>OZ244154.1:1687500-3862100 GCA_965216335.1 Aestuariivirgaceae bacterium | reverse complement strand
GTCCTGTTTGCTGGGTCTGCTGGCGCTGCTGATTTTGCTGGTTGGTCCAGTTCTGCTGCTGATCCTGACCGATGGTCTGGCCGGATCTGTAATCGCGCCCGGTGGTGGCGCGGTATACGCGCTTGTCCTCGCGCAACAGAGCTTCAAGCTGGTTCCGGGTGTCGCGCTGCACGTCCTGCCATTGCAGCATGTCCTGGGTGCGTGAAATACGCAGATTGAGTGCCTGGAGGGTCGGATTGCCGTCCTGGCGGGCGCGCTGCAAATGGCTGCGCGCGGTGCGCTCGGCAGCGGAGAGGTTCTTGTCCTGCTGTCGTTTCTTGCGCGCCTGCTGCTTGTCCTCGGCCTTCTGGCGCTTGTTCTCCAGCTTCTGTTTCTGGCGTTCGGCCTTCTTCTTCAGGCGCTCGGCCTTGCGGCGCTGCAGTTCGTCGCGGAACACGTCGATCTTGGCACGGGTCAGCCGGCGGTTTTCGGCCGTGCGGTTGGCCTTGAGCGCATCAATATAGGCGCGCAGGGTCCTGCGGTCCATATCGCCGACCCGGGCCTTGTACCATTCGACGCTGCGGTTCAGCTCCAGCCCGGACTGGGCCATAGCCGGGGTGACGGGTGAAAACTGCGGCAACAGCATTGGCGCGGTGCCAAGCAACAGGCCAAGGGTGAAGACACGTAGACTGCGTTTCATGAACAGACTCCATCGGTTCGCGTTGGCGTCCCGGCCCCCGGGACGGAATTCAGGTGTCTGCAGCTTGTTCCTCTGCTGCTGCAATACCCACATCTCACGGTTTATTGCCGATACGACATGAATGCGGCATGAACCCGGCGTTCATGTTCAAGACACCGCTTTTCTTGCCTGCCCGGCTCCTGTACACCCCGCAACCATGTTGCATATCAACAATCTCACCTTCCGCATCGAGGGCCGCCTGCTCATCGACCAGGCGACCGCCGCGCTGCCGGACGGGCACAAGGTCGGGCTGGTCGGGCGCAACGGCGCCGGCAAGTCGACGCTGCTCAAGCTGATCCTCGGCGAATGGCATGCCGAAAGCGGTTCGGTGTCGGTGCCGCGCAATGCCCGCATCGGCACCGTGGCCCAGGAGGCGCCGGGCGGCGAGACCTCGCTCATCGACACCGTTCTGGCGGCGGACCTGGAGCGCGCCGGTCTGCTTGCCGAGGCCGAGATTGCTGACGATCCGCACCGCATCGCCGACATCCAGACCCGGCTGGCCGACATCGATGCCCATTCGGCCCCGGCACGCGCCGCCACCATCCTGGCCGGCCTCGGCTTCAGCGAAGCGCAGCAGGCCGGCCCCTGCGCCGCCCTGTCTGGCGGCTGGCGCATGCGGGTGGCGCTGGCCGCGGCGCTGTTTGCCGCGCCGGACGTGCTGCTGCTCGATGAGCCGACCAATTACCTCGACCTGGAAGGCGTCATCTGGCTGCAGAACTATCTGCGCAGCTACCGGCGCACGGTGATCATCGTCAGCCATGACCGCGACGTGCTCAATCTGGCCGTCGATGCGATCCTGCATCTGCATCAGGGCAAGCTGACGCTCTACCAGGGCAACTACGACAATTTCGAGCGCCAGCGCCGCGAGAAGCAGGCCCTGCAGCTCAAGGCCAAGAAGAAGCAGGACGACGCCCGGCGCCACATGGAAGCCTTCGTCGAGCGGTTCCGTTACAAGGCCTCCAAGGCGCGCCAGGCGCAGAGCCGGCTCAAGGCGCTGGAAAAGATGGAGCCCATCGCCGAGATGATCGACGAGCGGGTGGCGGCGTTCGTGTTCGCCAACCCGCAAAAGCCGCTCAACCCGCCGCTGGTGCGGTTCGAGGACGTCAGCGTCGGCTATGACGGCAAGCCGGTGCTGCGAGGCATCGATCTCAGGATCGACGGCGACGACCGCATCGCCCTCTTGGGCGCCAATGGCAACGGCAAGTCGACGTTTGCCAAGCTGCTGTGCGGCCGGCTGGCGCCGCTCAGCGGCGCCATGCGCCACCACAAACGGCTCGAGGTCGGCTATTTCGCCCAGCACCAGCTCGACGAGCTGAACCCCGACTGGACGCCGCACGACTACTTCCGCAAGCTGATGCCCGAGGCGACGGAGGCCCAGCGCCGGGCCCGGCTCGGGGTTTACGGGTTCGGCGTCCAGCTCGCCGACAGCAAGTCGGCCAAGCTGTCGGGCGGTGAGAAGGCCCGGCTGCTGTTCGCGCTCGCCACCTTCCACGGGCCGCACATCCTGGTGCTCGACGAGCCGACCAACCATCTCGACGTCGATGCCCGCCAGGCGCTGGTGCTGGCGCTCAATGACTATGAAGGCGCGGTGATCCTGATCAGCCACGACCGCCATCTGGTCGAGGCCTCGGCTGACCGCCTGTGGCTGGTCGATGAGGGCACGGTGGCGCCCTATGACGGCGATATCGACAGCTACACCCAGCTCATCCTGTCGCGGGCCCGCCAGGCGCGCAAGGCGAACAGGGCCGGCGTCGCCTCACAAACCGATTCAAGCGCTTCACAAAACGATTCAAAGCCTTCACAAAAAGAGTCAGCCGGGCGAGCATCGCGGCGTATCAACCTGCAATCATTGCGAAAACGCCGCGACGGCTTGACCACCGAGATCGTCTCCCTGCAGGAAAAGATCGCCGTCCTCGACGCCGCGCTGGCCGACAGCGCACTCTATTCCGAGGACCCAAAGAAAGCACACGACTTCGCCCGCCTGCGCGCCAGGCTGGCGGATCAGCTCGACACTGCCGAACACGCCTGGCTGGAAGTCAGCGAAGAACTGGACGCCGCCACGCAACCTGCGTAACCAGCAGCCCAAGGGTCCCCTCCCCTAGAAAAGGGGAGGGTTAGGGTGGGGATTGATGGCGGTGCAACCTGCAAAGCTCCAGCGTATGGCCCAGCCGTCAACCCCCATCCCAACCTTCCCCCTTTCTGGGGGAAGGAGCAATGATCCTGCAACACCGCATCACACAATATAATACAGCACCAGGTAGAAGCAGAGCAGCAGCGCCACCCAAAGCACCATGCTGCCGATCGGCCAGTCGCGGATCAGCACGCCGTGCGGGCGGCTGTAGGCGTCCTGCAGGTGGTGCATGGTGCGGTCCTGCAAGGCATGTCCGGGCTTTCCGAGCACGCTGTCGAACAGCGGCTTCAGCGTCGCCGCACCGGAGCGGATGACGCCGGGCAGCAGCTTGCGGTACAGCCAGTCGAAGTCGATGTTCACGGCGCGGATTTCCGCCGGGTACAGTCCCTTGCGGATCAGCACGCAGAACGCCAGCATGGCGAACAGTAGCAACTGAAGCTGGGTCACCACATGGGTCAGCGTGTAGGGATCGTAACTGGCGCCATAGGGCAGAATGGCATAGAGCGGTGCCGGAAATACCCCGATGCCGACGCACAGGAAGGCCGTCAGCCCCATGGCCAGCAGCATATGCGTCGGGGCTTCTTCGACCCGGTGGCCGCCGTCATGGGCAAAGAAGGTGAAGTACGGAATCTTGATGCCCGAATGCTCCAGCACGCCGACCGAGGCGATGACCAGCACACCCCACACAAGCCAGTGACCGGCATCGGCGCTGCCGGACAGGATCAGGCTCTTCGACACGAAGCCGGAGAACAGCGGAAAGGCTGAAATCGACGCCGCGCCGACGACGCAGAACACCATGGTCAGCGGCATCGACTTGTAGAGCCCGCCAAGCTCGGATGCCTTGGCGGTGCCGGTGCGGTACATCACGGCGCCGACGCTCATGAACAAGAGCGCCTTGTAGAGAATGTGGCAGAAGGCATGGGCCACAGTGCCGTTCAGCGCCAGCGGCGTGCCGACGCCGATGCCGACGACCATGAAGCCGAGCTGGTTGTTGAGGCTGTAGGCCAGCACCCGTCGCAGGTTGTTCTCGATCGCCGCGAAGAACACCGGAAACAGCGTCATCACAGCGCCGATGTAGATCAGGATTTCGGTGCCGGCGAACCCGCGCGCCAGGGCGTAGACCGCCAGCTTGGTGGTGAAGGCCGACAGCACCACCGTGCCGGTGATGGTGGCGGCGGGATAGGCGTCCTGCAGCCAGTTGTGCAACAGCGGAAAGGCGCACTTTACGCCGAAGGCGAGGAAGATCAGCAGCGTGCCGGTGCTCGCCAGCGTCATGGCCTCGAAGGCCAGCGATCCGGTTTCGTGATAGTAGAAGATCACGCCGGCCAGCAGGACGACGCCGGAGCCGACCTGGATGATGAGATAGCGCAGGCCGGTGTGAAACGCCCCTTCGGTCTTGCGGGCCCAGATCAGGAACACCGAGGTGACCGCCGTCAGCTCCCAGTAGATGAACAGGGTGATCAGGTCGGCGGCGAACACCGCGCCGATACCGGCACCGGCATAGAGCAGACTGGCGATCTGCTGGGTGGTGTCGCGCACGTGCCAGGCATAGAGCAGCGACAGGAAGCCGGCGAGCGAGAAGATCAGTCCGAACACGTAGCTCAGCGCATCGAGCCGGAACAGGCCGAGGGTATAGCCGAGCAGCGGCACCTGGCCGTAATTGCCGAAATCGAGGCCGATGAAGGTCGCCAGACCGACAAGTGGTACGGCCAGCAGGAACAGGCCGCGCACCGGGCCTTGCGGCAGCAGCGGGGTGATCAGTGCACCGATCAGGTAGACGAAGGCGGGCGTGAGGATCTCAGGCATTGTGCTCCTCCGCCGTGCCTGCGCCCTTTTCGTTTTCAACGTCGACCGCGTTGGGCGCGTAATAGTCCTCCGGGCGCTTGATGATCACCCGCAGGCCCTTGGCGAGCATGACGATGACCGAATACACCACGAAGCCGACGAAGCCGAAGATGCCGGGAACGTTCTCGATGTCGTAGTGAACGTGCTTGTGATAGAAGAAGTCGGCGAGCGCCAGCAGCAGGCACACTATCCCCAGCCCCCAGACCAGCCGGTCGACATTGCGTTTGTCGTCACTCCAGGCGAACAGGCGCGCGAGCGGGTTCATGATGCCCCTCCCTCGGTCAGGCTGAAATTGGCCAGCGGCGCCATCAGGTCATAGACCTCGCCGGCAAAGACGAACAGCACCAGGCAGGCAAAGGCCGTAAAACACAGCGGCACAACGCAGAACATCGGTGCTTCGCGGATGCCGGTTGGCCCCGCGCCCGCCTCGGGCGGACTGAAGAAGCCGCGGACCGGCAGCGGCAACAGGTAGGCGATGTTGAGCAGCGACGACAGCATCAGCACACCCATCAGTATGGCGTGGCCCGAGTCCAGCGAGCCGAGCATCAGGTACCACTTGCTCCAGGTGCCGCCGGCCGGCGGCAGGCCGATGATGCTGAGCGCACCGATAAAGAACGCGGCGAAGGTGAACGGCATGGCCCGGCCGAGGCCGCGCATATCGCTGATCTCGGTCTTCTTGGTGGCCACATAGATCGCACCGGCGCAGAAGAACAGGGTGATCTTGCCGAAGGCATGCATGGCGATGTGCATGCCAGCACCGGCCCAGCCGGCCGAAACAGCAAGCAGCGCGCCAAGCGTCACGTAGCCGAGTTGCGAGACCGTCGAATAGGCCAGCCGGGCTTTCAGGTTGTCCTTGGTCATGGCGACCAGGGAGGCGAGCAGGATGCTGGCGCCGGCGACGTAGAGCAGGAACTCGCGTGCCTCCAGGCCGGCCATCAGATCGGCGCCGAAGATGTAGACGGCGATCTTGAGCAGCGAGAATACGCCGGCCTTGACGACGGCCACGGCATGCAGCAGCGCGCTGACCGGGGTCGGTGCCACCATGGCCGACGGCAGCCAGCGGTGGAATGGCATCAGCGCCGCCTTGCCGACGCCGAAGAAGAACAACAGCAGCAGGAAGCCGGCGGCGAACGGTGCCGCCTTGCCGTTGAGGATGCCGCCGGGCACGAAATCGAGGGTTCCGGCGCTGTAGTAGGTCCAGATCACCGCCGGCAGGAAAAAGGCGATCGAGGTGGTCAGGAGGATGCCGAGATAGACGCGGGCGCCGCGGCGGGCGTCGTCGTTGCCCTTATGGGCGACCAGCGGATAGGTCGACATCGTCAGCGCTTCGTAAAACACGAACAGCGTCAGCAGGTTGCCGGCGAACGCGACACCGATGGTGAAAGACACCGCAAGCGCGAAGTAGAAATAGAACCGGGTCTGGTTCTTCTCCTTGGCGCCGCGCATGTAGCCGATCGAATAGGTCGTGGTGACGATCCACAGGAAGCTGGCGATCAGCGCGAACAGCATGCCGAGCGGTTCGAGCTTGAAGGCGATGGTCATGCCGGGCAGCATTTCGGCCAGCACCAGCTCCGGCCTATCGCCGTCGAGCACGCCCGGCAGCAGCTGCAGCACGACCAGGAAGGTCAGCGCGCCGGTGAACAGTGATACGACCTCGCGCAGGTCGGGCGAGCGTCCGGTCAGGCCGACCAGCGCCGCCCCGACGATGGGCAGCAGCACGGCGATCAGCATCCAGGTTTGCGGAGACATGATTACGGCGTGCCTCCCATCAGTTGCTCAGCGGCGCCGAACGACGCGGCCACTGGCAGTTGCGTGTCGATGCCGAAGTAGATCGTCGCCAGCGCCAGGATCCAGGTCGGCACCAGCAGGCCGAGCGGCGCCTCGCTCGGGGCGTCGCCCTCCGGCGGCTGGAAGTAAGCCGCCTCGACGACACGCCAGATATAGGCGACGGCGAGCAGCGATCCGGCCATCACGGTGGCGACGATCACTGCCCCGCCCCAGCCGTGGTCGAGCGCTGCCAGCACCAGGTACCATTTGGAGATGAAGCCGGAAGTGAGCGGCATGCCGATCAGCCCCAGGCCGCCGATCACGAAGGCCGCCATGGTCCATGGCATGGTCCTGCCGAGCCCCCTGAAGGCCTCGATCGTGACGCCGCCGGTGCGCAGGTAGACGCAGCCGACGGCCATGAACAGGCAGCCCTTCATGATGGCGTGGTTGAACAGGTGCATCACGCCGGCAGCCAGTCCGGCAACCGAAAACAGGCCGACGCCGATCACCATGTAGCCGATCTGGGCGACGCTCGAATAGGCCAGCGCATGCTTCACGCTGGGCTGGAAGATGGCATAGAGCGAGCCGGAGAACACCGCCAGCACGGCCATGGTCAACAGGATGTACTGCAGCGGCATCTGACCGAAGGCGAAGTCGGTGCCGAAGATGGTGAACACGAAGCGGATCAGCGCATAGAGCGCCACCTTGGTGGCGGTGCCGGCGAGAAACACGGTCAGCACCGAAGGGGCAAAGCCGTAGGCGTTGGGCAGCCAGATGTGCACCGGAAACAGCGCCAGCTTGATGGAAAGGCCGATGACCACGAAGGCGAAGGCGGCGCGCACCGTCTTGGTGTCGGACACCGCCGGCAGGCGTTCGGCCAGGTCGGCCATGTTGAGCGTGCCGGTCATCATGTAGATCAGGCCGATGCCGATCAGCAGCATGGTGGCGCCGATGGTGCCCATGATCAGGTACTGGAAGGCCGAGGTCAGCGCCCGGCGGTCGCGGCCGAAGCTGATCAGGGTGTAGGTCGACAGCGAGGAGATTTCCAGGAACACGAACACGTTGAAGGCATCGCCGGTGATGGTGATGCCGAGCAGGCCGGCCAGGCACAGCAGGAAGGCGGTGTAGAACAGCACCTGCCGGTCCCGGGACACCTCCTCGGCGACGCTGGCGCGGGCGTAGGCAACGGCCAACGCGGCCAGGCCGGAGACCAGCAGCAGGACCAGCGCGTTCAGCCGGTCGATGCGGTACTCGATGCCCCACGGCGGTTCCCAGTCGCCCATGTGATAGGCGATCTGCTCGCCGCCGGAAGCCTGCTGGAACAGGGCAACGGCAATAGCGAACGTGGCCAGGGAGACGATGAAGGTGAACAGCCAGGCAAGCGCCGGCTTGCGCAGCAGAAAGCACAACGGGGCCGACAGCAGCGGCACAATCACCTGAAGGGCCGGCAGGTTGGCGGACAGCGCTTCGATCATAGCGAGCCGTCCTTCTTGGCGATGTCGTCCTCCTCGATGCTGCCATAGGCCTCCTTGATGCGCACGATCAGCGAAAGGCCGAGGGCCGTGGTGGCGACACCGACGACGATGGCGGTCAGGATCAGCACGTGCGGCAGCGGGTTGGCGTAGACCTCGACACCGTCCTCAAGGATCGGCGCGGCACCTCCCCACCTCTTGCCGATGGAGATGTAGAGAATGAACACCGAAGTCTGGAAGATGTTGAGCCCGATGATCTTCTTGATCAGGTTGGAGGCGGCGATGACGACATAAAAGCCGATCATCATCAGCGCGATCACGATCCAGTAGTTGTACAGCCCCAGCACCGTGCTCATTTCCCGATCTCCTTGCGGTCGTCGTAGAAATGCGCGGTGCGCCCGGAGAACTTGAAGAAGATCGACATCATCACCGAGGCGACGCAGATGCCGACGCCGAGCTCGACCAGAAGGATGCCGTTGTGCTGGCCGTGCACGGCATCGCCGCCCAAGACGTTGTAGTCCAGGTACTTGCCGCCGAGCAGCAGCGAGGCGACGCCGGTGCCGCCATAGAGCAGAACGCCGATCGCCATGGCCCAGTAGAGCGCCGTCGGGCTGACCACTTTGTAGGCGGCCTGCAGGCCGAAAATCATGGCATAGAGGATGAAGCCGGCAGCGAACAGCACACCGGCCTGGAAGCCGCCGCCGGGGCTGTAGTCGCCGTGGAACTGGACGTAGAAGGCATAGATCAGGATGACCGGAATGAGGGCCTTGGAGACGACGTGCAGGATGTTGTGGCGGCGCAGGTTGGCGGTGTCCTGGAACTGCCAGTACTGGCGGCCCGAGCCGTCGGCGAGAAAGCCGAGCAGCGACAGGACGCCGATTTCGGCGGTGAAGATCACGAACACCTCGCCCAGGGTATCGAAGCCGCGGTAGCTGGCCAGCACCGAAGTGACGACGTTGGGAATGCCGATTTCGGTTCCGGAGACCTGCAGGTAGCGCGGCGCGACATGGTTGTGGGCCGGGCCGGAGGGATCGCCGAAATACGGCATGTCGAAGGTGGCATAGACCAGGGCGGCGCCGGTCAGGGTGACGACGACAACCGGCAGCAGCGCGGTGTGGATGGGCTTCTTGGCGCTCGGCTGGCGGTTGGCGTCCCCGCGGGTCAGCGCCAGGGTGGCGAGCATCAGCAAGGGTGCGACGCCGGCCCCGATCGCGGCCTCGGTCAGGGCCACGTCAGGCGCATCGAGCGTAAGGAAAAATCCCGCTGAAACAAGGCTGTAAATACCAAATATCATAATTACGGCGAACAGGTCGCGGACAAACACCGCGCTCAGCGCCGTCACCAGAAGCATGGCCAGCAAAGCTATGTCGACTACACTGTCTATGATGGGTCTCCGTTGCCGTCGAGATAGGGTTTCAGTTTCACGGTGCGGGCAGCCTTGGCCAGAACATGCGCCGCGGTCGGGCCGGTATAGGCCATGATGAAGAAGATCAGCGCCAGCTTGAGCGCGGCCAGAACTGAGGTGGCCTGCAGCATCAGCCCGACCAGGATCAGACCGGCGGTCAGCGTGTCGGTCATGCTGGCGGCGTGCATGCGGGTATAGAAGTCGGGAAAGCGGAACAGGCCGAGCGCACCGGTTACGCCGACGAAGCCGCCGGCAAGGATCAGCAGCCAGCTTACGATGTCGAGAACAAGTGCCATGGTCCGCCCCTCCCTACCACCGGGTGTCCGGGTCGCCGTACTCGAAGAACCTCAGCACGGCGAGCACGCCGATGAAGTTGATCAGCACGTAGACGAGGGCAATGTCGAGATAGGACGAATCGCCGGCAGCGAAACTCAGTACCGCGATCAGCAGTACCGTCTTGGTGCCGAACATGTTGACGGCCAGGATGCGGTCGAACAGCGTCGGCCCGAGCAGGGCGCGGGTCAGGGCCAGCGCCATGATGAACAGGATGGCGAGTGCGGCGGCAAGGAACATCGCTCAGTTGCCCTCCAGCGCGGTCACCCGGCGGTCCATCTCGCCTTCCTGCAGTTGCGCGGCGCCTTCGCGGCTGAGCGCATGGACCTCCAGAACATTGCCGCGCACGGCGAGCGTTATGGTGCCCGGCGTCATGGTGATGGAGTTGGCGTACAGCACCTTCGCCGCCTCGGTGCGTTGCGTCGACGGGGTCTGGATGATCACTGGGCTGATGGCCGAGCGCCCGCCCCAGACCCGCTTGATCACATCGATGTTGGCGGAGATGACCTGGCCAATCATCCAAAGAATGTAGCCGGGCATGCCAAGGCTTGGATAGATGACCGGAAAGGTTTCGCCGTCGCGGCTGTTGATGCGCAGCGTCAGGATGCAAACGACGATCACCGACAGCACGCCGAAGGTCAGCAGCATGGGCTTGAGGTAGCCGGAATTGATCATCCAGAAGCTGCACAGCACGATGACCAGACCAAGGATGTATTTCACCGAAGCCTCCCCTCAAGCACTTCTGCGACCACACTCACAATTTTCATACCCGCGATGCGCGGGAAACCAAACTCAATGCAGACGGTCGACTCTATGTGCTTGGCCCACCGGGTGAATCCGTTCCTTGCACGACAACATAGGCCAGCAAAAAAGCGTTGAAAATGACAATCGTATCGTTCCGGCGCAAAAAACGAAAAAAGTTCGGCGAATGGGCCGCCCGAGGTCTCAGAGCCTGACCGAATAGTTCTGAGGTGGTTTGATTTTGCATAAACTGCCCACTTCCTAAGGGTTCTTCCTCGCCAAGGGCACCACCCTTGGCTGCGGAACAACCCTTGAAATTGATCAATTGATGCAAAATCAAACCACCTCAGAACTATTCGGCCAGGCTCTCAGCGCAGCGGCATTTCGATGGGCTTTGAGCAATCCTGTTAACTATCGCTTTGTCATATCTGGCTATCTTGTTGCTCAACCTGCGGTCGTCCAATCCCTGGTGCGGCCGGTACGAACAATAACCCCTGGAGTGTGTCGCGCCGACCCGCTCCGGCCTGCCCGGGAAAGCCCATGTTCAATTCCAGCGCCGGCAAGGAGGACCGCAAGGCCATACCGGTCGTCATCACCCTGTCGGTTGGGGTTGAGCTTCAGGGCAACCTGTTCGGCGGCATGACCGGCCGGCTGGCCGACATGGTCAACAAGCCGGAGCCGTTCCTGGAGTTCGCCAAATCGTCGGGCGAAGTCATGCTGCTGGCAAAATCCACCATCGCGTCGATCGCGCCGATCAAGCCGATAAGGGTCGACCAGTTGTCGAAGCGCATGCAGGAAGACGCGTTGCCAAACCCGCACACCGTCCTCGGGATCAAGCCCGGTGCAACGCTGGTCGAGGTGCAGAACGCCTACCACTCGCTGGCCAGGCGCTATCACCCGGACCACTTCTCAGGCCGCGAAATCCCGCCGGAAGTCCTGCAGTACGTCTCGGCCATGTTCCAGCGCATCACCGCTGCCTACAACGACCTCAAGACCGCCAGCGAGGCCCAACAGCAGCAGCAGGCCCAGCCGGCACCGCGCCAGCCCGGCCAGTTCGGCATGGCGGCCCCCCAGCCACAAGCCACGTCCTCAAACGCCGCCTAAGCAGGCTCAAGGCCCCCCGCAACGTCCCCTCGGCTTAGACATCGTCGCCCCATGGCGTGGCGGTTGTCATACTCTGCAGCCGGCACCTCCACACACCGTCTTCACCGGAACAAGCCCACTACTGTCCAATTTAGAGTACATTTATTCCATTGTATCAGATAGTTGCATGCACCAAGAAGGCTCCGACTTGATTCCGAGTTGGCTCCCGGGCATTCCCTCCCCTAGAAAAGGGGAGGGCTAGGGTGGGGATTGATGGCGGTGCAAAAGATTGAAATCGTTGCTGAATTGCACCGCCATCAACCCCCATCCCGACCTTCCCCCTTTCTGGGGGAAGGAGCAATCATCGCCAAACCGGACAGCGGTGGGACAAGCCCCGTGGTGACGAGAATTGAGGGTTGTCATGAGGTGCTCAGCTACCGGCCCAGCTTAGACTTGCCGGCGATCATCCGGCAGCCGACATACACGAGGAACCCGTAAATCGCCATGCCGATGATGAAGCGAAGAGGCGCCCGCCCGAAGCTCAGCGGCACATCCGGATTGTAGCCCAACGACGCCAGACCGCTCATGTCGTTGCTCACCAGGCCCGACAACAAAGACCAGCCGCCGTAGAGGACGACCAACCAGCCGACTATCTTGTTTCTGTCCATAATGACCTCGCACCGCAACTATTGATGACGAGAGCCGTGGCAGACAAGGAAAATCTGACGGCTGCCACGCATGTACATCCGCAAGGGGGCTGGCCGGCCTGTGCCCGGGCCGTGCGGAGATCATGAAGACGCCCGGCGTGGCCCGTGGTGCCAACAGTGGTCACTTCACCACAGTTGCAACCGCGTTGAGGCATTGTACCTTTTTGTGGAAACCGTTCTTCAGGCGGGGCTACTGGTTTGTCACAGGATTCCTCAATGAGCAGCATACTCAACTGCACGGGTCATGAGCTCAAGTGTCCCAATGTCATAGACAGCAACGGGGCGTACGTGGTCGATGACCGGGGAAACCGCTATCTCGATCTTGAATCCGGCGTGTGGTGCGTTCCTCTGGGTCACAAGCACCCTCGGGTCAATGACGCCATGGCCCGACAAGCCGATTCCATCGCCCATACCGGTTTTTGTTATTCGAGTGACATTGTTGAAACCGCTGGCCGTTCCGTGCTCTCGATCACCCAATTCGAGGGCGGCCGATGCTTGTTTCTGTCTTCCGGCAGCGAGGTCATTGAACTCGCCCTGCAAATCTGCAGGCACATCACGAACAGGTCGATCACTCTATGCCTGCATGACGCATACTTCGGTTCGTACAGCGCGACCAACGACCGGGGTAATGGCTGGTACGAGTTTGACTGGCGCGAATGTGCTGCGTGTTCGCACAGGGACAGTTGCCGGTCCGACTGCCCGAAAATAGCGGCCATTCCAGACGATGTTTCAGCGTTCGCCTTTGAGCCGGGAAGCGCATCCGGTTTCGTGCGCTTCCCGCCGGCCTCACTGATAGGAAACATCGCCAAGGCGGTCAGGGAGCGGGGCGGAGTGGTACTGGTCAATGAAGTGACGACCGGAATGGGCCGCACCGGTGCTTGGTTTGGCTACAATCACTACCCGGTCATCCCCGATCTGGTTTGCATCGGAAAGGGCCTTGGCAACGGCTATCCGGTTAGTGCACTGGCCATCAACAATGAGACAGCCGGGAAACTGGATGATGGGACATTCAAATATATGCAGTCCCACCAGAACGACCCGCTGGGCGCGGCGATCGCCGCTGAAGTGATTGCAGTGCTGGCTGACGAACAGCTCATCTCCAGGGCTGCCGCGTTGGGTGAAACGTTTCTGGCGGCACTGAAAGCCCTCAACGACAGCAAGCACATTGTCGAAGTGCGTGGCCGCGGATTGATGTTTGCAGTGGAGTTCCAGGAAAAGAATGTCGGTGACAGGATTTATGAACAACTGCTCGAACGGGGGTATATCGTGTGCAACAGGGGTGGAATGTTTCGCATCGACCCGCCATTGGTGATTGAGGAAACGGACTTCCTGCGGTTTACCGAAGTGTTTGGTGAGTTGCTGGCCGCTGCATGATACCAGCGGCCCTGGATTGCCGGAACAAGTCCGGCGATGACGACAAACCTTGTTGTGTCGTGTATTGCGGGGTCTGCCCCCACCCTTGGCGCCAGCTGTCTGGATTTCATTGCTTTTCCCGCCTGCCCGGTTACTGCGAACGCCGGTTATCCGGCACCAATGTCGAGGTTGCAGGGCGGCGCGCCATCACCGAGACCTGCAACGTTCACCATAATCTACATTCAAGATACCAATTTGCGCCAACCGGTTTACTTTCGGTTAACCAATGTCAACCGCATCTCCGGGTCGGCACTACCCCATAGACAGAGAAGCCGAAGCTCCCCGGGGCCACAACTGGAGACCCATCATGAGCAAGATCAGCTGGCTGCACGAAAGACGACGCGAGAATCGCCGCCGCTGCCTGAAGGGCGGGCGGATTGTGCTGGCCAACCGAACATCTACGCTGACGTCCTTTATCACCAGCGAGTCGGCAAGCGGGCTGCAGTTGAGGAACAGCCAGACAATGCTGGTGCCGGAACGCTTCGTGTTGCTGCGCGACCGGGAGGACCAGACCCTGCAATGCCGTGTCGCCTGGCGCCGGCGCGAACGTTTCGGCGTCCGGATTCTGTCTGTGTCACAGGGTATCGCGCACCGAATGAAACGCGCCGAACCGTCTGGAGACGAGGTTGGCACAACGATCATCCGGCGCTATCCCGTGTGATGATGCAACTGGTTTGGCTGGCACGTTCCTTCATGGACGCTACCCCAGTCTGATGAACCTGCGCGGCATTCTGAGGCTGAGACGCAATCAGCCGGCTGGGTGAGCGCAGCAGTTGCACCGACATCGTCCAATCCTCATATATCCCCCATGCTCTACGTTCTCGGCACTATCGCTCTTGTTGCCCTGATCTTCGGTCCGCAGATGTGGATCAAGGCGGTTATTGCGCGGCATTCGGGGGACAGGGCCGACTTTCCCGGCACCGGCGGCGAGCTGGCGCGGCATCTGCTGGACGAGGCCGGGCTGGACAGCGTTGCCGTCGAGATGGTGCCGGCGGGCGATCATTACTCACCTGTCGACAAGGCGGTGCGGCTGAGCGAGCCGAACTATAATGGCCGCTCGCTGTCCGCCGTCGCCATTGCCGCCCATGAGGTCTCGCACGCCCTGCAGGATGCCGACGGCTACACGGCGCTGCATCTGCGCACCCGCCTGGCCGGCCTGACCCACCGCATCGAGAAGGTCGGGTCGTTCCTGCTGATCGCCGCGCCGGTGATCGGCATCATCTCGCGGGCGCCGTCGCTGTTTCTCATGGAGGTGCTGGCCGGGCTCGCCATCATGGCCTCGACCGTGGTTATCCACGCGGTCACCCTGCCGGTCGAGTTCAATGCCAGCTTCGGCCGCGCCTTGCCGATTCTCGACAGGGGCGGTTACCTCGACAAGCGCGACCTGCCGGCGGCCCGCCAGGTGCTCAAGGCGGCGGCCTTCACCTATGTCGCGGCCGCCATCGTCAGCCTGCTCGACGTCGCGCGCTGGCTGCGCGTACTGAGATTCTGACCAAACAGTTCAGACGCTCAGCTTTAACCTTGTCCGTTCAGCATATTGCGCCAATTTTCTGGTAATTTCAGGTAACCTGTTTAGAGTCCCTTAAACACGTCAACATCGTGCGGACAAACAAGCTCATGACGACCAGACAGCACACACAAGAGCGACGCAGAGAGGCACGTTTGCGCTGCCTGAAAGGCGGCCAGGTGGTTCTCGGCAATGGTATGTCCACCATGGCCGGCCGCATCCGCAACCAGTCGTCAACCGGCCTGCGCATGGTCATGGACGAGGCCCACATGGTGCCCCGCAGTTTCATCCTGATGCGTACCGGCAACGATGGCCAGCAGCACGCCCAGGCCTGTGAGATGACCTGGCGCCGGGCCGGCGAATTCGGCGCCCGGATCGTCGCTGACAGCGAAATCACCCAGCCCTATCCTGCCGGGCGGCCGCGCCAGCAAAACCTGCGCTACCCGGTCTGACGAAATCCCCCGAGCCGCTTTCTCCTTGCACCATCCCCAGCGGCCTTGTTAGAGCGCTCCCAGTCACCACCAGACTGGGAGCGTTTTCATGTCCGCCCTTGCCAACCGTCCCTGGGTGCCCGCCGCGTGCGAGGCCTACATCCAGTCGATCGCCGAACGAACCGCGACCGCCGGCAGCGATGACGTCGATGCCGACATCGCACGTCTGGTCGAAGAAAACCGCGATATCCACGAGCGCGACTGCATCAACCTCAACCCGGCCACAAACGTCATGAACCCCAAGGCCGAGGCGGTGCTGGCCTCGGGTCTGGGTTCGCGCCCGTCGCTCGGCTATCCGGGCGACAAGTACGAGATGGGACTGGAGGCCATCGAGCAGATCGAGGTGATCGCGGCGGAACTGGCCGCGGAGGTGTTCGGCGCGAAGTATGCCGAAATCCGCGTCGCGTCGGGCGCGCTGTGCAACCTCTATGCCTTCATGGCGACCTGCCAACCGGGCGACAGCATCATCGCCCCACCCGCCGAGATCGGCGGCCATGTCACCCATCACGGGGCGGGTTGCGCCGGGCTCTACGGCCTCGACATCCACCCTGCCCCGGTCAATCCGGACGGCTACACGGTGGACGTCGGCGGGCTCGTGGACCTAGCCCGGACCGTCAGGCCGAAGCTGATCACCATCGGCGGCAGCCTCAACCTGGCGCCGCACCCGATCGCCGACATCCGCGCCATCGCCGACAGCGTCGGCGCCAAGGTGCTGTTCGATGCCGCGCACCTGTGCGGCATGATCGCCGGCGGGGCCTGGCAGCAGCCGCTTGCAGAGGGTGCCCATCTGATGGGCATGAGCACCTACAAAAGCCTCGGCGGTCCGGCCGGCGGGCTGATCGTCACCAACGAGGCCGACATCGCCGAACGGCTCGATGCCATCGCGTTTCCCGGCCTGACGGCCAATTTCGATGCCGCCAAGTCGGCTGCCCTGGCGCTTACCATGCTCGACTGGCGCGAATGCGGCGCGGCCTACGCCGAGGCCATGACGCAAACCGCCGCCGCACTCGCCAGTGCGCTTGCCGAGGAAGGCTTGCCGGTGTTCAAGGTTGGCAACAGCTTCACCACCTCCCACCAGTTCGCGCTTGAAGCAAAAGGCTTCGGCGGCGGTCAGGCAGCCGCCAAGCGGCTGCGCCGGGCCAACACCCTGACCTGCGGCATCGGCCTGCCGATCGCCCCGGTCGATGGCGACATGAACGGCCTGCGCTTCGGCACCCCGGAAATCGTCCGCTGGGGCATGACGGCGCAAGATATGCCGGCCCTCGCCAGCCTGATCGCCCAGTCGCTGGCGCCGGATGCCGACCTAGCGGCATTGGCTGGCGAGGTCACGGCGATGCGGCACGGTTTTAAGAAGATGCACTACGTGCGCTGAACAGCCAGAACCCTCCCTGTGGGGAGGGTGGGATAACGTAGAGAGTCTTTCGCACATTTGCCTGATGCGGTGGTTCCTTTCACACTGAGTGAGAGGAGCGAGACGATGAGTGATGATACGGAGACCAAGGCGATGGGTCAGGTGATCCAGATCGACGAGGCGCGGATACGCGATCACCTTGGCGAGATGGTGCGCGGCACGGTTGAAGAAGCCTTGAATGCGATGCTGGATGCCGAGGCCGACCGGTTGTGCGGGGCTGGCCGGTATGAGCGCAGTGAGGCTCGGACCGACACACGCGCTGGCAGCTACGACCGGTCGCTTCACACCAAGGCCGGCGCGGTCAAGCTGAAGGTGCCGAAGCTGCGGCGACAAACATTCGAGACGGCGATCATAGAACGCTACCAGCGCCGCGAGAGCAGCGTCGAGGAAGCTTTGATCGAGATGTATCTGGCGGGTGTTTCGGTGCGCCGGGTCGAAGACATCACCGAGGCGCTGTGGGGCACGCGGGTGAGCCCGTCGACGGTGTCGAACCTCAACAAGAAGATCTATGCCAAGATCGAGGAATGGCGCCACAAGCCGATTGAGGGCTCACATCCGTATGTCTTTCTCGATGGTATCGTGATGAAGCGCTCATGGGCCGGTGAGGTGCGCAACGTCTCGCTGCTGGTGGCGATTGGCGTGACCTCGGATGGCTATCGCGAGGTTCTGGGCATCTGCGAGGGGGCCAAGGAGGACAAGTCCGGATGGTCGTCGTTCCTGCGCCATCTGGTGGACCGGGGCCTGAATGGTGTGGAGCTGGTGGTATCAGACGCCTGTCGTGGCCTGGTGGAGAGCGTTGCCGACTATCTGCCCGAGACCCGGTGGCAGCGCTGCATGGTGCATTTCTATCGCAATGTCTTCAGTCATGTGCCGGCAGGCAAGATGCGCCAGGTGAGCCACATGCTGAAGGCCATCCATGCCCAGGAGAACCGGCAGGCGGCCACCGACAAGGCCGAAGCGGTCGCGGCCGAGCTGCGCCGCCAGCGCATGGGCAAGGCGGCAGAGCTGGTTGAGGACAAGATTGGCGAGACGCTGACCTTCTATGCGTTCCCGGACAGTCACTGGATCAAGTTGCGCACCAACAATCCGCTGGAGCGGCTGATGCGCGAGATCAGACGGCGAACCAGGGTGGTCGGGGCTTTCCCGGACGGACAATCCTGTCTCAACCTGGCTGCAGCCAGGTTGAGACACATTGCTGGAACCCAGTGGTCAACGAGGCGCTACATGAACATGGACCCGCTGACTGCAATGAAAAACCAACCCCAAGGAACCGCCGTCGCATGACAAAAAGTGCGAAAGACTCTGGACACTACCACTGGATCAAGTTGCGCACCAACAATCCGCTGGAGCGGCTGATGCGCGAGATCAGACGGCGAACCAGGGTGGTCGGGGCTTTCCCGGACGGACAATCCTGTCTCAACCTGGCTGCAGCCAGGTTGAGACACATTGCTGGAACCCAGTGGTCAACGAGGCGCTACATGAACATGGACCCGCTGACTGCAATGAAAAACCAACCCCAAGGAACCGCCGTCGCATGACAAAAAGTGCGAAAGACTCTGGACACTACCGAGGGTGGGCAACGCGCAAGCGTTGACCGGGTGGGGTTTCGGCCGTGCAAACCGGCAAGGCCAATGTCTATTGCATTGCTGCTCCCCACCCTAGCCCTCCCCACAAGTGCAGGACTATCGCATATGGATTTGAACTTTGTTTTCTGCCTTCCTCGGGCTTGACCCGAGGATCCAGAGTGCAGCGAATTCGGCGCAAGTGGCTTTTTTGGATCCTCGGGCTTGACCCACTGCTGTCCGGTTTAGCGATGAATGCTCCTTCCCCCAGAAAGGGGGAAGAGCCTGCCCCCGGCTTGAACGGGGGTCGGGATGGGGGTTGATGGCGGTGCAATTCGGCAACGATTTCAATCCTTTGCACCGCCATCAATCCCCACCCTAACCCTCCCCTTTTCTAGGGGAGGGAATGCCCGAGAGCCAACCTGAAATCAGGTCGGAGCTTGTTGGGGTGCATGCAACTATCCAATACAATGGAAGAAATGTGCTTTCACCCAATGTTAAACCGGACAGCAGTGGGTCAAGCCCGAGGAAGGCAAGGTTATGCTGCTAATCGATTATCATCACTGGCATATGCGATAACCCTCCCCACAAGGGTGAGGATAGCTGGCTGTACCGGGTGCACCCCTCAAAACGTCTCCAGCCACGGCCGCAGCTCCAGCTCGAAGGTCCAGGCCGAGCGGTGCTGGCGCACCAGGTGCAGGTAGGTTTCGGCGATGGCGTCCGGGTCGAGCATCGAGTCCGGGCGGTCTTTCGGCGCAACCCGGCCTTCGCGTTGGGGGTTCTCGATGCCGCCGTCGATGTTAATATGCGCCACGTGCACGCCCTTGGGCTGCAGCTCGCGGGCCATCGACTGGGCCAGGCCGCGCAGGGCGAACTTGCCCATGGCGAACGGCGCCGACATGGCATAGCCCTTGACCGAGGCCGAGGCGCCGGTGAACAGGATCACCCCGCCGGCCTTGTTGACCATATGCCGCGAGGCCTGCTGGGCGACCAGAAAACCGCCATATGCGGTCACCATCAGCGCCCGCCTGACATCCTCCGGGTCGAGATCGCCGACCGGCCCGCGCACCCGCGCCGAGGGGTTGTAGACCACCACGTCGGGCGCGCCCTTGTCGCGGATGAGATTGGCGAACAGCACATCGACCTGCTGAGCATCGCTGGCATCGCACTCGTAGGCCTCGCCGCCGATCTCGGCGCACAGGTCCTGCAACTTGGCCGTATTGCGCGCCGCCAGCGACACGTGCAACCCCTCGCGGGCAAACAGCCGCGCCACGGAGGCCGACAATCCCGACCCTGCCCCGACGATCAATGCGGTTTGCGGTTCGAATTCGGACATTCCGGCCTTCCTGTGCTGTCGTGACGTTGCCGGGATTGTACACACAACAGCCGCCCTGCCAAGCCGCCCTCCCCTCTCTCCAACCTTCCCCGTTAGCGCAGAGCTATTGCATATGGACTTGAACTTTGTTTTCTGCCTTCCTCGGGCTTGACCCACTGCTGTCCGGTTTAGCGATGAATGCTCCTTCCCCCAGAAAGGGGGAAGAGCCTGCCCCCGGCTTGAACGGGGGTCGGGATGGGGGTTGATGGCGGTGCAATTCGGCAACGATTTCAATCCCTTGAACCGCCATCAATCCCCACCCTAACCCTCCCCTTTTCTAGGGGAGGGAATGGCCCGGAGCCAACCTGAAATCATGTCGGAGCTTGTTGGGGTGCTTGCAACTATCCAATACAATGGAAGAAATGTGCTTTCACCCAATGTTAAACTGGAGGGCAGTGGACTTGACCAGAGGAAGGCAAGATTGTGCAGCCGCCGATACTGCCGCACTCTCACATGCGATAACCCTGCCCCGTTCGCGGGGGACCGGGGTAAGAGGGCCCTTGTCCACCAAACGGTCCCCTCCCCTCGCGGGAGAGGGTTAGGGAGAGGGGTGGGCGGACCGGTACGGCGCCGGCGACTGTTCCCTCGTCCGCAGACCGCTGCTATGGTCGCCGCCTTGCCAAGGGAGGCCTGCCATGCACCGCACCGAGACCATCGAGCTGACCGGCTACAGCCCCGGCACCGTGCGCCACCTTGCCGTGCACCGGCTCGGCACGCCGGGGGCGCGGCAGAGGGTGTACATCCAGGCTGGCATCCATGCCGACGAACTGCCGGCCAACCTGGTCGCCTCGCGGCTGCTCCGGGAGCTGATCGCGGCGGACGAGGCCGGGCGGATCGGCGGCGAGATCGTCGTCGTTCCGCTGGCCAATCCGGTCGGCGCGGCGAATGTCCAGGCGCAGCGCCTGATGGGCCGCAACTTCGGCGCTTCGGGGCAGAACTTCAACCGCGGCTTCAACGATGTCTCGCAAGCCGTTGTGGCGCGACTCGAAACCGGCGAAGATATTGAACACGCCATCCGCGCCAGCCTCGATGAGATTGTGCCGCGCGACGAGGCCACGGCATTGCAGCTTAAGTTGCAGAAGCTGGCCTGCGGTGCCGATATCGTGCTCGACCTGCACACGGATTCCGAAGCCGAGCTGCATCTCTATCTCGACCCGGACCATTGGCCGGCTGCCGCCGATCTGGCCGGCCTGCTCGGCGCGCCGGTGGTGATGTTCGCGCGCGGCTCGGGCGACAATCCGTTCGAGGAGACCTGCGCGGCCCCTTACATCGCGGCACGGGCGGCAGGGCACGATATCGCGCTGCCCTTTACAACGGTGGTCGAGTTGCGCGGCGAGCGCGACACCAGGGCCGAGTACGCCGAGCGCGACGCCTTGGCCCTGTTCGACTTCCTGACGGTACGCGGCGTCATTGCCGGGGACGCACCGGACGTTCCGGCCTTCGACGGCATCGCCGCCGACTTTTCCGCCACCGACATCCTGCGCTCGCCCGCTTCCGGAATTGTCATGTTCCGGCAACCGCTTGGCGCCATGGTCTCACCCGGCGACGTAATCGCCGAGATTGTCGACCCGCTATGCGGACACGACCAGCCGCCGGCCACCGTCACGACCCGAGCCGCCGGCCGGTTCTTCGCCCACACCTCGGAGCGCATCGCCTGGCCGGGCAGCGTGATCGGCAAGGTGCACGGGACCGAACCGATCGCAGACGGGATGTCCGGCATGCTCTATGACTGATACAGCCGCGACGCCGCACCTTCGCCTTGGCCGGCTCACCGTCTGCGTGCTGGGGCCGTTCGCGCTTGGATACTTCCTGTCCTACCTGTACCGGGCGGTGAACGCCGTCGTCGCCGACGATCTGGTGGCCGATCTCGGCCTCGGCCCCGGTGCGCTCGGCCTGCTCACCGCCGCCTATCTCCTGGGCTTTGCCGGTTTTCAATTGCCGCTCGGCGTGCTGCTCGACCGGTTCGGTCCGGGCCGGGTGCAGGCCGGCCTGCTGGCGCTGACCGCGGTGGGTGCGGTGATCTTCGCCATGGCGCCCGGCGCGGCGGGCCTGAGTTTCGGGCGCATGCTGATCGGCGTCGGCTGCGCCGGCGGGCTGATGGCCGGGTTCAAGGCGGTGGCCCAGTGGGTGCCCGTGGCGCGCCGGGCGCTGGCCAACGCGGTCATCATGGCCGCCGGCGGCCTCGGCATGCTGGTGGCGACGGTGCCCGCCGAGGCGGCGTCGCAGGCGTTCGGGTGGCGCGGCATGTTCTTCGGACTGGCCGGGGTCACGGTGCTGGTCGCCGGGCTGATCCTGGCGCTGGTGCCGCAGCAGGCCGCGAGCGGCACCACGCCAGGCTTGAAGGACCAACTCCTCGCCCTTGCCGGCATCTACAAGAGCCCGGTGTTCTGGCGCATCGCCCCGCTGATCGCCACCACCTGCGGCACCCACATCGGCATCCAGACCCTGTGGGCCGCCCCCTGGCTGCGCGATATAGCCGGGCTCGACCAGGACGGTGTGGCCCGCTATCTCGGTCTGATCGCCATCGGCTTCCTGGTCGGCACCCTGACCAGCGGCGCCGTTGCCGACTGGCTGGGCCGGCGCGGCATCGGCCTGCTCACGGTGATGACCGGCTTCATCGCCCTCTATCTCCTGTCGATGGCCGTTGTTGCCTTCCATTTCCCCGTTCCGACCGGACCGGCCTGGTTCGTTTTCGGCATGTTCGGCCAGGCGGGCATCCTCGCCTATCCGTGGATGGCCAGCCACTTCGGTGCCGCCCTGGCCGGCCGCGCCAACGCCGCACTGAACGTCCTGGTCTTCACCATGGCGTTTGCCTGCCAATACCTGATCGGCGCCATCATCGGCCTGTGGCCGGAGACGGCGGACGGCGGCTATGCCCCGGAAGCCTACGTCGTGGCGTTTGCCGTGTTTCTGGCCATCCAGACGGCGGCGCTGGCGTGGTATCTGCTGAAGCCGCCCGGCGGTTGAGATTGGCGTCTACGCCTTGTCCGGGCCTGTGTTGCCGCCGCCCAGCAGGCGGGACCGGCTCAGGCTGAGCAGGGCATCTTCCTTCAGATGCAGCGGTGAGCTGCGGGCAGCGGCGGCACTGTCGCGGAGTTCCTGCTCAAGGAAATCCAGGTCCTGGCCGGCGGCCCGCAGCGTGGCAATGACGTCCTCGACGGCGCGGTGCCGGGCTGCCACCAGAGCCCACAGGATCGCGGTGCGCGTGCCGGTCTTGCAGTGGGCGAAGATCGGCTTCGGCAGTTCTGCCAGGGCGTGCTCGAACCGGTCGATGACATCCGGTTCGAAGATCGCGTGGTTCTCGGTCGGGCTGTGGGCGTAGGACAGGCCGCAGGCGCGTGCCAGCCGCTCGGCATCCGGTGCGCGCAGATAATCCCCGGTCTCGCCGTCCGGCCGGGCGTTCAGCACCGATGCAAAGCCGGCCGCGCGCACGGTGTCGAAATCCCCGTCCGTCACCTGCGGACCGATCGCGAACTCGGGTGTTAGGCTGACGATCTCGATCACGCCCGCTCACTCTCCGCTTCAAACTGTGCCGTCGTGGATCTGCTCATCGCACTTAACTGTTTCACATGTTTTGCGGCATGCTTAAACTAGGTTCGAGCCTGCAGCGACCAGCGAACCGTTATCAGAAACCGGAAGCAAGAAAAATGGATAGAACCGACGCCAGAATCCTCGAACTTCTGCAAGCCGATGCCACGCTTGGCGCAAAGGATGTGGCAGAGCAACTCGGCCTGGACGAAAAATCATGCGCCGAGCGGATCAGCCGCCTGGAGGATGACGGGGTCATTCTGGACCGTGTGACCCTGCTCGATCCGCAGAAAGTCGGGGCCAACGTCACCGTATTCGTGGCCATCACGACGCTCGAACACAGCCAGGAATGGCTCGACCACTTCGACGGCGCCGTGGCCGGCATGCCGGAGGTGGTGGAGTTCTACCGGATGAGCGGCCAGGTCGACTACCTGCTGCGCGTCGTCGTGCCGGATGTGGAGGGCTACGACATCTTCTACAAGAGGCTGATCAACGCCGCCAAGCTCAAGGACGTCAGCTCGACCTTCGCCATGGAGCAGATCAAGTACACCACCAAACTGCCCTTGAAGGCGCTGGATTGACCGGCAGGGTGGACCTGCTGATAGGTTGTGCCACCTGCTCCGTCAGCTTGCGCTACTTTTTGAATTGATGCGGTGCAGAACCGCCATTGTCTTGATCAAAATCAAGCCATCGGATTGAGCCGTCTGCTAGAAGAAATTCGTGTAGCAGGAGAGGCCGATGGCCAGGCAGTTTTCGCGGCGCGCGTTGTTGATGGCTCGAGCAAACCACGCAGCGATGTTGCGGCCGCCGCAGGCCAGGCCGGAGGTGGAATTCCTGGCCCGGTGTGACGGGTGCAGGGCCTGCTCCGATGCCTGTCCGCAGCATATTCTCAAGATCGCAGATGGCGCACCGCAGATGGACTTCTCGCTCGGCGCGGGAGAATGCACTTTCTGCGGCGAATGCACCGCGGCCTGTCCCACCGGGGCACTTGATGCGGCGTGCGCCCGCGACTGGTCCTGGACGGCCGAGATTGCTGGCAGGTGCCTCTCGCTCAAGGGCGTATCCTGCCGCGCCTGCAACGATGCCTGCGAGCCGCGCGCCATCCGCTTTCAACTCATGCCCGGGTGCCGGGACGTACCGTTGATCGACGAGGCGGCCTGTACCGGCTGCGGGGCCTGCGCCGGGGTCTGTCCCGTCGATGCCATCCGCTTCACCGAGCTGGCCGGCCGGCTCACGGAGGCTGCCGAATGAACATCTGCGGCGTTCTCATTCACTGTTCGCCCGGCACGATCGACCGCATTGAGCGCGATCTTGCCGAACTGCCCGGCGTCGAGGTGCACCAGCGTGCGCCGGGCGACCGGCTGATCGTCACTGCCGAGGACGCCGGCGGCAAGACCGCCGCCGACACCATCCTGGCCATCCACCGCCTGCCGGGCGTCATTTCGGCGGCGCTCACCTATCACAGTTTCGAAGACCTGGCCGATGAGGCCGAAGACACCGGCCATCCGGCCACAACAGCTTGCCATTGAAACGGGAGACCCTATCCATGACCGTCAAGCAATCCCGCCGCGACTTTCTGAAATCCTCCGCTGTCGCTGCCACCGCATCGGCTGCCGGCATCGCCGCCCCGAACGCGGCGCTGGCCTACACCAAGGAAGACATCCGCTGGGACAAGGCGCCGTGCCGGTTCTGCGGCACCGGCTGCTCGGTGCTGGTCGGCGTCAAGGACGGCCGCGTAGTGGCCACCCAGGGCGACCCGGATGCCCCGGTCAACCGCGGCCTCAACTGCATCAAGGGCTACTTCCTGTCCAAGATCATGTACGGCCAGGACCGCGTCACCACCCCGCTGTTGCGCAAGACCGACGGCAAGTTCGACAAGAACGGCGAGTTCGAGCCGGTCTCCTGGGATGAGGCCTTCGACATCATGGCCGAGAAGTGGAAAGCCGCTCTCAAGGCCAAGGGCCCGAGCGCCGTCGGCATGTTCGGCTCCGGCCAGTGGACGGTGTGGGAGGGCTATGCCGCGGCCAAGTTCATGAAGGCCGGCCTGCGCTCCAACAACATCGACCCGAACGCCCGCCACTGCATGGCGTCTGCCGTTGCCGCCTTCATCCGCGCCTTCGGCATCGACGAGCCGATGGGCTGTTATGACGACCTGGAATACGCCGATACCTTCGTGCTGTGGGGCGCCAACATGGCCGAGATGCACCCGATCCTGTGGTCGCGCCTGACCGACACGCGGCTGACCAAGCCGGGTGCCGAGGTGCACGTGCTCTCGACCTTCGAAAACCGCAACTTCGAGTTGGCCGACAACGCCATGGTGTTCAAGCCGCAGACCGACCTGGCGATCCTCAACTACATCGCCAACTACATCATCGAGAACGATGCGGTGAACTGGGACTTCGTCAACAAGCACGTCAACATCACCAAGACGGCGACCGACATCGGCTATGGCCTCAGGCCCACCGACGAGCGTGAAAAGAACGCCGCCAACCCGGCGCATGAGAAAAAGCACGGCAAGCTGACCAAGGTCAGCTTCGACGACTACAAGGCCGCTGTGGCCGAATACACCCTGGAGAAGGTGTCCGAGATGTCCGGCGTGCCGCAGGACGCCCTGCTCAGGCTCGCCAAGGCCTATGCCGACCCGGACCGCAAGGTCATGTCGCTGTGGACCATGGGCTTCAACCAGCACACCCGCGGCTCGTGGGTGAACGGCCTGTGCTACAACGTGCATCTGCTGACCGGCAAGATCTCCGAGCCCGGCAACAGCCCGTTCTCGCTCACCGGCCAGCCGTCGGCCTGCGGCACCGCCCGCGAGGTCGGCACCTTCGCCCACCGCCTGCCGGCCGACATGGTGGTTATGAAGGAAGCCCACCGCAAGATCTGCGAGGAGAAATGGGGCATCCCGGAAGGCACCATCCCCGGCAAGCCCGGCTTCCA
This sequence comes from Aestuariivirgaceae bacterium, assembly GCA_965216335.1. Taxonomy (GTDB): domain Bacteria; phylum Pseudomonadota; class Alphaproteobacteria; order Rhizobiales; family Aestuariivirgaceae; genus JAHEJE01. Next base: position 3,835,674 of record OZ244154.1, on the reverse strand, counting down.
CGCCGTATTGCAGAACCGCATGCTGAAGGACGGCAAGCTCAATGCCTACTGGGTCCAGTGCACCAACAACATGCAGGCCGCGCCCAACATCAACGAGGAAACCTGGCCCGGCTACCGCAATCCGGAAAACTTCATCGTCGTGTCCGATCCCTATCCGACGGTCACGGCACTTGCCGCCGACCTGATCCTGCCGACCGCCATGTGGGTGGAAAAGGAAGGCGCCTACGGCAATGCCGAACGCCGTACCCAATTCTGGCGCGAGCAGGTGGCGGCTCCCGGCGAATCGAAGTCGGATGTCTGGCAGGTCATGGAGTTCTCCAAACGCTTCACCACCGACGAGGTCTGGCCGGAGGAATTGCTGGCCAAGAAACCGGAGCTGAGGGGCAAGACCCTGTTCGAGGTGTTGTACGCCAACGGCAAGGTCAACAAGTACCCGGTCTCGGAAACGGCGGAAGGCTTCGGCAATCACGAATCCGAGGACTTCGGCTTTTACGTCCAGAAGGGTCTGTTCGAGGAATACGCCGAGTTCGGGCGCGGCCATGCGCACGACCTGGCTGACTTCGACACCTATCACAAGGCGCGCGGCCTGCGCTGGCCGGTCATCGACGGCAAGGAGACGCTGTACCGCTTCCGCGAAGGCTATGACAGCTATGTGCCGGCCGGCGAAGGCATTCGCTTCTACGGCAAGCCGGACGGCAAGGCCAACATCATCTTTGCGCCTTATGAGCCGCCGGCCGAGTCTCCCGACGACGAGTTCGACCTGTGGCTGGTCACCGGCCGCGTGCTCGAGCACTGGCACTCCGGCTCGATGACCCGGCGCGTGCCGGAACTGCACCGGGCCTATCCGCAGGCCGTGGTCTACATGCACCCTGAAGACGCCAAGGAACGCGGCGTGCGGCGCGGCCAGGAGATCACCATCTCGACCCGGCGCGGCGAAGTTGCGACCCGCGTCGAGACCCGTGGCCGCAACAAGATGCCGCGCGGCGTGGTGTTCTTCCCGTGGTTCGACGAAGGCCAGTTGGTCAACAAGTTGACCCTTGATGCCACCTGCCCGATCTCCAAGGAGACCGACTTCAAGAAGTGCGCCTGCAAGGTCGTGAGAGCCTAGCCGGGCAACGCGAGAGGGTACGCTCGTCATGCCGGGCACACGCAACGCACAGCCAAAGGCCGTCAACCGGCGCCGCTTCATCGGCGACGCCGCGCGGCTGGCCGGCGGCTGCGCGCTGGCCGGCATGGGGTTGTCGTTCTATGCCGCAAATGCGCGCGAGCTGCCCGCCGATGCCCTGCGCCCGCCCGGCGCCCTGCCGGAAAAGGATTTCATGGCCGCCTGCGTGCGCTGCGGCCTGTGCGTGCGTGACTGTCCCTATGACACCCTGAGCCTGGCCGAACTGGGCGCCAACGCGGCTGCCACCGGCACACCGTATTTCACCGCCCGCACGGTGCCGTGCGAGATGTGCGACGACATTCCCTGCGTCGCCGCGTGTCCGACCGGCGCGCTCGACAAGGGTCTGACCGATATCGACGATGCCGACATGGGTGTCGCCGTGCTGGTCGATCAGGAAAACTGCCTCAACTTCCTCGGGCTCAGGTGTGATGTCTGCTACCGGGTCTGCCCGGTCATCGACAAGGCGATCACGCTTGAGGAAGCCCACAACCGCCGCTCCGGCCACCACGCGCTGTTCGCACCGACGGTGCATGCCGATGCCTGCACCGGTTGCGGCAAGTGCGAAAAGAGCTGCGTGCTGCCGGAGGCCGCGATCAAGGTTCTGCCCAAGCGCCTGGCCCGCGGCCAGCTCGGCGAACACTACCGGCTTGGCTGGGAGGAAAAGAAGAAGGCCGGCGGCGCGCTGGTGCCCGACATCATCGACCTGCCCGACCGCACGCCCGATCCGGGCGGTGCCTTCAAGCCGACGTTCAAGCTGCCGGAGGCCAAACCATGACGCCTTCAGCAACGCTCAGACCGGGCGCCGAAGCCGTTGCCGCCAAGGGCTGGCTCGCCGCCCATCGCTTCCTCATCCTGCGCCGTCTCAGCCAGCTCACCGTGCTGGCCGTCTTCCTCATCGGCCCGTGGTTCGGTATCTGGTGGGTCAAGGGCAACCTGGCCTCGAGCCTGACCTTCGACACCCTGCCGCTCACTGACCCTTACGTGCTCGTGCAGGGCCTTGCAGCCGGGCACTGGCCGGAGATGGCCGCCATTACCGGCGCACTGATCGTCGCGGCGTTCTATGCCCTCATCAGCGGCCGGCTCTATTGCTCATGGGTGTGCCCGATCAACCCGGTCACCGATGCCGCCGGCTGGCTGCACAACCGGCTCGGCCTGCAAAAGGGCTGGCAGCCGAAGCGCCACACCCGGCTGTGGATCCTCGCCACAACGCTGATCGTCTCCGCCATCACCGGCACCATCGCCTGGGAGTTCGTCAACCCGGTGTCCATGGTCCACCGCGGCCTGATCTTCGGCATGGGCGCGGCGTGGGCGTTTGTCGTCGCGGTCTTCCTGTTCGACGTCTTCGTCTCGCGCCACGGCTGGTGCGGCCACCTGTGCCCGGTCGGCGCGTTCTACGGCCTGCTCAACGAAAAGAGCCTGCTGCGCATCTCCGCCGCCAACCGGGCAGCGTGCGATGACTGCATGGACTGCTTTGCCGTGTGCCCGGAGCCGCATGTCATCACCCCTGCCCTGCGCGGCAAGGGCGGCGACACCCCGCTCATCCTGGCCCGCGACTGCTCGGCCTGCGGCCGCTGCATCGACGTGTGCCCGGAAGACGTTTTTCATTTCACCCATCGTTTCAACCACCGCATCGCCCCGGACGGGGCGACACCGGCAAACCAGATCATCCGTTCCGGCAAGACCGGCTGGGTTCAGCAAGGAGACATGTCATGAAGAAACTCATCGCCATTGCCGCCGCTTCGGCAGCGGCCGTCATGATGGTGGCAGGATTATCGTTCGCCCAGGACAATGGCGGCGTGAAATCCCTCCGCGGCGTCCAGATCGATGAGCCCAGGCCGATCGAGCAACTGGCCAAGCAGGACAAGCAGCGCTTCACCCGGGCCTACCGCCAGCAGCCGCCGCTCATCCCGCACGCCATCGACCAGTACCAGATCGACAAGCGCGTCAACCAGTGCCTCGGCTGCCATGACTGGACCAACGCCGGCGCCAAGAACGCCCCGACATTGTCCATGACCCACTACCTCGACCGCGAAGGCCGCCAGGGCGACGAGATCGCCGGCACCCGCTGGTTCTGCAACCAGTGCCACGTGCCGCAGGTCGGCGTCGACCCGCTGGTCGAGAACGTCTTCCAGCCGTCTTCGAACCGCTGAGTGCAACCGGGATAGAAAAGAGACCCTGAAATGAGCAATAACGACCAAGGCACCAGCCCGGAAAAATCCGCCGGATTCGTTCGCCGCGTATGGACTGCCCTGTGGCGGCCGACCAGCGCCTATTCGCTCGGCGCGCTGCTGATCATCGGCGGCCTGGCCGGCATCATCTTCTGGGGCGGCTTCAACTGGGCGATGGAAGCCACCAACTCCGAGGCGTTCTGCATCTCGTGTCACGAGATGGAGGAAAACGTCTACGTCGAGTACAAGGAAACCGTCCACTACAACAACCGCTCCGGCGTGCGTGCCACCTGCCCGGACTGCCATGTGCCCAAGGAGTGGTTCCACAAGGTCAAGCGCAAGATCATCGCCTCGAACGAACTGTTCCACCACTTCGCCGGCTCGGTCTCCACGCCGGAGAAATTCAACGCCAAGCGCCTGAAGCTGGCGGCAAACGTGTGGAAGGAAATGAAGGCGACCGACAGCCGCGAGTGCCGCAACTGCCACGACTTCGAATCGATGGATTTCACCCGCCAGGAAACCCGCTCCGGCAAGGCGCACCAGGAGGCCATCGACGGCGGCAAGACCTGCATCGACTGCCACCAGGGCATCGCCCACACTCTGCCGCAGGGCTCGGAGGATGCCTACATGAAACTCCAGGCCGGCATGCCGAACGATCAGGTTCCCGGTCACGCACAGAAAACCGCAACCCTGCAAGCCCTGCGCACCTACGTTTCAAGCCTGAGCGACTAGTGCCGGCGGTACCGGCGTTCGCTTTTCTGACTGTTGTACCGCGCTGGTATGACAACGGGTTTCCGTCAGCGCAGGAGGCTCGACCCTGGGGTCTGTTGAGTATCAGGCTGCGGCAAGCGCGAGTGCCGCGAGCCATACCGAGCCCAAGGCGTGGATGACCAGGGTCGCCACGATCCCGCGCCGGAGGCTGTCGCGGGATGTGTTGAGCGTGCGTGCCGTCCACGCCGCCAACGCCAGCAGGGCCGCTGGAAGGAGCAGGCCCACCCAGCCGATGGCACCGGCAAAGGCGGCAAGAACGAGCGTGAGAAAAGCGGCCGCCTGCACCGCCAGATAGAGCCAACCGCTGGCGCCGGGCCCAAGCCGAACCACCAGCGTGCGCTTGCCGGCGGTTTCGTCAGCGGCGATGTCGGGTATTTCGTTGATGATCAGAATGGCCATGACCCACAGGCTCACCGCAAGCGAAACCAGCACGCAGGCGCCGGTCACATGGCCTGCCTGCAACCAGAAGCCGCCGGCCACCGGCAGCACGCCGAACGCGACCGCCACGGCGGCTTCGCCCAGTCCGCGTGCATTCAGCGCGACTGGCGGCAACGAATAGGCCAGGCCGATCGCAACGCCCACAACCCCAAAAACCAGCACCCAGGGGCCCTTGAGCAGCACCAGAACCAGCCCCAGGGCAATGCCGGCTGCAAACAGAACGGCGGCCCACGAGGTCATCTCCCCGGCCGTCAGGATCCCGTCCTGAATGAAGCGCGAGCCGCCGGTGAAGGGATGGATGCGATGTTCGTTCACCCGGTCCGTGCCGGAGCGATCGTCGGCCACGTCGTTGGCCACATTGGCGCCGGCATGGATCAGGGCAACGGCCGCGAGCGCGATGAGGAAGACAAGCCAATCGAAGCCCCCCGCCGCCCGCCACCCCCAGGCCGATCCGACCAGCACCGGCAACACGGACGCCGACAGGAACATCGGCCGGGTTGAACCAACATACCGCCCGACGCCCCGCGCCAAGGCCGTCCTCGGCAGCCCGTCGGTGTCCGGATTGTGCGGCAACGGCTGTGACATGCCCCAGTCTATAGCCTGTTTAGGGCATCGGGCGTAGTTGTTGAATCTGTGCCGATAACGTAGAGAGTCTTTCGCACATTTGCCTGATGCGGTGGTTCCTTTCACACTGAGTGAGAGGAGCGAGACGATGAGTGATGATACGGAGACCAAGGCGATGGGTCAGGTGATCCAGATCGACGAGGCGCGGATACGCGATCACCTTGGCGAGATGGTGCGCGGCACGGTTGAAGAAGCCTTGAATGCGATGCTGGATGCCGAGGCCGACCGGTTGTGCGGGGCTGGCCGGTATGAGCGCAGTGAGGCTCGGACCGACACACGCGCTGGCAGCTACGACCGGTCGCTTCACACCAAGGCCGGCGCGGTCAAGCTGAAGGTGCCGAAGCTGCGGCGACAAACATTCGAGACGGCGATCATAGAACGCTACCAGCGCCGCGAGAGCAGCGTCGAGGAAGCTTTGATCGAGATGTATCTGGCGGGTGTTTCGGTGCGCCGGGTCGAAGACATCACCGAGGCGCTGTGGGGCACGCGGGTGAGCCCGTCGACGGTGTCGAACCTCAACAAGAAGATCTATGCCAAGATCGAGGAATGGCGCCACAAGCCGATTGAGGGCTCACATCCGTATGTCTTTCTCGATGGTATCGTGATGAAGCGCTCATGGGCCGGTGAGGTGCGCAACGTCTCGCTGCTGGTGGCGATTGGCGTGACCTCGGATGGCTATCGCGAGGTTCTGGGCATCTGCGAGGGGGCCAAGGAGGACAAGTCCGGATGGTCGTCGTTCCTGCGCCATCTGGTGGACCGGGGCCTGAATGGTGTGGAGCTGGTGGTATCAGACGCCTGTCGTGGCCTGGTGGAGAGCGTTGCCGACTATCTGCCCGAGACCCGGTGGCAGCGCTGCATGGTGCATTTCTATCGCAATGTCTTCAGTCATGTGCCGGCAGGCAAGATGCGCCAGGTGAGCCACATGCTGAAGGCCATCCATGCCCAGGAGAACCGGCAGGCGGCCACCGACAAGGCCGAAGCGGTCGCGGCCGAGCTGCGCCGCCAGCGCATGGGCAAGGCGGCAGAGCTGGTTGAGGACAAGATTGGCGAGACGCTGACCTTCTATGCGTTCCCGGACAGTCACTGGATCAAGTTGCGCACCAACAATCCGCTGGAGCGGCTGATGCGCGAGATCAGACGGCGAACCAGGGTGGTCGGGGCTTTCCCGGACGGACAATCCTGTCTCAACCTGGCTGCAGCCAGGTTGAGACACATTGCTGGAACCCAGTGGTCAACGAGGCGCTACATGAACATGGACCCGCTGACTGCAATGAAAAACCAACCCCAAGGAACCGCCGTCGCATGACAAAAAGTGCGAAAGACTCTGGACACTACCTCTGTGCCCTCCCCCGCGCCGCAAACAAACAGTTCCCTCCCTAAAGAATGGAGAGGGTTATCGCACGTGGATTTGTACATTGTTTCTGCCGTCCCCGGGTTTGACCCGCTGCTGTCCGGTTTAACATTGGGTGAAAGCACATTTCTTCAATTGTATTGGATAGTTGCATGCACCCCAACAAGCTCCGACATGACTTCAGGTTGGCTCCGGCCATTCCCTCCCCTAGAAAAGGGGAGGGTCAGGGTGGGGATTGACCCCAGTGCCCCACATGAACCCAGATGCCGGCGGCACCGCCATCCACCCCCATCCCGACCCCGGATCACGTCCGGGGCAGACTCAGCGACTCCAACTCCACCTTAGCCATAGCCCACACCTGCCAATACACCATCGGCGCCATCATCGGCCTGTAGCTGGATGCGCCGGGCAGCGGCCAATGCGCCAGAGGCTCATGTCGCGGCGTCTGCGGTGTTCGTAGCTGTGCAGTCGGTGGCGTTGGTGCCGTTTCTGCCAGAGCCACCCGTGCATTGAGCCCGACATTTGGCGCAGCAGAGTTGGCCCCGATTGTCGGCTATGCGGACGAAGCCGGCTTTCGCCAAGATCATTTTCCTCCGCTGAAAATGTAGCGGTTGAGCGAAAAGAAAAACCCTTCGCTTTGGTCCAGTAGTTTTTGGTCTTCCAGCCAGTTCATTTGGTCCTCAGAACTGAACTCTGGCGATCCCTGCATGATTGCTGTGGCAAACCCCGCGGTTTGCTTTGCATATGTATCGTCTCCAAAGTCAGTGTTCAGGACGACAAAGCTTTCCGAATTGATATCCGAGAAACCCGACCGAATAAGTCGTTGCCGCAGTGATTTTGGCAAATGGGCGTCAGCGTAAACCGCCTTGTAGGCATTCAACATCCGCGCCATCAAGTCAGGGGTGTTGTTCCGCCAAACAAGTGTGTCCCAATCAGTGTCCAAAATGACGATGCGCCCTCCGCGTTTGAGCACGCGAAATGCTTCTCTTAAAGCCTGATCAACATCCTCCAAAAAGCAGAACAGTTGCGCTGCAACTACGGCATCAAAGGTCGCATCTTCAAATGGTAAGGACTGAGCGTCACCCAAAACAAATTCACCCTGCGGGCAAAAATGTTGTGCCATCCCATTGATCGCTTCCGAGGAATCAAGTCCAACCACGCGGCCGCTCGAACCTAGGCAATTGACTAACTCACGCGCGAAAATTCCATTGCCAGACCCAAGTTCCAAAATGTGCTCACCGGTCCTTGGCGATAGAACGCGCATTTGCTCCGAGCGTTGGTGCACCATATCCTTGGTGCGTGCCATGCGCTCTTGCTGGGCCGCCATCTCTTCATTGTAAAAGCCACTCATCATACCACCATTCGGGTTCTTCTCTGGCAACAAGAAGCGTATCGGTTCCGGCATGATATTGCTACCGCTTTGGGCTCCGAACCATCGTTCGCGGCACTGCATCAAATAGTTGCAATGGGGCAAGAACGGCCCATCGGCGATGCCGGACGAAAGCTGATCGCAAGCTTCAGCCTGTTTCCCCTACCCCCGCCGCAACACCACCGCCTGCGCGACGATCGACCGTTCGCCGTCGTGGGTGATGGCGGGGGATCCGTAAAGCTCGTAGCCTTGATCCAGAGCCTCGGAGACGCGGACGCAGAAGGCGTGGTCGTCGGGGCCGGTGAGGAGACGGTAGCGGGGTTTGTCGGTCATGGTGTCAGTCCCTGATGAAAAGGGCGCGCAAGTGCGGAATGGTGCGGTCGGGTTCGACCACGTCGAAGGCTTCGACCTGCAATTCACGCAAGCCGGCATCGACAAACCCCGCCAGCTCGCGCTTGGACAGCGGCCAGGGCGGGCCGTCCGGCTCAACGTCATCGGGCCGGGAGCGGCAGATGACCAGCAGCCTGCCGCCCGGCCTGACCAGTGCGGCGATGGCGGCAAACGCCTTGTGGCGCAATTCGCCGGTCAGGGCCTGGATCGTGTAGCACTCATGCACCAGGTCGAACATGTTGCTCCAGCCTTCCGGCAGGTTGAACAGGTCGGCGGCGTAGTAATCCACCCGGCTGTTGGCGAAACGCTGGCGCGCCCAGGCGACCGCCTTGTCGGACAGGTCGAACGCCGTCACGTCATAGCCGGCATCGCTCAGCGCCTCGGCATTGTCGCCCAGGCCGCAGCCGATATCGATCGCCCGGCCCTCATGCAGGGCGCCCGATTTGCCGATCCACTCGGCCAGCCCGGGGTGCGGTTCCAGGTCGGCCCACGGCACCTGCGCCGGGTCGTCGCCCGCGGCCTCGTAGAGCGCATCGAACCAGCCCTGCTTGTCGCCGCTTTGCTCGAATTGCGCCTGCAATCTGCCGGCCCGCTCGCGCGCCTTCTGGCGGCGTTCGGCAAAACTCACGCCTTTTTCTGCCATCGCCCGTCGGCCTCCTGCTGCCAGTACGTTACCTCGTGGCCGGCGTCCTTCACCGCCTTCCACTCGCCGCGCGCGGCCTCAACGGCTTCAGCGTCACGCCCGTCGATCATGTAGATGGCACGCTCCAGCCCGTCGATGTCGCCAAGTTTGGCGCCGTCGACATAGAACCGCACGTTGGCGCCGTTCGGTGTCTCATCGCTGTCGGTCAGCCACACCGGTTGCATCTCCGCATTGCCGTCCTTGGCGGTGCCGTGCGGCACGAAGGCCTCGTCGCGCCAGGTCCAGATGCCGGTGCTCAGCGCCTCGACACGCTCGGCATTGCCGGTCTCCACCACCGCCGTCCAGCCGCGCTCCAGAGTTTTCTGCAGCAAAAGCGGCAACACCTGCTCCAGCGGCTGGCGCTCGAGGTGGTAGAACAGGACTTCGGTCATGTGACACCCCGCATCGATGCAGGTTCTCCTTCCCCCAGAAAGGGGGAAGAGCCTGCCCCCGGCTTGAACGGGGGTCGGGATGGGGGTTGATGGCAGTGCAACACGCTTGCGCACACATGTGTGGCACCGCCATCAATCCCCACCCTATCCCTCCCCTTTTCTAGGGGAGGGAATCGATGGATTGTCAAACACTGCGCCATCAATCATCTACTCGTAATGATCCGCCACCAGCCGATCGAGCAGGCGGACGCCCCAGCCGGAGGCCCAGGACTGGCTGATGGCGGTCTTCTTTGAATCCATCGCCGTGCCGGCCACATCCAGATGTGCCCAGGGGCAGTCGTTGACGAAGCGCTGCAGGAACTGGGCGGCGGTGATCGAACCGGCGTAGCGCCCACCGATGTTCTTCATGTCGGCGGTGTCGTCGTCGAGCAGCTTGTCGTAGGCCGGGTCGAGCGGCATGCGCCAGACGCGCTCGCCGGTCTTGGCGCCGGCCTCGGCCAGGCGTTCGCTCAGCTCGTCGTTGTTGGAAAACAGCCCGGCGTACTCCTTGCCGAGCGCCACCAGAATGGCGCCGGTCAGCGTCGCCAGGTTGATCATGAGCTGCGGCTTGAACTCGTCCTGGGTGTACCACAGGGCATCGGCCAGGACGAGCCGGCCCTCGGCGTCGGTGTTGTGCACCGCAATGGTCTGGCCGGACATCGAGGTCACCACGTCGCCCGGGCGCTGGGCCCTGCCGTCGGGCATGTTCTCCACCAGGCCGATCACGCCGACGGCGTTGACCTTGGCCTTGCGCCCGGCCAGCGCCGCCATCAGGCCGGTCACGCAGGCCGCGCCGCCCATGTCGCCCTTCATCGCCTCCATGCCGGCGCCGGGCTTCAGCGAAGTGCCGCCGGTGTCGAAGGTCACGCCCTTGCCGACAAAGGCAATCGGTTTTTTCGACTTGCCGGCGCCGTTCCAGCGCATGACGGCCATGCGGGCCGGATGCTCGGAGCCCATGGCGACACCGAGCAGCGAACCCATGCCGAGGTCGGCCATGCGCTTTTCATCGAGTATGTCGACCTCGACGCCCAGCGAGCGCAAAGTCCGGGCGCGCATGGCGAATTCCACCGGATGCAGCACGTTGGCCGGCTCGTTGACCAGGTCGCGGGCCATGTGCACGCCATGGGCGACCGCCTCGAGCGACCGGTAGGCGCGCCGGGCCGCGGTCAGCGAGCCGGTCAGGATGGTGGCGTCGGCGAGCGATGGTTCGCTCTTGTCCTTTTTCGTCTTGTGGCGGGTGAAGGCGTAGGTGCGCAGCCGCATGCCCGAAGCGATGCGCGCGGCCAGTTGCGAAATGGCAAGCTCGCAGCCGTCCAGGTCGTCGACGACCACGCTGGCCGCCTTGTCCTTGGCGGCGATCAGCTTGCCGGCAATGGCGCCGCCGAGCATTTCGGCGTTCAGCCCGTCGAGCTTGCTGGCCTCGCCGATGCCGGCGACGATGATCCGCTTCAGGTTCAGCTCTGCCGGCGCGACGATGTCGAGGAACGAATCGCGCTTGCCCTCGAAGTCCGCCGCCTTGATGGCCCGCGAAATCTGCCCGCCGGAGGATTTGTCGAGCGCTTCGCCCGTGGCGCCGAGCTTGGCGCCCTTGGCGGCCAGAATGACGGCAATGCCCTTCTTGGGCTCCTTCAGGGTGGCGAACTTGATCTTCATATCGGGGACGGCCTTTCTTGAATCTCGGGGCGGATAGCGCGGCTGGGCCTTCCGTTTAGTGGCTAATTCCGCCGGTTTCAATGGCAATCACCGGCACGTAGCCGGGCACCCTTACGCACCGACGGTTCGTTAACACTCCATTTACCATGCCTGTACGGCAGGCAGGACTGGACTCATTTCGATCAGGATTGACCGGCATTTGGGGTTTCTCCCGACGGGGAAATCGGGTTAATAAAGTGTAAATATTCGTGAGTGGGCCTGCCGGTACGCATCCGGCGGACGTAAACAGTGGGGCCTATGGGGAGCAGGCGCAGACAATCCGCCTTGGCGCGGGCAGACAGAACCGCGGTTCAGCGCCGCGGGCGCCGGGCGGGCATCGTTGCCACGGCCGCGGTGTCGCTGCTGCTCGGCGCTTCGGTCCTGCCGCTGCCGTCCACCGGTTCGGCCGAGACCGGCGCGCGCCAGCCGTCGCCGATCCGCCCGCAACTGAAGACCCCGCCGCGCGGCACCCGGGTCAATGTCGAAGCCGACAAGCTGACCTACGATGCAAACCGCAAGTTCGCCACGGCCACCGGCCGGGTGATCATCACCTACGGCAACTATGTGCTGGTCGCCCGCAAGGTCACCTACGACCAGCGCCGCGACATCCTGCGGGCCGATGGCGAGGTGCGGCTGCGCGAGCCGGGCGGCAACATCCTGGAAGCCGACATCGCCCAGTTGCAGAACCGCTTCCGCGACGGCTTTGCCGAACACCTGCGGCTGCTCCTGACCAACGATGCCACGCTGACCGCCGACTATGCCCGGCGCACCGACGGCACGATCACGGTCTACGACCGCGTCGCCTACACCCGCTGCAAGGATTGTGTCCTGTCGACCGGCGAACCGCTGTGGCAGCTCAAGTCGGTCGAGGCGACGCACAACGAGGATGAAGGGGTCATCTATCACAAGAACGCGACCCTCGAGTTCGCCGGCGTGCCGGTGTTCTGGCTGCCCCGGCTGTCGCATCCCGATCCGACCAACAAGCGCCACTCCGGCTTCCTGATCCCGCAGTTCTTCTATTCCAGCCAGCTCGGCGCCGGCCTGGAGATTCCCTATTTCTGGGAACTGGCACCGCACTACGACATCACCTTCCGGCCGGTGCTGACCTCCAAGCAGGGACCGCTGATGCGCGCCATCTGGCGCCACCGGCTCAGGACCGGCAGCTACAACGTCGATGCCGCCGGCATCTACCAGCTGCAGCCGGAAACCGTGTCGCCGCCCGGCGACGTGCATGAACGCGGCTATGTGCGCACCGAGGGCGATTTCCGCATCAACCAGGCCTGGACCTGGGGCTGGGACGCCACCGCGCTCAGCGACGAAACCGTGGGCCGGCGCTACAAGATCGACAACCGCACCGAGATCGCCAGCTACGCACACGTCACCGGCATCCACGACCGCAACTACTTCACCGCGCGTGCTTACCATTTCCAGGGTTTGCTGACCACAGACGACAGCTCCACCTTCCCGGTGATGGCCCCTTACATCCGGCACAGCTATGTCTTCGGTCAGCCGGTGTTCGGCGGCGAGCTGGGCTTCAATTCGTCGATCTACAGCATCCACCGCGACACCGCGACAAGCCCGTTCACCACCGTTAACCACGGCACCGACCAGACCCGGTTCATCACCGAGGCGACCTGGCAGCGCCAGATGATCAATTCGTACGGCCAGATCATCACGCCGTTCGCCAGCCTGCGCAGCGACCTCTACATCACCGACAACGTGCCCGATCCCACGGCGCCCGGCGGCTTTCGCGACAATGAGATCACCAGCCGGTTTCACCCGACGGCGGGGGTCGACATCCGCTGGCCGTTCGTGCGCTCCGACGGCCTGGGCCAGCACGTCCTGACCCCGGTGGTCCAGGTGCTGGCTTCGACCAGCGAGCGCAAGTCGGACCGGATCGGCAACGAGGATGCGATCTCGCTCAACTTCGACCACACCAGCCTGTTCCTGCACGACCGCTTCACCGGCCTTGACCGCATCGAAGGCGGCACGCGGGTCAACGCCGGCCTGCTGTACAATATCCTGTTCGACAATGGCGGCTTCGCCAAGTTCAGCCTCGGCGAGAGTTTCCACCTGGCCGGCCGCAACAGCTTCATGGACGGCTCGGGGCTTGAAGGCTCTCAGTCCGACATCGTCGCCGCCCTGGCGCTGCAGCCGGTCGATACACTGCGCTTCACCTATCAGGTGCGGGTTGATGAAACCGACCTCGACATCAACGCCCAGGAGGCAGGCCTGAGTTTTGATTACAAGCGCCTCACTGCTGCCATGAATTACGTCAAACTGGACGCTGAACCAGCTTACGGACGTGTCGACCGGGAAGAGCAGCTGTGGTTTCAGGGCAGTCTGGGTCTTGGCGGCGGGTTCAGCCTGTTCGGGGGTTTTCGCTATGACTTCATCCTGGACAAGTCGATCCGCAACCATGTCGGCGTGCGCTTCGAATGCGATTGCGCCAATTTCGAGTTGTTCTACAAGGAAGACGTCTCCAGTGACGGCGATGTCGATGAAGACCGGGCGATCATGCTTTCAATCGAGCTGAAGACTCTGGGCTCGACAGGCTTCGGCTCCGGCATCTAGTGATTGGTTCAGGCAAATGAGTCTGCAACAGCAAAAGAATCTGTCATTCCGGCCCAGGCCGGAATCCAGACGGCCCGTCAGCAAATACAGCCGCTCGCCGAACTGGACCCCGGCCTTCGCCGGGGTGACGTGACGGGTCATGAGTGTTCAGTCCGCACCACCAGGGCGCGGCGGCATTTGGAAAGCGAACGAACTTCATTGTTTTGACGGCAGGAAAACATGAGACTTTTGAAATCGACAACGCTGATCCGCCTTGCTGCGAGCGCCGGCCTATGCATGGTCATCGCCGCGGGCCTCGCCGGTGGTCCGTTGCCTGCGGCAGCGGCCTCGCAAGGGGTCGTCGTGGTGGTCAACGACAGCCCGATCACCAGCTATGACATCACCCAGCGCGTCAAGCTGAACAAGCTCCTGGGCCAGGCGTCCGGCAGCTCGAAAACCCAGCGCAAGCGGGCGTTGCGCGAGTTGATCAACGACGTCATCACCCGGACGGAAGCCAAGCGCATGAAGATCGACTTTAAGAAGGATCAAGTTGACAGCGCTATCGAAAGGATGGCCAAGGGCGCCGGGCTGAGCGCCAATGCGCTGAATGACAAGCTGAAACGCAATGGCATCAGTGAGAAAACCTTCCGCAGCCAGGTCGAAGCGATGATGGTGTTCCGCTTTCTGTTGAAGCGGCGCCACAAGGTCAATGTCGATGTGTCGGACGCCGAAGTCGACAAGCGCTATTCCAAGATCACGTCGGACCCGCGCCTGAAGCCGATCACCGTCATGCGCATCCGCGAGATCGACCTGCCGGTGGAGAACGTATCGCAGGCGATGCGCAGCCAGCTTGAGTACGCCCGGGCGGTGGAGGCAAACCAGATCATGAAACGTTACAAGGGCTGCAATTCGGCGCGCAAGGCGGCCAGCGGCATCTTCAACGTCAAGGTCGGGCGGATCGTCGAGGCGCCGGCCGACAAGCTGCCCGGCGAGATGCGCAAGGTGCTGCGCAAGGCCGGTACCAAGCGGCTCATCGGGCCGATGCGCGGGCCCAAGGGCATCCGGCTGATCGGCTATTGCGGACAGCGCACCATCAAGCCGCCCAAGCCGCCGCGCGAGGCGGTCAAGAACATGCTGCTGAACGAGAAGTACCAGAAGGCGTCGGAACGCGTCATGCGCGACCTCAGGCGCAAGGCGTTCATCGACTACAAGGACAAGAGCGCTGTCATCAACTGAGCGCCGCGGGGGCACCGGCCCAGGCGGGGGCGCCGGCGACGGCCTGCCACCGCTGCGTGACGTCATCGCCCGGCATAGCCTGTCGGCGCGCAAAAGCTTGGGCCAGAACTTCCTGCTCGACCTCAACCTGACCCGCAAGATCGCCCGCGCGGCAGGGCCTCTCGACGGCGCGACTGTCGTCGAGATCGGCCCCGGTCCGGGAGGGCTGACCCGGTCGCTGCTGATGGAAGGGGCGGCCCGTGTCATCGCCATCGAGCGCGACGCCCGCGTGCTGCCGGCGCTTGAGGACATCGCGGCGCACTATCCCGGCCGCCTTGAGATCATCGCGGCCGATGCGCTTGCCATCGACTATGGTGCGCTTGCCGGCGGCGGCCCGATCCGCATCGCCGCCAACCTGCCCTACAACATCGCCACGCCACTGCTCACCGGCTGGCTGACCGCCGATCCGTGGCCGCCGTGGTATGCCAGCGCGACACTGATGTTCCAAAAGGAGGTCGCCGAACGCATCACCGCCGCGCCGGGCTCAAAGACCTTTGGCCGCCTGTCGGTGCTGGCGCAATGGCGCTGCCGCGCTTCAAGGCTGTTCGACATCTCCCGGCACGCCTTCACACCGCCGCCCAAGGTGACATCGAGCGTCGTGCGGATCGATCCCCTGCCCCGGCCGGATACCACTTGCCCGGCGGCAACACTGGAGCGCGTCACGGCGGCCGCCTTCGGCCAGCGCCGCAAGATGCTGCGCTCCAGCCTGAAGCCGCTCAGCGGGGATACCGTCGGACTGCTGAGTGCCGCCGGCATCGAGCCGACGCTGCGTGCCGAGGACCTGGAGGTCGACGATTTCTGCCGTCTCGCCAGATGTCTTGCCGCAGCGCAGACGTGAGAAATCCGCCGGCAACGGTTGCCTTTGGTTTTTGCAGAAATCCATCGATTTTCCGCAACCTCTGTAAAACTTTTCTAACCATTTCCCGGTAAGGTAGCAGGGCATTACAACGGACTAGGGGGCCGGTGCGCGCGTCATTCCAGGCTGTGCATCCGGGCGTTTTGGGCAATTTGAATGACACAGGCAGATCAAATCAACCGCCGCCGCAACCCGCGGGTGGAAGTGCGCGAACACGGCATTATCTGGCTGCGTGAATCACGCAAGACACTCAACTGCGAAGTCCAGGACGTGTCCCAGACGGGAGCAAAGCTGAAGCTGCTTGACGTCAACCAGCTTCCCGGTTCGTTCCGCCTGGACATCGAACGGCTCGACTTCAGAAGCGAATGCATCGTCGTGTGGCGGTCCGAAAATCACGTTGGCGTCATCTTCGAAGACCCGCCCCTGCTCTAAGAGCCTTATCGAAGTTTCGTTTTCCGGTTTGTCCAGTCCGGTGCGTCGCGACAGTCCAAACATTGCCGTGCAAGCGCAAATTCTGTTGCGACAGTATGCACGTGGCCAACGCGCCTTCATAGGTGTACGTTACGTAAAGGGATCGAGGCCTGAATCGGCCCGGAATATCCGGGCGGAGGTTGGGGTAAACCCATGACTCGTCTTACCGCACAGACCTGAAACAGCGGCATGATGTGGCATGGCTTCAAGGAAGGATCCTGATTATGGCCAACATCGTCACCAACAACTTTGGTATCGTCGGCACGGCAAGCAGTGACATCATCATTGTCCAGCCTTCGGCTGGCGCGGGCGCGAACGTGATCACCGCGAACGATGGAAACGATGTGATTTTCGGAGATCACGATTCCACTTTCAACGATCTGGGTTCCGGTAACTCCAACCTTGCATCGGCAATCAACATAGATACAGCGACGTTTTGGTCGACCAAGCCCAACCCCGATGTCGGCAACACCCTCATCCCCTACACCAGCGTCGTGGCTGTCGGTGCCGGTGAGTTCGATTATTTTTCCGTGTCGGTCGGCGCAGGTCAGACCATCACCATTGATGTCGACTATGCCGCGGGGGGCCTGGGCGGCCCGTCGTTCGACAGCCAGATCAGTCTGCACGATTTCACCGGCGCCACGCTCGCGACCAATGACGATGCTGCGATTTCGCTCGGTGGCCGTGGCAGCACGAGCATCCTGGATTCCTACCTCAGCTTCACTGCTTCGGTCACGACGCTCTATTACATTCGGGTCGCACAGTTCAACAACACACCGGTACCGGCAAACAGCACCTACATGCTCAACGTCTCGGTCACCGGCCACACCAACACCAACATCGCCGATTTCGGCGACGACACGATCGACGGCGGCGCCGGCAGCGATGTCATCTACGGGCTCGATGGCAATGACGAGCTGATCGGCGGGGCCGGAAACGATACAGTGCTGGGCGGCAACGGCAATGACGACATGTTCGCCGGCGCCGGCATCGATTCACTCAATGGCGAGGCAGGCAACGATACCCTGCAGGGCGGTGACGGCACCGACACCCTGATCGGCGGATCAGGAAACGACTCCATTCACGGCTACTTCTTCGGGTTCCTGCCCGGCTTCACCAGCGAGGCCGACTTCCTCCTCGGACAGGACGGCAACGACACGCTCGACGGCGGCGGCGGCAACGACACGCTGCTCGGCGGGACCGGCGACGATCTGATCTTCGATGAGTTCGGCATCGACCTGCTCGACGGCGGCAGCGGCAATGACACCGTCGATTTTTCCCTCATGACCTTCGCGACGGGCACCATTCTGAGCCTGCCGGCGGGCCAGGTGATCCACCATGTCAGCACTGAGCTTATGCTCAACTTCGAGAATGTCTTCGGCAGCAATGGCAGTGAGATCATCAATGGCAGCGCCGGCGCCAACGATCTGCGCGGCAATCTTGGCAACGACACGATCAGGGCCGGCGCCGGCAATGATACCGTGCGCGGAGGCGGTGGCGATGACTCGATCCTTGGAGGCACCGGCAATGACGTCCTGAACGGAAACTCTGGCGACGATACCATTGACGGCCAGGCGGGAGGAGACACTATCAATGGCGGCGCTGGCAATGACAGCCTGCTCGGCAGCTTTCAGTCAGACCTCATACTGGGCGGCGATGGTCATGATTTCATTGACTGCGGCGCACTTGAAGACGCTGGTGATGGCGGCAACGGCAACGACACGATAAATGGCGTGACCGGTGACGATCTGCTGTTGGGCCGCGATGACCACGACGTCCTCAGGGGCGGCAAGGGCATCGATACCCTGTTCGGCGGATCCGGCAACGATCTCTTGGCCGGCGGCGATCACAGCGACAGCATTTCCGGCGGCCCGGGCGCCGACACGCTCTGGGGCCAGTTCGGCCTCGACACGCTGGGCGGCGGCGGCGGCGCCGACGTGCTGATTGGCGGCGCCCATGCCGACACCTTCGTGTTCGCCAACGGCTACGGCCCGGACACCATCAACGATTTCGCCAATGACCAGGACACCCTGGTGCTCAACGATGGCCTGTGGGGCGGTGCCGCGATGACGGCACAGCAGGTTGTCAACACCTTCGCCAGCGTCGTCGGTTCACACACGGTGTTCGACTTCGCCGGCTTCAACGACCTGACGGTCAAAGGCATCACCAATCCAAACCTGCTGGTTGACGACATCATCATCGTCTAGCGCGCCGGGCGATTTGTTTGCACCACCCCCACGCCCCAGAATTGTCATCCCGGCCGAGCAGAGCGAGAGCCGGGATCTCTGAACGGTTCGGCAAGGGTCAGAGATCCCGGATGTGGCCTGGCGGCCATTCCGGGATGACATGGATTCGGTCATACCGCCGATGCCCTAGGGCCGGAGGTAGGCTCCTGGGCCTCAACCCTGACCGACGTGGCGGGCCAGGTGCTGCAGGACATTGTGCATTCGGCGTTCCTGATCGCCGTGCAGAAACGGCGCCATGAATCCGAACAGGCTCATGTCCCACATGGCCCAGCACTCTTCCGAACGCAGAAACGGCATGCGGCCCGCCGTCCATTGCTCGTGACAAAGCGCAGACCGGTAGACGACCCTGGTTCCCGATCCCTCTGGGATCAGTTCGAATGCGTTCTCGAACCGGTACAACTTGCCGCCGATGTAGTTGGGCGTCAGATACCAGCCGCCGGTGAGAACATAGAACATCCCGTCCCTGAAGTGGTCCATCGGTTCCACATCCGCGGGCCGGTAGGTCTTGCCGGCCTGCCCCAGGAGCAATTCCTCCTTGAGGGAGATCCTGTCTTGCGTGCACTTGCCGTACACGGCGTGCTCAAGCACCGGGCGGTCGCTTGTCGATGTCACACCGGCAGCGGGTCGGGACCCTCGTGAAAAGTAACGCCCGGACTCTTTCAGGAATTGGCAGACGTCCTGCGGTGAAGCAGAAACCATGGTCTCGTGCGTGCGCCCGTGCCCGATCACAATCCAGTTGTTCACCACGACGTACATCACGGCAATCATGGCGATAATCTGCCAATGCAACAGGTCCCGCAGTATCCCGCCCACCGGTTGCGTTTCGTCCAGAAAATCGTCGCTCGCAGGCCGGGGAACAGGTTCCACAGCGGCGCTGTCTCGGCCCCTCTTACCAAACATGCCACCTGCCAAATCGCCGTTGAACCACCTCGCGCATGTTGCTTGGGAAAGCTTAAGAATGGGTTCGTGGGCCACTTCGGCCGGTCAGGTTCCGCGTCCTCTCGCGGCGAATGGCGGACAGCACGGTCACTGCCGTGCAAAGGCAGAGCGGATCAGGCCGATCCCGGCCAGGGCGAACAGCCCGGCAACGGCGCCGTCGATCCACCTTCGAGCCCTGCGATAGACCGTCATTGCACCGGAGGTGGAGAAAGCGACGGCGTAAACGGCATAGATCAGGAAGCCCAGGCCCATGCAAGTCGCGGTGGCCAGCATGACGTCGACAGCCCCGATGCCATCGCCGAGCCCGAGGGTCAGCACCGCCATCCACGCAAACACGGCCTTCGGGTTCGAAAGGTTCAGCAACAGGCCGCGCCTGAAGTCGTGCCGTCCCGCGGCGGCGTCCGCCCGGGTTCGGGCTGCACCCGCGGCCGACCGTGCGGCGCTGCACGCCAGCCAGAGCAGATAGGCCCCGCCAAGCAGCTTCAGCGAAACGAGCGCGTAGCCCGACGCTTCCAGCAGCGCCCCAAGACCCGTTGCCGCGACCAGTCCCCAGGCCGCAAGACCGGTGCCGAGCCCCAGTCCGAACAGCAATCCGGCCTTGCGCCCGGCGTGCATCGACACGGCGGCAACAGCGATCGTCGCCGGTCCGGGGGCCGCCGCCGCAACGAAGAAAGCAACCGCAACCGTCACTGAACCGGCGATATCAGGCATGTGTCGTTCCCGTTACAAGCCCTGTACCATCGCACAGGTTCGGGAGGCCGGAAAGAGATCCAAACTCATGCTTTTGTTCTGTTTTTGTTCTTGACAAATATCCTTGCCTGTAGTAACGTCCCTCACACCTCTTGCCGGTTTACGGGTGGTATCCTAGGTCGCTTTGGTATCGGGCAGGGGGCGGTGTCTGGGGGTTGGGTGTCAGACGAGACATTCGGCTTTCAGAGGTTCGTCGAGGTCCTCCGCCCTGGGAGGCATTCGTGAGATGCCCGGGGCCGCCGGCAGCAGCGCTGGCTTGAGGTCTTGCAGTGGATGAGGTGCTGGATATGTCGATGTTGGGCTCAGCCGATCTTGCCGGGCATCTGTGGGGTGCGTCTTGCGCCCCGGCGTCTCATCCGTGTGGTGTTCAGGCTGGCGGCGGTGCCGGCTGGGTCCGGGCGCGGATTATCCCCGCGCCGTCGGGCCCCATGGCGGCATTGCGCGCGGGCATCCACCTGTTGGACAGGAAGCGGGACCGGTTCCCAAAACCACCGGAGCGGAGCGCCCCCGGCGTTCCGGGGCCGTCGGAAAGCTCGGCCCCGACAAGTCGACTTTGAACGTTCGATAAGGATATCCGCGCCGGATCAGGCGCTCCGCTCGACCCGTTCATTCCTTCTCCCCCGCAGGCCGAAAGGCCGGGCGGCGGTAAGGCGTGCCCGCCCGGCACAGCCGGTCCCCTCCCCCCCGTGGGGAGGGTTAGGGTGGGGAGCAGCGGTTACAACAGGCTCCACCCACGCAACTTCCCACACCGCCCAAACCCCACCCGGCCAGCGCTGTCGCGCTGCCCGTTTGAACCTGCAATCGCTCCACTGGAGCGATTGCTGATCGGTTCTCACCCCCACAAGGGGGGAGGGTTTGGAACCGCCCTCCCCCTCACCCTCCCATCGCGGTTGCGATGGGCCGCTCTCTCTCCCGCGAGGGGAGAGGGACAAACCAATCAACAGAAAGGACCCAACATGCCCAAGCCCTCAAAATCTCCGAACTCCCCGGTCATCCGCACCTCGGAGATGCCCCGCCGGCTGGCGGCCTGCCTGGCCGGGGTGCCGGCGATTTGCGACCATCGCCTGTGCCGCCGCGAGAAACGCTGCCTGGGGCCGGACGTTGCCTGTTTCGACAAGCATCTCGACCGCATCCTGGCCGACCTCGAGGCCGGCGCGGCCAGCGTGGCCGGCGCGGCCTGCGTGGCCGGCGCGGCCAGCGAGGCACGAACGGCGGGCGGCCAACCGCCCGCTTGCGGCGCCGGGTGATTTCCGGCATCAAAGTGAGGCCTGCCAATAAGGGTCCGCAACCAGGGAAAACCGCCATGTACCGCCAATCGATGACCGACTACGGCGCACCACTCGCCGCCAGCGAAGCTGACACGCCCGAACCGCAGGGCAGCGAGGTGCTGGTGCGGATCAGCCATTGCGGGGTGTGCCACTCCGATGTGCACATTCACGACGGCTATTTCGATCTCGGCGGCGGCAAGCAGCTCGACATCCGCGAGGGCCGCGCCCTGCCCTTCACGCTCGGCCACGAGATCGCCGGCGAGGTCGCCGCCCTCGGTCCCGATGCCGACGGCATCGCTGTCGGCGAACGCTATGCCGTCTACCCGTGGATGGGCTGCGGCGCGTGCCCGCGTTGCCGGCGCGGCGACGAGCACCTGTGCAAGGTCACGCACCATCTCGGCATCACCGTCGACGGCGGCTACGCCAGCCATGTGCTGGTGCCGCATCCGCGCTACCTTCTCGACATGTCGGGCATCGACCCGGCGCTGGCCGGCAGCTACATGTGCTCCGGCATCACCGCCTATTCGGCGGTCAACAAGGCCCTGCCCTATCTCGACGGCGGCCCGCTGGTGATCGTCGGGCTCGGCGGCGTCGGCATGATGACTTTGAAAATCGCTCTGGCGGTCTGCGACGCTCCGGTCATCGCTGCCGACATCGACCCGGCCAAGCGCCAGGCCGGCCTCGATGCCGGCGCGGCGCATGTGTTCGACCCGGCCGACCCCGGCGCCCGCAAGGCGGTGTTCAAGACCTGCGGGCCGGCGTCGGCGGCAATCGATCTGGCCGGCGCGGAAGGTTCGTTCAACTTTGCCCAGTCGGTGCTCGGCAAGGCCGGTGCGGTGGTCGTCGTCGGCCTGCATGGCGGCCAGTTTTCCATGCCGATCCCGATGCTGGCATTGCGCCCGCTGGCCATTCTCGGCAGCTTCGTCGGTTCGCTCACCGAAGCCCGCGAACTGCTCGACCTGGCACGTTCCGGCAAGCTCGATGCCATCCCCGTAGAGACCCGCCCGCTCGATCAGGCCAACACCGCCCTCGACGACCTGCGCGCCGGCCGCATCATCGGCCGCGTGGTCCTGACGCCCTAGTGCCGGCGGCACAGGCGGTCATTCCCTCCCCCTTGTGGGGAGGGTTAGGGTGGGGAACAGCGGTGCAGGTCACGGCAGCGTCGGCAGGTTGGCAAGGCCCATGCCCCACCCGGTCATCGCATTCGCGATGCCCACCCTCCCCACAAGGGGGAGGGTTTTCGCCACGCGTTACAGCTTTTCGCGCAGCGCCGCGACGAAGCGTTCCAGGCCGATGCGGCGGTGGCGTTTGAGGCGTTCGGCGCGCAGGATGGCGGCTATTTCCTCGTCGCACCGGTCGAGGTCGTCGTTGATGACGATGTAGTCGTACTCGGCCCAGTGGGAGATCTCGTTGCTGGCCTCGGCCATGCGCTTGGCGACCACGGTGGCGGAGTCCTGGGCGCGCTGGATCAGCCGCTCCTGCAGCGCTTCGGCAGACGGCGGCAGGATGAAGATGCGCACCAGGTCCTGGCGCATCTTGGCGTGGATCTGCTGGGTGCCCTGCCAGTCGATGTCGAACAGCACGTCGCGGCCGGCGCTGAGCCAGTCCTCGACCGCCTGGCGCGGGGTGCCGTAGCCGTTGCCGAACACCTCGGCCGATTCAAGCAGTTCGTCGGCGGCGCGCATACGGTCGAACTCGGCGCGCGAAATGAAATGATAGTCCTTGCCGTCGACCTCGCCGGGGCGCGACGGCCGGGTGGTGACGGAGACCGACATGGCAATGTCCGGATCGCGCTGGCGCAGGCGGCGCGACAGGGTCGACTTGCCGGCGCCGGACGGCGACGACAGAACCACCAGCAGCCCGCGCCGGGCGATGGTCACGGTATCGGATGTCTCACTCAATGTTCTGCACCTGCTCGCGCAACTGGTCGATCACCACCTTGAGCTCGAGGCCGATGACGTTGAGTTCCGGTGCGGCGGACTTGGAACACAGGGTGTTGGCCTCGCGGTTGAATTCCTGGGCCAGGAAGTCGAACTTGCGGCCGACCGGTTCGGGGTCGGCGAGCAGCTCGCGAGCCGCCGCGATGTGGGCATAGAGCCGGTCGAGCTCTTCCTGCACGTCGGCCTTGGCGGCCATCACCATCGCCTCCTGGTGCAGGCGGTCAGGGTCGAGCGTGTCGGCGGCCTCGTTCAGCCGGGCGATCTGTTCGGCGAGCCGGGCGGCGATCGCCTCGGGAGTGCGCACCGGGCAGTCGCGGGCCGCGTCGGCCAGCCGTTCGATCTCGTCGACCTGGGCGCTGACGAAAGCGTGCAGCTTTTCTCCCTCGGTGGCACGGGCGGTGGCCAGGGCGGTGCAGGCCTCGTTGAACGATTGCATGATCGCCGCGTTGCGCGCCTCGATCTCGGCCTCATCGGGCTCGGCTTCGGCCTGCTCGAGAATGCCGCGCAGGCCGAGCAGGCCTTCCGCCGTCGGTGCCGGGGCGCCAAGCCGCCTGGCCAGCGGCACGGCAATGGCGACCACCTGCTCAAGCGCGTCTTCATTGACCCGGAGCGCCGCCGCCCCAGCCTGCTTGGAGATTTGCAGCGCCACCTGCAGATTGCCGCGGCGCAGGTGTTTTGCCGCAACCTCGCGCAGGCCCGGCTCAAGCGCTTCCAGCCCGTAGGGCAGCCGGGTGCGCAGGTCGAGGCCCTTGCCGTTGACGCTCTTGATCTCCCAATGCCATGCGGTGCCGTCACGGGCACCGTCGCTGCGGGCAAAGCCTGTCATGCTGTTCAAAGTCAAAACTGCCGCCCGCCCATTATCGAGAATCACCCTGCTCGGTGGGTACTATATCAAAGGAAACGGCGCCTTGGGGCCGTGACCTGCGCCTCAGATTCAATTGAGTGCAGGCTTGCGGCGCGGCAGGGGAACTTTGGTGCGCGCGACCTTGTTTTCAACGGCGAGGTCGCCGCCGGCTACCGGCAGTTCGGCGTCGGGCGCCGGCGCATCAGCCTGATCCGCTGCATCCGCTGGCGTGGCATTGGACGTCGCCTCGGCAGCCTGCTCGTCCGTTGCCCCTGTGTCGGGTTCACGCGCTGCTTCGGGAACCGGTTCGGGCATCAGCGCGGCATCGGACTGTCCGGCGGCGGCCGGTTCATCGCCGGCCGGCGTTTCGGGGGTCTGTGCTGCCGTATTGGCGCGCGCGAGCTTGCGCTCGGCCTCGATCTTGCGCCAGCGCCTGACGTTGGCATTGTGCTCGGCCAGCGTTCTGGCAAAGACGTGACCGCCCGACCCGTCGGCAACGAAATACAACTCGTCACTGCTGGCCGGGTTCAACACCGCCGCAATCGCCTCGCGGCCCGGGTTGGCAATCGGCGTCGGCGGCAGGCCGTCGATCTGGTAGGTGTTGTAGGGCGTCTTGCGGTCGATTTCCGAGCGCCGGATCGGCCGGTCCAACTTGCCCTTGCCGCCGACCAGTCCGTAGATGATCGTCGGGTCGGATTGCAGGCGCATCTTGCGGAGCAGCCGGTTGTGGAACACGGCGGCGACCCGGCGGCGTTCGGCGGCAACACCGGTTTCCTTTTCCACGATCGAGGCCAGGGTTACCGCTTCCTCGCGGCTCGCGAGCAGCAAGCCAACGGTGCGCTTGTCCCACAGCTCATCGAGCAACGCAGTTTGCGCGTCGCGCATTTTCTGCACCAGATCGGCACGGGTCATGCCGCGGGAAAACACATAGGTGTCCGGCAGAACACTGCCCTCCGGCAGGCTGGCTGGCGGGTCGCCGGTGAGGACCTCATGGGCCGCGACGCGCGCCAGCACCTGCTGCGAGGTCAAACCTTCCGGAATGGTCAGCTTGTGGGCCAGCGCCTTGCCGGAGGTCACTTTGCCGAGCACCTGGCGCATGCTGTCGCCCGGCTCAAAGCGGTACTCACCGGCCTTGAGGCTCTTGCCGATGCGACCTTCGACCATGGCAGCGAGGAAGAAAAGGCGTTCGTTGGAGACCACACCGTTTTCCGCCAGCTTGCGGGAAATGGCAGCCGTGCTCATGCCGCGCTCGATGGCAACGGTCCTCGGTTCCTGCAACGGCCCCTTAATGGCAAGCCGCTGGGCGCCGAAGAACAGCGCCAGGCCGGCCATGACGGCAAGGCCGAGCAACGTCACGAACAACGAAAACACGATGTAGGAAATCGGCGTGCGCCGTTTCTCGCGCGGCTCGGGAACATGGTCCGTCCCGGAAAAGCGGCGTTCGGCTGTGAGGTGTTCGTTCATCCCGTCATCAAGCCTGGTACTTGCGCATCACCAGGGATGCGTTGGTGCCACCAAAACCAAATGAATTGGACAGAACTGTGTTGATCTCTCGCTTTTGTGCCGTGTGGGGCACCAGGTTGATCTCGGTCTCGACGGACGGATTGTCGAGGTTGATGGTCGGTGGCGCAACGCCATCGCGCATGGCGAGCAGACAGAAGATCGCCTCGACCGAGCCTGCCGCACCAAGCAGATGGCCGATGGCCGATTTGGTCGACGACATGCACAAATCCGCTGCCGCGCCGTCCATCAGACGCTCGATGGCGTGCAGTTCGATCTCATCGCCCATCGGCGTGGAGGTGCCATGGGCATTGACGTAATCAAGCTCCTGCGGTGCGATGCCGGCCCGTTTCAGGGCGGCCTGCATGCACCGGAACGCACCATCGCCATCCGCTGCCGGCGCGGTGACGTGGTAGGCATCGCCGGACAGGCCGTAGCCGATCAGTTCGCCGTAGATGCGCGCGCCGCGGGCCTTGGCGTGTTCAAGTTCCTCGAGCACCACAATGCCGGCGCCCTCGCCCATCACGAAGCCGTCGCGATCACGATCATAGGGCCTCGAGGCCTTTTCCGGGGTGTCGTTGAAATGGGTCGACAGCGCCTTGCAGGCCAGGAAACCGGCATAGCCGATGCGGCTGAGGGCCGACTCGGTACCGCCGGCGACCATCACGTCGGCATCGTCAAGCATGATCAGCCGGGCCGCATCGCCGATCGAGTGCGCGCCCGTCGAGCAGGCCGTAACCACGGAATGATTGGGGCCCTTGTAGCCGTGCTGAATGGAGATCAACCCGGAGGCCAGGTTGATGAGGCTGCCCGGAATGAAGAACGGGCTGACCCGGCGCGGACCCCTTTCGGCCATCATCAACGTCGTATCCTGGATCGACGGCAGTCCGCCGATGCCGGAGCCTATAAGCACGCCGGTGCGAAACTGATCATCGTCTGTCGCGGGCTTCCAGCCGGAGTCCTTGACCGCCTGACCGGCCGCCGCCAGAGCGAGAATGATGAATTCATCGTAACGGCGCTGATCCTTCGCCTCCATCCAGTCATCGGCATTGAAGGTGCCGTCGGTGCCGTCGCCTCGCGGTACCTCGCAACCGATCCTGCAGGCCATGTCGGAGGCGTCGAACCGGGTCACCGCGCCGGCACCGGACTGCCCCTCCAGCAGCCGTTTCCAGGATGTTTCGAGATCCCCGCCAAGCGGCGAGACCATCCCCAGACCAGTGACGACAACTCTGCGCATCTCGGAATTACCCTTTGGTTCGGAACTCTCGTAACGGCGCGGGCCCCCGCTGCCAGGCGAAATGGCGTTCAGCAGCCCGTCAGACTGCCTTGGCGGTCAACGCAACAGAAAAGCGCGGAAAACGAGCTCCTTGAAGTGCCCGCAAACCGCGCCGATCTCACTCTCGCAATGTTGCATGAACGAAGTGCGTTATGCGGCTGCCTTGTCGATGAACTTGACCGCGTCACCGACGGTCTGAATGGTTTCAGCTGCATCGTCGGGAATCTCAATGCCGAATTCCTCCTCAAAGGCCATGACCAGCTCGACCGTGTCGAGGCTGTCGGCGCCGAGATCGTCGATAAAGCTGGCTTCGCCGCTTACCTTGTCGGCTTCAACACCGAGGTGCTCGACAACGATCTTTTTTACGCGGTCTTCAACATTGCTCATATTTCGCTTCCTTGCTCTACGTTTATCTGCAGGGTGCGGCCTGCCCATGCGGGCCGCAAATTCAACTCATGGCATCATGACGGCAATGGCGTGAAAAGGTGCAACACAGAACCCTCGTGTGTCAATTTCCGCCTGCAGTCACCTGTGCTGTCAGCCGCTTCCTATCATATATCCCGGCAAGCACAAAGGGTGATTTACGCTGCTGAAAACCTGTGGATTTCGCCGCCCTCGGCCGCACCTGGCCACATTTCAGATCATCGCCATGCCGCCATTGACGTGCAGCGTCTGGCCGGTCACGTAGGCGGCTTCGTCGCTGGACAGGTAGACGGCGGCAGCGGCGATTTCATCGGCTTGGCCGAGCCGGCCGGCGGGCACAGACGACAGAATGGCAGTCTTCTGCTGATCGTTCAGGGCATCGGTCATCGCAGTTTCGATGAAGCCCGGGGCAATGCAGTTGGCGGTGATACCACGGCTGGCAAGTTCCTGGGCCAGCGACTTGGACATGCCGATGATGCCGGCCTTGGTGGCGGCATAGTTGGCCTGCCCGGCGTTGCCGGTAACGCCAACCACGGAGGTAATGGAAATGATGCGGCCGTTGCGGCGTTTCATCATGCCGCGCATGACGGCGCGGGACAGGCGGAAAGCCGCGGTCAGATTGACGTTGAGAACGTCGTTCCACTCATCGTCCTTCATGCGCATGGTGATGTTGTCACGGGTGATGCCGGCATTGTTGATGAGGATATCGACCTGCCCCATCGCCGCCTCGGCGGCTGGCACAAGAGCATCGACCTCACCGGCATCGGACAGATTGCATGGCGTGACATGGGCCCGTTCGCCCAGTTCCGAAGCGAGGTCCTGCAGCACGTTCTCGCGGGTGCCGGACAGCGCGACCGTTGCGCCTTGCCGGTGCAAAGCCCGGGCAATCGCGGCACCGATGCCGCCGGTTGCGCCGGTGACCAGCGCGCATTTGCCAGTGAGGTCGAACATGTCGGGGATTATCCTTTCAGTTGTGCGGCGGCCGCAGCAATGTCATCCGGGGTGCCGATGGCGAGACCTGTTGCCCCGTCGGCGTTACGCTTGACCATGCCGGTGAGCACTTTGCCGGCGCCCAGTTCGCAAAACAGATCGATACCCTCACCTGCCATCGCACCAACCGATTCGCGCCAGCGCACGGTGCCGGTCACCTGCTCGATGAGCCGTCGGCGAATATCGTCGGGGTCGCTGATCGGTGCGGCGAGGACATTGGCGAACACCGGCACGCTGGGCGGGTTCGTGGTCACATCGGCCAGCG
Organism: Aestuariivirgaceae bacterium; assembly: GCA_965216335.1. GTDB lineage: Bacteria > Pseudomonadota > Alphaproteobacteria > Rhizobiales > Aestuariivirgaceae > JAHEJE01. The sequence continues at coordinate 3,806,997 of OZ244154.1, read as the reverse complement.
CTTCGGCCATCGCGTCAGCAGCCGGCTGCATCAATGCACAATGGAACGGCGCACTCACGGGCAATAGAACGGCGCGGCGGGCGCCTTTGGTTTTGGCAATCTCCAGCGCACGTTCCACGGCGGCCCTGGCACCTGACACAACCACCTGGCCTGGTGCATTGTCGTTGGCAGCCTGGCAAACCTCACCTTGCGCGGCTTCAGCGGCGACCTGGCCGGCGGTTTCGAAATCCAACCCGAGAAGGGCTGCCATGGCGCCGGTGCCAACGGGTGTTGCGGCCTGCATGGCCTTGCCGCGGGTCTTGAGCAGGCGCGCCGTGTCGGCCAGTGAAAATGTGCCGGCGGCTGCCAGCGCAGAGTACTCGCCCAGTGAGTGGCCGGCAACGAATCGGGCGGTGTCTTCGACGCCGATGCCGTGTTCCGCCTCAAGCACCCGGACCACTGCCATCGACACGGCCATCAGCGCCGGCTGGGCATTCTCGGTCAGGGTCAACTGGTCTTCCGGGCCGTCCCACATCAGCGCCGACAGGTTCTGGCCGAGCGCCTCATCGACTTCTGCGTATACCGCGCGCGCCGCCGGAAACGCATCGGCAAGCGCCTTGCCCATGCCGACCTGCTGGCTGCCCTGCCCCGGAAATGTGAATGCGATGGCCAAACCGGCTCTCCCCTCTTTGTCTTCACCCCATGCCGGCAGCGCTAAACCATGCCGCCTTGTTTGTTGTCAAGCACGCGGCCACAGGATCATCTGTGTGCAACGAAAATGCGCCAGCGGCTTGCCGCCTTGCGTTGGCTCCAGCACGGCATCCCAAACCTGGGTCGTGCGGCCCCGGTGCAACGGCGTTGCGATGCAGCGAACCTCGCCTTGGCGCAAAGTGGCAAGAAAATTGGTCTTGAGCTCGACGGTGGTGAAACCGGAAGCACCCTGCGGCAGATTGGCTACGGTGCCATAGCCGCAACAGGTATCTGCCAATGTCACGAGCGCACCGGCGTGCAGAAAGCCGTTCCAGACGAGATGATGGCTTTCGATCGGCATGCGGCCGATCACCTTGTCGGTCGACACCTCGTCGAATTCGAACCCCAGGTATCCCGGCAAGTAGGGCCCGCCGGCCGCGTTCCAGTCGTCGAGCGTTTTTGGCGTTGCGATTTCCATGGAGAGGCGAATGGGCTACAGATTGTTACCGAGGAACGGCAAAGGTAGCGCGGAAGAGTTCCAGCCCGCAAGGAGAAGCACATGAGTGATACGGCCCGAATGATCGAGGATCTGCGCCGCATGGTCGCTGCCAAGGGTGCCAACCTGTATGGCGGTGAAGCCGTGACACAGGAGCAACACGCGCTGCAGTGCGCTCAACTGGCTGAAAATGAATCCGCGCCACCGTCACTCATCGTCGCTGCCCTGCTGCACGACATTGGCCATCTGATAGACGTGGAGTTCGAAGCTGCACTGCAGCGCAGTGAAGATCGCTTCCACGAAAACCTGGGGCACGAGTACCTGTCACGCTGGTTTGGTCCGGAAGTGACCGAACCTGTCCGGTTGCATGTTGCTGCGAAGCGCTACCTGTGTGCCACTGATGAAAGCTACCACAACAGACTTTCACCGGCCTCGGCGCATACGCTGAAGATTCAGGGCGGACCTATGAGCAGCGGCGAGGTTGCAGAATTCGAGGCCAATCCCCACCACCGGAATGCCGTGCGCCTGCGCATCTGGGATGACGAGGGCAAGGACCCCGACATGGCAACAGGGACGCTGGATCACTTCCTCAACATCGTGCGCCAAATGGCCGAGGTTGCGTGACAGTAGAACCGGCCGTCACGAGGCGGCTTGTATTGGCAGTGTCTTCTTGTCGATCACCGACTCCATGACAACGTAGGAATTCGTTTGCTGAACCGCCGGCAGCTTGCCGATCTGGTCGTTCAGTACATTGCGGTAGTGGGTAATATCGCTGGTTCTCACGACCAGAACATACTCGAACTGACCGGCGATCATATAGCACGCTTCAATCTCGGGAATTCGTTTGATCGCGGTGTTGAACTGTTCAAAGGCATTGTCACTGACCCGGGACAGGCTGACCTCCACGACCATGACGAAACCGGCATCCAACGCTTCGGGATCAAGCTCGGCGCGATACCCCTTGATCACTCCGAGTTTTTCCAGCCGGCGAACCCGTTGGGCACAGGGGGTCTTGGTCAGATGCACCCGATTGGCCAGCTCGACAATCGGCAGGCGGCCGTTCTGCTGAAGCTCAGACAGGATGCGGCGATCGATCGAATCCAACTTTCGTACCATCTTGCCATAAATCCTAATTATTCGTTAATTTTAGCCATATTGCCTACACATTAGGCAAATTCAGAGCCATTGACTAGCCACATTGCCTATAATTCCGCATTGGAAGGCTGTCCGGCAATCCACGTCCAAGCTGCCTGTTCCGGTTGCCCAGATGTTTTTTCAATTGTAATTCGGGCACCTTCTGTCAGGGTTGTAACCGGGACAAGCTAATTGGGGAGGGAACACTATGAGCGATATCTACATCGTCGGTTTTGACGGCACAGCGCAGTCAGAACGGGCGGTCGAATATGCGGCCAGCCGAGCTAAACTGGCCGGCGCCACCGTGCACCTGATGCACATCCTGGAATGGTCGCCCTACAGCTTCCATACACCGGAAGAGCTCGCCGAGCGCCACAAGCGCCGCGAGGAAGAGCTCGATCGGGCCAATGCGGAAGTCGCACCAATGGTCAAAGAGCTGGGAAAGTCTGGTGTCACGGTGACCAGTGAAGTCCGGCACGGCAACGCTGCCGACATCCTGTGCGAAGCCGCCAAGGCCAAGAAGGCCAACCAGATCATCATCGGCCGCACCGGCGAATCGACCTTGACCCAAAGGTTGCTTGGCGGCCTGGCGATGACGCTGGCCCAGGTCTCGCCGGTACCGCTGACCATTGTGCCGTAGCCCTTGTGCTCCGGCCAATCAGCATTCTCAGTCTAGAGGGGACAACTATGTCAAAACGCTTGTTATTGGCGGGCCTCAGCCTGCCGTTTATGGCCACGCTTGCGCACGCGCAAGAAGAGGGCTCGATCGACAAGGCGATCAGTGACGCCATTGCGCCGATCATCAATCCATTCGTCAGCTTCATCTTTTCGCCGCTACCGGGCTCCGAAGCGATCTTCGGCACCGGCTTTCCGTGGATCGTGCTGTGGCTGGTCGTAGCCGCAGTCGTGTTCTCACTGTATTTCGGCTTCATTCAGTTCCGCGGTTTCAAACACTCGATCGAACTGGTGCGCGGCGACTACCTCGATCCAAAGGACGCCGGTGAAGTCACGCCGTTCCAGGCACTTGCCACCGCGCTGTCCGGTACCGTCGGTCTCGGGAACATCGCTGGCGTTGGTGTTGCCGTCTATCTCGGCGGCCCTGGTGCCACGTTCTGGATGATCCTGGCCGGTCTGCTCGGCATGGCCTCGAAGTTCACCGAGTGTATTCTCGGCGTGCGCTATCGTAACGAGTACGAAGACGGCACCGTGTCGGGTGGCCCGATGTACTACCTGTCCAAGGGCCTATCGGAAGACGGCAAGGCGGCACTGGGCAAGTTCCTCGCCATCTTCTTTGCCATCTGCTGTGTCGGTGGCGCGCTCGGTGGCGGCAACATGTTCCAGGCCAACCAGTCGTTCGCACAGATTTCCAGCCTGGTGCCGTTCTTCGAAGGCAAGGGCTGGCTGTTCGGCTTGATCATGGCCGCGATCGTCGGCATCGTCATCATCGGCGGTATCAAGTCTATCGCCAAGGTGACGGAAAAGGTCGTGCCGTTCATGGCCGTGGTGTACGTCGGTGCTGCCCTGCTGATCATCCTGATGAACATCAGCGCACTGCCGGCAGCATTCGGTGCCATCATCTCCGGCGCTTTTGCCCCGACCGCGGTTGCCGGCGGTGCCGTCGGCGCCCTGATCCAGGGCTTTAAGCGTGCCGCGTTCTCGAACGAAGCCGGTATCGGTTCGGCCTCCATCGCCCACTCGGCGGTGCAGACCAAGCATCCGGTCACAGAGGGCTACGTCGCCCTGCTCGAGCCGTTCATCGACACGGTCGTCATCTGCACCATGACCTCGCTGGTCATCACCATCACCGGTGCCTGGGTGCCCGATAGCGGCGTGACCGGTATCGCGCTAACCTCCAAGGCGTTCACCAGCCAGTTCAGCTTCTTCGGTGTCGTCCTGGCAATCGCCGCGGTGCTGTTCGCCTTCTCGACCATGATTTCCTGGTCCTACTACGGCCTTAAGGCCTGGACCTACATGTTCGGCGAAGGTCAGGCCAAGGAGATGGTCTTCAAGCTGATCTTCTGCATCTTCATCGTCATCGGCTCGTCGCTGAGCCTGGGTCCGGTGATCGACTTCTCAGATGCGATGATCTTTGCCATGGCCATCGCCAACGTCATCGGCCTCTATATGCTGATGCCGAAGGTCAAGGCTCTCCTGGCGGACTATCACGAGAAGCTTGCTTCCGGCGAGATCAAGAAGATCAAGTAAGCCTGGTACACAATCAACAGATGACCGGCCGCCTCGTGCGGCCGGTTTTTTTGCGGCCGGGGCTTTCTCATGCGGGCCCGCATGGCCTATCACACACCCAATGATCTCATCGGCAGAGGCCAAGTCATGTACACACGCCAGGAATTCGAGCAGGCAAGCGGCATTGTCTACGAAACCCTGCAGCCGACGCTGCAGCACAACTGGCCGCTGCTGGCGGCGGAGCTGGGCTGCGAGGTGTGGGTCAAGCACGAGAACCACACCCCGACCGGGGCCTTCAAGGTGCGCGGCGGACTGGTGCATATGCGGCTGCGCAAGCTGCGCGGCGAGAGCAACGGCGTTATCACCGCCTCGACCGGCAACCACGGCCAGTCGATCCCGTTCGCAGCGGCGCGCGAAGGCGTTCCGGCGGTCATTGTCGTGCCGAAGAACAATTCCAGGGACAAGAACGCCGCCATGCGGGCGCTGGGAGCGGAGCTTGTCGAAACCGGTCATGACTTCGATGCGGCGCGGGTCGAAATGGAACGGTTGGCCGCCGAACGAAATCTCGACATTGTGCCGTCGTTCCACCGCGAGCTGGTCATGGGAGTGACAACGTATGCCCACGAGCTGTTTGCCGCGGCGGGTGAGCTCGATACGGTGTACGTCCCCATCGGCATGGGCTCCGGATGCTGCGGCGTCATCGCAGCACGCGACCTGCTCGGCCTGAAGACCGGGATCGTCGGCGTGGTGTCCGAGCGGGCCAATGCCTACGCGCTGTCGCTCAAGGCCGGATCTCCGGTCGAGACCAACAGCGCAGCGACCTTCGCCGAGGGCATGGCTGTCCGCATACCGCATCCTGAGGCTTTTGCCTATCTGCAGAGCGGGCTGGAGCGGATTGTCGAAGTCAGCGAGGACGACATAGCGGAGGCGATGCGATTGCTCTATTCCGCGACACACAATATCGCTGAAGGCGCCGGTGCCGGGGCACTGGCGGCGTTGATGAAAGAGCGTGATACGATGCGCTGCCGGCGCACCGGGGTGATCCTTTCGGGCGGCAACATCGATGCTGCCCGCTACTCCAGGGTGTTGGCGGGCGGCACGCCGGCGGCCGGTTGACGCACTGCTTGCCGGGTGACCCCAAATTCGCTTGCTTTTCTCGGTAAACTCCATATAACCCGCCTTCGCAAGCGGCTTCCGGTTGGGGGCTGAACGGTGGGGTCTGGCCATTTGAAGGCCGGATCAGGGAGAATTTCCCGGCTGCCCGTGTCTCCGCTCTTTCGGAAACTTCTTTTCCGGGCCTTCATCAAGGGTTCGGAAGGGGCTCTGCGCCGGCAGCCGCGGTGTTGAAACGATGATTTGAAAGGCCCAGCCAATGGCGCTTTACGAGCACATATTCATGGTGCGCCAGGACGTCTCGAACGCCCAGGTGGACAACCTGACCGAACAGTTCAAATCCATTCTGGATGAGAACGGCGCAAAGGTCGCAAAGACCGAATATTGGGGCGTCAAGCCTCTCTCCTATCGCATCCGCAAGAACCGCAAGGCACATTTCACCCTGCTCAATATCGACGGCCCCTCGGCTGCCGTGGCCGAGATGGAACGCCAGATGCGGATCAATGACGATGTCATCCGCCACATGACCATCCGCGTCGAGGAACTCGAGGACGGCCCGTCGGTCATGGCCCGCGGCGGACGGGGCGGACGCGACGACCGCCCGCACCGCGGCCCGCGCCGTGACGACAACCGACCGCGCCCGGCGGCCAGGCCGAAGAGCGAAGGCGCCAGCGAAGAGACGGCCGGTAAAGAAGAGGAGGCCAAGTGATGGCTGCAGGTTCCGGGGGCGGTCGCCGCCCATTTTTCCGCCGCCGCAAGAGCTGCCCGTTTTCCAGCGATGGCGCACCGAAGATCGACTACAAGGATACGCGGCTGCTTCAGCGCTACGTTTCCGAACGCGGCAAGATCGTGCCGAGCCGCATTACGTCGGTTTCGGCCAAGAAGCAACGTGAACTGGCCAAGGCCATCAAACGCGCACGTTTTCTGGGGCTTTTGCCCTATTTGGTGAAATAAGCCTGCGCGGTGCCGCTGCAGCGGCGCCAACTGGCGATGGTTGGGGTGAGCCGCAAGACGGCGGCATCGCCTCTAACCCATCCGGGCGATGGCGCACAGGCGCCGGACCCGATGATGAGGGACAGCCCGGACGATGAATAACTGGATTGTCATATCGATTGCAGCGGGCCTCGCGGCCGCGGCGATGAGCGCATCGGTCATCGTACCATCGTTCGTGTCGTTCTTCCTGTTCTATCTGGCAGCCATACCCCTTTTCATGGCCGGGCTCGGATGGGGCCCGGTCGCGGCAGGCCTTGCCGGTATCATTGCGTCTGTAGCGCTGGCCGTCGGTCTTGGCCCCCTGCCGGGCCTGTTTTTCGTCCTCAGTGGCGCGCTTGCGCCGGTCTTGCTGTCCCGGCTGGCACTCATCAACCGCCCCGCGCAAGGGTCTGCCCCTTCCGAAGGCGAGGCTGCCGACCAGGGTCTGGAATGGTACCCTGAGGGCCGATTGGTCTTGTGGTGTGCCGGGCTGGCCATCGCCCTGATGTGCGTGACGGTGCTGATCACCGGTCCGGATGCGCAAAGCTTCCAGGAGACGGTGAGCAAGCAGGCCGAAGCTGTGTTCGCCGAATTGGTCAGCCAGATGCCGGACCTGGATAAGGAACAGGCGGCCAGCATGGTCAAGGCGTTCGTTGTGCTTCTACCGCCGGCCGCGGCCAGCATGTGGTTCCTGACCACACTGTTCAACATGTGGGCGGCATCACGACTGCTGAAGATTGGCGACCGGTCGTTGCGGCCCTGGGCGCCATTCCACCGGCTGTCGTTTCCCCGAAGTTCTATCATTGCTCTCGGGCTGGCCGCTCTTCTTGCATTCGCGCCGGGCCTGATCGGCATCGCGGGAACGGTCGCGTTCGCCGTGTTGACCTGTGCCTTCACACTGCTCGGTCTGGCCGTCGTTCATTCGCTGACCCTGGGCAATCCGGCCCGCGGCTTCATGCTGGGCTCGCTCTATGCCCTGCTGGTCGTCATGGGTTGGATTCTGGTGATCCCGCTGTGCGGCATGGCGATCATGGATATGTACCTGAACATGCGCACGCGGGCGGCGGCAGCGCGGAAACCAAACAATGACTAAAACCGAAATCCTGAAACTCACGGCAATCACGAGGAGAAATTGAAATGGACGTTATTCTACTTGAGCGCATCGAGAAGCTCGGCAGCATGGGAGATGTTGTCAGCGTCAAGAACGGCTATGCCCGCAACTTCCTGCTGCCATCGGGCAAGGCGCTGCGCGCCAACAAGGCGAACAGAGAGAAGTTCGAAGCCGAGCGCGCGGCACTCGAGGCACGCAACGAAGAGCGCCGCAGCGTGGCCGAAGGCGACAGCGGCAACCTGGACGGCGAGACCTTCGTCGTTCTGCGCCAGGCAGGTGAAAGCGGCCAGCTCTATGGCTCGGTCTCGACGCGCGACATCGCCGAAGCGGCCAGCGAGACCGGTGTTTCGGTCGCCCGCAACCAGGTCCTGCTCGACCATCCGATCAAGACAATCGGCCTGGCGCCGGTGCGCATCGCCCTGCATCCGGAGGTTATCGTCGGCATCACCATCAACGTGGCGCGGACAGCCGATGAGGCCGAAGCACAGGCCCGCGGTGAAATCCTGACCGGCACCATGTCGGATCGCGAAGAAGCCCGCCAGGCCGCCGAAGAGTTGTTTGCGGCTGAGGAAGCCGAGAGCAGCGAAGACGAGGGCGACGGCGACGGCGAAGCCGCCGCAGACGAGAATGCCTCTGAGGACGAGACCAACGCTGAAGGCTGACGCCTTCATTCGGCGGCCGCTGGAACAGGGCTGGTTTGCGCGCAATTCGAAGCAGCGCGCAGACCGGCCCTGAACTTGCCGCAATTGGTGCGCCATACTATATAGAATTATGGGACTGGGCGTCGTACCGGGGGGCCTTGAACCATTGGTGCACTCATGTTGTATCTTGTACATCGGGTGCTCAGCACCCTTGTGAAGACCGGCAACCTGACCGTCGTGTTGCCGGGCGGCGAGGCAAGAACTTACGGAGACGGCACCGGCAAGCCGGTGACCATGAACATTCGGACCAGGCGGGCTGCCATGCGGCTGGTGCTGGACCCGGACCTTTACCTCGGCGAAGAATACATGGATGGCGGTGTCACCGTCGACAACGGTTCGATCTACGATCTGCTGGCCATTCTGACCTCCAACACCTCGAATTCGGCGAAGTTGCCTGTGGGCGTGCAATGGCCGTTCGAACTCAGGAAGCTGCTGCGCAAGATCAAGCAGTACAATCCGGTCGGGCGGGCCGAACGCAACGTTGCGCATCACTATGACCTGTCCGGCGAGATCTACGATCTGTTCCTCGACCGTGATAGGCAGTATTCCTGCGCCTATTTCGAAGATCCGGACGCAAGCCTCGCCGAGGCGCAGTTGGCCAAGAAGCGGCACCTTGCCGCCAAGCTGGATATCCATCCCGGCATGAAGGTGTTGGACATCGGCTCCGGCTGGGGCGGGCTCGGATTGTATCTGGCCGAGGTGTGTGGCGCGAAGGTGACCGGCGTGACGCTGTCGCGTGAGCAGCACAAGGTATCGAACGAGCGGGCAGCCCAGCGCGATGTCTCGGACCGGGTGCGTTTCGAGCTGCTCGACTACCGCAGGCTCGAGGACCGGTACGACCGCATCGTGTCGGTCGGCATGTTCGAGCATGTCGGACTTGGCCACTACGGGGAATTCTTCGACAAGGTGCATGAGCTGATGACGCCGGACGGCATCGCCTGCCTGCACTCGATCGGCAGGGCCAATGGACCCGGCTCGACCAGTGCCTGGATCAGCAAATACATCTTCCCGGGCGGCTACATCCCCGGGCTCTCGGAGGTCATACCGCATATCGAACGCAGTGGCCTCTATGTGACCGACGTCGAGATACTGCGCCTGCATTACGCGGAGACCCTTCGACATTGGCGATTGCGCTTTGCCGATCATCGCGATCTGGCAAGGGCGATCTATGACGAACGGTTCTGCCGGATGTGGGAATTCTACCTGGCCGGGTCGGAGTGCGGGTTCAGGCATGAGTTTCTCAACAACTTCCAGATCCAGTTCACCCGCGACAAGTCGGTGCTGCCGCTGACCCGGAACTACATTCAGGCGGAAGAAGCCCGGCTGCGCGAGATCGACAGCAAGCGGCGCAACCTGGCGTCGGTGCCGCGGCGGGACGCCAAGGCATCTTAGCCCTGCGAATCAGTTATGATCCGCCAGGGAACAGGACTGCGAAGGCACCTGTTGCCTTTTCGCCGATTGCAAGCGGAATCGCGGATTCATCGGAAAAATCCACTCAGGCTTGTGAATAGCGCGGATTACGTGAACATCCCCGGATGCGGGCTCGCGCGGGATGTCCGGCTGGGGTATCAACAAAGACGCCATGGAAACAGCAATCGACATATCCGGCCACCGTGCGGCCGACGACAGCGATGATGGGCCGGAGTTCCGCCAGGCGCCGCACAATCTGGAAGCGGAAATGGCGTTGCTCGGAGCAATCCTGGTCAACAACGAAGCCTGCGACCGGGTATCGGGATTTCTTCAGCCAGAACATTTTTACGAGGCGCTGCACGCGCGCATCTACGAAGCGGCATCGGTCCTGATCCGTTCCGGCAAGCTGGCCTCGCCGGTGACGTTAAAGACCTATTTCGACAATGACGAGACATTGGCGGAGATTGGCGGCACGGCCTATCTGGCGCGGCTGGCAGCGTCGGCGACGACGATCATCAACGCCGAGGAGTACGGCCGAACGGTTCACGAACTGGCGCAGCGGCGCGAGCTGATCAACATCGGCACCGACATCGTCAATGACAGTTTCGATACGCCGGTCGAGACGACGGCGCGCGACCTGATCGAACAGGCCGAACAGTCGCTGTACCAGATCGCTGAAACGGGCCGGTTCGGGCAGGGTTTCCAGCCGTTCGGCACGGCGCTGACCGAGGCCATCGACATGGCCGCGGCGGCCTATCAGCGCGATGGCCATTTGTCCGGCCTTTCCAGCGGCTTGAAGGATATCGATGAGAAGATGGGCGGGCTGCAGAAGTCCGACCTGATCATCCTTGCCGCCCGTCCGGCGATGGGCAAGTCGGCGCTTGCCTCCAACATCGCCTACCACGTCGCCAAGAGCTACAAGTCCGAGCACAATCCGGACGGCACGGTTAAGGTGACCGACGGCGGGGTGGTGGCGATCTTCTCGCTGGAAATGTCGGCGGAGCAACTGGCGACGCGTATCATTTCCGAGCAGTCGGAAATCTCGTCGGAGAAGATCAGGCGCGGCAAGATCGACGAGGACGAGTTCCACCGGATTGTCGAAGTCAGCCAGGAACTGCAATCACTGCCGCTCTACATCGACGATACCGGCGGACTGACCATTGCCCAGCTGGCGGCGCGGGCGCGGCGGCTGAAACGTCAGCGCGGACTTGGCTTCGTGGTTGTCGACTATGTGCAGCTGCTGGCCGGATCGTCGCGGCGGGCCTCGGAGAACCGGGTGCAGGAAGTGACCGAGATCACCACCGGTCTGAAGGCGCTGGCCAAGGAGTTGGACGTGCCGATCATGGCCTTGTCTCAGCTGTCGCGCCAGGTGGAATCGCGTGACGACAAGCGGCCGCAGCTCGCCGACCTGCGCGAATCCGGTTCCATCGAACAGGATGCCGACGTGGTGTGCTTCATCTATCGCGAGGAGTACTACCTGGCGCGCAAGGAGCCACGGGCCGGTTCGGCGGAGCACATCGAGTGGCAGGACGAGATGGATCGGGCACACGGCAAGGCGGAACTGATCATCGGCAAGCAGCGGCACGGCCCGACCGGAAAGATCGATCTGCAGTTCGACGCGAATTTGACACGATTCAGTAATTTTATAGCGGATGAATATCTGCCTGAGCGGTTCGAGTAATACCTGCGGTATTGGCGTTCGTTTTTCTGACTGTTGTGCCGAGCTGACGGTACAGCGGGTTTCCTCGGATGGGCGGGCTGGTTCGGGGTCGCATTTTAGCCTCCGGCAGAAATGAGGACGACGTTTGGTCACAAGGAGAGGGTGTGGCGGACGATTTGGTCATTTGCCCTCCGGCGCCTGAGGATACCGGGCTGGCCGGGGCGACGCTGTCTGTTGACCTGAAGGTGCTGCAGGACAACTGGCGGATGCTGGCGCGGCGGGCCGGCGGTGCTGAGTGTGCCGCCACGGTGAAAGCCAACGGCTACGGGCTCGGCATCCAGCCGGTGGCCAGGGCGCTGGCGGCGGCAGGGTGCAAGAGCTTCTTCGTTGCCCTGCCGCAGGAGGGCATCGCACTGCGCGCCATCCTGCCGGACGCGGTGATCTACGTGCTCGACGGTCTGATGCCGGGCATGGCGGAGGTTTACGTCCAGCATAAAATGCGTCCGGTGCTGGCCTCGCTCGAGGCGATCGGCGAATGGACAGCGCACTGCGCGCGCGACGACACACGATATCCGGCCGGGCTGCATGTCGATACGGGCATCAACCGGCTGGGTCTGAGCGCAACCGATGTGCTGGCGCTGGCCAATGAGCCAGAGCGGCTGGACGGTTTTGAGATCAGCCTGATCATGAGCCACCTCGCCTGCGGAGACACGCCGGGGCACGAGATGAACCGGGAGCAACTGGACCGATTCAATGACCTCAGGGCGATGCTTCCCCCTGCCCCGGCCAGCATCGCCAACTCACCTGGTACGTTCATCGCGCCGGATTTTGCGCTCGACATTGTGCGGCCGGGCATCGCGCTGTTTGGCGGCAATCCGTTTACCGACCGGCCCAACCCGATGTCGGCGGTGGCGCACATCTATGCGCCGATCCTGCAGGTCCGCCACCTGTCGCCCGGCGAAGCGACCGGCTATGGCCAGGCCTGGCGGGCGGAACGGCCGTCGCGGATTGCGGTGCTCGGCGTCGGTTACGGCGACGGGTACCCGCGCAAGCTGTGCGGACCCGGTGGCACAGGGCCGGCGCAGGTGCTGATCGGCGGGCATTTCGCGCCGGTGGTCGGGCGGGTATCGATGGACATGATCACCGTCGATGTGACCGACACGCCGGATGAGTTCGTCAGGCCGGGGGTGCGGGCCGAAGTCATGGGCGACAACATCTCGGTGGATGAGGTGGCGCGCTGGGCGGAGACAATTCCCTATGAAATCCTGACAGGGCTGGGAATGCGGTTTGCGCGTCTGTACTCGTTGGTCGATTCCGGGTAAAGGTTGTCGTTTGCGGGGCTTTAGAGCACTTTTCGACAATACAGGATCACTTGATGGAGCCAAATTTGCTCATATGGAAGGCGCGGTGCGCAGCGCGATGCGGTGCATCGGGCAAGCGCTGGAACGCACCAAATGGGCGAATTTGGCCCACCGAAGGCCGGATTTCCGCGCCTCCTGGACGTCGTTATGCTTCGCTTATGGCCAACCAGGCCATGGCGCAAAGCATGCCTAGCCAGCAGACGCGGAAATCTGGTCAAGTGAACCTGTGTTATCGAAAAGTGCTCTAAGGGATCGCAATCCGTTGAATTTTCTTGCTCAAATCGGCCGGGTTGTGCTGGCGATCTTTGCCGAGGTCGGCCACCTGGCACTGTTCACCCGCAGTGCGGTGACGACCGGGCTGCTGCCGCCGGTCTATCTGCGGCAGATCTTCGATCAACTGGTGCGCATCGGCTACAATTCGCTGCCGGTGGTCGGGCTGACGGCCTTCTTCACCGGTGGTGTGCTGGCGCTGCAGATCTATATCGGCGGGTCGCGGTTCAATGCCGAGAGCCTGGTGTCCTCCATCGTGGCGCTCGGCATCACGCGTGAGCTGGGACCGGTGCTGGCCGGGCTGATGGTTGCCGGCCGGGTGTCGGCGGCGATTGCCGCGGAACTGGGCACAATGCGGGTGACCGAACAGATCGATGCCCTGACAACGCTGTCGACCAACCCGTTCAAGTATCTCGTCGGCCCGCGGCTGATGGCGGCGGTGATCGCCATGCCGCTGCTGGTGCTGATCGCCGATACCATCGGCATCATGGGCGGCTACATCGTCGGCACCCGCTCGCTGGGCTTCAATTCCGGCGCCTACATCACCAACACGGTGGACTTTCTTGAAGTCGGCGACGTGACCTCCGGACTGATCAAGTCGGCGGTGTTCGGCTTCATCATCGCGCTGATGGGGTGCTACCACGGCTTCAACTCGCGCGGCGGCGCACAGGGCGTCGGCCGGGCCACCACCAACGCGGTGGTGTCTTCATCCATTCTCATCCTGGCGGCGAATTACGTCATGACCTCGCTGATCTTTTCGGAGTGACGGGCATGAGCGAACCGCACATCGTTTTAGAAGGCGTGCACAAGGCATTCGGGCCCAAGCATGTGCTGAACGGCGTCGACCTGGCGGTCAAGCGCGGCCACTCGATGGTGGTGATCGGCGGCTCGGGCACCGGCAAGTCGGTGATGCTGAAATGCATCCTGGGGCTTTTGACACCGGACAGCGGCAAGATCACCATCGGTGGCGAAAATGTCATCGGCCTGAAGGGCCGCGAGCGCGACAGGCTGATGACCCGGTTCGGCATGCTGTTCCAGGGCGCGGCCCTGTTCGACAGCCTGACGGTGTGGGAGAACGTCGCCTTCGGGCTGATCCAGGGCCAGAAGATGCCGCGGGCCCAGGCGCGTGACATCGCCATGGCCAAGCTGGCCCAGGTCGGCCTCGGGCCGGAGGTCGGCGAACTGCACCCGGCGGAGCTGTCCGGCGGCATGCAGAAGCGCGTCGGCCTGGCCCGCGCCATTGCCGCCGACCCGGAGATCATCTTTTTCGATGAGCCGACCACCGGGCTCGATCCGATCATGGCGGACGTGATCAACGACCTGATCGTGTCGTGCGTCAAACAACTCGGCGCGACCACCATATCGATCACCCACGACATGGCGTCGGCGCGCAAGATCGCCGACGACATCGCGATGATCTTCAAGGGCGAGATCATCTGGCAGGGCGCAGCCGGGGAAATCGATACCTCCGGCAACGCCTACGTCGACCAGTTCATCCACGGCCGCGCCGAAGGGCCGATCGAAATGGATGTCCTCAAACCCTAACACCGGCGGCGCCGGCGGCGCCGGGCATTCGTCTTGCTGACGGGTGCACCGTGGCGGGATGGCAACGGTTTTCCGGTCGGCTCTCAACTGGTCGAGGTGCTTGCGGTTGGTGGGTACTGCGACAGATACGAGTTCAATCCGCCACCTCAACCACTTGAAATGAGTGGATTCCTTCGTTCTCTTCAGCAATGGATTCAACTTGAGCGTCTGAGGCAGCGGCCGTGGCGCTGGCAGCGGGTTTCGGTGTGGCACAGGTGCCAGCCGAAACGGGCGATCTCGTCGGCGACGCGGCCTTCGAGGACATCGTCGAGATATTGCTCGGGTGTTCTGTAGCCCTGTAGGTCGCCGGCGCGAATGGCCTGCCGGATGGCGGGCAGAAGGCCCTCTTCGTCGCACAGATTGTGGCGGCGGCTGTTCTTCAGGGATTGTGGGATTGGGGGCATGTGATTTCCTTTCTATTCGTCCCCTCTCCTCTCGCGGGAGAGGGTTAGGGTGAGGGGGTGGGCGGTGCAATTTGGCTGGGGCGGCGTAGGCTGCACCGCCAGCCCCCTCGCCTAACATTGTCATCCCGGAAAGATCGCAGGTCTTATCCGGGACCTCTGGACATTTCCACAAGGCACAGAGATCCCGGCTCGCGCTGCGCTTGGCCGGGATGACAACTTGGGGCACGGCTTCACACTCGGCATTGCTTCGCCCCTGGCACGGCGTGACGTCCGCGCATGAAACTTCAGGGAAAGACGGAATGCCGTATGTCGGTCGGCATGAGACGTCTCTATGGAAAGGAAAGGGGATAGGCTGCCGCCCAACCCGGCATTCCGTCACGGTCTGTTACATACCCTTAAGGCGTTCCGCCTTCGGGAGTCTTTGGTTTCCGCTCTTGCGTCCGCAAGAGCGTGCGTTCGCGGGCTGGCGCATTGCTTCGCAATGCTTGCCCTGCCACGCAGGGAGGGTGCCTGACGGCGCCTCCCGAAACCGGTTGCCCGGTTGGGTTTTTGGTTTCCGCCCGCGCCTCCGCGCGGTCGTGCGTTCACGGGCTGGCGCATTGCTTCGCAATGCTTGCCCTGCCACGCAGGGAGGGTGCCTGACGGCGCCTCCCGAAACCGGTTGCCCGGTTGGGTTTTTGGTTTCCGCCCGCGCCTCCGCGCGGTCGTGCGTTCACGGGCTGGCGCATTGCTTCGCAATGCTTGCCCTGCCACGCAGGGAGGGTGCCTGACGGCGCCCGCCCGAAACCGGTTACCCGGTTGGCAAATCGCCAGGTGTACGCGCTCATCGTCCGGTTGCTCGGGCCTGGCCTTTGAACAGATGGGCCAAAACCGTCACCGCCGGACGCCTTGGATAGACGCCTGCCGTTTCCGGCAGGGGGCGCACACCGGATGCTGGAACATGGCTCAGGTCCATCGGCGCCAACACGACGAACGGCCTTAATCTGTGCAAGCCTGTTCATCTTCGCTGACACCTCCTTTACCGGGGCGATCGGTTTTTCCTGTCCAACCAGGCGCCGCCCACTTGCTCCAGAACCGCTCCCGCGGCCGCCGTAAGAGATGGGCCGTACGTTTCCCTCTGCAAGACGCAGGGCTGCGGGTCGCACCGTATGTACATGATTTGTTCTTTTGTGTCAAGCAATATTTCGCCACTTCCCCTTGCCTTCCTCGGGCTTGACCCACTGCTGTCCGGTTTAGCGATGATTGCTCCTTCCCCCAGCAAGGGGAAGAGCCTGCCCCCGGCTTGAACGGGGGTCGGGATGGGGGTTGATGGCGGTGCAATTCGGCAATGGTTTCAATCCCTTGTACCGCCATCAATCCCCACCCTAACCCTCCCCTTTTCTAGGGGAGGGAATGTCCGAGAGCCAACCCGAAAATATGTCGGAGCGTTCTTCGGTGCATGCAACTATCTGATACAATGGAAGAAATGTGCCTTCACCCAACGCTAAACCGGACAGCAGTGGGCTTGACCCGAGGAAGGCAAGGTTGTGCGGCAATCGGATATCACCACAGGCATGTGCGGTAGCCCTCCGCCTTGTGGAGAGGGTTTTGGCGGGTCAGATGAAGTCGAGGTCGGTTTGGGTGGTCGTGGTGGCGTCGGTGGTGACGAAAAAGGCGTCCTCGGGACCGTCGCCGCCATCGTAATAGTAGAGGTGGGCGTCGCCGCTGTCCTGGCGGAAGCTGATGATCACTTCATCGAAACTCTTGGCCTCCATTTCCACGAATTCGAAGCCCTCGGCTGTCAGGGTCAGTTCCTCCATGGCGACATCGGTGCCGCCGGATGCGGCGGTCTGTGAGCCATCTGTGTTTTCATCGGTAAAACGGAATGTCACGGCGGCCTCCTTGAGCGAAAAGGGTTGGCGATGACGGCAGCCTGGCAGGACCCGGCTGAACGCAGGCTGAGCGGCGTATTCAGGTTCGGTTCATGCCGGCGGCATTGGCGAGCGGGGCGGCCGGCGATGCGTTCCGGGCCCGAACTCGCGCCGTTTTGATGTTTTCGGTCCGGTGGGGTATAAGGAAATGGGGCGGGTGTGGGTTTGTAAGAGTTGTTCATGGCACTGCCAGCTGAACATGCTGCGGGGTTTGTCGTTTTTGTATCCTATTGCGGCTCTGACTCCGATTTCGCCGAGGAGCTCATTGACAGCCTCTCGGCAGACGGACGATTCACGGTTACCTCCGACCCCGACACCTCGATCGATGAGAAGGACTGGAAGGCGCGGATCGGCGCGCTGATCGAGGCGGCCGACGCCGTCGTGGTGGTCCTGTCGCCGCTGTCGGCCTCGACCTGCGAATGGGAGGTCGAGCAGGCCGCGGCGTGCTCGAAGCGCATCGTTCCGGTGCAGTGCAAGCCGCTTGGCGGCACGCGCCTGCCGGGCCGGCTGAGCGGGCTGGAGGCGGTCGACTTCAGCGGTCGCCGGGACTTTTCGCGGTCGTTCGATGTGCTGACCTCGAAGCTGAACCTGAATGCCGACTGGCTGAACGCCCATACGCTTCTGCTGGTCAAGGCCAGGCAGTGGGAAGACGCCGGGTATCCCTATCATCTGCTATTGAGCCCGGACGAGGTGATGTCGGCCAAGCTCTGGTCGCTCAGCCGGCCGGACGGGGCGCCCAAGCCGACCGACCTGCACATCACCTATGTGTGCGTCAGCGAGGCGGTTCATTCGGCCGCGCACGTGGCGAATGCCGAACGCGAAGAGGCCGAGGTCGTGGCGCTGCTGGCGGCGGCGGACAGCGGCGGCGGCTTTTTGCGGCGGACCAACAAGGCCCTGCTGGCCGCCGGCTGCGCCCTGCTGGTGCTGATCTTCGCAAGCTCGAGCAGCCTGCTGGTGGCGAAATGTAGAGATGCAGCGTCGGGCGGGGCGGTGTGTGCGTTGTTGTCGAGCGAGCGGTGAGCAGGGGGTGGGGTTGCATTCCGGCAATCGGCACGCGGCTTCGAAATCGGGTTGAGGCGGCGGTGCTGCCGCCTTGCCTTGGCAGACGTATTGCGAAGTTTGTGGATTGCAGTCTGACGGTGTGAGGAAGTGGGGCGGTTCTCATGCTTTGTCATCATCCGGCTTGACCGGATGATCCAGTAGCCCACGGCGTTGGCTGGTTTCGGCGGCCGTGCCTCGGCAAGTTCGGCACGGGATACTGGATTGCCCGGTCAAGCCGGGCAACGACAGATGGGAGTGTTTGGCGATTTACGAAATGTTCCGGACGGGATTGTAAACCCCCGCCGGACGGGGTTTGCAACCCCGTCCGGAACGTTTAACTGGCGATGGTCGTTGCTGTCAGCCAGGAGGCGAGGGGCTACATTGAGCACTGGTCTTCCTGCAACGAGCCGGCAAGTAGAGGACAAAGAGAACTGTTCCGAAAGGGGTTGAAAACCCCTTCCGGCGTCCGTCCAGGATCGAACATGCAAAGATCGTGGCGGCACCGTCAGGAGGAGAACGCAAATTCCACCTCAAGTGGCGCCAACTGCTCGTTCCCCAGGATGAAATCCCCTGCCCTGGCCGCGATCATCTGGACCGGGGCATTGAGGTTGGCGCTTATGATCTGGGGCATGACTGAGGCGTCGACGACCCGCAATCCCTCTGTGCCGTGGACGCGCATTTCGGGGGTTACGACGGACATGGGGTCGTGGCCCATGCGGCAGGTGCATGAAGGGTGGTAGTCGGTTTCTACGGCGGCGCGCAGGGCCTTCAGGATGTCTTCGTCAGTTTGGGCCTCCGGGCCGGGGTAGAGTTCTTCGCCGCGGTAGGCATCGAACGCCTTTTGGGCGACGATTTGGCGGGCGGCGCGGACGCCTTCGATGAGCTCGCGGCGGTCGTGTTCGGTGGTCATGTAGTTGAAGAACTGTAGCGGCGCGGCGAGGTTTTCGGGGTTGAGGCGGATCTGGCCGCGGCTGGTGGGGTGGAGCTGGTCGATGTGGATCGAGAAGGCCTGTTCGAGGGTGATGCGGGTGCCCTGGTAGACGGCGCCGAAGGGGCCGAAGTGGTATTGCAGGTTTGGGTATTTGACGTGCGGGTTGCCGCGCACCAGGCCGCCGGCCTCCCAGATGTTGGAGGCGGCGGGGCCGGAGCGGGTGGCAAACCAGCGCAGGCCGGCGGCGGCCTTGTGCAAAGGGTTTGCCAGGCGATGGATGGTGACGTCCTTCGTGCAGGCGTATTTGACGATGACGGTCGGGTGGTCCTGCAGGTTCTGGCCGACGCCGGGCAGGTCGACGAGCGGGGCGATGCTGCAATCCTTGAGATGATCGGCTGGGCCGATGCCCGACAGCATGAGCAGGTGCGGGGAGTTTATCGCACCGCCTGACAGAATGATTTCGCGTTCGGCTTCAATGGTTTGGGTTTTACCGTTGATGGTAACGGTGAGGCCGGTGGCGCGGGTGCCGTCGAGCAGCACCTTGTGGACGTGGGCGCGGGTGGCGAGGGTGAGGTTGGGCCGGCCGAGGGCGGGCTTGAGGTGGGCGACGGCGGCGGAACAGCGCCGGCCGTTCCAGCGGGTGGCATCGAGGCGGGCGAGGCCCTCCGGCTTGTAACCGTTGAGATCGTCGGAGGTGCCCTGGCCAGACTGGTCACCGGCGGCGATGAAGGCGTCGTAGAGCGGGTTCTGCAGCCGGCCGCGGGTGACGCCGAGCGGCCCTGCCCCGCCGCGCCAGTCGTTCTCGCCACGGTCGGAGCGCTCGCCGGCCTTGAAGTACGCCAGGCAGTCGGCATAGCGCCAGCCGTCGAGGCCGAACTCGTCTGCCCAACGGTCGTAGTCGAGCGGGTGGCCGCGCATGTAGACCATGGAGTTGATGGACGACGAGCCGCCGACGACCTTGCCGCGCGGCATGGAAACGGAGCGGTCATCGAGGCCGGGCTCGGCCTCGGTCATGTAATTCCAGTTGATACGCGGGTCTTTGTAGACCTTGTAGACGCCGGCGGGGATGTGGATCATCAGATCGCGGTCCATGGGGCCGGCTTCGAGGACGAGAACCCGATGGCGCGGATCGGCGCTGAGCTTGTTGGCCAGCACGCAGCCGGCGGAACCTGCGCCGATGATGATGTAGTCGTAGCGGCGCTGGAGCGGCATCAGCGGGGCGTGTCCATGTCCGGGTAGAAGTGCTTGAAATCGGCGGCGTAGCGGTCGCGGACCAGGCGGACGAGGCCGGGGTCAGTGAACAGCTCGGGCGTCGGAGGGCGGCGGCCGCGGGTGTTGTGCAGGTCGCGCAGGCCGCCCAGCTCCGGGCCGCCGCGGGCGCGCAGGGTGCGGCGCAGGCGCCGCCAGTCGTCGGCGATGGTTTCGACCCTGCCGACGAATTCCGGCACGATGCGGCCCTTGTGGCTGAGGATGCTGGTCTGGCTCTCCAGGTGCTTGTCGATGCGGGTATCGGAAAACGGCATGGCCTTGTCGAGGAAGGCGGCGAAGCTCATGTCGGGGGTAAAGCCGTTTCGGGCGAAGAACGACGACAGAGCCTTGGGGCGCAGGACGAGCTTGTCGTAGTAACACGACACGACGCGCGAGAACGGGTTGCGGGTGAAGGTAAAGACGAAGGCGTCCGGGTGGCCGCGGGCCAGTTCGGCGGCGTTCATCATGCCGGCGAGCGCGGGGTCGAAGGCGCGCCAGAAGCGGTCGGTGTTGACGTTGCCGACGGCCTGGCGCTCGCCCATCAGCAGGTCGTGCAGAGACAGCTTGATCGACGAATTGGCCGCCTTGGGCACGCGGGCGTAGGCCAGATTGTGCGGTTTGAGAACCAGATAGACCCGGGCCCGGTCGGGGCGCAGCGTGCGGATCAGGGTGTCGGTGAGCGCGTTCATGGCAGAGTGATTAGCGCGAATGAAGCTCCAGCGACAGGGGATTGGTGAGGAGGCGTTAAAATCGCTCGACAGGGTTCCGTTTTTGTTCTATGTTCTTCTTACGTTCACATGTGAGATTCGCCAGGAGGCCGGCGGTGGTCAAGTTTGCATCGAAGTATGTCTGCCAGTGCTGCGGGGCGGCGGCCTCGAAATGGGCCGGGCGCTGCGAGGGCTGCGGGGAGTGGAACTCGCTCAGCGAGGAGGCGGCGGCGCAGCCGGTGGCCGGGGCACGCGGGGCGGCGATGCCGCGTGGCCGGTCGGCCGAGCTGGTCGGGCTACAGGGACACAGCCCTGCCCCGCCGCGGCTGACGACGGGGATCGGCGAGCTCGACCGGGTGACCGGCGGCGGACTGGTGGCCGGGTCCGGGGTGCTGATCGGCGGCGATCCGGGGATCGGCAAGTCGACGCTGCTGCTGCAGGCGACGGCGGCGCTGGCGGGTGGCGGACGGCGGGTGATCTATGTGTCGGGTGAAGAGGCCATCGACCAGGTGCGGCTCAGGGCGGCGCGGCTTGGTCTGGGTGCGGCGGAAGTTCTGCTGCTGGCCGAGACCAATGTGGCCGATATTCTGACGACCCTGTCGGAGGGCACCGCGCCGGCGGCGGTGGTGATCGATTCGATCCAGACGCTGTGGTCGCCGGTGATCGAGTCGGCACCAGGTACCGTGTCGCAACTGCGGGCCGGGGCGGAAGCCCTGATCCGGTTCGCCAAGCAGAAAGGCGCATGCGTGCTGCTGGTCGGTCACGTGACCAAGGACGGCCAGATCGCCGGGCCGAAGGTGATCGAGCACATGGTCGACACGGTGCTGTATTTCGAGGGCGACCGGGGGCATCAGTTCCGCATTCTGCGCACGGTGAAGAACCGGTTCGGGCCGACCGACGAGATCGGCGTGTTCGAGATGTCGGACGGCGGGCTGGCGGAAGTGGCCAATCCGTCGCGGCTGTTCATGGGCGCACGCGAGCAGGGCACGCCCGGTTCGGCGGTGTTTGCCGGGCTGGAAGGCACCCGGCCACTGCTCCTGGAGGTGCAGGCGCTGGTGTCGCCTTCGGCGCTCGGCACGCCGCGCCGGGCGGTGGTGGGCTGGGACGCCAACCGGCTGGCCATGGTGCTGGCGGTGCTGGAGGCCCGGGCCGGGGTTTCGGTGAGCGGGCATGACGTCTATCTCAACGTCGCCGGCGGGGTGAAGGTGCGCGAACCGGGCGCCGACCTGGCGGTGGCGGCAGCGCTGGTGTCGTCGCTCACCGGGGCGGCATTGCCGGCGGATGCGGTGTTTTTCGGCGAAATTGCGCTGTCGGGCGCGGTCCGGCCGGTCGGGCAGACGGCGCTGCGGCTGAAGGAGGCGGTGAAGCTGGGGCTCGGACTGGCGGTGATTGCCGGCGAGGCCGAGCCGGCCGAACCGGCCGGTGCCGACATCAAGCCGCTGGAAGATGTTGCCGGATTGGTGGCGTGGATTGCTGGACTCGCCGGGCATGAGTGAGTAATACCTTTTCCTTGAGTCGTCCGTTGAGCGGCAATGACGGCATGCCGGAGGTCGGGCGCGGGGTTGTGTGGGGCACGCTTTGAGGGCCGTGAGCACACCGGGGTCAATGGCTCGTTCTGGCGGAGACAGAAATGCCCTTTCAGATTCTCGATTTCGTTCTCGCCGGCATCATGCTGATTTCGGGCCTGCTGGCGCTGATGCGCGGGTTTACCCGCGAGGTGCTGTCGCTGGTGGCCTGGGGTGCCGCGGCGCTGGCGGCGTTCTTTGCGGCCTTCACGCCGGAACTGACCAATCTGGCGATGCCCTACACCAACAGCGAGTTGCTGTCGAAGATCGCGGTCGGGGCGGCGGCGTTTCTGATCGTCTTGATCATCATGTCGGTGATCAGCGTCAAGCTGGCGGATCTGGTGCTCGATTCGGCGATCGGCGGCTTCGACCGCACGCTGGGATTCGGCTACGGCCTGGGCCGCGGGCTGGTGCTGGTGGTGGTCGCCTATCTGTTCTACATCTGGCTGGTGCCGGCCAACGACCGCGAGACCTGGGTGCGCAATGCCCGTTCGCTGCCGGTGATCGAATCGGTCGGCCAGTTCATCATCTCCTTCCTGCCGCCGGATATCGCCGAGACCCTGTCCGGCAAGACCTATGTCGGCAATCAGACCACGCCGACCGGTACCGAGGGGGCCGAGGCGGGGACCGAAGAAGGATATCAGGACAATCAGCAGCGTCAGATCGACCAGTTGATCGAGGGAACGCAAGGTGGTTCAAGCAACTGACCGGCCGGAGCGGATGTCAGGCGGGTTAACCGGTATGCGGAGTTGATGATCGGTTCGGCGGACGGATTTGGTATAGTGCCGCGTTGAAAAGGTGCGTTTTCGGAACACCGTGGGGCGGTTCCGGTTACGTGATGGCCGGAACGGGCATTGCCCGGCACGCCCGGCGGGTGTTTGAATTGGCTGGCTTTCCGGCCGGTGCCAGCGCTGCGGGCGGGCTTTCCGCAGCAGGCTTCGGTCGGCAGGCGCGAAGGGCAAGGGCGGTAGACCATGGGCGAAACATCGAGCGGCCGCGAGAGCCTGGCGGATTTCGACCTCGACGGCGATACGCTGCGCGAGGAGTGCGGCGTGTTCGGCGTGTTCGGGCACGACGATGCCGCGGCACTGACGGCGTTGGGCCTGCATGCGCTGCAGCACCGCGGCCAGGAGGCGGCCGGCATCGTGTCCTATGACGGCGCCCAGTTTCATGCCGAACGGCGCATCGGCCTGGTCGGCGACAGTTTCTCGAAGGCCTCGACCATCGATCGGCTGAGGGGGCGTTCGGCGGTCGGGCATGTGCGGTACTCGACCACCGGCGGCACGGTGCTGCGCAATGTGCAGCCGATGTTCGCCGAACTGGCGACCGGCGGGCTGGCGGTGGCGCACAACGGCAACATCACCAACGGCCTGGCACTGCGGCGCGAACTGATTGCCGACGGGGCGATCTGCCAGTCGACGTCGGATACCGAGGTGATCCTGCACCTGGTGGCGCGGTCCAAGAGGCCGCGTACCATGGAGCGCTATATCGATGCGCTCAGGGCGCTGGAAGGTGCCTATTCGCTGGTAACGCTGACCAACAAGAAGATGATCGGCGCGCGCGACCCGCACGGCATCCGGCCGCTGGTGCTGGGCGAGCTGAACGGGGCCTACATCCTGGCATCGGAAACCTGCGCGCTGGATATTATCGGCGCGCGGTTCGTGCGCGAGATCGAAAACGGCGAGGTGGTGGTTATCACCGACGAGGGCGTGGAATCGCTCAGGCCGTTCCCGCGGATGCCGGAGCGTTTGTGCATTTTCGAGTATGTCTATTTCTCCCGGCCGGACAGCGTTCTGGGCGGGCGTTCGGTGTATGAGGTGCGCCGACAGATGGGCCAGCAACTGGCCCAGGAAACGCCGGTCGAGGCGGATGTTGTGATCCCGGTGCCCGACAGCGGCGTGCCGGCGGCGATCGGCTATGCCCAGGCTTCGGGCATTCCGTTCGAACTCGGCATCATCCGCAACCACTATGTCGGGCGCACCTTCATCGAGCCGACGCAGCAGATCCGGGCGCTCGGCGTAAAGCTGAAGCACAACGCCAACCGGGCGGTGGTGACGGGCAAGAAGATCATTCTGGTGGACGATTCCGTGGTGCGCGGCACTACCTCGGTGAAGATCGTGCAGATGATGCGCGATGCCGGTGCCAGGGAAGTGCACCTGCGGGTTGCCAGTCCGCCGATCATGCATCCCGACTTCTACGGCATCGACACACCGGAAAAGAAGGCGCTGCTGGCGGCGACCCATTCGCTGGACGAGATGGCCGCATTCATCGGTGTCGACAGCCTGGCGTTCGTCTCGATTGACGGGCTCTACCGGGCGGTCGGGTTCGAAGCGCGCGACGACCATACGCCGCAGTTTACCGACCACTGCTTCACCGGCGATTATCCGACACCGCTGACCGACCAGCTGGGCAAAAGCGAGCACGATGTGCAGCTGTCGCTGCTGGCGGAAGCCGGCTGAGGGTGCCGGCGGATCCCGGCCAGGCCCCTATCCCCCAACGCAAGGAAACAAGGATGTCTCAACGGCTCAAGGATCGGGTTGCGGTCGTTACCGGCGCGTCGCGCGGCATCGGCTACGCGGCAGCCAAAGCGCTGGCGCGCGAGGGGGCGCACATCGTCGCGGTGGCACGCACGGTGGGCGGACTGGAAGAGCTGGACGACGAAATTGCCAGGACCAGCGGCTCGGCGACGCTGGTGCCGGCGGACCTGGCGGATTTCGATGCGCTGGACCGGCTGGGGGCGGCGATCTTCGAGCGCTGGGGCAAGCTCGACATCCTGTTCGGCAACGCCGGGGTGCTCGGCAAGCTGACGCCGCTGGCGCATCTGGAACCGAAGGTGTGGGACGAGGTGATGGCGATTAACGTGACGGCCAACTGGCGGCTGATCCGGTCGCTCGATCCGCTGTTGCGCAAGTCCGATGCCGGGCGGGCGGTGTTCGTGACCTCGGGCGCGGCCTACAAGTTCAACGCCTACTGGGGCGCCTACTCGGTGTCCAAGGCGGCGCTGGAAGGGCTGGTCAAGACTTATGCCGCCGAAGTGGCGGAGAGCCCGGTGCGGGCCAACCTGTTGAACCCGGGCCCGATCCGCACGGCGATGCGGGCGCGGGCGATGCCGGGCGAGGATCCGGACACCCTGCCGAGACCGTCGGACCTGGTGTCGGCAAGCCTCGGTCTGTTCATGCCCGGGCAGACCGTGAACGGGGCGGTGTTCGACTACCGCGACGGAGCAATTCATGAGCGATGAAGCGATTGTCGCGGCCCTGGCAGAGGCCCGGCGCAACGCATGCAAGCTGACGGACTATCCCGGTGAAACGCCGGCCAGCGGCGATGCCGCCTTTGCGCTGCAGCAGCAGGTGAGCCGGCGCCTTGGCTGGCAGCAGGTGGGCTGGAAGATCGGCTGTACCAGCACAACGGCGCTTGCAGCACTTCAGGCCGATCAGCCGTTTCCCGGCGCGGTGTTTTCTGAAAGGCTCTATGAGAACGGCGCGCATGTGCCGACGTCCGCCCAATCGCTGCGGCTGGTGGAACCGGAGATCGCCTTCACGATGGCCGCGAACCTGCCGGCGCGGGATACGCCTTATAGCTGCGATGAGGTGATGGCGGCAGCCGGCAGCGTGCACGGTGCGCTGGAGTTTGTCGACCGCCGGGCGCCGGGCGGCTTTCTTGATGGTGTGACATGGCACATTGCCGATGGCGGCCTGAATGACGCGCTGGTGCTGGGCCCGGCGCATGACCTGCTGCAACCGCGCGACTACGCCAGTCTGCCGGTGCGGGTGGATGTCAACGGAGACAGCGTGACAAGTGGCATTTCGGCAAACGCATGGGGCGGCGCCGACCTGGCACTCACCTGGCTGGCGAATTACCTGCGGGGCAAGTCGCTCGGACTGAAAGCCGGCGATGTGGTTACAACCGGGGTGATTACCGGGCTGTTCTCAGTCGAGCATGGCGACCGCATCTATGCCGATTTCGGCGGCCTTGGAACCGTGAGCGCGATTGCCTGACACGGCCACGGCTGTGCGTGGCAAGCGGTTTCAGAAAGCGCCGACCAGATCGAATCAGACAATCGCTCTATCTAGAGCCTTTTTTGACAATACCGAGCCATTTGATGGGTCAAATTCGTTCAGTCCGGCAAGCCATAGCGCGCCGCGCGATGTGGTGCATCGGGCGAGCGGCATGGCGCACCGGATGGGCAAATTTGTCCCACCGAAGGCCGGATTTCCGCGCTCGCTGGACAGCGTTAGGCGGCACTTGTGGTCAACCAGACCACGGCGCGCCGCCTGCCTTGCCAGCAAACGCGAAAAGCCGGTCAAATGGCTCGGTATTGTCAAGAAAGGCTCTAGCCCTGGGCGCGTTTGAGCAGGGTTGCGAGGCTTTCTTTTTCCTGGCCGCCGTCGAGCTGGATCGGCTTTTTGAGGATGGACGAACGGGTGCCGGCCTGGGCCGGTTCGGCTGGCATGGGCGGTTGCAGGCCGGCGGGCGGCTGAACCTGCGGTGCGGCAGCGGCGGGCTGCTGCGGTGCAGGCTGCGGAACAGCTGCGGCGGGCTGCGGCGGCGCAGGCTGCGGGGCGGCTGCGGCGGGTGCCTGCTGCGGTGCGGCGGGTGCCGGTTGTGCCACCATCGGCTGCTGGGCCGGCGGTTGAGGTGCGGCCGGTGCAACCTGGGCTGCGGCAGGCTGCTGAGGCACCGGTTGCTGAGGTACCGGTTGCTGCGGCACAGGCTGTTGCTGCTGCATGGGCTGAGGCGCGGGTTGCGGTGGCGCCGGCTGTGCCTGGACCGGCGGCGCTGCCGAAGCTTGCGGTTGCGGCGCTACGGCCGGTTGCGGCGCTACGGCCGGTTGCGGCGCGGCGGCCGGTTGCGGTGCAGCGGCCGATTGCGGTGCAGCGGCCGGCTGGGCATCCAGAGCCGGCGCGGCTTCGGCGCCTGGCTGAAGCTGCTGGTTACGCCAGCGGGCGACGATTTCCTGCAGGAAGCCTTCCGGCGGCAGGTTTTTGCTCCAGTTTTCCGTAAAGGATGCGGTGTTGGAATGCGGCAGCGCGTGGCTTGGCAGCAGATCGAACTTGATGCGGGTCGGCAGAGCCACGCCTTCACCGAAGGTCACGGCCTCGCCGGCGCCCATGGTTGGCATGAAGGCGAGCAGGCTGGCGGCGGCATCGGAAATACCGGCTTTCAGGATTTCCTGGTCGCGCTCGTTGGACAGGCGCATGGAAAAGATCGTGTTGCACTGGGACAGGATGGTCGGGTCGAGCTCGGCGGGACGCTGGGTCACGATGCACAGGGAAACACCATACTTGCGGCCTTCTTTGGCGATCTTGGAGATTGCCCGCTTGGTCGGCTCGAAACCGCCCGATTTGTCGAGCGGGACATAGCGGTGGGCTTCCTCGCACACGAAGGTGATCGGCACACGGCCGCCGCTGTAAAGGCCGAAATCGAAGGCCAGCCGGGCCAGCACGGAAACGACGACGTTGATGATTTCCGACGGCAGGCCGCCCAGTTCGAGAACCGTGATCGGCTTGTTTTCCACCGGAATGCGGAAGATGCGGCCGAGCACCTCGGCCATGGTGTCGTGAACGGTCAGGCTGCCGAACATGAAGGCGTAGCGCGGATCACGCGACACGGATTCAAGCCTGGCCTTGATGCGCTTGTAGGGCGCAAGTCCGCCCTTGAGGTCGAGCTTGCCGATGAATTCCTCAATCAGCGACATCAGGTCGGAGGCGCGATAGGGAACCGGGGTGTCGACACCGATGCTCTGGTCGCCTGATTCCTTGGCGCGCAGGCTGGCCAGGCGGTCCTTGCGCTGGTTCGACTGGTAGCGCATCTTGGCCATCGGGATAAGCTCGCGCAGGATTTCGATGTCCTGTTCACGGCTGGCATGCTGGCCGATGAGGATCTCGACAATCTCCTCGAAGTTGAGCAGCCAGAACGGCAGGTTCATGTTGTCCGGCTTGATGACCTCGGCATAGTCGGTGAACGACGAGGCATACTCGCGGTGGACGTCGAGCAGAAGAATGTGGGCTTGCGGGTTTTTCTCCAGAATCCGGCGCAGAATGAGCGCCACCGAGCAGGATTTGCCGGTGCCGGTGGTGCCGAGCACGGCAAAGTGCTTGCCGAGCAGTTCATCGATCTTGACCATGGCCGGGATCGAGCGGTCCTGCTGGATGCAGCCGATGCGGATCGAGGTATCGTTGTCGCAGGCATAGGCCATGGCGAGTTCGACCTGGCTGGCACGGTAGACGATGTCGCCAAGGCCGGGATAATTGGAAATACCGCGGCGGAAATGGGTCGGCTTGCCGTCGTCGCCCTTGGGCAGTTCGCCGATGAACTCAACCTCAACGATGCGCACTTCCTGGTCGACATCGGTGTGCGAGGGCATCGGCGCGCTCAGCTCGGACACCAGGGCGAGCGAGGTCGAGGCTTCGGTTTCGACCTTCAGCAAGGTGCCGATTTCCGGGCTTCGCATGGGGTCGGCGGTGGGCGAATCCGTATGGGTATCCAGCAACACGACCGCGTTGCCGCCAGTGACAGCAACGATCCGTCCGACACGTTCCAGCTCCAGGGCCTTGTTCATGTCGATTTCGATGTTGGGCGCCGTGGCGCCTTTGACTGGTTGCATGTTCATGGCTCTTCTACTGCACAGAATTGTCTGTTGGTTCGATCTTGCGGGCACCGCATGTTGCCGGGGGCTGCCGCTTGGGGGCCGGAGGCAGCGTCACCGAGACACAAGTGCCACCGCCCTTTTCGCTTTCGATGTTGAAGCGGCCGCCGTGCATGCGCACCAGCGCCACGGTAATGGGCAGGCCGAGGCCGGTGCCCTCGGTAGATTTTCCCGTTCCAGCAGTGACCTGGCCGAAGGGGACCATGGCCGTGTCAATTTCCTGCGGGCTCATGCCGGGACCGTTGTCGGTGACGGAAAACTGTACCCCGCCGACAGGCGTTGCTGCAGCGGCGAAACGGATCTTGCTGCCCTCGGGACTGAATTTGCCGGCATTGGACAGCAGGTTGATGATGATCTGCTTGAGGCGCACCGGATCGGCATAGACGTCAGGCAGGTCGTCCGCGATGTCGCACTCAAAGGCGATGTTCTTGTCCTTGGCCTTGGCATCGGCCAGCATCAGGCAGCTTTCGATGGTCGAGCGCATCTCGAAGACCTCGCGGTCTACGGTGAGCTTGCCGGCCTGGATCTTGGAGATGTCGAGAATGCCGTTGATCAGGTCCATCAGGTGTTCTGCGGCCTGTTTGACATATCCCGAGTACTGGTTGACCTTTTCGAGATCGGGCTCCTTGAGATCGTACAGCATCTCAGAAAAACCGATGATGGCATTGAGCGGCGTACGCAGCTCGTGGCTCATGTTGGCGATGAACTCGGATTTGGCCTTGGAGGCCAATTCAGCTTCGTTCTTTGCGGCGTGCAGGGCAAGATTTGTCTGATGGCGCGCGATGGCGCTGCCGAGATGGCGGGAATAATCGGACAGAACCGAATTTTCCCTAACCTTGTTGTTGCCCAATCCGCGCATAGAATTTCCCTTCCTACAGATGCCTACCAGCAATGGAATAAAGACTGGTTAATCGGGCTGTGCAGAAAGCCAGGTGTCTTTACGGCGGCGTGCAAACTGTTAAACTCGCGGCAACGAGAGAGTTTGACGAACCGGATCGGCGCGCGAGCAATCGCCGGATCGCCGGTGCGGTTCGCAGGATGGTTCATTGTGGATGTGCGAAGCGGAGCCGGGCGGGGACCGGCACCACCGCGGCGCGGCGAGGGCAGAAACCGCCCGGCCACCGCGTCACCGGGCCGGCGTTACGCAACACCATGCGCGGCGGTGAAAGTGCGCGATTCCGGACTGCCGATCTATGGCGCGCTCGACCTCGGCACCAACAACTGCCGGCTGCTTCTGGCATCGCCCGACCGGGGCGGATTTCGGGTCGTCGATGCGTTCTCGCGCATCGTGCGGCTCGGCGAAGGGGTCAGCCGGTCCGGACGGCTGAGCGATGAAGCGATGGTGCGGACGATCAGCGCCATCCGGGTGTGCGGCAACAAGCTGGCCTGGTGGCAGGTCGAACGCTGCCGGCTGATCGCCACGGAGGCCTGCCGCTCGGCCTTGAACGGGCCTGACTTCATTGCCCAGGTGCTGGCGCAGACGGGCATCGACCTGGAGATCATCGACCGGGAAACCGAAGCGCGCCTGGCGGTTGCCGGGGCCAGCGCGCTGGTCGAGCCGTCGGCGCGCCAGGTGCTGATCTTCGATATCGGCGGCGGTTCGACCGAACTGATGTGGGTGGACTGCAGCAACGGGGCGTTCGATGTGGTGCGCTGGACATCGATCCCGGCGGGTGTCGTGACGCTGGCCGAGAAATATGGCGGGCGTGTCGTTTCAGACAATGATTTCAATGATATGAAAGCGCATGTGCGTCCTCTGCTGGAGCAATTCGCCGCCGATCTGCGGACCCTGGACGGGCGCGAAGGGCTGCCGGATCACCTGTTGGGCACATCCGGCACGGTGACCACGATCTGTGGCGTGCAGCTCGGCCTCAGGCGTTATGACCGCTCGAAGGTCGACGGGTGCTGGCTGCGCAACGACGATATCGGCGCGGTCACCCGGCAGCTGCTGGAGATGAATTATCACGAGCGGGCGGCCTCGCCGTGCATCGGCAGGGAGCGGGCCGACCTGGTGCTGGCGGGGTGTGCCATTCTCGAGGAAATCCGGCGGATCTGGCCGGCCGAGCGGGTGAGAGTGGCCGACCGGGGGCTGCGCGAAGGTATCCTGACACAGCTGATGAACGAGGATGGCGTTTATGGCCGGTCCTGAGCGCGGGCCGCGCAAGCTGAAGGTGAAGGTTCGCAAGGGACGCGGGCGCACGACGTCTTCGCGGCGCTGGCTGGAGCGGCAGCTGAACGACCCATATGTCGAGGAAGCAAAGCGGCGCGGTTACAAGTCGCGTTCGGCATTCAAGCTGATCGGCATCGATGAGGAGTTCGGATTCCTCAAGCCCGGATGTGCGGTGGTCGACCTGGGGGCGGCGCCGGGCGGCTGGTCGCAGGTGGCGGCGGAACGGGTGAAGGCGGCAGAAGGCCTGGGCCGGGTGGTGGCCATCGACCTGCACGGCATGGAACCGATCCCCGGGGTCACGGTGCTGAAGCAGGACTTTTACGACGACGATGCGCCGGGCAAGATCATCGCGGCGCTGGGCGGGGTGGCCGCCGATGCGGTGATCTCGGACATGGCGGCGCATGCCACGGGCCACAAGCAGACCGATCATTTGAAGATTATGGCGCTGTGCGAAGTGGCGCTGGAATTTGCCCGCCAGGTGCTCACGCCCGGCGGCACCTTCGTGTGCAAGGTGCTGCGCGGCGGCACCGAAACGCAACTGCTGGCGGAAATGAAGCGGAACTTCGCAACCGTAAAGCATTTCAAGCCCCAGGCGAGCCGGGAGGACTCTGCGGAGCTGTTCGTGGTGGCGACGGGGTTCCGGGGCAGCATTGACGATACGTGAGACTCTGTTTAGAGGCTCAGTTCATTGCTTTATTCACTTCAGGGGAAAACTGGCGGCGCATCTGAAACATGCAAACTGCACAGAATCCAAACCGGCATCGTGAGATCAATTGGGTTGCCGTTTCGGTCGTGCCCATAACGGCACTGCTGGCCTATGTCTGCCGGCTCGACTTTGTGCCGAAATCGACTGCTGACGATAGCTTCTACAACTACTTCAGCGAACCGATCTGGCTACTGGCGTTGGGAAATGCGGTCAATGGCCGCTATGCTTCAGCGGCGCTTACATACGCACTGGACAAGACTGGGGCTGACTTCAGCCTTGTACTAACGTTACTGAAATTCGCCAATCTGGCACTCTTCAGCACTTGCGCCTTTCTCTT
Organism: Aestuariivirgaceae bacterium; assembly: GCA_965216335.1. Taxonomy (GTDB): domain Bacteria; phylum Pseudomonadota; class Alphaproteobacteria; order Rhizobiales; family Aestuariivirgaceae; genus JAHEJE01. The sequence continues at coordinate 3,774,664 of OZ244154.1, read as the reverse complement.
CGTTCTGTTGTTGACCGGGGCGAGGTCGTGGCTCGCTTCGGTGGTGTTTTGCGCTATTTTCATTCTCCACCCCTATCACACCACGAGTTTCGACAATTCCATAAACCAGCCCAACATGTTTGTGGCTCTTTGTGCGGTCAATCTGGCGATCGTTTGCCATGCGACGTTGCGCGGCCTGCCCAGGTTCCTGGCCTGTGCGGTCCTGCTCATCATCGCTGCGATGGGGTATCAGATCTTCTGCTACTTCTTTGCAGTGTTTGTCATTGCACACAGCCTGTTCCGTGATGAAAACGCCACTACCGCAGCTTCTAACATTGCCCAGGGGTTTGGTGCCATTGTCGTTGCCATGGCCTGTTACGTGATCGCCGTAAAAGTGCTCAATCCCTGGGTGCTGCAGGCTGTCCAGGAAACCAACGAACCGCTTTTCATACAATACAACAGCTGGAACCAGCGCAGCGGGCTGCGGGACATTTCGGAATTGCCGGGAGGCGTCCACATCTACATCCTGCAAATGGCGCGAAGCCTGTTCATGGCCGAGGAGATCATTCCGGGGTTTGCGAAGTTCTTACTTGTGACGACACTCGGTCTGCCTTTGGTCATCTGGCAGTGGCAACGGCACGGGCCAAACCCTCCAGCTCACTCGCGGCTGAAGTTCTATCTTCTTGTCATGTTGTTGCTGGCATGCGGAAGCCCGATGCATGTGTTGCTTGAACAAATGAACTCTCCTCCCCGAATTGTGATGCATGTGGCAGCAGTACTTGCCGTCATTTTTTTGTTCGGCTGGTTCTTCGCCCCGCCAACGTTGCGCAAAGTCACCCTGCTGCTCGGTTGTCTCGCAGCAGTGACACTCGGATATCTAAGCTTCGACATTGCCAGGCACCACCAAGAGGTGACCAAGCGCGATCGCCTTAAGATAGTTCAGATTGCTCAAGAATTGAGAGGGCATCCCCAGTTTACGAGGGAAACCGGGCTGCACGTGTTCGGGTCCATCGATCTGGATTCACCACACATGAGAGGCATCAAGACATCGTTTGCTATCAATGTGAGCAAGCTTCACGCGACCTGGGGGTTGCTTCCATTGATCAGCGAGGCGATTGGGCGGAAGATGATGGTGCCATCACATGGCTCGCGTCAGATGTTGGACCAGCTTTGCCGCAGCACGCCACTAGGCGCGAACTTGTACACCCTGTTGTTTAAGAATGGCGATGCAGTGCTTTGTCTGGATAATGAGCGTGATTCTCTCCATGATTGATGGGACCGCCGATGAATACTCCATTACCTAGATCTTGCGAGTTCAGATCCAGCTCGCCTCGCAAATGACCACATTCCGCATTGCTGTGTTCTCCGGCGACGGGATCGGGCCGGAAATCATCGGGCCCGCGGTCCGGTTGCTGGAAAGGGTTTGTGCGCGGGTTGGCGGGGTTGGGCTGGCATTTGAACATTGTGAGGCCGGGGCGGCGTATTATCTGGAGCATGGGATGGACTTGCCGAAGGCGTCGCTTGAGCGGGCGGCCAGGGCGGATGCGGTTTTGCTGGCGGCGATGGGGCTGCCGCACGTGCGCCGGGCCGACGGCTCGGAGATGGTGCCGCAGATCGATATGCGGATGGAGTTCGGGCTTTATGCCGGGGTGCGGCCGGTCAAGCCGATCCCCGGGGTGCGGCCGGTACTGGCCGACCGGCGGGCGCTCGAGGCGGATTACGTGATCCTGCGGGAATCGACCGAGGGGCTGTTTGCCCGCCAGGCACCGGGGACGCGCGACGGTGACCGCGAAGCGCGCGAGACCATGGTGATCACCCGGCCGGTGTGTGAAAAGCTGTTCGACTTCGCACTGGACATGGCGCGCGAGCGCGGGCGGCAGCGCAAGGTGACGTCGGTCGACAAGGCGAATGTGTTTCCGGCGTTTTCGCTGTGGCGGGAAATCCTGGCCGAGCGGGCGATGGGGTTCGCGGATATCACGGTCGACCATGCCTATGTCGATGCCTTCGCCATGACCATGGTGCAGCGGCCTGAAACGATCGATGTGGCGGTGACGGAAAACATGTTCGGCGATATCTTGTCGGACCTGGGGGCGGCGTTGATGGGCGGCATGGGCTATGCGCCGTCGGCCGATATCGGCGACGAGCATGCGGTGTTTCAGCCGTGCCATGGTTCGGCACCGGACATTGCCGGCAAGGGGCTGGCCAACCCGACGGCGATGATCCTGTCAGGGGCGATGATGCTGGAGTGGCTGGGCAAGCGGCACGGCGTGGCGGACGCGGGCAAGGCGGGCGCGCTGCTGCGGGCGGGCGTGGAGCGGGCGTTTGCCGGCGGCGGCCTGGTGACCTGCGAACTGGGTGGCGAGGCCGGGACGGCCGAGGTGTTCGTCGCCGTGGGGGCGGCATTGGAGATGGAAACGACATGAGCAAGATTGCCATTGTGACCGGAGCCGGGACCGGGGTGGGACGCGCGGCGGCGCTGGCGCTGCTGGAGGACGGGTTCAGTGTGGTGCTGGCCGGGCGGCGGCGCGAACCGCTGGAGGAGACGGTTGTTCTGGCCGGTGTTGAAGCCGGGCGGGCATTGGTGGTGCCAACGGATGTGAGCGATGAGGCGTCCGTGGCGGCGATGTTCGATGCAACGCTGAAGGCTTTCGGGCGGCTCGACGTGATTTTCAACAATGCCGGGATTGCGGCGCTTTCGGCGCCGTTCGACGAGTTGCCGGCGGCGACCTGGCGCGAGGTGGTGGACGTCAACCTGACCGGGGTGTTCCTGTGTGCGCAAGGGGCCTACCGGATCATGAAGGCGCAGGACCCGCAGGGCGGGCGGATCATCAACAACGGCTCGATTTCGGCATATGTGCCGCGACCCAACTCGGCGGCCTACACGTCGACCAAGCACGCCATTACCGGGCTGACCAAGTCGATCGCACTGGACGGGCGGGCGCACAACATCGCCTGCGGGCAGATCGACATCGGCAACGCCGCCTCGCCGATGACGGCCAAGATGGCCGAAGGCGTGCCGCAGGCGGACGGCTCGGTGAAGCCGGAGCCGCGCATGGATGCCGAGCACTGCGGCCGGGCGGTGGCGCACATGGCCTCACTGCCGCTCGATGCCAACATCCTGTCGATGACCATCATGGCGACGGGCATGCCCTATGTCGGGCGGGGATAGCGACATATGATGCGGTTCGGTTCCGGGCCGCGTCGCGCGACCCGCCTCTCATAAGACGTGCAACTGCATTTCTGTATTTATTTTGTATACAATTTGTATTATTAGTCGGACGACGAAATGGAGTCGCCGATGAAACCGAACAAGAAACACAACTGTTATGACAGCCTCAAGCACAAGGTGCTGGCGCTGGAACTTGCGCCGGGGATGACGCTGGATGAAACGGCGCTGGCGGCGGAACACGGGCTGTCGCGCACGCCATTGCGCGAGGTGCTGCGGCGGCTGGCCGGTGAAGGCTATCTGACGCTGGCAGCAAACCGCAGCGCCCAGGTGTCGTCAATGGACCTTGCCACCATGCGCAATTTTTTCCAGACCGCGCCGATGATCTATGCCGCCGTGACGCGGCTGGCGGCGGAGAATGCGTCTGCTTTGCAGATCGCCGAATTGAAGGATGCCCAACAGCAGTTCCGCTCAGCGATCGCCGATGGTTCAGCCACCGACACGGCGCTGCACAATCACACCTTCCACGAGATCATCGGCGCCATGGCCGGCAATCCTTATCTGACGCCGAGCCTGGAACGGCTGCTGATCGACCACACCCGTATGAGCCAGGCGTTCTACACTGCCCATGATGCGGCCGACCGCAAGCGCATCGATGCTGCCGCCGGACAGCATGACGAGATGATTGACGCCATCGAAACCCGCCAGCCGGCCCGCGCCGTGGAGTTGACACTGGAGCACTGGAATCTGTCGCGCGGCGAAATCGAGCGTTACGTTTACCCCGACCCGCTGCCGGTCGATATCGGCGGCGGCACAAAAGGAGAGTTGCGCGATGCGGTTTGAAGGCATCTATACCCCGGTCGTCACGCCCTACAATGACGACTTCTCGATCAATCGGGACAACTTCGCAGCGGCCATCGAGCATCTGATCGCGAGCGGTGTCAACGGCATTATCGTCGCCGGTACCACCGGTGAGTATTACGCCCAGACGGCGGAGGAACGCATCGAGCTGATGGGTTTCGCCAAAGAGCTGATCGGCGACCGGCTGCCGCTGATCGTCGGCACCGGAGCGATCAGGACCGAGGATGCGGTGATGTTCGCCGAGGCGGCCAATGAGGCGGGTGCCGACGCCATTCTGGTGACGACACCGCCCTATGCCTATCCGACGGGCCATGAGATCGCGCTGCATGCGCTGGCCGTCGACCGGGCCGCCAACCTGCCGGTGATGCTGTACAATTATCCCGGGCGGATGAGCGTCAACATGGACACGGACACGCTGGACCGGCTCGGGGGCAGCCCGAATTTCTGCGCCATCAAGGAAAGTTCCGGTGATCCCAACCGGCTGCACATGCTGGCCCGCGACTATCCGCACATCCAGTTGTCGTGCGGCATGGACGATCAGGCGCTGGAGTTCTTCGCCTGGGGCGCGCGCTCGTGGGTGTGCGCGGGATCGAACTTTGCGCCGGAAGCCCACATCGCGCTCTACCGGGCCTGTGCCGTGGAGGGCGATTTCGACAAGGGCCGGCGCATCATGACGGCCATGCTGCCGCTGATGCGGGTGCTGGAACAGGGCGGCAAGTTCGTCCAGTGCATCAAGCACGGGCTGACGCTGCGCGGCATCGACTGCGGACCGCCGCGCCGGCCGCTGCAGCCGCTTTGCGACCAGGAAAGGCAACACCTTGCCGACGTTATCGACACCATGAATGCCGATGTCGGCGACATTTCAGGGAGCGCCTAGCGTGCCGGACGGTTCACCGCCCCCCGGCACGACCAGACGCGGCGGGCGCGATGCCAGGCGGGCCCGGCGCATGGCCCGGCCGACCGCCATGCTGCCGGCGCTGAAGCGCAACCTGCCGCTGGTCGAGCCGATGAGCGAGGAACAGGTGCACCGCATTGACGCGGCCTCGCTCGCCATCCTGGAGGATGTCGGTGTGGTGTTCCGCGACCCCAGGGCCATCGAGGACTGGAAGGGCGCCGGGGCCGACATTCGCGACGGCGACCGGGTGCATCTCGACCGCGGGCTGGTGCGCGAACTGGTCAAGACCATTCCATCGACGATTACGCTTCATGCCCGCAACCCGGACAACACGGTCGAATTGGGCAGGGCGAAATCGATCTTCGTGCCGATGGCCGGCGCACCCTACCTGCGTGACCTTGAGGATGTGCGGCGCGCGCCGACGCTTGACGACCTGGCGATGTTCCACAAGCTGGCGCAGATGTCGCCGGCGCTGCATTCGACCTCGCATCATATCGTCGAGCCGATGGATCACGTGGTGGCGCACCGGCATTTGCGCATCGCCTATTCGTCGATGAAGCATTCCGACAAGACCTTCATGGGCATGACGACATCGCCGAAGAACGCCGAGGATGTGCTCGACATGTGCGCCATCCTGTTCGGGGCGGAGTTCATGGAGACCCACGCGGTGGTGACCGGCAACTGCAACGGCAACTCGCCGCTGGTTTGGGACGAGGTGATGCTGGGCGCCATGCGCGCCTTCAACCGGCGCAACCAGCCGGTGCTGTGCTCGCCGTTCGTGCTGGGTGGGGCGAACACGCCGGCCTCGACGGCGCCGGCGGTGGCGCAGCTCAATGCAGAGGCGCTGTCGGCGCTGGCCTACACGCAGGTGGTGCGCAAGGGCTGTCCGGCGATCTACGGCCACTACCTGTCGACGGTATCGATGGCGTCCGGCGCACCGATGGCGGGCACGCCGGAGATCAGCCTGATGAACTTCATGATCGGCCAGATGGCGCGGTTCTACGATGTGCCGTGGCGGACGTCGAACACGCTCGGCGGGGCGAAGACCTTCGATGCTCAGGCCGGCTATGAAAGCGCCTCGACCTTGATGGCGGCGATGTTGGCGGGCGCGAATTACCTCTGGCATTCGGCGGGCTGGAACGAGGCCGGGATGCACTGTTCGGTGGCCAAGTTCATCGTCGATGCCGAGCAATGCGAGATGGCCTGCCGCATGACCGAGGGTGTGCTCTGGGACGATTTCGACGAGGCGCTGGCGGCGGTGCGCGACATCGGGCCCGGCGGCCACTATCTCGGCCATCCGCACACCCAGGCCAACTTCCAGCGCGCCTTTTTCATGCCGAAGCTGTTCGACAACAACTCCATCGAGCAATGGCAGGCCGAGGGGGCAAAGGATGTGACGCAGCGGGCACTGGAGACCGCCAAGGCGATGCTGCGGGACTACCAGGAACCCAGGCTCGATGCGGCGACCGACGAGGCGTTGCGCGACTACATTGCCCGGCGGGAGCGTGAGATCCCGGCGGTCGAAGCGCTGAATGACGAGTACTGAGATGCGGATCACCAAGCTGCCCTTGGACCCCTGCCCGGCGGGATGGAACGCCATTCTGCCGCCCCAGGCCGAGTATCCCGAGCTTGAGGACGGCCGGACCGCCGACTGGCTGGTGGTCGGCGCCGGGTTTGCCGGGCTGGCCGCGGCGCGGCGGCTGAGACAGCTGCATCCCAAGGACCGGATCATTGTGCTGGAGGCGCGCAGGGTGGCGCATGGGCCGGCGGGGCGCAATTCAGGTTTCATGATCGACCTGCCGCATAATCTGACGTCCGAGGACTACGGCGGGGCGCTGGAGAACGATCGCAAGCACGCGCGCCTGAACCGCGCGGCGATCGACTTCAACGCGGCGGCGGCCGAGGACTATGGCCTGAGCGAGGAGGCCTTTGTCCGCTCCGGCAAGGCCAACGCGGCGGCCACCGAGAGGGGCCTGAAACACAACCGGACCTACTCCGCCCACCTGACCCGGCTTGGCGAGGCGCATGACATGCTCGATGCCAGGCAGATGCGTGAATGGACCGGCACGGACTACTATCGCGGCGGGCTGTTCACGCCCGGTACGGCGCTGATCCAGCCGGCCCTGTTCGTGCGCGGCATCGCGGCAGGCCTGACCCGGCAGGGTGTCGGTCTGTTCGAGATGTCACCCGTCACACAGCTTGAGCGCGCAGGCGCCGATTGGCGCGTGTCGACGCCGAAGGGCCAGGTCAGTGCGGGAAAGGTGATCCTCGCGGTCAACGGCCATGTGGAGAGTTTCGGATTCTACAAGCGCCGGCTGATCCACATCTATCTGTATGCGTCTTTCACCCGTGCGCTGACAGGCGATGAGGTGAAGGCGCTTGGCGGCGCGCCGCGCTGGGGGGTGACGCCGGCCGATCCGATCGGCAGCACCGTGCGGCGCATCTCCGGCACCGGCGGCGACAGGATCGTGGTGCGCAACCGGGTGAGCTATCATCCCAACCGGGCGTGCAGCGAGGCCAGGGTGGCCGCTTTCGGCAAGAGCCATGACAGGTCTTTTGCGGCGCGGTTTCCCATGTTGAAGGGCGTTGAGATGGAGCATCGCTGGGGCGGCCAGTTGTGTCTGGCCTGGAATGACGCACCGGCGTTCGGAGAGCTGGAGCGGAACCTTTATTCGGCCTGCTGCCAGAACGGCCTCGGTACGGCCAAGGGGACGCTTTCCGGCATGCTGGCGGCGGAGCTGGCCTCGGGTGAAAGCTCGCAGAACCTTGCCGACATGCTGGCCGAGCCGCAGCCCAGCCGCCTGCCGCCGGAGCCATTCTGCTGGATCGGCGCCACGGCGCAGATGCGCTGGGGAGAATTCAGGGCCGGGGCGGAGCTATGACGCGGCAAACAGTTTGGCAGAGATGTAAAGATCGATCGACGTACTCTATTGGTACGAATGAAACACTTGCGTTTCATCGCGTCACCCCGGCGAAGGCCGGGGTCCAATGCGGCAACCATCTGAATTCGTTGATGTGTCTTCTGGATTCCGGCCTTCGCCGGAATGACGGACCTGATCGGGTGCCGGAATGACTAACTGTTTGGTCAGTACGGACTAATTTGTTTGATCCAATCCGCTAGCGTCTAGCGTCGCCCTGCCCGCGGCGGCCGGATGGTTGTGTGTCCAGCCGGTCTGACAGGCAGAAGCAATCCCGCTCGATCCTGACACCCGGAAAGATCACAACCTGGCCGCTGCCGGCCTGAGCGTCGCGCGCCGTTGCTGGCCGGCACCGCTCGTCTGGAAATTTCAGCACGTCAGCCATTTTCGGACCCCCGTCCCGTTGCCTGGTAACATCCAATTCGAAGAGATTAGAGACCGGGCATGGTTAATAATTGGCTAACTGCAGAAAGCCGTTGAAGACGCTTGCGCTTTTCAGGCCTGGTCGGACGGCACGATGTCGCCGGCGATGTCGTCCAGCGCCGCCCTGCCCTCTATGTCGACAATCCAGATGTCGGGATCGAAGCTAAGCTGGCGCTGGAGATAGTCGTCGGCCTGCTGTTCGGGCATGGCGTCGCGGCCAAGGGTGAAGTGCCACTTGCGGGTGCCATCGGCGCCGTGCACCGCGCCAGGCGGCGGCCCCAGGAGGTGTACGGCATCGCGCTCGGCATAGATCTTGAGGAAGACGGTGCCGGCTTCCGCAGCACCCTTTCGGGCGACCACGCCGGTAAGACCGGCGGCGAAACAGCGGCGCAGCCAGGCGCTGACCCAGATGTCGGTGCGGGCGGCGATCGTCCGCGCTCCCGACTACTGCAGGGCGCCGGCGTTGCGCGCCTGGGTGGGCGACAGCCCGAGCGCGGTCTGCAGTTGCGGTGTGATGAGGCCGGTCGGCTCCACGCCGATGCGGCTCTGGAACTGGCGGATCGCGGCGGTTGTCCTGAGGCCCAGGTTGCCGTCGATCGGGCCGGGGTCGAAACCATAGTCGCGCAGGGCGGCCTGCAGGTTGCGGATGTCCTCGTGACCGAGAACCGGCGAGGAACTGGCGGTAAAATTGGCTGCCGAGCTGATCTTGCGGTCGAACAGCAGGGCCTCTGCGAGCTGCTGCGACGGCTCGCCGGTGACCGGCATGCCGCGGCTGGCCTGATAGTTGCGAATGGCCTGGCGCGTTTCCGGATCGAGCGTTCCGGTTTGCGGCCCGGAGTACATACCCTGGAGGCGCAGGTCGTCCTGCAGCGTGGCGATGTCGGAACCGGGCGGACTTGCGGCCGGTGTGTCCTCGATCAGGTCGGCAATCGATTCCTGGACGCTCATGTGGGTTGTGCCGGACCGGCTGGGCGGTGCTTCCTCGGCCAGGATGTTGAGCAGCGGTTCGAGGCGGTCGGCCTGGACATTGACAACCCGCTTGGCGGTGCTGGCGGAATCCACATTCTGGTCGAACAGGATGTTGAAGCCGACCGTGCCGGCGATGACCGCGCAGGCGATGCCGCTCAGTATGTTGCTGAGGGTCGGTGCCGGCTTATCCAGCAGATGTTCGCCTGACTTCGGCATTGCCTGTCCCGTTGGCCCCTGGCGGCACCGTTGCGGGGCCGCCGTCGATGGGCATGTTCGCGCACCCATCCTTACTACCCGCGATAGCGTTAACGAGTGTTAAACATTGCGCCGGACGGGCCGGAAACAGCGGCGAGATTGCAGGGGCCGGGCAAACCGCCTATATCAGGGCCGCGCCCGCCGGGCGGTCACGCGCGGGCCGGACAGGCCGGGCAATGGATTTGCCGCAACCGGACAGCCGGAGAAGCCAAATTATGTCTGCCGCATTTGAAGACCTGGTTGCCGACTTCGAGTTCATCGACGACTGGGAAGAACGCTACAAGTATCTGATCGATCTGGGAAAACAACTTCCCCACTTCGACGAGGCGGACAAGACGGAGGCCAACAAGGTGCATGGCTGCGTAAGCCAGGTGTGGGTGAAGCCGCACACCGAGCGTTCGCCCGACGGCCGGCTTGAGCTGCATTTTACCGGCGACAGCGATGCGCTGATCGTGCGCGGGCTTTTGTATGTCGTGCATACGCTGATGTCCGGCCTGCCGGTCGGCGAAGTCGCAGCCCTCGATGCACAGGCGCAACTGCAAAGACTGCACCTGTCCGACCACCTGACGCCGCAGAGATCGAACGGCCTGGTGTCGATGATCGCCCGCATCAAGCAGCTCGCCAGCAGCGCTGCTTAGAGCCGGGCGCTTCCATCGGCAACGTACACACGTCGGAAAGACCACCCGCGATGCCGGCGGCATCAACTGCCGATGCGGTAGTGTGCGACCAGGCTGTCGAGGGCCTGCCGGAGCATCAGCTTGCCGGTCCTGCGGGCATATCCCAGCCGGCGTTCGGCGGCTTCCATGCCGCGCGACAGGCAGCACACCTCCAGGGCAATCGCGGCGTTGTCGGGACCGATGGCCTCCAGTGCCCGTTGCAGGCGGCGGCGGCTGGCAAGGACGAATTCCGGTTCATCGAGACCGGCACCGGCAGTGGCGCGGCGCTGGCCCTTGCCTGCCGTCTCCTGACGCTGCCAGCGAAAGGTTATGCCCGGCTCGCTGCGGGCCATCTCATAGTCGCGGCGCAGCGTTTCGCCGGCACAGAACTGGGCTTCGGAGATAAACGGCACGCCGGCTTTGTCCTTGCGCCGCCGCAGCCATGTCAGCGGGTTTTCCGCTTCGTTGAACAGCGTGTCGACCAGCGTTCCCCGGCCATCCGGCTGCAACCGGTGCTTCAGCAGGCGATGCTGGTCGAGGAAGGCGGCCTGGCCGTCGGACAGCCGGGCATCGGGTGCGAGACCGACGGCGCCGGCGCTGACGCGCGCAGTCCCGTCCGGCTGGACCTTCAACCAGTCTTGCCCGCACATCGCCCTGACCACCTCGTCCGGCACCTGCTCGACGGGTTTTCTGAAGCGGTTGCGCGGTACCATCAGTGCCCAGTTCTTGCGATGCGAGAGGCTGGAACCGCCCGGCTGCAGGTACCCCTTGCTGCGCACCAGCCGGCGGACAAGACGGGTCGCGGTCTGCTTCAGTTCGTTACTCATTGGACAAGACATCACTCACACTCCAGCAAATATTGTTCCTGTTTTGTTCTATATCAGGAAGCCATCATTGTCCAGCGTTTCGTTGGCCGGAGGTGTGTAGAGCGGCATGTTTAGGGAGTTCCGTTGAAACAAGCGTGCCGGGTGCGAGCCAGACTGTGCTGCGGGCCGCCTTGGGCGGGGAATCACATCAGCCGCACGTCCGGCGTACGGCCGATGAGGTCCGGTTCTCAGAAAGGTCTCAGGGAAACCGGTGTGCGCGGGTATGCCGGCACCACTGCCAGTCACGCCCGCGCTGCAATGATTGGTCAGCCGCGGCGGCGCTGACCCAGGCCCATCTTGCGGGCAAGGTCCGAGCGGGCCTTGGCGTAGTTCGGCGCAACCATCGGGTAGTCGGCCGGCAGACCCCACTTCTCGCGGTACTGCTCCGGGGTCAGGTCGTAATGGGTTCTCAAGTGCCGCTTGAGCGACTTGAACTTCTTGCCGTCTTCAAGGCAGATGATGTGATCCGGCGTGATCGAGCGCCGAATCGGCACCGCCGGCGTCTTCGCCGCTTCTGCCTGAGCCGCACCGGACACGGCACCGGCCAGGGCGGAATAAACCTGATTGATCAGATTGGGCAAATCGTTTGCCGGAACCGCATTGTTCCCGACGTAGGCCGCAACAATGTCTGCCGCCAACTCAACAACTTCAGCATTCTTTTCCATTCTTAGCACCTCAGCGGTTTCGCGGATTAAACTCCAACACCAGACTATGAGTCAAATAACCAGTCCAATGGATTCCCAAAATTTTCGCCAGCATATACACAATTTAATATTGATTGCAACGCCTAGCCTTCCCTAAAGAAGTGTGTTCGACCGAGGAATTTCACATCAAGATTATCGGTACACGAAACAATTCTGAAAAAACCCGAATACTGCAAACAATTACAGCTTACAAACTGTTGCCAGGTGAGCGTACGGCGTTCGGGTCCGGCGGTGGGCCGATCAAAGATCAGGCAGCCTTGCGGGCGTACGGGCCTGATTCGAGGGCAGCCCAGTCCCAGTAGGTCAGCAGGACGCGGGCCTTGTTGAAAGACAGAGAATCAAACAGATTCTGCAGTTCAACCGTCGGGCGATCGGATTTCAGCAGGCAGTTGGCGGAGTTCTGCCAGCGCTGCATGGCGTCGAGGAACTGGTTGCGAGAAAGCCCCATGGCCTTCATTGCAACCGACAACGGCTCGCCGTCGGGATCAGAGATAATGCGCAGGGCATTGGCCTGGTTGATACCGGCAGCGGCCGCCAGCTTTTCAGCCGCGTCATTTGCCGTGCCTTCCTCGATCAGACAGACGATCTCTTCGACGACATCACGCTCAGGGAACTTCGCCTCGGCCTGATCGTTGATGTCGACCGAGGTATCAACGGCCAGGGCGATCTTCAGGATCTTGTCCAGCGTTTCGGAATCGGTCAGGAAGCGCGACAGCACATAGCGCCGCAGCTCCGACGGCAGGAACCAGAACAGTTCAAACGCCGTGGGCGCCGGGGTATCGCCGCGGGTCACCAGCGGGGCCTGCAGCGAGGGCTGTGTCTTGGCGTGCTCGCTCAGGATGTTGAAGGCATCGTGCGACAGGGTCGCGCCGGGATTTCTGACAATGGTCAGCAAGACCGAAGCGTCGCCATACTCGAGCAGTGCATCGCACAACGCCGGCGACAGGTTCCGGCGCCGGGCGATCATGCGGCGCTTTTCGTCATCTGTTCTGGCAATCAGCGGCATCAGCACCTGATCGGCGATGGCGTTGCATGTTTCGAGGATGGGCCCGGCAACGCGTGTGTCGGGATGGCGGATCAGCTTGTTGACCAGGAGCGCCGGCGGCTGCTCCATCATGCAAATGCGTTCGCTGAGGCCAATCAGATTGACGACCGGAATCTTGGTCACCAGCCGCAGCAGGGTGTCGGCGGCAAGCGCGCGTTCCTGCGGCTGCGAGGCGCCGGACGGCTTCGACATGATATCCAGCAGCGTGCGGGCGGCTTCGCCGGCCTCGGGATCGGTGTTGGCCTCATCGAACTCCAGATCGACGCCGGCTTCCACGGGCTCCAGAAAGACGTTTTCCGGGTCGACGGCCTGTTCAGCCAGGTCCGGTGTAGCTTCTGTGGGCTCTGCGGAGAACTTTGCGGCTATTGAACTCATGATGTCGGTGAGTTCACCGGTTTGCTGTCCAGCGTCTGCCTCAACTATGGTCTCTGGCTCTGATTCGGCCGTCGCGGGATGCGCTGCATCATCAGAATGCTCGACCGGACCATCCTGCTCACCAGCACCATCATCCTCGGCTTCGGCTACGGCAATGTCTTCTGCGTCGGAATCTGCGGCCGTTTCAACGTGGCTTTCTTCATCAGGGCTGTCGGCCGCGTCAGCGGCTGTTTGCGAGGTCTGTTCCAGGTCAACGATGGCCGTTGCTTCAGCTTCTTCAGCCATTTCGGCCGGAGTGTCCGGCAGCGCGGTCAGTTCTGCAGCATCGACGCAGTCGAGGGCTTCGGCGGTACCTGTGTCCGTCTCGCCGACCACTTCTGGCTGCACGGTCTCAACTTCCGCGGTCGCATCCGGGTCAGCGATCTCGGCTGCAGCGCAGGCCTGGTCGACCTCCTGGCGGTGCTCTGTCTCATCGACCTCCAGGGGTGGATCGATTGCTTCCGGCTGACGGTCCTGGGGCTCCGGCTCTGCGGCCTGGCAAGCTTCCTGTTGGGCAGACTCTGGCTCAGCGGCATGGGATGCATCCGTATCGTCCTGCTGTACCTGAGTGTCTTCGGGCGCACCGGGCATCGCCCCCTCGCCCGGCTCCAGCTCTGCCGCTTGTTCTGTGACTACAGCCTGCGGGGCGGTAGGCGCATCGGCATCGGCAAACGCAGAGGTTGAGCCTTCGTCGCTGTCCGCCAGGTGTTCGGATTGACCTGCCGCTGTGCCATCAACTTCCAGCTCATCCTCATCGAAATCGATCTCGATGACCGTGCTGACCGGATAGTCGACAACGGCGGGGGTGTCGGCATCGACGATGTGCTGCTGGGGCTCTGCATCTTGTGTGAGCGGCTCGCCAGCGTCCGCCTGTTGAGCGGGCTCCTGGTCCACTTCAGGCATCTGCGCGTCCGGCGCGATCTCAGAGGGGGATATCCCTTGCGAGGTTCCGACGTTGCGCAGCATCTCCTTGATCGCGGCGAGTTCATCGGTATCGTCAGCATCGCCAGCGGATGCTTCGGCAGTTTCAAGTGTTTGGTCCACCAGCGGAATTTCAGGGGCAGCCGCTTCGTCCGGCGCTGGGTCCGACTGCAGGGTTTCGCCGGTGACTTCAGTATCCGGCAGTGATGCGGGCACAGCGAACTCGATTTCGAAATCGTCCTCGCTGTCCAACGGCTGATCTGCGGCCTCAGCTTCGTTCGAAGCCGTCTCGGGCTCAGCAGGTGCACCGGTTAGCGCATCAATGGCGGCGCCATCGTGTACGGCAGCGGTGAGCGGCGCTTCCTCGGAAGCGATTTCGGTGTTGACCGGATATTCCGCCGGTTGCGCCGGGGCGGGCTGTTGCGGGTCTTCAACATACGCCGTGGCATCATCGGTTGTGACGCCTTGGGCGGAGGCGGAAACGTCATGAGACGCTTCAGCGCCAGGCACTTCGGCTGACGGTTCGGATGGGTCAACGACGCCTTCGGCCGAGGGATCATATTCGGCGGCGGCCAGTTCAACATTCACAGCGTCGGCAAGCGGTTCGCCGGCTTGCTGGGCATATGCATCCTGCACAGGTGCGGCTGGCTGGTCCGCTTCGAACGGCGCGTCGAATTGAGGTTGCTCACCTGCGGCGACCTCAACGGTGCAGGCATCCGGCTGCATGTCCGGAACGACGCCAGCGTCCTCGAACGGGACAGGGCCGGCTTCATCGTAACCCGGAGCCGGGGGCACTTCGCTGACTTCGGCCGCGCCGGCGGCGAGACCCTGACCGGCATCAAACCCTTCGGCGTATTCAACAGATGCAGGATCGGCATCAAGTGTCGGCTGGTCCGTCGCTACGTGCGGCTCATACGCCTCGGCATGCACGTCCTCAGTTGGTGCATATGGCGCCGGTTCGGAGTCATGCGATGCAGCCGCTGCGGCATGCTGCTCGACGGTCTCGGCCGGCATGACATGGCCGTCGGCGAGGCCGGGGCCGTCGGCAGCACCGCCATCGTGGACTTGCGGCTGTTCGTTTGCCGGCGGTTGCACAGCATGGGGAACGCCGTTCAGGCGGGCTGCAAGCGCGCGAAAGGCATCGGCGGTCGCCTTAGGGCTGACCGGCCGGCTTGCGTCGGCTTGGGTTTGCGGCATTTGCGCCTGTTCCCCATATTCTTCGTTGTTGGCAGGCCCACCCGATACGCCGGTGTCCTGCTCTGCGGGGTCGAACATAGTTGCCTCGCGGACTCCTCCACCAATTTTCTGCATTAGACCTGAAACACATGTAAAAGTGTTTAATGGGTTGCATCGTGCGGCGGCGGGAGAGTGCCGACAGGTGGCCGATTGGCCTGCGGCCGGTGCTCAGTGCGAGCCGGTTCGCGGGGTGTTTCGACCCGCGTTCAGACGTGTTGTTTGCAAGGTGTCCACGAGTTGCGGCGAACGAACAATGCATTTCTGCGGCCGATTGCTGTTTGTGTCGGGCGGGGCCGGCGAGGTTGCCGCGTGTTGCCATGCCGCACCAGGCGGCTGGCTTTGGAATTTGCGCTAAATGATTGAATTCAAAAATCTTTCTCATTTTTCTCAATTCCTGGGGCAGGAGATCGGCGTCAGCGGCTGGCGGGAACTGGCGCAGAGCGATCTTTGCCGGTTTGCCGAACTTACCGGAGATGACCAATGGATCCATCTGGATGCTGAACGCACCCGCCGCGAGCTGGGTACGCCGCCGGTTGCGCACGGATATCTCGTTCTGTCGCTGCTGCCCCGGTTCATCTACGACGTGTTCTCGATCGGTTCGGCGAAACGTATGATTAACTATGGCAGCAACAAAGTCCGGTTCATTGCGCCGGTTCATGCCGGGGCGCGGGTGCGCGGCCGAGTGCGGCTGGACAGGGGTGTCGCCGAGGCCGACATGATGCGCGCCCACCTCGGGGTGACCGTTGAGATCGAAGGCCAGGGCAAGCCGGCCTTGCACGCCGAGGTGATCTCTCTCATCTATGAATGAGGTGGACGGCACCGGCGTCCAGTTTCACCAAGTGTTGTACGGTGTTGATATGACGGTACTCTTCCTGGGGCTGGCGGGTGGACTATATTGACCCGTGGCCAGAGGGCAGGCACGGGTTTACCGGGAAAGGCGAATTGATGAGTGACAAACCTGACACGTTCATCGGCAAGACCGAGCAGGAGTGGCGCCAAGAGCTGTCCGAGGACGAGTTCTACGTCACCCGCAAACACGGGACGGAACGGGCGTTCAGTCATCCCTACAATTCCGAAAAGGCCAAGGGGCAGTACAACTGCGTGTGCTGCGGGGCGCCGCTGTTCCGCTCCGAGGCCAAGTTCGATTCCGGAACCGGCTGGCCCAGTTTCTTTCAGCCGATTGACGGCGATGCGGTTGGCGAGCACGCCGACCGCTCCTTGTTTATGCGGCGCACCGAGGTGCGCTGTGCCCGGTGCGATGCCCACCTCGGCCATGTTTTTCCGGACGGCCCGCAGCCGACGGGCCAGCGCTACTGCATGAACGGGGTGGCGCTGAAGCTGGTGAGGGATGAGGGGTGATCGACAGTTGATCAATTCAACTGACTACAGTCCATTCCACAAATCGATTGATCAACTGGATTTAATCGACTTGGCGGCGCTGCGTAAGACCAAGGAGGGTTGGTATTGCGAGTACAAATCTGAACTTTCAAAACCAAGTGATATCGCCAAGTCCATCAGCAGTTTTGCAAACACATATGGAGGATGGATTTTCTATGGCGTCGCGCAGAGCGACGATGGAGAGAACA
This sequence comes from Aestuariivirgaceae bacterium, assembly GCA_965216335.1. Taxonomy (GTDB): domain Bacteria; phylum Pseudomonadota; class Alphaproteobacteria; order Rhizobiales; family Aestuariivirgaceae; genus JAHEJE01. The sequence continues at coordinate 3,757,770 of OZ244154.1, read as the reverse complement.
CGGCGGGCAGCTTTCCTGGCTTGCACGCCGCATCGCGTGAAAAATGCACTGCTAGCATAGCTCAATCCCTCCGCGACAATGTCAATCCAACGCCTTACTTCGAGGTACAAACACTGTCCGGGCCGTGTGAGGTGATCGGCTTGGGCAAAGACCGAATAGTTGTTGCGGTATGGGTTCCTAGTAGCCTGCATGCGCCTCATGTGCACAAGCGCGGATGTATTTTCAGAAGGGTTGCGGATCAATCTGACCCAGCACCGGAGACGGACCGGCATGTTCTAGACCAGCTGTGGGCGCGATCAACACAACACACCGCCCGCATCAGAGAGGTTGTTTCGCAGCCAAGCAATACTGACCGTCTTGAGGATGGAGGCAGTTATTTAGATATTCACTTGTTGCCGAGGTTTATCTGGCAACAAGCGCCCCAAGAGCGAATTTCGTTCACAGAGTTCAAAACTCTTATGACTTGCCCAGGCCCGATATCAAAAGGGGGTGGGCTCTACAACAGTTTCGCTACATTTGACAACGGTTACATCGCAAAGAATATGATAACGTAGAGAGTCTTTCGCACATTTGCCTGATGCGGTGGTTCCTTTCACACTGAGTGAGAGGAGCGAGACGATGAGTGATGATACGGAGACCAAGGCGATGGGTCAGGTGATCCAGATCGACGAGGCGCGGATACGCGATCACCTTGGCGAGATGGTGCGCGGCACGGTTGAAGAAGCCTTGAATGCGATGCTGGATGCCGAGGCCGACCGGTTGTGCGGGGCTGGCCGGTATGAGCGCAGTGAGGCTCGGACCGACACACGCGCTGGCAGCTACGACCGGTCGCTTCACACCAAGGCCGGCGCGGTCAAGCTGAAGGTGCCGAAGCTGCGGCGACAAACATTCGAGACGGCGATCATAGAACGCTACCAGCGCCGCGAGAGCAGCGTCGAGGAAGCTTTGATCGAGATGTATCTGGCGGGTGTTTCGGTGCGCCGGGTCGAAGACATCACCGAGGCGCTGTGGGGCACGCGGGTGAGCCCGTCGACGGTGTCGAACCTCAACAAGAAGATCTATGCCAAGATCGAGGAATGGCGCCACAAGCCGATTGAGGGCTCACATCCGTATGTCTTTCTCGATGGTATCGTGATGAAGCGCTCATGGGCCGGTGAGGTGCGCAACGTCTCGCTGCTGGTGGCGATTGGCGTGACCTCGGATGGCTATCGCGAGGTTCTGGGCATCTGCGAGGGGGCCAAGGAGGACAAGTCCGGATGGTCGTCGTTCCTGCGCCATCTGGTGGACCGGGGCCTGAATGGTGTGGAGCTGGTGGTATCAGACGCCTGTCGTGGCCTGGTGGAGAGCGTTGCCGACTATCTGCCCGAGACCCGGTGGCAGCGCTGCATGGTGCATTTCTATCGCAATGTCTTCAGTCATGTGCCGGCAGGCAAGATGCGCCAGGTGAGCCACATGCTGAAGGCCATCCATGCCCAGGAGAACCGGCAGGCGGCCACCGACAAGGCCGAAGCGGTCGCGGCCGAGCTGCGCCGCCAGCGCATGGGCAAGGCGGCAGAGCTGGTTGAGGACAAGATTGGCGAGACGCTGACCTTCTATGCGTTCCCGGACAGTCACTGGATCAAGTTGCGCACCAACAATCCGCTGGAGCGGCTGATGCGCGAGATCAGACGGCGAACCAGGGTGGTCGGGGCTTTCCCGGACGGACAATCCTGTCTCAACCTGGCTGCAGCCAGGTTGAGACACATTGCTGGAACCCAGTGGTCAACGAGGCGCTACATGAACATGGACCCGCTGACTGCAATGAAAAACCAACCCCAAGGAACCGCCGTCGCATGACAAAAAGTGCGAAAGACTCTGGACACTACCAAGAATATGAGCCCGATCGATAGGCAGAGATGCCAAGAGGCTTTCAGATTTATGAAAGATGGTCGAGTGCACATTTCGCTATCGTTTTCATGTTGCGCTGTGAGAAACACCGACAACTTCGAGCAATTCTTCCAAGACTGGCGGTATGGAGATGACTTCACTCGTGAGTGCATTCGTCTAGGGCTTTCAGGATGTGTTGCAGTTGACCTGACCTTGCTGCACTTTCAATTGAGGTCGTGCTTGGAGCGTTATTCCCTACTTTGCGATAGGGTAGGATTGTCATTTCCAATCTCCACTCATTTGCGACTGCACGGGATCAAGGACAGAATACCTTTTCTGGATATCCCCACTTTCGAGAACTTTTGGAAGGAACACGGTCTTCCGATTTGCGAGACAAACAACGCTGTCGTGCCTTCCGAATTTGATAATGGCGTTGTTCATCTTGTGGACAATGAGCCGGGTCTTGATTCTGAATTCAGGCAAGACTTGTGGGCATTCGTTCTCTTGGGTCACGCAACTCGGTGCTTTGGATTTCCGTCGGAGTTCATTCTAGGACAGGAAGAAAGGGACCTTGGTAGCTTGAGGGAGCCTTTGACGCGGGCAGCCAATGTTCAGAGACGGAGGATCTCATCGTTGCGTAGGCGCTAGTCGATTGTCACAAATCTTCTTCTGAACGTTGGTAACGTTCGCTCTCTTTCAAGGACCGGTCTTCCAGCACGATGAAGGGAGTTGAACAACTGCATAAGGCTAGTCTCAGATTGAAAGAGTTGTATATTTATGCTAACATATGTAAAATTTTGGAGTAGCCTGATGGACATCAGCCTTAAACTTCGCAGGACCGGAAACTCTCTTGCCACGACATGGCCGAAGGAAATTCTCCACCGGCTGAACGTCGGGGAAGGCGATACGTTGCACGTGGTGGAAACGCCGCATGGGGTGATGGTGACGCCTTATGATCCGAAATACGAAAAGACCATGGAGACGGCACGCAAGGTGATGGCACGCGACCGGGTGGCGCTGAAAGAACTCGCCAAGTAGGCATGACCGGATTGCGCGAACCGATTTGGATCGATGAGGGCGAAGTTGCGGCGATCAGCCTGTCGGCGGTGGCGATGTTTGGTGGCTTGTCCGGTGAAGTGCGAGATGACAACCTGTTGAAGGCCGCAATCGGGCGCCCGCTCAACAAGTGGCACTATGAAGAACCGCGGCCGGACATCTTTCGGCTGGCGGCGGCGTATTGCTTCGGTCTGGTCAAAGGGCACGCCTTTCACGATGGCAACAAGCGCACGGCTTACATCACCGCGGTGGTGTTTCTTGAAATGAACGGGTTTGAGTGCGCACCGGAACAGGCCGACATCATCCAGACCATCCTTGGTGCTGCTGATGGCACTGTCACAGAAGACGATCTGGCGGTGTGGTTTGCGGCCAACTCGAGCGAAACCAGCTAGGGTCCGGACCCTAGTCCGGCAGGTTGATCGGATCGTAGTTAGTCATGGCCTGCCGCTCGCGGACAGAGGGGTGGATGTCGGCTTCGGGTTCAATGAAGCGGGGTTCGCCGAGCGGGAGGTAGAAGCCGAGGAAGGACGGACGGGATGGCCATTCGCGGTATTTGACGCGTTTGGGGAGAATTTCCAGCAGCCACCACAGGCCGGTCAGGGACTTGTGCAGGGGGGCGATGGGGTTTGGCGCGACGTAGGTGCGGGTTGAGCCTTTGACGTTCTGGCCCTCGACCAGCCGCTTGCGGAGCCTTGGGCGGAAGGCCAGTCCCTGCGCCTCGGCCTCGTCGATCATCCATCCCAGCGGGTATTTGGCGGGTGCGCTCTCGGGTTCGGGATAACCGCCGCCGATGTCGGAGTGAACGCCGGCAAACCACACCTGGCTGATGTCCTGCGGTTGTTCCTTGGACTGCGGCACGAAGGGGTTGGACTTGAACACCTGCTGGTGTTCCCAATGGTTGGCGCGGTACATCCGGCGGCGCTCGTCGATGGCAAGCGCGTGGCGGAAGGCCATCACGCTGGGATTCTTCCGGGTGTAAGGCAGCGTGAGGAGGCCAGGCAGCCCGAACGGGCCCATTCCGGGGGCAAGCACCGACGCGACCGTATCCCAGCACCCCATGAAGTGGACCGGCACGCGCTTTGTATCGAGGGTTTCGCGAATGCGGCGGGCGATCTTGAAGTCACCGGTGCGGGCGACCTGGCGATAGGCGCTGAGTACATAGTCGGCGAGATGAAGCTGGTGCGGGGCCAACAGGCCGATGGTCTCGTTGAATCCGGCCAGCACGCGAACCGTGTAGGCACCGCGGCTGAAGCCGAGCATGTAGACCTGATCGCCATCTTCGTAGTAACGCGACAGGAAACGGTAGGCGTCTAGGACATTGGCGAACAGGCCGTAGCCGGTGGCCAGGCCCCAAATGCGCTTGAATGCGATCCAGTTGCGCGACCACATCGAGTTGCTGTCGGTGATGGTGCCGACGCCGGTGTCATAGTAGACGATCTGGTCGTCCGAGCTCTTGAGCAGGCGGTAGAACTTCAGGACGTTGGACTGGTTCTCCTTGATCGCGTTGCCGGTGCCGTCGCACAGGATGACGATCTTCCTGGGCGGGCGCGTTCCAGTTGCGGATTTCTTTGCGGGAGATTTCTTGGCAGGCATGGGGCCTCCTGGTGCCGTCCAGGTTGACGATACCGGTGAATGCCGCTTTCCCTTAGGTCATACGGTACGGCTTCGCACACCGCATTGCAATTGCGAACGTAAGAGCCTGACGTCACAGAACGCGATACAGTGACATTTTTCGTCGTTGCCAGGCTTGTTCCTGTGTTGTCCGGCTCAGTGGTGACCACTTCTTCCCCGAGAAAGGGGCAAGGCCGGCTGGGGGGGGGGGGGTGATGGCGGTGAAAAACACAAAGGAATCGATGTGTTGTACCGCCATCAACCCCCTCCCTAACCCTCCCCCTTTCTGGGGGAGGGAAAACTTAGAGCCTTTCTTGACAATACCGAACCATTTGATGGGTCAAATTCGTTCAGTCCAGCAAGCCATGGCGCGCGGGCGCGATGCGGTGCATCGGGCAAGCGGCATGGCGCACCGGATGGGCGAATTTGTCCCACCGAAGGCCGGCTTTTCGCGCTCGCTGGACAGCGTTAGCCGGCACTTGTGGTCAAACCAGACCATGGCGCGCCACCTGCCTTGCCAGCAAACGCGAAAAGCCGGTCAAATGGCTCGGTATTGTCAAGAAAGGCTCTAGAGCCGAACAGAATCAGCGTCGTGGCTGGTGGCCTGCGGCAAACCGGGGTCAAAACTCAAGGGCCGCTACAGGCGGTCAGTTCAGCTTGGACTTGAGCGCGGCGATGGATTCGTCGATCAGGCTGGCACCCTTGGCGCCCCTGGCCTCAGCGGCGATCATTTCGCCGGCGGCGGCGACGGCCAGCTCCGTGGCGGCGGACTGGACCTCCTTGACAGCCTGAACCTCGGCCTGGGCGATCTTCTGTTCGGCCAGTTTGGTGCGGCGTTCGACGGACTCGGCCAGCTTGCGCCGGGTCTCGGCCGCGTAGGCCTCGGCTTCCGATTTGGCCTGGGCGACGATGGCTTCGGCCTCGGCCTCGGCTTCCTTGCGCTTGTGCTGGTACTCGGCGAGCAGCGCCTGGGCTTCCTCACGCAGGCGGTTGGCTTCGGCGAGTTCCTTGGAAATGCGGTCGGCGCGGTCATCGAGCGCGGCAGTGATCTTGCCGGGGACGCCGAGATAGACGACGAGCGCAACAAACAGGATGAAGCTGACGAGAACCCAGAATTCAGGTGTGGACAGCATGATCAGTCTCCCACCACTTTGCTGATGGCCTTGCCGACGGCGGCCTTGGTGACCCGAGAACCGGTGAGCTGGCCGACGATGTCGCCGGCGATGTCGGTGGCGATACCGCGGACTTCGGCAAGCGCAGCCGCCTTGGTCGCGGCGATCTGGGTTTCGGCCTTGGCGAGCTTGGCCGACAGGTCGGCATCGACCTTGGCGCGCTCGGCGTCGGTTTCAGCGGTCAGCCGGTCACGGGTTTCCTGGGCGATGTTGTGGGCCTTGGCACGGGCCTCGGCGAGAGCCTGTTCGTACTCGGCAATCGCCTTGTCGGTGTCATGCTTCAAGGTCTGGGCGGCGTCGAGATCGTCGGCGATCTTGGAACGGCGCTGCTCGATGACCCCGCCGATACGTGGCAGGGCGATCTTGGACATGATCAGGTAAAGGCCGATGAAGGTAATCGCCAGCCAGATGAGCTGCGGCGAGAAATCGGCCGGGTTGAGCTGCGGCATGCCGCCTTCGGAGGCGAGTGCTGCCGTTGAACCGCCCGATGCCAGGGCCAGCAGTGCTGCGATGTGACTACGCCGGAGCATGTGCGCTCTCCCGTGTACCAATGTTGCGGCGATCAGCCGGTTTCTACAAGTTTCCGGGCGACACGCAAAACGCGCCGGCCCAACAACCTGAAAGAGGAGTTCGTAACGCTTAGAATACGAACAGGATGATCAGCGCGACAACCAGACCGAACAGGCCGGTTGCTTCGGCAAGGGCAAAGCCCAGCAGAAGGTTCGGGAACTGGCTCTGGGCGGCTGCCGGATTGCGCAGGGCGCCGGACAGGTAGTTGCCGAAAATGTGGCCAATGCCGACACCGGCACCGGCAAGAGCGATGGCGGCGAGACCGGCACCGATGAGTTTTGCTGCTTCAGCTTCCATTGACCTAACTCCTCTTTGATCTGTTTGGTCGTTTCAGTTGTTGCGGGTGTTGACCCTAGTGATGCAGGTTGATTGCATCGTTGAGATAAATGCAGGTGAGAACGGCGAACACGTAGGCCTGCAGGAAGGCCACCAGGATCTCAAGACCGGTGAGCGCGACCATGAAGGCCAGCGGGATCCAGCCGCCGAGAATGCCCATGCCGACGACGAAACCGGCGAACACCTTGAGCATGGTATGGCCGGCCATCATGTTGGCGAACAGACGCACCGACAGGCTGATCGGGCGGGTGAAGTAGGAAATCGTCTCGATGACCACCAGCAGCGGCAGCAGCACCGAGGGCACACCGGACGGCACGAACAGCTTCAGATAACCGGCGCCGTGCTTCATGAAGCCGATCACCGTGGCGCCGATGAACACGGCGGCGGCCAGGCCGAAGGTGACGATGATATGGCTGGTGACGGTGAACGAATAAGGGATCATGCCCAGCATGTTGGCGGCCAGGATGAACATGAACAGGGTGAAGACGAAGGGGAAATAGGCCCTGCCCGAATCGCCCAGGATGTCGCGCATCATGCCGGAGACGAACTCGTAGGCCAGTTCGCCGACCGACTGCAGCCGGCCGGGGATGATCTTCGAGGTGCCGCTGAGCAGCACCAGGCAAACCACGCCGACGATGATGATCATCCACAGACTGGAATTGGTGAACGAGGCATCGAAGGCGCCAAAATCGAGATTGATCAGGCGCTTGATTTCGAACTGGTGCATCGGATCGATGACCAGGCCGCCCTCTTCGCCACCGCTTGCGCCGGCTTCACTTGCCATTTGGTTTCATCCCGCTCTTCGTCCGGCCCGCCCGCTCAGCACACCGGGCCATCAGTCATCCTCATCATCGGGTACCGAGGGCACCCCTTCCGCGTCGGTATGCGCCAAGTGGCGCTGCGCCTCAATCGACTTGGCAGCACGTATCACATTGAGGATACCGGCCGCGATACCGAGCGGTGTAAATATCAACAGCAACCAGGGCGACGTCCCCAACCACTTGTCCAGCAGCCAGCCGATGCCGAATCCTGCCAGCACGCCGACCACAAGGTCTACAGCAAGACGGAAGCCGAAGCCATATGCGGAGGCCTGATTAAACGCCTTTCGGTCACGGTCCTGGATGGATGCCTTGGCCGTTTTCAGACGCTTGTCGAAACTCTCCAGATCATCAGGCGAAGTCTTACCGCTTCCCTCACGGTTTTCGCCCATGAAACACCTCGATTCCGCCCGAACGGGCAGGTTTCGGCAGACCCCCGCCGAACCGGCGCCAAAATAGAAGCCGGGCCGGGTAGTGTCAAGCCATGATGAAGATATTTAACCGGTTGAAATAATTATACTTTTTATCGCCGTGCAGGCAATGCGGCAATTCGCCTTGAGACCGTAGGGCATTCGGGCAGCAAGATGGCGGCCCCGGCCACAATCACCACGATGGAGAATCATGCAGGCAATTGAGGATTTGCAGGCGCTGGAGGCGCTTTACGGGACACCGGGCGAGGCATCGCTGGTAAAGGTGGCGGAGCGGGTCACGCCGGAATACCGGGCGCTGATCGAAGCCTCGCCGTTCGCCGCGCTGGCGACCGCGGGGCCGGAAGGGCAAGCCGGGAAGGCGCTGTGGTGAGGGTCAACGTCCAGGCCCGGTGGTGATGCGTCGTGGAACGGTTTGATTGCATCATTATCGGCGGCGGCATCATCGGCTGTTCGATTGCCTACCATCTGGCCAGGGACGGTGTGGGCCGGGTGCTGGTGGTTGAACGCAACGAATTGGCGAGCGCGGCATCCAGCCTTGCAGCGGGGCTGATCCTGCAGGTCACGACAAAGCCGGCAAAGACGGCGCTTGTCCAGGCGACGTGCCGGGCGATTACCGAGCTTGAGGTCGAGCTTGACGAAGCGGCCGGCTTTCACCGGGTGGGCAGTCTGCGGATCGCCAGCGCACCGGAACGAATGCTGGCGTTGCAGGACCAAGCCGTTGAGGCGGAGCGCAACGGGATTGCGGTTGAGTGGCTCACCCATGAGCGCGCCCGGGCGATGGTTGCGTGGCTCGACCTGCCGGACGGCAGCGGGGTTCTGCACATGCCGGAGGACGGATATGCCGATCCCTACCTGTTGACCATGGCCTATGCCCGCGCGGCACGTAAACGCGGCGTGACGTTTCGACCGCGCACGGCGGTGACCGGGATCGTGGTGGATGACGGACGGGCGGCTGCAGTGGAGGCGGATGGCGCGCGGATAGCCGGCGGCACGCTGGTCGATGCCGCCGGGGCGTGGGCCGCCGTTGTGTCGGCACAGGCGGGCTTTGCGCTGCCGATGGCGCCAGTGCGCAGCCATTACTGGATATGCGAAGCGGATGCCGCGTTTGCCGGCGACCACCCGGTGACGGTACTCAGCGACGCAGCGGCCTATACGCGGCCGGAAACCGGCGGGCTGGTGCTGGGCGTACAGGAAGCCCGCTCAAGGACATTCGATGCGCGCGATCTGCCGTCTGATTCGCTGGCATTCTCGGCCACTGCGGGAGAAGAACACTGGGACGTTCTGGCGGAGGGTGCGGCGGCTGTACATCCGTATTTTCCCGGCATCATGACAGCCCGGTTCAGCGGCTATGTCGCCGGATTGTCGAGCTATACGCCTGACGGCAATATTCTGCTGGGCGCTGTGCCCGGTGTTGAGGGCTTGCTGGCCGCGGCGGGCTGCTGCGGCAGCGGCGTTGCGCTGTCCGGTGGCATCGGCGAGGCGGTGAGCTGCCTGGTGCGCGGTGAAACGCCGGCATTTGACATCGCACCGTTCGATCCTGGCCGGTTCGGTGCAACAGAACCGTTCAGCGATGAATTTCGCGAACAGTGCGCCAGGGCACGAGCCACGAAGTTGCGCCCGACGGGCTAACATCGGGGATTGCATTGCCGCTCGATCGCGTCAACGATACAGGCTGCAAGCCTTCGTGCAGCGATGGCCATGTGCAGAGACTGAGAGCTCCTCTCGCAAGCGGGCGAGGTCTGAATGACGAACGAAAACGGGCTGGCGCCGTTTCTGCGGGCCGCTTCGCAACGCTACAAGGAACATGACAGCGCCATTGCCGGGCGCCTTTGCGAGGCCCTGAAAGGCGTGCTCGACGCGCAGGTGGTCGAGGAACCGGCACACGTTCCGGTCTGTGCCCGGCTGCCGGCGATACTGGGCTCGGGCGACGACGCGCTGCTCAAGCCGCTGGCCGGTGTCGTATCTCAGTTGCATTGGCGGGTGCCCGGCCAGGGAAAGATCCCACACGAGGTCGCCAACATGATGGCTGCGGTCGAGATCGTCGGGCCGAGCGGGATGATCGTCACCGACGCCTGCCGGTTCGGCCTGTTCATCCAATCACCGGAGTTTTTCTATCCCGAGCATTGCCACGAGGCTGAGGAGCTCTACCTGATCCTATCGGGCACGGCACTTTGGCACACCGATGAGATACCGGAACGGCCTGTGCCGCCGGGCACCTTCGTGCGGCACGCGGAATGGGAGCCGCATGTCATGACCACACAGTCAGAGCCGCTGCTGGCGATGTGGGGCTGGACCGGAAACCTCGACTTTTCCACCTACACCATGGGGCGCAGGCAAGACGGCGGAGGCTCGGCCTTATAAGCGCCGCTACCGGACGGTGACGCAGGTGCAATCGGCGTGGTGGGAGACCTTGTGGGACACCGAGCCGATGAGCAGGCCCTTGAGGTCGCTGAGGCCGCGGGAGCCCATGACGATCATGTCGGCGCTCTTGTCCTTTGCGATCTGCAGAATGACCCTGGCCGGATCGCCTTCCTCAACCTTGTTCTCAACCTTGGTGACGCCCTTGTCCTTGCAGATGGCGGCGACGTTCGTCAAAACGTACTTGCCGACGAAATTGAGTTCGTCGATCGTCAACTGGGGGCTCTTCTTGCTGCCGACCCGGGCCATGATCTCCTGGGGCATATTGACCAGGTTGTCCGCATTGCCGACGCGCTTGTGGACTTCGATTTCAAGCGCCCGCTTCAGGCCATCGGGAATGTGACCGCGCAGCAGGACATGCAGCAGGACGATCTTAGCGTCATACTTGGAGGCCAGATCGCTGGCCAGTTCAACGGCCTTGACCGAATGCGGCGAGCCGTCCACCGGCACCAGAATTGTCTTGATCATTGATGTGTCTCACGATTGTTGTTGCCTGCCTGCAGAACAAGCGCCAAGCCTAGCCCAAGTGCCGGTGATCAGCCAAGAGCATATTGCTTCTCATCGATTTCGCATCGTCGGACCCGGAGAGTCGGGGCTTTAAGAGTTCACGTCGACGACAACCCTGCCCTTGACCTGACCCTTGAGGATATCACGGCCGAGCTGTGGCAGGTCGGCGAGGGTTGCCGGCTGGACCATGGCGTCGAGCTTGTCCATGGGCAGGTCGCCGGCGATGCGCTGCCATGCGGTGACGCGGTTTTCGTAGGGCTGCATGACGCTGTCGATACCGAGCAGGTTGACGCCGCGCAGCAGGAAGGGGATGACCGTTGCGGGTAGATTGGCGCCACCGGCGAGCCCCACGGCTGCGACCGAGGCGCCGTATTTCATCTGACCGAGGACGCGGGCGAGCATTTCGCCGCCGACGGCATCGACACAACCGGCCCAGGTTTCCTTTTCCAGCGGGCGCTTGACGGCCTCGTTGAGGTCCTCGCGCGGCACGATCTGGGTGGCGCCCAACGACTTGAGGTAATCGGCGGTTTCAGGGCGGCCGGTGACGCCGGCGACCTCGTAGCCGAGATTTGCGAGGATGGCGGTGGCAACCGAGCCGACGCCGCCGGCAGCACCAGTGACCAGAACCGGGCCCGCGCCCGGCTTGAGGCCATGGTTTTCCAGCGCCATGACGGCCAGCATGGAAGTGAAACCGGCGGTTCCGACGGCCATGGCCTGGCGGGTCGTCAGACCATTGGGCAGCGGGACCAGCCAGTCGGCATTGACGCGGGCCTTTTGGGCATAGCCGCCCCAATGGGCCTCGCCGACGCGCCAGCCGGTGAGCACGACCTTGTCGCCGGGCTTGTAGCGGCCGTCGTCGCTTGCCTCGACCGTGCCGGCAAAGTCGATACCGGGAACATGGGGATAATTGCGGACAAGCCCGCCGCCCGGGCCGATGCACAGGCCGTCCTTATAGTTGACGGTGGAGTAGTCCACCGCAACGGTGACGTTGCCGTCCGGCAGGTCGGTGGCGGTGATTTGCTCGACGGCGGCGGAGGTTTTGCCGCTCTCCTCGTCTTTTCTGACGACCAGTGCATTGAAGCTCATTGGCGAAAGTCCTCAAAGAGTTGATTGAAAGGTTCAGCGATTGTGGCGCGTGTGCAGCGCGGTGCGCAAGCCTGTGTTGGTTTAGAGCCGGAGTTAAAGCGATCTTTTCGTGAATGTCACCACTGGATACGGACTTCCTGGATGAGCCTCGGCGTGGCGCGCTCGATGGTGAATTTCAAGTCCTGATAGACGATGACTTTGCCGGCCGGCGGGATATCCGCCGCCTTGTCGAGCAGGAAGCCGGACAGGCTGGTGTAGTTTCCCTCGGGCAGTTTGAGGCCTAGCTTTTCGGTCAGCGCATCCAGTTCGGTGCGGGCGCTGACGACATAGTCACGGTCGCCGAGCTTGCGGATCCATTGGGGGCTGGTCTCACCGGCATCGTACTCGTCCTGCAGGTCCTCAACGACCTCCTCCATGATGTCCTCGATGGTGACAATTCCTTCGGCACCACCGAATTCATCAACCACAATCGACAGCACCTGGCTGTCACGGCGCATGTCGATCAGCAGCTCCTGGATACCCCTGGCGGCCGGCACGTAGTCCACTTTGCGGATATGGGGCTGGATGGGCTTGCGGGCATCTATTCCCAGCAACTCGAGGCAATCGAGTTGGCCGATGATCTGATCCACCCGCTGGTCGTAGACCGGCAGCAGGTGGTGGGCCTCCTTGGACGCCAAAAGCATGGCATCGCCGACGTTTGCATTCCTTTCGATGCCGCTCACGTCGATCAGCGGGACCATGACATCGCCGGCCGTTGTCTCGGAAAAATCGAAGAGGCGCCGGATCATCTTGTTTTCGGTCGGCTTGATATCGCCGCCTTCGGCCGGCATCTGCAGCATCGAGACGATCTCTTCGCGCAATGTGAACGGGTTGGAGGGTTGCCGGTCACCGACAATCCAGGACAACAGCCGCGTCATCAGACTGAACACGATCAGGATCGGATAGAACAGGTAGGAGAAAAACTTGATGACGAAGATCGCTCTGGGCGTGATGGCATTGGCGCGCTGCTGAAACACGCTCTTGGGAACGATCTCGCCGAAAATCCAGATCAGGGGCGCGACAACGGCGACGGCGACGAAGCTGTACTTCGCACCGATCAGCTGAATCGTCAGGGCGGTGACCATCGTGGTGTTGGTGACGACCGCGATGTTGGTGCCGACCAGCGTGGTCGACAACAGCCACTCGGGCTTTTCCAGCATGTTCAGGGCAAGGGCCGCACCGCGCGAGCCCTTTGCCGCGTCATGGCGCAGCTTGTTGCGGTCGGCGCTGACCAGACCGATCTCGGTGCCGGAAAAGAAGCCTTCGGCAACCAGGCAGAAGATGATCACGAGCAATGTGGGGACGATGTCCATCATGACGCACCTCCATCAGAAGGTTTGGCAGGTTGGCCTTCATCCGATTGCCGTTCGGGCAGTGCATCGGGCATGGCAACCAGTTCTGCCGGCGGCTCCATTGGTACGCCACCGTCGCCCAGCGGGGTTTCCCTGACAGCAAGCTGCATGATACGGTTGTCGACGACTTCAGTAACCGTGAATTCCAGGGGTTCGAGGCTCACCAGCGTTCCGACGGGCGGCAGTTCGCCGAACGCATCGAGGATGACGCCGCCGATGGTTTCAAACTCCTCGTTTTCCAGGGTCTGTCCGAACTCCTTGTTGAACTGCTCAAGCGACATTGCGCCCTCGACGTGTCTGGTGCCGTCCGGATGCACCTCGATGTCGGACTGCTCGTTGACGTCGGAGGGGCTCGGAATGTCGCCGAAGATGCATTCCAGCAGGTCTTCCATCGACACCAGTCCGGTGATGCCGCCGTACTCATCAACCGTCAGGGCAAGGGACAGCTGGCGTTTGCGGAAGGTCCGGAACAGATCGTTGGCCGACTTGTTTTCCGGCACGAGATAGGGTTCGCGCAACACCTGCAGCAGGCGGTCGGGATGCTCGTCGATGTCCTTGAGGTCGACCGACATGAGGTCGCGGCTGTGCAGGATGCCGATGACCTCGTCGCGGTGCACACGGTAGATCGGCACGCGCGTGTAGCGGGTTTGCCGCAGTTGAGCGATCATCTCGCTCGGCGGCATGTCCGAAGGCAGGAAGAAGACGTTCGAGCGCGGCGTCTGGATGTCCGCCAAGGTCTTGTGGCCAAAGTCGAAAATCTGCCCGATGTAGGTGGCTTCCTGGTGGCCGAGCACCCCCTCGCCGACCGCCTCCTGTGCCAGGGTGCGGACCATGTCCTCGGTCACGATGTTGCCCTGGCTGCGTTCCTTGCCGACGATGAGCGTGGTGAAGAAGTCGGAGATGGCGCGGATCACGATACGCAGGGGAGTGATCAGCCTGGCAAACAGTTCGATCGGCCGGCTCTGAAACGTCGCGAAGGCAGCATTGTTGCGGATCGCCAGGGTCTTTGGCGTGATTTCACCAATCAACAGCAAGATCGGCACCATGATCAGCAGGTTGATCAGCTTGCTGTCGGCACCAAGGAACCTGATGACGATGGCCGCCGATATAACCGATGCCGCGACATTGACGAATTCGTTGCCGATCAGGATGGTGACGATAAGCCGCCGGGGCTCGCTGAGCAGGCGTTCGATCAAATCGATCTTCGGATTGTCCTCCTGGCGCATCTGCTCGCGCTGGCGTTGGTTCAGCGAAAACAGGGCCGTTTCGGAACTGGAAAAGAAACCCGACAGTGCCAAAAGCACCACGAAGACAATCAGTTCAACCGTTAGGACCCAATCCATCTTTCACCTATCCCGCCCAAGTCAGCTGTGAAATTAAAGCGGTTGAGCCGGTGATGCCAGCACTTCCTGCGGCAAAGGCCTCAGCAATTGGTGGTGGCCGGCTTAGGGCCTGTGGACATTCAGGGTTATAGCGCTGGCGAGGCCCATTTCGCCGTTCAGCTCGCCTCGCGCAAGCCTTCTGCGGTTTGCAGGTCGACGCTGACCAGCTGGCTGACGCCGCGCTCCTGCATGGTGACGCCGAACAGGCGGTTCATGCGCGACATGGTCAGCGCGTGGTGGGTGATGATCAGGAAGCGGGTGTCGGTGCGCTCCAGCATGGCATCGAGCAGATTGCAGAAGCGTTCGACATTGTGGTCGTCGAGCGGAGCGTCGACCTCGTCGAGGACGCAGATCGGCGACGGGTTGGTGAGGAACACGGCAAAGATCAGCGCCAGGGCGGTGAGCGCCTGTTCGCCGCCTGACAGGAGCGACAGGACCTGCGGGCGCTTGCCCGGAGGATGGGCGAGGATTTCCAGGCCGGCCTCGAGCGGGTCGTCGCTCTCGATGAGCTGAAGCTCGGCCTTGCCGCCGCCGAACAGGCGGGTGAACAGGTCGCCGAAGCTGTCGTTGACCTTGTCGAAAGCTTCCAGCAGGCGCTGGCGGCCTTCATGGTTGAGGCGGGCGATGCCGCCGCGCAACTTGTTGATGGCGGCGATCAGGTCGTCGCGCTCGGTGGTGAGTTCGGTGAGCTGGGCTGAGACCTCCTCGGCCTCCTCCTCGGCGCGCAGGTTGACACCGCCGAGGCGTTCGCGCTGGTCGCGCAGGGTCAGCAGCTTGGTGTCGATTTCGTCCTTCGGCGGCAGGGTTTCAGCATCAAGCCCGGCGGTTTCGACGATGTCGTCCGGCGGACAGTGCAGGACTTCGGCAATTCGGGCTTCGATCTCGGCCTGACGCTCACCGGCGGATTCGATGCGCACGCCAAGCCGGGCGTGTTCCTCGCGGGTCTCGGCGAGGTGGGTTTCGGCCTCGCGCAAGGTGGCATCTGCAGCGCGCGCTTCGTTTTCCGCGGCAGCCAGGGCATCGGCGGCAGCGGTGCGATCGCGCTCGGCCTCGGACAACATGGTCATCAGCTTGTTGCGCTTGGCTTCGAAATGGGCCGGGACATCGATCAGTTCGGCGAGCTGTTTGGCGAGGTTGGCGGCGCGGCCGGTCAGGGTTTCAATCTGGCCGCCGGCCTTCTTGGCACGATCCTGCCATTGCTGGCGTTCGCCGGCGATGGCTTTGAGGCGATCCGAGCGCAGCCGGGCTTCGCGTTCCAGACCGTCGTGGCGGGCCCGGACGTCGGCATATTCGGCACGGGCCTGATCGAGCGCGGCGCGCAGCCCGGCCAGTTCGGTTTCCAAGCCATCGGCAGCGGGCAGAGCCTGGCTCTCGGACTGACGCTCGCCCAGGGTGGTGCGGGCCTCATTCAGGCTGTCCTCAAGACGCCGGGCGGCTTCTGCAAGTGCGGAGACCTGCTGGAGCTGTTCGGAGATTTCGCGCTCGTGGACCGACAGGGCCTTGCGGGCCTCTTCGACGGCGGCGGTGGCGGTGCGCCAGGCGGTGCGCTGGTCGCGCTCGGCGGCGGTGGCGGCTTCAAGGGCGCTGCGGGCCTCGTCGAGCACGGCGCGGGCCTGTTCCGTGGCGCGGGCGGCGGCGGCGCTTTCGTCCTGCAGCGAAACCAGGCGGTTGCGCTCGGCCAGGCGCTTGGCTGCGGCGGTGGGGGCATCGGCGGCGGCGGCATAGCCGTCCCAGCGCCACAGGTCGCCCTCAAGCGAGACGAGGCGCTGGCCGGGTTGCAGCAGCTTTTGCAGACGCGGGCCGTCTTGAGCATCGACCACGCCGACATGGGACAGTCGGCGGGCAAGCGCGGCAGGCGCCTGAACGAAGTCCGACAGGGTGGCGATATTGTCCGGCAGACCAGGAACGCCATCCAGCGGCGGCAGGGCCTTCCAATGGATCGGGGCGGCCTCGTCGGCGGGGGCGTCGATGTCATCGCCAAGGGCAGCACCGAGGGCGGTCTCGTACCCGGGGTCGACCTTGAGGGCGTCGATCAGCGGCGGCCACAGATCGCCATCGGCGACGTTGAGCAGCTTGGTGAGGGTACGTACTTCGGTGGTGAGATTTTCTGATGTGCGGCGGGTCTCGTCGTAGGTGCGGCGGGCGGCGGTTTCGCGCTCGCGCAGGTCGCGCACGGCGGTTTCGGTATCGCCGACCCGGGCCTCGGCGGCGGCGGCGGCCTGGATGGCGGTCTCGACGCCGGCGGACAGGCGGTTGGCGTTTTCAGTGCCGCCGGTTTCGGCGATGAGTCTTTCGCGCTGGGCCGCGACATCGCCGGCCTCGCGCTCGAGACGTTCGATGCGGGCTGCAAGCTCGGCAACGGCGCGGGCGAGCTGGTCGCGGCGGGTGGTGAGTTCGGTGAGCCGGGTGTTGGCGTCGTCGGCGGCCGCCTGGGCGCGCGACAGCTTGTCGGCGACCTCCTGCAGGGCCCTGGCGGCCTCGGCGCGGGCGGTGCCGTCATCGCCGCTGGCGGCTTCGAGTTCGGCCTGTTCGGCATCGAGGCGGGCAAGAACGCCATCGGTGTCGCCGAGAATGTCGCGTTCGCGGGCAAGGTCGGCCTCGGCCTGGGTCTGGCGGCCTTCCAGTTCGGCGCGGCGCTCGGCGGCCTGGGCCTCCTCGCGCTCAAGGCCTTCGCGCTCGATGTTGAGGCGCTGCAGGACGGCGGCGCGGACGGTTTCGTTCTCTCGCAGCTTGGGAAGCTTTTCGTGCGCGGCATCGCGGGCGCGGGTCTTTTCCGACACCGCCCTGGTGAAGCCGGCGAGCAGGCGGGTGACCTCGTCGAGCCGGGTCTGCTCGTTGGTCAGCGTTTCCCTGGCACCCTTCCAGGCCATGTAAAGCCCGGCGGCTTCGAAGCGGCGGATGTCGGCGGAGAGCTGTTTGTACTTGGCGGCATGACGGGCCTGGCGCTTCAGGGAGGCAAGCTGGCTTTCGAGCTGGCCGACGACGTCCTCGATGCGGGCGAGGTTGTTCTCCGCCGCGTTGAGCTTCAGCTCAGCCTCGTGGCGGCGGGTGTGCAGGCCGGTGATGCCGGCGGCTTCCTCGAGAATGCGGCGGCGGGCTTGGGGCTTTGAGCTGATGATCTCGCCGATCTGGCCCTGGCGGACGAGAGCCGGCGAACGGGCGCCGGTGGAGGCATCGGCGAACAGCAGCTGAACGTCGCGGGCGCGGGCATCGCGGCCGTTGATGCGGTAGGCCGAGCCGGCCTCGCGCTCGATGCGGCGGGAGATTTCGACGGCTTCGTCTTCGTTGTAGTGCGCCGGCGCGGTGCGGTCGGCATTGTCGAGGGTGACGACGACCTCGGCCATGTTGCGGGCCGGGCGCGAGGCGGTGCCGGAGAAGATCACGTCGTCCATGCCGGAGGCGCGCATGGACTTGTACGACGTTTCGCCCATCACCCAGCGCAAGGCTTCCAGCAGGTTGGACTTGCCACAGCCGTTGGGGCCGACGACGCCGGTCAGGCCGGGCTCGATATGCAGTTCGGTGGGTTCGACAAAGGATTTGAAGCCCGAGAGCCTCAACCGGGAGAATTTCATGCGATCTGTCGTCCCCTCATCAGGTGCGGTCTACGCGTTCCAGCACCTGTCCCGCCGCTTGATACGCCCCTATCCCGCCGCTTCGATCTTCTGCTTGAAGGCCTCAAAATCCTGATTGCCCTGCAGCTTTTCTCCGTTGATGAAGAATGTCGGCGTCGAATCAATGCCATAGGATGTCCCAGCCTTCTCACGAATAGCAAGGATGCCCTTGGCGATTTCCTCATTTTTCAGGCAGGCTTCGAAACTTTCCTCGGTAAATCCGGCCAGCTTGGCGATCTTGAACAGTTCGCCCTTGGGATTGTTGCGGGTCCAGGTGCCCTGCTGTTCGAACAGCACGTCGAGCATCGGGAAGTATTTTTCCTTGGGCGCGCAACGGGCCAGCATGAAGGCGGCGAGCGCCAGATCGTCGAACGGGAATTCGCGGAAGATGAAACGCACCTTGCCGGTGTCGATGAACTCGGACTTGATCTTCTTGAACGGGCCCTCGTGGAAGTTCGCACAGTGCGGGCAGGTGGCCGAGGCGTACTCGATGATGGTGACCGGGGCGTCGTCCTGGCCGAGCGCCATTTCACCCATGGCCGGCGCCTCTGCCAGGTCGGAGAGGTTGGCCTCCTGGGCCTTGGCCGGGGTGATCCCGGGTATGGCGATGGCGTCCTGGGAGGCGCCCCTGACGGCGAAATAGGTGATGCCGGCGGCGGCAGCCGCGGCGCCGGACAGCAGCAAAATTCGGCGATTTAGTTTCATGTCGGCTCCTAACTACTAGATGTTGTGGAGAATTCCAATGATTATGTGGGGCGTGGCACGAATTTTCAGGCGAATCATTCGACCTTCACACCCGACTGTGATTGAGACAGAACGCCTTCACCAAGGCGTTTCAATGACCGGCGCAACTGTTCATCGCCGATGGCGTGCAAACGTTGCTCCACCTTGGCAAGGCTGGCCGGATCGGGCTTGCGCCTGAGGAGGCGGGCATTGGCTTTGGGCAGCTTGCCCTGCAAGAGCTTGAGCCCGGCAATGGCGGTATAGCCGTAGAAACCGTTGATGCGTTCGATGATGCGGGGGCTGAGATAGTGGAGTTCGAGGCCCCTGCCCTCGGCGACGCGGACAACAAGCGTTCCGCCGCCGGGCTGGCCGCGATCGGGCCGGCCGTCATGGCGGCGCGGCCATTTGATGCGCTCCGGCGCACTGACCTCTGCAAGGTCGGCGCCGACGATCTCCGGCCAGCGGGCCAGCAGCTCGCCATAGCCGAAACCATAGCGCTCGAACGCCGCCCGGGTCAGATTACGGGTGTATTTGTGAAGGGTTTTCACGCGCCTCAGTCGCTTTCCTGCGTTGAAAAACTTCCGGTCCACTATAGTGTGCTGGGCTTCAACCGGGCATCACATTCGGGCGATTATCCACCATTGCACATGTACCAGACATGAACGCCGAGGCGCTGCAGCGGGCTCTTTTGGGCTGGTACGACCGGCACCGGCGCAGCCTGCCATGGCGGGCCCGGCCGGGGGAGCGGGCCGATGCTTACCGGGTGTGGCTGTCGGAAATCATGCTGCAGCAGACCACCGTGGCGGCGGTGAAGCCCTACTACATCGACTTCACGGCGCGCTGGCCAAGGGTGGAAGACCTGGCCGCAGCGGAGCTGGATGACGTGTTGCGGCGCTGGGCGGGGCTCGGCTATTACGCGCGGGCGCGCAATCTGCACAAGTGTGCGCGGGTGGTGACGCAAGAGCATGGTGGAACCTTTCCCGGAACGGCGGCGGAACTGGTGAAGCTGCCCGGGATAGGGCCTTATACGGCGGCGGCGATCGCAGCGATCGCTTTCGATGAGCCGGCGGCGGCGGTGGACGGCAATGTCGAGCGGGTGATGGCGCGGCTGCATGCCCTTGAGACACCGCTGCCGGATGTGAAGCCGCAGATCAGACGGCTGGCGGCAGAGCTGGTGCCGGAACGGCGGGCCGGCGATTTTGCCCAGGCGATGATGGACCTCGGCGCAACCATATGTGCGCCGCGTCAGGCGAACTGCCTGATCTGCCCGTGGCAGGAGGCGTGCGCGGGCCGGCGGTTGGGAATTGCCGATACCCTGCCGCGCAGGCGCGCCAAGGCGGCGCGGCCGGTGCGGCATGGCACGGTGTTCTGGCTGGAACGGGCGGACGGTGCGGTCCTGCTGCGGCGGCGGCCGGAAAAGGGGCTGCTGGGCGGCATGATGGAGGTGCCGTCAGGCACCTGGGGCGATGTTGCCGGGGGGCGTTCCGGTGCGCCGCTCGAGGCGGACTGGCGGGACACCGGTCTGGCCGTCGAGCACACGTTTACGCACTTTCATCTGAAGCTGGACATCGTGCGCGGACGAGCGAGCGGTACCGGGGCACCGGCGGACTGCCGGTGGGTCGCGCCCGATGAGCTGGCGCATGAGGCCTTGCCAAGCGTGATGAGGAAGGTGGTGGCGGCGGTTCTGGGGCCGGATACGCTCAAGCCTCGCCGATGAGCCGTTCGACGATGACGCAATCACGCCAGATGCCGTCGAGCCGACCATGCTTTTCATAGGTGCCGACACGGCGGAAGCCGAGCCTGTCGCACAGGGCGAGGCTGGCGGTGTTCTGCTTGAAAATGCGGGCGATGATCTTGTGGACGCCGGCTGTTGCGGCTTGCTCGAGCACATGGTGCATGACGGCCTCGCCCAACCCGGCACCACGC
This sequence comes from Aestuariivirgaceae bacterium, assembly GCA_965216335.1. Lineage (GTDB taxonomy): Bacteria > Pseudomonadota > Alphaproteobacteria > Rhizobiales > Aestuariivirgaceae > JAHEJE01. Next base: position 3,736,866 of record OZ244154.1, on the reverse strand, counting down.
CGGTCGCGGGCGACATAGACCGAGAACTCACGGATACCGGCGTAGCAGGCACGGCTGCGGTAAGGCGACAGGCGGGCGAATGCCTCTGTGGTGCCTGCGATCTCGGCCACCCACACGGGATCGATGCCGGCGAGCCAGGTCTCGATGTCGGTGGCGGTCCGAGGTTCGGTCTCGAATGTCGCGATACGGTCTTCGATGCCCTGATTGTAGATCTCGGCGATGCGCGGGCAATCTGCCGGACGGGCTGGCCGTGTTACGACAGCCATGTCAGCCGGCGCGCATCTCGGCGCGGATTTGCTGGCGCAGCAGGTCGATTGGCATCAGGTTGCGGCCCTTGCGGAAGTGCCAGTAGGTCCAGCCGTTGCAGGCTTCGGCGCCCTGGACGTGGGCGCCGATCTTGTGGATCGAGCCGGTGGCATCGGAGCACACCAGTGAGCCGTCAGCGCGCACTTTGGCGGCATTGCGTCGGTTCGGGCCGTAAAGTGTCTCGCCGGGCTTGATCAGGCCGCGCTCGACAAGGGTGCCGAACGGGACACGCGGTTCGGCGCGCTTGCCGGTTGTGACCTTGAGGGCCTCGCGATCGGCCGGCTTGACGGCTGCGAGGCGTTCGGTGGCAGCGGCAATGTAACCCTCGTCGCGCTCGATGCCGATATAGCGGCGGCCGAGTTTCCTGGCGACGGCGCCGGTGGTGCCGGTGCCGAAGAACGGGTCGAGGACGACGTCGCCTTCGTTCGAGCTGGCGAGGATGACGCGGTGCAGCAGGCTCTCCGGCTTCTGGGTCGGGTGAACCTTATTGCCGTCATCGCCCTTCAGGCGTTCGCCGCCGTTGCAAATCGGCAGGAGCCAGTCGGAGCGCATCTGCAGGTCGTCGTTGAGTGTCTTCATGGCATCGTAGTTGAAGGTGTAGGATTTCTGGTCGGCGCTTTTTGCAGCCCAGATCATGGTTTCATGGGCGTTGGTGAAACGGGTGCCGCGGAAGTTCGGCATCGGGTTGGTCTTGCGCCATACGACGTCGTTGAGGATCCAGAAGCCGAGGTCCTGCAGGATGGTGCCGACACGGAAAATGTTGTGATAGGAGCCGATGACCCAGAAGGTGCCGTCGTCTTTCAGGATGCGGCGGCATTCGGACATCCAGGCGCGGGTGAAGGTGTCGTAGGCGGCGAAGTCGGCGAACTTGTCCCAGGCATCGTCAACGCCGTCGACGCGGCTCTGGTCGGGACGGGTCAGGTCGCCGGTGAGCTGCAGGTTGTAGGGCGGATCGGCAAAGACCAGATCAACCGAGCGCGACGGCAGCTTGCGCAACTCCTCGATGCAATCGCCGACCAGAATGGAATCGAGCAAAGGCCGGACATCCGGCCGGGCGGCAAAACCCATGGTGACACCTCTACGCAACTGACCTGTTTCGGCCCCGATTATTCGGGACTCAGACTCCCCTTGGATTCATGATGAGTCCTAAGGGGCAAATAGTGAATCGTTTGTGGGGTTTATGGTTAACCGGCGACGCCGGCGTTCAGCTTTGCGGACTGGTGTGGCGCGCGGAGAGGACTGCGGGCTTCCTTCGGCGCCGGGACCTCAGCAGGCGCGTTGCGCCAGGCGGGTGCGGACCGGGGCGAAGGAGCGGCGGTGGGCCGGGCACGGGCCGAGGCGGGCCAGGGCTGCGGCGTGCCGGGCGGTGCCGTAGCCCTTGTGGCGGGCAAATCCGTAGCCGGGGAACTCAGCGTCGAGGTCTTGCATGAGGCGGTCGCGGGTGACCTTGGCGACGATCGAGGCGGCGGCGATTGAGAGGGAAGTGGCGTCGCCCTTGACGGCGGTGGTGCAGGCGATGTCTGTGGGCGGGGTCTTGTTGCCGTCGATGAGCGCGAATGCAGGCCGATGCGGAAGGCCGGCAAGCGCCTCGGCCATGGCCCACAAGCTGGCCTGCAGGATGTTGTCGCGGTCGATGCGCTCAACGGTTGCGGTTGCGATGGCGACGTGGGATGTGGCCGCGATCTCATCGAAAAGCCGGTCACGCCGGGCTGGCGTGAGCGTTTTGGAATCGTTGAGGCCGTCGGGGATACTTGCCGGATCGAGAATGACGGCGGCGGCGGTGACCGGACCGGCCCAAGGCCCCCTGCCCGCTTCATCGACGCCGGCGACGGGCGACATGCCGTTGCCGAATGCTGCCTGTTCCATATCGAAGGTCGGCGCGGGTTTCGAATCGTGCGGTACCATGCCCGCAATCTTGCGGGAACGGCCTGCCAACGCAACCAGGGCTGCTCTTTCTTCGGGCCGCCGCGGATGCGGTCAGACTTAGGGCCTGTGTCACGAGACGCGATCCGTATGACATGGCAACGCAATCAGATGGAGGCGCACTGGACCCCGGCCTTCGCCGGGGTGACGCCATTGCGGGCGCGTGGTTAGAGCAACGAAAGTTGCTCGTTCTCAAGCCGCATGTTCCGGGCGGAAAACCGGTTCCCACTTTTCCTGAACATGCTTAGAGCAACGAAAGTTGCTCGTTCTTAAGCCGCATGTTCCGGGCGGAAAACCGGTTCCCACTTTTCCTGAACATGCTTAGAGCAACGAAAGTTGCTCGTTCTTAAGCCGCATGTTCCGGGCGGAAAACCGGTTCCCACTTTTCCTGAATATGCTTAGAGCAACGAAAGTTGCTCGCCGGGTTGAGGCGGGCGGGTGAATTGGGAGGTGTCCAGCTTGAATTTGCGCCGGTTGAGTTTGAGGCGTGAGCAGGCGATTTCGAAGCGGCGGCCGACCGACCACGCGTAAGGACCGGTGCCGGCCTGGCGGCGGCCCCAGGTGGAATCGTAATCCTTGCCGGCGTGCATGGAGCGCATGAGGGAGAGGACGCGGGTGGCGCGGTCGGGCATTTCCCTGAGCAGCCATTCGCGGAAGACGTCGGCAACTTCCAAGGGCAGGCGCAAGAGCACATAACCGGCTTCGGTGGCGCCGGTGACAGACACGGCGGCGAGAATGGCCTCGATCTCGTGATCATTGAGGGCGGGGATGACCGGAGCCACCATGGCGGCCGTCGGCACGCCGGCCTGGCTGAGGATCTGCAGAGCCTGCAGGCGCTTGTCCGGTGTCGAGGCGCGCGGTTCCATGGCCCGGGCGAGCTTGGCGTCGAGCGTGGTGACCGACAGAGCGACCTTGGCCAGGCCCTTTTCGGCCATCGGCTGGAGGATATCGAGATCGCGCAGCACCAGCGCCGACTTGGTGACGATGCCGACCGGATGGTTGAATTCGGCCAGGACTTCGAGGACCTGCCGGGTGATGCGGTAGCGCCGCTCGATGGGCTGGTAGGGATCGGTGTTGGTGCCGAGCGCGATGGTGGCGGGCCGATAGCCGGGTTTCGACAATTCGGCGCGCAGCAGTTCGGCGGCATTGGGCTTGGCAAACAGCTTGGATTCGAAATCAAGCCCCGGCGACAGCCCCATGTTGGCATGGGTCGGACGGGCATAGCAGTAACTGCAGCCATGCTCGCAGCCGCGATAGGGATTGATCGAACGGTCGAAGGAGATGTCGGGCGACTGGTTGCGGGTGATGATGGTCTTGGCCGCTTCCATGGTCACGTTGGTCTTGAAGGCCGGAAGCTCCTCAAGGCTGTTCCAGCCATCATCGAACAGCACCCTAGCCAACGGTTCATGGCGGCCGGTGGAATTTGACCGGGCGCCGCGGCCGCGGGCATTGGCTGCAACCGCTTCGGCCACGGGTGCCGCAGAAACATCGAAGCCGAGCCGGGCGCGTCTGTCGAGAACCGTCGTCATGAGATCAGTGTAGCGATTCGTTACGAACAAAACAAGAACAATCGCGACATTGCGATTTGCCCGGCATGGCCCAGGCGCTATGGTGCGCGGCCATGCTGACGATCATCATGCCGACTTTGAACGCCGAGGCGGGGCTTGCCCGGTCGCTGCCAGCGCTGGCGCGCGGGGCGATTGCAGGTGGTGCCGGCCAGCTGGTGATCGCCGACGGCGGCTCGGGCGATGCGACGCTGGCAATGGCCGATGTGGCGGGGGCGGACATCGTGCACACACAGCGCGGGCGCGGTATGCAGTTGGCACAGGGCGCCGAACAGGCGCGCGGCGACTGGCTGTTGTTCGTGCATGCCGACACGGTGTTGGCCGAGGGCTGGGAGCGGGCGGTGTCCGGGTTCATCGAACGGGCCGAAAGGGAGGGCGACATCCGACGGGCGGCGGTGTTCCGGTTCCGGCTCGACGATGCAGGCTGGCAGGCGCGAGGCTTGGAGAAGATCGTCGCGGTGCGTACGCGGGTTCTCGCCCTGCCCTATGGCGACCAGTGTCTCTTGATTTCGCGCCGTTTCTACGACGAATTAGGCGGGTACAGGCCGATCCCAATCATGGAGGATGTCGACATGGTGCGGCGGATCGGACGGCGGCGGCTTCACGTGCTGGGGCATGAGGCGGTGACGAGCGCCGAGCGCTACCGCAAGAGCGGTTATCTCAAGCGCATGGGGCGTAATCTGTTGTGCATCAGCCTGTGGTTTTCCGGCGTTGCACCGGAGCGCATTGCGCGGATTTATCAGTGATGCGGCGCAACCATCTGGTAATCATGGCCAAGCGGCCCGAAGCCGGGCGCGTGAAGACGCGGCTGGCGCGGCAGGTCGGGACAGCCGAGGCGCTGCGGGTCTATCGCACGGTGCTGGGGCGGACGCTGCGGGAACTGTCTGGCGACGGGCGCTGGCAGACCTGGATCGCCGTTGCGCCGGATGTGGCTGTCTATGATGCGGTGTGGCCCGATGGGGTTCATCTGATTGCCCAGGGCAGCGGAAATCTCGGGGCGCGGATGCAGCGGATGTTCAATGTTCTGCCGGGCGGCCCGGTGGCGATCATCGGCAGCGATGTGCCAGGGGTCGCACGCCGCGATATCGCCGCGGCCTTCGGCAAGCTCGGCGGGCACGATGCGGTGTTCGGTCCGGCGCCGGACGGCGGTTACTGGCTGGTGGGCGCACGGCGGGCGCCTCGGGTGCCGGACATGTTCGTCGGGGTGCGGTGGTCGAGCGAACATTCACTGGCCGACACCATGGCCAACCTGAAAGGCAAGCGGCTGGCTATGGTGCGCGAAATCGCCGACCTGGATGAGGCCGGCGATTATTTGCGATGGCGCAAAGGAAACGGCCTCAAGCCACCTTGCGGCCGCTGCTGAGGCTTTGGACTTGCCTGAGTTTCGGCATGTGCCGCACCGGCCCGTGTGCTGCAAGAGTGGGTGGATCAGCAAGAAGCTCTTGGGCGCAGGCCTTCAAGTAGTCGAGATCTATCTTCTCAATCACGGCAATTTCATCTTGCAACAACGGAATCTTGCCAGTCTCGAAGAGTTTGAAGATAGCATCGCTACACTGGCGGTAGGGCAAGTCGCAATCCATCCTGATGGTGGCGATCGTATTGATTTTGGCAAGCTCCAGTTCATCCTGCGTTACATTATGCGCAGCTTCGTGTGCTTGTTCATACATGATTTGGAACAATTCGTTGACCGAGTTGGCATGACCGTTGGCCTCCATGACCAGCAGAGGCCGGTTGATGTGGTAGTTTGTGTAGGTGGATGTGCCGTAGACAAGACCACGCTTTTCGCGAAGCTCCTTGAACAATCTTGAGTCTGGACCTCCTCCAAGGATTTCACGAAACAAGTCTGCCGCCGTTGCCTTGCGATCCATGTCAGGTGGGAATGGGTAGCCGAGTAGGACCATTCCTGCATCGCAGTTGCACGCAAACTGGGCTTCACCACCGAAGTACTCCGCTACAGGCATCGTAGATTGTCGTCCTTCGGGACAATGCTCGAACGCCACGCTGACAATGTCCACTGCCTCGGCGTGATCGACATCACCAACCATACATACGGCCAGATTCTGAGTCAGATAGTACTTTTCATGGAACGCTCGAAGGAGTTTGGCGTCGATTTCTACGACACTTTCCTGCGATCCGATGATCGGACGAGCCAAACTTTGATCGCCGAAAGCCGCTTCGTAGAAACCTTCGTTGAGGACGTTCCACGACGAGTTCCGCTCATCTATCTCTCTTAAGATGATACCGCATTCCTTTTTGACGTCGTCTTGCCCCAGGGCAGGCAGCAGCATGATTTCTGCGAGCAACTCAACCGCCTGTGAAACATTCTCCCGAAGAACGTGCGCGCGGAATGTGGTCGTGTCCCAGTCTGTCCAGGCGTCCAACTTCGCGCCAAGCCGGCTTGCTGCCTGCTTGATAACGTCAGCAGACCGTTCTTGCGTTCCCTGAAAAATCATGTGTTCGAGGAAATGCGCAACGCCATGCTCAAATGACTCTTCATGGCATGAGCCGACCGATATTGCCGCGTTGACGCACACCATCTCAAGTCCCGACATTTTGGATGAGATGACCCGGACGCCGCTTTCCAGCGCGGTGACTTGAAAATCCGCAGACACTTGCTCCCCCTCAACGTAAAATGAAACTGAGCATACGAATTCCGTAATAACAAAATATGTAGATTTGTGGTAAACGGAATGCATCCGTGAGCTGAACGAAAGTCATGCCAGAGTCTTCTGCGGTATTGGTCCGGCATTGCGAAAGCAAATGCTTTGATCGCCAAATCTAACTGAATTTGCAAAGAATCGCCGACCTGGATGAGGCCGGCGATTATTTGCGATGGCGACGGCAGGCTCAGAGGTTGAGCTGGTAGCTGGCCGGTACGTAGCGGAAGCCGCCATCCTTGCTTTCCACGTAGCCGACGGCCGGGAACGGCATGTGGTAGCTGGTGAAGGGTATCTTGTCGGCGGCCAGCATACCGAGGATCTTCTTGCGGGTGGCGGCGGCACCCTCCTTGTCCATGTCGAAGCGGACATGCCAGTCGGGGCGCTGGAGGGACACGACATAATGGTTGCAGAAGTCGCCGCCGAGCAGCAGGCGCTTGCCACCGCTTTCGATGTGGAAGGCGGTGTGGCCCGGGGTGTGGCCGTGGGCGGCCATGGCGGTGATGCCGCCGGTGACGGATGCGCCATCCTTGATGAAGCTGGTCTTGTCGGCGAGCGGTTTGACGTTCGCGGCCGTCAGCTTGGCGACGCGCTCGGTGCCGCCGGACATGCGGTCGTCATGAGTCCAGAAGTTGAACTCGGTTTCGTGGGTGACGTAGCGGGCGTTGGAGAACAGCGGCTTGCCGTCCTCCATCAGGCCACCGATGTGGTCGGGATGGAAATGGGTGAGGACGACAATGTCGACCTGGTCGGGCGTGTAGCCGATGCCCGACATGGCGGCAGCAAGGCGGCCGGCATTGGGACGCCGGGCGGCACCGTTGCCGGAATCGAACATCACAAGCGCTTCGCCGGTGTTGACCATGACCGGCGAGAAGCCGATTTCGAAGCGTTCGCGCGGCAGAAGGTTTGCCTCGGCCAGGTTCTGAAGTTCGGCGGCCTCGATGTTCTGGCCGAAGATCGGGTGTGGGCCATCGAGCTGGATGGCACCGTCGTTGATGGTCGTGACCTCGAAGTCACCGAGCTTGAAGCGGTAATGGCCCGGCGCAGAGGCGCCGAGCATCGGCGCGGCGGCGTGAGCGAAATCGATGGTGTTCAGCACCAATGGCGCGGCCAAGGCTGCGCCCATGGCCTGGCGGCGAGTGATAGAATGAGTATGGTCCGTCATCTGTTTGTACCTCTCGTGTAACTGGCGATTTTCGCGCTTCCCCCGCAGTAGACATGGTAGCGCGAATTGTGACGATTATTGCGGCGGCGGGGAACATCACGCGGAAGTGACGTGTAATGGCAACTCTATTCTGCACTTCGGGATGATTTGCCCATTCCGCTGCGGGCGATTGCTATGCCGGCGAGAATGATAGCGAGCGCCAGGTAGGCGTTTGCGGCGGGGCGCTCGGCGAGGAAAACTATGCCGTAGAAGACACCCGCCAGGGGCACGAGGAAATTGATCTGGGCAAAGAACGATGCGCCCTGACGGGTGATCAGCGCAAACATGATGAGGGTCGCGAGTGCGGTCTGCAGCACGCCCAGGCCGGCAGCAGCCCACAGCGCGGGCCCACTTGGGGCAAGCGTCCACGGGGTATCGATGATCAGGCTGGCGGGGATCATCATGATGGCCGAGGCGATGATGACGGCGGCGGCGAGCGCCATGGGCGGGACAGACAGGAGGCGCTTGGTGATGATGGCGTTGATGCCGTAGCACAAGGCCGCGCCGGCAACGGCGAGCTGGCGGATGGTTTCGGTGCCGAGGCTTGCCAGTTTTGCCGGGCCGATGAGGACGATCAGGCCGATCAGCCCCAGGACGACGCCGGCGAGCTTGCGGGCGTTCAGTCTTTCATCGCTGGTGAGCAGGTGGGCCAGGAACACGGTGGTGAGCGGCATGACCGCCATCAGAATGGCAGCGAGGCCGGAATCGATGACCTCCTCGCCCCAGCTTATCAGGGTGAACGGCAGGGCGTTGCCGAACAGACCGGCAGCGGCAATGCCGAACAGGAGCCGCGGGGTCGGCTTGAAGTGCTGGCCGGCAATGAGCACGGCGATGGCGAGAATGGCTGCGGCAAGGACCAGGCGCATGGCGGTCAGGGTTACGGCCGGTATGGTTTCAACCGCAACCTTGATGAGGGCGAAGCTGCCGCCCCAGATCAAGGCCAGCAGGATGAGCAGCGCGTAGTCGGCGACACCCGGCGTGCGATTGGCGGACACCGTCAACCCTTCTTGCGCTGCATGTGTTCCTCAAGCCGGGGCATGATTTCCACGAAGTTGCACGGCATGTGGCGGTAGTCGAGCTGGTCCTCGAGAATGCCGTCCCAGCCATCCTTGCAGGCGCCGGGCGAACCGGGCAGGCAGAACATGTAAGTGCCCCTGGCGACCCCGCCGGTGGCGCGCGACTGGACGGCGGAGGTGCCGATCTTGGGCCAGGAGACCATCAGGAAGGCGGCAGCAAAGCCTTCGATCTCCTTTTCGAACAGGCCGCGCATGGCCTCGATGGTGACATCGCGGCCGGTCAGGCCGGTGCCGCCGGTGGTGATGATGACGTCCACGTCGTCGCGCGCGATCCAGCCGGAGGCCTGGGCGCGGATCTTGTCGATGTCGTCGGTGACGATCGCCCGGTCGGCCAATTTGTGGCCGGCGGCTGTCAGGCGGTCGGCGAGCACCTGGCCGGATTTGTCGTCGGCAAGGGTACGGCTGTCGGACACCGTGAGGACGGCGATGTTGAGCGGGATGAACTGGCGCGGATCGGGCATGGCCGGGCCTCTTGCTGGATGAATGCGGGATGGATGAATAGCACCGCTTCAGCGGCGGTGCCAGCGCCGGGTCAGGTGGGCCGATCGAGCCGCTTGCGGATGTCCAGGAAGTCGCGCCAGGCGAGGCGCTTTTGGGCCGGCTGGCGCAGCAGGTAGGCCGGATGCAGGGTGGCGATGAGCGGGATGGTGCGGCCGGCGATGGTTACGTCCATCCAGCGGCCGCGGGATTTGAGGATGCCATCGGTGCGGCCGGTGAGGCGCTGCATGGGCGTGGCGCCGAGACAGACGATGAGATCGGGCGCCTGCAATTCGATGGTGCGGTGGACGAAGGGCAGGCACATCAGGGTTTCGGCTTCGGTCGGCTTGCGATTGCCGGGCGGGCGCCAGTAGATGACGTTGGTGATGAAGGCGGCAGTGGCCGGGTCCTGGCTCGCGCGGTTAAGGCCGATTGCCGAGAGCATCTTGTCGAGCAGCTGGCCGGAGCGGCCGACGAACGGCTTGCCCTGGATGTCCTCATCGCGGCCCGGGGCCTCGCCGATGAACATGACGCGGGCCTTCGGGTTGCCGTCGCAGTAGCACAGGTTGGTGGCGGTGCGCTTGAGCGGGCAGGCATCGAACCCGGCGAGGGCCGCAGCGATGTCATCAAGCGACTGTGCGGCATCGGCCAGGCTGCGGGCATCCTGTTCGGCAGTGTCGCTGAGAAGCGGAGGGGCAGGGCGGGCGGCGGCCTGGGATGACGGAGCCGTGCGCGACAGTACCGCCTGGACTTCGGCATGTGAGACGGCCTGTCTCTTTTGCGCCAGTTCAGCGGACGCGGCGAAGCGGTCGACGGGCGCATCGGCGATGGCCTCGTCGGCGCCCATGTCAACCTGCCAAGCCAGGCAGGCGAGCGCTTCGGCTTCGGTCAGGGTCTTGGTCTCAGTCACGGCTTTTCATGTCGCATGTGTGATGGCACGTGCGCCGGCAAATTGTCACAAAGGCGCGGACTTGCTAAGGCGCGCCTTGGGTTTATAACAGGTGCGAGCGGATTTTGGCATCCGGCGGGTGGAGCATGTGCATAACCGGGCCGGGCATCGGGCGGAGATACGGGCGATGAGCGACGAACAGATCGAACGTGAAAGCATGGAATATGACGTGGTCATCGTCGGCGCCGGGCCGTCGGGGCTGTCCGCGGCGATCCGTCTGAAACAACTGGCCGAGGCGGCCGGCAGCGAGATCAACGTGTGCGTACTGGAGAAGGGCTCCGAGGTCGGCGCGCATATCCTGTCGGGCGCGGTGATCGATCCGATTGCGCTGAACGAACTGATCCCGGACTGGAAAGACAAGGGGGCGCCGCTCAACACGCCTGTGAAGGAAGACCGTTTCTATATGCTCGGGCCCTCCGGCCAGATGCGGCTGCCGAACTTCGTGATGCCGCCGCTGATGGACAACCACGGCATGTATGCCGTGTCGCTGGGCAACGTGTGCCGCTGGCTGGCCGAGCAGGCCGAGGCGATGGGCGTGGAAATCTATCCCGGCTTTGCCTGTTCCGACCTGGTCTACCGCGACGACGGCTCGGTGAAGGGCGTGGTGGCCGGCGTGATGGGCATCGGGCGCGACGGCAAGCCGAAGCCGGAATACGAGCCGGGCATGGAACTGCACGGCAAATATGTGTTCATCGCCGAGGGCGTGCGCGGGTCACTGGCCAAAATCCTGATCGACAAGTTCTCGCTGGACGAGGGCCGCGAACCGCAGAAATTCGGTCTTGGCATGAAGGAGCTGTGGGAAGTCAAGCCGGAGAACCACCGCCAGGGCCAGGTGACGCACACCATGGGCTGGCCGCTCGACCGCAAGACCGGAGGCGGGTCGTTCATGTATCACCTGGAAGACAACATGGTGTCGATCGGCTTCGTGGTTCACTTGAACTACCAGAACCCGCACCTGTTCCCCTACATGGAGTTCCAGCGCTTCAAGCACCATCCGCTGATTGCCGAGGTGCTGGAGGGTGGCCGGCGCGTTGCCTACGGCGCGCGGGCGATCACTGAGGGCGGGTTCCAGTCGCTGCCGAAGCTGACGTTTCCGGGCGGGGTGCTTATCGGCTGTTCGGCCGGGTTCCTCAACGTGCCGCGCATCAAGGGCTCGCACAACGCCATGAAGTCGGGAATGCTGGCGGCCGAAGCGGCGTTTGCAGCGATCGGCGAGGGGCGCGAGGCGGACGAACTGACGGCCTACCCCGAGGCTTATGAAAAGTCGTGGATGTACAAGGACCTGAAGCTGGTGCGCAATGCCAAGCCGATGTGGTCGAAACTCGGCATCTATGGCGGGCTGGCGCTGGGCGGGCTCGACATGTGGACCAACCAGCTGTTCGGCTTTTCGCTGTTCGGCACCATGAGCCACGGCAAACCGGACCACGCCGCAACCCTGCCGGCATCGCAGTGCAGGAAGATCGACTATCCCAAGCCGGACGGTGTTCTGTCGTTCGACCGGCTGACCAATGTGTCGTTTTCGGCGACCAACCATGAAGAGGATCAGCCGATCCATCTCAGCCTGGCCGATGACACGATCCCGATCAGCCAGAACCTGCCGAAATTCGCCGAACCGGCGCAGCGCTACTGTCCGGCCGGGGTCTACGAGGTGCTGGAGGACGCAGACGGCAAGCCCTACTTCCAGATCAACGCGCAGAACTGCGTGCACTGCAAGACCTGCGACATCAAGGACCCGGCGCAGAACATCAACTGGTGCGTGCCCCAGGGCGGCGAAGGCCCGAACTACCCCAACATGTGACGCCGGCGGCGTCAGGCGGGCGTTTGGCTGACTGTGGTGCCGTGGGGTGGGGGCAGCGGGTGTCCTTAGGCGCCCAAGGTTGAATACTACGCCGCTTGCCAGCGCTTGATCTTGTCCAGTTCGCCGGCGATCTGGCGTTTGCGCTCGCGGATGTCGTAGTCGTTCTGCAAATGTAGGAATATGCCTTCCGACAAACCGAAATGACGGGTCAGACGCAAGTCCGTGTCTGCGGTGATGGCGCGCTTGCCGAGCACGATTTCGTTGATGCGGCGCGGCGGTACGCCAATCGCTCGTGCCAAGGCGTTCTGGCTGATCCCGCCCGGCTTGAGGAACTCCTCGAGAAGTATTTCCCCGGGATGAATGTTGGGCAGCAGTTCGTGTTCTTCCGCGTCCAGATCGGGTTCAGTGATAGTCGGTGATTTCGACATCGAAGACGTCTCCATTGTCCCAGCGAAAACATATGCGCCACTGATCGTTGATGCGGATCGACCACTGGCCGCTGCGATCTCCGAGCAGCTGTTCGAGCCGGTTTCCCGGAGGAAAGCGAACATCGTTGAATTGCTTGGCCCGGTTCAGGTACCGCAATTTCCGAAGTGCCGTTCTCTGGATGTCGAACGGCAAACGACGCGAACGCAGGCCCAGCCAAATCAATTCGGTTTCGCGATCGGCGAAGCTGCGGATCATGGCGGACTATAACGTGTCGCGCCATATAACGCAAGACGTTATGGGCTCAGCCTTCTATTTTGGAGAAATCCGCGACTTCCAGTGTCGCCTGGCGGATCATGTTGAGCAGGCGGAGGCGGTTTTCCCGGAAGTTGGGGTCATCGGTGTTAACCGTCACCTTGTCGAAGAAGGCATCGACGGGGGCGCGCAGTTTGGCGAGCGCTGACATGGCGGCTTCGAAATCTTCCGCCTTTACCGCCTTGCGGGCGTTGGCGGCGGCGGCAGCGATGGCGCGGTTGAGTTCCTTTTCCTCGCCCTGCACCAGAAGGTTGGGCAACGGGCGGTGAGTCATGTCGATGCGCTTGTCTTCCGGTTTCGCCGCCTCCTTCTTTTCTTCGATCTTGAGAATGTTGGAGGCGCGCTTGACGCCGGCCAGCAGGTTCTTGCCGTCCTCGGTGTCGAGGAATGAGCCGAGCGCCGCGACGCGCTTGACGATCATCAACAGGTCGTCCTGATCGCCGAGGGCGAAGACGGCATCGATCAGGTCGTGGCGGGCACCCTGGTCGCGCAGGTAGACCTTGAGGCGGTCGGCGAAGAAGGCGAGGAGGTCGAGTCCAACGGACAACCCCTTGCTGACCCTTTCATCGATAACCGCCTCACTGAGGTGCTTGGACTTCAATGACTCAAGGAACTGTCCCTCCAAACCTTTGGCGTATTCCGCGCGCTGAAGCATGTTAGCAGCCTCAATATAATCAGCTACATCTTCAAATTCTTGGTTGACTACTATGCTTGCGAACGACCCTGTAAAGCATTTTTGAAGTGTCAATCTTAGCTGGTTCTCGGTTACCACCCGAATGACACCCAATGCGGCACGCCTGAGAGCATAGGGGTCCTTCGATCCCGTTGGCTTCTCATCAATCGCCCAAAAACCTACCAACGTGTCCAACTTGTCGGCTAGCGCAACGGCCTGAGCGACTTTGCTGTTGGGAACGTCGTCCGAGGGGCCTTGGGGTTTGTAGTGGGTGGCGATGGCGTCGGCGATGTCTTTGCCGAGGCCTTCGGCGCGGGCGTAGTGGCCGCCCATCAGGCCCTGCAGTTCGGGGAATTCGCCGACCATCCCTGTCACCAGGTCGGCCTTGCACAGGCGCGCGGCAAGCTTTGCCTGCTCTACGTCGGCACCGATGATGGCGGCGATTTCGCCGGCCAGATGTTCGAGACGTTCGACGCGCTGGCGCTGAGTGCCGAGTTTTGCGTGGAAGGTGATGTTTTCCAGGTCCGGCAGGCGGTCTTCGAGTTTGACCTTTTTGTCCTGGTCCCAAAAAAACTTCGCGTCGGCCAGGCGGGCGGCAATGACGCGGTTGTTGCCGGCAACGATCTTTTCGCCGCCGTCGCGCGCGACAAGATTAGACACTAACAAATATTTGTTAGACAAAAGGTTCTTACTATTTACTTTACTCGACTGTTGCGAGGCGGCGGTCGGCGAGTCCTGTTCGCTGTCGGACTTCGAGGATGCGTCGGCGCACGCGGACTGGCGCAGGGCGAAGCATTTTTGGTGGGATTTGATGGTGGTGATGACGACTTCGGGCGGGACCTCGAGAAATGCCTGGTGGAACTCGCCCATCAGGACGACCGGCCACTCGACGAGGCCGGCGGTTTCGGCGATCAGGGCGTCGTCTTCGATCAGGGCGAGGCCGGCCTTGGCGGTGAGTTCGCTGGCCTGGGCGCGGATTGCGCCGGCGCGTTCTGCGGCGTCGAGCATGACATAGGCGTGGCGGACCTTGTCGTCATAATCGGCGAACCCTTTGAGGGTGATCTCGTCAGGGGCCATGAAGCGGTGGCCATAGGTGATATCGCCACTCTTGATGCCGTCGACGTCGAAGGGCACGACTTCACCGTCGAACAGGGTGACGACGGATTTGAGCGGACGAACCCAGCGCAGGCTGCCCGTGCCCCAGCGCATCGACTTCGGCCAGGGAAACTTGCGGATCACCTCCGGCAGCAGTTCGGCGACAACGTCCGGCGTGGCCCGGCCGGGCCTTTCGATGCGGGCGAGGTAGAAGGTGCCCTTCTTGTCCTCGACGGTTTCGCATTGCTCGAGCGTTACGCCGGCAGCCTTGAGGAAGCCCTGAATGGCCTTTTCCGGGGCATCGGTGCGCGGGCCCTTGCGTTCGCTGGAAACGTCCGGGGTCATGGCAGCCAAGCCGTCGACCTTGAGAACCAGGCGGCGCGGGGTGGCGTGGGCTGCGGTTTCGCTGAACTCAAGCCCCGCTTCTTTCAGTCCATCGCAGACCAGCTTGCGCAGGTCGTCAGCCGCCCGGCGCTGCATGCGCGCAGGGATTTCCTCGGAGAACAGTTCGATGAGAAGCTCGGGCATGTGGGTGGGTCAGCGCCTTAGAGGTCTTTGTGGGTGCCGTCGCAGAATGGCTGGTTTTCGGTCGCCTTGCAGCCGCAGAAGAACTTTCTGCCGGTTTCCTCGCAGGTCCACCTGACGGGCTGGAACGACGTGCCCTTGTGGCTGCCGTCGCAGAACGGCTGGTTCTTCGACTGGCCGCAGGCACACCAGAAGTAATTCTTGCCGGCTTCGACCTCGACCGGGTACGGGGCCTTTTGGGCGATGGCGGGTTTGTCGGTCATGATGAGGCTCCTTCGGTGTAGCCGCCGCCGGCGGTCGCGGCCCAGGCTTCGCAGCAGCCCTTGGCGAGGTCGCGGACGCGCAGGATGTAGGCCTGGCGCTCGGTGACCGAGATGACGCCGCGGGCATCGAGCAGGTTGAAGACGTGGCTGGCCTTGATGCACTGGTCGTAGGCCGGCAGGGCCAGGTGATGCGCCCTGCCCTCGCCGGCGCCGGCCTTTAGCAGGGCCTGGCATTCCCGTTCGGCATCCTCGAAATGACGATACAGGATTTCGGTGTCGGCGTGCTCGAAGTTGTAACGGGAGAATTCCTGTTCCGATTGCAGAAAGACATCGCCATAGGAGACCCGCGCGTCACCCTCGCCGCCATTGAAATTCAGGTCGTAGACGTTGTCGACACCCTGGACATACATGGCGAGTCGTTCGAGGCCGTAGGTCAGTTCGCCGGACACGGGCGCGCAGTCGAGGCCGCCAACCTGCTGGAAATAGGTAAACTGGGAGACCTCCATGCCGTCGCACCAGACCTCCCAGCCGAGCCCCCAGGCGCCAAGTGTGGGACTTTCCCAGTCGTCCTCCACGAAGCGGATGTCGTGGTTGAAACGGTCGATGCCGATGGCATAGAGCGATCCGAGATAGAGGTCCTGCAGGTCGTCGGGCGAGGGCTTGAGGATGACCTGGTACTGATAGTAGTGCTGCAGGCGGTTCGGGTTCTCGCCGTAGCGGCCGTCGCTCGGACGGCGGGACGGCTGGACGTAAGCCGCGCGCCAGGGTTTCGGGCCGACGGAACGCAAGGTGGTGGCCGGGTGGAAGGTGCCGGCGCCGACTTCCATGTCGTAGGGCTGCAGGATGACGCAGCCGTAGGCGGCCCAGTACTGGTGCAGCGTGAGAATGAGATCCTGAAAGGATTTGGTGGGGTTGAGGCCGGTCGGCGCCATCAGCGGGGTTCCGCGCAATGAGATCGTGAAAGCCGGGCCGATTCGCCTCGGCCCTGTCAGATGGCGCGCACGTTATGGCGCGCCAGTGGCGCGGTCAAGCCGACTTGAAGACGGAATTGCGATCAGTCGTTGTCAACCGGACGGAAAACGCCGGTCTCAGGGTCTTCGCGCAGTGTGACGCTGGGCTTTGCTGCGGAATTCCTGTCCTTGCGGACACGAGCTTTGGCCTGTTCGGCCTTCTGGCCGATCTGACGGACGACCATAACCGCCAAGGCAGCGGTCAGCACGGTGGTCAGGACTTTTGCAAGCATATGTATCTCCCCGGTCCAAAAAGATCGTCGAAGCTGGCAGCTATTATAGACCAAATCTCTGCCAAAGTGCACGTTTTTCCATCGCCTGGATCAACTCATCGGCAACGCCGCCGCTCAATTTTATGTCAAATGCCCCACCTTGTTGGCCATTTTGCGACGACAGCAGGCGTTTGAGGCCAAAGCCCGACGGCGGGGCCACGGGTTTGATCAGCAGGTCATCGCCGAACTTCTGCTGCAGAACGGCATGCATATCGCCGGTGGCGTCGATCAGGCCTCGCTCGAGGGCTTCGGGGGCGGTCCAGAAGGCGCCGGTGAACAGTTCGGCGTCGGTTTCGTCCAACTTGTCCTTGCGCCGGGCACGGACCAGGTCGATGAAGCCATCATGGATGTCGAGCTGGATCTTCTTCAGCCGGTCTATGTCCTGCTTCTTTTCCGGCTGGAAGGGGTCGAGGATCGACTTGTTCTTGCCGGCGGTGTGGACGCGGCGCTCCACACCGAGTTTTTCGATCGCCTCGACAAAGCCGAAGCCGGCAGAGATGACGCCGATGGAACCGATGATGGAAAAGCGCTGGCCGTAGATCTCATCGCCGGCGCAGGCGAGCATGTAGCCGCCGGAGGCCGCAACATCCTCGCAGAAGGTGAACACGGGGACTTCGTTCTCCTCGGCCAGGGCGCGGATGCGATTGTGGATCAACGCGGCCTGGGCCGGCGACCCGCCCGGCGAATTGACGGAGATGGCCACGGCGGCGCTGCCCTTGGTGGCAAAGGCCTTGTCCAGCATCTTGCCGGTCGAGGCGAGCGATAGGCTGGGCTTAAGGCCGGGCACGGCTCCGATGGCGCCGGACAACCGGACATGCGGGACGATTTTGACGGCTTTGTTGAAACGGGCCGGCAGGAAGCGGGCGGCGAGTGATTTCTTGTGTGTCTTAGCCATGGCCAGCTTCACATAGGGGGAGCGGGCGCGTCAGACAAGTGTGAAAGCCAAGCAGGGATAACGAGGTTAGCGCAAACGCCAGGCGAGACCGTCGCGCAGGATGGCTTCGGCTTCCGGGGTGAATTGCGAGCCGGCGGTATGGAGCACCAGACCCGGCAGCAGTTGCAGGGGGCCGCGGGCGCCCTTGATGCCCTGGACGATGACACGCGAGGCGGCCATGCCCTCTCGCGCGTAGAGCGGGGCGACCCGGATGTCGCCGAAACGGTCCTCCATTGAGCGCAGCAGGCGGCCGAGCGCTTCAGCGCGATGGATGAAGGTGACCGAGCCGCGCAGTGTGACCATGGTACCGAGCACCTTGACCCACAGTTCGAGGTCTTCCGGGCCGAACGTGTTGGCGACAGCGCGCAGGCTGTTGGGCGAGGTCGTCGACTTGTCATTGTCGAAGAACGGCGGGTTGGCGAAGGCGTGGGTGAACGAGCCGTGCTCGGGCCATTGGGCCAGGTCGCGGCGCAGGGCGTCCTTGACGTCGCCCTTGATGACCCGCACGGCGTTTTCAAGCTGGTTGCGCTTGGCATTCTGCTCGGCCATGAGGGCGTAGCGCTGGGCGATTTCGACACCGGTGATATGGACATTGGCCACCCGGGCGGCGACACACAGGGCGGCAACGCCGGTTCCGATGCCGGCCTCGAACAGGGTTTCACCGGCCTCAGCGGGGATGGTCGCGGCCAGGAACACGGAATCGATGCCGGCGCGAAAACCCTTTTCCGGCTGCAGTATACTGAGCTTGCCGCCGAGAAAGGCATCTTCGGTGAGCGAGCTTGGAACGGCTGCGGCGGGCGCTGGCGCGTCTTCCTGGGCGGCTGAGGTTGCAACTGTCATACGCGTTCTGGTCCCGATTAAGTCGCCGGCAGGTTCAAAGATGCTTTGTGCAACACGCGCCGGGCGGTTTCGAAGTCGCGCGACGAAACCATCAACCGGCGCGGCAGGGCGCCAATCGATCCTTCCACGGCACTGGCATGACCATCAAAGATCATATGTTCAATCCCAGCTTCGTTCAGCACGTGGCCGGCAAAGGACAACAACACCAGGTCGTTGGAGCGGAGAATTTCGCGCATCGTTCTCCACCTTTGCCGGGCAACCGTGCATGGGTCAACTCACCCGAATACAGCCTACGCATGCTGCCGCTTAAGGTTAAGTTTTGACACATATGTGGTAAACAAACGGTAATCGGCCGCGCAATAGTTGCCCGTGGTGGCCGGGGGCATTATTGTTGGCGGTTCGGGCGGAAACAACGAAAAGGTCGTGAGTTCATGGGCGTGGTGGTAGCGTTTGAGGGGAGTGACGGGCGCGAGCCCAACATCGACCGGCTGGTGGGGCTGGTGCGCGATGACATGGAGCGGGTGAACGAATCGATCCTCTCGCATGCGCGCTCGCACGTCGACATGATTCCGGAGCTGGCAGGACATCTGGTGAATTCCGGCGGCAAGCGGCTGCGGCCGATGCTGACCATCGCGGCCGCGCAACTGGGCGGTTACGAAGGCGGCGACCATATCAAGCTGGCGACCGCGGTTGAGTTCATGCACACCGCGACGCTGCTCCATGACGACGTGGTCGATGAAAGCGACCTGAGGCGCGGGCGCAAGACGGCGCGGCTGATCTGGGGCAACCAGGCCAGTGTGCTGGTCGGCGACTACCTGCTCGGCCAAGCGTTCAAGATGATGGTCGAGACACGCTCGCTTGAGGCGCTGCGCATCCTGTCCGACGCCGCCGCGGTGATCGCCGAGGGCGAAGTGATGCAGCTCGCTGCATCGAACGATACCTCGACGACGGAGGATGCCTACCTGCAGGTGATCGTCGCCAAGACGGCGGCATTGTTCGCGGCCGCCGGGGAAGTCGGTGCGGTGGTGGCGGACCGGCCGAAGGATGAGCAGGCGGCGCTGAGTTCGTACGGACGCAACCTCGGCGTGGCCTTTCAGCTGGTGGACGACGCGCTGGACTATTCCGGCAAGCAGTCGCTGCTCGGCAAATCGGTCGGCGACGACTTCCGGGAAGGCAAGATCACGCTTCCGGTCGTGCTGTCCTACCGGCGCGGCAGTTCGGATGAGCGGGCATTCTGGAAGCGTACGCTGGAGGAGGACGACCAGCGCGACGGCGACCTTGAGACCGCGATCGGGTACATGGAAAACCACGGTGCGATCGAGGACACGATCGATCGGGCGCGGCACTATGGTGCGATTGCCCGCGACGCGCTGGCAATCTTCCCCGACAGCGCCCACAAGGCAGCGCTGCTCGAGGCGATCGAGTTCTGCATCGCGCGAGCCCATTGAGTACGCAGCCGGGTTGGGCTAGAAAGTGTGACGTCAAAGGGTCGCGTTGCTGCCACTTTGGCGCCAAAGCTGGCGTCTAGACTGTCTATCGGTGTGGCGGGAAACACAGAAGTCGGGTGAGTAGCGGTGGGGTTGATCAGGATATTCTTTGCGGCGATGCTGGCGATTTGGCTGGTTGCACCAACCGCTTCTGCCGACCGGGCAGAGCCGGAAGCCAGATCCAACACCCGCCAGCCAAGTGCGGCAGCCGGCGAAGTGGACCTCAGCAAACCTGCAGAGGTGCGTGTCAACTACAAGCAGACGTCGGGCGGCAAACCGGCCGCGGCGCCAACACCGTTGCTGTCGAAAAAGACACAGCAGGCCGCCACCCCCCGCAAAGCGTCGACGCGCAAAGTCAGAAGAAGCAGCACGAAGCGGCGCAAGGCGCGACGCAGAAAGAAGACCAGAACGGTGCGGCGGGCAGCGGCAAAACCGGCTGCAGTGAAGGTCCGTTCTCAGCCGTCCGTTCAGACGTTCATGGACTGTGCCGCACTGCACATGGCCGATCTGCCGGCCAGCCGCACGGAACGCGGTGCCCGGCTGGCGATTTCCAGCGCCATGGACACGGTCTGCCGCCAGGAGTTCAACACCATGGCGGAGAAAATCGTTGCCCGGTATGGAAACAAACGGTTCACACGTATCTCGCAACAGGTGATCGGCGAACTGGTTCAGAACGCGATCAACAGCACCAGGGCGGGCAATACGACGCTGGAACAGCGTGCCCAGTCGGGCGGTTAGACGCAACGCCGCCCCGGAGCTTGCTCCTTGAACAACTCTGCTTGCCGGAGAACCGGACAGGGAACGTCGTGGCGGCGTGAACCATTCACTTGCCGTCCACTGGAATTGTATGTCCGAGTACCGTAAAAGCAGGTAGAGTTTCGCTCGGCTGAGTCCCGGTACGGAAGAGTTGACCGCATCGAGATCTTGCAACGGTCACCTGTGCGGGCAGATGGCCCGTTGGCCTTTGCCTGCCAGATGTGTCCGATGGCGCTGGTCGCCGATTGATTTGAAGGATGTGAGCATTGAAGAGACTTGCCCTGACCGCAACGGCCTTTCTGGCACTGTGCCTGACGCATGACACACGAGCGCAATCGCTGTTGAGCAAGCCGTTGCTGGCGGTGTCATCCCTGTCAGGCAACTACCTTGCCGGCCGGCAGGCGGCAAAGGAACGGGACATGGATCGCGCCGCGGATTTCTATTCGCGCGCACTGGGCGACGATCCGACGAACAAGACGCTGATCGAGCGCGGTTTCGTCATGGACATATCGTCGGGCAACATCGAACGGGCTCAGGAATTGGCCCGCCAAGTCATCAAATTTAACAAACGTCACCGGCTGTCGCACATCGCGCTGGGGTTGCGTGAGGCGCGCAGGAAACGTTTCGACTCGGCCCGCAAGCACTTCAAGACAGCGGCCTACACGCCGGTCGGGGAACTGACCGGCGGCCTGCTGACCGCGTGGAGCCTGGCCGCGCAAGGCAAGGCCGACCAGGCGCTGAAGTCGCTCGATGCTCTGGACACCAACGATGCCTTTGCCAGCTTCAAGAGCTTCCACAAAGCATTGATCGCCGACTTCCTGGGCATGACCAGCCGGGCCGAGGCGGCCTACCAGCAGACTTACGAACAGGCCGGCGGCACGTTGCGCGTCACCCAGGCGTACGGCAATTTCCTCGAGCGCACCAACCGGGCCAAGAAGGCCGAGGAAATCTACACCAAATACCTCGAAGCCGGGCGGCAGAACGCCCTGGTCGAGGCGGCACTGGTCAACCTGCGGGCGGGTGCAAAGGTCGAACGGTTCATCGCAAGCGCACACAGCGGCTTCGGCGAAGCGCTGTTTTCGATTGCCAGTGCCCTGTCGGACGAACAGAACATCGACGTTTCGATGATCTATACGCAGCTGGCGCTGTGGATCCGGCCGGATTTCGATATCGCGCGGGCGCTGCTCGGCGAGATCTACGAGGACACCAAGCGCTATGAAAAGGCCGTCGAGGCGTTCGATGCGATTTCGCCGGACTCGCCGCTGAAGAACAATGCAGAGATTCAGATTGCCGCAAACCTGGACAACCTGAAACGTACCGACGAGGCGATTGAACGGCTGCAGGGGTTCATAGAGCGCGCGCCGGACAATTATGACGCCTATGTCACGCTGGGCAACATTCAGCGGGTGCATGAGAAGTGGGCCGACGCGGCGGGCAATTACACCAAGGCGCTGGGGCTTTCGGACAAGAGCAACTCCCGGTACTGGACGCTGCTGTATTTCCGCGGCATTGCCTATGAGCGCAACAAGGAATGGGCGAAGGCGGAGCCGGACTTCCTGGCGGCACTGGAGCTGCAGCCGGAGCAACCTGCGGTGCTGAACTATCTCGGGTACTCGTGGATCGAGAAAGGGCTGTACCTGGACAAGGCGATCGGCATGGTGCGCAAGGCGGTGGAGCTGCGACCGAACGACGGCTACATCGTCGACAGCCTGGGGTGGGCGCACTATCAGCTCGGCGAATTCGAAGAGGCGGTCAAACATCTGGAGCGGGCGGTGGAACTCAGGCCCGAGGACCCGGTGATCAATGATCATCTGGGCGATGCCTACTGGCGGGTTGGGCGCAGGCTGGAAGCAAAGTTCCAGTGGCAGCACGCCAAGGACAACAAGCCGGAAGAAAAGGACCTAAAGCAGATCGAGGACAAGCTGCTGAAAGGTATGCCGCCGCTGCCGGAACCGGCGCCCTCGGCGACGGGTGACGAACCCAGCAAGTCCTGAGAGCCTGCGATATGGGCGGCATCGGCGCGCTGGAAGAGCCCGCACCGGCCAAGGTCAACCTGGCGCTGCATGTAACGGGGCGCCGGGGCGATGGATATCACCTGCTGGACAGCCTGGTGGCCTTTGCCGGTGTGGCGGACCGCCTGAGCTTTGCGCCGTCACGGACCCTGGAACTGGAGGTTGGCGGGCCGTTTGCCGATGGCCTTGAAACGGATGAGGGCAACCTCGTGCTGCGGGCGGCGCACGGGTTGGCGGCGGCGACAGGCGTTTCAGCGGGCGCGGCGATCCGGCTGGAAAAGAACCTGCCGATTGCATCCGGGATCGGCGGCGGTTCGGCGGATGCCGCAGCGGCCTTGCGCGGATTGATGCGGCTTTGGAATGCCGAGCTTGATGACGACGGTCTGCAGGCTCTGGCGCTGCGGCTGGGGGCGGACGTGCCGGTGTGCCTGGCCGCGCGAAGCTGCCGGATGCGGGGCATCGGCGAACAGATCGTCGACGTGCCGCACCTGCCAGGCTTCGACGCGGTTCTGGTCAATCCAATGCAGGCCGTTTCAACGGCAGAGGTGTTCAGTCAACTCGGCATCGCACCGGACAGCGCTGCGGCGGCGGAAATGACCCCCCTGCCCCAAAACGGCGAGACCGAAAACTGGCTCGACTGGCTCAAGGATCAGCGCAACGACCTGGAGGAGCCGGCCGTCGCGATGGTGCCGGAGATTGCACGCTGTCTTGCGCAATTGCGGGCGTGCGGCGGATGCCGGCTGGCGCGCATGTCGGGTTCGGGAGCAACCTGTTTCGGATTGTTCGCAGACAGCGGTTCGGCGCAAGCGGCAGGGGAACGCATTTCGCGCCATGCGCCAGCATGGTGGGTGGCAGCGACGACCCTTGGAGGACCCGGCCTATAGGAGCCGGGCCGGGCGGGATTTCGCCTGCCGCAGCAGGCAGCTCGAGATCACGGCAAAGAGCAAGCCGCCGGTGAGAACCGGGGCTGCGGTGACGACATTTACCAGTACGCTACTCATCATGAGTCCTTTCACGAAGTGCATGTTCGCAACTGATACCAGCGGTATGGGCGTTTGACTTTTCTGACATTTGTACCGAGCCGAAATGACAACGGTTTTCCATCCTGGCATGAGTCAAACGCAATGCCGCTGATACGGTACTCAGGTTAGCGGGGCAGCATTGCGCCAGGCTTGCGCAAAAAACACCAGCCTGCGCTGAACAGGCTGGTGCAAAGCGTTGCGGCGCTGGTGATCTTGGATGCTACTCGGCGGCCTCCATGTAGTCCTCCATCGGCGGACATGAGCAGACCAGGTTGCGGTCGCCGGCGACGTTGTCGACGCGGCCGACCGGTGGCCAATACTTGTCCTTGCGGATGTAGGGCAGCGGGAAGAAAGCCTGCTCGCGCGAATAGGGCCGCGTCCAGTCTTCCAGCAGAAGATTGTGGGTGTGCGGCGCATTCTTGAGGATGTTGTTGTCGCGGTCCGCCTTGCCCTGCTCGACCTCGGCAACTTCGGCACGGATGGCGATCATGGCATCGCAGAACCGGTCAAGCTCGGCCTTGCACTCGGACTCGGTCGGCTCGACCATCATGGTCTCGGCAACCGGGAACGACATGGTCGGGGCGTGATAGCCGTAATCGACCAGGCGCTTGGCGATGTCCTCAGCGTTGATGCCGCAGGTCTCCTTGAGATTGCGCATATCGATAATGCACTCGTGCGCCACGTGGCCGCCGGGGCCGGTGTAGACGACCGGGAAATGGTCGTTGAGCCGGTGGGCAACGTAGTTGGCGCTGAGGATGGCGATCTTGGTGGCCTCGGTGAGACCCTCGGGACCCATCATGGCGATGTAGGCCCAGGAGATCGGCAGGATCGATGCCGAGCCCCAGGGAGCGGCGGAGACCTGACCGATGGTCTGCTGGTTGCCGGCAGCCGGGTTGACGCCGGCCACGACGCTGTGGTCGGGCAGGAAGCGGGCAAGATGCGCCTTAACGCCGATCGGACCGACACCGGGGCCGCCGCCGCCATGGGGAATGCAGAAGGTCTTGTGCAGGTTCATGTGGCAGACATCGCCGCCGATCTCGGCCGGGCGGACAAGCCCGACCATGGCGTTGAGGTTGGCACCGTCAAGATAGACCTGGCCGCCATGCTTGTGGATGGTATCGCAGATCTCGCGGATCGCGGTTTCGAACACACCGTGGGTCGAGGGATACGTGATCATCAGCGCGGCGAGGTTGTCGCTGTGCTGTTCGGCCTTGGCCTTGAGGTCCGCGACATCGACGTTGCCCTCGTCATCGGTATTGACGACGACCACCTGCAGCCCGGCCATGATCGCCGAGGCCGGATTGGTGCCGTGCGACGAGCGCGGGATGATGCAGATGTTGCGATGGCCCTCGCCGTTGGCCTCGTGATAGTGGCGGATGGCGAGCAGGCCGGCGTATTCACCCTGGCTGCCAGCGTTGGGCTGCAGGGACACGGCATCGAAACCAGTGATCTCGCACAGCATCGATTCCACGTCCTCGAACAGGTGCTGGTAGCCTTGCGTCTGCTCGAGCGGCGCAAACGGATGCACCATGGCGAACTCCTTCCAGGTGATCGGGATCATCTGGGTGGTGGCATTCAGTTTCATGGTGCACGAGCCGAGCGGGATCATCGAGCGGTCAAGCGCGACGTCCTTGGCCTGAAGCTGGCGCATGTAACGCAGCATCTCGGTTTCACTGTGGTACAGCGAGAACACCGGATGGGTGAGGAAGTCGCTGGTGCGGCGCAGGGCCTCCGGGATGGCGTGCTCGACGGTGTTGTCGATCTCGTCCAGGTTCGGCTTCGGCGTGCCGGCGCGGCGGAAGCAGCTCAGCAGGCGGTCGACCTCTGAGCGCCGTGTGGTCTGGTCGAACGAGATGCCGAGATGATCGCCATCGACGACGCGCAGGTTGATGCGCTGCTCGCGGGCCTTGGCGGCGATGGCATTGGCACGGCCGGGGGCATGGATGGTGATGGTGTCGAAGAACGATTTGGTGACGACTTCGTAGCCATAGTCGGTGATCACCTTGGCGCATATCTCTGCGAGCAGGTTGGCGCGGCGGGCGATCTTCAGGATGCCCTTCGGCCCGTGATAGACAGCGAACATGCCGGCAATGACAGCCAGTAGCACCTGGGCGGTGCAGATGTTCGAGGTGGCCTTTTCGCGGCGGATGTGCTGTTCGCGGGTCTGCAGGGCCATGCGCAGGGCGCGCTTGCCGTTCGAATCCACAGAAACGCCGATGATGCGCCCGGGAATGACGCGCTTGTGCTCTTCATGGGTTGCAAAGAACGCGGCGTGCGGGCCGCCGTAGCCCATCGGGACGCCGAAACGCTGGGCCGAGCCGATGGCGACGTCGGCGCCGAGTTCCGCCGGCGGGGTGAGCAGAGCCAGCGCCAACAGGTCGGTGGCCATGATGGCCATGGCGTTAGCGGCGTGCAGGGCCTTGATGATCTTGCGGAAGTCGCGGATGACGCCGCTGGAGCCGGGATAGGACAAGAGCGCTCCGAACACCGCGTCGGGATTGAGGTCGGTTTCCGGGTCGCCGGTGATGATCTCATAGCCGAAGGCATCGGCGCGGGTCTTGATCACGGCGATCGTCTGCGGGTGGGTGTCGGCGTCGACGAAGAAGGCCGAGGTCTGCTTCTTGGAGACGCGCTTGGCCATGGCCATCGCCTCGGCGGCGGCCGTGCCCTCATCGAGCAAGGATGCATTGGCCATGGCGAAGCCGGTCAGGTCCTGGACCATCTGCTGATAGTTGAGCAGGGCTTCAAGCCGGCCCTGGCTGACTTCAGCCTGGTAGGGTGTGTAGGCGGTGTACCAGCCGGGGCTTTCCATCAGGCGGCGCAGCACGACCTTGGGCGTGACGCAGCCGTAGTAGCCCATGCCGATCATCGAGGTGAAGGCATGGTTGCGGGTGGCCATGCGGCGCAGGTCCGACAGGGCGTTGCGCTCGCTGAGCGCAACCGGCAGGTTGAGCGGCCGTTCGGTGCGGATGTCGGCCGGTATGACATCGTCGATAAAGGCATCGAGCGACTTGGCGCCGAGGACTTCGAGCATTTCTGCGACTTCGTCCTCGCGCGGGCCGATGTGGCGGGGGATGAAGTTAGCACCTGACTGCAGATCGGTCAGGCGGGGGCGTGCGTCTGCCATGTTCCCTGTTCCCTTGTGTTGGCCAGCCGACACCCTTTCGCGGCCGGCCTGTTATCTAACGAACTACAATGTCAGCGGATCAGCCGTTGGCCTCGACGAACGCCTTGTAGGCCTCGGCGTCCATCAGACCTTCGAGCTCGGAGGCGTTGGAAAGTTTGATCTTGACGAACCAGGCGCTGCCTTCGGCGTCTTCGTTGACCTTGGCGGGTTCGGCTTCCAAATCGCCATTGGTTTCGACGATCTCGCCGGTGAGGGGGGCATAGACTTCACTGGCGGCTTTGACGGACTCGAGAACCGCGGCCTCATCGCCCTTGGCGACCGACTTTCCGGTTTCCGGCAGTTCGACGAACACGATATCGCCGAGTTGTTCCTGGGCGTGATCGGTGATGCCGATGGTGGCGACATCGCCGTCAACGGCAATCCATTCGTGGTCTTCGGTGTAAAGCGTCTTTGACATGGTTGGTTCCCTCCTGATTTCTCGAAAGACGATGATTGTTTCAATTTGATCCTAGCGCTTGTAGCCCGGGGTGATAAACGGCATTTTTTCCACGGTCGCCGGCAAGGCCCTGCCGCGCACCATGAGATCGACCTCGGTGCCCGGCTTGGCGGCATCGATGGCCACGTAGCCCATGGCCACGGGGGCCTCGACAGTGGGGCCGAAGCCGCCGGATGTGACGGTGCCGATTTCGCTGCCGTCCTTGGCGGCGATGACGGTGCCCTGGCGGGCCGGCGCCCTGCCCGTTACCTTCAGGCCGACGAGGCGGCGGGTTGCACCGTTGGCGATTTCGCCCTGGATGCGCGCGGCGCCGGGAAAGCCGCCTTCGGTGCGGCGGCGCTTGCCGATCGACCACAAAAGGCCGGCTTCCACCGGACTGGTGGTCTCGTCGATGTCGTTGCCATAGAGGCAAAGGCCGGCTTCGAGACGCAGGGAATCGCGCGCACCGAGCCCGACCGGCTCGACTTCCGGCTCAGCCAGGATGGCCGACCACAAGGCACTGGCATGGGCGTTCTTGCAGGAGATCTCGTAACCGTCCTCACCGCTGTAACCGGAGCGGGATACATAAATGTGGGTGTCTTCACCATCCAGCATGCAGGCAAAGCCGTTGCCGGACATGAAGGCGAGACCGGCAACGCCAGGCGCGATGCGTTCCAGGACCGCTTCGGACTTGGGGCCCTGCAGAGCCATCAGCGCCACGTCGTCCATAGCTTCGATGGTCACGCCATCCGGCAGATTGGCGGCGATATGGGCGCGGTCGGCATCCTTGCAGGCAGCGTTAAGCACGACATAGAGCCAGCCGTCGAGCTCGGGCATGGCGGGCCGGGTGACCATCAGGTCGTCGAGAATGCCGCCGTCGGCGTTGAGAAGCTGGGTATAGCGCTGCTGGCCGGGCTCAAGACCGAGGATTTCGCCGGGAACCAGCGTTTCAAGCGCTCTGGCGGTGGTCTCATGGTCCGGCCCCTTCAACCAGGTCTGTCCCATGTGCGACACATCGAACAGGCCGGCTGAGGCGCGCGTGTGGGTGTGTTCGGCCATGATGCCGGAATACTGCAGCGGCATCTCGTAACCGGTGAACGGTACCATGCGGGCGCCAAGCGCTACATGGTTCTCATAGAGCGGTGTTCGCTGCAAAGCGGTATCGGATGTATCCCCAGACATGTTCTCTCCCTGGCGTCATTGGTTGCACGATCCACGCATCTGGACCGGCCCCCTCTGTCATGAACCTGAGAGATTTCGCCGGCCGGCGGTGTGCGCCTGCGGCTTACCCCCTTCGGTGAGCGGCCATGGCGGCCCCTGCTCTCCAGAGATGTGATCCGTGGCGGTCCTTGTTGCCTGAGAGTTTCCGGGGCGGTTGCTCCTTCGGCGCCCGGCCGCAAATTGCGTACTGGGTCTCTCCCGCTTGGGATCGATCATGTTGATAACCCGCCTCGCTCACACTATCCAGTTGTCTACATGTGTCAAGCTGCCGCAGGTGCCTTTCGGGCACGGAAAACCATCGTGGCGGGCAGGCTGTGCTTGACAAGGCGTGGTTGGGGCTTCCATGTACCGGTCATCTGATCAGCCTGGACCATGACATGAGCGACACCTCCTCCCTGCCCCCGTTGACCGTTCTGCTGGCGGCGCCCCGCGGCTTTTGCGCCGGTGTCGTGCGCGCTATCGATATCGTCGAGCGGGCGCTGGAACTGCACGGGAAACCGGTCTACGTGCGCCATGAAATCGTCCACAACCGGTTTGTCGTCGAGGACCTGAAGGCCAAGGGGGCGGTGTTCGTGGAAGAACTGGACGAGGTGCCGGACGGCGACCATCCGGTGATCTTCTCGGCCCACGGGGTTCCCAAGTCGGTGCCTGCGGATGCCGTCGAGCGCAAGCTGTTCTATCTCGATGCGACCTGCCCGCTGGTGTCGAAAGTGCATATGGAAGCGGCCCGGCACCACACCGACGGGCACGACATCCTGCTGATCGGCCATGCCGGACATCCGGAGGTCATCGGCACGATGGGGCAACTGCCCGACGGCGCGATCACGCTGATCGAGACGGAGGAAGATGCCGAGACTTTCACGCCGCGCGACCCCTCGCAGCTGGCCTACATCACCCAGACGACGCTGTCGGTCGACGATACGGCGAGCATCATCGACGTTCTCAAGCGCCGGTTTCCCGGGATCGCCGGGCCGCACAAGGAAGATATCTGCTATGCGACCACCAACCGGCAGGAGGTGGTCAAGGAAATCGCGCCGCGCTGCGACATGCTGCTGGTGGTCGGGGCGCCGAACAGCTCGAATTCTCAGCGGCTGGTCGAGGTGGCCAGGAAGACCGGATGCGAGAACTCGATGCTGGTGCAGCGCGGGGCAGAGATCGACTGGAGCCGGGTGAAGGATGTCCGCACGCTTGGCATTACCGCCGGGGCATCGGCGCCGGAAGTGCTGGTGAACGAGGTGATCGAGGCGTTTCGCGAACGGTTCAACGTGGCGGTCGAGACGGTTCGCACGCGCGAGGAGCATGTATCGTTCAAGCTGCCGCGGCAACTGCGCCGCGAAAACGAGGCCAGCGAGGCCGGTGCGCGCGGATGAGCGAAGCGGCGCAGGTGGAAATCTTTACCGACGGGGCATGCTCGGGCAATCCCGGCCCGGGCGGCTGGGGTGTTCTGCTGCGGTTCGGGGCAACGGAAAAGGAGCTTTCGGGCGGCGAGGCCTCGACAACCAACAACCGCATGGAGCTGACCGCCGCAATCGAGGCACTGGAGGCGCTGACCCGGCCGTGCCATGTCGATCTCTACACCGACTCGTCCTATGTCAAGGACGGCATTACCAAGTGGATCAGGCGCTGGCGCGGCAACGGCTGGCGCACGGCGGCGAAAAAGCCGGTGAAGAATGCCGAACTCTGGCAGGCGCTCGATGCCGCGCTTGAGCGCCATGAGGTCGACTGGCACTGGGTGAAAGGCCACGCCGGACATCCCGAAAACGAACGGGCCGACGAACTCGCACGGGCCGGCATGGCGCCCTTCAAGCGTGGCCGGCGCAACGCTCGCGTTACAGAATAGCCAGCATCTTTTCGGCGCTGCTTTCCTCTGCCTGGCCGGCCTGCGGTTCGGTATGGACGGCACTGACGCGGCCATCATCGATCAGCATGGCGTAGCGCAGCGAACGTTCGCCCATGCCGAAGCCGGAGGCATCGAGCTGCATGCCGATGGCGCGGGTGAACTCGCCATTGCCGTCAGCCAGGAAAGTGATCGTGCCATCGGCGCCGGACTGTTTTGCCCAGGCGTCGAGAACGAAGACATCGTTGACCGAAACGCAGGCGATCACGTCGACGCCCTTGGCTTTGAGGGCGTCGGCATTGCCGACGAAACCGGGCAGGTGCTTGCTGTGGCAGGTCGGCGTGAACGCGCCGGGCACGGCAAACAGCACCGCCTTCTTGCCGGCGAAGAAGTCGCGGGTGGAGATTTGCGTCGGACCTTCCGCCGTCATGGTGGTCAGCGCCACGTCCGGCAACATTTCGCCTGCTGCAATAGCCATTGGTCGGCTTCCTCTCGTTCGTTTGCTGGTGTTCAGGAGGTCTTAATCGATCCTGACCTTGCGGACAAGCGCAGCAGAGGGTGCAACCAGAACAACCTCTATATCCTTGCCGGCGAACTCGGCAGTCGAGGAGATGCCGTCGATGTGCAGGCGGTAGGTGCGGGCACCATCGTCGACCGGTTGCATCGACGGTTTGCGGAAATAGGCAAGCGGCGGGCCTTCGACGAACACGTCGGCCTGTTCGTCTTGAGCAAGGCCGGTGACGTGGACGTCGAGATAGGGCTTTGCCGCCCCGGCATCGGCAAGCGACACATCGGATATGGTGATGCGATCATGGGTGGGGGCCGGCGACCTGGCGGCAAACGCTGCAATCGTTCCGGCCTCGTCTGCCACGCCATCCCTGGCAGACAGCTCAGCCGCGACCTCGGCCTGGCCGGGTACGCAGATGTCGTCGCACACAGCGTAGAACAGCTTCAGATGCAAGCGTACGGGGCTGGAGGCCTCGACAGGTGTGACGGTGAGCGGGAAGACGACGCGGTGCTTGTAGCCGATGCTTTCGCCGGCGGCGTCGTAGTAGCGCTTCGGGGCCGGCCAAAGCACGGAAACCTGGCCGGCATTCTGCGACTTAGACCAGTCGAAGTCCGGCGGGATGCCAGCCTCGCCGGGCACTTTCCAGTAGGTCTTCCAATCGCCCGGCAGCACCAGCTCGACACCGGCGGTCCAGCTCGCACCGTCGAACGCGCCACGCAGCAGCCGGACCGTCGAATGATCGAACACGGCGCTCCGGCCGATCTCGCCGGCAACGGCAACCGGGGGCAAAAAAGACCACAGAGCCGCAATCAGAATTGGCCAGCGCATGGTTCGATATGAATCCCTATTGAGCGACATCAAGGTATGATACCGGCGAACTGGTATATACGGCGTTAGGTATGGAGGGTGGTACGATCGCATACGAATCACAATCCCGTCAGTTCATCGGCATGATTGAGCAGGCAACGGGCGGGGACTTTATCCGATCAGCGATCCGCGCTAGGCTTTGGCGCGCTTGAAAGGCAGGTCGCAAATCGAAAACATGACACGACCGCATTACATGGATGGCCAGATACTGATCGCGATGCCCGGCATCGGCGATCCGCGGTTCGAACGTTCGGTCATCTTCATCTGCGCCCATTCCGAAGATGGCGCGATGGGTCTGGTGATCAACAAGACGGCGGACGACATCACGTTTTCGGAAATGCTGAAGCGCTTGAACATCACCGGCGCGGGCGAGCAGATCGACCTGGCCCGCGATGTGGACGACATCCATGTTCAGTTCGGCGGGCCGGTCGAGACGGGCCGCGGGTTCGTGCTGCACACCACCGACTACTTCGTTGACGACTGCACATTGCCGATCGACGGGAAGGTCGGACTGACGGCGACGCTGGACGTGTTGCGCGCCATCGCCAGCGGCGAAGGGCCGCGCCAGGCGCTGCTGGCGCTGGGCTATGCCGGGTGGGCGCCGGGCCAGCTGGAAAACGAAATCCAGCACAATGGCTGGCTGCACTGCGAGGCCGACGAGGGTCTGTTGTTCGACACAGACATCGAGGAACGCTACCTGGCGGCGTTGAACAAACTCGGCATCGACATCTCGATGCTGTCCGCCGAAGCCGGCCACGCGTAGGTGCCGGCGGCACGGGCAGCTATGGATGCGGACCGACCGGGCGTTAAACTGAGACACCCAGATTTGCCAGGCTTGCCGCGAAGCTCTTGGCGGTGGTGAAGTGGATGCCGGTCATTCCTGCCCTGGTTGCGCCATCGGCGTTTTCGGGTTTGTCGTCGGTGAACAGGCAGCGGGCGGGTGGGTGGCCGCACAGGTTTGCGACGGTCCGGTAGATTTCCGGGTCGGGCTTGGCCTGCTTCAGGGAGCAGGAGAAATAGATGTTGGCGTTGAACAGGTCGACGGCCTGGGGAAAGGCTTCGGCGAGGGTCTCTTCAAGCAGCGGAACGTTGTTGGTCAGGATGGCGGTGTGCCCGACGGCGGACAGCTTGCGCACCAGCGACAGCATCTCGTCGTCGGGGGTCATCGATTGCGCCCGGGCCCTGATCCAGTCGTTCCTGCTGATCGGAAAGCCCATGTGCCGGCCGAAGGCCTGCAGGTAGCTGTCGCCGTCTTCGTAGGCGCCGGCATCGGCACGGTCTTCAAAGCCTGAGTCCCACAGCCGCTTCCTGATTTCGGCGGCGGGGATGCCGGAGATGTCTTCCAGCACGGACAGGCGTGTGGGCAGGTCGTAGCTGCACAGCACCCCGTCCATATCGAAAATGAAGCAATCGGGCGGCATCGCAAAGCCTATGCCGCAGTGCCGCCGACGGTGATGCGGTCGAGGCGGATGGTCGGCTGACCGACGCCGACGGGCACGCCCTGGCCCTGCTTGCCGCAGGTGCCGATGCCGGGATCGAGCGCCATGTCGTTACCGACCATGGCGACCCGGGTGAGCGCGTCGGCGCCGTTGCCGATGAGGGTTGCGCCCTTGACCGGTGCACCGACTTTGCCGTTTTCGATCTTGTAGGCCTCGGTACACGAGAACACGAAGTTGCCGCTGGTGATGTCGACCTGTCCGCCGCCGAACGACACGGCGTAGAGCCCGCTTTTCACCGAGGCGAGGATCTCGCCCGGCTCCTTGTCGCCGCCAAGCATGTAGGTGTTGGTCATGCGCGGCATCGGGCTGTGGGCGAAGGACTGGCGGCGGCCGTTGCCGGTCGGCGTCATGCCCATCAGGCGGGCATTGAGGCGGTCCTGCATGAAACCGACCAGGATGCCGTCCTCGATCAGCGTGGTGGCGTTGGTCGGGGTGCCTTCGTCATCGACCGTCAGGCTGCCGCGCCGCGAGGCGATGGTGCCATCGTCGATGACCGTGACACCGGGCGAAGCGATGCGCTCACCCAGCAGGCCGGCGAACGCACCGGTCTTCTTGCGGTTGAAATCGCCTTCCAGGCCATGCCCGACCGCCTCGTGCAGCAGGATGCCGGGCCAGCCGGAGCCGAGCACCACATCCATCTCGCCGGCCGGTGCCGGTTCTGCCTTGAGCGACACAAGGCTTTGGCGCAGGGCCTCGTCGGCAACCGCCTGCCAGGCATCGCCGGACAGGAATTCGCCGTAGGACTGCCGGCCGCCGACGCCATAGCTGCCGGTGCCCTGATTGGTTCCGTCGGACGTCACCACAGATACATTGAAGCGCACCAGCGGACGGATGTCGCGCACGCTGAAACCGTCGGCGCGGATGACTTCCACGACCTGCCAGATGCCGTTGATCGACACCGTGACCTGAGCAACCTTTTGGTCGAGCGCCCTTGTGTAGGCATCGACCTGTTCGAGCAGTGCCACCTTGCCGGCAAACTCCATGCTCTCCAAGGGATTGTCGGGCAGATAAAGTTTCTTGTTGGTGCCGGGCGGGGCTGCGGCCATGGAGCCGGCATGACCACCGCGCACCGCAGCGACCGATCGGGCAGCGCGCTTGAGCGCGGCTTCAGACAGTTCGCTGGCGTGGGCATAGGCCGCGGTCTCGCCGACCACGGCGCGCAGCCCGAACCCCTGGCGGGTGTCGAAATTGGCGCTCTTGAGCTTGCCGTCGTCGAAGGTCAGGGCTTCGGACTGGTTGTACTCGAGGAACAGTTCACCGTCATCACAGCCGTTGAGAGCATCACCGACCAGGCGTTCGCTCGCGGTCCGGTCCAATCCATTGTCACCGAAGAAGATGTCGGATGAGGACGAACCGGTCATGAGCGCTCCTTGCCTTTAACACTAGCAGTGTTGGCGTTCGACGTTTCTGACTGTTGTACCGTGCCGATAAGACATCGGTTTTCCGTCAGCGTATGGGTCAGGCTCTAACGGCTATGCAGGTCCTTCAGCGAGGCCGTAAAGCCCTTGAGTGAAATGTCCATGTCGATGCCCAGGCCCGGCGCTTCGTACATGATGAACTTGGCCTTGCCGCCCTTCTTCATCTTCTCAAGCGTCGGCGGCGAGGCTTCGGCGAAAGCGACGCAAACCTGCGGCAGACAGCGGGTGAACGGGACCCGGCCAACGGCGGCGCCATCGATTTCCAGAGCCAGGCCGGTGGGCAGGAACACGCCGATGGGCGCCATGACGCGCATCATCGTGACCTGCTTGTCCTGCTGCTGACCCTTGACCAGGACCAGCGTCAGGCCGACGTTTTTGCGCTTGGGGTGCTTGGCGGTCTGCATCATGCCGCAGGCCGTCTTGCCGGCAGAGCCGTCCTTGGACTCTTCGCAGGCGATGCGCCAATCGCCATGTTCGGCGACGATCTTCTGCTTGGGGGCGTTGGCGCCCGGCACCTGGCCGCCCTGGAGCTGATTGACCCGCGGGCCGAACTGCTTGACCGCCGGTGGTGACTGGGTCTGGCTTTGTGCATGGCCCGCAGCGATGCCGGCAAGCGTCAGAGCGGAAGCGACAGCCAGGGAAATACCGAGGCGTCTGCCGCCAGAAATCGAATCAGAAGTTGTCAATCCACTCTCCATTGATCTGTCAGCGTGACCAGGATCAGGGGGCCCGGCTGCGACACCGTATGTCAAGTCTGCGGCGCCGTGTCAAATTACGGCTGCCCTCACAGTGATCACAAGCCTGTTGATGTGCCGGGCGTTGGCCGCCCGGGCGCTTGTGCGGTTTCCTGACGGGCGGTTGAAAGGGATAATTGCGGCGGAAATCCGGTCGACCTTCGGGCGCAACGCTCGCGTCCAGGTGACGCAGCTGGCTTGACAAAAGTCAAGCGCGAAACTTTGCCGCGCTATTGCGGCATTGCGGCCCGGCGGGGATTGTGGTTCACAGTTAACTGAAATTTGGGCATCCTGTGTCCGGAGGGGTTGAGGTTTGACCGATTCGCCAGGTGCTCAGAAAGAAACGCCGGTCGGGTGAGGTCTGTTGACTTTCAACACGTTCAGTCCGGGCGTCCGGTTGGGAAACAAAAAGAGAGGGTGGCAGATGCGTTGCCTTTTGGGGATTTTTGCGGCGGCCTCAGTTGCGGTTGCCGGCGTAGGCCAGGCGCTGGCGGCGGGAATCGGCCAACCAGAACCGTGGCAATTGGGTATGCAACAGGCCGTCACGCCAATTGCACATAATATTCAGGAATTTCATACATTCCTGCTTTGGCTGATCACGATTATTACCATATTCGTGTTGGGTTTGATGGTTTGGATCGTTGTGAAGTTCAACGCCAAAGCCAATCCGACACCGTCGAAGACGACGCACAATACGATGATCGAGGTCGTCTGGACCATTGTGCCGATCCTGATCCTGCTGGCCGTTGCGGTGCCTTCCTTCAGGCTGCTGTTTCAGCAACGCACCATTCCGGAGGCCGCATTGACGATCAAGGCGACCGGTCACCAGTGGTATTGGGAGTATGACTATCCTGATAACGGTGAGATCAATTTCACCTCGACCATGCTGACCGGCGACGACCTGGCTGAACGCCGCAAGAAAGTCGCCGATGCGCCGCGCCTGCTGGCGACCGACTATCCGGTCGTCGTTCCGGAGGGTACGACCGTCCGGCTAATCGTCACCGCGGCCCCTGATGGTGTTATCCATGCCTGGGCGATGCCCAGTTTCGGCTCCAAGATAGATGCCGTTCCGGGCCGCCTGAACGAAATGTGGTTCAATGCCGAGAAAACCGGCATCTATTATGGCCAGTGCTCGGAACTGTGCGGCAAGGACCACGCCTTCATGCCGATTGAGCTGCATGTCGTCTCCAAGGACGACTTCGCCGCTTGGGCAAGCACGGCGGCTTCCGATGTGGATGAGGCTACGGACAAAATCTACGCGGGCATCTCCGCAAAGTCGAAACTCGCTGCAAAAGCAGCGGAATAGCATTTCTTAACGTTTGACAATCGCAGGCCGGAAATTCCCGGGGCAATTGAAAACAAGAAGACAGGGTTCATTCACAGATGGCACATGCAGCGTCCCACGATGATCACCACACGCCGACGGGCTGGCGGCGGTACGTTTATTCGACCAACCACAAGGATATCGGCACGCTCTATCTCGTCTTCGCGATGATCGGTGGCATTGTCGGCGGGCTGTTGTCCATCGGCATGCGCATGGAACTGCAGGAACCGGGCATGCAGTATTTCGTCGATGGACATGCCTTTAACGTGTTCGTCACCGGACATGGGCTAATCATGGTGTTCTTCATGATTATGCCGTCGCTGTTCGGCGGCTTCGGCAACTGGTTCGTGCCGTTAATGATCGGAGCACCAGACATGGCGTTTCCGCGCATGAACAATGTTTCATTCTGGCTGCTGCCATCGGCGCTTCTTTTGTTGCTGATTTCACTGTTCGTAGAAGGTCCGGCAGGCGGTCTGGGGGCCGGCATCGGCTGGACCGCCTATGCACCGAATTCGACTTACGGCCATCCCGGCCCCTCGGTTGACTTCGCCATCTTGGCTCTGCATGTGGCCGGCGCCTCGTCGATCCTGAGTTCAATCAACTTCATCACCACAATCTTCAACATGCGCGCACCGGGTATGACGATTCACAAGATGCCGCTGTTCGTGTGGTCGATCCTGCTGACCGCCATATTGCTGCTGCTGTCGCTGCCGGTTCTGGCCGGCGCCATCACCATGCTGCTGACCGACCGCAACTTCGGCACCAGCTTCTTCTCGCCTGAAGGCGGCGGCGACCCGATCCTGTTCCAGCATCTGTTCTGGTTCTTCGGCCATCCCGAGGTGTACATCATCATCCTGCCAGGCTTCGGCTTGATCAGCCAGGTGGTCTCGACGTTCTCCAAGAAGCCGGTGTTCGGATATCTCGGTATGGCCTACGCCATGGTGGCGATCGGCGTCGTCGGCTTCATCGTGTGGGCACACCACATGTACACGGTCGGGCTGACGCTCGACACGCAGGCCTACTTCGTGGCTGCAACGATGGTCATTGCGGTGCCGACAGGGGTCAAGATTTTCTCATGGATCGCCACCATGTGGGGTGGCTCGATCGAGTTTCGCGTCCCAATGCTGTTCGCGTTCGGCTTCATTTTCCTGTTCACCGTTGGCGGCGTGACCGGAGTTGTGCTGGCCAATGCCGGCGTCGACCGGGCCATGCACGACACCTATTATGTGGTCGCCCACTTCCACTACACGATGTCGATCGGTGCCTTGTTCACGCTGTTCGCCGGCTGGTACTACTGGTTCCCGAAAATGTCCGGCTATATGTATTCCGAAACCATTGGCAAGTGGCATTTCTGGCTGAGCTTCATCGGCGTCAACCTAACATTCTTCCCGCAGCATTTCTCCGGTCTTGCCGGCATGCCACGGCGCTATGTCGACTACCCAGATGCCTTTGCCGGCTGGAACTTCGTGTCGTCGATAGGATCATATGTCACCGGCATTGGCACCCTGGTGTTCTTTGCCGGCATCTATCTTGCCTTCAAGAACAAGCAGCAGGCTGGCGACAATCCGTGGGGTAAATATGCCGATACGCTGGAATGGACACTGTCCTCACCGCCGCCGTTCCACCAGTTCAACACCCTGCCAAAGATCAAGTGATCGGGCAGTCTGCATGAAGCACACGGCATGACGGAAACGGTCACACAGGCTCAGACAACGACATTGGCCTCCGAGGACGCTGCCGGGAGAACACCCGGCAGTGTTTCGGACTATTTTGCTCTGCTGAAACCTCGTGTCATGTCGCTGGTGATCTTTACCGCCTTCGTCGGCATCATGGCGGCGCCAGGCAACATCCACCCGTGGCTCGGCTTCGTTGCCTTGTTGTGCATTGCCGTCGGAGCGGGCGCGTCGGGCGCGCTCAACATGTGGTACGACGCCGACATCGATGCCCTGATGCAGCGTACCGCGCAGCGTCCGGTTCCGGCCGGGCGGCTGGAGGCCGGCGAAGCACTGGCGTTCGGCATTGTGCTGGCGGCTGGCTCGGTCGTGACGCTGGGTGTGCTGGTCAACTGGGTCGCAGCGGCGTTGCTGGCATTTACGATCTTCTTTTACGTGGTGATCTACACCATGTGGCTGAAGCGGGCGACGCCGCAGAACATAGTCATCGGAGGCGCCGCCGGGGCGTTCCCTCCGATGGTCGGATGGGTCAGCGTCACCGGATCGGTCGATCTGGCTTCCATTGCGCTGTTCGCCATCATCTTCATGTGGACGCCGGCGCACTTCTGGGCCCTGGCGCTGTTCCGCTCCGGCGACTATGCGCGGGCCGGCATCCCGATGCTGCCTGTCGTTGCCGGACCGGATGAGACGCGCCGGCAGATCCTGATCTACGCGGTGCTGATGCTGCCTGTGACGATGGCGCTGCCGCTGCTCGGGTTCGCCGGGCCGGTTTATACGGCAACGGCGCTGGTTCTGACAGCCGTGTTCATCTGGCGGGCCTGGCGCGTTTACAGCATCCGCAGCGGCGATGATGCCATGCGGGCAGCCAAAAAGCTGTTCAGGTTCTCGATCATCTATCTGTTCACCGTGTTTGCCAGCATTCTCGCCGAAAAGGCACTGCAGGCGCTGCCGCTGGCCGGTCTGGGGCTCTCAGGCCACGGGCTTTGGGGATGAGTGCGATGGTGAAGTATGACTGGAGCGAAGAAGAGCTGGCGACGCGCCGCAAGCGCTCGATTGCCATCGGTATCGCCCTTGGGGTGGTGGCGCTGCTGTTCTTCGTCACCACGATCGTCAAGCTGACCGGCAACATGGCCGGGGCGGGAGGCTAGGCCGGTGACGCGTGCTCCTGACAACACCCGTCGCGCCAATGGCAAGGTCGTCCTGCTGTGCGCCGGCGTCGTGGCCGGCATGGCGGGATTGTCCTATGCCGCGGTGCCGCTTTATCAGATTTTCTGTCAGGTCACCGGTTTCGGGGGCACCACGCAGCGTGCGGACGCGCCCGCGGGAACCGTGATTTCGCGCACCATGAAGGTGCAGTTCGACTCCAATGTATCATCTTCGCTGAACTGGGAGTTCGTGCCGGCCCAGCGCCAGGTCGAGGTCAAGATCGGCGAACAGGCAATCGCCTATTACCGGGCCCGCAACACTTCGGACCGACCGCTGACCGGCACCGCGACGTTCAACGTCTCGCCGCCGCGCGCCGGGGCCTACTTTTCCAAGGTCGAGTGCTTCTGTTTCACAGAGCAAACGCTGCAACCGGACGAGGAAGTTGACATGCCGGTGGCATTCTTCGTCGACCCGGATATCGACAAGGATGTGGATTTGGCGAATTTGAAGACGATTACGCTGTCATACACCTTCTATCTGGCGGACAAGACAGCACAAGTTAGCGCTGACGATGCGTGGGAAATGAACTAGCATTCTGCAATCGGCTTGATACAGCCAGGGGATAGACAACGGAGTAGGGGAAATGGCCGACAGTCACGCAAAAAATCACGATTACCACCTGGTCGATCCAAGCCC
Source organism: Aestuariivirgaceae bacterium (assembly GCA_965216335.1). Taxonomy (GTDB): domain Bacteria; phylum Pseudomonadota; class Alphaproteobacteria; order Rhizobiales; family Aestuariivirgaceae; genus JAHEJE01. The sequence goes on along the minus strand of OZ244154.1, from coordinate 3,696,756 downwards.
GTGGCCGGCTCTCGGCTCGGTCAGTGCCTTCGTCATGGCGCTCGGCGGCATCATGCTGATGCGCTGGTACAATCGTGGAGGCGACGAGGCTGGGGAATTGCTGCTTGGCGGAGCGGACCTGGCCAATCCCTGGGTCTTCCTGATCGGCCTGGCGGCAATGCTCTACACCATGTTCATGTGGTGGCGCGATGTGGTGCGCGAAGGCGATGCCGGCGACCATACCCCGGTGGTGCAGCTTCACCTGCGCTACGGCATGCTGATGTTCATCGCCTCGGAGGTGATGTTCTTCGTCGCCTGGTTCTGGGCCTATTTCGATGCCGCGCTCTATGCCGATGAGGCGATCCAGGCTTCGCGGGTGGCCGCGACCGGTGCGGAATGGCCGCCCAAGGGCGTTGACGTGTTCGACCCATGGCACCTGCCGCTGGTCAACACTCTGATCCTGCTGACCTCGGGCACGACGGTGACCTGGGCGCACCACGCGCTGCTGCACAACGACCGCAAGGGCCTGGTATGGGGCCTGGTGTGCACCGTGGTGCTCGGCATCCTGTTCACCATCGTTCAGGGTTACGAGTACGGCCATGCGGCATTTGCCTTCAACATCGACAACGGCGGCAACATTTACGGTTCGACGTTCTTCATGGCGACCGGTTTCCACGGTTTCCACGTCATTGTCGGGACGATCTTCCTGATCGTCTGCCTGTTCCGGGCGATGGCCGGGCACTTCTCGCCGGAGCGCCATTTCGGCTTCGAGGCGGCGGCCTGGTACTGGCACTTCGTCGACGTGATCTGGCTGTTCCTGTTCGCCTGCATCTATATCTGGGGATCGGTCGGGGCGACCTACCACTAGAGCGATGTGAGCGCCAATGACACATACGAGCGCCCCGGTGGATGACACCGGGGCGCAGTCCGTTTCACCGAACCGGTTCGAGCAGCAGCCATGTCCCAGCAACCCTATTATTCGCACGTTTCACCGGTGAAGGCCGGCATGGCGGGAAAGTGCCCACGTTGTGGGCGCGGCAAGCTGTTCGACGGGTTCCTCACACTCGCCGGGCAATGCCGCAGTTGCGGGCTGAGTTACGACTTTGCCGATGCCGGCGACGGTGCGGCATGGTTCGTCATGCTGATCACCGGTTTTGTCGCGGTCGGCGGGGCATTGTGGGTCGAGGTCATGTGGCAGCCGTCCTATTGGGTGCATGCCCTGGTCGCTCTGCCGCTGGCGGTGCTGCTGCCGCTATTGCTGTTGCGCCCGGTCAAGGGTGTGCTGGTGTGCCAGCAGTATCAGACCAAGGCCAGGCAGAGCAGCACGACGGATGACTAGGGTCACGAACCCGGTTTCACGCAGGTCCGGTCTGGCCCTGACGGCCGCCGTGTTGCTGGCAATGGCGGTGCTGACCGGTCTTGGGGTATGGCAGCTGCAACGCCTGGCCTGGAAGCAGGATGTCATCGCGATGCGCGAACGCGCGGTGTCAGCCGAACCCGTCAGCCTGGCCGACATCGAGGCCGGCATCGAGAACGGGTTTGACGTCGAGGTTCTGCGCACCTCGGCCACGGGCTACTACCGCCACGACCTTGAGCGCCACGTCTACGAGCTACGCAAGGGCAAGACCGGCTGGCGCATCGTGACGCCGTTCGTGATCCCCGGGCAGTATATCATCCTGGCCGACCGCGGTTTTGTGCCAGATGAGGACAAAGAACCGGCGGCACGCCCGCACAGCGTGCGGGTTGCGGCGCTCACGCCCGGCATCAAGACCAAACCCCGGACACAGTGGCCGCAACCGGTGCGGATTTCGGGATATGTCCGGGTGCACGGCGACAGCGGCGGGCTGTTTATCCCTGACAACGACCCGGCGTCCAACCGCTGGTACAGCTACGACATCGCCGCGATGAGTGCGACGTTTCCGGACGATCTCGGCTTCGTTGCGCCCGACAGCTATGCGGCCATGCTGCCGGTGTTCCTGCAGCTTGAACCGGGCGGCGAGCCGGGCAGCGCCGGGCTGCCGGTGATCGATCCGCTCAATACCAGGGTGACCAACAACCACCTCCACTATGCCTTGACCTGGTTTGCGCTTGCCGGCGTGCTCGCGGTTGTCGCGGTCGCCTATTGGCGGAAGACCCGAAGGGAGGCCGGGCAGCCATGACGCGAGCCTACGAAACGCTGAAGACCCGGTTTGCCCGCATGGCCGACATTGCCGGGGCCGGCGCCATTCTGGGCTGGGACCGGGCCGTCATGATGCCGCCGGGCGGTGCTGCGGCCCGGGCGCGGCACATGGCGACGCTGGCCGTTCTCGAGCATGAAATCATCACCGCGCCGGACATGGGCGATCTGCTGGAGGAGGCGGAAGCCGAAGCGGAGAAACTCGATGGCTGGGACCGCACCAACCTTGAGGAGATGCGCCGCGACTGGCTGCATGCCAGCAGCGTGCCCGCGACACTCGTCGAGGCGCTGACCCATGCCCGCCACGACTGTGAAATGACCTGGCGCAGCGCCAGAGCGGACAACGACTTCGCCAGCCTGGCGCCGAAACTGGACACCGTCATCGGCCTGTCGCGCGATGCCGCCGGTGCGAAGGCTGAGGCGTTGGGCCTGTCGCCCTACGAGGCCCTTGTGGATTGCTTTGATCCGCGCAGCCGGATCGAGGACATAGACCGGCTGTTCGAAGACCTGACCGGATGGCTTCCCGGCCTCGCCACGCAGGTGGTCGAGCGCCAGCGCCAGGCCGGTGAGCCGGTGCGTCCCGAAGGTCCGTTTGCCATTGAAACGCAGGAACGGTTCGGGCGCATGGTGACGGCCCGCATCGGTTTTGACTTCGACGGCGGCCGGCTCGATGTCAGCCACCATCCGTTCTCCGGCGGCATCCCCGAAGACAGCCGCATCACCACGCGCTATGACGAGACCGATTTCACCTCCAGCCTGATGGGCATCATCCACGAGACCGGCCATTCGCAGTACGAGCGCAACCGGCCGCGCGCGTGGATCACCCAGCCGGTGGGCCGCGCCCGCGGCATGACGATGCACGAGAGCCAGTCGCTGCTGTTCGAAATGCAGGCGGGACGCTCGGACGCGTTTCTTTCGTGGCTGGCGCCGCAGTTGTGCGACGCCTTCGGCGGCGGCGGACCAACCTGGGCAGCCGGCAACATCAAGGCGATCTATCGCAAGGTCGAGCCCGGCCTGATCCGTGTCGACGCCGACGAAGTGACCTACCCGATGCACATCCTGCTGCGCTACCGGCTGGAGCGGCAATTGATTGCCGGTCGGCTGCGCGCCAGGGACCTGCCGGACGCCTGGCGCGCCGGCATGCAGGAGTTGCTCGGCATCGCGCCTGCCGACGATACCGACGGCTGCATGCAGGATATCCATTGGCCGTCGGGCGCTTTCGGCTACTTTCCGAGCTACACGCTCGGGGCGCTTACGGCCGCGCAGCTGTTTGAGGCGGCGAACGAGGCCGAGCCGGGCATCGAGGCAGAACTGGCCGACGGCAGCTTTGAAACATTGATCGCCTGGCTGAAAGTGAATATTCATGCCCAGGCAAGCCGGTACGGCACCAGCGCGCTCATTGAACGTGCGACCGGAAAACCGCTCGGCACGGATGCCTTCAGGCGCCATCTCACGGCGCGCTATCTCTAGCCTGCGACAACGGGAATGCAGCAATGAAATATCTCAGCACGCGCGGTGAGGCACCGGTGGTCGGGTTCGAGGATGCCCTGCTGGCCGGATTGGCCAGTGATGGCGGGCTTTACGTGCCCGAAACCTGGCCGCAGCTGTCGCAGGATGAATTGCGCGCCCTGCGCGGCAAGCCATACGCGGACGTGGCATTTGCCGTCCTCAAGCCGTTTGTTGCCGGCGCCATGCCGGATGAGCAGCTGCGCGCGATGATCGGCGAAGCTTATGCCGGGTTTGCCCACCCGGCCGTAACGCCGCTGAAGCAGCTCGATGCCAATCACTGGCTGCTGGAGCTGTTCCACGGACCGACGCTGGCGTTCAAGGATGTCGCAATGCAACTGCTGGCGCGGCTGATGGACTGGGCACTGGAAAAGCGCGGCCAGACCGCCGTCATCGCCGGTGCGACCTCCGGCGACACCGGTGGGGCGGCGATCGAGGCATTCAAGGCGTCAACGCGCTGCAAGGTTTTCATCCTGCATCCGCATGGCCGGGTCAGCGACGTGCAGCGCCGACAGATGACCACGGTGGACAGCGGCAACGTGCACAACATTGCGCTGGAGGGCAATTTCGACGACTGCCAGGCGATCGTCAAAGAACTGTTCGGCGACAAAGCTTACCGCGAACGGCACAACCTGGCGGGTGTCAACTCCATCAACTGGGCCCGCATCATGGCTCAGATCGTCTACTACGTGACCACCTCGCTGGCGCTTGGCGGGCCGGACCGGGCTGTGAGCTTCACCGTGCCGACCGGCAATTTCGGCGACATCTTCGCCGGCTACGTGGCCAAGCGGATGGGGGTGCCGATTGACGGCCTGGTGATTGCGACCAACGTCAACGATATCCTTCACCGCACGCTGAAAACCGGTCGCTACGAGGTGCTCGGTGTCGAACCGACGGCCAGCCCGTCGATGGACATTCAGGTGTCGAGCAACTTCGAAAGGCTGCTGTTCCAGGCCTGCGGGCGCGACCCCGCGGCGGTGACGACGATGATGCAGGGCCTGCGCCAGTCGGGCGCATTCACGGTTCCGGCCCCTGCGCTGTCGGCGATCCGTGCGGATTTCAGTTCCGGACGGTGCAGCGAGGCGGACACGGCGGCGACCATCAAGGCCGTGCGGGCCGGCACGGGAGAACTGCTCGATCCGCACAGCGCGGTCGGCTATACGGTCGCCCGGCAGCACATGAAGACGGCCTCGCCGATGGTGACGCTGGCCACCGCGCACCCGGCCAAGTTTCCGCAAGCCGTCGCGGCCGCCTCAGGCGTGCATCCGGCATTGCCGGCTCATCTCGACGACCTGCTGGAGCGTCCTGAACGCTTCGAGGTGGTCGCCAACGACTTTGCCGCCGTGCGCGACCACATCGCCGGACGGGCCGGATCGTGAGGCCGCGCATATCATGACGGTGCAGATTTCGACGCTGGACAACGGCATTCGTGTTGTCACCGACGCCATGCCGCATCTGGAGACCACGGCACTGGGCATTTGGGTGCGGGCCGGGGCGCGCGATGAGGCGCCGGAGCAGAACGGTATCGCGCATCTGCTGGAGCACATGGCGTTCAAGGGCACGGGCCGGCGTTCGGCGCTGGCGATTGCCGAAGAGATCGAGGCGGCGGGCGGCGAAATCAACGCCTCGACGGCCATGGAGACAACGACCTACTACGCCCGGGTGCTCAAGGATGACTGGCTGCTCGGGCTCGACATTTTGTGCGATATCCTGACCGACCCGGTGTTCGACGAGGCCGAACTGGCGCGCGAGAAGGACGTGATCCTGCAGGAGATCGCGGCGGCTCTCGACACACCCGACGATCTGGTGTTCGACCTGGCGCAGCAGGCGGCCTACGGTGCGCATCCGCTCGGCCGGTCCATTCTTGGCACACCGGACCTGGTGCAATCGCATTCCAGCGCAGAGATCGGCCGGTACCGCGACGCCAACTATGCCGGCGGACGCATTGTCGTTTCCGCTGCCGGCCATATCGACCATGACCGCCTTGTTGCCGAGACTGCGGCGAGGCTGGGTGCGGTCGAGCCAAGCGCCGGCGGCGACTGGGCGGCGCCGGACTTCCTCAACGGGCTCGAGAGCAGGGCCAAGCCGGTTGATCAGGCGCATGTCGTTTTGGGATTTCCGGGCCTCAGCTATCGCGACGAAGACATCTACGCGCTGCAACTGCTGGCAAACATCTTGGGCGGCGGAATGTCATCCCGGCTGTTCCAGCAGGTGCGCGAGCAGCGCGGCCTGTGCTACTCGGTGTTCGCCTTCGCCTCGGCCTATGCCGACAGCGGCCTGCTTTCGGTGTATGCCGCGACGGCGCCGGACCGGGTCAATGAACTGATCGGCGTGACCAGCGACGTCATGCTGTCGGTGTGCGCGGGCATTACCGAACAAGAGCTGCAGCGCGCCAAGGCGCAGATCAAGTCGGCGCTGGTGATGAACCTGGAAAGTGCTGCCGGCCGGGCCGACCAGATCGCCCGCCAACTGCAGGCTTTCGACGAGGTGCGGGACATTCCGGCGATGCTGGAACGCATCGAACGTATCGACGTGGAACAGCTTCAGAGAATGGCCGAAACTGCTTTTACCGGCCGGCAACTGGCAATGGGCGCGGCGGGAGACCTTTCGCATCTCGATTCCTACGCTAAGATAGCCGCCAGGTTCAACTGACAGGACACGGCCGGCGGCCCGTGCCCGGCAAACGGATCCAGTCATGGCATTCTTGCGTCACATTCCACCTCCCGAAGCCCGCTGCGTGCTGACCGGCAAATCGGTCTATCTGCGTGTTCCGGCAATGGGCGACTATGCGACCTGGGCACAGCTGCGCGCCGCCAGCCGGACGTTTCTGACCCCCTGGGAGCCGCTGTGGCCGCATGACGACCTCACCCGGTCGGCATTCCGCTATCGGATCCGGCGCTACATGCGCGACATCCGCGAGGATGTCTCCTATCCGTTCTTCATCTTCTCCAGTGCCAACGAAGACCTTCTGGGTGCGGTGACGATCTCCAACATCCGCCGCGGTGTGGCGCAGTCGGGTTCGCTGGGTTACTGGATCGGCGAGCCCCATGCCAATCAGGGCTACATGGGCGATGCGCTGGCAGCACTCATTCCGCATGCCTTCGGCGACGTCAACCTGAACCGGCTGGAGGCAGCCTGCCTGCCGTCCAACGAACCGTCGATGCGGCTGCTGATGTCAAGCGGCTTTGAGCGCGAGGGCCTGGCCCGCGACTACCTGAAGATTAACGGCAAGTGGCGCGACCACGTGCTGTTCGCCCTGTTGCGGCGCGATGCAGGATAAGACGGCAAAGAGAGAAGACACAGTAGATCGAATCTTACCATTATCTTGCCTTGGTGCACCCAGCCAGATAGGTATGGGCATCCTGCGGGGAGTTGGATACCAGGGCTTTATGATCCGAGCACGGCTGTTTCTCATTCTATTGGCGGCGGCGATTGCCTGCGTCGGTAATCTGCCGGCCGCGGCGGCGAACGAGCATGTGGTAAACGCGGCGTTCAAGGCGCCGAGTGTCGATCTGCTGCCGGTGCTCAAGCTGGTCAAGAGTCCGACGCCGCGCGCGGTGATCGAGTTGCCGCCGGATGCCAACGGCAGCAAGCGGCTGATGTCTCTGCAGGCCCGCCGGCCCGGCGATGATCACAGCTGGGTGGTGTTTTCGCTGAAGAACCCGGAACTGCAGCCGCAGGCACTGGTGCTGACCATTCCGCGGCAGGGGTTTGCCGGGTCCGGCGTGTTCAACATCGTACCGGACGGCAGTCTGATTGCCGGCATCCAGGCGTCGCAGGCCCAGCCGGCCGTGCGGTTGGCAGGCGACTCCTCCGACAGTTACGCGCTGACCGTGGCGCCCGGCGACTCCGTCACTTATGCCATCGAGCTTCCGGGCGAGACAATCAAAGGGGTGCGGCTGTGGCGGCGGGCGGATTTCGATGCCAGGGCGCGGCATTTTTCGTTCTTTCGCGGCGTGGTGTTCGGCATCGCGATGTTGCTGGCCATCGGCTTTATCTGCCTGTTCATCGTCCGCCCTCTCCTGGTGTTTCCGAGTGCTGCACTGTTCGCCTGGAGCGCGATCCTGTTTACCTTCCTGAACCTGGGCCCGCTGCCCGGCTGGCTTCTGGCGTTTCAGGATCTGGTAACCGCGCCGGGACTGCGCGCCCTGACAGAGGGCCTGATGATGACCGGTGCTGCGGCGCTGTTCGTATCTCTGCTGCAGCTTCGGCATCGATCCGGCATCCTGTTCATGGTGTTCGTGCTGGCGGCACTGGCGGGTCTCGCGATTGCCGTAACAGGGCTGTACAAGCCGGCGCTGGCACTGACGGCGGCACGGCTGGGGTTCGCCGGCGTCGTGCTGACCGGCACGGCGGTGGTGTTCTATCTGTGGCAGCGCGGTGTCGAATCGGCGTTGTCAGCGCTGCTGCCATCGGTGCTTCTGCTGGCCTGGACGGTTGTCGCGGCGGTCACCTGCCTGCAACTGATCGACAGCGGCTACCTGCTGCCGACCCTTGCCGCCGGGCTCGTTCTGGTTCTCGTCACAATGGGCTTCGTGCTGGTGCAGACCGCGTTCGGGCAGGCCTCGGGGGCGCGCTACTTCCACGATGACTCCGGCCGCCGGGCGTTGGCTTTGGCGGGATCGGAGCTGGCCGTGTGGGATTGGCAGTTGGTGGAGGATGACCTGCACATCGGCCAGGAGGTGGCGCGGGCGCTCGGCTGGCCGCCGGGCACGCTGGACGACCAGGACACCCGCAGCTGGCTTGAGTTCATCCACCCGGCCGACCGGGTATCCTACAAGGCGGCGATCGAAAGTGCGCTGCGCCGCGGGCGCGGGACATTCGGGCAGGACTTCCGGCTGCGGCGGGCCGATGGCGCCTACCGCTGGTATCAACTGCGGGCCCGGGCAATTGCCGGATCAAGCGGTCCGTCGCGGATGATCGGCACCCTGGCCGACGTGACGGCGCAAAAGCGCGCCCAGGAGAGCCTGCTCAGCGATGCGGTGCATGACCGGGTGACGGGGCTGCCGAACAAGGCCCTGTTCATGGACCGGCTGAGGGCTGCCATGTCGCTGGCGCGGCCGGCTGCAGCGGTGCACATCATCATCGTCGATCTGGATCGGTTCAAGGCCGTTAACGATGGCCTGGGGCATGAAATCGGCGACAGCCTGCTTAATGTCACGGCCCGCCGGATCGCGCAGTTCATGTCGCCTGTCGACACGGTCGCACGACTGCCCGGCGACCAATTCGCGGTCCTGCTGCATCCGGACGCTCCGCCGGGCGATGTGGCCGCTTTGTGCGAACGATTGCGCGACACACTGGCCGAGCCAGTGAACCTGCGGCCGCGCGAGGTGTTCGTGACCGCCAGCATCGGCGTGGCCGGTCAGTCGAACGCCATGCAGCGTCCCGAGGATCTGCTCAAGGATGCCGAAATAGCGCTTTACGAAGCCAAACGGCTGGGCCGCAACCAAGTGGTGTTCTTTTCCCCGCGGATGCGCGAGGAAACGGTGGCGCTCGCGGTGCGCGAGCAGGACTTGCAGGGGGCCCTGGAACGGTCCGAACTGGTTGTGTACTACCAGCCGATCATGCGGGTTGCGGATGGCCAGCTTGCCGGCTTTGAGGCACTGGTCCGCTGGCAGCACCCGAACGGCGAGCTTCTGGATGCGGGAAGCTTCGTTCCGCTAGCCGAGCAAAGCGGGCAGATCAAGGCTATCGGCCATTTCGTGCTGCATGAGGCGACCCGCCAGCTCGGCATATGGCAGCGGGCCTTCAGGCCGAGCGATCCGCTGTTCGTCAGCGTCAACGTGGCGTCCGAACAGTTGCTTGACTTCGCTCTGGTCAAGGATATCCGCTCGATCCTGACCCGCGAGGGTGTGCGGCCCGAAACGCTCAAGCTGGAGCTGACCGAATCCATGCTGATGCAGAACCCGGAACTGGCCATCCAGTTGCTGCAGCAGATCAAGGATCAGGGGGTCAGCGTGGCGTGCGACGATTTCGGCACCGGCTATTCCGCCCTGGCCCATCTGAGGCGGCTGCCGTTCGATACCCTGAAGCTCGACGAGGCGTTCATCAACCACGAGGGCGACAGCGACAGGAACAGCATCATCGTCGAGTCGATCGTTCTGATGGCGCATGATCTCGATCTGCAGGTGATCGCCGAAGGCGTGGAAAACCCCGATCAGCTCGAACAGCTTAGGGCCTTCGACTGCGACTTCGCACAGGGCTTCTTCGTCGGCGTTCCGGTCAGCGCGCAACAGGTGATCGCCGCGCTCGGCAGCGTTCCCTACAGCCAGGCCGGCACCGGTGCGAACGCCGGCCAGGCGATTTGGGACATGCTGCGCGGGGCACCGCCGCCGCCGCAATACACACCGGACCTGCCCGAAACCGTCACGCGCCGACCGGAACCGGAGCGGGACCCGGCACCCGCCAGGCCGGCTTCTGCACCGGCTCGGCCCTCTCCGCCGGCCAGCACGGCGACCGAGGCGGCATCGGTGCCGCGACCCCGGATGCCGGAAGAACCGGAGGCGGACAGTATTTGGCCGGAGGACGAACACCTCAAGCGCACCGCTAGACCGGCAGTGCCATTCAGCTTTGCCGATGACGAACTTCCGGCGGACGATCAAGAAACCGGCAGTGCCGCAGCTGTTTCGCAAGATGCCGGACAGTCCGGTGCGCCGGAACAAGGTGATGACGCAGACGATGCGCCCAGCCCGGCACGCGCTGAACAAGCCGAAGCGCCGAAACATGAAAGGCCTGCGGACACGAGGCGCAAGGCGAGAAAATCGGAAAAGCAACCTGCGGCGGCTGAAAAGCCCCAGGATGAAACCGAGCCGGAGGAAAGCGTCAGCAAGACACCCAGCGACAAGGCTGAGGAGGACGGTGATCAAGACTCCAGCGATGCCGACGCCAATGCCGATGCAAAAACGGAACGTAAAACGTCTGATGATGACAGCTCCAAAACGGCGAAGCCCAGGCAAGAGAAAGATCCCGATGCAGCCGCCTCCAAGACAGGTAGTGAAAGAAAGGCCGCGCGGGTAAGCCGGCCCAAGAAGCGGCCGAGCCAAAGCGGTGCCCGGCTGGCCACCAAGCTGCGCCGGGCGGCGAAATCCCGCGCGACAAAGAAGAAGCCCCGCTAGTGGTTCCGAACGAAACGCCTGCGACTGCGACCCAACGCGTCACCCCGGCGAAGGCCGGGGTCTCGTGTGGCAAGCGTTTGAATTCGTTGATATACTCCTGGATTCCGGCCTTCGCCGGAATGACGACTGTTCCGTCAAAACAGTCTCTTTTGTTTGAACCAATCCACTAGTCCTTTCCCCAGCATCAGTATAAGCAGGAGCGGATTTGCCTGCAGCGTTGCGGAACGAATGCCGCGCCCGGCTCCGACCTTACAGGCTCTCAAGAAGGAACTTGCCGCCATTGCCGATCCCGTCAGACAAGACTGATAGTGCTGCAACAGCCCGGCGTCCGACGAGGCCGGCCGGACAGCAGACGGCGCGGTTTGTGAGCGGGTCGACGATGCGCCATGTCATCGTGATGACGATGACCGGGGCGATCGGGCTGATGGCGCTGTTCGTGGTGGACCTGGCCGACCTGTTCTTCCTGGCGCTGCTGAAAAAGCCGGAGATTACCGCCGCAGTGGGATTTGCCGGCACGGCGGCGTTCGTCAACCTGTCGGTGAGCATCGGTCTCGGCATCGCTGCGGCAGCGCATGTGGCGCGCAATATCGGGGCCGGTGACAGGGAGACAGCGCGCCGGTTCGCCACCAGCGCACTGGTCGTGACGGCGGTGGTGTCGCTGGTCATCACGGCGGGCATGGGGCTGTTTGCCGGCGAGGTGCTGGAGCTGCTGGGCGCAAGCGGAGCGGCACTTGAGCAGGGCAAGGCCTATCTGTTGATCCTGGTGGCCGGGTTCCCGCTGCTGGCCGGGGCGATTGCCTGCAATTTCGTGCTCCGGGCCATCGGCGACGCCAGGCGGGCCACCTACGCGACGCTGGCCGTGGCGGTGGTCAACGCGGTGCTCGACCCGATCTTCATCTTCGGCCTGGGGCTTGAAATAAGGGGGGCGGCGCTGGCCTCGGTTTGCGCCAATGTCGCTTCGTTCAGCATCGCCCTGTACGGCCTGCAAGGCAAGCACCATTTCCTGGTGAAGCCGCAGCCGGCGGCGCTGATCGCGGACTGCAGACCGATCTTTTCGATTGCCGGGCCGGCGATCATGACGCAGCTGGCGACGCCGTTCGCAATCGCCTATCTGACCCGGGCATCGGCGGTCTATGGCGACGATGTGGTGTCCGCGGTTGCGATCATCAACCGGCTCACCCCGGTGGCGTTCGGGGTGATCTTCTCGCTGTCCGGGGCGGTGGGGCCGATCATAGGGCAGAACTTCGGAGCCAGACTGTATGACCGCGTGTTGCAGACGCTGCGGGATGCCCTGCTGTTTTGCGCGCTTTACACAATCGCGACATCGGCGCTGCTGTTCCTGCTGCGCGGGCATATCCCGGCGTGGTTCCAGGCCACGCCGGAAACCGCCGGGCTGGTGACGTTCTACTGCACGTGGCTGGCAATCACATGGGTGTTTGCCGGGGCGCAGTTCGTGGCTCAGGCGGCGTTCAACAATCTGCATCGGGCGCACTGGTCGACTATGTTCAACTGGGGCAAGGCAACCATAGGAACGATTCCGTTCATCTGGCTCGGGGCACACTGGGGTGGCGCGCTCGGGGTCATCATCGGCAGTGTCGCCGGCTCGGTGATTTTCGGCATCGCCGCCGTTGCGGCAGCCTACCGGCTGGTTCACCGGCTGTCGCGCGAATGAATTGAATTGCGAGTAATTCATGCCTACATCGAACGGTGTGACGAACGAACACAACCCGATCATGGATGTTGTCGAGGCTGCGCAGAACGGCGGCCTTGTGCAGACATTCGCCATGGCGGCTGCAACCGACGAGGCGGCGGCGCGGGTCGCCCTCAACCTGTTGAGCCGCGATGTTGCGCGCGCGATTGCCGGGCTGGTGACGGACTCCGAGCGCTATGACGACCTGATGGACGTACTCGATGAAGAGGACCGCGACGAATATCTCGAAAAGCCCGGCGAACTGCTTGGCCGCGATGCGGTGGACGATGGCGAGGACATCCTGACCATCGCCTACGGATCGGTGGAAAAGGCCCGCGCGCGGGCACGCGAGATCGGCGCACCGGACAGGTTGAAGACCGAGACCTTCGAGCGGATGATGACCCTGGCGGCGCCGTTGACCCTGGCCGCGATGGCGCGGCGCAACCGGATGCTGAAAATGCCGCTGGTCGAAGGGCAAAATGAAGAACCACCGCGCGGTTTCATTGCCAGCATGCTGCACGCCATCATCACCGGGTTCAAGGAAGGCTTCATGCAGGCGGTGACGCGCAAGCGCACGCGACGGCGGCGCACCACATTGAGTTCGATCTTCGGCAGAAAACGCACCAGCCGGTCGCGCAAGCGGCGAACCAACTCACCAAGTCTGAATGATTTGCTGGGAGACCTGCTGAAAGGTTAGACTGATTGCAATTCTTGCCGATACTTCATCGGCGACCAACAGGGAGCACACTACCATGGAACTGCTGGACATCATCGCATCGGCACACAACGGGCGCGGGCTGGAATCGATCGGTCGGCAATTCGGCCTCGATGAACGCCAGACACGCGCTGCCGTCGAGCAATTGGCGCCAGCCGTGGCCGCCGGCGTTCGCCGCAATGCACATTCGCCAGAAGGCATGGCGGAATTGTTGCGCGCCCTGCAGGGTGGCCGGCACGACCGTTATCTCGATGAACCGGATGCGGTGCAGTTTTCCAATGTGGCCGGTGACGGAAACGCCATTCTCGGCCATGTGTTCGGTTCAAAGGATGTCAGCCGCGAAGTGGCGATGCGGGCGGCCGGCGGCACCGGCATCGGCGGTGCGATCCTCAAGCAGCTGCTGCCGATCATCGCCTCCATGGTGATGGGCGCGATCACCAAGAAGATGACCGGCGGTGCACGGCGCGCACCGCAACCGCAATCAGGTGGCGGGGGCGGACTTGGAGATATCCTCGGCGACGTTCTCGGCGGCGGCAGCCAGCGCCGGCAACCGGCTCCCGGCGGCGGTCTTGAAGATATATTCGGCGACATTCTGGGCGGCGGCCGGCGTGGCGGCACGGCACAACGCTCGCCGGGAGGAGGCGGGCTGACCGACATTCTCGGCGAAATCCTGGGCGGCGGTGGCAGGCGCGGCCAGTACAAGGCTGAAAAGCCCGATATGAGTTATGACGAAGAGGCCTTCAACAAGGGCCGCGATGCGCTGGACGATTTCCTCGGGCGCGGCAGCAGCGGCGGCAACGCTGCCGATGATCTGCTGAACTCCGTCGAGCGGCGCATCGGTCGGCGCTAGAGCCTTTCTTGACAGCAGGCCGCCGGCAGCCGTTGAGGGACGGCGGCTGCCGGCGCAGGCTGGCGATCATCTACAGCCACATGTGACGCTGTTCCTTGCGCCTCCGGTAGGCGCGGTCCTCGAGCGCCAGGGCGGCATTGACCGTCAGCGGCAGTTGCGATGCCCAGGACAGTTCGTCGCGACTGACACCGATATCGTCGAGCAGGTGGTCGGACCTGTCCTGCAGCCTCTTGACCTGCCGGCGGGCTTTCCAGTTGCGCCAGAGTTCCGACAGGCTCCAGCCTGTGCCGGGCTTGCCCATGATCTGCTTGCGAACGGCGATGTTCCGGTCGATGGCGATGTGTGTCATTGATCAAACTCCTATCGTTCACGGAAGATGGTGTTTCCCGTGTCAGTCGCCGCTGATGATGCGGCTCTTGAGGGTTGGCGGATGCCGGTGCGGCGCCCTGTTCAAGTGAATATGCGCCTTCCCTATTGATCAATCAAATGAATATGTTTTATATAATTCATCACCAATGTTGACTTATGAGGGCGCGATGATCCCGAACCTCGACATCGATCTGCTGAAGACATTCATTGCCATTGCCGAACAGGGCAATTTTTCGCGCGCGGCTGAGGAGGTTCACAAGACCCAATCGGCGGTGAGCATGCAGATGAAGCGGCTGGAGGATGTTGTGCAGCGGCCGCTGTTTGCCCGCGACGGACGGCAGAACAAGCTGACGGCGGATGGCGGGCGGCTGCTCGACTATGCCCGGCGGATCACCCGTCTGAACGACGAAGCGGTGGCGACCTTCACACGGCCGGAGCTGACCGGGCTGGTACGGCTTGGCACGCCTGACGACTATGCCGACCGGCTGTTGCCGGAAATCCTCGCCCGTTTCGCGCGCACCCACCCGCTGGTGCAGGTCGATGTGGAATGCCTGGGCAGCACCGAGCTTTCCGAACGCACGCGGCGCAACGAACTCGATCTTTCGGTGCTGACCTGCCATGGACCGACCGATGCCGATGAGATCATGCGGCGCGAGCCCCTGGTCTGGGTGACGTCGGCGAACCATTGCGCGCACGAATTGGACCCCCTGCCCCTGACGCTGTCGCACAAGGGCTGCGTCTGGCGGCAGATGGCGCTCGATGCCATTGAGGCCACGGGACGGGACTACCGCATCGCCTATGCCAGCTCGAACTCCAACGCGGTGGCGGCGGCGGTTTCGACCGGACTGGCGATTGCCGCCATCCCGCAGATCGTGCTGCGTCCGGGCATGCGGGTGCTGACACCGGAAGAAGGCTTTCCGCCGATCGGTGAATTCGAGATTGGTATCGTGCGGGCACCGGGTGAGCAGAGCGAGGCGATCACCGCCCTGTCGCGCCATATCTGTTCCAGCCTGTGCGACGCGGCGCACCAGCCCGGGCTGATGGCAGCCGAATAGTGCCGGCGGCCCTCGCTTTCGCTTTGCTGACTGGTGTACCTTGCTGATGCGACAGCGGCTTTCCAATAGTCGATGAGATGATTTGCTTCTATCCGGGTCGGTGCGGGGTGCGCCGGACGATGAAACAGAGGGCATCGAGATGGATGAGGTCTTGTCACCGGAGCAAAGGTTGTCGGCGATTGCCGAACAGGGCTTGTGCGCCGGCTGTGGGCTGTGCCAGGCGGTGGCGGGTCCGGACAGGGTCAAGGTGACCAAGACGACGACGGGCTATGAGCGCCCGGTCGTCACCGGCGAACTCGATCACGAGACGGTGGACAGGATATACGACACCTGCCCCGGTACGCGCGTCGATGGACTGCCGGCCCGGCTGATCGACAGCGAGACCAAGATGGACAATGTCTGGGGTGCGTGGCGGCGGATCGTACATGGCTGGGCCGGCGATCCGCAGGTGCGGTTCGAAGGTGCGACGGGCGGCGTGCTGAGTGCGCTGGCCGGCTATCTGCTGGACAGCGGGCGGGTGAACTTCATTCTGCATGTCAAGGCATCGGTCAGTGAGCCGAGTTTCGGTGAGCGGCATCTCAGTTTCACCCGGGCGGATGTGATTGAAGCGGCTGGGTCGCGCTACGGGCCAGCGGCGCCGCTGGTCGACATCGAGCGGGTGTTGGACCGGGCTGAGCCGTTCGCCTTCATCGGCAAGCCGTGCGACATCGCGGCGTTGCGCAACTATGCCCGGCATGACGGGCGGATCGATGAACTGGTGAAGTATTGGCTGACACTGGTGTGCGGCGGGTTTCAGCCACCGGAAGCGATGCGTGATTTCTATGTTCGCAACGGGATCGATCCGGCGGCGGTGACGGGCGTGCGCTATCGCGGGCGCGGCTGCCCCGGTCCGACACGTGTTGAAACGGTGGATGGTGCTCGGGAGTTCCACTATCTCGATCTTTGGGGCGAGGATGAAAGCCAGTGGCGGTTGCCGCACCGCTGCAAGATCTGCCCGGACGCCATCGGCGAGGCGGCGGACGTCGTCGCCGCAGATACCTGGCCCGGAGGGTCGCCGACACGCGAGGGCAGCATTGACGATCCCGGCACCAACGCGATCATTGCCCGTACCCAGGCCGGGGTCGAACTCTTAGACGCCGCTGGCGCAGCTGGGGCGCTGGTCATCGACTATGACATCGCGCCGGATACCTTGAGCCTCTATCAGCCCCACCAGGTGCGCAAGAAATATGCGGTGTGGCCGCGGTTTCAGGGGCTCGGCGACGAAGGACGCATCGTGCCGCAGACGCATGGGTTGCGGATTGAGGAACTTGCCGGCGAGTTGCCGGACAGCCATTCGATCCGCCAGCGCGAGGGGACCCGGCAGCGCGTGCAGGCCGGCAAGGCAACGGAACCGCCACCCAGGCCCGCCGGTTGAGCGGCTCAACGCCAGGCGAACTGCGGCTGGCCGAAATGGGCCACACGGGTGGCTTCGCCGCGCAGGGCAACCTCGCGGAACTGGTACAGGATGGCGGCGGTCGGCGCGTACATCTGGTAGCCGATTGACGGCAGGCGGCAGGACAGCACCGGGTGTTCGCTGTGATCCTCCTGTTCGAGGATCGGAATGCCCGGGCCGTTCAACTCATCGAGCGGGATGTGGAAGACCTGCTCGACCTCGCCGGGGTCGGGCACAAGCGGCGCATCGGGCGGGCTCCAGAAAACCAATGGCGAGATACGGAACCCAGAGCGGGTCGGAAAGTCATCGAGGCGGCCGAGAAGCGCGCTGGCCGGCAGCTCAAGACCGAGTTCCTCGTGCAATTCGCGACGCGCGGCGGTGCATTCTGTCTCGCCAGCATCGAGGCGGCCACCGGGCAAGGCGAACTGGTTGGAGTGGCGCTTGAGACGGGCCGAACGCAGGGTGAGCAGAACATGGGCCGGAGCCCCTGCCCGGCTTGCTGTGACCACGATGGCAACGGCGGCATGGCGCAGTGCCGGATCATCGCAGGTTCGTACGGAAAGGTTTTGCAGCCGGGCCATGATCCGCCGGCGCAGGGCCGTGTCGAGGTTGAATGCTTCCTTATCGTTCACACTGCAAACACCGCCGGCTCAGAATGCGAAATCGCGGAACACGCGTTCGATGTTGCCGTCCCAGGAGTTTTCGTAGAGGTCAAGCAACTCATCGGCGTAGTTGCGGCCGGTGTTGACGTATTCGTCGAGCACGTTGAGGAACTGGGCTTCGGTGCGGCCCTTGCAGCCGACGTTGCGGCGCTTGAGCAGGGACACGCGGGCGATTTCCAGACAGTCGCGGGCAATATCGCGAACGCTGCGGCCGGCGACTTCGGCCTTAAGCCCCCTGACCGGCACCTCGTCGCGCAGGGCCTGGCGGTCCGCAGCGCTCCAGTCCTTGACCAGTTCGGCGGCGGCATCGAGCGCCACATCGTCATACATCAGGCCGACCCAGAACGCCGGCAGCGCACACAGGGTACGCCACGGGCCGGCGTCGGCGCCGCGCATCTCCATGTACTGCTTGATGCGCACCTCCGGGAAGATCGTCGTCAGGTGATCCGACCAGTCCTTGACGGTTGGGCGCTCGCCGGGCAGTTGCGGCAGCTTGCCGGCGAGAAAGTCTCGAAAGCTCTCTCCCGACACGTCGTGGTAGATGCCATCGCGGTAGACGAAGTACATCGGCACATCGAGCGCATAATCGGCCCATTGCTCGAAGCCGAAACCGCTCTCGAAGACGAACGGCAGCATGCCGGTGCGGTCGGGATCGGTGTCGCGCCAGATCTCGGAGCGGAACGACCTGAAGCCATTCGGCTTGCCCTCGGTGAACGGCGAGGCCGCGAACAGTGCGGTGGCGACGGGCTGCAGGGCAATCGAGGTGCGCAGTTTTTTCACCATATCGGCTTCCGAGCCGAAGTCGAGATTGACCTGCACGGTGCACGAGCGGAACATCATGTCGCGGCCGAGATTGCCCTTCTTGGCCATGTACTCGCGCATGATCTTGTAGCGGCCTTTGGGCATGACGGGAATGTCCGCGCGCTTCCACAAGGGCTGGAAGCCGAGGCCGAGAAAGCCGATGCCGAGGCGGTCGCCGATCTCGCGCACCTGGGCAAGATGTTCGTGCACTTCCTCGCAGGTTTGCTGCAGGCAGTGCAGCGGTGCACCGGAGAGTTCGAACTGGCCGCCCGGTTCGAGGGAAATCGAACCGCCGCCCTCAGCGTCGTGCAGGCCGATGACATTGCCGTTCTCGGCCACCTCGGTCCATCCGAAACGGTCGCGCAGGCCCTCCAGCAGGGCGCGGATCGAGCGTTCGCCGTCGTAGGGCACCGGCTCCAGCGTGTCGGTGAGAAACGGGAATTTCTCGTGCTCGGTGCCGATGCGCCAGTCCTGACGCGGTTTGCAGCCCTGTTCGAGGTAGCCGGCCAATTGCCGGGGGTCTTCGATGACGGCGCGGGTTTCGGCGGTTTCGGGAGAAGGGACGCTCACGGCCTGTTGACCTTTCGTGGGCATTGGATGGGCACCTACCTAAAGCCGAAACGGCCGGTTCCGCAAGTCAAACATCGTTGTGGAAATGATCAAGCCGGTTGATGTGCGGGCCAGTCGCCTAGCACCGCCTGGACCAGTGCAAGAGCTGCCACCGCGGCGGTATCGGCGCGCATGATGCGGGGTCCGAGCGATATGGGATGGACGTTTTCCATGTCCAGCAACCTGGCGCGCTCTGCCGACGAGAAGCCGCCTTCGGGACCGACCAGCACGGCAAGCGGTACCGGCGGGATGGCCTCCAGCACTGCCAGCGGGCTTGCGGCCGCGGCGGCCTCATCGCAGAAGATCAGGTGCCGGGCCGCATCCCAGCCGTCCAGGACCTGCGCCAGTTTTCGCGGTTCGCAGACTTCCGGCAGCGCCACCATGTTGCACTGTTCGGCAGCCTCGACAACATTGGCCCGCAGCCGGTCAAGGTTCACACGGTGCACCACGCAGCGCTCGGTGAACACCGGCTGCAGGCGGCAAGCGCCCATCTCGGTGGCCTTCTGCGCCATGTAGTCGAGGCGGGCCGATTTCAGCGGGGCAAACAGGTAATGGATGTCAGCAAGCGGTGCTGCAGGGCGCAATTGTTCCCGGCAGACCGCCTCGACCGCCTTGCGGGAGGCGGCATTGAGGGTGCACAGCCACTCGCCGCTGGTGCCGTTGAACAGGCGGACCGCATCGCCCTCCCCCAGCCGCATGACGTTGACCAGGTAGTGCGACTGGGTTTTCGGCAGCGGTATGGTGCGGCCGGGCGAAAGCGGTTCGGCAACAAACAATCGGGGGGATTTCTCCGCTGGCTGGTGTCTCATGGGCCTGCCGGTTCGCTGTTCCGGCAGCGCACGAGATGCGCGTTTGCCGGACGTTGCCATTCACGCTATGTGTGCTTTGACATGAGCGATGAGACAACACAAGGCCGCGTTGCCGATGCGGTGAAGCGGCACTGGGCCGACCATTGGCTGCCGGAGAGCTGGCGGCCCTATGCCCGCATGGCGCGGCTGGAACGGCCGATCGGCTGGTGGCTGCTGGTGCTGCCATGCTGGTGGTCGATCGCGCTGGCCGGCGTCGCGCAGGGCGGCGGCTGGCCGGACATCTGGCTGCTGGTGCTGTTCTTTCTTGGCGCAGTCCTGATGCGCGGGGCCGGGTGCACGTTCAACGATATCGTCGACCGCGACATCGATGCCCGGGTGGCGCGGACCCGTTCGCGGCCGATCCCGTCGGGGCAGGTCTCCGTCGGCAAGGCCTGGGTGTTCCTGGTCGCGCAGGCGCTGATTGCATTTTGGATCTTGCTGCAGTTCAACACATTTGCGATCTGGCTGGGGATTGCCTCGCTGGTGACGGTGGTGATCTATCCGTTCATGAAACGCTTTACCTATTGGCCGCAGTTCTTCCTCGGGCTGGCGTTCAACTGGGGGGCACTGCTCGGATGGGCGGCGGTGACGGGCGGTTTGGGCTGGGCTGCCGTGGTGCTGTATCTCGGCGGGATATCCTGGACACTGGCCTACGACACCATCTACGCGCACCAGGACACAGAAGACGATATGCTGATCGGCGTGAAGTCGACAGCATTGAAGTTCGGCGCGGCGACGCACAAGTACCTGGCGTTCTTCTTCGGCCTGGCGCTGGTGCTGATCGATGCCGCCGGTTGGCTGGCGGGGGCCGGATTGTTTTTCCATATCAGCGTCGCTCTGGCGGGGATGCATGCAGCCTGGCAACTCGCCCGGCTCGACACGGACGATCCGGAGTGCTGTTTGATGCTGTTCCGCTCGAACCGGAGCTTCGGGTTGATTATATTCGCCGGAGCGGTTGCCGATTCCCTCATCAAACAGGTGCTGTAGAGACCGTATGCCCGATATGACCCAGGACAGCTTGCGCGAGCTTGCGATACGCGCCGTGGAAAAGGCGCGCAAGGCCGGTGCCGATGCTGCCGATGTCGTGGTGATGGATGGGCGTAGCGCCTCGGTGAGCGTGCGCGAAGGCGAGACCGAGGCGATCACAAGCTCTGAGAGCTGCGACCTCGGACTGCGGGTGTTGTGCGGGTCCTCGCAGGCCATCGTCTCGACATCGAAGTTCGACGATGCCGAACTCGACACCGTGTGTGAGCGGGCCGTCGCGATGGCCAGACTGGCGCCGGGCGACCCTTTTGTCGGGCTGGCCGATGCGGAGCAGCTGGCGTCAGACTTGCCGGATCTGGAGCTTGCCGACGGCGCGGAACTGACCACGGAACAGCTGCACGGCATGGCCCTGGAAGCAGAGGCCGCCGGGCGCGGGGTGAAGGGCGTTGCCGCCTCGGCGGGTGCCGGCGCAAACATGGCACGTCGGCGGATTGCTCTGGCGGCGAGCAACGGCTTCAGCGGTGCCTATGAGCGCACGTTCTATGATGTGTCGGCTGCGATGATCGCCGGATCGGGCACCAGCATGGCGCGCGACTACGACTATCAGGTGACCCTTTATCTCGACGACCTGCCGGCGCCTGAGGAGATCGGGCGTTTGGCTGGCGAGCGCACGGCGCGGCGGGCCAACCCGCGCAAGGTCAAGTCGCAAACCGTGCCCGTGGTGTTCGAGCAGCGCCTGGCGAGCAGCCTGCTCGGCCACCTGTCCGGCGCCATCAACGGCAGCGCGATCGTGCGTGGCACGAGCTTTCTGAAAGACAGGCTGGGCGAACCGGTGTTCAGCAAGGACGTTACGATAGTCGATGACGGGCGGATGGCGCGCGGGCTCGGCTCCAGGCCGTTCGATGCCGAAGGGCTGGCGACCAGACGGCGGGATGTCGTAGCCGAGGGCGTTCTCAAAAGCTGGCTGCTGGATTTGCGGACAGCGCGCCAGCTAGACCTAGCGCCGACCGGCAACGCGGCGCGCAGCACCGCGAGCGCACCGTCACCTTCGGCGAGCAACTTCAACATGCAGCCGGGCGAGCTCACGCCGGAAGACCTGACCGGCCAAATCAAGGCGGGTTTCCTGGTGACCGAACTGATCGGCATGGGGGTGAACGGTGTGACCGGCGATTACAGCCGCGGCGCGGCGGGGTTCTGGATCGAGGATGGGCAAATCGCCTACCCGGTGAGCGAGATCACCATTGCCGGCAATCTCGCCGACATGTTCAGGCAGCTGACGCCGGCAAACGACCTGGTGCTGCGCGGCGCGACCAATGCGCCGACCTGCCGGATCGAGGAGATGACGATTGCCGGTATCTGATGCAGTGGCGATAGATGCGGCAGGCGACGGGGCCTTGCTCATGGAGGCGGTGCGCGATGCCGGACGGCTTGCCTTGCGGCACTTCGAGGCGCCGGTCAGCTCGTGGGACAAGGCGGATGGCACACCGGTCAGCGAGGCCGACCTGGCGGTCAACGAGCTGCTGAGGGACCGGCTGACCGGGAGCCGGCCGGACTATGGCTGGCTGTCGGAGGAGAACGAAGACGTCACAGACCGGATGGAGCGCGACAGGGTGTGGGTGGTCGACCCGATCGACGGGACGCGCTCGTTTCTGGAACGGTCCGACAACTGGTGTGTATCGGTGGCGCTGGTCGAGCGCGGACGGCCGGTTCTGGCTGCGGTGCATGCGCCGACCACCGGTGACTTCTACCAGGCGGCGCTGGGCGCGGGAGCTCTGCTGAACGGCGAGACGATCACGACATCCGGGCGGAACAGGCTGGCAGGCGCGCGGATGATGGCCCACCGAAAGGCCCTGCGCAGGGAGCGCTGGCAGGCAGAGTGGCCGGACATGGAAACCGGCATGACGACGTCGATTGCGCTGCGGCTGTGCCTGGTGGCACAAGGCCGGTTCGATGCAACGCTGGCGATCGGGGACAAGTCCGACTGGGACCTTGCGGCGGGCGATCTGATCGTCCATGAAGCGGGCGGTCGAGTGTCGACATTTGCCGGCGAGGCGATGCGCTACAACGGGCGCGTGACGCGGCAGCGGGGCCTTGTTGCCAGCGCCGGCACGCTGCACGACGATATCGTATCGCGCACGCGCGGGTTTATTCGCTGAGAACCAACCGGGGAGATCAATTTATGTCGGACAAGGAAACACCGGAACAGGCCGAGCAGCTCCTGCATCTGGTCTTCGGCGGCGAGCTGGAAGAGCTGGACGGGATAACGTTCAAGGATATCTCAAAGCTCGATCTCGTCGGCATTTATCCAAATTATGCTGAGGCCTACGAAGCCTGGGAGATGAAGGCACGCCAGACGATCGACATTGCCGAGATGCGCTACTTCATCGTGCATCTGCACCGGCTGCTCGATCCAGAACAGACATGAGTGGGGCGCGGTTCTCGGCGTCCTGAAGCCGACTGGCGATCTCGGCGCAGTCGGCGGTCATCTGTGCGGTCAATTCGCCGACCGAGCCGAACTTGCGGTCCGGGCGGATGAAGTCGACGAACTCCACGGCCAGGGTTTGGCCGTAGAGATCGCCGTCGAAGTCGAGGATGTGGATTTCAAGGAACAGCCGGTCGGTCTCGAAGGTCGGGCGTTTGCCGATGTAACCGGCGGCATGCCAGACCGGCCCGCCTGCGCCATCGCCCGGGCGAACCCGCAGCGCATAGATCCCCTCGGCCGGTTCGCAGCCTGGGGCAAGGATAATGTTGGCGGTCGGAAAACCGATGGTGCGGCCGCGCTGGTCGCCCATGACGACCTCGCCGACGAGCAGCCACCAGTTGCCGAGCTGGTCAGCGGCCTCACTGATATGGCCATGGCGCAGCGCCTGGCGGATGCCACTCGAAGAGTACGGTGCCAGACCGGCGTCATCGGTCACCTGATCGACGACTGTGACGGAAAATCCGTGCCGGTCACCGAGCTGCTGCATGGTGTGCGGCGAGCCTTTGCGGCCACGCCCGAAATGAAAGTCATAGCCCATGACGACGTGCGAGACGGCGAGCTGCCGCACGAGGATGCGCTCGACGAATTCGTCGGGTTCCAATGCCGCAAGGGCGTGATCGAAGGCCAGGGTGACGGCGAAGTCGGCACCGAGGCTTTCGACGATCAGGTCCTTGACCGGGCCCGGAGTGATGCGGAACACCGGATCGTGCGGGGCAAACAGGTCGCGCGGGTGCGGCTCGAAGGTCACCACGCCCCAGGCGCTTTGCCGGGCACGCGCCGCGTTTGCCGCGACGCGCAGCAGTTCGCGGTGTCCATGATGTACGCCGTCGAAGTTACCGATCGCGACAGCGGCGCCTTGCGGGAAAGCATCGGTGGCGGATAGCCCATCGTGACGGGCCATGGCGCGAGTGTGCTGCGGTGTCTGCATCAACCGGCCATCATGCCTTTAGCGGCACCATGACTTCGGCCTCGCCATCGAGCACCACTTTGTCGCCGACCTTGCACACGCAGGCCAGCGTGACCCGCTTGCGGCCCCGGTCGAGGGCGGTGACCTCAACCTGGGCATCGACCGTATCGCCGACCAGTACAGGCGCGCGAAAGCGCAGAGACTGGGACAGATAGATGGTGCCGTTGCCGGGAAGCTGGGTGCCGATGACCTTGGACAGAAGGCTGCCGGTCAGCATGCCATGGGCGATGCACTGGCGGAACATGGTGCCCTCGGCATAGTCCTCGTCGAGGTGGACCGGATTGTCGTCGCCGCTGACCTGGGCGAACAGCTGCACATCCTCGCGCGAGATGCACTTTTCGTAGTTCGCCGTCATGCCGACCGCCAACTCGGAGATGCAGAAACTGGGTTGCGCCGGCATGGTTCAGTCCTCGGTTCGGGTCGTTGTCAGGGCTACCATTGCAGCCCGCGCATGAAGCCGGCAAGGCTTGTGTGAGGTGCCGCCTCATGAATCGCGGCCTCGATAGCCGCCGGGCCGCGCTTGGCCAGTTCGAATTCGTGGATGCCGTTGACGATGAACAGCAGTGTGAGGCCGTATCCGGCGGCGCCCGCGACATCGGTCGACAGGCCATCGCCGATCGCCAGCACCTGGCGCTTATCGGCCGGCGCGCCGCGGTGGAGTGATGCCAGCCGCAAGCATTCATCATAGATCGGCGGATAGGGCTTGCCGGCCATCGCCACCTCACCGCCCATCTGCTCGTAAATCTGCGCCAGCGCGCCGCCGCACGGTATCAGCCGCTCGCCCTTGCGCACGACCTTGTCCGGGTTGGCGCAAATCATCGGCAGGTCACGGCTGCGAAATCCTTCCAGTATGTCGCGGTAGTCTTCAGGGGTTTCGTTCTCATCGTCCAGCAGACCGGAGCACAGGATGACCTCGGCGTCGTCCGCGGTGGTGAAATTGACCGGAAGCCCGTCGAGCAGGGCAAAATCCTTGGGCGGCCCAAGATGGTGGACATTGCGGCCGGTGTGTTGTGATACCAGGTGGCGCGTTGCATCGCCTGATGAAACAATGGCATCGAAACACTCCTCGCCCACCCCGAGCGCGCGCAACTGGGGTGTGATCGCCGATGACGGACGCGGGGCGTTGGTGATCAGGATGACCGTACCACCGTTGTCCCGGTGCGCCGCAAGCGCATGACAGGCCTTGGCGAATGCCGCTTCGCCATTGTGCACGACGCCCCACAGGTCGCACAGCCAGACCGGGTATTGGCCGGAATAGGTCCGTGCGCCACAGTGCCCGTCGGTCGGGCTGGCGGTGTCATGATGCTGTGCTGCCGTATCCATGAGCAAGTGGCTAGCGGTGCGGACGGGCTTGAGTCAAGCTGCAGCCTGGCGATCGGTCGGCGACGTGATATCTTGACGCACAGGGCGCGGGGCAGCGAAGCGGTGACCACGGGCCAGGTCGATGCCATCCTGAATCCAGGACAGTTCACTGTCCCTGACAACGTCTGCGGCGATCAGGCTGAGACCCAGACGGCGCGCCTCGGCCAGCACGTCGGCAGCCGGACATGGCGCATTGCGCTTGGCGTCGATCAGCAGCCTGACATCGGCATCCAGGAACGTGAAGCCCAGCGCCTTGAGGGCGGACAGGTCCGGCACGTTGAGCCGGCACTGCGAGAGGGAGAATGTCGCTCCCAACTGAGCGAGATAAGCAAGGCCGCGCTGGCCGTCCTGCTGCAGGCGGGCCAGGTCCGGCTGCGATATGTCGAGCACCAGCGAGCCGGCAATGTCCTGGTTGGCTTCGACAAACTGCACCAGGCGGTCGATGAAGCCGTCATCGGCCAGATGGGCGGATTCGACGGGGCAGAACAGCCCGACCGCACGGCCGCGGCCCTGCAGGCGCCGAATGACCGGCGCGGCGCGTTCGAACAGCTCAAGGCCCGCAGAGCGCACCCCGGGGGCAAATTCGATGTGGGCGCGATAGTAGACAGTGGTGTTGTCCGCAAGACGCACGACCGGCTCGAGGTACAGCATATCGGAATGCGTTTCGGGCTGGGCAATCAGTCTGGGCTCCGAACGACCGGGGGTCGCAGCCCGCTGAGCGACCGGCGCGCCAGGGTTGTTCCGGCGCATTCTGGACGCGGTATCACGCAGGGCCGAAACCTGCTGGTCCTCCATGACCCGGGCACCGGCGGCAACGGCGGAGATGTGGCCTTCAAGACGGTCGACGCGCTTGCGCATCACCGACATGTCGCGTGACAGGCCGTTTCCCGCAGCCATCAGGTCGCGAACCTGGTGGTGTTCGTCCTGCTTTTCCGTGACCCGCGATATGTAGGATGTCATCTGCGCCATGGCCAGGCACGCCACCGCGCCGACCAGCGCCACCGACAGGTCAGCGGTGACCAGGCTGCTGTAGACCGCAAGAACGATCGCAGCAAAGCCAAACCCCGCCAAAATGAAAGCAACCAAAATCTGCCGGCGGCTCATTGCCCTTCTTAGTCCCCGCTGTCCAACCTTGCGGCCCGAATCGCCCGAGTGAATCCTAGGTTCTATTGAACCCTTGCACAATGGCCGTTGCGACTTTGAAAAAGGCGGCGACTCCAAACAGGACCAGAGCGCTTTTGGCGTACCTGGCCGCGGTCCTGCAAGCGTTGACCGACATTGCAGCGCTGCGCGGCACATGCTGAAACAATTCGGCGAGAAACGCCGTTAGGCATTTGGATTTTTTTTACGTCTGAACCCTTGACGCAACCGCTTTCGCGACCTATCTCACTCGCCAGTTGTTAGCACTCTCAACAGCTGAGTGCTAACACACCAACCGGACGAGGTCTGGCGTGAGCGGGCAGGTCCGGACAATCAAAGCTTCGACAAAGTAACAAAGCTTCTAGAGTTGAGGAGAACTGGTATGAAATTCCGTCCTTTGCATGACCGTGTCGTCGTGCGCCGGGTCGAAGAAGACACCAAATCCGCCGGCGGGATCATCATCCCTGACACCGCGCAGGAAAAGCCCATGCAGGGCGAGATCGTTGCCGTGGGCAACGGTGCACGTGGCGACGACAACGAGATCATTCCGCTCGACGTCAAGGCCGGAGACAAGGTGCTGTTCGGCAAGTGGTCCGGCACCGAAGTGAAGATCGACGGCGAAGAGCTGCTGATCATGAAAGAGTCCGACATTATGGGTGTGATCCAGTAACCGCCAGAACATGCGTTCTGAGCGGTTTTTTTGCTCCCTATTCGTCGATTGTGTTTGCACGCCTGAAGAGAGGTTCTTGAAATGGCTGCCAAAGAAGTAAAGTTTGCAGGCGATGCCCGCGACCGCATGTTGCGCGGCGTCGACATTCTCGCCAACGCGGTGAAAGTCACCCTCGGCCCGAAAGGCCGTAACGTCGTTATCGACAAATCGTTCGGTGCACCACGCACCACCAAGGACGGCGTAACCGTCGCCAAGGAAATCGAGCTTGAGGACAAGTTCGAGAACATGGGCGCCCAGATGGTGCGCGAAGTTGCCTCCAAGACCAACGATCTGGCCGGCGACGGCACCACGACGGCAACCGTTCTGGCCCAGTCCATCGTGCGCGAAGGCACCAAGGCCGTAGCTGCCGGCATGAATCCGATGGATCTGCGCCGCGGCGTCGACATGGCGGTTTCCGTGGCGATCGAAGACCTGGAAAAGCGCTCCAAGAAGATCAAGTCTTCCGAAGAGGTCGCCCAGGTCGGCACGATTTCGGCCAATGGCGAAAGCGAAATCGGCGAGATGATTTCCGAAGCCATGCAGAAGGTCGGCAACGAGGGCGTCATCACGGTTGAAGAAGCCAAGACCGCCGAGACCGAACTCGATGTCGTCGAAGGCATGCAGTTCGACCGCGGTTATCTGTCGCCGTACTTCATCACCAACGCCGACAAAATGGTCACCGAACTGGAAGACCCGTACATCCTGCTGCACGAGAAGAAGCTGTCGAACCTGCAGGCCATGCTGCCGATCCTGGAATCGACGGTTCAGTCTTCGCGTCCGCTGCTGATCATTGCCGAAGACGTCGAAGGCGAGGCTCTGGCCACCCTGGTGGTCAACAAGCTGCGCGGCGGCCTGAAGGTTGCTGCCGTCAAGGCTCCGGGCTTCGGCGACCGCCGCAAGGCCATGCTGGAAGACATCGCCATCCTGACCGGTGGCCAGGTGATTTCCGAAGACCTCGGCATCAAGCTGGAGAACGTAACCCTCGACATGCTCGGCACGGCTAAGCGGGTGCGCATCGACAAGGAAAACACCACCATCGTCGACGGCGCCGGCAAGAAGGGTGACATCAAGGCCCGCTGCACGCAGATCCGTGCCCAGGCCGAAGAAACCACGTCTGACTACGACCGTGAGAAGCTGCAGGAACGTCTGGCCAAGCTGGCCGGCGGCGTTGCCGTGATCAAGGTCGGTGGTGCCACCGAAATCGAAGTGAAGGAGCGTAAGGACCGCGTCGATGACGCCCTGAACGCTACCCGCGCCGCGGTTGAAGAAGGCATCGTGCCGGGCGGTGGCGTAGCGCTGCTGCGCGCCCAGAAGGCCGTTCAGAAACTGTCATCCGACAATGCCGACATCGCGGCCGGCCTGAAGATCGTCGCCCGCGCCCTGGAGGCACCGATCCGCCAGATCGCCGAGAACGCCGGTGTTGAAGGCTCGATCGTCGTCGGCAAGGTTCTGGAGAAGGCCGGCAACTTCGGCTTCGACGCCCAGGCCGAGACCTATGGCGACCTGGTTGCCGAAGGCATTATGGACCCGACCAAGGTTGTCCGCATCGCTCTGCAGGACGCCGCTTCGGTTGCAGCTCTGCTGATCACCACCGAAGCCATGGTTGCCGAAAAGCCCAAGAAGGACGCTCCGGCACCGGCAATGCCGGGCGGCGGCGGCATGGGCGGCATGGGTGACATGGGCTTCTAGCCGCACCCAAGCAACCGTCCGTCAAGGACATCGAAACCGCTCCGGGAAACCGGGGCGGTTTTTTTGTTTCCGAAGATACGGCGATCTGCCGGGCGCAAACGGCAAGAGGGCCGTCCCGGTTTCCCGAAACGGCCCTCCGCCTAAGCAACTCGCCCGGTCTTCGGACTCGTCTCGTATAGCAACGTGGGACCGGGGGCATTGGCCACGAAGCCTGAGACAGTGTCCGTACAAAGCGAGCTGCAAGAGCTTTCCCGCCCAGTAATTCTGTCTTTGTGCTGCGCCGTACATAACGCAACGATGCGTCAAATCAAGCCGGTGCGGCACCTTGTCCAGCACAATCCGGCATCACCTTTTCAGGATGCATACATGACCTGCAAACACCCATGCCGTCAAGCGATTCCGGTGCATGATCCGCCTATTGCAATGCACATTCGCCCTGCCAGCGGCGGATGCACGCCAGGTTGGCTCTGAGGACCCGTGCCTGTCTGTCCGCAAAATCAACATAGCTGCTTTTTCCGGCCAATGCACCCTCTAACGTACCGATATCGTTTCTATTTCCTTCACGCCAATAGCCAAGCGGCAGCTGCGTTCCGACCGGCAGGAATTGCGGCAGGGTCTTGTAGTTTGCGCCCGGAGGCCCGTCCCGGCCGGGCAGAGCGCGGCGCGCGCCGAGAAAGCCTGCAAAAGTGTAAAAAGCATCGCTGGGAGAGAGGAATCCAAGCTCATAGTCAATTTTGCGTGATGGAACAGTCCTGTCGGTGACCACGAAAAAATATCGGTTCTTGGCACCGATCAGGTAGCGCCACGATTCCGGATCGATGAATGATGCCGCCCGGTGTTCCCCGGGGGCCTCGGCATGCGGATAGAGCTCGTTCGAGCGTTCGGCGATGTCGATTTCCGCCCTGCCGTCGCTGCCGAGACTGATGCCCTCGCCGAACAGATAGGTCCGGTGATAGTTGTGCTGCTGCAGCATCAATGCGACCGGTTGCCGGGCCTTGTCCAAAACAACCGTGGCGGCGGTGTAGTGATCGAGCTGGTGCCAGTCATCGAGATCGGCAATCCAAGACAAAGGCCAGGCTTGCCAGGCGGGCAGGCCGGCCGGCAGTCCGGAGTGGCGGAAGACCAGATTGTAGGTCAGGAGCGTCAGCGGTTCCGGCCCGCTGCCCAAGTCGAACGTGGCGCGGTCGATGCGGCCGTACACCACCGGATGCGTCGTCGCGGTCTCCTGTGGCGGCGGGATGTGGGTGAAGACCACGCCGGGGTCAGTTTTGTGGGCATTCAGGAGTTGCGGCGTGACGCTGGCGCCGATCAGCGTACCATTGCCGCGCCGCAGTTCGCCATGAGCGATGTAGTCGGCGTAGAAGTCGATCGGCGGCGCCGAGTTGGCGCTGGCGAAGATGTGCGGCCGGTGGCGGCGCAACAGGTCCTGATCCTGCGCCGACGGCAACTCGGTGGCCGGCGGATTGGCCCTGAAATAGCCATCGAAGCCGGGGTGCTGCGAGAAGCTGTGTCGCGCCATCATCAGCTTTGGCGCCAGGAAGGCGGCGGTCGCGGCCAGCGCCATCAACAGACCGAGGGTTATCAGCACGCGGCGTAACATGCCTGTTACAGTACGGATTCGAGGCGGTCCCTCAAATCAACTATGCGTGGGCTGGCGGCTAGGTCCTTGCGGGCAGCCAGGACGGCTTCGGACTTCAGGATGACGCCGTCATCGAGGATCTTGAGCTGGTTCGCCTTTAGCGTCGAGCCGGTGGTGGTGATGTCGACGATGACCTCGGCGGTACCGGCCGCCGGCGCACCTTCGGTGGCGCCGAGGCTCTCGACGATGCGGTAGCCGGTGACGCCCTTGTCGGCGAAGAACCGGCGGGTCAGGCCGATGTATTTGGTGGCGACACGCAGGCGCTTGTTGTGGCGGGCATAGAAGGCGACAGAGACCTCGTCGAGATCGCCCATGGTGGCGACGTCGAGCCAGCATTCGGGCACCGCGACGATGACGTCGGCGGGGCCGAAGCCGAGGCGCAAGATGATGTCAAGGGAGGCTTCGACATCGCCGATGGTCTCGCGCAGCAGGTCCTCGCCGGTGACGCCGATGTCGACGCTGCCGTCGCGCAGGGCATGGGCGATCTCGCCGGACGACAGGAAGGCGACCTCGGCGTCCTCCAGCCCCTCGATCAGGCCCATGTAGCCGCGCGCCGAGCCGGTGCGCTTGAGCGTGAAGCCGGCACGGGCGAACAGGCCTTCGGCATGTTCCATCATACGGCCCTTGGACGGCACGGCGATGACGATCTTGCCGGTCATGACGCGCCCTCCGAAATGGCTGCGGCAAGACGCTCGGTGTGGATGGCGCAGCCGACGGCGGGGACCGGTTCGCCGGCACCGATATCGCTCAGCATGTTGTCGTAGCGCCCGCCGCCGGCAATGGCGATGACGCCACCGGCCGGATCCGGCACTTCGATCTGGAAAACGAAACCGGTGTAGTACTCGAGCGCGCGGCCCATCACGGCGGCGAATTCGAAACCGGCGCTGTCGAGACCGGCGGCGGCCATGTGTTCAAGTCGCGTGCCATAGGCACCGGCGGCGGCGCGCATCGCGCCACCCAGATCGTCGGCCAGGGCGTTGATGCTGGCGAGCGCCTCGCTCGGGTTCCCACGCACGGCGAGATAGGCATCGATGCGTTCGCTGTCGAGCGGGGTGAGCGGGGTCTCTATGCGGTCGGCGGCCTTTTCGGCCAGCCGTTCGGCGATCTCATCGAGGGAACGCCCAGCAACGAGGGCTAGGTTGCCTGCAGTCAGCGTCTGCTCGGCAAGCTCTGCCGCCGGGGCCAGCGCGCCGGATTCAAGCCGGTCGATCAATGGTGAGATCGAGGTGCGCGGGCGCGGCACAGCGCCGGTGAGCACCTGAAGCAGCGCGCGGAAGGCGCGCGGGCGCCAGAAGTGGTGGTGCAGGCGGCGGCGCCAGCGCTCGGGCATGTCGATGGCAGCAAGCAGGCCGTGGAACAGGCCGAGGTCGCCGGTGCGCACGGTGTAGTCGGTCAGGCCGGCGGCTTCGAGGGCCTTCAGGGTAAGGGCGAGGATTTCCGCATCGGCCGCGCCGGCGTCGGTGGCGCCGAACAGCTCGATGCCGGCCTGGTCGAATTCCTGCGGATGGGCGGCGGTTTCACCGCCGGGCTGGTAGCGGAAGGCCGGCCCGGAGTAGCAATAGCGCGCCTCGTGGCCGGGTGTCGGGGCATGGGTCAGGTGGTAGCGGCAGGCGGGCACGGTGAGGTCGGGCCTGAGGCACTGTTCGGTGCCGTCGGGCGCGGTGAACACGAAGGTGCGCGAGCGGATGTCCTCGCCCGAGCGGTCGAGGAACACATCGGCCGGCTGCAGGATGTCAGGCGCGATGAAGTCATACCCGGCGGCCTCGAAGACCGCGGTGATGGTGGCACTCTGAGCCTCCAGCGCCCGGCGCTGGCTTGAGGATTTACCGGGCATGGCGTGTGTGCCTCTCAACCCTCCCCCTTGCGGGGAGGGTGGGCATCGCGCCAGCGATGACCGGGTGGGGTTTGGGCCGATCCGCAAACTCGGAAGTGTATGATAGCCGCCGCGGACCCCACCCCCATCGTTCGGGCCTAGAATCGCTCCACTGGAGCGATTTCCTAACGGCCCTCACCCCCACAAGGGGGAGGGGGGCGAAGGCGGCGCGTCTTGTAATCTGCGGCCTCCCCCTCATCCGCCCGCTGGCGCGGGCACCTTCTCCCGCCAGGGGAGAAGGATGGGTGTTCCCTCTCCCCTCCGGGGGGAGGGTTAGGGAGGGGGGACGGCGGTGCGAAAACGTGCAAAGCCTGCGTTCGCGGCACCGCCCGGCACCCCCTCCCCATCCCTCCCCCTCAGGGAGGGAGAGGGGGGAGATTGCGGCAGGGTCGGTTTTCACAACTGCGGGCATGGTCCTAGCCCTGATACTGCGCGAGGATTTTCCTGACCTCGGCGACGAGATCGGTGCGCGGGACGCTCACCTGGGCGGCGCGGGCTTCGGTCCATTCTTCGCGGCTTTCGATCTCGCCGGACAGGATCTTGCCGGCGATCAGGTCCTTGAGCTGGACCTGGCCGGCAGCGCGTTCGTCGCCGCCCTCGATGACGGCCACGGGGCAGCCGCGGCGGTCGGCGTATTGCAGCTGCTTGCCGAACTGTTTGGGGTTGCCCTGGAACAGCTCGGCGCGGATGCCGGCGTCGCGCAGTTCGGTGACCATCTTCTGGTAGCCGCCGAGGCTTTCGGCATCGCGGTCCATGATGCAGACGAGGACCGGCGGCAGGGTGCCGGTGTCGTTCAGCTTGCCAAGGTTCTTCAGCGCCGTCATCAGGCGCGAGACGCCGATGGAAAAGCCGGTGGCCGGGACCTGCTGGCCGGTGAAGCGCTGGACAAGGCCGTCATAGCGCCCTCCCCCGGCGACCGAACCGAACTGCACCGTCTCGCCCTTTTCGTTGGTGACGTCGAAGAGGAGTTCGCACTCGTAGACGGGGCCGGTGTAGTACTCGAGGCCACGGACGCAGGTGAGATCGATTTTGATACGGTCGGACGCATAACCACTATTGATGACAAGGCCTGCGAGATCGGCAAGCTCCGTCATGCCATCCTGATACTTGTCATTCGACTCAAAGAGTGAGTGGATTCTGACGAGTTGTTCGGCAAAATTAATTGTGCCGTCCGAAGTTAAATCATCCGACACACCGTACATATATCCTTCAGGGCTTGTGATTACTCCTGTGCCCTCGTCGTAGCCCCCTTCGTTATCAATCAAAACAAGAATCTTGAATACCTGTTCATCACCCAATCCCGCACCCTTGGTGAAATCGCCGCTCTCATCCTTGCGGCCTTCACCAAGCAGTAAGCGGACACCTTCGATCCCAAACTTGTCGAGCTTGTCGATAGCGCGGAGAACCGCAAGGCGGGTGCCGGCGTGCTCGTCGCCGCCAATGCCGATGGCCTCCATGACGCCGTCGAGCACCTTACGGTTGTTGACGCGCACGACGTAGTCGCCGCGGGCGATGCCGAGGGCTTCCATGGTGTCGGCCATCATCATGCACATCTCGGCATCCGCGGTAACGTTGGGCGCCCCCACCGTGTCCGCATCGAACTGCATGAACTGGCGGAAGCGGCCGGGGCCCGGTTTTTCATTGCGGAAGACGTAGCCGGCCCGGTAGGTGCGGTAGGGCAGTTGGATATCGTTGATGTTCTGGGCGACGTGGCGGGCGAGCGGGGCGGTGAGGTCGTAGCGCAGGCTCATCCACTGGTCGTCGTCGTCGGTGAGCGAGAACACGCCCTCGTTGGGGCGGTCGGCGTCAGGCAGGAATTTGCCGAGCGCGTCGGTGTATTCGAACATCGGGGTTTCGACGGGGTCGAAACCGTAGCGCTCGAAGACCTCGCGGATCGCTTCCATCATGGCATGGGTGGCGCGGATGTCGCCGGGCGAACGATCGACAAATCCGCGCGGCAGCCGCGCCTTGGGGCGGTTGGGTTTGTTCTTCTTGGCCATGGAAAAGGGTCCGTTGCACCACACGCAATAGGCAGTGCATGCCTTCTAACGGAGGTGCAGGAGGGTGACAAGGGGCGTGCCGGCGCCTGGTGCGGCCGGGCAGCGACGGTTCAGCGTCTGGCGATAGGGCGTGGCGCTCAGGCGGCGTCGGCGGCGGCCTGCTGCTTCTTGACGATCTGGCGCTTCAGGCGGCGGGCCTTCAGAGACAGGTCGTCGCTGCGCGACTTGAGCAGGAAGGCGTCCAGGCCACCACGATGCTCAACCGTCTTCAGCGTGCTGGCGGCGACCTTGAAGCCGTAGCTCTGGCCCATGGCGTCGCTGAGCAGATGAACGCTGCAGATGTTCGGCAGAAAGCGCCGGCGGTTCTTGTTGTTCGCGTGGCTGACGTTGTTTCCGGTCAGCACGTCCTTGCCGGTCAATTCACAGCGGCGGGCCATCTCGAAGCCTCCAGACAATCTCGAATTCAGTTCTCGAATTTGGTAGTGAAACGCGGTGCCTCGGCACCGCTCAGCCGGCCCGGACATAGTCCGAACCCACAATCCGGCAGGTCTATACGGGGCTTGGTGGGCCCCGTCAAGATGCAGCGTGAGGTTTGCCGCAAAAACCGGGCGGTGCGGCCGGCCCTGCCCTGCCCCGTGCTCCCTGTACCATTGCGGCACAATGGTTAACAGTCGGGCGCGCAGAGGCATCAAAAAGGCCATCGGTGGCGATCACGCTAGCGCCGGCAGGCCGGCCGACCACAAGATGTAGCGGTGAACAAACCACGAATCGGTGGTCATCAGCGATTCGGGCCTGTTGTGTTCCGGTTTGTTCCTTAGTGTGAACATATTAACGCGAATACCCTGGCGAGACCGGTGGCGGGAATTAAGGATCGCTTCAGACTTCAGCCGCGATGTTAACACTTGCGGGCTGCGATGCTTGAAATC
The DNA here is from genome assembly GCA_965216335.1 of Aestuariivirgaceae bacterium. Taxonomy (GTDB): domain Bacteria; phylum Pseudomonadota; class Alphaproteobacteria; order Rhizobiales; family Aestuariivirgaceae; genus JAHEJE01. The sequence goes on along the minus strand of OZ244154.1, from coordinate 3,661,178 downwards.
GCCGTCAAAGCTGTTAACTCGTCTGACAGTGGCCGGTTGAGGTTTTGCGGGAATTCAGCCAATCCGATTGTGCGAACAAATGTGGAATAATTAACGGGTCGGTGATTCGGTCAGGGTCTGTTCGCCGTGTGTTTCAATCGTTAACAGGGTGGCCCGGTTTGGGCCGGATTTTGGGTCACGACCCCAGGAGTTGCCGGTGCCGGCAGGAAATGTAACAGCGGTCCTGGGGCCGACCAACACCGGCAAGACGCATCTTGCCGTCGAGCGCATGCTGGCCCACCCGACGGGGATGATCGGCCTGCCCTTGCGGCTCCTGGCGCGCGAGGTGTTCGACAAGGTGCGCGGCAAGGTCGGCGATGCCCGGGTGGCGCTGATCACCGGCGAGGAAAAGATCGTGCCGCCGGGTGCCAAATACTGGGTGTGCACCGTCGAGGCGATGCCGGGCGACATCGATGTGGCGTTCCTGGCCATCGACGAGGTGCAGCTGGCCGCCGACTTCGAGCGCGGGCACGTGTTCACCGACCGCATCCTGCACCGGCGCGGGGCCCGCGAGACCATGCTGCTCGGTGCCGACACCATGCGCACCCTGCTCGGCGAGCTGTTGAGCGATGTGAAGTTCATCCAGCGGCCGCGCCTGTCGACGCTGACCTATGCCGGCCAGAAGAAGGTGTCGCGCCTGCCGCGGCGCTCGGCGGTGGTCGGGTTTTCCGCCAACACGGTCTATGCCCTGGCCGAACTGATCCGGCGCCAGCGCGGCGGGGCGGCGGTGGTGCTGGGCGCGCTCAGCCCGCGCACCCGCAATGCCCAGGTCGAGCTCTATCAGTCGGGCGATGTCGACTACATCGTCGCCACGGATGCCATCGGCATGGGGCTCAACATGGATGTCGACCACGTCGCCTTTGCGGCAACGCGCAAGTTCGACGGGTTTCAGTTCCGCCACCTCAACCCGTCCGAGCTGGCCCAGGTGGCCGGGCGGGCCGGGCGCTACATGAATGATGGCACGTTCGGGGTGACCGGCGAGGCGCCGCCGTTCGACAATGAAACCGTCGAGCAGCTGGAAAGCCACCGTTTCGAGCCGGTGCGGGTGCTGCAGTGGCGCAACCGCAAGCTGTCGTTCGGCTCGCTCGATGCCCTGCAGGACAGCCTCGCCAAGGCGCCGCGCCGGGCCGGGCTGACGCGGGCCCAGCCGGCCGCCGATGCCGATGCCCTGGCGTTCCTGTCGCGCGATCCGGACGTGCGCAGCAAGGCGGCAAGGCGCGACCGGGTGATGCTGCTGTGGGAGGTGTGCCAGATCCCCGACTACCGCAATATCTCAGGCGCCGAACACGCCCACATTGTGCACAAGGTTTTCGACTATTTGTGCGCCGGGCCGGGGCGCATTCCGGCGGACTGGTTCGCCCGCCAGCTTTCCTATTGCGATCGCGACGATGGCGGCATAGACACCCTGTCGAACCGGATCGCCCATGTGCGCACCTGGACGTTCGTGGCCAACCGGGCCGACTGGCTCGACGATGCAGCCCACTGGCAGGGGCGGACGCGCGAGATCGAGGACAAACTATCGGATGCCTTGCATAACCGGCTGTCACAGCGTTTTATCGACCGCAAGACGGCGGTGCTGATGCGCCGTTTGCGCCAAAGGGAAGAAATCATGTCTGTTGTTGAGGACGATGGCACCGTGCTGGTCGAGAACGAGCCGGTCGGGCGCATGGACGGCCTGACCTTCCAGCCCGGCCCGGACACATTGGGCAAGCCGATGAAGGAAGCGGTGCACAAGGCCGTGGCAGCTGAGGTCGAGGCGCGCGCCCAGGCGATTTCGGCAGCGCCGGACCCGGATTTCACACTGACGGCGGATGGGGCTGTCGAGTGGCAGGGCGCGGTGCTCGCCCGGCTCGGCGCCGGCAGCAGCGGCCTGAAGCCGGAGGTGACCCTGCGCGCCGAGGAGGCTCTGTCCGGCATCGACCGCGATGCCGTGCAGATGCGCATGGACAAGTTTGTGCAGCGCCAGGTCGGCAGCGTGCTGGAACCGCTGGTATCGCTGTCGGAGGCCGACGATCTGAGCGGGTTGGCGCGCGGGCTGGCGTTCCGGCTCATAGAGAGTTACGGCGTGCTGCAGCGCGCCGAGGTGGCCGACGACGTCAAGGCGCTCGATCAGGAGGCGCGCGGACAGCTGCGCAAATTCGGCGTCCGGTTCGGGGCGATGCACATCTTCATTCCGGTGCTGCTGAAACCTGCGGCGACCCAGTTGCGGGTTCTGCTGTGGGCCTTGGAGTGTGACAAGGCCGGCGGGTTCGAGCGCGCGAGCGTGCCGGACATTCCGGGCCAGGGGCTGACGTCGGTGCCACTTGACACGGCAGCGCCTGATGGGTTCTACCGGATCATCGGCTTCATGCCGTGCGGGACCCGGGCGGTACGCATCGACATGATCGAGCGGTTGTCCGACATGATCCGCTCGCGGGTGTTCTGGCGTCCGCAGTTCGACGGCGATATCCGCCCGGCAGGATCGGTCGAGGGCGGCGGGTTTATCGTCGTGCCGGACATGATGTCGCTGGTCGGCTGTTCCGGCGAGGAGTTTTCCGACATCCTCAAGACCCTGGATTTCAAGTCCCAGATGCGTCCGGCCGACAGTGTGAAGGTGGCCGGCGAACCGGTACCGGCAAAGCCGGCGGATAAGACTGCGGCGGGAGCAACCGAGGGATCCAAGGGTGCTGTTGCAAACAAGGTCAAGGAGACAAAGACGGCGGACACCGAGGAGGTCGCACAAGACGCCGCAGACAAGCCGGACGCTCCGGTCGCACCGGATGCACCGGCCGCGCCGGATGCTTCTGGTACGGGTGAGGCTGTCGCCGCCGATGCCGCGGCACCTGTGGCCAAACCGGCAGAGGCCGCGCAGGAACCGAAGGCCGCGGCAAGCGAGGCAGAGGAGAGCGTTGAACCTGCCGATGATGCCCCTGAAACCGACGCTGAACCGGCGGAAGTGGAGGTCTGGTGGCCAGCCGGCACCGGCCCGTTCAAGGCCAGGAAACGGCCTGACCGGCCGGCCCGCCGGAACGCCGGGCAGAAGGACAAACCAAAGGCAAGGCATCAGGGCGCAAAGCGCAAGGGCCAGGCACCCCACCGGTCGGGCAAGCCGGACCGGCGGATCGAGGACTCGCCGTTCGCCGCCCTCAGCGCCCTGAAAAGCCAACTCGAAAAGGAAGGGTAGCCGCGCATTGGATCACCCGGACGGCCAGCGCATCGACAAGTGGCTGTGGCACGCGCGCCTGCTCAAGACCCGCACCCTGGCCGCCAGCCTGGTGAGCAAGGGCAAGGTCCGCCTGAACAGCGCCAAGATCAGCAAGCCCGCGCAAACCGTGCGGCCCGGTGACATTCTGACCTTCTTTCACGGCGGGCGGGTCCGCACCGTCGAAATCCTGCAGCTGGCCACCCGCCGCGGCCCGGCCTCCGAGGCGGCCGGACTCTATGCGGATTTGAACTGTCGGGCTGCCGGCGGGAGCACGCATTCGACACAAGGTGAATGAATTTGGGGGTGCACAAGCCGGGCCGGGCTTGCTATATGGCGGCGATCAGATGGGCTGGCGGTGCTGCCGGCCATTTCATGACATGACAAATACAGGATCGTCTTTGGGATCATGACCTACATCGTCATCGAGAACTGCATCAAGTGCAAGTACATGGACTGTGTTGAAGTGTGTCCGGTGGACTGCTTCTACGAGGGCGAGAACATGCTCGTCATCCATCCGGATGAGTGCATCGACTGCGGGGTCTGCGAGCCGGAATGCCCGGCCGAAGCGATCAAGCCGGACACCGAGCCGGGGTTGGAGAAATGGCTTGAACTCAACACCGAATACGCGGACATCTGGCCCAACATCACGGCAAAGCGCGAACAGGAACCGGGCGCTGAAAAACATGACGGCGAAGAAGGCAAGTTCGAGAAGTACTTCTCGGCAGAGCCCGGCGAAGGCGATTGATCGGCGCTGACGGGCCCTTCGCTGCCGCCACTTTGACAAGATTGCCGGCCAATTCGGCAGAACAGCGTTAACCAATTCCGCCGCAACCGGTCCGGATTGCGGCGTAATTGGCCGTTTTGCACTGCACAACCCTTTAATCTTTCCTAATAGTGTGTTATATACACATCAATGCAGTGATTATGGTTTGAAAAATCACCGGGCTTAGCAGGGCCCGGCATTTTTTTCGCCATTTTGATAGGGGGCTTGACCGGCATTGGATTGTGGGAGCTTTTCAGGCAGGCTGGGCAGTCTTCTCTTATTCGCAGCATATCGGTCCGCTTCGCGCGGGCAAGGGCGGTTGGCCGCCTGACTGCCGGTTTATCAGGGAGTACACCCTGCAAGGAACGGGCAACCATGGCTTCGTGACGTTCGAAGCTGGAATTCACGGCCCTGGAGGGGCTGCAACAGTGGCGAGGTAAGAAACGAGTATGGCGGGCGAAAAGAAAACAAAAGCCAAGAAGCTGAAGTTCAAAGCCAACGAGTTTGTGGTGTATCCCACCCACGGTGTCGGCAAGATCGTAGATATCGAGGAGCAGGAGATCGCCGGCGCAAAGCTTGAGCTTTACGTGATCGATTTCGACAAGGAAAAGATGCGTCTGCGCGTTCCGACCAACAAGGTGGACACCGTCGGCATGCGCAAGCTTTCCGACAAGGCCCTGGTCGAGCAAGCTCTGAAGGTTCTTAAGGGCCGTGCCCGGATCAAGCGCACCATGTGGTCGCGCCGGGCCCAGGAGTATGAAGCCAAGATCAATTCCGGCGACCTGATTGCCGTGGCCGAGGTGGTGCGCGACCTGTTCCGTACCGACCGCCAGCCCGAACAGTCCTACTCCGAGCGCCAGCTTTACGAAAGCGCTCTGGACCGCATGGCCCGCGAGATCGCTGCCGTGAAGAAGTATGACGAGGCGGCCGCCATATCCGAGATCGAGGGGATCATGGAAAACTCGGCCAGCCGGGCGGTAAAGGAGCCGGAAGAGGCCGAAGGCGCCGAAGAGGCGGCGGCCTGATCGTAGGCGGCCTGATCGTAGGCGGCCTGACATTGCAGAGACCGGAGCCCGGCAGGAGACATCCTGCCGGGCTTTTTCGTGCCTGCCAGAGCACTTTCCGATCATATGGAATTACTTGACCGGATTGCCTCGCCCCCCTGGCGTTGGCTATTGTAAAACCGTCCGAAGACGCATTTGGAGCTCCCCTTTTCTATGGCCCGCAAAACATCCCGACATAAACCCGCCAAAGCACTGCCGGCGACGCAGTTGCGGCGCGTGTGTGCGCCCAAGAGCCTGGGGTTCAGGTCGACCAGGGAGCTGGATCCGATTGATACTCTGGTCGGTCAGGACCGGGCACTGGGCGCCATCAGGTTCGGGGCCGGGATCGACCGGCCCGGCTACAATATGTTCGTGCTCGGACCCCAGGGCACCGGCCGGCACACGGCGGTGCTGTCCTACCTCAAGACCAAGGCCGCGCTGGAAGCGACGCCCGACGACTGGGTCTATGTGCACAATTTCGAAGATGCCCACCGGCCCAGGGCATTGCGGCTGCCGAACGGCACGGCGATCGCCTTTCGCGATGCCATGGGTGAACTGGTAAGCGACCTGCAGGCGGCCATTCCGGCCCAGTTCCAGTCCGACGAGTATCGCGAGAAGCGCCAGGCTATCGATGCCCAGTTCGAGGAAGCCCAGGAGGCCGCGTTCGAAGATTTGAGGCGCAAGGCCGAGGCCCAGAGCGTCGGCATTCTGCGCACGCCGATGGGGTTTGCCCTGGCGCCGATGCAGGACGGCCAGGTCATCAAGCCGGACGTCTTCAACGAGCTGCCTGAGGATCAGCGCCGCGAGATCGAGGAAAAGATCGGCGTGCTGCAAAAGGAACTGGCGACGATCCTTGAACGCATGCCGCAATTGGAAAAGCGCCACCGCGACAGTATCCGGGCACTCAATGGCGAGATCATCGGCGTAACGGTCGAGGCCAGTATCAAGGCTGTTGCCGACAGGTTTGCCAAGGTCACCGCGATCCTTGAGCGCCTGGAGGACATCCGCAAGGACCTGACGCGCAATGCCGAGCTGTTTCTGCCCCAGGCGGAGGCCGAAGCGGGCGGAGACGCAATGCAGCGCGCCCTGGCCGGTCAGCGCTTCAATCGCTATCTGGTCAACGTCGTCGTCGCCGACGGCAGCGAAGGTGGCAGCAAGGGCGCCCCGATCGTGTCGGAGGACTATCCGACCATGCCCAACCTGATCGGCCGGATCGAGCAGAAAGCCCAGTTCGGCGCTCTGGTGACCGATTTCACCATGATCCGGCCCGGGGCGCTGCATAACGCAAACGGCGGTTATCTGGTGCTCGATGCCCGCAAGGTGTTGACCGAACCCTTTGCCTGGGACGCGCTGAAGCGCGCGCTGCACGGCAATTGCGTTTCGATCGTGCCCGCGGGCGGCCAGTTCAGCCTGGTCAGCACCACATCGCTGGAGCCGGAGCCGATCCCGCTCGATGTCAAGGTGGTGCTGATCGGAGAGCGGATGCTGTACTACATGCTGAGCAGCGCCGATCCGGAGTTCGGCGAGCTGTTCAAGGTTGAAGCCGACTTCAATGAGGAGCTGCCGCGCGATGAGGAAAACCTGGCGCTGTACAGCCGGCTGATCGCCACCGTTGCCGAAAAGGACAAGCTTCGCCCGCTCGATGCCGGGGCCGTGGCGAGGGTAATCGACGAGGCGGTGCGCATGGCCGAGGATGCCGAGAGGCTTTCCCTGCGGGTCGGTCTGCTCGCAGACCTGATGCGCGAGGCGGACTACTGGGCCGGCCAGGCCAACCGGCGGCGGATCATCGCGCGCGATGTGGAACGCGCCCGCGCCGAGCAGATTGCCCGCGCCGACCGGGTGCGCAACCTGTCGCACGAGACCATCGAGCGGGAAATCGTCCGCGTCGATACGGACGGCGAACAGGTCGGGCAGGTGAACGGCCTGTCGGTCCTCAGCGTTGGTCGGTTCGCTTTCGGCAAGCCGGCGCGGATTACCGCGCGGGTGCGCATGGGCACCGGCAGGGTGATCGACATCGAACGTGAAACCAAGCTCGGCGGCCCGCTGCACTCCAAGGGGGTTTTGATCCTGTCGAGCTATCTTGCCGCCAACTTTGCCCGTGACGTGCCGATGTCGCTGTGGGCCAGCGTGGTGTTCGAGCAGTCCTACGGCGGTGTTGACGGCGACAGCGCCTCCTCGGCTGAGCTCTACGCCCTGCTGTCGGCGCTGGCCGGCGTGCCGGTCAGCCAGGCCCTGGCGGTGACCGGCTCGGTCGACCAGAACGGCCAGGTCCAAGCGATCGGCGGTGTCAACCAGAAGATCGAGGGATTTTTCGACATCTGCTCGGCGCGCGGTCTGACCGGCAGGCAGGGGGTGCTGATCCCGGCCTCCAATGTCCAGCATCTGATGGTACGGCCGGACGTCGTGGCGGCCTGCAGGAAGGGCAGGTTCCGCATCCATGCGGTCAGCGACATTGCCCAGGGAGTAGAAATCATGACCGGCATGCCGGCCGGGGTCCGCGATGATCAGGGTCATTACCCGGAGGGGTCGATTTTCGGACGTGTCGAAGCGCGTCTGCGCGGCTTTGCCGAGATCAGGCGCCGCTTTGCCAGCGACGATGCAGAGCCGGCGGGCCGGGAGGCGTCGGCATGACCGGGTCCGGCAGTCTCAAGGCGGGTCGGATCGTGGTCGGCATCAGGCCGGCCTCGGAAATCGACTACCCCATAGAGGCGGCCGCGATCCTGGCGAAGGCCGTTTCGGCGGAACTCGTCGGGGTGTTCGTCGAAGAGCAGGCAATGCTCGACGTCTGCGAGCTGCCGTTTGCCTGCGTCGTCTCGTCTGGCAGCCCGCGACCGCAGCCGCTCACCCGCCGGGCCATGCAGCAGGCGTTCTCGCATCGCGCCACGGCCGTTGAGAGCAGCCTGGCGGCGCGGGCGGGGTCGGCACGGCTGAAATGGTCCTTCCAGCGCACGCGCGGCGAGCTGCACGGCGCGTTGAACGCGGTGACCGGCTCCGGCGACATCCTGGTGGTTGCCGGCGCCGGCGGCGGTTTCGATCCATTCGAGTGGTTCGAGGAGTTTCACACTACCCCGCCGAGTGCCGGGGCGCTGATGATCGCCGCACGCCGACCGCCACAGGCCATGCCAGGCCCGGTGGTGGCGATCGATGACGGCGACGACAGCGGCGCTCAAACCGTCACGCTCGGCGCGCGCATCGCCGGCGAACTCGATGTGCCGCTGATGGTGCTGGCGCTGGCCGCCAATGCCGAGACCGCCAACCGCATCATGCACCGCGCCCAGGAACTGGCGGCGGCTGCCCCTGCCTTGGCCCTGCACCGCGTGCCGCCCGGTGCGCCGGAAGCGGTCGCCGCCGTTCTCATGCACGACCGTCCGTCGTTCATAATCGCCGACATGGACGGCGAGCCGTTCAACGACCACGCCGCCGCCCGCCGCCTGCTGCGCGCCACCAGGGCACCTGTGCTGCTGCTGGGTACCCACGGCGACTGACTGTTTCTCGCCAACATGGAGTGAACATGGATTGCTACCGCCCGGCAGAGATTGCCGCCAAAGTGGAGGAAGCCGGGGTGGCCAAGGTGCGGCAGGCCGCCGAACCGCTGTTCATGCTGGCGCTTCTGGCCGGTGCGTTCATCAGCTTCGGCGCCCTGTTCTACACCCTGGTAACGACCGGCAGCGAACTCGGCTTCGGGCCGACGCGGCTGCTGGGCGGGGTGGCGTTTTCGCTCGGACTGATCCTGGTGGTCATCGGCGGGGCGGAACTGTTCACCGGCAACAACCTGATCGTCATGGCCTGGGCGGACGGCAAGGTCACGCTGGCCGAACTGATGCGCAACTGGCTCATCGTCTATGCCGGCAATTTCATCGGCGCGCTGGCAACCGCGATGTGCGTTGCCTGGTCGGGCATTCTCGACATCGGCAACGGAGCCGTAGCGGCCAATGCCGTGGCGATTGCCGAAGGCAAGTTGGCGCTGACGTGGGTCGAGGCGTTTCTGCGCGGCATCCTGTGCAATGTGCTGGTGTGTCTCGCGGTGTGGCTGAGCTTTGCCGCACAGCGGGTGTCAGGCAAGATCCTGGCGATCATCTTTCCGATTGCCGCCTTCGTCGGGGCCGGCTTCGAGCACTCGGTAGCCAACATGTACGTGATGCCGCTGGTGATGCTCAACGGCAGCCTGGCGCCGGATATTCCCGGCTTCTTGCACAACATCGCTTTCGTGACGGCTGGCAACGTCATCGGCGGCGGTGTGTTTGTGGCACTGGTCTACTGGATGATCTACCTGCGGCCGAAGAAGTCGTAGCCGTTGCGCATGTAGAGCACTTTTCGTTCCAGGTTGATCAGCAGCTGACCGTCGCGCAGATTTCGATGCGGAACGATGTCTCGGAACCGGAGCGTTCGACATCGAAAGCGCGCTTGTCCATGCAGTGGGCACGGGCCGCGATCGTTTTCTTGCCAAGCAATTCGAACTGGCGGACATCGGTCAGGTAGTTCAAATCGCACTGCTGGTCGGCCTCAAGCTGGGTACGCAGCTCGGCGCGCCATGGTTCGTCCTCGGCGGCTGCGGCAACCGGTGCTGCGGCTATGAGAATTGCGCCCAACAACACCCCCGGCAACCTGCCGGTTCGTGTTTGCGTTCTTGTGTACAGCATGCGTCAATGAACCATGCGGGACATGCAAAAGTCCTTGACCTGCATCAACAGGCCATATCCGGGAACCGGGCACACTTGGACGGCAGTTCGAAACACGGAGCACACGATGAAGACTTCCACGATCCTTTCATTGCTGTTCGCGGGCGCTCTTGCATGTGGCATGGCCGGTGCAGCATCCGGCGACGACCAGACCGGCGACGCTCCGCCACCGGAGGGTGAGGCCTTCGAGCAGGCGGCGCTGGACTTTCTGGCCTGGTGTGGACCATGCCACGGTCGTGAGGGCGACGGCAGCGGGCCGGTGGCCGTAACCCTGCGCGAACCACCGCCGGACCTGCGTACGATCAGTAAGCGCACTGGCGGGTCTTATCCCGCCGAATTCGTCAGGCAACGTATCGACGGCCGCAATCTGCCTGCCGCGCACGGCAGCGCGGAAATGCCGGTCTGGGGTTACTGGTTCCGCCTGCAGGCCAATGCCGGCGGGCTTTTGCAGGAAGACATCAATACGGCTGAAAAGGAAGTGCAAGCCCGCATCGACAGGCTCGTCCGCTTTGTGGAAACCATTCAGCAGTAGCGGGCAGCAACCGAGACGAGTTGGAATTCATGGCACAGGCGGAATCAGGCCACATGCCGAACACCATGCATCTTCTGCCGGACTCTAACCCATCAATTCGCGGATGCAGTCGTCGAGGAAGCTTTCGAAGGCGGGTTCGTTGCCCGGGTTGGCGACGCAGTGGCCCCAGGGGGAGTTGAACACCCGCAACTCGGCGTTCGGCATGTGTTTGGCTTCAATGGCATTGTCGGCCGGCGGGAAATAGAGGTCTTCGCTGCATGGCACCAGAATGGCGCGGGCCTTGATGGTCGCCAGCGCCATGGGGAAATCGCCGCCGTAGAGCGGGTTGGCGCTGATGTCACCAAGTTGCCAGGTCTTCAGCTTGGCGAGCAGGTTGTTGGCGTCCCAGTTCTCTGCATGATCGCGGCCCCAGTCGGACAACAGATCATCGGGGCTGTCATAGCCGAGCTGACGGTAGAGACCGTCGCGGTAGAAGGTCTGCGAAAAAGCCCAGCCAGCATAGACGCGGCCAAAGGCATCAAGGCCGCGGGCCGGCGGGATGTCGTAGTCGCCACCGTTCCAGTCCGGATCGGCGAGCAAGGCTGCCTTGACGCCTTCCAGGAATACGTAGTTGTGCGGCGAGGTTTTGGCCGAGGCGCAGAACGGCAGAATGGCTTTGACCATGTCCGGGTACTGGGCGGCCCACTGGTAGGACTGGCAGCCGGCCATCGACCAGCCGGCGACCAGTGCGATGCGCTCGACTCTCAAATGCTCCGTCAGCAGGCGGTGCTGGCAGGCAATGTTGTCCCACAGCGTAACATCGGGAAACCGGGGTCCATCGCGCGGTGCCGGCGTGTTGGACGGCGATGACGACAGGCCGTTGCCGAACAGATTGATCGAGACGACGAAGTGGCGGGCCGGGTCGATGGCGCGGCCCGGGCCGAAGAAGCCTTCGTTGCGCACATGCGTGCCGGTGTAGAAGGTCGGCAAGACGACGACGTTGTCGCCTGCCGCATTGAGGGTGCCGTAGGCCTTGTAGGCGAGCCGGGCAGCAGGCAGCACGGCGCCTGAGAGTAGTGTAACGTCGCCCAGCTCGAAGATGTCGTGGCTGCTCATCACTCAATAGAGCCGCAGATATTCCTGCACTTCCCAATCCGTCACGGTCTGGTGATAGCGCTCCCATTCGTCGTTCTTGTATTCGATGTAAGAGTTACGCATCACGGTTCCCATGACTTTCTCCGCCAGCGCATCCCTGCCGAGCGCCTGGGTGGCCATCATCAGGTTGCGCGGCAGGCGGCGGATGCCGAGTTCGGCGAATTCCTCATTCGACATGGCGTAGAGGTCGCGGTCGGTCGGTTCGCCAGGGTCGATCTTGTTGGTGATGCCGTCGACCGCCGCTGACAGTGTCATGCCGAGGGCAAGATAGACGTTCATGCACATGTCGGCTGCGCGGTTTTCGATGCAGAAGCGGCTTTGCGGCAGGCGGAACTGGGCCGAGCGGTTGTTGTGGCCGTAGGTGATGTTGGTCGGTGCCCAGGTTACCGTGCCGCCTTCGAAGCCGCCGACGCGCGGCACCAGGCCGTTGTAGGAATTCACCGTCGGACAGGTGATGGCGGTGATCGCCTCGGCGTGGGCCATAAGGCCACCGACAGCGTGGCGCGACGCCTTGCTCCAGCCGCCGTCCTTGGAGCCGAACAGGTTTTCGCCCGGCTTGTCCTTGGCCTGCAGCGAGAAATTGATATGGGCGCCGGAGCGCCAGTCGCCGGTGGTCGGCTTGGGCATGAAGGTGATGAACATGCCATGTTCCTTGGCAACCTCTTTCAGCAGGATGCGCAGGAACACCAGGCGGTCGGCCATTTCCAGCAGGTCGGTGAAGTGAAAGTCCAACTCGAACTGCGAGTAAGCGCCCTCGGCGACCACGTCATGCAGGTTCCAGCCGAGGTCTTCGAGAATGTCGATCATGTCCTTCAGGAACGGCATCGAGTCGAGGGAGTATTCGACGTCATAGCCGAACGCCTGGCGGCGCGGCCGCAGACCGTTTTCCGGGTCGTCGTCGATTGCCTTGACCGGCTGGCCGTCCTCGTCATAGCGCATGGCGATGAACTCAGGCTCGATGCCGGCATAGCCGACAAAGCCTGCCTTGTCGGCCTCCTGGATAGCCCGCTTCAGGGCCTGGCGCGGGCAGACGTTGTAAGGTGCGCCCTCCCAGTAGAGATCGGCGAAAATAATCGCCATGGTCTTGTCCCAGGGGCAGATGTAAACAGCATCGAGATCGGGCACCATGACCTGATCCGAGTCAGCCGGCGACAGTTCCGGGACATAGGAGATCGAGTGGACGGCGAACTGCGGGCCCTTGCCCATGCACAGGTCTTTAAAGTCACTCATCGGCACCGGCTTGGTCTTGGGGATGCCATGCAGGTCGATCCAGCTCGACAAAACATATTTGACGCCGGCTTTTTCCAGTCGTTTCTGGACCTCAGGGATTTTCTTCTTGTTGCGCTTCACGGCGCTGTCGAACGTCTCGTAGTAGATCTTGCTCATAAGTGCTCTCCCAGTGATCATTTCCAGTTCTGTTTGAGCAGGAACTGGTTCTTGAAGTTCTTCAGGCCGGTCATGATTTCCACCGCAGCGATGTCGTTTTGCGAATGGATTTCGGTTTCCATGAACGTGAGGAACCCGTCGCGGTCATCGCTGACCACCTCGGCCAGCAGGTCGAAGCGGCCGGACACCCAGAGGATGTAGACGACGTCCGGCAGGGCCGACAGGCGCTCGGCCACCTGCTGCGGCATGAAGCCCGGCGCAATCTTGAGACCAAGCATGGCGTCTGTCGAATACTCGACCGCGACCGGATCGGCTATCGCCACGATCTGCAGCATGCCTGCCTGCTTCATGCCGTTGACACGGTTGCGGATTGTGCCTTCCGAGACATTGAGCGTCTGGGCGATTTCGGCGAACGGCATGCGGCCATCCTGCTGCAGCATGGCGATGATCGACTTGTTGAGTTTGTCGTGCGGCGAGGAGATGTCGGCGGCACGCGAGGTGCGCTCAGCGAACTTGCGCTGATCTATTCCGGTGATGGTTCTTGCCGTGCGTCCCATGTCGCTCCCGTCCGCGTCGCAGAAAAACTCGCCTTGTTTCGAATTACGCAGAATTCGCCAATTTAACTGCGAATTTCGCAACATATTGCGCTTGACGTGCGGAAAAATCAATCCTTAAATCTGAGGACTGCTGATTGAGCAATCAAACTCGGGAATTCATCAATGCCTTACTCCGGTTATACGCAGGCGCTCGAGCCGCCAGGCTTCGATGAGGAACTGGCCCGCACCGGGCCCGGCACGCCGGCGGGAGAGCTGTTTCGGCGCTACTGGCACCCGGTTGCCATTGCGGACGAGGTTGGCGATCTGCCGAAAGGCATCACAATTCTCGGAGAATACCTGGTGCTGTTCCGTATGTCCGGGGGCGAATTCGGCCTGGTTCACAAGCATTGTCCGCACCGGCGGGCGTCGCTGGAGTTCGGCAAGTGCGAGGCGCGCGGCATTCGCTGCTGCTATCACGGCTGGCTGTTTGCGCCGGATGGGGAAATTCTGGAAACGCCTGGAGAGGTGGAGGATGCCCAGCCGGCGATTGACGTTCGCGAGCGTACGCGGCTTGGCGCCTATCCGGTGCGTGAATACGGCGGGCTGATCTTTGCATATATGGGGCCGCCGGACGAGCAGCCGCCGTTTCCCGAACTCGATGCCACGCACGTTCCTGGCATCACCACACGCAATTACCGCATCGACTATTCCTGCAACTGGCTGCAGGTGCTGGATGCCATCATGGACCCGATCCACACCTCGTTTCTGCACTCGCAGAATGCCGGTGCGCAGTTTTCCGAGGGCATGGCGGAGATCGGCGAGCTGGAGATTTTCGAACGCGGCGGCCTACAGTTCCTCGGCTCGAACACGCGGAGGGTTGGCGATCACGTGTGGGTGCGGGTGAACGAAATCGTCCTGCCGAATTTCACCCAGGCCGGCGCGGCGTTTCAGGCCGACGGCACGCGGCCGCACTATTTCGGCCGCTCGGCGTTTACCCGCTGGGTGGTGCCGGTGGACGATGAGCGGTGCGTGGCACTGGCGTGGGCCAATTTCGGCGAGCGGGGCGATCCGCCGGAATACAACAACCAGGACGGCTGCGAGCTGATTGAACAGGGCGAGATCGTCGACCGGCCGTGGGAGGAACGTCAGCGCCGTCCGGCCGATGCGGAGGCGGTAGAGGGCATGGGGCCGATCAGCGCCCACAAGGGCGAGAACCTGATGCCGACCGACCGGGGCGTGTCGCTATACCGGCGCCGCATCCGCCGGCTGGTGCGCGATCTTGCTGACGGCAAGGCACCGCCGCAGCCGCAGCAGGTTGCCGGAGAGCCGGTGCGCACCTATGGTCAGGACAGCGTGATGCACATGCCGCCCAAGCCGGGCCGCAATGACCGGCGTTTTCGCAAGGAGATTGGCCGCCAGGTGATGAACATGCAGTTCGAGGCCGAACGCCTGCCGCTCGATGAGCGCGACGCTGCCGTTATTGCCGGACTCAAAGAGATCGAAACCGGAGCACAATGAGCGCAAAGACCAAAGTTCACGTGAAGAACAACCGCTGGCGCGAAGGCACGTTTCCCAATACGCCGGAGGGCGAGGCGGTGTTCACCATCACGGCCGAGCGCTTCGCTGAGGCATTGGCCCAATGGCCAGACCTGCAGGACAGTGTTGAGGTTTTCGTCGATTGGGATGAGGACAATTTTGCCGCATCGATGGCGGATGCAAACGTTCTTCTGACCTGGGACCTGCCGATGGACGGACTGGCCGACATTGCGCCGAACCTAAAGTGGATCCACTGCATCGGCGCCGGGGTCGAACACATGCAGCCGATGGACTGGCTGCCGGACGGCGTGGCGCTGACCAACAACAAGGGCGTGCACGCAGACAAGGCCGGCGAGTACGGGCTGATGAGCGTGCTGATGCTGCATAATCACATCACCCGCATTGTCACCAACCAGCGGGCGCACCGGTTCGATTCGCTCTATTCGACGCCGATTGCCAACAAGACGGTGGTGATCTGCGGCACCGGCTCACTGGGCGGGGCGGCGGCAAAGAAACTGTCGCTGCTTGGGCCGCACATTATCGGTGTAAACCGGCGCGGGCGGGCGGTGGAGGGCTGCGATGAGATCGCCACCTTCGAGCAGATCGACCAGGTGCTGCCGCGGGCCGACTACCTGTACCTCGCCCTGCCCGACACGCCAGAAACCACAGGGCTGATGGACAGACGCCGGCTCGACTTGCTGAAACCGGCGTGCGGCATCGTCAACATCGGCCGCGAGCCGGTGATGGACTACCCCTACCTGTGCGAGAAGCTGACGAACGGCAGCCTGGCCGGCGCCATTCTCGATGTTTTTTCGCCGGAACCGATCGCCGAGGGCAGCTATCTCTGGGATGTCCCGAACCTGATCGTCACCCCACACGTTTCCGCGGACGACGGCGACAGTTACGTGCCGCTGACGCTGGAGCTGTTTTTCAGCAACCTGCAACGCTTCCTGGCCGGAGAGCCACTGCGCAACCCGGTCGACCCGGAATTGGGCTATTGACGCCCGGCACGTTGCCTGCGCTCCACGGGTGGTTTTCCCGGAGCGGCAATCTGGCATTTGCGTGGCGGCGGGACATGCGCTAGTCCCAACACATGATTGCGGCCGAAGACCTCATCCTCGAACCGATCGAGGATCTGCAGGACATCAATGGTGTCCCGTTTCCCAAGGAGCCACAGTTCCGGCAGTTCCTGATTACCGGTCCGCCCGGGTCAGGAAAGAGCACGCTGGTTTCCAAGATGCGCGGATGGCCCTATGAAGGCTATGTCGATCTGTCGGTTCCCGGCTGGTGGAGGGCGCGCGACCTGACCTTCAGGCCACGTGAACTTCATTTGGGCGCCCCCTTCAAAGGCCACAAAGAAGCTTTGGCCGTGCTCGATGAGGAGTGGCTGAGCAATTACGACACGCTGGAGTTCGATTTCAACCGGCTCCAGCTGCCGCCCAAGAAATCCTGGCTGTTCGGCACCAACTGGCGGACGCGCTATGTGTTCGAGTTCATCCTTCCATCGGCCGAGCGGATCTATGCGGATCGGCTTGAGCGCGCAAAAACCGGCCTGTTCCCGTTTGACAGGCGAATCACCCCTGAAATTGTTTCCCATCAGATTGCTTTTTATCGTACGATTGCCTGGTACTTCTGGACTTCGGACATGCATGTCTATGTGCGGGTCGAACGAGAAGGGCAGCCAATGGCAATAACAGACTGCAGGAATGCACCGAGTACATGACGTCATCGAGTACCCCCGGCGATAGCCTGGAGGCGGCGGAGGTGATGTCTGGCGAAAGCCACGACAAGCCGTCGTTCTTTGGGCGGATCGGACGCTTGCTGGGCAGGCCTACCCATTGCCCACTGGTTGAACCGTCAGTTGAGCCGCTGACTTTGGACGGCGGTGTAAGGATTGCGTGGCGTGAGCACCCGTTCGTGCTGGAACTCGGCCGGGTCCAAGTGGTGATGCAGCCGGACCTGCCGATCAGTGGCGAAATCAAGGATGGTTCGCTGGAATGGATCATCCATCCCGGCGAAGCGTTTTTCACCGGAGTGCCGCGATTTTTGCGCATCAAACCCGGACAGACGATTGTGCTCGGACGCGGGGATGACGTGCAGAGCGAAACCTTCGAGTTCGACAAGAGCGTGGCCGAGCGTCATGTCAAGATCAGCAACAACAAAGGTCAGTTGACACTGATTCCGTTCGACGCGGATCGTCCGACAAAAGTCACGGACCAGCCCGAAGGCCAATCGACCTGGCAGAACCGGTTGGAAAACCTCAAGCGGCTCCCTGAAGTGTTGGGCCGTCCACTGGCATTGTACGACGACGAAGAGGCTCTGGATGTCATCGTCCGTGTCAACAAGCTGATCGCCAAGGAGGCCTACCGCGAAAAAGACGAGGACGGCCAGCCTGGCGGCATCATTCAGTTTCCCCGCAAGAAGACGGTCATTGTACTGGGCGACGTACACACGCAGATCAACAATGTTCTGCGCATCCTCACCGAAGGGGGCACGCTTAGTGCGCTTGAGAACGACGAGGCCTGTCTGGTTTTCCTGGGAGACCTGGTGCACAGCGAGGACAGTTTGGAAGTCGATGACATGATCACGTCCATGTTCAGCCTTGATATGTACTGCATGCTCAAACTGCGATTTCCGGAAAACGTATTCTACGTCCACGGCAATCATGAGAGTTTCGCGCC
Organism: Aestuariivirgaceae bacterium; assembly: GCA_965216335.1. Lineage (GTDB taxonomy): Bacteria > Pseudomonadota > Alphaproteobacteria > Rhizobiales > Aestuariivirgaceae > JAHEJE01. Next base: position 3,643,665 of record OZ244154.1, on the reverse strand, counting down.
TGACGTCGGCAAGTCCGGCGTACCGCAGGGCATACTCATGCGAAGATTTCTCAAGAAGCGGCGCGGCAAGGCCTATGTTCACGAGATCGAGAAGCTGTTCGATCATTTGGCCTACATTGTTTGCGGCAACGACTATGCGGCCTGCCACGGCGGGCCGGTGCGGTCGCGCGCCAATCACGCGCAACTGGTCAACATCGCGCGCTACCCCGGCCTGCAGCATGAGCTGGTGTGGAACCGCTTTCGAAAAGATAGCCGGCCAGCCGGTTACGGCAAGGGCAGCGTCAAGCGTTTTCGCCATACTCTGGACATTCCCAAGCACGCCCCGGTCGTCGTTGGCCACACACCGTTGTCGCTCGACGAGACGATCTGGTTCGACGTGGGCGGCATCACCGGGCATCATATCGTCTACACTGCCCACGAAGACAGGGCCGCCACGGTCGTGTTCCAGGACAAGCACACCATGTTGCCGCTGGAGTTCATTCCCGAAGGTGCGCTGGACGTACTCAACCCGCCAGCGGAAGAGTCGTAATGCCAGCGGCATTGGCGTGTTATACCCGCGGTACTGGCATTCGACATTTCTGACTGTTGTACCGGGCTGATATGACAACGGGTTTCCGTCAGCGTATACGACAAAGCAGTACCCCGGCAGAATTGCCGGGGTATCGTTGTTTGCGTTGGTGAGAGTTGCGCAGGCCTATTGCCAGGCTTCTCCGGTTGCCATGCGGCAGGTTCTGTGAGCTATCACAGGAACATGCCGCGCAGCGTGTAGTAGATGATCGCGGCCAGGAGGCCGCCGATCGGCAGTGTAATTACCCAGGACATCACGATGCCGCCGATGACCCGCAGGTCGATGGCGCCGATGCCGCGTGCCAGACCGACGCCGATGACGCCGCCGACTGCAATGTGGGTGGTCGAAACCGGCATGCCGGTACGCGAGGCCAGCACAACAGTCGTGGCAGCCGCCATAGTGGCGCAGAAACCGCGGGTCGGGGTCAGTTCGGTGATCTTGGTACCGATCGTCCGCATGACCTTGTAGCCATAGGTTGCAAGCCCCAGAATGATGCCGAAGCCGCCGAGCAGCAGGATCCACAGCGGCAGCGTGGATTTCTGTGCCACTTCACCGCCGGACTGAACCAGACCGACAACAGCCGCCATCGGGCCGACGCCGTTTGCCACGTCATTCGAGCCGTGCGCGAAAGCCATGCCGCATGCCGTGAACAGCATCATCGGAACGAAGACCTTTTCCACGCTCGCATAGTGGAAGTCCTTGTCGGCGTCTTCGTCGACCTTGACCTTCTGAATGAGAATGTAGCCGATCAGCGCCACACCGACACCAATCAACGCGGCAACACCGAAGCTGGCCGGGCCGCTGAGTTCGATCTTCAGATGCTTGAGACCCTTGAAGATGGTGACCAGGGCGATGATGAAGCCGACCAGGAAGACATAGAATGGCCCCCAGCGTTTGGCGGATTCAAACGGGTTGTCGGCATTCAGGATCAACCTGCGGATACTCATCATCAGAATGAAGGAAATCGTACCCCCGAGCACCGGTGAAACCACCCAGCTGGCAACGATCTGGCCGATCTTGCCCCAGTTGACGGCCTCTATGCCAATGCCCGCGATGGCGAAGCCGACGACGGCACCAACGATCGAATGGGTCGTCGAAACCGGCCAGCCGCGCATCGAGGCCACCATGAGCCAGACCGCCGCCGCCAGCAGTGCCGCCAGCATTCCGAGCAACAAAATCTCCGGGTTGTTGGTGATTGGCGCCGGATCGATAATGCCCTTGCGAATAGTCGCAGTCACGTGCCCGCCAGCAAGAACGGCACCGGAAAATTCAAAGATTGCGGCGATGATGATCGCCGTTGTTACCGTGATAGCGCCGGAACCCACGGAGGTTCCCATAACGTTGGCGACGTCGTTGGCGCCGATACCCCACGTCATGTAGAGGCCGAAAATGACGGCAAGCGTGATGAACAGCGTGCCGTGTGTTGCAATTACGTCCATGATTATCCCCTTTTACGCTGTCCTAACGGGCGAGCAGAAGCCGCAGGCGGTTGCCGACTTTTTCTGAGTAGTCGGCCAGTTCGCCGATCATGATGATCAGGTTGTACCAGAACACCACCGAAACCGGTTTCATGTCGTCCTCGTGCTCGAAAAGACTGCGCGTCAGTTCCAGCCCCATCTGGTCGGTGTCGGACTCGATCTTGTTGAGCTGCTCGACCATCTCGATCACGGCTTCGGAATCCGGGCCGCGGAAACCGGTTTCAACCAGTTCGTCAAGCCGCTCGATGATCCGTGTGGCCTGGTTGCACGCATCTACGGTGCGCTGAATCAGGTTGAGCAGCGGCTCGCGCATGCCCTTTGCCACTTCCATCTTGCGCTCGACCAGCAATCCGGCAATGTCCTGTGCGGTGTCGGCAATCGAGTCCTGAAGGTCGAGAACTTCCAGGAGGTCACGCCGGTCGACCGGCATGAACAGGCTCTTGGGCAGATGGGCCCTGAGTTCGTTCTTGATCGTATCGGCCTCGTTCTCGAGCTCGAAGATCTTGTCCTTGACGGCTTCCAGTTTCTCCTGGTCACCATCGCAGAGCGCTTCGAAGAGTTTGGGCATTTGCGCCGTACACTTCTTTACAGTGCGCATATGCTCCTGCATCGGCTTGAACGGCGAACGGCCGAACAAGCTCGTGAATGGGTTGTTTGCTGCCATTGGCAAAACTCCTGAAAAGGTGGTCATGCTTGGAATTTGGGATGTCAGTACCCTCCCCGGCCGAAACCATCGAAACAGCTACAACCAAGTCTAGGCTAATTCTCCCGCTCGCCCGGCCAAATGAAGCCGGAACCTCAGTTCTATTTTTTCTTTTTCTTCTTTTTGTTTTTCTTCTTTTTCTTTTTGTCTTTTTTCTTCTTTCCTTTTTTGCTCTTGTTTTTCTTTTCGTCTTTTGACGCTTTCTTCTTTTTCCCCTTACCACTGCCCGTGGCCAGGGTGTCCACTATGGGTTCGTCCGGACTCTCCGCGACACCTGCCGCCTCGCTATTGACTTGCTCAGGTGGCGCTTTGGCCAACAACGATCTTGCCGCATCAATCACCGACTTTGCGCGTTGCTCGCCGAGCCCTGGCACGACGGCCAACTCACTGGGTGCTGCACCGGCAATTTGCGCGACGCTGTCGAAGCCGCAGCTCTTAAGGGCGTCGCCCATTACCGGGCCAACGCCCTTTATATCGACGATTTCAGCCATGATTTCTCCCTTCACTCATTAACTGACACCTAACACGGGCTCATTATGGCACAACCTTCCCGCGCCCTGACTCTTCGTCACGGCAAAAACGGTCTTATGCCTAACACCGATGAACTGCGCCTGATGTCGCTGCCGGCTGAGCCGCAGTGGAATGACTACGGCTCTGCCTTGACCGAACCATCAGACACGAAGCCCCTTGGTATCAATCGCCCTGCCGGAAGCTCCCGCTCAAGCCTGCCCCCGCGACCTGAGTGCAACTTCCGTTACTTCAGGATTTGCGCTCTTTTGCGAACTGCAACGTTGATTTAGGTCAATAAATTGCAAATAGTCTTCTCATTCTGGCGGCAGCCATGAATTTGACCCATGTCAACGAAAGTTGCCGGTTCTGGTGTAGAAGGTTGCGGGCTGCGGGCGGCGTTTCATTTGATATGTTGTTCTCAGAGCCTGACCGAAGAGTCCTGAGGTGGTTTGACTTTGCATAAATTGGTCAATTTCAAGGGTTGTTCCGCAGCCAAGGGTGGTGCCCTTGGCGAGGAAGAACCCGCGGGACGTGGGCAATTCATGCAAGACCCGCCAGGGCGGACCATATTTTGGCGCTTTTTGCCGAAAGCCAAAGCCAAAGGGGGCCTGCCCTATGGCTTTGACTTTCAACGAAAATCACCCAAAATATGGTCCGTCAAACCACCTCAGGACTATTCGGTCAGGCTCTCAGCGGCAATCGGCATGGCGATTGCACATGCTGCTGTTTGTTGAGTCTTTGGGATTTGAGGCATATGCCGGAGTTCGCTTTCAGCTTGGGTTCGATCTGGCAGGACGTCGTGGCGTTTCTGGCCATCGATACCGCACGCCTGTTTGAAGCGGACATGCTCGCCCGCATCGCGCTGCAGGCCGTTCTGTTCTTGTGTTCGGCGCTGTTTTCGGGCTCCGAAACCGCGTTGTTTTCACTGTCACGGCTCGACCTGCAGAAGCTGCGCCGAGAGCGCCATCGAAATTCCGAGACCCTGCATGAGCTGCTGGATGAGCCGCGCCGGCTGATCATTTCCATCCTGTGCGGCAACGAACTGGTTAACATCGCCGCGACCATCAACATGGCGGGCATTCTGCTCGCACTCTACGGCCCTGAGCGCGCCGGGCTGATCACCATACTGGTGATGTTTCCCCTGCTGTTGCTGTTCGGCGAGGTGACGCCGAAAACCATTGCCGTGAGCAACCCGGTCGGCATCAGCGCCAACCTTGTGGCAAGGCCGCTGGCCGTTTGGAGCCGGCTGATCACACCGCTGCGCAGGGTGGTTCGGGTTATTGCCGGCAGCATCACAACCTGGATTGTCGGCGAAGAACGCGCACCGGAGAACATCCTGCGCATGGATGAGTTCCGCGGCGTGCTCGAAGACGTTGCGGAAGAAGGCGTGCTCGACGCGACCGAGAGGGTGTTGATCGATAATCTGCTGGAGGCCGGCGAAACGGAAATCGTCGAGATCATGACACCGCGTACCCGTATCGACTTCATCGACGCCGAGGCGCCACTGGCGGAGATGCTGGAACAGTTCAAGTCATTCAAGCATCCGCGCGTTCCGGTCTGCCGCGAGCGCACCGACAACTTCCTCGGCTTCCTGCATGCCGAAGATGTCTTGAGACTGGCGATGGAAGAGACCGATATCAGCACACTGCATGTCGAGGATATCATGCATCCGCCGGTCGTCGTGCCGCCGACCAAGAATGTCGACGAGATGTTCGATTTCTTTCAGGACAACAAGGCCCGCGCCGCTATCGTGCTGAACGAGTTCGGTGGCGTTGAAGGCCTGGTCACCATGCGGGACATCATCAAGTTCATCTTCGGGGAAATCTCCGAGAACGTGTCGAGCCAGGACTACTATCTGGAAGACGACGAAAATGTGTATGAAGTGCCCGGCGACATGAAGCTGACCGACTTCAACGACCTGTCGAATTTCGGCATCGAAGACCCGCGCATGACAACGGTCGGCGGCGTTGTGTTTCGTCATCTCGACAGGCTACCGGCAGCCGGCGATACGGTGGTGGTCGATGGTCATCTTGCCACGGTGGTAAAGATGCAGGGCCACCGCATCGCCAGCGTGAGGATTGCCAAGAACGTGGAGGTAACTGAACCGGCGGCGGCCGAGGAGGTGCAATCATGACCCTGGACCCGATCCTCGCCATCATCATCATGGTCGTTCTACTGCTGTTGAAGGGGTTTTTCTCCGGCTCAGAGATTGCGCTGGTCAACGCCGACAAGATCAAGCTGCGTCACGAGGGAAAGCAGGGCAAGCGTGGTGCCGATCTTGCCCTGAAGCTGCTGCAGAAGCCGGAGGTGCTGCTGTCCACCACCCTGGTCGGCACGAACCTGTCGACCATCGCGCTGACCACCATCGGCACACTGCTGATGATCCATTGGGCTGGACCGCGCGGGGAGCTGTATGCCTTCCTGGCATTCACGCCGCTGTTCCTGATCATCGGCGAGATCGTGCCGAAGAGCGTGTATCAGCAGAAGACCTCCGTGCTGACGCCGATCATCATCTATCCGCTGAGCTGGAGCGCCAAGCTGTTCTATCCGGTGGTTTTCGTGTTCTCTCGGGTGGCGCGGTTCTTCGCCCGCCTGGCCGGCGCCGGCAAGACCGACCAGACCCTGTTCATCACCCGGGAGCAGTTCCGCACACTCGTCGATATGGCCGAACAGAGCGCAGCGCTGAGCGAGACCAACCGCGGCCGCATCCGCCGGGTTATCCGGTTCGCCGATACCACTGTCGCCGAGGCCATGGTGCCGATGGCCAATGTGATCACGCTGGACGGCGCAAAGGTCGGCAAGAAGAGCATGAACATGGCCATCGACCTGGTGCGCAAGCATGGCTTCAACCGTTTGCCGGTGTTCGAGAACAACACGTCAAACATCGTCGGTATCGTGACCTTGAGCACATGGGACATGCTGGCGGACCACACCAGCCGCAAGCCGCTTGCGCAGCTGATCAAGCCGGCGTTCTTCGTGGCACCCAACCAGACCATCGACACCCTGCTGCCGGAACTGAGGAAGCGCGAAGACCACATGGCCATCGTCGTCAACGAGTTCGGGTCGGCGATCGGCATGATCACCATGGAGGACATCATCGAGGAAGTCCTCGGCGAGATCGACGTCGGCTACGACTTTGAGGAGTACCACTCCAAGCGGCGGCACGACTTCAATGCCATCGGCGACGATGCCTATCTGATGGATTCGCGCGTATCGATCTCCGAGGCCAACGAGGTTTTGGGCATTCATCTGCCGGCGACCGAGTTTCACACCCTCGGCGGCCTGATGATGGCACGGCTGAAGCGCATTCCGCGCGACGGTGACTATATCGTGGAGCTGGGATACCGGTTCACGGTTGCCGAGGCGACAGACAAGTCACTGGTCAAGCTGAGAGTTGAACTCAATGCCGATGCCGAGGCCAATGCCATTGAAGAGCAGACCGAAGGCGAGAGCCCGACCGAAATGTCCTGACCCGGCATGGAAGAGCGCTTGACGGTTGTGGCGCAGTTTCAAGGGCGGCTTGCATAGCTGTTCTGAGGCGCATCCTCACCGCCTTTCGTTCCGGTTTCGATGAGTTCGATCTGGGTGCGGGCGATGCGCCGGGTTGTCTTGAAGACGTCGTCCAGGATGTCCGTCAACTCGACCTCGCGGGCGTAGGTCAGCAGCCGGTTCGGCTCATCGGCCTTCAGCCTGGATATTTCGTGGCGGGCGAGTTCTGAGGTCATCTGGGCCAGGTCCTGCTTCATGTTCTGGACATCCAGCGCCGGCTGCTTGTCTTCCTGCTCTATTGCCTGCAGCGCCTTTTCCAATGCCTCCAGAACCTTCTGGTGGAATTCGCCAATAGCCGCTGCGGTCTGCTTGGAGATGACGACCCCCTCGTCGATACGCTTCCTGCCCGAGGTGATGAGGGTTGTCGCCAATTGGTCCCCTATGTGCTCCAGATCGTTGGCTATGCGGATCAATCCCATCATTCTGTCGGAGTTCGCGGCCGAGAGGTTGCCGCGGCTCAACTGACGCAGATAGCTGATGATTTCCCGGTGCAGCGTATCGATCGGACGGTCGAGCTTTTCCAGTTCTTCAAGTTCCAGACGGGTGGCCGAGGTTGCCAGTCCGATGGAGGATTCGAGCATTTTCCGGGTGAATGCTCCGAGGCGAATGACTTCGCGGCGCGCTGCATCAAGCGCGATGCTCGGCGTACCCAGGAACTCCTCGTTCAGGTAGCGCGCTGAAACTGCTTCGGCCTCGCTGAGCGGACGGTCGGGAACGATCCATTCGACCAGGCGCTGGATCTGGATGGTGAAGCCGACGAACAGCAAGGCGTTCACCACGTTGAAGAAGGTGTGGACGTTGGCAAGCTGGCGGGGCACCTCGGCCGCGGCCCGGGCGGTGCCGGTCAGTTCGGCGTGCTCCGGCGAAATGAGACGGGCGAGCTCGACCAGCTGGGGCACGAAGCCGATCCAGATCATCACGCCGATGACATTGAACAGGGTGTGCACGAGGAATGTGCGGACCGCCTCGCGCGACTTGCCGATCGCCGCCAGACCGGCCGTCACGCAGGTGCCGACGTTGGCCCCCAAGGCAATCGCCACTGCCGCTTCCAGGGTCAGCAGACCCTGGCTCGCCATGACGATGAGGATACCGGTGGCGGCCGAGGACGACTGAATGAGGGCGGTAAACACCGCACCGACCGTTGCGGCAAGGAGCGGGTTGGATAGCGACGTCATGAAGTCGAGGAACGGCTGGAAGCTGCGCAACGGCTTCATGGCGTCGCTCATGACCGCCATGCCGAAGAACACCAACCCCAGACCGAGAACGATAAGACCATACTGCCGCCAGACCTCGCGTTTGGCCATGAAGGACACCAGAAAGCCTATGGTTATGATCGGCAGGGCGAGTTTTGTGACCTTGAAGGCGAGGATTTGGGCGGTGATGGTGGTGCCGATGTTGGCACCAAGGATCACGGGAATGCTCTGTGCCGTCGACATCAGGCCCGAGGACACGAAACCGACCAGCAGGACGGTGGTGATCGACGACGACTGTATGACCGATGTGACCGTTGCTCCGGTCACCACGCCGACAAAGCGGTTGTTCGTGGCCTTGCCGAGCAGTGTCTTCATCTGATCGCCGGCGGCGCGCTCAAGCGCCCGGGTCATGATGTCCATGCCGAACAGGAACAAGGCCAGGCCGCCGAACAGGCCGCTGAGGAGCGCAAAGGTGTCGAGGCCTTCGCTCATGCGCTGTCGCTCTCGGCAGCAGCTTTGACGACGACGACCGGCGCAGCGCTTGTCCGCACGACATCCTCAGCCACAGACCCCAGCAAGAGCGACTTCAGGGCGCTGCGGCCGACATTGCCGATGACCACCAGGCGCACGCCCTTGTCGACTGCGACCTCGCAAATGCGCCCGGCAGGCAGCCCTTCGACCAAAATCGTCTCTGCGGCAGTCAGCGCCGACAGTTCAGGGTGCGCATCGGATTCGCGGATGATGAACTCCTGCAGCATCCGGGCGGCGATTTCATCAATCGGGGTGCCCGGCGGGTGCCGGGATGCGTCGTAGAAGCCGGGCTTTGCGGCCGCATCGTGAACCACGTGCAGAACCAGCAGCGGCGCCGATTCAAGCGACGCCTGCCGGGCGGCCCACAACAGGGCTGCCCTGGATTGTTCGGAAAAATCTACGGCACTTAACACCGGTGCCGCGCTGGTGGGCGATTGCTCGCTCACGGGACTCCCCCTCTAGTGATCGTACGCAAAACCGTCAATCGGGACCACGGGATTTCGTAAAGGCCAAACATCCCGCCAACTGCACGAAACGTCGAAACTCTGAACTTATTCTACAAAATACGCGACTGCCGGCAATCTGCTTTTGCGCCGCATTCGACGAATTGCCGTGTTGAAAAGCCGACATTCGTTCGGACGACAACTCATTGCAACTTGCCAGCGGCTCGCCGCGCGGACCTCAATCCGGGTTCACGGCAAGCCAAAATGGAACACCTCGTTCAGAATGTATCAACCTGAACCAGGCAAATTCGCAATCAGTTGCTTGAAGGCAGGCACCGCGCTCTAGCTGAGATCGTCAATCAAGCGCTTTGCCTTGCGGCGGTGACGCCTGTTGGTCTCCAACTTGATTTTCAGCTTCTTGATCTTCTTCGGTGCCTTTTCATCAGCGAGCTTCTCTTCCAACTTCTTGTTATGCTTGTGCAATTTCTTCAGAAGCTTTTCCAAGGCAGCGCGCTTCTTTGAGCGTTTTCCGTCACCCATTCCAATGATTTCACTGAGTTTCATCACCCTTACTCCCTGTGATCTACAGCCGCCCTTATACCGGTAAAAACTTACCAACCAGTGTTAAGTTCGCATAAAGTGTGCCAACGCCATTTTGCAATGACGTTGGCGATGCGATTGCCGCAAATCACATGACGCAGAGATGCGAAGCCGCCTAGCCGCCCGTAGCGACGGTCGCTATGTCGTCATCGTCCAGACCGATCAGCTCTTCAGCCTCCATTTCAGCCAGATCATGGGAGCCGAACAGCGTCTTGGCGATTTCCGTCAGATGCCAGATAGCGTCGCGGGCGTAGCCATGGTCGTTCATCAACGACGTTCCCATTTCCGCGGTGATCTTGCGCTTGCGGATGAGTTGATCCAACTCGCCGTTGACGACGCTGCTCTCCTCGTCGATTGCGATCCGGTAGGCATCGAGATCGACAATGCTGCGATCCTCTTCCGGCGTGTCGCGCATCTCCTGGATGTCCCGCAACAGGTTGGCCATCTGCGCACGCAGCGCATTGTATTCCCGGCGAATGTCCTCATCATCATCCACCATGTAGCGGGTGACGTTCTTGCGGATGTGCTTGATCTCCTTGACCGTCATCACGATTTCCCGGCACGCGCGGCGCAGGGCATAGAGCTGGTCCATGTACTCCGACGGCAAGTCGGCATGGGCCTCACTGATGAACTCAAGGATGCGGGCATAAAGCGCCTTGACCTTTCTTTCGTAGACTTCATCGAGATCGAACTCGTGGATTTCGCGGTCCTTTTCGATCAGCTCATCCAGATCGGGGGCCGTCATAATCTCGGTCCGGTGCAGGTTGATGCCATGGGCGATGATCTCAAAGGCGTTGTCATAGAGATGGATGATCTCGTTACGCACGGCCTGGAGCATGGTTTCAGGGAACTCCAGAACGGCTTCAGTGAGATATTTCGGCTCGACGACATCGAGCGTCGGGGCCGGAATGGTGCGCTCCAGGAAAGCCACGAGCTGCTTGACGAACGGCACCAGGACAACAACACCGATGACGTTGAAGATGGTGTGGAACACGGCAAGCTTCAGCGTGTAGTCGTCATCCCGAATGCCGACGTTTTGGGCAACCGTGTCAACCGCCCAGACGATCTGGGAGATGAAGGCAATGGCAATGATACCGGTGATCACATTGAAAATCAGATGGCCGAGCGCCAGGCGTTTGCCCTGATAGTTGGAACTCATCGATCCGATGATGGCGGTAATCGTGGTGCCGACATTGGCCCCGATGGCGAGCGCCAGGGCATTCTCGTAGGTCACCTGCTGGGCCGCCAACGCGGTAATGATCAGCACCAGGGTGGCGTGCGACGACTGCATGACCACGGTGGCGAATATGCCGATGCCGGCGAAGGCAAACAGGCCGGCGTATCCAGTAAGCGCGAACTCGGTCAGATCGATGCTCGAACGGAAGGCCTCGAAGCCCTCCTTCATGTGGTGGATACCAAGGAACAGGAAGCCGAGGCCGGCGAGGATGTAACCGATGCCCTTCAGGTGACGGCTCTTCTGGAACACCAGAATGATGCCGAACACCAGCATGGGCATGGCGTATGCGGAAATCTTGACCTTCAGACCAAGCCCGGCAATCAGCCAGGCGCCGGTCGTTGTGCCGATATTCGCCCCGAAAATGATGCCGATGCCGGCGGCAAGGGCGATCAATTCAGCACTCAGGAAGGAAATGGTGATCACCGAGACCAGCGAACTGGACTGCATGATGGTGGTCGCGACCACGCCGAAAGAAATTGCCTTCCACAACTTGTCGGTCGTCTTTGCCAAGACCTTTTCCAGCAACCCGCCGGTGAAGGCCTTGAAGCCCTCTTCCAGGAACAACATGCCAAACAGGAAAATTGCCACACCAGCGGCAATTTCCTTGAAGTCCGGGCTGATCCAGAAACCATAGATCAACACCAAACACACAACTGGCAAGACTATTCGCCGCAACATAACTGCATCCCCTCAACTCTTCCGGCAGCGGTCCGTTGAATTTACGGCCGCAGTTCCGGCAACACATAACCCGCTCAACCCTGCACCCTTGGCGCCACAAACCGGGCACCACCCCAAAATTCCAGGCACAGGACGTCAGCGGACGTCCACATGTGAAGTATTCACCATGATCCAATTGGAGTCGAGGCCATGTCCGGATTATATTTCGCGCCCCACCAAACAGCCGGGAGCATGTGGACGGGAGCAATTTGTCCACGACTCACCTGTTTGCGCCCGAATTACGATGCCAAATGGCCGTCGATGACCTTCTTGAGTTCGGTACGTCCGCGGCGGAGCATCAGGTTGAGGGCGGGGACGCCGCAAAGCTTCCTGACCAGGTTCACGGCAGCGTCGGTGTTGGCCGCCGGGCCGCAAACGAGGTGCGGCTTGTGGCCGAAAGCGTGCTGCACGCCCATCACGGCATAGGGGTCGGAGGCGCACAGGACGTACATCTTGATGTTGTCGTGCAGCACTTTCATGGCGACCGAGCCGTTGTAAGGTTCAAGCGGCGAGGCGCCAGCCTCAGCGACCAGAATGTCCGGCTTGGTCCTGGCAATCAGTGTCAGCAGTTGTTCCAGCGCGCGCTCGAACTCGTCCGGCTCGCACACGGTGGAGGGCAGTCCGACATCGACGAAATCGAAGATGTGGTCGGCGCCGGCGTCGCCAAAGCTCAAGACATCGCGGTAACGACCGGCGCCGGTCAGCTTGGCGGCGCAGACATTGAGACCGCGCTGCTTGAGTTCATGGACGATGGCCCGGCCCGAGGTCGTCTTGCCGGACGACATCGAGGTGCCGATCAGCATGATCACCGGGGCTTCGATGGACACAGGATCATTGTCCGGGCGGAACTGGGCCATGGTCACCTTGTTCTGCCTGACGACGTGGCCTTTGTACCTCATCTGCATGATCGGCGGCATCAGCGGTGAGACCGAGGTGGCCTTGCCGAACAGGCCGGCGGCGGTCAGGCAGTGCAATTCGTTGTCGTCGCCGATGCTCTGCCAGCTACCAACGCCTTCGAGCGTGGCAGCGCGTCTTCCGAACGCGCCGACCACCAGATCGCCGTCGAAGACGTGGCACATCCGCCCATCGGCCATTTCGACCTGGTAATTCGGCCCCGGCCTGCCGATCACTTCGCACATCACGTAGTCGCCCGTCGCCCAATCGGCACGCGGCAGGGGGGTCACCTCAAAGGGCGAGCCGGCCAGGTCGGCGATGCGGGTCAGGGAGCTCAGGAATGGCCGGTTCACGGGACGGCCTCCCTCAATCCGGCATGTCCGGGATGCACTGTCGGGGGAGCGAGCAGCAGAAGGGTCAGGAGTGCCGTGCGCACCAGGGTTTCCTCGACATAGATGAACTCGTGCGGGGCATGGGCGCCGTCGCCGACCGGGCCGAGTCCGTCGAGGGTGGCGGTGTACTGGCTTGTCGTGTTGCCGTCCGAGCCGCCGCCGGCCAGCCCTTCCTGCAACTCAAGGCCGATTTCGGCGGAGAGCTGTTCGGCGAGATGCCAGAGCTGGCGGTTGCGCGGCGTCGGTTCCAATGCCGGCCGGCCGATCCTGCCGTCGATCTCCAGTTCGGTGCCGGGAATGGATGGCGTGAGGTCGTATATCGCCTGTTCGATGCGGTCGGCATCGGCCTGGGTGGCAACGCGCACATCTATGACCGCAGCGCTTTCCGGCGCGATCACATTGGGGCGCAGGCCGCCCTCGATATTGCCGACGTTGACGGTGACGCCGGCATCATGGTCGTTGAGGGCAAACAGGGCCTGGACGACGTGCGACAGTTCAAGAATGGCGCTGGCGCCGGCGGTCGGGTCGAGACCGGCATGGGCGGCCTTGCCCCGGACCTTGACGGAGAAGCGGCCGACGCCCTTGCGGGCCGTCTTGAGCTTTCCCTCCGGGCCAAGCGACGGTTCGAGCACGAACACCCGGTTCATGCATCTGGCCAGGCGAATGATGTGGTGGGTGGATTCCCGGCTGCCGATCTCCTCGTCGGAGTTGGCAAATACAACCGGGGTCACAGCGGGCTCAAGGCCGAAATGGTCTATTGCCTCGAGGGCAAAGATGATCTGGGTGATGCCGCCCTTCATGTCGAACACGCCGGGTCCGCGCACGACATTGCCGTCCACGGCAAACGGCATTGTCTCCAGGGTGCCCAGTGGCCATACGGTGTCGTAGTGGCCGAGCAGCAGTTGCACGGGCTGGCCGGCGGGACGGTCGTGCGGCCGGGCGAACAGGTTGCCGCCATTGTTGCGGCCGGATAACTCCAGCGTACGATACCCCAGCGCGGTCAGGCGCTCGGCGATGATGCGGCGCGGTGCGTCCTGGGTGTGCGGGGCCACGGACGGGGATTCGACCTCGGTGAGCTGCTTGAGAAAGCCGACGAAGTCATCCTTTCGGCTGGTGAGAAAATCGAGCAGTTCGCGTCCGTGCGGCCGGCTGCGCGCCGGGGTCCTGTGTTCGGTGAGCGTCATTTCTTCATGCCTGCCGGAAACGGGAATGACCGGGTTTCCTGTACGACGGTGAAACGTCCGGGGCTCACGTAGCTCAGCAACGGCGCATCGAAGACGAGATCCTGATCGTCGCGCTCTTCGGTGCGCAGATAGGCCTGATCGATACGGGCGGCAACGACCTTGCCGACAATCAGGCTGTTGACCCCGAAGCCGTCGACAAACCGGTCCAGTTCGCACTCCAGGTAGAGATATCCATCTCTGACCACCGGGCAGTCGAGTTTCGGCGACCGGACGATATCGACCAGATCGAGGCTTGGCTTGTCGCCGGTGTCGCAGCGCGGCGATGCGGTGAGGCTGGTTTGCAGCCACTGCTCTGGCTTGGGATAGGTGACCGCGAAAACCCCGTCGCGGGCGATGTTCCCGTAGGTTCCGTGGCTTGGTGTGCAAACGAAGGAGAAATAGTTCTGCCAGCCCATAGGAAAGGCCATGTGCTTGGGCGCGATGTCATTGTCGCCATCAGCCTCTCGGGTGCCGACCAGCACCAGGGGCGCGACCGTGAAGAAGCGGTCCCAAATGGGAGCCCTGGTGCTGAGCTCGACCAGTCCGTCATGTTCAGGCGGATGGGATGTCAGGTCATCTTGGCCCTTCGTCATGCTGCATACCTCCGACAATTGCTGAAGGCTCTGTTGGTGCAAGCATGACCGGCGAACCGGCACCGGGCATTGATTTAGCGCAAATGGATGCAACTCCGGCGGTGCGCCAGACCCACTGCAAGGCTGTTCCGGATCCGCAACTACTCCGCCAATGCGCGCTCCAGCCGCTTGATCAGGGCGCGGCGGGCTTCGCCGTCGGGCATGGTCTCGAGCTTGCCGGCCATGTCGATGATGAAGGCGGCGTAGTCGTTGTACCAGTCTCGCTCCAGGGCTTCGTCGTCGATACGGTGGGCGGCGCGGCCCTTCGACTGGGCGGTGCCCGCCTCGAGCTCGAAGCGTTCGTCGAACTGCGGCAGGAAGATCCGCTCCTCCGCCACTCCGCGCTTTGCCAGAATGCTTCGCAATTCCTCGCGCGCGTCCTGTTCGCCATGGTTGAGGAACAAACCACCGACCACCGGTGCCCGTTCGAGGATCCAGTCGACCAGTTCGGACTGATCGGCGTGGGCGGAATAATTGCCGATGCGCCGCACCGTGGCCTTCACCTTGAAAGTCTTGCCGTGAATGCGCACCTCGCGCTTGCCCGATGTGATGACATGGCCCAGCGTGCCCGGCGCCTGGTAGCCGACGAACAGCACCGTACACTCCTGACGCCAGATATTGTTCTTCAGGTGATGCAGGATGCGT
This sequence comes from Aestuariivirgaceae bacterium, assembly GCA_965216335.1. Taxonomy (GTDB): domain Bacteria; phylum Pseudomonadota; class Alphaproteobacteria; order Rhizobiales; family Aestuariivirgaceae; genus JAHEJE01. The sequence goes on along the minus strand of OZ244154.1, from coordinate 3,628,350 downwards.
CCGGCATCGGCCATACCGCTGGCCGAGATGATGATCGCCCCGCCCCTGATGCGGTTGATCGCCTTGCTTTGCTCGACGGTCTCGACGATGCGGAAATTCTCGTCCCGGAACAGCTGGGCCTCGTCCAGCTCGATGTCGTCCAGCGTGTGGGCGTGCTTGACGAAGACCTGCGTGACCCGGCGTGCCAGCGGCGAATCGAGGAATACCGTGGCCGGCGGGATCTCGCCCTTGGCCAGCAGCACGCCGATGTCGTGCAGCAGTTCCTGAGAGCGCTCCACGGCAAAGCTCGGGATGACGATGTTGCCGCCGCGCGACAGCCCGTCGGTCAGCTCCTTGCGCAGCGCGGCGCGCCGTTCGGCGAGTGTGTAGGCATCGCGCTCGCGGTCGCCGTAGGTGCTCTCGCAGATCAGGTAGTCGAACCCCTCTGGCGCGTCGGGCTCGGGGTGAAACGCCTTTTCTTCCGGCCCGATATCGCCGGAAAACAGCATGCGCAGCTTGTGGGCGCTGCCGTTCTCGGTGATCTTGATTTCCGCCGAGGCCGAGCCCAGCATGTGGCCGGCGTTCCAGAACCGCACCTCGATGCCGTCGTGCGGCGCGAACCATTCCTCGTAGTCCGCCGTCTTCAGCTGGCCCAGCAGCTTTTCGGCATCTCTAAGCGAATAGACCGGCTCGATATCCGGCTTGCCGGCGCGGCGCAGCTTGCGGTTCTTGCGTTCAGCATCGGAGTTCTGGATGTTGGCCGAGTCGCGCAGCATGAACTCGAGCAGGTCGGCGGTCGGTTCGGTGCAGTAAACCCGGCCGCGGTAACCGTGCTTGGTCAGCTTGGGCAACAGCCCGGAATGATCGATATGGGCATGGGTCAGGACGACGAAGTCCACGTCGCGCGCCGCAAACGGCAGGTCCTGCTCGTTCAGCGCCCGCACCGACTTGTTGCCCTGAAACATGCCGCAATCGATGAGAAATCGCGCGCCGCCGGCCTCCACCAGTGAACACGATCCGGTAACCGTGCCCGCCGCGCCGTAGAAAGATATCGAGGTCATTGCGCCCCCCCCCGTGTCCCTGAAGGAAATTCGTAAACAGCCTTATAGCGGGAATCGGTGACCTGTCACACCGGCGCGGCATCTGATTTTCATGCCTGCGAATTCATCCGCTGTTCGGCCTTGCCTGGCGTGTCGGCTGGGGGCCTGGCCTGCAACACCATGCATTGCCTGGACCCCAACACCATCTCGTCGGTGGCTGGTTTGAGTTCAAGCTTGTTGTTGGTGAAGCGGGCTGGTAGTTTTCAGGTCCAAGTTCTGCATGCACGGGGGCAGTGTGCACGCTGACACCAATGTGTGTGTGATTGTTGAAAGTGATGTTGTCACAGATGAGCTTCTCAAGACGCGGGTCTGCCTCGATCCTGCTTGCCGGCGGCTTGGTGGTGTTCAATCTTGCGTTCGCCGTACCGGCAGACAGCCAGACAACGACGGCTGCAAAAAAGGACGCAAACCAGAGCTGGGCCTACAGCTGTCAGGCGGCCGGGATAACCGATAAGCCGCAATGCCGGATCATGCAGAATCTGACCGTCAACAAGGGCGACCAGCAGCAGCGGCTGCTGACGGTGATCGTGCGCGAACAGGCCAAGGCCAAGAACCACGCCTTGCTGCTGGCGCTGCCGCATGGGTTGTTCCTGCCGGCGGGGGTTGAAATCAAGGTGGACCAGGACAAGCCCGCCAAGCTGATTGTCCAGACCAGCGATGCGCAAGGCGCCTATGCCGGCATTGAAATCAGCGATGAACTGCTGGCTGCGCTCAAGAAGGGTAACCAGATGTCAGTGAGCTTCCTGTCCGCCGCGCGCAAACGGATATCGGTTCCTGTGACCCTGAAGGGCTTCACCGCGGCTTACGGCAAGCTGAAAACGGCCGAGTGAATGGCTGCGCCGGCAAGGCATGTACAATGACCCGTAGCAAGGTGCATGGCCGGTTCAAGGGCCGGACGTTTCAAGACTGCGATGTCGACCTGGATGGCTCCAGCTTTGTCGACTGCCGGTTTACCGGCTGTCATATGGTCTATGCCGGCGGTGCCCTGCCGGTCCTCTCAGACTGCCAGTTCGACGACTGCTCATGGAGCTTTGCCGGTGAGGCGGCCAACACTATCGCCTTCCTGTCGGGCTTCTACAACGGTGGCCTCGAGGACCTGATCGAACGGACCTTCCATCAGATTCGCAAGGGCGCAATGATCATGCAGGAGGATGCGCCGGAATCGAAGCGGCCGGACTATCTGCACGGCGCACGGCCGATCTTCGGACTGCCCGGACCGAAACTCTTCAAGGTGGCAAAGCGGAAATGACACTGATTGATTTGGCAACACTGACCGTGGCCGACTTCGACGGACGCCGCACGGAGACTTTTCGCGTTCAGTTCGATGATGCGGCGGTTTCCATTACGCTCGACGAGGCAAAGCGCCTCGGCGCCGGCGAGCGGGAGGGTGGCGCGTTCTCGCTGCTCTTCTCCGGCCCGGCCGAACCGCTTCTGTCACAGGGCATCTACCAGCTGAGCGATGCCGCAGGCCAGGTCATGGAGCTGTTTCTGGTGCCGGTTGGACAGGACGGCGATGCCTGTCGCTACGAAGCGGTGTTTACCTAACACCAACCGCCCGCCACTCCATCAGGTCGTAGACACCCTTGTCCTCGATCTTGGTAAAACCGAGCCGGTGGTAAAGCCGCATCGCCGGGTTGAACTTCTCCACGTGGATCGATACCGCCTTGCCCTCGCCGGCGGCGGCATCCATCAGGTCGCGCATCATCGCCTCACCGAGTCCTTGCCCACGGCGCTCAGGCAACAGCGCGATGTCGACGATCCGATGCTGGCTTGGCCAGTGCTCAATGTAGAGCCGGCCCATGGCATCGCCATCCTGCTCGACGACAAGCCAATGCGCATCCGGATAGTGCTGCAGGTAGTGCTTGTGCTGGGCCGCGAACTGCATGGCGATGAAGGACTGCTTGTCGGCCTCGGTCCAGCCCGTTTGCGCCAGCTCATCGGTTCGGGTCGAACCGTAGAGCCGTTCCAGAAAGGCCAGGTCGGCATCGCCGACGGGGCGAAATGACAATCCTAGAGCCCGCGCACGGGGACCGGGACCCGGCGCATCGGACTGAGGCGCTTCACCTGCTGCGAACTCAACCACCGGTCGGCGGTGTCAGGTCGCGCACGACGGCAAACTGCCGGATGGTGTCGCCGGCCAGCGGCGTCCAAACCGCCTCCCACTCCGTGGCATTGACCTGCATCTGCGACGTACTGAGCAGTTTGGTATATGCATCCTTTGCCGTGAGTTGATTTTGGCGGAACAAGCTCAATCGGCCGTCGGCATTGTAGTTGAGCGCAAGGTTCACCGTGGCGCCGGCCGGCATGATCGGTTGCCAGGTGTTCCACTGGGCATCGGCAACGCTGGTCTGCATGTTGCCATAGATCACATGCGAGACGCCCTGGGCGACCAGAGCGATGTGCCCATCGCCATCGATGCCTGCGGTGAGGGCGGTCAGTTTTTCCGACGTCATGCCCGGGCGCGACCAGGCGCTCCAGGTTTTCGAGTTGGGTGGGGACTGTTTGATGTGCGCAGCCTGGCCGAGCTTGTCGATGCCGAAGACATTGACCGCACCGGCCGGATCGAGAACCGCTGTGACGCATTCGAGCGGGCCGATGTCGTCGTTGTCGAGCCGCTGCCAGCCGGTCCAGTCGTCTGCCGTGAGTGCCTGGGGTTTCGTCTGCTCGCTCCACATCAGCGCACCGGACGTCTTGTCGGTGCCGAACAGAATGATGCGGTCGTCGGCGGTATTTGCGGCCGCCAGGGCATTGTACTTGTCCGTCCCGAGTTGACACCACGAAGACCATGGCGTCTTGGGCGGCTGCTTTTCCTGGACCTCGATGGTGATCGGCTCGCTGGCGCCGGGCGGCGTGACGGTAACCTTCTCGGTGACGATCTGGTCCGGATTCTGATAAATCCACCACAAGCCGCCAGACTCATGATCGATGCCGAAGACCTCTACCCGGCCATCGGCGTCCACCGCCGTATAAAGGAAGTCAAACGTGTAGTTGGTCGGCAGTCCGATATCGACCGGCGGGTTCCAGCTTGCGTCGCTGCCCGATGCATCCTCGGTCTCGGTGATGTACTGCACACCGAGCGAAAACGTCGTTGCCTGCGCCACCACGGCCACCCGGCCATCGCCGGTGAGGCCGGCGCTCATGATGCCGTAGGTGTGTTCGGCATCAATGCTCCGCCAGTCCTTCTCCCAAGGCCCGTTCGGGGCCATCTGGGCGCGCCACATCAGCTCGCCGGAGTTCTTCTTGCCGCTGTTCACGATCGCCACCGCCATCAGCCGTGACAGTTCGAACTTCGGCGTGATGCCGAAGTCGAGTGGAATGATTTCGCCGTTGTCGTCGCGCGTCGGAGGCGTTTCGAGGACTGTGGTCATGGCTCAACTCCGGCTTGGATAAAGGCCCTGCAGGGCGATGATGAAATTCAGCGTCAGATAGGGTTGCATGTTGTTGTGCGATTGCGAGCCCCCGGTACTGCCAATGACTTGGTCGGCCATATCAACGGTCGCCCCTTGCGCGTATGTCGTTTCGCTGGCCTCGCCGAAAACGGCGGTGGCGGAGGGAAACTCATTGCGCGCCCGGCGGCTGGCCGCCTGCTGGGTGTGTGTGTGCACCGGCATCTGCGACTCGCTCAGCGTGACGGTCTCGACGCCGGTCTTTTGTCCCAGCCGGCGATCGGTCAGACCCGGCCCCCGGCCCGGGTGCATCGGTGCCCTGCCCTGCATGTTCGGCAAACCCATGGTCGTGCGGCCGTCGCCGCCGTAGGTCGTGCCGACGATTGAAAACAGCGCGGTGTTCTGCGAAATCGGCAACAACTGGCCATCGCAGAACGCCCAACTACGCGGGGCATAGTTGCCGCCAAAGATCTTGATCTCTGCAATGAAAGGTTCAGACATGGCGGATCTCCTAGTGCCGGCTGGGATAGATGCCGAACAGGGCAATGATGAAATGAACGCACAAGGCGGGTGCCAGATTGGTGTGCGACAACGACCCGCCGCGGTTCGAGACGCCAGATGTCGACATCGCCACGTCGGGCGTATCCTCGACATAAGCACTGTCGCCGGATCGTCCGGCTGCGACGTTGCCGCCGGGACTGCTCTGGTCGCCAGCCACGGCCATAGCCTTGTAGTCGTGCCGATGGCCCGGCATCTCCGCGACCGTGAGCGTGACGTTTTCGGCACCACCGCTCGATCCGAGCTTCCGGTTGGAAAGGCCCGGCCCGGTGCCGGCATGAATGGGGATACGGCCGCGCATGTCCGGCAGTCCGAATGTCGTGCGGCCGTCGCCGCCGTAGATTGTGCCAAGCAGCGAGAACAATGCATCGTTCTGGGAAACGGCAAGAAGCTGGCCATCGCAAAATGCCCAGCTTCTCGGGGCGAAGTTGCCGGCGAACATCCGAATTTCACCTACAAAGGGATCTGACATCGGTGCCTCCTAGTTCCGGCTCGGGAACAAGCCCTGCAGGGCGATACAGAAGTTGACCGCAAGATAGGGCTGCATGTTCTGGTGCGCCTGGCCGCCGCCGGTGACCGGCAGATTTTCGGCGCTCATGGTCGTCAGCGTACCTGGCGCCTTGAAGAAGCCGGATGCTGCGCCGAGCAGGTTTCCTGCCGCAGTGGTACTGGCCGCCGCCGTGCTCGTGCCGCGAGCCTGATGCGCATGCTGCGGCATTTCCGAAGCGCTGAGGGTGTGGGTCTCCTCGCCACCGTCGGCACCCTGCGAAAAGCTGCTGGCGCCGCCATCGCCCCGGTGGATGGGTGTGCGGCCGCGCAGATCGGGCAAGGCAAAGCTGGTCCGTCCGTCCCCGCCATACAGCGTGCCCAGCAATGAATAGAGCGACTGGTTCTGATTGATCGGCAGGATCTGACCATCGCAGAACGCCCAATTGCGCGGTGCGAAGTTAAACCCGACCATTCTGATTTCCGCTAAAAACGGTTCGGACATTCAAGAGGCCTCCCATCAGCCGAGCCCCCGCCGAAGAAATCCATAAATTTTTAAGTGATTTCAATCTCTTGCAGAGTACTTACCTTACGGTAATTTGTCAATGGCGATTAACGAGATTTCAGTCGCATTGCGTAAGATTGTCACCACCCGGCTCGACCGGGCGATGACGAATGACGGACGCCGCATCACTGCTGACCGACGTTCACGCCGCCCGGGTATTGCCTATGGCTGGGTACATCCTGGCGAGGTTGAAATTGTGGATGGGGCCAAACTGAATACGTTTGTGTCGGTTCCCGCCACGAGACCACCATTGTTCAGTGCCCACAGCCTTTCGATATCCGTCTCGTCCAGCCCAGCCGCCCCTCCGGTATCCGTTAGGCCGACAACGGCGAATGTGGCACCGGCATCGCCAAACACATCGACCTCGATTTCCGGATTTCCCGGGTCGTTCAGAGTGTTTCCGGTGATGTTCATGCAAGTGTCTACGTTGTCGTCGCCCAGTATGAAAATCGCAGCATTGGCGCCTGTCGAGCCAACAGCGTCCTGAACCGTATTGTTGGTAATCGTCAGGTTGAGCGTGCCGCCATTTGGATCGGCAGGGCCTTCTGCGTCAAAGAATATCTCAATCCCCGAGCCGTTGTAGTCGAACACATTGTTGTTATCGATCAGCACATTCATTGTGCCGGTGCCGTTTTGCGAAACCACGATGCCGGAGTCGCCGGAACCGGCCGCCGGATTGACCGCCGAACCGTTCACACCGGCGGTGCCGATCGTATTACCGCTGATCGTCAGGTTGTGCGTGCCGGCATAGCCGAACCCGGTGCCGGTGACGATTACATCGCCTTCGTAGGTGTTCGCGCCCGCGGTAATGTTGTTGTTCGAGATGACCGTGTTGACCGCACTGACGTTGCCCGTTCCGCTCGCCAGCACCTCGATGGCCCCGCCGCCCGGCAGGTTGACTTGGCCCTGGGTGAACGTATTGGCCACGGTGTTGCCGATGTTGACCGTGCCGCCGCCGGCGCCGCCGAGGTCGGCGAACAGGCTGACCGAGCGCGCGCCGTTGAAGGTGCTGCCATTGACGTTGAGATTGCCAGTAGCGCTGCCGGAGGTGATGAACTGCAGGCCGTTATCGCCGGTCGTGGCGCTGTTGGTGTTGAACGTCACGCCGGTGAAGTTGGCCGTCAGCACCCCGGAGGTGTTGTTGATGGCGAAGTTGTCCTCATGGCCGCCGCCATAGGCACCGCTGGTGACGTTGAGCGTACCGGCGATGTTGTCCAGGCTGACCGCCGCCTCATCCGAGGTGGCCGCGGTGCCGTGCGTTCCACTCAGTGTGACATTGCTGAAGGTGGTGGTGCCGGACAGGTTGAAGGCCCGGATGCCGAAATTCTGGGAGTTGGAAATCGTGACGCCGTTCAGCGTCGCGTTCTGCACGTTTTCAAGATAAACGCCGATGCCATCGCCCGCCGGGCTAACCGCCCCTGCGCCAAGGTCAGCCCCTTCGGCATTCTGAATGGTGCCGCCATTGACCGTGAAGAAGCTGCCGAGCAGCGTGCCGGTGTTCTCCAGGAAGATGCCGCCGGTCGTCCCGCCGCCGATGCCGTTGGAATTTACTGAGGCAAAGGTGACGCCGGCAGTGCCGATGTTGGTGTTCTGGATCAACACGCCGGTGCCGGTTGTCGTCGTCACCGTGTTGCTGGCGCCCTGCACCGTCACCGTGCCGCCGCCGGTGGCGGTGAACGCATCATTGGTGCCGGTGGTGAGCGTCATGCCGCCGGTGAAGTTCACCGTGGCGCCGGTGTTGTTGTTGACCAACACGCCTGTGCCGGTGCCGGTGATGGCGCCGGAGAACGTTGTTGTGCCGCCAGTGTTGTTGAGCACCTGAACCGAGCGCCCGGCGGTGTTGTTGATCGTGCCGGCATAGGTCGCGGTGCCGGAGCTGGTCGAAACGCTGACCGCCGCGCCGGCTGCGTTCTGCACACTGCCGCCATTGATGTTGATTGTCGCGCCGTCATTGTTCGACAGGGCGATTGCCGAGCTGTTCGAGCCGTTGTTGTCGATCGCCACGCCGGCGATGGTGATGGTGCTGCCCCCTGTCACGGCGTTGTCGATCGCCAGGGCGGTGGTGGCGGAGTTGTTCTGGTTGTTGATCGTCACCGTGCCGAACGTTCCGGTTTGCGCGCCGCCGGTAAAGGCGTTGATGGCGATGCCGGCCCCTAGGCGGTTGTTGATCGTAACATCGCCAAATGTGTAAGCCCCTGGATTGTTCTGGATGTTGATGCCTGTGCTACTGCCGTCGACTGTGGTGGCTCCAGTCACAGTGAAGCTGCCGGAATTGCCGTTCAGCAACAGTCCGTCGACGGCGCCGTTGGACAGGCTGAGTGAGGACAGGGTGGTGTTGTTCGATGAGTTCGATATGGCAAAGATGCTGGCGCCGGTTGAGCCGGCCAGATTGACTGCACCGCCGTTGAACGCGCCGCCGCTGACATTCGTCAGCTCGATGATTGGGTCCGTGCCGGCAGACGGTATTGTTTGGGTCAGGCTTGAGAAGGTGATGCCCGCTCCGCCGATGGTCGCCGTGTTGAAGTCGAGAACCCGGTCGGAGCCGGTGATCGTGACACTGTTGGTGCCGGTGGCGGTGGCGGTGATCGACCCGGCGCCGGAGCCGTCCAGGCTGATGCCCGAGGTGAAGGTCGTGTTGATTATGTCTAGCGTCGTCGTCCCGCCGGTCGGGGCAAAGTCCAGCCCCCAGGATGAGCCGCCAATCGAACTGGAGTCGATGGTCACCGTCTCGTTGACGGCGAATGCCCCGGCGATGCCGATGCCGGTGCCGCCATTGGCGATCTGGACCCCGCCGATACCGGCGGAGCCGCCAAGCGTCATCGTGTTGTTGGCGCCAGACGTCGTGAGCGTCGGGCTCACGCTGTCGAGGCCAGTAGGCACCGCCACGGTGGTTGAATTGTTGATCCCATTGAACGAGAAACTGGCCGGCGCACCGCCCGGACTGAGGCCAAGCGTGGTGACGTCGATGGCCGTCGAACCAGAGTTGTAGGCGATCAGCGCCGCGTTGTCGGGCAGGTTGAGCGAGCCCGTGTTCTGTACCGACGCATCTATGCTGTCGGACGCGCCATCGACATTGGTGTCGAGCAGTACATAGACGTTAGCCGTCGAAGCCTCCGCGCCGGCGATGGTGCCGGGATCGGCCGCCGTGCCGGTGCCGCCGTTGACCTGGTCGATGTAGTAGACCGAGATGGCTTCAAGGGCGGACGTGTCGCCGGTCAGCGTCACATCGTCAAAGTCATAGGAACCGCTGGTCGGCAGCCCGGAACCGTCGTGGTTGATCGGCGTGACGGCGGAAATGCTGCTGTCGACATCGGCGGTGTTTTCACCATCGCCGAACACCAGGTTGATGTTGGTGGTCGAGGAGAACAGCACGCCATCGTTGACGCCGGAAATATTGGCATCGTTGGCACCGCCCACCACGGCATCGCCGATCTGAAGCGTGCCGGTGCCGGTTGTACCTGACAGGTTGATGCCGGTGGTGCCGGTGGCCGAAGTGCTGGCCAGTTCCAGATCGTCGATGGTCAGATTGCCATTCAGCGTCGCATCGGCCAGGTAGATGCCGATCCTGTTGTCGGCTATCAGGTTGATGTCGAGGTCGGCAAAGTAGACCGGCCCGGCAACCGTGCCGGAGATGTGAACCGCCGGATCGGTGCTGCTGACACCTGTCGTGCCGTTAAAGTTGATCGCCCCGGTTCCGGAATTGGCAATGCGGATGGCCGATCCCCGGACCGAGCCGATGTTCACATTGTTGAAATTGAACGTCGCGGAAGAATCATTCTCGATGAGAATGCCATCATCGGTAGTAGGGCCACCAATTACCAGAACAGAGCCGGCATTGAACACCCCACCGTCGACATTTGAAAACCTGACGACCGGACCAGGATCAGCAAAGAAACTTTGAAGCGTGTTGAATGTGATGCCGCCAGCGCCAATCGTCGTATCGGACAGGTTGAGTAGGCCCAGCCCGTCCGTGAAAATTGAGTTCCCAGCGCCGGTAATGTTCAACTCGCCGGCATTGTTCGCCCTGATGGCATGAGTTTCAAGCAAGATATTAGGACGATCGTGATTAATTTGCAGGCCACCGGTAAAGTTGAAGGTGCTGCCAGCATTGTTTAACAGGGTGATGGTGTCAGCAAATGCAAATGCACTGGTTGAATTGACTGTCGTCAAACCGGCGAAGGTGAAGACCGCATTCGAATTGTTGACATCGATGCCCGGCCCGGCAGGAGAGAAGATACTCAGGCTGTCGTTGAAGGTCACCGCGCTGGTGGTGCCGCCATCGACACGCAGGCCGTTGATGTCCGGTGAAGAACTGGTAACCGGACCGTCGAACACCACCGACCCGCCGGTGCCGCCGCTGACCAGTATGCCGGAGCCGTTCAATGTCGCGCTGCCGCCGAAGCTGATCGCCGTGTTGGTGTTGCCAGACAAGTCGATGCCGGCCGCGACGGGGGCGTTGAGCACCAGCGATCCGTCAAGCGAAGCGGTGCCACCGGTCTTGTTGCCGATGAACACGTCACCGGCCGTCAGCGTGGCGCCGGTGCCCTGAGTGATGCCGACATCGCCGGAACCGCCATCGACATTGGCCAGCCGCCCGGCGACGTTGATGTCGTTGTTTTGCACCGCCACCATGTCGTTGACATTGGTCACGCCGAACACCGTGCCTGTCGCGCCGACGTTCTGGATGATGCTGTTCTCGATGGTGATGCCGGTGCCGTTCAAAAAACCGGCGGCGGTGCCGTCGATGTTGAACACCCGGCCAGCGCCTGCGGCCAGTTCGAACGTGTTGTTGTCGATGGTGTTGTCGCCGCCAAGGGTGAACACGTCGTTGCCGGCGGACGAGTTGGTGATCACCGCCGAATTGGCGGTCAAAGTCCCGCCCAGGAGGCCGAAACTGCCGGTGATGTTGGCCGGCTGGGCTAGCCCGAAGGCTACCGCATTGCCGTTGGCAAAACCGGTGACGTTCTGGGTCGAGTCCAGGTTGAAACCGTCGGCACCGAGACCGGTCGTGTCGATACTGCCGATGAAGGCAAATGTCTGACCGCCGGTCAGCGCATCGGCATCGGCCAGCGAAATCGTGGTGATGTCGCTGCTCAGGCCGAACGTGCCCGCCGTCAGCACGCCGCCGGTCTGGCTGACGAACTGAATTGTCGACAGGATCGGGAAGTTCGGGTCGTCACCGGCCCCGAACGTCACGTCGTCGAAGTCGAAGCTGGACCCGGCCAGCGTGCCGCCCGGCGCATCAATCGTGAACCCACCCGCCGTGACATCGATGGTGCTGGCGGTGTCGAGACTGTCGAACCCGTCACCGAACGTGAACTGCACGCTGGAGGTGTCAGAAATCACCACGCCGCGTTCGACATCGACGATGCTGCTCGGCGTGTCCGTCGTGCTGTCGCCGGCTGCCACGGTGCCGAACCTGACCACCTGATTGCCCACGACATTCGTCAAGTCGATACCTACCGACCCGGCGGCACCGGTGCCGGTCACATCGAGCGAGGCAAAGTTGACCGCCCCGGTCAGCGTCGCACCATTCAGATCAACGCCCGTTACGGCGCCAAGATTGGACATCGTCACGTCGCCGAACGTTGCGCCAGCATTGCTGCCCTGGAAGTCGATGCCGGCGGTTGTCGGGTTGGTGATGGTCACCTCGCCGAACGCGAAGCCGGCGGTGTTATCCGCGAGTTGTATCCCGGCTCCGGCAGCATCGGTGATTGTCACAGCATCACCAAAAAACACGTCGCCAGCGTTCAGCCGGGCATCAATGCCTTCTGTTCCACTGTCGGCGATTGTGACAGCTGAATTGAAAGTCGTCGTTCCGGTGTTGTTCAAAATCCAGATAGAGTCGAATCGTGAATTAGTGATCTCGACGGTACCGTCGAAAGTCACATCCCCAGCATTGCCCTGTAGAAAGATTCCTTGCGGGGAAGCAGAGTCAAAATCGATTGTGCTCCCAACAGTGATGTTCCCGCTGTTGCTATCAAAATCGATCCCACGACCTCCGCCTGCAGTCATCGAAAGTGCACCACCGGCAATATCGACATTCCCCGTATTTTTTTCGAACGAGAGGGTAGAACCGGTAGGATTGGTCACGGTCAGGTCAGCAAAAAAGACATCGCCAGGATTTGCGCTTAGGTAAACTCCAGACAATCCTGTGTCAGAAATAGAGGTAGCCCCGTTGAAGGCGATGTCGGCGGAGGTGTTGGTGATAAAGATACCGGTGCTGGCTGGCCCGGTTACCGTTGTGGCGCCCGAGACGGCGAACCCGCTTGAGCCGGACTGGGTCACGTTGGAAATCGTGATGCCGTCGCCGGAAGAGCCAAGCGCGGTGATCGCATCGAACGTGATGCCATCGTTGCCGATCGTGATGCCGTTCAGCACCAGCGGCTGCCCGGAGACGGAATCGATGGTGTTGCCGGGGCCGGTGATGTTGATCGTGCCGCCAGCCTGGGCATCAAGCCCCAACCCGGTGGTCGTGTCGATGTCGAGGCTGCCGGAGAACGTGAATGTGGCGCCGGCATTGTTGAAAATATCGATGCCTCTGGCACCGCCGGTGCTGGTCGTCACCATTGCACCGATATCGACCGTGCCGCCGGTGTTTCCAATCAATTCAACGCCTGTCACGGAGTTGTTCTGCGTGATTGCACCACCAAGGACATCTACATTTGCCGTGCTGTCCTGGATGCTAAAAGCTGCCCCTGATGGATTGGTGATGGTGAGGTCGGCGAAGGTGAAGGTGCCCGCCGAGCCGTTCAAGATATCGATACCGGCATCGCCGCCGTTCAGGCTGACGGGGCCATCGAACATGTAGCTGCCATCGGCATCGTCGAACTGCAGGCCGCTGCCGTTGCTTGCACCGATCGTGGCGCCGAACGTTACCGTGCCGCCGGAGTGGCCGGTTATGTCAACCGCGGCCGCGTTGTTTGCCTGGGTGATGCTGCCACCGGCGATATCAACGCTGGCGGTGCTGTTGGCCAGAGTAAACGCCGGCCCCATCGGGCTGGTGATCGTCACATCGGCGAAGGTGAACGTGCCTGAAGATCCGTTCAAGATATCGATCCCCGCGTCGCCGCCGTTCAGGCTGACTGGGCCGTCGAACATGTAGGTGCCATCGGCATCGTCGAACTGCAGACCGCTGCCGTTGCTGGCACCGATCGTGGCGCCGAACGTTACCGTGCCGCCGGAGTGGCCGGTTATGTCAACCGCGGCCGCGTTGTTTGCCTGGGTGATGCTGCCACCTGTGATATCAACGCTGGCGGTGCTGTTGGCCAGAGTAAACGCCGGACCCACCGGGCTGGTGATCGTCACATCGGCGAAGGTGAACGTGCCTGAAGACCCGTTCAAGATATCGATCCCCGCGTCGCCGCCGTTCAGGCTGACGGGGCCGTGGAACATGTAGGTGCCATCTGCATCGTCGAACTGCAGGCCACTGCCGTTGCTGGCGGTGATCGCAGAACCGGCATCGAAGGAAACTGTGCCCGTATGGCCGCTGTTCACGAAGACGGTCGGAACGACCATGCTGTTGGACAGCGTTGCAGATGTTGCCATGACGCCAACATCGCCGCCGGAAACGAACAGCGTTTCAAGGGTGCTGGCATCAACCGTGGCCGTGCCGGTTGATGCTATAAGAGACAGACGCTCGACCTGGCTGTCCTCGATAATCACGCCGTCGCTGGTACTGCCGGACACGGCAGGCGAGCCGGTGCCGTCGTCGACAGCGATACCGGCCAGGCGGTTGCCGTCGGCAAGCGTAATGGTCGATGCCGAAGCACTGGTGATAAGATCGGGCGCACCGTTGCCGGTCGGATCGGAAACGATGCCCGGTGCAATGCCGTTGAGCAGCAGGTTCAGCGGTGCACCACCGCCGACCAAGGCAGTCGATGAATTCAGGAACGACACGACCTGCTGATTGGCCTGCAGCACGAACGTATCGTCGCCGTTCGAGCCGGCGGCATCTATCGTCCCCAAGCCACCGTTTGTGCCGTCATTGACCAGCACGATGGCGTCGGCGCCGGACAGTTCAGCCTGCGCCAGCGAACCCGGATCGCTCGCCGTGCCGGCGCCCGGCGTGGTGTCGACGTAGAACAGCGTCGCATTGCTAGACAGCGCGGTTACATCGCCGATCAGATTGACGTCTTCGAAATCGTAGATGCCGTTGGCGGCATTGAGGCCGGCGATCTCAATCGGTGTCACGGCGTCAATGGTGCTGGCAGCACCATCGGCATCCGTGTTCGAGCCGTCGCCGTACTGGAAATTGCCGGTCATCGAGGCATTGGTCAGGTCGACGCCGATGCCGACACCGGTGATGGTGCCGGACTCCACGGTCATAACATCCGAGCCATTGGTCGCGCCGGTCAGGTCGATGCCGCGGGTTCCCACCGCGCTGGAAGCCGAAATGTCCAGCGTCTCGAACGTCACCTGGCCATTTGACATGGAGAGATCGACACCCGTCGTGTTTGCCACAAGGCCGGTGATATCGACATCACCAAAAGTCACGGCACCGTTTGTGCCTGACAGCACAATACCGGCCGTGCCGGGTGCATCAATCGCCGTGTCTCCGAATCTAGAGGTTCCGGCGTTGTCCTGGACACGGATCCCGCCGATTCCCGTCCCGGAAACCAAAACGGCGCCTGTCAAGCCAACAGCGGCGCTGTTGTCGGTCAGCAAAATACCACGAGAGCCCGCTCCGTCGACGGTCACCGCCGCGCTGGCGGCAAAGCCTCCTGCCGAACTTATAATGGCAATGCCGTCGCCGCCGGAGTTGGTAACCGTCACTGCGCCATTGAACGTGACGTCGGTATCCGAACCGGTGACAACGATGCCGTCAACGCTGGAGTTGGCAACTGCCACCGCGCCATTGACGGTGACGCTTCCGGCTGTCGCGTGAATGGAAAACCCATTACCGCCGGCATTGCTGATCGTGGTGGCGCCGTTGAGCGTTACCGCAACGTCCGAGTTGGTAATGCTGATGCCGTCGCTGGTGGTGTTGGAAATACTCGTCGCACCGGTTACCGTGAAGCTGCCGGTGACATCGTCGAGCTGAATGCCGAACATGCCGCCGGTCGCACTCAGGCTGGCGAAGGTCGCGTCGATCGCCAGCGGATCGAATTTCACCGCCGTGCCGCCGGTCGCATCGATGATACCGCCGGTGTTGCTGAACATGCCGGTGGTCGAGGTGACTTCAATACCATCACCGGCCGTGGTGGTGACATCGGTGACTTCGAAAGTGTAGTTGCCGTCGCCGGTGATGTTGATGCCGTCGAAGGCCGGATTGAGCACCGTGGTGATCCCGGTGAAGCTGTAGTTGCCGTCGCCTACGATGGTGATACCGATGTCTCCGACGCCGGTCACGGTCAGATTGTCTGCGGAAACGCCGCTGGTGGTGCCGGTGAAGGCAACGCCATCGCCGCCGGTGTTCTCGACCGTGACATCGCTGATCGTCGCACCGGCGATGTCGCTGCCCGATATGCCGGTTGCGCCACCGGTCACGGTTATGTCTTGCAGCGTGTTGCCGTCGGCCAGCGCTATGACGTTGGCGGCCGGGTTGGTGCCGGCGATCGTGCCATTGCTGCCGGTAAAGGAAAACGCCGTGTTGGTGCCGTCGTTCAGCTGCACAACCACACTCGATCCGCCGCCGACCAAAAACTGCCCGTCGGCCAGCGTCACGCCGCCGGTGGCGATGTTGCCGAGCCCGCCCAGCGCCACGATGATGCCATCATCGGCGGCCCGGAACACCGCATCGTCAAGCGTTGTCGGGTCGGCCTGACTGCCGTCGCCTGCCGAATTCGCGCCATCAACGAAATAGACCCCGCCGAACACCGCACCGGTTGCCGGATTGATCGCCGGTGCCGTCGTAGATGTGTCGGTGGTCCGCCGGCGGGTGACGATGTTGGTGTCGCGCCGCACGCGCTCGGTCATGCGCATGTCGATCGGCCGATAACCGGCCGGGGAGACGGCAGCCGTTTCGCTGCTGCCGCCAAAGAAGGCCGAGAACGGCAACCGCAGCCGCAGCTCGGCACTGCCCTCGGTACCATGATAATTGTCGTGAGTGATCTCGCCGCCGATGTTGAACTGCGCGCCGGCGACACCGAACACATCGTTGATCCGGTACTCGACGCGCCCGCGTACCCCTGAGATGTCCTCGACGTGGCTCGACCAATAGTGATAGCCGCCAGCGAACACCCGGAACTCATCGCCGGTGTTGAGTTCGAACGGCAGGCGTACGCCGACCTCACCTTCGACGCCGTACATGGCGAACTCGTCGATGCGCAGGCCGCCGAAGGTCTCCACCAACCGGTTGTCGACGATGCTCAGCCCGCCACCGCCAGCCGGTGCGGTGTCCAGTACACCCTTGGCGCCGGTCTCGAGCGGCAGGTGAACATTGACGCGGGCATCGAAATCGCTGGTCAGCGCCTCGGCGCCGATTGTGAATGCGGTGAAGGAGTTGTCATCGTCGCTGCGCTTGGCATCGAGAAACGCACTCATACCGAGGATCAGGTCCGGTGCCACCACCTGGCGCACACCGGCGCCCCAGTTGCCGTAGTAATCGGTGATGTCGTTGGCGCTCAGGCGCAGGTCGAGGAAGAACAGCGTGTCCTCATCCTGGGCAACCGGCAGGAAAACCTCGAGAGATCCGGCGGTTTCCTCACTGCCCGGCCGCAATACCGTCTCGGCATGGCCGTGCCACTTGTCCGCCTTTTCGGCCGCCAGAACCGACGACCCGGACACCGCGACAGCGGCCGCCGTCAGTACCGATGTTCCAAGCAAATCCGCCTTGAGCCGCGTCTGCCCCCGCACGCCTCCACACTTTACCCGCATGCGTTTCCCCAAACTAGCGCTGCCCCGGTCGATCCCCCGATCAATCCAAACCGTCCGCCGAACGGTGACTATACGGCAAGGCCGCTGCCCGGCGATATCAAACTTGCCTGAACCTCAGATGGACGGCTGGAATTCGCCGAACTGTTGCCCTTGGGTTACATTCCGGCAAACTCCCGGAACCTGTGGATCATCAAGGTTGCGGGACCGGCGCCAGATGGCGTCCCTGTACCGGGAATGAACGCAGCACCTGGCCACGTCGTGATACCATCAGCGATATCAATAGGGCGATCTGGCTGGGGGACTAGGATTCGAACCTAGATTGACGGAGTCAGAGTCCGCTGTCCTACCATTAGACGATCCCCCAACAGTGGCGCGCGCGGGATTTGCGGCGGATGGCGGGAGGGCGAATGGCCGGTCTCCCGCCGGTGCTGGTCGGCGCTCTGATAGCGGTTTCGGTGCAGCGGGTCAAGCGGTGCGGGGGGCGGGTCGATGCGGCCGTTTCAGGGTTAACCGCAAGTGAACGACCGTTTCACTACGGATTAATCTAATTGGTCTAGAATTTGCATCATTCCGTGATGCCGTTCGACGGCATGGCAATGGAGACTAGACATGAAGGCCATAGCAGCTTGGTTCGAGTTTTGGACACGCGCGGCCTTGTTCATGGCTGTTCTGACATTGTCATTCAAGCACATGCTGGGTGACAGGAAAACAGCCAAGGCAGCCGCCGCAAAGACGCGCGAACGCACATCGTGATCCGGCCCCCCTGCCCCGGGTAGGGCAGCGTGGACGATCGATCCGTTTCAGAATCACACGTCTCGCGGAGATGGTTCCGGATCAGGACGTCCCGGCGGCCTCCTGAGCCTCGGGCTCGACATAGGCGGCCAGGTCCTGGACGCTAACGAAACGGTACCACACCCCATCCAGTTCGGTGGCCACCGATCCGTCGCGCAGGGTCATGACGCGGCGGGTACCGTAGGCCCATTCCTCAATCGCCGGCGGGTGGATGTTTGCGTCATAGACTTCCGGTTCGCCAGGCACCGGCTCGGCTTCGGGCGTCGCCGGCGGTGCTGCGGCTTCCTCGGGCTGGGAAACGCGGGAGGCCGGCTCATCGGCTGGTGCGACCGGTTGGTAGACCGGCTCGGGTTCCTCCAGACGGCGCGCAGGCTCCGGCTGGGGCTCGGGCTCGGGTGGCGCCTCACTCGGCTGAGCTTGTGAGGCAGCAACGGCCGCCCCGGCCTGTGCTGCGGCTTCCGGCGGGCGGGCCGCTCCGGCTGCCGACACCGAAAACCAGTTGGTGTTGGCTTCGATCTTTTCGGCGACGTCGAGCAGCTTGGCGACGGCCACCAGACCGATGCCGGCGAATATGCCGACAAAGGCGATGACAATAGAATCGCCTACGGGCAGCAAGCTGGGATTGACCAGCGGTACGATGGCGGCAATCACCCCGACGGCGACCGCAAGCCAGCCCATGAATCTCACCAACCCCGTCATGCTTCGATGCCTCCTTGCCAAACCGCATTGGCCGATGATCAGCCTACCGCATATTTGCCATCCATCCAAGTGAGCCGGGCTGCATGGTAAACGCCCGAGTTGCTATCCCTTGTCGGCATACGGGTTCTTGGATTTGCGCAGATTGATGCGGACCGGCACGCCAGCAAGGCCGAAATCCTGCCTCAGGCCGTTGATCAGGTAGCGCTTGTAGCTGTCGGGCAGGTCGGCGGGGCGCGAACAGAACAGGGCGAAGGTCGGCGGGCGGGCGCGGGCCTGGGTCATATAACGCAGTTTGATGCGGCGGCCGGCGGGTGCGGGCGGCGGATGGCGCTCGAGCTGGAAGGCCAGCCAGTCGTTGAGTTTGGCGGTGGAAATGCGCCTGTTCCAGATGTCATAGGCGCGCAGCACCGCCGGCATCAGCCCGGCCAGGCCCGAACCGGTCTTGGCGGACAGGGTGACGATCTCAACACCTGCGACCTGGGGCAGCAGGCGGGCGACCTCCAGATCGAGTTCGCGGCGGGCCGCCTTCTTGTCTTTCACCAGATCCCACTTGTTGACGGCGATGACCAGCGCCCTGCCCTCGCGAGCGACATGATCGGCGAGGCTCAGGTCCTGTTTTTCCAGCGCGATGGTGGCGTCGAGCAGCAGCACCACGACCTCGGCGAACTGCACGGCGCGCAGACCGTCGGCGACGGCGAGCTTTTCCAGCTTGCCGGTGACGCGGGCGCGCTTCCTGACGCCGGCGGTGTCCCACAGCTTGATGTCACGGCCGTCGTAGGACCAGTCGATGGCAATTGCGTCGCGGGTTATACCGGCTTCCGGACCGGTCAACATGCGTTCCTGGCCGATGAGGGCGTTGACGAGCGTGGACTTGCCGGCGTTGGGGCGGCCGAGGATGGCGAGGCGCAGCGGCTTGTCAGGGCCGGCGACCTCTTCGTCGGGCTCGTGGCCGCGGTGTTTGCCTCGCGGGCCGGCGCGGCCACCGGCGGCACTGATGTGGCGTTCCAGGGCATCGTGCAGTTCATCGATGCCCTGACCGTGGGCGGCGGACAGGGCGATCGGATCGCCGAGGCCGAGGGCGTAGGCGTCGTAGAGGCCGGTGTCGCCCTGATTGCCCTCGGCCTTGTTGGCGAGCAGGATGACCGGCTTGCCGGACTTGCGCAGTTCATCGGCGAAGTGCCGGTCGTGCGGCGTCACCCCGGTGCGGGCGTCGATCATGAACAGGCAGACATCGGCCACGGCGACAGCATCGCCGCTCATGGCGCTCATGCGGCTTTCCAGGGAGCCGGCGGGAGCCTCGTCGAGACCTGCGGTGTCGATGATGGTGAAGCTGAGGCCACCAAGACGGGCATCGCCCTCGCGCCGGTCGCGGGTGACGCCGGGGCAGTCGTCGACCAGCGCCAGGCGCTTTCCGCACAATCGGTTGAACAATGTCGACTTGCCGACATTGGGGCGGCCGATGATGGCGACTTTGATGGTCATGGGTCGTGCGCCTGTCAGCGCATGGCGATGAGGGTGCCGTTGTCGGCGAGCAGGTAGATGGTGCCGTTGGCGACGACCGGCGGGATGAGCACCTTCTCGCCGACATCTATGCGCTTGATCAGTTCGCCGGTCTGCGGCGAGACCGAGGCCAGGACGCCCTTGGAGCTGACCGCAACCAGGCGGCCGCCGCCGAGCACCGGGCCGGACCACACCCCGCCGCCGGTGAGGTTCTGCGACCAGCGCACGCCGCCGTTGGAGCGTGCGACAGCGGTCATGATGGATTGTCCGGCGATCACGAAGACATAGTCGCCGGCGACCCACGGTGTCTGGGTGCCGCCGACATCGACCGACCAGCGCTCGCCGCCGTTCGACAACTCAAAAGAGGCCATGCGGCCGGAATGGGAGATGGCATAGACCTCGCCATTGGAGATCACCGGCCGGCCGGCAATATCGTTGATGCTCGAGCCTGAGGAATTGGCGTTGCGGCCGATGAGGGAGTCCGACCAGGCGACGAAACCGGAATTGCGCTCCAGGGCGAGCAGGTCGCCGGTGGTATAGGGCACCAGCACATAACCGCCCGCGACGGCCGGGCTGTTGGAGGCGAGGATGGAGGCCTGCTGGCCGGCACCCTGGTACTGCCAAATCTGCGATCCGTCGGCTGTGGAAACAGCATAGGCATCGTTGGCAATGCTGGTGAAGTAGATGCGGCCGTCGGACACGGTGGGGGCCGAACGGATCGGCTGGCCGATCTTGGTGCGCCACTGAATGTTGCCGGACGTGGCATCGAGCGCCAGCACCTCGCCGAATGCGGTGGTGGCATAGATGCGCGCTCCGTCGCTGGCGATACCGCCGCCGTAGGCACCGTCGCCATCCTTGCCTTCGGGCACCAACGATTCACTCCAGATCTTGCCACCATTGGCGGCGGAAAACGCGCGCACGACGGCCTTTGAGTCGAGCACGTAGACCCGTCCGCCGGAGACGATCGGCGTGGCGGTCAAGCGTCCGTCGCCATCCGAACCGGCGCCGGCGGAGACCGCAAAGGCCCGCTTCAGGGTGCGTGACAGGGTGAGATTGTGCAGAGCATGGCTGGCGTTGCCGCCGGGCTGGCTCCACGAAGGATTGGTGACCGCTGCAGGTATGGCGACCGGATCCTGGGCGATCGCCGGGCCTTCGCCGGTGGAGTTATTCGACGACAGGACCGCTTCGCGCTGACCGGGCAGAATTTCGTCCTTTTCGCCGGTGACGCCTTCCAGCAGCTTGCTGGCGCCGGCGCAACCGGTGACGGCAAGCAGCGCGGCAAGGCAGGCAATGCGGGCGGTGCGCATGGTCAGCGATGCTGTGTTTGCCCCGACCATGATCTAGTTGCCCGTCTTGGCGCCAAGCAGCGGCTGCAGCAGACTGGCAAGCAACTGGGCGCGCTGGCGCACACCGGCCGGGGTTTCGGGATCGGCGCGCAACTGGGCCACGAGCTTGTCGGCTTCGAGATAGTTGGCGTGACGGTAGTAGGCCGTGGCGATGATCTCGCGGGCCGAGGCGCGCCACGGGCTGCCATCGACATCGAGGCCGGCAAGGCGCTTGCGCAGGTCGTCCACCGGCGCCGTGTCAGCCAGAAGATAGCCGGCCCGTACCCGGGCGAGGTCGCGCATGCTTTCATCGAACGAACCATCGGCGGCGATGGCATCGTAAGCCCTGACCGCTTCGTCGGTCTTGCCTTCGCCGGCCAGTGCGCCGGCCACCTGCAGGCGGGCCAGCCTGGCATAGCCGCCGTGCGAGCCGGCGGCGATGGCCTCGAAGGCCTTGGTGACGTCTTCCGGCGTGCCGGTGTCGGCGACGGACATGGCCTGAACGTAGGCGGCGCCGGCCTTTTCGGCCTGTTGCTGGGTGTAGTACTGCCAGCCCTTGTAGCCGGCGACGCCGGCAATGACGCCAAGTGCCACGGCAACCACCAGATTGCCGTAGCGCTTCCAAAGCTTTTCCATCTGCTCGCGGCGGACTTCCTCGTCTACCTCGCGAAACAGGCTCTCATCGCTCACCGGGTCAGCTCCTGAAATCCGTCCGTTGCGCTGCAACTTTCCTCATCGCAGCGTTGTTGTAGCGGGGTAAATGAGCCGGGTGTCCAAATCAAGGCAAATCTGGCTGAGCGCCGGGGGTATACGGCGTTGATGTGCGTCAATATCCGCAAGTCCGGCCGATGCTACGCTCGCATGCAAGTCAAGCCTATCGAGGAGAACGAGTATGGGACATGCCCTCCGCCTGTTGGTCATGCTGATTACACTTTGCATGAGCGCTGCATTTGTACAGGCTGCCAGCACCGCCTATTCGACGGCGGATGTAAACATGCGCGAAGGACCTGGAACGCGCTACCGGGTGATCACGACCATCCCGGCCGGCGCCGCCGTTGTCGTTCACAGCTGCGGGCACCGGCGCAACTGGTGCAACGTTTCCTGGCGGTCGGCGCGCGGCTATGTCTTTGACCGCTATCTGGAAGCCTACGCTGATGGATATGTCCCAGGTTACGCTCCGGAGCGGGTCGTCCCGCCAACCGTCATTTTCGAGTACGATACCTATTGGGACCGGACCTACAAACCGCACCAAAGATACCGGGACCGTCACGTTTTGCCGCGGCGGCTGCACCGTGACCGTGGCGAGCGCCGTAAATTCAAAAAACGTCGCGATCGCCGCAAAATCAAGAAACGGCGCAATCGCCGGAAAATCGAAAGACGCAAGGCGCGCAAGCTGCAACAACGGCGCAAGAACCGTCAGCCGAAACTCCGGCCCAAAAAACGTCAGACAAGCACGCGATCACAAAAGCGCCGGACGAATCGAAACACAGACCGGCGCCAGAAGATCGAGAGGCAGCAAAAGATGAGGTCGAAGAGGCAGAACTAGCGTCGAGACGCAATCGCAAGCTTGGCCTTCATCGCCGGATGAAAACGGCAGAAGTATTCGGTGTCCATGTCGGGGCCGACGGTCAGTTCGTACGATTGTCCGCTGGTCAGGGTGCCGGTGTCCCAGGACCCATCGAGGGCGGTCGCCGTGTGGGGTGCGATGTCGTGGTTGCGCCAGACGATGATGTCGCCCGGGCGCACCTCGAGCACAATCGGATCAAACCTGAACTTCGCAATATCGACATTATGGCGCAGCGGGCCGTCCGCGCGAGCACCGCGGACAAACACCGGGGCAGCCAACGCCGCCACGGTGCTTGTGAGAAAATGCCGGCGGGTGGCGGTCACTGCTGGACCTTCTTGACCATCATTTCGGCGTGTCCTTCATGAGCCTTGAAGATTTCCAGGCCGGCCTTGAACAATGCCTTGACCTCGGCATTGTCGATGTTGGGGATGAAGGTGTTCTCGACCAGATCGTTGACCGCCTTGTGGTAGGCGAGCTCGTTTTCCGCATAGCGCCTGTCGAAGGCGGCGCCGCGCAGCTTGCTCATCTCGTCGATCAATTCTTCAGCATTCGCCTGCAGGCTCTTGCTAAGGAAGTTGTCCTGCGGCTGAGCATTGAGCTTCTTCAGCAGTGCCAATGCCTGTTCGTTGACTGCTTCATGGTCGCGGATCATGGTCTTGGCGAACGCCCGCACCTCCGGGTTCTGCGAAATCGCCAGCGCCAGGTGGGCGTAGCGGATATCGATATTGTCGGCGACATAGGCGACGTGGGCGATCTGCAGGTCGTTCAGGTCTGCAGCGGACTCGGCCTTCGCGGTACCGAGACCGAGGGCCAGCGCCATGCCGAGAGCAAGGAGGGTTGTCTTGAATTTCATGGGGTTCTCCATCTTCAATCGTGGGGTGACGGCGCTGCGGCCGCCTGACGGAGATGATTTAAGAACCGGTGGACGATGATTTGAATGATCGTTCATCCACTTTTCTTGATCCATCGTTCATCGTCTTGTTGCAAAATCGCTCACCTGATAAAAGTGGCGGACAACTGTGGAGAGCCGCCTTGGATCTGCTGAGCGATATTCTGTCGAGCCTGAAACTGTCGGGAACGCTGTACTTCCGCACCTCGTTCACCTCGCCGTGGAGCGTGAAGGTGCCGGCGTTCGAGAACGTGTCGCGGTTTCACTTTGCCCACAAGGGGCGCTGTCTGGTGCGCATCGACCCGCAAGCACCGCCGGTGCATCTGGAACAGGGCGATCTGGTGATCATTCCGCGCGGTGCGGCGCACACGCTCTATTGCGATCCGGAAACGGAGAACCTGGCGGTGACGCTTGACCGGGTGGTCGAGCAATCCGGCTTCACCGGCAAGGGCGCGCTGATCTACGGGGAACCGGGCAGCCATCATGAGACGCAACTGGTGTGCGGTCATTTTTCGTTTGACGCCAATGCCTCTCACCTGCTGCTCGATGCGCTGCCGGACCATATCCACATCGAGAACTACGGAGAAGCAGCGGGACGGTGGATGGAGAGCACCCTGCGGGTGATCGGTACCGAAGCCGGACGGGCGCAGATGGGCGGCGACCTGATTGCCCTGAAGCTGTCGGAGATCATCTTCGCGCAGGCCCTGAGAGCCTATTTGAACGGCGATGGCGCGGCGCGCCCGGTGATGGCCGGGTTCGCCGATCCGCAAATCGCGCGGGCGCTGACGGCGATCCATGCCGATCCGGCGCACAACTGGACGCTGGAGGAGCTGGCGCGGATCGCCGGCATGTCACGGACCTCATTTGCGACCCGGTTTTCCTCACGCATGACGGTGACGCCGCTCGGCTACATCACCCACTGGCGCATGCAGCTGGCGCAGCAGAAACTGGCACATTCCAGCGAGCCGATCATCCATGTGGCGGAAAGCGTCGGCTATGGTTCCGAGGCGGCGTTCAGCCGGGCATTCAAGAAGCATTGCGACTTTGCCCCAGCGACCTTCCGCCGGCAGATGCGGGTCGCGGCGAATACCTGAGCGGACGCTTTTCGCGCCTGCCCGGTTGGGGTAGCATGGCGCAAAGGAAGGTGAGCCATGGATCAGCTCTACAAACGCCCCGACCGCGAGATCGACCTGTTCGATCTCAATCCCGAAGTCTCCTACACGATACCGGCGGAGCGCTATTTCTGCCCGGATGAACTTGAAGCCGAGAAGAAGGCGATCTTCCAGAAATCCTGGATGATCGTGGGGCATGCGAGCGAACTGGCGGAGCCTGGGCAATATGTAACAGCGGAGATTGCCGGGCAGCACGTTTTTGTGGCACGCGGCAAGGACGGCGAACTGCGCGGCTTCTTCAACGTGTGCCAGCACCGCGGCCATCTGCTGGTTTCCGGCAAGGGCAAACTGAAGAACCTGATCACCTGCCCCTATCATGCCTGGGCGTACGACACGTCGGGGGCGCTGAGAGCAGCGCCGCATTCGGACACGGTAAAGAGCTTCTGCAAGACGGACTTCGCGCTGCCTCAGGTGGCGGTCGATACACTGTGCGGGTTCGTGTTCGTCAACCTCGATCCCAAGGCACGGCCGATTGCGGACGTCTATGCCGGCGTGGAAGAGCTCATGCGGCACCACTGCCCCGGGATCGACGAGCTTCGCCCGGCACGCGAGATCGTGTTCGACATTGCCGGCAACTGGAAGAATGTCGGTGACAACCTGCTCGAGTGCTACCATTGCGCGCCGGCGCACAAGGCGTTTGTCGATCTGGTGGACATGTCCACATACCAGGTCGAAACACATGAGAACTGGTCGGTGCAGTACGGCACCTGCCGGGCGAGTAATTGCGCCTACGGCTTCGATGACGGCGGCCAGCCGCAGACCAATGTCACCGCCTACCTGTTCCCAGCCCTGGCCTTTGGCATCTTTCCGGGAACCGGCGGTGTTTTCAGCTTCACGTTCCTGCCGACCGCGCCGGAACTGACGCATCAGGTGTTTGCCTATTATTCACCGAACGATGAACTGAGCGACACGGAAACGGCGGCGCTCGACTATTTCCAGAACGTGCTCGGCCCGGAGGATGTGAACCTTGTGGAGACTGTTCAAAAGGGCCTGCATTCGCTGGGCTACAACCAGGGCCGGTTCATTATCGATGCCGAACGCGGCCACACCTCAGAGCACGCCGTGCATCATTTCCACGCGCTGATTGTCAGGGCGATGGGGTATGCCTGACCCATGTTCCGGCTGGGCACCAAGCCGGCCAAATCACTCCCACTCGATCGTGCCCGGCGGCTTCGACGTTACGTCGTAGACTACCCGGTTGATGCCCCTGACCTCGTTGATGATGCGGGTGGCGGTGTGGCTCAGGAAGTCGTGGTCGAAGTGGTAGTAGTCCGCCGTCATGCCGTCGGTCGAGGTGACGGCTCTTAGGGCGCAGACATAGTCGTAGGTGCGGCCGTCGCCCATGACGCCGACGGTCTGCACCGGCAGCAGCACGGCGAAGGCCTGCCAGATGGCGTCATACAGGCCGGCCTGCCTGATCTCGTCGAGATAGATGGCATCGGCTTTCCGGAGGATGTCCAGCTTGTCGCGGGTGATCGCGCCCGGCACCCGGATGGCCAGGCCCGGGCCGGGGAACGGGTGACGGCCGACGAAGTGATCGGGCAGGCCGAGTTCGCGGCCCAGCTCGCGCACCTCGTCCTTGAACAGCTCGCGCAGCGGCTCGACCAGGTCCATGTTCATGCGTTCCGGCAGGCCGCCGACATTGTGGTGCGACTTGATGGTCACCGACGGACCGCCGGTGAAGCTGACGCTCTCGATGACGTCCGGATAGAGCGTGCCCTGGGCGAGGAAACTTGCGCCGCCGATTTTCTTGGCTTCGGCTTCGAAAACATCGATGAACAGCTTGCCAATGGTCTTGCGTTTGGTTTCAGGGTCGCTGACGCCTTCGAGCGCGCCGACGAACATATCCTCGGCATCGACGTGCACCAGCGGGATGTTGTAGGCCTCGCGGAACAGGTGGACGACCTCGTCGGCCTCGCCGGCGCGCATCAGGCCGTGATCGACGAAGATGCAGGTGAGTTGCTCGCCGATCGCCTCGTGCAGCAGCACCGCGACGACGGATGAGTCGACACCGCCGGACAGACCGCAGATCACCCGATCAAAGCCGACCTGCTGCTTGATGCGGTGGATCGCGTCGTCCTTGAACGAGGCCATCGACCAGTCGCCGGCACAGCCGCAGATTTCCAGGACGAAGTTGCGGTAGAGCTTGCCGCCGTCCGGCGTGTGCACGACTTCGGGGTGGAATTGCACGGCGTAGAACTGGCGGTGCTCGTCGCAGATTGCCGCGACCGGCGCCCCGACCGATGTGCCAACGACCTTGAAGCCGTCCGGCAGCGCGGTCACCCGGTCGCCGTGACTCATCCACACCTGGTGCTTCTCGCCCTCGGCCCACACGCCGTCGAATAGGGCGCAGCGTTCTTCGACCTTGAGGAAAGCGCGGCCGAACTCGCGGTGGTCGGACGCCTCGACGGTACCGCCGAGCTGTTCGCACATCACCTGCTCGCCATAGCAGATGCCGAGCACCGGCAGGCCCATCCTGAACACCTTGTCGGGCGCGCGCGGGCTCTGGCCTTCCAGCACCGAGGCCGGTCCGCCGGACAGGATGATGCCCTTCAGCCCGTCCCATTCGAGCGCGGCTTCAGCCGATTGGAAGGGAACGATTTCCGAATAAACCCCCGCCTCACGCACCCGCCGCGCTATGAGCTGGGTGACCTGTGAGCCGAAGTCGATGATGAGGATTTTGTCTGTCATGGCGAGGAGGTACAGAAACTTCAGCCAAACTGCAACACAGCAGTTGCCGTGCGGCGATTTCGTGCTGGATAACCGCAATCGGCCGAAGACACCGGCAGACCCCAGGCGTTAAAATGGCGGCAACTCTAGGTGCATGCGAATCGGAGGCTGTCAGAAGAATGTCCAGCATGGCGAAAACATCCGGCCGGATCGAGCAGTGGCTGAATCGCGACGAGTGGTCGTGGGTGCTTGACCACATTTTTCAGAAGTTCCTCGCAGAAGCCTGTGCCGAGCATGGCGTGGAGCCGGCAATGCTGCCCAAACTGCTTGGCGACAGCGGCATGTTCATGCTGTCAAACTTTCTGACCGAGTGCGCGCTCACCGAGCCGGTTTCGCCTAACGGTAACGATCCATTCGCCGACCTGCCCGGCGAGGAGGCCGACGCGCCATACGATCTCGACCTCGACCTTGAAGACGACAATCTGACGACGGTCATTGACGACTACCTGGCGCGGCGCGGGTACCGTGAGAGCGCCACGGCAAAGCACTACCTGGAAGCACTGCGCGATACGCCCGTCAGCGTGTTCGAGGTGACCGACGTCAACCCGGGCCGGAACATCACCGTGCGCGACCTGCTGATGGGCGGAGAGCCCGTGGTCGTCAACGAGAAGTCGGGATCGAAGGGTCTGAAGATCTGGGATTGCGTGGCGGCGCGCCTGGTGGAGGTGAACGGCAGACCGATGTTCACCGGCAGCCTGTTGCCGTTGACGCGCGGCATGGCGAACGATGTCGTGGACGAGATTTCCGTCATGCGCGAAGAGTTTGCCGAACGCGCCGCCCAGGAAGAGATGGGCGAAGAAGAACGCACCTTCATGGAGCCGATGCTGGATCTGGTGGCGATGATGCAAACGGCCGAGCTGGTGATCTACGTTTGGCTCGACTACTACCTGGCGCAAGCGACCGGAAGTGCCCGCGTTTATGTCAACACCGACGGCGACGAAATCGCTTTCAGTTTTGCGTCCTTCGTCATCAATGCCGGAAAGCGCCAGGAGGCGGTTGCGGCCTTGGATAGCGTGCAGGCGTTCGCGCGCGCCGATGAAGGCGGCGAGGACGGCCGGGCATTCTGGAACTGGCTGGCCGATGAAGACGCCAACGCCGAAACGGGCGCGGAAGTGCCCGAGAGTGCGATCATCATTCAGACAGCACTCATTGGCTCGCGGCCGGTGATCGGCAACATCGAGGTTGGGGGCAGTATCGTCGAGGTCTCGGGCAACTCCGAAAACCGCAGGAACCGCCTTGCAGCATTGGTGGCGGATACCCTCGGTGAAATGGTGGCCGAGGCACACTACAGTGATACCCCGATCCTGGAACCGGACGAACACGCGGAGGAAATCGATCCGGAAGTCCAGGCCGAGGTCATGGCACAGTTCTTGGACGAGCATTACCGCAAGCTGCTGGACAAGGAGGTTCCGGCGCTGGGCGGGCAATCGCCGCGTCGGCATGTCAAGACCGCGCAAGGGCGCAAGGCCGTCATCGTCTGGCTCAAGCAGCACGAGAACAGCCTGGCAAGACAGGCCACGGATAGTATTCCAGCCTACGACATCTCCTGGGTCTGGGAGGAACTGGGGCTCGACCGTTCGAAGGCGTGAAGGGCCGGGGGGAACGGGCTCCCCCCAGCTTTGTTATGCGGCCATGTGCCAGAAATGCTCCTTTCCTGATTTCAGGCGCTTCTTGAGCGGGCGGGGGGCGGTTTCGGCGATGAAGGCCGGGGCGGCAGTCGTCCGCTCGAAGCAGAAGCGCTTTGGCAGATCGGTGTAGAGCGAGCGTGGCGGCTTGGCCCATCCGATGTTTTTCAGCCAGGCACCGGTTTCGTAGTCGTGGTACCAGATATGGCCGATGCCGATTTCCTCGGTGAGGAACCAGATGGCCGCGGCCAGCATAGCTTCCGACCAGATTTGCTTGTGCAAGTAGAGCCGGCTTTCGGCGTACTCGACCAGATCCAGCGCCTTGATGCCGTAGACGGTGACTTCAGCGCGTTCGGCCGGCGCTATCTCCGGCTGGCCCAATTGGGTCCTGGCCCAGCGCAGGTAGCTCTCTGCATCGCGCAGCCAGTCGTTCTGCACTTCCTCAATCAGCGCCTCGTCGGCATCGAGGTCGATGTCGATGCGGGCCCAGGCTAGGGTGTTGCGTCCCTTCTTGCAGATCGGGTGCGAATCGACAGCGAAAGGCTGTCTATTGTCCGGGTCGATGAACTTGCGATAGTGCCCATCGTGCTCGCCGGAAAAGTTCAGCTGCAGCACAAGGTTGCCGCCCTTGCGGGAGGTTTGATCACAGCCGAAGTCGTGCTTGCGCCAACCCCAAAGCCCCAGCGTCAGCACATAATGCTCGACCTCGCCGGGCGGGTAGACGTAGATCAGGTCGTCCCGGGTCAGCATGCCGTCGCCCTTGCGGGCGACGACGTCCTTGACGAGCGGCCGGTTGAGCAGCTTGGCGTAGCGGGTTTGCTTGATGTCGGCAATCGCCATGCCGTCGCCGGCGACACGCTCGAGCAGCATCACCGCGTAGCGGTCCTTGTAGTAGTCGAACACCGTCCTATCCTTTGGCAGGCAGGCGATGATCTCGTTTGCCAGTTTGATATCCATAATGGATGTCCTGCTGCGGCCCGCGTGAGCCGAATGGCGCGCGAACCAACGTTCAATTCGGGCAGCACCCGGTCCCGGGCGCGCCTAGTTCAAATCAGGTGATGAGGAAGGATGCCGGCGTTGCCGGGTTTTGCCGCCTAAAGCCTACTTGCAGGCAAAAGCGTTGTAGCGCACGGGGCCCCGTTCCGCGGCCATGAGGCTGGTGCGGTGGGCTGGCATCGCTGTGTTGCGATGACTGATCATGGGTACGCTCCTTCAATTCTCCCGACAGCCGAAGGGCCACCGAGTGGCGGGTTAGAGCCTTTTTTGACAATACCGAGCCAGTTGACCGGCTTTTCGCGTTTGCTGGCTAGGCAGGCGGCGCGCCGTGGTCTGGTTGACCACAAGTGCCGCCTAACGCTGTCCAGCGAGCGCGAAAAGCCGGCCTTCGGTGGGACAAATTCGCCCATCCGGTGCGCCATGCCGCTTGCCCGATGCACCACATCGCGCGGCGCGACATGGCTTGTCGGGCTGAACGAATTTGACCCATCAAATGGCTCGGTATTGTCAAAAAAGGCTCTAAATGCCACAGGAACGAGCAATGCACAAGCCGTAGGGTCAACTTCCGCCTAAACTGTTGCAGACACGTCACATTGCCGGGCGCGGGGCCGTTTTTGTCTTGAAGTCACCGGTCAAATCTTCCATCACGGGCGCCACACGAAATTCAAGGAACAAACCGACATGATTTTCCTGCACGTTGATCAGGGCGCGCGCCAGCGCATCGACGGCCTGGCCGAAGCGTCCGGCGGCGATGTGCTCGGCATCGACCTCAATGTCGCCAAGGGGCTCGACCCCAATGTCGTCAACCGCTGGCTGAGCGATGCCGCTGATCCCAAGCTGATCGTCATCCTCAATGCCCGGGCGACCAACCGCGATGAGCGCCGGGCGTTCGAGTCGATGCGCCGGGTGGCCAAGTTCCGCGGCATCGACGTGCACATGATGGGGGACCGCTCGGTCGACCACATCGTCGATCAGGTGGTGCAGAAGGACGAAGACCTTTCGGCGGTCGCACCGGGGTCAAGTGTCGGCGAGCAGGTTGCCGCGCTGATCAAGTCGGAACAGATGACGCCGTTCGAACGCGCCGAGATGGATATTCCCACCGTAGAAGAGGCCATGGCCGCCAGCGGTCTGACCCACGAGCAGGCCACGGATCAGATCGAGTGGATGAAGGCCCAGGCGGTCTACGTGAACAACCTCTACCAGGTGAACATCGAGTTCATGGCCGAACAGGGCGCCCACCTGATGATCCGGCGCATCGACCGCCAGCCGATCCACAACTGGAGTCACTTCCAGCAGATCAAGAACGAGCTGCTCGGCCCGGAGTGCGAGGCTATCGAGATCTATCCCAAAGTGTCGCGCCTGGTGGACGACAAGAACCACTACCACCTGTGGGGATACCGCACGCCGGACAAGCAGTTCCCGTTCGGGATCGAAGGACAAAGCGACGACGGCTCGAAATAACAAAGCCCGGTATGCTTGACAGCATACCGGGTGAAAATTCGCATCTGGCAGGCGTGCGGTTTCGGGGGCGGGGGGAGAGCACCTGCCAGATCAAGTCTTAGCCTGAGAGAGCCGCGAACTCTTCTGCGTTCAGTTGGCCATCGCCATCGGCATCGGCGCCGTTGAAGGCGTCTTCGTCGATATCTGGCATGGCGGCTTTGGCTTCTTCCATGCTCACGGTTCCATTGCCATCGGTGTCAACTTCCGACAACTCAGCGGCGTGGGCAGCGGAAATGGCAAGTACCGATACGGCCAATGCGGCGAGTATCTTTTTCATAATGCGTCTCCAATACACTTCTGGAAGCCAGCATTCAGCGGTTTATGTCCACTGATCGATGAGGCCGGCTTCAACACTCCCCATCTGTCATGGGGTTATGGTGACAGCTGATGTTTTATCCGCGGCACAATTCGATCTGGGTGCAGGAGAATTTGTGATCTCTTTGTGTCAAAAAGGCTGTTTGCGACATTGTGCTGGCCGGATGTCGCTATTGACACAAGACCGGCGCCGCCTTGCATGCCAGACGTGACATATCTACCCCGCAGGCAGAACACTTTTCAATCAAACGGGATCAGCGCGTTCTGGCCAGCACGGCAATGAAGAACCCGTCGGTGCCATGCGTTGCCGGGGTCAGCAGAAGGGTTCCATCGCGGCCATCGGCTGAGGCTGGTGGTTCTGTGCCGATAGCCTTACACCAGACGTCACCGCATGGCATCAGGGTGAAGCCCTTGTGACGTTTTAGGAATGCGATGACCTGTAGGTCGTTTTCCTGCGGCAGAACCGAACAGGTGACGTAGATGAGGCGGCCGCCCGGCTTGACCAGGGTGGCCGCACGCTCCAGCACGTCGGTCTGGTCTTCGATGCGGTCGGCCAGCAGACGCGCGTTGAAGCGCCATTTGGCGTCCGGGCGGCGGCGCCAGGAGCCGGAACCGGAGCACGGCGCATCGACGAGCACGCGGTCCATGCGACCGTCCAGGGCATCAAGCCGCTCCGGTTCATCGGCGGCGATGACCTGGACGTTGCGGGCGCCGGACCGGGCAAGGCGTTCGAAAATCGGCCGCAGGCGATGTTTGTCGCTGTCGTGGGCGAAGACCTGGCCGCGATTATCCATGGCAGCGGCGAGCGCCAATGTCTTGCCGCCGGCCCCGGCGCAGATGTCAGCGACCTGCATGCCCGGCGCTGCATCGCACATCAGCGCGGCGACCTGTGAGCCGGCGTCCTGTACCTCGAACCAGCCCTTGCCGTGGGCCGGGTCGGCTTCGACGTTTGGATGGCGGCCATCTGATGCCGGCACCGGCAGGCGCACGCCGAGGGGTGACAGAGGCGTTGCCACAGCTCCGCTCTTGGCAAACGTCTTGAGCAGTCTGTCGCGACTGGTTTTGAGCGTATTGGCACGCAAATCGAGCGGCGCCCGGCAGGACAGCGCCCTGCCCTGCTCCACCACTGCATCGCCGAAGGTGCGGGCAAAGCTGTCGTGCAGCCACTCGGGATAGTCTGCAGCAACCCAGGGCGGGGCTTCACCGGCGGGAGCATTCAGTTTTGCACGCTCGGCATCATCGAGGGCGCCGGGCCCGTGCTTTTCAGCAAGTGCGTCATCAAGCACGGCAGGTCCAAGCTGCCAATGGGCGGTCAGTTCGGCCAGCACCAGGGCGCGCGGTCTGTCATCGCCGATGAAATGACTGTTCGACGCCTTGTGGCGCAGCGTGTCGTAGACCAGATTTCCGATGACCGCCCGGTCACCGGAACCGGCAAAGCGGTTGGCGCGGCCCCACTCCTGCAATGCCAGGGCCGCCGGGCGGCGATCCGTGAGGATCCGGTCCAGGACTTCGATTGCGGCGCTGATCCGCCCGCCGAGGCGCATGGCTCAGCTCTGCCCCTGGTAGTTCGGCGCCTCGCGGGTGATCATCACATCGTGGGCGTGGCTTTCGCGCAAGCCCGCGCCGGAGATGCGGATGAATTCGGCACTCTCGCGCATGGTCTTGAGGTCGGGTGAGCCGGTATAGCCCATGGCAGCGCGCAGACCGCCGATGAGCTGGTGCAGCACGGTCTGGGCACCGCCCTTGTAGGGCACCTGGCCCTCGATGCCTTCCGGCACCAGCTTGAGGCTGTCCTTGACCTCGGCCTGGAAGTAGCGGTCGGCGGACCCGCGCGCCATGGCGCCGACGGAGCCCATGCCGCGGTAGGATTTGTAGCTGCGGCCCTGATATAGATAGACCTCACCGGGGCTCTCATCGGTTCCGGCGAGGAGCGAGCCGACCATGGCGACGTTGGCCCCGGCGGCGAGCGCCTTGGCCAGGTCGCCGGAATACTTGATGCCGCCGTCGGCGATGACCGGCACGCCGGCCTTCTGGCCCGCTTCGGCGCAGTCCATGATCGCGGTGAGCTGGGGCACGCCGACGCCGGCAACGATGCGGGTGGTGCAAATCGACCCTGGGCCGATGCCGATCTTGACGGCGTCCGCACCGGCATCGATCAGGGCCTTCGTGGCATCCGAGGTTGCGACGTTGCCGGCGATGATCTGGACCCGGTTGGACAGCTTCTTGATCCGGCGCACCTGGTCGAGCACATGGATCGAATGGCCGTGAGCGGTGTCGACGACGATGAGATCAACGCCGGCGTCGATCAGCGCCTCGGCCCGCTCGAAACCATTGTCGCTGGTGCCGGTGGCGGCGGCTACGCGCAGGCGGCCCTGCTGGTCCTTGGAGGCGTTGGGATAGGCGCGGGCCTTTTCCATGTCGGTGACGGTGATCAGGCCGGTGCAGCGGTACTCGTCATCAACGACGATGAGCTTTTCGATGCGGTGCTGGTGCAGCAGCCGCTTGGCGACATCGGGTTTGACGTTTTCGGTGACGGTGACCAGCTTTTCGCGGGTCATCAGGTCGGCGACCTTCTGGTCGAGGTCGCTGGCAAAGCGCACGTCGCGATTGGTGATAATGCCGACCAGCGTGCCGGGCTTGCCGGGTTCGGAATCGTGGTCGACCACGGGAATGCCGGAGATCCTGTGCCTTTCCTTCAGGTCGAGCACGTCGGCCAGGGTCATGTCCGGCGTGACGGTGATCGGGTCGACGACCATGCCGCTTTCATAGCGTTTGACCTGGCGCACCTGGGCGGCCTGTTCCTCAGGCGTCATGTTGCGGTGCAGGACGCCGATGCCGCCGAACTGGGCCATGGCGATGGCCATGCGCGCCTCGGTGACGGTATCCATGGCCGATGATACGACCGGCACGGCAAGGGTGATGTCGCGGGTGAGATTTGAGGCGGTGGACACTTCGGCCGGCAAAACCTCGGAAGCCGCGGGCTTCAGCAGGACATCGTCAAAGGTAAGGTATTCGGCAAGGGCATTTGCGGGCGAGGCCATGGCCAATCTCCGGGTTCGGCGGTGTCGGGCCCCGGCTTCAGGCAGGTGCGAATCCGCTGCCACGGGGTCTCGATTGGCGGTTGTGTGTACCACTGTGCGGGGTTTCGGCAAAGC
Organism: Aestuariivirgaceae bacterium; assembly: GCA_965216335.1. Classification (GTDB taxonomy): domain Bacteria; phylum Pseudomonadota; class Alphaproteobacteria; order Rhizobiales; family Aestuariivirgaceae; genus JAHEJE01. Next base: position 3,593,193 of record OZ244154.1, on the reverse strand, counting down.
GCTGAATTCGCACCATGTGGAAGATTCTTTTCCGGCACCTTTTGCCCGGCATCCAGGTGCCGTAAGGTTGGCGGGCTGCGATCGACACAGGCGGGGTGGGCATGACCACGGCAACGATAAAATCGATGAACCTGTATTCACGGGCCGACCGGGTGTTCAACGATCTCAAGGCAGCGGGGATCGGACCCGGCGATCCCTTGGACGTCGACGTGCTGTCGCGGTTCGACCAGTACCATTATTTCGGCACCGACGCGGTGGATGAGGCGATTGTCGCGGCCGGCATCACGCAAGGGTCGCGGGTGCTGGACATCGGCGCAGGGATCGGCGGGCCGGCGCGCTATCTGGCGGCAAAGACCGGGTGCACGGTAACGGCAATTGAACTGCAGCGGGAACTGAACGACGTTGCCCGGGAACTCACGGGGCGGTGCGGCTTGTCGGACAAGATCGAGCACCGCTGCGGCGATGTTCTGGCGCAGGACCTGACGGGCGGCGGATACGATGCGGTGGTGAGCTGGTTGTGCTTTTATCACATTCCCGACCGCGCGGGACTGCTGCGCCAGTGCATGACGGCGCTGCGGCCGGGCGGGACACTGTATGTCGAAGACCTGTTTTCGATCGGCGCGTTCTCGGCGGCCGAGGCGCCGCTGGTCTCGAATATGCTGTTCGGCAACTACCTGCCGAGCCGCGAGACCTACGAAACAGAACTGGCGAGCGCTGGTTTGCGCGACATTTCCTTTAACGATATGACCGCAGCCTGGACGCCCTTCGTCAACGCGCGGCGCGATGCCTATCTTGAAAACCGGGCCACGAACCTTGCGGTGCACGGCGCCGAGATCACCGATGGCATGGAAGCGTTCTACGATGCGGTCGCGGCGCTGTTCAACGGGGGCAATCTGGGCGGGGCGCGGGTCGTTGCGCGCAAGCCGTGAGCTGCGGAATCATGGCGGTGGCCGACGAGATTTCGCGGATCAGCTTGCGCTTGAGCGCCTCGGCGACACCGTCATAGTCGGTGACCGTGACGACAAACGAGTCAGGGCCCCCGGTAACGTTTTGCCGGTAGTATTTGTCGAGAAACGGCGATTCATTCAGTATCACCAAACCGTTGATCGTCACCCCCGCGGCAATGACCTGGCCCCGGACGAATACCGGCACGGAACCCGAATTGTTGATCCCGTCACCGGATATGTCGATCGTCTTGCGCCGGCCGTCGAAGCGGTTGTTGCGAATGATCCGTTCCCCGTACAGCAAGGCGCCGCCGATACCCGTGCTGCCGGTGTAGAGCCGCTGCTGGCTGGTTTCGATGGTGCGGGCAAAGGCGCGGGTCTGATGCCCGTTCGACAATTGGGTCCAGGGCACGACGCGGCGCTGCTGGTGGGCCGAGCTCCAGTGCACGACCGTGACAGCAATCCCGTTTCGGCCGGTCGTGCGGATCGCGGCGATGACGGCGGGGTCGCGGAACGCCGTGACCAGGCCCTGCATCTGCAGATCGTATTCCCGCGAGTCGACACTGGCGGAGGTATCGATCGCCAGCACCAGTTCCAGGTCGACCTTGATGCGGTCCTGGCCGTGCGCCGTTGCCGCAAACAGACAAACTGCAACAACTGCCAGGAATTGTACGAAGAAGTTCGGATGCATTGTCACCTCAATCATCTTGACTATGGGGTATCCTTCGGGTGGCTGGCAACTTGGAATTGAAGGTTGCGAGTTGATGAAGACTTCTGTAATGATCGGGGTCAGTGCACATGGGAGGTGTGAACCGGATGGCCGGAATGTGCGGGCGGTAAAACAACAATCGTCAGAATCGCTCAACAACACGTTTCGCCAAACCGACTGACTCAGCATCGCATTCTTGCGGCGTTCATGACGCCGCCTGTGGCGCACGACCCATGCCGGCTCGGAGCAATCCGCTTTGCGCCGGTGACCGAATTTGAACTGGTCATTCAATTATGAGGGAGTATGACAATATGAAGAAACTGCTTTTGGGCGCCTCGGCTGCCATTGCCATGTTCGCTGTGACAGGCGCACAGGCCGGTACGCTCGATGACGTCAAGGCGAAGGGCGAAGTGGCCTGCGTCGTATCTACCGGTGTTGCAGGCTTTGCCTACACCGATGCCGACGGCAACTGGAAGGGCTTCGATGCCGATTTCTGCCGCGCGACTGCTGCTGCAGTCCTCGGCGATCCGAACAAGGTCAAGTTCGTGACCTCGACCGGCAAGACCCGTTTCACGATCCTGAATTCCGGTGAAGGCGACGTTCTGTGGCGCAATACGACCTGGACCTATGCCCGCGACAACGACGTGAAGCTGGCGTTCCAGGGCGTGAACTACTACGACGGCCAGGGCTTCATGGTTCCCAAGGCGTTGGGCGTATCGAGCGCCAAGGAACTGGACGGCGCTTCGGTGTGCATCCAGACCGGCACGACGACCGAGCTGAACCTGGCGGACTACTTCCGCACCAACAACATCAAGTATGAGCCGGTTCCGATCGAGACCAACGACGAAGGCCGCACCAACTACCTGGCCGGGCGTTGCGACGTCTACACGACGGATGCTTCCGGCTTGGCAGCCACGCGCTCGACCTTCGACAACCCGGCTGATCACGTGATCCTGCCGGAGATCATCTCCAAGGAGCCGCTTGGCCCGGCTACCCGCCACGGCGACGACCAGTGGTCGGACATCGTGCGCTGGGTGCTGAACGCGACGCTCACGGCTGAGGAGTTCGGCGTGACACAGGCAAACGTCGATGAAATGGCAAAGGGTGGCGACAACCCTGAAATCAACCGTTTGCTCGGCGCAGAGGGTGATCTGGGTGCCATGCTGGGTCTGAACAAGGACTGGGCGTATCAGGTGATCAAGGCCGTTGGCAACTACGGCGAGATCTTCGACCGCAATATCGGCCCGAGCACGCCGATCGGTCTGGAGCGCGGCCTGAACGCGCTGTGGACTCAGGGCGGCCTGATGTACTCACCGCCGTTCCGTTAAGAACGGTCCGGCCTTGCTGGTGCAGGGCCGCTGAACACGACGCCGTGCCGGGTGGCAAGCCCGGCACGGTCAACTGACGCCGGGAACGCGTTCTTGGAAGATACTGGGCAACAGTACGCACCAGCGAACCGGCATCACTTCGAGGCAGCGCCACAAGCGGTGCCCCCGACAATGAGGGATGAGGGGTAGAAGTGTCTTCAATAGATCACGCTGACGACAGCAGTGGGCAACGCAATCCGATAGCCCGGCTGTGGTACGACAAGGAAACACGATCGATAATTCTGCAGATTCTCACGATCATCGGACTTCTGCTGTTTTTCGGTTACATCATTTCTAACGCCATCACCAATCTGCGGGACCTGGGCAAAACGTTCAGTTTCTCGTTCTTGAATGATCCGGCGTCCTATGACATCAACCAGACTTTGATCCCCTACTCATCGACCAGCACGCACATGCGCGCCGCTGTCGTCGGGATCCTGAACACTCTGCTGGTCGCGGCTTGCGGCATCATTCTGGCGACCATCCTGGGCTTCATCCTGGGTGTGCTGCGCCTGTCGCCGAACTGGCTGGTCAACCGGCTGGTCTATTGCATCATCGAATTTGTGCGCAACGTTCCGGTTCTGCTGCACATCCTGCTGGTGCACGGCATCATCGTTCATTCGTTGCCGCAACCGCGCGGCCTGCCGGATTGGGCGAACTTCGGCGATCTGGCGTTCCTGACCAATCGCGGTCTGTTCATGCCCAGCCCGATCTTCGAGAGTGGGTTCTGGCTGGTCATCGCGGCATTCGTCGTCGGTGTCGGGTTCTCCATGTGGTTCAAACGTTACGCCAAGAACGTCCAGGATGAGACCGGGCGCATTCTTCCGGTGTTCTGGGCCTCCGTCGGCGCGATCATCGGATTGCCGATCCTGGCTTATCTGGTGGCCGGCATGCCGGTTTCCTGGGATATCCCGGTGGCCGGCAAGTTCAACCTCAAGGGCGGCATGACGATCAGGCCGGAATTCATGGCCTTGTGGCTGGCGCTCTCGATCTACACGGCCTGCTTCATAGCCGAGATCGTCCGGGCCGGTATTCTTGCCGTGTCCAAGGGACAATGGGAAGCCTCTCAGGCGCTGGGTGCCAGCCGCGGCCTGACGCTGAAAAACATCATCATTCCGCAGGCGCTGCGGGTCATCGTTCCACCGTTGACCAGCCAGTACCTCAACCTGACCAAGAACTCCTCGCTGGCCATCGCCATCGGCTACATGGACGTCGTGGCGACAATCGGCGGCATCTCGCTGATGCAGACCGGCAAGGAGATGGAGACGATGATCATCGTCCTGTTGTTCTACCTCATCGTGTCGCTGCTGATTTCGGCGGTGATGAACTGGTACAACCGCAGCATCAAGCTGGTCGAGCGCTAGGAGAGGGACAATGACAGACCAAACCATTCATACCTACGCGCCCGGCGAACATCCCGATATGCCGGCACCGATGCTGACATCGGGTCCGCTGTACTGGATGAAGACGAACCTGTTTTCAAGCTGGCTCAATGTTGTCCTGACGCTGGCCACGGCCTGGCTGCTGTGGATGATTGTTCCGCCGATGCTGAACTGGGCGTTCTTCGATTCGGTGCTGAACGCGGCCAGCCGCAACGAGTGTGCGGAACTGGGATCCGGCGCCTGCTGGGCATTCATCCAGGAACGTTTCAGCGTATTCGTCTATGCATTCTACCCGGTTGAAGAACGCTGGCGGGTCAACCTCGCCTTCATTCTGCTGTGCGTGGCGATTTTCTTCCTGCTGTACGACAAGGCGCCTTTCCGCAAGCAGGGCATCATCTTTGCCTGCCTCTATCCGTTCATCGCGGCCTGGCTGCTGTTGGGCGGCTTTGGTCTAACGCCGGTCCCGACGCACACGTTCGGTGGCATCATGCTGAACCTGGTGATCGGCGTGACCGGCATCGTGTGTTCGCTGCCGATCGGCGTGCTGCTGGCGCTGGGCCGCCAGTCGGACATGCCGGTGGTGCGCATGCTGTGCGTCATCTTCATCGAGTTCTTCCGCGGCGTGCCGCTGATCACCATCCTGTTCGTTGCCTCGACGATGCTGAGCTACTTCCTGCCGCCGGGGTCGGAGTTCGACCTGCTGCTGCGGGTGCTGATCATGGTGACGCTGTTCTCGGCCGCCTACATGGCCGAGGTGGTGCGCGGCGGCCTGCAGGCGATGCCGAAGGGACAGTATGAAGGTGCCGACTCGCTGGGGCTGAAATACTGGCAATCGATGCGGCTGATCATTCTGCCGCAGGCGTTGAAGATCTCCATTCCCGGTATCGTCAACAGCTTCATCGGCCTGTTCAAGGACACCACGCTGGTGCTGATCATCGGCATGCTCGACCTGCTCGGATTGGGCCGCTCGGCACTGGCTGATTCCAAGTGGAACGGCCTGTCGACCGAGGTCTACATCTCGGTGGCGCTGTTCTTCTTCATCTGCTGCTTCTCGATGTCGCGCTACTCGCTCTATCTGGAGCGCAAACTTGAAACCGGCCACAGGTCGTGAGTGCTGTTGGGGAGGACCTGAAATGGCTGCAGTAGAGACAACCAGCAAGTCGGCGATGGCATCGAGCATCGATGTCGACGCCGAACCGATCATCCGCATCATCGGCATGCACAAATGGTATGGCGACTTTCACGTCCTGAAGAACATCCACCTGGATGTGAAGCCAAAGGAGCGCATCGTCATTTGCGGACCGTCTGGGTCGGGCAAGTCGACAATGATCCGCTGCATCAACCGGCTGGAGGATCACCAGCAGGGGCAAATCATCGTCGACGGCAATGAGCTGACGGCGAATGTCAGGAACATCGAGGCGGTGCGCCGCGAGGTCGGCATGTGCTTCCAGCACTTCAACCTGTTTCCGCACATGACGATCCTGGAGAACTGCACCTATGGCCCGATCTGGGTGCGGCACACGCCCAAGAAGGAAGCCGAGGAAAAGGCGATGTACTTCCTGGAGCGGGTGCGCATTCCCGATCAGGCGGGCAAGTATCCCGGCCAGCTATCCGGCGGCCAGCAGCAGCGTGTGGCGATTGCCCGCTCGCTGTGCATGGATCCCAAGATCATGCTGTTCGATGAGCCGACATCGGCGCTCGATCCGGAAATGATTAAGGAAGTGCTGGAAACCATGGTTGAGCTCGCCGAAAGCGGTATGACCATGCTGTGCGTGACGCACGAGATGGGCTTTGCCCGCCAGGTTGCCGACCGGGTGATCTTCATGGACGGCGGCGAGATCATCGAGCAGAACGAGCCCGAGCCGTTCTTCTCCAACCCGCAGCACGAACGCACACAACTGTTCCTCAGCCAGATCATTCACTGATGCCGGCGGCATTGGCGTTCGCTTTGCTGATAGATGTAGCGTGTTGAGGTGACAACGGTTTTCGACATGGCTACATGTCAGGCACAACGTTGTCTGGCATGACGGATCGAAACTCGCCAATTGCAGTTGGCCGGGCGAAGGGTATTCGCCCGGCCATTTGCATTGTGCTATAAGACGATCAAATCAATTGCGGCGATGATGCTTTCTCCAGCAGGTAGCGATGTCCTACAATCGTGACGATCTCGATTTTGCCACGGAATACAATGCGGCCTTGCACAAGGGCCCGCCGAAACAGACGGTGGTGTTTCTCAGCGCACTGACGGTGATGTTCGCGAGTTTTCTGGTGTGGGCGAACTGGGCCGAACTGGACGAGGTGACGCGCGGCGAAGGCCGGGTGGTGCCATCGAGCAAGAATCAGGTGGTGCAAAGCCTTGAAGGCGGCATCGTCAAGGAGCTGCTGGTGCAGACCGGCGATCTGGTCAAGCGCGGCGATGTGCTGGTGCGCATCGACGATACCGGATTTTCCTCCAACCTCGGCGAGGTCCGCGCCAAGCAGACCAGTCTCAAGGCTCAGATCCTGCGCTTGCGGCACGAGCTGTCGGCTGAGATCGGCAGTGCGCTGGAATACCCCGAAGAGCTCGCCAAACTGGCGCCGAATACAATCGCCACCGAGCTGCAGCTCTACTATGCCCGCCAACAGAGCCTGAGCTCGCAGGTCAACATTCTTGCCGAGCGGGTGAGCCAGCGCCAACGCGAGCTTTCGGAACTCGAAGCCAACATGGCGCGAATATCGCAGAACCTGAAGCTGGCCCGGGAGGAAGAACGCATCAAGGCGCCGCTGGCCAAACGCGGCATCGTGCCGAAAACCGACGTGCTGCGGCTGAAGCGCGAAATCGCCGATCTCGACGGTCAGTTGAAGACCTCGCAGGAAGCCATTCCGCGCCTGCAGGCGGCGATCCGCGAGGCGCAGGCCCAGGAAGGCGAGCAGACCTTGCGGTTCCGGCAGGAGGCGCAATCGGAACTCAGCCAGCGCACCGCCGAGCTGGCGGTCGTCGAGGAGACGCTGCGCGCTGCCCGCGACCGGGTGGTGCGCGCTGATGTTCGCTCCCCCGTCGACGGTATCGTGAACGCGATGAGCGTGAACACCGTGGGCGGCGTGGTGCGTGCCGGCGAGACCCTGGTCGAGATCGTACCGCTGGAAGAATCGCTGCTGATCGAGGCAAAGGTTCGCCCGGCAGACATCGCCTTCGTCCATCCGGACCAGCCCGCGCTGGTCAAGATTACCGCCTATGACTTCTCGATTTATGGCGGTCTGGAGGGCGTTGTACAGAAGATTTCCGCCGACAGCTCCGTCGATGAGGTATCGCGTGAAGTGTTTTATTTGGTGACGATTAAAACTTTATCCAACCAATTAGGCGGGCAGCAAGACAACCTGTCTATCATCCCCGGCATGGTCGCCAGTGTCGACATCCTGACGGGGAAGAAGAGTGTCCTGGACTACTTGCTCAAACCAATCAACAAAGCCAGGACCGAGGCGCTCAGGGAAAGATAAAAGTCCATCTTTTTCTTTAGTCCATCTTGAACCACATTACGATGCAACCGAACCGTTTGCGCTACGCGCCGGTCATGCGGTGTGCTCGCAACTGCCGAAGTGGGCCGGGCTGGTGCTCGGCTCGGCATTGCTGGTGACAATGTCGATGCAGGCCGCCAACGCTCTGCCGTTGACGCCGGGCGACAGCAGTTCCCTGCAGCAGGCCAGTCACAGCAAGAAGGCACCATTCTACACCTTCGGCAGCCTGGAACTGCGCACCAAGGGCGGACGCTTCGCCAGGGAATGGAACAGGCTGCAGAAGAAGGTGCGCGGCGAACGCAAAACCTACCGCAAATGCAGTGCGGGTAATGCGAACTGCCACCGCAAGGTCAGAGCCTGGCGAAGAGCAATGAAGCGCATGAAGAGCCTCAAAGGTTATGACCTGCTCGCAGCCGCCAACGGCAAGATCAACAGCCTGGTGCGCTACGCAGACGATATCAAGCAGTTCGGGCGCAGGGACTATTGGGCATCGCCGATTGAAAGCCTGACCGGCCGGGGCGACTGCGAAGACTATGTCACGCTGAAATACTTCACCCTGGCCGAGCTGGGCGTGCCGGAAGACAGCATGCGCATCATGATCGTGCAGGATACCGTGCGCCGCATCGGTCACGCCGTGCTGGCCGTCAAGATGAACGGCAAGACCTACATTCTGGACAGCCTGCGCAACCGGCCGAGCCTGCATACGGCCATCAAGCGCTACCGGCCGTTCTACTCGCTCAACCGCAGGGGCAATTGGATCAACGTCGCCGCACGCAAGCGTTCAAAGACCCGTGTGGCCGCCGTACGGGCCAGCGGGCAGACGCCGCAGCAGGCCCAGGCCCTGTTGCCCGACTACGCCAAAAACCAGAAACGCTCCAAGCGTTCCGTCGTTCTGCGCGGCAGCCTGTCACTCGCAACCTCAATCCAATAGGGCGCCGGCGGCGCCGGGCGAGCGTTTTGCTCACGGGTGCTCCTTGCGGGGGCCGGCAGCGGTTTTCCATTCATGCCGGAGTTGCGGGTCGGCTGTTCGGCGCGAGTTGCTCCGTTGCGGCGCAGCCGTTTCAGGCCAAATCCCCTTCGCTTAACCATCGGTCAATCTTTCGGCGTCACAATTATGGTTAACAAGTGGTTTGTCAGTAGAGCGTTCGAGATATGTCCAGGTCCCCGCGCCGTACGCGCCGCCACGAGCCGGCCGCGCAACCCCGCCAACCAAAGCGGAAGGGGCGGCGCCACCTCATCAACTCGTGTACCTTTGCGATCACGCTTGCCGGGCTGGCCGTTTTTGAGTTCTCCGGTACGCTGGCGCGTGCCTATCAGCTGGATGAGGCCTTCAAGGTCCCTGCCGCGCTTGAGGTTGAGCTGACCGCGATCACGGCAGACGTATTCACGTTGCCCGACGTCCCTGCCCCACCGCCACCGGCAGCCCCTGCCGCCGGCACGATCGTGACGCACACCAAACAGGCCAGGCTGACCCCGGCGCCAGGCTTGCCGGACCGCGCAACGGCAGCGGCGATCTCGGCCATGGGTGTCGCACTGGACCGACGCAAACAGGCGCGGGCCAAACGCACACCGCGCCGGGACATATTGGGGACGATGGAGTTCAGGACCAACCCGCGCGGCGGCGGCGTTGCCTGGCAACAGGCCATGCAACGCTTGGACAATGAGTTGCCGCTCTATTCGTTCTGCGAGACCGGAGCGCTGAAATGCCCGGAACGCTTCAGCCGGTGGCGCAAGGTTGTCGCTGAGGTGCGTCATCTGAAGGGCAAGGCGCAGCTTGCGGCGATCAACAAGCGGATCAATGACCTCGTAGCCTACAGCGAGGATCCGCAGATCTTCGGGCGCAAGGACTATTGGGCGACGCCCCTTGAGTTTCTCGATGCTGGCGGCGATTGCGAGGACTTCACCATCCTGAAATTCGCCAGCCTGGTGGAACTCGGCTGGGATGAGCGCGATCTGCGCATCGTTGTGGTCAGGGACAAGCGCCGCAAGGTCGGCCATGCCGTGCTGGCCGTAAACACCGCGGACGGCGAGATGATCCTCGACAGCCTGAGCGACAAGGTGCGCGGCAATACTGGCTTCAAGCACTATCTGCCGGTCTACTCGCTGAACCGGGAACAGCACTGGCTGCATGTCAAAGCCCGCCGCGTCGCCTCTCGCTAAGGCGAGGCGGGCGGTCTCTGGCGATCGATTTGCCGGGGTGGGTTGATAACGTAGAGAGTCTTTCGCACATTTGCCTGATGCGGTGGTTCCTTTCACACTGAGTGAGAGGAGCGAGACGATGAGTGATGATACGGAGACCAAGGCGATGGGTCAGGTGATCCAGATCGACGAGGCGCGGATACGCGATCACCTTGGCGAGATGGTGCGCGGCACGGTTGAAGAAGCCTTGAATGCGATGCTGGATGCCGAGGCCGACCGGTTGTGCGGGGCTGGCCGGTATGAGCGCAGTGAGGCTCGGACCGACACACGCGCTGGCAGCTACGACCGGTCGCTTCACACCAAGGCCGGCGCGGTCAAGCTGAAGGTGCCGAAGCTGCGGCGACAAACATTCGAGACGGCGATCATAGAACGCTACCAGCGCCGCGAGAGCAGCGTCGAGGAAGCTTTGATCGAGATGTATCTGGCGGGTGTTTCGGTGCGCCGGGTCGAAGACATCACCGAGGCGCTGTGGGGCACGCGGGTGAGCCCGTCGACGGTGTCGAACCTCAACAAGAAGATCTATGCCAAGATCGAGGAATGGCGCCACAAGCCGATTGAGGGCTCACATCCGTATGTCTTTCTCGATGGTATCGTGATGAAGCGCTCATGGGCCGGTGAGGTGCGCAACGTCTCGCTGCTGGTGGCGATTGGCGTGACCTCGGATGGCTATCGCGAGGTTCTGGGCATCTGCGAGGGGGCCAAGGAGGACAAGTCCGGATGGTCGTCGTTCCTGCGCCATCTGGTGGACCGGGGCCTGAATGGTGTGGAGCTGGTGGTATCAGACGCCTGTCGTGGCCTGGTGGAGAGCGTTGCCGACTATCTGCCCGAGACCCGGTGGCAGCGCTGCATGGTGCATTTCTATCGCAATGTCTTCAGTCATGTGCCGGCAGGCAAGATGCGCCAGGTGAGCCACATGCTGAAGGCCATCCATGCCCAGGAGAACCGGCAGGCGGCCACCGACAAGGCCGAAGCGGTCGCGGCCGAGCTGCGCCGCCAGCGCATGGGCAAGGCGGCAGAGCTGGTTGAGGACAAGATTGGCGAGACGCTGACCTTCTATGCGTTCCCGGACAGTCACTGGATCAAGTTGCGCACCAACAATCCGCTGGAGCGGCTGATGCGCGAGATCAGACGGCGAACCAGGGTGGTCGGGGCTTTCCCGGACGGACAATCCTGTCTCAACCTGGCTGCAGCCAGGTTGAGACACATTGCTGGAACCCAGTGGTCAACGAGGCGCTACATGAACATGGACCCGCTGACTGCAATGAAAAACCAACCCCAAGGAACCGCCGTCGCATGACAAAAAGTGCGAAAGACTCTGGACACTACCGGTGGGTTACTTGTTTGGCCGACAGCGGGCGTCCTCGCGCGCGTCTGCAAGTGCCGTCGTCACAAAAAAACCGCCGCCCTCAGGCAGCGGTTTTGGTGTTCTATCGCTTCTGCATCTCCCGGCCGGGTCGGACCTGAGAGAAGGACAGGCCGATCAGCGCATCAGCATGCGCATGCGGCTGTAGAAGCAATCGCATTCGCTGATCTGCTCGGCATTGGCCTCGCCATGGGCCAGGAAGCCAACGGCCTTGGCGCAGCTGACCTTGGCCTCGCTGGCCCAGGTGAACAGCTGGCTCTGATTGTAGATCACCGACTTGCGCTCTGAAACTTCCAGAGAATGGTCATACTTCTGGTTGACTGCGGAGATCATTTCATCGCGCGGCAGATCAAGCATCGGCGAGGTGAATGCCCGCAGGCATTGCGTGGCGCCATCAGCCGGCGGGCCGACATAATCGGCAGCCAGGGCCGCACCTGCACTCACTCCAAGAGCCACAGCAAATGCACCGGCAAAAATTGATTTCATCTTCATCTCATCCGCCCCTTCCAAATCAAGGCAATCCCGTGACCTTCTATGTATAACAGCGGCGTGGCCGCGAACAACACTGTTATTGTGTACGCTGGGGCAAATTTTCACCTTGTTGCAATTGGGCAACGCTACGGCGAGAAATTTTCCACCCAGCATGTTTCAATATTTTCAAGGCTTTACCACCTTTCTGCGACTGCTCTGAGCTTTCAGGGCATCGAGGACTTTGTCCTTCGGACCATCGGCGGCAACCTTGCCGTTGGAGATCACGACCAGGCGGTCGACCAGTTCTAGCATACTGTAGCGGTGAGTCGACAAGACAACTGTCTGACCGTCATCAAAGGCATCGCGCAGATGCTTGATCAGCAGCCGCTCGCTGGCCAGGTCCATGGAGCCGGACGGCTCGTCGAGAAAGACAATGCGCGGTTCCAGCAGCAGGATGCGGGCCAGCGCGACGGCCTGCTTCTGGCCGCCAGACAACAGACTGCCGCGCTCGCCGACCGGCATGTCGAAACCGGACGGGTGCTTGTTGGCAAAGTCATCGACACCGGCGAGCTGGCAGGCGCGGATCATCTGTTCATCGGTAGCGTTGGGGAAACCCATCAGGATGTTGGAGCGCAAGGTGCCGAAGAACAGGTCGGAATCCTGTCCGACAATGCCGACGGCGCGGCGCAGCTCGTAAGGGTGATACTGGCGGATATCGATACCGTCGACGAGGATCGAACCGCCCTGTGCGTCATAGATTCCGCCAAGCAAGCGCCCGATCGTCGTCTTGCCGGAGCCGATCTTGCCGATAATGCCAACCTTCTCGCCGGGCTTGATGCTGAGGCTGAAATCCTTGATCGCCGGGTTCGGGGCACCGGGATAGGCGAACTCTACGGCCTGGAAATCGATCCTGCCGTCGGTGATCGGCTGGGAGACGAAGTTCTTTCCATCCGGGCGTTCACTCTCCATGCCCATCAGGTCGTTGAGCGTCTTCAGGGCGGCGAAGGACTGCTGCGACCGGGCGATCAACGTCGCGAACTGGCCGAACGGCGCCACGCTGCGGCCGCCGAGGATCACGCAGGCGATGATGGCGCCCATGGAGACATCGCCGCTGTCGAACAGATAGGCGCCAAGCACAACGATACCGACAGTGACCAATTGCTGGACGGCAATGGTCATGTTGAGGATCAGTGCCTGGATACGTCGGGCCTTTTCGAGCGTCGTGGCGGTCCGGCCGACGAGGCGTTCCCAAATGCGCTGCAGGGCGCCCTCGGCACGGATGGTCTTGACGGTCTCGAGCGCCCCGATTGCCTCGACCAGCAGCGAATGCCGGTAGGCGGACTCGGCCAGTGTCTTCTGCGCCGCCTTGCGCAGCGGGAACTGCAGGATCAGACCGATGAGCAGAACAAGTGCCGCGGCGACGGCCGGAATGATGGCGATCGGACCGCCGATCCGGTGAATGACGAACAGAAACAGCGCGAAAAAGGCCACATCGGTGACCGTCGCCAGGGTTCCGGAGGTGAAGAACTCGCGCACGGAATCGAATTCGCGCAGCTGATTGGCGAAGCTGCCCGTGGTGTTGGGCCGGTTGCTGAGACGAATGCTCAGGACATGCTCGAAAATCCGACCCGACAAGAGGACATCGGCGCGCCGGCCAGCGGCGTCGATCAGCCAGCCGCGCAGAGACCGCAGGATCAGGTCGAACAGGATGGCCAGGCCGATACCAGCCGCCAGCACCCACAGGGTCGAGATCGCCTTGTTGGGCAGAACGCGGTCGTAGACGTTCATGATGAACAGTGGCGAGGCCAAGGCGAGGACGTTGATGAAAGCAGCGGCAATAATGACCTGCAGATAGGCCGGCCACAACTGGCGCACGACACCCCAGAACCAGTGGCCGGAAGTCTTAAGTCCGGTTTCCCCGGCGCGTGTCGTCACATCGAGTTGCGGCTTGACCAGAATGGCGCGGCCGCTATAGGCGTCCTCTAGCTCGCTGAGATTTGCCGTGGCGCGGGATTGGGTGAGCGGGTCGAAAATCTCGAAGGTGCGTTTAGAGAGCCGCTTGATCACCACACAGGCGTCTGCGTCTTCAAGCAGAAGTATGGCGGGCAGCGTTACCGGGTGGAGTTTGCTCAGCGGGCGGCGGACGACTTTGGCGGCGTAGCCGGCCCGGTTGGCAGCGCGTTCGAACAGGGCGGGCGTCAACCTGCCCTGGACAAGCGGCAGACCGGCTGTCAGCGCATCGGGAGATACGGCACGATCGTGAAACGCCGCGATCGCGATCAGACAATTGAGCAGCGGGTCCGGCTCGGCACTGTGAATGTCGAAAATTGGCCTTTCCAAAATACTCTCCCGTCCGCTTCAGGACACGGTGGCGGCCAATAAAAGCAAACACAAGATGCTTCACGATGTGTTAAAGCGCACTTCTCCCCGCCGCAGGGAAAAGGGAAACGAACCTCGTCGCAGACAAGCTACCACGCCGCCCGGAGCCGGGCAAACCGGGCAAGACGCGCCTAGTAGAGCGGTCCCAGGCTGCCGTCGCGCTTGGGTGAATACCGGGTTTGCGTTTCTGCCGGCGGCGTTGGCGGCACATTGACCATCTCGCGGGCATAGGCGTCCGACGCGGTTGGCGCCTTGACACTCATGGTCCGCAGCAATGTGCCGGTCGATGCCAGGATGCGATACTCGGCGAACTTCACCGCCGCATCCGCGGTTTCCACGGCGATGCGGGCTGAAACGCGGGTGTTCTGCGTGTCGAGCAGGTCGAGCAGCGAACGCTGACCGATGTTGAATTGCTCGGTATAGGACCGGACCAGCTGAACAATTGCATTATGCTGACGGCGCAACTCGGCCAGGCGGCGGCGCTGCTCGTCACGGCGATCCCAGGACAGGCGCACGGCCTCCTCGACTTCGCGGGTGATGCGGTGCAGACGCTTGCGCTGCTCGTCAACGCGACGGATCTGCTCCTGGCGATTCGCGGTGTCGATGCCGCCATTATAGATATTCCAGCTCATGACGACATTGGCCTGCGCGTCATGATCGTGACCGCGGAAACCACTCAGATTGTGTCCGGCGCGCGCCCGGCCTTCCAGCGTGAACTTGGGATAGTAGCGGGATTCAGCGGCCTTCACCAAGGCGGTTGCAGCATCGATATCGGCCTTGGCCAGTTTCACCGACGGATGGCTGGCGCGGGCCGTGCCGATGGCATGCGACTTGGTCGCGGGCAAAGCGCGCGAGATGCGGCGCGGCACCGAGACCTTGCCGGCATTGCGGCCGACCAGGCGGATGAACCGTGCTTCTGCCGCTTTCAGTTCCTCACGGGCCTCAGCAACCCTGGCCTTTGCGGCATACAGGCGCTCCTGAGCCTGCTGGCGGTCGGCGACGCTCAACGAGCCTTCCGCGGCACCTTCACCGATCCGGCCAACCAGGCGGCGATGATATGCAACGTTGTTCTTGGAAATCGAGACCACGCGGCGGAGCCGAATGATGTCGAGATACTCGCGGATAACGGCAAGGGCGACGAACTCGGAGCGTTCGAACACCCGGTGCGAGGCGCCATCGACCCGCGATGCCTGGCGTTCGACCTCGGCATCGGTGCCGAAACCGTCGAACAGCAGCTGCCTGATGACAACGCTACCTTCCTTGCGGAAAAAAACGTGGTCATTGTCCCCCGTCTGATGGGTCGAGCGGCTGTCGCGGATTTCCGCGCCAAGGCTGCCTTCCAGGTCGATCCGAGGCAGGTAAAGGCCACGCCCCTGGCGCAGCTCGAACTCGATCGCCTCGCGATTGGCGATCGCCTCGCCGATTTCAGGGTTGCTTTCCACGGCAATCCGGACTGCGTCAGACATCGACATCGCCCATCCGCCGGATGCGCCAATTACGCTCGCTGCCATCAATGAAGCGGCGCCTAGCATGAATTTCTTGAGCCGTACGACCATCCCGATTCCCCAACTTAGACTCGTAATATTGAGCGCCAACTTACGGTGAGTAAGCCCACCGGTCAAATGCCAACCACTCATTCCAAAGCCTCGCAACCGGCAATTGTTACCGCTTGTGGCTTGTTTGCAACAAGGACCCGACCGCCGCAAACCGCGCTGCCGGCCCAATTACCCATCCCTCCAAGGCAATGTTACAGGGATTGTAGCGGCTTTGAAGCAAATTTTATATATCCAGCGGAAAAGAACCTTCCGCATGGTAAGCACTTGATTAACAGCACGTTTGTGGCGGGCAACAGCGCCACACCGCTCTTACCAGTGGGCTTGCACAACCGCGTCGTTGAAGATCTCGCCAAGCCGCCTGCGCGTGGCGTCCGATGTATCGGCCGGCAAATCCGAAACGCCGAACATGCCGGCTTCGGCGATCTCCCGATTCGGCAGTGAAATCTCTCCCTGATTCCAGCTTTTTGCAACGAACAAGATGACGTGGTCGCGGCGTGATGCCCGGGCGTTGGCATAGACGCCGAACAGCGACGGCGGCCCGGTCAGTTCAACACCGGCTTCCTCGCGCAATTCCTTTGCCACCGCCGCATGGGCGGTCTCGCCGGGCTCGACGCCGCCGCCTGGAAAATGCCAGCCGGGCGTGTAGGTGTGGCGCACCAGGCAAACCCGGCCCTCTGCATCGAAAGCTGCACAGCGCACACCCAGCGTCAGGCCCCGGCTGAGCAGCCAATATGGATGAAGCGCCGGCTTGATACGTGGCCCCAGCAGGCCAAGCCAATTGATTGCCATGGCGCTGATCACCGATGGGACGGGAAATGCAACACTGCAGCGCGGTCAGGCTTGGGCGCGCAGCGCACTGCGGGCCTGGGAGAGTTCGGCGGTGGTATGGCTCAGCCGGTTCGCAAGTTCGCGCATAACCTCGATGCCCATTTCGGGAAACTCGCGGATCAGGCGCAAGAAGTGCTCCTTTTCGATCTTCAGCACCTCGACCTGACCGGAAGCCCTGACGGTGGCGGTGCGCGGGATTTCGCACAGGATGGCGATCTCGCCGATGATGGCGTTCTCACCGACCGTCGCGACAGGCACCTCGCCCTGGGGCGTCTCGGCCAGAACGGTCGCCTCGCCGTTGATCAGAACATAGGCGGCATCGCCGGTATCGCCCTGCTTGAACATCGTCTGGTCCGGCTGGAAGGAAATCCGCTCGGATGTAAACGCCAGCAACTTGAGCTTGGCGGCATCGATCTGACTGAACAGCGGTACGCGCTTCAGCAGTTCTACTTCGTCTTTAAGTCCCATGGTCCTCAAACCTTCTCATACGCGTTAAAGGTCTGGCATGTTCAAGCCACAAGGCTAGCAAACACACCCCCGGTTTTCAAAAGCTCTTCAGGCTTGCCGTCCTCTGCAATCTGGCCATCGGACATGACCAGAACCCGGTCGAATTCGACGGAAATATCGGCGTTGGCCAAGACCCAGATCACCGCGACGTTCTCACCGCGGGTTGCCGACATGACGTTGCCGATGATCAGTGACTGGCTCTGCTTGTCGAGCGCCGACAGTGCCCGATTGACAATCAGGATGTCGGGCCGCTTGATCAGTGCGCGGGCAAGCATGACCTTCTGGCGCTGGCCGGCCGACAGACGCTTGCCGCCGCTGCCGACGTTGTAGTCGAGCCCGACGTCGAGAACCGGATCGTGCAGTTCGTGCTCCTCAAGCACGCTGCGGATCAGTTCCATGATGCGTTCAGGACCGCCGGCCACACCATAGGCGATGCGCCCGAACAGAATGTTGTCCTGCACGGAGGCGGCACTGTTGTAGGTCGCCGGATCGTAGAATTCGATGTCATCAGACAGGTCGGCGGGCAGGTTCTCGCGATAGGCCCGGCGGGCGCGCACCAGACGGTCCTGCATGTCCTCGTCGAGCAGACCGAGGCGGTGGCGCGGCTCGATGTACATGAACGGCAAGCGCATGATCAGGCGCCTGTCGTCCAGCGCGACTTCGTCCAGGGACTGATTCTGGATGCGGGCCAGCACCGCCTGATATTCGGGGATCTGGTCGGCTGTCATGAAGCTGAGCTGTTCGAAGAACGGATGGTCGGCCGGCAGGTCGGCAAACAGCTCAATGGCGGTGTCGGCGATTTCGCGGCCCATTTCGAACAATGTGGCGAACAGGCCCTCGGCCTCCAGCGTCTTGCGAAGGTGTGGGTGATAGGCGACGTCCTCGAGCGTCCTGTCGGACGCCGCGACGGTGCCGAACAGCAGATTTTCGCCGATGGTCGCCTGGGTGGAGTACTTGTCGGGATCGAACTGTTCGACCAGGCCGGCGTACTGGTCTTCGCGCAAGCGGTCGTGGAGGCCCTTTCGGGCGTTGAGCACCTGGGCGGCGAAATCTGCCCGGTCGTCGACGTCAACCCGCCCGCGAAGCCCCAGGTTCAAAAGGTCCGATTCAAGCTCGACGATAGCCAAAACCTGTTTCAGGCGTCCGAGGAGCTGTGCCTTGTCGGCGACGCCCACGGCCTGGTAGTCGACCCAGTCGAGAGTGATATCCTGCGCCGAATTGCCGGTGCGCTGGGCTTCGCGGATTTCCCATTCACGTTGCGGGTCGGCGGCGTCCAGGCCGTCTTCGCCTGACGGCGGAGCGAACTTGACGGAGTAGAGTAGATTATGGCGCAGCGAGCCGTGGATCAGGGCTGAATCGGCACCGGCATAGCCCAGCCGGCGGCCGGTAACGGATTCCGGCAAGGTGTCCAGGTCTTCGCCCGCCAGCGCGATCTTGCCGGCCGACGGGCCGAGCAGCCGGGCCAGCGCTTCGGCCAAGTAGTCCGCACCGGAGTTGAGCCCGCCGATCAGGGCGACTCTTTCACCGAGATTGACCGACAGCGACACGCGCTCCAGGAGCTTGGAGCCCGACTCGTCGTTGGCGCTCAGGCCTGTCACGGCGAACCCGCCGGCCAGCGGTTCGATCTTTCCACGCACCAGGGGCTGAACATCCGGCGGGATCATGTTGTCGGAGGAGAACTGTTCGATCACCTGGGTGTATTTGACCTGGACATCGAGGCGCTGCTGGTCCCAGTCGATCAGTTCCTTGATCGGTGACGGCAGGTCCTTGTAGGCGGCGATGACGGCGACGAGCTGGCCGATATCGAGACGCCCGGTCAGCGCAAAGTAGCCACCGATCAGGTAGAACAGGAAGGGCGTCAACTGAGCCAGGAAGTTATTGAGAAACTTGACGAAAAACTTGCGCTGGTAGATCTCGTAACGGATCTTGAAGATGCGGCCGAGACGGTGCGAAATGTCGGCCCGCTCGTAGTTGGACATGTCGTTGACATGCACGCTGGCGATGCCATCGACGATTTCGCCGACCCGGCCGGCAAGATCGCGGGCGGTCAGCTGGCGCTGGCGGCCAAGCTCGATGAGGCGACGGCGCAGGCGGGGGATGAGGATCGCCTGGGCGGCAACGATACCGCCGGCGATCAGGCCGAGCCAGAAGCTCTGCAGCATGATGAAGGCCATGGCGGTGATCGCCTGGCCGCCGAGGAACACTGGCTGGACGTAGGCATCGCCGATGAAGCCGCCAAGCGGCTCGACCTCATCCTTGACCATCGTGGCGACTTCAGCCGGCTTGACCCGGCGAAACTGGTTCATCGGGAATCGCAGTACCCGGTCGAGCAACTCGAAGCGCAGGCGGCGCAGCATGCGCTCGCCGAGCCGGCCCTTGTAGGTGTTGATGTAGAACTTGAACAGGCCGTTGATGCAGACAAGACCGAGGAACAAGAAGCTCAAAGCCACGAGCATGCTGAAGCGGTCGAGTTCGATACCGCCAAACAGGGTGACGGTGCCGGAAGACGAGAGCCAATCGGGTACATCAAAGGTGAGATCGAAGAACGGCTGGGTTGAACTCGTCTCGAAACCGTTGCCCTGGATCGGGCCGTTGACGATGCGCTTGGGCAGATCGAGGGCGAAGAAATAGGTCGGCATCGAGGCGAGCACGATGAACAGCACCCAGAGCTGCTGCAGCCGGGTGTGCTTCCAGATGTAACGGAATAAGTTGGGTTCCATGCGCCCGTCCGTCTGCCCGTCGTGTTGCCTCGAGGCCTGCCCTATCAGGTAACATACTGCCAAAAAGGGCTTATTGTGTTGTGCTCTGGCAGCATAAGCAAGCCTTCAGGGCCTGCAAGTGATTAACCGCACATGTCGCAGGTGCGGAGTTCGGACGGTTACTTGCGTGCCGACATGAGGAGTTCAGCACTGCGCCCGGCGCCATCGAGATCGATAGAGGATGGCGGCGGGGGCGGCACCGAGACGGCCGCGTCGATCGCCTGGGCAAGGTTTTCCGGTGTCAGGCCTTCTTCGCGCACCAGCGTAACCAGACCGCGCTCGGCCAGGCGTTCGGCGCGCATGGTCTGTTCGCTTTCACCACCGGCGGCGAACGGCACGACCAGCGACCGGCAGCCGGCGCGCAGTACATCGGCCATGGTGTTGTATCCGGCCTGGGAGACCGACAGCATGCACCGGCTGAGCAGCGCACGAAAGTCGCTGCGGGTTCCGGCAACGGTGACGTTGGCAGGTGCGTTGGCGGCGACGAACCGCCTGGTGGCGGTGTCGAGATTGGGGCCGGTCAGGACGCACCAGCGGGCATCGGCCAGCGGTGTGCGCTGAACGGCTCTGGCGGCAGATCGCATGAGCGCGGCGCCGGCAGCACCGCCGCCGGCGGAGACGACGACATCGAATGCCGGTCCCTGCAGCGGACCCGGCGCGGCAGACACGACACCGGTGTAACTTATCTTTGCGTCAAGGTCAGAAATGAGCGGAAACGTCTCCTCAAAGGCGGCAAATCGTGGATCGCCGTGGACCAGCACATGATCGAAATAGCGATTTACCAGACAGGCCGTCTCCCGGTGCCGTTTGAGGCTGCGCTGCTGCAGGATATCGCGCAGGGAACAGGCGATGACCGGCGGCAACGGCAGGGCCTGTGCCGCATCGAGCAGCGGCAACAGTTCAAACCGCATCTGGCGGCGGCCAAATGGGAAGGCCTCGATGAGCAGGACATCGGGGGCGATGTCGGTGAGGACAGACACCAGATCGGCAGCGCGGCGACCTCGGAAGGCATCGTCTATGGAATTGCCCTGCTGGTCCACAAGATCGGAGAAACCGCCGTCGCCGGCGGCCAGCGGGGCAAGCTGCACGGTGGCGATACCAGGGCCGGGAAAACCGGGCACGGGGGCGCCGCCCATCACCATGGTGACCCGGCAGCCGCGTTCGGCCAGCGCTTCGGCGATCAGGCTGGCGCGGGCCAGGTGGCCGATGCCGAGCAGGTGCTGGACGTAGAACAGGACCTTCATGACCGGGCCGCCGATGTGTCCAGCACCCGGGTGAACAGCTCCTTGAGCGTGGCGATGCTGGCGTGCATGTCGAACTGGCCGCGGACGCGCTGTTCGCCGGTGCGGGCCATACTGGCGCGAGCGGCCGGATCGCCGATCAGTTCGGCGAGCGCGGCGCCCAGGGCCTCAGGGTCCTCCGACGGCACCAGCCGGCCGGTTTCACCATCGTCGATCAGTTCGGGCACGCCGGAGACGTCGGTGGATAGGCAGCACAGGCGCTGGCTGAGCGCCTCGACGATAACATTTGGCAGGCCGTCACGATCGCCATCGGCGGCGATGCGGCAGGGCAGGACGAACAGGTCGCTGGCGCGGTAGGCATCGAGTACCTCGGACTGGTCGCGCGGGCCGGACCACTCCACCCTGTCCGCAAGCCCGAGCTGCGTGGTTTGGTGCTTGAGATTGTCGACAAGTGTACCGCCGCCGATATGGGTCAGACGCCAGTTGAGGTTGTCGGGCAGCCGGGCAAGCGCTCTAAGCAGCACGTCGAGGCCCTTCTTTTCCACCGCCCGGCAGACGCACAGCAGGCGGACGGGATCGGCCGGATCGCTGCCATCGCGTTTGGACGGTGTTTCCGGCGGCGAGGGAAAGCGGGAAAGGTCAAGGCCGTGGTAGCTCAGGTGAATGCTGTCCGGGCGCGGTGCAAGACCGCGCAGATGACGCCAACCGTTCTTCGTACAGGTCACGACCCAGCGCGCGGCGCCGAGCTTGCGGCGCAGGTTTTCAGGCTTCGAGGTCCAGATATCCTTGGCGTGGGCCGAGCAGGTCCAGGTGAGCCCGGTCAGCAGGCTGGTGTAGCGGGTGACGTCGCCGGGGGTGTGGATGAAATGGGCGTGCAGGTGGGCAATGCCCTCGGGCAATTCACTGGCCAGCACAAGAGCCTGCCCGAAGCGGCGGAAGCGGTTACGGGTGAAGTCGCCCGGCAAATCGGCAAGCCAAATCCTGAATGCCGCCGCAAAGCCGGGGCGGAACAAGCTTTGGACCGCTGCGCGAGCCACTCGCAACGGCTCGTCGTGCAGGTATTCCGGCAAGTAGAGAACCGGGGCGGAAATCTCGTTATGCACAGGGTGGCGCTTGACGTCGGTCGGGTGGCGCATGGAGATCAGCTGCAGGTCGAACCCGGCACGCTCAAGGCCGAGGATTTCCTGGGCGATGAAGGTTTCCGACAGGCGCGGATAGCCTTTCAGGACAATCGCGATGCGGTTCGGCATGGGGGTGGTTGCAGGGCTCAGTGACCACCGCGGACGACCGACAGTGCCGGGCGTTCACGGTCGATGATGATCTGCTCGACCCGGTCGGCGATATTGTCCAGCCCGTCCATCAGGCCGGTCACCGCCGCCTTCGACGGGGCCGGACGGGCAATCGCCTTGGCAAGTGCCTCCGCCATCCGCTTGGGATCATCGGCATCGCAGGGATGCAGCATGTCGATCAGGCCGAGTTCCTCAGCCCGTTTGGCGCGCACGAACTGTTCCTCGCGCGGGCGCACGCGCGGCACAATCAGGGCCGGTTTGTCGAAGGCCAGCACTTCGCAGAACGTGTTGTATCCGCACATGCCGACGAGGGCATCGGCGCCCGCGATCAGGCGTTCGAGGCGGTTGTCGAATTCGATGATCCTGACCCTGTCGAGCTTGCTGGCCCGGTTAAGGATTTCCTCACGGTCGTCGGCCGGCATGAACGGCCCGAGCACCACGACAGCGTCATGGTCGGACGGGCCGTACATCTCGTAGGCCGCGAGCACCTGGCGCACCAGGCGGGCACCATCGCCGCCGCCGCCGGCGGTGACCAGGATGTAGGGCGCGCGTTCCTGTTCGTGGCTGGTGTAGCTGGGCGGGATCGAGCGGTCGAGAAAGCCCATGTAGGTCATGCGGGCCTTCACTGCCGGGCTCACTTCAAAACCGTTCAACGGGTCCCAGAAGCCGTCCGGGCCGTAGACCCAGATATCGTCGTAGAGCTGCTCGATCTTGGCGAGGACGCCGCTGCGTCCCCATTCCGCCTTGAGCAGCGGCGGTGAATCCATCACCTCGCGCAGGCCGAGCACAAGCGTGCAGCCGCGGGCTTTGAGATCATGTAGCAGGCCTTCCAACTCGTTGCGCAGGCCCATCGGCTCCTTGTCGGCAATGAATATGTCAGGTTTGAAGCTTTCCGCCGTATTGCGGATCATCGAGGAGCGCATGTCCAGAGTCTCCTGGATATCGATGTGCTGGTCGATGGAGGTGTATTCGCCGTTGTGCAGCTTGATGACGCTGGGGATCTTGACGAAGTCAACGCGGGCGCGGAAGTCGAAGGCGCCGGCGATCGGCGAGCCCGAGATGATCAGGATGTGCAGGCCCTTGAAGTGTTCGACCAGCGAATGGGCGATCTCCCGGCATCGGCGCAAATGGCCGAGGCCGAAAGTGTCGTGGCTGTACATCAGAATGCGAACGTGTTCGAGCCGCTTCATTGCCGCTTTCCTTGTGCCCGATATACCTCTATGGGATGAAAATCCCCGCCCAGCCGGCGGACTATGCCACAGGGGCCCTGTGAATTCAAAAAAACTTTGCCGATAGCTTACTTAGCGGCAAACTGGCCGCCAGCTGCTACTTGTAGGGATCGGCGGCGTCCCGCAAGCCGTCTCCAAGAAAATTGAACGCCAGGATGACCAGGATGACCGGCACCACAGGCAGCATCAGCCAGGGATAAAGCGCCACCACGTTGATGTTTTGGGCCTCGGTGAGCAGCACGCCCCAACTGGTGATCGGGGCACGCAGGCCAAGGCCGAGGAAGCTGAGAGCCGTCTCGCCGAGGATCATGGTCGGAATGGTGATAGTGGCCGAGGCGATCAGGTGGCTCATGAAGCCGGGCACCAGATGGCGGGCGATAATGCGCGATGTTTTGGCGCCCATGAGCTGGGCGGCGAGCACGTAATCCTCTTCGCGCAAGGCCAGCAGCTTTGAGCGCACGGCGCGCGCCAGGCCAGTCCAGTCGAGCAGACCGAGAATGATGGTGATGCCGAAATAGACCAGCAGCGGGCTCCAGTGCACCGGAATGATCGCCGCCAGGGCCAGCCACAGCGGGATGGCCGGGATCGACTGCAACACCTCGATGAGGCGCTGGATCACCAGATCGATGACGCCGCCATAATAGCCGGCGATGCCGCCGATGACGATGCCAAGCACAAAACTGATGGTGATGCCGATGAGGCCGATGGTCAGCGATATGCGGGCGCCATAGATCATGCGCGACAGCACATCGCGGCCCAGTCGGTCGGTGCCGAGCAGGAAGAATCCGCCGCGCTTGGGCGCACAGACGAGGTGCCGGTTGGCCTTGACGAGGCCCCAGAACAGATACTTGTCGCCCTTGCAGAAGAACCGCAGCGGCATGGGCTTGCTGGTGTCCACGACATACTCGCGCGCCATGGTCTCCAGATTGACCTTGAATTTCAGGTTGTAGACGAACGGTCCGACAAACTTGCCGTCGTGAAACAGGTGGACACCCTGGGGCGGAGCGAGGATGTAGCGGTTGTTGCGGGTGCTCAGCCCGTACGGCGCCAGGAACTCGCAGATCAGGATCGACAGATAGAGCGCCAGCAGAAAGACGCCGGACCACACGGCGACCTTGTGGCGCCTGAACTTCCACCACATCAGCCGCCATTGCGAGGCGAGATAGACCTTTTCCTGTTCAGGCGACAGGGTCTCGATCGATTGCGGATCGAACGGCGCGGCGGATACGTAGTGCGGCAGGGGATCGCCGGTGATCTCGGGGCGGCCGGGCGGCGTCATTTGGTGCTCCCGCCCTGCAGCCGGATGCGCGGATCGAGGATGGCGAGCGCGATGTCGGAAATCAGCACGCCGATCACAGTCAGCGTGGCCAGGAACATCAGGAACGAGCCTGCCAGATACATGTCCTGGCTCTGCAGGGCGTTGATCAGCAGCGGGCCGGTGGTCTCCAGCGACAGCACCATTGCGGTGACCTCGGCGCCGGAGATGATGGCCGGCAGGATGCCGCCGATATCGGAGATGAAGAAGTTGAGCGCCATGCGCAACGGGTATTTGGTCAGCGCTTTGAAGGGATGCAGGCCCTTGGCCTTGGCGGTGGTGACGTACTGTTTTTGCAGCTCGTCAAGCAGATTGGCGCGCAGCCGGCGGATCATCGCCGCGGTGCCGGCGGTGCCGATGATGATCACCGGCACCCACAGGTGTTCGAGCACCGACATGAACTTGGCCCAGCTCATCGGCTGGTTGAGATATTCGGCATCCATCAGCCCGCCGATCGAGACGCCGAACCAGATGTTGGCGAAATACATGAACACCAGGGCAAGCAGGAAATTCGGCGTTGCCAGGCCGAGCAGGCCAAAGAATGTCAGGCCGTAATCGCCCCAGGAGTACTGGTGGGTGGCGGAATAGATGCCGATCGGAAAGGCGACGAGCCAGGTGAAGATGATGGTGACGAAGGACAACAGGATGGTGAGCCACAAGCGGTCGCCGACCACTTCGGACACCGGCAGTTCGTATTCGAACGAGTAGCCGAAGTCGCCGTGCAGCATGCCCCATACCCAATGGAAGTAGCGTTCGATCAGCGGCTTGTCGAAACCGTACTCCTTGCGCAGGAACTCGATGCGGTTCTGGTCGACGCTTTCACCCTGGGCGAGCAGTTCGGAGATATAGGTTTCGAAGTAATCGCCCGGCGGCAGCTCGATGATGCCGAACACCAGCGCGCTGATGATCAGCAGCGTCGGGATCATCACCAGGATGCGATGGACGATATAGCCCAGCAAGGCCTACTGCTCCCCGAACCAGAACGAGTCCATGCCATAGACGCCGAAATAGGCGCCGGGGGCATAGCTGAAGATGCCCTCGGGCGGCACGTTGCGCAGGTCCGGCGCGGCGACGACCGGCTGGCGCACGCCGTTGACCGTGCCGATGGAGAAAACCTGGTCGGTATAGATCGCCAGCATTTCCTGCCAGATCGCCGTGCGTTGCTCGGTCGAGCCGGCTTTGGTCCAGGCATCGAACAGGTCGGCGAGCTTTTGCACCTCGGGCATTTCAGGCTTTTCGCCCTGCTTGCCCTGGGTCATCACATAGTTGCCCCAGCGCGGCCATTGCAGCTGATCCTCGGCGGTCGGAGAAATTTCAGCCGGGCTCATCTCGGGCGAGACCAGGGCATTGTCCAAGCCGCCCCAGGCCGACATCACGGTTTGGCCGGCGAACACCCGCTTACGCAGGATGTCGCGCTGTGAGGCGCGGATGAAAGTCTTTATGCCGACGCGCAGGAAATGATCCGCGATCAATTCCAGGAGATCGGTCTGTTCGGTGCTTTCACCGGACGTTTCGATGATCAGGTTCATCGGCTCGCCGTTGGGCAGCAGCCGGATATCGTCATCGTTGCGCTTGTCTAGGCCCATTTCGTCGAGCAGCTTGTTGGCCTTCTCATCGTCATAGAGCGACCATGCGTCACGATACTCCGGCTTGAACAGCGGGCTTTCCTCGATCACCGTATCGGCGCTTTCGCGGGCTAGGCCGAGATAGACGGCGACGTTGATTTCCTCACGGTCGACGGCCAGCGACAGGGCGCGCCGGAAACGCACATCGCGCACGATCGGGCGCCAGACCTCGTCATCGACGTTGAGGTTGGGCAAAAGCGCAAGTTGCGAGCCCTTGCCGTCGCGCCACAGGTGGACCTTTATCTTGCCCTGCTTTTCGGACTCCTTGAGGAAGGTGTAATTGTCGAAGCGCAAGTAGCGTGCTTGCAGGTCACTATCGCCGGCACCGGTCTTGGCCGGCACCAGGGCGGTCGAGCCCATCGACAGCACGATCTCGTCGATATAGGGCAGCTGACGGCCGTTCTCATCGACCCGGTGGTAAAATGGATTGCGCACGAATGTGAATTGTTCGGCGGGCGGCGTGATCGAATTGCGCCAGGCATCGAGCGTCGGCAATTCCGGGTTCTCCGGACGGTACTGACGGCCCTTGCGGATATGCAGCCCGCGCCAGTTCTTCGCACTTGCGGCAGCGGCCAGTTCCTTGAGCTTGTCCTCGGTCTGATACTTCTTGTGGAACTGTTTCATATAGTGCGACGGCAAGGCCAGGAAGATCGGCCGCGGGGCGGCCAGGGCCAGAAGGAAAGCCGGGTTGGGCGCCTCCCAGATGAAGCGCACGGTGGTCTCGTCAACGATCTCGAAGACCGGCCCCTTGCCGCCGGCCACCAGCGCCGGGGGCAGCGACCCGCCGCCCAGTTCGGGATCGGTGATCACGTCCTCCCAGGCATAGCGGATGTCCTCGCTGGTGAACGGATGGCCGTCGGACCACTTGTGGCCCTTGCGCAGGCGGAACGTGAAGATGCGGTTTTCCACGACCTCGAAGCTTTCCAGGAGATCGGGGACCAGCTTGAAGGTGTCGGTGAAGGTGACGAAGCGGGTGTATCCGTAGACGGTCATCATACGGATATCCTTTTGCTTGCCCATCAGCATGCGCAAGCGCCCGCCGTGCTTGCCCGGCTGGCGGCCGAGCGCTGCCATGTCGATGACACGCGGGGTGTCCGGCAGGCGCTTGGCGACCGGCGGCAAGGTGCCGGCCGCAACATCGGCCGCAAGGCCCGGCGTCTCCAGATAGGCGCCAGCCGTGGCCGGCATGACAGCGAACCACACGACACAAACGAACGCAAGAACCGTCCTCATCGCGCCACCTCCCTCAAGTCTGCCTGGTCGCGTGCAAGGACGAAATGCCCCTGTGCGACTTCCATATGATGCAGCCGGCTGTCCAGCGGATCATGGGCGCGGAACTGCGGCTGCCATTCCGACATATCCGAGGCCCCTTCCAAGCGCAATGAGGCAAATTCGAGAGGCCGGGAAAGATCGGGATATGGAACCGCGGCCAGCAGGGAGCGGGTGTAGGGGTGCATTGGCTGGCGGAACAATGCCTCGCGCGGCGCCATCTCCACAATGCGGCCACGGCACATGACGGCTATGCGCTCGGCCATGTAGTCGACGACGGCCAGGTTGTGGGAGATGAACAGGTAGGTCAGGCCAAGCTGTTTCTGCAGGTCCTTGAGCAGGTTGAGCACTTGGGCCTGCACGGAAACATCGAGTGCGGAGACCGGTTCGTCGCAGATCAGCAATTCCGGGTTGAGAGCTAGTGCCCGGGCGATGCCGATGCGCTGGCGCTGACCGCCGGAAAAGCTATGCGGATAGCGGCTGAGGAAGCGCGGGTCGAGCCCGACAACCTGCATCAACTGCTTGATCTTTTCGGTGCGGCTGGCATCGGTGCCCAGGCCATGGATTTCCAAAGGCTCGCGCAGGATGTTTGACACGGTCATGCGCGGGCTGAGCGAGGAAAACGGGTCCTGGAACACCATCTGCATCTTGGTGCGGAAGGTCTTGAGCTGGGAGCCGGTGAGACCCAGCACATCCATCCTGCCGCTGCTGGTGTTGAAGGCGACGGAGCCTGCATCGGCGCTCAGCGCCCGCATGATGAGCTTGGAGACCGTGGTCTTGCCGCAGCCGCTCTCGCCGACCAGGCCGAAGCACTCGCCGCGGGCGATCTGGAAACTGACATCGTCGACGGCCTTGACACGGGACTCCTCGCCGCTGCCGAAAAAGCCCGAGGCGCGGGTGACGAAGCTCTTTTCCAGGTTGCGGACGTCGAGCACCGGCCCCGGCGGGGCATCGGCCTGCAATGTCCGATCCAGCACCTCGGCGGCCTCGACCTTGACGTCGCGCAGCGACTTGAGCCGCTCGCCCTCGTGCATGTCAAAATGCGGCACGGCGGCCAGAAGGGCTTTCAGGTAGTCGTGCTGCGGGTTCTCGAAGATCTCCCGGACCGGGCCGGCTTCCATGACCTCGCCGTGATAGACCACCACCACCTCGTCGGCCATGTTGGCGACCACGCCGAGATCATGGGTGATGAGCAGGATGGCCATGCCCAGCTTTTCCTGCAACTCCTTAAGGAGCTTGAGGATTTGTGCCTGAATGGTAACGTCGAGCGCTGTGGTCGGTTCATCGGCGATCAGCAGCGCCGGACGGCAGATCAGCGCCATGGCGATCATGGCGCGTTGACGCAGGCCGCCGGACAGCTCGAACGGATACATGTCGTAGGCCCGTTTCGGGTCCGGAAAACCGACCAGGCCAAGCATTTCCTCGGTCCGGGCGCGGCACTCGCTGTCGTCCACGTCCTGGTGCAGGCGCAGGGCTTCCTCAATCTGGTCGCCGACCGTGTGCAGCGGCGACAGCGAAGTCATCGGTTCCTGGAAAATGATGGCGATGCGGCCGCCGCGCAGGGCGCGCATGTTGTCGCTGTTGTGGTCGAGGGCGGCAATATCGATCGGCGGCGCCGATGTCTCGGGATCGTCGAACAGGATGCGCCCGCCGGTGACCGCGCCGACGGTGGGCAGAATCCCCATGACCGATTGGGCACATACCGATTTGCCCGAGCCGCTTTCGCCGACCAGCGCCACGACGCTGCCGGGCTTTACCCGGAAGTCGATGCCCTTGACGACCTCAAGCAGTCCGGACTGGAGTTTGAACGAGATACGCAGATCTTCCACCTGAAGCAGGTTCTGCGATGGCAGATTTGGCACGCGTGCACTTCCCCTCCGGTTACAGCCATGTGTATCTCGCGCAGAGAATTGCCCTGCCCCGTTCGCCCGGGTAGATTGGTAACATCGCGGGCATGGCTTGTCGAGCCTTGCCGTCAGGGTTAGAAACGGCGTTTCACAGGGGGTTTTTGCGCTGTCTGCAACGCCAAGCCACCGGCCCACGGAACAGCCATGCGCATTGCCTTTTATGCTCCCTTAAAGCCGGTTGACCACCCGGTGCCGTCCGGCGACCGCCTGATGGGGCGCCTGATCGTTCAGGCCCTGCGGCGGGCCGGCCACGAGGTGGAGATCGCAACCGATTTCAGGAGCTTCGCACGCACACCGGACGGGTCGGTCTTGACCGCAGCAGCAGCGGAAGAAACAGCCAGACTCGCAAAGCACTATCACGGCCGCGAGGCAGCCGACCGGCCGCAGGTGTGGTTCACCTATCACCCCTACTACAAGGCGCCGGACCTGATCGGGCCGGGCATCGCCCGGCAGTTCGGCATGGCCTATGTCACCGCCGAGGCGTCGTTCGCCGGCAAGCGCGACCGGGACGAATGGGCCGGACTGCAGGCCTTCGTGAAGGACGCCGTGGCCGGGGCTCAGATGAATTTCTGCATGACGCCGATCGACCGGCAGGGCGTCGAACAGATTGCCGGGGCTGACAGGATTTGCCTGTTGCCGCCGTTCATCGATATCTCGAAGCTGAAGGCCGGCCCGCATCGCGAACCGGGCGGTCCGGTGCGCCTGGTGACGGTGGCGATGATGCGGCCGGGGGTGAAGTTTTACAGCTACCGGTTGCTGGCCGCCATGCTGGCACCGCTCACCGACCTTGACTGGTCATTGACCGTCGCCGGCGACGGGTCCGAACGCGCCGCGGTCGAGGCGCTGTTCGACGGTCTGCCCGCATCGCGCATCGAATTCACGGGCGAACTGGACGCCGCCGGCATTGCGAACCTGCTTGCCCGGGGCGACATCTTCGTGTGGCCCGGCATCGGCGAGGCCTACGGATTGGCCTATCTGGAGGCGCAAGGCAGCGGTCTGCCGGTGGTGGCGGTCGACAACCAGGGCGTGCCGAGCGTGGTGATCGATGGCCGGACCGGACTGCTGGCGCGGCCGGGCGACGTCGCAGACCTTGCCGGCAAGCTGGCGCGCCTCATCGAAGACGATGATCTGCGGCACCGGCTCGGGGCCGCCGCGCGGGAGTTCGTTCGTAGCGAACGCACGGTTGACGCGGCCGCGGCAATCCTCGATCAAGGTCTCAAGCGGGCCCTGGCCCTGAAAGCCTGACCGGACAAGCATGTTTGAAGATGTCACCAAGGAACTCGACCGATGGGCCGAAATTGGCCGGCGAGCGCGGCTGTGGCTGCGCGATGACGATGCCATCGAGGTGACCGCAGGGCTCGAACGTCTCGGCGACATGGCGGCACGGCATGACGTGCCGATGCTGCTGGCTGTCGTGCCGATGCCGGCGCGCACGGCGCTGGGGGCATATGTCGACGGCCACCGGCACCTGTCGGCAGCGGTGCACGGCCACCGCCACAAGAGCCATGCGGCGGCGGGTGAGAAGTCCATCGAACTTGGTGGACGGCTGGCGCCCAATGACGTGTGCGATCAACTCGTTGCGGCGCGGGAACGGCTTGAGACGTTGTGCCCGGGTTCCATGACCGGCATCCTGGTACCGCCGTGGAACCGCATCGCGCCGACGGTCGTCGCGCGTCTGCCTGGCTTGGGGTTCAGCTGCCTGTCGACCTTCGGCAATGCCCATGAGGCCGCCGGCATCGAGGGTATCGTGCAGCTCAACACCCATCTCGACATTATCGACTGGAAGGGCAGCCGGGGCGGGCGTGATCCAGCCTGGCTGTGCGCCGAACTGGTCAAGTTACTGAGCGCTGCGCGCGGCAACGGCGACCCCGCCATCGGGGTGCTGACACACCACCTGGTCCATGACAATGCGGCCTGGGGTTTCCTGGAACGACTGTTCCAATCAACTGCGCGCCATCCCGGCGCGGCCTGGTGCGATGTCCGCGAATTGACTGGCAACGGGCGATTTGATTAGAGCCGTCATCAGGTGTGCAGCACGACCAGGTCCAGTTCGTCCTTGAGGCCTTCGATGCACTGGGCCGGCATCGGTTTTGCCGTGTGGCTGCGATAGCCCTGGGATTGGGCAAGCTCGAACGTCCGGCGATCGGTCACCGCCTTGCTGGAAAGCGTCTTGTTGTGCTTTTCCAGCTTGGCGGCAAGGTTCACCGCAGCGCCGATGGTGGTGAATTCCAATCGGTCCTCACCGCCCAGGGCGCCGAACACCACCGGACCGGCGGCGGCAGCGGCGTTGAGCTTGTCGGCCTGGATGCGCCGCAGCCTGGGGATATCGAGCCAGTAGCGGGCTTCGGCCATGATGTCGTCAATGGCGCGCAGGGCGTCGGCCGCGTGGGTGTTGCTGGGCGCGGCGGCACCGAAGGTGGCCATTACGCCATCGCCGAGGAACTTGTCGATGGTGCCGCCGTTGCGCTGGACGATCGGCACGATGCGCTTCTCGTACTCCGACAGGATCGACATGACCAGCGACGCATCGAGTTGGGCGGCCATGGGGGTGAAGCCGCGCACGTCGATGAACAGGATGGTGGCGTCGCGCCGGACACCGTCGCCGGATTCGACCTGCTGGTCGGCGAGGCGAATCTGCTCGGCGACCGAGTGGTCGAAAAAGCGCGACAGATCGCGGGCCGCGGCGGCCTCGGTGACCGAACTGATCAACAGTTGCCGGGCCCGCTTCAGAGCCAGGGCGATGATAAGGGTAACCAGCAGGATGACGATGATCTTGTCGACCTCGGCACCGATCAGCACGGCATTGCTGGTGAGGTACTGCACGTAGTCGCGGGTGATCATCGTGTCGGCAGGGTTGGCGAACACCACATAGGCGGTCATCAGGAACCAGCCGACAGCGGCGGCGATGCCGGCGGCGATAACGAACCGCGCCTCGAAACGCAAAGCGCGCAGGGCGATGAAGATGAAGATATAGAGCAGCGTCGGCGCCTTGAGATAGAACGAGGCGGGCTGGCGGTACTGGATGTGGAAGCTCCAGATCAGCACCATCAGCATGGTGACGTCGACGATGATCGAAATGTAGACGGCCCAGTCCGGCAGGCCGCGCTTCATCGCCCAGACCAGGCCGATGATGTTGAGGATGAAGTAGCCTGCCAGGGCATAGGGCACAGGCGAAAAGGCGGTGCCGATATCGGTCCTTGGCGACAACAGGTACAGGCCGGTCCAGACCGCCACGACGAACAGCTGGATGAGCTTGATCAGGACTTCACTGGAATTCTCGTTGCGCCGGATTGCATCGAGCGTACGGACCGGCAGGGTACGGCCGTCGCTATGGACGGCCTCCCGCAGGACATCTCTCAACGGAACCAGTTGTGTCATTAGGTGATCCCGCGCGCCTATTCGCCCGGGCTCAACTCAAGACCTTCGCGCGCCAGGATGCTGCCCGGCATCATTTTGTCGACCTTCTCGGCCAATTCATCCAGGGCTTCATCGCGCTTGCCGGGACGGTGATGGAATACCACCAGCTTGCCGACATTCGCCGCCTTGCACAAACGGGCGCCTTCCTGCCAGGTGGAATGACCATACCCCTTGAACTTTTCGAAGGTCGTATCGCAATAGGCCGCATCATAGACGACGACATCGGCACCCTCGATCAGGTCCAGGACATTCTGGTCCGGTTCGCCGGGCACATGTTCGGTGTCGGTGACATAGCAGAACGACCGGCCCTTGTAGTCGACGCGGTAGCCGACGGCGCCGTCGGGATGGTTGAGCGGCGCGGTGCGAATGCTCGCGGCACCGTTCGGGTTCAGCGTGTCGCCGGGATAGAAGTCCTGATAGTTGACCTTTGCCCGGAAATAGTTCGGGCCGATCGGGAAATAGGGCCGTTCCATGAAACGCGCGACCATCGAGGCGGTGTTCATCGGGGCCTGCAGGTGGCCCGACCACATGCGGATGGTCCAGCCCGGCGCATGCAGCGGGGCAAAGAACGGCAGGCCTTCTATGTGGTCGTAGTGACAATGGGTGAAGAACAGATCGAGCGAACCGGTATCGTTCATCTCGGTCAGCATGTTGCCGAGCTTGCGGGCGCCGGACCCGGCATCGAACACGAAAAGCCGGTCACCGCACCGCACTTCGACGCACGGTGTATTGCCGCCATAGCGGGAGGTATAGGCTCCCGGCGAGGGTATGCTGCCGCGAACTCCCCAAAACCTGACAAAAAAATCCTTACGCGCCATAGACGCTGCTCCAAACCCTCTCGTCGAAGCAATAATCCACCCACTGGACGCAACCCTACGAATTCCGGGGCGTGCCGCGCAAGTCCTGGCACGATTTATTTATCCTTCCGTGAACGCAAGAGTGTGTGGTAACCCGGCACTGAAATGTTCCGGAAAGACGCCCCGACATGCTGACACGCCTGGAAAAAACGCTGTACCGGCTGGAAGCCCAGCATGCCTGTTTTGCCTGGGCGTTCGAGGAGATTGCCGGGCATCCTGGCGTGGTGTTCGAGATCGGCCTCGGGCTCGGGCGAACCTTCAACCACATGCGGCGCTACTTGCCGGACCGGACAATCCATGCGTTCGACCGGGCGGTCAATGCCTATCCCGATTGCATGCCCGAGGCAGAGGAACTGGTGATCGGCGAGATTGCCGATACCCTGCCGGACATAGTAGCGCGGTTTGCCGGTCAGGTGGTGCTGGCCCATTCCGATATCGGCTCCTTCGACAAGGTGCAAAACGCCGAAATGGCCAGGCTGATGAGCGCCACCCTGCTGCCCTGCCTGGCGCCCGGTGCCATCATCATGAGCGACCTGCCGCTCGACATTCCCGAAACCGGGGCGGTGCCGCTGCCACCGGGGGCGCGCGAGGACCGGTACTATCTGTACCGGCGTGGTTGAGGCCTTCACGGATTAAAGCTCAGCGCCCGGCCCAGGGCGATGGCGGGAATCTTCATCTGCTTGCCGCGCAGCACGACGTCGTGGACGTCATGGCTGCCGGCATCGTAACCAGCGGCCTCGATACTCGCCGTCGACAGGACAAACTCGGCATCCAGCTCCTTGCTGGCGCTTTCCAGCCGGCTGGCGGTGTTGACAGTATCGCCAAGCGCGGTGATGCGTTCGCCGGCGCCGGTTCCGGACACGACGCCGACACGGCCAAGGATGGCCTGGCCGGTGTGCACGCCGATGCCGATGCGCAGCGGTTCCACCAGTTCACTGCGCAAACTCTGATTGAGCGCCTCCAGTACGCCGGACATGCCGCGCGCGGCGGCAATGGCGTCCCGGGCACCGTCGCGGGTCGTGCGGTCCATGCCGAAGATCGCCATGATGCCGTCGCCCATGAACTTGTCGACATAGCCGCCGGTGTCGGTGATCACCTGGCTCATGCTGGCGAGATACTGGTTCAGCAGGAATACCACGTCGTAGGGCAACTGGTCCTCGGACAGTCGGGTGAAGCCGCGAATGTCGGCAAACAGCAGCGTGATCTCCTGTTCGACGCCCCAGAAGTACTTGTCGAGGCGCGGCACCGTGTCGTCGCGGGTACGGTGCGCCGGCAACAGCGGCACGATGGTGAGGTCGGCCGCCGGGCGCAGCTGGCAGGCCAGGCGGACATTGTCGGTTGCGCCGACCCTTTCAAGCACCGCGCGTTCCCGGGGTTCAGGTGGTGGCTGATCCTCCAGCCCCTCAAGTACCCTGACCCGGCACGTCGAACACCGCGCCCGGCCACCGCAGACGGAAGCATGGGGAATGTCGTGCGCCCGGCTGATTTCCAGCAGAGTGGCGCCTCCAATTGCCGGGACTTTCACATCACCGGGATAGGATATGCGGATCGCCGGACGAAAACGCCGGCCGGCAAGAATCAACGCATGCAACAGCACGACCACGGCCAGCACTCCGGCGTAAACCCACCAGGAACCGTTCATGAGGTCGAGCAGACGGTCATACTGATCATCGGTGAGCGGTTGTGTCCAATCACCAACCAGGCGCACCTCGCGGCCCGCGACGGCAAAGCCAGCATAGGCGAGCACCGGCAACAGCACGGCGCCTGCGAACAACACCGGACGCCCGCGCTGGTACCAGGACCTGATGCGCAACAACTGATGAATGCCGATGCAGCCGTGCAGCCAGACCAGTGTGATCAGTGCAAGCTGGGTGAAGGCAAATCCCGGCCACAGGACATGCAGGGCATGGAAGTAATTGTCATTGACCCCGAACACCTCATGGGCCGTGCGCATGCCGATGATGTGCTTGAACAGGAGCAGCGGGATGGTGACGCCGAAGGCGAGCTGTACCGCTTCGTACCACGACATGCGCCAGGTGCGCCGCTGGGCGAACTTGGCGATGCCGAGCGCGATGTGGCCCAGCAGCGCCAGGCACAGGATGAATGTTCCCGGCGTGCTTCGGGTGACGGCCACCCGCCAGTCGCGCACCTCCTCCATCACGTCGTAGGACACCAGGCCCAGGGCATGGTTGGACAGGTGGGTGGCCGCGAAGGCGAACAGGATGACGCCGGTGATGGCGCGCAGGCGCTGTGCTGATAGCGTAGGCATCATCCCTCATCTGTTGCCGGTGTGACCAATCGCGCGGGCGATTATGGCCGGTTCGGTGTTGCCGGTCACCCGGCAATAGTCAACAATCCGTGAGACCGACAGTATTGGCGTTTGATTTTCGACGTTTGTACTGTGTTGATAGGGCTACGGTTTTCCTGGTGCGCGAACGACAACCTCCAGGACTGATAGAGGATGGCTGTTTGGAGGTTTGCCGATGCTGCAAGACCGGATTGAACCGCAATGGCTGGACGCCTTCGGCACGGTGTTCGAACTGTGCAAGATCGCCAGGGGCGAGACTGTCGCCATTCTTTCGGAGTCGCAGTCGCGGGCACTGAACGTGGAGCTGGCCAATCTGGCGCTGGCGCGGACCGAGGTGAGTGTCTTTCAGGTCGTCGTGCCCACACCACCCCAGACGGCACCCGTTCCGGTACGCTCGACCGGTGCCAGCCAGGCGCTCAACGGCCAGCCGGGGGCACTGGCGGCGCTGCAGGCGGCAGACGTGGTTGTCGACCTCACGGTGGAAGGGTTGCTACATGCCCCGCAGATGGGCGACATCTTGAAGAGCGGCGCGCGGGTGATGATGATTTCCAACGAGCACCCGGACGCGCTGGAGCGGCTGGTGCCGAAGCCGGAAATGAAAGACCGGGTGCAGGCGGCGGTGAAGCGTTGCCGGGCGGCCAAGCAAATGACGGTGACTTCGGCGGCGGGCACCGACCTGGCGGTTGACTTCGCCGGCGCGATCACCGCCGGGGTGTGGGGCTGGACCGACCGGCCCGGCACCGTGGCGCACTGGCCGGCCGGCGTGGTGGTGAGCTTTCCGAAAGGCGGTACGGTGAACGGGCGGCTGGTGCTCGATTCCGGCGACGTGAACCTGACCTTCAAGCGCTACCTGGAGCGGCCGGTAGCACTGAAGCTTGAAGATGACTACGTGACCGCAATCGACGGCGAGGGCACGGATGCCGAGCTGATGCGGCGCTATCTGGCGGCTTGGGGCGACAAGGAGGCCTATGCGACCAGCCATGTCGGCTGGGGCATGAACCACGATGCGCGCTACGAGGCGCTGACCATGTACGATCAGCGCGACACCAACGGCACCGAAGTGCGCTGTTATGCCGGGAACTTTCTCTACTCGACCGGCGCCAACGAGTTTGCCGGACGCTACACGCAAGGCCATTTCGACCTGCCGGTGCGCGGCTGCACGATCACCCTGGACGGGGTCGATGTGGTTCGCGACGGCGAATTGCAGGAGCCGGGCTGATGCCTCTGCCCGTTTATGCACTTCCGGGTATAGGCTCGGACCACACGATGTATGATGCCGTGTCGGCATGCCTAGAAAACGGGCGTGAGTTCATCTGTTGGGACTTGCCGGGTTACGCCGGAGCGCCGGCGCTTGTGCGTTACGAATTCAGTGATCTGGCACATCTCTTGCGAGATGAAATGGACCGGCGCGGCCATGAACGGGCCCATGTGCTCGGCCACTCGATCGGCGGCATGGTGGCGCAGGAATTGGCAGCGCTCCATCCGGAACGGGTGGCGAGCCTGCTGCTGTCGGCGACGACGGCGCAATTCGGCAGCCGCGACGGCACATTCCAGAAACAGTTCCTGGCCGACCGGCTGGCGCCGCTCGACGCCGGTATGGGCATGTCGGAGCTTGCGGAAACGTTCATGCCCGACCTGGTGGGCAGCAAGATCGCCGCCGATGAACTGAGCAAGGCGATTGCCGGCATGGCGAAAATTCCCGAAGCCGCCTATCGGGCCGCCATGCATTGCCTTGTCACCTTCAACCGGCGGGCGGAGGCCGAAGCGCTCGGATGCCCGGTGCTGCTGCTGGCCGGTGAGCTGGACCGGAACGCGCCGCTCAAGACCATGCGGCGGATGACGGAGTTCATACCGAACAGTGAAATCCATATCTTCGAGGGCGCCGGGCACATGGCGCCGATCGAGGTGCCGGCGGCGTTTGCCGGCGTGATCGATGCATTCCTAAGAAGGGTAGAGTGATGCAGGACACCAGCGTGGTCGGCGGCGATGCGCCGATCTTCGATCCCGTTGCCTTCAGGCTGACGGACAAGGAAGCCAGGCTGACCGCAACGGCGCGCGACCTCGGCCAGCGGCTGTTTGCCGGGCGCGCCGAACGCTATGACCGCGAGGCGATCTTTCCGACCGAGAACTACCGCGACATGGCCGAGGCCGGGCTGCTCGGCATTTGTGTGCCGGAGGATCAGGGCGGTGAGGGTGCGGACTTCCGGGCCTATGCCATCACCGCCGCCGAGATCGGCCGCTATTGCGGGGCGACAGCACTGACCTGGAACATGCATGTGTGTTCGACGTTGTGGTCGGGCCCGCTGTCGGACGATCTGGAAATGGCTGACGACGAGCGCGCCCGGCATCTTGAACGCCGGGCCATGCACTACGAGCGGATTGTCCGGCACGGCAGGATCTACGCGCAGCCATTTTCCGAGGGCGGGGCGGCGGCGGCCGGCGTGGTGCCGTTCTCGACCAGCGCAAAGAAGGTCGACGGCGGCTGGGTGATCAACGGCAAGAAGATTTTCGCCTCGCTGTCGGGCAGCGCCGACTACTACGGCGTGCTGTGTGGCGAGATCAAGCCGGACGAGAAACCGTCGCGCAAGGACACCATGTACATCGCCGTTCCCGCCGATGCGGATGGCGTCGAGGTGGTCGGCGACTGGGACCCGCTCGGCATGCGCGGCACGGTCTCGCGCAGCCTGCTGTTCAAGGATGTGTTCGTCGGCGACGATGAGGCCCTGATGCCGCGCGGCGTCTATTACCAGGCAGCGACGCGCTGGCCGCACATGTTCATGACCCTGTCGCCGACCTATATGGGTCTGGCCCAGGCGGCCTATGATTTCACAGTCAAGTACCTGCGCGGCGAGTGGCCGGGGCTGCCGCCGGTCAAGCGGCGGATGTATCCGACCAAGCAGATTGCGGTGGCGCAGATGCGGGTGATGCTGGAGCAGACCAAGGCGCTATGGTTCCAGGCGGTCTCGGAAGCCTGCCCGGATCCGAGCGAGGAACAGGTGCTGCGGGCCTATGCGGCGCAATACACGGTGATGGAGAACGCCAACGAGCTTGCCCAGTTGGCGATCCGCACCTGCGGCGGCCAGTCGATGCTCAAAACCCTGCCGCTCGAACGGCTCTTCCGCGACTCGCGCTGCGGCTCGCTGATGCTGCCCTGGACGGCGGAAATCTGCCTCGACCGCATCGGCCGGCAAGGGTTGTACAGGCCGGGTGAGACGGATGAGTGATATCGATTTGTCGTCGAACATCTCTGCTGCACCAGATCCCCTCCCCCAGAAATGGGGAGGGTCAGGGAGGGGGTTGACGGCGGTGCAACACCTTCAGATTCCAGCCGAATTGCACCGCCATCAACCCCCATCCCGACCTTCCACCTTTCTGGGGGAAGGAGTTCTCTTTTCGTCGTCCACAAGTCCCTGGAGCGCTTTGCGGTGAGCACGATTGCTGACTGGATAGCGCAGCACGCTCAGGTGCGGCCGGGTGCAACGGCGCTCGTGGATGACTTTGGTGCGCTGAACTATCGGGAGTTGGACATTCGCATCGCCGCGGCGGCGGGGTTTCTGGCGCGCGAATGCGGGATCGCCCGCGGCGATGTCATTGCCTGGCTGGGCCACAACCTGAACGAACAGATCATCCTCACCTTCGCCGCGGCGCGGATCGGGGCGATGATCGTGCCGCTCAACTGGCGGCTGGCGGTGCCGGAACTGGCTTTCATCGTGCAGGATGCCGGGGTGAAGGTGCTGACCTACCAGGCGGCGTACAGCGATACGGTTCCGGGCCTTATTGCTTCGGCGCGTGGATGCCGGACCGTGGCCATGGCGGATCTGCCGCGACAGGGCAGCGGCGATGCGGGCGGCGGGCGGATGGATGATCCGCTGCTGCTGGTCTACACCTCCGGCACCACCGGGCGGCCAAAGGGGGCGGTGCTCAGCCAGCACGCGGTCGAAGTGAATGCGCTGAACGCCATCGACATGCATGGCATGACGGCGGATGACCGGGTGCTGACGGTGCTGCCGATGTTCCATGTCGGAGGGCTCAACATCCAGACCCTGCCGGCGCTCAGGTGCGGGGCCTGGGTGCGGCTGCACGAGCGGTTCGATCCGGCGCGGGTGCTGAACGCTATCGCTGAAGAGCGCCCTACCCTGACCTGCCTGGTGCCGGCAACCATCCAGGCGCTTGCGGCACAACCAGACTGGCAGAAGACCGACGTATCCTCGCTGCGCGCCGTGGCGACGGGCTCGACCGACGTGCCGCTGGATTGCATCGCCGCCTTTCAGGATCGCGGAGTGCCGGTCATCCAGGTGTACGGGTCGACGGAAACCGGCCCGGTGTGCATGTATCAGCGGCCCGATGAGGCGTTCGCGACGACGGGCTCGATCGGGCGGTGCGGCAAGCACAGCGGCATCCGCATTGTCGATGCAGAAGGCGGCGACCTGCCGGACGGTGAAGCAGGTGAAATCCTGGTGCGCGGCGGCACCGTGGCGAGCGGCTACTGGCACGATGAAAAGGAAACCGGCCTGGCCTTCCGCGATGGCTGGTTCCACACCGGAGATGTGGGCCTGCGCGACGAACACGGTCAGTACTGGTTCAAGGACCGGATAAAGCATGTCATCATTTCCGGCGGCGAAAACATCTACCCGGCCGAGCTTGAACGGGTGCTGCGTCAGCTGCCCGGCATCGCCGAGGCGGCGGTGGTCGGTTGCGCCGATGAACGCTGGGGGTCGGTGCCGGTGGCTGTTATTGTGGCGAATGCATCGCCGCCGACGGCGGAACAGATCCTATCCGGGTTCGATGGCCGTCTGGCGCGCTACAAACACCCAAAGCACATCGTGTTCACCGAAACCCTGCCGCGCAACGCCATGGGCAAGGTGATGCTCGACGAGGTCGCCGCATTGGCCAGAACCCTGCTGGCCCCGCGGCGGTGACTACACCACTCCGGCATCCTTTAGGTCGGCCATGTCGAGATGCAACTGGTGCGAACGGATGCCGGCGAAGGTCTGCTCGATGAAGTCGGCGATCTCGCCACGTTCCTCCGGCGGGATGTGCGATCCGCCCTTGCGCAGGAAGTTGCGGAAGGAGAACGACTCGTGCTCGACATACTCCACCGCATCCGTCGTCAGCGCCGGCAGAACGATTTCCGCACCGGCATCCATGGCCCGGTAATCGGCGGCGACCCGTACGTTTTCCAGCACGTTGCCAACCGCCTCATTGCGCACCAGCACAAACAATTCGGGCTGCCAGGTGTTGAGCAGTTCA
The DNA here is from genome assembly GCA_965216335.1 of Aestuariivirgaceae bacterium. Classification (GTDB taxonomy): domain Bacteria; phylum Pseudomonadota; class Alphaproteobacteria; order Rhizobiales; family Aestuariivirgaceae; genus JAHEJE01. Next base: position 3,551,527 of record OZ244154.1, on the reverse strand, counting down.
TGCGCCGCGGTCACCGATTCCGCCGTGCGGTCGACGATGAACATCGTGACGCATTCAAGTCCCACCGCGAAGGCCTCGTCAACGAAGCGGATGTCACTGATCAGCTTGTAGAACCGCGCCAGATGCCGGGCCGGCAGGTCGATGATGTAGTCCTGGCCGGGTGAGGCAAAAATGGTGTCGAACAGCTTCATCTGGTGCTGGGTGTTCGACAGATCGACGATCTCAGCCTCAACAGGGAACCAGCGCGATATCCCGCCGTAGGGGCTGTCGGCATCGAAAATCGTGAAGCTGCGCTTGATCGTCGTCAGGTAGTCGGCATAGAGCCGGGCAAGCATCGTCTTGCCGTTTCGCGTCTGGTTCGAACAGACGATGTAGATTCTCGCCCGATCCTGATTTGCCATTCCCCGATCCCGCACCGCATTTCACCGCACCGGCGGCTGTCCCCGCCCGCTCGCCTGCCGGCCCGTACTATACGTGCAACCGGGCTTGCATGCGAAGACTTCCGCCGTTGCGCGGCGCGTCAGTCCTTGCCGCCCTTGTCGCGGTCGCCGGCAAGCACGGCCTTGATCAGGTCGAGGTGCTCCAGTTCGGCGTCGAGGTCCTCGATCCACTTGCGGGTGTAGCCGCGCAGCACGAACGAGAAATTGCCCGCCGCGCCCTTGGCGTTCTTGTTCTCGATGAAGTCCTTGTAGGTCACGCCGGCCAGGTCGATCTGCTCGTAGGCCATCTCGTTGAGCTTGGGGACATCGATTTCCTTGGCGTCGGGAATGTTGGCGAAATACTTCTTGTAGGTCTTTTCGTCCCACTCGAAGAAGTTGGTGTCGTTGATGAAGTTGCGCGCCAGAACGTAGTTGATGCCATCGGTGTACTTGGTGATCTCGGCGATCTCGTCAAGCGACGCGACGGCCGAACCGACAACGTGGAACAGGCCGAGATTGAACTCACCGTTCTTGGCCGCTTCCAGGGCGCCGATCTTTTCAAACGTGTCGAGCACCAGAGACAGGTTGCCGGCCTTCAGGTCGACGATGCTGACATTGACGTTTGCGGTCTCCATCGTGTCGAGGATGCGCATCTGGTCGGCGACATTGGCGAAATCGACGATCTCAGTGTTGGCGGGATAGAACCGCTTCAAGGTTCCGCGCGGATTTTCCGTATCGAACGCGCGGGTCAGAATGTTCTTGCGCACGAAGAAGTCCATCAGTGCGCGCGACAGCGTCGTCTTGCCGACGCCGCCCTTGTCCGCTCCAACCAGAATAAGTGTCGGTTTCATAAAAAGTTTCCTTGTTAGCTTATGGTCAGCCTGACCGTTTAGTGGGCCTCTTGCCGCCTGGGTCATCCGTGTGCTGATTTTGGAATCGCTCCCCGCGAGCAGGCCCAATTATCACCGAATCGCCAGCAAAGCCAAGGATTCCGTAGGCTTTTTGCATGAAGTTTCGCAACTGTTGATAAGTTGCCAATCGTCGGGCTCTTCAAACCGAAGCCGATCTTTCATTGACCGCTCCGGCATGTTACGCAGCGCAAGCAACCAGCACTTTTGACAGGCAAAGGAGTGAGCTGAAGATGCGCAACAGTCCCTGGTACATTGTCTTTCTGCTTGTGGTGATCGGCGGAGTGGCCGGGTACACATATTTCGACTCTGAAGTCCGCACGCTTGAGGTCCGCGGCAAGCACATGGAAGAAGGTTCCAGCCGGCGCGGCATTGCCAGCTCACGCTATGTCATAGAGACCGACCAGGGCGAGTTTCGCCTGCTCACTTTCCCGCTGCTCGGCTTCACCTTCGGCGCCGAGGAGGTTTACGACGGCATCCAGAGCGGTTCGACGATCACCGCCCGCATCGGGCGCTTCCCGCCAGCAATCGTCAATTCAAGCGCGCGGCCGCAGATCATGGCAATATATTAACGTCTAACGCTCCACCACCACGGCCACCGCCTCGATCTCGACCAGCATTTCCGGTTCAGCCAGGTGCGCCTGAACGGTAGTGCGGGCCGGCGGGTCGTTGGGAAATACCTTGGCGAATTCCTCGTTCATGACCTGAAAGTCGGCCATGTCCTTCAGGTAGACATTGCACTTCACCACGTCATCGAGACTGGCGCCGGCTTCTTCCAGAACGGCGATAACATTCTTCAGTGTCTGCACCGTCTGGCCGCGCACATCGCCGATTGCCGTCACTCTGCCGGTCTTGTCCCACGCCACCTGGCCTGCGGTGAACACCAGTCCGCCGGCCATGGCGCCGGGCGAATAGGGATAGGTGGGGCGCGGCTGGAAGTCGAGCGATCGAGGGGTAATGGTCTTGCGAGGCATCATGGACGCGTCCTTGTTTCTCACTAGCGCTTTGCACACTTCACACAATGGCTGACGGAGGGGTCGATCTCCAACCGCTTGTCGGGGATTTCCTTACCGCATTCAAGGCAATAACCGTATTCGCCGTCCTCCAGCCGCCGCAAGGCCTGATCGATACGGATCAGCTCGCCGGCCCGCGCCCGTTCCTGGGCCTGCGACATCGCCTGCTGCTGCATCGCGTCCATGCGGCTCAGCCGCCCGACCGACTGCTGATCGAGCGTCACCGCTTCGCGGTCGCCCGCGGAAATCTCCGACAGTTGTTCAAGCTCCGCCTTGCGCGCCGCAAGCCGCGCCCGTGCCAGTTTTTCGTCAATGGCCATGGCCTGTCCCGTTGAATCGGTCTATCTACATCGCCTGAATCTTCTCGACAGCACACCACACTAACCGACTCCGTTCGTTCAGCAAACCGGCACCGCATCATGACCATCTTCACCATTGGCCTGATTGTCTTCTTCGGCATCCACCTGGTGCCCATGACGCCGCTCAAGCCCGCGCTGCACAAGGCGCTCGGCGCGAACCCCTACAAGGGTCTGTTCTCACTCATCTCAGCCATAGGACTGGGCCTCACCATCTGGGGCTTTTCCATGGTCCGCCAGGGACCGGGCACCTTTCCGCTCTACTTTCCCGACCCGTCCATGCGCCATGTCACCATGCTGCTGGTGCTGCTGGCCTTCATCTGCCTCGGAGCCTTCCACGGCAAGGGCTATCTGAAGCTGTGGCTCAGGAACCCGATGTCAATCGGTATCGCGCTGTGGTCCGCCGGCCACCTGTTGTCGAACGGCCGTCAGGCAGCAGTGATCCTGTTCTCATGCTTTCTGGTCTACAGCCTCATCGACATCGCCTACAACACGCTGAAGGGCAACAAGCCGGCGCATGAGCCGCGCCTCAAGTCGGACATCCTGGCGGTGATCATCGGCGTCGCCGTCTACGCCGCGTTCGTGTGGCTGCACCAGTATATCGTCGGCATACCGCTCATCTGATGATCTTCCTTGCCCTGACAGTCGCAGCCTTTGCCGCCTGGCACCTGTTGCCCGTCCTGCCGGCGGCCAAGACGAAAGTACAGGCCAGGCTCGGCGCTGCCTATGGCCCGGTCTACGGGATCGTCTCCATCGCCCTGCTCGGGCTGATCGTGCTGGCCTGGCGCATGGCCGAATTCGTCCACGTCTACGACCCGCCGGAAGGCGGCCGCTATGTCACCTTCGCGCTGGTGCTCGTCGCCTTCATCTGCCTGGGCGTCTTCATCTTCCGCGGCAGCCTGCGCCTGAAGCTGCGCATGCCGCTGGCCGTGGGCGTCATCGCCTGGGGTGCCGGCCACCTGTTCGCCAACGGCGATCTGGCCAGCATCATCCTGTTCACCGGCATGATCGCCTACGCTGCAACCCACTACGTCCTCGGCCTTGCCGCCGGCTACCGCCCGGACGGCGAGGCGCGGGCGGGTCATGACCTTTTGTCCATCTTGGGCGGCATCGCGCTCTATGGTTTGATGACGCAACTGCACGAAGTTTTGATCGGGGTACCGGTCGTCACATTGGGAGGCTAGACCATGTCCATCCAGAAAACCGTCCGCCGTATCACCGCACCGCAGATCACCGCGCGCAAGGGTGGCGAGCCGATTGTTTCGCTGACCGCCTATCATGCGCACACGGCCTCGATCGCCGACAAGCACTGCGACTTCCTGCTGGTCGGCGACTCGCTCGGCATGGTCATGCACGGCTTTGAATCGACCGTGCCGGTGCCACTCGACCTGATGATTATGCACGGCAAGGCGGTGGTGCGCGGTTCGGCCCGGGCGCTGGTCGTCGTCGATATGCCGTTCGGCACTTACGAAGAAAGCCCCAGCGTCGCCTTCCGCAACGCCGCGCGGATCATGAAGGAGACCGACTGCGGCGCGGTGAAGCTGGAAGGCGGCACCCGCATGGCCGAGACCATCGACTACCTAGTGCAGCGCGGCATCCCGGTGATGGCCCATATCGGCCTCACCCCGCAATCGATCAACGTGCTCGGCGGCTTCAAGACGCAAGGCCGAACCAAGGACCAATGGGCAGCAATCGAGGAAGATGCCAAGGCGGTCAGCGAGGCCGGCGCCTTCGCACTCGTCCTTGAGGCCATGGCCGCACCGCTCGCCGACCGCCTGACCGCAGCCGTCCCCATCCCGACCATCGGCATCGGCGCTTCGGCCAAATGCGACGGCCAAATCCTGGTCATGGAAGACATGCTGGGCTTGAGCCCCCGCGTCCCCAAGTTCGTCAAGGAATTCGGCCGCGTCGGCAAAGCCATCGAACGCGCCATCAAGGGCTATGCCGAGGAGGTCAAGGCCAGGAACTTCCCGGCTGAAGAGCACACTTATGAGATGAAGGAATAGGGCCAGCCTGGCAAACGGCCCTGGTCTGGATTGCATCTACGGTGCAACGAGTGTCTTGCAAGAAAGCTGCCCTCAAGTGTTCGGAGGACTGCGATATGACGATACGCACTGAAAAGGATGGACCCGTCTGGACGGTGATCAACAGCCGGCCTGAGGCACGCAATGCGGTGGATTTTAAGGCTTCGGAGGCACTCTTCCGGGCCTTTCAGGACTTCGAGCGCGATGAAACGGCGTCGGTGGCGGTGTTTTGGGGCGAGGGCGGGGCGTTTTGTGCCGGATGGGATTTGAAACGGGCAGCGGAGCTGACCGGTGCGGCACCGCTCAGCCACTATGAATTTGGCGCTGAGGACGAAGCGGCCAGTCAGGCGCCGATGGGGCCGAGCCGGCTACAGTTGTCCAAACCGGTGATCGCGGCCATCGCAGGGCCGGCGGTGGCGGGCGGCATGGAACTCGCGCTGTGGTGCGATTTCCGGGTGATGGAGAAAAGCGCTTACATGGGCGTCTACTGCCGGCGCTGGGGTGTGCCGCTGATCGATGGCGGCACGGTGCGCCTGCCACGACTGGTCGGACAAGGCCGGGCCATGGAGCTGGTCCTGACCGGGCGCAAAGTGGAGGCAGAAGAAGCGTTACGGATCGGGTTGTGCGAGCATGTGGTGCCGGACGGAGAGGCGCGCAGAACCACCGAGGCGCTGGCACATGACATTGCCCGTTTCCCGCAAACCTGCCTGCGGGCCGACCGGGCCTCGGTGCTGAGACAGCAGGGATTGCCGCTCGCGGACGCGCTGCGCCAGGAATGGGCCGGCGGCCAGGCGGCGCTGAAAACAGAGGGCATTGCCGGTGCCGGCCGCTTTGCAGGTGGTCAGGGCCGGCATGGCTTGTTCACGAAGGCCGATCCGCACTGAGCAGCTTGCATGTCGCGGACAGTGCGGCGGCGGCGCGCCGCTTGATCATCGGCGGCGACGGTTGCGGGATGGCACCGATGACACGCCGGATCTGCAGGTCACCGATCAACAGGCCAAGGTACAGCTCTGCGGCGGTTTCGGATTGCTCAAAGAACAGGTCTCCGGCATCGCGGGCGGCTTCGAGAACTCGTGCGATCAGCGGTACGACGGCGTTGCGGCCGAACTCGGCAAGCGTTGCGCCAAGCGTTCCTGTCGGGTCGGCGGCGGCGGCCCGGTTGAGGGCGACGGCCTTGTCAGAGGTGAGCAGCGTCAGCAGGCGGGGCCCGAGCGCCTGCAGCGTCGTCATCGGCGAAACACCGGCGCCAAGGTCGCGCTCCAGGAGCGTGCGGACCTCGTTCGCGTTGCTCTCGATTAGGCTGCGGTAGAGACCCTGCTTGTCGCCGTACCACCGATAGAGCGTTTCGTTCGAGGCGCGGGCGCGCCTGGCGATCGACAGCATCGAGGTCGCGGCAAAGCCGTTTTCCTCCAGCAGCGCGTAGGCGGCCTCCTCGATGGCCTGCCGGCGGGCTTGTCTTTTCTCCAGTCGCATAGGCATCTCACACTTGACATTAAGCGTACATATCATTACGGATATTTGCAACCGTACACATAATTACGCTTTTTGGAGAACCTCCATGTCCACGCCCGACCGCCCTGCCCTTGCCGCGCTCGCCACGCTCATCGTCATTCAACTGGTCATGCTGGCCTCGCTGTTTGCCAAGACGCCGCCTCATCCGCCGGCCGCGATTCCGCTGTTCGGCATGGCGCCGTTCGTTGCTGTTTCGATTTCCGTGGCGCTGGCGGCGATGATCGTCGGGCCGCTCGGGACCCGGGTTGGACGCGGTCTCTCGGTGCTGGCGATGCTGTGTGCGCTGGTGTCGTTCGGGCCGCACAAGTTTCTCGATGCACAGATCGGGCTGACATGGCCGGCGGTCGCCGTCAGCCAGATTGCCGTCGCGGCCATCGTCTGGCAGATGTTCGCACATGGGCGGTCTTCGCATTCTGCTTGAAGATGGCGAAGCGGCAAAGTTGAGTCCGCTAAGTAGGTTAGCGCATGTTGTAAAGGGACCGGGTCGGCTCGCTGAGATTGTGATTCAGCGGCCTCATTTCCTGGATCAACAACCTCACAAACTGAATCAGCTTTCGGTCAATTTCTGATACCGCCCGCGATAGAACACAAGCGGCGTGCCCTGTGGATCGTGGTCGAACTTGATCACCTCACCAATGAAAATGACATGGTCGCCGCCGCGGTAGGTGTTGGCGACCTTGCACTCCAGCACCGCCAGGCAGTTGGGCAGGATCGGGCAGCCGGTCTCCCAGGTTTCGTAATCGATGGCCTCCCACTTGTTGGTCTGCGGCCGGGCAAAGCGATTGGACAGGTCTTCCTGGCCTTCGCGCAGCACGTTGACGGCAAAGTGGTCGGCGGCCAGATAGGCTTTCATCGAGTGGGCCTGTTCGCCCAGGCTCCACAGGATCATCGGCGGGTCGAGCGATACGGTGTTGAACGATGAAGCGGTGTTGCCGATTGGCCGGCCATCGGGGCCGATGGTAGTGATGACCGTAACGCCGGTGGCGAAGCATCCGAAGCAGTTGCGCAGGGCGCGCGGATCGAATGACATGTGAGGGCCTCCCGTGACCTTTGGCGGCTTCGTTCCGGGCTGCAGTGATAGCGGATTTACAGACGCGTTGCGATGGACAAAATGCCCCCTGCCCCCACCCGCGCGGCCATGCCAAGCTAGAGTATCGAAGGATCAGACAGGACATGCAGAACGTGGCAGACAAGGACATGGCGGCGCATTTTCTCGCCTGGCAGTGCCGGTTGCGGCAGATCGCCATGCGCGAGCACGGCGGACGGCCAGGACCCGGTATGGCCCCGCAGGTGACACTGCCTTCAGGCGAGGTGGTGCTGCCGGCGATGGCGGTGCTGCTGCTGCCGAAAAAGCCGGAAGAGACCACGACACTGTTCGAGTTTCAGGCCCGAAAGAGCAACGACCCGCGCCAGGTCTACGAAGCCGGCCTGAAATTCCTGCAGGCGGACTATTACCACAAGCCGAAGCGGTTCAAGGACCGGCTGCTGGCGGTGTTCCCCGGGCAATCGCACGCCGCCGGTCGGTTGACGGCGGCGGACCACTGCCTGCTGACATTCGATCAGTTCTCCCAGGTGTGGATCCTGCCGTGCAAGGCAAAGGCGCTAAACGCCAAACATGCCGCGCGCCGACATGCACTGTCCCATAACCGCCTGTTCAATCCGGCTACGCCGGGCGATGCCACGGTGCTGGCGTTCAAGCCCGACTGGGGCAAGGCCCAGGCCCAGCCTATGCCGCCGGGGGTGGGCTAGCCCCCCTTGCGCGTCGCCTGACGATCCGGCGATCCCGCGACGATTGCGGCAAGGTTAACCTTAAGTTACCATTCCGGCTGCTATTGGCATGGATCATGCTTGTCCAATGCGGGACACCGAATGCAGCGTGAACGGCGGAACGAGGCTCCATGACGAAGGTTAGGCAACACGAACCGGACAACATTGTGAAACTGGTCGCCGAAGCGCCCGAGATCGCCGTTTCAGTCATCACGCCTATCTATCAGGAAGAAGGCAACGTCGAGACCTTATGTGCCAAGTTGCTCGACGTTCTCGGCGGGCTGGGCGAAACATTCGAAATCATCGCCGTCAATGACGGCAGCACCGACCGCTCACTGCAACTGCTGCGGGAAATCGCCGGCGCGAACCCCGAGGTCAAGGTCATCGACCTGGCGCGCAATCATGGCCAGACAGCGGCGATCATGGCTGGCATCGAGCATGCCTCGGGCGAAACGCTGGTGTTCATCGATGCCGATCTGCAGAACGATCCGGCCGACATTCCCAAGCTGCTGGCCAAGCTCGATGAGGGCTATGACGTCGTCTCGGGCTGGCGTGCCAACCGGCAGGATGCCGCAATCAAGCGCAATTTCGTGTCGCGCTGTGCCAACTCACTTATTTCGCGGATCTCCGGTGTCAAGCTGCACGATTACGGCTGCACGCTCAAGGCCTACCGCCGCAGGTGCATCAAGGGTGTGAAGCTCTATGGCGAGATGCACCGGTTCATCCCGATCTATGCCTCGTGGATGGGCGCGAAGATCACCGAGATCCCGGTACAGCACTACGCGCGCCAGCACGGCACCTCGAAATACGGCCTGGAGCGCATCGCCAAGGTGCTGCTCGACCTGCTGGTGGTGATGTTTCTCGACCGTTATCTCGCCAAACCGATCTACGTGTTCGGCGGTTTCGGTATCCTGTCGTTCCTGGCCTCGGGCTTCTGTCTCGTGTGGATGCTGGTGCTGAAATACTTCTTCGCCACCTCGATGATCGAAACACCCCTGCCGGTCCTGGCCTCGATGACCTTCCTGATCGGCGTGATGAGCATCTTCATCGGGCTGGTGGCGGAAATCGTCGTCAGGACCTACTTCGAATCGCCGGAAGGCAAATCCTACCGGATCGCCGAAACGATCAATTTCGATACGGACGAATAATGTGCGGACTTGCCGGCTTTGCCGGTCACGGCAGTGAACGAACGCTTCAGCGGATGACCGATGCTCTGGTGCATCGCGGGCCGGACGGCGCCGGTGTGTTCGCCGACCCGGCGCGCCAGGTGTTTCTCGGCCACCGGCGGCTGTCGATCATCGACATCGAGGGCGGTCAGCAGCCGATGTGGAATGCCGACCAGACCATCGGCGTCATCTACAACGGCGAAATCTACAATCACCGCGCGCTGCGCACCGAGTTGGAAGCGCTCGGCCACCGCTTTCGGAGTTCGCATTCCGACACCGAGGTGCTGGTGCACGGCTATGCCGAATGGGGCGACGGCCTGCCCGAACGGCTGAACGGCATGTTCGCCTTCGTCGTCTACGACGTCCGTGCCGGCCAGCTGTTCCTGGCGCGCGACCGGTTCGGCGAAAAGCCGCTCTACTATTCTCAGCAATCCGGCGTGTTCGCGTTCGCCAGCGAGATGGCGGCGTTGCTGGAGCACGAGGCTGTGTCACGCGAGCTCGATCAGACATCACTGCAAAAGCTGTTCGCCTGGGGCTACCTGCCGGCGCCGAACGCCCTGTACCAGGGCTGCCGCAAGCTGCCAGGCGGGCATTTTGCACGGTTCGATCTGGCCGGCGGCGAGCTGACGGTGACGCCCTACTGGCGGTTTGAACTGATGCCGGATGAGGCGCTCGGCGACGCACAGGAGGCAGGCCTGGCCGAAGAATTGCGCCACCTGATTTACCAGGCCGTGGAGCGTCGGCTGATCGCCGATGTGCCGCTCGGCCTGTTCTTGTCGGGCGGACTGGATTCGTCATCGGTGCTGGCCGGCGCGGCTGCGGCGATGGGCGATGACCGGCCGGAGACCTTCTGCATCGGCTTCGAAGACCCGTCCTACGACGAAAGCGGCCATGCCCGGGCAATGGCGCGGCATTTCGGCAGCGACCACCGTGAACAGGTTCTCGACTTCCAACGGGCACAGGCTGAGATTCCGCATGTTCTCAAGCGCATGCGCGAGCCGATCGGCGATGCCTCCATTTTGCCGACCTATCTTTTGAGCCGGTTCACGCGCGAGCATGTCACCGTGGCGCTGTCCGGCGATGGCGGTGATGAACTGTTGGCCGGCTACGACCCGTTCAAGGCACTGGCCAGTGCCCGCGTGTACCAGGCGCTGGTGCCGGGTGCGCTGCATCAGGGCATCCGCAAGCTGGCCGACCTGATGCCCAGGTCGCAAGCCAATATGAGCCTTGATTTCAAGGTGCGGCGCACGCTACGCGGGTTGAGTTATGCCGAAGGCGCCTGGAACCCGGCCTGGATGAGCCCGCTTGAGCCGGAGGAAATCCGTGAGGTGTTCGAGGCGCCGCTGACGACCGACGAACTCTACGCCGAGGCCCTGGAACTTTGGGAGCGCCGGCCGGAGGCAAGCCTCGTCGACCGTTCGCTGGAGTTCTTCACCCGGTTCTATCTGCCCGACGATATACTGACCAAGGTCGACCGGGCATCGATGATGGTATCGCTGGAGACGCGCGCCGTGTTCCTGGACAACGATCTGGTGGATTTCTGCCAGCGCCTGCCGCACCGCTTCAAGTTCCGAAACGGTGAAGGCAAGTATCTGCTGAAGAAGGCCATGGCCGGCGTGCTGCCCGAAGCCATCCTGCAACGACCGAAAAAGGGTTTCGGCATTCCGCTGATGCGCTGGCTGAGGGAGCTGCCCGACCTCGCCCGCCCGGTCGCCCTGCCCGGCATGCGCGGAACCTACGTCGACAACGCCTGGCGCGCCCACCGCGGCGGAAAGGCCGACCACCGGCTGTTCCTCTGGCAATGGCTCGCCGTGCAATACGGCCTGATGGGCGAGGGAGTTTGAGGGGATGCTATACTTCTGGCGCAACACATCACAGAGCGGTGCAACATGAAAATACTCAGCCTCGTTGCGTTCATGGTCACGTTCACGGTCGTCGCCAATCTGCTGCTAAAACAGGGCGCGATGGCGCCTGAGAAGGACAAACTGTTTTTTGGATACTACAGTTGGAAGACAGTGATCGGCTTTGGTGCCTTCGCGGTGGCCGGACTGGCTTACGCGGCACTCATGCGGTGGGTGCCGCTGAATGTCGCAACTTCGTTTGCCGCGCTGCAGTTCGTTGCCGTCATTCTGGCATCTGCTGTCATTCTGTCTGAACCAATTCCCGTCCTCCGTTGGCTCGGCATCGCGCTGATCACTGCGGGCGTGGTGTTGGTTGGTTCATCGGTGGACAAGAATTCGGCTCAATCGCAAAGTGCCAAACCAGGAGTTACGCTCGATGGGTGAAACGGCGATCACCGGCGGCTCGCCCGAGCGGTTCGGCTACGAGTGGGCCGAGTATCATGAACTCAGCGCTGCTTACGAAGAACAGTTCCGGCGCTGGTTGCCGTTCTACGCGCCGGAAGACTGGCGCGGCAAGGCGTTTCTCGACACCGGCTGCGGCATGGGGCGCAACAGCTATTGGCCGCTGTCCTATGGCGCCCGATCGGGAAAGGGCATCGATGTCGATGACAGGTCGCTGGCCGCGGCGCGGCGCACGCTGCAACCTTTCGACAATGTCGCGGTTGAGAAGTGCAGCGCTTATGACATCAGCGACCGGGATGCCTTCGACATCGTGTTTTCGATCGGCGTGATCCATCATCTTGAATGGCCGGAAAAGGCACTCGCCGCAATGACCAAGGCGGCGCGGCCAGGCGGTGATGTGGCGATCTGGGTCTACGGGCGCGAGAACAACGGTTGGCTGTTGTGGTGTCTCGATCCGGCTCGCAAAATACTGTTCTCGAAACTGCCGATCTCCTGCGTGCACGCGCTGTCGACGATCCCGACGGCTATACTCTGGATCGCCTTGCGGCTCGGTCTCAACCGCCTGTCCTATTTCCGCCTCATCCGGACCTTCAGCTTCCGTCATCTCAAGTCCATCGTGTTCGACCAGATGCTGCCGCGCATTGCCAACTACTGGACCAAGGACGAAGTGCGCGCGCTCATGCAGAACGCCGGGCTTGAAGACGTCGAACTGGCCTGGGTCAACGAAATGTCATGGGCCGCGCGCGGCCGCAAGGCGGCTTAACCAGTGCACGGCGCGGGCGACACACCGGCCGGCAATCAGGAATTGCAGCCAACATTTGTTCTGGCGGTGGCAGCATTCCTGTTCGGCCTTACGGCACTGCCACTGCTGCTGGTCAGCGAACTCGCGTTGATCGACTATCCTGAACATCTGGCGATGTTTCACATCATTGAGAACATTTCAAGTTCCCCGCACCTGAAGGAATACTATGAACTAGAGGACGGCCTGTTCCCCTACTGGGGCATACGGGCAATGATGGCCGTCCTGACACCGGTGTTCGGCAGCGAAACCGCATTGCGGATATTTGCCGTCATGGCGTTGCTGATGCCGGCTGCGGGGGCCTGTGTACTCGGCTGGACACTGGCAGGACGCCTGACCCTGGCGCCACTGGTGTCCTTGCTGTTTGTCTACAATGGCCTGCTGAACTGGGGGTTTATCAACTTCATGCTTTGTAGCGGCATGTCGTTGATGTGTCTTGCAGCGTGGATTGCCGGCGAGGGCAAATCTCCGACCCTAAGATATGCTGGGCTCTGCCTGGCATTGACCGGGCTGATCTGGCTGCACCCGCTGGCCGCTGTTCTCCTGGGCGCCATGGCATCACTGTGGGAGCTGGCTGCTTGGGTACAAAAGCCCCGCGGGCCTGGGGTGGCAGCTCGTTTCCTGCATGTCCTGGCGACCGGGGCCTGCCTGTTGCCGGCAGTTGCCATTCTCGTCTTGACGACGTCATTCAAGAGTGCCGGGCCGGCATTCATTATGGGCGGCGTTGATAGTCGGGTCTGGATTGCGGCCATGCCACTGTGGATGGATGCATCCTGGTGGAACCTAGCTCTTGGCGTCCTGTGTGTGGCTGGACTGCTCGGCCTTGTGGCCTTTGGTTACCTCCGGCCGGTTCGCGGCGTCAGCAGAACGTCTGTGTACTTGCTGATCGCGGCTTATGCCGCACCCTTGATGTTCCTCGGCGTTTTTCTTTTAAACTTCAGATTGCCAGTTTTTGCTTTGCTCATGTTCATCGCCGGTTGCGCGTTGACATCGCGTGGACGGGAATTTGCAAAACCAATTGCCGCCCTATTCGCCGTCGCGCTTGCCGCCAAGCTTATCGTCTCACACAACGTGTTGCAGGCAGGTAGCGACAGAGTGACTGACTTTCGCAACGGCATCGCCAGCATACCTATCGGCAGCAGGGTGTTGATGGCCATAGACCGGAAATCGCCAAACTATCCAGGCGGGCTGGCCGAAATCAGCTACCACAACCTTGGATCATACTTGATTGTCGACCGGCAGGCTTTTATCCCTGATATTTTCGGCAGCGTTGGCGTAGGCTACACAGAGGCAGTCAAGCAACAAACTGTCCTGCTTGGCACACCGCCCGATGCCGATGTGGTCCTGGGACAGACAACTGAAGGCACGACGGACGAAGTTTCCACAAACAATGATACACCCCTGTGGCGAAGGTTCTACGACTACATCATCGTCATTGATTTCGGCGATGCGCCCACGGTTGCAAAATATGCGAAGAAAGTCGCCAAAGGAAGTTTCTTTTATGTCTACAAAATCATCGATTGATGGGGCAATGGCAAAGCCCTTCGCCTCGACTTGACTTTTCTTTGTTTGAAGCACGTCATAAGTCACAAAATTCACAATATTGATATCATGATAAATACAAACCTTAGATCATCAAATCATATCTATAAACACATATGTATCTTCTTGATAATTATATCAGTATTTTTTCTATCAAACGAAATTTCATTTTATCCATCTGCCGATGATATAATATTCAAATACATTAATGATAATTATTACTCTTTGTTTGTTGCTAATTTTGTAAATGGTAGATACATTCCTGGTTTATTTTTCTTAATTAATATGAATTTTTTAGATGATTTTGCAGTCAATAATCTATTATTTCTTTATTTGTTTTCTATAATATTATTTTCATATATTTTTTTATATAATATAAATATACAATTTTTTTGTTTTTCATATTGTTCATTCTTGTTTGTTATTTTTTTGTTCCCCTATGGATTTTCATATTACACAATCAAATTGAATTACATAAATATGTCACTTGCTTTCTTTTTTGTTTCTATAGCGATAACTTTAATAAATAGAATACAATCACGTTTTTCACTATTTTTATCATCAATTTTTTTGATTTTTGTTTTTATGTCTAACCAGTCTACATCTATATTTTTTATTGTTTTTTTATTTTCAAAATTTTTATTCAACAATCATTCACAAAAAGAATGTCTACATGTTTTAATAAATGGTTTATTGATGTTTATATTTTCATTTGTATGTTATGGTTTAATTTATACAGCGTTATCTGACTATTCTATTTCACTGGTTGATCAAAGTGATCGTGATCTTCTAACGGCCATGTTTTCGAAAACCAGGGGTGCGCTTGTTGATCCTGGAATATTCTATCAAAAGGCCTTGGTGTACTTGGTTACCGTCATCTGGACGTTCGTCGGGAACGAAGCTGCAATATCGCAGTTTCTCAAACTCGTCATCCTGCTGATTATTGTGACCCCGATTCTGCTGTGGGCGAAATCCCTTACCAAGTGGAATGCTCCGCCTCCGGCCATCGTCAAGGCAAAGGGGCTATGCCTGATCGCCATGGCCGGCTTGTGCGCTAGCCCAATACATCTGTTCCTGGAGCTTGACCATATTCCATCGCGGGTATTGATGCATGCCTCAGCCGTTATAGGCTGTTTCCTGTTGTTCGGACTGCACATTACAGCCACTCCCATGAAAGGACTTGTTGGGGCCGGCCATGTCGCTGTGGTGACATTGCTCGGATACAATGCCGTGGCGTTGTTCTTTGATCACGCCGAAATATGGAAACGAGACAAAAACCTTGCCGGCGAAATTTGGAACTCGATCCAATCGCTAGACAATGGAGGCACACAAAGGACGCTTGCAGTGGTTGGTCGCCTACCTCCGGGATCTACCCACATGTCCGGAATACGCAGGCAACACGCGATAAACAGATCTAAATTCTACAGCTCGCGGCCTGTTGTTCCAATGCTAAGCGACACCGCCGGGACAAAGTTGCTTCTTGCAAACAGATCGCAGCAAAACCTGGCGGAGGCTTTTTGCGAGCGCAAAAGCCCAATCAAAAATTTGTACGAAATCGCGCAGGGCGATGACTTTCTGATCCTTTGCCTGGAGGACATTGACTATCGGTGGGACAGATTTTGGCCGGATGAAAAAAGCCCGGCCGGAGCCGGGCTGGAGGGTTCTGATCGTGCAAAGGGGAGAGATCAGAACTTACGGTAAGCCTTGTTGAGCTGGACCATCGGGTGGTCCGGAGACATCTGCCACTTCAGCAACAGTTCGCGGGCGATCATGTCGCGGTCCTGCTGGTTCTTGGGCAGATCGACATTGGAAGGGATGCGCACCCAGCCGTTGATGTTGCGGTCGAAGATGGCCGGCTCGCCTTCCTCGTAACCCATGTGAACATCTTCCAGCCAGTTGAGATCATCCCAACCCATGAACTCCATATAGTCCTTCAGATAGGGCGTAACCTTGTCGTAGTCGGGCAGCAGGTTGACATCGTAGCGGTAGCCGATGTGCTGGCCGATTTCCTTTTCACGCTCTGAATCAAGTCCGGCGGCGTCGTTGATGAACTGATCGACGTCCTTGATTTCGGAGCCGCGGTATTGTGTTCCAGCCATTTTTTTCTCCTTTTGGAGCGGCAGTCGGCGATGGGCAGCCGGCAATCGGGTTTTCACCATTGCCAACTGCCGTTTGCCTAATGCCTCCTAGTACTTGTGATAATCGTCGAGGCCGACGGTGTAGTTGGTGCCGGCGAGGGGAACCTTGGCCATGGCCGAGGCTTCCATCGTCAGGGCCGCCAGGTCTTCAGGCTCGAGCGAATGGATGTTGGTCTTGCCGCAGGCGCGGGCCAGAAGCTGGGCTTCGATGGTCAGCGTGTGCAGGAAGTTGTAGACCCGCTCGGCGGCTTCCTCGGGATCGAGCCGGGAACGCAACTCGGGATCCTGCGTCGCAACGCCGACCGGGCAGCGGCCTGTGTGGCAGTGGTAGCAGCGCCCGGCCTTAACACCGATCTCGTTCTTGTAGTCGGTAACGCCCGGGATATCCTTGTTGCAGTTGAGCGCCATCATCACCGAGTGGCCGATGGCGATGGCATCAGCACCGAGCGCCAGGGCCTTGGCGACGTCGCCACCGTTCCTGATGCCGCCGGCGTAGACCAGCGAAATTTCGCCCTTCTTGCCGAGTTCATCGATGGCCCGGCGGGCATCGCGGATGCCGGAGATGCCGGGCACGCCGGTGTCCTCGGTGGCGATGTGCGGGCCGGCGCCGGTGCCACCTTCCATGCCGTCGATGTAGATCGAGTCGGGATCGCACTTGACCGCCATGCGCACGTCGTCATAGGTGCGCGCCGCGCCGAGCTTCAGCTGGATGGGAATTTCCCAGTTGGTCGCTTCGCGGATTTCCTGGATCTTCAGAGCCAGATCATCCGGGCCGAGCCAGTCCGGGTGACGGGCCGGCGAACGCTGGTCGATACCGGCCGGCAGCGAGCGCATCTCGGCAACCTGGTCGGTCACCTTCTGGCCCATCAGGTGGCCGCCGAGGCCGACCTTACAGCCCTGGCCGATGAAGAACTCACAGGCATCGGCGAGCCGCAGGTGATGCGGATTGAAGCCATAGCGCGATTGGATGCACTGATAGAGCCATTTCACCGAATAGCGGCGCTCATCGGGGATCATGCCGCCTTCACCCGAACAGGTTGCCGTGCCAGCCATGGTGGCGCCGCGCGCGAGCGCGATCTTGGCCTCGTAACTCAGCGCACCGAAGCTCATGCCGGTGACGTAGATCGGGATATCGAGCTCCATCGGCCGCTTGGCGCGCGGACCGATGATGGTCTTGGTCTCGCACTTCTCGCGGTAACCCTCGATGACGAAGCGGGTCAGCGTGCCGGGCATGAAGGTGAGGTCATCCCAATGCGGGATCTTCTTGAACAGGGAGAAGCCCCGCATGCGGTAGCGGCCCAGTTCGGACTTGATGTGGATGTCGTTCATCACCTCGGGGGTGAAAATCTGCGACTTGCCGAGCAGGTACTTCTTGTCCTCTGCCGGCTTCTTGCCCTTTTTCTTCTTAGCCATTCTCATGAACCTTTCTGAACGAACGGGAAGCGCGATTACAGAACGAGTTTCTTCTCGTTCGGCTCCAGGTTGTCGTAGTTCCAAAGCTGCTTGCCGGAATTGATCTTCTTGAAGTGATCGACCCCCTTTGCGGGCAGCATGTCGTACATCTTGAGCTTGCGGGTCAGCCAGGCCTTGTCGTCCTCGCCGAGCGGGCCGGGCACGGCGTCAACGCCGTAGTCCTCAACCTCGCCGCCGACATAGATGGTGCCGTCGTACATCGAGTCACCCAGGTTCTTGCCGGCGTTGCCGCAGATGATCATGCGGCCGCGCTGCATCATGAAGCCGGTAAAGGCGCCGGTGTCACCGCCAACGATGATGGTGCCACCCTTCTGGTCGATGCCGGTGCGTGAGCCGACGTGACCCTTGCACACCAGGTCGCCGCCGCGAATGGCGGCGCCGAACTGCGAGCCGGCATTCTTCTCGATGACGATGGTTCCGCCCATCATGTTTTCGCCACACGCCCAGCCGACACGGCCCTGGATGCGCACATTGGGTCCGTCGATCAATCCACAGCCGAAATATCCGAGCGAGCCTTCGAAGATCAGGTTCAGCCGGTGCAGCATTCCGACGCCGAGAGAGTGCTTGGCTCCGGGGTTCTTGATCACGATGCTGCCATAACCCTTGGCCGTCAGTTTGCGGATTTCCAGGTTGACCGCCTTGCCGTCCATCTCGGCGGCATCGAACTCGGCCCGCTTGTTAAAGTCGACTTCGGGAGCATCGGGGTAGCCGAAACCACCTTCTTCCAGCTTCTCCATGTCGAAGAAGACCTGCTGGGTGCGTCCGCGCAGGGCCTCGGTGTGCATACCGAGGTCATGCGACAGTTGCTCCTGCTTTTCCTGTGTGGTTACGCCTGCCATACCTTCACCTCGTTGTCATAGGGATCCCAGGTGTCGATCTCGTGCGGGATGATCGCGCGGATCGCCATTTCTTCAGAAGCCATCGCCACCAGGTCGTCGCTCTCGTAGAGCACCATCGGCTTGGCGGCCATGCAGTCCTTGGCGAGACCAAGCTCGTCCTTGGTGGCGACGAGGTAGGAGAACACACCGTCGATCTCCTCGATCGACTGCCTGAGGCTGTCTTCCAGCGTCGCCCCCTGGTCGAGATTGAAAGCCGTGTAGACCGCCAGCAGTTCGGAATCGCAGCTCGACATGAACCGGTGGCCGCGCCTTTCAAACTGGCGCCGCATCATCCAGTAGTTGGTGATCTGGCCGTTATGGACCACGGCGATGTCGTTGTAGGGGTAAGCCCAGTAGGGGTGAGCCGAGCGGATATCGACATCGGACTCGGTGGCCATGCGGGTGTGGCCGATGCCGTGCGTGCCCTTGAATTTCTTCAGGCCGTACTGCTCGGACACGGTGGTGGCATCGCCGAGGTCCTTGATCAGCTCCAGGGCATTGCCCATGGACAGAACCTCGGTGCTTTCGACATCCTCTATATAGTCGGCCAGCCTTTTCATGTCGCCATCGTACTGGATGCGATAGCGGTAGGCGTACTCGGTCGCCTCTTCCTGGTCGATCACCTTGACGCCCAGACCCTTCAGGCGTTCATCGACGGTGGCGCGCCGGTCCTTGACGGCCTGATGAATATCGAAGCCCTTGTCCATGTCCTCCTGCTCGGCGACCTTGAAGCGCATGACGAATTCATTGCGCCCAGGCTTGCCGTACAAGGCGAACCCAGTTGAATCCGGACCGCGATGCTTCAGCGCCTGCAGCATATCGGTCATCTCCCGGCCGATGTTGGCAGTGCCGTCGCGGTGGATAAGTCCTGCTATCCCGCACATTTTCTGGTTCTCCTTTCAAGCGTGTCCTGCCGCCGGCAAGGCACAGTTCTGGATTGGCCGGCACCGAAGTGCCAGCCGGATCTCGCTCAAAAAGCGCTGTCAGCCCTTAAGGCAAGCACTCCATGTACGTTTCGTTGTCCCACTCGGTCACGGTTGACATGAAACGTGCGAACTCGTCGCGCTTGTACTCCTCGTACAGGCGATACATCTCGCCCGGCATGCCGCGCTTGACGACCTCGTTGGCGTCCAGATGGTCGAGCGCTTCGCCCAGCGACATCGGCAGTTTCTTGACCTGCTTGCCTTCGGCCATGGCCTCGTAGATGTTGCGCTCTTCCGGCTCGCCGGGATCCAGGTTGTTGTCCAGCCCGTCATCCATGGCGGCCAGCAGGGTCGAGCCCATGATGTACGGGTTGACCATCGAGTCGACCGAGCGGTACTCGAAGCGGCCCGGTGCGGAGACGCGCAGGCCCGTGGTGCGGTTCTGGAAGCCCCAGTCGGCGAACACCGGTGCCCAGAAGCCGGTATCCCACAGGCGGCGGTAGGAATTGACCGTCGAGCAGCCGATGGCGGTCAGCGCCTGCAGGTGATGCACCACGCCGCCGATGGCCTTCAGTCCCTCCTTGCCCGGCATCTGCGGATCGTCTGTGTCGGGCATGAAGGTGTTCTCACCGCCCTTCACATACATGTAGTTGTGCGGCATGCCCGGCAGATTGTCCTTGTCATTGCCGCACGACACGAACTTGTCCTTGCCACCGCTCCACAGGCTCATGTTGTGGTGACAGCCGGACGCCGACACGCCCATGAACGGCTTGGTCATGAAGCAGGCGAAGATGCCGTGTTCACGGGCCACCTGGGCGCAGATCTGGCGATAGGTTGTCAGGCGGTCGGCATTGCGCAACACATCGTCGAACATCCAGTTCAGCTCAAGCTGGCCAGGGGCGTCCTCATGGTCGCCCTGGATCATATCGAGGCCCATCTGGCGGGCATACTTGATGACCTGCAGCGACACCGGCCGCAGGCTTTCGAACTGATCGATGTGATAGCAGTAGGGCTTGGAGAAGCCATCCTTGGGCTTGCCGTTCTCATCGAACTTGAGCCACATCATCTCCGGCTCGGTGCCGATGCGCAGGCGGGTGCCGTGCTTCTTCTCGAACTCGTCATGCAGCCGGCGCAAATTGCCGCGGCAATCCGACGTCAGAAAACCGCCCGGGTCTTCCTTTTCCTCGCGGTTGCGGAACAGGGTGCAGTAAAAGCGGCCGATCTTCGGCGCCCAGGGCAATTGCATGAAGGTTTCCGGCTCGGGGATGCCGACCAGTTCGGCGGCTTCCGGGCCGTAGCCGAGATAGTCGCCGGCGCGGTTGAGGAACAGGTTCACCGTGGCGCCATAGACGAGCTGGAAGCCCTTCTGGGCAACGCTCTCCCAGTGGTCGGACGGGATGCCCTTGCCCATGATCTTTCCGGTGACGGAAACGAACTGCAGATAGAGGTACTCAATGCCCAGTGCATCGATCTTCTTGCGCACCTCTTTGACGAGCTTGTCGCGGCCATCGGCGTTGACAAATTTCTCAAGATCAGTAGCCATTCGTTTCTCTCCCCTTCTCAAGTTTTCTGGCGAAAATTCTGCGTGTACGGCTCCAGCCTACCAATACTGTACCAATCAGGACAAGTGGTTTACCTCAACTCCATGGGAACGGACTGTTCGAGACCGGATGCAACCGGCCCTCGGCATAGCGCGAGATGCGGAACGGCTCCATGAGGGCGCTGTTTTCGCCGGCGATCTCCTGGGCCGCCAGTTTGCCGACGCCGAGCATCTTGTAGCCATGGTTCGAGTCGGCGATGACGTAGACATTCTCGCGGAACACGTCGAACACCGGGAAACTGTCAGGGGTAAAGCAGCCAAGGCCGCCGGACGGGTCCTGGTTCTTGTAGTAGCGGATCTTGCCTTCAAAGCGCTTCTGGCAATGGGCCAGCGCCGAACACCACATATTGATGAAGTCGTCGCCGACGATGAAGTCGGGGCTGTCCGGACCGTACGGGTCGACGGCCACGTCGTCCGGTGCCTGCGGGACCACATAGGGCGCTGCGCCGCCCTGGATGCCGCCGAAGTTGAAGTCCGGCTTGTAGTAGATGCCCCACATCTTGTCGGTGATCAGCGAACCATCCTCATCGGAGTAAAGCGGGGCATCGCTGTCGACGTGAATGACCGGCGGGAACGACCCGTCATTGGTCTTGTGCATGTCCGGATCAACACCGAGAGTGCCCTCCTCCAGGCACCAGAACTTCCACATCGGCACGTCGGTGTGCACGGTTCCGTCGGCGCCCTTGATCGAGACGGTCTTGGGCAGGTCGAGCATGGTCCAGAACTCGTTGACCCATGGCCCGGCGCCCAGCACCACGTAATCGCAAGAAACCGTGCCCCTGTCGGTGACCACGGCGGTCACCGCCTCAGACCCGTTTGCGAATTCGAACCCGGTCACCCTGGCGCCTGTGAGGATGCGCACGCCCTCGTTTTCCGCCTTGGTGGCCAGACCGTACATGGCGGCGGTGTTGTTGGCATAGCCGCCGCGCTTTTCATGCAGAACGGAGGTGATGCCCTGGGCCTGCCAGTCGTCGAACAGGGTCTTCATGTAGGCCATCGACTCCGCTTCGCCTTCGATGAATTCGCTCTCGTAGCCGATGGCCTTTTGCTGTTCGTAGATGGTGGTGACGTCGGCGCGCATGCTTTCCGGCGAAATCTGCATGTAGCCGACGGGGTGATAGCTGTAGGCCTTGGGGTCGCTCTCCCATACCGAAACCGAATGGGCCATCAGCTCGCGCATGGCCGGCTGATAGTAATTGTTGCGCACCACGCCGCAGGCGATGCCGGACGCGCCGGCGGCAATCGCCGTCTTGTCGATGATGAGGATGTCCTCGCCCGAACCCTTGCCGGTCTCCTTCAGCTTCAACGCCAGATGATAAGCCGTGCTCAGTCCGTGGATGCCGGCCCCGATGACGACATATTTTGAAGCAGATGGAAATGCCATTATATTACGCCCGCTCTGGATGAAGGCTCTGCCCAAGTCCCTTTCCGGGATTGGGGTTGACGCCATGCCCTTAACTCTTAGCATGGCATCAAGACACAAAATCGAACCAAGCGCAAACCAATTTTTGCCAAACTGAACCAATTTCATACCAATTAACATGGAGACCGCATGGGCAACGGCACCAAGACAGCCAACAGCGACATCTTGACCACGCTTGAATCGCAGAGCACGGAGACGAAGGAGGCCGATGCCGCATTGCTGTCCGGCATATCCAACAATGCCAACCTGATCACCAGCCGGCTGCGCCAGGCGATTGTCGGCGGGGCTTTCAGCAAGGGCGATCAGTTGCCGCCGGAACGGCAATTGGCGCTGGCCCTGAACACGGCACGCTCGACCGTGCGCAAAGCGCTCAATCAGCTTGAAGAAGAAAAAATGGTGGTGCGCCGTGTGGGCAGCGGGACCTATGTCAACTACTCCGGTTCAGCCGCCGTGAACGACGAAATCGCCTATCTGATTTCGCCGATCCAACTCATCGAGACCCGGGTTTCCGTCGAGCCGCACATGACCCGGCTTGCCGCCTTGCATGCCAATCAGCGCGACCTGGAGAAGTTTGAGGAAATCCTCGAGATCATCGAGGCCTGCGGCGACGATCAGGACAGGTTCACCCAGTACGACTCGGAATTCCATCTGCAACTGGCGCGCTGCTCGCGCAATCCGCTGATGCTGCAGATTTACCAGTTGATCAACACGGTGCGCAGCGAGGCGCAATGGAACCAGGTCAAGCGGGTCATTCTCACCGAACGCAAGATCGCAGAATACAATGTCGAACACCGCAGGATCTTCGAGGCATTGCGGCGGCGCGACGTGGCCGGCGCGGCCGACGCGATGCAGACCCACCTTGACTCAGCACGCCAGGACCTGGTCGGCGCGGAGAGCGACTGACATAGGTGGAGTCCGGGATGAATTCGGCCTTGCTGGGCATTTCCGCCGCGCTTGCCTGGGGCGCACACGATTTTATCGGCCGGTTCACATCGCGACGTACCGGTGCGCTGGTAACGACATGCGGCCTGGTGGTCAGCGGATTGGTCCTGCTCTCCGTCTATAGTCTGGTAGCGGGACGGGGCTGGCCCGATACCGGGAGTGCGGTATGGCTGTGCGGACTGGCGGGCGGAAGTTACGCCTTGGCAACACTGAGCCTGTTTGCCGCCTACCGGATCGGCAGCATGTCTGTGGTTTCGCCGATCGCCGGCAGCTATCCGGCGGTCGCGGTGGTGTTTGCGCTGATCGGCGGGTCGCGGCCGAGTGTCCTTGCCTGGCTGGCGATCACGGCGGTGATCGTCGGCACGCTGCTGGTGTCGATGGCCGGCAGAACGCACGAGGCACACGGCCATATCGAACGGGGCAAACTGCCGCTGGTGCTGGGGCTTTCCGGCGCCA
Organism: Aestuariivirgaceae bacterium; assembly: GCA_965216335.1. Classification (GTDB taxonomy): domain Bacteria; phylum Pseudomonadota; class Alphaproteobacteria; order Rhizobiales; family Aestuariivirgaceae; genus JAHEJE01. The sequence goes on along the minus strand of OZ244154.1, from coordinate 3,527,885 downwards.
CGGCGCTGTTCTTTGCCGCCTCCCTGCTGGCCGGGCAGGCGGCGGCAGGCAGCGCCAGCGAGATCGACGTGACCTGGTTCGCCCGGCTGTTCGCCCTTGCCGCCCTGGTGCCGTTCTTCGCGGTAAAGCGGTTGCGCGGCAGCGCGCAGCTCAACCTGTGGCCGGCACTCGGCCTGATGGGTCTGCTCGACACGGTGGCGATGCTGGCCGTTTTTGCGGCCGGCAAGCTGGCATTCCCGGAAATGGCGATTGTTCTCGGCGGTTCCTTCGGGGCGGTGGTCACCGTTCTGGCCCGCATTTTTTTGAAGGAACCGGTATCGCCGTCACAGTGGTTTGGCATTGCCTTGATTTGTTGCGGGGCAGGTGTTTTGTCGGCAGGATATTGATCATGAAGGTTGGCGGCAAAGAGCTTGAAAGATTTGCGCGCGACGGTTTCCTGATTGTCGAGGGCCTGCTCTCGGCAGAGGAAATCGCCGCGGCGCAGGCGCGGTTCGAGCCGCTGTTCGGCGGTGAGTTCGAAACCGGTCTGCAGCCGGATGAATGGAACTGGCGCCAAGGTCGCGACAGCGAAGCGCTGACCCGGCAAATCTGCAATGGCTGGAAGTCCGACCGGACGATAGCCGGCATCGTGCTGCGGCAAGATATCGGTGAGGCTTGTGCCCGGTTGCGCGGCTGGCCGGGGGCGCGGATCAATCAGGACAACGTGATTTGGAAACCGCCGGGATCGAAGGCGCTGGGCTTTCACCAGGACGACAGCTACCAGGCCTGGATCGAGCCCAATGAAATGATGACCTGCTGGATGACGCTGGACGACACGCGGGCCGATCAGGGCACCATCGAGTATGTGCGAGGCTCGCATCTTTGGCCCCTGTCACCGCCGATCGGCCAGTTCCATGCTCCCGACGACCCGCTGGCAGACATGCGCGTCGCGGCAAAGGCCGCTGGGGCGGAGCCTGAGATCGTCGCCATCGAGGTGCCGGCGGGGTCGGCGGTGCTGCATCACGGCCGCACATGGCATGGCTCGCGGGCGAACGCCGGCACGGCGCCGCGGCGCTCGGTCATTTCACATTGCTCATCCAGCCAGGCCCGGCACCATCCGAAAAACCGGAGCCCTTTCTACAGTCGATACCAGCGCATCGGCACGGTGGAGATGGACGAAAGCTTCTTCCCCATCCTGTGGCGCGAGGACGGCTACCGCTCCGGCTGGCTCGACGGTTACCTCACGGCATAGGTGTGAGGGCGAACGGCGCCTTCATGCCGGTCACCTTGAAGCGGGCCTCGTTGCGGGGGATCGACCTGGCGGCGCCGGGAAAGGTCGCCCAATCGCCGCGATACTCGACGTAACGCTGGAACCGGCCGGCCTTGAACAGGCCGACGATGGTGTATTGCCCGGCCTCGACCAGCGCCTGGCGCTCGCGCCATGTCATGTCCCAGCCGAACGGGCAATTGAGCGGCACCTGGCCGGGCCGATGGCCCTCGACGATCCGCACCTCGTCCCAGTCGCCGGGAATGGCGGCTGCCATGTCAAATTCGCCGCTGCCGCCGGCCGCGGCCTTGTCGATCGCAGCGCGCAACAGCTCGCGCCCCTGGCGTACCTCCGTGCATCGGGCATAACTGGTGCCGTAGTACCAGCCGCCGAGCGAGATGATAACGACGGCGCCGATGGCAAACCCGGGCCAGCTCGGCAGTTGGCCGATGGCGTCTTTGATGCGTGACATAGACCGCCGTTACTCCGCTGCCTCAGCAGAAACGTCGAGCGTGAAGGAGCGGTCGTGGGTTAGGGCGGGGATCCTCTGCCGGGCCTCGGCGACGCGGGCCAGGTCGATCTCGGCGATGGCAAGCCCCTCATCCTCGCCGCCATCCGCCAGAACTTCACCCCACGGTGCGACGATCAGCGAGTGCCCATAGCATTCAGCGCCGCCGTCGAGGGTGCCGTACTGACAGGGCGCAATGACGAACGCGCCGCACTCGATAGCCCGGGCGCGGTTCAGCACATGCCAGTGGGCCTGGCCGGTGATCCTGGTGAAGGCCGCAGGAATGGCGAGGATTTCGGCGCCGGCCTGGGCCAGCGAGCGATACAGGGCGGCAAAGCGCAGGTCGTAGCAGATCGACAGTCCCATCACCGTGCCGCCGGCCGGGGCCAGCACGGCCCGGTCGCCGGGCGCGATGGTGGCCGATTCGCGGATGATCTGGCCACCCGGCAGGTTCACGTCAAACATGTGTATCTTGTCGTAGCGCGCGGTGATTTCGCCGGCCGGCGACAACACGTAGGAGCGATTGAAGATACGCCCGTCCGGGGATTTGACACCCAGCGAGCCGAGGAGGATTTCCACGCCCAGTTCGCGCGCCAGGTCGGCAAATGCCGGGATGACCGGGTGGTCAGCCTCCGCGAAGGCGACCGGGTAGATGCGCCCGTCCCTGGTGGTCAGGCCGGAGAAATATTCCGGCGTGGCAATCAGCGTCGCCCCTTCCCCGGCGGCCTGGCGGACGAGGCGGGTACACACGGCGATGTTCTCATCGACATCCGGCGTGGCGCAGTTCTGGATACATGCGGCTTTGAAGATCGTGCTCATGGCGGCCAATCTAACGTTTTGCTTTGGCCATGTGAATAGGCTCGAGGCTGGTCTGACGTTTGCCCGGATCGTCGGCCACCGCCCGGTGCGCCGCTTTCGGCATCCGCCTTGCCGTGTGTCATCTACACATTTGCAGCGCCAGAGCTTAAGCTCACCTTATGGATATCGCACCAGCTGACAGTTTCGAGTTCGCCCGAGGCAAGGGCAGTGTGCTGCTTATTGCCTGCGGTGCCTTGGGCCGTGAGATCATCGATCTCATCGAGGCCAACCGTTGGGCGGACTACGATGTCACCTGTCTGCCGGCAAAATGGCACAACGAACCGCATCTGATCCCCGACGGGGTGCGCGACAAGATCCGTGCAAACAAGGACAGATACCACAGGATTTTTGTGCTGTACGGCGATTGCGGAACCGGCGGGTTGCTCGACAAGGTGCTGGAGGAAGAAGGCGTTGAGCGCATCGAAGGCCCGCATTGTTATTCTTTCTTTTCCGGCAACGATCTGTTTGCTGCGCGCGAAGAAGAAGACATGCGGGCGCTGTTCCTGACCGACTATTTCGCCCAGCACTTCGACAAGCTGATCTGGCAGGGCTTCGGCCTCGACCGCCGTCCGGACATGGTCGATTTCCTGTTCGAGAACTACGAGAAAGTAGTCTATCTCGCACAGTTGCCGACGCCGGAACTCGAGGCCAAGGCCAAGGCGGCCGCGGACCGGCTCAGGCTGGCTTACGAGTTCCGCCACACCGGCTACGGCGACCTTTTGGCATACATGCGCGAGAATGCCTGAAGCCGAGGCTTCCCATCATGGCCGTCTTGGCCGCTAAAGAATGAAGTCGACCGAGGTGAGTTGCGCCAGCGTCACGTCTTCGACGATCAGGACATCCCCGCCGCCGAAGTCGAACCTCACGTCGGTGCCGGCCTGACTTGCCAAGGCCAGTGCCGCCGCGGCATTCGCCAGATTGAAGTCCGTCAGGTCAATCCGGTCGACCTGATCGGTAAAGTCCTTGATGATGTCGCGGTCGCCAAGCGGCTCAAACTCAAAGATGTCGGCACCCGCACCGCCGATCAGCCGGTCATTGCCGACATTGCCGTCGAGCACATCATCGTTGCCGCCGCCGTTCAGGACATCCTGACCGGTGCCGCCGCTCAAGGTATCGTCGCCGGTACCGCCGAACACCCTGTCGTTCCCGCCATCGCCTTCGACCTTGTCGCGACCAGCGTTGCCGGCCACTGTATCGGCACCGCTGCCGCCGCTGATCTTGTCGTTACCGCTGCTGCCCAGCACCCGGTCGTTGCCGGCATCGCCGTCGAGGTCGTCTGCGCCGCCGCCGCCATTGATCACGTCGTCGCCCAAACCGCCTTCAATCGAGTCCCGGCCCAAGCCGCCGAGAATGGTATCGTTCCCGCCGTCGCCTTCGACCTTGTCGTGTCCACCCCCGGCGCGGATGAGGTCTGCACCGCCTTCGCCGCTGATGTCGTCGGCGCCGGAAAAACCGTCAATGATGTCATCCAGTGACGTGCCGTTGAGAATGTCGTTACCTGCCGTACCCTTGATCACTGCCATGTCCAATCCTCCTTATCGAAACTGTCCGGCGTTGCGGCTCTCCGCCAACAATCCCCGTTGGCCACGCCGGCTCCCACGAATGACTGCCTCTATGCATCATCGCGGCTTACAGTCTCCTGACAACGACGCTCATCGACCTGTCATGTTCTGGCGCGATGTGGCATAACGCCTGAGGTGGCAGCATGTGCCGGCGTTTGACGAAAGCTTGCCTGCCGGACGTCGAGTGCGCACCAAAAGATGTCGCCTGTGAACCGGACTGTGCCGCAAAACAGGTGCATGCCGTCCACATGATCCGCCGGGCTGTCCGGCGCTGCTGTTTCCGGGAAGTTCAGGATGTACCGACTCCGGCTGTTTGCTGTGCGCCATTCAAGGGCGTTCGAAACTCTCTACAATGCCTTCGAGTGGACGATCGTTGCGCTCGATCCGGTGATGCGCGCCATCGGCTACAACCGGGTGGAAAAGCCGGTTGCGGTCCTTGAGCAGGGCATCAAAGGGCTGTTGTTCGACTGCAAGATGTGCGGCCAATGCGTGCTGTCGTCGACCGGCATGTCGTGTCCGATGAACTGTCCCAAGCAACTGCGCAACGGACCGTGCGGCGGCGTGCGTCCCGGTGGCTTTTGCGAGGTCAAGCCGGAGATGCGTTGCGTGTGGGTCGAGGGCTGGGAAGGCGCCCAGCACATGAAGAGAGGCGTCGAACGTATCCGCAACGTCCAGCCACCGGTCAATCGCGGCCTGGAGGGTTCGTCGAGCTGGCTGCGTGTCGCACGCGAAAAGGCGGCGGAAAACCGTCTGGCGCGCGCATCGGCCGATCCTTCCAAGTTCGCCCTGGCGAAGGCCTTCCGCGCCGCCCGTAAGGCCGAACCGGCTTCGGCCCCGTTGGCGGCTGAACCGATCGCTGCCATGTCGGAACAGATGGTCGGTGAAAGCACGGCCCGCTTCAAGGCCGCCAGCGCCGCAACGCCGGCACCCAAGACGGAGCAGAAATAATGCCCGCACTGCAGAGACCGAAGCCGTTCGACCCGATCAAGAACAAGCTGCCGGTGCCGCCGGAGGGCCACAAGTCGAACTCCATGCTGGAGCGCACCCTGCGCCGCGGCTGGTTCGCGGTTTCCGCGGAACTCAATCCGCCCGACAGCGCCGACCCGGCCGATGTGCTTTCGGCTGCCGAGCCGTTGCGCAATGTGGCCGATGCGATCAACGCGACCGATGCATCGGGCGCCAACTGCCATATGTCGTCGATGGGCATCTGCTCGGTGCTGTCGCGGGTCGGCCTCGGTACCGTGCTGCAGATCTCCTGCCGCGACCGCAACCGCATCGCCATCCAGGGCGACGTTCTGGGTGCGGCGGCCATGGGCGTCGGCAACATCCTGTGCCTGACCGGCGACGGTGTCGGTGTCGGCGACCAGCCGGGCGCCAAGCCGGTGTTCGACTTCGACTGCATGTCGCTGTTGCGCACCTTGAAGACCATGCGCGACGATGCCACCTTCCTGTCCGGCCGCAAATTGACGACGCCGCCGCGAATCTTTCTCGGCGCCGCCGCCAATCCGTGCATCCCGCCGTTGCAGTTCCGCGCCGACCGGCTGGAGAAGAAGGCCCGCGCCGGGGCGGATTTCGTGCAGACCAACTACGTCTACGACATCGAGATCTTCAAGGAGTACATGAAGCGTGTGCGCGACATGGGCGTGCACGAGAAGACCTTCATCCTCGGCGGCGTCGGCCCGCTGGCCTCGGCCAAGTCGGCCCGCTGGATGCGCACCAATGTGCCCGGCATCCATGTTCCCGATGCTGTCATCGACCGTCTGGAAAAAGCCGAAAAGCCCGGCGATGAAGGCAAGAAGATCTGCATCGAACTGATCCAGCAGATGCGGGAGATCGAGGGCGTCGCCGGCGTGCACATCATGGCCTACCGGCGCGAACACCTGGTCGGCGAGATCATCGAGGAAAGCGGGATCCTCAAGGAGCGCTTGGACGCCAAGGCAAGACGGCCTGCAGCAAAAAGCCGTCAGGCCGAATCATCACCATCGGCCAGCCAGCCGGGATAGCGGTAGTCGCCGCCGGCAATTTCGTAATAGTCGCCCTTGTCGGCACAGAAAATGTGGCCTTCAAGGCGGATGCCGGTTTCACCGTCAAGGGTGCCGGAGGCAATGGCGATGTAGTCGCGGCCGTCGGCGCGCCAGAACAGCGTCGAGCCGCAGGTGCCGCAGAAGGCCCGCCGGGCGGTGTCGCTTGAGCGGTACCACTTGAGGCCGGCCTGTTCGGTGAGCCTGAAGTCTTCCAGCTGTGCTGCCGTGGCCGCCATGTAATGGCCGGTCGTCTTGCGGCACTGCCCGCAGTGGCAGCCGATCGCATTGCGCAGCGGCCCGGTCACCTCGTAACGCACCTCGCCGCAAAGGCACGATCCGGTCTTGGTCGGGTGTTCAGCCATATCAGTCCTGTCTTCCTGGGTGGACGTTTGAAACGAAGCGGATGCGGATGACGGCACGGGAGCGGCCTTCCGGCGTTCGCTCACGACACGGCGGGGGATTTCCGGAACGCTGTGCTGAGGGCCGCGATATGCTCCGGCCCGATGCCGCAGCAGCCGCCGAGGATGCCGGCGCCCACGGCGCGGGCCTGTTTGCAGTGTCTGACGAACTCATCCGGGGTCAGGTCGCCGAACTCCCAGTTCGGCATCTTGAAGGTGCCCGATTCCGGATAGGCGCCGACCGGACCGGCCCACACCGACTGGATGATCTTGAGCGCTTCGATGGTCAGGGCGATATCATGGTGCATGACGCAGCACACCCTGGCGCCGGTCGCCATAAGCGATGTGGTTATGTCTTCAAGCGTCCAGCCGGGCGTGTCGAACCCGGCCAGTCTGCCGTCCTCTCGGCGTTCTGTGGAAATGCCGACCCATACCGGCAGCCCGGTGTCCACCGCGGCCTCGGTGGCGACCAGCGACAGATCGGCATCGCGCATCATCTCCATGATGATCAGGTCGCAGCCGGATTCCGCCAGCCCTTCGGCTTTGCGCTCCATCACATCGCGCGCTTCCCTCGCCTTGAGCACTGGCGTGATGGTACGGTCACCACCTGCCTCGACCTGGTGCATCACCGAAAATGACCCGGCGACCGCAACCGGGCGCTCGGCAACCGTGCTGACCGCTTCGCGTGCCGCCTTGGTCGCTATTCGGTCGATGGCATCGATCTCGTCGAGGCGGCCCAGGGCATGAAACAGAGTCGGGCTTGAGGCATACGTATTGGCGGTGATGACGTCGGCGCCGGCGCGAATGTAATCCTCATGCACCGCGCGCACGTCATCATAGTGCGTCAGGTTGGCCATCGCACACCAGGCGTCCTGGTCCATGGCGACACCACGTGCCTGTATGGCCGTTCCCGTGCCGCCATCTAGGATGATCACTTCGCCGGATGCGAGCTTTGTGGCAACCGCTTCGTACATTGCCCTTCAGCCTTTCATCAAAGACCCTTCACCCCCTTGGCAACTTCAGGATCTGATACGATTATTGTTCAGTACACGCACGATAGAATGCCGACAGGTGAAACCTGATCTGTTGTTGTGAGTAAGCATGATCTTTGCCGACGGGACAAGCCAATCTCGCCGCGCAACCAGTGCTCAGGCACAAATTTCCGTCCTGTGAATTCAGATAGCTAACGCACGCGGCAGAATTGAAAGGCGACGATTTTCCGTTCGCGAAAGCGTCAACCGGGCATGCACTCAGGCAAGGCTTGTCCGAACAGCTGTCGCACGGGTGGTCACCAGCCGGCGGCCGGTCAGTTGCGCCAATCTCCCGTGCAGAGATGAATGCAGCGCGAAACCCGTACCACAGGCCATACTCCGGATGAATGTTCATGCCGAGCGGCGAGGGGCGTCCGGCACCCGCCTTCATGGCCCACTTCTGGAACGGCAGATATGGCCTTTGCCATGGAAACACCGCCCGCATGCCGGCCCGCGCCGCGATCGGCTTCAGCACATCTTCGCACCATGCATCCAGCGTATCGCGATCCGGGTCGCGTTCGCGGGCAAACCGCAGGAACATCCCCGGGCCGGCGTTTGCGATCAGCAGCAGGCTGCGGGCAGGTGTGGTGTCATAGACATCCGGAACGGCATCCCCGGCCCCCGGTGGGAATCCACCCAGAACCGTAAAGCCGGCGGCTTCGGTCATCTCGACGACATTGTCAGTCATTTGCCCATTCGATCCTGGGGTCGATGATCCCGTCGCCCAATCAGCTCCAACGCGGGTCGCCGGGCTGCATGACCTGTTTGGGCAGCTTGATGTCGTGGTTGGCGCGGATTTGCTTGTCGATATCGCGCGGAATGTAGTCGGGGAAGTAGGTCGACAGGATCTCCCGCTTGCGGGCAGCGGCGCGTTCGATCAGGTCGGGTTTGCCGGCTTCGGCCCATTCCTTGGGCGAGCCACGGTCGCCGAGCTTGGGATAGATATACTCCTTCTGCATCAGCGCCAAAGTCTGGTCGGAGCCGAGATAATGGCCCGGCCCGTCCAGGCAGACCTGGCGGATGACATCGCCGGACAGGGTGTCGTCGGTCACCTCGATGCCGCGCACATTGCGGTTGATGGCGCCGAGCATGTCGTTGTCGATCAGTACGCTTTCCAGACAGAAGCCGAGCAGGCTGGCGTGCATGCCGGCGCATTCGTACATCATGTTGATCCCGGACATGGCGGCGAGTGCCGCGGTCGCCGCTTTTTCCTGGCCGGCCTGCATGTCGGGCAGCTTGGCATCGCACATGCCGGCAGCCGATCCGGTCGGCAGGTCGTAGAAACGGCCCATCTGGGCGCAGGCCGCGGTGATCAGCGCCTGTTCGCCGGACCCGCCGGACATGGCGCCGGTGCGCAGGTCGGAGACGAACGGCCAAGGACCCCAGATCGCCGGCGCGCCCGGTACGACCGCATTGACATAGGCCAGGCCCGCCAGGCATTCGGCGACGGCCTGGGCCACCGCACCGGCCAGCGCCGCCGGCGCCGTGGCACCCGCCTGGCCGGCCGACAGCAGCAGCACAGGCATGCCGCCGCGCACCGCCACTTCGAGGCAGCGGCAAGCATCCTCAGCAAATTTCATCGGCGGCACGACGAAACAGTTCGACTGACTGACGAACGGCCGGGCCCGCCAGGCCTCTTCGCCGCCGGCGATCAGGTGCAAAATTTCAAGCGCTTCTTCGACATGGGCCGGATCGACCATGGACGTGCCGATATGCTTGGTCGTTCCGGCCAGGCAGGCATACATGGTGTTGATGTCGAGGTCGCGCGGGGTTTCCATGTCGCGGGCCGTGACCGGGCGCTGGTAGTAGTGGATGTGGTCGCAATTGTCGACGATGCGGGCGCAGTCATAAAGATCGACCAGGAGGGAATCGCGGTACTCGCGGGTCAGCGGCTCGACGATATGCACCGCCGCGCCGCCGGTGCCGAAATAGGCCTTGTAACCGGACAGATGCAGGTCGTGCTTGGGGTCGCGCCCAGGCAGAATGAAGTCGCGGCCGCAGATTTTCAGTGTTTCTTCGATCAGCGCGCGTGGGAAACACAACCTGCCGGCATCGCTCATCCAGCAGCCCTTGGCGGTCAGCAGTTCCACGCAGCTCGGAATGGCATCGGCCAGGCCGACGGTCTCGAGCAGGTCGAGCGCGGTATCGTTGATGCGCTGCATGTCGGCATCGCTGAGCGGCTTGTACTGTCCGCCGGTCATGCCTGGCTTGACGGCAGCCTCCTCTCGCGGGATCGGTCTGGCCCGCAGTTCGCGCCGCGCATCGCGCCCGCCGCGGCGGCGGGTGGTTTCTTCAGTCATGCTCATGGCAGCTACTCGCAATCATCGAAAATCTCGCCATACACAATGCCCGCATTTGGCGCCAGCGAAAAGCGGTCAATTTTTCAATGCATAGTGAGAAAAATTCACCAAATGACAATTTCTTGCCGACGCGTTTTATGACTAAACAGCCGGAATTTATCATGATATAGGGGCTTCATGCGGTCCAGGGAGTGAAGTGGATTGGCCAGACGAGACCTGCCCCCGTTACGTGCGCTCACCGCCTTCGAGGCGGCGGCCCGGCTTGGCAGCTTCCGGCGCGCCGCCGATGAGCTGGGCATCACCCGCTCCGCCGTCAGCCATCAGATCAAGGCGCTGGAAGAAAACCTCGGCATCACCCTGTTCCGGCGCGACACGCGCAGCGCCGAGTTGTCCACCATCGGCCAGATCTATTTTCCGGCCGTGCGCGAAGCGTTCGACCAGATCGAGACCCAGACCCAGTTCATCAAGCCGAGCCGGGACGACAGCGAGCTGACCTTGCAGGTCTATGTCACAGTGGCCCTGAAATGGCTGATCCCGCGCCTGTATGAGTTCGAGCGTCAGTTTCCGGATATGAAGGTGCGGCTGTCGACGTCCTATTTCGACTGGGACTTCAACGACCAGGCGGCCGATGCGGCGTTCCTGCTGGTGCGCAACTCGACGTCCGGCGCCTATGAACGCGAGCTGTTCCGCTCCATGCTGCGCCCGGTGTGTTCGCCGAAGCTGCTGTCGGGCGACAAGCCGATCCGTACGCCGCAGGACCTGTGGCACCACAAGCTGCTTTACGTCTACACTGCCGAGGAGGACTGGCATTTGTGGCTGAAAGCTGCCGGGCTCGATGATGTGAAGCTGTCGGAGAGCCTGGCCTTCGACAGCTACATTCTGGCCCAGGAGGCGGCTCTGGAAGGCAACGGGGTCGCTATGACCATCGGCCCGTTCGCCGATGACGATGTCGCCGCCGGGCGTCTGGCCTATCCGTTCGAGCTGACGGTGCCGCACCGGCATTCGTGGAAATTCGTCTGTTCCGGCAATCAGCGCCTGAAGCCGAAGATCAGACGGTTCGAAAAGTGGCTGGCCGGCCAGGTCGCTGCCGATCCGGCACTTGCCCCGGCCCTGCCCGAGCCTGTTGCCTGAGGACTGATGCCATGAGCGATGCCGCAACCGCACCTGCCCGTTCCGCCCGCTCGGCACGACGCCGCAACCGGTCGGCGGCCAGCGGCGCGCAGCCGGTCGCGCAACTGCCTTACAAGCAGCCTCGCAGCCCGTTTCCGCCGGTCGATCTGTTGTCGGCGGACGAACTGGAATCGATCCACCGGACATCACTGAAGGTGCTTGAAGAGATCGGCATGGAGTTCATGCTGCCGGAAGCCCGGACGCTCTTGAAAGACGCCGGGGCCGATGTGCGCGGCGAACGGGTGCATTTCGATCCGGCGTTCATCGAGGAGAAGATTTCCACCGCACCGGCTGAGTTCATAGTCCATGCCCGCAACCCGGCCCACACGATAAAAATGGGCGGGCGATGGATGGCGTTTTCGGCAATCTCCAGCCCGCCCAATGCTTCCGATCTGGACAATGGGCGCCGCCCGGGCAACCGCAAGGATTTCCGCAATCTGTTGAAACTGGCCCAGTATTTCAACTGCATCCATCTGATGGGCGGCTATCCGGTCGAGCCGATCGACATTCACGCCTCGATCCGCCATCTCGAAGCATTGCGCGATATGGTGACGCTGATGGACAAGCCGATACATGCCTATTCGCTGGGCCCGGAACGGATCCGCGACGGCATCGAGATCGCCCGCATCGCGCGTGGCGTGTCGCATGAGCAATTGGACATGGAACCGTCGCTGATCTCGATCATCAACACCAATTCGCCGCTCAAGCTCGATCAGCCGATGCTGCAGGGCATCATCGAGATGTCGTCGCGCAACCAGGTGATCTGCATCACGCCGTTCACCCTGGCCGGGGCCATGGCGCCGGTGACGGTGGCGGGCGCCCTGGTCGAGCAAAACGCCGAAGCACTGGCCGGCATGGCAATGACCCAGGTGGTGCGCCCCGGCGCCCCGGTGATCTACGGCAGCTTCACCTCGAACGTCGACATGAAGTCGGGCGCGCCGGCGTTCGGGACGCCTGAATACATGAAATCGACCTTGGTCGGCGGCCAGCTGGCGCGGCGTTACGGCGTGCCGTTCCGCACCTCCAACACCTGCGCGGCCAACGCGGTGGATGCCCAGGCGGCCTATGAGAGCGTGTTCTCGCTGTGGGGCTTGACAATGGGCGGCGGCAATTTCATCAAGCATGCCGCCGGGTGGATGGAAGGCGGGCTGGTGGCCAGCTTCGAGAAATTCATCCTCGATTGCGATCTGTTGCAGATGGTGCAGCAGTTCCTCGAACCACTCGACATGAGCGAGAATGCGCTCGGTCTCGAGGCGATCAGGGAAGTCGGCCCCGGCGGTCATTTTTTCGGCTGTGCCCACACCCTCGCGCGCTATGAGGACGCCTTCTACGCACCGATCCTGTCCGACTGGCGCAACTACGAGCAATGGGACGCCGCCGGACGGCCCGAGGCGCACCAGAAGGCCAACGCGGTATGGAAGCAGGCGCTGGCCGACTACCGGGAACCGCCCATGGATCAAGCCGTACGCGAGGAACTCGACGCCTTCGTCGACCGGCGCATCGCCGAGGGCGGCCAGGCTACGGACTTTTGACCGGGGCGGGCGTCAGCGTTTCGCCTTGCCGCCGGCAGTCGCCGCGTTCGTTACCGGTAAGGTGATGCTCACTTTCAAGCCGCCGAGTTCGCTGGCACCCAACGCCAATTGGCCGTCATATGCCTTGACGATGTCGTTGGCGATGGCCAGACCGAGGCCGCTGCCCTTCTTCGAACGGTCGAGACGCTCGCCGCGTTCAAGCACGCGGGTAATCTGGTCTTCGGCAATGCCAGGGCCGTCATCCTCGATGGAAAGCCGGAAGGCTCCATCGCGCACGCTGCCGGAGACGCGGACCGTGGCCCTGGCCCAGATGCGGGCATTGTCGCACAGGTTGCCCAGCAGCTCAGCTGCGTCCTGCTCGTCGAGCGGTGCCCGCAGGTCTTTTACGCACAGGTTTTGCCAGTCGAGTTCGCCGCCGCGCGGCAGGCGCTGCATGGCCGTGATCATGCGCTGCGCGGCCGGAGCGAACAGGCACGACGCGGTCTTGTGCATGGCCAGGCGGGTGCGCATGAGCTCGCGTTCGACATGGCGGCGCATCGCCGCAATCTGCTCGTCGATTTCATCGGCCTTGCCGGTGCCGCCCTGAGCCCGCACATCGCGAGCGACGGCGCCCAGCACCGTGAGCGGCGTCTTGAGGCCATGGGCCAGGTCGCCGGCACGGGCGCGGGCATCGGCAATCGAGGCCTCGCGCGACTGCAGCAAGGCATTCAGTTCATCGACCAGCGGCGAGACCTCACGCGGGTAATCGCCGTCCAGCCGCTTGGCATCACCCGCCCTGACGCCCGACACCCTGTTGCGCAGCACCTCTAGCGGGCTCAGGCCGACGCCGACCTGCACCGATGCCGCCAGCAGCAGTGCGATGGCCAGCAGGCCGAGCCACAATGCCAGGTCGCGGCCGAATGCCGAGGCCGCCGCGGCGATCTCAACGCGGTGGCTGGCGACGGCCAGATGGATGAGCCGTTCGCCGGTCGCTCCTTTTACCGCGACAGCCCAATCGGCCAGCAGAAGCTCTTCATCCTGCGGGCCGGCGGTCCTGATGCGCCGCATCTGTCCGGGCTGTTCGGCGGCGGGAACGTTGAAACCCTCGTCCCAAAGCGAACGCGACAGCACCAGATCCTTTCCGGCGGTCGCAGCCTGCCAGTAATAGCCGCTGAACGGCTGGGCAAAGCGCTGATCGGCCAGCGGCTCGACGCTCACCGTCCCCTGTGGCGATACCGACAGGCCTTCGGTGAGCTGCTGCAGGTGGCTCTCAAGTTCGCCGTAAACCCGGTTTTCGATGTATTTGGTGAACAGAAACACCAGGATGATGCCCGTCACCCCGACAGCGAAGACGATCGCCACAGCGGCCGCCAGCAACAGGCGCAGACGCAGCGAGGCGAACTTCATTCAGCCTGTTCCGGGATCAGGTAGCCGAAGCCGCGCCGGGTCTCGATAAGCTTCACGGCGAGCTTGCGCCGCAGACGCGCGATGAGCACCTCGACGGCATTGCTGTCGTGCTCGAAGTCCTGGGCATAGATGTGCTCGGTCAGCTCGATCTGCGATACGACGCGGCCGCGATGGTGCAACAGGAAGCTCAACAGCCGGTACTCCAGCGGCGTCAGATTGACCGGACGGCCATCGATCGTCAGGCGCATCTGGCGGGTGTCGAGAACCAGCTTGCCATGGCGGATGGTCGGCGCACCCTGACCGGCCGAGCGGCGCACTAGTGCGCGCAGCCGGGCCAGCAGCTCTTCCATGTGGAACGGCTTGGCGAGGTAGTCGTCGGCACCGGCATCGATGCCTTCGACGCGCTCGGTCCAGCTGCCGCGGGCGGTCAGCACCAGAACCGGCATGTGGCGTTCGTTCTGGCGCCAACGGTTCAGCACCGTAATGCCGTCCAGCTCCGGCAGACCGAGGTCGAGGATCGCTGCGGCGTAGTCCTGGGTATCGCCGAGAAACCAGGCCTGTTCGCCATCGCCTGCCACATCGACAACGTAGCCGGATGCCTCCAGCGTCGCCGCAATGTCGCGGGCGATGCGCTCCTCGTCTTCAACCAGCAGAACCCGCATCAGTACCCCTTGATATGCAATATCTGTTTCGTCTTGGCATTGACCCGCACTTCAACCAGCCGGCCCGAGGTGTTGACCATCTTCAGATAATAGGTGGCGGACTTCGATGTCGAACTGAAGCGCACGCCGACAACACGGCCGGCATACTGGCGCTTGACGCTGGCGAGCACTTCGCTGAGCGGTCTGGCCCGGCCCTGTCTGACCGCCGCGCGCGCCGAATTACTGCCCGAGCCGCCGCGGGAGCCGTGCTTGCCGCCACCCCTGCCGCCACCGGATCCACCGCCCGAGCCACCTGAGCCGCCACCTGAGCCGCCACCCGAACCACCGCCGGACCCTCCGCCGGAACCGCCACCGGAGCCGCCGCCGCCACCGTCGCCGCCGCCTGAGCCCGCCTGCGCTGAGCTGATCGTCATGACCGTGGGGGCGGCATAGGCAGCGGTCAGGCTGAGCCCAAGCAGGGCCAGAGCGCGGCGGCGCTGCGCGTCAGGTCTGTCGTGCGTGTCGTCTGCCATGATCTTTTCCGTCCCGGCCCTCAGGCGCCGGCTGCGGCGGGGTTGCCGCGACAAGCAACCGCTTGGTCCTGAACTCGTCCAGCAGCGCGGTCATGTCAGCTTCGATGCGTGCCCGCGCCTGATCCGGAAAGGCATGATAAAGCACCCCAACGATATCATCCAGCCGCATCGGCTCGCGCAGCAACCGCCACACGGTGGCCGCGGTCTGATTGAGGTGATGGATCGCCACGCCATCAGCATCGGCGAGGAAGTGTTCGCCATCGCTGGCATGTTCATGGACGCCCGGGCGCTGAACAAGGTAACCGGCGGCAGCGGCGTTGTCCTGGTCCGCCGGACCGGCCGCTGCCGGCGACGACGGCGGCGGCACGTAGGCGGGTATGGACGGCGAGGGCGCAGGCCAAACGGCAAACTGCGCTTGCAGCAGTTCGACCGCATCGCCAGGATCGTCGTAGGTCAGCCGGAAGCAGCCCGTGGCAGAAACCAGGCTTTTCAAGACATGCAGGATCTGCCCGGATGGCATGGCCCGGGCGAAGTTCTGCCACACCACCTCGCGCAACATGTCGGCCTGACGCATCGGCTGGAGGCCCGGCTGGGTGTTCGGCGCCCGCTCGAGGAAAACAAAGCTGCCGACCGGGCAGGCAAGATTTCGCGGCGCCTGCAGGTCTGCAGAAAAGGACAGGTACCTGTAGTGTTCACTGCTCTGACCGGCAGCACTGTCGAGGAATTCACTGTATTGCGGCGGCAGGTTTTCCGGCAGCGGAAGACGCAGGCGAGGCGGTACACCCGTTGCCAGGCCGGACACGATCCGCGTCCGGCTGCCGACCCGCATCGGCAGAATGTCGTCGGTGAACACCCGGTGGCCCGCCGCTGCCAGGCATCCGCTCAGAAGGCTCTTGCCGGCGCGATACCGGTTCGGAAAGACCACGAGGCGCCCGGCGAACTCCACGGCCGCGCCGTGCAGGCACAGCCGGTCCGGAAATCTGTCAAGATAAGCCCAGACGAGTTCGATAATCAGCGCGCACACCAGGTCGACAGGATGCTTGCGGCGGGCGGGTTCCTTGAGCCAGGGCGAGGACAGAACATAGTCTCGCCCGATCCGCTCGATCTTGATCCGCCGGTGTCCGGGCGGTGCCGCATCGCCGGCGGTCGTATGGCGTGGCCAGTCGCGCAATATGATCGAGAGCGCGACGTCCAAATCACGGTCATCGGGGACTGCGACGGGAACCGAAGTGTCCTGAAACTGAAACCACGTTACATCAGACATCACCAATGCCGCTCCCAACACCGCGCACCATGCCAGACAACAAGGGTCCGCACAAACGAGATGGCCGGAGCGCTTTCGCAAGCGCACCGACCAGAGTTGCAGCAGGCTGACGGGTTACTCATACAAGATTGGTTGGTCAGACCGGCTGCAACGCGTTTACTTCACGCTGCCAAACGCAATCTAGCGCTTGTCGACGCCTGACGAGCTGCCGCCAGATGTGCCGCCGCTGGTACCGCCGGACGTGCCACCGCTGGTACCGCCGGACGTGCCGCCGCTGGTACCACCCGACGTGCCACCACTTGTGCCACCGGACGTACCGCCACTTGTTCCGCCGCCCGATCCACCACCGGAGCCGCCGCCCGATCCACCACCGGAACCGCCGCCACCTCCTGCGCCGCCGCCGCCTCCGGCGCCGCCGCCGGAACCGCCACTGCCGGCCCTGGCGTCGCTGACCGTGAGCAGGACCGGCGCCGCGTAGGCGACCGACAGACCCAACCCCAGCCGCTTGAGGGCGTCACGGCGATCCATTTCCAATTCGCTGCACACTTCACTCTCGGGGATGTTTTTCGTCATCTTCGGATTCCTTCCTCTCAAATTGCCGTATCAGACTAGTTCACCTGCGCTGACGGGAGCCTGACCCGGGCTGTCAGCGAGTTGTCAGGTTCGAAGCCCGCGCGCACCTGCATCGGCGGCAGACCCGCGCCGTACGGCCCGCCGGGCGGATTGCCGTTTCAACGACAAACCGGAGTTTCGCGAGGCGATCCGGCAATCCGGCTTCATCATCGAGCCGGCTTGCGCTACCCTTTGCGCGGAACGTGGATTCGTTTGCGAACTGGAGGTTGGCTTGATCCGATCGGGCGCAGTCTTGATGAGGTCTGTTTGGTCGCTGCCGGCGTGTGTTGCGTTCGTCGTCGTCCTGGCCGCCGGCTTGGCACCCCCCGGCAGGGCCGAGACGAGCGAGCGTTATCAGCTCGAGTTGTTCATCACCTGGAGTAGCGCCACCCATCCGCATGGCTGGCCGGCGGATGGCGCCGGGCTGTCGGAGCTGGCCGGAACCACGCACAAGGCCGGTTTCAGCCTGTTCCGGGACGGCGCGCCGGCTTCGGCCGGCCTCAGGCAACTGGCCGAGACCGGCGGCACGTCGCTGTTCGGGCGCGAGTTTGAAACCGGCAAGCTCACCGGCCAGGTCGGTGAGACCTTCGCTGCCGGCCCGCTCAAGGCGGCGCCAGGCTACGTCAAGGTCGAGTTCGACGCCAGTCTGGCCCATCCGCAAGTCAGCTTCGCGGCCGCGCTGATGCCCAGTCCCGACTGGTTCACCGGTGCCGCCGCCATACCGCTGCGCACCGGTGGCGAGTGGCGCGACAGCATCGAATTTCCGCTGTTTGCCTGGGATGCCGGCACGGACGACGGTAACGCCTATGCGGCCGAAAACGCCTCTGCGAGCCCGCCGCAATCGGTTCGTCTGCTCGCCAGCCCGCATGTCATGACGCGCAAGGGCCTGCTTCCGCTGGGGCGTGCCGTGCTGACGCGGATTTTCTGAGCGCATGGCCGGCCAGTTGCGATCCGATGCGGAAACCCTGCCGGCAGTTGACATGGCGCAGCATCAGCAGGCCGCATGGCAAAGCCAGGCCGCCTATGTCGGAGAGACATCCGTCTTCTATCAGCAGTTATGGAACGGTGCGGCGCCGCCCGCCGATCTTCGCGACCTGCCGGTACTGCCGCTTTCGGACAAGGCGCAGCTCAGGCTGTCGCAGGCCGGGCATCCGCCGTTCGGCAACTACCTGGCGGCTGCGCGAGCGAAGGTGAACCGGCTGCACCGGACATCGGGCACGACGGGACAGGCAATGAACCTGGCGCTGTCGGCGCGCGATTGCGAGATAACGCAGGTTGTCGGCGGTCGGGCGCAAAGGGCAGCCGGGCTGACCGCCGAACACACCGTCGTGCACTGTCTCAACTACCAGATGTGGATGGGCGGGGTGAGCGACCACCTGACCCTGGAGCGCACCGGCGCCACAGTGGTGCCGTTCGGTGTCGGCAACACAGAATTGCTGATCCGCACGATCCGCGAAATCGGCATCGACGCGATTTCCTGCACCCCGTCCTATCCGGCGGTTCTGGAACGGGTGCTGGAGGAAAAGTTCCCGGGCCTAAAGCCCGCTGACCTGGGTCTGAAGCTCGGTCTGTTCGGCGGCGAGGCGGGCTTGGACGATCCGGCATTGCGGGCGCGCATCCGTGGCACCTGGGGTATGGAACCGCGCAACGCCAACTACGGTGTGTCGGATGTGTTCTGCAACTTTGCCGCCCAGTGTGCGCATGACACCCGGCTGCATTTCCTCGCCGGCGACGTGCTGTACCCGGAACTGATCGACCCGGAAACAGCGCAACCCCTGCCGTTCGATGCCGGACAGGAGGGCGAGCTGGTGCTCACCCATCTGGTGCGCGAGTGCCAGCCGCTGGTGCGGTTTCGCACCGGAGATATCATCGCCATCGATGCCACCGAGCCGTGCGCGTGCGGACGCACCGGCATGCGGTTCCGCGTCGTCGGGCGCAGCGACGACATGGTGGTGGTGCGCGGGCTGAACCTGTTTCCGACCATGGTGGCCAAGGTGCTGAGCGGATTTGCCGAGCTGTCCGGTGACTACCGCATCGTGCTCGAGGCCAAACCGCCCTATGATGCCTTGCCGCTGCAGGTCGAGTTGGCGAAGGGATATGCTGATGCCGGCGACCTGGCGCAGCGCGTCGCTGCCGAGATCAAGTCCGGCCTCGGTGCAACGGCCAATGTGCAGATTGTTGCCGCCGGAACGTTCCCGGTCACCGAAGGCAAGACCGCCCGCGTTTTGAGGACATATCAATGAGCAAGTTCGAGTATCGCACCGTGTTGAGCACCCTTGGCGATCAGGGCGTGCGGACCATTTCGCTCAACCGCCCCGATTGCCTGAACGCCATGAACCTGGAACTGATCGAGGATGTGGCGCATGCGTTCAACGATGCCAACGCCGATAGGGAAACGCGGGCCGTCATCTTCACCGGCGAAGGCCGGGCGTTCTGCGCCGGCGATGACCGCAACGCCCATGTCCATCCGGAAAATGAGGCCGATGCGCGCGCTTTGGTCGATGCCATCCAGCAGGCCACCCGGGCGATCGTGTTCGGCACCAAGCCGGTAGTCGGGGCGATCAACGGCTGGGCCGTCGGCGGCGGTTTCGAATGGGCGATCAACTGCGACTTCCCGATCTGGGGCGAAAGCGCCAAGGGGTTTTTCCCGGAAGTGTCGCTCAATCTGTTCGTCACCGGTGCGGTCACCAGCCTGCTGCCGGCGCTGGTCGGCCTCAACACGGCGCGCGAAATGCTGTTCCTCGGCGAGCGCTATACCGCGTCAGATCTCAAGCGGATGGGCGTAGCCTGGCGTGTTGCGGCAGATGACGATCTAATGCGCGAAGCCCGCGCCGTGGCGGAGAAGCTCAGCGCCCTGCCCCCGCTTTCCGTCCGCGCCATGAAACGTGTCCTCAACCACTGCGCCGCCAGCGACCTCAACCGCGCCCTGCAACTTGAGACCGATGCGACGGTGGCGGGTTTCCTCGACCCGGAGACGACCGAACGGCTGAAGGACTTCTAGAGCCGCACCCGGCGGGTCATTTCGCCAGCCGAAACTTTTCGTGACACCCCTTGCACGTCGCACCGACGGCGACGAGGGCCTCCGTCAGATCGGTCGGCGACTTGGCAGTCTGCGCTACTGAAGCCAGGGCACCGGCCTTGTCCTTCAGGCTTGACCCGAGCTGGGTAAATTCCTCCCAGTCCTGCCAGATTGCCGGCAGGGCCTCGCTCGGGCCGTCGATCGAGCCTTCCGGAAACAGTTGCGGGATCATTTCCGCATGCGTAGCCATCTTCGCGGCCGCGCTGCTCACCACCTGCCCGTCAAAGGCGACCTCGCCCTTCATAATCGCGGCAATGGTCTTCATCTGTTCGCCGACATCGGACATGACATCCATGCGTTGCTTGACGATACCGGTCGCACCGGAGTGAGCCAGCGCCAGGCCTGACAGCAGCGCAATCGCTGCAACAGCGGCGGTCAAAGTGGACAGTAAAATGCGCATTGCGGAGGCCTCTGAGCTGCGTACTGAATCATTTGAAGCAGCAAGATAAGGCCTCCCGGAACAGGAAGGTCAAGCCGTACTCTCGATCCCCAAACCCTGCCTGAGCGTTTCGATGACCTCGGTGAGGTCCTCCAGGGTGCCGGTGGCGCGTTTCATCAGCAGAGCGCCCTGCAGGCTGGCGAAGGCCGTCCGGGCCATTGCCGCCGGGCTGGCGTCAAGCCGGAAATCGCCGCTTGCCTCGCCGGCTGCCATGAGGCGTTCGAGCCAGGCATGGTGCTCGGCGATAAAGCGGTTGACCTCGGCCTGCATGTTGTCCGGCAAGGCCGGGAACTCGCCGGTCAGTGCACCGCACAGACAGATCTTTTCCGGTGTCCTGGCGAACATGATGTAGGGCGTGACGTACAGTTCCAGCAGCCTTGCGGCATTGCCCGGGACGTCGGCAGACAAATCCTGTTCCGCCTGGCGCATGGCACCTTCCATGCGCTCGCGGTAACGCTGCATGACGGCAGCGCCAAGATCGGCCTTGGAGCGGAAATGGTAATGCAGGCTGGGCTTGCGCACACTCAGTTCGTCGGCGATGTGCTGATAGCTGAAGCCGTTGTAGCCGCGGGTCTGGATCAGTCGTTCGGCGACGTCGAGGATGGCATCGCGGGTGCTCACGATGAAACGATGTCTTTCAGGTGGCCGGTCTTGCGCCAAAAACGCCCGCCCTGCGGGCTGGTGAGGCGGCGGGAAAAGCCGGGCGGATTGCGCACCCAGGTTCCAGCCGGATAGGTCCCGTGCTCATCTGCGAACGCACCGGACAGGATCAGCAGTTCCTCGCCGCCGACGAGCGTTTCGGCGTCGCCTTCGGAGCCGGGCTGCCAGTCCTCGAGCGTTACATGTTCACTGCCGTCAACGGCACGAAACAGATCGAGGGCGCGGCGGCCAGCGGACAACGCACGCCAATTGCCCCCGGTTTCGGGGTCGATCACGACATGCGCCAGGTCGTCCGGTTTCATCTGACGCAGTTTGACGAAGATTTCGCAGCCATCACGGGTATGGGGCGCATGGCTGCTGCCCGGCGGATTGCGCACATAGCTGCCGGCGGGATAGTCGCCGCTCTCGTCGCTGAATATCCCGCGCAGCACCAGGAATTCCTCGCCGCCGCCATGCACATGGGTTGGAAAGTCGCTGGCGGGTGCAAACCGCACAACGGTGGTGGCGCGGGCCACCTCGCCGCCGACCCTGTCGAGCGGACGGCGCTCGACACCGGGGCTTGGCGATGCAATCCAGTCGAGTGCGGTGGTGTCAACGACCACGCGCCGGTCGAAATCGCCGTTGATCAGGTCAGGTGTTGCCGGCATGCCCCCACCTCACGCGCTGAGAATCGCCAGACCGAACACTACAATGCACACCCAGCTCACGGCAAACAGCAACGTGCGCACCACCGGGATGCCGGCCACATAAACGATGTAGTGGGCCAGCCGGGCAAAGAAGAACACCGCGGCGGCGGTGGCGGTCGTACCGGTTGAGATGCCGAGGACGTGGGCGGTCAGCACCAGGGCGGCGAAAATGCCGATGCTCTCCAGTGCATTGCGATGCGCGCACATGGCGCGCTTTGCCCAGGCGGCGTGTTCCACTGCGACCGGGTCGTCGTTGCCCATCGCCGGGATCAGCCCTTTCACGGCGATCCGGTTGAGGATATAGGGCAGCCACATCACCGATACGAGCAGGCAGCTCAGGGTCAGCCAGTACAGTTCGCTGGTCATCGTCTTCGTCTCCTCTGTGAAATCACGAAACACCCCTCACGAGGTGAGATGACGTATTCTACCTATTAGTAGGTAAAAGTCAATCGAACACCCCAATTTCTGAGGAAGACGACATGACAAGCTGGAGACTTCGAAAACTCCCAGCGTCGTCATTGCCGGGCTTGTCCCACTGCTGTCCGATTTAACATTGAGTGAGAGCACATTTCCTCCATTGCATCGGATAGTTGCATGCACCCAACAAGAGCCGTGACATGATTCTGGCTTGGCTCCAGGGCATTCCCTCCCCTAGAAAAGGGGAGGGCTAGGGTGGGGATTGATGGCGGTTCAAGGGATTGAAATCGTTGCCGAACTGCACCGCCGTCAACCCCCGTCCCGACCCCCGTTCAAGCCGGGGGCAGGCTCTTCCCCCTTTCCGGGGGAAGGAGCAATCGTCGCTAAACCGGAAGGCAGTGGGCTTGTCCCGGCAATGACGGTTACCGGAGACGTCCAGATTGTGCTGGTGCACGCCGAAGCGGTTGCGTTTCACGGCAGGCAGGATCGCTGCCGGCTGCCACACCCGCCTTGCCATGACCGAAACAGCACTGGAAATCCCCGCAGGCTTCGCCCATCTTGTCTGCAGCAATCAGAAAGGCGCCCGATGCTCGTCACTAAACTCAAGGACTTGTTCAAGACGCAGGACATCCCTGCCGACGACAGTGCCGGGCTGCGCCAGGCGGTCGCGGCACTGCTGGTCCATGCTGCCCATGTCGACGGAACCGTCGATCCGGCCGAGCAAAAGGTGCGTGACCGGCTGTTGCATGAAAAGTTCGGCCTCGACGACGACGAGATCGCCGAGTTGGTCGCAGAGGCCGAAGCGGCGGAGGCCGAGGCGGTCGACTTCTACCGGTTCACCAAGACCATCAAGGATGCCTACGACCGCGATACCCGCGGACATGTGCTGGAGATGCTGTGGGAACTGGTGCTGGCCGATGGCGTGATCGACGACCAGGAGGCGCATATGGTGTGGCGCGTCTCGGGCCTGCTCGGCTTCACCACCCGCGAAAACGGCGACTTCCGCCGCGCGGTGCAGGCGCGGTTGAATGGCGGTATGTAGAGGCAAGGCTCAAGCGTGTCTTGCCGCCAGGTCCATCGTCATGTGCGGGATGAAGCGGCCGGGGATCGATCCGGACGGTGAGCTTCCTGCCACTGTAAAGCCCACAGACTCGTAAAACGGAACCGCTTTCGGGTCGGCGTCGAGCCGCAGTGAGCGCAAGCCAAGCGCCCGCGCACGCTCAAGCATCTTCGCAGCCAACCTGCGCCCGACACCGCTGCGCTTGCGGCCCGGCTCGACGAAAAACGCATGGACCTCGCCGCTCGTTCCCGTCGCATCGATGCAAAGGCACATGCAGCCGCATACTTGGCCATCCTCTGCCACCCAGAACTCATTGTCCGTGATGTCGCTGGGCGTGATCGTCAACTCTTCTACGCAGGCGGCCATGAAGGCATCGTCATAGCCGTTCGAGCGCTTCGAGCGCAGCGACAGGTCGGTGAGCAACTCCGCTTCGTGCGTCCGGGCGCGGCGCAGGCGCATGGACACCCTACCGCCGCCGCCTGCGGCGTTCGCCGCCGTCGCTGTCGGTCGTTTCCACGGTCTTGACTGGCGGCAGGGTGACTTCGCTGGTCAGATTGGGGTACGGCGCCGACTTGTGCGGGATGGCCATTGCCTCGACGAAATGGTCCTGAAACTTCGGTTCGACCGCCGTCTCGATCTTTTCAATCTGCCGCACAACCTCTTCGATTTCGTCGCGGCCCTTGGCGTTGAGCAAGGCTATAAGCGCACCGCTGCCTGCCGCATTGCCGGCGGACTGGACGTTTTCAAGCGGGCAGTCGGGGATCAGGCCGAGGACCATGGCGTATTTGACGTCGATGTGGTTGCCGAAGGCGCCGGCGAGGCGGATCTTGTCGACCTGGTCGATCCTGAGATGATCCATCAAGAGGCGCACGCCGGCATAGAGCGCCGCCTTGGCGAGCTGGATGGCGCGGACGTCGTTCTGGGTGATCGAGATCAGCGGTTCGCCGTCGCGCACCAGATATTCGAAGGTCCGGCCCGCCGCGCGGATGCGCGGATTGCGGTCAGCGAGCGCACCGTCGACCTGGCCGTCCTGGTTGATGATGCCGGCGAGATACATCTCGGCGATTACCTCGATGATGCCGGAGCCGCAGATGCCGGTGACGCCGGTGCTCTCGATGGCGGCTTCGAAAGCCGGATCGTCGGACCACAGGTCGGAGCCGATCACCTTGTAGCGTGGCTCCAGGGTTTCCGGGTCGATGCGGATGCGCTCGATGGCGCCGGGCGCCGCGCGCTGGCCGCAGGAAATCTGGGCGCCCTCGAAGGCCGGCCCGGTCGGCGAGGAACAGGCCAGCAGGCGGTCCTTGTTGCCGAGCACGATTTCCGCATTGGTGCCGACATCGACCACCAGCATGATCTCTTCGCTCAAGTGCGGCGATTCCGACAGCACCACCGCAGCGCAGTCGGCACCGACATGGCCTGCGATGCAGGGCAGCACGTAGACATAGGCACCGTTGTGGAGGTCGAGCTCGAACTCGCGTGCCGGCCGTGTCACGGCCATACCGGTGGCAAGCGCGAAGGGCGCACCGCCCAGTTCGACCGGGTCGATGCCGAGCAGCAGGTGGTGCATGACCGGGTTGCCGACCAGCACCACTTCAAGGATTTCCGAGATGTCGATGAGGGCTTCCGCCGCCACCTGACCGGCCAGCGTCATGATCGCGCCACGCACGGCATCGGTCATTTCCTTGTCGCCGCCCGGGTTCATCATCACGTAGGATACCCGGCTCATCAGGTCTTCGCCGAAGCGGATCTGCGGGTTCATCAGACCGGCCGAGGCCTTGATCTTGCCGGTCGCCAGGTCGCACAGGTGGGCGGCGATGGTGGTTGAGCCGACATCGATGGCCAGCCCGTAAGCCTTGTCGTGAAAGCCGGGCCAGATCGCCGTCATGCGCTTGGCGCGGCTGGCCAGGCGGTGGTGAATGGCGACCGTGATCTTCCACCCGCCCTTGCGCAGCGCCTTCTGCAGCGCCTGCATGATGGCCAGGTCGGCGGTGACGCCGGTCACCTGCCACTGCTCTTGGAGTGCCGAGTAGACCCGCTCAAGGTCGGACGACGGCTTGTGCATGTCCGGTTCTTCCACCTCGATGTAGTAGAGCCGGGTAATGGGGTCGAGTTCGATTTCGCGGGCATCGGCGCGCTTGCGCACGATCTGCTTGTGGACCTGGCTTTCCGGCGGCACGTCGATCACGACGTCGCCGAGGATTTTGGTCTGGCAGGACAGGCGGCGATCGGGCTTCAGCCCCCGCTTTTCATCGTAGCGGGTTTCGACCTTTGTCACCTCGCCGAGATGTTCAGCCTTCGAGGTAATCTTATGCTTGGCAAACTCGCCGATCGACGGCGTGACCTGGCAACGCCCGCAGATCGCCCGGCCGCCGCAGACGGAATCGATGTCGACACCCAGCGAACGGGCCGCCTGCAGCACCGGTGTGCCGATGGGAAAATGGCCGCGTTTGCCCGACGGCGTGAAAACAATAAGGGCATCCTTGCCTGAAGTGTCGTCAGCCATGGGTGCCCTTTCGTTTTTTGTCCAGACGCATCGCGCCTGGCGAGACCTGCCACCGGCTCATCGGATACCGGAACCCCGTTGTCGCCTCAACCGCTTCACCCATCCGAGAATTGGCGCCCGTACCGCAGGTGCCAGTGATGCGGCTCCAGCCAAAGCCATCCACACCGTCACCCCGGCGAAGGCCGGGGTCCAGAGCCACAAACTGCCCGAATTCGTTGAAAATCTCCTGGATTCCGGCCTTCGCCGGAATGACCAACGCTTTCTTGAACTCAGGCTCTCCCGTCTTGAACAAACGACTATCCGCGGCGGCGGCGGCGGTTTTCGCGGGCGCGGCGACGTTCGTCGGCTTCGCTCAGCGGGGCGCCGTCGACGGCCGGCGGCGGGGCTTCGCGGAACTTCCGGGTCCAGGCGCGGCAGGAAACGTCGGTGCCGTTCAGCACGTTGGCGGCGAAAATCGCATGCATGTCTTCATCGTGCATCGGGTTCATGATGGCGCTGGTCATGCCGTGCGAGGCGGCCATGGCCAGGAAATGGCCGGTGAGCACCCGGCGGTTCGGCATGCCGAAGGAAATGTTGGAGGCACCGCAGGTGGTGTTGACCTTCAACTCATCCTTCAGACGGCGGCACAGGCGGAACACCTGCTGGCCCGCGGTGCCCATGGCGCCGATCGGCATCACCAGCGGATCGACCACAATGTCATGCGACTTGATGCCGTGATCGGCGGCGCGCTCGACGATCTTCTTGGCCACTTCGAAGCGCACATCCGGATCTTCGGAAATACCGGTCTCGTCGTTGGAGATGGCGACGACGGGCACGTTGTATTTGGCGACCAGCGGCAGGATAACCTCCAGGCGGTCTTCCTCGCCGGTGACCGAGTTGACCAGCGGTCGGCCCTTGGCGACCTCGAGGCCGGCGGCAAGTGCTGCGGGCACCGATGAATCGATGCACAGCGGCAGATCGGTCGAATTCTGCACGATCTCCAGCGTCTTGCGCATCAAGGGCGGCTCGGTCTGGTTCGGATCGACGGCGGTTACACCGGCATTGACATCGAGAATGTGTGCGCCGGCGGCGGTCTGGGCGATGGCATCGGCCTCAACCGTCGAGAAGTCGCCGGCTTCCATTTCAGCGGCCAGCTTCTTACGTCCGGTCGGGTTGATACGCTCGCCGATCACGCAGAACGGCCGCTCAAAACCGATGATGGCTTCTTTGGTCTGTGAGGCGACAAGGGTCTCGGTCATTGAACTACCTTTTCAGTTCGGTGTCGGTGGTGTCCGGCAGGCGTCAGCGAGGTTCAGCCCAGCCTTCGTTGTTAATGAGAATTTTCAGGCGCTCTTTATCGTACTCGGCGTCGATTGCTGCAACCGCATTTTCGGCCTCGTCGGCAAGATTGTCGCTGCACTCGACGGGTGCTGCCCGGCGCCATTCTTCGAGATAGGCATCGGTCTCTGCCGCCCCGCCGCGCATTGCCGCCATGTCTATGGCCTCCTGAAAGCGTTCGGCCAGCATGCGCTTTTCCGCCTTGCGGCCGGCTTTGACAACAACTTGGGACGGGATGTCCCGCCAGTAGGTGACAACGATCTGTGCCATGAGTTTCATTTCCCGCCGGATGATTTCAACGTGCCGCGCAACCCTGCCACACATGCGCTTTGAGATGCATGGCAACTTGTTGAATTCCGACGAATGTCAACACAAAACCGACCGCAGGCGGATTGCCGATGATTTCACGCGGCCTGGGCCTGTTTGATGTGCGGCTGCACACCCAGGCAGCGGCACACGGCGATGGCGAGGTCGGGTCTATTGAGGGTGTAGAAATGAAACTGCCGCACGCCCTGCCCGGCCAGATCAAGCACCTGCTCAGCGGCAACTGAGACGGCAACAAGCTGTTGGGCCGGCAAGTCGTTTTCAAGCCCGGCAAAGCGCGCCTTCAGCCAGCCCGGGATCGAGGCCCCGCATTTGCCAGCGAAATTGCACACCTTGGCAAAGTCATGTATCAGCAGAATGCCGGGGACCAGCGGTTGCGCAAGGCCACGCGCGGCACAGTCGTCGCGCAGGCGGTAAAAGGCCTGGTTGTCGAAACAGAACTGGGTCAATGCACGGTGTGCACCGGCATCCAGCTTGGCGTGCAGGTTGTCCAGGTCATGGCGACGCGACGGTGAATCGGGGTGCGTTTCAGGATAGGCGGCAACAGAAATGTCGAAGCCGCCGCGCCGGGCCAGGGCTTCCACCAGGCCGGCCGCGTTCGGATAGCCGCCGGGATGAGGCTCGTAGCGGTCCTGTCCGGCGGGCGCATCGCCGCGCAGGGCCACGACATGCTTCACGCCCAGCCCTGCGTAGGCTTCGATCATTGCATCTGTCTGCGTCCGGCTGGCGCCGACACAGGTCAGATGTCCGGCAACATTTGTCCCGGACAGGGCCTGACCAGAGCCGTCACGCAGGCCCTTGAGGGTCTCGACCGTCGCCGACCGGGTTGTGCCGCCTGCCCCATAGGTCACGGAAATGAACTCCGGCGAAAACGTCGCCAGTTCCGCCGCCGTCGACTGCAGGTCATGCAGGGCTTCCGGCGTGCGGGCCGGAAAGACTTCGAACGAGACAGAGAACCCAGCCCCTTTCCGGGCGGCGGAGAAAGCATTTTGCGAAAGGTGCGTCATGCCGAAATCATATAACATAAAGATATCTTTATGTCTACATATTCTATTTACGCCATGCGGTTTTTGAGCCGCCGATGTGATATCCGTCACTTTTTCCGTGTCGGAGTGCGTGTTAGAGTTGTCGCGAAATCGGGGGATTTGGGACATCTGACAGACAGGAGCACAGGCATGACACTCCCATTCTCGCTTTCGGTTCGCCGTTCCTTCACCGCGGTCGCGGTCGCTTCTGCTTTGTTGGTCGGCGGCGCCACGCTGACTGCGGCGCCACCTCCGGCACATGCTGCAACATGCGCAGCGGGCAACGTCGCGCTCAAGGCAGGCAAGGCTTTCGTCAGTGCCGCGCGCAATCGCTCGTCATCGCAGTTCGCCTCGGCCCTGCGCTCGCACACCAATATGAAGCGCATTGCCTTGTTTGCGCTCGGGAAATACCGAAAGAATCTGCCGAAAAGCAAGCAGAGTCAGTATGTCAACCTGACCAGCCGCTACATTGCCCGCACCCTGGCGAGCTTCTCCAAGAAGTTCCGCGCCTCTTCGGTCGAAGTCGTGCGCTGCCGCGGCAAGACGGTGGTCAGCCGGTTGAAGCAGCTTGGCGGCCGCCCGCCGCAGAAGGTTCTGTGGAAGATCAGCGGCAGCCGGGTCAACGACGTGAACGTCCAGAACGTCTGGCTGGCGCAACTTTTGCGGTCGAATTTCGTTTCGGTCATGAAGAAAGGCGGCGGCAATATCAACGTGTTGCTCGCCCATCTTGGGGCATCGCCGGCAAAGGAACCCCGGGCGGATCATCAATGAGCGTTGCTGCTGTGCAAATTGTCTCTGCCAAAGTCGTTTCCGTCCAAGAATCGGGCGCTTCGAATACCGCGTGACCTGCGATTGACGTCTAACACTCATCCATGGTGAAATTTCTTCATCCAGGGTGAAGACAAGGCAAAGCAGGGAACATGGAACAGGAAGCAACGGCCGGTGCCGGCCGCAGGGGACGCCGCGCCGGCGGCGGAGCGGATGCAAGGCGCGCAGCGCGCGGCAGCCGCAGCGCAACGCAGCTCACATACATCAAGCGTAACATTCCGCTCTACGAAGTGCTCAGCGAGGAAGGGCTGACGCTGATCGAGAACAATGCCGACACGGTGCTGCAGGAGATCGGCATTGACGTGCGCGACGACGCCGAAGCGCTGCAGATGCTCAAGGATGCCGGCGCCGATGTCAAAGGCGAGCGGGTGCGGATGCCGAAAGGCATGGCGCGCGAACTGATCAAGACCGCCCCGCCGGTGTTCACCCAGCATGCCCGCAATCCCGAGCGCTCGGTGCAGATCGGCGGCGATGCGACGGTGTTCGTACCGGTCTACGGCCCGCCCTTCGTGCGCGACCTGGACAACGGCCGGCGCTATGCGACGATCGAGGACTTCCAGAATTTCGTCAAGCTGGCCTATCTGGCACCGTCGATCCACCACTCGGGCGGTACGGTGTGCGAGCCGGTCGACATTCCCGTCGCCAAACGCCATCTGGACATGGTCTACAGCCATATCCGCTACTCCGACAAGCCGTTCATGGGCTCGGTCACGGCGCCGGAGCGGGCCGAAGACAGTGTCGCCATGGCGCGGATGCTGTTCGGCGATGAGTTCGTCGATCAGAACTGCGTGCTGATCAACCTGATCAACGCCAATTCGCCGATGGTGTTCGACGACACCATGCTGGGGGCGATGAAGGTCTACGCCCGGGCCGGGCAGGCCTGTGTCGTTTCGCCGTTCATCCTGTCAGGCGCTATGTCGCCGGTGACCATCGTCGGCACGCTGACCCAGATCCTCGCCGAGGCATCGTTCGGCATGGCCTTTGCGCAGCTGTGCAGGCCGGGCGCGCCGGTTGTGTTCGGCACCTTCGCCAGCTCCATGTCGATGCAGTCGGGCGCGCCGACCTTCGGCACCCCGGAGCCGGCGCATGTGCTCTATGGCGCTGCGCAACTGGCCCGCCGGCTCGGCGTGCCGTTCCGCTCCGGCGGTTCGTTGTGCGGTTCCAAGCTGCCCGATGCCCAGGCGGCACACGAAAGCGCCAACACCATCATGCCGACCCTGCTGGCCGGCGTGAACTTCGCCCTGCACTCGGCCGGATGGCTGGAGGGCGGGCTGGTGTCGTCCTACGAGAAGTTCATCATCGACGCGGACCAGCTCGGCATCATGCAAGCCTTTGCCAAGGGTGTCGATCTGTCGGAGAACGGTCAGGCGATGGATGCGCTGGCCGAGGTCGGCGGCAAGTCGCCGGACGAGGGCCGGCACTTCCTCGGCACCGCTCATACCCAGGCCAATTTCGAAACCGCGTTCTACCGCTCACGGGTGGCCGACAACAACTCATTCGAGCAATGGCAGGCCGAAGGCGAGCAGGATGCCGCTGCACGCGCCAACACCATCTGGAAGCAGCAACTGCGCGACTACGCGGAGCCCGGACTCGATCCGGCCATCGACGCGGCGCTGCAGGAGTTCATGGCGAAACGCAAGGAGACCCTGCCGGACAACGTTTCGTGACACTCCGGCGAATGTCGGTTTTGGCGTTGTTTGGTCGCACACGGCTCATGTAACGGGCGTGCCGCAATTAAACTTGAGTCATGAAATCAGCTCACGGGTTGCATGCCTACTCACGCCTGCTAGTTTAGTGTCAGGCAGACGGCCGGCTGACCTTGAAGCCGGGCGCATTGTGACGGCCTGAGACAATTGGAATTGCAAAAGGGAGGAAGTTTATAATGTCAGACAAGGAACACATCTGGATACCGCGGCTCAAACAGTACCTGGCCGACAAGCAGATCGACCGGCGTGAGTTCGTGCGTTATTCGACGTTGCTCGGCATGTCGGCCGGTGCCGCCTACATGTGGGCCGGCAAGATCACCGGCCAGCCATTCGCTCCGCCGGCGCAGGCCCAGGACATGAAGCAGGGTGGTATCCTCAAAGTTTCCATGCGTGTGCCGAAGATCGATTCGCCGCACACCTTCTCGTGGATCTACGACTCAAATATCACCCGCCAGATGGTCGGCTACATCACCCGCACCGGCGCCGACAATGTCACCCGGCCGCATCTGTGCGAAAAATGGGAAGCGTCCGACGACCTGAAGACCTGGACCTTCACGGTTGCCGATGTCGACTGGCACAAGGGCGGCAAGCTGACGGCCGAGCAACTGGCCTGGAACATCAAGCACTGTCTTGACGCTGAAACCGGTTCGTCCGTCGTCGGCCTGATGAAAGGCTATATGCTCAACGAGGTCGACTCCGGCAAGAAGGATGACGACGGCAACGCAGTCATGACCACCGAGCTGTGGGATGCCAACGCCATCGAGGTCAAGGATGACAAGACCCTGGTGCTGAACCTCAAGGAATCTCAGGTTGCCGTACCTGAGCACCTGTTCCACTATCCGCTGCCAATTCTCGACCCGGCCGAGAACGGCAAGTTCGGCGTCGGCTCGAACGGCAACGGCCCGTTCGAGCTGGTCGAGTTCGAGGTTGGCCGCAAGGCGATCCTGAAGCGCCGCGAAGGGGCTCCGGGGTATGTCGACGAAGTACATTTCCTCGATCTCGGCGACAATGCCGCGGCATCGGGAGCGGCCCTGGCCTCCAAGCAGGTGCATCTGGTCTATGAAGGCGATGTCGAGCAGTTCCCGCTGTACAACAGCATGGACCACGTGCAGGTCTATGACGTAACGACCGCCTCCACAGCCGTCGTGCGCATGCAGGTCGACAAGGCGCCGTGGGACAACAAGAAGCTGCGCCAGGCCATGCGCTTTGCGACCGACCAGCAGAAGACGACGACGATTGCTGCCGGTGAACTGGGCTCGCCGGCCGAGCACCATCATGTGTGCCCGGTTCATCCGGACTACAAGAAGCTGCCGGAGTTCAAGCGCGACGTCGAAAAAGCCAAAACACTGTTGGGTGAGGCCGGTTATCCCGATGGCATCGACATCGAGATCGCCTGCAAGCCGGACCCGGCGTGGGAACTGTCGTCCATTGAGTCCATGGTCGAACAGTGGAAGGAAGCGGGCATCCGCTGCCGCATCAACGTCCTGCCCTCGGCCAAGTTCTGGGAGGTCTGGGACAAGGTGCCGTTCGGCTACACCTCATGGGCGCACCGTCCGCTCGGCTTCATGGTGCTCGGGCTGGCCTACCGCACAGGCGTGCCGTGGAACGAGACCCACTACGCCAATCCGGACTTCGATGCGACGCTCACCAAGGCCGAGGGTACCCTCGATCTGGAAGCGCGCACCGAGATCATCGGAAAGCTGGAAGAGATCATGCAGGACGACGGGCCGATCGTGCAGTCGCTGTGGCGCAAGCTGTATATTCCGGCCGACAAGGCGGTAAAGGGCTTCAGTTGCCACCCGACGCGCTATTTCTTCTGCGAAGAATATTCGCTCGACGCCTAACGCGCCTGGCAACCAAGCAATTGCAGCCTCCCGGGTCCCGCCCGGGAGGTTTTTTCATGCGACAATGCCGTGCGCGCGCAAGGCGGCAATCGCTTCAACATCCCGCCGCAGCACCTCGCGAAGAACGGCGTCCGTGTCCTGGCCAAGCTCGGGCGCCGGGCGGTCGTAGCTAACCGGCGTGGCCGACAGCCGCATCGGGCTGGCAACGCCAGGTGTGGCGATGCCGCCCGCGCGCATGAGTTCAAGCTGCAGACCGCGCGCACGCGCCTGGGGGTCGTCGAACACCTTGTCTATGGTGTTGATCGGTCCACACGGCACGTGGGCGTCATCCAGCAGGTCCATCCAGTCCGCCGTCGTTCTGGTGCGCACCACGTCGGCCAGCACCGGGATAAGGTCATCGCGGTTGCGCACCCGGCCCCGGTTGGTCGCGAAGCGCTCGTCCTGCGCCAGGTGCGCCAGACCGGCCAGTTCGCTGAACCGGGCGAACTGCCGGTCGTTGCCGACGGCGATGATGATGTGCCCGTCCGATGTTTCAAACACCTGGTAGGGCACGATGTTGGGATGGGCATTGCCGAGGCGCTTGGGCACATTGCCGGATACCAGATAGTTGAGCGCCTGGTTGCCGAGCACCGCAACCTGGGTGTCGAACAGTGCCATGTCGATGTACTGCCCCTGCCCCGTTGCCGTGCGGTGGTTGAGGGCGGCGAGGATGGCGATGGTGGAGTAGAGCCCGGTGAAGATGTCGGCAAATGCCATGCCGGACTTCATCGGCTCGGCACCCGGCGACCCGTCCGGCTGCCCGGTGATCGACATGATGCCGCCCATGCCCTGGATCATGAAGTCGTAGCCGGCGCGCTCGGCATAAGGTCCGGTCTGGCCGAAGCCGGTGATCGAGCAGTAGATCAGTGACGGCTTGCGGGCGCTGAGCGCCTTGTAGTCCAGGCCGTACTTCTCCAGTCCGCCGACCTTGAAATTCTCGATCACCACATCCGAGCATTCGGCCAGTTCGCGTACCAGCTCCTGGCCTTGCGGCTGAGCGATGTCGATTGCGACCGACTTCTTGCCCCGGTTGGTGCTGAGAAAATAGGCCGCATCGCCAGGCTCGCCATCCGGCCCGGAGACGAACGGCGGTCCCCAGCCGCGGGTGTCGTCGCCACTGCCCGGCCGTTCGACCTTGATCACCTCGGCGCCGAGATCGGCCAGGGTCTGCGTCGCCCACGGCCCGGCCAGAATACGCGACAAATCCAGCACGCGAATGCCGTGCAGTGCACCACTCATCAGAACCTCTCGAACCGAAACCTGTTTGACCCGGGCGGGTTTCGCATTCATATGTCACCGGCAGGCGCAGGCAAAGCGTATAATGAACTGACCGGAGGACGCCGACATGGCCAAAGACACAACGACCATTCCCGTCGACCGGGCCCGCCGGTTCGTCACCCGCGCCCTCACCAAGTCCGGCGCGGCGCGCGGCAACATCCGTTATCTGGTCGATGCGATCATCGAGACCGAGCGCCAGGGGCTGACCAGCCACGGCCTGTTCTGGGTGCCGATCTACTGCGCCCATCTCAAATGCGGCAAACTCGACGGCCAAGTGAAACCGCAGATCACCCGCCTGTCGCCTACTTCCTACCGGGCCGATGCGAAATCCGGCTTCGCGCACCCGGCCATCGACAAGGGCTTTGCCAAGATCGTTCCGGCAGCGAAGAAATACGGCATCGCGGCGCTGGCCGTCACCAACTCCTATAATTGCGGCACGCTCGGCATCCATACCGCCCGCCTTGCCGAGGCCGGCCTGATCGGCTGGGGCTTCACCAATGCCCCGGCCTCCATTGCCCCGACCGGCGGCAAGACACCGGTGATCGGCACCAATCCGGTCTCCATGGCGGTGCCGGACGGCAACGGCGGCGTGAAGTTCGTCCTCGACCAGTCGTCGTCGGTGATCGCCAAGTCGGAGGTCATGCGCCACAAGACCGAAGGCAAGCCGATCCCGCTCGGCTGGGCGCTCGATGCCGACGGCAATCCGACCGAAGATGCCGAGGCCGGCCTCAAGGGCTCGATGGCCCCGTCCGGCGGCCACAAGGGCTTCGGTCAGGGCCTGATGGTCGAGGTCATGGCCGCCGCCGCCTCGGGCGCCATGCTCGGCTCGCAATGTTCATCCTTTGCCACCAATGACGGGGGGCCGTGCAACACCGGCCAGTTCTTCATCGCCATCGACCCGGAAGGCTTCTCCGGCGGCCTGTTCGGCACCCGTTTGGATGACCTCTGCACCAGCATCACCGCTCAGGACGGCGCCCGCCTGCCCGGCTCCAACCGTGCCGCCCAGCGGGCCCGTATCGATGCCGAGGGCATCACCCTGAAAAAGGACCTGCTGGCGCGGATTCGGGAATGCATGAAGTAGCCGCAGCACCGGTTGCGCTCGCGCTGTCGGCCGGCATTGCCGCGGCAGCACCAATGACGCTCGCCTGCACTGCCTGGGGCGGCAGCCATACCAGCCGGTACACTTTCGATGTCGACCCTGCAGCCTGCACCGTCTTCTGGCGCGAAATCGACACCCCGTTGAAGGTCTTGCTGTGCGCACCGCCACGCCTCGAAGCGATGAAGCCGTTCTCTCCGGCCTCCGGCTATGTGCTGAAATTCAACCTCGCAACCGGCGGGTTCTCCGACCATGTTCCCGGCTGGGCTGAACGCGGGCGTTGCGAAAGCAAGTGACTGCCACATGCAAGGGCGACTCTCCGGTAGAGCCAGTGCTGTTTGAGCGTTGGGACCAATAGCAAACTACGCATTGCAGAGTGGATTTTTCGCGGGCATACTACTAACGGCGAAAGCCCGTATGGAGGGAGCAACCGCGGATTTTTCGTTTTAAAATAACAATGTGACCCACCCACATGGGGACACGGGCGGCCTGCTTGGCCCCCCGGGACAGTCAACAAGGAGGAGAATGAATGTCTCGCACCAAAGCATCCACACATGAAACGCTGATGGCCGCCAAGCGGTTCAACCGGCGCTCGGTCCTGAAAGCCGGAGCCGCTGCCGGTGCCGTCACCCTGACCGGACCGGCGTTCATCACCAGCGCGCTCGGCGCCGGTGAAATCAACATCCTGATGTGGTCGGACTACCTGCCGGCCGATTTCATTTCGGCATTCGAAGGCGAAACCGGCATCAAGGTCAACTACACCGGTATCGGCTCGAACGAAGAGATCATCAACAAGATGAAGGCCAACAAGGGCCAGGGCTTCGACATCGTGTCGCCGACCAACAACCGTAACCTGCAATGGGCGCCGCTTGAGCTGCTGCAGCCGATCGACATGAAGCGCGTGCCGATCGACAAGGTCAATCCGGCGATGGCCAAGATCGGCCCGGACGGCTGGAACTTTAACGGCAAGGGCTCGCACTGGCTGCCGCACATCTGGGGCACCGAAGGCATCGGCTGGCGCACCGACCAATGGGCGCCTGAGGGCGATGCACCGTCTTATGGCGATGTTTGGGCCGACGCAAATGCCGGCAAGACCATGGGCCGTCCGCACTCGATGATGCTCGGTGCCGGTCTCTATCTCGAGACCACCGGTGAGCTCGAAAAGGGCGATATCTGGAAGGCCTATGAGTCCGAAGAGAACATGCGCAAGATCTGGGGCAAACTGACCGAGTGGTGCATCTCCAAGAAGGGCAACATCAAGCTCTTGTGGAACGATGCCGACACCCAGAAGAACGGCCTCCTGAAGGAAGGCGTGATCGTCGGTCAGACCTGGGACGGCCCGCCGCTGGCGCTTAAGAACGCCGGTGAGCCGATCATGTACCAGGCGCCGAAGGAAGGTTCGATGGCCTGGGTCGACGGCATAGCCATTCCGACCGGTGCCAAGAACATGGATCAGATCTATGCCTTCGTCGAGTTCGCCTACCGCGCCGAGCCGGCCGGCAAGGCGATCAACTCGCACGGCTACAACTCGCCGGTTCTCGGTGCCGACAAGTTCACCAACGACCAGTACAAGAAGAACTTCGCCGAAGCCTATCCGGGCGACAGCCTGGCCAACCTCAATCCGTGGCCGGCCGAAGCACCGTGGTACGCCGACGTGCGCACCGAGCATGTGAACAAGTTCAAGAGTGCCTAAAGGCACCGCATCTTAGAACACCAGGGGTTCCGGACATCGCGGGTGTCCGGAACCCGACATATCGCAAACTCGGCAATGTCGGCGCGGCAGCATTGTGCGGGGTTGCCAAGAGCTAAGCGCTATAACCGGGGCTATGGGAGGGTTCAATGAGCGCAGGTGTCGGCGTCGATCTGCAGGACGTGTGGATCAGATTTGGGGATTTCGTCGCGGTCCGCGAGGCCAATGTTAACATCGAGGGCGGCAAGTTCTTTTCCTTCCTTGGGCCATCCGGCTGCGGC
The DNA here is from genome assembly GCA_965216335.1 of Aestuariivirgaceae bacterium. GTDB lineage: Bacteria > Pseudomonadota > Alphaproteobacteria > Rhizobiales > Aestuariivirgaceae > JAHEJE01. The sequence continues at coordinate 3,490,548 of OZ244154.1, read as the reverse complement.
AAGACAACCATCTTGCGCGCTGTTTCCGGCTTTCTTGAGCCAAGTGACGGAAAGGTCCTGATCGGCGGCAACGACATGGCCGGCAAGGGGCCGAACGAGCGCCCGACGGCGCTGATCTTCCAGAACCTCGCCCTGTTCCCGCTGATGAAAATCTGGGAGAACATCACGTTTTCCATGGAAGTGCGCGGCGCCGGCGCCGCCGAGCGCCGCAAGCGCGCCGATGAACTGCTGGAGCTGATCGCCCTGCCGGGTCAGGGCGACAAGCTGCCGTCAGAGTTGTCCGGCGGCCAGAAGCAGCGCGTCGCCATCGCCCGGGCGCTGTGCGCCCAGCCTGACGTGCTGCTGCTCGACGAGCCTCTGTCGGCGCTCGACCTCAAGCTGCGCCAGCACATGCGCACCGAACTGCGCGCCATCCAGCAGCAGGTCGGCATCACCTTCATCTACATCACCCACGACCAGGGCGAGGCCCTGACCATGTCGGACAACGTCGCGGTGATGAAGGCCGGAATCATCGACCAGATCGCCGACGGCAAGTCGATCTACGACGATCCCTCGACCGCCTTCGTGGCCTCCTTCGTCGGCGAGAACAACATGTTCCGCGGCAAGGTGAAGTCGATCTCCAAGGGTTACGCCGTGGTCGACACCAACCGCACCGGCCGCCTGCGGGCCCGGGTGGCCACTGGCGCAAAGGACAAGCTGTCGCCAGGCGATGACGCGATGATCTTCATCCGGCCCGAGGCCCTGCATATTGCCGAAGACAAGCGCAAGACCGACACCCACATCCTCGCCAATGTCGGCCATTCGGAATTCGAAGGCCAGACATACAACGTCTTCCTTGAGGGCGACGAGGGCAAGGAAATGAAGATGTCGCTGGTCAACCGCGGTGAAGCTCGGCTGTATGACTCGGGCGAGAAGCTGACCCTGAAATACGACGCCAACCAGGCGGTGGCACTGCCGGCCGGCGAACTGGCCGCGGAGTGAGCCCATGGGCGGCTTCATGAAAGACTATTTCAGACGCAACGGCCAAGCGATGGGCTGGACGTTGCTGCTGCTCACCGGTTTCTGGATCATCGTCCTGATCATCCTGCCGCAATTGTCGATGCTCGACTTCTCGTTCCGCTACAACCTGCCGCCGCCGGAAATGGGCGGACCGAACGACGTCTATACGCTGAAGAACTACCGACATCTGGTGTTCGGAGCGGAAAACAACCCGGACGGCTACAACCGGGTCGACCTGCTGGTGTTCGTGCGCACGCTGATCGCGGCGGCCTTCGTCACCATTCTCGACCTGATCCTGTGTTATCCGATCGCCTACTATCTCGGCCAATCCAAGGGCGGTGGTTTTGTCCGCTTCCTGGTGCTGCTGCTGATCATCCCGTACTGGATCAACGAAATTCTGCGCGCCTTTGCCTTCCGCATCATCTTCGGCGACTCGGGCGTGATCAACGAGTTCATGATGTTCTTCGGGCTGATCGACAACCCGATTGACTTCATCCGCGAGAATGTCGCGCTCTATGCCGGTCTCGGCTATGCCTACATCCTGCTGATGATCTTCCCGATGTACAATGTCATCGAGAGCCTCGACCGCAACCAGATCGAGGCGGCGCGCGACATGGGGGCGTCGTGGCCGATGATCCACCGCCGGGTGGTTATCCCGTTCGCCAAGCCGGGCATTTCGTCGGGCTGCACCATGGTGTTCATGCTGTCGGCCGGCGCGCTGGCCGCGCCGCAGATTCTCGGCGGTCCGTCGAGCCTGTGGTTCACCCAGCTCATCTACCAGTGGTTCAACTCAGGCGGTAACTGGCCGCAGGGTTCGGCCTACGCGGTGGTGCTGCTGCTGACCTGCATCGTCATCGTGCTGACGGTGATGCGCATCTTCAAAGTCAACATGGGGGATATCGGCAAATGACCAATTCATCCCCACTCATGCGCATCGGCCTGGCGCTCTATCTGATCCTGTTCTTCACCTATCTGCTCGGGCCGCTGCTCCTGATGAGCATCACGGCCTTCAACTCGGCCTCGTTCCCGCAGGTAACCCCGTGGGAGGTGCTGACGTTCGAATGGTTCGGCGTGCTGATGAGCGACGAGCGCATCCTGTCGGGCCTGCGCAACAGCTTCATCGTCGGCTTCTTCACCGTCATCCTGTCGGTGGCCATGGGGCTCGCCGGGGCGCTGGTGCTGACCCAGATCTGGCCCAAACTGCGCTCGACCTACTACACCATCATCATCGCCCCGATCCTGATCCCCGGCGTGGTGCTGGGTATTTCGACCCTGGTGTTCTGGGACCGCATCAACGTCATGCTGGGGTTCTCCGACGACAGCTTCCTGCACAACGGCATCTTCCTGACCGTGCTCGGCCAGTCGACCTTCATCGCCTCCTACTGCATGCTGGTGTTCGTCGCCCGCCTGCAGCGCTATGACGTCGGGCTGACCGAGGCGGCGCTCGATCTCGGCGCCACCCATGTCCAGGCGTTCCGAAAGATCCAGCTGCCGTTCCTGATGCCGGCGGTCGGGTCGGCCGCGGTGCTGGCGTTCCTCGCCTCGTTCGAGAACTACAACACCACCGCCTTCACCTTCCAGAAATACCCGACGCTGACCATCGAGCTGGCCCAGAAGGTGCGCTACGGCATCGATCCGTCGATCTCGATGCTCGCCTTCATCATCGTCTGCCTAACGGTGTTCTTTGCCCTGGTGCATGAAGTGCGCACGCGGCGCGCCCAACTGGCCATCGCCAACGGCGCCCCGATCGGCGCCGTCAAGGGCGGCTTCGAGATGCCCGGTTTCTTCGCCGGCAACCCGGCCGCTGTGGCTCTGGCGGTGTTCGTCGGCCTGTTTGTGGTGACCACGGTTGTGGCCCAGTTCTACGATCCCGAGCCGGCCAAGGCCGTCCTGCTTGAGGAAAAACGCGCCGCCCAGCAACTGCGCATCAAGGAACTGCAGGAGCGCATGCGCATGAAGCGCCTGCAAAAGCAGTTCAAGGGCCCGGACATTTTCGGCGCCGGCAACTCGAAAGTACCGCAACCGGTCAGCCGCGAACCCGCACCCGGCGTATTCGCACCAACCAACCTGAGCCCGTCCGGCTCCGACGCGCAGGAAGACGAAAAGCCCAAGAACCCGGGCGCCGGCACCTTCGGCGACGTGTTCAACCCGGGCAACCTGAACGACGACACGTCGGGCGGGCAGTAACGACTGCTAACTGAACGGCGCCCGGACCACCCCGGGCGCCGCTTCATTTTCCCGATCACACCGCTGAACACAGCACCAAGCCGGGACGCTGAGAGACTATCGCCTGAAGCCGCAGACGGATACATATCAATGTAGCCACGGTGCCCATGGTGATGACTGTACCCCGGTTGAAGCTTGACCCATATGGCAGCCAAGTCCGCTACCGAAACACAGTCGCCGTCTCGAGTCGCAAGCACAAATGTCCGCTTGGTTGCATTGATGATTGACGCCCATCAGTCTAATCAATGCACATGTATGCAAAGAACCTGTCCTTACTGCTTCATCGTTGGCTATCTGAAACCATTTCCTTTGATGACACCCTCGAACGATTTGAGAAGCTGCGCAGCTATGACCAGCTGCCCCGTGGCCGTGACAAGGCAGGACAACGCCTAACAAACGAAGAGATTGCCTGCGCGGTTCTGGGGTTCGCCCCAACTCTGGCAGGTTGCGCAGGTCATGTTGCGCTGATCATGGGCAACCTTCAGCCCGTTGGTGGTGTTGAGGCGTCGTTCCAGAAAGCAGCGTCTCTCAAAGAAGCCATAGCGGCATTGCTCAATGATGACGATTTCTGCAATGCCATCATATCGGTAACGCTCTCCATAGCCCGCATTCCCGGAAACGATGAATATCAGGCCAATTTCCTCTTTGAAGAAAACGGACATCGGAAAAGGGCTTGCTATGTTTCAAGGTATGCGACGTCGCTCAGCGTGGCTGGCGCCGAAAAGACCTATGATTTTGAACGTCCTATCTCAACCAACACGCGTCAGCTCGTCCTCAGTCGCAAGTTCTTTCGTGAACTCAAACGAAGCGTCGATCTTGCACGACACTGGGACAGACCATTAGAGACAGATTGGCGCGAGTATGAGACGGAGGAGGAGCGCGATGCCTTTCACAAACGCCTAGGCGCGCGAAACCATTCGAGATTCTTGAACCTTGGCGTCGATACCAATGTCACATGGCCAAAGGACCCGACCCGGATTGAGTTTGGTGGCCGCCATTTTGTGCTCTTCCCGAAAACCAAGAAAAATTCGCATTCAATCAGCATTGACCTGCAGGGCGAGCGCATAACGGCTGAGGAGGCCAGAACGCTTCTCAATCGCTTTCTGAGCGTTCTGGCTTGGTGCGACGATCAGCATGCGATATTGCGAGATGGATGGTCCGGCAACCCCGTTCCAGTAGCCGTACCACGCCGGGATTTGGCCTCTATGACCATGTCGACATGGATGTTTTATCGATCAATGCCAGAGGATAAAGCGCTGCTCAATTGCCTCTCCTACTACAAAGAAGGTTTGAATGCAGCCGAGGCCGGAATTGCTTCGCAAGAAGCGCTCAGTTTTTTCAAAGCCTTCGAAATGAAGCGCGATGGCCGCAAGGTTAAAGCATGGATCAAATCCGTTTTTGACGAAGCTTGCTCTGATGTTCGCCCCGATATTTTGAAGCAATTTCATCAAGATAGGATGGGAAAGGCAGTTGAATCGTACATCTTCGAAAACTATCGCGTCGCATCAGCTCACGCTTCCAAAAGGTTTCCGTCCGACGCCGACATGTGGTCCGAAACGTGCAGGCTATCAGTTGGAGCAGAAGTCATGCGTGCATTGGCGCGCTATCATATTCGGACGACCTTTCAGTTTTCAGATTCATACTTGACCGACGAACAAGACCCTTAGCTTACATCGATGAACCCCGGCCGGAACGGTTTCGGAAGGGGTTACAAACCCCTTCCGGCCTCGGGATAACAACAACCGCCTGCAAGCTCATCGGCTTGCAGGCTGGACATCTTCAAGAACCCACAATTCTCGTCATTGCCGGGCTTGTCTCGGCAATCCGGGGCAATCGAATCAATGCCTTGCGGCCCCTGGATCACCGGGACAAGCCCGGTGATGACAGGTCTTGGCGGGTCCGGCGCTTGCGTTCCGGCTTACGCAGGCCACGGCAGCGACCACGTCTTGACCGTGGTGAAGAACTTCATCGCCTCCAAAACGCCTTCCTTGACGCCGTTGCCTGAGTCCTTGATGCCGCCGAAGGGGGACATTTCGATGCGGTAGCCGGGGGCTTCCCAGATGTTAACCGTGCCGACGTCGAGGCCTTCGATGTAGGCGGTGATGCGGTCGAGCCGGTTGGTGCACACGCCGGCCGACAGGCCGAACGGGGTTGAGTTGGAGATCGCCATCAGCTCGTCGTCGTTGTCCGGCACCCGCACGATGGGCACGATGGGGCCGAAGGTTTCTTCGAACACCAGATCGCTGTCATGCGGCACATGGTCGACGGTGATCGCCGGCAACAGCGCGCCGTCGCGGCCCGGGTGGTAGAGGATTTTCGCGCCGGCCTTTTCCGCTGCATAGACACGCTGCTCGAAAACCTCCGCCGCCTTGTCGTGGATGACGCAGCCGAGCTGCGTTTCCGGGTCCTGCGGGTCGCCGTGGCGGATCGCCTTGGCGCGCTCCAGCACCATCGGCACGAATGTGTCGGCCACGGACTCCTGCACCAGGATGCGCTTGACCGCCGTGCAGCGCTGGCCGGAATTGCCGGTGGCGCCGGCCACGGCGATGCCTGCGGCCTTCTCAAGCCCGGCTTCGTCGAGGTCGTTGAGCACGATCAGCGGATCGTTGCCGCCGAGCTCCAGGGCGCTGCGCTTGTAGCCGGCCTTGTCGGCGATCATCTTGCCGACCGGCACGCCGCCGGTAAACGTGATGACATCGATATTGTCGTTGGTGATCATCTCATCGCCGATGTCGCCCGGCATGCCGGTGACGATCTGGAACATTTCCGGCGGCAGGCCGGCTTCGTAGAGGATGTCGGCCAGGGTGATGGCGGTCAGCGGCGTCAGCTCGGTCGGCTTGCACACCATGCAGTTGTTGGTGGCGATCGACGGGGCGATCTTGTGCGCCACCATGTTGAGCGGATGGTTGAAGGGGGTGATCGCCGAAATGGCCCGCACCGGCTCGCGCTTGGTAAAGATCTTGCGCTGCTTGCCGTTTGGCGTCAGGTCGCAAGAGAAGATCTGGCCGTCGTCGAGGATGGCAAGCTGGCCGGCCAGCGTGAACACGTCGTAGGAGCGTGTGGTTTCGTAGATCGAGTGCTGCTTGCAGATGCCGAGTTCCAGGGTGAGCACCTCGGCAATCGCCTCCTTGCGCTCGCGGATCAACTCGGCGGCGCGAAACAGGATCTGCTGGCGCTCATAGCGGGTCAGCTTCGGGGTGTAGTCGGCGGCGATCTCGAAGGCGCGCGCAGCATGTTCCGCCGTGCCGGCCGGCACCGTGCCGATCACCTCGTTGGTGTAGGGGTACAAGACCTCGACCACATCCTTGGTGGAAACCTTCTCGCCGCCGATCCGCATGGCTTCCTTGATCACCGGACGGTTCACGCTCATCTTGTTCATCGCCTGTCCTTCTTGCGTGTGTTGCGGTTTGCTCAGGGCGAACCGTGAACTCTCTTCTCCTTCCCCCAGAAAGGGGGAAGGTTGGGATGGGGGTTGATCGCGGTGCATTTCAGCACCGAATTGAGAAACGGCACCGCCATCAATCCCCGCCCTAACCCTCCCCTTTTCTAGGGGAGGGAAAGAGCCCCTGTGGCCTGCGTCTCGCCATCACTCCGCCGCTTCGGCCAGTTGCGCCAGGTGGTTGCAGCCGACCAGGAAGGAATCGAAGTTGCGCAGGTCCGCCGGCAGGTCGACGCATGGCCGGTTGGTGATCATCGGCACCACCTGTTCGCTCAGCCCCCCGTGCGAGCGCAGCGGTTCGTTGAGGCCGGACAGGTCGTGCTCGCTGGCCGAGGTTCCCACCACCTTGGTGTGGCTCGGTCCGCCGGAGACGACGAACAGGTCGCCGGTGCGGTCTTCCGGCAGCTCGAAGATCCGGCAACCGTCGGTCTTGTTGTAGCAGGCATCGATGCCCTCAAGGCCCTTGACGCGCGCAACCAGCGCATCGGTGTCAGCGTCCTTGGGCAGGTAGACCGTGGCGAACGATCCAAGCGCGCCGTGATGCACGACGTAAGGATCGGTGATCGGCAGGATGACCTTTGCCGCGCCCTTGCCGAGCCAGTCGTCGAACAGGTCCTGCAGGTAGAGCACGTCCGGCTCGCCGTTGGCCAGGTGCTTGTCCTTCATGCCGTGATCGGCGGTCAGAACCACCGCGGCGCCGGCGGCGTCCAACTCGCCGAGATACTTGTCCATCATGATGTAGAAGGCGTTGGCGCCGTCCGAGCCGGGGCCGTACTTGTGCTGCACATAGTCGGTGGTCGACAGGTACATCAGGTCGGGCCGCATGGAAGCCATCAGCTTGACGCCGGCGGCGAACACGAACTCCGACAGTTCGGCCGAATAGACTTCCGGCACGCCCATGCCGACCATCTCACACACGCCCTCGATGCCGTGACCGGCCATGGTGCACTGGTCGGCTTTTTCCGATGAAAAGCTCACCGCCGTGCCATCCCCGAATTCCAGACCTTTTCCCAAAAGCAAACGAAGTTTGTCCTTGGCGGTGAGCACCGCCACCTTGGCGCCGGCCTCCTGGAAGGCGGCGAAGATCGTCGGTGCCCGCAGGAACTTCGGGTCGTTCATCATCACTTCTTTGCCGGTGTCCGGGTCAATCAGATAGTTGCCGCAGATGCCGTGCACCGCCGGCGGCCGGCCGGTGACGATCGACAGGTTGTTGGGGTTGGTGAAGCTCGGGATGACCGACTTGGCGAGATGGCTTTCCCCCCTGGCCAGCATACGCTCAAGGTTGGGCATCAACCCGGCCTGGCGCGCCACGTCCATATAGGCCGGCTCGGAACCATCGCAGCAGATCACCACCAGCGGCTCCTTGGGCCAGGCATAGTCGCGGCCATTTACGGAAATTGTCTTGTCTGTCATTTCAACACCCTGTTCCTCAAAAGTCGTCCCAGCCAAACCCGGAGTTCATGGCTTCAGGTTGGTCACGTTCATTTCCTTCAGCACCTCGCCGATCGCCGTCAGCAAACCACGGATGACCGTCTCGTCGATCTGGCCGATGGTGCCGATGCGGAAGCTCGGCGCCCTGGTCAGCTTGCCGGGATAGATCGCAAAGCCGCGCAAACGCAGCGCCTCGTAGAACCGGTCGAAATCGAACCGGCGGTCGGATGGCGACAGGAAAGTCTGGATGATCGGGCCGGAGACCTTGTCGTCAAGCAGTGTCTCGAAGCCCATGGCCCGCAATCCGCTCACCAGAATATCCTTGTTCTTCTGGTAACGCGCGCCGCGCGCCGCAACACCGCCCTCGGCCTTGAACTCCTGCAGCGCCTGGTGGAAGGCGACGAGCGCGTGGGTCGGCGGGGTGAAGCGGAACTGGCCGTTCGCCTCCATCGCCTGCCATTGGTCGTAGAGGTCGAGCACCACGGAATGGGCCTTGCCGGCTGAAGCCTCGAGCAGGTCGCGCTTGACGAGCACATAGGCAAAGCCCGGCACGCCCTCGATGCACTTGTTCGACGACGACACCATGATGTCCATGTCCGTACCGTCCATGTCGAGCGGAATGGCGCCGAATGAGCTCATGGCATCGACCATCACCGTCTTGCCCATGCCCTTGGCCACCGCGACGATCTCGTCCATCGGGTTGACGATGCCGGAAGTGGTTTCGCAATGCACGACGAACACGAAATCTATCTTCGGATTGGCCTCCAACGCCAACCTGACCTGCTCGGCTGTCGGGGCTTCGTCATCGCCGACCTTGACCGTTTCATATGCGCGGTTGCCGATGTAATCGAGGATCTTGGCCGCGCGCTGGCCATAGGCACCGTTGATGACAATCAGGGTCTTCGGTGTGCGGGCGCGCGGCACCAGCGAACCGAGTGCGGCTTCGATGGCGAAGGTGCCGGAGCCCTGCATCAGCACGCATTCATACTCCTCACCGGCATTGGCAATTTCCTTGAGGCCGTTGCGGATGTCGGAGATGATGCTGCGGAATTCCACATCGCGCGAACCCCAGTCGGCCAGCATGGCGAGCTTGACACCGCGCGAGGTGGTCAACGGCCCGGGAGTGAGCAGAAACGGCATGTCCTCCTGACCTTCAGGCCCGCGGAAACCGGTGGCGTACATGTTGGCGACTGATGTCATGACGTGGCCCTCGAGCGCTGTTTCGCAAAATCAGTCCAAGGGCTAGAACCACCCCTTCCATAAGTCAAATCGTTTGGTATTATCAAATCGATAGGTTTGGCAAATATACTGGCTTGAGGTGCAACATGGGGCTGACGACAACCTGCCTGGGGGCATACCCGAAACCGGACTGGCTGCCGGTGCGCGACTGGTTTCAGGTCGATGAAGGCCACACGACATCGGGCAGCGAGGTGACCAAACTCTACACCGAAGCCGCTGCCGGGGCCGATGCCGAATTCGAGACGTTGCTCGACAGAGCGACCGGCGAGGCGGTGGCCGACCAGGTTGCCTGCGGCATCGATATCGTCACCGACGGCGAGCAGCGCCGCGAGAACTACATCCACTATCACTGCCGCCACCTGAAGGGCTTCGACTTTGTAAACCTGACCGAGAAGGTGCTGCGCTCCGGTGCCTACAAGACCGAACTGCCGACCATCCGCGGCAGGATCGTGCCCGAAGGCACCCACTTCCTTGATCATGACTGGCGCGTCGCCCAGAGCTTCACCGATCGCCCGGTCAAGCTCACCGTGCCGGGCCCGATCACCATCATGGACACCACGGCGAACGCCCACTACGACGACGACCGCCAGCTTGCCCTCGATCTGGCCGATGCGCTCAACTACGAAATCCGCGCCCTGGCCGACGCCGGCTGCAAGCACATCCAGGTCGACGAACCGCTGTTCGCCCGCAAACCCACAGAAGCGCTGGCCTACGGGGTCGATGCCCTGGAGCGTTGCTTCGACGGCGTGCCGGACGATGTCACCCGGGTCGTGCACATGTGTTGCGGCTATCCCAACCACCTCGACGACACGACCTATCTGAAGGCCGATCCAAATTGCTACTTCCAGATCGCCGATGCCATGGATGGGTCGTCCATCCATCAGTTGTCGCTGGAGGATGCCCATCGCCACAACGATCTGGCGCTGTTCGACCGCTTCAAGCGTATCTCGATCCTGTTCGGCTCCATCGCCATCGCCAAGAGCCGTATCGAGCCGGTCGAGGAAATCGCCGGCCGGCTCAAAGAGGCCCTTGAGCATATCGACCGTGAGCGCCTTGTGGTGGCGCCCGATTGCGGCCTCGGCTTTCTCGGCCGTGACCTGGCCATGGCCAAGCTCAGGAACATGGTCGCTGCGGCCGCCGAGGTGTAGTCCGTCATGCGCCCCGCCCAGCTCAAAGCATTTCACGGCGTCGCCACCTGGGGCGGCTTTTCGCGTGCGGCGGAAAAGCTGCATATCTCGCAGCCGGCCCTGTCGGATCACGTCCGCAAGCTGGAGGAGACCTACGGCGTCCAACTGTTTGTGCGCGGCACCCGCTCGGTGACACTGACCGATCTCGGCCGCAAGCTGTTCGCCCTCACCGAGCAGCGGCTGGAGATCGAAACCGAGGCGCTCGACCTGCTGCAGCGCGCCCGCAAGGTCGAGGAGGGCCAGATCACCATCGGAGCTGATGCCGCCATCCACGCCCTGCCGCTGATCCGCGCTTTCCGGGCCGAGTACCCGCGGGTGCGGTTTCGCGTCGTGTCCGGCAACAGCGCCAACCTGATCGCCCAGCTGGAGAGTTTCGAGATCGACTTCGCCGTGGTCGCCGACGATCTGTCGTCCGATGCCTTTTCCACCCGGCTGCTGCGCGAAGACGAACTGGTGGCCTTTGTGTCCAGCAGCCACCCGTGGGCCGGGCGGGCATCGCTCAACGTGGCGGACCTCGCCTCAGGCCCGCTGATCCTGCGCGAGCAGGGCTCCGTCACCCGCCGCCTGGTTGAGGAAAAATTCCGCGAACTCAAGCTGACCCCGAAGGAATCCCTCGACATCGAAGGCCGCGAGGCGGCGCGCGAGGCCGTCGCGCAGGGTCTGGGCATCGGCATCGTCTCGGCCGGCGAATTTCTGCCCGACGACCGCCTGGTGCAGATCGCTCTGAACGACTGGCACACCAAGATGCGCGAATGGCTGGTCTGCCTGAAATCGCGCGAAGGCCTGCACCTCATCCAGTCGATGCTCAAGGTCGTGGATGGGATGAACGGCGGTTCGGGCTAATTCGGCAGGCCGGCATTCATTCCCTCCCCCTTTCTGCGGGAAGGAGAAACACCCTAAACCTCATCCCGGCACAGCGCCTGGCTCAGGCAGTGCACGCCGCCGCCGCCGAGGGTGAACATCGACATGTCCGGATCATAGACCGCATAACCGAGCGCCCGCATCTTTTCGTTCAACTCGGTCGCGCCCTTCATCGACAGCACTTTGCCGTCGCCCAGCGCCACCAGGTTGACGCCAAGGTTCTTGGCCTCGCGATAGGGCACATCGACGAAACCGAAGCCCCAGTCCTTGAGTTGCAAGACAACCCATGGCTCAAGCGCATCCACGCAAGCGACCAGCAGCTTGTCATCGAGCGGCACCACCAGTCCGTCCATATGGACGAACTCGCGGCTGATCGGCACTGTCACCGCCTCCCAGCCCTCCTGGCGCACGAACGCGGCCACCTGTTCCGATCCCGCCTGTTCTGAGCGCTCGCCGCAATAACCGATCAGCACCTTGCCCGGTTCCAGGATGACGAAGTCGCCGCCCTCGAAATGTCCCGCCGTGGCGTATTGCCAGATCGGGATATCGTTCTCCTGATAGAACTTGATGGCTGTCACATAATCGGCCCGGCGCACCTTGAGCTGCATATGGCAGATCAGGGCACCCCATGGCGTCATCGCCGAACTGTCGCGGGCAAAGAAGTTGCGATGCAGCACGGGATCGGCGTCGAGATAATGGCAGGTGACGCCATTGTCCTCGTAGATCGACACCATCTCGGCATGCTGGGCCATCGCCGTCTGCAGGTCGAACCTGGCACCGGTCATGTGGGCGTTGGCCAGCGTGCGCCCGATCAGCGGGCCGGCCTCGACCCAGCGATAATACTCCGGCCTGCCGAGCAACACGTCATGCAGCCTGGCATAGTCGTTGTTGATGCCCCACTTGCGCCGGTCATCGGTTGCCATCACTCGCCCTTCCTGCACATGGTTCGCGCGCAGGCTATCAGCGATCCTCCCTGAATTCTATTCCTTGTAGCTCTCCGCCGTCAGCACGACATAGAGCTTGCGCACCGGTTCCTTGACGTCCCAGGTGCATTTGCAGCCGCGCGGCATCATGAAGCTGTCGCCGGCGGTATAGCTCTCGCTGTTGCCCTCATCGTCGATGACATCGATGCGGCCTTCCAGCAGATAGACGAACTCGTCATAGGGCGCCGCGGCTATCTCGTGCTTGTTCGGCTCGCACTCCCACACCCCGGCATCGAGCTGCCCGGTCTGGTCGGCATAAAGGCTGCGCCCGCGTTCGTTGGGTGTGCCGGACAGGACCGTGTCGAGCGGAATGTAATCGGTCGGCTCCAGTCCCCCGATGGCGCCCCTCGAGGGGATGCGGATGCATTTCGATGTGCTCATGTCGTTTCTCCTTGGGTTGGTTCAGTGCCATTCATCGGGCAGCGCCTGTTTCCTGCGTGCCACGAACGCTTTCAGAGCCTCGTCGATGCCCTCATCGAGCGGTGGGGCGGCGCGGTCGTGCAGCATCTCTCTCCAGCGTGTGCTCGCCCGCTGCTCCATTGTCAGCCGGCCGCCGTCGCGCCATTGCTCGAACGACTTGGTGTCGGCCATGTCGGACATGTAATTGGCGGCCTGGAAGTTGTGCAGCGTGTGGGCCGAACCGATGTAATTGCCGCCGGGCCCGGCCTCGCGGTAGGCCGCTGTGCCGAGCGTGTTGTCGTCGATGTCGAGCCCGGCGATCATGCGCAACATCATCCCGCAGTGATCCAGGTCCATGACGAACTTTTCGTAGCCGATGGTCAGCCCGCCCTCGAGCCAGCCGGCAGCGTGCAGCACCAGGTTGGTGCCGGCCAGAATGCCGGCCATCATGCTGTCGGCGGCCTCCTGCATGGCCTGACCGTCGGCGACCTTGGATGCTGTAAGCTGTCCGCCGCACCTGATCGGCAGGCCGATCCGCCGGGCCAGCTGGGCGATGGCGAAGGTCGACAGGTTGGCCTCCGGCGTGCCGAAACTCGGCGCCCCGGTTTTCAGGTTCATGGTCGTCAGGAAATTGCCGTAGACCACCGGCGCGCCGGGCCGCACAAGCTGCGCCAAAGCGATGCCGACCATGGTCTCGGCGTGCGATTGCGCCAGCAGCGCCGGCTGGGTGACGGGGCCCATCGCACCGCCGAGGATGAACGGCGAGATCACCACGCCCTGGCCGGCCCGCGCATAGGCCTTCAGCGCTCCGGTCATCATGTCGTCGAACACCAGCGGCGAGTTGACGTTGATGTTGCCCTGGATGACGCAATGGTCGGCCATGAACTTCTCGCCGAACACGATCCGCGCCATGGCGATCGAGTCCTCGGCCCGCTGCGGCGCCGTTACCGAGCCCATGAACGGCTTGGCCGAATGGCGCAGGTGGGCATAGACCATGTCAAGATGGCGCTTGTTGACCGGCACGTCGACCGGCTCGCACACCGTGCCGCCGGAATGGTTGAGATAGGGCGTGGCATAGGCCAGCCTGACGAAGTTCTCGAAGTCGGCCAGCGTGGCATAGCGCCGCCCGCCCTCCAGGTCCGACACGAACGGCGGACCGTAGGCCGGCATCATCACGAGGTGATCGCCACCCAGCCGGACGCGCGCCGCCGGATCGCGCCCGTGCATGTCGAACTCCGCCGGTGCAGTCGCGCAAAGCGCCCGGGCGTGACCGCTATCGAAGCGCACCCGGGTGCCGCTTACGCTCGCCCCGGCGGCGCGGAACAGCTCCAGCGCTTCGGCGTCGCCCTGAAACTCGATGCCGATTTCCTTGAGTATCCACTCGGCCTGGTCTTCGAGCTGCTGCAGCGCGTCTGCGGCGAGCAGTTCATAGACCGGGATGCGGCGCCGGAAGATGGCCGGAGCCGTCGGTTGTCCGGCCCGTTGCGAGCGCGCCTTGACGCGCGCTGCCCGTCCGCCACTGCGGCGCACGCGATTCGCTGTTTCTGACTGTTCAGAAATGCTATCCAAACCGGCAATCTCCATACCGTCAGAACACCGCAGGATAGCGCTCATGACAAACCAAATGATTTGCACAATTTGTGCAAAAATTTTAAACGTAAAACATGCGCTTCCGGTCCTATGACGCCCTGCGGGTTTTCAATGTTGCCGCCAGCTGCGGCAGCCTCACCGAAGCCGCGGCAAAGCTCAATCTCACAAAAGGCGCCGTGAGTTATCAGGTCCGCCGCCTGGAGCAGGAGCTGGGTTTCGACGTCTTTGAACGCCAGCACCGGCGCATCACGCTCACCGCGCGCGGCCGGGCCCTGTGGCGATTGTCGCAATCGGCATATCGGGATATCGAGCGCGAGGTCATGCGGCTGCGTGATGCCGATCCGCGACGCATCACCATCGGTACCACCACCTACTTCGCCTCGCGCTGGCTGTCGCCGCGGCTGATGACTTTCATCACCGCCCATGCCGACATCACCTTGCGCCTGCAACCGCTTCTCGACCAGCTGCGGCCCGGCGATGATGAGGTCGATATCTCGGTGCGCTGGGGCACGGGCGACTGGAGCGATATGGAAGTCGAACCGCTGTTCACCTGTCCGGCCTTTGCCACCGCGGGCACCGGCTTTGCCGGCCGCGTGATGCGCGACGGCCTGAGCGCAGCAATGGCCGAGGCCACCCTTTTGCACGACCGCGAAGACAGTACCGCCTGGAGCGAATGGCACCAGGCCGCCGACTTGCCGCTCCGCATGGCAGAAGGCGGTCTCGTCATCCCCGATCCGAATGTCCGCGTCCAGGCAGTCATCGATGATCAGGGCATCGCGATCAACGACAGCCTCGTCGAAGCCGAACTCGAGGCCGGTACAATCCACAAGATCGGCAGGACCGAACTGCCCGACTACGGATACTTCCTCGCCTACCGTAAGGGCGCTCTCGCGACGTCGGCGCTACAGGATTTCCGCGACTGGATTTCCGCGGAGGCAAACGAACGTGACGGCAAGCCGTAGGACTACGATTCCGACGGAAATTACCCGCCCCGTCACCCCGGCAAAGGTCGGGGTCCAGAGCCACATGCGGCCGGCCTTGCTGAAAATCTCCTGGAATCCGGCCTCCGCCGGAATGACGGGTGCTTTCTTTCAATCCGGACTTTGTTGTCTTGAATGTACCACTAGAGCCTAAGCACCTACCCCGCCATCTGGTTGTGCTTGCGGGCCATGAAGTCCTTCGCCGTCTCCACCGCCACGGCGGCATCGCGGCAGTAGGCGTCGGCGCCGATGGCGTTGGCGAAGTCCTCGTTGAGCGGGGCGCCGCCGACCAGCACGACATAGTCGTCGCGGATGCCCTTTTCCTTCATGGTGTCGATGACGACCTTCATGTAGGGCATGGTGGTGGTGAGCAGCGCCGACATGCCGAGGATGTCCGGTTCGTGCTCGTCGATGGCTTCGAGATAGTTCTCGACCGGGTTGTTGATGCCGATGTTGATGACTTCGAAGCCGGCGCCTTCCATCATCATCGCCACCAGGTTCTTGCCGATGTCGTGGATATCGCCCTTCACGGTGCCGATGACCATCTTGCCGACCTTCGGCGCACCGGTTTCCGCAAGCAGCGGACGCAGGATGGCCATGCCGGCCTTCATGGCGTTGGCGGCGAGCAGCACCTCGGGCACGAACAGAATGCCATCGCGGAAGTCGATGCCGACGATGCGCATGCCCTCGACCAGCGCCTCGGTCAGCACCTTGTAGGGCGGCCAGCCGCGGCCGAGCAAAATGTGTACGGCCTCTTCGATCTCTTCCTTGAGACCGTCATAGAGGTCGTCGTGCATCTGTTGCGTCAGTTCCTCGTCGTCGAGGCTGTTGAGATCAAGATCGTCTTCTTCACTCATTGTACTGTTCCCAATCCTGCTGGCGCGCGCGCCTTGCCGGCAGACGCACTCGTTGAATTCTATGCCCGGCGGGTCTAAAACCTGTGCTCTGGTGCGACATGCCCGCATCAGAAATCGACATTTTCCCGCCGGGCCAGAATGACGAATTTCGCCCATTCGTCAACCGGTTCAGAATTCTCAACACACCAGATGAAGGCCTCGCCCGATGCATGACTTCCCGATCGATGACGTGCGTAAGCAGTTCCCTGCCCTGTCGATTGCCGACGGCGGCGCGCCGCGCGTTTATCTCGACAACCCGGCCGGCACCCAGGTGCCGCAAAGGGTAGTAGACCGGATGGTCAGGGTGATGACCGAAACCAACGCCAACCTGGGCGGTTTCTTCACCACCACGAAGGCAGCCGAGGCGCTGGTCGACGAGGCTCATCAGGCGATGGCGGCGTTCTACAATGCCCCCTCGCCGCGCGAGATCGTGTTCGGCCAGTCGATGACGGCGCTGACCCTGCATTTCTCCCGGTGCCTGGCCAGGCAGTTCAAGCCCGGCGACGAGATCGTGCTGTCGCGCATGGACCATGACGGCAACGTGGCGCCGTGGATGCTGATGGCCGAAGACGTCGGCATGACGGTAAAGTGGATCGACTTCGATCCGGAGACCTTCGAATTCGAGGACGATGTTCTCGACGACGTCCTGACCGACAGGACGAAGCTGGTCGCCGTCGGCGGGGCGTCGAACTGCACCGGTACGATCAACGACATCGCCCGGCTGTGCGCCAAGGCCCGCGACGCGGGCGCGCTGACCTATATCGACGCCGTACAGTATGCGCCGCATGTGGCGGTCGACGTGCAGGCCATCGGCTGCGACTTCTTCGTTGCCTCGCCGTACAAGTTCTTCGGTCCGCATCAGGGTGTGCTGTGGGGTCGCGAGGCGCTGCTGGAGGAAATGTTCGCCTATCAGGTGCGCCCGGCGCAGAAGGCCCTGCCCGACCGGTTCGAACTCGGCTCGGCGCCGCGCGAGAGCCTGGCCGGCGTGCTCGGCGCGGTGGAGTACATCGCCTCGCTCGGCGAGGGCAGCGACTTCAGATCGCAGATCGTCTCCGGCATGACGCGGCTCGATGTTTATGAGAAGGGTCTGACCCGCCAATTGATCGCCGGCCTGCAGGACATCCCCGGGGTGAAGATCCAGGGCATCACCTCCGACAACGCCCTGGCGCGGCGCGTACCAACCGTGTCGATCACCCGCGAGGGGTACGACCCGGCAGACATGGCCAGGGCGCTGGCGGCGAAAAACATTTTCGTCTGGTCGGGCCACAACTATGCGCTCGAACCACTGGCCCGCCTCGGCCTGCTCGACAAGGGCGGCGTCCTGCGCATCGGCCTGGCGCACTACAATACGGGCGACGAGGTTCAAGCCTGCGTGGAGGCGATTGCGGAGTTGTAACTCTCGCCTGCGTGACCGGCGTATGAGATCAAACCTGCAGTTCCTTCAACAGTTCGGCAAGCAGGTCCATGCCGGCGCCCCAACCCTTGCCCATACCTTCGATGGAGGCTGAGAAACACGCGATTTCCGCCTCGCTGGCCTCATGCGGCGCCCACACGAGTTGCATCTTGGTCTGGGCACCTTGTTGGGCAAACGTCACTGTCGTCAGAAGCACCTTTGGCCAATCGGCCATCATGGGATTGGCTGTGACGGTCCATGCCTCGTCGGTGGACGACATCAGCATGACCAGACGCTCGGGCGGCGCAACCTCGATGTATTCGGCGCGCTGGTACATGGAGTTGGCGCCCCGTTTCATTTCATTCAGCCAAAGGCCGCCGGGCTTCACGTCGAGGCGATGGATGACCGTCTCGATGCCGGGGCCATACCAATGGGCCAGCAACTCCGGTTCCGTCCAGGTTCTCCAGACCAGTTCGCGTGGCGCATCGAAAAGGCGCTCCAGCACGTATGTCGGCAACTCACTCATTCTCCGGACCTCCTGCTTCCGCCAGCTTCAGTTCTTCCAGCAGCCCGTCAAGCTGGTCGAAACTCGACGCCCAAAACTGTTTGAACTCCGCAAGCCAACTCACAGCATCGGCCATCGGCTTGGCATTCAGTCGGGCCGGTCGACGCTGCCTATCTATATTCCTGCCGATCAGTCCGGCGTGCTCCAGAACCTTGAGATGCTTGGATACAGCCGGCTGACTGATCGCGAACGGCGCTGCCAGTTCGGTGACCGAAGCCTCGCCCTGTGCCAGCCGCAACAGGATTGCCCGCCGGGTTGAGTCAGCAAGGGCCGCAAACGTCGCATCCAGGTTGGCTGGCGCGGTCACGCAATACATCTTTTCCATAACCATTTGGTTATATAATAGATCCACTCGTGTCAATCGCTATTGTGCGACCGCATGCAGCGAAACTTCAACGCAAGAGCCAAAACGGTTAAGCACGTGATTTGCTGAGATTTTGGGCAAAGTGATGGCTGCTCAAAATTGTTCAAAATCCGCGTGTTATCAACATGTCTGAAAAAAATGAATCACCAAAACTGGTACCCATAGATGTACCTCTGGCATTGGCGGGTTTGCCGCTTGAACCAAGATTTATTCAATGGTTCGCAAACTTCACATTCTGAATCAACTCACTCACAATCCACATCAACCACGCCGTCTGCGGCCGCGCCTGCCGCCACCGGTGGCGGCTTCGGCGGCGGCATCGTGGCCGTGGGCGAGGGCCGACACGGCGCCGAGCCGGGCTTCGACTTCGGCAATCTCGGGACGCTCGCCGCCGCCGTAGGCTTCCAGGCTTTCACGCATCGCCTTCAAGTGTTCATTGGTCGTGCCGCAGCAGCCGCCGATGATCCTTGCGCCGGCATCGCGCGCCAGGCGGGCATAGTCGGCCATCAGTTCAGGGGTGCCGGAATAGTGGATGTGGCCGTCGACATATTCCGGGATGCCGCAGTTGCCCTTGGCGACGACGACGGCATCGGGGCGGGCCTCGGTGATCCCGAGCACGGTGGCGACGAGTTCCGCTGCGCCGGTGCCGCAGTTGGCACCGATGGCGTCAGGCGGCTGCGGCAATGTTGCGGCCAGTGATCCGAACGCCGCCGGGGTGATGCCCATCATGGTGCGGCCGTTGGTGTCGAAACTCATGGTGGTGACCACCGGCAGGCCGGTGGCCGATGCGCCCTCCACGGCGGCGCGCAATTCCTCCTCGGACGAGATCGTCTCGATCCACAACAGATCGGCCCCGCCCTCCTGGAGCGCCCTGGCCTGTTCGGCAAAAGCGGCGGCACCGTCCTCGTGCGACAGGCTGCCGACGGGCGCGAAGATCTCTCCGGTCGGCCCCATGGAGCCTGCGACCAGCACCGGGCGCGCGGCCGCATCGGCGCGCTGGCGGGCCAGCTCGGCGCCGGCCTTGTTGAGCTCATGCACCCGGTCCTGGGCGTTGTGCAGCTTCAGCCGGTAGGCGCTGCCCCCGAAGGTGTTGGTCAGAACGATGTCGGCTCCGGCGTCGATGAACCCCTGATGCAGGGCATGGACCCGGTCGGGATGATCGACATTCCAAAGCTCCGGTGCATCGCCCGACTGCAGCCCCATGGCAAACAGGCTGGTGCCGGTCGCGCCATCGGCAAGCAGCCAATCGCGCTCGGCAAGCAGGTCGTGAAAGTCAGCTCGGGACATATGCGCGCGCTCCTAATGTTCAGGGTTGCGCACACCATAACATATAAAGATTGCTTTATATACTGCAGAATTCAAACCCTCCCCCTTGTCGGGAGGCCGGGCATTGCGCACGCTATGACCGGGTGGGGAACGGCGTTGAGAAATGGCGACGCCTTGCAATTCCGTTTGCGCCCTACCCCACCGCTGACCCCTCCCCGTAAGGGGGAGGGGAAGCGGCGCAAGCCGCCCACGACGGTTTCATCCCGGCCAAGCGCAGCGCGCGCCGGGGTCTTTGTGCCTTGTGAAGATGTCCAGAGGTCCCGGATAAGACCTACCGGTCGTTCCGGGATGACATTGGTGAATCTGACCTACGCCGCCATTTCCTGTTCCAGCGTCGTGCGCAGCTTGTCGACCATTTCGTCGATGTGACTCTTCTCGCTGACGAAGGGCGGGGCGACGATGCCGCAGTCGCCGGTGAACTTGACGTGCATGCCGTTCTTGAACAGGCGGATCTGGGTGGATGCACCGCGCACGCCGGGCGCGCCGTTGGCGGCGACGTCGATGCCGGCCAACAAGCCGTAGGCGCGGATGTCGGTGACGATGTCCAGGTCCTTCAGCGTCCAGATGGCATCCTGGAAGTACTCGCTCAAGTCGTTGGCGCGGTCGAACAGGCCTTCGTCCTCATAGATCTGCTGGGTCGCCAGGCCCGCGGCACAGGCGCCGGGGTGGCCGGAATAGGTGTAGCCGTGGAACAGCTCGATGCCGCCCGGTCCGCCGCCGACGACGGTATCGTAGATGTCGTCATTGACACCCACCGCACCCATCGGCTGGCAGCCGTTGGTCAGGGCCTTGGCCATGGTGATGATGTCGGGCGTGACGCCGAAGGCCTGCGAGGCGAACGGTGCGCCGAGCCGGCCGAAACCGGTGATGACCTCGTCGAACACCAGCAGAATGCCGTTGGCGTCGCAGATTTCGCGCAACCGCTCCAGATAGCCTTTCGGGGGAACCAGACAGCCGGTGGAGCCGGCAATCGGCTCGACGAAGCACGCGGCGATGGTCGTGCCGCCATAGGTCTCGACCATGCGCTGCAGGTCTTCGGCCAGTTCGGCGCCGGTTTCCGGCTGGCCGCGGGTGAAGCGGTTTTCCTCGGTCCAGGTGTGGCGCATGCACACGACGTTGGGCATGACGCCGGAGAAGGTCTCGCGGTTGCGGACCATGCCGGACAGCGATACGCCGCCGATATTGACGCCGTGATAGGCGCGCTCGCGCGACACGAAGCGGGTGCGCTGGCCGTCGCCGCGGGCGCGGTGGTAGGCCATGCAGATCTTCAGCGCGGTGTCGATCGATTCCGAACCGGAATTGGTGAAGAACACGTGATTGAAGCCATCCGGCAGGATGTTGGCGACCTTCTGGGCCAGGGCGAACGAGGTCGGCTGGCCGAGGCCGAACGGCGCCACATAGTCATTGCTCAGCAACGCCTGGTGCACGGCATCGGCGATCTCGCGGCGGCCATGGCCGGCGGGCGTGCAGAACAGGCCGGAGGAGCCGTCGATCACCTGGTCGCCGTGGTGGTTCCAGGCGTAGACGCCTTCCGACTTGACCAGCAGGCGCGGGTCTTCCTTGAACGCCTTGTTGGCGGTGAAGGGCATCCAATGCGCCTCGAGGCTGTTCGGCGTGAAACTGGTGACTGAAGCGTTCATGTTCTTGATCCCTGACTTTATCTGCCCGCCGCCCGTGGCCGCGACGCAGAAACCCTAGCCATTCCTTGCCGGTCCGTCACGATAAAATGCCGGCTGGCCTGATTGTCTTTGACTCTAGGGGTGAGTTTGGCCCTAAGATAGAGCCAGAAGGGATTGTTCCCCCGGGCCAGCGGGGCGGCCGCCAGGAAACTGCAAGAGGACATGTGGAGTGAGAGACTGGCTGGTCCAGATCGAGCGGGATGACTATTCGACCCTGCAGTCGCAGATCCGCAAGGCGCTGGTGGCCGCCATTCTCGATGGCCAGCTGCAGCGTGAGGACCCCATCCCGTCGACGCGAAAAATGGCCAAGATGCTCGGGGTTTCGCGCAATACGGTGGTGCTGGCCTACCAGGGCATGCTGGACGACGGTTATCTGGCGGCCCGCGAGCGCTCGGGCTACTACGTCAGCGAAAAGGCGATAGCGACATCCGCCGGCCAGGGCGAGGCGCCGCAACGGTCCCGGAGCGGCGGACAGGCGCCGGACTGGGCGGCCCGGATGGTCAACCGGCCGGCCGACCAGGAAAACATCACCAAGCCGCTCGACTGGCAAAATTACACCTATCCGTTCATCTATGGCCAGGTCGACCACAACCTGTTTCCGCTCGCCGAATGGCGCGATTGCGCCCGTCAGGCTCTGGGAAAACGCTGGTTCGGGGCCTGGACCAATGATACGTCGGCCCACGATGACCCGCTGCTGGTCGAGCAGATCCGCCGGCGCATCCTGCCGCGGCGCGGCATCATGGCCAGCGACGACGAAATCCTGATCACGCTCGGGGCGCAGAACGCGCTCTACCTGCTGACCAGCCTGCTGGTCTCAAGCCGCACGCGCACGGCGATCGAGGAACCGGGTTTTCCCGATGTGCGCAACAATTTCCAGCTCAAGACACCGCATGTCTCACTGATCCCGGTCGACGGCGGCGGCATCACCATCAACGACGAGCTGACCCGCAGCGACGTGGTGTTCGTCACCCCCAGCCACCAGTTTCCGACCATGGTGACCATGCCGCTGGAGCGGCGGCTGGAGTTGTTGCAACTGGCCGCCCGGCACGACTTCGTGATCCTGGAGGACGACTACGAGTTCGAGACCAACTACGTCAACGAACCCTGCCCGGCCTTGAAGTCGCTCGATGACAACGGGCGGGTTGTCTACGTGGGCAGCCTGTCGAAAACGCTGTTCCCTGGCCTCAGGCTGGGTTTCATGGTCGGTCCAAAGGAGCTCATCGAGCAGGCCCGGGCGCTGCGCCGGCTGATGGTGCGGCACGCGCCCAACAACAATCAGCGCACGGCGGCGCTGTTCCTGTCGCTCGGCCACCACGACACGCTGATCCGCCGCCTGCACCGGGCCTACCGGGCGCGCTGGGAAATCATGGGGGCGGCGCTTGAACGGCACATGCCGCATTCTTCCAGCTATCCCAGCTTCGGCGGTACGAGCTTCTGGGTCGAGGGACCGGATGGCATGGACTGCGACGACCTCGCGGACCGGGCCCGTGCCGACGGTATCCTCATCGAACCGGGCAAGATCTACTTCGGCGCCCGGCCACGCCCGCGCAACCACTTCCGCCTGGCATTCTCGTCAATCGAGGACGACAAGATCGAACCGGGTGTGAAGCTGCTGGCACAAGTCATGCACGAGATGCCGCGACGATAGGCGATATTGCCCGAGGGTCAGGACTCATCATCTAATGCCATTCTGTTTGCCAGCGAGGGTTCGTCTCTTGAGTGCGATAGGCTCAAAGGGTAAATCCGCCGCGCAGAATGGTATTAGATGACGAGTCCTGACCCTAATGTCACCGCCCGGCAACAGTCGGACACGAAGATCGCCCGAGCGGTCAGGATTTGTTGACAACGGCCACGGCCAATGTGCAGAAACGAGACATGTCAGCGCCAACGGATTCAACTCCGAATAGCCTGACCGGTGAGTTCGAGACCGGAGGCCCCAACATCGTGGCAGAGCCGTCTGCCGCGAGCGTTTCTGTTGGCGACGGTCAATTCCTGTTCAACGCGGATTTCGCGCGCAACGGCAGCGATCTGGAGCTGACCGGCGGCGATGGCACGAGCCTGACGATTGCCAACTATTTTTCCGGTGCCGAACGGGCCGACCTGGTGGCGGACAATGGTGCCGTTCTGAGCGGCGACACGGTCGACATCCTGGCCGGTCCCCTGGCACCTGGCCAATATGCCCAGGCGACACAGAACGATGCCGGCGGCGGCACCCAGATCGGCCAGGTGATCGTTGCGACAGGCACGACTTCGGCGACCCGCGCCGACGGTACCAGCGTGCAGCTGGCCGACGGCAGCCCGGTGTTCAGCGGCGACGTGGTGCAGACCGGGGCCGGCTCGGCGCTGGCCATCACATTTTCCGACGGCACGGTGTTCAATGTCGGCGAAGACGCCCGCATGGTGTTGAACGAATTCGTCTACGACCCGAACAGTTCGGTCAACAAAATGCTGTTCTCGATCGTCGAAGGCAGCTTCGTGTTCGTCGCCGGGGCGGTCGCCAAGACCGGCGAGATGGATGTCAACACGCCGGTCGCCGCGCTCGGTATTCGCGGCACCAGCCCGACGGTGTTCGCGTCGCGGTCCGGGGTGGTTGAGTTTTCGATTGTCCGCGATCCGGTGACCGAAATCGTCGGCACATACGGCGTTTTCGGCCTGAACGGTGGCCCGCGGCTCGCCACGGTCGACGACCCGAACATCAAGGTCGTCATTGCCGGTGTCGGCGCCGCACCGCAGATCGTGCAGAAGACGGCCGGCGAAGTCGCCAACGACCAGATCCTGCAACAGCAACTGACCGATTCCTTCATCAGCGCCCAGCCGCTTATCCAGGAACTCCTGAACAACATTCCCGGCGGCCGCGGCCGGCCGGACGACGACCAGCAGCCGGGCGGCGGCGAGGGCCAGCAGGAGGCTTCGGCGCCGAGCGGGCTGCTGTTCCCGTCAAGCGGCTTCAGCGGTGATCAGCGCATCGCCGAGGCGTTCCAGGAGGATATCCTGACGACGACGGCCAGCGGACTGATCGGCACGCCGGCCGGCCGCGGTCTTGCAACGCTGGGATCGTCGCAGTTCGGCGGCGCGGGTCCGTCCGCCACGCCATTGCTGAGCGATTCCGGGTTTAGCGGCGCCGGCGGCACGCCGTCCGGGTTTGATCTTCCCTCCGACCCGCTCTTGCCGGTCTCAGGCAGCGGCATCGGTCTCGGCCTCAACATGCCCGGACCGGCGACGATCGCCGAGGACAGTTCCATCGTGCTGTCGGGCCTGAGCGTCATCGATGATCCGGGATCGTTTGTCGAAGTCGAGATGGTGGCTCAGTCGACGCTGACCTTCCCGGCCGCTGCCATCAGCGCGGCTCAGGCGCTTGGGCTTCAGTTCCTGATCGGCGACGGTGTCGATGACGACATCGTGGTGTTTGCCGGCAGCCTGGAGGCGGTCAACATGCTGATCGCCCAGGTCACCTACGACCCGACGCCGGACAATAACGGCGATGCGGGGTTCTCGATCACCGCATCGAACGGCCAGGAGAGCGCTCACGACTTCCTGCCGATCACCATCACCCCGGTCAACGATGCGCCGGTGGCCGGCAACGACACCGCAGTGACCGATGAGGACGCGCCACTGTCGGCCATTGCGGTTCTCGCCAATGACAGCGACATCGACGGCGATGCGCTGACCGTCGCCTCGGCAAGTGCGGCCAACGGCACCGTGTTCATCAATGCCGACGGCACCCTCGATTACGTGCCGGACGCCGACTTCAGCGGCACCGACACCATCACCTATCAGGTGTCCGACGGCGTGGCCTCCGACACCGGAACCGTGACCGTCACCGTCAACCCGGTCAACGATCCGCCGATTGCGACCGACGATACCGCGGTGACCGATGAAGACACCACGCTGACCAACATACCGGTCCTCGCGAACGATACCGACATCGACGGCGATGCGCTGACCGTCGCATCGGCAAGCGCGGCCAACGGCACCGTGTTCATCAATGCCGACGGCACCCTCGATTACGTGCCGGACGCCGACTTCAGCGGCACCGACACCATCACCTATCAGGTGTCCGACGGCGTGGCCTCCGACACCGGAACCGTGACCGTCACCGTCAACCCGGTCAACGATCCGCCGGTCGCCGCCGACGACACCGCGGTGACCGATGAAGACACCACGCTGACCAACATACCGGTCCTCGCGAACGATACCGACATCGACGGCGATGCGCTGACCGTCGCCTCGGCAAGTGCGGCCAACGGCACCGTGTTCATCAACGCCGACGGCACCCTGGATTACGTGCCGGATGCCGATTTCAGCGGCACCGACACCATAACCTATCAGGTGTCCGACGGCGTGGCCTCCGACACCGGAACCGTGACCGTCACCGTCAACCCGGTCAACGATCCGCCGGTCGCCGCCGACGACACCGCGGTGACCGATGAAGACACCACGCTGACCAACATACCGGTTCTGGCCAATGACAGCGATGCCGAGGGCGATGTTCTGACGGTCACCTCGGCAAGTGCTGCCAACGGCACCGTGTTCATCAATGCCGACGGTACCCTCGATTACGTGCCGGATGCCGATTTCAGCGGCACCGACACCATCACCTATCAGGTGTCCGACGGCGTGGCCTCCGACACCGGCACGGTTTCGGTCACCGTCAACCCGGTCAACGACCCGCCGCTGGCTGAGCCGGATCTTGTGACAGCCGCACAGAGCGGTATCACCACCGGCGATCTGTTCGCCGATAACGGCAACGGCGCGGACAGCGACGCTGACGGCGATGCCTTGCGCGTCGTGGCCGTCAACGGACTGCCCGGTGCGGTGAACGGACCGCTGACGCTGCCGTCAGGGGCCATTGTCACGCTGATGCAGGACGGGACCTTCATCTTCGATCCCCAGGATGCGTTTTTCAGCCTGGCGGAGGGCCAGACGGCGAACGAAACCTTCAACTACACGATTGCCGATCCGTCGGGCGAGACCAGCACGGCAAACGTCACCGTGACCGTTATCGGCGTCAATGACGCGCCGGTTGTGGTCGACCCGAGCCCCGACCAGAGCATCGCGGTCAACAGCGCCTACACGTTCTCGCTGGCCACGACGTTCTTCGACGTCGATAGCGGCGATGTCCTCAGCTACAGCGCACAATTGGCCGGTGGTGCGCCGCTTCCCGCCTGGCTCAGCTTCAGCGGCACGACGCTGTCGGGGACGCCGACCAACCTGGACGGCGGCGACCTGACCATCGAGATCACCGCTACCGATCTGGGCGGGTTGTCGGTCACCGACACCTTCATCCTCAGCGTGACACCGAACATCCTCGGCACGCCGTTCGACGACATCAGCGCCGGTGCGGTCGTGGGCACTGCTGCAAACGACCTGATCGATGCCCTTGCCGGCAATGACGAGGTGTTCGGCAATGCCGGCAACGATGTGGTGATCGGCGGCCAGGGGAACGACTTCCTGAATGGCGGGGTCGGCGACGACACCTACCAGTGGGCCGCAGGCGATGGTATCGACACGATCGCGGATGAAAGCCTCAATCCGGGCAATGACAGTATCGAGATCACCGGCGGGCCATATTTCGATCTGCATTACACCTGGGATCCGAGCGGGGGGGCGCTCAACGTCGGGGTCACGCCGGATGATACCTACCAGTTCGCGACCGGCGGCTTCGTCGTCATCAGCAGCTTCTTTTTCGGCTTCGGGGCTGTTGATTCCTACGAAGCCGACACGGCGAACAATGCCTTCTGGTCAGCAGACGGAAGCATCAGCCGGGCGTTCCTCACCGATCCGGTGACGCTGGCCGGCAACAGCGATACCGGCCTGAACCAGGGCATCTATGGCGAGATCATCTTCGGCAACACCGGCAACAACTTCATCGACGGCGGCGGCGGCTTTCGGGACGTCATCCACGGATTGGACGGCAGCGACACCCTCACCGGCAACGATGCGAGCCTGCTGGTGCTGGACGGCGGGGCCGGCAACGACCTGCTCCTGGGTGGAACCAACACTGACGAGCTGCTCGGCGGCGATGGCATAGACCGTCTAAGCGGCGGCAGCGGTTCCGATACGCTGACCGGCGGTGACGGTGTGGACCTGTTCGTGTTCCTGCCCGGAGAAATCGGTGTCGACGTGATCACCGACTTCCTGGCCAGCGAGGACCAGCTCGATCTCGGTTCGCTGCTCGATTCAAGCGGCCTCGACCCCGGCTTCAACGACAACGAGTATGTCCGCGCCACCAGCGATGGCGCCGGCAACGCCATCGTCACCGCCGACCCCGACGGCGCCTCCGGCTCCGCCCCCTTCTCAACCATCGCCGTGCTCGAGGGCGTCAGCGTCGGCACGGTGATCACCTACCGGTATACCGACGTCGATACCTCGACGATTACGGTGGTGTGACGGCGGCGGTCGTTTTAGAGGGTGTTGCGTCCTACTCTGACTTTCAGCAGTTCGTTTTCGGTTGTCCAGGTAGAGCTAAAATTCTCGCTATGCGGAAGAATGTTCACAAGAATTGAACTAGGCCCAAACGTCGGAAACATCGCCCGCTGTTCTTTCAAACTTCGCGAACCACCCGCCATCCTTGTAACGATCTTTGTTCTCCTTTTCATGCGACGCAGCCTTTCCGGGTACATCTTGTGCCATCTCGGGGAAATGTGCATCTTGCCCGAGCCAACGCTGCCGTCACCCAACCCATGGAACTCGAACCAGCGTGCCGCTCGCTCCGGGGTGCCAAGGCTTGAGAAAATTCTCCACAAACAAATCTCGGCATCAGCCGTGGTCCAGAATGCGTCCCAGTTGATGAGACGCAAATCCGGCTCGGATTTCTTTCGTTCTGAGCGCACCAGACAATCGCGAACATCAGGCCATCGCGGGATTGCTGCCAGCCAATCCCGTTTCAGTGGTCTTTGCCCATACATGAAAGGGTGTGTTTGCTCGTTAGCCAATGCAACGAATGAAGGCCTGGCGGCACGCTTTTCCACCGTCAGTTCGGTATAGAGTGTATAAGGCCCGTAAGGAAAGCGCGGCAGCATGTACCAGCACGCAAGCAGCGCGATAGTTGC
Organism: Aestuariivirgaceae bacterium; assembly: GCA_965216335.1. GTDB lineage: Bacteria > Pseudomonadota > Alphaproteobacteria > Rhizobiales > Aestuariivirgaceae > JAHEJE01. The sequence goes on along the minus strand of OZ244154.1, from coordinate 3,461,939 downwards.
GCAAGCGATCATCAAATGCACCCATCGATGCGTCATGCCTCCTTCCAGGCCGGCTTGTCCACTGACAACCTTGCGCGACAAGTGCGGCCACCTGCTACCAGCAACAATCCAGTGTGCGAGCCCAGCAAGAATAGCAGCGCTTACCCATCCGCCGTGAAGCCAGCCTTCCAAAGGGCCATAATGCAACCAGGCTACGAATGTGAATGTTACCAGCCACACGAGTACACTCGACCACAATGACCTGTAACCGCGCCATTCCATTAGCAGGCATGCAACAACTAATGGACCGACAGATGTCAAAATCAATCCAGGGCCGCGCCAACCCAACGCGAACTGTACATGTTGCCATCCAAAATGTGAGATCGGCCGTCCATGAGTAATGGCGCGCGATACGTCACGCGTAAATTCTTGAGATATCACAAACACGAACAATCCGATCAAAACCCCCAACGCAACCCGAAACAAGCGAATGAGCATAATTAAAAACTCCTATTGAGCAATGTTCATTGAACATCATTCAAATAAATTTTGCAAGCTAAATTGCCGATATTCCCCTTGGGTCCATTCAATTGGATGAATGCTGAGGGAGGTATCAGCCATCAAGTGCGATAAAGGCGCTATCCAGCAAACAGCGTCAGTCGATGTCAAACATCTACACGTTCACCCCAACATCCCGGCCGGATACCCGCGCCACCTTTTTACGTTCCTCAATGACAGGCTCGACTGTATCCGTGCCACGCCCGGCAACCGTGTAATCCTCGTCCGGTGGATGCGTTCGTAGTCCTGGGCGTCGGCGGCGGCGATCCTTAGGAGATAGTCGAATTGGCCGCCCATCAGGTGGCATTCGAGGATTTCGGGGACGTCGCGGACGGCCTGTTCGAACTTCTCAAGGGTTTCCTCGGTCTGCGACTGCAGGGAGATTTCGACGAAGAACTCGACCGCCAGGCCGAGCGCCTCGCGGTTGAGGCGGGCGGTGTAGCTGTCGATGATGCCGGCCTCTTCCAGGAGCTTGATGCGGCGGTGGCAGGCGGACGGCGACAGGCCGGCAGCCTCGGCGATCTGCGCCACCGGCTGGCGGCTGTCAGCCTGCAGGCAGGTGAGAATGGTTTTATCAATCCGGTCCATGTTCTCTCGTTTTTATTCTAAGAAATTATGCTTTTCTCGCATGAATTTCTAAAAATTGTCAATTTCGCGGGCAAATTGAGAATTCTTCCACCGCCGCTCATGTTACCCATCGCGGTCAATCAGGCGCGGATGGTCCGGCCGGTTTCAGGGGAGGTGGCGCTATGCTGCTGGGTGTTCCAAAGGAAATCAAAGTCAAAGAGTTTCGCGTCGGCATGACGCCGACATCGGTGCGCGAAGTGGTGGAAAACGGCCACAAGGTGATCGTGGAGACCAATGCCGGTGTCGGCATCGGCATGGACGATGATGCCTACCGCGCCGCCGGGGCGGAGATCGTCGATACCGCCAAGGAGGTGTTCGACAACGCCGAGATGATAGTCAAGGTCAAGGAGCCCCAGGCGGTCGAGCGCGCCATGTTGCGCAAGGGCCAGATCCTGTTCACCTACCTGCACCTGGCGCCCGATCCGGACCAGACGCGCGACCTGGTCGAGAGCGGCGCGACCTGCATCGCCTATGAAACCGTCACCGGACGGACCGGCGGCCTGCCGCTGCTGGCGCCGATGTCGGAGGTGGCCGGGCGGCTGTCGATCCAGGCCGGTGCCTACTATCTCGAAAAGGCCCATGGCGGCCACGGCGTGCTGCTCGGCGGCGTGCCGGGCGTCGACCCGGCCAAGGTGGTGGTGCTCGGCGGCGGCATGGTCGGCAAGCACGCCATCCACATCGCGCTCGGCATGGGCGCCGATGTCTGGGTGATCGACAAGAACGTCGATGTGCTGCGCCAGTGCTGGGCCCAGTTCGACCGCCCGCTCAACACGGTCTACTCGACGCGCGATGCCATCGAACGCCACCTGGCCGATGCCGACCTGGTGATCGGCGGCGTGCTGATCCCCGGTGCCGCGGCGCCGAAGCTGATCACCCGCGATCTGGTCAAGACCATGAAGGCCGGCTCGGTCATCGTCGATGTCGCCATCGACCAGGGCGGCTCGGCGGAAACCTCCAAGGCCACCACCCATGACGACCCGGTCTACGTGGTCGACGACGTGATCCACTACTGCGTCGCCAACATGCCGGGCGGCGTGCCGAAGACCTCGACCTACGCGCTCAACAACGTCACCCTGCCGTTCACCATCGCGCTGGCCAACAAGGGCTGGAAGCAGGCGCTCAGGGACGACGCCCATCTGCGCGAAGGCCTCAACGTGCACGAGGGCAAGGTGACCTACAAGGCCGTCGCAGACGACCTCGGCTACGACTACGTGGCGACAGACACGCTGCTATAGGTCGACCCGAACTGGACCTCAAAGCCCGCCGCAACTGGCGGGCTTTTTCGTTGCCGGGTGTGATAGCCTACCGTCCGCAACAGCAGGAGGTACGCCAATGTCCGGAAACGCCAAGCCCACCGTGTTCATCGACAACGACAGGGTCATCGTCACCGAATGGCGCTTTCAAAAGGGCGACAGCACCGGCTGGCACCGGCACGGGCACGACTATGTCGTGGTGCCGCTGATGGACGGCAAGGTGAAGCTGGTTACCAAGGAGGGCGAAAGCCTTGCCGAGATGAAACAGGGTGTGCCCTATTTTCGCTCTGAAGGCGTCGAGCACGATGTCATCAACGCAAATGACGGTGAGTATGCGTTCATCGAGGTGGAGCTGAAATGACCCGGGACACGACCGAGCGGCGGCTGGCTGCCATTCTGATCGCCGATGTGGCTGGCTACAGCCGTCTCATGGAGCAGGACGAAACCGGCACGCTGAGAGCGTTGCAGGGTCACCGCTTCGCCGTTATCGACCCAACCATCGGCCAATTCCGCGGTCGCATCGTCAAGCTGATGGGCGATGGCATTCTGGTCGAGTTCAAAAGCGTGATCGACGCGGTCGAATGCGCCGTCGCCATTCAAGATGGCATCCTCAAACGCAACGAGGGCGTGCCGGAGGACCGCCAGCTCAAGTTCCGCATCGGCATCAACCTTGGAGAAATCCTGGTCACCGATGAAGATATCTACGGTGACGGCATCAACGTGGCGGCGCGGCTTGAGCAACTGGCCGAGCCGGGCGGGGTGTGCATTTCACTGCCGGTACTGGCGCAAATCGATGGTGAGGTCGATCAGACATTCAGCGATCTAGGGGCTCACAAGGTCAAGAACATCGCCAAACCGGTGCGGGCCTATCACTACAGCCCGGATGCCTCCAGCCCGGCGGCTCGGGCCGCATTCAGGCCGTTCATAGATGAGCCGGCCGAAACCGCTGCGCTGATTACCGGCGGCTGCCTTTGCGGCAAGGTGCGCTATGAAATCAATCAGCCCGAGTTGGGCACGATGTACTGCCATTGCCGGATGTGCCAAAGGTTTACCGGTGCGCCGGTGATCGCCGGAACGACCTTTGTGAGCGAGGCATTGAGGTTCACGCAAGGCGAACCCAAGATTTACCGCTCTTCGGAAATCGCTGAACGGGGGTTTTGCGGCGATTGCGGTTCGGCGCTGTTCTACCGCGGCGTGATTGGCAGGTGGACCCATTGGATCCTGATGTTTACAGCCAGCCTGGACAAACCGGAAGGTGTCGTCCCGACCTACCACCTGGGTGTGGAAAGCGCCATGCCTTGGCACCAGGTGCTCGACGACCTGCCGCGCACCCGGTGCGAGGACTCACCCAGCCTGGTGGAGGCATGGACCTCGGTCAATCAGGAGATTCCGTAAGCGATGATCCGGTTTGAGCCAACGCCCGAACCGCGGTTGACCAGTTCGGGTCGGTGTGCCTTTGCCAGTAAGCGTCGATAAGGCTGCGGGTGACGGGGCCCATTTCGCCTGACCCTACCGGATCACCGTTGATCCGGGTGATGGGCATGATGCCGCCGGCTGTCGAGGTGGCGAAAACCTCGTCGGCCTTAAGGGCAGTTTCGAGCGGCACCGGACACCGCTCGACGGGCATGCCCAGTTCGCCGGCCAGTTCCATGGCCGTGCGCCGAGTGATGCCTTCCAGCACCCCGCTGTCCGGGGTTGCGATTTCACCGTCCTTGACGATGAAGATGTTGAAACCCGGGCCTTCGGTCAGGTTGCCGCCGGCATCGGTGAGCACGACGTTTTCCGCGCCCCGCTCATAGGCATCGTACAGCCCCATCACAAGGTCGAGCCAATGATAGTTCTTTACCGTCGGGTCGACGGAGTTGGGCGGGATGCGGCGGATGTCCGACACCGCGATGCTCAAGCCCGTCTCGCGGTCCTCGGGCTTGAGGATCCAGCCGAGTGGGATGGCAAAGCAGATGAGCTGCGGGACGGCATCGCGCGGGTCGCGGGAAAACGTCGGCGAGACGCCGCGGGTGACGATCATCTCGACATAGGCGTCATCCAGCCCGGAGCGATCGACGCAGCCGGCCAGGATGCGGGCCAATTCTTCACGCGCGACCGGTACGTCGAGATGGATTTTCGCCGCCGAGGCGTAGAACCGGTCGAGGTGCACATCAAGGCGGAAGAACCGGCCCTGCCAGACATGCACCACATCATAAGTCGCATCAGAGCGCAGGAAGCCCCAGTCGAGGACGGAAATCTTTGCTTCGCTGATCGGCGTGTAGTCGCCATTCAGATAGGCGACACCGGGCGGAAACTCCATCAGGCCCTAATCACCCTTCTTGCCGGTGGCCGCCGACCACATGGCCTGCTGGAACTTCGAAAAATTCTCCATGCCCGGCGTCAGCCAGGCTTTCATCAGTTCGTCCGGAGACAGCTTGGTCATCTGATCTTCCATTTGTTCCTGCAGGCGGCCCATCATGGCCTTCTGCAGCGGCTCGACGTCGGGAAGTCCGAAAAACTGCCGGGCTTCGATCGGGGTGCAGTCGATGTTGACGGTGACTTTCATGCTGGGCTTGCTCCGGTTTGTGAAGCCGCCAGCTTATTGAATGGAAACCTACCAGTGCAAGCGATAGTGTGCCGGGTCATGGGCGGGTTGATTCCCTACGATCTGAATGCGCTGGAGATGGCCGGGCTGGCGGTCCTGCTGTTCGCTTCCGGGTTCGTGCGCGGCTATGCCGGGTTCGGGTCGTCGGCGGTGATCATCGCGGCTCTGGCCAGTTTCGTGGCACCGTCCACGCTGGTGCCGATCACCGTGCTCCTGGAAATCTACGCCAGCCTGCTGCTGGTGGTGTCGATCTGGCGGCAGATCGGCTGGGACGAGTTGAAGCCGCTGGCCGGCGGGGCGATGGTCGGCAGCCCGTTCGGCGTCGCCACCCATTTCATCATCCCGGTCGAAGTGATGAAGCTGACGATCCAGTCGCTGGTGCTGGCGATTTCCACCGCCCTGCTGGCCGGCTGGCGGCGCACCCGGCTGACCTGCAAGGCCGAGACCGCCGCCATCGGCTTCGGCTCAGGCATCGCCAACGGGGCGGCCGGCATCGGCGGTCTGGTCGTCGCCACGTTCTTCATCTCCGGCGACACCAACCCGGCCCGCATGCGGGCCACACTGGTGTTCTACTTCTTTTTCGTCAACGCGATTTCCGCCACCTCGCTGGCGGTCAGCGGACTGCTCACCTGGACCAGTGTGTGGACGCTCGCGCTCATCGCGCCGATCTTTTCGCTCGGTGTGTGGGCCGGCAGCAAACACTTCCTCGGCGCCAGCCCGGAAACCTTCCGCCGCATGGTGCTCGGCCTGCTGATCGTCCTGGCGCTGGCGGGCATGGCACGGACGGTGGCGGGGATGGTGTAAGGCTAGAATTCTTGTGGCCAGAGGCGGGCTGTCTGACCCTGTCGCGCGCCTCACCGGCCGGCATTACTCTGCCCGCCTCAGAATCCGCGGGCCCCTGCTCGACGGCCGCTCGGACTGCAGCTGTGGTTCACCCCGCCGTCGCCAGCATGATGATCGTGGCGGCCACGATATCCTCCGTCGAACACCCGCGCGACAGATCGCAGACCGGCCTGGCGAAGCCCTGGAAGAACGGGCCGATGGCTTCGGCATTGGCCATGTACTGAACCAGTTTGTAGCCGATGTTGCCGGAATTGAGGTCGGGAAAGATCAGCACATTGGCCCGGCCGGCGACCCCTGCCCCGCCCCTGGCCTTGCGTTCGGCAACGGCGGGGACGAAGGCGGCGTCGGCCTGCAGTTCGCCGTCGATGGCCAGGCCGGGCGCGCGCTGGCGCACCAGTTGCAGTGCCGCGGTCACCTTGTCGACCTGTTCGGCGCGGGCGCTGCCGTGGGTGGAGAACGACAACAGCGCGATGCGCGGCTCCTTGTCGAGCAGCATTGCCGCGCTTGCCGCCGAGGCAATGGCGATGTCGGCGAGTTGCTCGGCGTCCGGGTCGACGTTGACGGCGCAGTCGGCAAAGATGAAGGTGCGCGGACCGGAGCGCATGAAATCGGGCACGTTGATCAGGAAATAGCTCGACAGCCGGCTCATGCCCTCGGCCATCCCCACGGTCTTCAGCCCGGCCGAGATCACCTTGCCGGTCTCGGTAACCGCACCGGCGATCATCGCATCGGCGTGGCCTTCGGCAACCATCAGGCCGGCATGGATCAGCGGGTCGGTGACCATGGTCTCAGCCGTTGCCAGGTCGATCTTGCGGTTGCGGGTGTCCAGAAGCTCAGCGAAGCGCGCCAGGTGCCGGCTCGATTTTGGGGTGACAATGTCGATACCCTTGAGCGTCGTGCCGTGGTTTTGCGCGGCGTGCCCGATCTCCTCGGCCTCGCCCAGCAGCGTCACAGCACACACGCCTGCGTCGACCAGTTGCCGTGCGGCGGCCAGCACGCGGGCATCCTGCGCCTCGGGCAGCACGACCGTGCGAGGCTTCGACTTGGCAATTTCCGAATAATGTCTTAGGTTTACCATATTGTCCGTTTACGGTTCATTAACTATGGGAGAAATGGCACAGTTCAAGGTGGAGTGGAAGGACCAGATGGCGTGCGCATCTGGACCAGCCGGAGGTCTGCCCTATTTTTGCGGCATTTCTATCGGTTATATTCCCTAGGGGGACCTCGTTGTGGTCTTCCAGGCTGGCAAGAGTCCCGTTTTGGACTGGCCGGGGTGAGTGAGTGGAGGATGATTTGCCGGGCTTTTCTGGCAAAGTTTTGAGGGCTTTGAGACCGTTCGCGCTTGCAGGCGCGATGGCGTTTGCAGTTGTGCCCGGTCAACCGGCCCCTGACGCCGTAGCGGCTGAAGATGTTCAAACCATCGGCATTATCGGCGGCCCGGTGCGCAGTTCCGGCCTGCATCATCTAGCCGAATTGTCGGCAGCGGTGCAGGACGATGGTTTGCGCATCGTACCGATCGCCGGGCGCGGCCCGCTGCAGAACCTCAACGACCTTTTGACCATCAAGGGCACCGATGCCGCGGTGGTGCAGACGGATGTGTTCGAACATGCCGCGCGCAACAAGCTCGTTGCCGAGCTGCTGGAGAAGTTCAGCTACCTGACGACGCTGCAGCCCTCTTCGTTTCACCTGTTGGTGCGCCATGAGCAAACTTCGCTCGATACGTTGAACGGGCGGCGGATCAATACCGGCCTGCCCGGCTCGGGGTTCCAGGTCACCGCCCAGGCGGTGCTGGAAGCGGCCGGGGTCGGCTTCACCGCGACCGAGTTCGACGCCACAACGGCGATCGCCAAGCTCAAGACCGGCGAGATCGACGCCATGGTCTACATCGATTCAGCGCCGTCGCGGCTGCTGGAAACCATCACCGAGGCCGATGGCCTGAAACTGATGCCGGTGCCCTATTCGGTGCAAATGGCGCGGCATTATCAGCCGGCCTGGCTGCAACAGGCCGACTATGCCGGCCTGATCGCACCGGGGCGCACGGTAGAAACGGTCGCCGTCGGCACGGCGCTGATCGGCTACAACTGGCCGGTGCGCTCGAAGGGACATGACCGCCTGGCGGACCTGGTCAAGGCCATGGCGGCAAATCTGGATCAACTGCGCAGCAAACCCAATCATGCCGCCTGGCGTTCGGTGGCATTGAGCGCTCAGTTGCCGGGGTTCGAACGTCACCGCGCAGCAACCGCAGCACTGGCCGAGGCCGGCACCGCACGGGTGTCGAACGACCGGCTGCACAAACTGCGCACGCAATTCAAGGCATTGCTGGTGGAGCCGCAGCGGCGGGACGGGCAGTGACAGCAATGGGGCCGGGGGTGTACAGAGCCAAGGAGTTGGCGACATGAGACAGTCTTTGAAAGAACGGTTCGCCCATCCGTTCCCGGAAAGCGTGTGGCCCGACGATGAGCCGGCTGCCGGCCGCAGCGCCGACGCCGGCTACAATGCCGATACAGGTTACAGCGCCCTGGAGCCGGGACAGCACAGCATCCCTTACCAGGAGGAAGTGCATCAGCGTCCGCAGGTGCACCAGCCCCAGGCACACCAGCCGGCAGCGCACCAGATGACGCCACCCGCGCCGGCCCCGCGGCCGACGCCGCATTTCTTCTGGAACGATACGCCCTGCAACGAGAACCACGCAGAGGCCGGCCGGGGCGTCCAGCCTTTGCGGCGCACGCAGGCTACCGAAAGCCCGCGCGATCCGAGGTTCGAAATGCCGGCGTGGTTCGACGACGGCGAGGGCCAGCGTACTGACCGCCGGCGGGCCATGGCGATTGCCGCGGCCCTGACCGTGTCGTGCGGCGTCGGGCTCGGCATCGTACTGCTTCAGTTGCAGGATGCCGCAGGTCCGCGCCCGGCGGTGGCCGCAACGCACCAGATGCAGACCATCAAGCCGGTCACCCCGGCAGAAGCGCAAAAGCCGGTGCAGGCACGCATCGACAGCGGAACCGCGACCTATACCGCCGCCCTGCCCCAGCCGCCAGCCACGGCAACGGCCACGAGCACGGTCACGGTTGAAACAGCGCCCAAGGCCAATGTGAACACAACGCGCAAAGCTGCGCCGGCGCCGGCCGTCAAGCGGCAGGTGCTCGATCCGCGCGCACCGGACCTGCGCCAGCGGGCCGGCGAGCGGCTGATGATCGGCGACATACCCGGCGCCCGTGCCTTCTTCCTGAAGGCCGTGCAGTTCGGCGATGCCGGATCGGCCTTCCAGCTGGCCCGGACCTATGATCCGGAAGTGCTTGGCGGAATGGACGTCATCGGTCCGCAGCCGGATCCACGGCTGGCGCTGCACTGGTACGAGCAGGCCGCATCCGGTGGCTACGAGGCTGCAATCCTGCGCCTGGAGCAACTGCGGTCACGGGCTCGTCAGGCAACCAATTAGAAACGATCCGCTCCAGCCCTTTTCAGCCGTTGCAAGTCGCAGCCGAACATGGCTAGGTGCCGTCTTGAATCATCATTCTCGACGGGGAACGTGTCATGGGAACGAGAGTTGCCGATCTGATCGTGCAGGGCCTTGAGGCGCACGGTGTCGAACGGTTTTACTGCGTGCCGGGGGAAAGCTACCTGGCGCTGCTCGATGCGCTGTACGACTCTTCGCAGATCGAAACCATCGTCTGCCGGCACGAGTCCGGCGCCGGCTTCATGGCATTGTCGGAAGCCAAGATCACCCGCAGGCCCGCCGTCTACGCGGTGACCCGTGGACCCGGCGCCACCAACGGTTCCATCGCCATGCACGTGGCTCAGCAGGATGCCGTGCCGGTGGTGCTGCTGATCGGCCAGGTGTCGCGCCAGGAGCGCGGCCGGCATGCGTTTCAGGAAATCGACTACTCGCATTTCTTTGCCGACATCGCCAAGGGGGTGTTCGAGGTTTTCGATGCCGGCAAGATGGCCGAGACGCTGGCACGGGCGTTCCACCTGGCGGCCTCCGGCGTACCGGGCCCGGTGGCGATATCGCTGCCCGAAGACGTGCTGTCCGACCTGACCGACACGGCAATGCCGGCGTCCTACCCGGTTCACCGCCCGGGCGCCGACCCGCACGATGCCGAGGCCATCTACGAGATGCTCAAGAAGGCCGAACGGCCGCTGCTGATGTCCGGCGCCTTCATGCGTGGGCCGCGCGCGGCCGATGCGCTGGCCCGGTTCGCCGCGCACCATCATGTGCCGGTCGCCTGCACCTGGAAGAACCAGGACACCTTCGACAATGCCTCGCCGCTCTATGCCGGCCATCTCGGGTTTGGCAACCCGGCCGCCCACAAGGAGCTGCTGGCCAGGGCCGATCTGGTCATCGGCTGCGGGGCGCGGCTCGGCGACATCGCCTCGCTCAACTACACCCTGCCGCGGGCGCCGCAGCCGGACCAGCCGTTCGTGCACATCTATCCCGACGGCGGTCCCATCGGCCTGGTGACGCGCACCGACCTCGGCATCATCGGCGACCCGGCAGGCATCCTTGAGCTGCTCAACGAGATGCCCGGCACGGCGACGGACGCCCGACGCGACTGGGCGCAAAGCGTGCACGGCTTCATCGCCGATTTCACCACCTTCGTTTCACCCGAGCCCGAGGACGGGGTCGACTTCGGCCAGGTGGTGCATGAGCTCGCCCGGCAGGCCCCCGGCGATGCTGTCGTCGTCACCGATGCCGGCAACATGTCGAGCTGGGTGCACCGGCACTGGAAACTGAAACCGTCCAACATGATGATCGGCTCCATCGCCGGCGCCATGGGGATCGGTGTGCCCGGCGCCGTCGCCGCCAGCCTGACCGAGCCGGGCCGGCCGGTGATCTGCGTCGTCGGCGACGGCGGCGCGCTGATGACCGCCCAGGAAATCGCCACCGCCGTTCAATACGGCGCCACCCCCAAGATATTCATCTCCAACAACGCCTCCTACGGCACCATCCGCACGCACCAGGAAAAGAACTACCCGACCCGGGTCTCCGGCACCCAATTGCACAACCCCGACTTCACCGCCTGGGCCAAGTCCTTCGGCGTCACCGCGCTGACCATAGAACTGGGCGACGACGTCGCCGCAAAGGTCGCCGAGGCCCTGGCGGTCGAGGGGCCGTGCGTGGTGGAGGTGAAGTCGAGCCTGGAGGCAGTGTCGGCGTTCACGACGATAAGCGGGTTGCGGGGTGGGTGAAGCGCAACAACCTTTGCTTGTCTTGCATTCAATCTCACCGTCGTTTGGTGTAAGCAACTTGCAGGAGGTGTATTCGAGTTGACCAGTTTGTACAAAATTCAAGATGGGCAACTGCACAAGGCAAGACCAACTACCTTGTCGCAAGAGCGATTCATCGAAGACTGGGTCGCTGAAAACCCCAACCTTCTAGGACTCGACGCAATAATTATTGGGCGACAGGTTGTCACCGGTCAAAGCAACTATATTGATCTGCTGGGTTTGGATCAAAATGGTGGATTAATCGTAATTGAGTTGAAAAAGAATCGTACCGCCCGTGAGATTGTTGCACAGGTGCTTGATTACGCATCTTGGGCTCGCACGCTTTCCACGCCACAAGTATATGAAATTGCTGAAAATTTTTTATCCAAACGCTTGGCAACAGTATTTCAAGAGCATTTTGGAGAGCGGATACCCGAGCGGCTGAATGGTTCTCATTCTTTGTTGATCGTGGCAGGCGAACTTGATCCGGCATCCCGTCGCATCGTCGAGTATCTGTCGGAAGAGCACGGGGTGAGCATCAATACCGCGTTCTTCAATGTGTTCGAATCCGATGGTCAGGAATGGCTAACCACAGACTTCTTGCTCGATCAAGATGAAGTGGTAGAGCGGTCAGAAAAAAGGGTCCGACCTCCCTGGACAGGGTATTATTTCGTGAATTGCGGCCTTGATGCACACCGCAGTTGGGAAGACTATAAGCGGTATGGCTTTGTCGCGGCTGGCGGTGGCAGTTTTTATTCCAAACGCCTCGACCAGCTCTCCATCGGAGACAAGATATTCGCATACGACAAAGGCAACGGCTATATCGGGTATGGGACTGTAACGTCCGAAAAAACGCCAGCTTGTCTCTTCGAGACTCAAAATGGCTTACTTCTCGATCAACAACTTGAGGCGAAAGGTTTCGACCATGACAGCAACGATCCCGACCTCGCGGAGTATGTAGTAGGCGTCAACTGGCACAAAACCTTTGAACCGGGGCAAGCCAAACGATTCAAAGGTGCATTTGCAAACCAAAACGTCGTTTGCAAACTTAGAGATCAGGCTACTGTTGACTTCCTAGTCCAGGAGTTTGGCCTGGAACAAGATGCATGATGAACCATGAGAGGGCAAAGCTGTCTCACCCCACCTCCCCCAACGTCGGAATGTCATCCACCTTCACCTTCCGCCCGGCCACCCAAAGATCATGGGCAGCCTGCATCCCGAGCCACAGGTTGGGGCCGTTGCCGCAGAGTTTGCCGATACGCAGGGCCATTTCCGGGGTGATGGGCTGGCGTTCGTTGAGGATGTCGTAGAGCGTCTGGCGCGAGATGCCGAGGGCTCTGGCAATCTCGGTCTTGGTCTTGCCCAATGCCGGCAAGACGTCTTCACGCAACAACGCGCCCGGATGCGTCGGGCAGCGGTTCGGGTTTCTTGTGCTCATCAGTGGTAATCCTCAAGGTCGACGTGGCTTGCGTCAGGCCCGTCGAAGGCAAATGTAATTCGCCAGTTGGCAGAGACCGGTAGTGTCCAGAGTCTTTCGCACTTTTTGTCATGCGACGGCGGTTCCTTGGGGTTGGTTTTTCATTGCAGTCAGCGGGTCCATGTTCATGTAGCGCCTCGTTGACCACTGGGTTCCAGCAATGTGTCTCAACCTGGCTGCAGCCAGGTTGAGACAGGATTGTCCGTCCGGGAAAGCCCCGACCACCCTGGTTCGCCGTCTGATCTCGCGCATCAGCCGCTCCAGCGGATTGTTGGTGCGCAACTTGATCCAGTGGTACCAGAGTCTTTCGCACTTTTTGTCATGCCGGCGGTTCCTTGGATTGCAGTCAGCGGGTCCATGTTCATGTAGCGCCTCGTTGACCACTGGGTTCCAGCAATGTGTCTCAACCTGGCTGCAGCCAGGTTGAGACAGGATTGTCCGTCCGGGAAAGCCCCGACCACCCTGGTTCGCCGTCTGATCTCGCGCATCAGCCGCTCCAGCGGATTGTTGGTGCGCAACTTGATCCAGTGACTGTCCGGGAACGCATAGAAGGTCAGCGTCTCGCCAATCTTGTCCTCAACCAGCTCTGCCGCCTTGCCCATGCGCTGGCGGCGCAGCTCGGCCGCGACCGCTTCGGCCTTGTCGGTGGCCGCCTGCCGGTTCTCCTGGGCATGGATGGCCTTCAGCATGTGGCTCACCTGGCGCATCTTGCCTGCCGGCACATGACTGAAGACATTGCGATAGAAATGCACCATGCAGCGCTGCCACCGGGTCTCGGGCAGATAGTCGGCAACGCTCTCCACCAGGCCACGACAGGCGTCTGATACCACCAGCTCCACACCATTCAGGCCCCGGTCCACCAGATGGCGCAGGAACGACGACCATCCGGACTTGTCCTCCTTGGCCCCCTCGCAGATGCCCAGAACCTCGCGATAGCCATCCGAGGTCACGCCAATCGCCACCAGCAGCGAGACGTTGCGCACCTCACCGGCCCATGAGCGCTTCATCACGATACCATCGAGAAAGACATACGGATGTGAGCCCTCAATCGGCTTGTGGCGCCATTCCTCGATCTTGGCATAGATCTTCTTGTTGAGGTTCGACACCGTCGACGGGCTCACCCGCGTGCCCCACAGCGCCTCGGTGATGTCTTCGACCCGGCGCACCGAAACACCCGCCAGATACATCTCGATCAAAGCTTCCTCGACGCTGCTCTCGCGGCGCTGGTAGCGTTCTATGATCGCCGTCTCGAATGTTTGTCGCCGCAGCTTCGGCACCTTCAGCTTGACCGCGCCGGCCTTGGTGTGAAGCGACCGGTCGTAGCTGCCAGCGCGTGTGTCGGTCCGAGCCTCACTGCGCTCATACCGGCCAGCCCCGCACAACCGGTCGGCCTCGGCATCCAGCATCGCATTCAAGGCTTCTTCAACCGTGCCGCGCACCATCTCGCCAAGGTGATCGCGTATCCGCGCCTCGTCGATCTGGATCACCTGACCCATCGCCTTGGTCTCCGTATCATCACTCATCGTCTCGCTCCTCTCACTCAGTGTGAAAGGAACCACCGCATCAGGCAAATGTGCGAAAGACTCTCTACGTTATCCAGAGACCGACACGCTGAAGCGGCCGGCGTCGCGGCCGATCAGTGAATGGAACCGAAACCCCGGCATATCCATATCGGCCGGCTGAGTTGCGCGGTCGAGCGCATCAAGAATACGCTCCAGACGGCCCGCCCACTGCGCATTGATGCCTCTGGTCGATCCGGTCTCCCAAAAAGCCTGTAGCCTCTTGTGCCGGAAACTTACGATCGTGCGTGTAAGTTAACGCCTTACATAAGATGTGTCAACCCTTGCCTTACATCTCAGGACGTCGGCTTGCCAAACAGTGCCCGGTACAGCTTCTTGTCGCGCCCGTAGATGTCGGGCCGGAATTCGACCGAGCCGCCTTCGCCGCGGTAGGCGGTGGCGTAGATGATGTGGACGGGGATCTTGGCCGGCAGCTTGACGCGGGTGGTCTTGGCGGAGGCCAGCGTCTGCTTGATGCGCTTTGGCGACCATTTCGGCACATCGGCCAGCACCTTCCCGGCCAGCTCTATAGGCTTGTAGACCCGTACGCAGCCGTGGCTGAAGGCGCGGGTGTTCTTGTGGAACAGGCTGCGCGAGGGCGTGTCGTGCAGGTAGACGGCATGCTTGTTGGGGAACATGAACTTGACCCGCCCGAGGGCATTCTTCTCGCCCGGGCGCTGGCGGATCGTGTAGGGGAAGCTCGACCCCGTGTACTGGTTGAAGTCGACGCCGGAGAACGGGATGCTCTCGCCGCCGGCCAGCAGCTCGTAGGTCGAGCCCAATGCATTGGGGTTCTTTTTCAGCTTCGGCAGCATCTCCTTGGTGGCGATGCTACGCGGCACGGTCCAGGTCGGGTTGAACTCGAGATACTCCATCTGGTCTGAGAACACCGGCGTCTGATGGTAGGGCTTGCCGACGACGACGGGAATGCGCTCGATGACCGAGCCGGAGTTGACGCGCTGCAGCTCGAAGGCGGCGATGTTGACCATGATGTGCCGGTGACCCATGTCCTCGGGCATCCAGCGCCAGCGCTCCATGTTGACGATGATCTGGCGCACCCGCTCCGTGGCCGGCACGTTCATCTGGGTCAGGGTCAGCTTGCCGACGATGGCTTCGTCGTTGAGGCCGTGGCGGCGCTGGTACTGCTCGACGGCGAGCGCCAGGGCCGGGTCGTAGAGCTCAGGCTCGGCAACGGCGACCGGTACCAGATCGCCGGATTTGACGAGACGCTCGCGAATAGCCGGTACACGCGGATCCGACATGCCGGGCTTGAGCGTGTTGCCCATCGGGATGGGCTGCCAGCCGCCGGCATCGGTCAGGGCGCGGTACTGGCGCAGAAGCGTCTTGAGCGCCCGGTAATGCGGGCTGTGCGGCTCCAGGTTGGAGAGGTAGCGGTTCGGGTCCTGATACTCGTTGAGCTTTTCCAGAAGAGCGATCCGATCAAGCTTGCGGCGCGGTTGGAACAGCTTGGGATCGATCTTCGAGGGGATGAAACGGCCGGTCTTGAGATCGGCGGCATAACGCAGGAAATAGGCCGCAAAGGACAGTTCGGTATAGGCCGCCGACAGCGGGTCGGTGGCGTCGATGCTGTCGCGCAGGGCGAGCAGGTAGTCGGCGGGGTAGTCCTCGAGCTTAAGCCCGTCCTCATCGGCAAGCAGCAGCCGCTGCAAGAACGGGTTCATGCGGCCGGTACCGACCCAATAGACCGGGGCATCGTTGTCGATGTAGTGGGCGGTCAGGGTCTTGCGCACCCGCTGCAGGTGGCCCGGCAGGCGCTCTTGGCTGGTCAGGATGTCGACGATGGCGTCCTTGGTCTCGGCCAGGCCGGGCGCCAGACCGCTCTTGGCCGCAAAGGCCGGCGCGGCAAGTGACAACATCGCAATCAGCACACCGGCAAATGCCATCGTACGGCAATGCAGGCTCAAGACGCTCAGGCTATTCATGTGGCTCCCCGGTTTCGCAATCACGCCGCAGCATACCACAACGGCCCGGGGGCTAGGCAAGTGACACTCTTAGATGCCCTTCATGTAGATGCCCTTCACGCAGTGTTGAAAGAGCATGTTTTGCAGCATGGCTGAATTACGCTACATACAATTGCATGAGTGAAACAGATATGACATTCGACGCCGGCAAGGCGATTTCCGCCCTGTCGCGCGAGCGGCTCCTGGAAATGCGCAGCGCCGGTGCTGCGATCCACGAGAGCTACCGGGTGCTGCAGCGGGCAAGCCAGAACCTGGTCGGCCAGTGCCTGGCCCATCAGGGCACGTTCTACGAACTCGACCACTATCCCAAGGGCGATGTCTACGACAGCATCAGCCACGCGCAGTACTATTATCACGCGCACCGGCCGGAGAGCGGTGAGCATGGCCACTTCCACACGTTCCTGCGCGCCAAGGGCATGCCGGCGGGCATCGAGCCGGTGCCCTATGCCGGCAAGGCCAAGCGGCCGGTGGGCAATGATGCGCTGGCGCATTTCGTCGCCATTTCGATGGACGGGCCGGGCTTTCCCATCGGACTGTTCACCACCAACCGCTGGGTGACCGACGAGACATTCTACAGCGCCGGCGATGCCATCGCGATGCTCGACCGGTTCGAGATCGACCACACCTATCCGTGCCTGGCGACCAACCAGTGGATCACCGCGATGCTGAAACTGTTCCGGCCGCAGATCAAGGCGCTGCTGGAAGAGCGCGACAGGTCGATCCGGACCTGGGCGGTCAGCCGGCCGGGAACCGACGTCTACGAAGACCGCGATCTGGAAATCACCTCGATCGTCAAGATCGACGTCGACCAGCAGCTGGCACTGGTCGATGCCGCGCTCGGCCAGGACCGCAAGAGCGCGTGATGCGCCGGCTTGGGCCGCTGGCCGCGGCACTGGTGTTCATCCTGGCGGCTGCGGGTGCCGGTCACACCGAAACGAGTTTCGCGCCGCCCGCCGTCGTCGACATTCCCGCCGGTCCGTTCGTTGCCGGCTCGGATGCCGCCGAGCGCGAGGCGGCCTATCGGCTCGATGAAGCTGCCTACGGCCATTCGGTCACCCGCAAGCAGGGCTGGTACGACCGCGAGGGCGCGCGCCGCGAAAAGCACCTCAATGGCTTTTCCATCATGCGCAGGCCGGTCACCAATGCCTATTATTCCGCCTTCGTGAAGGCCACCGGGCACCGGCGGCCGCAGGTGACGCCAACCGAATGGAGGGGCTACCGCCTCAATCACCGGTTCATGCGCACGTTGCGCTACGGATGGCGCAGCGCCGATGGCCCCAAGGGTCGCGAAGCCCATCCGGTTGTATTGGTGTCAATCGACGATGCGCGGGCATTTGCAAAGTGGCTTAGCGGGGTGACCGGCCAGCGCTGGCGGCTGCCCAGCGAAGACGAGTGGGTGAAGGCGGCGCGCGGCATCGACGGCAGGCGTTTTCCGTGGGGCGACACATATGACCCTGCGCTGCTCAACAGCTACGACCGGGGCCCCTTCAGCACTGTGCCGGTGGGCATGTTTGCAGCCGGCGCCAGCCCGTTCGGCATGCTCGATGCGGCCGGCCAGGTGTTTGAGTGGACATCGACCCAGGCCGGCGACGGTCGCCACATCGTCAAGGGCGGATCGTGGGACGACAAGGGCTGCGGGGTGTGCCGGCCGGCGGCGCGGCATTCCCGGCCCGATCACATCAAGCACATCCTGATCGGCTTCCGGCTGGTCCGCGAGTAGCTATCCTGCCGCGACAATTGCCCGTTCCGCCGTCCGAAAAACGTTCACATCAATGTGACTGTCGGTTGACATTGAATTGACTCCACCTATGCCGGCGAAGCCTTAGGGTGAGCTGACAGTTTTCAATCCGCTACCGGCGCGCGCCGGGGCAAAACGACAAAAAGCAAACCCGGAGGGACCTACTTCATGAAATCCACACGTCAACAGCTGCTTTCAACCGCCGCTGCCGTGCCGATGGCCATCGTCGTTGCAAGTGGCTTTGCCGCCGTGGCGGTCGTCGCCGGCGTCAGCGTCACCGAGGTCATGGCGTCGTGTAGCGCCTGCAAGCCTTGCAATCCCTGCAACCCGTGCAATCCCTGCAACCCATGCAGCGGCAACCAGCTTGCTCCCCAAGGCGCGCCCTCCGGCAGCTCCGTCAACGCAAACCCAACGGCCCGCACCAAGGTCGCATCCTGTAATCCGTGCAACCCTTGTAACCCGTGCAATCCCTGCAATCCTTGCAACCCGTGCGGAGCAAGCCAGCTTGTTCCTTCCGGCGTTCCCGGCAACACGTCCGCCAGTGTGAACCCGACGGCCAGCTTCAAGGTCGCGTCCTGCAATCCGTGCAACCCATGCAATCCCTGCAACCCGTGCAATCCCTGCAACCCGTGCAACCCGTGCGGGGCAAGCCAGTTTGTTCCTTCCGGCGTTCCCGGCGGGCTGGGCGCGTTGACCGGTGTTGCCCTGGGTTCTTTCAAGGTGGCGGCTTCGTGCAGCCCGTGCAATCCATGCAACCCGTGCGCCGCCGCCAAGGCCGCATGTAATCCGTGCAACCCGTGTGCAGCCGCCAAGGCAGCGTGCAATCCTTGCAACCCATGCGCAGCCGCCAAGGCCGCATGTAACCCGTGCAACCCATGCGCAGCCGCCAAGGCAGCGTGCAAACCCTGCAACCCATGCGCAGCCGCCAAGGCCGCATGTAATCCTTGCAACCCGTGTGCAGCCGCCAAGGCCGCATGTAACCCGTGCAACCCATGCGCAGCCGCCAAGGCAGCGTGCAATCCCTGCAACCCATGCGCAGCCGCCAAGGCCGCATGTAACCCGTGCAACCCATGCGCAGCCGCCAAGGCAGCGTGCAATCCCTGCAACCCATGCGCAGCCGCCAAGGCCGCATGTAACCCGTGCAACCCGTGCGCGGCCGCCAAGGCAGCCTGCAATCCTTGCAACCCTTGCAACCCATGCGCAGCCGCCAAGGCCGCATGTAACCCGTGCAACCCGTGTGCGGCTGCGAATCCGTGCAATCCATGCGGTGCGGCAAATCCCTGCAACCCATGCAACCCATGCGCGGCCGGCGGCAAGAGCGCCGGGGCTACGGAATGCTATGTGCCACGTTTGAAGACCGCCTCCCCGTGCAACCCCTGTGCGGCGGCCAAGGCTTCAAACCCATGCAATCCGTGCAACCCCTGCGCGGCAGCCAATCCATGCAACCCGTGCAATCCCTGCAATCCGTGTGCGGCAGCAGGCGGCGGTGCCGATCTGACAGCTGCCGAACAAGCCGCTCTCTACGACTGTCTGAAGCCACAGCTGGTCAAGACCTACAAGGGCGGCGAGCACTGGGCGACCGCCAGGTGGGGCAAGTGGGCCAGCTTCGCCAAGCACGGTTACCGCAGCGATACGCATGGCGGACGGTTCGTGCAGAACTACGCCAACAAGATCGCCAGGAAGACCTACGGCAAGTACGACCAGGTGACAGCCATGCCGATCGGATCGACGCTGGCCAAGCCGAGCTATACCGTCGGCAAGAACGGCCAGGCGACCATGGGCCCGCTGTTCATCATGGAAAAGATGACCAAAGGCTGGAACAAGGACACCGCCGACTGGCGCTATGCCATGGTGATGCCCGGCGGCGGCACGTTCGGTGTGACCAATGCCAAGAACTCGGCCGGCATGGCCTTCTGTCACGACTGCCATGTCGGCGGCGAGGACAACGACTTCATGCTGTTCCTGCCGGAAGAGGTGCGCAACTAGCACTGGCTGTGCCAGCGGTAGCTTTTCCGACTGGTGTGCCGAGTTGGTGTGACAACGGTCTTCCTCAAGGCGAGGGATCATACCGACGGTATGGCTGACTGAGCAATCCGGACCTGCGGCGGCGTAACACCCGGCGCAGGCCCTTTTTGTGGAGCAAAGTGCATGGCATGCTTACGCAGCAGCATCGGCGCCGCCGTGTTGGTCGCCTTGGCCGGTGGTGCGCTGGCCGGCGACGCCGTCACGGGAACCGCCTCCGTCATCGACGGCGCGACGATGGTCGTGGCCGGGCGCGAGGTGCGCCTTGCGGATATCGCCGTGCCTGAGCTGGGCGCCGACTGCGTCCTGCGCGGCAAGACGCTGGACTGCGGCGTGCTGGCCCGGGCGGGGCTGATTGACATCACCGTCGGCGCCCATGTCGTCTGCCATGAGGCAGAGGGGAAAACCCACCGCTGCACAGCGGACGGCTACGACCTGTCCTACGGCCAGCTCCATGCCGGCTGGGCCGTGGCCCCCAAGGGCGCGCCTGTTGCCTACAGATCGAAAATGGAAGAAGCCAAGCAGAAGCAACGCGGCCTGTGGCGGGCGACGTCAGCCGACGGATCACGACCGTATTTCAGCATGCCGGCCCAGTAGACCGGGTTCTCTCCTTGCCCCAGGAATGCGGGGCAATCGCAATAGCGGTCCCGGGCAACAGCTTGCAACACGGCTGCGGCACGTTCCCCTCCCCCTTGTGGAGAGGGGTTAGGGGTGGGGGCAGGAGTGGCCGGTCGCGGCCAATCCTGCAAAATGCGATTGCCACTCACCCCACCCGGTCAGTGCTGCGCACTGCCCACCCTCCCCACAAGGGGGAGGGTCGTTAGCCGTCGGCATCACACGTTGAGCAGCAGGAATTCGCGTTCCCAGGATGAGATCACCTCGCGGTACTGCTCCATCTCGAACTCCTTGACCTCCTGATAGGCCTCGACGAAGCGTTCGCCGAACACCTGTTTGAAGGGCTTGGTGTAGTTGAGCTTGGACAGCGCATCCTCCAGGTGCAGCGGCAGGGTGTGGGCGTAGCGGTAGGCGGAGCCTTCCACCGGGCTGCCGGGCTTGAGCTTTTCCATCATGCCGATGTAGCCGCAGGCGAGCGTCGCGGCGATTGCCAGGTAGGGGTTGGCGTCGGCGCCGGCAACGCGGTTCTCGACCCGCATGGCCTGGCGGTCGGAACTCGGCACGCGCAGCGACACGGTGCGGTTGTCGCGGCCCCAGTGCACATTGGTCGGGGCGTCCGAATAGGGCACCAGACGGCGGTAGGAGTTCACATTCGGCGCCAGAAACGGCATCGCCGCGCCCATGTAGCGCTGCAGGCCGGCGATATGCGACAGGAACAGCCGGCTTTCCTTGCCCGACTTGGTGACGAACAGGGACTTGCCGTTCTTGGCGTTGACCACCGACTGATGAACGTGCATCGACGAGCCCGGCTCGCCCTCATGCGGTTTGGCCATGAAGGTGGCGAAGATACCGTGCTTCAGGGCCGCCTGGCGCACGGCGCGCTTGAACAGGAACACCTGGTCGGCCAGCTCCATCGGGTCGCCGTGGTTGAAGTTGATCTCAAGCTGGGCCGGCCCGCTTTCGTGCGACAGGGTGCCGATGTCGATGCCGTGCGGCTCGCAATAGTCGTAGATCCGGTTGATCACCTCCTCGAACTCGCTGGCGGCATCGACGCCATAGGCCTGGCCGGCCGACTCCTTGCGGCCGGAAATGCCCACCGGCGGTTCCAGCGGATAGTCCGGGTTGTCGTTCTTTGTGACCAGATAGAATTCGAGCTCGGGCGCGACGATCGGACGCCAGTTCTGCTCGGCATAAAGCTCAAGCACCCGGCGCAGAACCGCGCGCGGCGCGATGTCCACCGAGCTGTCATCGAGATAGTAACAATCGCAGATCACCTGGGCGGTCGGTTCCTCGAACCACGGCACCATGCGGATGGTCTTTTCGTCGGGGCGCATGTAGATGTCGGCGCCGGCCGGATTGGTGCTGTCGGCATCCTGGACATAGCGCCCGGTCACCGTAAGGATGAAAATTTCCTCCGGCATGCGCAGGCCGCGCGAGCTCATGCCCGACACGAATTTGTTGGCCGGAATGATCTTGCCGCGGGCGACGCCGCCCATGTCGGGGATCAGGCATTCGACTTCCTCAATGCCGTTTTTCTTGATGAAGTTCTCGAGCTTGCGGCTCGCCATGATACACCTTTGACTTGCGTTGAATTGATTGCGAAGGCTGGATCGGTGAAAAAATCAAGTGCCCCGCAGCCCATAATATGGCATTCACAGGTTCATAAAAAGTCAAAAGAAACAACTGTTTCTCAAACCGAATTGGCAATTGCAGACAGGTAGACCATGAGCGCGCAGAATTCACTGCAGGAGGTCGAGGCGTTTCTCGCCGCCCATCCCGACATCACCACTTTCGACATGATGGTGGTCGACATGAACGGCATCCTGCGCGGCAAGCAACTGGGCCGCGACTATGTCAGGAAACTCTATACCGAAGGCGTCCGGCTGCCCGGCTCCAACTACATTCTCGACTGGACGGGCAGCAACATCAGCACCCTCAACTACGGCGGCGGCGACGGCGATCCGGATTACTTCTGCAAGGCCGTGCCCAGCACGCTCAAGCCGGTGCCCTGGGCCAGGCGGCCGACGGGTCAGGCGCTGGCCTCGATGGTCGACGAGGACGGCGTGCCGCACTTTGCCGATCCGCGACACATCCTCGCCCGGGTGCTGGAGCGCTTCGCCGAGATCGGCCTGACGCCGGTGATCGCCATCGAGTACGAGTTCTACCTTGTCGATCAGGACGATGCAGCGCAGGGCAAGGTGCATCCGGCCCGCTCGCCGCACACCAACTGGCGCAGCAACACCACAAACGTCTACGGCCTCGACGACGTCTACGATTTCGAGGCGCTGCTCGGCGACATCCATGCGGCCTGCGAGGTTCAGGGGATACCGGCCGAGACCATCGTATCGGAATTCGCCGCCGGCCAGTTCGAGATCAACCTGCATCACTCGGCCGATGCGCTGAAGGCCTGCGACCAGGCGGTGATGCTGGAGCGGGCGATCAAGCAGGTGGCGCGCCATCACGGCACCATCGCCACCTTCATGGCCAAGCCGTTCGCCGACAGCGCCGGCTCGGGCCTGCATGTCCATGTCAGCCTTGTCGACAAGGACGGCAACAACGTTCTGGTCGGCGAAATGGACGCGGCGGTCGGCCGACCGATCAGCGACACACTGCGCCATGCCATCGGCGGCCTTCTGTCCACCATGCCCGAGGCGATGGCGGTGTTCGCGCCCAATGCCAATTCCTACCGGCGGCTCAGGCCCGGCGCCTATGCCCCGGTCAAGGGCATCTGGGGCGGCGACAACCGCACCCTGCCCCTGCGCGTGCCCGGTGGAGAGGATGCATCGGTGCGCATCGAACACCGGGTGTCGGGCGCCGACGCCAATCCCTACCTGGTGGTCGCCGCAGTGCTGGCGGGCATGCATCACGGCATCACGGCGGGCATCGATCCGCAACCGCCAACGGTGGGTGACGGGTATGCCCAGGAGGGCGGCGTCGAGCTGCCGATCCGCTGGCCGGTCGCGCTTGCGGCGTTCGATGAGGGCCGCGTGCTGCCGGACTATCTCGGCGAGGAGTGGTGCAAGGTGTTTCACGCCGCACGAAGTTTTGAATGCGACAACCACCACTTCAACATTCACGCTCTCGATTATGAGTGGTACTTGAGGACAGCTTGATGATAGATAGGCGAAGGGATTGAGCCATGTACACACTGATCGGTTCGCTGAAGACACGCGCCGTGCGCGTCCTGTGGTGCCTTGAGGAACTGGGCGCCGATTACGATCTGCTCGATGCGCCGCCGCGCTCGCCGGAGATGCTTGCCGCCAACCCGTCCGGCAAATGTCCGGCCCTCAAGTCCGGCGACGAGGTGATCATCGATTCCGCGGCGATCTGTGCCTATCTCGCCGACAAGCACGAGGCGCTCACCCACAAGCCGGGCAGCATCGCACGGGCACGGCAGGACAGCGCCATGCACTTCGCGCTCGATGAGATGGACGGCGTGTGCTGGACGGCGGCCAAGCACCGTTTCGTGCTGCCGGAAGACCGTCGGGTCGCAGGTGTCGAGGCGTCCTGCGCCTTCGAATTCTCCCGCTCGATGGATATCCTGTCGCAAAGGCTCGGCGACCAGCCCTACCTGGCCGGCGACGACTTCACCATCGCCGACATCATCGCCGTACATTGCGCCAACTGGGCCCAGAACATGTTCGGCTGGGACATCCCCCAGGACAACCTGCAAGCCTACCTCAAGCGCGTGCGCGCCCGCCCGGCCTATGTCAAGGCGATGCAAATCCGCGAGGCCGCCTGAGGCACGTTCCGCCTTTGCGATGCAGTCGGTTCGCCGCAGACCTTTTTCGTACTTGAGCTGGCAACAAACTGTTCCCTCCCCTAGAAAAGGGGAGGGTTGGGGTGGGGATTGATGGCGGTGCCACAGTTCGCAGCGTATGCCGGGTTGTACCGCCATCAACCCCCATCCCTACCTTCCCCCTTTCTGGGGGAAGGAGATTGGACCAGTGGCCTTGGTAACGACACTACGCTCGACCGACTCCAAAGAAGGCCGCACGGCGGGCACCTGTTTCCATTCACTGATGGAAGACCGCTGTCGCCACAACACGGCACGCACGTCAGCAAGACCAAAAGCAAGTCCCGCCGGGACTACCGGTCCAGCACCAGGGTGTCTTGCGGCCGCCAGGTGAGCCAGACGGTGTCGCCCATGTCGACGGTGTCGACCGTGTCGCGGCTTTCGTTCTGGACGTTGACGGCAATGCGCAGACCGTCCGGCGTTTCGATGTACATATGGCTGGTGTTGCCGTAATAGGCCCAGTCGGCGATCCGGCCGCGGGTGGCGATCCGGGCGCCCTTGGGTTTGGTCTTGGACAGCTTGATCTTTTCCGGACGCACGGCCAGCGAGACGCTGCCGGAAGCCTCGCCGTCATGCGGGATCGACAGTTTGCCGAACCCGGCGACGTCGACGCTGACCGCCTTGCCGCGGGCGCCGGTCACGGTGCCGTCGAACAGGTTCACCTTGCCGATGAAGTCGGCGACGAAGCGCGAGTTGGGCTGTTCGTAGAGCGCTTCCGGCGTGGCGATCTGGGCGATGGCGCCCTTGTCCATCACGGCGATGCGGTCGGCCATCGACAGGGCCTCGTCCTGGTCGTGGGTGACGATGATGAAGGTGATGCCGATGGTCTGCTGCAGGCGGGCCAGTTCGAGCTGCATCGATTCGCGCAACTTGGCATCAAGCGCCGACAGCGGTTCATCTAGCAGCAGCACTTTCGGCTGCTTCACCAGGGCGCGGGCCAGCGCGACGCGCTGGCGCTGGCCGCCGGAGAGCTGGTCGGGCTTGCGTTCGCCGAGATGGTCGAGCTGGACCATTTCCAGGGCCTCCTTCACCCGAGGGGCGATCTCGGCGGCGGGCGTGCCGGTGACCTTCAGGCCGTAGGCGACATTGTCCGACACGGTCATGTGCGGGAACACGGCATAGGACTGGAACACCATGTTGACCGGGCGCAGGTTCGGCGGCGTCGCCGACATGTCCTCGCCATCGATCAGCACCGCGCCCTCGCTCGGGGTCTCGAAGCCGGCGATCATGCGCAACAGGGTGGTCTTGCCGCAGCCGGAAGGACCGAGCAGGGCAAAGAACTCGTTCTCCTTGATGTCGACATTGACATCGTCGACGGCGATGACGCCGGGAAAGCGCTTGGTGATGCCTTTGATGGAAACAATCGGATCGGACACGACGGTTATCCCTGTTTGTCGGGCGCCTGGAAACGCATGGCGATGATGGTTGCAATGACGGTGATGACGATCAGCGCCGTCGAGGCGGCATTGATGTCGGGCGACACGCCGCGCCGGACCAGCGAATAGACCTTCACCGGGAAGGTGTTGGTTTCCGGGCCGGCGGAAAAGAAGGTGATGACGAAATCGTCGAGCGACAGGGTGAACGACAAGAGCGCACCGGCAATGATGCCCGGTTTCATGTAGGGCAGGATGACATTGGTGAAGGTCTGCCATTCCGATGCGCCGAGATCGCGCGAAGCCTCTTCCAGTTCGCGGTTGAAGCCGACCAGGCGCGAGCGCACGACCACCGCGACAAAGGGAAATGTGAAAGCGATATGCGCGGCAGTAATCGCGCCGAGATTGAGCGGCCAGATCGAGAACAGTTCACTCCACCAGTAGACCGGCCCGCTTTCGAAGCTGCCGATCCAGCGGCCCATGCGGGAAAAGAACACCAGCATCGCCACGCCCATGCAGATTTCCGGGATGACGATCGGCAGGGCCATGAAGCCTTCGACCGCCGACTTGCCGGGAAAGCGGAAGCGCCACAGCCACAGCGCCACGGCGGTGCCGATGATCGTTGCCACAACGGTGCACATGACGGCGATGGTGATCGAGTTGACGAAGGCCTCGACCAGCGACACGTCGTTCCAGGCCTTCTCGTAGTATTTCAGCGTGAAGCCGCGCCACACGACGTTGCGCTTGGAATCGTTGAACGAGAACACGATGAGCTGGGCGATCGGTGCATAGAGCAACAGAAACGTGATGATGCCGAAGGCGATCAGCCATGGCGACTTGCCGTAATCGAGAGGTCCGCGTTTCATTTTCCGGGCCATCGCTATACCCCTACCCCGCCCTTGGACCGGGCACTCACGACGGCGCGCACGGCGAGGGCGGCAAAGGTTACGTACATCAGCAGAAACGACAGGGCGGCGCCGAACGGCCAGTCATTGGCCGCCTTGAACTGGTCGGTGATCACATTGCCGATCATTATGGCGTTGGTGCCACCGAGCAGGTCGGGCACCAGGAACATGCCGAGCATCGGGATGAACACCAGGATGACGCCGGAGACGATGCCGGGCATGGTGAGGGGCACGGTGACGGAAAAGAAGGTGCGCCACTGGCTGGCACCGAGATCGAGGCTCGCCTCCAGGTAGGAGCGGTCGAGCCGTTCGATGGTCGCATACAGCGGCAGCACCATGAACGGCATGAACACATAGACCAGGCCGACGATCACCGCGCCGTTGTTGTAGAGCAGCTCAAGCGGCTGGAACGGGCCGATGATCTTGTCGAGGAAAGCCAGGTTCCACAGCCATTCCAGCGTGAAGTTGAGCGTTCCGCGGGTGCGGAACACCGCGATCAGCGCATAGGTGCGGATCAGCAGGTTGATCCAGAACGGCAGGATGACCAGCAAGAGCAGGATCGGGCGCCAGCGCTTGGGTGAAAAGCAGATGCCGAAGGCGATCGGATAGGCAATGGCCAGGCACAGCGCGGTGGCCAGCACGCTGATCCAAATGGATTTCCAGATGATCTTCAGATAGACCGCCTGGAAAGTCCGGGCATAATTGGCCAGCGTTCCGGTGATTTCGATGTCGAGAATCGAGGTCTTTTCGCCGAACGACATCAGCCAGATCAGGCCGAGCGGGACCAGGAAGAACACAACCAACCAGAAAACGCCGGGCAACGCCGTTACCCAGAACACCAGCTTGTTGTCCTTCCAGCTTTCCATGCGGACCCCCCTCAAGGCCACGGAACTATTGCGTATGACCAGGCACCATCAGGTTGAAACCACCTTGCTGTCCTCGGGCTTTGCCTGCTGCTGTCCGGTTCAACCTCATGATGAGCGTGAAAAGCCTTTCCAAGTCAAAGCAAAAAAACGATTCGTCCAATTGACCGGATGGATTCGCTATGGCGCAACTTTGTTCCCTCCCCCAGAAAGGGGGAGGGTTAGGGAGGGGGTTGATGGCGGTTGCACCACAACGATTCCATTGTATTTTGCACCGCCATCAACCCCCATCCCGACCTTCCCCCTTTCTGGGGGAAGGAGTAGTAGCCGCTAAGCTGGACAGCAGTGGGCTTGACTGTGATCACCTGACTGCATCTGACGAAAAACACGCAGTTCCAAACCAAACGCGATAATTCCCAAGGCCGGGCCGGACTATCTTTGTCCGGCCCTGCAGCATTGTCAAACCGCGTCAGGCGGTCGTCAGGCGGCCTGGATACGGGTCCAGCTTTCGGCGCGCGTCTTGACGATCTCCTCGGAGTACAGACCCGGCTCGCTGGCGGCGATCACCGCATCGGTGGGGAAGATGCCCGGGTTGTTGCGGTAGTCGTCGCTCATCTTGGCCTTGGCGGCGGCATTCGGCGTGGCGTACTCGATGGTTTCGGCAATATGCTTGCCGGCGTCGGCATCGAGGACATAGTTGAGGAATGCATGAGCATTGTTGGGATGCGGTGCATCCTTGGGAATGCACAGGCAATCCTGCCACAGCAGGCCGCCTTCCTTGGGCACGATGTAGCTCAGGTCATCATCCTCGCTCATCACCTGGATGATGTCGCCGTTCCATTCCATGGCCAGGTCGACCTCGCCGGAGGCCAGCAGGTCCTGACCGTTGTCGTCGGCGTAGACCTTGACGTTCTTCTTGCCGGCGATGAGCAGTTCCTCGGCCTTTTTCAGCTCGCCCGCATCGACCGTGTTGAAGGAGAAGCCGAGATATTTCAATGCGGCGCCGATCACGCTGGCACCGTCACCCAGCAGGGCGATACGGCCGGCATAGGCATCGTTGTCGAAAACCGCACCCCAGGTCTGGACGTCCTCTTCCTTGACCTTGGATTTGCGGTAGCCGATGCCTTGGGTGCCCCACATGTAGGGCAACGAGAACTTGCGGCCCGGATCGAAGGCAGCGTCCTGGAAGGCCGGATCGATGTTGGCCATGTTGGGGATCTTGGAATGGTCGAGCGCGACCACCATGCCGGCGGCGATCATGCGCTCGACATAGTCGTTGGTCGGCACGATCACGTCATAGCCGGGGTTGCCTTCCTTCAGCTTGGCGAACAGCTCGGCATTGTCGGCGAAAAGGTCCATCTTGACCTCGATGCCGGAGGCGGCATTGAAGTCGGCCAGGGTGTTCTCGCCGATATAGGTGTCCCAGTTGAAGAAATTGAGCTTCTTTTCTTCCTCCGACAGCGCAAAGCGCGGCAGGAAGGTCAGGCCGACCATGGCGGCGCCGGTGCCCTTCAAGAGTGACCGGCGGTCGGGCCGGAACTTTGGTGAATATGTCATGTCGTAACTCCCTCGTTTTGGTTTGACCGGCACAACTCCCAGATGCGCCAGGTCACGGTTTAAGCCGCATTATGCGGCAATTCTGCGCCTGTTACGGCGAACTCGCAATCACTAAGAATGATCTCAGGCGATCTCGGTGCGGACATCTTCGAGCGTCAGATCGAGTGCCTTTTGCGCCAGCTCGGCCCAGGCGTCGATGTCGGACCGGGTCAGGCACAGGGGCGGCGAAAACACCATGGTGTCCCAGCAGGCGCGCATGATCACGCCGGAGGCGAAACAGTGGTCGCGGCAGATGCCGCCGACCCGGCCCCATTCGGCAAACCGCTCGCGGGTCTTCTTGTCGCGCACCAGTTCGATGGCGCCGATGAAGCCGACGTTGCGCACCTCGCCGACCAGCGGATGATCGGCCAGAGCGCCGATCTTTTCCTCCAGATACGGCGCGGTATCGCGGACATGGCCGAGCATGTCCTCATCCTGCATGATGCGGATATTCTCCAGCGCCACGGCGCACGATACCGGGTGACCGGAATAGGTGTAGCCGTGGTAGAACTCGCCGCCGAGTTCGAAGAACTCGTTTGTGATGTCCTCGGACACGGCCACCGCGCCGATCGGCAAATAGCCGGATGACAGGCCCTTGGCCATGGGCACGATGTCCGGATCGACGCCTACGGTCTCGAAGCCCCACCAGTTGCCGGTGCGCCCGAAGCCGCAGATCACCTCATCGGCGATCAGCAGGATGCCGTATTTCCTGCAGATGCGCTGTACCTCCGGCCAGTAGGTCTTGGGCGGCACGATGACGCCGCCGGCACCCTGGATCGGTTCGCCGATGAACGCCGCAACCTTGTCGGGGCCGACCTCAAGAATGCGTTCCTCCACGGCGCGCGCCGCCTTGAGGCCGAACTCGTCCGGGTCCATGTCGCCGCCGTGCTGGAACCAGTCCGGCTCGAGCACGTGTTCGAAACCGGCAAGCGGCAGGCCGCCCTGGCCGTGCATTGCCTCCATGCCGCCGAGGCTGGCGGAGACCATCGTCGAGCCGTGATAGCCGCGGTGGCGGCCGATGAACATCTGGCGCTCCGGCTGGCCCTTCAACGTCCAGTAGTGGCGCACCAGGCGGGCGATGGTGTCGTTGGCCTCGGAACCCGAATTCACAAAGAATATCTGCTTGAACTTGTCCGGCATCAGACTGGAAATCTTTTCCGCCAGTTCGGTGGCCGGCACGGTCGTGGTCTGGAAGAAGGTATTGTAGTAGGGCAGATCCTGCATCTGCCGGTAGGCGGCCTCGGCCAGTTCGGTACGGCCATAGCCGATGTTGACGCACCACAGGCCGGCCATGGCGTCGAGCATCTTGTTGCCGTGGCCGTCCCAGATCCAGGCCCCTTCGGCATGGGTCATCACCCGAGCGCCGCCGGCGGCATGGAAGCTCTTGTGGTCGGTGAAGGGGTGGAAATGGTGCGCCGTGTCCGCAGCGACCAATTCTTCGATGTTCAGGTTCTTGCGATGGAGGTTCATGGACGGAATTCCCTTGTCTGGCTCGTGTTGCGACACGGTTTTCGCGTGTCAACTCGCGGGCAACGGCGCGCTTGGCGCCGGTCTGGGCAGACTAGGGGTTGTAGCCGATCCGGGCGCAATGCAGCAGCACTTCGTCGCCCGCGCACCGGGTGGTGAGCGGCAGCAACAGGCCGGATTGCGCTACGCGATAGAACATCGTCTCTCCCTTTTTCGGCGGCGCGGAGTGTGGCACGATTGCACGCAATGCGCAAGCTGCCTTGATAATCGGTGCGAATGTGGCACTGTGGCCGCATGGACCTGGAAGCGGAATACAACAACCGGGCGCGGGTGCCCGAGCATGGTGAAATCATCGCCGGCTGGGCCGACCGTGCGCGGCGTCACCGAGACAGCGCCGGCGGCGAATTCGACCTTTCCTACGGCCCGCACGAACGCCATGTGTGCGACATCTTCCGGACCCGGGGCGACGGCGGCGAGGCGATGGCGGTGTTCATTCACGGCGGCTACTGGCAGGCGCTCGACAAGTCGTTCTTTTCACACATGGCGCTGGGGCTGGAAGTGCACGGCATGGGGCTTTGCATCCCCTCCTACCGGCTGTGTCCGCAGGTCCACGTGCACGATGTCATCGACGACATGCGCGCGCTCTGCCTGTGGCTGTGGCAGCGCCACAAGCGCCCGCTGGTGGTGTGCGGCCATTCGGCGGGCGGGCACTTGGCGGCGGCCATGCTGGCGACCGACTGGCGCGAGCACGACGCGCCTGACGACCTGGTGCGCGCCGGGCTTGGCATCAGCGGGCTGTATGATCTGCGGCCGCTGATCGGGACCTCGATCAACGGCGCCCTGCGGCTCGACGATTCCTCGGCCCGGGCGGCCAGCCCGCTGTTGTGGCCAAGCCCCAAGGGAACCCGTTTCGAAGCCTGGGTGGGCGGCGATGAAAGTGCGGAATACCACAGGCAAAGCAACAGCTTGTCGGCATGCTGGCAGGGCGCGGGCGTTGCCGCCAAATGCGTCGTTGCCGACGGCGCCAACCATTTCACGGTGATCGCGCCGCTTGCCGATCCGGCCAGCGCCATGACCAATGCGCTGGCCGATTTGTGCCGCTAGCGAGGGCTGACAGGGAGACGGTGTGTTGAGTATCGAAACGCCATCGGGCAAGGGGGCAAAGGACGAGAACTTTCCCGTCGGGTCGTTCCTGATCGCCCCGGCGCTCAGGCCGCACGTAGCGGTCTACTACGCTTTTGCCCGGGCCATCGACGACATTGCCGACAATCCGGACCTGGCGAGTGAGGTCAAGGTCGAACGCCTCACCGGCATGGACCGGGCGCTGCGCGGCCTGCCGGACTACCGCGGTCCGGAGTATGCCAAGGCAACGGCATTGCGCCAGTCGATGCTGGAAACCGGGGTCGCGTTTGCCCATGCCCGCGACCTGATCACCGCCTTCAAACAGGATGCCGTCAAGGCGCGCTACGACAGCTGGGAGGATCTGATCGGCTACTGCAACCACTCCGCCGCCCCGGTCGGCCGCTACCTGCTCGAGCTGCATGGCGAGGCCGAGGAGGCTTTCGTCTACTCCGATGCCCTGTGCAATTCACTGCAGGTCATCAACCACCTGCAGGATTGCGCCGACGATTACCGCGAGCTCGACCGCGTCTACTTGCCGATGGGCTGGCTCGAGGCGGCCGGCGTCGGCGTCGAGGCGCTGACGGCCGGCAAGGCGTCGCCGGGCCTGCGTCAGGTCTTCGATCAGTGCCTGGCCGAAACCCGCATCCTGATGCACGAAGCCGCCAAGCTGCCGCGCAACCTGGCCAGCCGGCGGCTGTGCCTTGAGTCGTCGATCATCATCCGCGTGGCCTGGAACCTGATCGACGAACTGGAGCGGCGCGACCCGACCGCCGAGCGGGTCAAGCTGAACAAGTTCCACTACGGCCTGTGCGCCGTTTCCGGCATGCTGACCGGGCTTCTATCCTAACATGGCCCTCGTTCTGGCGCTGCTGAGCCTGGCGACCTGGCTTGCCCTGGCGTTGGGCTGGCACGGTTTCTGGCGGGCCGATCAGCGCCTGCCGCACCATGACCGGGCGCCGGAAACCTGGCCGCGCATCACCGCCCTGGTGCCGGCCCGCAACGAGGCCGAGGTGATCGCACCGGCGCTCACGTCCCTCGCCACCCAGGCCTATGCGGGCCGGCTCGATATCGTGCTGATCGACGATTCCAGTACCGACGCGACGGCGGACATCGCCCGGGGCATCGACGGTGTCACGGTGCTGGAAGCACCGCCCCTGCCCCCGGGCTGGGCCGGCAAGCTGTGGGCGCTCAATTCCGGTCTTCAGGCGACAGCGGACGACCCGCCGGACTTCTACTGGCTGAGCGATGCAGATATCGCCCATGCGCCAGAGGTGCTGGGCCGGCTGGTCTCACATGCCATGGCGCGCGACCTCGCCCTCACCTCGCTCATGGTCAGGCTGCGCTGCGTGAGCCTGTGGGAAAAACTGCTGGTGCCGGCCTTCATCTTCTACTTCCAGCTGCTGTACCCGTTCCGGGCGGTGAACGATCCGTCGAGCCGCATCGCCGGGGCGGCCGGCGGCTGCGTGCTGATCAGGGCCGAGGCGCTGCATGGCATCGGCGGGTTCGCGGCGCTGAAGGACGCGATCATCGACGACTGTACCCTGGCCCGGCTGGTCAAACGGTCCGGTCGATCGATCTGGCTCGGTCTCGGCGAAGCCAGCCGGTCGTTGCGCGGCTATGACGGACTGGCCGGCCTGTGGGCCATGGTGACCCGTTCCGCCTTCACCCAGCTGCGCTATTCCTGGACCTTGCTCATGCTGTGCATGGCCGGGCTGGCGGTCACCTACGTGGCGCCGCCGCTGGTGCTTGTCGCATCGGGCATCAGCGCCGCCGGCCTCATTGCCCTGGCGGCGTTTGCGCTGATGACGATGTGTTACCGGCCGACCGTACGGCACTACAGGCTCAACCCGTTGTGGGCGTTGACATTGCCCGTTGCCGCGGTGCTGTTCGGGCTCATGACGGTGCATTCAGCGGTGCGCCATGCCAGGGGCCAGGGCGTCAAATGGAAAGGCCGGGCACTGTGAAACCACCGGCACGACGGTGCCGCAAACGTGTTGTCGAGAGAACAAACGGCGCTTTGACGGCGGTCACAAGTCTGCTACAGGTCTTGATTCAGAATGGCATGGTGGTAGCCTTGGCGGGCTAACCCGCTGCGCAGTAATAGGAAATGGAACTCCGGGGGTGTGCTCGCGCAACCGCCCGGACTTGGCCAAAGGACATCTCCCACGACGTCATGACGGTATCCACTCCCCTCCTCGACACAATCAAGGCTCCCGCCGACCTGCGCAAGCTTGATCACAAGCAGCTTGCCCAGGTGGCCGAAGAACTTCGCGCCGAGACCATCGATGCGGCATCCGAATCGGGCGGCCATTTCGGTGCCGGCCTCGGTGTCATCGAACTGACCGTGGCGCTGCACTACGTGTTCAACACACCCGATGACCGGCTGATCTGGGATGTCAGCCACCAGGCCTATCCGCACAAGATCCTCACCGGCCGGCGCAACATGATCCGCAAGATCCGCCAGCGCGATGGCCTGTACGGTTTCACCAAGCGCACTGAAAGCGAGTACGATCCGTTCGGAACAGCGCATTCCTCGACATCGATTTCGGCCGGCTTCGGCATGGCCGTGGCGCGCGACATCAAGGGCAAGGACAACAACGTCGTCTGCGTCATCGGCGACGGCGCGATGACCGGCGGTATGGCCTACGAGGCGATGAACAATGCCGGCGCCCGCGACAGCCAGCTCACCGTCATCCTCAACGACAACGGCATGTCGATCGCCCCGGCGGTCGGCGCGCTCACCAACTATCTGTCATGGCTGGTGTCGTCCCGGCCGTTTCTCAGCCTGCGC
This sequence comes from Aestuariivirgaceae bacterium, assembly GCA_965216335.1. Taxonomy (GTDB): domain Bacteria; phylum Pseudomonadota; class Alphaproteobacteria; order Rhizobiales; family Aestuariivirgaceae; genus JAHEJE01. Next base: position 3,427,578 of record OZ244154.1, on the reverse strand, counting down.
GATATTGCCAAGCAACTCGCCAAGCGGTTCCCGCAAGGCTTCCAGACGGCGGCGGCGCGGGCCGATGAATATGCCCGTGGCATGGTGTTCGGCGGCACGCTGTTCGAGGAACTCGGCTTCTACTATGTCGGGCCGATCGACGGTCATGACATCGACACCCTGGTGCCGATCCTGGAAAACGTCCGCGATGCCGGCAACATGGGGCCGATCCTGGTGCATGTCGTCACCGAAAAGGGCAAGGGCAATCCGTTCGGCGGCGCGCCGAAGGAGAAGTATCACGCGGTCGGCAAGTTCGACCCGGAGACCGGCGAGGTCTACAAGGGCAAGTCGAACGCGCCGAGCTATACCTCGGTGTTCGCCCAGTCGCTGATCAAGCAGGCCGAGAAGGACGATGCCATCGTCGCGATCACCGCGGCCATGCCGTCCGGCACCGGGCTCGACAAGTTCGAAGAGTATTTTCCGGACCGCACCTTCGATGTCGGCATCGCCGAGCAGCACGCCGTCACCTTCGCCGCCGGTCTGGCCACCGAGGGCCTGAAGCCGTTCGCGGCGATCTATTCCACCTTCCTGCAGCGCGCCTACGACCAGATCGTGCACGACGTGGCGCTGCAGCGCCTGCCGGTGCGTTTCGCCATCGACCGGGCCGGTCTTGTCGGCCAAGACGGACCGACCCATGCCGGCACCTATGACGTGGCCTACCTGTCGTGCCTGCCGGAAATGGTCGTCATGGCGGCTTCGGATGAGGCCGAGCTTGTGCACATGGTGGCCACCGCGGCGGCCATCGACGACCGCGCCTCGGCGTTCCGCTATCCGCGCGGCGAAGGCGTCGGCGTCGACATGCCCGAGGAAGGCGTTCCGCTGGAGATCGGCAAGGGCCGTATCATCAAAGAAGGCACCAAGGTGGCGCTCCTGTCGTTCGGCGCCCGCCTGCAGGAGTGCCTCAAGGCGGCCGATGAGCTCGACGGTCATGGCCTGTCGACCACCGTTGCCGATGCCCGTTTCGCCAAGCCGCTCGATACCGACCTTGTGGCCCGCCTGGTGCGCGAGCACGAGGTGGTGATCACCATCGAGGAAGGCTCGATCGGCGGCTTCGGCAGTCACGTTCTGCACTTCCTGGCGATGAACAATCTGCTGCAATCCGGCGCCGTGGTGCGGCCGATGTTCCTGCCCGACCGGTTCGTCGGACACGGCGCACCGGGCGAACAATACGCCGACGCCGCGCTTGAGGCCGATCACATCGTCGAAGAAGTGTTCGCCGCCCTCAAGCACAACGGCAAGGTGCTGCAGCTGAAGGCCAAGGCCTAGGCGCCAGGGGCGCCTGCCGTTTGTTTCGCTGACGGGTGTACTGCTTTGAGATGGCTACGGGTTTCCTCGGGCCTGGGAGACCGGTTCAGGTGGGCACTCCAAGTTCCCTCGCCCAGAAAGGGGGAAGGAGCGATCATCGCCAAGCCGGGCAGCAGCGGGATAAGCCCGGTGATGAAAGGTGTTAGAGGTGTCCAGTTTGCATCCGGGACAATATGCTCACGACCAGGGTCGAATTACTGTCATCAGGTGCCATCTGCTGTCTCCACATGGCGCCTAAGAGCCTGACCGAACCAACATGCCGGCTGACACATTGAACGACGGATCATTCTGCGATGCCCGGGCCGGGCGCGACGAGATCGCCCGGCAGGTCAGGGCGGCCAGCACGTCGTTTTACGGCGCCATGCGCATGCTGCCGCAAGCCAAGCGCGAGGCGATCTTCGCGGTCTATGCCTTTTGCCGTGCGGTCGACGATATCGCCGACGACGAAGGCGCCAGCTCCGCCGAACGCATCGCCCAACTCGATGCCTGGCGCGACGGCATCGCCGCGCTGTTTGCCGGCGAACCGGCCACATTGATCACCCGCGCACTGGCCGAACCCGTCCACACCTTCGGCCTCAGGCAGCCCGATTTCCTGGCCGTCATCGACGGCATGGAGATGGATGCGCGCGGGCCGATCGTGGCACCGGATATGGCGATGCTCGATCTCTATTGCGACCGGGTTGCATCTGCCGTCGGCCGGCTGTGCGTGTGCATCTTCGGCGAGCCGGGCGAGGCCGGCCTGGCGGTGGCGCATCATCTCGGGCGCGCCCTGCAGCTCACCAACATCGTCCGCGACGTCGGCGAGGATGCCGGCATCGGCCGCCTCTACCTGCCGGCGGAGCGGCTCGCCGCCCATAGCATTGCCTACACCGTGCCGGCGGATGTAGTGGCGCATCCCAACTTCCCCGGCCTGTGGCGCGAAGTGGCCGGTCTGGCGACGGAATCATTCGAGGAGGCTCAGTCCGCTCTTGCCAAATGCGACCGCTCGAAAATGCGACCGGCACGCATCATGCTGGAGGTTTACAAGCGCAATCTTCAGCGGATGATGGCGCTCAGCGACGCCGAGATTGCCGACCCGGCGCAGTCCAGACGGCTGGTGAGCAAGCCGGAAAAGCTCTTCATCGCCCTGCGCTACGGGCTACTGTGACGCATGCCCAAGGTTCATGTCATAGGCGCCGGGCTCGCCGGGCTGTCGGCTGCCGTACATCTGGCCGCCGCCGGAGCGCAGGTCATCGTGCACGAACAGGCCGGCCACGCCGGCGGGCGGGCTCGGTCGTTTCACGATGCGCTGCTCGATGCCGAAATCGATAACGGCAACCACCTGCTCTTGTCCGGCAACCGCTCGGCGCTCGACTACCTGCGGATCATCGGGGCGCGCGACCGCCTGACCGGGCCTGGTTCAGCGCGCTTCGACTTCTTCGACTACGAAACCGATGACCGATGGTCGATCGACCTCAACCGGGGGCCGGTTCCCCTGTGGGTGCTGTACAAGGACAAGCGGGTGCTCGGCACTTCGATGCGAGACTACCTGTCCGGCCTGAAACTGCTCACCGCCGGCGACCGTACCGTGGCGCAACTGTTCGCCGATCAGGGCCAGATGTACCGGCGGTTCTGGGAACCGTTCTCCATCGGCGTGCTCAACACACCGCCGGATCAGGCCGTCGCCCGCCTGCTGATGCCGGTGATCCGCGAGACGCTGGCCAGGGGGGCGGATCATTCCGAACCGCTCATCGCCCGCAAGGGCCTGTCAGACACCTTCGTCGATCCGGCGCTCGCGTGGCTGGAGCGCAAGGGGGCCGAGGTGCGGTTCGGCGAGCGCGTTCTCGGGTTGCTCGACAACGGCACATCGATCACCGAACTTGACACTTCCAGCGGCCAGGAACCGCTCGGCAAGGGTGCCGCGGTCGTTCTGGCCGTGCCTGCCTGGGTGGCGTCGCAGTTGCTCGACGGCATCACGGCCCCGGATGCCTTTGCACCGATCGTCAACGTGCATTTCCGCATCGACGGCGCCCGCCGGCCCCTGTCGGCGTCTCCCCTCCTCGGCATGGTCGGCTCGCAGACACAGTGGATATTCACCCGCGGCGACATCGCATCGGTCACCATCAGTGCCGCCTTCGAACAGGCCGAAAAACCGGCCGGCGAGATCGCTGCGGCGGTGTGGCGCGAGGTTGCAGCCGCACTTGGCCTCGGCGACAGGGAACAGCCCCGTGCACGGGTCATCAAGGAACGGCGGGCGACATTTGTTGCAACCCCGCAACAGATCGCCCGGCGGCCTGTGCAAAAATGCCGCTACACTAACCTTGTGCTTGCCGGAGACTGGATCGATACCGGGCTTCCGGCTACAATCGAGGGCTCGATACGCTCAGGCGCGCGGGCCGCCGGCCTGCTCGCGGGGCGTACCGGTTGAGTTTCGGCCACAGGGAGGCCGGTCCGTCAGGCGCAGTACCGGCCATTTGCAGTCTGCGGCAACCCGTTCTGTCAAAATATAATCAAAGTTTGAGCGCACCGAAACGAGCATGACAGCACAGATTCACACCCTCCGGCCCGGCGAAGGCTCCCCGGCCCATGTCACCATGATGGCAGCGCAGACGGCACAGGATGCCGCCCAGCATCTGCTCGGCAATCAGCGCCAGGACGGACATATCGTCTTCGAGCTGGAAGCCGATGCGACCATTCCGTCGGAGTACATCTTTCTCAACCATTTCCTCGGCGACCCGGAGCCGGAGATCGAAGCCAAGCTGGCAGCCCATATCCGCGCCCTGCAGTGCGAGCGCCACGGTGGCTGGCCGCTGTTCCATGACGGCGGGTTCAACATCTCGGCCTCGGTGAAGGCCTATTTCGCGCTGAAGCTGGTCGGAGACAACCCGCAGGCACCGCACATGGTGCGGGCGCGTGCGGCCATCCTGGCGCATGGCGGCGCCGAGACGTCGAACGTCTTCACCCGCTATGCCCTTGCCCTGTTCGGCCAGGTGCCGTGGACCGCCGTTCCGGTCATGCCGGCAGAACTGATGCTGATGCCGCGCTGGTTCCCGGTCAGCATGTGGAACTTCGCCTACTGGTCGCGCACGGTCATCGCACCGCTGCTGATCCTTGCCGCGCTCAAGCCGGTGGCCAGGAATCCGCGCCGGATCGATATCCAGGAGCTGTTCGTCACGCCGCCGGTTGAGATCCGCAAATGGCTGAACAACCCGACCGGCAAGTGGTGGGGCGAGTTCTTCCTCGGCCTCGACAAGGTGCTGCGCCCGGTCGAGAACCGGCTGTTCTCGCGCTGGGCCTTGCGCAAGAAATCGATCCAGGCCGCCGTCGACTTCATCGACCCGCGTCTGAACGGTCTCGATGGCCTCGGTGCCATTTTCCCGGCGATGGCCAACACGGTGATGGCGTTCGATGCGCTGGGCTATGACCGCGATCATCCGTCCTTCGCCACGGCGCGCGACGCGGTGCGCAATCTTCTGATCGAAACCCGGGACGAGACCGACGGGCGCGGATATTACTGCCAGCCTTGCGTATCGCCGGTCTGGGACACCGCACTGGCCGGCCATGCCCTGCTCGAAGGCGGCGTCCACGACGACGACGAGCGCCTGCAGGCGGCCTGCGACTGGCTGGTCAGGAACCAGATCACCGATGTCAAAGGCGACTGGGCGATCAACGCCCCGGACCTGGAACCCGGCGGCTGGGCGTTCCAGTACCGTAACGACCACTACCCGGACGTCGACGACACGGCGGCTGTCGGCGCCCTGCTGCATCGGGTCGATCCGGAGCGCTATGCCGACGCCATCCGCCGTGCCGTCATCTGGATCGACGGCATGCAGAGCAAGAACGGCGGCTGGGGCGCCTTCGACATCGACAACAATGCCGACTTCCTCAACTCGATCCCGTTCGCCGACCACGGCGCGCTGCTCGACCCGCCGACGGTGGACGTCACGGCGCGCTGCCTGTCGTTCCTGGCCCAGGTCGGCTATCCGCGCGATCACCGGGTGATCGAGCGCGGGGTGAAATTCATCAAGTCCGAGCAGGAAACCGACGGGTCGTGGTTCGGCCGTTGGGGCACCAACTACATCTATGGCACATGGTCGGCGCTGAGCGCGCTCAACGCCGTGGGCGAGGACATGAACCAGCCCTACATCCGGCGCGCCGTCGACTGGCTCAAGGTGCACCAGCGCGAAGACGGCGGCTGGGGCGAGGATGGTGCGACCTACTGGCAGGAACGGCGTTATGAGTGCAAGGACTCGACCCCCTCGCAGACCGCCTGGGCGGTGCTCGGCCTGATGGCCGCCGGCGAGGTCGAGGACGAGGCCGTGTCGCGCGGCGTGCGGCATCTCACCGCCGCCAGGCGCGACGGCGCCCGGTGGGAAGAAAAATGGTTCACCGCCGTCGGCTTCCCGCGCGTGTTCTATCTGCGCTACCACGGCTACAGCGCCTACTTCCCGACCTGGGCATTGGGCCGTTATGCCAACCTGATGCGCGGCAACTCGCGCAAGGTACAGTGGGGACTTTAGGCCAGCCTGGCCATCCCGGCATCGTCACCGGCCTCGAAACCGAGGCCTTGCTTGTCCGCAGGCATGCCGCGGCCGATTTCAACCGCGATCACATCGCCTGCGAGGGCCCCGGCCCGGAGGCGGCCCGCCGGGCGGCCCTGTTGCTGATCGACAAGGGTGTGGGCGGCCTGATCAGCTTCGGCTATGCCGGCGGCATCGACCGTGTGGCCAAGGCCGGCGACCTTGTCATCGCCAGCGAAATCCGCCAGGGCCGCGATGAGGTCCAGGCCTGCGAGCCGATCTGGAGCGATGCGCTGGCGGGCGTCCTGGCGAAATACGGCCGTATCCACCTTGCGCCGATCGCTGCCAGCGATGCGATCGTCACGACTGGCGATGAAAAGATGAAGCTGCGCTACACCACCGGCGCCGTCGCCACCGACATGGAAAGTTTCGCCATCGCGAATGCCGCCGCCGAGGCCGGCCTGCCGTTCGTCACCCTGCGCGCGGTCATCGACACGCACGACCAGGACCTGCCGCCGATGGCTATCGAGGCTTCAGGCCCCGATGGCCGCCTCAAGCCCTGGCGCATCCTGTGGTCGCTGATCACCAACCCCGGCCAAATCCCCAAGCTCGGCCCGCTCACCAGGAATTCCAAACGCGCCGACCGCGCCCTGATGCGCACCTGCCGCCAGTCCGGCAGCACTTTCGCCCTGCCCGACTACCGGGCCGGTCTGGTGCGGCAGATCGGGGCTGTTTGAAGTTGTGTACCGTGCTCCCCTGCCCCTTGTGGGGTGGGGGCAGCGTCTCAGATAAACTCGATCGCCGGTAATCGACGCACGATCATTTTCCCCACCCGGCCATTGCTCACGCAATGTCCACCCTCCCCACAAGGGGGAGGGTTAGGATGCGCCCTACTCCGCGGCTTCCTTGGCCTTATGCGTCTCGCTCATGAACTTGCCGACCTGCTGGTCGAACACGTAGTCGGCCGGGCGCTGGCCGGCCAGGTCGATATCGGGGACCATGGGGCCTTCGGTATCGATGCCCTTCATGAAGACCTTCAGCGCCTTCAGCGGATGCGCCACCGTGTCGGCGACCGCCGTCGGTTCGTAGCCGCAATGGACCATGCAGTTGGCGCATTTTTCGTATTTGCCGGTGCCGTAGCTGTCCCAGTCGGTGGTCTCCATCAACTCCTTGAAGGACTTCACATAGCCCTCGCCGACAAGATAGCAGGGCTTCTGCCAGCCGAACACGTTGCGCGTCGGATTACCCCAGGGGGTGCACTCGTAACGCTGATTGCCGGCAAGGAAGTCGAGATAGAGGCTCGACTGGTTGAACTTCCACTTGCGGCCCTGTTCGCGGCCCATCCGGAACACATCGCGGAAGATGTTCTTCGTCTGCTGGCGCGACAGGAAATGGTCCTGCGCCGGCGCACGTTCATAGGCATAGCCCGGCGAAATCGTGATGCTTTCCACGCCCAGCGTAGAGACATAGTCGAAGAACTTCGCCACCTCGGGCGGCTGGGCGTTGTTGAACAGCGTGCAGTTGACGGTCACGCGGAAGCCGCGTTCAACGGCCTGCTTGATCGCCTCGACGGCGATCTTGAACACGCCCTTCTGGTCGACCGCCTTGTCGTGTTCTTCCTCAAGCCCGTCGAGATGGATCGAGAAGGTCAGATAGGGCGACGGCTGGTACTGATCCATCTTCTTTTTCAGCAGCAGCGCGTTGGAGCACAGGTAGACGAACTTCTTGCGCGCAACCAGTTCCTTGACGATCTCCGGCATTTCCTTGTGGATCAGCGGCTCGCCGCCGGGAATGGAGACGATCGGCGCACCGCATTCGTCGGCCGCCTCGAGGCAGTCTTCCACCGACAGGCGCTTATCGAGGATCGGCTTGGGATAGTCGATCTTGCCGCAGCCCGGGCAGGCGAGATTGCAGCGGAACAGCGGCTCGAGCATCAGCACCAGCGGATAGCGCTTATTGCCGCTCAGCTTCTGCTTCATGATATAGGCGCCGACACGCGCTTGCTGGATGAGCGGGACTGCCACTGTCGAAGTTCCTTACCGTCTGGCCGGGTTGAAACCCCGAACCCTGTGAATGCGTTGCACACCCCTAGGCCGCCGGGCTGTGGCGGTCAAGTCTAGCGGGTTGCAGTTGGTTATCAAGTTTTCGTTCGCCGCGCGATCGTCCATTCAATCAACTGCGGCAGAACGATCAGGGTGCTCATCAACGTGATAAAGATGGCGATCGTAAGGAGTTCGCCCATGCTCGCCATGCCCTTGTGCGGCGACAGCCACAGGGTGCCGAAGGAGCCGATGGTGGTCAGCGCCGAGATCAGCACGGCGCGCGGCGTCGATGTCGCGGTGACGTCCGGCGATGCGCCGGCATGGTCGCGCAGCTCGCGGGCTCGCATGACGTAGTGAATGGCCGAGTCGATGCCGAGGCCGAGCAGCAGCGGCAGCACGATGACGTTGGCGAAGTTGAACGGAGCCTCGAAGATCACCGTGTAGCCGACCAGCAGCAGTGCCGACAGGGCGATGGGGGTGATCACCAGCAGGATGTCGAGCGGCCGGCGCAGGACCGGCGCGACCAGCAGGATTACCAGGCCGAAGGCCGCCAGGCAGGCAATGCCGATGGCCCGCGACACCACATCGGCGGCACCGGTGATTTCGACCGGCGCGCCGGTCGCGTGCGGTGCAACGCTCAGCACCTGCCGGACGAACTGGCGCAGCCGGACCTCGTCGCGCATGTCGCCCTTGCCGGTGACTTCGATGCGCCATCTGCCGTCGGCGGCGAGAAAGGCGCTGCGCAGCGCCGGTTCCAGATCGTCAGGCGTCAGCTCCTTGGCACTGGCCAGGGTGGCAAGCCGGGTCACGGTTTGCGGCAGTCTGGCAAACAGGGCGTTCTCAAGGCTCAACAACAGCCGCTCGGCCCGTTCGGGATCGGCGGCGGCAAGTTCAAGACCGCGGCGCAGGCGCTGCGCGGCCTGGCGCAGGGCCGGGTCGGCCTTGTCGGCCCGTTCGATGGTTCTGAGGTCGGTGACGAGCCGGGCGAGGCTCTGCCGGCGGGCCTTGTCGCCTATGCCGGCGGTGTTGCCCTGGGCCTTGGGCAGCAGCGGGGCCAGGCCGGACAAAGCGGTGAGTTTGGCCTCCTGCTCACCGGGCACCAGATCGTCGATCAGCCGCACCTGCTCGACCGCCGCCAGGCCACGCAGGGCGGAAGCAAGCCGGCGGGCCTCGTCCGGCGAGGCGGCGAGCACCTGTACCGCGTAGGCGCGGCCGGAATCGCTGGCGAGCAATTGCTTGAACTCCCGCACGGTGGCCGAATCCGGATCCTTCAGGTTCACCGGATCGCCGTCGAAACGCGCTTGCGGCAGGAGGAACAGGCAACCCACGGCGAGCCCGGCGACAACCACCGTGGCGACCGGGCGCAGCGCCGGCAGGCCGGTCGGCCGGGGCCGTCCGTTGGTCCGGGCCGCGCCGTCGCGCCAGCGGGCCGGCACCGGCAACAGGGCGAGCACCGCCGGCAGCAGGGTAAGGCTGGCGGCAAAGGCGATGACAATGCCGCCGGCGGCGATGATGCCGAGCTGGGCCATGCCGACGAAGTCGGTCGGGGTGAAGGCGAGAAAGGCGATCGAGGTGGTGAGCGTACACAAGGCCAGCGCCGGTCCGGCGCCATCGGCTGCGGTGATGATGCCGGCTGCGACATCGGCGCCGGCGCGCACGGCCTCGGCATAGCGCAGCAGCATGTGAACCGCGTAGTCGATGCCCAGGCCGATGAACAGCACGGCAAAGGCGACCGAGATCATGTTCAATTCTCCGACTGTGAGCGTGGCGAAGCCGGCATTGATCAGGAAGCCGAGGACCAGCATGGCGAGCGCCGGAACGATCAGCCGCAGGGCCGGCATGCCGATGGCAATGACCAGCGTCACCAGCACCAGCGATACCAGCCCGGCCAGGGTGGCGCCTTCGATCACCGCCTCGAACTCCTCGGCGTTCACCGCCGCCTCGCCGGTCAGCGCCACGCGCACCCTGCCGGACCGGGATATCTCCGGATCGGCGACGATCTGCCTGGCCTCGGTCATGGCGGCCTCGGCCGGATCGAGCTTGGTGTAGTCGAGGCGCGGCTTGGCGACGACGAACCAGCGCCGCTCGCCGTTGTTGCCGTTGGCGGTGCCGAGACCGGCCCAGTCGAGCGGGCGCGGCGCGCCTGCGACCTCGGCCGCGGCGGTCTCGGCCATCTCGTCGAACAAGGTGGCGGCAGCCGGCGGGGCGGCGCCGTGCGCTGCGGCCTCGGCCAATTGCGAGGTCAGGCCGGCCAGACCGGCCAGGTTCGGCTGGCCGGCCAGCGCGGTCAGCAGCGGGGCGGCATCGGCGATGTCGCGGGCGATGCCGCGCACCTTGTCGGTGTCCAGATAGAGGATGCCGTAATCGTCGAAGAACTTGCCGGTGCCGGGGGCGTAGACCGCTTCGAACAATTCATTACGGGCGCGGAACGACTGAGCCAGCGCCTTGGCCGCCTCGCGTCCGAGGTCCGGTTCGTCGGCATCCACGACCACAAGGAAGGTGTTTTCCAGTTGCGGAAACGCCGCGACGTAGTCGGCGAAGTGCGCACGAAAATCGAGGTCCTTGGCGATCATCTCGCCGGGGTCGGTGTTGACGTCGAGGCTGGACACCGTCAGCACCAGGGCTGCGGCAGCGGCCACGACGTAGCCGGCGATCACGCTCCAGGCATGACCGGCACACCACAGCGCAACCCGGCCGTAGACTGTCGCCGCTTCCGGTTCGTCCAGCCAGGTGCGGTGCGGCATTACTCGGCAGCCGCCTTGCCGCGTCCCAGCGAGCCGCTCATGGCGTTGCGGGCGATGCGGTTGAGGCTTTCCCAGGCCGGGCCGGGGAAGCGGTGCAGATCGTCCATGACCTGTTCGAACGCCGTCACGAACCAGGCGACATCGGCTTCGGTGATGGTCAGCGGCGGGATCAGCTTGATTGTCGTCATGCGGTTGCCGGCCACCTGGGTGAGGACGCCATGGTCCTCAAGCATCGGGATGGTGACCGCCTGGCAGAACAGGTCCTCGTTGAGCTTGTTGACCGCCGCCCAGGCGGTCTTGAGCTTCAGCGATTTCGGCTTGCCGAACTCGATCGCCAGCATCAGGCCGCGCCAGCGTATCTCTTTGATGAATTCATAGCGCGGCGCCAGCTCGAGCAGCCGGTTGCCGAGCAGGTTGCCCATCGCCGTGGCGTTGTTCATCAGCCCCTCATCGTCGAGCACGCTCAGAGCCGCCAGCCCGGCGGTCATGGCGAAGTTGGACTTGCCGAAGGTCGAGGAATGCACCACCGCGCGGTCGAGCGAGGAGAACACCTTGTTGTAGATGGCCTCGCGCATCACCACGGCAGAGACCGGCACGAAGCCGCCGGACAGCGACTTCGACACGATCACCATGTCGGGCTCGACACCGTCCTCGTGGTGCAGCGCCAGGAACTTTCCGGTGCGCCCGATGCCGGACTGCACCTCGTCGGCAACGAACAGCGCGCCGTGCTTGTGGCACAGCCGGGCGGCCTCGGCGAGGTAACCGGCGGGCGGGATGTTGACCCCCTTGCCCTGTACCGGCTCGACGAAGAACGCCGCCACGCCGCCGGCGGCCAGCGCCTTTTCCAACGCATCCAAATCGCCGAGCGCCACCTTGTCCGATGCGATCAGTTCGCCGAACTTCTCCTTGAACACTTCGGAGCCGTTGAGCGCCAGCGCGCCGGTGGTCAGGCCGTGGAAACCGCTTGCGGCATAAACGATGCGCGACCGCCCGGTGGCGCGGCGGGCAAACTTGATCGCGGTCTCGTTGGCCTCGGCCCCGGTCGATCCGAAATAGACATAGTCGAGGCCGTAGCCGATGCGCCTCTTCAATTCCGCCGCCAGCAGGCCGCACAGCAGCGGGCCTTCCATCTGCACCAGGCTGGCGACGTCGGCAGCCATGAAATCGCCCAGCGCCTGTTTCACCACCGGGTGGTTGCGGCCGATGTTGAAGGCGCCGTAACCGGCCAGCATGTCGAGATACTTGCGCCCGGCTGCGTCCCACAGATAGGCGCCCTCACCCCGCACATAGCAGCGGTCGAAACCGATGATGTGCAGCGCCTTGGCGAAGCGCGGGTTCACATGGGCGGCGTAAAGATCGTAATTCTCACCGGCGTGGTCGGCCAGCAACTGGTTCAGATCGAAAGGCATGTCGGCACGTTCCGTTCGTCAATCGCACAGGCTTTACCACAATCGCGGGCGCCGCGGCGATGGCAAATCCGCCACAAAACGGTCTTGTTGACCCTGTATCGATCTTATATATACCTTTTCGATATATATCTGTTCGATATAATTGTGGCGCGCTGCAGGGAGTACGGCAATGAACATCAGGACCTTGTGCCTCGGCATTCTGTCGTTTCAGGAAGCCTCCGGTTACGAGATCAAGAAGATGGCCGAGGAAGGGCTGTTCAGCCATTTCATCGATGCCAGTTTCGGATCGATCTACCCGGCGCTGACCCAGATGCTGGCCGAAGACATGGTGACGGTGCGGGCCGAGGAACAGGCCGGCAAGCCGGACAAGAAGGTCTATCGGATCACCCCGAAGGGCCGGGCGGCGCTGGCTGCGGCCATCGACGTGCTGCCGCGTCCTGACAAGTTCAAATCGGAATTCCTGTTCCAGGTGCTGCTGTCCGACAATCTGACCCCGCAGCGGCTGGCGCAGATCTACGAAGTGCGGCTCACTGAACTGCGCGACGAACTGGCGCGTATCCAGTCATGCAGCGCCGCGGCATCGGGCCATCCGGGCCTGAAGTTCGTCAACGGCTACGGCCAGGCGGTAATCGGGGCCGGTGTTGCCTATCTAGAAAACGTGCGCGGCGAACTGCTTGAGGCCGCGCCGGGTGCCACCATCGAAGCCGCCGAGTAAGGCAGGGAGTGACCGCAAGATGAAACGTTCCTACCTGTGGGCCGGTCTGTTTGCTGCTGCGATGGCAGGCTGGCTGGCGTCGGGCCAAATGGCCAGCACTTCCGAAGACAGTGCGCCGGCGGACAAACCCGCCGCTGCCGAAACGGAGCAAAAGCCGTTCCGCGTCGTCGTTGACACGTTCACCAGCCAGCCGCGCCAGCGGGTGGTCACCCTGCGCGGCCGCACCGAAAGCCACAAGACGCTCGATGTGCTGGTGCGCACCGCCGGCATCGTCGAACAGTCGCCGGCGCGCGAGGGCGACGAGGTCAAGGCCGGCGACCTGTTGTGCAGGCTCGACATGTCCGACCGGGCCGCCCGCCTCGCCCAGGCCAGGGCGACGTTGGCCAGCGCCAAGCGCGACTATGAAGCAGCGGCCAAGCTGGTCGGCAAGAAGTATGTCTCACAGGCCAAGGTGGCGAGTGAAAAGGCCCGGCTTGATGCCGCCATGGCGGCCATCGAGCAGATCGGGCTCGACATCAAGTGGACCGAAGTTCGCGCCCCCATCGCCGGCATCCTGAATGCCCGGCCGGCCGAGGTCGGCCGGTTCCTGAAGGTGGCGGAACCGTGCGCCCAGATCGCGGTGCTCGACCCAATCGTCGCCGTCGGCCAGGTCGCCGAGCGTGATGTCGCAGACGTGCGCACCGGCCAGCCGGCGCGCATCAAGCTGGTCACCGGCGAGGCAATGGACGGCACCATCCGCTTCATCGCGCCGCAGGCCGATCTCGCCACGCGCACCTTCAAGGTCGAGATCGAAGCGCCCAACCCCGACAAGCGCATCCGGGCCGGCATCACCGCGGCCATCGACATTCCGCTCGACGCGATCCGGGCACACCTGCTGCCGTCGGCGCTGGTCAGCCTCGACGATGACGGCATCACCGGGGCCTACGCCGTCGATGAAGACAACAAGGTTGTGTTCCATCCACTGAACCTGATCGCGCTTACCCGCGACGGCGCCTGGGTCACCGGGCTGCCCGACGAAGTGACGCTGATCACCGTCGGCCAGCACTATGTGCTGCCCGACCAGACGGTCGAGACGGTGCGCCAGCAGGATGCCGGATCATGATCTCGGCGCTGGAAACCATTCTGCGCCGGCCGCGCGTCGTCCTCGCCTTCATGGCGATGATGCTGATCGCCGGTGTCTACAGCTACCTGACCATCCCCAAGGAGGCGCGGCCCGACATTCAGGTGCCGGTGTTCTATGTCTCGATCCCGCTGCAGGGCGTGTCGCCGGAAGACGCCGAGCGCCTGCTGGTCAAGCCGATGGAGGAGGAACTGCGTTCGCTTGAGGGGCTGAAGGAACTGACCGGCGTTGCCGCCCAGGGCCATGCCTCGATCATCGTCGAGTTCGATGCCGATATCGACACCGAAGAAGCCGGCCAGGACGTGCGCGAAAAGGTCGATCTGGCCAAGGCCAAGCTGCCGAGCGATGCCGAGGAGCCGGTGGTCAACGAGATCAACCTGTCGCTGTTCCCGACCATTATCGTCGGCCTGTCGGGCGATGTGCCCGAGCGCACGCTCTACCGCCATGCGCGCGAACTGCAGGACGAGCTTGAAGCGATCCCCAGCGTGCTCGAGGTCCGTCTCAACGGCCAGCGCGAGGAACTGCTGGAGGTCGTCATCGACGAGTTGAAGCTGCAGGCCTACAACGTCTCGCAGGGCGAACTGCTCAACGCCGTCACCCGCAACAACCGGCTGGTCGCCGCCGGCGCCATCGATGCCGGCGCCGGGCGGTTCAACGTCAAGGTGCCCGGCCTGTTCGAGACCGCACACGATGTCTACTCGCTGCCGGTGAAGGTCTCCGGCGCGACCGTCGTCACGCTCGGCGATGTCGCCGACATCCGCCGCACCTTCAAGGATCCGACGAGGTTTGCCCGCTACAACGGCAAGCCGGCAATCACCGTTGAGGTGGTCAAGCGCATCGGCGCCAACATCATCGAGACCAACAAGACGGTGCGCGAACTGGTCGCCAAGCAGACCGCCGCCTGGCCGTCGAGCATCCGGGTCAATTTCGCCCTCGATGAATCGAAGATCATCTACGAAGTGCTTGGCTCCCTGCAATCGGCGATCATCACGGCAATCGCCCTGGTCATGGTGATCTGCGTCGCCGCCCTCGGTACCCGTTCGGCCTTCCTCGTCGGACTGGCGATCCCGACCTCGTTCATGATCGGCTTCCTGATCGTCGCCCTGTTCGGCAAGACGATCAACAACATGCTGATGTTCGGCATGGTGCTGACGGTGGGCATGCTGGTCGACGGCGCCATCGTGATCGTCGAATATGCCGACCGCAAAATGGCCGAGGGGATGCACCGGCGCGAGGCCTATATCGCGGCGGCCAAGCGCATGTTCTGGCCGGTCGCCTCGTCGACCGCAACGACGCTTGCCGCCTTCCTGCCGATGCTGTTCTGGCCGGGCGTGCCGGGCAAGTTCATGTCCAACCTGCCGACCACGGTGGTCATCGTTCTCACCGCCTCGCTGCTCACCGCCATGGTGTTCCTGCCGGTGCTCGGCTCGATATTCGGCAAGGCCGAGGCCGACAGTGACGAGAACATCAAGCATCTGGCGGCGGCCGAACATGCCGACCTGTCGAGGCTGACCGGTTTCACCGGCTTCTACGTCCGCCTGCTGTCGCGGCTGATCCGGCATCCGCTCAAGGTGTCGCTGGTCGCCGTGGCGATGCTGGCCGGCGTCTTCATGCTCTACGGCAAGCACAATAACGGCGTCACCTTCTTTGTCGAAACCGAGCCCGAACAGGCGCTGCTCTATGTCCGCGCTCGCGGCAACCTGTCGGTCTACGAGCAGTTGCGGCTGGTGCGCCAGGTCGAGGATATCGTCCTCAAGGTCGATGGCGTTGAAACCGTCGCCACCCAGGCCGGGGCAGGCTCACAGCAGTCGATAGGCAATGGCGCCGGTCTCGACCAGCCCAAGGATTCCATCGGCCTTTTGACCATTGAACTGGAGTCCTATGGCGAACGCCGGCCCGGCAAGCAGATCCTCGCGGAAATCCGCGAGCGGATGTCGACGCTGCCCGGCATCATCCCGGAGCTGCGCCAGCGCGAGGACGGTCCCGCCACCGGCAAGGACATCCGCCTGCAGGTGCGCGCCGACAGCGTCGCGACCGCCAATTCCGTAGCCACCCGGGTGCGCAAGCACCTGGAAGGCCAGGTCGAGGGTCTGATCGACATCGAGGATGAGACCCCGCTGCCCGGCATCGAGTGGACGCTCAGGGTCGATCGCGAGGAAGCCGGCCGCTACGGCGCCGACATCGTTTCGGTCGGCGCCCTGATCCAAGTGATCACCAACGGCGTGCTGGTCGGCACCTACCGGCCGGACGACTCGCGCGACGAGGTCGACATCCGGGTGCGCCTGCCGCAGAACGAACGCGCCCTTGCCCAACTGGACACGCTGCGTCTGCAGACGCCGAACGGTCTGGTGCCGCTCGGCAACCTAGTCACCACGGAGATCAAGCCGGCGGTCGACAGCATCATCCGCAAGGACGGGCGCATTTCGGTCTACGTGAAGGCCAATGTCGCCGAGGGCGTGCTGGCCGACGACAAGGTCAAGGAGCTCGACGGCTGGCTGAAGGGCCAGGATTGGCCGGCGGGCGTACAGTTCCTGTTCCGTGGCGCCGATGAGGAACAGCGCTCGTCGCAGGAGTTCCTGACCAAGGCGATGGCGGCGGCCATTTTCATCATGTTCATGATCCTGGTCACCCAGTTCAACAGCTTCTACCACGCCATCCTGACGCTCTCGACGCTGGTAATGTCGATGGCCGGGGTGCTGATCGGCATGATGGTCACCGGCCAGGCGTTTTCCGTCATCATGACCGGCACCGGCATCGTCGCGCTGGCTGGCATCGTGGTCAACAACGCCATCGTGCTGATCGACACCTATCACAACATGCTCAACCAGGGCTTTGCCGTGCGCGATGCGGTGCTGCGCACCGCCGCCCAGCGCCTGCGCCCGGTGCTGTTGACCACGGTGACGACGATCTTCGGCCTGCTGCCGATGATCCTGCAGCTCAATGTCAACTGGTTCGAACGCACCGTGCAGATCGGCAGCGTCACCTCCATGTGGTGGGTGCAGCTGGCGACCGCCATCTCGTTCGGCCTGGCGTTCGCCACCCTGCTGACGCTGTTGCTGACGCCGGTCCTGCTCGCGGCCCCGACCGTATGGCGCGACGGCTTCAAACGCCTCAGAGCCGGCTGGGGCAAGCAATCGGCACCTGGGGACGGCGAAACTGCCGAACCAGGCGGCGATGTCCTGGAACCGGCCTTCAAGCAAGCCGCGGAGTAACAGTCGGCATTGGACGAATACCTGCCACCTGTTTCTCCTTCCCCAGAAAGCAGAACAATCGCATGTGAGCGTGCCGCCTATATGGCTGGCCAAACAATTTCTGCCGTCCTCGGGCTTGACCCGAGGATCCAGAAAGCCACCTGCGCCGGAGTGCATTGCGATCTGGGTCCTCGGGTCAGGCCCACTGCTGTCCGGTTTAGCGATGAATGCTCCTTCCCCCAGAAAGGGGGAAGGTCGGGATGGGGGTTGATGGCGGTGCAATTCGGCAACGATTTCAATCCCTTGAACCGCCATCAATCCCCACCCTAACCCTCCCCTTTTCTAGGGGAGGGAATGGCCCGAAGCCAACCTGAAGTCATGTCGGAGCTTGTTGGGGTGCATGCAACTATCCAATACAATGGAAGAAATGTGCTTTCACCCAATGTTAAACCGGACAGCAGTGGGTCAAGCCCGAGGACGGCAGCAAAACCAAGCTCAAATTCATATGCCGGGACACGGCGACAAAAACCTATCAGCCGAGTAGGGTGTGATCTGAACAACCTTTTGAGAGGTCACATCCAGGAGAGAGAGAAAAGCGCTATCAGCCCGCCTGCTCCTGCTCCCACGCAGCCTTGCGGCGGCGGTAGCTGCGGATGCCGAACGGGATCATGGCGACATAGATGGCGGAGAACGCCGTCAGGGTCTCCCACGGATAGCTGATCAGCAACACCGCTCCGAAGACGATAGCGGCAACGATCGGCAGCACCCGGTCACGGCGCACGCGCTTGCCGAAGCCCTTGCCGGAAAAGGTCGGAATGCGGCTGACCACGCCGGCGGCGACCAGCGCCACCCAGGGCAGCACCACCCAGGCGATATCGTGTCCGTCGTCGATGTAGCCCATGAAGCCGAGATACATCGGCGCCATGGCCAGGAATGCGCCGGCCGGCGCCGGGATGCCGGTAAAGTACGCCACCGTCCAGCGCGGCCGGTCGGGGTCGTCGAGGGCCACGTTGAACCGGGCCAGCCGCAGTGCGGCGCAGATCGCCAGGCCGAGGGCGACGATCCAGCCGAGGTTCTTCAGCGCGCTCAACGACCACATGTAGATCAGCATGCCGGGCACGACGCCGAAATTGACGAAGTCGGCCAGCGAATCGAGTTCCGCGCCAAACCGCGACGACGACTTCAGGAAGCGCGCGATGCGCCCGTCCATGGCATCCAGTACACAGGCCGCAATCACCGCCGCGACAGCCAGTTCATAGCGCCCCTCGATGCCGAGGCGGATCGCCGTCACGCCCATGCACACGGCCAGCAGGGTGATGATGTTGGGCAGCAGATAGCGCACCGGCACCTGGCCGAACATGCCGCGCGGCCTGTCGGGCAGGTTGTCCGTTGCAGCAGGTTTGCCGTCGTCGGCCATGTCCGGCCTCAGTTGGTTCGGCCGGGGCGCGCCGGCTCGTTTGAGGTGAGATCGGCGAGCACGGTCTCGCCGGCCACGGCGCGCTGGCCGATGCAGACCTGTGCTGCACAGCCCGGCGGCAGATAGACATCGACCCGGCTGCCAAAGCGGATCAGCCCGAAGCGCTGGCCGGCCAGCAGCCGGTCGCCCGGTCCGACGAACTTGACGATGCGGCGCGCCACCAGCCCGGCGATCTGCACCACGCCGATGCGGGTTTCATCGTCCATCTCCAGGGTCAGCGCCTGGCGCTCGTTGTCCTCACTGGCCTTGTCCAGTTCGGCGTTGACGAATTTGCCCGGCACATAGTTGAGCGCGGCGATGCGTCCTTCGACCGGGGCCCGGTTCACATGCACGTCGAACACGTTCATGAAGATCGACACGCGCACCCGCTCCTCGCCGGCAAGATCGAGTTCGGGCGGCGATGCCACGGTTTCGATCGCACTCACCCGGCCGTCGGCCGGCGCGATCACCAGTCCGTCGCGCAGCGGCGTGACGCGCTCTGGATCGCGGAAGAAATAAGCGCACCATAGGGTTAGGATCACACCGATCCATCCGAACAGATCCGGCAGAAACTTGAACAGCAGCAGCGTCACGACAGCGAAGATCGCAACGAACTTGTAGCCCTCGCGATGCACCGGCACGAGCGCTGAACGAATGGAGTCGAGCACTTGCGGCCCTCCTTGAAATAATCGGTTCCTATCTAGCGGTGCCAGGCCGCAGCGCGCAATAGTCCATCAGGATGGCGGCACCAGGACGTCCTCCGGTTCCGGGCCGATGCGGGCGGCGGCTTCAGCGGTCAGGCCGCGATCCTCCTCAGCCAGCTTGCGGCGGGCCTCGTCGGCCTCGCGCTGGCGGTTCCACATGGTGGCGTAGACGCCGCCGGCGGCCAGCAGGTCTTCATGGCGGCCGCGTTCGGCGATGCGGCCGGCCTCCAGCACGATGATCTCATCGGCATCGATCACCGTCGACAGGCGGTGGGCGATCACCAGCGTGGTGCGGTTTTCCGACACGGTGCGCAGCGCGGCCTGGATCTCCTTTTCGGTCATCGTGTCGAGTGCCGAGGTGGCTTCGTCGAGCACCAGGATCGGCGGGCCTTTCAGGATCGTGCGGGCAATTGACACGCGCTGCTTTTCGCCGCCCGACAGCTTCAGGCCGCGCTCGCCGACAATCGTGTCGTAGCCCTTGGGCAGGTCCAGGACAAAGTCGTGGATCTGCGCCAGCTTGGCGGCGGTTTCGACGTCCGCGTCGGTTGCATCCGGGCGGCCGTAGCGGATGTTGTAGCGGATGGTGTCGTTGAACAGCACGGTGTCCTGCGGCACCATGCCGATGGCGGCGCGCAGCGATACCTGGGTGACGCCGGCGATGTCCTGACCGTCGATGGTGATCGCCCCGCCGCTCAACTCGTAGAACCGGTACAGCAGCCGCGAGATGGTCGACTTGCCGGCCCCGGACGGCCCGACGATGGCCACGGTATGACCGGCCGGAACGGTAAAACTCAACCCCTTGAGGATCGGCCGCTCGGCATCATAGGCAAAGTCCACGTCCTTGAATTCGACCGTGCCGTCGCCGGGCTTCAGCGGCGGTGCGCCCGGCACGTCCTGAATGTCGGGGGCGACCTTCAACAGCGAGAACATCGCCTCGATGTCGATCAGCCCCTGCTTGATGTCGCGGTAGACGGTGCCGAGGAAGTTGAGCGGCAGATAGAGCTGGATCAGGAAGGCGTTGACCATGACGAAGTCGCCGACCGTCAGGGCGCCCGATGCCACATCGCGCGCCGCCATCACCATGCACAGCGTCATGCCGGCGGTGAACAGCACCGTCTGGCCGGAGTTGAGATAGGCGAGCGACGTCCAGGTCTTCACGGCGGCTCTTTCGTAACGCCCCATGGAGGCATCGAAGCGGCTGGCCTCATGTTCCTCGTTGCCGAAATACTTCACCGTCTCGAAGTTGAGCAGACTGTCGATGGCCTTGGTGTTGGCGTCGGTGTCGGCATCGTTCATTGCCCGGCGGATGCCGATGCGCCATTCGGTGGCCTTGTAGGTAAAGGCGGTATAGGCGATCACCGCCACGCCGGTCACCAGCGCGTAGATCCAGCCGAAGTTCCACCACAGGATGCCGCACACGAAGGCAAGTTCGATCAGCGTCGGAAACGAGTTGAACAGCGAAAACCTGAGGATCGTGTCGATGCCCTTGGTGCCGCGCTCGATGACCCGCGACAGGCCGCCGGTGCGGCGCTCCAGGTGGAAACTGAGCGACAGGGCATGCAGGTGGCGGAAGGTCTTGATCGCCAGTTGCCGCACGGCGTTCTGGCCGACCTTGGCGAACAGTCCGTCGCGAATCTGGGTCATCACGATCATCATGATACGGCCGACCCCGTAGGCCAGGATCATGGCCAGAGGTACCGCCGCCAGGGCGATGGCGGCGTCCTGCCCCTCGATCGCGGTCAGACCGTCGACGGCATATTTGAAGGCGAACGGCGTGACGACGGTGATCACCTTGGCAGCGACCAGCGCGATGAAGGCAATCACCACGCGCATTTTCAGATCGCTGCGGCCTTCAGGCCACAGATAGGGCAGCACCTGAATCAGGGTTTCAACCTGACCGGCTTCGCCATTTCCAGTGTCCTGACTTGAAGCAGAATCCCGCGATAGCGCCATTGCGCCTATGTAGGCGCGGGGGCGGGCAAATGCAATCGCTGCCCAACTAATCCTTCCCCCAGAAAGGGGAAGGTTGCCGGGCGATCGCATATGCCAGTGATGACATCCGATTGGCGGCACAATCTTGCCTTCCTCGGGCTTGACCCACTGCTGTCCGGTTAAGTGATGATTGCTCCTTCCCCCAGAAAGGGGGAAGGTTGGGATGGGGGTTGACGGCGGTGCAAAGTGTTGCCGTCGACGCGTGGTGCACCGCCATCAATCCCCACCCTGACCCTCCCCTTTTCTAGGGGAGGGAATGTCCGAGAGCCAACCCGAAAACATGTCGGAGCGTTCTTCGGTGCATGCAACTATCTGATACAATGGAAGAAATGTGCCCTCTCCCAATGTTAAACCGTACAGCAGTGGGACAAGCCCGGTGATGACGAGCACCAGTTGGGCGGAAACAACGCAGGAAGGTTGTCAGCCGCGCTCGCCGCTCTCTTCCAATGGCTCACGCCGCTTGGGGTCGATCTCTTCGGGTGGCGTCACGCCGGGCGTGGAGAAGATCTGGCCGGGGTAGATGCGGTGCGGATTGCGGATCTGGTCCTTGTTGGCCTCGTAGATCACCGAGTACTCGATGCCGCGGCCGTAGATCACCCGCGAGATGTTCCACAGGTTGTTGCCCGGCTGAATGACGACCCGGCCGCTGCCCGGGACCGTCGCGGCCTGCTCGGACGTTGCGCCCTGCAATGTCGCAGCGGCAGGTTGTTCGCCGGCCGGTTCCGTCGCCTGTTCTGCCTGTGTGCTGCTGTCGGCCGAGGCGATTGCGGTTCCCGCCGTTGCGCTTTCCGGCTGGGCAGGTTCAGATGCCGTTTCACCCGTCTGTTGTTCCGCTGCGGCCGGCTCGCCAGCCGTTGCCGCCTGGGTCTGGTTCAGCTCGGCCACCCTGGCCGGTTCGGCGCGTTCGAACGGCAGTTCGCGGCGCTGGGCCACCTTGCCGTCGGTGCGCACCTGGTCGATGCGCAGGGTGTGGACGCCGGGCGTGATGCTCTCCTTGCCGCGGAAGGCCCAGTTGCCGAATTCATCGGCAACCGCGGAACCGACATAGAGATTGTCGACATAGACTCTGACGGTCTCGCCCGGTGCCGCGGTTCCAGAAAATACGATGTCGCCGCTGTCGTTGTAATCGACGGCCTGCATGACCAGCGGCGCCGTCACGACTTTCGGCGCGGCTTCTGCGGCAGCCTGTTGCGTCTCGCCTGCCGGCTGTTCTGCCTCAGCGGCCGGCTGCGCGGTTTCGGTCGCCGGCTGTTCTGCCTCAGCCGCCGGCTGTTCGGCGGCGGTCTGAGCCGCGTCTTGTGAGGGCTCAACCGCAGCGACCTCGGTCTCGCCGGCCTGTTCGGGCTTCTGCAGAACCTTGGACGGTTGCTCGGCCTCGGACAGCACGATCAGCGGCTGGCTGTCGCCATCCTCGGGAACCGCAACCGAAACGACCTGGTCGGAATAGGTGACCGCCCCGCCGGCATCCTCGGATGCGATGATCAGGTTGTGGGCGCCTTTCGGCAGGGCCTTGTCTGGCGTCACAACCCACTCGCCGCGCTCGTTGGCGACAGCGGTGCCGACGATGGTCTCGCCTATGCGCAAGGTGACTTTGGCGCCGGCCGGTGCCTGGCCGGCGATGACCGCCGCACCGTCTTCCTCGACCCGCACGATATCGAATGTCGGCTTCTCGGCCCCGGTGCCCGCCGCACCGGCAGCACTGGCGGCGCCGGCAGCTTCGGTTGCCTGAGCGGGTTCATCCGCTTCCGCTTCAGCGGCGGTTCCGGCCATTTCCCCCGTGCCCTCAGCGGCCTGCTGGGCCGCGGAGGATTGATCCGTTTCCACGGCAGCCTGTTGTCCGCCCTCGCCCGTTGCAGGCGCAGTCGCGGCCTGTTCGCCGCCTTGTGCCGCGGTGTCCTCGACCGCCGCCGTCTGCTGGCCAGTCGCTGCCGGACGCAGCCGGTCTCCCATGACGAACAGCAGCGCGATGACCGCCGCAACGCTCGCCAGGACCAGATAGACCAGCGGCTTGCTCTTTTCCCTGATGTCCATGCCTTACCCCACGCGGTGGCCGCCTGCTCCGCCCGAGCCCGGCCGTCCGTCCCTCTCGAATCGCCCCCACGCTTTCCGCACGCACGCCGCGCACAATAGAACGCCGGGCAGCCCTGCGCAATTCTCCTGTTTTGCCGCAGCGCCCGCTTGACGGCGGGCCAAGTGCATACGACAAGGGGGCATGACACCGAATCAAAAACTGTGCGTTTATTGCGGCTCCGGGCCGGGCACCGACCCGATCTATGTCGCGGCAGCGAAAACCCTCGGCAAGACGATCGCCGAAAGCGGTCTCGGCCTGGTCTATGGCGGCGGCAGCCTCGGGCTGATGGGCGAGACGGCCCGCTCGGTGCTGGGCGCCGGCGGCCATGTCACCGGCATCATTCCCGACTTCCTGGTCAAGCGCGAGCAGATGCTGACCGACGTCCAGCAGCTCATCGTCACCCAGGACATGCACGAGCGCAAGATGACCATGTTCGAGCACGCCGACGGGTTCGTTGCCCTGCCCGGCGGCGTCGGCACGCTGGAGGAACTGGTCGAGGTCTCGACCTGGGCCCAACTCGACCAGCACGACAAGCCGATCCTGCTGGCCAATATCGGCGGCTACTGGAACGGCCTGATCGAGCTTTTCCAGCACATGCGCGAGCAGCAGTTCATCCGCGCCGGCCTTGAGGTCCACTTCGAAGTGGTCGAGCAGCCGGAAGACATCGTTCCGACGTTCCTTACCGCGCTCAGAAAGCGCAAGGACGGCAAACCGCGCAAATCCATCCGCGGAACCGTCTAGCGTCTGGACCCTAGGGGCCCGCCTTGCGGCTCGCCCGGTCCAGCCTGAGCGCCTCGAACGAGTAGATCGCCAGCGCCGTCCAGATCAGCGCGAAGGTCAGCCAGCGGCCCCAGCCGACCGGTTCGGCGAACACGAAAACACCGGTCAGGAACAGCCCCGTCGGCGCGATGTACTGCAACAGGCCGAGGGTCGACAGGCGCAGGCGGCGGGCGGCGGCGGCGAACAGCATCAGCGGCATGGCGGTCATCGGCCCGGCCAGGATGAGCAGAAGCGTGTCCCGCGTCGAGGTGAGAAACTTCATCTCGCCGCTGCCGGACAACCATATGACGATCCCCAGACCGATCACCGACAGCAGCACGCTTTCAACGAAGAAGCCCTGCACCGGACCGATGTTCATGGTCTTGCGGATGTAGCCGTAGGTGGCAAACGTGCCGCCGAGCAGCAGCGACAGCCAGGGAAACACCCCGACGCTGAAGGTCATGATGGCCACGGCAACCACCGCCAGGCTGATCGCCAGACGCTGGGCCGGCGTGAAGCGTTCGCCCAGCAGGGCATAGCCGATCACCACATTGAGCAGCGGGTTGATGTAGTAACCGAGGCTCGCCTCCAGCGTGCGGCCAACGCCGACGGCCCACACGAAGAAGCCCCAGTTGACCGCCACCAGCAGGGTGGTCAGGCACAACGTCATGAGCACCTGCGGGCTGCGGAAGGCCCGGCCAATGTCCGACGTGCGGCCCATGGCAAACAGAATGGCGCCGGAAAACGGCACCGCCCAGAAGGCGCGGTGGGCGACGATCTCAAGCGGCGAGATGTGCGCCAGCATCTTGAAGAACAGCGCATAAAAGCCCCATAGCGAGAAGGCAGCGAGCCCGAGCAGCACGCCTTTGTGGGCATCGCTCAGGACCGGGGGTGTGGGCGGATCGGTTTCAGCGGACATCCGCACAGGCTATGTCAGGCGTGGCCGGCGATGCCAGCGCGAATTGCAAATGCATGGTGTCCATGCATCAGGCGCATGCCTCAACACCCTCCTTCCCCCAGAAAGGGGGAAGAGCCTGCCCCCGGCTTGAACGGGGGTCGGGATGGGGGTTGATGGCCGTGCAAAGCACAAAGGTTTCGATGCAATTGCACCGCCATCAATCCCCACCCTGACCCTCCCCTTTTCTGGGGGAGGGAAGACCCTTTTCCCGGAATTGGCCCCTCAATCCAGCGCCGCCAGTTCCGGCTCATAGGCGAAGACGGCCGGGGTGCCGCCGGTGTGGATGAAGACGATGCCGGTGCCGGCGCCCCGCTTGGCGGCGCCGGCGCGGGCCAGGAGGCCGGCCATCACCTTGCCGGTGTAAACCGGATCGAGGATCAGTGCTTCGTGTCGTGCGGCAAGGGCAATCGCCTCGCGGGTGGAATCGTTCAACCTGCCGTACCCGGGCGCCAGAAACGCGTCCGAGATGATCACGTCCTCGATGTGCACCGGGTTCCTGACACCCAGCAGATCGGCGATCTCCTGACAGCGGTTGATGATGCGTGGCGTCTGTTGCGCGGCCGGACGGCGCACGCACACGCCCGTCACCCGGATCGGCAGGTCGAGCGCCCGGATGCCGAACAATAGCCCGCCATGGGTGTGGCCCGAGCCGGAGGCGACCACGATCTCCTTGATGTTCAGGTTCTGCGCCTTGATCTGTTCGCTGAGCTCGCGCGCGGCGCGGACGTAGCCCAGCGCGCCATAGGGCGGATGCCCTGCCGCCAGAGGAATGATGTAGGGTGTCTTGCCTTCGGCACGCAGCTCATCGGCAATCTCGTGCAGCCGCGCATCGGCGCCCGCTTCGTCCTCACCGTCCGGGTAGGAATGCAGCTTCGCCCCCAGCATCTTGTCGAGCAGCACGTTGCCGGAGGTACGATAGAGCGGATCGTTCTTGGCCACGCGCTCCTCAAGCTGCACATGACACTCCATGCCGAGCGTTGCCGCCGCCGCTGCCGCCAGGCGCACGAAGTTCGACTGCACTGCGCCGGTGATCAGCACCGTGTCGGCACCGGCCTCAAGCGCCTGGCCGAAATAGAACTCCAGCTGCCGCACCTTGTTGCCGCCCATGGCGAGCCCGGTACAGTCGTCGCGCTTGACGAACAGCCGCACACCGTCAAAGCGCTTGTCCAGATTGCCCATCCGCTCCAGCGGCGTCGGCGCGTGACCAAGCGGGCAGCGCGGCATGGCGTCCAGTTTTTCGAAAGCGGTGGTCATGGTTGTTCCTTTGCAGCAATTTCTCCTTCCCCCAGAAAGTGGGAAAGACACCTCTCACGCCGAGGCCGAGACGCCGTCGCGCAGCAGTTTGTAGATAATCGAATCCGACAGTGCCTGGAAAGAGGCATCGACGATGTTGGGCGACACCCCGACGGTGAACCAGCGCGCGCCGGCCCCGTCGCTGCTTTCGATCAGCACCCGCGTCGTGGCGTCGGTGCCGCCGTTCAGGATGCGCACCTTGTAGTCGACCAGCTCAAGTTCGGCGATGTGCTCCTGGTAACGCCCGAGGTCCTTGCGCAACGCCATGTCGAGGGCGTTGACCGGGCCGTTGCCTTCGCCGACCGACATGCGCAACTCGCCGTCGACCTCGACCTTGACCACGGCCTCGGCCATGGTCACCTTCTCTCCCATGGCGTTGAACCGCTGCTCGACCAGGCAGCGAAAGCTGACCACGTCGAAATAGTCCGGCACCTCGCCGAAGGCATCGCGGGCCAGCAGCTCGAACGAGGCATCGGCGCCGTCATAGGCATAGCCTTCGGCCTCGCGCTCCTTGACCACCCGCAACAGGGCATCGAGCCGCCGGTCGTCTTTCTTCACGGCAATGCCGATGCGCTCCAGCTCGGCCATGAGGTTCGACTTGCCGGCCTGGTCCGACACCAGCACATGGCGCTGATTGCCGACACTTTGCGGCGCAACGTGCTCATAAGTTTCCGGCTCCTTGACGATCGCCGAAGCGTGGATGCCGGCCTTGGTGGCAAAGGCGCTCTGGCCGACATAAGGGGCCTGCTTGTAGGGCGCACGGTTGAGCAGTTCATCGAACTGCCGGCTGACATGGGTCAGCGTGCCGAGCGCCTCCGGCGTTATTCCGGTCACGAAACGATCGCTGAATTCCGCCTTCAGCATCAGGGTCGGAATAAGCGACACCAGGTTGGCATTGCCGCAGCGCTCGCCGATGCCGTTCAGCGTGCCCTGGATCTGCCGCGCCCCGGCGTTGACCGCCGCCAGCGTATTGGCGACCGCATTATCGGTGTCGTTGTGGGTATGAATGCCGAGATGATCGCCCGGCACCGTCTTCACCACCTCGCCGACGATGGCCGTCACTTCATCCGGCAGCGTTCCGCCGTTGGTGTCGCACAACACCACCCAGCGCGCACCCGCGTCATAGGCCGCCTTGGCGCAGGCCAGGGCGTAGTCCGGATTGGCCTTGTAACCGTCGAAGAAATGCTCGCAGTCGAGCAGCGCCTCCTTGCCGGCCGCCACCGCCGCCTCCACCGACTGGCGGATGCCCTCGAGGTTTTCCTCATTGGTGCAACCAAGCGCCACCTTCACATGGTAGTCCCACGACTTGGCGACATAACAGATCGCGTCCGACCTGGCATTGAGCAGGTCCTGAATACCCGGATCGTTGGCCACCGACCGCCCGGCCCGCTTGGTCATGCCAAAGGCCGTGAACGTCGCCTTCATCGCCCGGTCCTGGCTGAACAGCTCGGTATCGGCCGGATTGGCGCCGGGATAGCCACCCTCGATATAGTCAAGCCCGAGCGCATCGAGCATACCGGCGATCTCGATTTTTTCCTGCAGCGAAAAATCAATCCCCGGCGTCTGCGCCCCATCGCGCAGGGTGGTGTCGAAGAGATAAAGGCGTTCAGTGGTCATGTGCTGTTCTCTGGTTCAAATGTCACCGCCTCGGCATTGTGCCCTTCGAGATCGAGTACAAAGGCGGCGTAGTAAGACGGATGATAAATCTCGCGCGATCCCGGCGGCCCGTTGCAGGTTCCACCGGCGGCAATTGCCGCTTCATGAAACGCCCTCACTGCCGCACGCGACTTGGCTCGAAAACAAAAATGCGCTTGCGGCGACTGTTGCCCATCCTCGGCCAGCCAGAACGCCCCCTTGCGCCCGACGCCGAAGCCGCACACCGGCACAATGGTCTCGTCGGCAAACTCTGCCACAACCGAAAGCCCCAACGGCGCCAACGCTTGCTTGTAGAAATCCTTGGACTCGGCCAGATTTGCCACGCTCAGCGTGAAGTGATCGATGTGGAGATCGAGTTCGTTCATGGTGCGACTTCCCATCCGCGTGGCCAAGACCCCACCCGGTCAGCGCTGCCGCGCTGCCCACCCTCCCCACAAGGGGGAGGGTTTAACCAGCCGGCACTGGCAAATTCCCCTCCCCCTTGTGGGGAGGGGTTAGGGGTGGGGTCGGGCCTATCAGTCTTCTCACGCCTCACCGCTTGACCTCCCAGGTCGTCTCGATCTCCCCGGTATCGACATTCTTGCTGTCCTTGAGCTGGATGCCCATATCCGACATCTCATCGCGGATGCGGTCGGCTTCGGTCCAGTTCTTTTCGGCCCGGGCGGCGAGGCGGGTGGTTATTGCGGTCTGGATCATGTGCGCGGCCTTGACCTCGTCTCCGCCGGCGGCGGCGATCAGCGGCGGCGGCAGGCGCGACAGTTCACCGGCCAGGCCCAGCTTCGAACCGACACTCAGGTCGAACCCGAGGAACACCAGCGAGGCCCACAGCACCGACGCATCATCGAGGCCATGCAGCACGGTGATGGCACCGGGCGTGTTCAGATCGTCCTTGAGCGCGGCGATCACCTCATCGCTGGGCGTGCCCTTGACCACGCCTTGGCAGCGCTCCCCGAAACGGCGCAGGATGGTCTCGCTCTCGCGCAGGCCCGCTTCGGTCCAGTCGATCGGCTGGCGGTAGTGGGTGCGCAGCATGTTGAAGCGCAGCACATCGCCGGGCCAGGTTTCGAGCAGGTCGTGGATGGTCAGGAAGTTGCCCAGACTCTTCGACATCTTCTGGCCCTCGACCTGCAGGAAGCCGTTGTGCATCCACACCTGGGCCATCACGTCGGTGCCGTGGGCGGCGCAGCTTTGCGCCAGTTCGTTTTCGTGATGCGGGAACTGCAGATCGATGCCGCCGCCATGGATGTCGAAGGTCTCGCCGAGGTGCTTTTCGGCCATTGCCGAGCACTCGATGTGCCAGCCGGGCCGGCCGCGGCCCCAGGGTGAGTCCCATCCCGGCTGCGCGTCATCGCTCGGCTTCCACAACACGCTGTCGGCCGGGTTCTTCTTGAACGGTGCAACTTCGACGCGGGCGCCGGCGATCATCTCATCAAGCGAGCGGCGCGACAGCCGGCCATAGCCGTCGACCGACGCCACATCGAGCAGCACGTGGCCCTCGGCGGCATAGGCATGGCTCTTGGCGACCAGGGTCTCGATCATGGCGATCATTTCGGGAATATGCCCGGTGCATCGCGGCTCGACGTCGGGCGGCAGCACGCCGAGGGCGGCGATGTCCTTGTGGAACTGCAGCGTCGTCGCCCTGGTCACCTTGGCGATGGCCTCGTTGAGCGCCAGGCCGGGATGGTCCTCGGCGGCGCGGGCGTTGATCTTGTCGTCGACGTCGGTGATGTTGCGCACGTAGGTGACGTGCTCGGGCCCATAGATATGGCGCAGCAGCCGGTAGAGCACATCGAACACGATGACCGGGCGGGCATTGCCGATATGGGCATAGTCGTAGACCGTCGGCCCGCAGACGTACATTCGCACGTTGTCGGGGTCGAGCGGCGTGAACACGTCCTTCAACTTGGTCAGCGTGTTGTAAAGGTGAAGCGTCATGAAGGTCCCCTGCCCGGCTGGCCTGGGATTGCTTCATCTCGGATTTTTAAGAAAAGCGAACCGCCGCCAGCGCGTGTTGAGCTAGCCGATAATAATGCAGCAAATGTGAATGCTGCGTTGCGTTTGGTTCGAGGTCATGGGCGCCACTTTTAGCGCAATGCGAAGCGGGGTCAAGGGGCTGCGGCGAGTGCAGCCTAATTCCCCTCCCCCTTGTGGGTAGGGGTTAGGGGTGGGGAGCAGCTTGTCCGCAAGCGCAGGCCTGACTGCATTGCACCGACCAGGCCCCACCCGGTCATCGCTGCGGCGATGCCCACCCTCCCCACAAGGGGGAGGGTTAAATGAGCCTCTACTCCGCCGCCTCGATATCGCCGAGGCCGTCGCTTGCGCTCTGTTCCTTCTTCAGCTCGCCGGCGACCAGGAAGGCCAGCTCCAATGCCTGGTCGGCGTTGAGGCGCGGATCGCAGAAGGTGTGGTAGCGGTCGTGCAGGTCCTCCTCGCTCACCGCATGGGCGCCGCCGGTGCATTCGGTGACGTTCTGGCCGGTCATTTCGACGTGGATGCCGCCGGCGTGGGTGCCCTCGGCCTGGTGCACCTGCATGAACGAGCGCACTTCGGAGATGATGCGGTCGAAGGGCCGGGTCTTGTAGCCGGTCGAGGCCTTGATGACATTGCCGTGCATGGGATCGCACGACCACACGACATGGCGGCCTTCCGCCTTGACCTTGCGCAGCAGCCGGGGGAAGTGCTCCTCGACCTTGTCGGAGCCATAGCGGGCGATCAGGGTCAGGCGGCCGGGATCGTTGTCCGGGTTGAGGATGTCGATCAGCCGGATCAGTTCGTCCGGGTCAAGGCTCGGCCCGCACTTCAGGCCGATCGGGTTCTGGATGCCGCGGCAGAACTCGACATGGGCATGGTCGGGCTGGCGGGTGCGGTCGCCGATCCACACCATGTGGCCGGAGGTGTCGTACCAGTCGCCCGAGGTCGAATCGATGCGGGTCAGGGCTTCCTCGTAACCCAGGAGCAGCGCCTCGTGGCTGGTGTAGAATTCGGTCTGGCGCAGCTGATGCGCAGTATCCGGGTTGATGCCGCAGGCGCGCATGAAGCCCATTGCCTCGGTGATGCGGTCGGCCAGCGCCTGATACTGCTCCGACGACGGTGCGCCCTTGACGAAACCGAGCGTCCAGCGGTGCACGTGCTCCAGATTGGCATAGCCGCCGCCGGCAAAGGCGCGCAGCAGGTTCAGCGTCGCCGCCGACTGCCGGTAGGCCATAATCTGGCGTTCCGGATCGGGCTCGCGTGCCTCTTCGGTGAACTCAAGCTGGTTGATGATGTCGCCGCGGTAGCTCGGCAGCTCGACATCGCCCTGCTTTTCGGTGTCGGACGAGCGCGGCTTGGCGAACTGGCCGGCAATGCGGCCGACCTTGACCACCGGCTGGCCGCCGGCAAAGGTCAGCACCACGGCCATCTGCAGGAACACCCGGAAGAAGTCGCGGATGTTGTCGGCGTTGTGTTCGCCGAAGCTCTCGGCGCAATCGCCGCCCTGCAGCAGGAAGCCCTTGCCCAGTGCGACCCGGGCCAGTTTGCGGCGCAGCTTGCGGGCCTCGCCGGCGAAAACCAGGGGCGGAAAGTTGGCCAGCCGTTCCTGCACGGTCGCAAGCGCTTGCCTGTCGCGGTACTCCGGCACCTGAACAATCGGCTTGTTGCGCCAGCTTTGCGGGGTCCAAGTGGTGGCCATATTCTCAACTCCTGATACGCGTCTCACACGGTACGCCGTCGTGGCCTTCATCGCATGAAACGCACCTGGCTGCGGCTTATACACCCGGGCCCCGGCGAAAACCAGCACCCTTTCAAACCACCCTGGGACTTTTCGGTCAGACTCTAAGAATGCCGGTAACCTTATGTTAGGCCTCATCGCCGACAATCGGTGCACGTATTCTTTGTGCGATGTTCAACGGACCTTCAACAAGCACGCTGACGACCATGGATTTCATTCTCGAAAACAGGCACCTGCAAAAAATCGCCGAAGTGCTGACGCAAGGCGACCCGCCGCTCATCCTGCAACTGCTGGCGGTGAACGTTGTGTGGATGGTGTGGTGGATCTTCCTGCAGACCAAACGCCGCGGCAAGGTCCGCCCGAGCACCCTGCGCCTGCTGCAGCTCAGCATGCTGGGCCTCAACGTCTTCGTGCTGACCGTGCCCGGCAACGACATGTACCGCCTGGTCGGCATCTGATCCCGGCGGGCGTCCCCCCGTGTCCGTCCGCAGCTGAACCAAAGCCCTGAATTGCCGTCGTAATTTTCCCGCGCAAGAGGTCGTTACGGGATACGAGCCTCTGCGGCACTTGATCGGACGGGCCTTGCCAAGCGGAAATCCAGCGGGCTAGGATCGCTGGATGAGCATTCCCGAACCCAGCTTCACCGTCGGCATCGAGGAGGAATACCTGCTCGTCGACAAGACCAGCCGCGACCTCGTCTCCCAGGCGCCCGACCGGCTGATGAAGGATTGCAAGAAGGCGCTGCACGACCAGGTCTCGCCGGAATTCCTGCAATGCCAGATCGAGGTCGGCACCAGCGTGTGCAAGACGGTCGGCGAGGCCCGCAAGGATCTCGCCCATCTGCGCGCCACCATCGCCAAGGTGGCCGGCGAGCACGGTCTGGCGCCGATTGCCGCCTCGACCCACCCGTTCGCCGACTGGATGGACCAGCGCTATACCGACAAGGAGCGCTACCAGACGCTGGCCAAGGACCTGCAGGGCGTGGCCCGGCGCATGCTGATCTCGGGCATGCACGTGCACGTGTGCATCGAAGACCCGGAACTGCGGATCGACATCTTCAATCAGCTGCCCTACTTCCTGCCGCACCTTTTGGCGCTGTCGACCTCGTCGCCGTTCTGGCAGGGCCGCGACACCGGGCTCAACTCCTACCGGCTGACCGTGTTCGACAACCTGCCGCGCACCGGCCTGCCGCCGAACGTGTCGAGCTACGGCGAGTACAAGCGCATGGTCGACACGCTGGTCGACATGAACATCATCCAGGACGCCACCAAGATCTGGTGGGACATGCGCCCGTCGGACCGGTTCCCGACCCTGGAGACCCGCATTTGCGACGTGCCGACCCGGCTTGACGACTCGGTTGCGCTGGCCGCCGCCATCCAGTGCGTATGCCGGATGCTGTACCGCCTGCGCCGCGACAACCAGCGCTGGCGGATGTACGACCGGTTCATGATCAACGAAAACCGCTGGCGGGCCCAGCGCTACGGTATGAACGAGGGCCTGATCGATTTCGGGCGCGGCGAACTGGTGCCGTTTGCCGAACTGGCCGACGAGCTCATTTCCCTCATCACCCCGGATGCCGAGGCGCTCGGCTGTCTCGACGAACTCCTGTCGATCCGCAAGATCGTCAAGCGCGGCACCAGCGCCGACCGCCAGCGCAAGACCTACGACACGGCTCTGGCCCAAAGAAAATCCCCGCAGGATGCCCTGAACGCGGTGGTGGATCACCTGGTGGCGGAGACGGTTGAGGGGGTTTAGGTGCCGGGCTGGCTGGCAGTTGGCGGGTGGATCGGCCCTTAGCGGTCATTGGAGCATTTGCCGACGAAAGTTCGCTTCGAGTGGGCTAGCGGACTTGCTTTCGTTTCGCTGTGATTGCCGGTTTGCGCAATTTTCCGACATTTGCCGAACGGAGAGTTTAGGAGGTAGTGTCCAGAGTAAGCGGAACAGCTTCGAATTGGAATTGTTGACCCAGTAGGGAAGTCGGGGCATCGCCTACCAACAGCGGTTATGCGTTAACAAGCCGATGCGCGAAAGCGCCTCCCGAAGCATCGAAGTTGCGGGCTTTGTAAACGAAAGCCTGGAACCTCAACTGTGCACCAATTCCGCCACCGCTTGTTGCCTGCCGAGACAACTGCTAACGGGAGAATTTCAAAAAGGCATATCTCTGTTCTCGGATGACTTATATGAATACGAAGTCACTTGCAGTCAGCGCATTGATGTCAATGCCCACGAGCGTGATGGTGTTAATTCCATCGGTAATGACTGGCTGTCCGCCTACCTCTGACAGATGATTTGCCACTAGATCTGCATAGTTGGTGATCTCCGTCACCAGTGTCAGGTTAATGATTTCATTTGCTGAAGCAACATTGAAGTCAGAAACTACATCTACACCAAATCCATTCTCGAAGACGAACGTGTCATCACCCCCGCTTCCGCGAAGCGTGTCATTACCTGCTCTACCGTTGATAGTGTCGTTTCCACTGCGGCCATTGATCGAGTTGGCACCAGAATCACCAAGCAACAGGTCGTCCCATAGCGAGCCATGGACATCCTCAATACCGATAAGCGTGTCCGTTCCCGGATTGTCGTAACCATCGTCAATAACCAAGTTCTGGCCTAAATCGACGTGGACACCATTAGGTGAGCTCGTATGTTCGATGCGGTCTCTGCCCCCGCCACCATCAAGGATATCGTCTCCAGCTTGGCCCCGCAGTCTGTTGTTGCTACCATCTCCCACCAGATGATCGCCGAACGCCGAACCGCGAAAATAGGTAATACCGAAGAAAGTATCGGTACCTATCTGGTCTCCATTGCTCAGATTGATGTCAACGGCGATGCCGTTGCCAGTGCCTGTACCGTCATCCATTCTTGCATAGACACCGTCACCTGCCTGATCCCAGCCAACACGCGCCTGATATAGTCCAGGATGGATTTCCACGTGATCGTCGCCAGTGCCCAAGCGGACTTCAATCCAACCGCCATAATTGTTCAGGTTTGCTCCACCGACGTGGATAATATCATCATAGTCACTGTCACTGACCACGTGTACGCCCCTGACGCTATCGATCCCCCCAAATCCATCGGCCACTTCGTATGGATCAAGCAGTGTCCCGTCGATGGTCCTCGCGGAATCCGTCAAATTAGCTCGGATACCAGCAGGAGAGGTGTTGTATGTGACCCTGAAAAAGTCCCAGTCTACGCTCACATAGACGAAATCACCCGTGCCGGGATCGGTCGGGGCAGTGATAGTATCATTTCCAGCACCTCCCCGGGCAATTACGAACATGCCTTGCATATGCAAGATGTCGTTACCGTTGCCACCATACAATCTGTCGCCGGTTGAAAAACCCTCAACATCACCGCCGCTGTAGATGGTATCGTCGCCGTCACCGCCCTCTAGTACGTTTGTCAGCGAATTTCCATAGATCATGTCGTTGCCATCGCCACCGACGACATTTTCGATGTCACGAAGAACATCGTAGCTGATCTGGTTCAAGGTGTCGTAGGCGTATCCCACGGCTAAATTGCGAGACAGC
This sequence comes from Aestuariivirgaceae bacterium, assembly GCA_965216335.1. GTDB lineage: Bacteria > Pseudomonadota > Alphaproteobacteria > Rhizobiales > Aestuariivirgaceae > JAHEJE01. Next base: position 3,392,383 of record OZ244154.1, on the reverse strand, counting down.
CCAAGGCCGTCTAGGAAGCTACCAACATCAAATGTCCCATTAATCAGTTGTCCGTCACGGTCTTCCTGGCGCAGATCGATAGATAACGTAGAGAGTCTTTCGCACATTTGCCTGATGCGGTGGTTCCTTTCACACTGAGTGAGAGGAGCGAGACGATGAGTGATGATACGGAGACCAAGGCGATGGGTCAGGTGATCCAGATCGACGAGGCGCGGATACGCGATCACCTTGGCGAGATGGTGCGCGGCACGGTTGAAGAAGCCTTGAATGCGATGCTGGATGCCGAGGCCGACCGGTTGTGCGGGGCTGGCCGGTATGAGCGCAGTGAGGCTCGGACCGACACACGCGCTGGCAGCTACGACCGGTCGCTTCACACCAAGGCCGGCGCGGTCAAGCTGAAGGTGCCGAAGCTGCGGCGACAAACATTCGAGACGGCGATCATAGAACGCTACCAGCGCCGCGAGAGCAGCGTCGAGGAAGCTTTGATCGAGATGTATCTGGCGGGTGTTTCGGTGCGCCGGGTCGAAGACATCACCGAGGCGCTGTGGGGCACGCGGGTGAGCCCGTCGACGGTGTCGAACCTCAACAAGAAGATCTATGCCAAGATCGAGGAATGGCGCCACAAGCCGATTGAGGGCTCACATCCGTATGTCTTTCTCGATGGTATCGTGATGAAGCGCTCATGGGCCGGTGAGGTGCGCAACGTCTCGCTGCTGGTGGCGATTGGCGTGACCTCGGATGGCTATCGCGAGGTTCTGGGCATCTGCGAGGGGGCCAAGGAGGACAAGTCCGGATGGTCGTCGTTCCTGCGCCATCTGGTGGACCGGGGCCTGAATGGTGTGGAGCTGGTGGTATCAGACGCCTGTCGTGGCCTGGTGGAGAGCGTTGCCGACTATCTGCCCGAGACCCGGTGGCAGCGCTGCATGGTGCATTTCTATCGCAATGTCTTCAGTCATGTGCCGGCAGGCAAGATGCGCCAGGTGAGCCACATGCTGAAGGCCATCCATGCCCAGGAGAACCGGCAGGCGGCCACCGACAAGGCCGAAGCGGTCGCGGCCGAGCTGCGCCGCCAGCGCATGGGCAAGGCGGCAGAGCTGGTTGAGGACAAGATTGGCGAGACGCTGACCTTCTATGCGTTCCCGGACAGTCACTGGATCAAGTTGCGCACCAACAATCCGCTGGAGCGGCTGATGCGCGAGATCAGACGGCGAACCAGGGTGGTCGGGGCTTTCCCGGACGGACAATCCTGTCTCAACCTGGCTGCAGCCAGGTTGAGACACATTGCTGGAACCCAGTGGTCAACGAGGCGCTACATGAACATGGACCCGCTGACTGCAATGAAAAACCAACCCCAAGGAACCGCCGTCGCATGACAAAAAGTGCGAAAGACTCTGGACACTACCGATCGATAACAAGGTCACTAGCAGACGTCACCGATGAATAGACGATTGTGTCTCCATCGACACCGCCATCATAGTAGTCATTTCCGGCGCCCGTACCGCCAACGATGGTGTCATTGCCAGCCCCACTGCTAACCACGTCATCACCGTCACCTGCGGTGACCACATCATTGCCATCACCCGCGGTGATTTCATCATTGCCAGTGCCTGTCACGACTTCGTTGTCGCCATCGCCTGCATCAATGATATTGTCGCCATCGCCAGCTGCAATTACATCGTTGCCGGAATCTGTTCTAATGATGTCATCTCCACCGCCGGTTGTCGCCGAGATGTCATCGGTTCCAGTCACCACAACCAGCTGATTGTCATCGGCAGTTGCTGGATCCTGTGTGGTATCAACGGTAACGGTTTCTCCGGTGTTTGAATCAGTTATGGTTGTGATTTCAGTTTCGTCACCATCTAGTACAAGTACGAAGTTTTCAAAATTCTCAGCCGTTAAAGTCGATGACCCAAAAGTAAAGATCGGATCTCCGGTTCGATCGCCCATGATCCAGTTTTGCAGCCGAACAATCTCTGATTGATATACATCGAACAATGCCAAACTGACGACAAATCGTAGAGTATCCGTGCCATTTCCGCCGTCATAGTCGTCTTGAAATTCCCCATCCTCAAGGTAATAGATTGCAACATCGTCGCCATTTCCCCCGGAGACAGTGTCGCTGCCTGATCCGCCGTCTACGATATCATCCCCATTGCCACCATTGACTGTATCGTCTCCGCTTCCGCCGAAAACAGAATCATCGCCATTTCCTCCAGAAACGGTATCGTCACCACCTCCGCCATCCAGCACATCGCTGCCATTTCCGCCATCAATTGTCTCATCAGTGGAATCGCCGTAGATAGTATCTTCGTTTGACATGCTGCCCTCCCAAGTTTTCTTTACGTTAATTTTACCGGGAACTTTGACTCATTCAACTGAAATTTGATGCTATTGCTCTCCCTCGGCCCATAGTCAGTTATTGGTTATCAAGCTGCTGTGAAGTCGGGCATCCATGACTTCCGTTTTGAGGAAAGGGCCACCTTTAGGCATCTCGCCGATCAAGTCCACCATGGGGTCCACATTGCGGTCGTTTGATTAGTATGCAGCGAATGACAGCTTCCCGCCCGAAAGTCGCGCATCGACAGATAAATTGTTTGTTCCTATTTTGTTCTTGACAAGCATCCTAAAAAGGAGTAACATCATCCCACCTCCTGCCGGATTACGGGTGGTATCCTAGGTCGCTTTGGTATCGGGCAGGGGGCGGTGTCTGAGGGGTGGTGCGTGTTACGAGACGCAGTTTCCTTTCAGAGGTTCGTCGAGGTCCTCCGCCCTGGAGGTTATTCGTGAGATATCCGGGGCCGCCGGCAGCAGCGCTGGCTTGAGGCTGTGACAGGTTCGAGGTGTTGCATATGATGGTGTTCGCATCAGCCGATTTGGGTGGACATCTTGGGGCGGTTTCCGCCCCGGCGCCTTGGCGCGTGGCGGGTCCGGTTTGCCGGGCCGCTGCGAGACGTGTGAGGGTCTGGCTGGCGTCGGGCCGGCTGGCGGAGCGGGGCGGGACATATCGCGCGCCGCTGCTCCTTATGGCCGGTTCGTGCGCGAACCCTCACCGGCATGGCAGGAAGCGGGACCGGTTCCCAAAACCACCGGAGCGGAGCGCCCCCGGCGTTCCGGGGCCGTCGGAAAGCTCGGCCCCGACAAGTAGACTTTGAACGTTCGATAAGGATATCCGCGCCGGATCAGGCGCTCCGCTCGACCCGTTCATTCACGCTCCCCCGCAAGCCGAAAGGCCGGGCGGCGGTAAGGCCGTGCCAGCCCCCCGGCACAGCCGGTCCCCTCCCCCTTGTGGGGAGGGTTAGGGTGGGGAGCAGCGGTTACAATAGTCTCCACCCACGCAACTTCCCACACCGCCCAAACCCCACCCGGCCAGCGCAGTCGCGCTGACCACCCTCCCCACGAGGGGGAGGGTTTGAAGCCGCCCCGGTACAAAGGGCAAGCAACAACACCCCCAACCCGGAAAGGAGGCACATACCTGCGACGTGGCACAGCTTGTCCCCTCCCCCTTGTGGGGAGGGTTAGGGTGGGGAGCAGCGGTTGCAACAATCTCAACCCGAGAACCCTGCCACACCGCCCTTCCCCACCCGGCCAGCGCTGTCGCGCTGTCCGTTTGAACCTGCAATCGCTCCACTGGAGCGATTGCAAATCGGTTCTCACCCCCACAAAGCGGAGGGCTTAGGGCTGGCTCAACCGGCACCGGGCGGCGTGCGGCGGATCAGCCGGCCGCCGGTGACGACGAGACCGGCCAGCAGGATGACGTAAACGCCGGTCAGCAGGTAGGGGAACACCCCGATGCCGGCAACGTCGATGATGCCGCCGGCGACCGGTGCGCCGACGATGCCGCCGACGCCCCACATGGCGCCGAGCGCAGCGGAGCCGGCGACCAGCATGGGGCCGCGGAAGTTGTCGCCCATAACGATCAGCGCCACGGTGTAGATCGAATAGGCACTGGCACCGAGCAGGAAGGCCGCCGGCCAGACCAGCCAGGTTCCGATCAGTTGCGGGAACAGCGCCGTCAGCACGATGGTCAGCACGGTGCAGATCCACAACACGGCCTGGCGCGACCAGCGGTCGGCCAGCCAGCCGATCGGATACTGCAGCACGCAGTGCCCGGCGATGATGACCGCCAGCAGCCACGAAGCAGCGGTCAGATCGAGGCCGGAGCGCAGACCGTAGATCGGCAGGAAGGACAGCATGGTGGAATCGAACAGCGTCATGGTCAGCACTGCGAACATCAGCAGCGGTGCGGCCAGGGTAAAACGGATGACGCCGGCGCTGCCGCTCTTTTCGGCACCTGCGGCGTGCTCGTCATTGAGGCGCACGAAAAACACCGGCACGGCGGACACCGCCATGGCGAAGAATGCGATCCAGAACGGCAGCGGTCCGTCGATGCCGGTGAACGGAATGAGGGCCGGTCCGAGGCCGAAGCCGGCCGACATGGCCATGGTGTAGATCGCCGTCACCCGGCCGCGCCGTTCGTCCGGCGTGAAGGTCATCACCCAGGCTTCGCTCATGGTGTAGGTCATGCAGATCGCCGCGCCCAGCACCACGCGGATCGCGCACCAGACATAAAAGTCCGACGTGTGGCCAAGGGCCAGGATGCACAGCGCGATCAGGGCAATGCCGAGGAAGGCAAACACCCGGGTGCCGTAGCGCCTGACCAGCGACGGCAGCACGAAGCCGGCCAGGATGATACCGAGCGGCGACATGGCGGCGTTGATGCCGATGGCGCTTTCGCTGAAGCCGCGGTTCTCGAGCAGAACGGCGAGCAGCGGATAGGTCAGCCCCATGGCGACATCGGCGCTGAACACCATGGCCATGGAGGCAACGACGTTGATGAAGGCGGCAGAGCCGCGCCAGTGGGTGGCGGCCATGTCACATCCGCCGGCGGTTTGACGGCGGGCGGGTCATCCGCCGCCCTGCCCGGCCTTGTCGCGGAACCCGTTGGTGATCGGATAGCGGCGGTCGCGGCCGAAATTCTTGGAGGTCGTTTTCACACCGGGGGCGGCCTGGCGGCGCTTGTACTCGGCGATGTAGAGCAGATGCTGGATGCGTTCCACCGTCTTGGCATCGTGGCCGCGTTCGACCAGATCGTCGACCGACAGCTCGTTTTCGACCAGGCCGTTCAGGATGTCGTCGAGGATATCGTACTCGGGCAGGCTGTCCTGGTCGGTCTGGTTCTCGCGCAGTTCCGCGGTCGGCACCTTGGTGATGATGTTTTCCGGCATCACGCGCGCATCGGGACCGAGCATGCCGGTCGGGCGGGATTGATTGCGGAAGCGGGCAAGCGCGTAGACATCCGACTTGTAGACATCCTTGATCGGGTTGAAGCCGCCGTTCATGTCGCCGTAGAGCGTGGCATAGCCGACCGACATTTCCGACTTGTTGCCGGTGGTCAGCACCATCGATCCGAACTTGTTGGAGATCGCCATCAGGATGACGCCGCGGGCGCGCGACTGCAGGTTTTCCTCGGTGATGCCCGGTTCGGTGCCCTGGAACATGTCGCCCAGCACCGTCTCGAAGCCTTCAACGGGATCGGCGATCGGCACGATGTCGTAGCGCACGCCGAGCGCCGCGGCGCAGGCCTTGGCATCGGCCAGGCTTTCCTCGGAGGTGTAGCGGTAAGGCAGCATCACGCAGTGGACCCGGTCGGCGCCGAGCGCGTCGACGGCCATGGCCGCCACCACCGCGCTGTCGATGCCGCCGGACAGGCCCATGACGATGCCGGGAAAGCGGTTCTTTTCGACATAGTCTTTCAGGCCCAGCACGCAGGCGCGCCAGATCGAGGCGTGGCGGTCTTCGACGCTGGCCAGGCTTTGCGGTTCGCAGCGCCAGCCGCCCTCTTCGCGCCGCCAGTCGGTGACGATAATATCTTCCACGAAGGCGGGCTGCTGAAACGCCGGAGTGCAATCCGCATTGAGGCAGAACGAGGCACCGTCGAACACCAGCTCGTCCTGGCCGCCGATCTGGTTGAGATAGGCCAATGGCAAACCGGTTTCGGTAACCCGAGCGACGACCAGGTTGAGGCGGACATCCTGCTTGTCGCTCTCATAGGGCGAACCGTTCGGCACCAGCAGCAGTTCGGCGCCGGTCTCGGCCAGGCACTCGGTGACCTCGTCGGTCCAGATATCCTCGCAGACCGGCACACCGATGCGCACGCCCCTGAAGCTGACCGGGCCGGGCATGGGGCCGGGATCGAACACCCGCTGTTCATCGAACACGCCGTAGTTCGGCAGGTCGTACTTGAAGCGCAGGGTCTTGACCTCGCCGTCCTCGACCAGCGCCACGGCGTTGTAGAGCTTGCCGTCCTCAGCCCACGGCAGGCCGATCAGCATGGCGGGCGCGCCGCCCTTGGTTGCCGGCATCAGGCTTTCCAGCGCCTCGCAGCATTCTTCGACGAAGGCCGGTTTGAGCACCAGATCCTCGGGCGGATAGCCGGAGATGAACAGCTCGGGATAGACGATCAGATCGGCACCGGCCGCGGCGGCCGTGGCATGGGCGGCGCGCGCCTTTTCACTGTTGGCGGCGATTGCCCCGACGGTCGGGTTGAGCTGGGCGAAGGCGATCTTCAGTTCATCGGCCACTTGGCGCGGTCCTTTGCTTTGCGACCTCACAAACGGTCCAGCCGCAGCTTTAGCTTGGCCGGGCCGGCTTCACAAGCACCCGGTGTGGCCGGCAGCCATGCGGCCGGTGCGCGGCAAGTCTTCGGTTTGCCGGTGGCCGATTGCGGTTGAGCCCGGCGCGCGGGCGCGATATGGTCTGTGGTATACCAAGGGCGCACCAGCGCCTGATACGCGGGGAGACGAGAGGGATGGGGCCAAGACTGGTTCTCAAGCCGGTGGGCGGCAATTTCAGCCTGAAAGAGCACATCTACGGGGTGCTGAAAGATGCCATAACATCGATGAACATTTATGACCCACACGCCGACCTGCGGCTCGATGAACGCAAGATGTCGGAACAGCTCGGCATCTCGCGCACGCCGCTGCGCGAGGCGCTGGTGCGCCTGCAGCAGGAAGGCTTCGTCGACGTGGTGGCGCGCAAGGGCGTGTACATCAAGCGCAAGTCGCTGGATGAGATTCTGCAGATGATCACCGTGTGGGCGGCGCTGGAAAGCATGGCGGCGCGGCTCGCCACCAAACGGGCCAGTGATGCCGAGATCGGCTCGCTGCGCAAGATGGTGTTCGGGTTCAACAACGATGCGGCACAGGCGCGGATGGACGAATATTCCGAAGCCAACATTCGCTTTCACCAGCGCATCCTGGAACTTTCGCACTGTCCCATGCTGAAGGAAATGGCCGACGGATTGCTGATCCACATGCGGCCCATCCGCTCGCGGGCGATGACCGAGGGCGACCGGCTGGCCCGGTCGATCGTCGACCACACCCACATCATCGAGGCGATCGAGGCGCGCGATGCCGGACTGGCCGGCGAACTGGTGCGCGACCACACCATGCGGCTGCACGACCATGTGCGCAAGACGTGGGAGATCATCGAAAAGGAGGCCGATCTTGCCGCGGCAAAGGCGTGACGCGCACCGCGGGGCCGGAAGATCACAAGGATTGAACAGATGAATGCACTCGAAGGCGTCAAGATCCTCGATTTCACCCATGTCCAGTCGGGCCCGACCTGCACCCAGCTTCTGGCCTGGTTCGGAGCCGACGTGATCAAGGTCGAGCGGCCAGGGGTCGGCGATGCGACGCGCAAGCAGCTGGTCGATGTGCCGGGCGCCGACTCGCTCTACTTCACCATGCTCAACCACAACAAACGCTCGATCACGCTGAACACCAAGAACGAGACCGGCAAGGAGGTGCTCGAACGCCTGGTCAGGGAATGCGACGTGCTGGTGGAGAATTTCGCCCCCGGCGCGCTTGATCGCATGGGCTTTTCCTGGGAGCGCATCCAGGAGCTCAACCCGCGCATGATCATGGCTTCGGTCAAGGGCTTCGGGCCGGGCAAGTACGAGGACTGCAAGGTCTACGAGAATGTCGCCCAGTGCGCCGGCGGCTCGGCGTCGACGACCGGCTTCCTTGACGGTCCGCCGCTGGTCACCGGTGCGCAAATCGGGGATTCCGGCACTGGGCTGCACCTGGCGCTCGGCATCGTTACCGCCCTGTTCCAGCGCGAAAAGACCGGCCGCGGCCAGAAGGTGCTGGCGGCGATGCAGGACGGCGTGCTCAACCTGTCGCGGGTCAAGCTGCGCGACCAGCAGCGCCTGAAGGCGGGCCCGCTCAAGGAGTACTCGCAGTTCGGTGAGGGCATACCGTTCGGCGAGGCGACACCGCGGGCCGGTAACGATTCAGGCGGCGGCCAGCCGGGCCGGATCCTCAAGTGCAAGGGCTGGGAGGACGACCCGAACGCCTATACCTATTTCATCACCCAGGCGGCGGTGTGGGAACACATCTGCGACGTGATCGGCGAGCCGGACTGGAAGACCGAACCGGGGTACGCCACGCCGCCGGAACGGCTCGACAAGCTCAACGAGATCTTTGCCCGCATCGAACAGTGGACCATGACCAAGACCAAGTTCGAGGTGATGGACATCTGCAACCCGCTCAACATTCCGGTCGGCCCGATCCTGTCGATGAAGGAACTGGCCGAAGACGAGGGCCTGCGCACCACCGGCACCATCGTCGAGGTCGACCACCCCGAACGCGGCCCCTATCTCTCGGTCGGCTGCCCGATCAAACTGTCGGACTGCGAGGTGGAGGTGGTGCGGTCGCCGTTGCTGGGTGAGCATACCGAGGAAATACTCACCGCCGTGCTTGGCTATGACGGGGACGAGCTTGAGCGCATCAAACAATCGGGGGCCATCGGCCAACCGAAACAGGAGGCGGCGGAGTAACCGGACAAAAGACTTTCACCGCTGGAGCGCGGGAACATCCAGCATATCAACGCGGGCAACGACAAGAAGCGCCCGCAATCAACCCTGGGAGGAGAATATGGGTATCACCAGAAGACTAATGATGGGGCTGGCGTTCGCTGCCGGCCTGGCAACGGCGTTCACCGGCGCCACGGGCGCGGCGAACGCCTGGGAACCGACCAAACCGATTGACTTCATCATCATGGCCGGCAAGGGCGGCGGCGCCGACAAGATGGCGCGGCTGATGCAGGCCATCGTCGAGGAAGAGAAACTGGCGAGCAAACCGCTCGTGCCGACCAACAAGCCGGGCGGCACCGGTGCCGAGGCACTGGTGCACATGAAGGGTGCCGGCGATCCGGATCACACGATCATGGTGACGCTCAATTCGTTCTTCACCACGCCGCTGCGCCAGCCGGGCCTGGGGGTCGATATTCTGACCTTCGCGCCGGTCGGGCGCATGGCAGAAGACACCTTCCTTTTGTGGGTGCACAAGGACACCGGCATCACCACCTTCGAGCAGTTCCTGGAAGAAGCCAAGAAGCGCGGCAACGGCTGGGTGATGGGTGGCACCGGCAAGAACTCGGAAGACAACATCATCACCGACCACCTGAACAACGCCTACGACCTGAAGATCAAGTACATCCCCTACAAGGGTGGCGGCGCGGTGGCCAAGGATCTGGCCGGCCAGCAGATCACTTCGTCGGTGAACAACCCGTCGGAAGCCCTGGGCTTTTATGAGTCGGGCGACGTCGTGCCGCTGGTGGCCTTCACCGACGAACGCCTGCCGATGTTCCCGGACGTGCCGACGCTGAAGGAAAAGGGCGGCGATTTCTCCTACTTCATGCAACGTGCCGTGGTCGGTGCGCCGGGCATGTCGGATGCGGCGCTGGCCTACTACAACGACCTGTTCACCAAGGTCTACAACTCGGCCAAGTGGCAGGACTACAAGTCCAAGAAATCCCTGATGGGAGACTTCCTCGCCGGCAGCGGCCTGAAGGACTACTGGACCACGCAACGCGACCGGCATGAGACCATCCTCAAGGCGTCCGGCGCCATCAAGTAGCTGACTCGGACAGGTTCGGGCGAGAAGAGGCTTTTCAGGAATGCGGCGTGCAGAGATCATCACGGCTGTCATTCTCGGCCTGTTCTCGGCCTACCTGATGTGGAAGAGCGGCGAGCCGCCGGCATGGGATCCGACCGTGCCACGGTTCGCCAATATCGGCATGATCGAGGGCGAAGGCCCGGCCAGCGGCTGGTGGCCGTTCTGGCTGTCGGCGATCATGCTGGCCTGCTCGATGTGGATTTGCATCAACTGGTGGCGGCGGGCCTCGCCGCCATCGCAGTCGGACGAGGTGTTCCTCGACCGCTATGGCTGGCAGATGCTGGCGCTGGTCGGTGGCGGTGTGTTCGCCTTTGTTGGGCTGATCCACATCATCGGCACCTACTTCGCGATGTTCGCATTCCTGGTCTACTACCTGTTCTTCATCGGCCGCCACTCGATCAGCCGGACACTGGCGATTGCCGTCGGCGCGCCGGTGTTCTGCTTTTTCTTCTTCGACGTGGCGATGCGGATCGTGCTGCCCAAGGGCTACAGCGAACCGCTGTTCGTGCCGCTGTACGACATCTTCCTGTAGGCGGGTGGGACGGCCATGATAGACATCCTCCTGGCGCTTACGGACGGGGTTTGGCAGGCTCTGCAGCCTGTCAATCTCGGGCTGGCACTGCTCGGTGTTGTCGTCGGGCTGTTCGTCGGCGCCATGCCGGGGTTGGGCTCGGTGAACGGCGTGGCGATCCTGCTGCCGTTCACCTTCGTCATCCAGAGCATGACCGGCACTGCGACCTCGCCGATGATCTTTCTGGCCGCGATCTACTACGGGGCGATGTATGGCGGTGCGGTGTCGTCGATCACGCTTGGCATACCCGGCGCCTCGACGGCAGTGGCCACGACCTTCGACGGGCGCCCGCTGGCGCTGGCCGGCAAGGCGGATCAGGCGCTGGTGACGGCGGCTGTCGCCTCGTTCATCGGCGGCACGGTGGCCAACATCCTGTTCACGGGATTTGCTCCGGCGCTGGCGTCGGTGGCGCTCGACTTCGGCAATCCGGAAATCTTTGCGCTGATGCTGCTGGCCTTCGCCACCTTCATCGGGCTGTCCGGCGACGACATCCCCAAGACGATCTTTTCGATCTGCCTGGGGCTGGTGTTCGCCACGGTCGGCTTCGACATCATTTCCGGTGAGCCGCGGCTGCAGTTCGGCGATCCGCTCGACCTGTTCAGCTTCACCGCGGGCTGGATCGACACCTCCGGTTTCAGCCACGGCATCCGCTTCCTGGTGCTGGCCATCGGGGTCTACGGCATCGGCGAGATGCTGTGGACGATCAATTCGTCACGCGGCAAGGTAACGATGACCGAGGCAACCATCACCTTTGCCCGCATCGGTTCGGCGCTCGGCAAGTTCCGCCATGCCTGGAAAGGCACGGCAATCGGTTCGTCGCTCGGGTTCTTCGTCGGCATCCTGCCGGCGGCGGGCGCAACGCCGGGCTCGCTGATGTCGTACGGCGTCGCCAAGATGATGTCGAAGACCCCGGAAAACTACGGCAAGGGCGAACTGGATGGGGTGGCCGCACCGGAATCGGCCAACAACTCGGCCTCGACCGGCGCCATGCTGCCGATGATGACCCTGGGCATTCCCGGCTCGCCGACGACGGCGGTGCTGCTGGCCGGCATGGTCATCTGGGGCCTGCAGCCGGGGCCGCTGCTGTTCTCCGAGCAGCCGGATTTCGTATGGCCGCTGATCGGCTCGTTCTACGTGTCCAACATCATAGCGCTGCTGGTCAACCTGGCGTTCATTCCGGTCTTTTTGTGGATGCTGCGGATGCCGTTCACCATCCTAGCGCCGATCATCTTCGTGCTTTCCGTCGTCGGCACCTTTGCCGCCTATCAGAACATGTTCGATGTCTGGCTGATGGTGATCGCCGGGCTGGTCGCCTTCGTGCTGCGCATCCTCGACTATCCGCTGGCCCCGGCGGTGCTGGCCATCGTGCTCGGGCCGATCGCCGAGCCGAAACTGCGCCAGTCGCTGTTGCTGTCGGACGGCGATCCGTCGATCTTCTTCACCCGGCCGATTGCCGGGCCGATTACTGTTGTTGCCATCATTCTGCTGGTGCTGCCGCTTATCAAGCTGATCCGCGACAAGCTGAAGGCAGCGAAGACGGCATAAGCCCAAACCATAAGGACACCATCATGCGCGTATGTATTTTCGGGGCCGGTGCAATCGGCGGATTTCTGGCTCACGGCCTGGGCAAGGTGGACGGCGTGCAGCTGAGCGTCATGGCGCGGGGCCCGCATCTCGAAGCGATGCTGAGCAAGGGCATCGGCCTTAGCCGCGATGGCGAGACGACCTACACTGCCATTCACAAGGGCTCGCCCGACCCGACCGAGCTCGGCGAGCAGGACGTGGTGTTCAACTGCCTGAAATCGCATCAGGCCTGGCAGACAGCGCCCGATCTGGCACCGCTGCTGGGACCGGACACGGTGGTCGTCACCTGCCAGAACGGTGTGCCGTGGTGGTACTTCCACAATATCGGCGGTGAGTTCGAAGGCCGCCGGCTCGATGCCGTCGACCGCGGTGACCGGCAGTGGAACGCCGTCGGGCCGGAACGGGCGATCGGCGCCAGCGTCTACCCGGCGACGGAAATCACCGAGCCAGGCCTCATCAAGCACGTCTATGGCGACAAGTTCGCCCTCGGCGAGCCGGACGGCAGCTCGTCCGAACGCATCACGAAAATCTCGCAGATGCTGGAGGCCGGCGGTTTCGGGGCGCCGGTGCTCGACGACATCCGCTCGGAAATCTGGCTGAAGCTGTGGGGCAACCTGTGCTTCAACCCGATCAGCGCGCTGACCCGCGCCACCCTGGATGTGGTGGCGACCGATCCGGGATCGCGCGCCGTCGCCAAGACGATGATGCTGGAGGCTCAGGTGATCGCCGAACGGCTCGGTTCGTCGTTCCGTGTCGATGTCGAACGGCGCATCAATGGCGCTGCCCGGGTCGGTGCCCACCGCACATCGATGCTGCAGGATCTGGAGGCCGGCAAGGCCCTGGAAATCGACGCGCTGGTGACGGCCGTGCAGGAAATGGGCCGGATCGTCGGTGTCGAAACACCGATGCTCGACGCGGTACTGGCCCTGGTGCAGCAACTGGCGACCACGCAGGGGCTCTATCCGACCTATCCGGCCGAGCGATAACTTGCCGGACGCGGCGCCGCGGCCATTTTGACGCCGCAACATTTCTGCTATGACTACACTATAGACCGGGTCCGGCGGCTTGCCGGAGTATTGGCAGGAGAGACGTCATGCGTTTGGACGACAAACAGGAAAGCAGCAATATCGAGGATCGCCGCGGGCGCGGCAGGGGAATACGCATCCCGATGGGCGGCCGCAAGGGCGGGTTCGGCATCGGCACCATCATCATTCTGCTCATTGTAGCATTCATTTTCGGCATCAACCCGCTTGAGATGCTGCTCGGCGGCGGCGGCGGAAAAATGCCGCAGCAAGTCGAGTATCAGCAACCTCAACAGCAGGGTCAGCAGCCGACCTCAGGCCAGACCGATGCCATGAAAACGTTCGTCTCCAAGGTGCTGGGTACGACCGAGACGACATGGGAGCGCATCTTCAGCCAGCAGGGCCGGCGCTACGAGGCACCGCGCCTGGTGCTGTTCTCCGGCTTCGTGCAGTCGGCATGCGGCGCGGCGCAATCGGCCATGGGACCGTTCTATTGTCCGCTCGACAGCAAGGTCTATATCGATCTGTCGTTCTACCGGGACATGCAACGCAAGCTCGGCGCGCCGGGCGATTTCGCCCAGGCGTACGTGATCGCGCATGAGGTCGGCCATCACGTGCAGAATCAACTGGGCATTGCCGGCAAGGTGACCAAGGCCCGCATGCGCCTGCCGAAAGCGGAAGCCAACGAGTTGTCGGTGCGCATGGAGCTGCAGGCCGACTGTCTGTCCGGCATCTGGGCGCGCGACAACCAGGACATCCTGGAGCGCGGCGATATCGAGGAAGGGCTGAATGCCGCCAGCGCCATCGGCGATGACCGGATGCAGCGCCGCCAGACCGGTTACGTGGTTCCGGAGAGCTTCACCCATGGCACCTCGGCACAACGGGTGCGCTGGTTCAAGCGCGGCCTGGAAACGGGTGACATGCGCTCGTGCGACACCTTCGGAGCACGGCAGCTGTAATCGCCGCGATCGGTTTTTCGTGAAACGAGAAAAGGCGCTGCCATTCCGCAGCGCCTTTCATTTCACCCCTGCTTTACCTCCATAGAGAACCGCTGTCATCTCGACACGGCACACCAGTCGGCAAAGCGAACGCCGATACCGCAGGTATCAGCCTTTCATCTTGTTGATGATCATGCCGACGACCATCTGCACGATCATGCCGGTGACGCCGCCGCCGACGAGCTGACCGGCCATGGCGCCGATGTCCATGCCTCCGCCGGCATCGCCGCCCAGGCCGCCGAGCAGGCCGCCGAGCATCGATCCGCCGGCGACGCCGCCGACCGCACCGGCGATGGTGTTGCCGAGCGTGCCGAGACTTGAGCCCTTCAAAATGCCGCCACCGGCGTTGCCACCAATGGCACCACCAATAACTTGCGCGATTAAACCTTCCATGAGTGAACCCCCGTTCTATGTGTTCAACAGGCCAAATGACGATGAAACAACGCCTGCAATGTGGCGAGGGTAGCCCAACTGGCGGACAAATCCAAAGATTCAATTGTGGCAGATTAGAGCCATTTTTGACAATACCGAGCCATTGGATGGGTCAAATGGCTCGGTATTGTCAAAAAGGGTTCCTGGGCAAACGGCAGTGCGGGTTACATGGATTGCGGCAACAAAAGAGCCAGGGCCGGGAACAGTACCAGCAGGGCCAGGCGGATGAGATCAACAACCCAGAACGGTGTCACACCGCGGAAGATCGTGCCGGTCGAGATGTCGCCTAGAACGCCCTTCAGAATGAAAACGTTGAGGCCGACCGGCGGGGTGATAAGGCTGATTTCGGTGACCACAACGACGATGATGCCGAACCATACCGGATCGAACCCGAGGCTGACGACCAGCGGAAAGAAGATCGGCACGGTGAGCAGCAGCATCGACAGGCTTTCAAAGATGCAGCCGAGGACGACATAGACCAGCAGGATCATGCAGATCACCACCATGGGCGACACGCTCATCTGGGTGACGAGTGCCAACAGGTCGTCGGGCAGCCCGGCGCGGTTGACGAAGTTGGAGAAGATCCAGGCACCGATCAGCACGGTAAACAGGCTGGCAGTGGTGTGCGCCGTTTCAATCAGCACCTCGACAGTATCGCGAAACGACAGGGCGCGCCGCGCCAGAGCGATCAGGAAGGCGCCGGCCGCGCCCATGCCGGCGGCCTCGGTGGGCGAGAAGGTCAGGTTGATGGGGTAAAAATTGAAGATGCCGTAGAGCCCGCCGATGACGATGAAGAACAGCAGCAGTACCGCCCAGACACCGAGCAGCGCATCGCGCCGTTCGCCCCAGTTCGAACGCTCGCCGGCCGGGCCTGCCTCCGGCTTGCGCCAGACGGTAAAGCGCACCGCTACCAGATACAGCAGAATGCCGAGGAGGCCGGGAACGACGCCGGCCATGAACAGCTTGCCGATGCTGGTTTCGGTCAGCAGGCCGTAGATCACCAGGATCACACTGGGCGGGATGAGGATGCCGAGTGTGCCGCCGGCGGCGATCGAGGCGGCGGACAGCGAATCCGTGTAACCGAACTTGCGCATCTGCGGCATGGCGACCTTGGACATGGTGGCGGCAGTCGCCAGCGACGATCCGCAGATGGCCGAAAAGCCGCCGCAGGCGACGATCGTCGCCATTGCAAGGCCGCCTTTCATATGGCCAAGGAAAGCATAAGACGCACGATAGAGTTCGCGCGACAGGCCACCCTTGTTGACGAACAGCCCCATAAGGATGAACAACGGCACCACGGACAGCCCGTAGTCCTGGGAGGTATCGATGATCAGCCGCCCGGCCATCGAGACGGCCGCCCGGCCGGAGGTCTCGCTGGCATAACCGATGATGCCCACAAGCCCCATGGCAATGGCGATCGGCATGCGCAGGAGCACCAGAACGAGAACCGCCGCAAAGCCTATGCAAGCCGCCAACATGGTGTCGTCACTTCTCAATCAGGCCGGAGATGTCCGGACCGGGCCGATGATCCATTTGCGCCAGCAGTTTTGGGGCGGCGAGGCCCACCAGTCCCCGCACCAGCAGAAGTGCCGCGGTAACGAACGTTGCGACGGCGATGAAGTAGGCAATGTAGAATTGCGGGATCTGCAGGTACTCGGTGACATCGCCGTACTGACGGGCGCGGCCGGCGAGCTGCCAGACGCGCAGCGCAGGCCAGACCAGAGCGGCACCGCTTGCCAGGTTCACCAAACCGTCGCGAATGCGACTGGCCGCTTCGCCGAACCAGCTGTCAAGCAGGTCGACGACAATGTGTTCGCCTTTCCACGAAATCACCGGCAGAGACGAGAACACGATGATGGCCATGAACAGTCGGGTCAGTTCGGTGGCGGATTCAATCGGATTGTTGAAGACACTGCGCAACATGACGTCAAAGAACGTCATGACCATGAGCGCAAACAAAGTCGCCGCGGCCAAAAACGAAGGCAAGCGGCCAAGCCAGATGGCCGGCCGCTTGCGCGGTGTTTCAATGTGGTTTTCAGACAAGCCGCTCTCCCGATGGGTTGTCTTGCACCACCGCGAGGGCGGTTACTTGCCGTACCCTGCCATTTCGCTTGAGATGAACTCAACGGCGGCCTTGGCATCGATGCCCTTGGCTGTGACTTCTTCGACAACCTTGTCGCGGATCTTGCCTGCCATTTCGGCCCAGGCAGCCTGGTCGGCCTCGTTGGCGTCGCTCAGCGAATTGCCCTCGGTGGCAAGGGTGGCTTCACGACCGATAGCATCGATTTCATCCCAGACCTGGCCGACCATCTTCGAAGCGGCTTCGCCGAACACGCCTTCAAGCGCCTTGCGGTCGGCTTCCGGCAGACTGTCGAAACGCTCGTTGTTCATGATCAGCGCGAACGAACCGCGGTAAAAGCCGCCCGGCATCTGATAGACGTTGGCGGCAACCTCGGTCAGCTTGAACCCCTTGCGGCCCTCCATCGGCATCATCACGCCGTCGGCGGCCTTCGACGCCAGGGTCTCATAGACCTTTGGCGCCGGAACGCGGATGCCGGTGGCCCCGAGGGCTGCCCCGACATCACCCGACACACCGCCGCCCAGGCGCAGTTTCATGCCGGCGATGTCGCCAAGCGCCGTCACCTTCTTGTCGGAATGCAACACCCCGACGCCATGGGTGTGCAGGGCAATCAGCTTGACGCCCTTGTGCTCGTCGGCACCTTTCAGGAACTTGTCATGGGCGCGCCAGTAGGCCACCGAGGCAGCCTCCGCATTGCCGGTGTATCCGGGCAGTTCTACCAGCTTGGTCACCACGAAGCGGCCCGGGTTGTAGCCATGGAAAATCCACGTCATGTCGGCGGCACCGTCCTGCACCAGATCGAACTGGGCCGGCGGCGGGGCAAGCTTGTACTTGATCTCGCCGGTGACACGGCCGTCGGTCGCCTTTTCCATCATTTCAATCAGGCGCGGCCACATCTTGGCGTTCATGCCATGGGTCGGCGGCGCCCAGCTTGATATCACGATCTTCTCAGCCGCCAGGCCTGCGGTTGCGGTAAAAGACATCGCTGCGGCGCAAAACAGTCCAGCGGCAAGTTTTCTCAGTCCCATCGGAAAATCACTCCCTAAGCTTGTTCTCGTTGCCCCGTCATACGCCAGCCGCACGCACCGGCGGGAACGGTTCCGCGGCAACACTATTGGATGGGTTTGCCGACTTCAAGCCATTAGTTGCGGTCGCAACTTTCTTGAATCCAGCAACGGAGTGTGGTCAACATCGGCCATGCCAAAATAGCGGGAGTACCCCGCGCAAGCCCGTGAGGCATCAAGTCCCGATGGAGCACGACGACCCACAGAGCACCAAAGAGCTGGCACAGTTTGACCCGCGCAATCTGCCGCCATCGTTCTACGATGACCCCTACCCCACCTACCGCGCGCTGCAGCAGACCTCACCCGTTCACCGGTGCCCGGACGGGTCGTGGTTTCTGACACGCTATGACGACCTCAACCGGATTTACCGGGATACCCGCCGCTTCAGTTCCGACAAGCGCATAGAGTTCAAGCCGAAATTCGGCGATACACCGCTGTACGAACATCATACCAACTCACTGGTGTTCAACGATCCGCCGCTGCACACTCGTGTGCGCAAGATGATTGTCGGGGCGCTGACGCCAAAGGCGATCGCCGG
This sequence comes from Aestuariivirgaceae bacterium, assembly GCA_965216335.1. GTDB lineage: Bacteria > Pseudomonadota > Alphaproteobacteria > Rhizobiales > Aestuariivirgaceae > JAHEJE01. The sequence continues at coordinate 3,374,135 of OZ244154.1, read as the reverse complement.
TCTGGAACCGGGGCTGATCAGCCTTGTCGACACGTTGCTCGACCGGCTGGCCGACAACCCCGCGCCCGACCTGATCGAGGACTACGCCTCGGCCATTCCCGTGGAAATCATCGGCAATCTGCTCAATGTGCCGCATGCTGACCGGGCGCCACTGCGCGGCTGGTCGCTGGCCATTCTCGGTGCGCTCGAACCGGTGCTCACGGCAGAGCAGATGGCGCTTGGCAACCGTTCGGTGACCGAATTCTGCACCTATCTGCGCGATCTGATCGCCGACCGGCGGCGGCATCCCGGCGACCCGCAGTCAGACGTCCTGACACGGCTGATCGGCGAAGAGACGGACAGCGAACGGTTGAGCGAGACGGAGCTTTTGCACAACTGCATCTTTATCCTCAACGCCGGCCACGAGACGACGACCAACCTGATCGGCAACGCCCTGCAACTGTTGATCGAGTGGCCGCAGGCGCGGCAGATGCTGATCGACGAGCCCGAACTGATCGGCACGGCGGTGGAAGAGTTCCTGCGGTTTGAAAGCTCCAACCAGCTTGGCAACCGGCGCGTCGTCGAGCCGGTGACGGTCGGCGGCGTCGACATGCCGGCCGGCACCTTGCTGACGTTGTGCATCGGTGCGGCAAACCGCGACCCGGAACAGTTTCCGGATCCGGACACACTCAACATCACCCGGCACCCGAACAAGCACCTGGCGTTTGCTGGCGGGCCGCACTTGTGCGCCGGGCTGTCGCTGGCCCGGCTTGAGGGCAGAGTTGCAATCGGACGTTTTCTGGCGCGCTACCCGCGGTATGCGAGCGCCGGAGCGCCGACGCGCGGCGGTCGGGCCCGGTTCCGCGGCTTCTTGAAGTTGCCGGCAAGTTTGACGTAGCGGGCCTCAAGCCCGCCACGCCTTTGTTTTGCTACTCCGTTACGGCCTTTGCCGCATCGTTTACGGCGTCGGTGACACTGTCGACAGCCTCGGTTGCAGCATCCGTTGCAGCTTCGGTCGCAGCGTCGACGGCTTCACCTGCCGCTTCGGTTGCTGTGTTGGCGGCCTCGCTGGCGGCTTCCGTCGCTTGATCAACGGTTTCCTCAACCGCCTTAGCGGCATCTTCAGCCTGTTGCTTGGCAGCTTCCTCGGCGGCTTTTGCAGCCTCTTCGGCAGCCTTGGCGGCCTTTTCAGCCTCCATGGCAGCCTTTTCTTCAGCAGCCTTGGCAGCCTTCGCGGCTTCTTCGGCTTCCTGGGCGGCCTTTTCTTCAGCAGCCTTTGCCGCTTCCTCAGCCTCCTTGGCGGCCTTTTCCTCGGCAGCCTTGGCGGCATCTTCAGTGGTTACAGCCGAGCCGCTCTCGCTCTTTGATTTCTGCTCGGAGTCGTCACAGGCGGTCAGAGCCGTCAGTGCGAGTACGGCAACCAGGGTTTTGAACAGTTTTGTCATCTCAGGTAGCCCCCTTGTGTTGACATTGAACAATGTCTCTCACCAACACCCGCCCGATGACGGCAGTGTGTTCACAGGGAGTCATTTTTGTGACAGTTTCAGATTGGGGAAACCGGCTCGCGCGCGGGCTATCCGCCGCCGCGCTGGAAGGCCTTATCGAAGCTGGCCAAGAATGCATCATAGGCGTCCCGAGGATAGCCGGTGAAGGTGAGTGTGACCTTCCAGCGCTCCAGCTTCAGCAGCGGACTTAGGACGCGCGCCGGTAATGGACTCAGTGTGATGTCGACCCGGCGATCGCGCCCGGCAACGACGATGTGGTCACCATCGATTTTGTAGTCGTGGCCACGCAGGGCGGCCTTGAGGTTGCGGAAAAACTCGCTCCGAGAGGTTGCGAGGTCTTTTTCGTGGATCATGGCGCGGACTTACCCGCCGGCCACGGGCGGCCAGACCGCCAGGGTGTCGTGTGGCTTGAGGACCGTCGTCTCGCGGTCCTCGGGCGGCACGAACACTCCGTTGATGACGACGAGGTGGCATTTCTCCAGCGGCACGTTCAGATCCCGGAGCACCGCGTTGACGGTGTGCCCGTCCGGGCAATCGAGCGGTGCTTCGCCGTTCTTGCCCTTTTCCGGCATGTAGTGACGCAATGTGGCAAACAGCTTGATGGTGATCTGCGGCATACAGGCTCGCTCATGAGTGGTTTTCGCTTCGGCGACGGGTGTTTTCCGGCCCAACCATCTGAATAATGAAAAAACCAAGCCGTGGCCCTAGAAACCCGCTGCAATTTGGCTCACAATCGGGTGAGGCGCAATTCAAAAGAAGACTTGGCCAGTTGCGGCGGTGCCAGTGCGAACAGCCGAGCCGGCCCGAAAACAAGAAAGCCCCGGTGTATTGGGGTGAGCACCAATAGAAGGGAGATGAGGAATTGCTGAAATCACTACATATCAATCCGGACAAGTGCACCGGTTGCTACCAGTGCGTTCTGGCCTGCTCCGAGGTCAAGACCGACACCTACAATCCCATCAAGTCGCGCATCCAGGTTTTTAAGTTCGAGGATGAGGGGCGGTTCGTTCCTTACACCTGCACCCAATGCGATGAAGCCTGGTGCCAAAAGGCGTGCCCGGTCGATGCCATCTCCGTCGATGCGCTCGGCGCCAAGGTGGTCAATAACGCTCTGTGCGTCGGCTGCAAGGTGTGCACCATTGCCTGCCCGTTCGGCACGGTGAACTACGAGGCCGACAGCGGCAAGGTGATCAAGTGCGACCTGTGCGGCGGTGATCCGGCTTGCGCGGCCGCCTGCCCGACCGAGGCGATCACATACACCAATTCCGATACCACCGGATTCGAAAAGATGCGCGCCTGGGCCGGCAAGACCGATGCCGGTTCGCACGCAACCGCTTGATTTAGGGAGGACAGAAAATGGCTTGGGCAGGAAAACTGCTGAGAGTGAATTTGTCGAAAGGCACATGCACCTCCGAAGACCTCAACATGGATTGGGCCCAGAAGTACCTCGGCCAGCGCGGCCTGGCCTCGAAGTATCTGGTGGAAGAGATCGACCCCAAGGTCGACCCCTTGTCGCCCGACAACAAGCTGATCATGACGACCGGCCCGCTCACCGGCACCACATGCTCGACCGCCGGGCGCTATTCCGTGGTCACCAAGGGCGCGCTGACCGGCGCCATTGCCTGTTCCAACTCCGGCGGCTTCTTCGGCAATGAAATGAAGAACGCCGGCTGGGACATGATCATCTTCGAAGGCAAGTCCAAGAAGCCGGTCTACCTGCTGGTCGAGAACGACAAGGCCGAGCTGATCGACGCGTCTGCCTACTGGGGCACATCGTGCTGGGATACCGAGGAAGGCATCAAGGCCAAACACGGCGATCCCTTCATCCGCGTCGCATCGATCGGCGTGTCCGGCGAAAAGGGTGTCAAATACGCTTGTGTCGTCAACGATATGGACCGCGCCGCGGGCCGTTCCGGCGTCGGCACGGTCATGGGCTCGAAGAACCTCAAGGCCGTCGCCATCCGCGGCACGCTTGGCGTCAAGGTCAAAGACGGCGCCCGCTTCAAGGATGCCGTCAAGGCCGGCAAGGCCGTCCTGGCGGAAAACGCCGTCACCGGCCAGGGGCTGCCGGCCTACGGCACGCAGGTGCTGATGAACGTCATCAACGAGGTCGGCGCCCTGCCGACCCGCAACCATGGCGCCGTTCAGTTCGATGGCGCGCATGATATCTCGGCCGAAGCCATGGCCGAGCCGCGCAAGTCGGACGGCAAACCGAACCTGGTGTCAAACGCCGCCTGTTTTGCCTGCACCATCGCCTGCCAGCGCGTGTCGACCATCGACCGCACGCACTACACGGTCAAGGACCGGCCCGAATACCAGAAGGCTTCCGGCGGCCTTGAGTACGAAGCCGCCTGGGCACTCGGTGCCGCCACCGGCGTCAACGATCTCGACGCGCTGACCTTCGCCAACTTCATCTGCAACGAGCAGGGCATGGACCCGATCTCGTTCGGGGCCACGGTCGGTGCCGCCATGGAGATGTACGAGAGCGGTGTCATCGACAAGAAGACCACCGGTGGCATCAAGCTCAAGTTCGGCAATGCCAAGGCCCTGACCCAGCTGGCCGAACTGACCGGCAAGGGCGAAGGCTTCGGCGCCGAAATCGGCCTCGGCTCCAAGTTACTGTGCGAGAAATACGGCAAGCCGGAACTGTCCATGTCAGTCAAGGGCCAGGAGTTTCCGGCCTACGACAGCCGTGGCATCCAGGGTATGGGCCTGACCTATGCCACTTCCAATCGCGGCGCCTGCCACCTGCGGTCCTACACCGTGGCATCGGAAGTGCTCGGCATTCCGGAAAAGACCGACCCGCTCGCCACCGACGGCAAGGCCGGTTTGGTCAAGGCGTTCCAGGATGCAACGGCGGTGTTCGACAGTGCCGGCATCTGCGTCTTCACCTCGTTCGCCTGGACGTTGGAAGACGTCGCCCCGCACATCGATGCGGCCTGCGAAGGCGAATGGTCGGTCGACCGACTGCTTGAGGTGGGCGAACGCATCTGGAACCTGGAGCGCAAGTTCAACATGGATGCCGGCTTCACCGGCAAGGACGACACCTTGCCCAAGCGCCTGTTGAAGGATGCCGCCAAGACAGGCCCCGCCAAGGGCCTGACCAACGGCCTCGACAAGATGCTGCCGGAGTACTACGAGCTGCGCGGCTGGACCGACAAGGGCGTCCCGTCGAACGAGACCCTGTCGCGCCTCGCGCTCTAGCCGGGCGAACCTTGCTCAGCGGCCCGCCGCGCAGCCCGGCGGGTCGGCCTTTGCGTTTCTTGCGCTCCTGTCATTGAACTTTGCCGGGGAGGAACCCATGCAAGCTGATTATGTCGTCATCGGTGCCGGCCCGGCCGGCGTCACTGCCTGCGAGACGCTGCGCGGCGAAGATGCCAACGCCTCGATCATCCTTTTGTCCGGCGAGGCCGAGCCGCCCTATTCGCGTATGGCCATTCCCTATGTCCTCACCGGGCTGATCGAAGAACCGGGAACCTACTGCCGCAAGGCCGACGGCTACTACGACACTCATCGCATCACAGTGTACCATGCCAGTGTCGAGACCATCGATACAGACGGCAAGAAACTCAAACTTAGCGACGGCAAGACCTGCGGCTATGGCAAACTGCTCATCGCCACCGGCGCCTCACCGATCAAACCGCCCATTGACGGGCTCGATCTGCCCGGCGTTCACCACTGCTGGACGCTTGAAGATGCCCGCGGCATTGCCGCACGGACTGGCGAAGGCTCCAAGGTTATACTGATCGGCGCCGGTTTCATCGGCTGCATCATCCTGGAAGCCATCGCCGAACGCGGTGCCAGCCTGACGGTCGTCGAAGCCGAGGACCGCATGGTACCGCGCATGATGAACGACACCGCCGGCAACATGATCAAGGACTGGTGTCAGGCCAAGGGCATGACCGTGCACACCTCGACCCGGGTCACCATGATCGAACAAGACGGCGATCGCCTCAAGGTCGATCTCGATCACGGTGAAAGTATTCCCGCCGATGCCGTCATCGTCGCTGCCGGCGTGAAATCCAACACGAGCTTCCTGGATGGGTCCGGGATCGAAGTGAACACCGGCATTCGCGTCAACGACCGGCTCGAGACGAATGTCGCGGACGTTTACGCCGCCGGCGACTGCGCCGAAGGCCCGGACTTCTCCACCGGCGGCTGGTCGGTCCACGCCGTGCAGCCGACATCGGTCGATCACGGCCGCATCGCCGCGCTCAACATGGCCGGGCGCGATGCCCGCTACAAGGGCAGCCTCAACATGAACGTCCTCGACACCGCCGGCCTGATCTCGTCGTCCTTCGGCGAATGGCAGGGCGTCGACGGCGGTGAGTTGGCCGAGACCGTCGATCGCGATCACTACCGCTACACGCAGCTTGCCTTCGATGGCGATCGTCTCGTCGGCGCCCTGACGCTGGGCCGCACCACCAATATCGGCGTCATGCGCGGCCTGATCGAAAGCCGCACCAATCTCGGCGCCTGGAAGGACAAGCTCATCGCCGACCCCAACCGCATCACCGAAGCCTATATCGCGAATACTCATTGATGACCGGTGGTGGCGTCCCGCAAGACTGACTCACGACCCGGCGGCAAACCGCCGTCGGCCAAATGGGGGCTCTCTGAAGACCGCCGGTGTCAGTACCAGGCATCCGGCAATGCGCGCTTGCGGCGTTCGACGAACTCCTTGAGTGCCTCATCGGTTGCCGGATCGATGGCCGGGGCCTGATAGTCCTTGAGCAACTGATTCCAGCGTTCATAGGCGCGGCGCTCCATATCCTTGCTGCCGCGTTCCTCCCAGCTCTCGACGTTCTCGCTGTCGGACAGGACGGGTTCGTAGAAGGCATCCTGGTAGTTGCGCATGGTGTGGCCGCAGCCGAGGAAATGGCCGGCCGGTTCAACTTCGGCGTAGGCATCGCGGGCCATGGCGTTGTCGTCGTCGGGCATGCCGCCCAGCATCTTTGCGTAACCGCCCAGGCGGTCGGCATCCATGACGAGCTTTTCAAAACCGGCACTCAGCGCACCTTCCAGCCAGCCGGCGGCGTGCAGCACGAAGTGCGCTCCGGCGAGTGCGGTGGAGTGCATCGAGTCGGCACTTTCGTAGGCCGCCTGGGCATCGGCGGTCTTGGAGGCGGTCAGCGCGCCGCCGCAGCGCAGGGGAACATCGAGGCGGCGGGCCAGTTGCCCGATGACGTAGTTGGAGATCACCGGTTCGGGCATGCCGAAGGTCGGCGCGCCGGACTTCAGGCTCATCGAGGACAGAAAGTTGCCAAGCACAAATGGTGCGCCGGGCCGCACGATCTGGCTGTAGGCGCAGCACATCATCGCTTCGGCCAGAGCCTGAGCCAGCGATGCCGCGGTGGAAACCGGCCCCATGGCGCCGGCCAGGATGAACGGCGCGACAATGATGCCCTGCCCCGACCCGCAGTAGACCCGGATGGCTTCGGTCACCACCCTATCGACCAGCAGCGGTGAGTTGGTGTTGACGTTGCCCATGATGACGCAGTTGCTGTCAAACACCTCGGGTCCGTGGAGGATGCGTGCCATGTCGACGCTGTCCTGGGCCCGGCTCTTTTCGGTGATCGCGCCGAGATGCGCCTTGTCGCTCCAGCGCATGTGAGTATAGAGCATGTCCAGGTGGCGCTTGGACACCGGGAGGTCACACGGCTCGCAGGTGACAAACCCGCCATGGTGCAGGTGCGGCAGCATGTATGTCAGCTTGACCAACTTTTCGAAGTCTGCAATCGAACCATAGCGCCGGCCACCTTCGAGATCGCGCACGAAGGGCGGGCCATAGATCGGCGCGAACACCTGATTGTTGCCGCCGATGCGGACAGTGCGGGCCGGATTGCGGGCCACCTGAGTGAACTCGGCAGGCGCGGTACGGCACAAGTCGCGGATCATGCCGCGCGGGGCGCGCACCCGGGTGCCATCGACATCGGCGCCGGCCTGCGTCCACTGCCTGAGTGCCTCCGGGTCTTCCCGGAACTCCAGACCGACCTCCTGGATCAGCCAGTCGGCCTGGTCTTCCAATCGGACCAGACCGTCTTCGTTGAGATACTCATAGTATGGAATCCGGCGCGTGATGTAAGCAGGTGACGCCACCGCCGGGCGTTCGCCCCTGTTCGGCCTTCCCGATCTGCGTGCTCTGCGGGTGTTCATTCGTCTCGCCCTTTTCCGTTGCCAAGCGTTTCGGCCTGACTGTTGAGAACTGTAGCTGTTGTCTGCGTTCCGCGCCTGACACTCCTGCGGCCATCATAGTGAAAAATGCGACTTGAACGATCCCTTCGGACTTCAATTCGCGCAAGCCCCGATACATCTGCTGCCTCTATCAGCCGGTGCATCCGGGACAGCAGCCAGGCGCACACAAAGATGCTTGAGCCGCGAAGCAAAATAGGATCAAACTGCGGTCCGGACTCCAGTGTAGTCCGAACGACCCGCGCAATGAGCCCAGAGGAGATACATCATGGTGGCTTTAGCAAGACCGGTTGAACAGTCGAACATGCAGTTCTGGCAGGAGCGGGTCGATCTGGCCGCAGCCTTCCGCTGGACGGCGCGGCTCAACATGCATGAAGGCGTGGCCAACCACTTCTCGTTGTCGGTCAACGAGGACGGAACGCAATTCCTGATGAATCCGAACCAGATGCACTTTTCACGCATCCGGGCCTCCGACCTCCTGCTGCTCGACGCCAACGACAAGTCCACACTGGAGCGTCCCGGAGCGCCGGATCCGACCGCCTGGGGCCTGCACGGATCAATCCACCGGCACTGCCCGCATGCACGCTGCGCCATGCATGTCCACTCGATCTTTGCGACGGTATTGGCCGCGCTTGCGGATTCAAACCTCCCGCCGATCGACCAGAACACGGCGACTTTCTACAATCGCTATGTCATCGATGAAGAGTTCGGCGGGCTTGCGTTCGAGTCGGAAGGCGAGCGCTGCGCGGAACTGCTGTGCGATCCGAAGAAGAAAGTCATGATCATGGGCAATCACGGCGTCATGGTCACCGGCGACACGGTCGCAGACACGTTCAACCGCCTCTATTATTTCGAACGGGCCGCAGAAACCTACATCCGCGCCCTGCAAACCGGTCAGGCGCTGCGCGTGCTGTCCGACGATATCGCGGAAAAGACGGCGCGCGAGCTGGAGGAGTATCCGGACCAGTCCGGGCGACATCTCAGCGAGCTGAAGGCCATCCTCGATGAGGACGGCGCAGACTATGCCAGTTAGAGTCTGATTTCCGTGCAGAGCGCCGGCAAGATCACGCTGCGGGCGCTTGAGGTGTTCCTCGCGGCGAGCGAAACGGGGACGCTGTCGGCTGCGGCGATGCGGCTGCAGACCAGCACCTCGACCGTGTCGCAGCAGATCACCAATCTGGAAAGAGCACTAGGCACGCAACTGCTCGACCGGGCCCAGCGGCCCATCGCGCTGACGCCGGCCGGAGTACTGTTTCAAGGCCATGCCCAATCGATCCTCGATGAAATCAGCCGGGCGCGGGCCAAGCTGATGGAGCTGCAACTCGCGGCCCTGCCGCGGTTGCGCCTGGCGATGATCGACGACCTCGATGCGACCCTGACGCCGGATCTGGTGGCGGAGTTGAGCAGCCGCTACCCGCAATGTGCGTTCGAAGCCTGGTCCGGGCGGTCGGACGAACATCTCGCGGCGTTACGGAACCGGGCGGCGGACATCACCGTAGCGGCCGACGACGGCGAACCGGAAGAATGGTGCGAGCGCCACGTGCTGTTGCGCGAATGCTTTGTGCTGGTCACGGCGAAGGGCCTGGTTCAACCGGATGCCGACATTCTGCAAACGCTGATGCGCGCTCCGCTGGTGCGTTATGCGGCACGCATGCCGATGGGGCGGATGATCGAGCAACACCTCAGGCGGCTGCGCCTATTCCCTGCGCAGCATCACCAGTTCGACTCATCGCACTCTGTCATGGCAATGGTCAGCAACAGTGGCGGCTGGGCGTTGACAGCACCTTTGAGCTACCTCGACTGCCGGCGCTTCCACGGCCTTGTCGATGTCACGCCGATGCCCATGGTGGCCCTGTACAGAACCGTATCGCTCAGCGCGCGGCGCAACGAGCTGGGACAACTGCCGGCGCAAATGGCACAGATGTGCCGCAACCTGATCGCGGCGCGGCTCCTCGGTCAGATCCCCGGCGATCAAGCCTGGTTGAGAAAGATGATCAAACTTGCACCGTCAGACCGGCCGGGCGAGCCTATGGCCGCATCGCTTCACGCGGTAGAAGAACATTGAACCTGCCGCGCAAGGCGGCATCGGTGCTGTCAGAGACATGGCCAGGGAAATGCCGCGCCAGGATGATATCGGCCTTGGCGTGCGCGCGCGCTGCCATGTCGGTTGCTCCGTCTTCCTGCCAGCCGCTGATGGTGTTGCGGTCGCTGATCTCGGGATAGACGTAATCACGCTCCATGGCGGCGATGGTCTGATCATGACCAAGGAAGTGGCCGTCACCGTAAACCGCATCGCGGATGGTCTCGAAGCCGAGCAGTTCGTCGCTGACCTCGACACCGCGCATGATGCGCTGGACGAAGGATAGCATCTCGTTGTCGACCAGGAAGGCATCGAGCGAGGTGCCCATCAGGCTGGCCATCATGCCGGCAGACTCATAGACCATGTTGGCCCCGGCCAGTCCGGCGGCCAACGAGGTCAGACCCTTTTCGAACCCGGCCTGGGCATCGATCAGTTTCGAATCGGTCATCGACGAGGCGACGCCGGTCGGAAGGCCGTAGAATTTCGACACCTGGGCAGAGGCGGCGTTGAGCACGGCGATCTCGCCGCCGCCGCCGGTGAACGCGCCGGTGCGCAGGTCGATGACGAACGGCCAATTGGAGAAGATCACCGGATGGCCGGGCGCGAACAGGTTGACCAGAATGAGGCCGGCCAGGGTTTCCGCCGTGGTCTGGGCCAGCATGGCGGCCAGCGTCGCCGGGGCGGTGGCGCCGGCCTGGGCGGCGATGATGGCATTGATCGGCATGTTGTGCTCAACACATGCCAGCACCACCGATACCGCATCCTCGCCGTAGCGCAGCGGCGAGACCACCGGCGATATGTGCGCCTTGCAGAACGGCCGCTTGGCGAAGGCGCCTTCGCCACCGAGGATGGTGTCGAACATTTCAACGGCGGGGTGGACGTTGTCGCCAACAAAGAAACTTGTTCCAATGTGCTTGGTCGTACCAGAGGCGATGGCATAGGCCGTGTTGATGTCGAGATCGGCCGGATTTGGAACATCGGTTGCCACGCAGCAGCGGGTGAACCAGGTGACGTTGTCGAGGCCGTCGGCCATGCGGGCCAGATCGTAAAGGTCCTTAAGGGTCGAGGCGCGGTAGCTGCCGGTTTCGCGGTCGAGCACCTGAACGGCGGCGCCGCCGGTGCCGAAGTAGACCCGGTCGCCACCGATCTCGAAATCGCGGTCCGGCGTCTGGCCATGCAGGGTAAAGGTCTTCGGCGCACCTGCGACGATGTCCTCGACGAAAGTGGCCGGAAAGCACAACCGGCCGGCATCGTTGAGGCTGCAACCTTTGGCCAGCGCGGTATCGCGAACGACATCCGGAACTTCGGCCATGCCGATCTCGGCCAGGATGCGCAGAGCGGCCCGGTGGATGCGCTCGACATCGCGGTCCGTCAGCGGCCGGAAATGGCCTCCCAACTGGCCGGGGCCACTGAGATTGGGCACCGCCGATTTATCGGCTCTGGCGGCGATCCGGGCGCTGCGTCCGGCGCGGCGCGAAGTGCGTGGGCGTTGCGTCATGGCTGCAACTGTAACCCACCGGATGCCGGAGCAGGGATGCAAATTTGCGGCGTTCGCAACAATCGACAAGGGCGTTTCAGTTTTCCGAACCTCGGCACAAGGCGCAAAATACCTTATTCAAAACAATACATTGTGGGAAGCCCGGTGCGGCGGGGAAACGCATTGCAGGCGGTTCATGTCGTTTGCTCGCATCAACTTGGCTTGAAGTCGAAGCCGCCTCGTTCCTACAGTCATCCATTGGTTTGCGAACAGGAAGGCCTCACCAGTGAAGACCCAAGCGCGTGTCGTTATCATCGGCGGCGGCATTGCCGGGTGCAGTGCGCTGTATCATCTGACCCGGGAGGGCTGGAGCGATGTCGTGCTGCTGGAGCGCGATGAACTGACCTCCGGCACGACCTGGCACTCGGCGGCACAGGTGACGAATTTCGGCCCCGTCCAGACCATGGTCGGCCTGAAGTCGCATTCCATCCGGCTTTATGAAGAGCTGGCGGCGGACGACGATTACCCGATCAACTATCACCACGGCGACGGCGGCATCCGGCTGGCCGCTAACGAGGATCATCTCGACGGCTACCACCACTTCACCTCGATGGCCAAGGGCATGGGCGTCGACTTCGAGGTCATCGATGCTGAGGAATGCGCCCGCCGGCATCCGCTGATCGAGACGCATGGCCTGGCGGGCGGATTGTGGGACCCGCTCGACGGCGATATCGATCCGGCGCAACTGTGCCAGGCTCTGGCCCGCCGTGCCCGCAAGGCCGGGGCGCAGGTCTACCGGCACACGCCGGTCACCGGTCTTAGGCAAAAGCCGAACGGGGAGTGGATCGTCGAGACGAGCAAGGGCGACATCGCTTGCGAGATCGTCGTCAACGCCGGCGGCTACCGGTGCAACGAGATCGGCGCGATGATGGGCATCGAACTGCCGGTGGTGTCGATGGAGCATCAGTACTTTCTGACCGAGCCGATTCCAGAGATCGAGGCGCTCGACCATCGCGTGCCGCTGCTGCGCGATCCGATCGACGACTTCTATTCGCGTCAGGAAAAGCACGGGCTGCTGGTCGGCATATACGAACAGGGCTGCAAGACCTGGGGGCTCGACGGCATCGATCCGGATTTCACAAACGCCCTGTGCCCGGACGACCTCGACCGCTGCCTGGACAACATGGAGCGGGTGTTCGAACGCATGCCGTGCCTGACCCGCACCGGCATCCACACCATCATCAATGGCCCGATCACCTATTCCGCCGACGGCATGCCGCTGGTCGGCAAGTTGCCGGGATTGCGCAACGCCTATGCGATCACCGGCCTCAGGGCCGGCGTCGGCGAAGGTGGCGGGCACGGCAAGGTGCTGGCCGAGATCATCGTGCATGGCGAGAGCGAATGGGACACCTGGTGCCTCGATCCGCGCCGCTTCACGGCACATGCAACGACCCAGTTCACCGCACTCAAGGCCATCGAGGACTACCAGAACGAGTTCCGGTTCCACATGCCGCACGAGCACCGGCCAGCGGGACGGCCGGCCAAGACGACGCCGCTCTATCACGCGCTGAAGCAGGAAGGGGCTGCCTTCGGGGTTGTCAACGGATGGGAACGGGTGGCCTATTTCAAACCGACGCCGGACTTCGCCGAGCAGCACGGCTTCCGGTTCAACAACACATTCGACATCGTTGCCGGCGAGGTGAAGGCAATGCGGGAGCGGGCCGGGGTCGCCGAGGTTTCCGGCTTCAACCGCTATGAAATCACCGGTGCCGGCGTGCACGACTGGCTCGACGGCATCATGTGTACGCGGGTGCCGCGCGCTTCCGGCAAGGTGGGCCTTTGCTACTTCCTCAACGAGCACGGCAACATCAAGGGCGAGGCGACGATCGCCAATCTTCCGGACGGGCGCGTTTGGTACGGTTCGGCGGCGGCGGCAGAGTATCACGACATGGACTGGCTCGCAGAGCGCCTGCCGGACGATGGCGCGATCGGCATCAAGAGCCTCACCAACACGCACACCATCCTGGTGATCGCCGGGCCGAAGTCGCGTGATGTCCTTGCGGCTGCCGCACCACGCACCGACTGGTCGCGAGAGGCCTTCGCGTGGCTGCGGGTTTGCGCCGTACAGATCGGCGCGGCACACGCCATCGCAATGTCGGTGAGCTTTTCCGGCGAGCTGGCCTTTGAGCTGCATGTCCCGAACGAACAGCTGGCTATGGCCTATGGTGCGTTGCGCTCAGCCGGCGAGCCGTTTGGACTTGCCGGATTCGGGCTCTATGCCGTTGAGTCCATGCGGCTTGAGAAAGGCTACCGACACTGGAAGGCAGACCTGATCACCGAGTTCAACCCCTTCGAAGCCGGGCTTGAACGGTTCGTCGACATGTCGAAGGACTTTATCGGCAAGGCGGCGCTGGAGCAGGCACGGGCCGCCGGTCCGCGGCGATGCTTTGTGGCGCTGACAATCAATCATGACGAAGCCCCGGCACACCCGGGCGACTCGATCGTCTACCCGGACGGGCGGCTTGCGGGCACGGTGACCTCGGCAGCCTGGGGACACCGGGTCGGGTGCAACCTGGCGATGGGCTATGTCGATCCCGCGGTCTCGGCAATCGGAACGCCGCTGGCCGTCGAAATTGCCGGCGCGCGGCACACAGCAACCGTCAGCGAGATGTGCCCCTATGATCCGCACAACGTACTTGTGCGCAATTAGTAGTCCTTCTCGAAGAATATACCGGCCCGCGAGGAGCCGTCGGTGCCGGCGGCGCCGCGCAGTTTCAGGTTCTTGGTGATGTCGAGGTCGATGATGACCCGGCTGGTGTTGGTCTGGGTGGTCTGTTCGACGCCGATCGACAGGCGGTCATTCAATCGCTTGCCGACCCCGACCGCGGTCTCACCATCCGGCGTCTCGGTAATCTCGACCCAATCGAGACCCAGAGCGTTCTGCAGCCCGCCGAGGATCCCGCCGCCATCGCCGCCACCGCTGAGGGTGGAGAGCGCCGCCGCCAGCTGGGCGATCTGCAGCGGCGACAATTCGAGCATTGAGCGGTCGAAGATCAGCCGGGCCAGAGCCTCTTCCTGCGGCATTTCGGGCGAGGCGGTAACCGAAATCTCAGGCGTGCTGGCTCGCCCGGACAGAACCAACCGGATGGTTGCGTCGGTGCGCCGCGACACGGCGACCAGGTTGATGCGCGGATCGAGATCGTTGAAGAAGTCCAGCCGACCGCTTTCAAACTCCAGCCGGCGGGCGAGAAGGCTCATGCTGCCGCGCCGCAGGCGGAAGGCGCCCGAGGCACGTGGCTCAGACAGCGGGCCGGTCAGCCTGAGCTTTCCACCAAGGGTGACATTCAGTCCCCGCCCGCTGATCGATATCGGATCAGCGGCAACGACAAGGATGTCGAGCCGGATGCTGCTGGCCGCACCGCCGGCACGGCCCCTGAGCCACTGTGCCTGACGCCGAACGGGCGCGGGTGCTCTGGCGTGGCGCACCTCAAGCGGCTGCAGGGCGCTGGGCGGAACTTCACTCAAGGTGATCTTGGTGTCCTTCAGCCTGATCTCGCCCCTGACCAGCGGTGAGGTGGTCAGCGGACCCGTCAGGACCAGCCGCGCATCGAAGATCGTTGAAACCAGGGTGCCGTCGGTATAGACGCCGTCATCGACGCGCACGGCCAAATTGCTGGTCAGACCTCCGTCAAGCTGAATATCACCATTAACGCGGGCGCGGCCCTTTCGGCCTGTGGTGCCGGACAGGTTCTCGATGCGGACGCGGCGCCGGTCGAACAGGACGCGGCCTGTCGCATTGCGGACAATGAACTTGCCCTCGGCATCTCCGAGCGTTGCCCTGGCGATCTGTGCATTGCCCTCGACGAACGGCGCGGCAGCCAGACCACGCACCGAAACCGCAAAGCGCACGTCGCCCTCAAAGCGCACCCCGTCGCGGGCCAGGCGATCGGTGAATGCCTTGCCGGTGCTGCGGCCATTGATGCGCAGATCGAGACGCGCCGGCGGTCCGAGCACCACCGTGCCGGAGATGTCGCTGGTCAGCGCGCCACCGGATTTGGCGGTGCCATTAAGGTCGATGGTCCCCCGAGACAAGCGGCCGCGCGTTGTGAACGAAACAGGTTTTAGGCCTTGAGCCCGCAGTTCGCCAAAGGTCACGCCCGCCCCTGCCAGCCGAAAGGTGCCGTCGGGCCGCGACGTCCGCCCGGTCAGCCGCGCCTCGCCATCGAGCGTGCCGGCAAGACCCGGCAGCGACGCAATGCGGGCAAAGGCATTGAGCGGAACCGAGCGGAGGACGACATCGAGACCCAAATCCGGTGAAACGTTGCCCCGTGCCGAG
Source organism: Aestuariivirgaceae bacterium (assembly GCA_965216335.1). Classification (GTDB taxonomy): domain Bacteria; phylum Pseudomonadota; class Alphaproteobacteria; order Rhizobiales; family Aestuariivirgaceae; genus JAHEJE01. The sequence continues at coordinate 3,358,566 of OZ244154.1, read as the reverse complement.
ACCTGGCCGTTTCCGATCGCCAGCCTTGCATCGCTGACCGAGACCGCCCCGGCGGCGGTGCGCTGCAACTGGAACGGAGCACTTGATCTGAAGGCGATGCCCTGAGCGGCGCCGCTCAGACGGTTCACATCGATGGTCCAGACGGCGTCGGTCAGCCGTGCGGCAGCCTGTGCGTCAATCGACAAATCGCTCCCGGCAGCCTTGAGCGCCACGTCGAAACTGTCAGCGCCGGTCTCCTTGGCATCGAGATCGATGGCCGAGAAGCTCATGCCACCAGCCCGCACCCGGTCAAGGCGGGCCGTGCCGGAGGGTCGTGGCGCGCCCAGCGGGTCGGCAATACGGATATCGGCTGTCAACGCAGCCGCAGCGATGTCATCCAGTTCGATGGCGTCACCGTTAAAGCTGGCGGTCAACCGGCCTTCGCCGGCCTGATGGTCGAGCACAACTTCGCCGTTCAGGCTGCCGCTCGCCTCGCTCAACAGAAACGGCGCGATATCCGCTAGGTCGGGAACCGCCACGGTAAACCGGCCGCTCGCCTGGCTCTCGTCGCGCGGCAACCGCAGCTGGCCGGACAGCTCGGCATCCCCTGCCCTGGCAATCAATCTCTTCAGAACACGGGTACCATCCGCTTCGCTGGCGATATCCGCATTGAGGCTGACCGGGCGGCCATCAAGCCGGCCGGTAAACGAAACCGTGCCGGACGGCTTGTCGCGACTGAGCGTCAAATCTGCCACCAGTGACGGTTCCGTCAGCGGCCGATCGAGCAGGCTGATCGCCTCGCCGCCTCCGGTCAACTTCAGGTGCGGCGCCGCACGGGTGCCGGTAACGGAACCGGAAACAGCCACGTTGCCTTCCGTGTTGTCGTTGAGCCGGGAGAGATCGCTAACAGCGGCCAGGAAGCGCAGATCCTGGTCCGTGGCCGACAGGCTGCCGCTCAGTTCCGCGCGCACGGCTTTGGCAATGAGTTTGGTGCCCTTCAAGATCACCGTACCATCGCCGGCGCTGCTGAGTTCTCCGGAAAAATTGACACTGCCGGCCAACAGCCGGTCGAGGCTGTCCACGCCGGTGGCCGGCGAACTTGTCCGGGCACTGGCGGCAATGTCATAGGCGCCGCTGCCGGTGTCGAGCGTGCCCCTGGCATCGGCATCGATCTCACCGGCGGAAACGTCAAGCCGGGTCAGCTCAACCTTGCTGTCCTGACCGGCACGCAGGCTAAGTTCGGCCTTCAAAGGACCGGTAATGACGGGCGGCAGGCTGTCCTTGCGGCCGTTGTGCAGTTCGCCCTCAAGCGTGCCCGCGACACTGACAGGTCCGGTTGCCGGCGCAACGCCCTGGCCGTTCAGGTCAAGGCGCAGTTTGCCCGCGGCCGCCGCATCGGCATCTATCGCCTCGGCGAGTGCCGTGAAAGCCCATTTCGGATTGATCATGTTGCCGGTGATGCGCGCATCGGCGTTTAGGCCGGACGCGGTGACCGGACCGTCTGCCCCGCTCGCCTGGTAGAGCGTCAGGGCACCATCGCTCAAACTGCGCAGTTCGATTGACAGATCGCTGCCATCGCCGGTCCAGTCGACCGGCCCGGCCAGACGCAGCTGCAGGGCGTCGTTGCCGAGACGGATGCGCTCGATGTTTGCCGCACCGCCGCCCGGCTTGAACACCGCGGCGGCCACAAGCTCGGCGGAACCGCCGAGCAGATTGCCAACCTCGACCGGAACCAGGCGACTCAAATCGCCGGCAGCCTCGACGTTCAGGCGCTTGCCGGTCTTTGCGTCCCGCCCGGTGGCATTGCCGTTCAACGTGCGTGTTCCATCAAGATCGAGGGTGAAGGCACCGGTCCAGTTGTCCAGCGTGCCGTCGGCTGTCATCGCCATGTCGACACGCGGGGTGCCACGGATGTTGAGCAGATTGACCGCAAAACCTCCGGCCGGCTCGTGCAACTCCAGCTCAAGCGACAGGCCACGCGAAACCGGGTCGATCAGGGCGCGCGCCGTTAACTCGCCATCGGTGCCGTCGATGCGGCGGGCGGCAATGTCGAACGCGGCTTCCGGCGGCGACTGGCGCACCCGGCCGGTACCCTCGATGCGCAGCACGGCAGCCTGTCCCGCAAGCGCTTCGGCGAGTTCCAGGCGTTCGACCTCCAGGCGGGTGATATTGGCATTGGTCAGGCCGGACAGCTCCTGTGGCGTCCCGACCTCGGTTTCACCGGCTTCGGGCAGGCGGGATACCGCAATGCGCTCGACGGTAACGGCATCGATTTCCAGGCTCTCCGACAGCAGCGACAACGGCTGCCAGTCGAGGTTCAGGCCTTCGAGCACCAGCCAGGCGCCGGCATCGTCGCGCACCTCCACCCGCCGCGCTGTGACATCGCCGCTGACAGCGATACTGACATCCTCGACCACAACATCGCGGCCATCACCGGACAGGATGTCCTGCAGCATGCCCTCGACGAGACCCTTGGCGGTCTGTTCCTGGGCGCCGAGCAGGGTGGCGCCAAGGACGGCAATAAGAACGATCAGGCCGGCGGCCGATTTGAGAATAAGCCGCCGCATCAGAAAGCCTGCCCTATGCCGGCCAGCACGGCGAAATCGGGATCGCCGGTGCGGGGATCAAGCGGGATGGCCACGTCGAGGCGGATCGGGCCGACGGACGTGTAGTAGCGCAGGCCGAAACCGACACCGATCTGGAAGTCATCGGTGCCGCCGAAAGTGGTTGTCTCGGTCACCAGGCCGGCATCGATGAACGGTACGATGCCGATGGTGTCGGTGACCTTGATGCGGGCTTCCAGCGAGCCTTCGACGCGGGCCAGGCCACCGGTGGCGCCGAAGCCGTCAACACGCGGTCCGATGTTGAGATAGTCATAGCCGCGCACCGAGCCGCCGCCGCCGGCATAGAACCGCCGGTGGGCCGGGATGTCTTCGATGTCGGCACCGGCGATGACGCCGGCGAGCGCGCGGCCGGCCAGGATGAAGCGCTTGTCGTCATCGAACGCATAGTAGCTGCGCAGTTCGGCATCGGTTTTGAAGAACAGGGCGTTAGAGCTCAGCTCGATCTGCGGCTCGGCGAGCAGGCGGGCATAGATGCCCTCGGAGGCATCGAGCGCATTGTCGCGGCTGTCATAGATCACACTGAGCGGCAGGCCGACCAGCGTGTAGTAGTTGCGCCCAAAGGCGTCGTCGATGCGGGCCCAGTCGAAGACGATGCCGGCGCGCAGTTCGGTTTGCTCGTTCAGCTCATGGACGAGCGTCGCCTCTCCGACCACCCCGCGCCGGTTGTAGGGGTCCGGGTCTTCCTGGACCGCCAACGCCTTGAGATCGAGCCGGGTGCGCGGGCCCCAGACGCCGGGTATGCTCAGAAGCGCGGAAAACAGGGCGTCGTACTCATCCAGCGTATCGGCTTCGAACAGGCGGCCGACGCGGGCCTCCAGCCGCAATGTCTCGGCATGACCGAACAGGTTGCGGTGCTGCCAGAACACCTGGCCGCCGGCACCTTCGGTGCTGGAGTAGTCGGCGCCGATGCCGATGGTGCGGCGCTTGCGCTCGGACACCTTGATGATCACCGGATGATGGCCATCCGGGCCGGGCCGGCGGGCCACGCGGGCCGAAACGCTGGCCAGCGCATCAAGCTTGGTGAGATTGCGCCGGGCGCGCTCAACGGTGGCCGGGTGGTAAGGGGCGCCATAGGGCACTTCGGCCTGGCGGATCAGAAACGCCTCGTCGAGGCGGTCAGCCCCTCTGATTTCGACATTACCAAGTGTGGCGCGCGGACCGGGTTTCACCGTCAGCGCGACATCCAGCCGGCGCGTGGCGTGATCGGCGACCACCTGGCGGTCGGCGATTTCGGCAAAGGGATAGCCGGCCTCGCGCCAGGCGGCGACGATCGCCTGTTCGCCGGCCAGGATGGTGCGGGAGGATGCCGAATCGCCTTGCACCAGACCGGCGCCGGCTGCCGCCTCGCGCCCCAGCGCCGGCTGCCTGCCGGTCACCGAAATCTGCCCAAAGCTGAACTCGGGCCCCTCGGAAACGTTGACCGTCACATGCACCCGCCCGCCGACACGCGGCAGGGTGTCGGTTGCATTGATTGTCTCCAGCGGCCGTCCGGCGATGGAAATCGAAACCGTAGCACCGTAGCGGGCACGTTCATAAAGCTGGGCCAAAAGGTTTGCCTGATCATCCCGGGCACGTGACACCAAACCGACGGTACCGGACGGCGGAACATCCTGTTTGCGCACCAGCAGCGAGGCCTCGTTCAGGGCATCGAGCAGATCGGCATCGGCGCTGGACAGCGTCAATGTGGCGGAATAGGCAACAGGATCAACGACTTCGCCGGCCTCCTCGGCATCGTCTTCAAACAGCGTAAAGCCAAAAATATTCAGCGCGTGGGCAGGCACAGGCTGAAAGGCCAGGCAGAGCAGAACCAGCACTGTGCTCAAAACTCTCGACACGAACTGCAACACCTTGTGTACGCCCTGACGCTGTCCCCGGTACCCACAAACAGGCCGGCAAGGCAGAATTGTGGCCAATCCGCTGCCCGCTTATAGCACCAGTTTAGCGGGTTTGGCCGGGCTAGGCGATGAATTTGACCTCACGATCTTGCCGCACCGGGCCAGTGCGGAAACTGGCCCCACAAAATGCGTCCGATTGCCTGTATACCTCCGACCGGTTTCAGTGGCTATATGGCGCGCGAAAACACACTCAAAGGCAAGGTGGTCCGGTGAACCAACCCGTGGTGGATACCTCAGTCAAGAACTGGGACGAGGTCAAGACAACGACCTGCTACATGTGCGCCTGTCGTTGCGGCATCAAGGTCTATCTCAAGGACGGCACGGTGCGCTATATCGAAGGCAACCGCGACCACCCGATCAACAAGGGCGTGCTGTGCGGCAAGGGTTCGGCCGGCATCATGCAGCACTATTCGCCGGCACGGCTGACCAAACCGCTGATCCGGGTCGGCGAGCGCGGTTCCGGCGAGTTCCGCGAGATCGAATGGGAAGAAGCCCTCAGGACCGCAACCATGTGGCTGTCCGAAGTGCGCCATACCGATCCGCGCAAGCTGGCCTTTTTCACCGGCCGCGACCAGAGCCAATCGCTCACCGGCTGGTGGGCCATCCAGTACGGCACGCCGAACTATGCCGCGCACGGCGGCTTCTGTTCGGTCAACATGGCTGCCGCTGGGCTCTATACCATCGGCGGCGCGTTCTGGGAGTTCGGCGAACCGGACTGGGATCACACCAAGTATTTCATGCTGTTTGGCGTTGCAGAGGAGCACGGATCCAACCCGTTGAAGAAGGCGCTCGGACAGCTCAAGACGCGCGGTGCCAAGTTCGTCTCGATCAATCCGGTCAAGACCGGCTATTCGGCCATCGCCGACGAATGGGTCGGCATCCGGCCCGGCACCGACGGCCTGTTCGTCGCAGCGCTTATCCACGAGCTGTTGAGCTCCGGCCAGGTCGATTTCGACTATCTGATCCGCTACACCAACGTCACCTGGCTGGTCGTTCAGAACGAGGGCGGGCCGGACCACGGCCTGTTCGTTCGCGACGGCGAGGATCGCCCGATGGCCTGGGACAAGGACACGGGCGGGCCGGTCCGTGCCCTGTCGACGGATCACAACCCGGCGCTTTCCGGCGAGGTGAAGCTTGCCGACGGGCGCCGAGCCGTTCCGGCTTTCCAGCTTCTCGCCGAACGCTTCCTGGACGAACAATACGCACCGGACGCGGTGGCGGAAATGACGGGCGTTCCGGCCGAAACCATCCGGCGTATCGCCGCCGAACTGGCCCATACGGCATTCAAGGACGAGGTCGTCCTCGACATCCCCTGGACCGACTGGGCCGGCCGCAAGCACGACAAGATGATCGGCCGCCCGATCTCCATGCACGCCATGCGCGGCATCTCGGCCCACTCGAACGGCTTCCACACCTGCCGCATGATCCACATCCTGCAGGTGCTGCTGGGCAGCATCGATTGCCCCGGCGGCTTTCGATACAAGGCGCCGTACCCCAAGCAGACCCCACCGTGGATCAAACCGGCCGGCAGGCGGGCCGATGATATGCGCGCCGAGCCGCTCGGCGGCCCACACCTTGGATTTCCCATGAGCCCCGCCGACCTGTTGCTCAACGATGACGGTTCGCCACAGCGCATCGACAAGGCTTTCACATGGGAAGCGCCCTTTGCCGCCCATGGCCTGATGCACACGGTCATCAACAACGCGGCCAAGGGCGATCCGTACCCGATCGAGGTGCTGTTTCTCTACATGGCCAACATGGGCTGGAACTCGGCGATGAACCCATCCGACACCATCCGCCAGCTCACCGCGAAAGACCCTGATACCGGCGAGTACGTGATCCCGAAAATCATCTATTCGGACGCTTACTTTTCCGAGACCGTTCCCTACGCCGATCTGATCCTGCCGGACACCACCTATCTGGAGCGCTGGGACTGCATCTCGCTACTCGACCGGCCGATCTCGGAGCCGAACGGGCCGGCAGATGCCATTCGCCATCCGGTCGTCATGCCGGACCGCGATGTCCGCCCGTTTCAGGATGTGCTGATTGATCTTGGCGCACGGCTGGGCCTGCCCGGCTTCAGCAATAAAGACGGCACGCCGAAATATCCCGGCGGCTATCCGGACTACATCGTCAATCACGAACGCAAACCGGGCGTCGGCCCGTTGGCCGGCTGGCGCGGCAGCGACGGCGATCAGCATGGGTCCGGCGCGCCCAATGCCAACCAACTCGAGAAATACATCGAGAACGGCGGCTTCTGGCATCAGGAGATGCAGCCGAACGAGCTGTACATGCGTCACGCCAACATCGATGCCCTGAATTTCTCGGTCAAAATGAACTTCCGCCTGTCGACCAGTCCGGTCATCTTCCAGCTCTACCTGGAACCGATGCAGAAGTTCCGCCTTGCCGCGGAAGGGCATGGCGATATCACCGTGCCGGACGAACACGCCGGTCGGGTGCAAACCTACTTCGATCCGCTGCCGTTCTGGTACACGCCGTTCGAGGAGGCCATCGTCGATCGCGATGAATTCCCCCTGCACGCCGTCACCCAGCGGCCGATGGCGATGTATCACTCCTGGGGCACGCAGAACGCCTGGCTGCGCCAGATCTTCAATCGCAACTGGTTGTACATGTCGTACGAAAAAGGCGCTGAACTGGGCATCAAGGACGGTGACTGGGTGCATGTCACCTCGCACCATGGCCGCATCAAGGTGCAGGCCAAGCTGATGGACGGTGTCAACCGCGACACGGTGTGGACCTGGAACGCGATCGGCAAACGGGCCGGTGCCTGGAACCTGGCCAAGGATGCACCTGAAGCGCGCAAAGGTTTCCTGCTCAATCACGTCATCTCCGACCTGCTGCCGGAGCGCGCAGGTGGTTACCGCTACTCCAATTCCGATCCGGTGACCGGCCAGGCGGCCTGGTATGACCTGCGGGTGAAAGTCGAAAAGGCCGAAGCCGAAGCGTTTGCGATGAGCGAACCCCAGTTTCCCGATATCAACAAGCCGAAGGGCCTTAAGTCCCGCCCGCCGGTGTCGCGTTTTACCGGTGAAAGGAAGCCGTCATGACGACGCTGCCCGACACCACCAGGCCCGGCCAAAAGAAGCTTGGCCTGGTCATCGACCTCGACATCTGCGTCGGCTGTCAGGCTTGCGCGGTGTCGTGCAAGGAATGGAACACCCAGGGCTACTCTGCCCCGCTGACCGAAGACGACCCTTATGGCGCCGAGCCGATGGGACCGTGGCTGAACCGTGTCCACGCCTATGAGGCCGGCGAAGGCGCAAGCGCCCAGACCGTGCACTTCCCGCGCTCATGCCTGCATTGCGAGCAGCCGGCCTGCGTTACCGTGTGCCCGACCGGCGCCTCCTACAAGCGCGAAGAGGACGGCATCGTGCTGGTCAACCCGGACACCTGCATCGGCTGCAAACTGTGCTCTTGGGCCTGTCCGTACGGCGCGCGTGAGTACGACCATCTCGACGGTGTAATGAAGAAATGCACCCTGTGCGTCGACCGTATCTATAACGAACACCTGGAGCCGGAAGACCGGCTGCCGGCCTGCGTGCGCGCCTGCCCGACCGGCGCTCGCCATTTCGGCGATCTGGGGAATGCGGATAGCGATATCTCGCAGCTCGTCAAGCAGCGCGGCGGCTACGACCTGCTGCCGGAGATGGATTACAAGCCGGTCAACAAGTACCTGCCTCCACGCCCGCGCCGCGATGCGGCCAGAGACGCCGGCCCTAGCACTCTCGAACACGAAGCCGTTTCCGGAGCTTCCGGCACGGCGGCTGACCGGCTGTTTGCCTGGCTCGACAAAAAGCTGTCCGGCTGATGGAGACCTGAAGCATGCATCCCGCCTACTCCGTCATCTTGTTCACCACCGCATCGGGCGCCGGTTACGGCATGCTGGCCCTGCTCGGTCTCGCCGGTGCCAGCCATGGCCCGGCCTCAAGCACCGGTTTCGCCATTACCTCACTGGTCATCGCGCTGGGCCTGATCGTTGGCGGGCTGTTGGCCTCGACCTTCCATCTCGGCCACCCGGAACGGGCCTGGCGCGCCCTGTCGCAGTGGCGTTCGTCATGGCTGTCGCGTGAAGGCGTGGCGGCGGTCGTCACATTCGTTCCCGCGCTGCTGTTCGGCGCAGTCTGGACGTTCGCCGGACCAGGCATCGCCATGTGGGGCGTCCTGACAGCGGCAATGTGCGCCGCCACGGTCTATTGCACCGGCAAGATCTACGCTGCGCTGCCGACCATCCGGCAATGGCGGCACCCGCTGGTGGTGCCGGTTTATCTGGTGTTTGCGCTGGCGACCGGTGCCACGCTGCTGCTTGCCGTGGCGCACGTCTTCGGCCGCGAACAGACAGTGCAGGTGATCTTCGCTGCCGGCGGTCTGATCGCGGCAATCGCCTTGAAGCTGGCGTACTGGAAAGCTATCGACGCCGATGAGCGGACTCACACCATCGAGGCCGCAACAGGCCTCGGCCATCTCGGCAAGGTGCGCCAGTTCGAGGCGCCGCATACCGCACCGAACTATCTGATGAAGGAAATGGGCTTCCGCGTTGCCCGCAAGCATGCCGCCAAGCTGCGCCGCAATGTCATCACAGCGCTGGCCATTGCCGCCGGCATGGCCGTTGCGACGTTGTTCATCCCGGCACCGCTGTCAACAGTGGTCGCCATCCTCGCCATCCTGTTTGCCGCCCTCGGCGCGGTCGCCGAGCGCTGGCTGTTCTTTGCCGAGGCCGAACATGTCGTCAACCTCTACTCCGGCAAACAGGCGGCCTGATAGCGGTGGGTGCCAGCAGCACCGATCCTCGCCCGAAGGTTTCCTTCCACGAGGAAGGGGGAAAGAGTAATGCTCGCTGAGCCGGATAGCCGTGCTCAACAACCATTTGTTCGAAGCCGCAGGTTTCCCGGGTCATAGGGTGCCTCATCGAGGATGCGGGCTTTCAACCTGTGGCCGCAGACCTCGATGGACAAACCGCCCGGGCTCTCATGACGGATGTAGGCCAGCGCCAGCAGCTTGTCGGTGCGGTGGCCGTGGGCGGCCGACGTCACCAAACCGGTAACCTCATCGCCGGCAAATACCGGGTGCAAGGCAAACGGTTCGCAGCGTCCCGGCTCCACCTCAAGCAGGCGAAGCTTGTACTCAACGTCCCTGCACAGAAGAGCTTCAGCCCCAGTGAACATGCGCCCGGCGGTTTGCACGAACCTTTCAAGTCCGGCCTCAATCGGTGAGCGTTCGGTGCCCAGGTCCAAGCCCCAGGCCGGATAACCCTTCTCCAGCCGCATGGCGTTGGCGGCGTAGGCGCCGTAGTGGCCGATGCCGTGTGTCCTGCCCTCGTCCATCACGGCGTCATACAGCGCCGGCAACGACGTCATGGCGCAATGGAGCTCCCAGCCTGCCTCGCCGATGTAGGACACCCGCTGCGCCAGCACATCGACACCGGCGACGCTGATCCGTTGCGCGCTCAACCAGGGGAAAAACGCATGGTCGAGAGCGGCCGGCGTCAGGCCGGCCAGCACGGTTTCGGCCTTCGGACCCATCAGACCCAAAACACCGATCTGCTCGGTCACGTCGGACACCGTGACATCACCAACCCCGGCTGCCAGACCGCACAGCAGGTCGTGGTCCACGCGCCGCGCCGCGGCGGCGCTGGTCAGATAGAAACGATCCGCGGCCACCTTGACCACCGTGAACTCGCTTGCCACACCACCCGCGGCTGTTACGGCATGGACAAGACCGACCCGGCCCACCGTGCGCGGCGGGCGGTTGGTGCCAAGTGTATCGAGCATCCGGGCGGCCCCCTGCCCTGTCACTTCGAACTTGGAGAACACCGACAAATCGGCCACCGCGACGCGCTCGCTGGCGGCACGGCATTCCTCGGCAACGGCGTTAAACCAGCCGGGTCGCCTGAACGTCAGTGCCGGCGCGCGATCATCACCCGGCCGGGCGAACCAGTTCGGCCGTTCCCACCCGTAAGCCTGGCCAAACACGGCACCGGCGTTCGCCATACGCCCGTGCAGCGGCGATGTCAGCCTGGGACGACCGGCCTCGCGCTCCTCGAACGGGAAGTGGACTGCGAACTGGTTGCCGAAGCTCTCGATGGCCTTGTCGATGCGGTAGTCGCGGTCGGCAAATGCCCCGAAGCGGCGCGGGTCGACCGCCAGTGAATCCATTGGCGGGGCGCTTTCGATGATCCACTCGGCCAGGAACTTTCCAGCCCCGCCGCCCTCCATCACCCCCATGCTGGAGCCGGTCAGCAGCCAGCAGTTGCGGACGCCGTATGCTGGACCGATCAGCGGATTGGCATCGGGCGTGAAGGTGATGGGACCGTTGACGACCGTCATGATTCCGGCCTCGGCGAGCGCCGGGATGCGGTTCATCGCCGCTTCGACGATATGTTCGACGGCATCGAGATCGGGCGGCAGCAACTCCATGCCGAACTCAGGCGGCACCCGGTCGATGGACCACGGCTTGCCGTCGCGTTCATACGGGCCGACGATCAGGCCGTCGCGCTCCTGGCGCACGTACCAGCTTTCTTCCGGATCGCGGATGATCGGCAGTTCGGTGTCCAGCGCCGCGACGGCCTCGACGCGATCGGTCACCAGATACTGGTGCAGCACAGGAACGACCGGCAAGTCCAGCCCTACCATGCGGCCGATCTCGTGCGCCCAGGTGCCGGCGGCCATGACAAGATGCTCGGCCAGGAAGACCTGCGCGCCCGCCGTGACCCGCCATTCGCCCGCTTGTGTCCGGGTGATGCCGGTGACGCAGGTGTGCCGGTGGATGCGGGCGCCGTGGTTGCGCGCACCCTGGGCCATGGCATTGGTGGCCTGGCTCGGATCGACATGACCGTCGAGCGGTTCATGGATGGCGCCGACCAGGCCGTCCAGTTCGACTAGCGGATAGATCTCTTTCAGTTCGCCGGGCGACAGGATGTTGAAGTCGAAGCCGGAGAACCTGCCAATGCCCCTGACATGTCGGAACTCGTCCATCCGATCCTCGAGCCGGGTGACGCGCAGGGCGCCGCACTGGTGAAAACTTACAGGGCTGCCGGTTTCCGCCTCCAGCTCGCCTGAATAGAGCCGCACGGAGTGGGCGCGCATGGCCTGGATGGTCAGGTTGTGGGCAAAATGGGTGCACAGGCCGGCGGCATGCCAGGTCGAGCCGGCGGTCAGTTCGTTCTTCTCCAGAAGCACCACGTCGGACCAGCCGGACTTGGCCAGGTGGTACAGGGCCGAAACTCCCATGGCGCCGCCGCCAATGATGATTACCCGGGCGTGTTGTGTCATGGCTCTGCCTGGCTGGTGGCGCGCATGCGGGCGCCGGTTGGGTCGTAGGGCGGGTTGCGGTGCAAGGTCAGCGGATGGCGCCTGCCGGCCACTGAGATTTCGAACCGGCTGTGCGCCAGGTCCGTAATGGTCTCGGCATCCGGTGTCGCGACCTGAGCCAGGCACAAGCTGAGATCGGTGCGAAACCCACGTGCACCGGACGTCGTGTGCCCGGCCAGCTGTCCGTCTCGGAACACCGGTTCGTCATGCAGCAGCAGCGGGTGGGCACCGTCAACCGAGAACTGCAGCAACCTTCGATCAGGATCGCTAACGCTCGACAATCGGTCCTGGCCAATGAACCCACCGGCCTTGTTCCTGGCAACGGCAAAGCCCAGCCCGGCGGAAAACGGCGTATCTTCTGGGCCAAGATCATGGCCGAAGTGCCGGAAACCCTTTTCCATCCGGCAACAGTCAACCGCGTGCAGCCCCATGGGCCGCAGGCCATATGGTTCGCCGGCGGTGAGCAGGGCTTGTGCCAGTTCTGCAGCCCTGTTCCAGGCGACATAGATCTCCCAGCCAAACTCGCCGATGTAGCTGATGCGCAATGCGCGCACGTCGAGGCCGGCAACGGTGCACACTGCACTGTGGCCGTAGCCCAGCGTCAGGGCCTCGCCGCTGCCGCCGGCCGCCTTCCAGACCTCGACGGCGTTCGGACCCATTAAGCCGAGCACGGCCAACTCGCGGGTCCGATCCCGCAGCGTGCCGTCCGGGAAATGCCGTTCCAGCCGCATCAGATCGCGGCGGCGCCACGGTGCCGGTCCGATGATCATGAACCGGTCTTCATTTAGCCGGAGGACTGTCGCATCGGCTTCGATGCCACCATCATCGTTGAGGAACAGGCTGTAGACCGCCCTGCCCCGAACGACATCGACATCCGCTGTGGCGGCGCGTTGTAGATGGGCAAAGGTATCGGGCCCGGCGGCCTCGATCTTCGAGAACGGGCTGAGATCTATCAGTACCGCCGCATCGCGCGCGGCCCGGCATTCGGCTTCAGCAGCCGGCCACCACGGCTGGTCGCCGTAGCTGTCCTCAACAGCACTGGCCTGACTGCTGTCGGAAAACCACATCGGCCGTTCCCAGCCGGCCGGGGCATCGAACATACCGCCCTGGGCAACCCAGACATCATGCGCGGGCAAACGTCGCAGATCGCGACCCGTCCTTACGCGCTTGTACGGCCAATGCATGTCGAACTGATTGGCGACGGCTTCGCGCACCCGCACTCGCAGGAACGGCTCAGCCGCCATGTCCGGTTCGAAGCGGGCGATATCGAGGTCGAAAACATCCATCGGTGCCGCGCCGTCGAGAACCCAGTCGGCCATCACCCGGCCGGCACCGGCAGATGAAACGATGCCGAGTGAATTGAACCCGGCGGCAACGAAATAGTTGCGGCATTCCGGCGCCTCGCCCATCAGCTGTCTGGTGTCCGGGGTAAAGCTCTCCGGGCCGTTCATGAAGTGCTGGATGCCGCAATCGTTGAGCGCCGGGATACGTCTCAGCCCGGCCAGCATGAACGGCTCGAACTGATCCCAATCTTCCGGCAATTCGAGGAAGGCATCACCCATGCCGGGTGCATCCGCGGCAATCGGCTTGGCGTCCGACTCGAAGCCGCCAAGCACCAGCTTGCCGGCGTCCTCCTTGACGTAGATGCGGGCATCGAGATCGCGCAGGATCGGAAACGGCTGCGGCAGGCCGGCGACCGGTTCGCTCACCACGTACATGTGCTCGACGGCCTGCAACGGCACGGCGATGCCCGAACGTGCCGCCAGGCCGCGCGCCCATGCCCCGGCGCAATTGACGACAGCGCGGCAGGCGATCTGCCGGCCATCCGCCATCTCGACCCCGGCAACGGTGCCGGCTTTCGTCAGCACCGTGGCGACGGGTGCGTTCTCGCACACTGTCACGCCGTGCGCCCTCGCCGCCCTGGCGTAGGCCATGCACACATCGACCGGGTTGGCCTGGCCGTCTTCCTCGACCCACAACCCGCCGGCAAGGCCGCCGGTGTCGACCAACGGCACACGTTCGGCGATCTCGTGCACATCGGCCATGCGCGCCTGGAGGCCCGCCAGCAGCCCGATATCCGCGGTCCTTCGCAACTCGGTCATGCGGTCAGCGGTTTGCGCCAGCCACAGTCCGCCGGTGCGGCGGTAGCCGGTCGACTGGCCGGTGTCCCGCTCCAGCTTGGGAAACAGTTCGGTGGCGTAGACGGACAGACGGGTCAGGCTCAGGCTGGCGCGCAACGGCCCGATGATGCCGGCGGCGTGCCACGAGGTGCCGCTGGTCAGCTGGTTGCGCTCGACAAGCACTACGTCTTTCGCCCCACGCCATGCGAGATGGGCGGCAATCGACAGGCCGATAACGCCGCCGCCGATGATGACAATCTCCGCGCTCTTGGGAAGGTCAGCCATGATGTCCAGACCGGGCCAGGTGTTCAGCCTGCATTGAACGGCACCGCGGCGAGGCAATTCAATGGGCTGGAGGAAAAATCAGAATTTCTTATGATGCATGTGCGGCCAGCGCCGGGCAAGTCTTGCGGAATGAAGGGGCGAAGCGTGAAACGTACCGGGTTCGAGTTCAACGTGCTGCGGGCGCTGGAGGTTTTCGCCGCCATCGTAGAGACCCGCAATATCACCCAGGCGGCGCGGCTGCTGGGAATCACCCAGTCGGCCGCCTCGCAGCATCTCCACTCGCTGGAACGGGCATTCGCCACCACTCTGCTCGACCGTTACGCCCGGCCGATCGAGCTCACCAAACCGGGTATCGTGCTGCACCAACGCGCGATCCGCGTGCTCGATGAGGTCGAGGACCTGCGCACGGAAATGCTGCGGGTGGAAAGCGCGCCGGTGCCGGTGCTGCGGGTCGGCATGCTGGCCTCGATCGCCACGACACTGATGCCGGTGATCAGCACATTCACCCGCCTGCACGGCATCCCTGAGGTGGCCTGCCTGGCCGGGCTTGCCAGCGAACACTCCGGCCACTTGCGCAATCGGCGCGCCGACCTGATCGTCACTTCCGATGCGCTGTACGATCTGGATGGGCTTGAGCGGCTGAATCTGCTGCGCGAGCAGTTCTTGCTCGTGACGCCGCGCGGTTTTGATGGTCCCAAAGACGATCTCGGCGCCCTGGCCGCCCGGTTGCCACTGGTCAGGTTTTCGGCCGAAACGCCGGCCGGGCGGCGCACTGATCAACACCTGCGCCGTCTGCGGCTCGACCTGCCGCGCGCCATAGATGCCGACCGGGCAAGCATGGTGATCGCGTCGGTTCATGCCGGGCACGGCTTTGCGCTGTTGTCACCAACTTTGCTGATCGATGCCGTCAACGAGGGCATGCACATCGATATCGACCCGCTGCCGGTGGCCTGCTTCCACAGGGACATCACCGTGATATGGCGGGCGCGTGAACTGGGGGAACTGGCCAAGGCGCTGTCGGCCCTGTTGAGCCAGGCCCTGCAACAGGCCATCAGCAGACTTGGGACCACCTGCGAGCAAGCCGCCCACTTTGCGTCGCTCGACGAAATGCACTCGGGAGAAGACCAGCCATGACCCACCCAATCATCGCGCTATGGGCGCATCCGCGTTCGATGTCGACGGCCAGCGAACGGATCATGCGCGAGCGTGGCGACTGCAGGGTGCTGCATGAGCCGTTTCTGGTCGACTACTACCTGCACCGTTCGATGCGCGAGATGCCGATGCTGGATGAAGACCGGGCCAAGGCAAAGGACTACGAGTCCGTGCGCGCGGAAATCCTTGGCGCGGCAGACGCCGGGCCGGTGTTCTTCAAGGACATGAGCTACTACGTCGTGCCGCGCATCTTCGAGGATGCGGCATTCGCCGCGCGGTTGTGCAACGTGTTCCTGATCCGCGACCCGCGGCTGTCGATCGCCTCCTACCACAAGCTCGACCCGGACCTGACGCTCGCCGAAGTGGGGATCGAGGCGCAGTGGACACATCTCTGCTTCCTGCGCGACGAACTCAAAACGTCGCCCATGGTGATCGAGGCCGAGGCGGTCGCTGCCGACCCGCAGGCCGTGATGCGCCGGGTGTGGGATCATGCCGGACTGCCCTTCATTGCCGATGCCTTCGAATGGCAGGCCGAGCATGTGCCGAAAGGCTGGCAGCATGTCGAAGGCTGGCACGGGGAGGTGGTCGGCTCGACCGGCATTCGCAAGGATGACCGGGACCCGCAAGCCGTGTTCGAAGCCGAAGCGGCAGGGGCGCCGCAGTTGTACGGCATGCTGGCGCATCATCGGGTGTTTTATGAAAAGCTGCGCGCTCAGGCGTAGCTCAGGTCCGGCATTTCGGCCTTGCGCCGCTCAACATAAACCTCAAGCGCTTCGTCGACGGCCGGGTCGATCGGCGGCTGTTCGTAGTCACGCAGCAGCTGCTTCCAGCGCGCATTGGCGCGGGCCGCGGCGTCCTTGGCGCCATCGGCCTGCCACTGCTCGAACGAATTCGCATCGGCATTCGCGGGCCGGAAGAAGGCGGTTCTGAAGGTGGCGTGGGTATGGGCAGCGTTGAGGAAATGCTCGCCCGGCGCGGTCTCGCGGATGGCGTCGAGAGCCTGGGCCTTCTCCGACAGGTCAAGCCCTTGAGCAAATGCTGCAACCTTGCCGCAGATGTCGGCATCCATCACCGCCTTTTCGAAACCATGCACCAGGCCGCCCTCCAGCCAGCCGCCGGCGTGGTTGATGAAGTTGGCACCGGCCAGCACAGCCATCATCAGCCCCCAAGTGCCCTCTTCCATCGCCTGGCCGTCCGGCAGCTTCGACGAGGTCAGCGCGCCGACGGTGTGAAAAGGCACGCCGAGCCGGCGCGCCAACTGGCCGGCGACCAGCACCAGGTGGGCGCTTTCCGGCGTGCCGAAGGTTGGGGCGCCGGACTGCATCGAGATCGTGCTGGCAAAAGACCCGAACAGCGCCGGCGCGCCGGGGTTGACCAGCTGTGTGAGCGCCAGGCCGGCCAGCGCCTCGGCCAGCACCTGTGCCAGCGTGCCGGCAGAGGTGCACGGGCTCATGGCGCCGGCCAGCGTCCAGGGCGTCACCGCCACCGCCTGGTTGTTGCGTGAATAGACCTTCAGCGCGCCGGTCATCGCGCTGTCCCAAACCAGCGGGGCATTGGAGTTGCTGACCGCGTAAAGGCAGACATTGTCGGCGACAAACGCATCGCCGAACACGATCTTCGCCATGTTCACGCTGTCCTGCGCCCGCTCGGCACCGATCAACGCACCGAACACCGCCCGGTCGCTGTAACGGAAATGGCTGGCCAGCATGTCGAGATGGCGCTTGTTGGCCGGCAGATCGACCGGCTCGCAGATCACGCCGCCTGAGTGGTGGTACTCCGGCAGCATGTGGCAGATCTTGATTAGGGTCCGGAAGTCCTCGATGGTGCCATAGCGGCGGCCGTCATCGAGGTTGTGGATGAACGGTGGACCCCAGCCCGGCGCCAGAACGGTGTTGGCGCCGCCGAGCATGACGGTGTTGTCCGAATTGCGGGCATGCTGCTTGAACGCGTCCGGCGCGCTCTTCTTGACAATGCTCCGGCAGTGTCCCGGCTCGAAACGAACCCGTTCTCCCGATACATCGGCACCGGCATCGGCAAACAGGGCAAGGCTTTCCGGGTCGTCGCGCACTTCGATGCCGACCTCGTGCAGGATCAGGTCGGCATTGCGCTCGATGAGTTCAAGGCCCTCATCGCTCAGGATGTCGTAGGTCGTTATGCGACGCGCGATGTACGGCATGCGGGGTGCCGGCGCAGTTGCCCGCCCTGCCCGCCGGTCGCGGCGTCCGCTACGCTTTGCATCCTTATGTCGCGCCTTGCCCGGCATCGGTGTGTCCCGGTGTGTTGGTACAGCGGTGTCAGATTAAGCCCTTTGCCGCCTTATGGCGCAACGCTGTTTTGCTTATGCCCGGCGATCCGGTTTGAGTTTTGCCGGTCGCGGCGGTTAGTCTGTCAATCGTGCGATTTAAATTTCTGGATGGATACCATGCTCGACCCCCTGCCCACGGACTGGACGACCGAAACCATTCTGCAGCGCCGCGAGACCTATTACGCCCAGTCGCAGCGTTCCTTCATGCCGTACAAGACGCCGCTGATCTTCCGGCGCGGCGAACACCAGTACCTGTGGGATGAGGATGGTACGAAGTACACCGATCTGCTTGGCATGAACGTGTGCATCAGTGTCGGTCATGCCCATCCTACGATCACCAGGGCAGTGTGCGATCAGGCCGCGGACCTGGCGCATTGTACGGCGATGTTCTGCCATCCGACGCCGGCGCATCTGGCAGAGGAACTGGCC
Source organism: Aestuariivirgaceae bacterium (assembly GCA_965216335.1). GTDB lineage: Bacteria > Pseudomonadota > Alphaproteobacteria > Rhizobiales > Aestuariivirgaceae > JAHEJE01. The sequence continues at coordinate 3,340,449 of OZ244154.1, read as the reverse complement.
GCCACCATGCCGGCGGGCCATGACTGGGTGGTGCATTTCACCAACTCCGGCGCCGAGGCGGTCGACCTCGCCCTGCTGCTGGCACGCGCTGCGACAGGCAATGTCGACATGCTGGCGCTGAGGAGCGGTTATCACGGTGCAACATTCGGGGCGCAATCCCTCACCGGCATCGACGCCTTCCGGCATCGTGTGCCGCTGATGGGCGGTATCCACCACGTCGCGGAGCCGAACCAATACCGAGGTTGTTTCGGATCCGGAACGGAGCCTTATCTCGATGAGATCGAACGCGCCATAACCGGCGCAACATCCGGCAGGCTGGCGGGCATGATCATCGAGCCGGTGCAGGGCTACGGCGGAATCGTCGAGATGCCGCCCGGTTACATCGCCGGGGCGGCGGAGCGGGTGCGCCAGCATGGCGGATTGCTGATCATCGATGAAGTGCAGTCGGGCTTTGCCCGCACCGGCGACACCTTCTGGGCCTTCGAGGCGCATGACGTCGTGCCGGACATCATGGTAGTGGCCAAGGGCATCGGCAATGGCTATCCACTGGGCGCCGTCATCACCAGGCGAGAAATCGCCGATGCCATGACCGGCAAGTTCTATTTCCACACTTATGGCTGCAATCCGGTGTCCTGTGCCGCGGGCCGTGCGGTGCTTCAGGTGTTGCGGGAGGAAGAGCTGCAGGCCAATGCCAAGGCCGTTGGAGCGGCACTGCTTGGCGAACTCCGGCAATTGCAGCAGAAGTTCCCGGTGATCGGCGATGTACGCGGCCGGGGGCTGATGCTGGCGGTCGAGCTTGTAAAGGACCGGAAATCGAAAGAGCCGGCAACAGAAGAAACCGCCGAGGTGTTCGAAGCCTCGCGCAAGTACGGTCTGGTGTTGTCCAAGTCCGGCCCGCACCGCTCAGTCCTGCGCATGGTGCCGCCATTGTGCTTGAGCATGGACGACGTGCCGAAAGTGGCCGAAGCGATGGACGCCAGCTTTGCGGCCGGCACAGCCTAGAGGCCCTCAATCAAGCCGGCTGGCGGCGTAAGCGATGGCGTCGTCAATCTGTTGCATATCGGCTTCGCTCAACGCCAGGCAGGGATAGGTCTTACCCGGCGATTTGAGCAGGCCCTTTTCGCGCAGCATGACGTTAAAGCGGGCGTTGCGGGCGGTGTCAGCATTGAACACATCGCGGTAGTCTGTCACGGGCTTGTCCGTAAACACCACATCGAACAACGTTTCATCGCCGACGATTTGGTGATGGAAGCCGGCGGCGCCCAGGTGAGTGGACATGCTGTCCATCAGCCGGCGGCCCAAGCCGCGCAGTTTGTCGTACTGGCCGGCGCGGCGGAGGATTTCCATGGTCTTCAGGCCGGCGACCGAAGCGAGCGGGTTGCCGGACAGGGTGCCGAGCTGCATCAGGAACCTGTCGCCCGCCTTAGCCTTGTCGAAACAGTTCATGATGTCGGCCTGGCCGGCGATGGCGGCCAACGGCAGGCCGCCGCCGATGATCTTGCCCAGCGTGGTCACGTCCGGCGTAACACCATAGAACTCCTGCGCACCGCCGTAGGAAAAACGGAAGCCGGTGACGATCTCATCGAAGATCAGCACGATGCCATGCCTGTCGCATTCCTCGCGCAGCGCCTCCAGGAAACCCGGGGCCGGCGGAATGATACGCTGCAGGGGTTCGACTATGATACCGGCGATGTCATTGGCATGCTCGGTGATCAGCGAGCGGGCGAAGTCGATGTCGTTGAACGGCGCGATCAGCATTTCGGCGCGCACGGTTTCGGGAATGCCGGCAGAGTCCGGCACGGCGACGGGAAAGTTGACCAGCTTGGACGGCGCGAGTGACATCTGCGCCTCGGCCGACATGCCGTGATAGCCACCCTCGAACTTCATGATCTTGTTGCGGCCGGTATGAGCGCGCGCCAGGCGCATGGCATACATATCGGCCTCGCCGCCGGTCGAGACGTAGCGAAGCTGTTCGGCGCAGGGTACGGCACGGCAGATCTCTTCTGCCAGTTCGATGCCGCTTGGGTTGTTGGCAAAAAAGGTCAGACCTTTATCAGATTGGGCGTGAATGGCGTCCAACACCTCCGGATCGCCATGGCCTAACAGCATGGGGCCGGAACCGATCAGCAGATCGATATAGCGGTTGCCGTCCGCATCCCAGACATGAGCGCCCTTGCCGGAGGTGATGATGATGTTTGGGTCGAAGTTGCCGAACCCGCCGCCCGGCAGGACGCTGTTGGCGCGGGCGATCCAGTCTGACTGTGTGGCCATGGGAGAGTCCTGTTTCATTGCAGCGGTCATGGCGTCACCACGATGTTGCCGACGTGCTTCTTGGCGATGAAAGCCGTCTGCGCGTCGCAAAGTTTCTCCAGCGGGTAAGTTTCCGCCAGCAGCGGCCTGACTTCTCCGCGCTCGATGTAACCTACCAGGTCGGCGAATACGCCGGGCGGCACGATGGTTGCGCCGGTGAATGTCAGGTTGCGCAGATAGAAGGTGCGCAGATCGAACTCGACGACCGGGCCGGCAATGGCGCCAGCGCAAGTATAGCGGCCGCCTCGAGCGATGACATCAATCAGTTGCGGCCACAGATCGCCGCCAACGACATCGGCAACGACCGTCACGGTGTCGCGGCCAATCGCACCCTTCAGCGCCGCTCTCAGATTGGCGGGCGCGCGTGGCAACACGGCGGCCGGGCCGATTGCCTTCACGGCTTCGGCCTTGTCACCGCCACACATGGCGACGGTCCGGGCGCCGCGCCGGTTGGCGAGTTGAATCAGCGCCGAGCCGACACCGCCGGAAGCGCCGGGAATGAGGACAACATCACCTTCGCCAACATTGGCACGGTTGAGCATATTCTCCGCGGTGACATAGGAGGTGGCGAACGTCGCCAGCTCAGGATCGCTCAGATCGCTGTCGATCGGGTGCACGTTGCGCTGGTCGACCCTCGTATATTCAGCAAAACCACCGTCCGTTTCGCTTCCGAAATAACCGGTCTTATCGAGGTTCATCGGATCGTCCCAATCGCGCAGCCAGGTGTCGACCAACACCCGCCTGCCGATCAGTGCCGGGTCGGCACCGTCGCCGGCCGCCTCCACTAGGCCGCAGACATCGGCGCCTTGAATGCGTGGAAAGGTGATTGGCGCCCCGTCCCAGGAGGCGTCATCATCCTCGGCGCCGTCGAAGCCTTCACCCGTGGTGGCGTCGCTGACACCCTTGGAGTACCAGGCGGAGCGGGTGTTGACGTCGGTATTGTTGAGACCGCAGGCAAGCACCTTGATCAGCACCTCTCCGGTCCCGGCCTCAGGTCTGGGCCAGTCCTCGCGATAGACCAGCCTGTCCATACCTCCATGACCGGTGAGGATGACTGCGCGCATGGTTGCCATCGGATGAACCTCCTAACTGCGCGGCTTTTCGTTGGCCGGATCGTACACCGGCTCGGCCAGAATGCGGGCCGGGCGCGGCATGCCCATGATCATGACTTCCAACTCAGTGCCGGGCGCCGAAAAGTCCGGCTTGATATAGCCGAAGGCCAGAAGTTTATCGACGCTCATCCCGTAAGCCACTGAACTGGTCAGGCCGACATGCTTGCCGCCGGCCAGCACGGCTTCACCGCCATGGCCGTCATGTTGGCCATCGCCGTCGATCTCCATATAGGCGCAAACCCAACGCAACGGCGCTTGCGCGGCGGCCTGCGTCGCCGCCTTGCCGATGAAGTCATCCTTGTCCAGTTTGACGAAGCGCATGACATCTGCTTCCGGCAGGTTGACTTCATTGGTCAGTTCACCGGCGCCCTTGAACATCTTCTCCATGCGCATGGCGTTCATGGCGAACGAACCGTAGTCGGCAATCCCATGCGGTTCACCGGCGGCCCAGATTGCCTCATACACCGGCGCGAGGTAGGCCATCGGTGTGTGAACTTCGTACCCGAGTTCGCCGGCATAGGACATTCGCATCACCTGTACGGGACATCCTGCGACGACCATGTCCTGAACCGTCAGCCACGGGAAGCTCTTGTTGTCCAGCGGGGTGTCCGTGGCGGTGCCGAGGATATCGCGGGCGCGCGGACCGTTGAGAGCAAGAGCGCCGTACTCCCCGGACATGTTGTGGATCGTCACCTTCTCGTCTGCAGCGATGTTGAACGTCAGCCAGTCTTTCACGCGCTGTTCGAAGAACGCGGCGCAGGTCAGATACATCCAATCGGGACCAAGCCGGGCGATCGTGACCTCAGCCTCGATGCGGCCGCTGCTGTTGATGAAATGGGTCAGAATCACACGCCGGCCGGACGGCAGCCGGTTAGGGATCATCCGTTCGATGAAGCGATCGGCATCGTCGCCGGCGACCTCGATTTTGGCGAAGGCGGAAATATCCATGATGCCGGCGCGCTCGCGGACGGCCCTTACCTCTTCGGCCACGGCATTGTGCCACGGGGCGCGGCGGAAGGAATAGTAGTCGCGCTGTTCCAGGCCACCTTTGGCGAACCAGCGCGGGCGCTCCCAGCCATAGACTTCCTCGAACACCGCTCCCTTTGCCTTCAGCGTGTCATAGAGCGCCGACGGCTTGACCGGACGGCCGTCCGGGCGGTTGAGGTGCGGGAATGGGATTTCGTGGCGCAGCAGATAGTCTTCGCGCGCCTTGGTGATCTGATAGTCGCGGTCGGCGAATTTTCCGTAACGCCGCGGGTCGAAGTCGCGCATGTTGATGTCGGCGGCGCCATGCACCATCCAGCGGGCCAGTTCGCGGGTCAGCCCCGGGCCCCAGCCGATGCCGATCTGGCAGCCGCAGTTCAGCCAGTAGTTGCGCAGGCCCGGTGCGGGACCGATCAGCGGGTTGCCGTCCGGCGGGTGCGAGATGGCGCCATGCACCTCGCGCTTGATGCCCAGTTCGGCCAGCACCGGCATGCGGCCCATGGCGTTTTCCAGCCACGGCATGATGCGGTCGTAGTCGGGGTCGAACAGCTCGTTCTCGGCCTCCCAGGGGCAGCCGTCATCCCACACGGTGTTGGGGTTGGCCTTCTCGTAAATGCCGATCAGGCCGGATTTCTGCTCCATGCGGATGTAGCCGGAGACCAGCTTGTCGTCGCGCACCACCGGCAGTTCGCGTTCCAGTTCCAGGAACTCCGGCACTGTGTCGGTGATCAGATAGTGATGGGTCATCGATGTCGCGGGGATGTTCAAGCCCGACCACGCGCCGACCTGGCGGGCATAGGTGCCGCCGGCATTGACGACATGTTCGCAGACCACTTCGCCCTGCTCGGTGAACACGCGCCATTCGCCGTCCGGTTGTTGCTTGACGTCAGTCACCCGGCACTTGCGGACGATCCTGGCGCCGAGCTGGCGCGCGCCCTGGGCAAGGGCGAACGCGGCGCCGGCGGGGTCGACATGGCCGTCATCGGGCGTGTGCAGTGCAGCCTGGACGCCATCGAGATTGTAGAACGGGTGCAGTTCGCGGATGCGATCCGGGCCGACGATCTCCATTGGAAAGCCGAGCGCCTTGCCGACGCTGACGGTGTGTCGCAGCCAGTCGAGTTCATCGTCGGTGTAGGCCAGGCGGAACGAGCCGCAGCCGTGCCAGGTGACGGACTGGCCGGTCTCCTTCTCCAGCACCTTCGAATAGAGATCGATGTTGTAGCCGACGCATTTGCCGAGCGCGAAGCTGGAGGTCGAATGGGTGATCTGGCCCGCGGCATGCCAGGTCGAACCGGAGGTCAGTTCGGCCTTCTCGAACAGCACGATGTCGCTCCAACCCTCGTGCACCAGGTGATAGGCCAGGCCGCAGCCCATGATGCCGCCGCCGATGATCACCACGCGGGCGTGCTGGGTTGTCATTTTTCGGCCTCCGATACGAATGATTGCCGTGGACATGGCTATCGTACAAATGTACACTCGTCAATCATGATTGACACAAATGTATCATCGAACGTCCTCGGGCGGCTGACCGAAGAATGGGAGGCGCTGACGCCGGAGGCCCAGAAGGCGGCGCGCTATGTGCTGGAGAACCCGCGCGACGTCGGCGTGTCGACGGTGCGCGAGATCGCCGAAGCGGCCAAGGTGAAGCCCAACACCTTCGTGCGTATGGCGCGCCAGGTCGGCTTCGAAGGCTACGACGATTTCCGCGAACCGTTCCGCCAGGCGATCCGCCGCGGCGCAGTGTCGTTCCCGGACCGGGCGCGCTGGCTGCAGGACATCCGCAAACGCGGCGGCCTGGGCGGACTCTATGCCGACATGGCCAGTGCCACCCTGAGGAACATCGAAGAGACTTTCGCCGGCATCGACGAGGCCAGGCTGAAAGCAGCGGCGCAGGCGGTGTGGCGCTCGCGCAGCGTGTTTGTGCTCGGGGTCGGTGTCAACAACTCCAATGCGCGCAACTTCGCCTATCTGGCCAGTACGGGGATGAAGCAGTTCCATGCCATTCCGCGGCCCGGTTCTGTGCCGGCCGACGATCTGGCCTGGGCCGACGAGCGCGATGTGCTGATCGCCATGACCTGCAAGCCGTACCGCAGGGAGGTGGTGGACGCCGTCGGCATCGCACGCGAACAGGGCATGACGGTGATCGGCCTGTCCGACAGCCCGGCCAGCCCGGTCATCATCGGTGCGGATCACGGTTTTGTCGTGTGCGCCGATACCCCGCAGTTCTTTCCGTCCTCGGTCTCGACCATCGCGGTGCTCGAAACGCTGTTGTCCTTCATCATCGCGGTTGCCAGTCCGGAGATCGTCGAACGGGTGGAGACGTTTCACAAGCGCCGGCATGAACTGGGAATCTATGTCGCCGATGGGGATCATTCATGATGAACAAGCCAACGACAGGCCATCCGCAGCCGGTGCGCTCTCTGGAGGCACACTACTACACCGACCCGGCGATATTCAGCAAAGAGATGGCCGGCGTGCTGAGCCGGACCTGGCAGTTCGGCTGCCATGCCTCACAGGTGGAAAGGCCCGGCGACTACGCAACATTCGAAATCGCCGGACAGAACCTGTTCGCCATTCGCGGCCGGGATGGCGAAGTGCGGGTTTTCTACAACGTGTGCCAACACCGGGCCCATGAACTGGTCAAGGGAACCGGCAATTGCAAAGTTGTCGTGTGCCCGTACCACGCCTGGTCGTACGAACTGACCGGCACGTTGCGGGCCGGGCCGAACATCAAGTCGGTGCCCGGCTTCGAGCGCAGCGATATCTGCCTGACCGAGGTGCGCACAGAAGAGTTCTGCGGCTTCGTGTTCGTCAATCTCGATGACGACGCCAAGCCGATGGCGGAATGGTTTCCCGGTGTCGAGACGGAGCTGCGCGCATTCGTGCCGCATATCGATCAGCTCAAGCCGCTGGAGTGGGTTGAAATCCCCGAGACCTGCAACTGGAAGGTTTCGGTCGAGAACTATTCCGAGTGCTACCACTGTGCGATCAATCACCCGACCTTTGCGACCGGCGTCATCAAGCCTGAGACCTATGACATTCAACCCCAGGGCGGATATTGCCTGCGCCACACGACGCAGTGCCAGAACCTGGAGGCTATGAGCTATGCCATCGACCTCGACGCAAACGCCCATGCCGGCGATTATTCGTCGTGGTTCCTGTGGCCGATGTTCTCGTTCCAGGTCTATCCCGGCAACGTTCTCAACACCTATCACTGGCGGCCGGTCGACGTGGATCACGTAACCGTGTGGCGCGGCTGGTACACGGTCGGTGGGGAAGACTCGGACGTCATCCGGCTGCTTGCGGTTCAGGACCGCGAAACCACGGTCGAGGAGGACATCGGCCTGGTCGAATCGGTGCAGCGCGGGCTCAAGAGCCGCGGCTACAAGCCGGGCCCGCTGGTGGTCGACCCCAATTGCGGCGTGAACTCCGAGCACTCCATTGAAGCCCTGCAACAGTGGATGCGCGAGGCCGTCGATGGCTGATACCGGTGCGGCAGGCGCCATGCCGCAGGTCTGGACGCCGGAGCAGAAGCTGTTTCCGCACCAGGTCGGTTTCACCTGTCCGCCGTTCGATTTCGATGCCGCACCGTCGGATTTTTTGCGCATGGCGCCAGCAACGGTTGGCGTGCATGGCTGGATGCTGCACGTACCGGACTATAAGCACGGGCTCGGCCAGCGAAAACAGAACTTCGGCATGCTGGAGGATTTCGTGCATTGCATGGCACGCAACGGCGTCGATGTCTGCGGCCAGGTCGGCTCCAACTGGGTGCATGCCAGCGGCCTCGGCGTGAAGGGCATCCGCGATCATTGCCGTGCCCTGTCGGACAAGCATGGCGTGGAGTTCCACATGGCCGGCTACGCCATGGTCGAAGCTCTTCGGGCGATGAACGTGGAAAAGGTGGCGCTGAACGCTGCCTATCACTGGCCGGCCTGGTGGCAGGGCACGGTCGGCTTCCTGAAGGAGGCGGGCTTCGATGTACTGTGGGCCGGCAACTTCGTCGACCAGGGCTGGTTCGCCAACCAGGACGAGGTCAACGCCAGGCGCTGGATCTTCGATGGCGATCTGGCGGCACAGAGCTTCCGGCATGTCGCCGAACGGGCGCCTGGCGCCGATGCCTATCTGATCAACGGCATGTGCAACTTCCGCACCGGTCCGGACGGCCAGCCGCAGCGGCCGGTGCATCTGGAAGTTGAGATCGAGGCGGTGCTCGGCAAGCCGATGATCAGTCATGACAACGCACTTTACTGGCGCATTTTCAAGACGCTCGGGATTGCGCCCGTCACCGAGCAGGGCAGCCTTCTGTCTTCGTTGAAAGGATAAGACATGCACAAGATCCTGGCGCTGTGGGCGGTGCCGCGTTCGACGTCGACCGCCTTTGAATGGATGATGCGCCAGCGCGGCGACATGACGTGCTTTCACGAACCGTTCGGCGAGGCCTGGTATCAGGGCGAAGACCCGCTATGGCCGCGGGTCACGCCGGACAGTATCCGCACGCCGGGGCTGACTCTTCAGTCGGTGCTGGAAACGCTGAAGACCGCCGCCGCCACCGGGCCGGTGTTCTCCAAGGATTTCCCGCACTACATAGACCACATGTGGGATGATAAACTGCTGGGCCTGTTCAACCACAGTTTTCTGATCCGCGACCCGGCCAAGACAATTACTTCGATGTACGACAAATGGCCGGACTTCCACCCCAAGGAGGTCGGCTTTACCGAGCAACGGCACCTGTTCGACATGCTGTGCGACAAGCATGGCAAGGCACCACCGGTGCTCGACAGCGACGATCTGCTGGAAGCACCGCACGGGATGGTCAAGGCATGGTGCGAAGCGGTCGGCATCGACTTCATGTCCGGTGCGCTGAGCTGGGAGCCCGGTGCCGACACGGCGCAGTACAGCTGGTGGGACGGCGGCTCGTTCCATGCAAACCTGCGCAACTCCGACGGCCTCAAGCCCCAGGTGCGTAAATACATCGACATTGCAGCCGCGCCGGACAGGGTGAAGCAAGTCTATGAGCAGGTCCTGCCGCATTACGAAGCGATGTACGAGCATCGCCTGGGAGCCGTGTGACTTCTCATGAAGATCAACCGCATCACCGTCTGGCAACTCGACCTGCCGCTGACCAAACCATATTGGCTGTCCGGCGGGCGGCTGAAGTTCGAGAAGCTCGACAGCACGTTCGTGCGCATCGATACGGATGAAGGCGTGAGCGGCTGGGGCGAAGGCTGTCCGTGGGGGCGTACCTACCTGCCGGCGCATGGGCCCGGCATCCGCGTTGGACTTGAAACGCTGGCCCCGGCGCTGCTCGGCTGCGATCCGTGTGCGCTGGACGAGATCAACCGGATCATGGATGTGCAGTTGCCCGGACACTCTTATGCAAAATCGCCGCTCGACATGGCGTGCTGGGACATCCTCGGCAAGGTTGCGGGTATGCCCCTTTGGCGGCTGTTCGGGGCATCATCGGCGGAGCCGGTGCCGGTCAATTCCTCGATCTCGACCGGCACGCCCGGGGAAATGCTGGACCTCATCAACGAAGCGGCAGAGAGCGGCTACACGGTGCATTCGGCAAAGATCGGCGGCAGCGACATCGCCTCGGACATCGCCCGCATCGAAACGATTTCGGCTTCCCTGCCGGCTGGTCATTCCGTGACCTTCGACGTCAACCGGGCCTGGTCGCCCGCTGTTGCCGTTCAAGTGCTGAACAGTGTTTCCGCACGCGACTGGATCGAGCAGCCGTGCGAGACGCTGGACCAGTGCGCCCATGTGGCGGCGCGGGTTACCCAGCCGGTCATGCTCGATGAATGCCTGCACACCTTCGGCGACCATCTGGAAGCCTGGCGGCGCGGAGCCTGCGAGGGGGTGAAGGTCAAGCCGAACCGGGTCGGCGGCCTGACCAAGGCGCGCCGAATCCGCGACTTCGGGGTGAGCGTCGGCTGGCGCATGCATGTCGAGGATGTCGGCGGTAGCGCCCTGGCCGACACGGCGGCCATCCACCTGGCGGCCTCGACGCCGGAGCAGAATAGGCTCGCGAGCTGGTTGTGCCACTACCATTTGGCGGTCGATCCGGTCGCCGGCCAAGGAGCGCGAAATGTCAAGGGCACGGTACGGCCGCCTGAAGCACCGGGCCTCGGCGTCACGCCTGATGAAAACCTGCTTGGCCAACCTGCCGCGATCTACGAATAGTCCATACTGCCGCAGACTTGCCGTAATAGCGGGGCATGTGCTTGGTTGCGAAGCTTGCTCTTCTCAACCGACCGGGAGCCCTGACATGAAATCCACACTCGTTCACGCCATCTCAGGCGCCGCCCTGGCCGCCGCCGCATTTGCCTCACCAGCCAGTGCCGATGACGACAACAAGCCGCGCCGCATCATGTCGCTGACCGGCACCGGCGAAGTGATGGCCGAGCCGGACATGGCCACCCTGTCGCTCGGCGTCGTCAAGGAGGCCAAGACCGCGCGCCAGGCGCTCAGCGCCAACAACGAGGCCATGGCGGCGGTCATCGCAACGGTCACCGGGGCAGGCATTGCGCAAAAGGACGTTCAAACATCAGGCTTCAACATCAGCCCGAAGTACCACTATCCCAAACGGTCAACGAACGGTGAACGCCCGGCCCCGAAAATCGTCGGATACACGGTGAGCAACACCGTTTCGGTCATCGTGCGCGATCTCGACAAGCTCGGGCCGGTGCTCGACGAGGTGGTCAGCGCCGGATCGAACCAGGTGCACGGCATCGCCTTTGCCATCGACGACCCGAAGCCGCTGCAGGATGAGGCGCGCAAGCTGGCAACCGCCGATGCGCTCGGCAAGGCCGAATTGTATGCCGAGGCCGCCGGCATCACGCTTGGAGCCGTCCAGTCGATCACGGAACAGTCGCACAGCGTGACGCCGCAGTACGACGCGCCGGTGGCACGGGCGATGGTGAAGGAAGCCGCTGCGGTACCGGTCGCCCGCGGCGAGCAGCGCATCACCATGCAGGTGCACATCACCTGGGAGATCGAGTGATACCGGCGGCATGGGCGTTTGACATTCCTGACCGTTGTACGGTGCTGATCTGACAACGGCTCTCCGTCAGCGTATGAGTCAGGCTCAACGATTGTGTGTAGACGCTGCGGATGGATAACAGTCCACCGTGCGCTCGCGGAGCCGCGGCGATATGCAGGATCAGCCTTTGCCCCGGATAAACCGGACCAGATGGCCGGCGACGATTTCAGGTGCCTCGACGAGGATCGAGTGTTTGTAGCCGGGCAGAACCACCAATTCGCCGTTGACAAGTTCCCCGGCTATGAACCGGTTGAGGCGCGGGTTGCAGCCGCCGTCGTTTTCGCCGGTCAGCACCAGGCAAGGTTGGGTGATCTCGTGCAGCCAGGGAGCCATTTCGGTTCCGGCGTAGATGCGGAACACGTTCATGAACACCTCAGGATCAGTGTCCACCACCTGCTTGAGGCGGCGTTCGACAAGGTCCGGATTGCCGGCGATGAAACCGTCGGTGAACCAGCGCGACGTCAGGGTCTGCAAAGTGGCCTCGATGCCATTGTCCTGCATGGCCTTGACGACGCCCCAGACCTTGGCACTGTCGTCGTCGCTGCGCCCGGCGGCTGTTGACAGCAGGCCGAGTGTACTGACCCGGTCGGGATACCGCCTGGCGTAGGCCGGCCCGATCATTCCGCCCAATGAATGGCCGGCGAAATGGGCCTGCTCGATGCCGAGGCGCTCGCGCAGACACTCGAGATCATCGACAAGGTCATCCAGTTCGAATTCACCGTCCGGCAGGGGCGAAGCGCCGTGGCCGCGCAGGTCGTAGGTGATGCAGGTGAAGTGCTCGCTCAGAATTGGCACCATGAACCGCCAGGCATCGCGCGCCGCACCGATTCCATGGATCAGGAACAGCGCCGGGCCGCTGCCCTCAACGGTGTAAGCGCACTCAACTGGGCGGGACATGCCAGCAGACCTCAATCCGGGAACTTGTCGGCGCAGAGTTGGCCACCGGATCCCCAGTTCTCCTTGTCAACATCGAAATCACCACATGGACACTCTGCGGATTGCCGCCACAGGTGCGCACCAACGCATCCGTCAGTTCGCGCACCAGGGCGCGCTTCTGGTCGCGCGTGCGCCCGGCAAACATCTCAACCCTGATAACCGGCATGGCTGGCCAACTCTCCGCCCGTTAAGCCAGGCTGCATTCTGCCACTGAAAAAGTCTGGCCGAAAGGGCCGTTCTTAGCGCGCAGCAGCGCGTTCGGCTTCGTGCTCGGCGAGAGTTTCGACCCAGAGCCGGATCAGACGGGCCTCGCGGCAAACCTTGCTGACCGGGGCAAATGCATGGCGGCTCGTCTCACAGTTGTCCTCATCATTCGCCGGCCGGCTGAACTTCGGGTTGGCGAGCACGCAGTCCAATGACACCGTGTCCGCCGGTTGCGGCTGTGCCGGGCTTGCACCGCCACGCTGCCTGGGCTGATAGTCCTCGCTTGTGTGCAACCAATGGACCGCCGCTTCTTCCTTGGCATTGCAATTGCTTTTCATTGTCCTCGCACCTGTCGTAGCGGCCGTTTCAGGTCAGGCTCTGGTCACCTGACTGAACGCGGCACCTGCCCCCGGCGCTCGACAATCAGCATCGAGAATTCCGCAGGGCACCGCTGTGATTTTTGTCACATGCCGGCGCCACTGCGGCCCAAAGACGGCAAAATCAAGGGAAGGCCTCAATTTTACGGGGAATGCCCTGCCGCACTACACGCTGTACGCGCTTTCCTGTCACTATCTATTCTGCGTCCGGTTGCCGGCTTGGATGAGCCTGGGCAAACGATTCCAGGGCCGCGCACCGCTCGTCGACGGCGACGATCTTTGGAAACCGCGAGAGGTCGGTCTCAAAGCGCCGCGCGTTGAAGACCTGCGGCACAAGACAGATATCGGCCAAGCCGGGTTGCGGTCCAAAGCAGAATTCTTCGGCTTCAATCAACTGTTCGATGGCCGTGAAACCCGTGGCGATCCAGTGGCGGTACCAGTCAGCCACGTCTTCCTGGCCGCGCCCGAATTGCTCTTTGAGGTGGGTGAGCACCCGCAGGTTGTTCAAGGGGTGGATGTCGCAGGCCACGATCTGTGCCACCGCACGGACACGCGCGCGCTCGCGTGGTCCGCCGGGCAACAGGTCCGGCTCCGGATAGCGCTCGTTGAGATATTCCAGGATGGCGAGCGATTGGGTCAGCACAGTGCCATCGTCCAGTTGCAACGCCGGCACCAGCCCTTGCGGGTTGTGCTTCAGGTAGCCGGCGCTGTTGTGCTGACCGCCATCCCTGATGAGATGGACAAACTGACGATCGGCCTTCAGGCCTTTCAGGTTGAGGGCGATCCTTACCCTGTAGGCCGCCGAAGAGCGGAAGTAGTCGAAAAGTTTCACTGTGCGTCCCCGCTATTGCCTCGTTGCATCACTCCCAGCCCGCAGGCGCGCTCTTCCAGTTGTTTGAGAAGCCGCTCGAAAAGCTCGCGTTCGTGAGAGCTGATGCCCTCGAACAATCCGTCCTCCAGCGACAACGCTCCGGGTACAATGGCGCGATAGACCTGTTTGCCGCCGGCGCTGAGTCTGAGAAGCGATTCTCGCCGGTCGCGCTCGTTCGGCTGTTTCAGCAGCAGGTCATTATCTATCAGGCTTGCCACGGCGCGTGAGACCTTGGTCTTGTGCATGCGGCTGTGGGCGCCGATCTGCTTGGCGGTCATGGTCTCATACTGCCCAAGAGTGGCCACGACGCGCCATTCAGGAACCGAAATTCCGAAGCGCTCTGCATATATCCGCGACAAGGCACGGCTGACGGTTTCGGCCGCAACATTCAGCCGGTAGGGCAGAAACCGCTCAAGCTCGATCGCCGCCGGGGATTGGTCCGTCTTCTTGACTGTCATTAGTTGCAAATGTAACTAAAAGGCAGGCTGGTGTGCAACCCAACCGCTACGGCAGCATTGTGCCTGGAGATCGCGAATGACTCTCAACTACATGCCGGGATTCGGCAATGATTTCGAGACCGAGGCTTTGCCGGGCGCCCTGCCCCAGGGCCAGAATTCGCCGCAGCGCTGCGCCTATGGGCTTTATGCAGAGCAATTGTCCGGCTCACCTTTTACCGCACCGCGCGGCAGCAACGAACGTTCCTGGCTGTACCGTATCCGCCCGTCGGTGAAGCATTCCGGAGCATTTGCGCGGATCGACGTGCCGCTGTGGAAAACCGGCCCGTTGACCGGGGATCACGACCTGCCGGTTGCCCAATTGCGCTGGGATCCGGCACCGATGCCGCAAGCGGCCCTGAGCTTTATCGATGGCGTTCACACCATGACAACTGCCGGTGACGTCAACACCCAGGCCGGCATGGCGACGCATCTCTACCTGATCAACCGCTCGATGCAGGACGAGTACTTCTATAACGCCGATGGCGAATTGCTGTTCGTGCCTCAGGACGGAGGTCTGCTGCTGTGGACCGAATTCGGCAGGATCGGCATCGCGCCAGGCAATATCTGCATCATCCCGCGCGGGGTGAAGTTCCGGGTCGAACTCGCGGACGGGCCGGCGAGCGGCTATCTGTGCGAGAATTATGGCGCCAAGTTCACCCTGCCCGACCGCGGCCCGATCGGCGCCAACTGCCTGGCCAATCCGCGCGACTTCAAGACCCCGGTCGCAGCGTTCGAGGATGCCGACACACCATCGCGCCTGACGGTCAAATGGTGCGGCAACTTCTATGCCTGCGAACTTGGCCATTCGCCGCTCGACGTGGTGGCCTGGCATGGCAACTATGCGCCATACAAATATGACCTGAAAACCTTCTCGCCGGTCGGCGCGATTGCCTTTGACCATCCCGATCCGTCAATCTTCACGGTGCTCACCGCGCCATCTGAAACAGCAGGCACGGCGAATATCGATTTCGTCATCTTCCCGGAGCGCTGGATGGTGGCGGAGCATTCTTTCCGTCCGCCATGGTATCATCTCAACATCATGTCGGAGTTCATGGGGCTGATCTATGGCGTGTACGATGCCAAGC
This sequence comes from Aestuariivirgaceae bacterium, assembly GCA_965216335.1. Classification (GTDB taxonomy): domain Bacteria; phylum Pseudomonadota; class Alphaproteobacteria; order Rhizobiales; family Aestuariivirgaceae; genus JAHEJE01. The sequence continues at coordinate 3,325,031 of OZ244154.1, read as the reverse complement.
CGGACGGCTTCGTGCCTGGCGGCGCCAGCCTGCACAATTGCATGCTGCCGCACGGGCCCGATGCCAATGCGTTCGAAGGCGCGACCAATGCCGAGCTGAAGCCGGAAAAGCTGAGCGGCACCCTTGCCTTCATGTTCGAAACGCGCTTCCCTCAGCATCTGACAAGCTACGCCGCGCAGACCGAGACATTGCAGAGCGATTACATGGACTGCTGGAGCGGTCTCAAGAAGCACTTCAACGGCAAACCCTGAGCGGGGAGACCTCATGAAACTTGCAACCCTCAAGGACGGCACGCGCGACGGCCGTCTGGTGTGTGTGTCGCGCGACCTGGAACGCTTCACGCCAGCCGGATCGGTGGCCGGCACCCTGCAGCAGGCGTTGGACGACTGGCAGAAGACGGCGCCCGGATTGCGCGATCTCGCCGATCGTGTGTCGCTCGGATCGGTGACCGGTCAGGCATTCGATCCGGCAGCGTGTGCCGCACCGCTGCCGCGGGCCTACCAGTGGGCCGACGGCTCGGCCTACGTCAACCATGTTGAGCTGGTGCGCAAGGCGCGCGGGGCCGAACTGCCGGAGAGCTTCTGGAGCGACCCGCTGATGTATCAGGGCGGCTCGGACAGTTTCCTCGGACCGCGCGATCCCATCGCCATGGCGGACACGGCCTGGGGGATCGATTTCGAGGCCGAGATAGCCGTGATCACGGACGACGTGCCGACGGGCGTTTCGCCGGCAGCCGCGCACAGTCACATTCGTCTCGTGATGCTGGTCAACGACGTCTCGCTGCGCGGCCTGATCCCGGCGGAACTGGCCAAGGGCTTCGGCTTCTTCCAGTCCAAGCCGTCCTCGGCGTTCTCGCCGGTGGCGGTGACGCCGGATGAACTTGGCGATGCCTGGCGTGACGGCAAACTGCACCTGCCGCTGCTGTCGTCGCTCAACGGCAAGCCATTCGGCAGGCCTGAGGCGGGTGTCGACATGACCTTCGACTTCGCCACCCTGATCGCCCATGCCGCAAAGACCCGACCGCTCGGCGCCGGCACGATCATCGGTTCGGGCACGGTGTCGAACAAGGATCCGGATGGCTCGCCCGGCAAACCGGTGGCACAGGGCGGCAAGGGCTATTCCTGCATTGCCGAAATCCGCATGATCGAGACCATCGCCGATGGCGAACCGAAAACACCGTTCATGACCTTCGGCGATTCGGTGCGAATCGAAATGAACGACAGCAGCGGTCAGTCGATCTTCGGGGCGATCGAGCAGACTGTGACGCAGTCATAAAAACAACCTACCCGACGATCTCCGCCGTCTCCAGCACGGCGTGGAACAGCACTTCGGCGCCTGCCGTTGACCACTCTTTGGAAATTTCCTCGGCCTCGTTGTGCGACAGGCCATCGACGCATGGGCACATAACCATGGCGGTCGGGGCAACGCGGTTGATGAAGCAGGCGTCGTGGCCGGCGCCCGACACGATGTCGCGATGCGAATAGCCGAGCCGTTCGGCAGCGCTGCGGATGGCGGTCACGCAGCCGGCATCAAAGGTCACCGGATCGAACCCGCCGAGGCGTTCGATGTCCAGTTCAAGGCCCATCTCGTCGCAGATCGCAGCCGCCTCCTTGCGCAACCGGCCTTCCATATCTCGCAGGATGTCCAGATCGGGCGAGCGCAGGTCGACCGAGAATTCAGCCCTGCCCGGAATGACGTTGTGCGAGTTGGGGAAAATCTGCTGGCTGCCTGACGTGCCGACGGCCTTGGGCTGGTGCGACCAGGCGATCTCGTCGACCAGTTGCACGATGCGGGCCATGCCGAGGCCTGCGTTCTTGCGCATCGGCATGGGCGTCGAGCCGGTGTGACTGTCGCGGCCGGTGACGGTGAGCTTGAGCCAGACCAGGCCCTGGCCGTGGGTGACGACGCCGATGTCGATCCCTTCGGCCTCGAGGATCGGCCCCTGCTCGATATGCAATTCAAAGAAGGCGCGCATCTTGCGGCTGCCGACGGGTTCATCACCCTTCCAGCCGATGCGCTCCAGCTCATCTGCGAAACGGTTCTCCTCGATGTCCTGGCGGTCCCAGGCCCAGTCGCGATCATAGACGCCGGCGAACACGCCCGAAGCGATCATTGCCGGGGCAAACCGCGTGCCTTCCTCGTTGGTCCAGTTGGTGACCACGATTGGGTGTTTCGTCGCGATGTCGAGATCGTTGAGCGAACGCACGATCTCCAGTCCGGCGAGCACGCCGAGCACGCCGTCATAGCGCCCTCCGGTCGGCTGGGTATCAAGATGGCTGCCGACATAGACCGGCGGGGCGTCCGGGTCGCCGCCCTCGCGGCGCATGAACATGGTGCCCATGTCGTCGAGACCCATGGTCAGCCCGGCCTCCTCGCACCAGCGCCTGAACAGGTTGCGCGCCTCGCCGTCCTCGTCGGTCAAGGTCTGGCGGTTCGAGCCGCCGGCCACGCCCGGGCCGATCTTGGCGATCTCGTGGATGGTGTCCCACAGCCGATCGCCGTTGATGCGCATGTTCTGTAGCGGGGGCTTGGTGTTCATGGCTCGCCTTTGCCTTTGAAGGTTGCAAAGGCCACCCTATCGCCAGCAACGGCAAATTCAATGGTTTGTTATTGCGCCTTGAGGCGAGCGACTTCGGCTTCCAGCTCGGCGATCCGCGCTGTGAACTTGCCGGTCGCCAATTCAACGTCCTCGAGGTCATATTTCTGCGGGATATGTTGCGGGCAGTTGACGTCCCAGGCTGCCACCTTGAACAGAACGGCCCGCTCCGGACGCGCCTTGTAGTCCGCCACGTGCAGGCACGAAATCAACTCTGGATCGCCTTCGATCATGCGCGCAGTACCCCAGATCTTAATGCGCTGCCGATTGGCATAGTCCATCAGAAACACATACGCCTTGTCGTTCTCGGCCAGGTTGCCGAGCGAGATGTACTGCCGATTGCCGGAATAGTCGGCAAAACCGAATGTCGTGCCGTCGATCACCTTGACGAACCCTTTCGGGCCGCCGCGATGCTGAATGTAGGGTTGTCCGTCAGCCGTTGCCGTGGCGATGTAGATGCTGTTGCGGCTTTCCAGGAATGCCTTCAGGTCATCGGTAATGGCGTGCTTCCAGTCGCGCTTGTCGATTTGTTTTTGATAGACTTCGCGCGAGCCGAGGCGGGTTTGTGCCTGCTTGACGCTGTCGGTAAAGGCGATGTCGGAAACGAGGATCGGCATTGCTTGCACTCCTGGTTAGCGCGGATGTGCCGGATGCCCGGCCAAATCCGGCACGACGTTTCGCAGCGGATATTGTATTCAGCACAACATGCGGGTGATATGGCCACAAGATGCCGGGCAGACAATGGCACACCCCTTTAGGAGCTGATCACATGAAATTGACCGACTTCACCACCCTCACTTTCGATTGCTACGGCACGCTGATCGATTGGGAAAGCGGTATGATTGCCGGCCTTGAACCGCTCACCTCGCGCGTCGGCCGGACGCTCAGCCGCAACGATATCCTCGAAGCGCACGCCCGCCACGAATCCTCGCAGCAGCGCCAGACACCGGCCATGCGCTATCGCGACCTGCTGCCGATCGTCTACCGGCGGCTGGCCGAGGAGTGGGGCGTTTCGGTCACCTGGGACGAATGCAAAGCCTATGGCCAAACGGTAAAGGATTGGCCGGCCTTTCCCGACAGCGCCGGCGCGCTGCAGTATCTGAAAAAACACTACAAGCTGGTGATCCTTTCGAACATCGACAACGAGAGCTTTGCCGCCAGCAACGCAAAACTGCAGGTCGAGTTCGACGCGATCTACACCGCTGAGGATATGGGGTCCTACAAGCCGTCGGATCGCAATTTCGGCTACATGCTCGACAAGCTGCCGACCCTCGGAGTGGAGAAATCGCAAATCCTGCACACCGCGGAGAGCCTGTTCCACGACCACAAGCCGGCCAACAAGCACGGTCTGGCGACGTGCTGGATCTACCGGCGTCATGACCAGGACGGCTTCGGCGCGACGATGGACCCGGGCGGCATGCCGAACATCGACTTCCGCTTCAACTCCATGGCGGAGCTGGCGGCGGCGCACCAGGAAGCGCTGCGGGGTTGATCATTGGACGGTTTCGTGAAACACCGCGCCCATGACAACCGCTCCAAAGCTGGACCGTATCGACATCAAGATCCTCGCCGCGCTGCAACAGGACGGGCGGCTGAGCAATGTCAAGCTTGCCGAAACGGTCGGGCTGTCGCCAAGCCCGTGCCTGCAGCGGGTCAAGCGGCTGGAAAAAGCGGGCTACATTTCCGGCTACCGGGCGGCCATCGATCTGGGCAAGGTCGGCTCGCACATCACCGTGTTCACCGAGATCACCCTTTCAGACCACCGGCGCGAGGATTTCGTCAAGTTCGAGGCGGCCATCCGCAAGGTCGAGGCGGTCGAGTCCTGCCACCTGATCTCCGGCGGCTACGACTACCTGGTCAAGTTCGTCACCCGCGACATCCAGGCCTATCAGGCGCTGATCGAAAGCCTGCTGGAGCGCAACATCGGCGTGGCGAAGTATTTCAGCTATGTGGTCATCAAGTCGGTCACGCAGCAGGATGCTGTCAATGTGACATCGCTGGTGCACGAGCAAACGACCCCGGGGACCTGACATCCCCGGGGTCCGGTGAAGTGCGCCGACGGTCGGCCTAGGTGTAGCGGTACGGCCGGCCGGCCTTGGCCATGTCGGCGTTATACTTGCGGAACACCTCGACGATCTTGGCCTTGGTTTCGGATTCCGCGGCGATCTCGTCCCAGAACTTGACCGCGGCTTCCTCGACCTGGGCCCATTCGCTGTCGGGGATCGAGGTCAGCTTCATCTTGGTGCCGTTGACACGCAGATTGGCCTCACCGCCCCAGTACCACCACTGGCGGTAGTAGTGGCTCTGCTCGAAGCACACTGCCAGCAGTTCTTTCAGGTTGTCGGGTAACTCGTTCCAGCGCTCCATGTTGGCGAAGAAATGACCGATCCAGGCACCGGAAATGTTGTTGGTGAGGAAGTAGTCGGTGACGTCGGCCCAGCCGACGGTGTAGTCCTCGGTGATGCCGGACCAGGCGATGCCGTCGAGCTCGCCGGTCTGCACGGCGACCTCGATGTCCTCCCACGGCAGAGTGACCGGCACGACGCCGAACTGGGCGAGGAAGCGGCCAGCGGTGGGGAAGGTGAAGACCTTCTTGCCCTTCAGATCTGCAAGCGAGTTGATCGGCTCCTTGGTGGCGAAGTGGCACGGGTCCCAGGCGCCGGCGGAGATGTGCTTGACGCCGACCTTGGAGTATTCGGCGTCCCAGATCTCCTTCAGGCCGTACTGGTTGAACAGCACCGGCACATCGAGCGAATAGCGCGAGCCGAACGGGAAGTAGCCGCCGAACACGGTGACCTCGGTGGGCGAGGCCATGCTATCATCGTCAGACTGGACGGCATCGATGGTACCGCGCTGCATGGCCTGGAAAAGCTCGCCGGTCGGTACGAGCTGGTCGGCGAAGAACAGCTCGATCTCCATCTGGTCGCCGGCGATCTTGTTGAACGAGTCGATGGCCGGCTTGACGACATGTTCGGCCAGCGCCGCGCCGGCATAGGTCTGCAAGCGCCACTTGATCTTGGACTGGGCGATGGCCGGGGTAGCCAGCGCGGCGGTGCCAGCGGCGGCAGAGGCCGCACCGGCGGTCTTTAGAAAATCACGTCTGTTGGTCATATCGACTTTCCTTCCTTGTTAGCGTTTTCAACTCAAGACAAACATCTGCCGGTTGGCCCGGCGTTATTTTCCGTAGACATACTCTGGAAGCCACAGGGCGATCTGCGGGAACACCATAACCAGTACCAGAGCCAGCACCATGACCGCGACGAACGGGACGATGGAGCGGTAAATGTCAGCCAGAGCGATTTCGGGTGGCGACATGGCGCGCATCAGGAACAGGTTGTAGCCGAAAGGCGGCGTCATGTAGGCGATCTGGGTGGTGATGGTGTAGAGCACGCCGTACCAGATGAGATCGAAGCCGAGCGCTCCGACCAGCGGCACATAGAGCGGGGCGACGATGACCAGCATTGCGGTGTCGTCGAGGAACGTGCCCATCAGGATGAAGCTGAGCTGCATCAGAACCAGGATCATCCACGGCGACAGGCCGAGGCGCTCGGTGAACAGGCTCTCGATGGCCTTGACTGCGCCGAGGCCGTCGAACACCGCACCAAACGCAAGGGCGGCGAGGATGATCCACATGAACATGCAGGTGATGCCGAGGGTTCTCCTGACCGAGACCTCGAACACAGCCCAAGTCATGCGGCGCTTCAGGACAGCGGCCAGGAATGCGGCAATGGCACCGATGGCGGAGCTTTCGACCAGTGAGGTCCAGCCTTTTACGAACGGAAACATCATGGCCAGGAAGATGCCGACCGGCAGGAGACCGGCGAGCAGCAGACGGTACTTCTCGGCCTTCGGTATGTCGCGGTCCTCTTTGGACAGGACCGGTCCGAGCTCGTGGTTCAGGCCGCAGCGGATAGCGATGTAGATGACGAACAGCGCCGCCATCATCAGGCCGGGCAGAATGCCGGCGAGCCAGAGCTGGCCGACCGGCTGGCGGGCGATCATGGCGTAGAGCACCAGAACGACGGAAGGCGGCACCAGGATGCCGAGCGACGAGCCGGCCTGGATGACGCCGGTGACCATGATCTTGTCGTAGCCGCGGCGCAACAGTTCCGGCAGGGCAATCGTGGCGCCGATCGCCATGCCGGCCACGCTGAGGCCGTTCATGGCCGAGATCAGCACCATCAGGCCGATGGTGCCGATGGCGAGCCCGCCCTGCAGGCCGCCCATCCAGACATGGAACATGCGGTAGAGATCGTCGGCGATGCGGCTTTCCGACAGCACATAGCCCATGAACACGAACATCGGCACGGTGAGCAGTGGGTACCAGCGCATGAGCTTGATGCTCTGGGCGAAGGCAATGTCGAAGCCGCCGCGGTCGCCCCACAGCAGCAGCGCCGCGACGACGGCGACGAAGCCGATAGCTCCGAACACCCGCTGACCGGTGAACAGCAGCACCATCATTGAGGCGAACATGATCAGGGCGATGGCTTCGTAGGACATGGACCGCCTCAGACCTCCTCGCCCCTGATGCGCATGATGTCTTTGAGCAGTTCGGATACGGCCTGCAGCAACACCAGCACCACACCGACGCACATGACCGTCTTGATCGGCCACAGGTAAGGCCGCCATATGGTGCGGCTGCGCTCCATAGTGCCGACGGATTCTTCGCCGGTGATCAGACCGGCGAAAAAGCTGATCGGTTCACCGCCAAAATGGCCAAGCGAATAGGCGGTGGAGCTGAGCCCGCCCCACAGCATGATGGCCAGATAGAAGATCAGGCAACACACGGTCAGTGTGTCAAATGCCGCCTTTCGCCTTACCGACCAGTCGCTGTAAAACAGGTCCATGCGCACATGTGAGCCCATTTGGATCGCGTAGGGACCGCCGAGAAAAAAATAGGCGATCATCGCGAACTGGGCCGATTCGAGCGTCCATAGCGAGGGCTGGTTGGCGATCTTGGAAATTGAGGACCACAGAAGCACCGCCATGATCGCGAAGATGCCGTACATCATGATACGGCCAACACGGTGGTTGAGCCGGTCAACGAAGCGAATGTATGCCTTGAGGGGGCCGGACATTCAGCGGACCCGGTACCGAACTCGCAACCGGGTCAACGCGCGGGCCTGGCCTGCATTGTCTTTCGCACTTCGGCACAGCACCGTCAGGCCCACTCCCTAAAGTCCATCCTGAAAGTATCTTTTCAGAATGAGTTGGCAAGTCAAGCATATTCCAGAATGGTTGGCAAAGCGGCGTGGCGCTGACTATGCTGGGCTTTGCGCATTGCGGAAATGCGGTGTGGAGCGGCATGGAGAGACAAGGCATGGCCAGCCAGGCAATGACGGTGGCGGAACGCATCCGTACAAGGTTCGAGGACCTGACCCGGGCCGAGCGGCAACTGGCGAACGTGATGCTGGAAAGCTATCCGGTTTCCGGGCTGGGCAGCATCACAGCGGTCGCCGAATCCGCCGATGTGTCGACGCCGACCGTCGTGCGGATGTCCAAGAAGCTCGGCTTTTCCGGGTTTCCGGAGTTGCAGGCGGCGCTGAGAGGCGAGGTCGAAGAAACGATCTCCAACCCGATCACCAAACACAACCGCTGGGCCGAAAACGCGCCGGACGCGCATACGCTCAACCGCTTTGCCGATGCCGTGATGGACAATCTGCGCCAGACCCTGCGCCAGCTCGATCCGGAAACGTTCAACGCCGTGGTCGAGCTGCTGGCCGACCGGAACCGGCAGGTGCATGTGGTCGGCGGGCGCATTACCCGGTCTTCGGCCGAGCACCTGTTCACCCACATGCAGATGATCCGCGACGGGCTGACGCTGATGGCCTCGAGCGCCAATACCTGGCCACACTACGTGCTCAACATGAAGCCCGGCGACGTTCTGGTCGCCTTCGACATCCGCCGCTATGAACGCGACATCGTCAAGCTGGCGGAAATGGCGACCGGGCGCGGTGTCGAGCTGGTGCTGTTCACCGACCAATGGGGTTCACCGGCCTCCAAGCACGCCAGCCACAGCTTCCACGCCCGCATCGAGGCGCCGTCCGCCTGGGACTCGTCAGCCGTCATCCTGTTCATCGTCGAAGCGCTGATCGCAGCGGTTCAGAACGCCAACTGGCAGGAAACGGAAACGCGGATGAAGGCACTGGAAGAGCTGTTCGACGAAACGCGGATGTTTCGGAAGTTTACGTGAGGCTGCCCCTCTCCCCCCGCGGGGAGTAGATCAAAAAGCAAGAAAATTCGATAATTTACGACAAAATATTGACCTCAAATAGAGACATGCTATGATTTATACACTCTCTTGAATCAAACATTGCGGCATCAAACGTGTTTGATCTATAGATCACGAATCATAGGAATAAAACATGGTTGGTCAAAGAAAATTTGATTCAAAAACAATTTTCCGGCAAGCTGCTATTTTATCAGTCACGGTCGGCATTACTGCCATAACAGCCGCTGGATTGGCGGACAAATCAGCAGCAGAGGGCAAACGAAAAATCCTTGGTAGCCAAAGTGGGAGTTATACATTTGAAAATGGTGATCGGTGCTACTACACGACAACATTTTACTCTGATGGAACATGGAAAGGAAATTGTGGCCCGAAATCTTGGGGCAGAGGAACCTACACGCGAGCAGGTAACGATGCGTTGGCAACAACTAAACGAGGCAGGTTTTGGAGGAAGGGAACTAATAGGTACTCTCGCGTAAAATGGCGTTAGGAATGTACAAACACGGTATCCACGGCCTGCACCAAAATTCCCATAACAACGCCGACCTCATGAGGGAAAGCGCCGAATGCTTGAGCGCAAAGACCCTTCTCCACCCGCGGGAGAGGGGCTATTGGTCATCCATGTTCCCAAAGCGCGGGTGAACGGGTTATGCAGGAAAGAGCAAAAGGCGATGAGACAACATGGCGCCGCAGATCATGGCTGTCACCAGCGCTATCGACTGAACGGCAAGTGGGACTTTGGCCAACATTTCGGTGAAATAAAGCGCCAGATAGACGCCAGCTGTCAGCATGCCGGCGACACTGGCATGGGCGATGAGTGCGGCGCTGTGGCCGAGCATTTCGATGTCGCCATAAGCGGAACCCTTGCCGAGCGGATCGGTGTAAAAATACACGATCAGCAAAATGAGACCGACAAGAACGACCGAACGGCGGGCCAACGCTTGAGGCACGTACAGAAGGAGTAGCGGACCGGCGAGCATGATGCCCAAGTAGGCAAAGATATCATATGGTTCCCGGAAGTTTTCTGGAAACCTTCTCGGCGCCCCCTCGATCAACCCAACTCTGACAAGCAGATAGCCGATCAAAGAACCGCCAAGTATGACCGCGGCGAACACGGTTGTCCGTGTCGGCAAAGGAAATCCCACTCTTGCAGTCAAAGTTGCCAAACCAATAACAGCTGCGAAGACAAGCGCCGCGCATGATGCGGATGCCAACAAGGCTCCGATGAACACCAAATAATCATCATGCCCTGTGCTGACACCGTGCCATAACAGGAGTGTTCCACAGGCAACGTATAGCCAAGTGAGCAACGCAAGCCAGTATTGGCAGCAGCTCATGGCTAGGGGAAAAAGAGAATGATGAACGGTGACAGGAACAGAATTAGGAGCAGATTAAACAAATTGCGTCTCCGAACTCGTTAAGAGCTGATCCCTGCGCTAAAAACAGCGGCATCACTCCCCATCCATGTTCTTGGGATGCGGAGTCGATATGGTGTTGTAGCCGGCGTCGACGAAGTGAATGCTGCCGGTGACGCCGGAGGACAGGTCGGACAGGAGATAGAGCGCGGCGCCGCCGACGTCGTCGAGGGTGACGGTTCGGCCCAAGGGCGAGTGGCGTTGCTGGAAAGCGAACATGGCGCGGGCATCGGCGATGCCGGCTCCGGCCAGGGTGCGCATCGGGCCGGCGGAGATGGCGTTGACCCGGATGTTGCGGTGGCCGTAATCGGTGGCGAGGTAGCGCACCGAGGCCTCAAGGCCAGCCTTGGCGACACCCATGACATTGTAGTTGGGCATGACGCGTGTGGCGCCCTCGTAGGTGAGCGTGATCAGGCTGCCGCCTGCTTCCGGCATCATGTCGGCGGCGCGTTTGGCGATCTCGGTGAAGGAGAAGCACGAGATGACCATGGTGCGGGTGAAGTTGTCGCGTGTGGTGTCGGCGTAAAGGCCCTTCAGTTCGTTCTTGTCGGAAAAGCCGATGGCATGGACGACGAAATCGAGCGTGCCCCATTCGGCTTTCAGGGTGTCGAACACGGTATCGACGCTGGCGATGTCCTCGACATCGCAATCGAGCAGCAGGTTGGCGCCAAGGCTTTCGGCCAGCGGCTTGACGCGCTTGCCGAAGGCATCGCCCTGGTAGGTGAAGGCCAGTTCGGCGGCGGCGGCGTGCAGGGTGCGGGCAATGCCCCAGGCGATGGAGTTGGCGTTGGCGACGCCCATGATCAGGCCGCGCTTGCCCTGCATGAGGGGGGCGAGTTGCAGTTCGCTCATTCGGTCACGTCCAGTCGTTGTCAGCCGGCGTAGCGCTGGAAGACCAGCGTGGCGTTGGTGCCGCCGAAGCCGAAGGAGTTCGACAGGGCGACGTCGAAGGCGCTGTCGCGGCGTTCGGTGAGAATGGGAGCACCGGCGAACTCGGGGTCGAGTTCCTCGATATGGGCGCTCTCGGCCATGAAGTCGTTCTGCATCATCAGCAGCGTGTAGATCGCTTCCTGGGCGCCGGCGGCACCGAGCGAATGGCCGGTGAGCGACTTGGTCGAGCCGATGGCCGGGCCATCGTCGCCGAACACCTCGCGGATCGCGGCGATCTCCTTGCTGTCACCAACAGGCGTCGAGGTGCCGTGGGTGTTGATGTAATCGACCTTGCCATCGACCGTGGACAGCGCCTGGCGCATGCAGCGCACCGCACCTTCGCCGGACGGGGCGACCATGTCGAAACCGTCTGAGGTCGCGCCGTAGCCAGCCAGTTCGGCATAGATCTTGGCGCCGCGCGCCTTGGCATGCTCAAGCTCTTCCAGGATGACGACGCCGGAGCCGCCGGCGATGACGAAACCATCGCGGCCCACATCATAGGCGCGCGAGGCAGAGGCCGGGTTGTCGTTGTACTTCGACGACATGGCGCCCATGGCGTCGAACAGGTTGGACATGGTCCAGTGCAGGTCCTCATGACCGCCGGCGAACACCACGTCCTGCTTGCCCCACTGGATCAGTTCAGCGGCATTGCCGATGCAGTGCGCAGAGGTCGAGCAGGCCGACGAGATGGTGTAGTTGACGCCGTGGATCTTGAACCAGGTGGCGAGCGTCGCCGAGGCGGTGGAGCTCATGCACTTGGGCACGGCGAACGGACCGATTCGTTTCGGGCTGTTGTTCTTTTCGGTGGTCGCCGCCGCCTCGACGATGGTTATCGTCGACGGGCCGCCGGAGCCCATGATGATGCCGGTGCGCTCGTTGGTGATATCGCCATCTTCCAGGCCTGAGTCATCGATGGCCTGCTTCATGGCGATGTGGTTCCAGGAACCGCCTTCCGACAAGAAGCGCATGGCGCGCCGGTCGACCAGCGAGGCGGCATCGATGTCCGGTGCACCCCACACCTGGCAGCGGAAGCCGTGGTCGGCAAAGTCCTGGGAAAAGGTGATCCCCGACCTTGCGTCCCTCAGCGATGCGGTCACATCTTCAGCGCTGTTGCCGATGGATGATACAATCCCAATGCCGGTTACGACGACACGTCTCATGTGAACTCCTGAATTGAGCCGAGAGGCCTCAGCTGGCTTTTTCCTTCGACAAACCTACGCGCAGGTCGGTGGCCGTGTAAATGGTTTCGCCGTCGGCCTTCAGCCAGCCGTTGGCGGTGCCAAGCACCAGACGGCCGCGCATGACACGCTTGAAATCGACGCCATACTCGACCAGTTTGGTTTTCGGTGTCACCATGCCTTTGAACTTGACCTCGCCGGTGGACAGCGCCATGCCGTAGCCCGGCTCGCCGAGCCAGCCGAGAAAGAAGCCGGTCAATTGCCACAGGGCATCGAGGCCGAGACAGCCGGGCATGATTTCGTTGCCGATGAAATGGCACGGGAAGAACCACAGGTCCGGCTTGATGTCCAACTCGGCGCGGATGCAGCCCTTGCCGAATTCGCCACCGTCTTCCGACACGTCGGTAATCCGGTCGAACATCAGCATCGGCGGGGCCGGAAGCTGGGCATTGCCCGGCCCGAACAATTCGCCACGGCCGCAGGCCAAGAGATCGGCATAGTCGTAGCTCGACTTGCGCTCGGTCATGTTTCCCCTCCCCGATTGCATGTCCGGATTCCCGAATCCCTAACACAATGACCCGGGTGCAGGAAGGCATCCCGGTGATTTCCCGGCATAAATCCCGTGGCAGCGAGCCGCAGTCGGTGCCAATTGCGAGTGATTCTCAGATAGGCTAGTGTATCAGCAGGATTTCCCGGGGCGCAGGCTGCGGGGACCCGCATTTGTTGAAGACCGAGGTGAAATTCATGCATCCGAACTCTGCAGACGACCGGCATGAGCGCGTGTGCCACATCAGCAAATTACGGACGGCCGGATTGCGGCCGACCCGGCAGCGGATAGCCCTGGCGGAACTGCTGTTTGCCGGCGGCGGCCGGCATGTCACCGCCGAGGCCCTGCACGCAGAAGCTGTTGCAGCCGATGTCGCGGTGTCACTGGCGACCGTGTACAACACACTCAATCAGTTCAGCGATGCCGGACTGTTGCGCGAGGTGGCGGTTCAGGGCCACAAGAGCTATTTCGACACCAATGTGTCCAGCCACCACCATTTCTACATCGAGTCCGAAGAACGTCTGGTCGACATCCCGCATGACACGCTGGAAGTGATCAATCTGCCGGAAATCCCTGAAGGGATGAAGATCGGCCAGGTCGATGTGATCGTGCGGCTGAAGGACGCTTAGAGCCTGACCGAAAAGTCCTGAGGACGACCGTTGTCCTATCAAGACGGCACAACAGTCAGCAAAACACCCGCCGCCGGCGCGGCCGGCGCCGCCGGTCAGTCTATGGCTTCGCCGGGGTAGACGCCCCACAGCATGGCCTGCTCGATCCAGCCGGAATAGCCTTCGACATCGAGCTGGCACCAGTTGCCGTTGCAGCTGTCGACACGGCCGATGACACCGCCACGCACCAGCGCGACCTTGCTGGCCTGGTGGTCGGGTGCGCTCATCATGGCGACGTTGTTATCCTTGCGCCAGGGTGCCACCATGGCGGTGCGGCGACCGGTCAGCAGGCTCTGGTAGATCCAGCCCTCTTCACCCTCGGCGTCGCGAATGCGCCGCCAGTGGTCAAACTCCGCGACGATTTCAACCGGAAGCTGCTTTCTGGTGAAGACCCAGGACACGCCATGTTCGCTCGACGGCCCCCGCCGCACGTTGACCCGGTCGGTCTTGAGGCTGACGAAACGGGGCAGCGGCAGGCCGGACTTGCCAAGGTCGCGCTTGGGCAGTTGCGAGGTCGATGCGGTCGTTACCGCTGAGGCTGTCTGCGCCCCGGCCGTGGCGTTCGAACGGGCACCGAACAGAGCATACGCCACGCCCGATACCACGCATAGGCCAGCAAGGACCATCAGGCTGATGCTGACCAACCCCCGTCTGCGTGCGACAGTTCCCATGCTTTCACTTTCCCCCGCTTGTGCCGTCCCTCACCAAGCACCGGTGCATTGTCCTATATTCGCCGCGCTTCGGCAAGGGTCGATGCCGTTGTCCTCTGGTGAAAAGTCCTGCGAGGATTTGCCCGTTTACAGACTTTGCGACACGGCCTAAACACAGGCTTGAGCACCTGATGCTCAATCCGGCAAGCGTCGGCTGCCCTGCGCGGCACAGCCAATAGACTTGCTGGATCAGGGTTAAGATCAAATGAATCGCGCCGCCAGCGTGCCTCGGGAGAACCTGCGCATGACAACTGAAAAACCCCTCGTCATCGTTACCCGTAAACTGCCGGACGTGGTGGAGACGCGGATGCGCGAGCTGTTCGACACCCGTCTCAATGAAACCGACACGCCGATGAGTCGCGATGAATTGCTGGCAGCGATGCAGACGGCGGACGTGCTGGTGCCGACGGTGACCGACCGGATCGACAAGGGGCTGATCATGCAGGCCGGCGACCGGCTCAAGCTGATCGCCAATTTCGGCAACGGCGTCGACAACATAGACGTGGAGACGGCGAGCAACCGCGGCATCATCGTCACCAACACGCCCGGCGTGCTGACCGAGGACACCGCCGACATGGTGATCGCCCTGATTCTCGCCGTGGCGCGGCGGGTCACCGAAGGCGCCCAGGTGATCGGCGAGGACAATACCTGGCAGGGCTGGTCGCCGACCTGGATGCTGGGCCACCGGATTTTCGGCAAGCGGCTCGGCATCATCGGCATGGGCAGGATCGGCCAGGCGGTGGCGCGGCGCGCCAAGGCATTCGGGCTGCAGATCCACTATCACAACCGCAAGCCGGTGCATCCGTCGATCGAGGAGGACCTGGAAGCAACCTACTGGGAAAGCCTCGACCAGATGCTGGCGCGGGTCGACATCGTGTCGGTCAACTGCCCGCACACACCGGGCACCTTCCATCTCCTGTCGGCGCGGCGGCTGAAACTGCTCAAACCGACGGCCATCCTGGTCAACACGGCGCGTGGCGAGATCATCGATGAAAACGCGCTGGCGCGGATGCTGAAGGCCGAGGAGATCGGCGGCGTCGGGCTCGATGTGTTCGAACACGAGCCGGCGGTGAACCCGCGTTTCCTCAACCTGAAGAATGCCGTCCTCATGCCGCACATGGGCTCCGCCACCATCGAGGGACGCATCGACATGGGCGAGAAGGTGATCATCAACATCAAGACCTTCGCCGACGGCCACAACCCGCCGGACCGCGTCCTGCCGTCGATGTTGTAGGGCCTCGTCCAAGATTTGATTGTTGCTGACTTGTGATTGTCATCACCCGGCTTGACCGGGTGACCTAGTATCCGCCGCGCTAAAGGACAAGGCACGGCAGACGAAACCTTGCTCGTTTCATGGGTTATACCAGCGGCCCTCAGACCATTTCGGTCTGCGGCTCGGGTTCGGCAACGCTGCGCCGGGTGTTGAACATCAGGCTGTACAGCACCGGGACCACGCCGAGGGTGAGAACGGTGCCGACGATCAGGCCGCTGGAGACTACAACGGCGAGGTCGTAGAACAACACATCGCGCGAGACGATGATCGGCATCAGCCCGAGGAAGGTCGTGACCGTGGTCATGATGATGGGGCGCAGGCGCTTTTGCGAGGCGGCGATGATGGCATCGCCAACTTCCAATCCCCCATCGCGCTCGATCTCGATGCGGTCGATCAGCACGATGCCGTTGTTGATGATGATGCCGGCCAGCGACAGCAGACCGAGAATGGCAGTGAAGCTCAGGTTGGCGCCCGGCGCGATCAGCAGGCCGATGGTGACGCCGACCAGGGTGAGCGGAATGACCGCCAGCACAATCAGCGGCCGGCGGATCGAGTTGAACTGCCAGACCAGAATCAGCACGATCAGCATGCCGGCCAGCGGCATGTAGGCAAACAACGCGCCCTGGGCCTCGGCTGAGCCCTCGATCTCGCCACCCTTCTCAATGCGGTATCCGGGCGGCAGAGGATCATCGCCGAGTTTGGCGGCGATCTGCTCGTCGAACTCCCCGGCCTCGAGCGCCTGGTTCTTGCCCGAAACCGTGATCGCCCGTTCCAGATTGCGGCGCTGAACCAAAGCGAACTCAGCCTCACCGGACAAATCGGCGACCTGCAGCAGGGTGACCGGCGTGCCGCCGGCCCGCGAGATGTTCAACGTGCGCAGGCGGTCGATGCTGGTGCGTTCATCGCCCTGGGCGCGCAGATAGACAGGTATGATGGTATCGCCCTCGCGGTAGTCGGTGACGGCAGTGCCCGACAGGATGCCGTTGAGGGCATCGGCCACCGACTGAGACGTCACATTGGCACGCCGCGCCCGGGCCGGATCGACTTCGACGATGATTTTGACCACCCGGTTGTCCCAGTCATCCTTGACGTTGATCGAACCGGGAATAGAGGACATCGCCTGCCGGATCCGCTTCGATGTTTCGGCCAGAACCTCCGGGTCGTCGCCGATGATGCGGTATTCGACCGCGCCGGCCTCGCTGGTGCCCATGGACATCGGCTTGGCGAACACGCGTGCTTCCGGCATATGCCCGGCGGCGTAGTTGCGGATGCGCTGCGAGACTTCCGGGATCTGGTCGCGCGACTGGACGTTGACGATGGCGAAGGCGCGGTTGGGATCGGGATCGATCGGGTTCAGGCCGAGATAGAAGCGCGGCCCGCCATCGGCAACATACAGGATGTGCGATCCGATTTCGGGGTTCGCTGATTTGTCGGCAAGCCACCTGGACAGCCGCAGCGAGACATCCCGCGTCAGATAGGTATTGGTGCCGACGGGCAGGTCGACATAGACCTGAATCTGCACCCGGTCGGAGTTGGGAAAGAAGATCGCCGGCACAAACTGCATGCCCCATACGGCGATGGCCATGGCGGCCATGACCGCGCCGAGGAAGGCGAGCCGGAACCGCAGGACGGTTTGCAGAACATTGCGGTACAGCCGGTAGAATGGCGTGTCATAGGCCGCGGCTTCGTCGACCGGCTGGCCTGCCCTGAGGCCCCAAAAACACAATACCGGCATCACCGTCATGGCGATGACCCACGAGGCGATCAGCGATATGGCGATCACCAGCGACAGCGAACGCATGTACTCGCCGGCCTCGTTCTCGGACAGCATCAGCGGCATGAAGGCAATGATGGTGGTGAGGCTCGAGGCAAGCAGCGGCATGGCCATCGCCTTGCCGGTTTCGGTCGCCGCCGACAGGCGTTCCTCGCCAAGAGACAGCCGGCGGCCGATCTCCTCGGCGATGACGATACCGTTGTCGACCAGAAGCCCGAGCGAGATGATCAGCGAGGCCAGCGACATGCGTTCGAGTTCGATGCCGGCGTAGCGCATGACCAGGAGCGCTGCCAGCATGGTGAGCGGCACCATGGCGCCGACGATCAACCCGGTGCGCACCCCGAGGAACACCACCACCACGATCAACACGATGACGATGGTCTGGAACAGGTTGTTGGTCACGCCATTGACCGCAACGGCGATCTCGGCCGGCTGGAAGGTGACGAAACTGAGCACATAGCCGATCGGCAACGTCTGCTCCAGCGCGGCCACCTTGGCCTTGAGGTCTTC
This sequence comes from Aestuariivirgaceae bacterium, assembly GCA_965216335.1. Lineage (GTDB taxonomy): Bacteria > Pseudomonadota > Alphaproteobacteria > Rhizobiales > Aestuariivirgaceae > JAHEJE01. Next base: position 3,307,201 of record OZ244154.1, on the reverse strand, counting down.
GCCGAACTTGAACGACTCATACTTCTCGACCATCTGCACCGACAGCACGACGGCCCGTTCACCGTTGAAATAGACCGGACTTTTGGGCGGGTCGACATAGGCGCGGGTGATCTCGGCCAGATCGCGCAGATAGACCACCTGGCCCTGCTGGTCGGGTATCGCGACCGTGACCTCGCCGATGTCGGCGACGCTTTCGAAATTGCCGCTCGGCTCGACGTTGAACGATTGGCCCTGGGCCTCGATACGCCCACCGGGCGAAACGATGTTGGTCTGGCCGATGGCGTTCAACAACGCATCGACGTCAAGGCCGAACTGCGCCAGGCGAGCGTTGTTGACCTCGATGAAGATACGCTCCGGTTCGATGCCATACAGGTCGATCTTGCTTACGCCTTTGACAGCATACAGCTTGTTGCGCAGGTCGCGGGCGGTGGCGCGCATTTCGGCCCGCGTGAAACCTTCAGCCGTGAGAGCAACAGTGGCCATGGCAACGTCGCCGTAATTGTCGTTGACCTCCGGACCGCGGGTGCCGGAGGGCAGTTGCGCGCGCACCTCCTCCATCTTGTTACGCAGGTCCTGCCAGATCGGCTCCAGCTCGAAATACCGGTCGTACAGTTCAACACGCACGGTGCTCTGGCCGATGCGCGAGGTCGATGTGATCTTTTCGACCTCCGGCATCTCGCGGATCTTTTCTTCCAACTTCCGGGTGATGAGGTCCTCGACACGGCGCGGCGACATGCCGTCGAAACTGGCGGTCACCACTGCAGTGCGGATGGTGATCTCCGGGTCTTCGCGCGAAGGGTGCGAAACAAAGCTCAGCGGCCCGGCGATGGCGATGAAGATGACTGCCAGCAGAACGAGCCTGCGGTTGGAGAGCGCCCAGCCGGCAAGTCCGCCCATCAGTTCCGGCCTTGCTGCATCAGCTTGACCTGCATGCCGTCGGACAGGAACGAGATGCCGGCGGCGGCAACGATATCGCCGGCCTCAAGTCCACCGGTGACCTCCAGATCGTTGTCGCGGATGTTGAGGATGTCGACCGGCACCCGGTTGACGACACCGGCGTCACCATTGAAACGGAAGACAAAACCCTTGCCGTCCGTTCCCGACGGCAGAACGGCTGCCAGGGGCAGCAGGAAGGCCTTGCCCGTTGCGTCGGTCTCAAAGCCGAACATCACCTCAGCGGTCAGGCCGGGGCGCAACGACAGATCGTTGCTGCCCAAAACAACTGTAACCGGGAACGAATTGGTCGACGAGGCGCTGGCACCGATCTGGGTGATTGTGCCCTCGGCGATCTCGTCGTTCAGGGTGGGAAACCGCACCAGCACCGGCTGCGCCAGTTTCAGGCGGCGCACAAGACCTTCCGGCACGCTGGAATTGACCTTGATGTCGCCGTCGGCAGAAAGCTCGACCACCGGCTGGCCGGCCGTGACCTCGGTGAACTGCTCGACATGCTTGGCCGAAATGACACCGGCCAGCGGCGATCTGAGATCGGTTTCGGAGCGGTTTCGCCTCGCTTGCCGCAGTTCCGACTGTGCTATTTCAAGGGCGCTTTCGGCACTTTGCTTGGTTGCCAGCGCGCTGTCGTAGGCGGTCTTGGCGGCATAGCCCTGTTCATAGAGCTGGCGTTGCTGACCGAACTTGGTCTGTGCATCGGTGAGGCGCGACTGGGCATCCTTGACCTGGGCCTGCGAACTCAACACGCGCAGGTCGAACGGTTCGGGATCGAGGCGCGCGACGACCTGGCCGGCCTCGACCTTGTCGCCGATATCGACCGACAGGGCGACAATCTTGCCGCCGGACTCAAAGGCCAGATCGGTGACCTTTGCGGCTTCGGTGACACCGGCAATCTGGCGCACCTGCTCACCGGCACGCTTGGACACGGTGAAGGACTTGATTGCCCGTACCGGTTGCTCCGGCGCAGCGGCCTGCTGTTCTTCACAGGCGGCGACAGCCAGACAGACGGACAGCGCCAGCACGGCCTTCAAAAAACGCATCTGATACGCTCCCAGTCCATTTCCGCATGTCTCCCGACACTAGCCGCATCGACGGCAGGCGCGCAATCGCTAGGCAAGGTAAAAGTCGCGGTACCAGGCGATGAAGCGTTCGATGCCCTCATCGATCGGTGTCGACGGGCGGAAACCGACGGCATCGCTCAGTGCGTCGATGTCGGCGTAGGTCGCTTCGACATCGCCTGGCTGCAGCGGCAGGAAGTTCTTCTGCGCTGTCCTGCCGAGCGCCTTTTCGATGGCAGCGATGAAGTCCATCAGTTCGACCGGCTGGTTGTTGCCGATGTTGTACAGCCGGTACGGAGCTGAGGATGAAGCCGGGTCCGGCGCGTCGCCGGTCCACGTCGGATCAGGCGCGGGAATGGTATCGAGCGTGCGCACGACGCCTTCGACGATATCGTCGATGTAGGTGAAGTCGCGCTTGTGCCGGCCGTTGTTAAAGACGTCGATCGGCTCGCCGGCGAGGATCTTGCGGGTGAACAGGAACAGGCTCATGTCCGGCCGCCCCCACGGGCCATAGACGGTGAAGAAGCGCAAGCCCGTGGTCGGAATGCCGTAGAGATGGGCATAGGCATGGGCCATCAGCTCGTTGGACTTCTTGGTGGCAGCGTAAAGACTGAGCGGATGATCGACATTGTGATGCACGCTGAACGGCATCTGCGTATTGGCACCGTACACCGAGGACGAGGAGGCATAGACCAGGTGACCGACATCGTTGTGACGGCAGCCTTCGAGGATGTTGAGAAAGCCGGTCAGATTGGACCCGGCATAGGCGTGCGGATTTTCCGCCGCGTAGCGTACACCGGCCTGGGCAGCGAGGTTGATCACCGCCTGCGGCCGTTCCGCCTTGAACAGGCCGGCAACGCCGTCGCGGTCCTCAAGGTCCAGCTTGTGGAAGGCAAAGCCGTTGCGGCCGGCGAGCCGGTCGAGCCGGGCCTGCTTCAGGGCCGGATCGTAATAGTCGTTGAGGTTGTCGAGGCCGATGACCTCATCGCCGCGGTCGAGCAAAGCCTTTGCGGTGTGAAAGCCGATGAAACCGGCCGCGCCCGTCACCAGGATGCGCATTGTGGCAAGCCTTTCTATAGGCGGATGTGATCGCCGCCGCGCGGCAGGGCACCCTTGATATCATAGACCAGCCCGTCCTCGACGAGCAGGCCGGAAATCCGCTCAAGATCATTGTCGCGGATGTGATCGTGATTGACCGCCAGAATGACCGCTTCAAAGGGACCGGCCGGCAGTTCGCTGGCAAGCTCGATGCCATACTCGCGCTTTGCCTCATCCGGGTCCGCCATGGGATCGTAGACCGTGGTATCGATGCCCAGCCGCAGGAAGTGCGCCGCCAGATCGGCGACCTTGGTATTGCGCAGATCGGGGCAGTTCTCCTTGAAGGTCAGCCCCATGATCAGGATGTGCGAGCGCCCGACCCGCAACCGGCGGCGCAGCATACCGGCGATCACGTCGTTGGCGACGAACTCGGCCATGTTGTCGTTGATGCGCCGGCCGGCAAGGATCATGTCAGGGTGAAAGCCGACCGACTGGGCCTTGTAGGTCAGGTAGAAAGGATCGATGCCGATGCAGTGGCCGCCGACCAGGCCCGGCTTGTACTTGTGGAAGTTCCACTTGGTGCCGGCGGCCTCCAGCACGTCGCCGGTATCGAGGCCGATCTTGCGGAACAGCATGGCCAGCTCGTTGATCAGCGCAATGTTCACGTCGCGCTGGATGTTCTCGATGACCTTGGCGGCCTCAGCGACGCGGATCGATGAGGCGCGGTGAGTGCCGGCGGTGATGACCTTCGAATACACCGCGTCGATCAGATCGGCGGCCTCGGGCGTCGAACCGGAAACAATCTTCCGGATGTCCGGAAGGCGGTGGTTCTTGTCACCCGGGTTGATGCGCTCCGGCGAGTAGCCGGCGTAGAAATCTCGGTTGTAGGCAAGGCCCGACACCTGCTCGACGACCGGGATGCACACCTCTTCGGTGGCATCGGGAAACACGGTCGATTCGTAAACCACGACATCGCCCTCGGCGATGACGCCGCCAATGGTCCGGCTGGCCGACAACAGCGCGGAAAAGTCCGGCCGCTTGGCGTTGTCGATCGGCGTCGGCACGGTGACGATGTAGAAGTTGCAGCCCGCGAGATCGTCCGGGTCGTGCGAGATCTTCAGGTCCCTGGCCGATGCGAACTCCTCGGCGGTGATCTCGTTGGTCCGATCAATGCCGCGCGACAGTTCGCCGGTGCGCGAAGCATCAACGTCGAACCCGACGACGGGGAAGTGCTGCGCCATGTAGATGGCGATCGGCAGGCCCACGTAACCGAGCCCGATGACGCCGATGCGCACATCATCCAAAACCGGCAATTCAGCCATGCTGTGTCCTGACTTGTCTGTGATGCAGTCCAGTTGCCGGACGTGTTAGGCGCTAACGGGCGCTAGTTCAAGAAGCTGCTGGCGATGAAGAACAGGCAAATGACGAGACCGGCCGGCGGCGCCCATAGCGGTGCGGTGTAGCCCGGGGCCGGGCCCAGCGTACCCGACCACTTGAGCCGCAGCAGCGCCAGATTGACCAGGGAAAAGATCGTCAGCACCACCAGAGACGTCCATTCGGCCAGTTGCTCGATGGGAAAGAACAGGGCCAGCGTGAGCACCAGGACGACGACCAGCGTGGTGGCGACCAGCGGCGTTCTGGTCGTCGGATTGACGCGCCCGATCACCGCCGGCAGGCTGCCCTGGCTCGACAGGCCGTACAGAACACGCGAAGCCATGATGATCTGAACGATGACGCCGTTGAGCGTGGCGAAGATCGCGACGGCGGTGATCAGCACGGGAGACAGGCCGGTGATCCGTTCAAACACCAGCGCCAGCGGCGCCTTGGAGGCGGCGAGTTCATCGGCCGGCACCGACATCTCGGCAACGAACACCACCAGCACATAGATCAGCGTGGCACCGGCGAGCGTCAGCCAGATGGCGCGCGGCATGTTGCGGGCCGGGTCTTTGGCCTCCTCGGCCAGGTTGACCAAATCCTCAAAACCGATGAAGGCAAAGAAGGCGAGCAAGCTGGCGCTGACGATGGTGGAGAAGACTTCCAGGCTGATGTCATCTGGAATGACTTCCGGTAACCTGGCGATCATTTCCGGCTGCACCCAGAAACCGGCCACGATGATGATGGCAAGGCCGGTGACTTCGACAACGGTCAGAAAACCGGCCAGCGCGACCGATTCCATGATCCCCCAGGCCGCGATGGCGCCCAGCAAGACCAGTACCGCAACGACAATGACCGTTTGGGGAACAGCAAGGAACTGCTGCATGTATCCAGCACTGCCGATGGCGATCGCGGCGCTGGAAATCACGGCGGACGTGACAACCAGCAGGCCGGTCAGCAAACCCATCGCCTTGCTGTTCAGGCCGGTGCGGACATAGGCCGCCTCGCCCGCACTCACCGGGTAGCGGCCGGACAGTTCGGCAAACGAACAGGCCGAAAAGACCATCGCCAATGCGGCCAATGCAAATGACAGAGGCGCATACAATCCGGCACGCGCCACCGCCGCCCCGATCAGCACATAGATGCCGGCGCCAATGGTCACGCCGAGGCCGTAAAGCACCAGCAACGGCAAGCTGAGAGCCCGGCGCAGCTCTGCGCCACCGGGCACGTCGGCTCTATGATTGGTACTGGACATCCGGCCGGTTGTTCTCCCGCATGACTGTCGGTGTGGCAGTGCTGCCAATCAACGGGATCAGAGCCGCTGACGACTTGACCCACATCAATGTCCTACGCATTGTGAGGTTCGTAAATTCAATCAACAGTACGCGTATCAGCACATCAGCGGCGGAGTATGACATGTCCCTTAAGACGATCCTTGTTGTTCTGAACGACGAAAAGCGGGCCGACCTTCTTACCGAGACCGCTTTGGATGTTGCCGAAACACACGGCGGCCATCTGATCGGGCTGTATGTCCGCCCGGCCATGCAGATCTATCCCGCGGTCGGCATGCAGGTGTCGCCGGAGATGTATGAAGTGCATGACAAATATTTCAAGGATGCTTCGGATGAGGCCGAAAAGCGCTTCGAGGCCGCCGTCGACCGGCGCGGCGTGTCCGGTGAGTGGCGGTCCGAGGCAACGCGCGGTTCGGTGATCGCCGACAAGGTCATCGAACATGGGCTGCAGGCCGACCTGATCATCACCGGGCAGTTTGACCCCGAAAATGTCGGCGGCATCGAACACGACTGCGCCGAACGCATTGTCATGGAGTCCGGGCGGCCGGTACTGCTTGTGCCAACGGCCGGCTCCTACAAGAGCATCGGCAAGAACATCATCATCGCCTGGAATGCCACGCGTGAATCGGCCCGAGCGGCATTCGACGCGCTGCCGTTCATCCAGGCGGCGGAATCGGCCCGGCTGGTGTGGATCGACTCGCAAAAGGATGAAGACCACGCCGGCAATCTGCCGGGTTCGGAAATGGCGGCCAGCCTGTCGCGTCACGGGGCGAATGTCACCACAGACGCGCTGCCAAGCGGTGGAGAAGCGGTGAGCGATGCATTGCTCAACGTCGCCGCGGATCACGGCGCTGACCTCCTCGTCATGGGCGCCTACGGCCACAGCCGGGTGCGCGAGTTCGTGTTCGGCGGGGCAACGTACAATGTGTTCCGCAACATGACGATCCCGGTTCTGATGTCGCATTGACCGGGCAGTTCTTTCACCCGCGAAAAAGGGATAGAATACGGTACGGGCCGTCCGGCCAATCGGCCCTTGCGGACTTGGTGGACCCGGGTTCTACCTCAGTTCGTGTGTCTCTGGAGAGGATAGAGTATGACGATGAAGTACATTCGCCTTGAGCTTGCGCGCGACGAGGACTACCCGAACGGCAGTCGCGAGCACGGATACGATATCACCGCACCGGTTGATGATCAGGGCCAGCTCGATGCAGCGCAATGGAAAAGCAACCGGGACAAATGCCGGGTGCGCCGTTTCTGGGGCGATGAGGCCGAGGAGATCGGACACCTGATCCGCAAGCCAGGCGGGTCATGGGCGTTTCACTATGACATTCACGGCGATCCCGACGACGATGAATCCGGCTACCGGTTCGACCACCACAAGTTCGTCCCCGGCGAGTATGTGTCGATCCGGGAACACGACGATGAATTGAGGACGTTTCGGGTGATCATTACACGCGAATTGTAACTCGTAATGTTGAGGGTTCGACAAGTTCTGTTTTTTGCCATAAGCTCAAGAAAAGTTTGCAAATGGACGTGTAGGGAGGAACGAAATGTCAAAGGGCAATGGTAAGGAAAGCAAGGAGGCCGGTCAAAAGGTTGCCGGCCCGCGCAACCCCAACAAGAAGATTCCCAACAAGATTTATGAAAAGGAACTGGCCCGGCTGCAGATCGAGCTTGTGAAGCTGCAGGAGTGGATCAAGCACAACAAACTGAAGGTCGTGGTCATCTTCGAAGGCCGCGATGCGGCAGGCAAGGGCGGCACCATCAAGCGGATTACCGAGCCGCTCAATCCGCGGGTGTGCAGCGTCTGTGCGCTGCCGGCACCAACCGAGCGCGAAAAGGGCCAATGGTACTTCCAGCGCTACGTGGCGCATCTGCCGACGGAAGGTGAGATGGTGATCTTCGACCGGTCCTGGTACAACCGGGCCGGCGTCGAGCGTGTCATGGGCTTTTGCACCGACGAAGAGTACCGCGAGTTCATGCGCAGCTGTCCGGAGTTCGAACGCATGCTGGTGCGCTCCGGCATCATGGTGATCAAGTACTGGTTCTCGGTCAGCGACGAAGAACAGGAACGCCGGTTCCAGTCACGGCTCGTCGATCCGACCAAGCGCTGGAAGCTGAGCCCGATGGACCTGCAATCCCGCAAGCGCTGGGTAGCGTACTCCAAGGCCAAGGATGAGATGTTTGCCTACACCGACATCAAGCAGGCTCCGTGGTACGTGGTCAAATCCGACGTCAAGAAACATGCCCGGCTCAACTGCATCAACCATCTGCTGAGCCTGATCCCGTATGAGGACCTGACACCGGAGCCCGTTGTGCTGGAAGACCGGCCGGAACAGGAAGGTTACATCCGCCCGCCGATGGGCGATCAGACCTTCGTTCCCGAGGTGCATCATTTGGTCTAGGGCCTTTTTTGACGTAGCAGTCCGTCATTCCGGCGAAGGCCGGAATCCAGGAACATATCAACAAGTTCAAGTGCTTGCACACTGGACCCCGGCCTTCGCCGGGGTGACGCGATAAGTCGTAGGCGTTTTGTTCGTACCACTAGGGCCTGTGGGTCTTGCCGAGAGCAATGACTGCTTGAAATTACCGAATAATAAGCACGGCGCACTTTGCGTGTCTTACCACCTTTGCGGCAGTTGAACCGAGCAGGTAGTCCTCGAAGCCCGGCTTGTGGGATCCGATGATGATCAGGTCGTTGCCGTTTTCACCGGCATAAGCCAGGATTTCGCGATGCGCGGCTCCGTGCGCAACAATGACATGCGCTTCCGGCACGTCGCTTTTGGCGGCCAGGGCGTGCAGGGACGCGGCGGTCCGTTCCATTGCCTTTTCATCGAAGCCCCGCGGCAGTTCGACCGAAACATAGCTGGGCAGCTGGGCCAGCACGCTGATCAGCGTTACGCTGCCAGCGCCAGCGCCGGCGGCAAGTTTAGCCTGTCCGATCAACGCCTCGGCACGTTCGGTGTGGGCCGGGTCTATGGCAACAAGTATGTTTGAAAACACCTCAACCACCTCCGTCGTTTTGCGTTTCAAATTAGCTGTTTGTCGGGTTCATGGTCAGCATACGATAGGTGATTACGGCCGGGTCGTGATGCAAGTCAAACAACCCGAAATTCTTCCCGTGCAAGACGAATGCCTGGCCAGTCGTTGCCCCGTGCCGTGCGCCCTGTCTACAGAGCGGCCGCGAATTTCTCAGGATAGTCGATGCCTGCCAATTCGGCGACGGTCTCAACGTTTGGGACTTCGATAATCCGGTTTGCATGAATCCTGATCGCCCCGTTCGATCTCATCTTCGTCAATTGCCGTGAAACCGTCTCGATAGTCAGTCCGAGGTAGTCAGCCATATCCGCTCTGGTCAGCGGCAACTCGAAAGACACCAGTGCCGGTGCACCATGGTGCGCACACCCGACCATGCGATTGCGCCTTACCAGCAGGAGCAGGAAGCTTGCGACCTTTTCCTGGGCTGTCTTGCGTCCCAACAGCAGCATCCATTCGCGCGCTGCATCCAACTCGTTCAACGCGTTCTCGAAAAGACGGTGTTCCAGATTGGGGAAGTCGTCGAGCAGACGTTCAAAGGCATCATGCGCAAAACAGCACAGCTCAACGTCCGATGCCGCTTCGGCGAAATAGGGATTGTTGTAGCTGAAAGCCCGCCCCAGGAAATCTGGTGGAAAGAGTACGCCGACGATCTGCTGACGGCCATCGGGCATGGTCTTGGTCAGTTTGATCGTGCCTGAAAGAACGTTGGCAAAAAACTCCGATGCATCCTGATCGGAGAGAATGATCTGGCCGGCTGGAATTGAGCGGCGCCTGGCGATCCGCCCGATGGCGTGCAGTTCGTCGTCACTCAATGCGCTGCATACGGCCTGGTGGCGCACGGGGCAGTGGGCACAAAAGTCCAGGTTTTGCGGAATCTTCAATTCCAGAGGCTTTTGCATCGCCTGATCATGGCTCCGTTTGCGTCAGGCACCTTCGCACAATTGCTCGGCATCCTGCCTGCCCCGGTCACGCAAACCGCCAACTCCCACTAACTCTGATTCATATAATGGAGGAGAAAAGCCGAAAGAATCAAGCCGCAAGGTATTCAGGCACACCGAAAGCGGCGGTGGAACATCGTAAAACGACCAGGGAACGAAGCGACTGCAGGCCGTTCCTTGATATTCCACCACCGTCACAGGCTCAAATATGGGTTTGAGCCCGAAGCTATGCAGCAGGCGCGCCGGCGAATGGACGCGCCGTTTTCGAGATCCTGGTGCCGCCCGTTATTTCCGCGGAGACTGCAACGTGCAGTAGATCAACGTCCCGGCGTAGGCCAGGAACGCGCACACAACCATCACCAGATACAGGGATTCACCGCTTGTCATGGGCGACCCTCCACTCTTTGCTGCTATGCACACAATTCCGATTTTCGCCGCGATCGGCATTGACCTGAATCAAAACCCTCACGGATTCTGCCAAAGGGATGGAATGCCGTTCGTTTCGGCCAGGCTCAAACTGTTAGAACCTACTCAGCTTTGCTTCCAGAGCCCGCTTCAGCTCATCGCAGGCCCGTTCCCCGGCCGCGATGATTTCATTGACGTTGAAGAAGTCGTAGGCCGGGAACGGCTCGACCGGCGGGCGTATGTAGATCTCGGGAGGTGCCTTTTCCCGGCGCAGTTCGGCGATCTGGTTGAACATGGTCAGGAACGCCCCGATGATCAGTTCGCGATTGCTCGGATGGCCGCTGTCGCGCGGCACCGGCCGGCCGGTCACGTCCACGGCGACGACGAAATCGCACCCGTCACGGACGCAATCGAACGGCACCGGGTTGGTCATGCCGCCATCGATCACCACCCGGCCGTCCAGTTCGGGAGCCGAAATCACGCCGGGAATGGCGATCGAGGCGGCGACGGCCTCAACCAGGTCGCCGGAGGCTATGGTTATCTGATGCTGGCCGTAAAAATCGGTGGCAACGACTTTCAACGGAATCTCGGTGTCCTCGATACGCTTGCTGACACCTTTCGGAAGCACCAGTTCGGCCAGTGTGTGCCCATCGATCTGCACCGAACCCAGGCCCTTCAGATCGAGCAGGTTGAGCACCGAACCGCGCGACTGCGACAACACGAACTTCACCGCGTCCGAACGCTTGCCCAGCACCTTGCGGGCATGGTCTTCGATCTCGGCGGCACACACACCGGATGCATAGGCCGAGCCGACAAGCGAGCCGATGCTGGTGCCGGCGATCAGTGCCGGCTTCAGTCCCAGATCGTCGAACACCCGCAACAGCGGAATGTGCGCCAGACCGCGCGCTGAACCTCCGCCCAGGGCCAAACCGATTTTCGGGTCGCTCATGCGCCTGCCTTTCGTGCATACTGCCAGGCTGTTGCGGCCATCGGCCTGACCTGTCCCGCCATCGCAGCGGCATTGGGGCTGGCCGCCGTTCCGTCGCGTACCCGCCCGGCGATGCCTTGAAAGATCGCTGCCAGCCTGAAGAAGTTGTAAGCCAGGTAGACGTCAAGATCGGGGATGCCGGCTCGGCCCGTGCGGCTGCAGTAGGCCGCAACGTAGTCTTCCAGGCGCGGCAGGCCGGGTGCATCCTCGGCATGGCCGATCAGCGACCCGACCCCGGCACCGCCCGGCGACGGCGGCATGACCCACTGCATCAGGTGATATGTAAAATCGGCCAGCGGATCGCCCAATGTCGACAGTTCCCAGTCAAGCACGGCGATCACCCGGGGGCCGGATTGCGAAATGATGCAGTTGTCGAGCCGGAAGTCGCCATGAACCAGGGCGATCTCGCCGCTGTCCGGCGCGGCATCGGGCAGCCAGGCGATCAGCCGGTCCATGTCGGCGACCGGCTCGGTCTCGGAGGCCTTGTACTGTTTCGACCAGCGGGCGATCTGGCGCGCCACATAGCCCTCGGGCCGGCCGAAATCCGCCAGGCCGACGGCGGCCACGTCGGTCCTGTGCAGGTCGGCAAGCGTCCGGTTGAGACTGTCGTAAATGCCGGCCCGAAACGCCTTGTCCACCCCGGGTATATGCGGTTCCCAGAATACCCGGCCGGCGGCAAAGTCCATGACATAGAATTCCGTGCCGATGATCGAAGCATCGCGGCACAGCACCCAGGGCCGCGGCACCGGGAACCCCGTTGCATGAAGGGCGCTGATCACCCGGAACTCCCGGTCGACCGCGTGCGCCGACGGCAACAGATCGCCCGGCGGCTTGCGGCGCAGCACGTAGGCGTGGACCGGCGTTGTCAGCCTGTAGGTCGGGTTCGACTGACCGCCCCTGAATTGGGAAACCTCGACCGGACCTTCGAAGCCGTCGACATGCTTGGTCATGTAGCGCTCAAGTGCTGCAACATCGAAGCGATGCGCCTTGCGGACCTCGCCGGTGCCGGAAAACGCCGCCTGCCTGTCGATCGCTTGGCCCATCAGGCGCCGGTGGCCCCGAAGAATCGCATCAGGTGGGCAAGGGTATCGACAGGGTTCTCCTCAACTGGAAAGTGTCCGCTGGCCACAGGATGCGTTTCGAGGTTGTCGCACCATCTCTGCCAGGCACGGGCCGGACCGCGGGCGGTTTTTGAGGGTATGCCGTGTTCGCCATACAGCACCAGCATCGGGCATTCGATCTTGCGGCCCGCGGCAAGGTCGGCCTGATCCGCCTTGCGGTCATAGGTGGCGCCGGCGCGGTAATCATTGCACGACGCGTGCAGATGCTCCGGCTGGCTGAAGCAGTTGCGGTAGTCGGCAAGCGCCGTCTCATTGAACGGGCTGAGATCGCCCGTGCTGGACCAACTGGCGATCTTCTGGTTGAGATAGAATATTGGATCGCCGCCGATCAGGGTTTCCGGCAGCGGATAGGGCTGGGCCAGGAACGGCCAGTGATAGGTTGCCAGCGCAAACTCGGGATCGAAGGCCTGCCAGGTATCTTCCGTCGACACGATATCGAGCAGCGCCAGCCTGCCGACCCGTTGCGGGTGATCGAGCGCCAGGCGGTAGGCCACACGGCCGCCCCGGTCGTGGCCGGCGATGAAGAAGCTTTCATGACCCAGTGCCGACATGACCGCCACGGCGTCGCGCGCCATCACGCGCTTGGAATAGGCTTCATTTTCGGCATCGTTCTCCGGGCACGACGATCGCCCGTAACCGCGCAGGTCCATCGCCACGACACTGAACCGTTCGGCCAGCAGAGAGGCAACAGGCGCCCACATCATGTGGGTTTGCGGGTAGCCGTGCAGCAGCAGCAGCGGCGGACCGCTGCCGCCATGGCGCAGAAAGATCTCAGCCCCGTCGCCGGGCAGCATTGCTGTCTGGAAGCCTTCGAACAGATCGCTCATGGCTGGTATCATAACGCTCCGGCCACGCCGCGCAATCAGCCTTTGGCGGCTTCGCGTTCAATCGCCCGCCAGCCGATGTCGCGGCGGCAGAACCCTTGCGGCCAATCGATGGCATCGACCGCTGCGTAAGCCCGCGCGGCGGCTTCGGTCACATTGGCGCCGAGTGCGGTAACGTTCAGCACCCGCCCGCCGGTGGCGATCAGCGCCCCGTCGTGGCGCCCGGTTCCGGCGTGAAAGATCTCAACGTTCCCGGCGTCGGATACGGTTTCAACACCCTCGATCACGCTGCCCTTGTCGGCGCTTCCTGGATAGCCGCTGGCGGCCATTACCACGGTCAGGGCCGCCTCATCGCGCCAGCGCACCGATGCCTTGTCCAGCGTTGCATCGCAGCACGCCTCCATGAGCGCGACGATGTCGTCCTCAAGGCGCATCATCAGCACCTGGCATTCGGGATCGCCGAACCGGCAATTGTATTCGATCAGTTTCGGCCCGTCGGCACTGATCATCAAGCCGGCGAACAGCACCCCGGCATAGGGGTTGCCCATGCCGGATAGCGCCGCCACGGTCGGCTCGATGATGTCGCGCATCACCCGGTCGCACATCGCCTTGTCCATCACCGGAGCCGGCGAGTAGGCGCCCATGCCGCCGGTGTTGGGGCCGGTGTCGCCTTCGCCGACCCGCTTATGGTCCTGGGCGGTGCCGAACGGCAGGGCCGTTTCACCGTCGCACAAGGCAAAGAACGAGGCTTCCTCGCCTTCAAGGAATTCCTCGATCACGACCTCGGCCCCGGCATCGCCGAACCGGCCGGAAAAGATGCTCTCGACGGCAGCGCGCGCCTCATCGTCGGTCATGGCGATGATCACGCCCTTGCCGGCGGCCAGGCCGTCGGCCTTGACGACAATAGGGGCCGGATGTGTCTTGAGATAGTTGAGTGCAGCTGCGGCGTCACCGAACCGCCCATAGGTTGCCGTCGGGATGCCGTGCCGGGCGCAGATATCCTTGGTGAAGCCCTTCGAGCCCTCCAGGCGTGCTGCCGCTGCCGACGGCCCGAAGGTCTTGATGCCCGCCGCAGTCAGGCTGTCGGCCAGGCCGTCGACCAGCGGTGCTTCGGGGCCGACGACGACGAAGCCGATACCGTGTTCGCCGCAGAACCGGATCACCGCCGCGTGGTCCGCTGTATCGAGCGATACGCACTCGGCGAGCTGGGCAATACCGGCATTGCCCGGAGCGCAGTAGAGTTTGCCACACCGGCTGGACCGGGATATCGCCCAGGCCAGCGCATGCTCGCGTCCGCCCGATCCGATAAGAAGGATGTTCATGGCGACGTCTCCCAGACTTGCCTTTCGTTCCGGTGTGGCATTTGATGGGCAGCCGAGACAAGGAATCACATGCACATGTCCACAGATTGGCCGCAAAACGAAGCATTCGATCCTGAAACCGGCGAGCTGCTTGATGCTGCACCGGCCCAGCCGAACATCATGGAATTCTCGGTCTCCGAATTGTCTTCGGCTCTGAAACGGACGCTGGAGGACACCTACGGCTATATCCGGGTGCGCGGCGAGCTGGGCCGGGTATCGCGTCCAGCCTCCGGCCATGTCTATCTCGACCTGAAGGACGACAAGGCAGTGCTCAACGGGGTGATCTGGAAGGGCGTCGCCGGGCGGTTGAAGTTTCAGCCCGAACAGGGGCTGGAGGTCGTCGTTTCCGGCAAGATCACCACTTATCCCGGTCAGTCGCGCTACCAGATCGTCATCGATACGCTTGAGCCGGCCGGTGCCGGCGCCCTGATGGCGCTGTTCGAAGAGCGCAAGAAGAAGCTGGCCGCCGAGGGTCTGTTCGACGAAGCCCGCAAGCAGGCGATCCCCTATCTGCCGCAAACGATCGGCGTCGTGACCTCGCCGACCGGAGCGGTGATCCGCGATATCCTGCACCGGCTGTCGGACCGGTTTCCGCGCCGCGTGCTGGTCTGGCCGGTGCGCGTTCAGGGCGAGACCAGCGCCGCTGAAGTCGCGGCCGGCATTGCCGGTTTCAATGCCCTTGAACCAGGCGGCGGCCTGCCGCGGCCGGACTTGATCATCGTTGCCCGCGGCGGCGGCTCGCTTGAGGATTTGTGGGGCTTCAACGAGGAAGTCGTCGCCCGGGCGGCGGCGGCCAGCGACATCCCGCTGATCTCCGCGGTCGGCCATGAGACCGACTGGACGCTGCTCGACCACGCCGCCGACTGGCGGGCGCCGACGCCGACCGCAGCGGCAGAACGCGCTGTGCCGGTGCGCGCCGACCTGCTGGCCCAGACCGCCACTCTGAGCGCCCGTCTGCACCGTGCCCAGACCCGTTCGATGCAGGAACGGCGCTCACGCGTCGTTGCCGCAGCCCGCGCCCTGCCGCGCCCGGACGATGTGCTGGCGCTTGCCCGGCAGCGCTTCGATACGGGGGCCGGCCGCCTCGCCATGGCATTGCGGGCCAGCACCCAGGCGCACCGGGCCGGCTTCGAGCGGCTGTCGGGACGGGCATCGGCGCGTCCACTGAAAGCGCAGGCGACGCAGATGCGCGAACGCCTGGATCGTGCAAAGGCGGCGCTACGGCGTGCCGTCTCACATGGCCTCGAACGTCACCGGAGCTCCCTGACAGCGGCTGACAAGCTGCTGCAGTCACTGTCCTACGGCTCGGTTCTGCAACGCGGCTATGCGCTGATCGTCGATCAGATCGGCAAACCACTGCTGAGCGCCGCTTCCACATCGCCCGGCCAGGATGTCGCGATCCGGTTCCACGACGGTGAAGTAGCGGCAACGGTCTCAGGGGCAGTGCCGGCGGCGAAGCCACGGTCAAAGCGTCCCGGTAAGCCTGCGCCGCGGGATGAACAAGGTGATCTGTTTTGAGATGTGCCGGGCTGGCCAACGCCGGCAGAAAAGACTATCTATAGCGCCATGATGAACCGCTTCGAGAGCAATTTCTCCACCGGCCGTGAAGCGCGGCTGAAATATCTGGATGCCGATTATCAGGTGTTGCAGACCGGCGACTACGTGCGTTGCGCCGTTACCGGCCAGACCATCCCGCTCACCGAATTGCGATACTGGAGCGTTGAACGCCAGGAAGCCTACGCCAACGCCGCAGCCGCGATGGAGCGTTATTCGGTGACCGTCAAAACCGACCCTTGAGACGCCTTACATGCGATCTGAACCGTAAAGCGCCAGGCGGGCGAAGAAATGACCGGCTGAGCGCTTTCACTACACGGAGGATTGCATGCCCGCGGTGAGGCTATTGAATACGACTGCCAGTGCAGCGGCTAGCGCCGGCATTACAGCGATGAGGGCAAGGCCAGTCGCGGCGGCGATAAGGCCATATTCGATGGCGGTCGCGCCATCCTCGTCGCGGAAGAAAGTTTTGATCTTCAACATGTTACGGCTCCCTGTGTGAACGGTTGCCACACTAGCCGATCGGATTGAAGCCATCGCTAATCGGATAGTAGCAATTTGACATGAAATTCCGGTTGGCAGGTATCTGATTGGAAACACGGCGACAGACCGGCCTGACCGCTGTTCAGAGTCAATATGCCATCATGCGGCGTTTCCGCCCCAAGCTCAAATTTCCAAAAAAATATTAAAAAACAGCAAGTTACACAGATCGATACGATAAATGCAACACGGCGCAGACGCCCTATCGCCGCGCCTTGAAGAACTGCACCAGCAGCGCCCGGGCGCGGGTTTCGGACATCGCCCCGTAAACTTCTGGTTCATGATGACAGGTGTTTTGCGAAAAGAACCTGGGACCGTTTTCCACCGCGCCCATCTTTTCGTCCGCGGCACCGAAGTACAGTCGCCGGATGCGGGCGAACGATATCGCAGCAGCGCACATGGCGCAGGGCTCAAGCGTGACATAGAGGTCGCAATCGGTCAGCCGCTCGCTTTCGAGCACCTGTGCGGCGCGGCGTATGGCGAGGATTTCGGCGTGCGCCGTGGGGTCTTTCAGTTCAATCGTGCGGTTGCCCGCGGCCGCGATGATCGCCCCGCCGGCCCCGGTCACCACGGCGCCGACAGGCACCTCACCGCGCTCGGCCGCGGCGCGGGCTTCTTTCAGGGCGACATCCATGGGGCTTTCTTCGGGCCTGGTCATGCCCCATCCTTTGGCATGTTCGCCTTGCGATGAAAAGCAGGCAGTGGCGCGGACCGGCAAATCGGTCTATCTGAACCCCATGCCGCACACAAAGGACAACACTGCGCCGGCTGGTGGCGAACGGATCGCCAAGGTGATGGCGCGCGCCGGCCTGTGTTCCAGGCGCGATGCCGAGCGCTGGATCGAGGCCGGCCGGGTGGTTCTCAACGAAAAGGTTCTGACGAGCCCGGCGGTGAAGGTTACCGACACCGACGTGATCACCGTCGACGGCAAACCACTGCCGGACCGCGAGGCGCGCCGGCTGTGGCGCTACCACAAGCCAGCCGGGCTGGTGGTGTCGCACCGCGACGAGAAGGGCCGCCGGTCGGTGTTCGATGCGGTGCGTGATGAGCTGCCACGGGTGATTTCCATCGGCCGGCTCGACATCAACACCGAAGGCCTGCTGCTGCTGACCAATGACGGCGAACTGGCGCGCCAGCTTGAACTGCCGGCCACCGGCTGGGTCCGGCGCTACCGTGTACGGGCGCACGGCAGCGTAGAACCTGAAAGACTGGCGGCGCTGAAGGACGGCATCACGATAGACGGTAACCGCTACGGCGCCATCGAGGCGGCGCTGGAAAAGGTTCAGGGCACCAACTGCTGGTTGAGCTTTGCGCTGCGCGAAGGCAAGAACCGCGAGATCAAGAAGGTCTGCGAGCACCTCGGCCTGACGGTCAACCGGCTGATCCGCACATCGTTCGGACCGTTCCAGCTCGGCGAGCTGAAGCGCGGCGCCATCGACGAGGTGGCGCGGCACGTCATCCGCGACCAGATCGGCCGCATGGCCAAGCCGAGAAAGGAAAAGACGCGAAATGCGCATCGTCGGCGGCAGCCATAAGGGCCGGGCGATCGCCGCGCCGGCCGGCCGCGACACCCGCCCGACCTCGGACCGGGTGCGCGAGGCGGTCTTCAACATCCTGGCTCACGGCATCGCGAACTTCACGGTTGACGGCGCGCGCGTCCTCGACCTGTTCGCCGGCTCCGGGGCGCTCGGCCTGGAGGCCCTGTCGCGCGGCGCCCGGTTTGTCCAATTCGTCGAGGAGGCGAGTGCGGCGCGAGGCGTGATCCGGATCAATGCGGACAGCATGGGCCTGATCGGCCAAGTCAAGATTTGGCGCCGCGATGCCACCCGCATGGGGCCCTGCGCACCGCAGCCGCCGTTCGACCTGGCGTTCGCCGATCCACCTTACAGCAAGGGACTGGCGGACCGCGCGCTCGCCAGCCTGATGGATGGGGGTTGGCTGGCGCCGGGCGCGGTGGTGGTGGTCGAAGAGGCGGCGGGGGTGGACGTCGCGCTGCCGGCCGGGCTGTCCCTGCTCGATGATCGGACTTACGGTGACAGCAAGGTCGTCATTGTACGCAACACCGGCGCGCCGTCATGAGATTGTCCGTTGCCAGCACCGCCCTGATCGCCACCCTGGTCGGCTTCGGCGGCTCGGTGGCCATCGTGCTGGCCGCCGCCCAGGCCGTCGGTGCGACACCGGCACAGACGTCATCGTGGGTGGCCGCACTGTGCCTGGCGATGGCCGGAACCAGCGCGTTGCTCGGCTGGATACACAGGATGCCGGTCATCACCGCCTGGTCGACGCCCGGCGCGGCACTGATCGGCGCCACGACCGGCATAGGCATCGAGGCGGCGGTCGGAGCGTTCATCCTGGCCGCCGTTCTGATCATCGCGACCGGCCTGATCAAGCCACTTGCCACGCTGATCGCTCGCATACCGGCATCGATCGCGTCTGCCATGCTGGCCGGCGTGCTGATCAGCTTCGTCATGGCGGTGTTTCAGCACGTGCCGCAGAGCCCGGCGCTGGTGCTGCCGTTGGTCGCCGGGTTCTTCGTCATCCGGCTGTTCTCACCTTCGGCCGCGGTTTTGGTGGTGCTGGCGGCGGGCGCGGCGCTGGTCTATCTGCTCGGGCTCAACGGACCGGTTGAGGGGCCGCTCGGCCTGCCGGACTTTGCACTGGTCACTCCGCGCTTCGATGCGGCAACGCTGATCGGCCTCGGCGTGCCGCTCTACCTTGTGACCATGGCGTCACAGAACCTGCCCGGTTTCGCGGTGCTGCGCGCGGCCGGCTATGAACCGCCGGTCCGCTCGGCGCTGCTGGTCACCGGTATCGCCTCGCTGATCACCGCACCGCTCGGCGCCCACACCTCAAACCTGGCGGCGATCACCGCGGCGATCTGTTCGGGCGAAGATACCCACCCGGACCCGGAAAAGCGCTGGCCGACCAGCTTGTTCTATGGCGGCTTCTATCTCGTCCTGGCGGTAACGGGCGCGGCGCTTGTATCGCTCATGCTGGCCATGCCGGCGGCGTTCATCGCCACTGTGGCCGGCCTCGCGCTTGTCGGCCCGCTGACCGGTGCACTGACCGGGGCGATGGCCGAACCGGACACTCACCTGCCGGCCGTGATTACCTTCGCGGTTACCGCATCAGGCCTTAGCCTGTTCGGCATCGGCTCGGCCTTCTGGGGCCTGGCGGCGGGTCTGGCGGTGTTGGGGCTTGGGCGCCTAAAGCCCTAAGAGCCTGACCGAGAAGTCCTGAGGTGGTTTGACGGACCATATTTTGGCGCTTTTTGCCGAAATTCAAAACCAAAGGGGCCTGCCCTATGACTTTGACTTTCAACAAGAATCACTCAAAATGTGGTCCGTCAAACCACCTCAGGACATTTCGGTCAGGCTCTAACCCAAGATCTCGAAATGCGCCTCGACCGGCTTTTGGCTGTTGATGTCGAGGATATCCTGCGGGCACGCGGACATGACGGCGATAACGTCTATGACCGCGCGCAGCACCACATGGTCGCCCGGCTTCGACAGTGCGGCATCGAAGGACAGCGAGCCGTCCTGCTGCCAGGGGATGTTCATGAACAGGTTCAGGCTGTCCGGCGTGAACGGCACGGTGATGCCCAGTTCGGCCAGCCCGGCATGCATGTTGTCCTTGCAGTTGTCGTGATACTCGGTGCAGCCGAGCAGGCCGTAGCGCTCGTTGTCGCATGGCGCCATCAGCGTGTCGTGGCGCCCGGGCGATGTGTCTTCCTCAAGCGTCATCAGCGGCCGGCGCCGGTTGGAATACAGATGATCGCCGGTCACCGGGAACAGCCGCTTCCAGGTCGCGCGGCAATGTTCCATGCCGGTGTACTCGGTATAGTGGCCGGCGACGAAGGCCCAGAAGTCGACAACCTGGGTGCCGTGGGTGTTGATGATCTTGATCGCCTGTCCGGCATCGACGCGCACCGCCTTGCCGCGCCGGGCGGGAACTTCCTGCAGCGTTGTCATTTCGCCTCGTCCTGTTCTATTTCTTTTTCGGGATCAACCGGTCGCCCTGCTCATCGATAATCTGCTGGGCCTTGCGCACCGACCAGGTGATCGCGTCCTCCACCGTCGCATAGGTATCGGCACGGATGAACCTGTGCACCTCGCCTTCAGGATCGTCTTCGCGCACGATTGTGCCGGCGATGTTGAAATGGCTGTCGCCCTGCTTCGGCTCGGCGCGGATGATGTAGCCGTTGTAGGCCACCGGCTCCGCCGCCTTGCCGCCGCCACTACTTGATCCGCCACCGCCGAAAAGCCGTTTGAAGAATCCGCTCATGCGGACATGTTAGGGCAAAAGCCCGGTGTTGACCAGCAACCCATAGGCCACACCGGAAGCAACCGCGCCGGTGAAGCCGAGGGCGACGTAAGCGGCGAACACCGTGCGCTTGACCAGCGCGAACACGGCGGTCATGGCGGGAATGCAGCTCACCGCGCCGGCGACCATGAAGGCCATGGCGCCGCCCGCTGTCATGCCCTGTTCCATCAGCCCGGCGACCAGCGGCGGCGCGACATAGGAATTGAGATAGGCCGGCGCCCCGACCAGTGCGCTGATGACGATGGGCATCAGGCCGCTCCCGCCGACCAGACCGGCGATCATCTCGGCGGGCACATAGGTCACCATCAGGCTTTCCAGCAGATAGGCCAGCGTCAGCCACTTGAACAGGAACAGTGTGTTTTCGATGAACTGTTCGCCGAACAGCTTGCGGCGGTCGGCGTGCTGCCAGAAGCGCCACACCGGCTTGTCGGCCCGCACAGCGTCAGACGCGCCGCAGCCTGCCGGAGCAGGCGATGCCGTGGCGCAGCAGCTGTCGGCCTGTGCCGGTGCCGGCCTGCTGCATGAAGCTGCCGGAACTTCATTCTGCAGCGGATTGACGAACCAGCCGGCGGAAATCGCGAACTTGATGGCAAAACCGCCCATCAGCCCCATGGCGACGGCGGCCACCGCCTTGGCGATGGCGAAAGGCCACCCGAGCGCACTCGCGGTGATCAGCAGCGACGGCGGATCGATCAGCGGCGAGGACAGCCAGAACGCCATGACGGCCGACAGCGGCGTGCCGAGCGCCAGCAGCCCGGCGACGAACGGAATGACCTCGCACGAGCAGAACGGCGCCAGACCGCCGAACATCGCGGCATAGACGATCATCTGGGTTTCACGGCCCTCGAAGGCGCGCGCCATGATGACCTCCGCCCCGGTCGCCTTCAGGTAGGCAACGCTCAAAATGGCGAACAGGATATAGGGGGCCGTCGACGCCAGCGCCCCGGCGGTGAACCTGAGCGTCGGAACCGTCTGTGCCGCATCGAAGATTGCGACCAATGCGACGATTGCCAGACTGACCAGCCAGGCGCGGTCGACCTTCAGGCTGGACAGGCGCTCAAGGGTGGCGGCTATGGCGGTCATGATGCGTCCTTCGGCTGATCCGCGCAGCATTCGCTGAGCAGGTAGTGCGCCAGATGGGAAATGCGCTCGAAGTCAGCGCGGTTGATGATTTCACGGCCCTGCTTTTCCTGCACCACCAGCCCGGCGGCGACGAGAAAGCGTATGTGATGGGCCAGGGTCGAAGCCGGAATGTCGAGCCGCTGCTGAATGGCGCCGACGGTCATGCCCGGCTCGCCGGCCCTGACCAGCGCCAGCACCACCTGCAGCCGCGCCTCCGAGCCAACCGCCGCAAACCCCTGCGCCGCCTCCTCCGCCACAAGCGGCGAACTGGCGCCGATGTGATTGTGATCGTGTTTCATATAACTAGTTTTATAGTTTTGTTTGATGGGAGTCAAGTCGCTACTTTCAAACCCTCCCACTTGCGGGGAGGGTGGGCAGTGCGCAGCACTGACCGGGTGGGGAGTCGCCTTTCAAAAGCATTTAGAGGTTGCGTTTCCATCCGCCAGCGCTGCTCCCCAACCCCTCCCCACGAGGGGGAGGGGAGCTACGCTATTGAACCCTTGACCCTCTCCTGCTATCACCCGCGCCATGCCAATGAGCTTTGCCATACGAATTAGCCCCGCCGCGCGCTGAGACCGCGCGGCCTTCAAGGCGCGTCACCCGCGCCGCTTTATTCGTATGCTCCGGCCTGCTAAAAGCGCCGGTCAAGTAGTCAGGCATATCCATCCACGACCGATAATCCAGGTTTCAAGACCGATGAACGATAGCAATCCGGGCCGCGATTACCGCGAGACCCTGTTCCTGCCGAAAACCGAATTTCCCATGAAAGCCGGCCTGCCGAAGAAAGAGCCGGAAATCATCGAAAAATGGCACAAGATGGGGCTTTACGAGCGCCTGCGCGAAGCCTCGAAGGGCCGCGACCGCTTCATCCTGCACGACGGCCCGCCCTACGCCAACGGCCACCTGCACATCGGCCATGCGCTCAACAAGATCCTCAAAGATGTGGTCACCCGCTCGCGCCAGATGGCCGGCTATGATTCGAACTACGTGCCCGGCTGGGACTGCCACGGCCTGCCGATCGAGTGGAAGATCGAGGAACAGTACCGCGCCAAGGGCAAGAATAAGGACGAAGTCCCAGTCAACGAGTTCCGCGCCGAATGCCGCGAGTTCGCCGAGCACTGGATCAAGGTCCAGACCGAAGAATTCGAGCGCCTCGGCGTGACCGGCGACTTCAAGGACCCGTACCTGACCATGGCCTACGAGGCCGAGGCGATTATCGCCAACGAACTGATGAAGTTCGCCATGAGCGGACAGCTGTACCGCGGATCGAAGCCGATCATGTGGTCGGTCGTCGAGGGCACGGCGCTGGCCGAGGCGGAGATCGAGTATCACGATTATGAGAGCGATACGGTTTGGGTGAAGTTTGCCGCCAGCGGCGGCGCGCCGGATTTGACCAACGCTGCCATTCTGATCTGGACGACCACGCCGTGGACCATTCCGGGCAATCGGGCGATCAGCTATTCGAACCGCATCGAATACGGCCTTTATGAACTGACCGGTGCTGAGAACGATTTCGGTCCCCAGGCTGGCGAGAAGATCGTGCTGGCTAAGAAGCTGGCCGATGCGTGTTTTGACAAGGCCAAAGTGACGGCAAATCTGCTGCGCGACGTTGCACCGGACGAACTCACCAATGTAGTCTGCGCCCACCCGCTCAAGGGCCTCGGCGGCGGCTACAACTTCGACATTCCGCTGCTCGATGGCGAGCACGTCACTGAAGCAGACGGCACCGGGTTTGTGCACACCGCGCCGGGCCATGGCCGTGAGGACTTTGACATCTGGATGGAGAAGGCGCGCGAGTTGGAAGACCGCGGCATTTCCTCAGCTATCCCGTTCACCGTCGATGCCAATGGTGCGTTCACTGAAGATGCGCCGGGCTTCGAAGGCGTCCGGGTGATCGACGACAAGGGCAAGAAAGGCAAGGCCAATCAGGCGGTCATCACCGCGCTGATCGAAGCCGACATGCTGTTCGCCCGCGGACGCTTGAAGCACCAGTACCCGCATTCCTGGCGCTCCAAGAAGCCAGTGATCTTCCGCAACACGCCGCAGTGGTTCGTCCATATGGACAAGCCATTCGAGCTGCCAGATCACCCCTCCGCCCGTCAGGGCGGCAAGGGCGACTGCCCGCCGGCCGGTCAGGCCGCGCCCGCGCAGGCCAGTCGCGCCAGCGACGGTGCGGCCGTGAGCGCAAACCAAACCCTCCGCGCCGTTGCCCTCAACGCCATCGACAACACCCAGTTCGTGCCCAGGGCCGGCCAGAACCGGCTGCGCGGCATGATCCAGGACCGGCCCGATTGGGTACTCTCCAGGCAGCGCGCCTGGGGCGTGCCGATCTGCGTGTTCGCCAATGAAGCCGGCGAGGTGCTGAAGGACAAGGCTGTCAACGCCCGCATCTTCGAGGCCTTCAAGGCCGAAGGGGCGGACGCCTGGTTCGCCGACGGCGCCAAGGAGCGTTTCCTCGGCAATGATCATAACCCGGATGAGTGGACACAAGTGTCCGACATCCTCGATGTCTGGTTCGATTCCGGCTCGACCCACGCCTTCTGCCTGGAACAGCGCGACGATCTGGCCACCAACCGCAAGGTCGATGGCGGACCGGACTGGGTGATGTATCTGGAAGGTTCCGACCAGCACCGCGGCTGGTTCCATTCCTCGCTGCTCGAAAGCTGCGGCACGCGTGGCCGCGCGCCCTATGATGTCGTACTGACGCACGGCTTCGTCATGGCCGAGGACGGCCGCAAGATGTCGAAGTCGCTCGGCAACATCGTCTCACCGCAGGACGTCATCCGCCAGTCCGGCGCCGATATCCTGCGCCTGTGGGTGATGACGTCCGACTATGCCGACGACCTGCGCATCGGCCCGGAAATCCTGAAAAGCAATGCCGACGCCTACCGCAAGCTGCGCAACACCCTGCGTTATATGCTCGGCGCGCTCGGCAATTTCAGTGACGATGAACGGGTCGGACACGCGGATATGCCGGAACTGGAGCGCTACATCCTGCACCGCTTGAACGAGACCGGCGAAACGGTGATGAAGGCATACGAGGCCTACGACTACAAGCGCGGTGCAGCAGCGCTGATGAACTTCATGACCGTCGACCTGTCGTCGCTCTATTTCGACATCCGCAAGGATGCGCTCTATTGCGATCCGGCCTCGTCGCTCAAACGCCGCGCCTGCCGCACGGTGATGGACCACCTGTTCCACTGCCTCACGACATGGCTCGCCCCGATGCTGTGCTTCACCGCCGAAGAGGTCTGGCAGACCCGCTACCCGGACGAGGACGGCTCGGTCCATCTGCAGGCCTTCGCTGCGACCGATCCGGCCTGGAAAGACGATGCCCTGGCCGCCAAGTGGGCCAAGGTGAGGAAGGTGCGCTCGGTGGTCACCGGTGCACTGGAGATCGAACGGCGCGAAAAGCGCATCGGTTCGTCGCTTGAAGCGGCTCCGGTTGTCCATGTCGCTGATGAAGCACTGCGCGAGGCCGTCAACGGCATCGACCTTGCTGAAATCACCATCACCTCGGCCGCCACGCTTGAAGCCGGCGACGGCCCGGCCGATGCCTTCCGGATGGACGAGGTGCGCGGCGTCGCCGTCGTCCCCGCCAAGGCCGAGGGCACCAAGTGCGCCCGGTCGTGGAAATACTTCGATGCTTCCACCGCCGACCCGGCGTTCCCCGACATCACCCCGCGCGACGCCGCCGCCGTGCGCGAATGGGACCAGGCTCACGCCGGGGCGTGACGGTGGGGGGCAACACGACCGCTTTCCAGATCCTCCCCCTTGTGAAGAGGGTGGGCATTGCGTCAGCAATGACCGGGTGGGGTCAGGGCCGTGCCACGGATACCAGGCCTCAAGCCTGCGGCAAACGCCGCGCCCCACCC
The DNA here is from genome assembly GCA_965216335.1 of Aestuariivirgaceae bacterium. Classification (GTDB taxonomy): domain Bacteria; phylum Pseudomonadota; class Alphaproteobacteria; order Rhizobiales; family Aestuariivirgaceae; genus JAHEJE01. The sequence goes on along the minus strand of OZ244154.1, from coordinate 3,281,398 downwards.
CCGGCCCCTCCCCACAAGGGGGAGGGGAGAAACTTATGACCGCTCGCCTCAAACTCTGGGGCCCGCTGTCTGCCCTCGGCACCGCCATGGCCGTCGCCACCTTCGCCCTCGATCAGGTCCACAAGTGGTGGATGCTCGGTCCCTTCGCCATTGAGCAGAAGGGACGGGTGCCTGTCACACCCTTTCTCGATCTCGTCATGGCCTGGAACAAGGGCATAAGCTACGGCTGGTTCGCCCAGCATTCCGATACCGGGCGCATCGCGCTGATCGTGCTGTCGGTGGTCATTTCCGCCGTGCTGTGGGTCTGGCTGGCGCGCATCCGCCGGCCGCTCAGTGCGGCCGCCATCGGCCTGGTCATCGGCGGCGCTCTGGCCAATGCCCTCGACCGGATCGTGCACGGCGCGGTGGCGGATTTCTTCCTGTTGCACGCCTTCGGCTGGAGCTGGTACGTGTTCAACATTGCCGATGTCGCGATTGTTGCCGGCGTGGCACTTCTGATGTATGAAAGCTGGATGGAGGATCGCGCGCCCGAGGGCTGACGCGGCCACGCTTTCGCCCTATTGCACAGGCACGAAGAGCCGGTGAAGCGCAGGGCGACAACGCGCGACATTTGAGGGTTTCATGGGTGTTTTGATCAATACCAGCCGTTTGGCGGGGTTTGGCCTGCTGACAGGCCTGCTGGCCGGGTGTGGCGCCGGCGATGCTGTTGTAGACTACATGGGCTTCGGCAAGTATTCGCCCGATGAAAGCCGGGTGACGACGAACCAGACACTGGTCATGCCGCCGGACCTGCAGTTGCGCCCGCCGGGTGAGGGCCAGGCAACGCAAGCCCCGGCACAGCAGAGCCACAATCCGTCACAGCTGGTGACCGCTGCGCCGCCGAGCTACGGCACGGTCGAACCGGGCACAACCTATGACGCCAGTCTGCCGTCGTCCCAGTCCACCGGCACCCAGGCGGCAAGCACACAACCTGTCGTACCTCAAGCCACTGCCCCGGCGACCGGCACCCAGGACGTTTATGCCAAGTGGGGCATCTCCAAGACCCATCCAGACGGTCGCGCCAAGACGGACACCGAACTGCGCGAGGAACTGCGCCGGGTGGCGCTTGCCCGCAAGAAAGCGCAGAACCCCAATTATGGAACGATCTTCAACCTCCCCAACGTGTGGAGCGATTGACCACAGCGCCCCGCGCCGTGGTTTGCCTTACGAAAAGTTTAGTGGCATTTTCCCGCCGGTTCGTTCAGTTTCGCGCCTGGTTCACTCGGCATGGCAACCGCGTTTGATTCGAGGAGTGGAGTTGTTGCGTTCAACCACCAGGACTTTTCCCTACATCACGGCTGGCCATCTGGCGACGTTGGCGCTGACCGCTGCGTTGCTGATGGCATGGCTGTCGGGCCCGGCCCGCGCGCTCGATGTCGACGTCACCCATTACACGCTCGACAATGGCATGCAGGTGGTGGTTATCCCCGACCGGCGGGCGCCGGTGATCACCCACATGGTATGGTACAAGGTCGGCTCGGCCGATGAGGACAACGGCAAGTCCGGTATCGCCCACCTGCTCGAGCACCTGCTGTTCAAGGGTACCGAGAAGATCCCGTCCGGCGAGTTCTCCAAGATCGTCAAACGCAACGGCGGCGAGGGCAATGCCTTCACCTCGCTCGACTACACCGCCTACTTTCAGCGCATCGCCCGCGACCGCCTCGACCTCGTCATGGGGCTAGAAGCCGACCGGCTGGCCAATCTGACGCTCACCGAGGCAGACGTGATCCCTGAGCGCGATGTGGTCAAGGAGGAGCGCCGGTCGCGCACCGACAACGACCCGTCAAGCCTGCTGTCGGAACAGGTCAGCGCCGCGCTCTACACGGCCCACCCCTACGGCCGGCCGATCATCGGCTGGATGTCTGATGTCGAAAAACTCGACCGCGACGACGCTTTCGCCTTCTACCGCAAGTTCTATACGCCGCGGAACGCCATCGTCGTGGTGGCCGGCGACGTGACCCCGCAAGAAGTGCGCGCACTTGTCGACAAGCACTATGCGCCACTCAAGAACACCGCCGATCCGGGCCTGCGGGAACGCACGCCGGAGCCGGCGCCGATCGCCGCGCGGCGCATCCACATGACGGACGCGCGCGTCGCCACGCCGTCGGTTCAGCGCAGCTACCTCGCCAACAGCTACAACACAGCTGAACCGCGCGAGGCCGAGGCGCTTGAAATCCTGTCCAACGTCATCGGCAACGGCACCACCAGCCGCATCTACCGCAAGCTGGTGGTCGAGCAGGGTGTCGCGTCCTACGCCGGGGCCTGGTACGACGGCGACAGCCGCGACTATGGCACCTTCGGCGTCTATGGCGCGCCGGCCAACGGCAGGACCGTTGCCGAGGTGGAATCCGCACTCGATGCCATTCTCGCCGACGTCAAGAAAAACGGCATCACCGCCGATGAACTGGAGCGGGCGCGCAAGAAGATGCTGGCCGATTCGATCTATGCCCTCGACAGCCAGTTCCGCCTTGCCTACCTGTTCGGCGCCGCCCTGGCCATCGATGCCACCATCGATGACGTGAAGAACTGGGACAAGGAAATCCAGCAGGTCACGCTGGACGATATCAGGCAGGCGGCCGGCAAGGTGCTGGACCTGAAACGCTCGGTCACCGGCGTGCTCGAACCGGCCCCGCGCGACACGGCATCCGCACCGGCTGCGGCACAGAATTGATGGAGCTTTCGAACATGACGGCCATTTCCCATGCGCACCGCGGCGTTCGCACTACCATCCTGGCCTTGCTGGCGCTGATCGCTCTTGCCATCCCGGCCTCGGCCTTCGAGATCAGGGAGGTCAAGTCGCCGGGCGGCATCACCGCATGGCTGGTCGAGGACCACACGATCCCGCTGATCGCCATGGACTTCTCGTTCGCCGGCGGCGCTGCGGGCGACCCGGCGGACAAGCCCGGACTGTCCTATCTGTTGTCCGGCACGCTCGACGAAGGCGCCGGCGACCTTTCGTCAAAGGACTTCCAGGCGCGCATCGAGGACCTCGCCATGCGCCTGTCGTTCACCGCCAGCCAGGACGAGTTCTCCGGCTCGCTGCAAACCTTGTCGCGCAACCGCGACGAGGCCTTCGCCATGCTCAAGCTGGCGCTCACCGCGCCGCGCTTCGATGAAAAGCCGCTCAACCGCATTCGCGGCCAGGTCATGGTTTCGCTCAAGCAGGAGCGCGAAGACCCCGAAACCATCGCCGGCGCCGCCTGGATGCAGCAGATGTTCGGCGGGCATCCGTATGCCCGGCGCCACAAGGGCACCGCGGAAGGCCTCAAGGCGGTCACGTCGCAGGATCTGAAGGACCTGACCAAGCGCCTGTTCGCCCGCGACGGACTGATGATCGGTGTCGTCGGCGATATCGACGAGGCCACTCTGGTCCGGCTGCTCGATGAGACGTTCGGCAGCTTGCCCCAAAAATCCGGCATGCCGGACGTGCCGCCGGCCAAGATTGCCCAGGGTCCGAGCGTCAATGTGCTCGACCGCGATATCCCGCAAAGCGTCATCCGCTTCGGGCATGCCTCGATCAAACGCGACGATCCGGATTTCCTGACGGCCTACGTGGTCAACCACATCCTCGGTTCAGGCGGCTTCGGGTCGCGGCTGATGGATGAGGTGCGCGAAAAGCGCGGTTTGAGTTACGGCGTCTACACCACCTTGTATCCACTTGAGCGCGGCGGCGTCTTTTTCGGCGGCGCTGCGACGGTCAACGACCGGGTGTCGGAAACCATCGATGTGGTGCGCACCGAGTTGAAGCGCATGGCCGAAGACGGCCCGACGGCGGAAGAGCTCGAGCTGGCCAAGACCTACCTGACGGGTTCCTATGCCCTGCGCTTCGACTCCAACCGCAAGATCGCCAGCCAGCTGCTCGGCATCCAGCGCGAGAACCTCGGCATCGACTATGTCGTCAAGCGCAATGATCTGGTCAACGCCGTGACCCTGGAGGACGTACGCCGGGTCGCCAAGCGCATCATCGACGCCGACGGCCTGGTGTTCACCATCGTCGGCCGCCCCAAGGCCGTACAGTCGAGCGGCAGCAAGGGGTGATCTTCAAACCCTCCCCCTTGCGGGGAGGGTGGGCAGTGCGCAGCACTGACCGGATGGGGCCTGGACCTGTGCAGACTGAGCAAGTGCCAGACCCAGCACGACCGCTGCACCCCACCCCGGCCCGTCTCCACAAGGGGAAGGGGAGCAAGGCCGCAACTTCCACACAACGCCACCCCCGCGAATCGGCTAGAGCACTTTCCGATCATATGGGATCACTTGATGGAGCCAAATTCGTTCATATGGCAGGCGCGGTGCGCAGCGCGATGCGGTGCATCGGGCAAGCGCCGCAACGCACCAGATGGGCGAATTTGGCCCACCGAAGGCCGGATTTCCGCGCCTCCCGGACTGCGTTATGCTCGGCTTGCGGCCAACCAGGCCGCGGCGCCAAGCATGCCTGGCCAGCAGACGCGGAAACCCGGTCAAGCGATTCCATATGATCGGAAAGTGCTCTAGACTGCGCACCCGAATTCATGGAGAACCGGGGCATGGCGTACTCACAAGACATTTCGCGCTGCATGGAGGCGGCCATTGGCGCGCACGGGCTCGGTCAGGCCGAACTGGATGCCGCGCTCGGGCAGGCCCAGGCCGCCGTCAATACCGTCAAGGGCTGGTACGATGCGGCTTCGCTGCCGCTGCTGCATCTGCCGGAACGACGAGACGATCTGCCGGCCTGCCGCGAGGTGTGCGACCGGCTGATCCGGGGGGCTTCAGACATCGTGTTTCTCGGCACCGGCGGCTCGTCGCTCGGCGGCCAGGCGGTCGGCCAGCTGGCCGGTTACCGGCTGCCCGGCCCCCTGCCCCGGACCGGTGAGATGAGTGAGCTGAACTTCCATTTCTTCGACAACCTGGACGGCAACAGCATGGCGCTGGCGCTGCGCCGGTTCAATCTGAAGACCACCCGGTTCGTCGCCATTTCCAAGTCCGGCGGCACGCCAGAGACACTGATCCAGACTATTGCGGTGATCGAGGCGCTAAAGGGTGCCGGGCTCGACTGGAACATGGCGCAGCATCTGGTGATGCTCACCTCGCCCGGCACGGCAAAGGACAATCCCCTGCGCCGGCTGGCAGAGCTCAACGATCTCACTGTGCTCGACCACGACCCGGGCGTCGGCGGCCGTTTCTCGGTGTTGTCAAACACCGGCCTGCTGCCGGCGATGCTCATGGGGCTCGACGCCGAGGCGATCCGGGCCGGTGCGGCAGCGGTCATGCAGCCGGTTATCGACGGCACCCCGGCTGCGGGGGTCGCCCCGGCGCTCGGCGCCGCCATGGTGCATGCGCTCACGGTTGAACGCGGCATCACCGCCAGCATCATGATGCCCTACTCCGACCGGCTGCGGCTGTTCTCGGCCTGGTACGGCCAGCTGTGGGCGGAAAGCCTCGGCAAGGATGGCAAAGGTACCCAGCCGGTCGCTGCCGCGGGTCCCGTCGATCAGCACTCGCAGATGCAGCTGTTCCTGGGCGGCCCGCCCGACAAGCTGCTCAACATCGTCATGCCGTCGTCGGCCGGCGAGGGCCCGCGGGTACCCGAGAGCTACCGCAAGGACCCGCTGATGGGTTATCTCGCCGGGCGCGCCATCGGCGATTTGACCGATTGCCAGCAGCGTGCCACTGCCGAGACCTATGCCCGCAACGGCCGCCCGGTGCGCACTTTCGCCATCGATCGGATCGATGAGCGCAGCGTGGGCGCGCTGCTGATGCATTTCATGCTCGAGACAATCTTCACCGGCCTGATGATGGGCATCGATCCCTTCGACCAGCCGACTGTGGAGGAATCGAAAATCCTGACCCGCGACTATCTGGCGATGATGTAAGATGGCGATCACTGCGACGACAAACGACTTTTCGGAGGCCCCGCCACCCGTGCGCATCAAGCGGCTCGCAGAAGGCACTATCAACCGCATCGCCGCCGGTGAGGTGATCGAACGTCCGGCCAGCGTGATCAAGGAGCTGGTGGAGAACGCCATCGACGCCGGGGCAACCGCCATCAACGTGCACTTCGCCAATGGCGGACGCAGCCTGATCCGGGTCAGCGACGACGGGTGCGGCATGTCGGCGGAAGAGCTTGCAATAGCCATCGAACGGCATGCGACCTCCAAGCTCGGCGACGAGGACCTGGTGCACATCGAGACACTGGGGTTTCGCGGCGAGGCGCTGCCGTCGATCGGCTCAGTTGCCCGGCTGACCATCACGTCGCGCCCGGCTGGCGGCGGCGAGGCTCATGACGTGCGCATCGAGGGCGGGCGGCTGTCGCCGGTGCGCCCGGCGGCCCTGGCGCGCGGCACAACGGTCGAAGTGCGCGACCTTTTCTATGCCGTGCCGGCACGGCTGAAGTTTCTCAAGACCGAGCGGGCCGAGACGATGGAGATCGCCGACGTCATGCGCCGTCTCGCCATGGCCCATCCGGATATCGCCTTCAAGCTGGCGACGCCGGAGCGCCGCATCCTCGATCTCAAGCCGGCCGACCTGCCGGCCCGGCTGGCCGATATCATCGGAGACGAATTCATCGCCAATGCCGTGGCGCTCGACTACCGGCGCGAGACCCTGCGGCTGCAGGGGTACGCCGGCCTGCCGACCTGGTCGCGCGGCCAGGCCAACATGCAGTTCATCTTCGTCAACGGCCGGCCGGTGCGCGACAAGCTGTTGTCCGGCGCGCTGCGCGGTGCCTATGCCGACTTCATGATGCGCGGGCGCTATCCGGCCGCCGCGCTGTTCATCACCTGCCCGCCGGAGGAGGTCGACGTCAACGTGCATCCGGCCAAGGCCGAGGTGCGGTTCCGCGACGGCCAGACGGCACGTTCGCTGATCGTCTCGGGCATCCGCCAGGCGCTGGCCGGCGAAGGCCTGCGCTCCGCCACATCGACGGCCAGCGAGACCCTGCGTGCCTTCCGCCCGCAAATGCCACCACGCCCGACCTATGCCGAGCGCGATGCCGCCTACTCCATGCAGGCGCCGCAACACGGCGGTTTTGCCGAAGCCGCCACGCCGATGCCGGGCCTTGCCTCTGCCAGCGCCGATGTCCGGCTGCCCGACGCCGAACCCGCAGGGCTGACAAATCATCCGCTCGGCGCGGCGCGTGCCCAGTTCCATGAAAACTACATCCTCACCCAGACCCGCGACGGCATCGTCATCGTCGATCAGCACGCCGCGCATGAGCGTCTGGTCTATGAGCGCATGAAGGCCGAGGCAGCGGCAAGCGGCATCGCCACCCAGCCGCTGCTGGTGCCCGAGGTGATCGAACTCGATGACGCATCTGCCGAGCGCCTGACGGCGGCAGGCGCGGTGCTGGCCGCCGCCGGCCTGGTGCTGGAAAGTTTCGGACCCGGCACGGTGGTGGTGCGCGAGGTGCCGGCCCTGATCGCCGGCGCCAACATCGCGAACCTGGTGCGCGACATCGCCGACGACCTGGCAGCGCTCGACAGCGCAACGGGCCTTGCCGAACGCATCAGCCACGTGCTCGCCACCATGGCCTGCTACGGCTCGGTGCGCTCCGGCCGCCGCCTGAAGCCGGAAGAAATGAACCAGCTACTACGCGACATGGAACAAACCCCCGCCGCCGGCCAATGCAACCACGGGCGGCCGACCTATATCGAACTGAAGCTGTCCGACATCGAAAGACTGTTCGCGCGGAAGTAGCGTTTCACGGTACCGACCGCTCCGACACCAGCGCCGCCAAGCCCCAGAACACAGCACCAATGCCGCTGCAGAGCACTGCTTGGCGCCCTACCCCGTCCACTTGGTACGCATGGTCACCAGTTCCTCCGAGGCCGTGGGATGCACCGCCATGGTGGCGTCGAAGTCGGCTTTGGTGGCGCCCATTTTCAGCGAGATGCCGAGGAGCTGGGCCATTTCGCCGGCATCAGAGCCGACGATGTGGCAGCCGAGCACCTTGTCGGTTTTCTGATCGACGATGAGCTTCATCAGCATTTTCTCGTCGCCGCCGCCGAGCGTAGCCTTCATCGGTCGGAAGCTGGACTTGTAGATGTCGACATCGCCATGGGCGGCGCGGGCTTCGGTTTCGGTCATGCCGACGGTGCCGATTTCCGGCTGTGAAAACACTGCCGTCGGTATCAGGCCGTGGTCGACCGCGGTCGGCTTGGCGCCGAACACGGTATCGGCGAAGGCGTGGCCCTCGCGGATCGCAACGGGGGTCAGGTTGACCCGGTTGGTGACGTCGCCGACGGCGTAGATGTGGTCGACATTGGTCTTGGAATAGCTGTCGACCTTGATGGCGCCCTTGCCGTCGAGTTCGATGCCGGCATGGTTGAGACCAAGGCCCTCGGTGTAGGGGCTGCGGCCGATGGCGTACATGATCTGGTCGGCCTCGATCACCTCGCCGTTCTTCAGGGTTCCGCGCAGGCCTTCCGGGGTCTTTTCGATTTTTGTGAAAATCTCGCCGACGATGACATTGAGGCCCTTCTTGCCGGCTTCCGCCGCCACGTGATCGCGGATGTCGTCATCGAAGCCGCGCAGGATCTGTTCGCCGCGGTAGAGCAAGGTGGTCTCGGCGCCGAGGCCGTTGAAGATGCCGGCGAACTCGACCGCGATATAGCCGCCGCCGGCGACCACGGCGCGGCGCGGCAGTTCATCGAGATGCAGCGCTTCGTTGGAGGTGATAACGTGCTCAATGCCGGGCACCGTTTCATCGACATACGGCCGGCCGCCGGTGGCGATCAGGATGTACTTTGCCGTCACATGGCGGTCTTCGGCGGGAATGTGGACCGAGTGGGCATCGCGCAGTTCGGCGCGCGAGTGGAACATGTCGACGCCGGACCCTTCGAGCAGCGAGATGTAGACACCGTTCAGCCGGTCGATTTCGGCATCCTTGTTGGCGATGAGTTGCCGCCAGTCGAACTGCGGTTCGCCGATGCTCCAGCCGAAGCCCGGCGCCTGCTTGAAGTCACCGGTGAATTTGGAGGCATAGACCAGCAGCTTCTTGGGCACGCAGCCGCGAATCACGCAGGTGCCGCCCATGCGGTATTCCTCGGCCACGGCCACCTTGGCACCGTACCCTGCCGCGATCCGTGCCGCGCGCACCCCGCCGGAACCGCCGCCGATGACGAACAGGTCATAGTCGTATTCGCTCATGTTTTTTTCCTTCAGACAGGCTTGATTTCGTCTGTGTGTCGCGCGACCCGCACTAGGTAGGAGTTGCGGAACGTATTGTCAGCGCCCCTTCCCCCAGAAAGGGGGAAGGTCGGGATGGGGGTTGATGGCGGTGCGAATTGGCACCTACCGTTGATGGTGGCACCGCCATCAACCCCCTCCCTAACCCTCCCCCTTTCTGGGGGAGGGAACATGCCACTTGTCGATCTTGATGGTCTTCAATCCGTCGGGCGTTCCTAGCAGGGCCATGTCGGCGAGACGAATGAACAGGCCGTGATCGACGACGCCGGCGATGGATTTCAGCGTCAGGGCCAGCGACTTTGCATCGGCAATGCGGCCGAAGGCGCAGTCGTAGATCAGATTGCCGTTGTCGGTGACGAAAGGTTCGCCGTCGCGCATGCGCAGGGCGATACTGCCCCCGCAGCCACAGGCCCAGGCGGCCTGTTCGATCTTGCGGCGCGTTGCCTCGTGGGCAAATTGCACCACCTCGACCGGCAGAGGAAACTCGCCCAGCGTCTCGACGTGCTTGGACGCATCGGCGATGACGATCATTATTTTCGACGACGATGCGACCATCTTTTCACGCAACAGCGCACCGCCACCGCCCTTGATGAGTTGCAGGTCATCGTCCAACTCATCGGCGCCATCGACGGTGAGGTCGAGCTCCGGGGTCTCATCGAGCGTGGTGAGGGGGATGCCGAGCGCTGTGGCCTGGTCCCGGGTTGCGACCGAGGTTGGCACGCAGATGACATCCAAGCCCCCCGCCACCTTCTTGCCAAGGGCAGCGACGAACTTCGCCGCGGTCGAACCGGTTCCCAGCCCCAGCCGCATGCCGTCCCTGACATGGTCAAGGGCAGCGACGGCGGCGGCCTGTTTCTGCTCGTCGGGCAACACCGGTCAGAGACCGCCCATCAGCATGTATTTCATCTCGACGAATTCATCCATGCCGTGCTGGGAACCCTCGCGGCCGACACCCGACTCCTTGACGCCGCCGAACGGGGCGACCTCGGTGGAGATGATGCCTTCATTGATGCCGACGATGCCGTAGTCGAGGCCTTCGCCGACGCGCCACACCCGGCCGACGTCGCGGGTGTAAAAGTAGCACGCCAGGCCGAACTCGGTGTCGTTTGCCATGGCGATGGCCTCTTCCTCGGTCGAAAAGCGGAACAGCGGCGCGACGGGACCGAAGGTCTCCTCGCGGGTGACCGCCATGTCGGTCGTCACGTCGCGCAGGATGGTCGGCTCGACGAAGTTGCCGCCGAGCGCATTGCCGCCGGAGACGACGCTGGCGCCCTTTGAGACGGCGTCTTGAATGTGCTCCAGCACCTTGTCGACGGCGGCCTTGTTGATCAGCGGGCCGGTGGTGATACCGTCCTCGACACCATTGCCGACCTTCATCTGGGCAACGGCGGCGGAAAGCTTTTCAGCAAAGGCATCGTAGACACCGTCCTGGACCAGGATGCGGTTGGCGCAGACGCAGGTCTGGCCGGCGTTGCGGTACTTCGATGCCATGGCGCCGGCAACGGCGGCGTCAAGGTCGGCATCGTCGAAGACGATGAACGGGGCATTGCCGCCGAGTTCCATGCCGACCTTCTTCACGGTCGCGGCGCACTGCTCCATGAGGATCTTGCCGATCTCGGTGGAGCCGGTAAACGTCAGCATGCGGATGGTCGGGTTCGACGTCATCTCGCCGCCGATGGCCGAGGCCTTGCCGGTGACGACGTTGACGACGCCGGCGGGGATACCGGCACGCTCGGCCAGTTCACACAGGGCAAGGGCCGACAGCGGTGTTTCGGATGCCGGCTTGATGACGATCGAGCAGCCGGCGGCCAGTGCCGGGCCGGCCTTGCGGGTGATCATGGCGTTGGGGAAGTTCCACGGCGTGATCGCGGCGACGACACCGACCGGCTGGCGGATGACGACGATGCGGGCATCGGCCTTGTGGGTCGGGATGGTTTCGCCATTGATGCGCTTGGCCTCCTCGGCGAAGAACTCAATGAACGAGGCACCGTAGCCGATCTCGCCGCGCGCTTCGGCCAGCGGCTTGCCCTGTTCAGCGGTCATGATCTGGGCTAGGTCCTCGGCGTTCTCCATCATCAGGTTGTACCAGGCGCGCATGATGTTGGAGCGCTCCTTGGCGGTCTTGGCAGCCCAGCCTTTCATGGCCGCATCAGCGGCGGCGATGGCCTCAGCGGTTTCGGCCTGGCCGAGTTTCGGCACCGTGGCGATCACGTCGCCGGTTGCCGGGTTGGTGACCTCGATCTTGTCGTCGCTGCCGACCCACTTGCCGTTGATGTAGCATTCCTCGCGCAGCAAGGACTGGTCCTTGACGATGTCGCGCAGGGCCTGTGATTTTTGAACGTCCATGGCACACCTCCTGAAATTCGATCTTGGCCCGGCGTCTTAGCACAACGCTTGAAGCGGACAAAGCGGCTTCCACCCGCACGAGGGCGTGTGGTGGCAATTTGTCCGTCAACGAAATCGCGAGTCATCTGAATCACTTAACGGCAATGGTTGAGACGGGTCCTGGCGCTTCTTTACAGAATGATTCAACAATCTCAGACGGCGAATGAACAAGCAGACAAATGGATTCGAGCGTTTTATGCCAGCGGTATTGACGTTAGACTTTTCCGACTTGTGTACCGTGTCGAAATGACGCCGGTTTTCAATTCCGGCATGAGTCGAACGGAAGTACCGATGGTATTAGAAAACGCTCTAAGCCGTTGACAAAGTGATTCAGCAAGGCGTCTTGTCGAGGGACATTTACCACCCTTGCGCAGCACGGGATTAAACGATGACCCGCAAAACGATCGTGTTCGACCTGGACGGCACATTGGTCGATACGGCCCCCGATCTGACAGCAGCAACCAATGCCGTACTCACGGCCCACGGCAGAAGGCCGGTTTCCCTGGACGAGGTACGCGAGATGGTCGGCCAGGGCGCCCGCAAGCTGATCGAACGCGGTTTTGCCCTGACGGGCACGTCACTCGATCCGATCCGTCTGGAGCCGCTGTACCAGGATTTCATCGATCACTACATGGCCAACATCGCCGTTAATAGCGCGCCGTACGAAGGTGTCCCGACGCTACTGGAACGGTGCCGCTCGGCCGGATTGCCGATGGCGATCTGCACCAATAAGCTGGAGGCCATGTCGGTCAGGCTGATCGACGAATTGAACCTGTCGCACTACTTCGGCGCCATCATCGGGCCGGACACCATCGGTATCGCCAAGCCCGATCCGGCGCCCTATCACGCGGCGGTCAAGCGGGCCGGCGGCGCGTCCGGCCCTTCCATCATGATCGGCGACAGCGCCACCGACATCGCCACCGCCAAGGCTGCCGGTGTCCCGGTCATTGCGGTCAGTTTCGGGTATACCGACACACACGTCTCGGCGTTCGATCCGGATCATGTGGTGGATCACTTCGACGAGGTATGGCCGCTGATCGAAATCGAGAGTTGATCACCTAGCGCGATGGCCAATTCCAGCTGACATAATCACAATCCTCTATCACCGTTTCGCCGAGCTGTTTTTCCAACTCGTGGCTGATGCTGCCGGGCGCCCCGGCGAGCGCCTTGACGAGGCCGGCGGCGTGGGTGACGACAAGAATCTGACTGTACTTCGATGCGTTGGAAACGAGCCGGGCAAGCGGGTCCAGCAGGCTCGGGTGCAGGCTGGTCTCAGGTTCGTTCAGGACGATGAGCGGCGGCGGGCGTGGGGTGAACAGCGCCACGACGAGCAGCAGGTAGCGCAAGGTGCCGTCGGACAGTTCGGCGGTGCGCAAGGGGCGCAGCAAGCCGGATTGGCGCATGGTCAGCTCGAAGCGGCCGTCCTGCACGTCCAAACCGACCTCGCTGCCGGGAAAGGCATCGGCGATCGCCGCGTGCAAGCCGCGCCGGTCACCGATCTCCTCTATGGTCCGGAAGGCAGCGGCGAGATCAGCGCCGTCGGACGCCAATGCCGTGGTGCGGGTGCCGATTTGAGCGCGGCGAGCCGGAGCGTCACTGTCGGTGCGGAAGTGATCGTAGAAGCGCCAGGCGCGCATGCGCTCGCGCATGGTCAGCAGTTCCGGTGCGTTCTTTGCATCGGCGGTGTGGGTCATCATGCTGTCGAACGGTGCCAGGCTGGTGGTGATCATGCGCCGGGTGCCATCCTCCTGCAGCACCTGCACGGCGCCGGCATTGCGCGTGGCCAGCACGTTGCGGCGGCTGAGCGATTCGCCGGCCCACAAGGCTTCGGCCTTGATGACCGGATCAAAGCCGAATATCGTGCCGTCTTCAGGTACGGGCAGACCGAGGTCGATGGCGTAACCATAATCTTCATCCGCCAGGCCCAGCCTGAGCGCCACCGGGCCGCTGCGGCGCGTGCCTTGAACCGGAACGCTGCCGTCCTTCATCGTCCGCGAAATCGTTTCCGGACCGGCCCACAAAGTCGATTGCAGTCCGCCTTCGCGTGCGAGCGCGCCGATCGCCCGGCCCTGCGCCACCTCGGCCAACAGGCGCACGGCGCGGTAGAGGCTCGACTTGCCGGTGCCGTTGGCGCCGGTAATCACCGTCAGGCGGTCCAGCGGGACGACAAGGTCGCGGATCGAGCGGTAGCCGGAGATTGCGATGTTGAGGATCATTCGCCGACCACATGCAGCATCACCCGCCGGCGGTGCGGGCGGGTGCGGTGTTCGAACAGGTAGATGCCCTGCCAGGTGCCGAGCGACATGGCGCCGCCGGTTACGGGGACGGTCAGCGATGATGCCGTCAGGGCGCCCTTGATGTGGGCCGGCATGTCGTCAGGACCTTCCGAGGTATGGTGCAGCCAGGCCATGCCTTCGGGCACCAGGCGGGCAAAGAATTCCTTGAGGTCGCGCTGGACATCCGGGTCGGCGTTCTCCTGGATGATCAGCGAGGCTGACGTGTGGCGGCAGAACACGGTAAGCTGGCCGGCGGCGAGCCCTGTATTGCGAACGAAGCAGGCGGCCGGCCGGGTGATCTCGTAGAGCCCCTGACCGGATGTTTCGACGGTCATTTCATGCTGCGACTGCTTCATGGCGCGCACCATAGCGGGCTTGCGGGCAATTGGCGACATCGGGTGCTTGTGCTCGCGCGCAGCGTCCTCTAAACCGCAACACCATGACGACACGTGTCCGCTTTGCCCCGTCGCCGACGGGCCGAATCCACATCGGCAATGCCCGCACCGCGATCCTCAACTGGCTGTTCGCCAGCAAGGCAGGCGGGGAGTTCGTGCTGCGATTCGACGACACCGACCCGGAGCGTTCGCGCCAGGAATTTGCCGACGGCATCGCGGACGACCTGGCCTGGCTCGGCATCGCGCCGGATATCGTGCACTATCAGTCGAAGCGGTTCGCGCTTTACGATGCGGCGGCGCACAGGCTGAAGGCCGATGGCCGGCTCTATGCCTGCTACGAGACACCGGACGAGCTGGAGCGCAAGCGCAAGCGGCTTCTGGCGCGCGGCAAACCGCCGGTCTACGACCGCAGCGGGCTGGGGCTCAGCGACGATGACCGGGCCAAGCTGGAAAGCGAAGGCCGCACACCGCACTGGCGCTTCAAGCTCAACGAACGCACCGTGGTGTTCCACGACCTGGTTCGCGGCGAACAGTCGTTCGATCTGACCAGCGTGTCCGACCCGGTTCTGATCCGCGGCGACGGTACCTATCTCTACACCCTGCCCTCGGTGGTCGACGACATGGACATGGCCGTCAGCCACGTGATCCGCGGCGAGGACCATGTGACCAACGCGGCGGTGCAGGTCGACCTGTTCGAGGCGCTCGGGGGCGAAGCCCCGGCCTTCGCCCACCACAGCCTGCTCATCGGTGCCGATGGCAAGGGGCTGTCCAAGCGCCTCGGCTCATTGTCCATCGCAGGCCTGCGCGAGGCCGGGTTGGAGGCGATGGCCGTGGTTTCGCATGCCGCCCTGCTCGGCACATCCGAGGCGATCGTGCCACATCACGATATGGCCGGGCTGGTCGACCGGTTCGACCTCGGCAAGCTGTCGCGGGCGCCGGCCCGGTTCGATGAGGCGGAACTGGCCAATCTCAACACGCGGCTGTTGCATGAAACGCCCTATGACGAGATTGCAGAACGGCTCGCCGACCTTGGGTGCGATGGCGGCGAGACCTTTTGGCTGGCGGCGCGCGAGAACATCTCCAAACTTGCCGAGATCGCCCAATGGCATCGGGTGACCTTCGGCGACATTGATCCGGTGGTCGGCGCCGAGGACGCCGAGTTCATCACGGCCGCGGCAAGCGCCCTGCCCTGCGGTGCGTTTGATGAGACAACCTGGAAGACCTGGACTGCAGCGCTCAAGGATACATCGGGCCGCAAGGGCAAAGCCTTGTTCATGCCCCTGCGCCTGGCGCTGACCGGCCTCGACCACGGCCCGGAACTCGCCCGCCTCCTGCCGCTGATCGGGCGGGACAAGGCGGTTGCGCGATTGAGGAGCTGAGGGTCTAAAGACGAGCGGAATCCCCTCCCCCTTGTGGGGAGGGTGGGCGGTGCGCAGCACCGGTCGGGTGGGGCACGGGCGGCGCAAGAGCTACGATGTCAAGCCAATTGGCACCGTGGGAGCCCCACCCCTAACCCCTCCCCACAAGGGGGAGGGGGATATTGTGCTCCATACCTACTCAGCCGCCTGAACCGCTGTTTCCTCTTTCGCGTCACGCGCGCCGCGACGCGCTTCCAGCGGACCGACGACCAGCGACAGCATCGGCGGGATGATGATCAGGGTCAGAAGCGCCGACAGCGACAGACCGCCGACGACAACCGACCCCAGGCCCCGATACAACTCGGACCCGGCACCCGGCAGGATCACCAGCGGCAGCATGCCGAACACGCTGGTCAGCGTCGACATGAAAATCGGCCGCACACGGTTGCGGGTTGCCTCGATGATCGCGTCGCGGGCGTCCATGCCTTCCTGGCGGATGTGCAGCAGGGTCTGGTGGACCAGCAGGATAGCGTTGTTGACGACAATGCCGACAAGGATGACGAAGCCGAGCATGGTCAGCATGTCGAGGCGTTGCGGCACATACATGTTGAGCACCGTCAGCCCTCCCACGCCGCCGGCGGCGGCCAGCGGCACCGACAGCATGATGATCAGCGGATAGACGAAGCTCTCGAACAGCACCGCCATCACCAGAAAGACGATGATCAGGGCGATCAGCAGTTGACCCTGCATGGCGTTCCAGGTCACCTCCAGCTTGTCGGCGGTGCCGGACAGACGCATGCGGATGCCGTCCGGCAGGCCTTCGGACTTGAGGGCGCCAATCACATCGGCGCGCAACATGGCGAGTGCGGTTTCAAGCGAGATATCGTCGCGCGGCGTGATCATCAGCGACACGGTGCGCGAACGTTCCTTGTGGCGGATCTCAGTCGGCCCGGCGGTCATTTCGACCCGGGCCAGCGAGGACACCGGCACGATCAGCCCTTGCGCCGTGACCACCGGCAGATTGGCGATGCTCTGGGTCTGCTCGGCCTGGCCGCTGTCGCCCTTCAGCATCAGATCGACGCGGTCGTTGCCGATGGTCACCTCGGCGACCCTGAGGCCGTCGTTGAAGGCATCGATCGCCTGTCCGAGATCGCGGGTCGACACCCCGGCATCGGCCAGCCGGGCGCGGTCCGGGATCACCCGCACCTCGGGCGCACCCAGTTCAAGCCCGGGCACCGGCCGGAAACCGTTGCCCTCATTGCGCGGCAGCAGTGCCTCGACCTTGCCGGCGGCGCGGCCGGCGATGCCGAAGACCTGCTCAAGGTCGGGCCCGGAAATGTCGAGGGCGATCTGCCGGGTGCCGCCGAGGCCGCGGCCGAACAGTGACAGCTGGCCGGCAAAGCCGAAGGTGCCGGGCTGCTGGTAGACGATCTCGTTCATCGGGCGGCGCAGGCCGGCCGCCTTGCTGGGATCGACGGCAGCAGCGCCGATAAAGGTGAACCGCGGACTGGCGACGAAGAAGAACCGATCCATCTTCGGCGGTTCGCCGGGCTTGGACTCAGGACCGGTCTCGCTGGCCCACATGGGCCGGGTTGCGTCCTCGAAGCGGGTGGCGATCTCGGTCATGGTGGTCAGGTTGTAGCCCGGCGGCGGGATCAGGCTGACGAACACCAGGTTGCGGTTGCCGTTCGGCAGGTATTCAAGCTTGGGGAGATAGGTCCAGGCGGCGAGCGCGGTTGCGCATGACACCGCGGCAACGACAGTCAGGGACAGAACCCTGCTCCTCAGTACCATGCGGGCATAGCCGGTGACCAGGGCGACGAACCCGTTGGCGAAGTGGTCGATGCCCGGCAGAAACAGCCGCCCGGTGCGGTGCGAGTTGATCAGCAGGCGGCTCGACAGGGCCGGCAGCACGGTCGCCGACACGACAAGCGACAGCAGCACCGAAACCGAGATCGCCACGGCGATGTCGCGGAACAGCTGGCCGACCTCGAGCTGCATGACGAGGATCGGAATGAACACCATGACCGTGGTCAGGGCCGACACGGCAACCGCGCCCCAGACCTGGCGGGCGCCTTCATAGGCGGCCCTGGCGGCGGGCATGCCGCGCTCGCGCAGGCGGTAGATGTTCTCGAGCACGACGATCGCGGCGTCGACCACCATGCCGACGGCAAAGGCAAGGCCGGCCAGCGATATGACGTTCAGCGACCGGCCCAGGGCGGCCATGGCAACGAACGAGCCGATGACCGAAACGGGTATGGCGATGGAGACGATCAGCGTGGCGCGCCAGGAGCGCAGGAAGATCAGCAGGATGACCGCCGCCAGCGTGCCGCCGACCCAGATGTTCTGCTGCACCAGATTGACGGAGGAGTTGATGTAGTCGGTCTCGTCATAGACCTGCTGCACCTTGAGGCCGGCATCGGGGATCGGCCCGGCCTTCAGTTCCTCGACCGCTTCGCGAATGCCGGCCATGGTGGCGATCACATTGGCGCCGACCTGGCGCTGAACGCTGAATGCCAGCGCAACCTCGCCCTGCTGGCGAATGCTGGCGGCCGGCTCCTTGTACCCGAAGGCCACGGCCGCCACATCGCCGACGACCACCCGGCCGATACGGCCGGTGGCCGCGTCCTGCTGTGCGCGCAACACGACCTCGCGCACGGCGGCAAGCGTGTTGAGTTCGCCATCGGTGCGCACAATATACGAGCGCTTGCCCTCCTCGACATCGCCGGCGCTGATCGCGGCGTTGGCGCGGCGCAGGGCGTTCGTCACCTCCGCGACGGTCAGGCGATAGCGGGCCAGCAGTTCAGGCCGCACCGTGACCCTGATCTCGCGCGCGCTGCCGCCGCGCGGCTTGACCTCGGACACCCCGTCGACCCGCTCGATGCGGTCCTGGATCACTTCGCGCATGAAGTCGCCGTACTCGTGCACGGGCCGGGTGTTGCCGGGCAGCCGGGTCAGGATGAACCAGGCGATCGGCCGGTCCTCGGCGCCGGCCAGCGACAGGGTCGGTTCGTCGGCCTCTTCGGGATAGCCGATCACCCGGTCGAGCCGGTTGGCGACCAGCAGCAGCACCTTGTCCATGTTGGTGCCGACCTGGAATTCGAGCGTGACGCGGGCCGAACCGCGCGACGAGCGGCTCTCGATGGACTTCAGATTGCTGATGCCCTTGAGCACCTCTTCCTGGCGGTTGGTGATCTCGCGCTCGATCTCGGCCGGCGCGGCGCCGGGCCAGAAGGTGTTGACGGTGATCACCGGCCGGTCGACGTCCGGGGCAAGCTGGATGGGAATGGTCTGCAGCGCCAACCAGCCGAACAGCACCACCATGATGACGGCCGAGACCACCGCGATGGGCCGTTCGATGGATGCCTTGATGAGGTTCATTGTGGCAGCGTCCGCGTTACGATCCGGTCCTGACCTTCACCCTGGTGCCGGGCACCAGGCGCTCGTTGCCGCGCACCACGGTGACCTCACCGGCCTTCAGACCGGCCAGCACCTCGAAGCGCGATCCGGTCGCCTCGCCAAGCCGCACGGTGCGCGGATTGGCGGTGCCCTCATCGACGACGAACACCACCGCCTCGCCGGCCTTGCGGACGACGGCGTCCTTGTGCACCGTCACCACGTCGCGCGGCGGGCCGACCGGCAGATGCACGGTGACCGACTGGGCATCGGCCAGCCGGGCGATATTGTCCGGCCAGTTGGGCTGAAAGCGTACCGGGCGGGTGCGGGTCATCGGGTTCTCGACCGGCAGAACGGCGCGCACAACGGCGGAAAACGTCGTGCCGTCCTCCAGGTTGGCCGCGACACGATAGCCGGGCTTCAGTCCGGCGATGCGCAGCGAGGGCACTTCGGCCTCGATCTCCAACTGGTCGTCGGAAAGGATCCTTATGACCGGATCGCCGACCCGCAGGTAGTTGCCGCTGTCGGTCACGCGCTCAACGACGATGCCGGTAAACGGCGCCTTGATCCGCGCCCGTTCGATCTCAAGCTCCAGAACCCGGGCGGAAGCACGCCGGGTCGCCATCACCGCCTTGGTGCGTTCGATCTCGGACTGCGCCTTGAGGACCTCCTGTTGGGCTGTCTCGAAGCGGGATTTGGAGAATGCGCCGGACTTTTCCAGCCGCTGCTGGCGGTCAAGTTCCTGCTGGGCCAGCGTCAGCTGTATCTGCGCGGTCTTGAATTCGGCCCGGGCGGTTTCAAGCTGGGCATAGAGCACATCGCGTTCGGCGCGCTTGGTGTCGCTGTCGAGTTCGGCGATGACGGCGCCGGCCTCGATACGATCGCCGACGTCGGCATGCAGCTTGCGCACCGCTCCGGCAACCTGTGCGGCGACCCGGCTCGAGCGCTGGGCGACGACCTGGCCGATCACCGCGACGGTCTGCGACAGGGGCTCCTGGCGCACTTCATCGACACCCACCACCAGGGCTTCGGCCTGCTGGGCATGGGACGGGACGGAGGCCGCCGCCAGCAGCAGGCCCAGGCATAACGCGAGACTATACGCAAACCGTTTCATCGCCTTTTCGTTCCTGTTCGCCCGTTTCCCGGAATGTTCCATTTCGTTTCACGCCGTTTCCGGGTGCAGTTCGCGGGCGCCTCAAGGCCGTGGAATGTCCTGAGTATCATCCGGCACCCTGTAGCCGCGCTGCACTGTCGGGCGCGCTGACAGATCATTATACCATCTGACGACGTTCTTGTACGCGTTCAAATCAACCCGCTGCCATTCGAACCGGGCGCACCAGGGAAAGATCGCCATGTCGGCAATGGAGTAGTCGCCGGCGACATATTCCACTTCGGCCAGACGGCGGTCGAGGACGCCGTAGAGCCGCTTGGCTTCGTTGCCATAGCGCGCCTCGGCATAGGGTGCCTTTCCGGGGTTGAACTGCAGGAAGTGGTGGGCCTGGCCGAACATCGGCCCCTGGCCGCCCATCTGCCACATCAGCCATTGCAGTGCGGCCCATTTTTCCGGACCCTCGGCAGCAAGAAACTTTCCCGTCTTTTCAGCCAGGTAGATCAGAATGGCACCGGATTCGAACACCGATTGACCGGTTTCACGGTCGACAATGGCGGGAATCCGGTTGTTTGGCGATATCTTGAGGAAGTGCGGCTGGAACTGTTCGTCCTTCATGATGTTGATCGGATGGACCTCGTAGGCCAGGCTCATTTCCTCAAGGGCGATGGACGCCTTGCGGCCGTTCGGAGTGCTCCAGGTGTATAGATCGATCATTGGCGTCGGTTCCTCCGTCAGCGCCTTCAGGCTAGGGTTCGGTAGCCCAGGGCGTCTGCTTCACGTTCGATATCCAGTATGCGCTCATAGTCGCTGCGCTGCAGGACGGCAACGCCGGACAGGAACAACTGTTCGCGAGCTTGCCTGAATGTGGGGTCGGCGATCACCGAAACAAGCGCCTGGCGGAGCATGTCAACTTGTTGTGAGGCCATGCCGGGCGAGGTGACAAATGGCAGCGACGGGGCGAGCGGTCCCTCGGCGATGATGCGCAACCTGCCGGTAAGTTGTGGGCGGTGGCGCTGCAACAGGGCATAGGTGACGCAGTCTATGGCTGCGACATCGGCGGCGCCGTCGGCAACCATCTGCATGGAGCGGGCGTGGCCGCCCGAGCAGATCACGTCGCCGAAGAAGCGGCCGGCGCTTGAATGTGGTGCGAACACCGACTTCAACACCAGCATGCCGGACATCGAATCGTCCGTGTTGTAAGCAGCGCGCCGGCCGGCCAGATCGGCAGGTTTACGAAAGGCGTCTTGTTCGGCAACGACGATGAAACTGCGGTAGTTCGCGTCCACACAACCGGGCACGGCGTACAGCGGTGTGGCGAGCAACTGCAGCTTGCCGTCGTAGGCATGGGTCAGCGGATAGCCGCAGGTCTGAGAGAACAGCAGGCGCTCGCTCGACCAGTGGCGCTCGACGTTGCCGTCACGCTCAAGTTCATCGGGGACATTTGCCATGCCGGCATCGCGCAGGCGGTCGCGCACGGCCTTCCATATCGCGGTGTTGGCCGGGCGGACTTCGGGAAGGTCATACATCGGCAGCGAGGCGATCAGGCCGAGGCCGGCGCTCATGACATTTCCTCCAGCAGCGAGGCAATGAAGGTGTCAGCTTCGTTGGGCTGCACCACGGCATGACGGATCAGGTCGTCGAAATGGCCGGTCAGGGCGCGGATGTGCTCGGTGGAATTGAACACGAAGTACATGTCTCCGACATAGACCGCGGCGCGCTTGGGACCGAACACGGTGTAGGGCACGGAAAAGCGTTCGCGGCCATCGTAGAGGAACCAGCGGTAGGAGGGATAATCGGCGCGGAGCTTGTCGCGCATATGTTCAAGCTGGCGCTTGCGCACCGCCTGCGGCAGGTCGCGCCACATGCTGCAGCCGCTGGCGAAGTCGAGCACGGCCTGGCGCGGCGAGCAGACCTCTATTTCGCTCGCCGGCTGCTCAAGCTGCGACATGCGCATGCGGGCGATGTCCTCCCATGCCTCGGCTGCCTGTTCTCCCAGCTTGCCGGTTTCATAGGCGATCACCTCGTCGATCTTCAGCTGGTCGGGCAGCGTGGCGGGCACATACCGGGTCTTGTAGCCGCGCGCTTCGTCCTGCCAGCGCTCAAGGCGTTCGTCAGCCGGGATGGCCGCGTCGGGTTCGATCACCAGTTGCGGCACGATGTCGGTGGCGACAAGGTCTTCCTGCGACAGGCCGAGCAGCCAGTCTATGCTGACCGAGTGGCGGGTGGCGATGCGGGCGATGGTCTCGGCGCGTGGCAGACGCACGTTGGTGTCCGACAAGAGCTGCGACAGGGTGGAACGGTCAAGCCCGGCACTGGCGGCAAAGCGCGAGCGCGACAGGCCGGTGCGCTCGATCAGGTCGGTGATGCGCGTGCGGAAAATGTCGACGGTTTCGCGCTTGTCCATGTTGGCTTGCTCTCCGGAATGATAGGCCCTGTCCCCTTTCTAGGCAGGGCTATCGCATATGGTTTTGGACTTTGTTTTCTGCCTTCCTCGGGCTTGACCCACTGTTGTCCGGTTAAGCGATGATTGCTCCTTCCCCCAGAAAGGAGGAAGGTTGGGATGGGGGTTGATGGCGGTGCAATTCGGCAACGATTTCAATCTTTTGCACCGCCATCAATCCCCGCCCTAGCCCTCCCCTTTTCTAGGGGAGGGAATGCCAGGGAGCCAAGCCGGAATCATGTCGGAGCTTTCTTCAGCGCATGCAACTATCCGATGCAATGGAAGAAATGTGCCTTCACCCAACGTTAAACCGGACAGTAGTGGGCTTGATCCGAGGACCCAGAGTGCAGCGAATTCGGCGCAAGTGGCTTTCTGGGTCCTCGGGTCAAGCCCGAGGAAGGCAAGATTGTGCTGCCAATCGGATATCAACACTGACATTTGCGATAGCCCTGCTCTTCTAGGGGAGGTAATATTTTGGCGTATGTTTACAATAATCAACATACTTTACATTTGCGTGCAATCATAAACGCTTTGTGCGCAGAATCTCCTTTGTGACAGCAGCTGTCAGCAGTACCCTTGCCGCAAGGGCTAGGGTCAGGACCCATTAATTGACGCCATTCTGTTCGCCAAGGAGAGTTCGAATGCTGGAAAACAAGCGCAAGATCAGGCTTTATGCCTTATCGAGCATTGTTTGCCTGCAGGCGAGCCCTCCTTGGCGAACCCTGCGGGCGCAGCGGAAGTGCCCGCTGAGTGCGTTAGACAGGCTTGCAAACCAACCAGGTTTCCAGCGCCTGTCTGCCTGCTCAGCGGGCACTCCCGCTGCGCAGAATGGCGTCAATTAATGGGTCCTGACCCTAGGGACATAC
Source organism: Aestuariivirgaceae bacterium (assembly GCA_965216335.1). Taxonomy (GTDB): domain Bacteria; phylum Pseudomonadota; class Alphaproteobacteria; order Rhizobiales; family Aestuariivirgaceae; genus JAHEJE01. The sequence goes on along the minus strand of OZ244154.1, from coordinate 3,257,970 downwards.
AACGTGAGTGCAACCGAGAGCGTCCGCGCGACAGGCGGGCAAGGCATTGAATGGCAGACTTTGGCGCTCATCGCAGCCGTGTGGTGCGGCTACGGGCTGGTGACGTATTTCTGGCAGGAGCTGGGCTGGTTTGTAGCCACACCGCTCGGCGCCTTCCTGGTCTGTATGATGGGTTCCCTGCAGCATGAGGCGGTGCACGGACATCCGACGCGATCCAGCCTGATCAACGAAGCGCTGGTTTGGCTGCCGGTCGGGCTCTTGTACCCTTACCGGCGCTACAAGGCGATGCATCTGAAGCATCACAACAATGACCACCTGACCGACCCGGACATCGATCCGGAATCCTATTACATGGACCCGCAGGCCTGGGCGCGGACGCCGGCGCTGTTGCGGACGATCTACACGATCAACAACACGTTCGCCGGGCGGATGATCATCGGGCCGGTCATGGCGGCGGCGCATTTCTTGAAGGATGAGATCGCCGCCGTCGTCGCGGGCAATCGTGCCGTTGCCGGCGTCTGGCTGGCACACTGTGCCGGGCTGGTGCTGGTGTGGCTGTGGGTCACCCAGGTGTGCGGCATGGCGTTCTGGCAGTACGTCATCGGCATAGCCTACTGGGGCCTGTCGTTGACCCTGATGCGGTCCTATGCCGAACACCGGGCGCATGACCAGATTGGCTGCCGGACGATTGTCGTCGAGGCCAATCCGGTGATCTCGCTGATGCTGCTCAACAACAACTTGCACATGGCGCACCATGAACATCCCAATATGGCCTGGTACAAGCTGCCGGGCTACTATCGCGCCAACAAGGAGCGGCTGCTGAAGGACAATTGCGGATATCTGATCAAGGGCTATTGGCGGATCATCGCCCGCTACGGTCTGAAACCGAAGGAGCCGGTGGCGCATCCGCTGCCCGGCAGTCTGAAACACTGAACGAAAAGCTCGAAGGAACGTTTCATGAGCGAACTCACGTTGCCGCAATCGGCCCCTTATGTCGTTATCGGCGCCGGCATGCACGGCATGTCAACGGCCTGGCACCTGGCAATGGCGCTGGAAAAATCCGGCAAGGGCAAGGGTTCTGACGTCATCCTGATTGACAAAACGGGGCCGGGGGCCGGCGCCACCGGAGTGGCCTGTGGCTGTGTGCGCAACCTTTACATGACCTCGCCGTTGCACACGATCCTGCGCCACTCCGTCGATGTCTGGCAGTCGGACCCGGGCAACTTCGGTTTCCAGCAGGTCGGCTATGTGTCGGTCGGCGAGAGCAATCAGGAAGCCGATTATCTCAACATGCACAAGAGCCAGAACGATGCCGGCTACACCTCCGACGTCTATGTCGGAAAAGAGGCCAAATCGTTCCTGAAGTCGATCTGGCCGGACTACAACACCGACAGGGCCGATGTGGTGCTGCACGAAAAGCCCTCGGGCTACGCCGGCACCCACCTTGCCGTACGGGGCTTGCATGAAAAGTGCGAACAGTGGGGCGTGCAGTGTTTCTTCGGCCCGGCGGTCGAAGGCTACGACATGGCGAACGGGCGCATCGAAACAGTCAAGACCTCGGCCGGCGATATAAAGGCCGACTGCGTGATCATCTGTGCCGGGGCCTGGGTGACCCAGCACTGGGACTGGCTCGGAAAATCGAAAACCCTCAACATGCGCTATCCCGATGGTGGTGTGGTCGAGGATGCCGATATGTGGACCTTCTGGCGGCTGCTGGAGGGCGAGGTCTATCTGCCGGAGGGCGAGAGTTACCGCACTGCCGATGACAAGGATCCGCCGGTGCTGCACGTCGAACTGATGAACACGCCGGTGGTGGCCGAGAACGGCCGCGAGTTTCCGGACCTGCACTTCTACACCTACCTGCGCTATGCCGCCGAACGGGTCGGCGCGCCGGGCATTCAGGGCGGCACCATTCCGATCAAGATCGGGCCGGATGCGCAGCTTGACCCCTACGGTCACGACAACGACCTCTATCAGGCCGACGAGTGGTTCGCCGACTACTACTGCGGCACGCTTGCCTACCTGATGGACCGCTTCAAGGGCTGCCGGGCCAACTTCAAGGAGCGGCCGAACGGCGGCATCGGCGCGTTCACGCCGGACAATGTGCCGATCTTCGACTGGGTCGCCGATAATGCCTACATGATCGCCGACTCGAACCACGGCTACAAGATGATGGGCGTCGGCAAGCTGGTGGCGGAGTTGCTCACAACGTCACAACCTGTCGAAGCGCTCTCGCCCTTCGCGCTCACCCGCTACGACCAGGGCCGCACCTTCGGCGACCGCAACTCAAACTGCCCCTGGGTCTAGGCGCCGGCGGCGCCGGGCGACCGATTTGCTGACGGGTGTACCGGGATGAGATGACAGCGGGTGTTCTCAGGCGGTGTCGGCCTGATTTGCGGCATGTCTGTCGTTGTAGGCCCAGTAGCGGCTGGCGAGGAAGCCGGCCAGCGGCACGATGATGACGACGGGGACCAGCGCCAGCCAGAACGGCCAGTCGAGGATGCCTGTCGTGAACCAGACGATGGCCTGGTTGAGGGCGAAGCTGCCGAGCGCGACGATGAGAAAGCGCGGGGCGGAATAGCGATGCGTGGTCCGCGCCTCGAACGTCCAGAACCAGTTGCCGAGATAACTCACGCTCCACGCGGTGAGGAAGGCAAGGAAGTTCGCCCACAATGGCGACAGTCCGACCAGATGGTGCAGCGCCAGCCCGGCAACGACATGCGCCACGGTCGCGGCACCGCCGGTGATGGCAAAGCGCTTGGCCTGGCGCAGCAGCATGGCGCTAGCGTTCGCCTTCGGCGACCGCGAGAAGCGAAACGCCGATGGGCAGGTTAACCCGGCCGATCAGAAAGCGCTCGCTGGCGAAGATCATGCGCAGGATCGCATTGACCGGAGCTGCCGGCAGGTGATCGTCGGAACTGTCAGACAGATTGAACAGCTTCTTGATGCCGCGCACGCCGGCGACCAGCGGAAACAGCAGGGTGTTGTAGTAGGTGATCTCGATATTCCCGAAGCCGGCACCGCGCAGCGCAGCGGCCAGGGTGGCACGAGTGTAGCGGCGAAAGTGGTGGTGGTGCTCGTCGTGGGCGCTCCACAGCCAGGGTAGGGCCGGCACCGACATGATCAGGCGGCCGCCCGGGTTGAGCCGCCCGCGCAGCGCGGCCAGGCTCTCCACGTCGCGCTCGACATGTTCGATGACATCAAATGCCGCAATCAGGTCGAACCGCCGGCCGCCGTAAGGAATGCCTTCGGGCAGATAACCTTCGAGGATCTCGCAGGTGTGCTTGTGAGCAGCCATCTTGCGGGCATCCCTGTCGGGCTCAAAGGCAACGAGGTCACCGAAGCCGGACAACATTTCCAGGTTGCCGCCCGTGCCACAACCGGCCTCGAGTATTTTGGGTTTGCCGTTGAGTTTGCCGAGCCGCTCGATCGCCGCGCTCAACACAGCACGGCGGGCGACGAACCACCAGTGACGGTCTTCGATCCGGTCCAAGCGTTCATAGACGTCGCGCTGCATGGCCGTTGGCCCTCAATCCATTCCGCTCAGTGCGGCCGCGGGTCGATGCCGTGCGCTTCGCGCACGAGGTATAGCGGTCGGTTGCGGACTTCGGTAAAGATGCGGCCGAGATACTCCCCGATGATGCCGGTCGCCAGAATGTTGATGCCGCCGAGAAACAGCACCGCGACCATGATCGAGGCGAAGCCGGGAACATCGACACCATGCACCCAGACCCTGATGGTCAGGAACATGGCATAGAGAATGGCCAGCACGAAAACGAGCAGTCCGAAATAGGTCCAGATGCGCAACGGCACGGTACTGGACCCGGTGATGCCGTCGAGGGCGAAGTTCCACAGCTTCCAGTACTTCCATTTGCTGTCACCGGCGGCGCGCTCGGCACGGACATATTCAAGGCTGGTCTGCTTGTAGCCAACCCAGGCGAATAGCCCCTTCATGAACCGGTTGCGTTCGGGAAGGTTGCGCAGGGCGGTCACCACACGCTGGTCGAGGAGACGAAAGTCGCCGGTGTTCTCTGGGATGGTGATTTCAGCCATGTAGTTGTGAATGCGATAGAACCAGTTCGCCGTAACCCGCTTGGCGCGGGTGTCGCTGCCGCGGTCGGCGCGCCGGGCGTAGACGACTTCATAGCCCTCGCGCCATTTCTCCATCATGTCCGCAATAAGTTCAGGCGGGTCCTGCAGGTCGGCATCGATCGGCACAACGGCCTGGCCATGGGCATGATCGAGCCCGGCCGACAGAGCGATGTCCTTGCCGAAATTGCGTGACAGGTTGATGAGCTTTATGCGGGGATCCTGTTCATGACGCTCGAGCAGCAACCGATAGGTCCGGTCGCTCGATCCGTCATCGACGCAGATGATTTCGTAGTCAGGCGTTATCGCCCGCAGCACCGGCTCGAGCCGGTCGAAAAACAGGGCCAGGCCCTCTTCCTCGTTGTACATCGGCACGACGACGGACAGCAGCACTGGCGATGGCTGCGTGTTTGCAGGTTTCTGCTTTGCGGTCATACAAACCCATCCTGTGTCCCGGGACTGGCTCTGTGCCGGGACCGGGCCCCAAGGTAAACCTAGCCGATAGCCGTTAAGAATCCGTGGCCCATCGGGGTGAAGCCGGCTCACGGGTTGCGTGCCACGGCATCATGTCGCTATGATCCGAGGCCTGTGACAGGGCGCTTGTGTGTCCCGACATGCCGTAAATCAACCGGCGGTACGGGTGGGGGCTGCTACGATCACCAATAAAAAAACGGGCAAAAGGCCCGCATCTTCAGGGAACAATTCCCAAGATGTGTGTAACCGTTAGGGAGGGGGAACATGCTGGCACTCGCCGCCAAGCGATTTGGCTCCATGATCTTGATCATGTTTGTCATTTCCTTGCTACTGTTCTGGATTTTCGAAGGTGACGAGCTCAATCTGGCCGCCAAGGTGCTGGGTCAGTACTCGACGATCGATCAACGCATGCGGTGGGTCGAGCAGCAGGGGCTCAATGCGCCCATGCTGGTGCGATACTTCCAGTGGGTGTGGAACTTCATCCGCGGCGACATGGGCGAATCGCTCATGCTGTCGGCGCCGGTGTCGGGCCTGGTGTGGTCGCATCTGAAGAACACGCTGCTGCTCGCCGGACTGGTGTTCACGATCACCGTCAGCATCTCGCTGGTCATGGGTGTGCTTTCCGGCATCGCCGAAGGCAGCACGCGCGACCGCGCAATCACGGTGGCCTCGGTCCTGACGACGTCAGTGCCAGAGTTTGCCTCGGCAACCTTCCTGGTGGCGATCTTCGTGTTCTGGCTCGACTGGCTGCCGGGCACCTCGCCGTTTGCCAACGGCGTGGCGCTCAACGAGCTGGTGCTGCCGGTGATGGTGCTGGTGATCTACAACTTCGGCTACTACACGCGCATGACGCGGGCCTCGATGGCAGAGGTGATCACCTCGCAATACGTGCGCACGGCCATCCTCAAGGGGCTGCCGTTCAAGCAGGTGGTGATGAAGCATGCGCTGCGCAACGCGCTGATCGCGCCGTTCACGGTGATGATCCTGCAGCTCAACTACCTGCTCTCGGGCGTCATCGTGGTCGAGGTGTTCTTCTCCTACAAGGGCTTCGGAAAGCTGCTCTATGACGCTTCGCTGTTCGGTGATGTCTATCTCATCGAGGCGTGCACCATGGTGGCGGTGTTCGTCGCCGTTCTGTCTCAATTCATCTCGGATGTGGGCTACACCATGCTCAATCCGCGGATCCGGTTTAGCTAAGGGAGGCGGAGATGAGCGATACGACTGCCAATAATACCGCCGTTCAACGCCCCTCGGGGTTCAAGAAGTTCATCGCCAACATCGGGCTGCTGCGCGAATCCCGCATCGGCATGGTCGGCGCCGCCCTGGTGGCGTTCTGGGTTCTGGTGGCCGTCCTGGCGCCGATCCTGCCGGTCAAGGACCCGCTGGCACAGGATGCCACGGCGCTGCTGAAACCATGGCTGACCACCGCCAAGTCGGGCGAGTTCTACTGGCTCGGCTCGGACGACCGCGGACGGAGCATTCTGGCCCGCATCGTCTGGGGGTCGCGGCTGGTGCTGTTCTGGGCCGCGGCGGCGACCATCGTTGCCTACATGGTCGGCATGCTGCTCGGCGTGATCGCCGGTTACCGCGGCGGCTGGTGGGACGAGATCATCTCGTTCATCGGCAACGTCCTGCTGTCGTTCCCGCTCATGGTGCTTTACCTGGTCATCCTGACCAACTTCGGGCCGACGTCCGACTTCGGACGCTGGCTGTCCGACACGATCGGGCTCGATCCGATCTTCGTGTCCGGGGTGATCATCATCGTCGCGGTAACGTTCGGTACCGCGCCGGCGGTGGCGCGTATCGTGCGCGGCCTGGTGCTCGACCTGAAGACGCGCGACTACATCGCGGCGGCGGAAGTGCGCGGCGAAAGCCCGCTCTACATCATGCTCGTCGAGTTGCTGCCGAATGCGCGCGGGCCGCTGATCGTCGATGCCTGCCTGAGGCTTGGATACGTGATCATCACCATCGCCCTGCTCGGCTATCTGGCCCTCGGCCTGCCGCCGCCCGATCCGGATTGGGGCAAGATGATCTCCGATGCCCAGAAGTTCGGGTCGTTCGGCATGAACGCGATGATCTGGCCGGCGATGTGCATTTCCTCGCTGGTGCTGGGGCTGAACCTGCTGGCCGACGGCCTGCGTGAAATCTCGCTGCGCGACTAGGAGGACAGGATGAACGATAAACAGACCCCTGTTCTTGAGTGCAAGAACGTCTCGATCTCCTATTACACGCGGTCCGGCGAAATTCCGGCGGTGGTGGATTTCAACCTCACCGTCATGCCAGGCGAGGCCGTGGGTATCGTGGGCGAATCCGGTTGCGGCAAGTCCACGGTGGCGCTGGCCATCATGCAGCACATGGGCAAGAACGGCGCCATCGTCGACGGCGAGATCAGGTTCATGGGCCGCGACATGCGCACCATGAGCGAGGACGAGTTGCGCGACATCCGCGGCTCGGCCATCTCCATGGTCTACCAGGAGCCGATGGCGTCGCTGAACCCGTCCATGCTGATCAAGTATCAGCTGATGGAAGTGCTGATCATTCACGAGAACACCAGTGAGGACGAAGCCTACAAACGTTCCACCGAGATGCTGGCGGCGGTGCGGCTGCCCGATCCGGACCGGATCATGAACTCCTATCCGCACCAGTTGTCGGGCGGCCAGCAGCAGCGTGTGATCATAGCCATGGCACTGCTGTCCAATCCCAAGCTGCTGCTGCTCGATGAGCCGACGACGGCGCTCGACGTGACCGTCGAGGCCGGCGTGGTTGAACTGGTCAAGGATATCTCGGCGCGCTTCGGCACATCGATGATCTACATCTCGCACAACCTGGGCCTGATCCTGGAGACCTGCGACCGGATCACCGTGATGTATTCCGGCCAGGCGGTCGAGCTCGGCTCGGTCGATCAGGTGTTCGACCACATGCGCCACCCCTATACCCGTGGTCTGTTCTCGTCGATCCCGCTGCCGGGCACCGACCGGCACGCGCATCCGCTGGTGCCGATCCGCGGCCAGCTGCCGTTGCCGCACGAGCGCCCGACCGGGTGCTATTTCGGACCGCGCTGCGACTTCTACAAGGACGGCGAATGCAACACCCCGGGCCTGAAGATGCGCGAGGTGGGCGGCGATGCCGGCCATACGGTGCGTTGCGCGCGCTATACGGAGATCGATTGGGATACCTACAAGCCGGAAGGCACGTCGCATCCACCGGTCGAATTCGGACCCGTGGTCCTCGAAGTCAACAACATGCAGAAGTACTACGAGGTGCACGACAACTCGGTGAAGGCGATGCTGTCGGGCGAGCGGGTGCGTTACGTCAAGGCCAACGAGAAGATCGACTTCAAGGCCCGCGAGGCCGAGACGGTGGCCATCGTCGGCGAGTCCGGCTGCGGCAAATCGACCTTCGCCAAGGTGCTGATGGGGCTTGAAGAGGCAACCGGCGGCGAGGTGCTGCTCGACGGCATCGATGTCGGCCACCTGCCGGTGCAGAAGCGCAAACCGCAGATGGTCGGCGACCTGCAGATGGTGTTCCAGAACCCGTTCGAAACGCTCAATCCGAGCCATTCGGTCGGGGCGCAGATCGCCCGTGTGCTGCGCAAGTTCGGTGTCGCCGCAACGAAAGAAGAAGCCAACCAGAAGGTGCTGGAGCTGCTCGACCTGGTGAAACTGCCGCGCGACTTCGCACACCGCCGGCCGCGCCAGCTTTCCGGCGGCCAGAAGCAGCGCATCGGTATCGCGCGGGCTTTCGGCGGCGAAGCCTCAGTGGTCGTCGCAGACGAGCCGGTTTCGGCACTCGATGTGTCGGTGCAGGCGGCGGTCACCGGTCTGCTGACCGAGATCCAGCGCGAAAAGCGCACCACGCTGCTGTTCATCTCGCATGACCTGTCGGTGGTGCGGTACCTCGCCGACCGGGTGGTGGTGATGTATCTCGGCCAGATCATGGAACAAGGTACGGTGGACGAAATCTTCGCACCGCCCTATCACCCCTACACCGAAGCCCTGCTGTCGGCAGTGCCGATCGCCGATACCTCGGTGTCGAAGAAGCACATCGTGCTGACGGGCGAGTTGCCCTCGCCGATGAACCCGCCGTCGGGCTGTCCGTTCCAGACCCGCTGCCACCGCAAGCTGGGGGCGATCTGCGAGCAGGAACTGCCGCCGGTCAAGGAGCTGTCGAGCGGCCACAAGATCGCCTGCCATATCGACGAGGCTGATCTCAACGCCATGGAGCCGGTGATCGCTTTCGGCGAGAAGGACGGCGGCAAGAGCCAGGTCGGCAAGGGCAAGGCAGGCAAACCGGCCGCCAAGAAACCGGCCAAACGCAAGTCTTCGCCGCGTCCGGCAACCAAGGCGATTGTCGCCACGCTGACGGGCGCGGCAGTGGCCGACACTGCCGCCAAGACCGCCAAGACGGCACCGGCGAAAAAGGCTGCGGTCAGGAAACCCGCCGCGCGCAAGCGGGTGGCCAAGAAGCCGGCCGGACCGACCAGGCCGCGCAAGCTCGCCAAGCCACGGCGCGGCAAGGCGGACGACCTGAAGCTGATCTCCGGCGTCGGCCCGAAGCTGGAAGGCGTGCTGAACGGCCTTGGCGTGTGGCACTTCGACCAGATCGCGGCCTGGAAGAAGTCAGAAATCGACTGGGTCGACGACCACTTGAACTTCAAGGGCCGCATCGCACGCGACGAATGGATCAAGCAGGCCAAGGCGCTTGCCAAGAAGACGTAGCTGTCAAGCTGCGGCTTCCACATCGAAAACACCGGGCAGGCAATCGGCCCGGTGTTTTTTTCGTTCAGCGGGCAACCCGGTGCGTGTAGTTCTTGTCGATCCGCTCCATGAGGTAATCGCCGTAGCGGACCGGTTCGAACGGCGCTCCGTGATCGACGGCGGGTGTGATCACCGCATCCATCGACGGGTCGAAGAAGAACGGTTGCGAATAGCGCTCGCGGCCTGAGGTATTGATCACCCGGTGCGGGGTGGAGGCGAACAGGCCGCCGGACCAGCGTGCCAGGATATCGCCGACGTTCATCACAAACGTATCAGGAATCGGCGGGGCGGCGACCCATTCACCGGCCTTGTTCCTGACCTCGAGCCCGCCGACGTCATCCTGGGCGAGCAGGGTGATGAAGCCATAGTCGGTATGCGGCGCCGAGCCGAATAGTCCCTCTTCCACCGGCTGCGGCGGATAGTGCAGCAGGCGCAGGAAGGTGGTCGGCTGTTCGAAGTAGGCATTGAAGTAGTCCTCCTTCAGCCCGAGCGCCAGTGCCAGAACCGGCATCAGCCGGCGCGCCAGGCCTTCCACCGCGGTCGCGTAATACTCGGCGGCCCGCCGAAAAGACGGCAGCTCCGCCGGCCATTGGTTCGGTCCCTGCAGCGGCGCGCCATAGGCGGGGTCGCAGGGATCCACGTCATGCAGCGCCAGAAAGGATTCACTCTGGTTTGGCTTGGTCACCTCGGCCACCGACGAGGTGACGATGGTTGACGAGTTCGGCGCCATGTAGCCGCGGTGCCATTCGTTGATGGCAATCGCCTGCTTGACCTCGTCCGGCAGATCGAAGAAGCGCTTTGCCTGATCGCGCAAGCCCTCGGTCACCTCGCCCGGCACGCCATGGCCGGCAATGTAGGCAAAGCCGACATCGCGCAGCGCATCCCGGAAAGTCTCGGCCAGCAGCGGCCGGTCGGCGGACCCGTTTTCCAGGCCGCTCACATCGATGATTGGAATGGCTTCGAATCCGTCAGATGTCATCCTGCCCGCCGTACCGCTCATTGCACAAGGTCTGCAAAACTACAGCAGTTGGCACCATACCCGCAAATTCATCCTGCATATTTTTCAACACCGTCGACAATATGCCCTGCGCCGGGCCGGTCGCGCCAAGCCATCGGAATGGAGCGAAGGACAAGCCGGTTCTTCGCTGACCGTCGGTCGAAACACCGAATTTTGTTGAGCATTTCTCACCTGTAGAGCCACGCCCGCCCGGCCAGCCCGCTGCCCCCTAAAAAAGCGACACATCATGTCGTTTGCCGTCTTGCGCGGGGAAAAAATCCATGATCCGGTGCGGTTCAGGAGTTTTACATAGGTAAGGCAGATTCACTCATGAGTGCGGACTATCGGGTACTGGTCATCGGCGGCGGGGTCGTGGGCGCCTCGGTTCTTTTTCACCTCACCAAGCGCGGCTGGAGCGACGTGGCGCTGATCGAGCGCGATGAACTGACATCCGGCGCCACGTGGCATGCAGCGGGTGGTTTTCACACCCTCAACGGCGATCCCAACGTCGCCAAGCTGCAGGAATACACGATCAAACTCTATGAAGAGATCGAGGAGATTTCCGGCCAGGCAACCGGTTGCCATGTCACCGGCGGCGTGATGCTGGTATCGGACGAGGACCGGCTCGACTGGCTGAAGATGGCTCATGCGCGTAACCGCTATCTCGGCGTCGACACGGAAATGATTTCCGTGGCCGAGGCCAAGAAGGTTTATCCGCTGCTCGACGAGCAGTTCTTCATCGGCGCCATGTGGCATCCGCTGGAAGGTCACCTCGACCCGTCCGGCACCACCCATGCCTATGCCAAGGCGGCACGGGCGGGTGGCGCCAAGGTGCTGCTGCGCAACCGGGTGACGACGACGAAACAGCGCCCGGACGGCTCATGGGACGTGGAGACGCTGAACGGAGAGACCATCCATGCAGAGCACATCGTCAATGCCGGCGGCCTGTGGGGCCGCGAGGTGGGCCGGATGGCCGGGCTGGAGCTGCCGAGCCTATGCATGGCGCATCAGTACATCCTGACCGAGGAAATCCCCGAGGTCGTCGAATTCAACAAGGAACACGGCAAGGAGATCGTCCACGCCATCGACTTCGACGGCGAACTTTACATGCGCCAGGAACGCACCGGCATGCTGATGGGCACCTACGAAGCCAATGGCGTGCCGTGGTCGCCGGTCGAGGCGCCGTGGGACTTTACCTCCGAACTGCTGCCGCCCGACCTCGACCAGATCGCCGACAATCTGGCACGCGGGTTCGAGCGCTATCCGGCCTTCCAGAACGCCGGCATCAAGAACATCATCCACGGACCGTTCGCCTTTGCGCCGGACGGCAACCCGCTGGTCGGGCCGGTCCGGGGCATGGACAACTACTGGGTGGCCTGCGCCGTCATGGCCGGGTTCAGCCAGGGCGGCGGCGTCGGCCTGGCGCTGGCCAACTGGATTGTCGACGGCGATCCGGGCTTCGATGTCTGGGCGATGGACGTGTCGCGTTACGGCGATTTCGCCACGCTCAGTTACACCAACGAGAAAGTGCGCGAGAACTATGGCCGCCGGTTCCGCATCCAATTCCCGAACGAAGAGCTGCCCGCGGCGCGGCCGCTGCGCACCACGCCGCTCTACGATCGCTACAAGGCCATGGGCGCCTGCTTCGGCGCGGCCTATGGGCTGGAACAGGCGCTGTGGTTTGCGCCCGAGGGCACAGAGCCGGTCGAGGACATCACCTTTAGGCGCTCGAACGCGTTCGACATCGTCGGTGAGGAATGCCGGGCGGTGCGCGAGGCCGTCGGCCTGCTGGAGATTTCCGGCTATGCCAAGTACGAGGTGACCGGACCGGGTGCGGAAGCCTGGCTGTCGCACCTGCTGGCCAACAGGATGCCGCCAAAGGGCCGGCTGACGCTGACACCGATGCTCAACGAGGCCGGCAAGCTGATCGGCGACTTCACCGTCGCCAAGGCGGACGACGAGCGGTTCTACGTCTTCGGCTCCGGCGTGGCGGAGAACTATCACATGCGCTGGTTCACCCAGCACCTGCCGGAGGATGGATCGGTTGTGGTGCGCGCGTTCGGCACGACGTTGTGCGGCCTGTCGATTGCCGGGCCGAAGTCGCGCGAGCTGCTGTCGCGGCTGACCCATGAGGATGTCTCCAATGCGGCCTTTCCGTTCCTGACCTATCGCGAGATGGATATCGGGCTGGTGCCCGCACGGGTCGGCCGCATTACCTTCACCGGCGATCTCGGCTACGAGATCTGGGTGCCGGCGGACTATCTCACCCGGCTGCATGACCAGATTGTCGAGGCGGGCGCCGATTTCGGTCTGCGCCATGTCGGCGGGCGGGCACTGATGTCGCTCAGACTGGAAAAGAACTGGGGCACCTGGGCGCGCGAGTACCGGCCGATCTACGGACCGTACGAAGCGCAAATGGGCCGCTTCATCTCGCTCAAGAAGAACGAATTCATCGGCCATGAGGCTGCGCGCGCCGAGAAACAGGACGGCGGTGACAAGGCGCTCACGGTATTCACCGTCGATACCAGGGACGTCGATGTCATCGGCGACGAACCGATCTGGCACAATGGCAAGGTGGTCGGCTGGATCACCTCGGGCGGCTATGCCCACTATGCGCAGGCGTCCGTCGCCATGGGCTATGTGCCGGCGGCCATCGCCGGTGAAGACGACGGCTTTGAGATCGAAATCATCGGCGAACGCTACCCGGCCCACCCGCAGCGCGAGCCGCTGTTCGATCCGCAAGCCAAACGCATGAGGGGCTGATGGCAAGGCGGGCACCACATGTACCCTCCCCCTTGTGGGGAGGGTGGACATTGCGTGAGCAATGGCCGGGTGGGGCCAGCGGCGGTCCAAAAAATGCGGAACGCGGCATTCGTTGCAAGCTCTGCCCCCACCCCTAGCCCCTCCCCACAAGGGGGAGGGAAATAGTTCTTCGACAGCCTCTGCACCTGAAAGGGCCACAACCATGCTGAAAAAAATCGACATCTTCTCCGACCCGCGCAAACCCGCCTATCTCAACTTTGAGGCAGGGGCCGCGCCGCTCAAGAACCCGGTGCCGCCGGGCACCATCAACACAGTGCGCAAGTATCGCCACAAGAGGCTGAAGGACGAGTTGGCAAAACACGATTGCGCGGCCATCCTGCTCTACGACCCGCTCAACATCCGCTATGCCACGGACTGTTCGGACATGCAGATTTGGACCATGCATAACGCGGCACGCTATGCGCTGGTGTGCTCCAATGGTCCGACGATCTCGTTCGAATACAAGCAGGCGATGCACCTGGCCGAAGGCCTCGATTGCGTCGACGAGGTGCGGCCATGCATCTCATGGTTTTACTTCTCCTCCGGTCCGCGCACCGAGGAGAAAGCGGCGGAATGGGCCGATGAGATCGCCGACCTTGTCCGTCAGCACGGCGGCGGCAACATGCGCCTGGCGGTCGACAAGATGGAACCGCTCGGCGTCGACCTGCTGCGCGCCCGCGGTGTCGAGATCGTCGAAGGCCAGCAGATCACCGAACAGGCGCGCCGCAAGAAGTCGGCCGAGGAGCTGATCCTGATGGACTGGACCATCAAGGTCTGCGAAGCCGGCATGTGGCGCATGCGCGAGAACTCCGTTGCCGGCAAGACGGAGAACGAGATCTGGGCAGAGCTGCATTACGAAAACATCCGCAACGGCGGCGAGTGGATCGAGACCCGCCTGCTGGCGATCGGCGAGCGCACCAATCCGTGGTTCCAGGAATCGTCCGACCATTCCGGCGTCGATGGCGACATGCTGTCGTTCGATACCGATCTCGTCGGCCCTTATGGCTATTGCTCGGACATCTCGCGCTCGTGGACCATTGGGCTGGTGCCGCCGACGGACGAGCAGAAGCGGCTTTACGAACACGCCGTCAACCAGATCATGCACAACTGGAAGATCATCCAGCCGGGCATGACCTATCACGAATTCAACGAGAAATCCTGGCGCATGCCGCAAGAGTTCTGGGCCTGCCGCTATGGCGTGGCGCTGCACGGTGTCGGCCTGTGCGACGAATATCCGGCGATCCCGACCCATGTCGACATGGACCAGGGTGCCGGCTACGAAGGCTCGTTCCTGCCCGGTGACGTGCTGTGCGTGGAAACCTGCACCGGCGTTGAAGGCGGCCGGGAATGCATCAAGCTGGAAATTCAGGTTCTGGTCACCGAGGACGGCACCAGGCGGCTCGACGAGTTCCCGCTGGAAGACTGGGTCTGAGCCATGAGCAAGGTGCAGCTGTTCCGCAAGGCCGACCAGCCGTTCGACCTGCCCAACGACACAAAGGCCAGTGTGCTGGCGCTGGTCAACGTGTCCAACAGCGAAACGCTCGGCGCCGGCATCGGCATTTTCGATGCCGGCTGCAACGTGCCATGGACGGTGACCTATGACGAGGTGCTGTTCATCCACGAGGGAAACTTCAAGCTGCGGGTCGGTAATGATGTCTATAACGCCGGGCCGGGCGATACCCTGTGGATCCCGGCAGACACCGCACTGGTCTACGACGCGCCCGAACGGGTGACCTTCTTCTACGCCGTCTATCCGGCCAGCAACTCCCCATCAACCAGCATCGCCAACAGTTACCCCGATGTTGCGCCTGACAAGGCTTAGTTGCATCTTCTCTCCTTCCCCCAGCAAGGGGGAAGGCCGGGATGGGGGTTGGCCGGCGGTGCGCAAACACTCAATAAATGTGCAGTTGCAGGGGCCATCAACCCCCACCTCGATCCTCCCCCTTTCTGGGGGAGGAGGCGCATGCTGCAATCGCAAACTGGACTGAAACCGCCATGCCCACATTCGACATTGAAACCCCTGCCCTCTTGGTCGACGAGTCCAAGCTGGATGCCAACATTACGCGGCTGGCGGATATTTCCGCCCGGCTCGGCGTACGCCTCAGGCCACACATCAAGACCGCCAAGAGCATCGACATCGCCCGCCGCATCCTGGCGCGGAATGCAAAGGGGCTTGCTGTCTCGACGCTGCGGGAGGCCGATTATTTTGTAGGGAACGGCATCACCGACCTGTTCTATGCCGTGGCGCTGACGGCCAACAAGGTCGCGCATGTGGCCCGGCTGCAGGCCGCGGGCGGCGACCTCAAATGCCTGATCGACAACGCCGATGCCGCACGTCTGTGCGCCGAGGCGGCGGATGCGGTGGGCTTTGTGCTGCCTTTGGTCATAGAGATCGATGTCGATGGCCATCGCGCCGGCATCGATCCGGCGAGCGACCGGTTCCTCGACCTCGCCCGGTTCATCCATGAACACGAAAATACCCGCCTGTGTGGCGTGATGTCCTACGGCGGGGCATCCTATGATCTGTCGACGCCGGACCAGATGCGCGCCCTGTGTGCCGAGCACAACGCGGCGCTGGCCGACGCCAAGACCAGGCTGGAAGCCGCCGGGTGCCCGTGCGAAATGACCAGTTTCGGCTCCACGCCGCCGCTGATCTGGGCCGACGATCTGAGTGCCGCCAGCGAGCTGCGGGCCGGGGTCTATACCTTCTGGGACGTCTTTCAGGCCGGGCTCGGCTGCTGCACCATCGAAGACATCGCACTCAGCGTGCTGACCACGGTCAACGGTGTCTATCCGGACAAGAACCGTATCATCTGTGACGCCGGGGCTTTGGCGCTATCGGCCGACCGCTCAACGGCGGGCACGGATTTCGATGCGGGATATGGCCTCGTGTGCGACGTGAACGGCGCGGTGATTCCGGATGTCATCGTTGCGGGAGTCAATCAGGAACACGGCCTGATCACCACCAAGTCCGGCGCACCTCTGCCGTTCGACCGCCTCACCCCCGGCACGCAATTGCGCATTCTTCCGAACCATTGCTGCATGACGGCGGCTGCCTTTCCCGGCTATCATGCCGTCGTCAACGGTCGCATCACCGCTCACTGGCCACGCATCAACCACTGGTAGGACCCGGCGCCCTCATGGCAACATCATCCGACCCGCTGCTGCAGCCGCTGACCATCCGGCATCTGACGCTCAAGAACCGGATCATGAGCACCAGCCATGCCTGCGGCATGGACGAGAACAATCTCACCACCCTGCCCTATCAGCTCTATCATGAGGAAAAGGCCAAGGGCGGACTGGCGCTGACCATGTTCGGCGGGTCGTCGAACGTGTCGCCCGACAGCCAGGACAGCTTTCAGCAAATCAGGGTCAGTGACGACGCCTGCATTCCGCACCTGACCGAATTCGCCGAACGCATCCACCGGCACGACTGCGCCATCATGTGCCAGATCACCCATCTCGGGCGGCGCTCGGAAAGCTTTTCGGACGACTGGCTGCCGGCGATCGCGCCGTCGGCGTCGCGCGAGACGCTGCACCGGTCGTTTGCCCGCGAAATGGACCAGCACGATATCGACCGGGTGGTGCGTGAGTTCGGCGATGCGGCGTGGCGCTGCAAGACCGCCGGCCTCGACGGGCTGGAGACGCTCGCCGGCGGGCACCTGATCGGCCAGTTCTTTTCGCCCGTCACCAACAAGCGTTCCGACGGCTATGGCGGCTCGCTGGAGAACCGCTGCCGTTTCGGGCTGGAGGTCTATGAGGAAATCCGCCGTCGGGTGGGTGACGATTTCCTGGTCGGCATGCGGTTCATCGTCGACGAGGCGATGGCGGGCGGGCTGGCGTTCGACGACTGCGTGGCGATTGCCGGCATTTTCGAGCGTGCCGGATTTCTCGATTTCTTCAACGCCATCTACGGGCGCATGGACACCGTTCTCGGCCTGGCGCGCGACAACATGCCGGGCATGGCCTCGCCGATGGCGCCGTGGCTGGACAAGGCCGCCGCCTTCAAGCGGGAGGTCTCGCTGCCGGTGTTCCACGCCGCGCGCATCGCCGACATCGCCACGGCGCGCCATGCCATCCGCGAGGGGCTGATCGACATGGCCGGCATGACGCGGGCGCACATCGCCGACCCGCACATCGTCAACAAGATCAAGGCGGGCGAGGAAGAGCGCATCCGCCCGTGCGTCGGCGCAACCCATTGCATGGGCGTCACCCGCCCGGTGTGCCTGCACAATCCGTCAACGGGCCGTGAAGGCCGGCTGCCGCACGCGGTCGAACGCAGCGAGACACCGGGGCGCAAGGTCGTGGTCGTCGGTGGCGGGGTTGCCGGGCTGGAAGCCGCCCGGGTCGCTGCCCTGCGTGGTCACACCGTCACCCTGTTCGAGGCCGCTCCCCGGCTCGGCGGCCAGGTTCTGCTGGCGGCTAAAGCCTCGTGGCGCAAGGACATTCTCGGCGTCATCGACTGGCGCTCGGACGAATTGGACCGGCTCGGGGTCGATGTGCGCCTCAATGTCTATGCCGAGGCGGCCGACGTTCTGGCGCTGTCGCCAGATGCCGTCATCATCGCCACTGGCGGGTTGCCAGATCTCGACTGGCTCGAGGGCGCTGAGCACTGCACATCGGCGTGGGATGCATTGGCCATCGACCCGGCCGCCGGCGAAGACGTCATCATCTACGACGGCACCGGGCGGCATGTGGCGGCGACCTGTGCCGAACATTTCGCTGCGGCCGGCGCCAACGTCCGCCTTGCAGCCATCGACGACATGCTGGCGGCCGAGTTGTCCTATGCCGAGCGCCCGTTCTGGAAGAAGCGGCTCTACGAACTGGACGTTCCCGTCACCTTCGATGCCAGGCTGATATCGGTCGAAAGATCCGGCAATCGCCTCAAGGCCACTTTTTGCAACGAGGTGACCGGTAAGGACAATTCACTTGAAGCCGACCGCGTCATCGTCGAGCACGGCACGCAGCCGTTGCGCGAAACCTTCGATGCGCTGCGGTCCCATTCCGCCAATGACGGCGTCACCGACCTCGCCGCCCTCACCGCCGGTGAGCCGCAACCGCACACTGGCGACAGCTTCGAACTCCACGCCATCGGCGATGCCACCGCCTCCCGCAACATCGCCGCCGCCACCCTCGACGCCTTCAGGCTGGCGCGGGTGTTGTAACACGGGCTCACTCAGCCACTGTCATCCCGGAAAGACCGCGAGGTCTTATCCGGGACCTCTGGACACCTCCAAAGGGCACAGAAATCCCGGCTCGCGCTGCGCTTGGCCGGGATGACACTTGATTAGGACCGGTCGCACCGGCGTGGGGCAATCCATTGTCTTCATGACACCAACTCCGGCGGCTGACTGACATCCTTCGTCCACGACCACACACACAACAACGGAGCCTCGCCGGTCTTCAGGGCATGAATCTCGCTGGGTTCGTTCCAGATCGTGTCTGCCGTCCCGACGATCCGGAAGCCGCCCGGGGCGCGGCGGTATTCTATCGGGCCGGTGAGAAGCCAGTAGAGTTCCGAGGCAGCGTGGCGGTGGTCGGGATAGGTCAGGCCGGCGCCAAAGATCATCAGGCCCATGCTGAAGTCTTCGCCTTTGAAGAAACCGCGCTCGCCGATGATCTCCATGGCGGCGTAGTTGTCCATGTAGCCGGGCTGTCCCAAGGTCTCGTCGCTGTAATGTGTCTCCTGGAACCAGTGCATGCGGTCTTCCAGCGTGGCGATGGCGCCGCACACGCGGGGCGAGACGACGAGCCCGGCGGCGATGACCTGCGGCAGCAGGCGGCAGGCCGGCAGCCGGTGCGGCTCGGGTGCGGTAAAATTGTCCTCCGACAGGTCCTGGCTGGCGATGCCGGTCAGCACCTCCATGACGCCGGGTGTGTCATCGGGAAAGTCCACCAGGTCGCGCATGATCGCAGCGATCAGCGCGCTGGCGTCGTGAAAAGTCTCATCGTGCAAGAAGTACGCCCCCGTTACAGTGTCATCGCCAGCTTGCGCGCCTCATAGATCGCCATGGCGGCGGTGCGCGCCTGCAGGGCGTCGCCGATGGTGTGAACGTCCTTGGCCGAGCCGTCAAGGGCGCGCGACAGGTGGTCTTCGCACCGGTTGGTCGTCGCCAGCACGAGCCCATCGAAGTCGCGTTCCTCGACGTCGCCGGTATAGAGATTGATCAACCGGGCGGTGTTGCCGTTCCAGCTTTCCAGCGCCGTCGCCAGCAGCACTTCGACACCGAATTTGGCGAAGCGCTCACGCATGGTGTCGCCGGTGTGCGAGTAGTCCATCTGTGCCGCCGCCTTCTCCGCCGCCGTGACGACGGTGACGAAATGGCGCTGCTGGGCAAGGTGCACTGCGGTGCCGGACGCCGGCAGCCAGCCGTTGATGTCGTCCAGCAGCAGCACATTGGTGCCCGGCACTACCGAGCCGTCGAGCACGTCGTGCACGGTGCACACATTGTCCTGATCGGCACCCGGCAGGGTCTCAACGTGCGGATAGGCGCGCTGGAAGCCCTTGCGGTCGGGCAGCGAGCCGGTGCACAGCACGACCGCGTCGGCCGGATCGTTCTCGATGTCTTCGGCCGTCATTTCGGTGCGCAGGTCAACCCGGACCTGGAGCTTCTCAAGCTGGTTCTGTGCCCAGTTGAGGAAATGTCCAACCTCGCCGCGTTCCGGCTGGCCGGCGGCAAGGCGGAACTGGCCGCCCAGTTCGCCGGTGCGCTCGACCAGGCGTACCCTGTGACCGCGCTCGGCGGCAACACGTGCCGTTTCCATGCCGGCTGGGCCGCCGCCGACCACCAGCACCTCGCGCGGCGTCTCGGCGCGCGGTACGGCATCGCCGTCCCATTCATGCTCGCGCGACACCGACGGATTGACAAGGCAGGAAATGTAGTAGTCGCGCATGCGCCGGCCCAGGCAAAGCTGGTTGCAGGAAATGCACGGACGGATGTCATCGACCCGGCCTTGCCTTGCCTTGTTGGCGAGATGCGGATCGGCGATCTGGCTTCTGACCAGCGACACCAGATCGGCGTCACCGGCACCGATCACCTGATCCGCGTTGGCCGGCGTCTTGACGCGGGCCTCGGCGGTGATCTTTGCGTGCCTGACGACCTTCTTGAATTCAGCGGCATCGGGCGGCCCAAGCATCATGCCGTAATGAAAGCTCGGCACGATCAGGCCGAACTGGTTGAGATAGCTGCCGGTGCCGGACGAGAAGTAATCGACAAGAGCACGCTCATCGAGCCAGGAAATGATCTCCTGCTTGTCGGCAATGGTCAGGCCGCCGGGGTGCGGTTCGGCGCCGGAGATCGTCATGCCGATGATGAAGTCATCGCCGTTCACTTTGCGGATGCCATCACAGACTTGCGCGATAAAGCGCATGCGGTTGTCCAGTGAGCCGCCCCATTTGTCGTCGCGCCGGTTGGTCAGTGGCGACCAGAACTGGTCGACCAGGCAGTTGTAACCGGCAAAGATGTCGGTGCCGTCAAATCCCGATTCTTTGTCGCGGCGGGCAGCTTGGACAAATGCTTCGATCAGCTCCTCGACCTCGGCATCCGTCATGGCGTGGCTGCCCCACGGGTCATGGTAGGACGGCACGCCAGATGGCGACCAGTAGGGCTCCCAGGAGTTGTCCTGATCGCCATGGCCGCCGACGTGATAGAGCTGGTGCATCATCACCGTGCCGTGGCTCCTGCACTCGTCCGTCACCTTGCGGAAGTGCGGGATCACCTCGTCGGTCTCGTGGCGGAAGTTGCGACCCGTCAGCACGCCGGTGCGGTGGGCCGGCGAAGGCTCGACGACGATCATCGCCGCACCGCCCCTGGCGCGCTCGCGGTAATAGCCGAAATGGCGCGGACCGGGCAGGCCGTCGTGGCTCATGTTGGGCGTGTGGGCTCCAAACACGATGCGGTTCTTGAGCGTCCGGTGGCGCAGCTTCAGGGGCGAAAACAGGTGGGGAAAGTGCTCGCTCATGCTTCGTTCTCACAGGCCCGGGTGATGAACTGGGCGGCGAACAGATCGAGGTGCGCACCACCGCCATTCTTGAACAGTGTCACATCGTCCGCGGCGCGGTCCAGTTGCATTTTGCCGCTGCACAGGTCGAACAGATCGGCCTCGATGTCATCGCGGGCAATGATGCCGCGGGCCAGCGGATCGCAGATGTCGCCGGCTTCTTCGACTGCGCTCCAGGGCGAGTCGACAAACAGCCGGGCGCGGCGGACCGCATCGTCATCGCACTCACGCATATCGGGGGTGAAGCTGCCGATCAGGTCGAGATGCGCGCCGGCTTTCAGCCACGTGCCCCTGACCAGCGGCCGGGTCGAAGCGGTGACGCAGCTTACGATGTCGGACACGCGCACGGCCTGCTCCAGGTCGGCGGCGGTCGAAACCTGCACCGGCAGGCCGTGCAGCTCACCGGCGACCGCCTCGGCCGCCTCGCGGCGGCGGCCCCAGACGTAAACCCGGGCGATGCCGGGATGTGCCGTCAGGTGGGCACGCACCACATGGGGCGCCAGACCGCCGGTACCGACGAGGGTCATCGTTTCGGGTTGCGGCTTGGCCAGCAACCGGGCGCCCAATGCGCTGTCGGCCGCCGTCTTGACGTAGGTAAGCGAGGTGCCGTCGACCACGGCGCGCGGCGCGCCGGTCTTGCCGTCGAACAGCGGCACCAGGGCCTGGATGGCCGGCAGCCCTTTTGCGCGCGACGGGTTGCCCGGCAGGATGGTGATGACCTTGGTGGCGAACGCCTCACCGGGCAGCCAGGCGGAGATGTTGACGTAGCTCTGCAGTTCGCCGTTCACCTCGCGCTGGATCAGCGAATGCTCGCGCAGCGGCCTTTCACCCTTGTGCGCCTGGTGAAGCGCATCGATCAGCGCGGTGCCGCGGCAGATGCGATAAACCTGGTCGGCGGACACGCAACGCATGGCGGTCAGCTGATGCCCGGCCCGGTAATCTCACGCAGCAGTTTGCGGTAGATCGCCTCGGCGTAGTCGTCGTAGGTGTCGGCGACAATGACGAAGTGATATGGCCCGCCGACGACATTGCGCTCGAACCACTTGTCGAGGATTGTCCACTCCGGTGACGGCACGACCAGGGCATTGACGGTGATACCCCTGGCGGTGACCTGATCGCGCGCCAGCGGAGCAGCGCCGCCGGAATTGTTGCGCCCGTCGGAAGAAACATCGATGACCTTCCGGGTCGCCGCAAAAGGTACGGTTTCGAGGAGCCGGGCGGAATACAGCAGTGCCTGACTGATGGAGGTGCCGCCAACGGGAATGGCGCGCGGCGCCTGCTCGATGCGCCGGGCAAAGACCTCGGCATCGGCGGGACCGGCCACCGTCGTCCACGGCACCACGGCCTGCTGGTATTTGACCGACGACCACAGCACCGCCGCAACGGCGATGCGGCCGTGAGCGCCGTTTGCGATCGCTGCCTGAATCTCGGCGGAACGGAACGCGTTGGCAATGCCGTCGAGCTGCAGACGGTACTCCCGGTCGTCAACGGAGTAGGAACAGTCTATGGCCAGGACCAGCGCCAGATCGGCGTCTGCGCCCTGGGCGCGCGAGGCGGTGCGGTGTTGCGCCAGCATTAGCGCGGTACTCAGCGCTAATGCCAGCAGCGGCCACTTCAGGCACCGCAACACTTTCAATGGGCCGGCCAGCCTTGCAAACATAGCTGCACCGGCTCCACCTTTCTATGCCGGCGAGATGCCGCGCAAGCGTTCGGACCGGCGCCGCAGCAACTCGATCGTTGTCAGCAGCAGCACCGAAATGATCACCAGGATGGTCGCGGCGGCCAGAATGGTCGGCGAGATTTCCTGACGGATACCAGCCCACATCTGGCGCGGCAGGGTCAACTGCTCGGCACCGCCGACGAACAGCACCACGACGATTTCATCGAACGAGGTGATGAAGGCGAACAGGGCGCCGGAGATCACGCCGGGCGCGATCAGCGGAAGCTGGATCTTGAAAAAGTTATGCGTCGGATGTCCGCCCAGGTTTTCCGCCGCCCGGGTCAGGCTGTGATCGAAGCCCGACATGGTCGCCGTCACGGTGATCACGACAAACGGCAGACCCAGCGCGGTGTGGGCGAAGATCAGGCCGGTGAAGGTCGACACCAGGTTGACCTTGGCAAAGAAGATGAACATGCCGGCAGCGGAAATGATCAGCGGCACGATCATCGGCGAGATGAGCGCGGCCATGATCAGCTTGCGGTAGGGCATGTGCGGCTTCGACAGGCCAAGCGCGGCCAGGATGCCGAGCGCGGTGGCCAGCAGGGTCGAGGCGATGCCGACGATGAAGCTGTTTTTCAGGCCGATCATCCACTTGTCGGAACACACCGTGGTGATGACAGCGTCGGAGCAGTCGCCGATCAGCAACCTGTACCAGCGCAGCGAGAACGCTTCCGGATCAAGCGACAACATGCCCGGCGTGAAGTTCAGGAACGCCTCGGAGGTGAACGACAGCGGAATGACGGCGATCAGCGGTGCGACAAGGAAGAACATCACGAAGGCACAAAACGCCAGGTAGACATAGTGCCAAAAGCGCTGACCGGTGGTCTTGTAAGCTGGAAGTGCCATTGTCCCTTACCCCATCCGCATGTTGTCGATGCCGACGATCTTGTCGTAGACCCAGTAGAGGACCAGGATCGCCGTGAGCAGGATCACACCCATCGCCGAGGCCAGACCCCAGTTGAGGCTCTGTTTCAGGTGATAGGCGATCTGGTTGCCGATCAGCTGACCGTCCTTGCCGCCGACCAGTTCCGGCGTGATGTAGTAGCCGATGGCGACGATGAACACGAGGATCACACCGGCGCCGACACCCGGCAGGGTTTGCGGCATGTAGACCTTGATGAAGGCCCAGCGCGGCGTCGCGCCGAGGTTCTGGGCGGCCTTCATATAGACCGGCGAAATGGTCTTCATCACCGAATAGATCGGCAGGATCATGAATGGCAGCAGGACCTGGGTCATCACGATCAGCGTGCCGGTGAAATTGTACATCATGGCAAGCCGGTTCTCTTCGGCCAGGATGCCCATGGCCACCAGACTGTCGTTCACCACGCCATGCTGCTGCAACATGATCATCCAGGCGACGATGCGCACCAGGAGCGATGTCCAAAATGGCATCAGCACGCAGATCATCAGAATGTTGGAGTAACGCAGCGGCAATGTAGCCAGCAAATGCGCCACCGGATAACCCAGAATGACGCAGAACAAGGTGACCAGCATACTGACCACCAACGTGCGTATCCAGAACGTCACATAGACCTGGCGGCTTTCCGGCTGCATGACGACGTTCTTGTCGACGTCATACTTGCGGTCAACCGCATTCCAGTAATAGCCCAGGGTGTATGGCGATTTCATAACCGACAGCGACTTCCAGAAGTCAATTTTGCCCCAGCGCTTGTCGACCTTGATCATTGTTTCCTTGTAAGGACCGGCGAAGTCGGGTTCATTCTTGACGATCTTGTTGAATTGCCGCCGCGACTTCTTGAGCAGGCTCTTCCAACCCGACTGAGCATAGTTCATTCGGGTCGAGCCCTTGCCGATCTGCAAGCCGTCGGCCTCTACGATATCGGTGAACATCGCCTTGTACATCGACTCAGGCGGCAGATCCTTGCCATCCCACTTGTCGAACTCGACGAATGTCTTCGGCAGGACGTCATTGATATAAGTATCGTCGACACTGTTCATCATCAAAGCCAGAACCGGGATGATGAACGTGAACAAAAGGAATACGAAGGTCGGTGCAACCAACAATGTGGCGCGCAGCTTGTTCTTGCGCAGCGACTTTTGCAGACTGGCCTTCAGCGGTCTGCCGTCGGCGGTCAGAATAGGTCCGCTGGCTTGTACATCCGGTGCTGTCGTCACTGCCATGGTTGCCACCCGTTCAAATTGACAAATTTATCGTAATGCCCGTCCCCCGCCGGGCGGTGAACCGGAAGGCCCGCAAGCCTTCCGGTCCAACTTTCGTGATCAGCCAGAGCCGTCAGGCTTACTTGGCCATCCAGGCCTTGAACCGCTCGTTGACTTCATCGCCGTTGTCGGCCCACCAATCGGGATTGGCGAGAACCGAGCGCGGCATCACTTCCTCGCGGTTCGGCATGTGCTCCAGGATGTTCTTCTTGCCATCGGGAGCGTTGAACCAAGGCTCGCCGGCCTCCATGATCGCAAAGGCAGACTTGCGCATCGGGCCGTAGTTGATGTACTGGGCCTGACCCGCCTGCTGCTCAGGAGCCGAAGCGAACTTCACGAAGTCGAGCGCGGTCTCCAGGTTCTTGGTGCCTTTCAAGATCGCAAGCCATTCTTCTTCGAGCACCTGGCCATCCCAGATCGGCACGAAGGTCGCGCCTTCGCCGAGGATGGCAGCACCGACGCGGCCATTGTAGGCATAGGCCATCGTCACTTCGCCAGACTTCACCAACTCAAGCGGCTTGGACCCAGCAGACCAGAACACGACGTCGTTCTTGATGGTATCGAGCTTGGCAAAAGCACGGTCGAGACCTTCCTCGGTGTCCATCACCTCATAGACCCCCTTGGGGTCAACGCCGTCGGCAACCAAGGCCATTTCGATATTGGCGCTGGCCCAGGTGTGGATGCCGCGCTTTCCTTCAAACTTCTTGAGATCGTAGAAGTCCGCGAGCGTGGTCGGTCCGTTCTCCGGCCAGGTCTTCTTGTCGTAGAAGGCCATGTATGACCACCAGATCTGCGGAATGGCGCACTCGTTCGGGCGCGGTACCATCATGTCGTCGTCAAACGAGCCGCCATCGGGAGCCGGCGCCAGCTTGTCAGCCGGAACCTTGACGAACAGGCCTTCATCACAACCGGTGCGAACTTCACTCGGCAGAAGGTCGACGATGTCCCAGGTGACGGCGCCGGATTCAACCTGCGTCTTCACTTCGCCGAGACCACCGTTGTAGTTCTCCCAGTGGATCTTCTTGCCGGTGGCCTTTTCCCACGGCTCGCCATAGGCTTTCTGCTGCGAGGCGGTGTAGGCCCCGCCCCACGAGGTGACCGTCAGGTCGGCAGCATTGGCGGCACCGACGCCCAGGGCGACGGCACTCACGGTGGCTGCAAGTTTAGCAATGAACTTCATGTAGGTTACTCCCTTGGTTTTCGAAAACCGGTGCCTGCACCGGGGTTGAGGTCGGACTTCCCTCCCAAGAATTACCGTACCTCGTGTCATAAGGGTCCCGACCGATCATTGGGGGCGGTCAAGCACCCTTACATTCGGATTTTTCTCCACAACTCACCGTCAGGCGAGCGCCAGCGGATCCAGCGCGCGGCAGTCTTCCGTCTGCCAGCCGATCTTTGCCGTCGAGCCTTCGGCCAACGGTTCATGACCATAAGTATTGGGAATCTTGACGATGAAATCGTCATGCCCGGCTACCGTCATGCGGGTCCGGATATGATCGCCAAGATAGATCAGCTCGGAAATCTCCCCGGTCAGAACGTTGGGCATCGATCCGCTCTTCGGATTGACCTCGACACGTTCGGGGCGCAGCGACATCGTCGTGCGGTCACCGACACCGCCAACGTTAACGCCGAGCGCCTTGACGGTCTCGCCAGAGTCGAGCTTGATCGTGCACTCCTTGTTGTCGCCAATCTTCTCGACGCGGCCGTTGAGCTTGTTGTTCTCACCGATGAACTGGGCAACGAACGAATTGTCCGGCCGCTCGTAGAGATCCTCGGGCGAGGACAACTGCTGGATCACGCCATCATTGAACACCGCGATGCGGTCCGACATGGTCAGAGCTTCGGACTGATCGTGGGTCACATAGACCACGGTCACGCCAAGATTCTCATGAATGTGCTTGATCTCGTACTGCATCTGCTCGCGCAGTTGCTTGTCGAGTGCGCCGAGCGGCTCATCCATCAGCACCAGATCGGGCTCGAAGACCAGCGCGCGGGCAACGGCGATACGCTGCTGCTGGCCACCGGACAATTGCGCCGGGCGCCGATTGCCGAATTCCGGCAGCTCGACCATCTGCAAGACCTTGTTGACGCGATCCTCGGCGTCAGCCTTGCTCATGTTGCGCACGTGCAGCGGAAAGGCCAGGTTCTCGGCCACCGTCATATGCGGGAACAGGGCGTAATTCTGGAACACCATGCCGATGCCGCGCTTGTGCGGCGGCACGTTGTTGATCGGCTGTCCGTTGAGATAAATCTCGCCGTGCGTTGCCGGCTCAAACCCGGCCAGCATCATCAGGCTTGTTGTCTTGCCGGAGCCGGACGGGCCCAGCATGGTGACGAACTCACCCTTGGCGATGTCGACATTCAGGTCTTTTACGACCAGGGTCTCGCCGTCATAGCTCTTTTGCACACCGTCGAACCGGACCATAGGTTCGCCGGCACCATTTCCCTCAGCCATTCGCCCGACTGTCCCTCCCTAGACTTGCTTATTCGTTTTCTTTTTACCTTATTGGCAATGGAAGCGGTGTTCAACCCCGCATTGGCGCGCTGTTTCAAGTTATTCTTAAGGATGCTTCGCCGAATCGAAAGTGGCGGATTTCGGCGAGAAACCACGCTTAACATGCGACAATGTTATGTTCGGGGCCGTACGGAAAGCCGGTGATGTTCCTGTTTCCGTCGTCGGTGATAACGAGGATATCGTGCTCGCGGTAACCGCCCGCGCCGGGCTCGCCTTCGGGTATCATGATCATCGGTTCCATCGATACGACCATGCCCGGCTGAAGAACGGTGTCGATGTCTTCACGCAACTCAAGACCGGCCTCACGGCCGTAGTAGTGCGACAGGACGCCGAAGGAATGTCCGTAGCCGAACGTGCGGTACTGCAGGCGGTCATGGCGGGCGTAGATCTCATTGAGCGCACGGGCGATGTCGCCGCAGCGGGCGCCGGGCCTGAGCAATTTCAGGCCGGCTTCATGCACCTCGCAGTTGATCTGCCAGTTCTTCAGATGGGCGTCGCTGGCATGGCGGGCAAACAGCGTCCGCTCGAGCGCCACATAGTAGCCGCACGCCATCGGAAAGCAGTTCAGCGACAGGATATCGCCGGCCTCGACTTTGCGCGTGGTCAGCGGGTTGTGTGCGCCGTCGGTGTTGAGACCGGACTGGAACCAGGTCCAGGTATCCATCAGTTCGCTGTCCGGCCACGACCTGGCGATTTCGCGGATCATCGCGGTCGTCGCATGGCGGGCGATTTCGAACTCCCGGGCGCCAACCTCCACGGCCTCGACACAGGCGGCGCCGCCAAGGTCCGCGATGCGGGTCATTTCGGTGATGTGGGCGATCTCCTCGTGCGACTTGATCATCCGGTGACGCATCGCGGCGCTGGAGATATCGACGAACTCCACACCCGGCAGGACGTCCCGGAGCTGATCGCGCACGGCAATCGGCATGTGATCGCACTCAATGCCGATGCGCCTTGCGCGGCCTGCAAGCTGACGTACAGCCTGAAAGAAATTGTCGCGCTGCCAGTCGGTGTAGGTCAGATTGTCGCCGAACGTCCGCCGCCAGGGCTGGCCGCCGTCAATCGCCGCGGTCACGGTGGTCGCGGCGTCCGCGGTCAACACCAGGGCGTAGTTGCGGCCGAACTGGCAATACAGGAATCCGGCCAGATAGCAGATGTTGTGGAACGAGGTGAACACCGCGGCATCGATGTCGCCGGTCGCCATTTCCGCGCGGACGGCATTCTGACGGCGCTGCATTTCGGCATCGGAAAACGCACCCGGCGCCTTTACGCCATTGTTGCGGTAGTCGACCGTGCGCGGCCGGTTCAACATCACTGATGCATCCATCTTTCACACTCCCTGAGAGCCGGGGCGGATGGCCCCGCATATGAACTGAAATCACACCGGCATTGCCGTCGGCGCACAGAACGGCTATTTTTCGCCGCCGTCAAAGGATGAATTCTCACCTGCCATATGAGCCAAATTCATCTGCGAAACTCCGGGAGCCGCATGATGCAGAAACTGCCGCCGCTGACCGCCCTGCGTTCCTTCGAGGCCGCGGCGCGTTACGGCAACTTCTCGCAGGCCGCTGAGGAACTGTGCGTCACCCAGTCGGCCGTCAGTCATCAGGTGCGCCAGCTTGAGGGCTGGTTCGGCTTCGAGCTGTTCGAGCGCAACGGGCGGCGCATTTCCGTCACCGCCAAGGGAGCCGAACTCGCGGCCTCGCTGGGTGAGGCGTTCGGCGATATCGCGCGCACCTGCCGGCGCATCTCGGTCGCCGACGAAGCGCCGGCGCTCACCGTGGCGGCCATTCCGTCTGTTGCCACCTGCTGGCTGATCCCCCGGCTGTCGGCGTTCTGGCGGCATCACCCGGACATCCGCATCAAGCTGCTCTATGCCATTCACGGCACACCGATCGACTTTCAGGACGTCGACATCGCCATCGCCTACGGCACCGGGGACTGGCCGGGCCTCAAGGTGACCCGGTTGCTGAACGGGGATGCCTGCCCGGTGTGCGCCAGGCAGTATCTCACCGACATGGGGCCTTTCGATGAGCCTTCACAGCTTCTCGGCGCCGACCTTTTGCACGAACAGAACCGGCGCGGCTGGGAGAACTGGTTCCACAATGCCGGCGTCGAGGCGGAAGCGTTGCCGCCGGGCCCGGTGTTCGAAGACTTCAACCTGCTGCGCTCGGCCGCCCTTGCCGGGCATGGCGTCGCCTTGTGCGCCCCTGCCCTTCTGGCCGACGACCTGGCAACCGGGCGGCTGGTGCAATTGTCCGACGTCGCGGTGCAGATCAATCACGACTACTACATCCTGGAACCGCACGAACTGCCCGGCACCCGGCTCGATGCGCGCGAGACCTTCAAGGCCTGGCTTTTGGGCCATGCCCAATCCCGCGCACCGGAACGT
This sequence comes from Aestuariivirgaceae bacterium, assembly GCA_965216335.1. Taxonomy (GTDB): domain Bacteria; phylum Pseudomonadota; class Alphaproteobacteria; order Rhizobiales; family Aestuariivirgaceae; genus JAHEJE01. Next base: position 3,228,042 of record OZ244154.1, on the reverse strand, counting down.
GACAGATAGGCGCTGCTGTTTTTCTTGACGGGGGCAGGCCGGAAACCGCATTGTCCGGCCCATGGATGAAATCGTGCTGCACAAGTCCAAGAGTGCCGCGTCCGAGATGGTCGACCCGTTCGGACGCCATGTCTCCTATCTGCGGGTGTCGGTGACCGACCGCTGCGACTTCCGCTGTGTGTACTGCATGGCCGAGAACATGACCTTCCTACCCAAGCGCGATCTGCTGACGCTGGAAGAGCTCGATCGGCTGTGCACGGTGTTTGTCGAAAAGGGCGTGAGGAAACTGCGGCTGACCGGCGGCGAGCCGCTGGTGCGGCGCAACATCATGTCGCTGATCGAGAACCTGTCGCGTCATCTCAAGACCGGCGCGCTGGAAGAGCTGACGATCACCACCAACGGCAGCCAGCTGTCGCGGTTTGCCGGCGATCTCTACCGCCACGGCGTGCGCCGTCTCAACGTGTCGCTCGACACGCTCGATGCCGGCAGGTTCAAGGAGCTGACCCGCTGGGGCGATCTGGCCAAGGTGCGCGACGGCATCAAGGCAGCGCAGGATGCCGGGCTGGCGATCAAGATCAACATGGTGGCGCTGAAGAACGCCAACGAGCACGAAATCGTGCCGATGCTGGAATGGTGCCATGCCCAGGACATGGACCTGACGCTGATCGAGACCATGCCGCTCGGCGACATCGACGGCGACCGCACGGACCAGTATCTGCCGCTGTCGCAGGTTCGCGCCAACCTGCTCGACCACTACGAGCTGGAAGATATCCCCTACAAAACCGGCGGGCCTGCCCGTTACGTCAAGGTCAAGCAAACCGGCGGACGTCTCGGTTTCATCACCCCGCTGACCCACAATTTCTGCGAAAGCTGCAACCGGGTGCGGCTGACCTGCACCGGCACGCTGTACATGTGCCTGGGCCAGGAGGATGCCGCCGACCTGCGCGCGCCTCTGCGGGCCTCGGAAGGCAACGAGCTGGTCGCCGCCGCCATTGACGAGGCTATTGCGCGCAAACCCAAGGGGCACGATTTCATCATCGATCGCCAGCGTAACCGCCCGGCCCTGTCGCGTCACATGAGTGTGACCGGCGGTTGACGTTTTCAGCGGCGTTACTCTACCCTTTGCCCAACTGAACCCATCCCGGTGCCGCACCGGGCAGCAGGAGCAATTCACATGACATGCTTTGCAAAATTCGTTTTGGCACTTGCGGTCCTGGCGCTGTCGTCATTGGGCGCAATGGCCCAGGACGGGCCGAAACGCGCCATCACGCAGATCGAGGGCGACCTGTGGCGGTTTCAGAACAATTTCCACTACTCGGTGTTCCTGGTCACTGAAGCGGGCGTGGTCGCCACCGATCCGATCAACGCCGAAGCGGCGATGTGGCTGAAGGACAAGATCAAGAAGCAGTTCGACAAGCCGATCCGTTATGTGGTGCTGAGCCATGACCATGCCGATCACAGCGCCGGCGCAGAAGTGTTCGCCGAGGACGGCGCGATCGTCGTGGCCCATCAGCGGGCCAAGGAGGTGATCATCGGTGAAAACCGCCCGACCGCCGTGCCCGAGATCACCTTCAAGCAACGCATGACCATCGAGCTCGGCGGCCAGAAGGTCAATCTGCGCTATCTCGGCAAGAATCATTCCGACAACATGATCGTCATGCATTTCCCCAAGCAGAAGGCGCTGTTCGCCGTCGACTTCATCCCGGTCAAGACTGTGGCGTTCCGCGACTTTCCCGACGCCTACATCCCGGAATGGATCCAGTCGCTGCGCAAGGTCGAGCGGATGGACTTCAGCATTCTGGTGCCGGGGCACGGCAGGGTCGGCGAAAAGGGCGACGTAACTGCGTTCCGCCAGTATATGGAAGACTTGCACGACCAGGTTCTGAACGCCGCGCGCCTCAATAAGAGCCTGGAGGCCACCAAGGCGGCGGTCGATTTGTCCTATTACCGCGACTGGGGCCAATACGAGCGCTGGTCGGACCTCAATATCGAAGGCATGTACAACCGCATCCAACTCAACCGGCGCGGCAATCAATAGTCATTGACCAATGGTCATTGGATGTTCGATTGGCTGACGGATGACGCCTGCGGCGCGGGCAACAGGCTTCCTCCGGCGCCGTAAGCGTTACGTCCACAGGAGGGTGTCGAGCCGAGGCTTATTGCATTTAAGAAACGAAACTCCTCAAGAAACCCCAATGTCGTCAAAGCCAGGCTGTCCCGGCAATCCAGGGCAACAGAACAAATGGCTTGCAGTCCTGGATTACCGGGACAAGCTTCCTGCTGTCCGGTTTACCGAAAAGGCCTCCTTCCCCCAGAAAGGGGGAAGGTTGGGATGGGGGTTGATGGCGGTGCCCAGCGGCTAACTCTTGCGGTAGCTGCACCGCCATCAATCCCCACCCTGACCCTCCCCTTTTTGGGGGAGGGAGTACCCTGCAGCCAACCCGGAATCATGTCAGGGTTTTGCTCGGTGCATGCAACAATCCGATACAATGAAAGAATTGTGCCATCACCCAATGCTAAACTGGACAGTCGTCGGACGAACCCGGTGTTGGCTGTCTTCGGAAGTCTCGAGGCGGACCGGTGATCACCAGCAACGCGGCAGCGGGTTCGCTTGCCGCCTGCCACGGTCAGATCCCGCAGGCACGCCGTTTTGCCGGACACCGAGGGAGTACAGTGCCGCATCTAAGGCGCATGGCCGATGCCACAAAACGCATGCCCCGGATGCCTGCGGTTCACCGTGGAGGATAATGGCATGACTGCCGATCCGTTGACGGCGGTAATCTGACCGGACGTTCAGCCTAACCGGCAGGATTGCAACAATCCAGCAGAATCGGACCTTGGGGCAATTTCTTGCCTCATCCGTGCACGTCGACGCTGTCTCGCGGCGCTTGCTCGCGGTCGGCGGGTCCATAGTCGCGAGCCACCTCGGCGACACGCAAGCGGTAATTCGCAAGGATGCCGGCGCGGCCGGCGGACTGGGCCTTGCGGTGGCGCGGCAGGGCGCGCCAGCGGGCAATCGCCTCCTCGCTCTCCCAGAACGACAGCGACAGCAGCTTGCCCGGTTCGGTCAGGCTGTCAAAACGCTCAACGGAGATGAAGCCGGGGATCTTCTCGAGTTCCGGCCTGAGGGCGGCGACATGATCGAAATAGTCGTCGTGACGGCCCTCGCTCGGCCAGAACTCAAAGACGATGACGTGCATGGTATCACCCCGCCTCGATCGCTTCGCGCTTGAACGGCGTCACGTCCGGATCGATCTCTTCGCCGTACTCGCGGGCGTAGCGGTGACCGGCATAGACCGCTGCGGCGATGATGCTAGGCGCATAGGCATCGCCGATCAGTTGAACGGATTTCAACCCGGCATCGGCCCATTCGGCCTGGCGGGCCTTCAACTCATGCCAGAGGGCATCGTTCGGCAGGCGCGCGGTGACCGGGATCAGGGTGGCACAGGCAATTTCACGCACCCTGGCGGAGTAGACACAGGCCGCCTCAACCACGCCGGCGCGTGCCCGTTTCAGGCTGTGCCCGGTCACCAGTGTTGCGCCCAGTTCCAGCAGCCGGGTCTGGATGCGAGCCTGTTCGAGGTTCTTTTCGGTCCACTTCGAGACCACCGGATCGGGCGTCACCAGCACCGTCTCGAGGCCTTGCGCAAGACACAGCTCGGCCAGCACCCCGGCCATATAGTAGGCGTCGGTGTCATAGATCACCACCGGGCCGGTACCCGGGCGTTCGCCGGACAGGATGGCATCAACGCCCAGAATCGTCACCTGCTCCAGACCGGAAACCGGATGGTGGTGGTAACCGCCTGCACCATCGGTCCGCCAGCGGCTGCCGGTGGCGATGGCGACATGTGCGGCGCCGAAGGCCAGCACATCGTCCGCCGTCATGGTGCTGGCGGGATACAGACCGACATTGGCGAGCTTGTGCAGCTGGCCGATGCGCCAGTCGCGCACCCGGCCCCAGGTCGCCAGGCCGGGCAGTTTCGCTTCGGCATTGATGCGTCCGCCGAGGTCTTCTGCCGCATCGGCCAGCGCCACATCGATCCCGCGCCTCCCGAGCGTCCGGGCGGCTTCCAGGCCGGCCGGACCGCCGCCGACGATCAACGCCGCTCCGGCATCCGACGCCGCAATGTCTTCGGGGTGCCAGCCCTTTCGCCATTCCTCGCCCATCGACGGGTTCTGGGTGCAGCGGATCGGCGTGCAGGTGCTGTCGCCCGTCACGCAGATGTTGCAGCCGATGCATTCACGGATATCGTCCAGGCGGCCTTGCTCGATCTTGTTCGGCAGGAAGGGATCGGCGATCGACGGGCGCGCGGCGCCAATCATGTCCATGATCCCCTGTTTGACGACCCGCACCATAGAATCCGGCGAGGTGTAGCGGCCGACACCGACCACCGGCTTGCTGGTCAGCGACTTGACGAACCGGATATAGGGCTCCTGATGGCCCTCTTCGGCAAAGCGCGCGGTGACGCTGTCGTTCTCCCACGCCGATACGTTAACGTCCCACAGGTCCGGCAGTTCGGCCAGCATGGCGACGATGTCGCGGCCTTCGCCCTCGGCGGTAAGCCCCTCCTCGCCGAGCAACTCATCCACCGCCAGACGCACGGCAACGGCACAGGTGTCGCCGACCGCGGCCTTGGTCTCCTCGAGAATCTCCCGGAACAGCCGCACCCGGTTCTCCAGACTGCCGCCATACTCGTCCGTGCGCTGGTTGTGGCGGCGGGAAAAGAAGTGCTGCGAAATGGCCATGTCGTGGCCGGCGTAGACATAGACGATGTCATAGCCGGCGCGCTTGGCCCGCTTTGCGGCGTTGACATGCCAGCGGCGCAGATTGCGGATATCCTCTAGATCAGCGCCGCGCGCCTGCACCGGATCGCCAGAAGCCGTCCTGACGTTCATCGGCGCCAGGGGAACGCTGCGGCTGTACAGGCTCGATGAATGATGGCCGTTATAGACCAGCTCGCAGCCGGCCAGGCTGCCGTGGGCATGCACCGCCTCGACCATCTTTTCGTGCATCGGCAAATCGTCGTCGTCCCACAGCCGGCCTTCCGGATAGGGCGTGATTTCAGACGAGTGATGGATTTCCACCTCCTCGGTGCACACCACGGCCCAGCCGCCCTCGGCCTTGGTGCCGCGCATCGCCGCCATGGATTGCGGATAGCGGTGCCCCATGCCGCAGCAATGCGGCACCTGGTAGAAACGGTTGCGCGCCGCGACCGGTCCGATCTGCACCGGCTCGAACAGTATGTCGTATCGTGCATCGCGCATTTTGTGTGTCCTTTTTGCCATTTGCTCGCAGTCACACTAGCCCCGTCATCAAACAATCGTCCATCTGTCAATTTGCCGTCACAATCCGGAGCCATCTAGCCGCTCGGGACACACCGGTGCGGGCGACTCATGCACCGGTCAGCAGATGGATATCTTGAACATGAAACGCTTCTTCGTCGTTGCGCTGGCATTGGCCGCGCTGATTTTCGCGGCTTTCGCCAGTCAGGCGAGCGCCGGCACCACGGCCACCGGCAAAGCCTCCTACTACAAATCCGGCAAGGTCACCGCCAATGGCGAGCGGTTCAAGCCGCATGGCCTGACCGCCGCTCACCGCAAGCTGAAGTTCGGCACCAGGGTGCGGGTCACCAACCTGGCCAACGGCCGCAAGGTGATCGTGCGGATCAACGATCGCGGACCGTTCATCAAGGGCCGCATCATCGATCTGTCGCTGGGTGCTGCCAAGAAGATCGGCATGCTGCACCGCGGCGTTGCCCGGATCAAGATGGAAGTGCTGAATTAGCGGGTGACGCAACTCTCAGGAGGGAATAGGCTCGCGGGCCTGAAACTTCTGAGAGAACGGTGTGTGACCAGTCAATCGCTTGCCGATACCGGCCAGAACAACGTCTTTCGCGGCAGCCTGTACATGGCGCTGGCCATGGCGATGTTCATCGCCAATGATGCGATCATCAAGCATGTCGGCCAAACCATGCCGACCGGCCAGCTTCTGGTGGTGCGCGGCGTTCTGGTGGTCGTCATCATCGGCGCGGTGTGCTGGGTGCAGGGCGTGTTGCGCAACTATGCGCTGATCGTCACCCGGCCGGTCATGCTGCGCGCGGCAGGCGATCTTGTCACCACCGTCTTGTTCATCAACGCCCTGCTCAATCTGCCGCTGGCCAATGCCAATACGGTCCTGCTGGCCGCCCCGTTCATGGTCATCGTCATGGCGATCCTGTTTCTTGGCGAGCGGGTCGGCTGGCGGCGCATGTCGGCGGTCAGTGTTGGTTTTATCGGCGTGTTGATGATCGTCCGGCCCGGCGCGGCTGACTTTAACATCTACACACTGTTCGCCATCGGTGCATTGTTCTCGGTGTCGCTGCGCGACATATTCACCCGGCGCATCCCGGCCAATGTGCCGTCGATGATCGTGGCGCTGGCCAATGCGCTTGTCATCATCCCTGCCGGCCTGATCTGGGTTGCCTTTGGCGGCTGGATTTCGCTCAGCCTCAGCCAGTTCGCCTGGCTGACGGCCAGCGCCGTTCTTCTGGCCGCAGCCTACAGTTTCATGGTCATGACGATCCGCGCCTGCGACGTCTCATCCACGGCGCCGATGCGCTACACCGTGGTGATCTGGTCGATCCTGTTCGGCTATGTGTTCTTCGGCGAACTGCCCGACAGGTGGGCCCTTGCAGGCATCGCCCTTATCGTGATCTCGGGTATCTATGCCCTCGGCCGCGAAGCCCGGCTGCGGCGAAGTGGCAAGAACCTCACCCGTATTTCCAAAAAGTATAGATGGTGAGAAGCACCGCCCAGGCGAGAACGCCTGAGCGCACGTAGCGTTCCGGGATACGCTTGATGAAGCGGATACTGGCGTAGCCGCCGGCGATCACCCCGGCCAGCAGCGGCAAGCCGGCGAGCCAGGCGATGTGTCCGCTCCACACGTAGATCGCCAGGCCGGTTACCGACATGGCGGCGATCATGGCGTTCTTCTGGGCATTGGCATGGTGCAGGCTGGTCTGTCCGGCGATGGCCAATGCGGCCAGAGCGATGATGCCGATGCCGGCGCCGAAATATCCGCCGTATATCATCAGCAGGAATTCGAACATGTACAGCCAACGCTGACGAATTCCGCCATTGCCGCGGCCGAGGCGGTCCAGGTGGCCGCGCACCCAGCCACCCGCGGCGAACAGGATCGTCGCCGTCAGCATCAGCCAGGGCACGAAGCGCTCAAAGCGCGCCTCGCCGCCCCATATCAGCAACAGCGAGCCGATGGTGCCGCCGGCGAGCGCGATTGCCAGGTGCGTGCCCATGTCGTCCTTGATCTCGCGCAGCTCATCGCGATAGGCCGCGAGGGCAACGAAGTTGGACGGCGTCAGAGCCATGAAGTTGGTGATGTTGGCGACCAGCGGATTGAGGCCGCAGGCCAGGAGCAGCGGAAAGGTCAGGAAGCTCGAACCGCCGGCCACCGCCGACAGGCCACCGGCCACGAAGCCACCGGCAAACAAAGCCGCAATCAGCCACCCGTCCATTGTCCGCCTGCCTTGCGCTGCTCCCTGGGGGCGCGTAAAGGAACAGCCCTTGCAGTCAAAGGCAATGGCATTCATGCAACTGTCGCGCATTTATCGCTATCCGGTGAAGGGGTTCACGCCCGAGCCGCTCATCCGCACGCGGCTCGAGGCCGGCGGCGGCATTCCGTTCGACCGGGCCTGCGCCTTTGTCTGCGGCAACCTGCCGGACCCGCCGGTCGCCGGGGGCTGGGTGCCGGCGCGCACCTTCTATCAGCTCACGGTCTATCCCGAACTTGCCAGATACATCGCCGAGTTCGACGACAGCGAAGGCCGAGTCCTTACGGTGACGGCACCGGACGGGGCCATGGCACGGGCCGATCTCGACATGCCGGCCGCGTTTGCCGGCATCAACCGGCTGATCCGCGAGCGCTTCGAGGCCGGACCGCACGCGACACCGGAACTGTTCGTTCAGGCAACAGGCCATGGCCAGTGGGACTTCACGGATACGGCGATATCGATCATCAACCTGGCGAGCGTTCGCTCGTTGTCGGAAGCGGTTGGCGCGAAGATCGACCCGTTGCGGTTCCGCGCCAACCTGTATATCGACGGTATCGAGGCCTGGGACGAGTTCTCCATCGTCGGCCGGACGCTGCAAGTCGGCGATGCCGAGATCGAGGTGATGCGGCCCGCCATGCGCTGTGCGGCAACCTCGGTCGATCCGGCGACGGGCGAAACCGCCGTCAACGTCCCCGTTGCCCTGCGCAAACTCACCGGTCACCTGTTCTGCGGCGTCTACGCCCGCGTCACGAAGTCCGGCCCCATCGCCTCAGCCAGCGAAATTACCGACCTCGGCGAATGGGACGGAAACCCCTACGACACGCTGCCGCCGCGCACCCCCGACCCGGCCCAATGGCCGCGCTTTGCCACGGCGCACCGTGCCGGCGGCAGGCTTGTGCTTCAGAACCCGACCGGCAACTGGCCGTTTCCACCCGTTGCCAAAGGTCAGACAATCAAGGTTCATGTGGCGGGCGCAAAGCTGGCAAGCCTGGAAATCATGTCCGGCGATGCGCAGCAAATTGCCGTCGGCACCTGCCCGGACACTGTTGGGGATCGCTCCCGGGTACTGATCACCGGGCCCTTCGGCGATGGCGGCTGATCGCCTGAGCCGGTGGAAGCGCCTACTGGCTGCTGCCGTGCTCGCTTGAATGATCCATTTTGTTGTCCATCCCGTGCATGGCCTTCTTGACCGGCACGTCGATGGTCATGTCGCCGGCCTTCTCGAAGGTCAGCGTCAGGCTGATCGTGCCGCCCTCCTTCAGGGGCTCGGCAAGGCCGAACAGCATGACGTGATCGGCGCCCTGTTTCAATTCGGCTTCACCGCCGGCCGGCACGTCGATCGCCATCAGCATGCGCATCTTCATCACACCGTCTTCGTGGGTGGTGGAATGCAACATGGCCTTGCGGGCCGCCGGCGTGCTCACGGCGACCAGCTTGTCGCCACTGTCGCTCGCGTTGATGATCTTGAGGTATATGGCTCCGGACTTGGCGGCGCCCAGTGAGGCCGGTGCAAAGGCTCCCTCAAAACGCATGTTGCCCGCCTGGACATTCACGCTGTAGGCCAGCACCGCACCGAGCGACAAGGCCAACGCCACGACGACTTGCAAAACAATCTTACGCACGATCAAAACTCCCATGCTTGAATTCGGCATCCGTTGTCTGCAAGGATCACGGCGGCAATGCGATTTGCCTACGCGACATCCAGCCGCGCGGCAAAGTTGGTGCGTGAGGCACCGCCGCACGATTAGGGAGCGACGATGATGCAGCACGAATTCGGATCACACAGCGAGTTCGGCACCTTGCGCGAGGTTGTCGTCGGTTCGGCGGACGGCCTTACTTTGCCGCCGTTCGGCAAGGACCTGTCGCACTACAACGACGAATTGCGCGCAGCGCTTAAGGCCAACGGCAACCAGCCGCTCGACATCAGGACGCACTTTCGCGAGCGCTGGGAACGCACGGCCGAACAGATGGAAGGGGTTGCCGCCACCTATGAGCGGCTCGGCATCACGGTCCATCGCCCGCGCCCCTACACGGATGAGGAAACCCGTTACCTCGGCCATTTGCAGCAGGGCTGGTCGCAGCTCTACCCGGCCGACCCGGTGTTCGTCATCGGCAAACATTACATGGAAATCTCGATCCGCCGCGCCTACCGCCGCAAGGAGGTATTCCCGTTGCGCGATCTCATCCTGCCGATGATCGAAGCCGACCCGGACGCCCACTACGTCGCCATGCCGCAGTCGGCGCCCTGGACACCGTCCGGCGAAGGTCCGGGCCCGTTCCTGGAAGGCGGCGACATCCTGATCCATGGGTCCGACATCATGGTCGGCCAGGGCGAACTGTGCTCCAATGCCGCCGGCATTTCATGGCTCAAGCGCTACATCGAGCGCTGGGGCTACCGGGTTCACACCATGCCGATCAAGGGGCCGATCCTGCACGCCCTGGGCATCATGTGTCTGTTGCGCGAGGGGTTGCTGATGGCCCACTTGCCCGCCCTCGCCGAAGGCCTGCCGGCGCCGCTCAGGGACTGGGAGGTGATCGAGATCACCGAGGACGAGATGAACGCCCACGCCACGGTCGGCGTTTCACCGGATGATAAACATTATCTGATAGACCCGCGCTTCAACCGGATCATGGACGAGCTCGGCAGGCGCGGCATCGAACCGGTGCCGACCCCGTGCGATGCCATCGGCTTCTGGGGCGGCGCCATCCGCTGCATTACCCTGCCGCTGAAGCGGGAGCCCTCGTAGGGCCTGTCGCTTGCAGGGGCCTAGCGCCCCTTCAGCATCCAGCCGCAGAACCCTGCCGCGAGCGCTGCGCCGATCAGTTCGGCGGCAATGAAGCCGGGGGCGTGGGCCGGCATGATGCCGGAGAAGGTGTCGGTGAAGGAACGGGCGATGGTGACGGCCGGGTTGGCGAAAGACGTCGAGGCGGTGAACCAATAGGCCGCCGTGATGTAGAGGCCGACGAGCCAGGCGACGGCGTCAGCCTTGAAGCGCACGCCGAGGAAGATCACCGAGACCAGGCCGAAGGTGGCGACGATCTCGGCGAACCATTGCGGCAAGCCGGTACGCGCCGTGCCCGAGGCCTGGAACAGCGACAGATCGAACATGCCATGGGCGATCAGCGTGCCGGCGATGCCGCCGAGGATTTGCGCCACGACGAAACGGGCCGCCTTGGCCCAGGCAAGATCGCCGCGCAGGGCAAAGGCAAACGACACCGCCGGGTTGAAGTGCGCCCCCGACACCGGCCCGAAGATGGTGATCAGAACGACCAGAATGGCGCCGGTCGGTATGGTGTTGCCAAGCAGCGCCAGGGCGACATCTTCGGTCAGCATGTCGGCCATGATGCCGGAGCCGACGACGGTGCACACCAGTGCCGCCGTGCCGACCGCCTCGGCGGCGAGTTCGCGCGAAGGTGAAAACGTCATACCCTAACCCCTGCCCCGCTGTCCGGTTCAACCGGCTGTGTCGTGGATGGCCTGCAGGCGCGCCCGCAGTTCCTGCGGTTCCATATCCTGCCCGACGGCGTCCAGCAACCGGGAAATCCGTTCGCGCAAGCTGTCGTAGGCGGTCTGGAAGGCGGTGTGGATATCTTCGGCGCTTCCCGTCGCCGCGGCCGGGTCCGGCAGGCCCCAATGCACGGTGACCGGCGCGCCCGGCCAGATCGGGCAGACCTCGCCGGCGGCCGATGAACACACGGTGATCACCACATCCATGTGCGGGGCGGCATCGCCGGCGAATTCATCCCAGCTCTTGGAGCGGGCATCGGCGACGGTGATGCCGTTTTCCTTCAGAACCTCAAGCGCCACCGGGTGCACCTCGCCCTTGGGCTGCGACCCGGCCGAATAGCCGCGCACCTTCTGTCCCGCCTTTTCCGCCAGCGCGTTGATCAGCCCTTCGCCGAGGATCGAGCGGGCGGAATTTCCGGTACACAGGACGAGGATGTTCATGATTGTCTCCGACGGACTTTTGGGCTGGCGACATGGGCATTGTCACGGGACCAGTCTACCCCTTCCCCCAGAAAGGGGGAAGGTGGGGATGGGAATTTATGGCAGCGCAATTCGACGCGGCCAGCGGATCAGGTGTTCGGTCTCGGCCTGTGATGGTCTATTGATTTGAGCCTTGCTTTCTGCCTTCCTCGGGCTTGACCCGAGGACCCAGACCACAACGCACTCCGACGCGGTTGACTTTCTGGATCCTCGGGTCAAGCCCACTGCTGTCCGGTTTAACATTGGGAGAGGGCACATTTCTTCCATTGTATCAGATAGTTGCATGCACCGAAGAACGCTCCGACATGTTTTCGGGTTGGCTCTCGGACATTCCCTCCCCTAGAAAAGGGGAGGGTTAGGGTGGGGATTGATAGCGGTGCAAAAGATTGAAATCGTTGCCGAATTGCACCGCCATCAACCCCCATCCCAACCTTCCCCCTTTCTGGGGGAAGGAGCAATCATCGCTTAACCGGACAGCAGTGGGTCAAGCCCGAGGAAGGCAAGATTATGTAGGGGGCCTTGTTGCAGCACGCTCTTGTGCGATTGCCCCGCCAGATGAAGAGAGGGAACTGTTGCGCGCCTGATCGTCATACTGTCTACTCTGCCGGCAACGCTTTCCCGGAGTGCAGCATGCTGAATGAGCAACTGGCAAACGATATCCTCGCCGCCGTGGACGCCGGCTTCGATGCGCAAATCGAGCTCACCCAGGACCTGATCCGCTTTGCCTCCCTGCGCGGCCAGGAGCACACCTGCCAGGACTTCATCTTCGAGGCGCTGCGCTCGCGCGGATATGCCATGGACCGCTGGGCGGTCGATGTGGCGGAGATCGAAAACCATCCCGGTTTCTCACCGGTCAAGGTCGACTACACCAACGCCATCAACGTGGTCGGCACCCACCGGCCGCGCGTGGAAGCGGGCAAGTCTTTAATCCTCAACGGCCATGTCGACGTGGTGCCGGTCGGGCCGCTCGACATGTGGTCGCGGCCGCCGTTCGACCCGGCGATCGAAGGCGATTGGCTCTATGGCCGTGGCGGGGCCGACATGAAGGCCGGGCTTGCCGCCAACATCGCCGCGCTCGACGCCCTGCGCTCGCTCGGCGTCCAACCGGCTGCGCGGGTGCATGTCCAGTCGGTCACCGAGGAAGAGTGCACCGGCAACGGCGCCCTGTCGTGCCTGGTGCGCGGCTACAAGGCCGATGCCGCGATCATCCCTGAGCCGGAAGACGACAAGCTGGTGCGCGCCAATGTCGGCGTCATCTGGTTCCGGGTGCATGTGCGCGGCGCGCCGGTGCATGTCCGCGAGGCCGGGGCCGGCGCCAATGCCATCGAGGCGTGCTTTCCGCTCATCCAGGCCCTGCGCCAACTCGAAGAGCGCTGGAACGCCGGCAAGGCGGGCCGCAGGTATTTCGAGGATCTCGACCATCCGATCAACTTCAACGTCGGCAGGATCGAAGGCGGCGACTGGGCCTCGTCGGTGCCGGCCTGGTGTTCCTTCGACTGCCGCATCGCGATCTTTCCCGGCACCGACCCGCGTGACGCGGCCCGTGAAATCGAGAACTGCCTGCGCGATGCGGCGCGCGATAACGCCTTCCTGGCCAACAACCCGCCAGAGGTCGAGTTCAACGGCTTCTTTGCCGAGGGCTATGTTCTGGAAGAAGGCTCGCAGGCCGAGCAGACGCTCGGCCGGGCGCATGCCAAAGCCTACGGCTCCTCACTGGAGAGCTTCGTCACCCCCGGCTATCTCGACGGCCGCGTCTTTGTGCTCTACGACGACTGCCCGTGCCTGGTCTACGGCCCCTATTCGGAAAACATCCACGGTTTCGACGAGCGCGTATCGCTCGCCTCGGTCAAACGCGTCACCGGCTCCATCGCCCTGTTCATCGCCGAGTGGTGCGGGCTGGAGCAGATCGACGGTTAGCCATGCCCAAGCAGGATGGGAAATCGGCGCGCATCTACTGCCTGATCGCCCGCAAGGCGCGGGTGGCTGTGGTCATCCGGCGCGGGCCGTCTGCCCGTGTCATGCTGTCGAAGTGGAATCTCGTCAACGATCACTTCGAGGACGGGCAATGGTTCAAGGGTCGCATCTACGAGCGGCGCGGCGACATCTCGCCGGACGGTGAATTCCTGATCTACTTCGGCGGCAACCAGAAGCCGCCCTATTACACCTGGACGGCGATCTCGAGCGTGCCGTGGTTCACCGCCCATGTGCTGTGGAGCGAGGGGGACACCTGGGGCGGCGGCGGGCTTTTTGCCCTGTCAAAATGTGTGGCGATCAACTCGGCCAGCCACAATCTGAAGCCGACGCAGGGCAAGATGCCGCACAGATGGCCGAAGCTGATTTCCGTCAGTGACTACCGCAACTACGACCGACCGATGCACATCGAAGACATCCGCATGGAGCGCGACGGCTGGGTGCTGGAACAGGACAGGAAGTGGTCATTGAACAACGCCTGGTGGCAGAACAAATCCGAGCGCTATCAGTTCACCACCGAACGACCTGAAATCTGGCGCAAGCAGTGCAAGGCCGGTACGGTGCTGCGCTTCATCCAGGCCGAGGCTGGCGAACGCGACGGGCGCTGGCATGTCTGTTCCGGGCACCTGAGGTTTGCCGATGGCGCGGAGCACGATCTCGGTGACATCGACTGGGCCGATTTCGACCACAACGGCGATGTGCTCTACGCCTTCAACGGCGCACTTTACCGGCGCAAGGATCACGGCAAGGCTGAGCCCAAGCTGATACGCGACCTCAACGACCTGAAATTCGAAGCCCGCATCGCCCCCTATGACACCCGCCACCAGCGCCGCGACCGCGACAAGGCACAACCCTGGCACCCGATGGACGGCCAGGACTGATGCCGGCGGCATTGGCGTTTGGCTTTTCTGACTGTTGTACCGCGCCGATACGAGATCGGTTTTCCACAAGCGTATTTGATTGGCTCAATGCCCCGCCGGCAGCACGAGGATTTCCGGTGAACTTGGCAGTGTGTCCTGCGACACGATGATGTCGGACTTGTCGTGCACGCGGGCCGGGAATGTTCCACCGAGACGATTGAGGAACATCGCCAGCGACTGGCCGCCGAAATAATGCATCGGCAGGATCAGCCGGGCGCGCAGGGTCTTGACCACGTCGATCATACCCTCATGGCTGAGCGTGAAGGTGCCGTCGACCGGCACCATCAGGATATCGATGGCCCCGAGCACGGCGCGGTACTGTGCCGGCAGTTCGTGGTGCAGGTGGCCGAGATGGGCGATGCACAGGTCGGCCACCTCGAAGACGAAGATCGAGTTGGCATCCTTTTCGACGCCGGCGCCCCAGCCGCGCCGGTCCGTCGTCACGTTGCGGATATGCACGTCCTTGTGGCGCAGGTTGTGCACCGCCACGCCGCCGTCCGGGTCCCAGCCGCGCAGCACATGCTTGATGCCGGGGTCAGGGACGTCGGTGTAATGGGTCTCGTGGGCATTGTTCATGGTCACGATGTCGGGGACGACGCCAAACCCGGCCCAGCCGGCATAGTCGGTTGCGACCACGACGCCTTCGGCACTTTCCATGACGAAGGTCGAGTGGCCGACAAACCGGATATACAGTTCTGAGGGTTTCAACGCGCGCGGGCTGAGCGCGACATATCGGGCATTGGGGATGGTTTCGGCAATGGCGAAGCAACGGCTCGTCTGCGCGTTAGTCGGCGCGGGCGCGAACAGCACAGCGGCGATAACCAGAGCAAACGCAACGAAGACTTTGCCGAACATCTTCCAGGCCTCCCGACCAAGCGCCCCGCCCCCTTGCGGGACTACGTTAGCGCGTCGGTGGCCGCGAAGGCAAATTAGTCGGAACCGTTCGACGGACCATTCACCAATTGTCAAATCATTCAATTCATGCTTGAAGGCATCATCGACCGGGGACATTCATCATGATGACATTTGCAACCTTGCGGCGCCTTGCCGGGCTCATCGGCCTGTGCGCCCTTCTCAACGGCCTCACCGGCTGCGTGGTCTATTCCGTCACCGACACCGCCGTGTCCACGACCGCATCAGTTGCCGGAACAGCCGTTTCGACCACAGCATCCGTGGCCGGCGGCGCGGTCGACCTAATCGTTCCAGATGGGGACGATGACGACGAGGACGATTAGTCCTTCCGCCCGCCGATGCCGGGGGCGAACACCATCAGCGACAGGATTTCGAACAGCATCTGGGCGCCGGCCTGAGCAGTGTTGGTTGAGGCGTCATACTGCGGGGCAACCTCGACGACGTCGCCGCCGACCAGGTTGACACCCTTCATGCCGCGCAAAATGGCCTGCGCCTCGCGGGTCGTCAGGCCGCCGACTTCCGGTGTCCCGGTGCCCGGAGCATAGGCGGGATCCAGACTGTCGATGTCGAATGACAGGTAGGTCGGGCCGTCGCCGATGACCTCGCGTGCCTTGGCGATCACCGCATCCAGCCCCATCTGCTCGATCTCGTGGGCATGGATCACCGTCATGCCGCTGTCGTAGGAGAATTCCCAAAGGTACTCCGCGGCGCCGCGAATGCCGACCTGGATCGTCCGCTTCGGGTCAAGCACACCGTCGAGCACCGCATGGCGGAACGGGCCGCCATGGTGGAAGCGTTCGCCGTCAAAGGCGCCGCCGGTGTCGCAATGGGCATCGATGTGGATCATGCCGACCGGCCGATCCTTGCCGACAGCGCGCAGGATCGGCAGCGAGATGGAATGATCGCCGCCGGCCGACAGCGGCACCACGCCGGCCTGCACGATCTTCGCCAGCCAGGCTTCGATGTCGTCATGGCACCAGTCGAGCTTGAAGCGCGAGCGCATCGGCACATCACCGATGTCGGCAACGTGCAATTCGCTCACCGGTGCGCAGTCGAGCACCTCGTTGTATGGCCCGATGCGCTCGATGGCCCTGAGCGCGCGCGGACCGAAGCGCGAGCCGTTGCGGTTGGTTACCGCCAGGTCCATCGGCACGCCGAGCAGCGCGACCTGCAGGTCGCCGAAGTCGGGGGCCTGCGGGTCAACCGGCATGTGCGGTGCGCTGAGCAGCGTCGGCACGCCGGCGTAGGGCGCCAGCCGCGTGCCGGCGGCGTTGAAGATCGTATCGGCCACGCGCCGGAACCTCGGATCGGTAATCTCACCGCCATGCGCATCGGCATACTTCTTTCGCAGGGCGTCAAGATCATTGGTCGTCATGGGCGTGGTCTCCGGGCTGGTGCAGCGATGTTGAACTTCGAACTGCAGCGAACCTAGCTCTTTCCCCTTCCCCCAGAAAGGGGGAAGGTAGGGATGGGGATTGATGGCTGTGCCATCACCACCCACCGCGTAAACTTGCACCGCTATCAATCCCCACCCTAACCCTCCCCTTTTCTAGGGGAGGGAATCAGCATGTAGCGTTTCTTTCCGGTCAGCCCAACACCCCCGCCAACCGTTTCGCTGCCGTATCAATCGCGTCGGTATCGAACCCGGCGTAGCCGAGCACCAGGCCCTGTTGCGGGTTTGGGGTGGCGCAGAAGGATGACAGGGCGACGGCGGTTATGCCGGCGGCGGCGGCGCGGGCGCTCGCCTCGGTGTCGCTCATACGGTCCGCCAGCGCCGGCGTGAAGCGGGCGATCAGGTGCATGCCGGCCGGGGCAGATTCGGTGGTCAGAGCATCGCAAAGATGTGTGTCGATGGCGCGCAGCAACGCCGTCTGGCGCTTGGCATAAACCCGGCGCATGCGGCGGATGTGGGCGGCAAAGCTGCCATCGGCCATGAAGCGCGCCAACGCCGGCTGTGCCACCGCCGAGGCTCTCGGGGCGGAGGCAGTGAGAACATCGGCAATGTCATCGACCAGTTGTCGCGGCACCGCCATAAAGCCGATGCGCAGTGCCGGCCACATGACCTTCGAGAACGACCCGACATAAATTACCCGATCGCCGGCGCCTTCCAGGCTCATCATCGCCGGCAGCGGCTGGCCCTGGTAGCGATACTCGCTGTCGTAATCGTCCTCGATGATCAGCGCGCCGGTGCGCCGGGCCCAGCCGATCAGTTCCAGCCGGCGGGCCAGCGGCATGGTCATGCCGAGTGGATACTGCCGCGATGGGGTAACAACAGCGGCGCGGGCGCCTGGCTCGGTTCGCTCCGCCGTCGCAATATCAAAACCGTTGTCGTCCACCGGTACCGGCACCGCACGCAATCCGGCCAGCCCCAAAGCACGGCGCAGGATGCGGTAGCCCGGCTCTTCCATGAACACCGGATCGCCCGGTTTCAGCACCGCGCGGGCCAGAAGGTCGAGCGCCTCCGCGGCCCCGGAGGTGACAATTACCTGGTGCGGCGAACAGGTGATGCCGCGCCACTGGTTGAGATGCTCGGCGATGGCCCGCCGGAGCGGTGCCCAGCCGAGCGGGTCGGCATCGGCCAGTAGAGCCGGTTCGGGATCGCGCCACACCCGCTCCAGAAGCTTGGCCCATTCGGCATGGGGAAACAGGTTCAGATCGGGCGCTGCCGGGCGAAACGGCTGCCACGGCCTGGGCGCCGGCAATGGCTCATCGTCGGCAACCGGCGGGCGGGCCGGTGCGGCCTGCAACACCTCCTCCGGCAAGTCGGCGGCAACGAACACGCCCGCGCCATGCCGGCCCTCGGCATAGCCTTCGCAAATCAGCTGATCCATCGCCGTCACCACCGTCACCCGCGACACCGCCAGTTCCTCGGCCAGCAGGCGGCTCGACGGCAGGCGCGCACCGGGGGCGATGCGGCCCGACAGGATGCGCTCACGCAATCCTTGCGCCAGTTGCACGTGCAGCGGCTCTGCAGCGCGCCTGTCGAGCGTCAGGGCAAGGAGAGCAGCATCTGAAGTGGTCTTATTCATATTTGCCATATTGGCTATTTTGACAAGACCATTCTATTTCTAACCTTGCGCCTCATCAAGGAGTAAACCATGCCGCGAAAGACCGAAGCCCCATCCGAGCGGGTGCGTGTCAAGCGTAATCCCGTCCGCGCCGTCTACGACCGCGAGGCAGTGCATGCCATTCTCGATGCCATGCCGATGTGCCATGTCGGCTATGTGGTCGATGGCGAACCCTATGTCACGCCGACGCTGCAATGGCGGGAGGGCGAGCGGGTGTACTGGCACGGCTCGTCGGCCTCGCGGGCCCTGCGCAGGTCAGTCGGCGCGGAAGTGTGTCTCACCGTCTCCATTCTCGACGGTATGGTGATGGCCCGCTCGGCGTTCCATCACTCGGTCAACTACCGGGCGGTGATGATCAAGGGCGTGGCGGAAAAGGTCACTGACCCGAAAGCCAAGGCGCGGCACCTGGAGACCATGGTCGAACAGTTCTTCCCCGGCCGCTGGGACATGCTGCGCGAGATGTCGGCCAAGGAGCTGAAGGCCACCACAGTGCTGTCGATGCCGATCACCGAGGCCTCGGCGAAAATCCGCCCGGGCATGCCGGTCGATGACGAAGAGGATTACGCGCTGCCGATCTGGGCCGGCGTCATACCGGTCAGGCTGGAGGTCTTGCCGCCCGAAGACGATCCGCGCAATCTGCCCGGTGTAACCGCGCCCGATCACGCCCGCAACTATCGCATAGGCTGAACCATGCCGGATGAACTTGAAACCCCTTATCCGCGGCCCCTCTCGGGAGCCAGGCTTGACCGCTTGCCGAGCGGTCTCATGCCGTCGCGCGGCCCACTCGCCGGCGATGTCGTGACGCTCGAGCCCGTCGATCCGAACCGGCATGGCGAAGGCCTGTACGTCGCCGGCCACGGTTCGCCGGAGGCCGATGCGATATGGGACTACCTGGCCTACGGCCCCTGGCCGGATGCAGCCGGCATGATCGGATGGCTGAAAACCTGCGCTGCCAGTCATGACCCGCTGTTCTATGCCATCCGGCGCAACGCGGATGAAAACCTGTCCGGCATGTGCAGTTTCCTCAATATCGTACCCGCCAACGGTTCCATCGAGATCGGCCACATCTGGTTTGCGCCGCATCTGCAACGCACGCGGGGCGCCACCGAAGCCCTGTTTCTTCTGCTCGACTACGCCATGAGCGACCTCGCCTACCGGCGCATGGAATGGAAGTGCAACGCGCTCAACGGGCGCTCGCGCGCCGCCGCACACCGGCTCGGCTTTCGCTTCGAAGGTGTGTTCTACAACCACATGGTGTTCAAGGGACAGAACCGCGACACCGCCTGGTACTCGATCCTGGATGACGAGTGGCCCGAGGTGCGCGAGCGCCTTGCCGCATGGCTCGCCGACGACAACTTTTCCGCCGATGGCCGCGCAAAGACATCCCTCAGCGCGGCCATGCAGAACCGCCCCGCGTCGCAACGAGGATGACCGTCATGCTGAGCGAGGAAATGAAGACCCTGATCACCAACCACCGCGCCGGCATGGTGGCGACGATCAACGACGACGGCACGCCTTCGGTGTCGCCCAAGGCGACCTTCGTCATCCTGTCGGACAGCCACATCGCGGTCGGCAACCTGCGCTCGCCGGGCACCGTCGCCAACCTGCGCAAGCGCCCGCAGGTCGAAGTCTGTTTCATCGACGTGCTCGCCCGCAAGGCGGTGCGGGTGTCCGGAACGGGCCGTATCACCTCGCGCGCCAATGCCCCGTCCACCCTCACCACAGCCTTCCTGCGCGACTGGCCGGACTACGTCGAGCGTATGACCTCGTTCATCGAAATCGACATCACCGCCGCCGAACTGATCCTGTCGCCGGGCTACGACCTAGGCTTCACCGAAGACGAACTGAAGGCGCAGAACCTCACCAAGCTGCAGGCGCTGTGAGCGCAAAACCGTTCCGTGTGCGGAATTAACCAAGCGGCAGAAAAATTCGGCCCTAACGGCAGTTGTTGCGGCATTGCGAACATTTTTAACGACCGCCGAAAGGTCTGCTTCAGATTCATGCGGCACGGTGCACCGGCTTCTTGAACACCACAAGGAACCGTTCTCATGGCTGTTGACCGTACACCCCTTGCCTCCCAACACCTGCTCATCGACGACGACGTTGCGCTAGAGGAGATGATCCTCGCGGCACTGGAGGCTGTCGAAACCGATGCAGCAACCGATACTGTGACGATAGAGGTGCGGTCGGAAACAGCGGCGCCCGCCGCCGCTGACGATGCCCAGGCCGGTGCTCAAGACGTTGCGGACAGCACTGACGGTGCGGAACAACCGCCCTTGAGTTCATCGGGTCTGCGTTATGAGGATGCCGACATCTCCGCATTCGGCGGCGTCGACGGCATCAGCATCGTGTCGATCCCGCTCAACCCGGTTCCGGCGTCCGGTTTGCTGGACGACAGCGAAGCCATCGCCGGTGCGCCGCCGGCACCGCTGACGACGGCTTTGGAGCAGACCCTGCCGCCGTCCGACCCCGGCGTCATAGCGCTCGACTATGAGCCGCTCGCCAAACCCGACAATCCCGGCGGCGGCAAGGGAGGCGGCAATGGCGGAGGCGGAAACGGCGGTGGCAACGGCGGCGGCAAGGGCGGCGGCAAGCCGGACAACGGCGACGGTGGCGACGGCGTTCTCGACACCTACACCAGCGGGCCGGACGGCGGCTACAACATCCAGATCGACTTCCTCGGCACGTGGACTGAACCGCTGCAGGCTGCGTTCATCGAGGCCGCCGACCTGATCTCGAGCCTGATCACCGCCGACGTGCCGGACATCACCTACAACGGCACGTTCTACGACGACATCACCATCACCGCGGAACTGTCCTTTATCGACGGCACCGGGGGCATTCTCGGGCAGGCCGGACCGACACTGATCCGCACCGGCAGCGGTCAGCCCGTTGCCGCGATCATGGAGTTCGACAGTGCCGATGCGGAAAGCTACGACGCCATCGGCCTGTGGAACGACATCGTCATCCACGAGATGCTGCACTCGGTCGGCATCGGCACGGTGTGGGACTATGCCGGACTGCTGGATGGCAACGGCACCGCCAACCCCCTGTTCAACGGCGAGTTCGCCAATCTGGCCTATGACGAACTGTTCGCCGACCTCAACCAGACCCTGTCCGACCTGATTCCGGTTGAAGCGGACGGCGGCCCCGGGACCGCCTACGGTCACTGGGACGAGTTGACATTCGGCAACGAACTGATGACCGGCTACATCAACGGTTCGAACTACATCTCGGCGATGACCGTAGCATCGCTGGAAGACCTGGGCTATGCCACAACCTGGGACGCATCCGCCCCCGGCGAAACGGGCATCGGAACGATCGTGATTTAAGCGTTCATCCCGGCTGGTTCCGGCGTATAGTAAGGCCCTTGCAGCGCCACAGCAGGGGCCTTACTCATGCGCATCCTCGTCTTCCAGCACATCGCCTGCGAGCATCCAGGTATCTTCCGCCAGTTCTTTGCCGAAGACGGCATTGAGTGGGATGCCGTCGAACTGGACGAGGGCGAAACTATTCCGGACCTCGAACCGTATGGCATCCTGTGGGTGATGGGCGGGGCGATGGATGTGTGGGATGTCGACGAACATCCCTGGCTGATCGATGAAAAGCGGGCTATCCGGCGCTGGGTGCGTGACTTGAACCGACCTTTCATCGGCCTGTGCCTCGGCCACCAATTGCTCGCCGATGCGCTCGGCGGCACTTGCGGCCCGCAGGTCCCCAGCGAGATCGGCATCATGGACGTCGAACTGACCAAGGCCGGTAAGACTGATCCGGTGTTCGGCGCGCTGCCGCATCGCCACAAGTGCCTGCAATGGCACTCGGTGCGCGTTGCCCAGGCGCCGGACGACGCGGTCATTCTCGCCTGGTCGGACGCGTGCGCAAATCAGGCCATGCGGATCGGCGAGCGGGCCTGGTCGATGCAGTACCACACCGAACTGGATGAAACGACGATCCCCGAATGGGGCGCCGTGCCGGCCTACGAGACCGCCCTGTCACGCACCCACGGCGACGGCGCCCTGGCCCGTCTCGAAGCGGACGCCATACCGCACATGGCCGATTTCGCCAAAACCTCACGAACCCTCTACGAGGGCTTCATGCGGGCGATCAGATAGAGCGCTATTCAGCCAGCTTGCCTATGATCCGGGCCCAGCTTCTGATGCCGCGGTGGTAGCTGGAGACGTTGTATTTTTCATTCGGCGAGTGGATGGCATCATCGTTCAAGCCGAAGCCGACGAGCAGGCTGTCCATCTTGAGGATCGACTGGAAGCTGCCGACGATGGGGATCGAGCCACCGCAGCCCATCATCACCGGGGCCTTGCCGAACTCGTCCTTGAGCGCGGCTGCGGCGGTCTTCAGATAGGCACTGTCCTCAGGGATTTCGATGGCCGGGCTGGCGCCACCCTCGCTGGCGAATTCGGCGGCGCACCCTTTCGGCAGGCGCTGCTTGACGAAGGCCCGGAAGGCCTTCTTCACCTTTGCCGGATCCTGCCCGGCGACCAGGCGGAAAGAGACTTTTGCGGTGGCCTTTGACGGAATCACCGTCTTTGTCCCCTCGCCGGTATAGCCGCCGAAGATGCCATTGACGTCGGCGGTCGGGCGCGACCAGACCTGTTCGAGCAGCGAGCGGCCATCCTCGCCGGCCGCTTCCCTCAGGCCGACCGGGGCAAGGAACTTGCGGGGGGTCATCTTCAGGGCATCCCACTGGTCGCGGGTCTTCTTCGGCACCGCCTTCACACCATCGTAAAACCCGGGAATGGCGACGCGGCCACGTTTGTCGTGCATCTGGCCGAGAATGTTCGTCAGCACGCGGATCGGATTCATTGCCGGGCCGCCATAGAGCCCGGAGTGCAGGTCGATCGACGGCCCGGAAACGGTTACCTCGTCGTGCACCATGCCGCGCAGCCGGGTGGTGATCGCCGGCGTCTTTGCATCCCACATGTTGGTATCGCAGACCAGCGCCACATCGCATGACAGCTCCTTGCGGTTGGCCTTGAGGAACGGGTCAAGACTGGGCGAACCGGACTCCTCTTCTCCCTCGAGCAGGACGGTCACATTCAGCGGCAAAGACCCGGTTTCGGCGATCCAGGCCCGGCTGGCCTCAAGAAAAGTCAGGAGTTGACCCTTGTCGTCCGCCGCACCGCGGGCGTATACCTTTTGCATGCCATCAGAGCCTTGCCGTATCTGAGGCTCGAACGGTGGCGTATCCCATTTCTCGATCGGATCGACCGGCTGGACGTCGTAATGACCGTAGAACAGCACGTGGGGGGCGGCGTTTCCCCCGGACTTGGCAGCACGATAATGGGCCACCACCATCGGGTGTCCGGGGGTCGTGCGCGCGCTCGCGTCAAAGCCGACGGCCTTGAGTTCGCCGACCAGCCATTCCGCCGCTTCGGCACAGTCGCCGGCGTAGGCCGGATCGGTGGAGATGGACGGAATTCTCAACAGTTCGAACCAGCGCTCGATGCTGGCATCAAGCTCTGTGTCGATACGCGACAGCACGGCTTTCAGTTCGCTCATGGTGGGCCTTTAGAAAATTACACAAACGGGAATCGCAACGCGCACAGTGTCACGCCAGCGCCGCTAGCCGCAAGAGGTGCGGCATGAGCGACGCCGGATTCGTCCTTGCCCGCGACAGCCTGCAGGCACATGAGCCGCTGCAGCGCATGTCGCGCTTCCGGCGCGTCGGCTATCAGCGCTGGCTGCTGCTGCGCCAGCAGGTCAACCTGCACTACTTCTGGGAAAAGCGCTGGTTCTTCATCGCCATGATGCTGGGCTTTGCCTTCCTGCAGCTTGAGCCGCCCGGTGATCTGACCCGCGAAGGCCAGATCGTGCTGGCCATGTCGCTGGTGGCGACCATTCTGTTCATCACCGAACCGATCCCGCTGCCCACCGTGGCGCTGCTGATCATCATCGGCCAGGTGGTCATGCTGGGCCTTGATTCGACCACCGTCGCCAAGAGCCTGATGACCGACAGCGTGCTGTTCATCATGGGGTCCCTGATGCTGGCGGTGGCGGTCGTCAAACAGAAGCTGGACAAACGCATCGCCTGGCTGATCGTGCGCTTCACCGGAACCAGGACGGTGTGGATCTGTTTCGGCATCGCCATCGTGTCCGGCCTCCTGGCGTCGTTCGTCGGCGAACACACCGTGGCGGCGATGATGCTGCCGGTCGGGCTGACGCTGATCACGCTGACCTCAGGTGACGCCAAGAAGGTGCGCAACCTGGCGGCCTGCCTGTTGTTCTCGATCTGCTATGGCTGTTCGATCGCCGGCATCGGCACACCGTCGGGCGGTGCGCGCAACGCCATCATGATCGGCTACTGGCAGGAGTTCTTCTATGATCCGAGCGACCAGGGCACGGCGGTGTTCCTGATCGACTATGTCAGGTGGATGGCCTACGCTTATCCGATCTTCCTGCTGCAGCTGCCGTTCGTGACGCTGATCCTGTTCACCGCGTTCAAGCCGGAGTACAGGGACCTGTCGCGGGCCTGCGCCAAGCTGCGCACGCAGATCCTGCTGGAAGGCCCGCTCAAGCCATCGGACTGGATGTCGGTGCTGATCTTCGCCCTGGTGCTGGCCGGCTGGATCACCATATCGCAGGATCTCGGTATGGGTATCGTCGCCATCGTCGGGGCTTCGGCGTTCCTAATCGCCGGTCTGGTGCGCTGGGAGGATGTCAACTCGGGCGTCAACTGGGGCGTCGTTCTGCTTTATGCCGCTGCCATTTCACTCGGCGTGCAGATGAAGAACACCGGGGCGGCGGAATGGCTGGCGACCAGCTTCCTCAACCTTCTGGTGCCTATCGGCGCCGATGAGGGGATCGGGTTGTGGGTCGCCGTGTCGGCGCTCACAACCTTCGTTACCAACACCATGTCGAACGGTGCCGCGGTGGCGGTCCTCGGCCCGATCGTGCTGAAGATGGCCACGGTCGCCGGAGAAAGCCCGATCATCCTGGGCTTCATAACCGCCATCTCGTCCGCCTTCGCCTACTTCACGGTTGTCGGCACGCCGGCGGCCACGATCGTCTATGCCTCGGGCTACCTGAAGACCACCGACTTCCTGAAGGTCGGCTGGCGCATGGCGCTCATGTCGGTTGTCATCATGATCGCCGCGGCGTGGGTCTACTGGCCCCTGATCGGAACCTGAACCGATGGCCGGTTTTCTCAGATACGACAAGCGCAGCCGGTCCGAACGCGCGGCCGAAAAGACCGTTGAGAACCTGCGCGCCAAGCGTCGGAAGCGGTTCCGTATCCTGGCCTGCGTCAGGGATGACGAGCATGACTTCAGCACCGTGCGCATGGCGGCGCGACTGGCACCGAGCGAGGATTGCGACATCATCATCGTCTATGTCCGGCCGATCGATCAGGGCCTGTGGTCCGGCGGCCTGCAGCTGAAGCTGGCGCGTCAGAACATGATGGATGCCGGCCTCGAGCTGCCCGGCCTGAAACTGCTCAAGCAGGCGCTGGAGGCGCTGAAGGAAGAAGGCATCGACACCACCGGCTGGCAGCGCAAGGCCGGCCATCAGGATGCCTGGGGCGATCCGGCCGGTGACAACAAGGTCGAGTTCGTCAGCGAAGGCGGCCGCAGTGTCGTCCTCAAGCTGAAGACGGCGCCGGATCCGGCATCGGGCATTCTCGACCAGTATGAACTCGGGCCCTACAACCTGATCGTGCTGGGCGAGCCCTCGCGTTGGCGCGGTGAGTTCAAAGCATGGTTCGGCACCGGCGTGGTGCAGCGCGTCACCGTGCTGTCGCCCGCTTCCGTCCTTGTCGTGCGCCCGGAAGACCCTGAGGAAAAGGCAAAACGCGGGTTCTTCATCTGCACAACCGGCACGGCGCGCTGCATGCAGGCCGTGCGCCGCTCGGCGGTGCTGGCGCAGGCGATCGGTGAGCCGATCACCCTGTTCTCCGTCGCCAAAACGGAAAAAGATCTGAAAGCCGCCAAGGAACACGTCAAGACGGCGCGCAACCTGCTGACCGCCATGGGGATAAAGGTGCGCAAGTCGCAGACCGATGTCGGCGACCCGGTCGAGCGCATCGTCATCCATGGTTCGAGCCACAAGGTGATTGTGGTCTCCGACGAAGGCCGCTCATTCGTGTCGCGGCTCGCCAATCCTTCGGTCGCCTACGGCGTCGTCAAGAGTGCCGATACCAGCGTGATGGACGTCCGGTGACCGGTTCATCGGCAACGTCATGACCCATCGGCTCACGGCACACCCCCTGACGCATGCGGCATTTGCCCCCTACGGCGATGTGATTGAGTGTGCCGGCGCACAGCAAATCCCAATCAATCAGGGCACGACAACCCGGTTTCACAACCTTGCTACCGTCGATGCCGGCGCCGGCGGCGGCATTCCGATCATCAGCATCTTCCGCAGTCAACCGCGGCCGCAACCGATCCGGCTCGAACTCATGGAGCGCCATCCGCTTGGCTCCCAGGCGTTCTATCCGCTGCAGGACCGGCCCTGGCTGGTGGTGGTGTCAAACGCCGCCGACCCTTGTGATCCCGCCGGGCTGAAGGCCTTCCGCGCCACCGGCACCCAGGGCGTCAACTACGCCCGCAACATCTGGCATCACCCGTTGCTGGTACTGCAAGCCGACAGCGACTTCCTGATCGTCGACCGCAACGGGCCGGGGGACAATCTGGAAGAGACGTGGTTTGAAGCGGCGGTCCACCTGAGCGGCTGAGCGTCAGCCGTGCACCTCGTGCCAATGGCGGGCGATGTCGATGCGGCGAGGCAGCCAGACGCGCTGGTGCGTCTTGATGTGATCCATGAAGCGTTTCAGACCATGGGCGCGGCCGGGTTTGCCGGCCAGGCGGCAGTGCAGGCCAACCGACATCATTTTCGGCGCACCGGCCCGGCCCTCCTCATAGAGCATGTCGAAGGTCTCGCGCAGGTAGGTGAATAACGCATCTCCCGTGCCAAACGCCGGCGGGGCGCAGAAGCGGGCATCGTTCGCGTCCAGCGAATACGGGATGATCAGGTGCCTGCCCTTAGGCCCATCTATCCAATAGGGCAGATCGTCGGCGTAGCTGTCGGATGAATAGAGGAAACCGCCCTCCTCCATCACCAGGTCGGTTGTATGTTCAGAGCAGCGCCCGGTGTACCAGCCATAGGGCCGCTCGCCCGTCACTTGCTCATGGATGCGGATCGCCTCGGCCATGTGGGCACGCTCATCATCCTTGGTGAAGTCCTTGTATTCGATCCAGCGCAAGCCGTGGCTGGCGACTTCCCAGCCCTCGTCCTGCATCGCCACGACGGCCCGCGGATTGCGCTCCAGCGCGCGCGCCACGCCGTACACGGTGACCGGAACCTCGGCTGCCGCGAACATGCGCCACAGCCGCCAGAAGCCGGCGCGCGAGCCGTATTCGTACATCGACTCGATGTTCATGTGCCGCTGGCCCGGCCAGGGCGTTGCGCCGACCACCTCGGACAGGAAAGCCTCCGACGCCGCATCGCCATCAAGGACGCAGTTCTCTCCGCCCTCCTCGTAATTGATGACGAACTGCACGGCGACATAGGCGTCACCCGGCCACTGCGGATCGAAGCCGGACCGGCCATAGCCGATGAGATCGCGTGGGTATTTGGTGGTCATCTCGTAGTGCTCATGCTTGACACTCCAATACCCTCCCCCTTGTGGGGAGGGTGGGCAGCGCCGTGGCGCTGACCGGGTGGGGGAGCGGCAGTTCGGCAGGGTGAGACGCCGGTGACTGCGGCCGGCGCTGCCCCCACCCCTAACCCCTCCCCACAAGGGGGAGGGGAATAATCCGTGCCTGCTATCCTAATCATTCCTCGCCCACTCATACACCATCTTCCCGGCAACATAGGTCGCCGCGACGGCGCGGTCGTCTCCCATGATGATCAGGGAAAACAGGATGTCCTCCAGACTTTCCGACACCTCCTGGCGCGCCTGCAGGGCAGGTGTTGCCTCGGCGCTCAGCACCACCGCGTCGGCCCATTTGCCGGGCTCCAGTGCACCGATTTCACCACCAAGGCCGATCGCAGCGGCATTGCCCATGGTCGCCATGCGCAGCAGGTCAATGGCGGTGAACTTGTGGCCGGTCAGCATACCGACCTTGTAAGCCTCACCAAGTGTCTGCAGCATGGAAAAGCTGGTGCCGCCGCCAATGTCGGTCGCCACGCCGATGCGCACCGGCCGACCGGGATCGCGCATATAGGCATAGCGCATCAGACCGGACCCGAGGAAGGTGTTGGACGTCGGGCAGTGCACGACCGTCGAGCCGGTTTCACTCATCCGGGCGCACTCACGCTCGCTCAGGTGAATGCCGTGGGCGAACAGGCTGGTTTCGCCGAGCAGGCCGTAGCGGTCGTAAACGTCTGTGTAGTCCTTCGACCACGGGAACTGGCCGGCGACGAATTCGATCTCTCCGTGGCTTTCGGAAACATGGGTCTGCATTAAACAGTCAGGATGGTCCTTCAGCAATTCACCCGATGCCGCCAGTTGCGCCTCGCTCGAGGTCACGGCAAAGCGCGGCGTGACGGCATAGCGCAGGCGGCCGCGGCCGTGCCATTTCGCGATCAAAGTCTTGCTGTCGCGCGCGCCCGTCTCGGCATCGTCGAGCACGCTATCCGGCGCGTTGCGGTCCATCATGGTCTTGCCGGTTATCAGCGCCATGTTGCGCTTCTCAGCCGCGGCAAACAGCGCATCGGCACAAACCTTGTGGACAGAGCAGAAAGCGAGGCTTGCGGTGGTGCCGTTCATCACCAGCCGGTCGAGAAAAATCTCCGCCGCCCGCTCGGCATGTTGGCGCGAGCGGTAACGGGCCTCTTCGGGAAAGGTGAAACGGTTGAGCCAGTCGAGGAGGTCTTTGCCGGGGGCCGCGAGGATGCGGTACTGCGGAAAATGGATGTGCGGGTCGATCAGCCCGGGCAGGATCAGCCGCCCGCGATGATCGTCGACCGGAAGTGTCTTGTGCGCGGCGGGCAGCTTGGTGAAATAGCCCGTCCAGACGACCCGCCCGTCAGCACCAATGACCAGCGCACCGTTCTTCCATTCCTTCAGCCCGTCATCGGTGAAGCTGATCACCCAGCCGCGCAGAACCCGTGCCGTCATCCGCTCACCCGGTCTTCGATGCGGAACCTGAGGATGCGGCACACCTGGGCCGTCGCAGTGTCAAATTCGCGTTCGCGATCATGCCCGATGCGCTCTTCAAATGCGGCCAGGATGTCGTGCTTGGTGGCGCCTTTGACGGCATAGATGAAGGGAAAGCCGAACTTGTCCTTGTAGGCATCGTTCAGCCGGGTGAAACGCTCGAACTCCTCTGCCGTCAGCGTATCGAGCCCGGCGCCGGCCTGTTCGGCCCTGGAGTCGTCCGTCAACGCGCCCGCCAGCGCCGCCTTGCCGGCAAGGTCCGGATGGGCGTTGAGCAGCTTGAGCTTGGCGTCACCGGCCGCGCCCTGCACGGCGCCGGCAAACGCCGCGATCATCTCGCGCCGGTCGGCAAACGGCCGCTCGGCAGCCGCCCGCTCGGCCACCCACGGCGAATGCTCGGCGATGTCACCGAAGGCGGTGACGAAAGCGGCATGCGGTAGGGCGTTGGCGTCGTCGAGGGTCATGCGTTCAGGCTCCGTATTCGACCTTGCAGAGCGCATGGTGCGGACTGGAGTTCACAGGGTGCGGCTGACCCCCCTCCCTAACCCTCCCCCCTGAAGGGGAGAGGGAACCGGGGCATGTCAATTCAAGCTCTCTCTCCCCGCTGGCGGGGGGAGAGTTGGAGAGGGGGTTGGGGGCGACGTGTGATGAGGTTGGCGCCTCTTGGCGCGCCCCCTTGCTATCAAAACAGCCGGCGAACTGTTGAAAGAGCAACATCCCTACAACCCCGCAATCCAGTTGCCCAGCTTGTCCCTCTCATCATCCGTCATGCCCGTTTCATTGCCGAGCGGCATGGCGTCGGACCGGACGGCGAATTTGTCGATGAGGGGGGCGAAGCGGCGCATGTCCTCAATGGTTTCGAGCACCACGTCCTTGGGCGGTTCCTCGAAACCCTCGTAGGTCGGTTTGGCGGCGTGGCAGTTGACGCAGTGTTTTTGCGAAATCGCCATGACTTCTTCATCACTCACCGCCGGGCCGGTGACGGTGCGGGCCTTGGGTGCGGTCAGCCACATGGCGGCGATGAGGGCCAGGGCGATTACTGGCAAGGTCCAGGCATAGCCTGCTAACGGGTCGCCGACCTCGTGGCGGATCAGGGCCTGGCGCAGGGCGCCGCCGCCGATAACGATCAGGCCGACCAGAAGCCAGGCCTGCGGGTGGTTGGTCAGCATCGGATAGTGACCCGACACCATCATCACCAGCACCGGCAGTGTCAGGTAGGTGTTGTGCATCGAGCGCTGCTTGCCGATGACGCCGTATTTCGGGTCGGGCGCTTCGCCGGCGAACAGGGCGGCGGTGATCTTCTTCTGGTTCGGGATGATGATCATGAACACGTTGAAGGCCATCAGCGTGCCGATGAACACCCCGACATGGATTAGCGCGCCGCGCCCCGAGAACACGTTGGTGAAGCCGAATGCCGCAACCAGGATGAGCGCGAAGACGCAGGCCGCCAGCAGCGGCAGGTTCCTGCCGATGGGCGAGCGGCACAGCCCGTCATAGACCAGCCAGCCGGCAGCCAGACTGGC
This sequence comes from Aestuariivirgaceae bacterium, assembly GCA_965216335.1. Lineage (GTDB taxonomy): Bacteria > Pseudomonadota > Alphaproteobacteria > Rhizobiales > Aestuariivirgaceae > JAHEJE01. The sequence continues at coordinate 3,197,000 of OZ244154.1, read as the reverse complement.
AATGGAAATGGCAATCGCCTGCCACGGCTCCAGCGCCATCACGTTCGGGTCGATCAGCCAGGCGCCGGCATTCCAGTAATACTGCACGGCCAGCAGCAGAAACCCGGTGATCCAGGTCAGGTAGGCTTCCCACTTGAACCAGATCAGGTCATCCGGCAGGTCCTTGGGCGCGGTGGTGAATTTCTCGACGTGATAGAAACCGCCGCCGTGCACCTCCCAGGCGGTGCCGAGCACACCGTCCTTCATCTTGTCGCGCTTCTTCAGAGAAAGATCGAGGGCGACGAAGTAGAACGACGTGCCGATCCACGCAATCCCGGCGATCATATGCCCCCAGCGCAACAGCAGGTTCAGCCAGTCTGCGAAAAATGCGGTCATCTTGTCCAAAATGCGCGAAAAGCCGCACCCCTCTTCTCCTTCCCCCAGAAAGGGGGAAGGCTGGGATGGGGGTTGACGGTCGGGCAACTCGACAAAATTCTGAGTTGAGGCACCGCCATCAATCCCCACCCTAACCCTCCCCTTTTCTAGGGGAGGGAACTTGTTGGTCCAAGTATGTAGACCCTAGTTCGGCAGCTTGTCGTCGATGCCTTTCACGTACCAGTTCATGCCGAGTACGTCGCCGTCGGGCAGTGGCTTGCCGTCCTCGCCGACAACGGTGCCGTCCTGCTTGGTGATCGGGCCGGTGAACGGGTTGAGCTTGTGGGTGCGGATCGCCTCGGTGGTTTCCATGGCCATCTTGGCGACGTCCTCGGGCATGTTGGTCATCGGCGCCATGCCGACCATGCCCGAGTCGATACCGCCCCAGACATCCTCGGCCTTCCAGGTGCCGTCCATCACCGCCTTGACCCGGCTGAGATAGTATCCCGACCAGTCGTCGATGATCGCGGTCAGTTGCGCCTTGGGGGCAAAGGCGATCATGTCGGAGGCCTGGCCGAAGCCGAGAGCGCCCTGTTCGGTGGCGATCTGCAGCGGCGCGGTTGAGTCGGTGTGCTGGGTGATGATGTCGGCTCCCTGGCCGAACAGCACCTTGGCGGCGTCGGCTTCCTTGCCCGGGTCATACCAGGAGTTGACCCACACCACTTTGACCTTGAAGTCCGGGTTGATCGACTGGGCGCCGAGCATGAAGGCGTTGATGCCGGAGATCACCTCGGGGATCGGGAACGACACGATGTAGCCGGCAACGCCGGTCTTGGACATCCTGGCGGCGATCTGGCCGATGATGTAGCGGCCCTCGTGGAACTTGGCGTTGTAGGTGCCGACGTTTTCAGCCCGCTTGAAACCGGTGGCATGTTCGAATTTCACATCCGGGAACTTCTTGGCGACCTTCAGCGTCGGTTCCATGAAACCGAACGAAGTGGTGAAGATGATCTGGCAGCCGTCGCGGGCCAGGCGTTCGATGGCGCGGACCGCATCGGGGCCTTCGGCGACGTTCTCCACATAGGCCGTCTCGACCTGGTCGCCGAGTTCCTTGACGACATGCAGTCGGCCCTGGTCGTGCTGGTAGGTCCAGCCGTGGTCGCCGACCGGTCCGACATAGACCCAGCAGGCCTTGGTCTTGGCTACGGCAGCACCGCTTGCCAGCGACACCGCCATGGTGAGGGCCGTTGCCAGCCCCATCAGTCTTGCTTTCATGTTTCTACTCCCTGTTAAAACCATTTCTCGGTGGATCAAACTCTTCAGGCTACCGGTCCGGCACAAACGGCTTGCCGATACAGGCCGGGGTGTTGGTCTTGGTCAGCGTCTTGTTGCCGGAGATGATGACCAGCGCGATGATTGTTACCAGATATGGCAGCGATGACAAAAGCTGCGAGGGGATACCGACACCGGCCGCCTGGACGTAAAGCCCCATGATCCACACGGCGCCGAACAGATAGGCGCCGATCGCCAGCCGGCGCGGCAGCCAGGTGGAGAACACCACCAGCGCCAGGGCGATCCAGCCGCGCCCGCCGGTCATGTTCTCGATCCATTGCGGGGTGTAGGCAAGCGACAGATAGCCACCGGCCAGGCCGGCGCAGGCACCGCCGAAGGCTACGCAGGCATAGCGCACCGGGATGACGCCATACCCCAGCGCATGGGCCGAGGTATGGTTGTCGCCGACGGCGCGGATGATCAGCCCGGCGCGGGTCTTTGTCAGCACATAACTGACGGCGGCAACCAGAGCCAGCGACACATAAACGAGGATGTCCTGGCCGAAGATGATCGGGCCGATGAACGGAATGTCGCTCAGGATCGGGATCGCCAGCTTGGTCAGCTTGACGCCCGGCAGGCCGACGAAGGCCTCGCCGATCAGGCCGGACAAGCCGAGGCCGAGCAAGGTCAGCGCCAGGCCGGTCGCCACCTGGTTGGCGACCAGCGTGAGGGTCAGGAAACCGAACAGCAGCGACATGATAATGCCGGCAACAACGGCGGCAATGATGCCGAGAAAGGGCGAGCCGGTGGTGTAGGCCGCACCGAAGCCGCACACCGCGCCCATCACCATCATGCCTTCGACACCGAGATTCAGCACGCCGGAGCGCTCGACCACCAGTTCGCCGATGGCCGCCAGCAGCAACGGTGTCGCCGCGGTGATGATGGTCAGGATGACTGCTTCCAATCCGCTCATGACCGTTACTCCGCCGGTGCCTGTCTTGCGCTGCCGCCCATGACCAGGCGGATGCGGTAGAGGATCATGCTGTCGCACGCCAGGATCATGAACAGTAGGATGCCCTGGAAGACCTTTGCGATCTTGTCGGAAATGCCGAGCGTCACCTGGGCCGCCTCGCCGCCGAGATATGAGATGCCGAGCATCAGTCCGGCGAAGATCACGCCGATCGGGTTGAGCCGGCCGAGGAAAGCCACGATGATCGCGGCAAAGCCGTAGCCCGGCGAAATGGTCGGCTGGAGTTGGCCGACCGTGCTCATGACCTCACAGATACCCGCCAGGCCGGCCAGGCCGCCGGCCAGGAGGAAACAGAACACGACAACTTTCTTGCGTGAAAAGCCGGCAAAGGCGCCGGCGCGCGGCGAGCTGCCAAGCACCTGGATCTCAAACCCCTTCAGGGTACGGCCCATGACGAAGGCCAGTACCACCGCAGCAATCAATGCCAGCAATGCGCCGAGGTGGATGGTGCCGCCGAATGTCGGCAGCAGTTGCCATTCATCGAATGTTACCGTCTTGGGGAAGTTGAAGCCCATCGGGTCGCGCCACGGTCCGCGCACCAGCCAGTCGAGGATGAACTGGGCGATGTAGACCAGCATCAGGCTGGTGAGAATTTCGTTGGCCCCGAACCTGTTCTTGAGCAGCGCCGGTATCGCTCCCAGCGCCATGCCGCCGAGCACACCAAGCATCAGCATCAGCACCATGGTCAGCGGCGACTGCCAATCGGGGAAAAACACCGGGATCATGCCTCCGAACACGGCGCCCATGGTCAGTTGCCCCTCCGCGCCGATGTTCCAGACATTGGCGGTGAAACATACCGCCAAGCCGACGCCGATCAGCACCAGCGGGGCGGACTTGACGATCAGTTGCTCGATTGACCAGACGCTGGTCACCGGCTCGATGAAGTAGACGTACAGCGCATAGGCCGGGTTGATGCCACGCAGAGCGAAGATGATGCCGCCGATCAGCACGGTCAGTGCGATGGCGATCAGCGGCGACAGGATCGCCATGCGCTGGGAATGCTCCTGACGCTTTTCGAGTATCAGTTTCATGGGCTCACCTCAGCGGCGCCGGCGGCGCTGGCGGCGCTGGCGGTGCTGGCGCTGTCCTTCTTTTCATGGGCGCCGGCCATCAGCAGGCCAATCTGTTCGAGCGACAAATCGGCCGGTTTGTAGCTGTCGGACAACTCGCCGCGCGAGATGACGGCGATGCGGTCGGCGATTTCATAGATTTCGTCCAGGTCCTGCGAGATCATCAGCACCGCCGAGCCGGAGCGGGCCAGGTCGATCAGCGCCTGGCGGATGAGCGCGGCGGCACCGGCATCGACGCCCCAGGTCGGCTGGTTGACGATCAGCACCCTGGGGTTACGGGTCATCTCGCGGCCAACGACGAACTTCTGCAAGTTGCCGCCGGACAGGGCGCCCGCCTCAGGGTCGGGTTTTCCTTTGCGGACATCGAACGCCTTGGTCACTTCATCGTTGATGGCGTGTGCTGCGGCAAAGTCGATCATGCCATTGCCAGCCACACCTCCTTCGGCGCTGTGACGGGTCAGGATGACGTTGTCCGACAAGGGCATGCCGGGAACCGCACCATGTCCCAAACGTTCCTCGGGCACGAAAGCGGCCTCAAGGGATCGCCGTGCCGTCACGCCAAGGCTGCCGCATGCGGTGCCGCACAACCGAACAACGTCATCGCCCGCCGCCGGGCGTTCGCCGCTCAGGGCATCGAACAGTTCCGACTGGCCGTTGCCGGCGACCCCGGCGATAGCCAGTATCTCGCCGGCGCGGACTTCCATCCGCACGTTCTTCAGGGCGACGCCGAACGGGCCGTCCGGCGGCAGCGACAGATCACTGGTCTCGATCAGGATATCGCCGGTCTCGGCCTCCTCGCGCGGCCTGATTTCATGCACCTCGGCCCCGACCATCAGGCGGGCCAGGCTGGCGGCGGTTTCCTCCTGCGGGTCGACATTGGCCACCACCTCGCCATGGCGCAGGATGGTGGAGTTGTGACAGAGGTTCTTCACCTCCTCCAGCCGGTGCGAAATGTACAGCACCGCGCAGCCCTCGCCGGCAAGCCGGTTGAGCGTGACGAACAACTGGTCGGCTTCCTGCGGGGTGAGAACAGCGGTCGGTTCGTCCATGATCAACAAACGCGGCTCCTGCAAGAGGCAGCGCACGATCTCGATGCGCTGGCGCTCGCCGACCGACAGATCGGCGACCAGCGCGGTCGGGTCGAGCGGCAGGCCGTAATCAACCGAAACTGTGCTGATCCTTGCGCTCAGGGCATCGAGGTCGAAATCTCCGGGTAGAGCCAGGGCGATGTTTTCCGCCACGCTCAATGCCTCGAACAGCGAGAAATGCTGGAACACCATGCCGACGCCGAGTGCGCGGGCCGCTGCCGGATTGGCAATCGTCACCCGCTCGCCCATCCAGTGCAGTTCGCCTTCAGTCGGCTGCAGTGAGCCGTAGATCATCTTGACCAGGGTCGACTTGCCAGCGCCATTTTCGCCGAGCAAAGCATGGATCTCGCCGGGCGCGACCTTCAGATCGACAGCCCTGTTCGCGGCCAGCGAGCCGAACATCTTGGTGATGCCCTTCGCTTCAAACAGCAATGTCGGCGCCTCAGCCATCGCCCGGGTCTCCCTCCCCCTTGCCGGAAACTATCCGGCGGACAAAAGTTTGACCGTCTTTTCGCGGTCTTGCACCGGTTTTTGCCCGGTTTTCACCAGTTCATCGCGCTGCAGAAGTTCTGCCGCCACCACAGCGGCAATTGCTGCCGGCGTCTTTGAGGAAACGCCCGGCATGCCGATCGGACAGACCAGCGATGCCAGGCATTCCTCCCCAATGTCCATTTTGCGCAGGCGCGAGATGAACCGGGCCCGCTTGGTGCGCGAGCCGATCACCCCGACATAGCCGAAACGCCCCGCCGCGAGCGCCGTATGCACGATGTCGAAATCGAATGCGTGGCTGTGGGTCATCGCCAGCACGAAGGCGTCATCGTCCGCCGCGGCCAGTTCGCGCGCCGGGTCGGCGGATGCCACTATGGTGACATTCGCCGGAACCGCGGCCGGGAATGCTGAACGCCGCTGATCGATCCATGTCACCGCAAACGGCAATGGCGCCAGTGCCAACATCAGCGCTCTGCCGACATGCCCGGCCCCAAACAGGAAAACCCCGCGACGATGCTCTCCGAACCGTTCGGTCATTCGACCGCCACCTGGGAAGAACTGCCTCCCTCGGGCTTGACCCGAGGGCCCATCTTTCAGCGAGTCCGAATGTCCGTCGCGGGGCACCATGGACCCTCGGGTCAAGCCCGAGGGAGGCAAATCTTGAGCTCTAAGCGGGTCATACAATTCACCTCCCGCTGCAGCACAAACGGTGCGCGACACCTTGCCGGGATGCACTGAACTCTTGCAAACGAACGGCCCCTCAGCTTCGGCAGCCGCCAGCGCTTCTGCCTCGCCCAGCCGCCCCGCCGTCCACACTTCGATCATGATCTGCACGGCCCCGCCGCAGCATTGACCCAACTCAGGCCCAAGCGCGTGACGGGTGACTTCAAGCGCACCGCCGACCTGCAACATCTTCTGCGCCCGGGCCAGCACGCGCCATTCGAGCGCGCCGCCGCCGACGGTTCCGGTGAACGTACCATCCGGCATCACCACCATGCGGGCCCCGGCCTCGCGCGGGGCAGAGCCTTCCACCTCGATCTGGGTGACGAGCGCGCAGGCGCCGTGGCTCTCAAGAGCGTTGACGATGGTTGACCACACGCGCATCCCGTCAGCCCCCCATCTTCATGGCGTTAACGGCGGTGAGGATCGCTTCCGGCGTCGCCGGCGCATCGAGCGGCGGCAGCTTGCCGGGCTTCAGGCTGGCGATGGCATGGGTGATGGCCGAAAACACGCTTGTCGCCAGCATCAACGGCGGCTCGCCGACCGCCTTGGAGCGGTAGATGGTGTTTTCGCGGTTGCCCTTGGAGGCCCACAATGTGGTGCGGAAGTCTTCCGGCACATCGCTGCAGGTCGGGATCTTGTATGTCGACGGCGCATGGGTGGTGAGCCGTCCCTTGCCGTCGTAGACCAGCTCTTCGGTCGTCAGCCAGCCCATGCCCTGCACGAAGCCGCCTTCGATCTGGCCGATGTCGATGGCCGGGTTCAGCGACTTGCCGACATCATGCAGGATGTCGACCCGGTCGATGCGCATCTCGCCGGTCAGCGTGTCGATGGTCACCTCGCTGCACGAGGCACCATAGGCGAAGTAGAGGAACGGCCGCCCGGTCGCCGTCTCGCGGTCCCAGGTGATCTTCGGCGTCGCATAGTATCCGGTCGACGACAGCGATACCCGCTCCAGGAAACACTGTTTGGCCAGCTCGGCGAAGGTCATCTCGGCGTTGCCGGCGATCACCTTGCCGCCGGCAAAGCGCACCTGGGCCGGCTTGACCTGATTGAGCCGGCCGGCCAGTTCGGCCATGCGCGACCTGATCGCTTCGGCCGCCCGCTTGGCGGCCATGCCGTTGATGTCGGAACCCGAGGACGCAGCGGTCGGAGCGGTGTTCGGCACCTTGTCGGTGGTCGTCGCGGTGATCCTTACACGAGCCACATCGATGCCGAATTCCTCGGCCACCACCTGGGCGACCTTGATATTGAGCCCCTGGCCCATCTCGGTGCCACCATGGTTCACCTGCACCGAACCGTCGGTATAGACATGCACCAGCGCACCGGCCTGATTGAGGTGCTTGAGGGTAAAGGAGATGCCGAACTTCACCGGCGTCAGGGCGATGCCCTTCTTCAGGATGCCGCTCTTCTTGTTGAAGCGAGCGATCTCGCGGCGGCGCCTCTGGTATTCACTGGTGCGCTCCAGCTCGCGCACCAGAGCCGCCATGATGTTGTCCGGCAGCTTCAGCCCATAGGGCGTCACGTCGCGCCCTGCCCGGTAGAAATTGCGCTTGCGGACGGTGAGCGGGTCCAGCCCCATGGCAATAGCGATATCGTCCATCATGCGTTCGGCAAACACCATGCCCTGCGGCCCGCCGAAGCCGCGGAAGGCGGTGTTCGACACCGTGTTGGTCCTGATCCGCTTCGAGCCGATCCGCGCGTGCGGGTAGTAATAGGCGTTGTCGGCGTGGAACATGGTGCGGTCGTTGACGCCAAGCGACAGGTCCGCCGAACAGCCGCAGCGCGACGGGAATTCGACATCGACCGCCGCGATCACCCCGCGCCCGTCATAGGCCACCGAGTAATCGGCGCGCATGTCGTGGCGCTTGCCGGTCATGATCATGTCGTCGTCACGGTCAAGCCGCATCTTGGCCGGACGCCCGGTCTTGTGAACGGCGAGCGCGGCGAGACAGGCCCATTGCGCGGCCTGGCTTTCCTTGCCGCCGAAGGCCCCGCCCATGCGCCGGCACTGGCACACCACCATGGCATCGTCGATGCCCAGCATGCGCGCCACCAGATGTTGCACCTCGCTGGGGTGCTGGGTCGAGGCGTGCACGGTCATACCGCCGGTATCGCCGGGTATCGCCATCGACACCTGGCCCTCGAGATAGAAATGCTCCTGACCGCCGATCCTGAGCGAGCCGTCGAGACGGTTGGCAGCGGCCCCTAGGGCCTCTTCAGGCGCGCCGCGCTTGAACTCATAAGGCGGCAGCACGGTCTCGCCCGTCGCCTCACCATCCTCCACCGTCACGGCTGGCGTGCCCGCTTCCACGGTGATTTTCGCCAACCGCGCCGCGCGGCGTGCCTGATCGCGGCTCTCGGCGGCCACGGCGAACACCACCTGGCCGTGAAAGACGATCTCGCCATCGGCCAGAATCGGGTCATCGCCCATGGCCGGTGAACAATCGTTGACACCGGGAATGTCCCTTGCCGTGAGCACCGCGACAACGCCCGGTGCCGCCTCGACGGCGCCCAGGTCGATGCCGGTGATGCGGCCGCAGCTTTCCGCCGCATAGCCAGGCGCCAGGTGCAGCGTGCCGGCCGGCTCCAGCATGTCGTCGACATAGTACGCAGCACCCTGCACATGCGCCTCGGCGCTGTCGTGGGCAACAGTGCGGCCGACCTCGGCGGTTTCCATTGCGGCGGGGAATTTAGGCGACACGTTCAAGCTCGCCTCCCCTCACACCCACCACGCGGGTCACGCCCGATGACGTTCCAGCGACCTCCGTCAGCGCCTTGATCAGCAGGCCCTGCGCGACCTGGATGCGGTATCCAGCCGAGGCACGCATGTCATCGATGGGCGCAAAGTCCTGCGCCATTGCAGTCACGGCGCCGTGCCAGGCGTCACGATCCCGCAACCGCATATCGGCGAGCGCCCGTTCCGTCAGCGCGGCGCGTTTCGGCGTCGCCGCCATGCCGCCGAAGGCAATGCGGGCATCCTTCACACGCCCGCCGCGCACGGTAAACCGGAAGGCGCCGAGCAGGGCGGAAATGTCCTGATCGAAGCGCTTGGAAATCTTGTAGCAGCGCAGGTGCTGGCTCTTGTTGAGGCGCGGCACCGTCACGCCGGTCACCAGTTCGCCGGGCTCCCGGTCCTGCCTGCCATAGGCGATGAAGAAATCCTCCAGGGCGATCGTGCGGCGCGCCCGGCCCTTGCGCAGGTGCAGCCTGGCGTCGAGCGCGATCAGCAGCGGCGGCATGTCGCCGATCGGCGAGCCGTTGGCGATGTTGCCGCCAACGGTGCCCGAGGCCCGCACCTGTTTCGAGCCCAGGCGGCGCAGCAGTTCGCCGACATCGCTGTCAATGGCGGCCAATGCGTCCTCGGCTTCGGCATAGCTTGCCGCGGCACCGATGTGCAGCTTGCGGCCAGCGCTTTTGACCTCATGCAGCATCTTCACCCGTCCGGTGTGGATGATCTTCGGCAGCACGCGCAATTGCTTGGTGATCCACAGCCCGACGTCGGTCGCACCGCCGACCAGGGTCGCATCGGGGTGGGCGGCATAGAGCTTCGCCAGCGCCGCCTCGCTCGCCGGGGCGGCAAAGAAGCCGTCTTGGCCGCCGATGAAGACATCCGCCGCATCGTCCAGTTCGCCAAGCATCCGTGCTGCGTCTTCACGGTGCCGCACCCAGGCATCCGCCGGTGCGCCGGTGCAGGCCGTCAGCGCGGCATCGGCAATCGGGCGGTAGCCGGTGCAGCGGCACAGGTTGCCGGCCAGGCAGTCGTTGACGCTGGCGCGGCCGGCCGGTCTGCTGGACTGATAGAGCGTGAACAGGCTCATGACGATGCCGGGCGTGCAGAAGCCGCACTGCGACCCGTGCTCGTCGACCATGGCCTGCTGCACCGGGTGCAAAGCCCCGCCCTTGGCCAGGTCGTCGACCGTCACCAGCTCCTTGCCGTCGATCATGCCCAGCAGCTGGATGCAGGCGTTGACCGGCTCATAGACCACACGGCCATCGCGAAGCGTCCCCAGCGCCACGGTGCAGGCGCCGCAGTCGCCTTCGTTGCAGCCTTCCTTGGTGCCGGTGCGGCCGCGCGCGATGCGCAGCCAGTCGAGCAGCGTGTCCATCGGCCCCAGGTTTGCGACCTCGGTCACCTCACCACGGTAGCGAAAGCGTATGCGGTCGCGCGCCGCCATCAGCTCCCCCGATAGGTCGAATAGCCGTAGGGGCTCAGGAGCAGCGGCACGTGATAGTGAGCATCCGCGTCGGCCAGGCCGAAGCGGATCGGAATGACATCGAGAAAGGCCGGGTCTGGCAATGCCACGCCACTGGCCCGCAGATAATCACCGGCATGGAACCTGAGTTCATAGGTGCCGGTTACGAAGGCTTCGCCATCCAGCAGCGCGCCATCTACGCGGCCGTCATCATTGGTCACCACCGTCTTGATATGCTCGTCGCCCGGCCCGGTGCGCCACAGTTCGATGCATAGCCCTTCGGCCGGCGTTCCGCGCGCCGTATCCAGCACATGTGTCGTCAATCGACCCATATGATCCTCCCATTTGGCCCATTCTGCCCGAATGCGACCGTTCGAAAAAGAACAATATTTCGCTTAACGCGTGCGAATTTATCGCGCAATCTTCGCCTTTGCCAGCACATAGCCGAAGAAGGCTTCCGCCGCCGGTCCCAGAGTACGGCCGGCCTGACGCACGATCATGTAGCAGTCGGCCGGCACCGCCCGGTCCTTGAGCGGCAGGAACCTGAGCGCGCCCGCGGCGAGATGCTGCTCGATGCCGATAGGCGTCTGAAACGCCACGCAACGGCCCTGGCGGGCCAGTGCCGCCATCACCCGCAGCGAGTTGCATTCCAGCACCGGCGCCAGGCGGGCATCGCTCTGGCCCAATCCGGTATCCAGCGCCGTGCGCAGGCTGAGGCCCCGGGCCGGCCAGGCATGCGGATAGCCCAGGCAATCTGCCAGCCCGACCGTCTTGCGCCCGGCCAGCGGGTGGTCCGGCGCCACGACTGCGCCGATCCGCATGTCCTTGCGATAGGCAACCTCGAGGCCATCCAGCGATGTCGGGTTGAAGGTAAAGCCGATGTCGGCCTCGCGGGCCAGCACCCGCGCGGCCACGGCATCGGAGCCGGCCACGCTGAGCTCGATCTCGATGCCCGGATAGGTTTCGTTGAAGCCGGTCAGCAGTTCCGGCAGCATTTCCACCGACACGCTCTCCACCGTCGCCACGCGCACCTTGCCGGCGCGCAGGCCTTTCAGCGCATCGATGGCCGCCACGGTGTCTTCGAAATCGCGGGTGCTGGCACGAACCTGGTCGAGCAGCAGCTTGCCCGCCTGGGTCAGGCGCATGGCCCGGCCGGTGCGCTCGAACAGCGGTTGGCCGAGAGTGTCCTCCAGCATCAGCACCTGCCGGTTCACCGCCGAGGATGCGATGTTCAGCCGGCGGGCGGCACCGCGCACCGAGCCGGCCTCGGCAACGGCGGCGAAATAGGCCAGCCGCGTGGACATCAGTTGCGGGTCGCTGCGCATCGGCGGGGCCGGGGTCCTTTCCTATCGGCGCTGCAGGGGCTATACGGTCATACCGGCCAGGCCCAAAGTCAAGCACGCCCCCACAGGTTTAAAAATGTCGCGCACCATTGATTACCTCGATCGACTGATCGCCTTTCCCACCGTCAGCCGCGACAGCAATCTCGACCTGATCGCCTATGTGCGCGGCGAGCTGGAACCGCTCGGGTTCCGCTGCCTGCTGGCGCCGAGCGAGGACGGCCGCAAGGCCAACCTTTATGCTTCGATCGGACCTGAGGACATGCCCGGTATCGTGCTGTCGGGACACTCCGACGTGGTGCCGGTCGAGGGTCAGGACTGGTCGAGCGACCCGTTCGTCATGCGCCGGGCCGACGGCAAGCTGTACGGTCGCGGCAGCGTCGACATGAAGGGCTTCATTGCCGCGTGCCTGTCGCTGGCCCACGACATCGACGCGGCCCGTCTCACCGCGCCCTTGCATTTCGCCTTTTCCTACGACGAGGAAATCGGCTGCATCGGTGTGCGCCGGCTGATCGACCTTCTCGAAGGCGTCTCCCCGCGCCCGCGCTTTTGCATCATCGGCGAGCCGACCTCGATGCAGATCGCCGTCGCCCACAAGGGCAAGGACGGCGCCAGGGTGTCGTGCACCGGGCTTGAAGCGCATTCGTCCTTTGCTCCAAACGGCGTCAATGCCATCCACCTGGCGATCGACCTGATCAACGAGATCCGCGCCCTGCAGGCCGAGATCGCCGAGACCGGCGCGCGCGACGGCGATTACGACGTGCCCTACACCACGCTGCATGTCGGCAAGATCGCCGGCGGCGAGGCTCTCAACATCGTTCCCAACCTTGCCACCTTCGAGTTCGAGATCCGCAACATCGCCGACGACGATCCGTCTGCCCTGATGGCACGCATTCGTTCCGCATCCGAGCCCATCGTCGAAAAGGCCCGCAAAGTGTTTTCGGGCGCGGCAATCGACTTTTCCCCCGGCACCACCTATCCGGCGCTCGACACCGCTCCGGACGCAGAGGTCGTCTCCTTCGTCAAGTCGCTGACCGGCGGCAATTCGACGACAAAAATATCCTTCGGCACCGAGGGCGGCCTGTTCAACGCCCGTCTCGGCATCCCCACCGTCGTATGCGGTCCGGGCTCGATCGCGGTTGCCCACAAGCCGGACGAATACATCGCCGAAAGCCAACTGACGCAATGCGAGACGATGCTGGCAAAACTGCTGCGGCGGGTGAGCGGCTAGTGGGCGAGGAAAATGCCAACTACCGCCGTAAAAGCGCCGAGGAGCGCAAGGGCGATCTGGTTGCCGCCGCCATCGCCTGCCTGGCGCAGCACGGGGTGAGCGGGTTCACGGTGGAGAACATCTGCGCCATTGCCGGTGTGTCGCGCGGGCTGATCTCGCATCACTTCGGCGGCAAGGATGCCTTGCTGGCGGCCAGCTACGCGGCAATGACGGCGCATATCGCCCGGATCGACACCAGGGAAGAGCTGGCCGCGGGAACCCCGGCGCGCGACATCCTGAAATCCGTCATCGACAGCAATTTCAGCGCCGATGCGCTTAAGCGTTCAGAGATCAAGGCGTGGCTCGCCATCTATGGCGAGATCGCCGGCAACAGGCGCCTGCTGGACATCCACCGGGCGCGCTATGAGACCTATCACGCATCGCTCGTCACCGCGATCAATGCCGCCGCCCGCGACGCGGGTGCCAAGACGGACGCAGCGCAACTCGCCACCAGCCTCATCGCCCTCATAGACGGCCTGTGGCTGCAATGGGGCCTGGATCAAACACGCATCTCGCCGCAGGCGGCAAGGCAGGCATGTTATGACCTGTTGGGCGAAATGCTAGGACCAGGGCCCAGCGACTAACGCCATTTAGCACAGTGGATCTGCTTGCCGAGCATACGATCTCGCACCGTCATTCAACAGACGCCTGAGCCTCCAAGGTGCCTTCTTTGAGGAAGAGCCGGGCAAATATCCAGTTGAACGCATGGGCATCCTCGCGCCGGCAATTGAACTCCAGAGACGTGCAACCCCTTTTTAGAACCTGCTTGTGCAAGTCAAACACTTGGCCGGTGGGCAGGCCCAGACCGTCCAGCACCAGACCGACCAGGAACTCGATCCCCAGTTCCCGGGGAAGCGCCGGAAACGCGTCCATCCGGCGGCACTCTCCAACACAACTGAGAGACCAGAACGTGGTGCGCCGGAGCTTCTTCGGCAGCTCATGCGCTTTTGCAAAGTAGGGCTGATGATCGCCAAATGCCAAAAAGTAGTTCTCATGGCCCGGATATCTCTCAGCAATCTTCGACTTGAATTTCAGGAATTTGCGCTCCTGCTCGCGGTGCTTGCCGATATAGTCCTGGATCGGGTTCTGCAGATCATGCGGGCCGTGGTTCAGCATCGTGACGACATATTTGAAGTTCGGCCTGCTGTCGTCCATCAGCTTCAATGTGCGATCATAGAGCAAGTCGTCATCGAATGCCGGCATGAACTCGACAAGCTGTTGATCGGTCGGAGAACTGAAGCCGACCCCGAGCGGTCCGTACAGGGATTCCGCATGAAGGAAGTACCCGGGATAGGGGTAGACGACGTTCATGCTGAAGTTCGCCAGCCGCAGGCCGTCCACGTTACTGCTTCTGAAACGCCCTTCCAGCAGAAGGTTCAAGTTGTAGGCATTGGGCCCAAACGCCCAGGCCGTTTGGCCGGTCATGATGGCAAATTCCGAAAGCCAACTGCCTCCGCCGAATATCGGCACGAGCAAGGGGCCGTGGGCGCCACCGGCAGGCCGCAATATCTCGGATTGATCAAGCTTGATCTGCTCCATCCCGACACGAGCCGGATCGAACGTGGACTCAAAGAACACCATGAACAGATTGACCTTGCGGCCGGCGGAAGACGTCAGCACGAACTGACCGATCTCACGTTCGGCTTGAGACGCCCAGTCGGCTCTCGGGGTCATTCGCATGCTCAATTTGGCCGCAGTCGCCGAGTTGACGAAGGTCGCCATGCTTGGCACAGCCCCGACCACCCAGGTACTCAGCACATCCTCGTTGACCGCCCGCGCGCGTTCGATTTCAGCCAGGCTGGCAGGAACCAGGGCAGCCCCGAACAGTGCCAGGACACCGCCGAACAGCAGGCCGCGCCGGCCCGGATTGCTCAACCTTGCGATGAACATGGCTTGCAAGCCAAAGACCAGCACGAAGCCGGCCGCCAGGAGCTGCGCGCGCCAATCAATCAAGATCACGTCAAATATGTTCCGGTCGATCAAATGCAAATCGGAGTAGACCACTCCGAAGTCGGACAGGTTGTGCTTGGTGCGCGAAACTGCGTAGAACAGCATCAACAAGGCCGAAAACACGAAGATGCCAGCAAACACACCCAGCCCGCCGATCAGCAGCCCGACAATCATCGCGGCAAACGGCAATGCCACCCATGTAAGCTCGACATTATAAGCCGTCGCCAAAGCCGAAAGCATGACCAGGTAGTTCAGAACGAACATGACCGAGACGAACTTGTTCTCCATCACGTAACTGGTAAGTTTCGATCGACGCGGCCGTCCCGGTTGGTCCATGTCAGTGCTCCAAAGATCGCCATCGACTCACAGACACGCTTGTAGACTACCTTTTGCTCCGGCATCTTTGAACAAAGCATAAAGACGGCATGTCTCAACCTGAAGCCGCATGGCACTGACGGCACCTGGAGTGCCAAAGCGCCTTTCGATGATTTACAATCCTCACGGTGTCACCAATGACCGGGCATGGCGTCAGCGTCGCCTCGAGAGGTTCTCCCTATGCGGCGTGAACTCCCTTGGCATTGGTAATTCTTACAAGATCAAGGCGCCTTGGGAGTTTTCGGCAGGCCTCCTAGCGCATCATACACTTTTGCCTTACATTTTTTTACCTGGTCTTTAATTGCAATCATTTTTGTCGAGTGCGTTTGGCTGCCACCATACCGGGCTCAACTCAGAACAGCCCGGCCCTCCTCCTTCGCCTTGGTAACATAGGCCCTTAATGCCTCGTCGGTGGCCGGATCGATCGGCGGGGGCTGGTAGTCGCGCAGCAGCTGCTTCCACAGCTTGTTGGCCCGCACGTCCGCCGTCTCGCTGCCTTGCTCGACCCAGGTGTCGTAGTTGTCCCAGTTGGACACCAGCGGCGCGTTGAATGCCGTCTCGTAGCGCTCCATGGTATGGGCGGTGCCGAAGAAGTGGCCGCCGGGGCCGGCTTCTTTGATGGCATCGAGCGCCAGGGCGGCGTCATCGACCTGGAACGGTTCCAGCCAGGCAGCCATCATCTGCAGCATCTCGGCATCGATGATCAGCTTTTCGAACGAGCCGGCGAGGCCGCCGCACAACCAGCCGGCCGCATGCTTGATCATGTGCGCCCCGCCGGTCATGACACCCCACAGTGACATCATGCTCTCATAGGCCGCCTGGGCGTCGGGGGCGTTTGACGCCGTTGTGCTCGATGACCTGAGCGGCACACTGAGGTGGCGCGCCAGCTGCGCCGAGACCTGCTGGGCCAGGGCGTATTCCGGCGTGCCGAAGGCCGGCGAACCCGTCTTCATGTCGACGTTGGAGGTGAATGCGCCGTAGAGCACCGGCGCGCCGGGCCGGACGATCTGGGCCAGCGCAATGCCGGCCATGGCCTCGGCGTGCTGCTGGGCCAGTGCGCCGGCCAGGGTCACCGGCGACATGGCGCCGGCGAGCGTGAACGGCGTCACGGCGACCGCCTGGCCGTGCCCGGCGAGCGTCATCAGCCCTTCGGCCATCGGCACATCGAGCTGCAGGGGCGAGTTGGTGTTGATGATGCCGCACAGAGCGGGCGTTTCGGCCAAGTCTTCGGGCGCCTTGCCGAGCGCAATCGCTGCCATGGTGATGGCGTCCATGGTCTGGACGCGGCCCATGGTCCAGGGCAGCCAGTTCTTGTCCATCAGCGTTGCCTGGGCATGGAACAGGTCGAGGTGCCGGGTTTCGGCCGGCAGGTCGAGGGCCTCGAAGCCACCGCCGCCCTCCTGGTGAATGATGTTGAGGCTCTGCACCAGCCTCAGCCAGTCGCACATCTCGGCATAGGTGCCGGCGCGTCGGCCCTTGTCGAGGTCCATGGCATAGGCCGGGCCGCCGACGCTGGAGAAGAACGCGGTGTTGCCGCCGACGTCGATGTCGTGCGCCGGGTTGCGGGCGTGCAGCGTGAAACGGTCCGGTGCCGTGGCGATCAGGCCGGCGATGCCATGGCGATCGAAGCGCACGATCTGGCTTGTTTCGTCAACATCGAAACCGGCATGCGCATAGGCGCTGCGCGCCCGGTCCGACAGCACCTTGAAGCCGATCTGCTCCAGGATGGTCAGGCCGGCGTTGTGGATCGCCACCATCTCGTCGGTACTGACGATCTCCAGCGGCCGATATTTGTAGCTCACCTGCCTGAACGGGCGCTGTTGAATGGCCCCGGCGGTGCGGATTTCGCGGGCGCCGGCGCGGCGGCGGGGTTTTCTCGCCATTGTCAAATCTCCCTATCGCGGTTCGGGACGCTCACGGCGCACCGGCCCGCCAGCCTGCGGGTCATCCATTTCGCGGGCGTAACGATGTCCGGAATGCACCGCGTCGGCAATCGATGATGGCACCAGGCAGTCGCCCGCGCGGGTCACGGTGGTCACGCCGTGGCCGGCCCAATCGTCATGCCGGGCCATCACATCGCGATAAAGCGCATCGTCCGGCAGGCGGCCGGTCACCAGCACCAGCGTTGCGCCCGGGTGTGCTGTTTCGCGCCCGGTGTAAACGCATGACAAGGTCAGACCACCATCGTCGGCCACCCGGGCCAGGCGCTGCTGAAACAGCAGCGTGACATCCATCTCGATCAGGCGCTTCTGGATGAAAGCCTGTTCGTTGGTCATCTCCGTCCAGGCGGACGCGAGATTGTGCGGCGTTATGAGCGTAACATCACACCCCGCATCCGCCAGGCGTTCAGCCAGTGCGCCGCCCATGACATAGTGCTCGTCGTCG
Source organism: Aestuariivirgaceae bacterium (assembly GCA_965216335.1). GTDB lineage: Bacteria > Pseudomonadota > Alphaproteobacteria > Rhizobiales > Aestuariivirgaceae > JAHEJE01. The sequence continues at coordinate 3,179,461 of OZ244154.1, read as the reverse complement.
AAGATCGTGACGGGTCCGTTGATCTGCGCACCGGCAAGCAGATCATCCGGCGTCAGGATGCGCGCACCCTTGGCAATGTCCGCGCCGTGCTCGCCGATGGTGCCGATACCATCGCGCCGCCAGTGGCTGCCGGTGGCGATCAGCACATGATCGGCGCCAACCTCCAGCACGTCATCCGCCGTCAGCGCGCTTTCGCGAAAGACCTCTATGTTGGGCAGTTTGCCGATCATCGTGGTGCGGTAGTCGCGCACGCGGATCCAGTTGCCCAGGCCGGGCAACGTTGCTTCGCGCAGCACCCGGCCGCCGAGATTGCGCGTTGCCTCGGCCAGCATCACGTCATAGCCGCGACGCCCCAATGCCAGTGTTGCTTCAAGCCCCGCCGGCCCGGCGCCGACCACCAGCACGCGGGCATCGGATGCCCTGGGGGCGATGCGCTCGGGATGCCAGCCGCGGCGCCATTCCTCGCCCGTGGTGGGGTTCTGGGTGCAGCGCAGGGGCACGCCCTCGTTATTGGCGGCGCGGCAGATATTGCAGCCGATACACTCGCGGATCTCATCCAACCGGCCGTCCCGGATCTTCTGCGGCAGGAACGGATCGGCGATCGAGGGCCGAGCGGCACCGATGAAATCCTGCACGCCGCGCCTGATCTGCCCGGCCATGGTGTCCGGCGAGGTGAAGCGACCGACGCTGACCACCGGCTTGGTCGTCACCGACTTCACGAAGGCGATGTGCTGCTCCTGAAATCCCTCGGGCGCGAAACGCGACGAGCAACTGTCATTGCCGAGGTCGCCGGCGACGTTGACATCCCACAGGTCCGGTTCCTCGGCCAGGAACTCGACAACCGCCCGGCCGTCCTCGGCCGACGTGATGCCGCCCTCCCCCTGCAACTCATCGACCGCCAGCCGAACGGCCACCGCGCAGGTATCACCGACCGCCTGTTTGGTCTCAACGATCATCTCGCGCAACAGGCGCGCACGGTTCTCGAGAGACCCACCATACTCATCGGTGCGCCGGTTGGTCAGCGGCGACAGGAACTGGAACGGCAGGTAGTCGTGCCCGGCATAGACATAGACGATGTCGAACCCGGCGCGCTTGGCGCGCCGCGCCGCTTCGACCTGCCAGCGCCGAAAATCTCTGATGTCTGCCTTGTCCATGCCGCGGACGCCGCCCGGTCCGGTGAATACATGGCTGCGCTCGGATGGCGCGATCGCCGGTTCCCGGGTCAGCCGGTTGCAGGCATGCGCGCCGCCGTGCCACAGCTCGATGCCGGCCAGCGAGCCGTGTTCGTGAATCGCGTCCGCCGTCACCGCCAATGCGCGAACGTCGTCCTCATCCCAGATCGAGAGAAAAGCGTAGGGACTGTCGTCCGATGTCGGGTGGATCGAACAATACTCGGTGCACACCACACCCCAACCACCCTCGGCCTTCACCGCCCGCAGCGCGGCAGACGACTTCGGTTTTGCATAGCCCATGCCCGTCGCATGCGGCGTCTGATAAAATCGATTCGCAGCCGTAACGGGCCCCACCCGCACGGGCTCGAACAGGATGTCACACTGCTGCACGGGGTCACGCATAGCCCACCCACTGCTGAATGTTTGTTCAACAACACTAACAGATCGGCAGTGATATGCAATTTATTCCGGCTGCTCGCCGGCTAGAACCTTTTTTGACAATACCGAGCCATTTGATGGGTCAAATTCGTTCAGTCCGGCAAGCCATGTCGCGCCGCGCGATGTGGTGCATCGGGCAAGCGGCATGGCGCACCGGATGGGCGAATTTGTCCCACCGAAGGCCGGCTTTTCGCGCTCGCTGGACAGTGTTAGGCAGCACTTGTGGTCAGCCAGACCACGGCGCGCCGCCTGCCTTGCCAGCAAACGCGAAAAGCCGGTCAAATGGCTCGGTATTGTCAAAAAAGGTTCTAGCCTCATCTCCCGAACGATTTGCAGGGGAGGTGCTGTGATCCAGTCCGCAACTCAGGCGCTCACATATGCACCGCCCGGCCGGCGACGGCCATGGCGGCTTCTTTTACGGCTTCCGACATGGTCGGGTGGGCGTGGCAGGTGCGGGCGAGGTCTTCGGCCGAGCCGCCGAATTCCATCAGCACGGCGGCCTCGTGGATCATCTCGCCGGCCAGGGCGCCGAGGATGTGGACGCCGAGCACGCGATCGGTTTTCTTGTCGGCCAGCACCTTGACGAAGCCGTCCGGTGTCTGGTTGGCCTTGGCGCGGCCATTGGCCATGAAGGGGAATTTGCCGACGCTGTACTCGATGCCGGCGTCCTTCAATTCCTCCTCCGTCTTGCCGACGGCGGCGACCTCGGGGGCGGTGTAGACGACGCCGGGGATGACGTCGTAGTTCACGTGGCCGGCCTGCCCGCCGATGATCTCGGCGACGGCGAGCCCCTCGTCCTCGGCCTTGTGCGCCAGCATGGGGCCGCGCACGCAGTCGCCGATGGCGTAGATGCCGTCGACATTGGTCTTGAAGTGATCGTCGATGGCGACCATGCCGCGCTCGGCCATGGCGACGCCGGCGTCCTCCAGCCCGAGCCCTTCGGTGTAGGGCACGCGGCCGATGGCGACCAGAACAGTGTCGGCATCGATGGTCTCGGCATCGCCGCCCTTGGCCGGCTCGACGGTGACCTTGACGCCGGACTTCAACGTCTTAACCCCGGTGACCTTGGTCGACAGCTTGAAGTCGAAGCCCTGGCGCTTGAGCATCCGCTGGAAGTTCTTGGCGACGTCGGCATCCATGCCGGGCAGGATGCGGTCGAGGAATTCGACCACCGTAATCTTGGCGCCGAGACGCGCCCAGACGGAACCGAGTTCCAAGCCGATCACACCGGCGCCGACGACCACCAGATGCTTTGGCACCTTGGCTAGGGCAATGGCGCCCGTCGAGGACACGACCTGCTTTTCGTCGATCTCGACACCCGGCAACTGCGCGACATCGGAGCCGGTGGCGATGACGATGTTCTTGGTTTCGATGACCTGGGTGTCGCCCTTTTCCGGTGTCACCTCGACCTTGCCTGCACCGAGGATCTTGCCGGTGCCGTGGAAGGCGGTGACCTTGTTCTTCTTGAACAGGAATTCGATGCCCTTGGTGTTGCCGTCGATAACTTCGTCCTTGAAGGCGAGCAGCTGCTTGTGGTCGAGCTTGGGGGCGGCGATCTTGATGCCCATCTTGGCGAACTTGTGGCCGGCCTCCTCGAACAGTTCAGAGGCATGCAGCAGCGCCTTGGAGGGGATGCAGCCGACATTCAGGCACGTCCCGCCATGGCTGGCGCGCTTTTCCACCACCGCCACCTTCATGCCCAGCTGCGCGGCGCGAATGGCGCAGACATAGCCGCCGGGGCCGGTTCCGATGACGGTCAGGTCGTATGTGTCAGACATTGATTGTTCCCCTGTTCTTGAAAATTCAGGTGTAGTTTGGCCGAACGCCTGCCGTAACTGCTCCTTCCCCCAGAAAGGGGGAAGGTTGGGATGGGGGTTGATGGCGGTGCGCCAAACGAGGGCTCTGTGGAATTCGCGCCGCCATCAACCCCCTCCCTAACCCTCCCCCTTTCTGGGGGAGGGAACAAATGTTGCCAACCGCTTGCGATCACAAATCCAGGATCATCCGCTCGGGGTCTTCCAGGCTCTCCTTCACCCGCACCAGGAAGGTGACGGCTTCCTTGCCGTCGACGATGCGGTGGTCGTAGGAGAGCGCCAGATACATCATCGGGCGGACCTTGACTTCGCCGTCGACGACCATCGGGCGCTGCTGGATCTTGTGCATGCCGAGGATGCCGGACTGCGGGGCGTTGAGGATCGGCGTCGACATCAGCGAGCCGTAGACGCCGCCGTTGGAGATGGTGAAGGTGCCGCCCTGCATGTCGGCAATCGACAGGTCGCCGTCGCGGGCCTTCTTGCCGAGCCCGTTGATCGCCAGTTCGATGCCCGCCAGCGAAAGCTGGTCGGCATCGCGCACCACCGGCACCACGAGGCCCTTGTCGGTGCCGACGGCGACGCCGATGTGGTAGTAATTCTTGTAGACCAGCTCGTCGGCGTCGATCTCGGCGTTGACGGCGGGCACATCCTTGAGCGCCTGGATGCAGGCCTTGGTGAAGAAGCTCATGAAGCCGAGCTTGACGCCGTGCTTCTTCTCGAACAGCTCCTTGAACCGCGACCGGGTGGCCATGACGTTGGTCATGTCGACCTCGTTGAAGGTCGTCAGCATGGCGGCGGTGTTCTGGGCGTCCTTCAGGCGCCGGGCGATGGTCTGGCGCAGACGGGTCATGCGGACCCGCTCCTCACGCGCGGCATCGCCGTCCGCCGACGGGGCACGGGCGGCAGCCGGCGCGGCGGCGGGCGCGGGCGCCTCGGCCGGGCCCTTGGCGATATAGTCGAGCACGTCGCCCTTCAAGAGGCGGCCGTCCTTGCCGGTTCCTGCAATCTGCGAAGGATCGATGTCGTTTTCCGTCACCAGTTTCTGAACGGCGGGCGAAAGCGGCTGATCGCCCGAAGGCGCCGCCGGCGCCGGGGCGGGCTCGGCTGCGGCCTTGGGCGCCTCGGCCTTGGCCGGCGCGGCCGGCGCGGCCGGAGCAGCGGCGGCGGGCGCTGCGCCCTCACCTTCGGCAATGGCGCCCAGCAGCGCGCCGACATTCACCGTCGCGCCCTCTGCGGCATCGACCGATTGCAGCACGCCGGAGGCCGGGGCCGGCACTTCCAGGGTCACCTTATCGGTTTCAAGCTCAACCAGCGGTTCGTCGGCGGACACCGCCTCACCGGCCTTCTTGAACCATTGCGCGATCGTCGCCTCGGTCACGGATTCGCCGAGGGCTGGTACGCGGATTTCTGTCGTCATAAGGTCCCCTTCAACAGGTTCAGGTGTTTGGTGTTCTTGTCAGTCATCGCGCAAGGCGTCGTCCAGGAAGTGCTTCAGTTCGGCCATGTGCTTGCTCATCAGGCCGGTGGCGGTGGCGGCCGAGGCCGGCCGGCCGGTATAGCGCGGACGCTTGGTCTTGGCATCGATGTAGTTGAGCACCCATTCGATGTTGGGCTGCACGAAGGTCCAGGCGCCCATGTTGTAGGGCTCTTCCTGGCACCACACGAACTCGGCATCGGGGAAGCGCGACAGCTCGTTGACCAGCGCCTTGTGCGGGAACGGATAGAGCTGCTCGACACGCATGATGTAGATGTCGTCGAGCTTGCGGGCGTCGCGCTCGGCCAGAAGGTCGAAATAGACCTTGCCGGTGCACAGGATGACCCGGCGGATCTTGCTGTCCTTGACCAGGTCGACACTGCCTTCGGCGCCCAGTTGGGCATCGTCCCACAAAACGCGGTGGAAGGTCGAATCGGGACCCATCTCCTCGAGTTTCGAGACACACTTCTTGTGCCGGAGCAGCGACTTCGGCGTCATCAGAATGAGCGGCTTGCGGAAGTCGCGGCGCATCTGGCGGCGCAGGATATGGAAGTAGTTGGCCGGCGTGGTGCAGTTGGCGACCTGCATGTTGTCTTCAGCGCACATCTGCAGGAAGCGCTCAAGGCGGGCCGAAGAATGCTCCGGGCCCTGTCCCTCGTAGCCATGCGGCAGCAGGCACACCAGGCCGGACATGCGCAGCCATTTGCGCTCACCCGAGGAGATGAACTGGTCGAACAGCACCTGGGCGCCGTTGGCGAAATCGCCGAACTGGGCCTCCCACAGCACCAGCGCGCGCGGCTCGGCCAGGGTATAGCCGTATTCGTAGCCGAGCACGGCTTCTTCCGACAGCATCGAGTTGATGATCTCGATGCGCGCCTGGTCCTTGTCGATGTAGTTGAGCGGCGTGTGGCGCATCTCGGTTTCCTGATCGACCAGCACGGCATGGCGCTGCGAAAAGGTGCCGCGCTGCACGTCCTGGCCGGACAGGCGCACCGGCACGCCTTCGGTCAGCAAGGTGCCGAAAGCGAGGCTTTCCGCCGTCGCCCAGTCGATGCCCTCTCCGGTCTCGATGGTCTTGCGCCGGCCGTCCAGGATGCGCTGCAGGGTGCGGTGCAGCTTGAACGGCTTGCGCACCTCGGTCAGGCGCAGCCCGATGTGGGTCAGGTGTTCCTGGTCGACGCCGGTCTTGCCGCGGCGCGGATCGTCGCCCGTCTTGGCCTGCTGCAGGCCCTGCCAGCGTCCGTCGAGCCAATCGGCCTTGTTGGCCTTGTAGCTGCCGGCAGCATCGAAGTCGCCGTCCAGGCGGTTGCGGAAATCGGCCTTCATGCCGTTGAATTCCTCAGCCGACACCAGCCCCTGGTCGATCAGCCGTTTGGAATAAATCGACATCGCGGTGGGGTGCGTCTTGATGCGCGAGTACATGCGCGGCTGGGTGAAGAACGGCTCATCGGATTCGTTGTGGCCGAAGCGGCGATAGCAGAACATGTCGATGACCACCGGCCGCGAAAAGGTCTGGCGGAACTCGGTGGCGATGCGCGCGGCATAGACCACGGCTTCGGGATCGTCGCCGTTGACGTGGAAGATCGGCGCTTCAATCATCTTTGCGACATCTGAGGGATAGGGCGACGAGCGGGCCCAGATCGGGCTCGTCGTAAAGCCGATCTGATTGTTGACGATGAAGTGGATCGAGCCGCCGCAGCGGTGGCCGCGCAGGCCCGACAGGCCGAAGCACTCGGCCACCACGCCCTGGCCGGCAAACGCCGCATCGCCGTGGATCAAGAGCGGCAGCACCGTGGTGCGCGGGTTGTCCGGATCCATGTCCTGCTTGGCCCGCGCCTTGCCGAGCACCACCGGGTTGACGATCTCCAGGTGCGACGGGTTGGCGGTCAGTGACAGGTGAACGCTGTTGCCGTCGAACTCGCGGTCGGACGACGAGCCGAGGTGATACTTGACGTCGCCGGAGCCTTCGACCTCGTCCGGGGTCGACGATCCGCCCTGGAACTCGTGGAACAGCGCCGTGTAGGGCTTGGCCATCACGTTGCACAACACGTTCAGCCGGCCGCGGTGGGCCATGCCGAGGATGATGTCCTTGACGCCCATGGCGCCGCCGCGCTTGATGATCTGTTCGAGCGCCGGGATCATCGACTCGCCGCCGTCCAGGCCGAAGCGCTTGGTGCCGGTGTACTTGACATTGAGGAAATGCTCGAAGCCTTCGGCCTCGATCAGCTTGCCGAGAATGGCCTTTTTGCCGAACTCGGTGAAGGTGATTTCCTTGTCGGGACCCTCGATGCGTTTCTGCAGCCAGCTCTTCTGGGCCGGATCGGAGATGTGCATGAACTCGACGCCAAGGGTCGAGCAATAGGTGCGCTTGAGAATGTCAAGCATCTGGCGCAGCGTCGCCTGCTCCAGCCCGAGAACGTAGTCGATGAAGATCGGCCGGTCCATGTCGTTTTCGGTGAAGCCGTAGGACGCCGGGTCGAGTTCGGGCTGCGGGTCGGGCTCGCGCAACTTGAGCGGATCGAGGTCGGCGGCCAGATGGCCGCGGATGCGGTAGGCGCGGATCATCATCAGGGCGCGCACGGAATCGAGCGTTGCCTTGCGCAGGCCCACATCGTCGAGCGGCTGGCCGACGGCATGGGCATGGCGCGCCACCTTGGGCTGCAACTCCCGCTCCAGCGCACCCCAGTCGCTATCCAGCGCCGACACCAGCTCGCCATTGACCGGTTGCGGCCAGTCGGCCCGTTTCCAGGAGGCGCCGCGCGCCTCGGCCTTCACCTGCTCGCCGTCATCGGCCAATTCGGCGAAGAATTCGCGCCAGCCGGCATCGAGCGAGGCCGGATCGTCCTGATATTTCGCGTAGAGTTGTTCGATGAATTGCGCGTTGCCGCCATACAGAAATGATGTGCGCGCGAACACATCATTTGCCTTGTCCTTGGCCATTACTCTTGCGGCAGGCGGGTAAGTCGCGTGCCGTCCCGTTATGTTCCCGGTCGAGCGGTGCCGCAGGCCGGTCACCGCTCGAAACCACCATACCGCGTTTGACTAGCCTTTCAACACATTAACGAGCGTCGAGCCCAAAGTTGCAGGAGACGCCGATACTGCGATGCCGGCGGACTTCAACGCCTCGATCTTGTCGTCGGCGCCGCCCTTGCCGCCGGCGATGATGGCGCCGGCGTGGCCCATGCGGCGGCCCGGCGGTGCGGTGCGGCCGGCGATGAAGCCGACAATCGGTTTCTTGGTCTTGGATTGCCTGATGAAATCGGCCGCTTCTTCCTCGGCCGAACCGCCGATCTCGCCGATCATCACAATCTGTTCAGTGGCGTCGTCGGCAAGGAACAGCTCCAGCACATCGATGAATTCGGTGCCCTTGACCGGATCGCCGCCTATGCCGACGCAGGTCGACTGGCCGAGACCGACGTCGCTGGTCTGCTTGACCGCCTCATAGGTCAGAGTACCCGAGCGCGAGATGACCCCGACCGAACCCTTCTTGTGGATATGGCCCGGCATGATGCCGATCTTGCATTCGTCGGGTGTGATGATGCCGGGGCAGTTCGGCCCGATCAGCCGGGTGCCGGAACCGCACAGCGAGCGTTTGACCTTCACCATGTCGAGCACCGGAATGCCTTCGGTGATCGCTACCACCAGATCGATGTCGGCCTCGATCGCTTCGAGGATCGAGTCCGCGGCGAACGGCGGCGGCACGTAGACAACGCTGGCGTTGGCGCCGGTCGCGTCCTTTGCCTCGCCCACGGTGTCATAAACCGGCAGCGTCGCCGTCGAGCCGTCGGCCAGCGTACCTTCCCAGGTGGTGCCGCCCTTGCCCGGCGTCACACCGGCGACCATCTGGGTGCCGTGATAACTGAGCGCCTGCTCGGTGTGGAACGTCCCGGTCTTGCCGGTCAGGCCCTGAACCAGGATTTTGGTGTTCTTGTCGACAATAATGGACATCAGGCAGCCTCCCCGACGGCTTTGACAACTTTCTGGGCGGCGTCATCCAGGTCATCGGCGGCGATGACGTTGAGACCCGATTCCTCGATGATCTTCTTGCCCTTTTCGACATTCGTACCCTCCAGGCGCACGACCAGCGGCACCTCCAGGCCGACGTCCTTGACCGCGGCGATCACGCCCTCGGCGATCACGTCGCAGCGCATGATGCCGCCGAAGATGTTGACCAGGATGCCTTTGACCTGCGGGTCCGAGGTGATGATCTTGAACGCCGCGGTGACCTTCTCGGTCGTCGCGCCGCCGCCGACATCGAGGAAGTTGGCCGGCTCCTCGCCGTACAGCTTGATGATGTCCATGGTGGCCATGGCCAGGCCGGCGCCGTTCACCATGCAGCCGATGGTGCCGTCGAGCGCGATGTAGCTCAGGTCGTACTTGGAGGCTTCCAGTTCCTTGGGGTCCTCCTCGGTCTCGTCGCGCAGTTCAGCGATGTCGGGGTGCCGGTAGAGGGCGTTGGAATCGAAGTTCACCTTGGCATCCAGGCACAAGAGGTTGCCGTCGCCGGTGACCACCAGCGGGTTGATCTCCAGCAGGCTCATGTCCTTGCCGTTGACCGCGTTGAACAGCCCGTTCAGCATCTTGCCGAGCTGCTTGGGCTGATCGCCTTCCAGCTTCAAAGCCTTGGACATGGTGCGGATGTGATGCGGGCAGATGCCGGTGGCCGGATCGATGGTCATGGTGCAGATCTTTTCCGGCGTATCGTGCGCGACCTGCTCGATGTCCATGCCGCCCTCGGTCGAAGCGATGAAGGCGATGCGCGAGGTGGCGCGGTCGACCAGGCAGGACAGATAGAGTTCGCGGGAGATCGACGATCCGTCCTCGACATAGACGCGGTTGACGATCTTGCCGTCCGGACCGGTCTGGTGGGTGACCAGGGTCATGCCGAGCATGCGTTCAGCCTCGGCGCGCACTTCGTCGATCGACTTGACGACCTTGACGCCGCCGCCCTTGCCGCGGCCGCCGGCGTGGATCTGCGCCTTGACGACCCAGACCGGGCCGCCCAGCTCCTCGGCCGCCTTGACCGCCTCGTCGACCGTAAAGGCCGGGATGCCGTGCGCCACCGGCACGCCGAATTCCTTCAGGACCGCCTTGCCCTGATACTCATGGATGTTCATGACACCTCCCCGCGTTTCGAACTCTCTCCAGCATAAACCGGGGTAACCGGTCAGGCCACCCCGATCGTCGGTTCATGTGTTCGCCGACCCGGCCTCAGGCAAGATCCGGCGCGATCTTCTTGGCTGCGTCCATCAGGCCGATCACGGCGTTGACGGAATTCTTGAACTGGGCCTTTTCCTCGCCGTCGAGCTTGATCTCGACGACCTTCTCGACGCCGTTGGCGCCGATCACCGTCGGCACGCCGACATAGAGGTCCTTGACGCCGTAGCTGCCGGACAGGTGTGCCGCGCACGGCAGCACCCGGCGCTTGTCCTTCAGGTAGCTTTCGGCCATGGAAATCGCCGAGGAGGCCGGGGCATAATAGGCCGAACCGGTCTTCAAGAGGCCGACGATTTCGGCGCCGCCGTCGCGGGTGCGCTGGACGATCTCGTCGATGCGTTTCTGGGTGGTCCACTTCATGTCGATCAGGTCGGGGATCGGGATGCCGGCCACCGTGGAGTAACGCGCCAGCGGCACCATGGTGTCGCCGTGGCCGCCGAGCACGAAGGCGGTGACATCCTCCACCGAGACATTGAACTCGCTGGCCAGGAAGTGCTGAAAGCGGGCACTGTCAAGCACGCCGGCCATGCCGACGACCTTGTTGGTCGGCAGGCCGGAATATTTCTGCAATGCCCAGACCATGACATCGAGCGGGTTGGTGATGCAGATGACGAAAGCGTCCGGGGCATATTTGCGGATGCCGGCGCCGACCTGGCTCATCACCTTCAGGTTGATTTCCAGGAGGTCGTCGCGGCTCATGCCGGGCTTGCGGGCGACACCGGCGGTGACGATCACCACATCGGCGCCCTCGATGCCCTCATATTTGTTAGTGCCGGTCATGGCGGCGTCGAAGCCTTCCACGGGGGCGCTTTCGGCCAGATCGAGCGACTTGCCCTGCGGCAGGCCTTCGACGATGTCGAACATGACGACATCGCCCAGTTCCTTCAGTCCGGCCAGGTGGGCCAGCGTGCCGCCGATCATTCCGCCGCCGATGAGTGCAATCTTGTTGCGTGCCATGGAAAACCCCTCTTTCTCGCGTGATGCGTCATGGATGGCCTCAAGGGGGCGGCCCGCGCCAGGTCGCTTTGAGGCCTTAAGAGCCTGACCGAAAAGTCCTGAGGTGGTTTGACGGACCATATTTTGAGTGATTTTTGTTGAAATTCATTGCCATAGGGCAGGCCCCCTTTGGTTTTGAATTTCGGCAAAAAGCGCCAAAATATGGCCCGCCCGGACGGGTTTTGCATAAATTGCTCACTTCCCGCGGGTTCTTCCTTGCCAAGGGCACCACCCTTGGTTGCGGAACAACCCTTGAAATTGAACAATTTATGCAAAATCAAACCACCTCAGGACTTTTCGGTCAGGCTCTAGGATGCCGGTCTAGGTACCGCCATTATTGCTGCACTGCAAGATCAATCGGATCAGCAATTGGTCTGGTCAGGCGGATTGGCCGCAGCAGCCGGCGGTTCCACCTTCAGCCGGCATCCTCGCCGAACCAGTAGCCGGCCGACTGCATTTCCTTCAGGCGTGAGATGGTGCGGTCGAACTCGAACTGGTGCGGGCCCTTGGGATAGAGGTCCTGCGGCGCGGCGGCGGCGCTGGCGACCAGCTTGGTGCGGCGGTCGTAGAGCGCATCGATGAGGGTGATGAAGCGCTTGGCCTCGTTGCGCATCTCCGGGGTCAGCACGGGGATGTCCTCGATGAACACGGTCGCGTAGGTGGCCGATATGGCGATGTAGTCCGGCGCACCGAGTGCGGCCTCGCACAAATCGGCAAAGCTGAACCGGGCGGCTGAGCGGGCGGCCTGGGGCACCTGCAGCTCGCGGCCCTTGACGCGCAGCACGTCCGGCTCGCCGCGCTCGCACTCGGTGATCTCACGCCACAACTGCTGGACTTCGCGCGCAGCCGCGGTGCCGAGCGGATGGTGATAGACCGTGCGCCCGGTCAGGCGTCCGAGCCGGTAGTCGGTCGGACTGTCGAGCGATACCACGTCCATGCGGGCGGTCAGCACGTCGATGAACGGCATGAAGGCGTTGCGGTTGAGGCCGTCCTTGTAGAGCTGGCGCGGCTCGACATTGGAGGTGGCGACGATCACCACGCCGCGGGCGAACAACGCCTCGAACAGCCGGCCAAGGATCATCGCATCGGTTATATCGTTGACCTGGAATTCGTCGAAACACAACACATGGGCCTGCCCGGCGATGTGCTCGCCGGCCAGCTGGATAGGGTCGGTGTCCTCCCACAGCTCACCGGCGCGCTGGCGGCGGCGGATGTCGTGCACATCGGCATGGACGGCCTGCATGAACTCCAGGAAGTGGCTGCGCTGCTTGGCCTTGCCGTCGAGGTGTTCGTGGAACAGGTCCATCAGCATGGTCTTGCCACGCCCGACATCGCCCCAGATATAGAGACCGCGCGGCGGCTCCACCGGTTTGGACTTGCCGAACAGCTTGCCCATCAGACCGTTGTTGCCGACGGCCGGCCGGTACCGGGCCAGCGCGGCCTGCAGAGCATCGAGCTTGCCGATCACCGCACGCTGTTCTGGATCGGGCTTCAACTCGCCGGTTTCGATGAGCTTGTTGTAGTGCTCAAGAACGCTGGACGTCATGTTCAGGCAGGTGGCTCAGCTTGACAGGGACGTCCCTTCTAGCAGACACCGCTTGCCGAGGGCTATCCAAAGATCACGTCACCGAAGGTGGCGAAGACGGCGCCGTGGGCGGCGGTAAGGGCAAGGTAGACGGCGCCCAGGCTGGCCACGGCACCGCGGTTCATCATCTCGACGTTGGGACGCGCCGGCCCGAGGCGCTTGGACTGGAAGAACGCTATGACCGCCACCGCCGTCAGCACGGCGTTGTGCAGCATGATGGCGGCACCGGCGATCAGACCGGCACAGGCAAACAGGGCATGGCGGACATGGCCGGGCGCAAATGACTGCACCATGGCGCGTATCACCCGGCCGCCGTCGAGCGGAAAGATCGGCAGCAGGTTGAGCAGGTTGATGGCCGCGGCCAGCGCCGAACAGATCAGCGCGGTTTCGACCAGCAGGCTGTCGGCAGCCTGGTCCGCCGCACCATTCAGCACAACCACCGCCGCCGGGATCAGCAGCACCAGGCTCAGCCCGGCGCCCATCAGTGCGCAGAACACATCGTCGGCCAGCCGCTTGTGCGGCACCCGCGATACCGCCACGCCGCCTATGAACGGCACGAACATGATGCGCCCCCAGGGCTGGCCGATCATCCGGAACGACACCAGGTGGCCCAATTCATGCACCATCAGCACCACGGCGAACATCACCGCCATCTGCCAGCCGACAAGCAGGGCGAAGGCGCAAACCGTGACGATTGCCGACAACAGCGACAGGGCCATGCCGGCGCTGCGGGCCGAGCGGGCGCAGACCTTGCCGGTCTCGCAGAAACTCTTCAATTGCGCCAGCGTGCCGTCGATGTCGGAATAGACCACGAAGCGACCGGCCAGCGAGCGTGGGCCGTAGTTTTCTTCCCAGGCAACCGTGCAGCCCGCTTCACGCTCGCGCACGGCAATCGACGTCGACAGCAGCCGGTCGTTGAGGTTGTCATACTGCTCAAGGCCGAGCCGGCGGGCCGAGAGGGTACGCGCTTCGTCATCGCGCTCCACTTCAAGGTCGATCTGCCACGGCGTCACCGTGCCTTCCGGCGAGGTCATTTCATGATAGAGGCTCACGCAGCCGGGGCGGCCGTCCATCTCGCTCACCCGCTTCAGATGCGGATGCCAGGAGACGTCGCCCGGCCGCATGGCGACCAGCGGCCAGACCTCTTCAGCCGGCGCGGCGATGTTCAGCTTTCGCTTGACTGTCACCTTGCGGCGCCAGTTGAGCGGCAGCCAGACCAATCCGGCAACCACAACAACCATGACGACGAACGTGACGAACTTCAGGATTTGCGGATCCACGCCTCACCCCTGCCCAAAACCAACGGAGCGATCCTATCCGGCCGCGGTAAAAATCAGGTGCGGCGAATGCCTACAATTTGAGCGGTCATTCGGTTAGCGTCGAAACTCAATCATATCATCCATTCTGCGCCACCCATTTGGCTGCTGAGCAGGCAAAGACGCGCCGGAAATACCGGTATTTTCAAGCGTCCCTAACGCACTCAGAAGCCAAATGGGAGAGCGCCCGCAGGGTTTGTCAGCGATGGCTCGCCTGACGGCAAACTGTCCTCGGCAAGGCCGAAGCCTTGCCTTGCGACAGTTTTCCGCCATTCGAACCATCGCTGACAAACACAATTGCATGATATGATTGTGTCTCGACCCTGGGGTCAGAACCCTGGAGTTCGACCACGAGCAATGAAAGGCAGTCAAATGGATGACAGACCCGGCAGCGGTTTTGCACCTCGCGATCATGCCTGGCATCCGCGCGCCCGCGATCCGGCCTACAAATCATCTGTCCTGCGCTCGCCCGGCAGGCCGCTGGTCGCTCTGGCCAGCACGCTCAGCGAGACGACCGGGCCGGTGTTCGGGCACGACATGATCGGCGCCCATGACAACGATTTGCTGATCAACTTCGCCAGGCCGGGCGAGACCGCCATCGGCGAACGGCTGATCGTGCACGGCTCGGTGCGCGACGAAGACGGCCGGCCGGTGCCCGGCATCCTGGTCGAAGTGTGGCAGGCCAATGCCGGCGGGCGTTACCGGCATCAAAAGGAGAGCTACGTTGCCGCGCTCGACGATAACTTTGCCGGCTGCGGGCGCACCATCACCGCCGACGACGGGTCTTATTCGTTCCGCACCGTACGCCCCGGGGCCTATCCGTGGCCGAACGGGCCGAACGACTGGCGGCCGTCGCATATCCATTTCTCGCTGTTGGGGTCCGGCTTCGCCCAGCGGCTGGTCACCCAGATGTATTTCGAGGGCGACCCGCTGATCGCCCGCTGCCCGATCGTCAACACCATCCCGTCGCCGGAAGCGGTCGCACAGCTCGTCGCCCGCTACGACCCCGGCACCACCGTGCCGATGGATGCCCGCGCCTATCGTTTCGACATCGTCCTGCGCGGCCGCCGTTCGACACCGTTCGAGAACCGCATGGAGGGCAATTGATGGCCCGCCCGCCGCGCCTCAGGGAGAGCCCGAGCCAGACCGCCGGGCCCTATGTTCATATCGGCCTGATGCCCAACTTGTCCGGCATCGCCGGTGTCTACGGCACTGACCCCGGCGCGGTCATGGTCGACGAGACGACAATGGGCGAGCGCATCGCCATCGTTGGCCACGTCTTTGACGGCGCCGGGGAACCGTTGCTCGATGCGGTGATCGAGATCTGGCAGGCCGATGCGGAGGGACACTACGCCTCATGCAATGCCCAAGGCGGCGGTGCAGATGACATCTTCACCGGCTGGGGCCGCCAAGCAACGGACATGCAGACCGGCGTCTACCGGTTCGACACCATCAAGCCCGGCCGGGTGCCCGGCCCCGATGGCCGCCTGCAGGCGCCGCACATCAGCCTGTGGATCGTTGCGCGCGGCATCAATCTCGGCCTCAACACGCGGCTGTATTTCGCTGACGAGCCCGAGGCCAACGCCGAGGATCCGGTGCTGGCGGACCTTGCCGGGCCGGAGCGCGCCGCAACCCTGCTGGCGCAACCGCAGGGCAGTGGCGTCTACCGGTTCGACATCCATCTGCAGGGCGAACGGGAGACCGTGTTTTTCGATGTCTGACGCCGAGTATCTGACCACCCGCGAGCTGGCCGAATTGTTGCGCATCAAGGAACGCAAGGTCTACGACCTGGCGGCCTCCGGCGAGGTGCCGTGCTCCAAGGCGATGGGCAAGCTGCTGTTTCCGCGCCGCGCCATCACCGCCTGGCTGGCGCACAGCAGTTCAGGGCCCGACCTGCCGGAGCTGCGCCGCCGGCCCGATGTCATGCTCGGCAGCCATGACCCTTTGCTCGAATGGGCCCTGCGCCAGTCCGGGTGCGGCATTGCGACGTTCTTCGACGGCAGTGGCGACGGCCTGGACCGCTTCGCCAATGGCGGCGGCATCGCGGCCGGCCTGCATCTCTACGATGCCGGCAGCGACACCTGGAACGTGGCCGATGCCGAAGCCGCCTGCGGTCATCTTCCCGCGGTGCTGATCTCCTGGGCCAGGCGCAGCCGCGGCCTTGTGCTGGCCAAACCGTTCGCCGGCAAGATTTCCCGGCTTGCCGATCTCAGGGGGCACCGCTTTGCCCCGCGCCAACCGCAGGCCGGCGCCCAGCGGCTGTTCGAAACCCTGGCGGCGCGCGACGGTTTCGATCTGACGGACCTTCACCTCACCGAGCCGGCACGCAACGAGGCCGATGCAGCCCTGGCGGTGCGCGAAGGTAAGGCAGATGCGGCTTTCGGTCTTGAGACCTGCGCCCACCAGTACGGCCTGTCTTTCGCGCCGGTTCTGCACGAGCGCTTCGACCTGCTGATCGACCGCCGCGCCTTTTTCGAGCCGCCGATGCAGACCTTCCTGACCTTCTGCACCAGCCCGGCGTTTCGCCTCAGGGCCGAGGAGATGACCGGCTACGACATCTCCGGTTTCGGTCAGGTCCGCTTCAACGCGGCGTGACATTACAGTGCCCTTGGTTTCGCATTTGACCCCTTGCCCAGAAAGAGGGAGGGAAGCGTCGCCCTACGATCTCAGTTGGCGTTGGGAAAGAACAGCTGCTGGCCGTCGCGTTTGTAGTTGGCGATTGCCGACTGACCTCTTTCGGACACCAGCCAGTCGATGAACGCTTGCCCTTCGTCGGCCTTCACGTGCGGGCACTTTTGCCTGCTGACCAGGATCACGCCGTACTGGTTGAACAAGGCTGCGTCGCCCTCGACGGCGATGGTGAAGTCAGCCTTGTTCTGGAAGGCGATCCAGGTGGCCCGGTCGGTCATGGCGTAGGCGCCCATGCCGATGGCGGCGTTGAGGGTGGCGCCCATGCCGGAGCCGGTCTCGCGGTACCAGGCGCCGGAGGCCGCCGAAGGATCGACACCGGCCGCCGCCCACAGGGCGCGCTCCTTCTTGTGGGTGCCGGAATCGTCGCCACGCGAGGCAAACAGCGCCCTTGTCGCGGCAATGCGCGCGAGCGCCGCAGCAGCATCGGATGTCCCGGCGATCCCGGCCGGATCGTCCGGCGGGCCGACAATGACGAAATCGTTGTACATCAGATCCTTGCGCGGCTCACCGTGGCCATCGGCGACAAACTTCTCTTCCGCCGCCTTGGCGTGCACCAGAAGCACGTCGCCGTCGCAGTTGCGGGCATTGCGGATCGCCTGGCCGGTGCCGACCGCGACGACATGGACGGTGATGCCGGACTGCGCCGTGAACCGCGGCAGCAAATGGTCATAGAGCCCGGAATTCTTGGTCGACGTCGTCGACTGGACAACGATCGCATCCTCGCCGGCCCGCGTCGCACCGTTCAGAGCGAGGACCAGCGCAAGCATCAGCCCGACCCGGCACGCCGCCAGCCCCAAGCGATGCCCCGGCCCGCCCTTGCCCGCCGGGGCCGTTCCAGCGTTCTTCGCCGGCATTCTCCAGCAGACCGAGGCAGCCCCCGCGAACGACGCCAGTCCACCCTTCAACGCCGAGGTAAATCCGCTGTTCATCGCAGGCCCTCCCCGGAGTGCAAAGGCATTCCTGGTCGTACGAACGAAGCGCTTGCTCCCCTTCGCGTCACCCCGGCGAAGGCCGGGGTCCAGTGTGACGAGCGACCTAATCTGTTGATATGATTTTGGATTCCGGCCTTCGCCGGAATGATGGGCCGATGCGCCGAAACAAGCTCCATCGTCTGTTCCAATCCACGATCGACTTTTGCCAGTCCACCCCGGTATGCCGACGCCGTCTCGGTGGTCAACGCAAGTCCACCCTGGTCCAACAGAACGAAAGCAGCGATCACAAGTAGTTCTCCATTTTTTGCCTTACAAATATTTTATTATTTGTCTTATATAAATATCTTGCCATCGAGAAATGCCCTGGCGGCCTCGCTTTGCGGGGCGTTGAAGAAGTCCTGCGCCGGTGTGTGTTCGACCAGCCGGCCGCGGTGCAGGAACACCACGTCATCGGCCAGCCGGCGTGCCTGGCCCGGATCGTGGGTCACGAAGATCACCTTGGTGCCGCCGGCGTGCGCCTCCAGCACCGCGTCTTCGATGGCCAGCTGCGATGCCGGGTCGAGGCTGGCGGAGGGCTCATCGAGGAACAGCACCCTGGGCCGGAGCGCCAGGGCGCGGGCCAGCGCCAGGCGCTGCTGTTCGCCGCCGGACAGCAGCCGGGCCGGCTGTCTGGCCTTGTCGAGCAATCCGGCGCCCCGCAACGCCTGCGCTGCCCGTTCGCGGCGGCGGCGGCGCGGCCCCTTCAGCACGAACTCTATGTTCGCGGCCACCGAGCGGCGCAGCAGAACCGGGCGCTGGAACACCATGGCCTGATCGCGCCGGACAGCATCCGACATGACCTTTCCGCCCCAGCGGATGTCGCCGGCATCGGGCGCGATCAGCCCGTGCAGCAGGCGCAGCAGCAGGGTCTTGCCGGAGCCGTTGGCGCCCATCACCACGCTCAGGGTGCCGGGCGCCAGATCGAGGTCGAAGCCGTCGATGAGGCGCCTGCCGGCGATCTCCAGCGTCAGCCCGCGCACCCGAAGCCGGCCCGGAGCGGATGCGCCGTCAATGCCGCCCATGCCGGTCGTGCCGTCTGCCGTGCTGTACACCGTATCAAGCATAGGCATAGCGTCCGCCCGTGCGCCGCAAGGACATGACCAGACCGTTGACGGTGAGTGAGATCGCCAGCAGCACTGCGCCAAGCGCCAATGCCAGCGCCAGGTCGCCCTTTGAGGTTTCCAGCGCGATTGCCGTGGTCATCACCCGGGTCAGATGATCGATATTGCCGCCGACAATAATCACCGCGCCGACCTCGGCCACGGCGCGGCCGAAGCCGGCCAGCGCCACGGTGAGCAGCGAGTAGCGGGCATCGTAGATCAGTGCCGCCACCTGGCGGCGGCGCGGCAGGCCGAGCGAGGCGAACTGTTCGGCGTATTCGCCGTGCAGGTCCTCGAGCACCTGGCGCGACAGGGCAGCGACGATCGGCGCCACCAGGATGACCTGGGCGATGACCATCGCCGTCGGCGTATAGAGCAGCCCGAGCCAGCCGAACGGGCCGGCGCGCGACAGGTGCAGATAGACCACCAGGCCGACCACCACCGGCGGCAGACCCATCAGCGCGTTGACCAGAACCAACACCGCCCCGCGCCCGGCAAACCGTGTCACCGCCAGAAGCGCGCCCAGCGGCAGCCCGATGGCACACGCCACCACAACCGCGGTAAGGCTGACCCTGAGCGACAGCGCGACGATCTCCAGCAGATCGGCGTCCGCAGACACGACCAACCTTAATGCCAACTGCAACGCTTCTGTTATTTCCTGCATAATTTCCGCGTTTGGTCCGAATTCGAAATTCTTGCATATCAATACGGCAATTCCAGCGCCCGGGCAAGTTCAGCCGGGCCAATACCGACGACATCAGCATTCGACGTTTCCGACCGTTGCACCCACTGCTGTCCGATTCAACATTGGGTGGAAGCACATTTCCTCCATTGTATCGGATAGTTGCATGTACTGAAGAATGCTCCGACATGATCCCAGGTCGGCTCCAGGACATTCCCTCCCCTAGAAAAGGGGAGGGTTAGGGTGGGGATTGATGGCGGTGCAAGAGATTGAAATCGTTTCCGAACCGCACCGCCATCAACCCCCATCCCGGCCTTCCCCCTTTCTGGGGGAAGGAGCATTCATCGCTAAACCGGACAGCAGTGCCGTTGCACCGGACTGACACGCCAGCGTTTTCTGTCAGCGTGGGAGTCAAGCGCAAGAACCGCGTGCATAACACCCGGTGGCAGCCTCCCGCCGCCGGCCGCCACGATATCCCCCGACATCCAGACCTGTTCGGGCGATGTCCGCCTGCTGCCTGAGCCCCTGACGTTCGACTTTGCCTCGCGGCAATGCCGGTTGCGAACAGGACCTGTCGGTGTTTCGCAGCGCCGTACGTCAAATGCCGTATTGACCTTGCCGCCGGTGCCCGCCACATAGGCCGGGGGCGTGAGAGCCTGACCGAAAAGCGGCAATGAACGCAAGGAGCAGATGTGCAGAACCGGCTGCGCGAACTGATCGGCTCGCCGCGCTTTGAGCGCGCCATCCTGATCCTCATCGCCATAAATGCGATCACACTCGGACTGGAAACCTCCCCGGCTGCGATGAAGCAGGCCGGCGGCTTTCTCAAGCTGGTGGACCGGGCCATCCTGGCCGTGTTCGTGGCCGAAATCGCCGCCCGGCTGCTGGTCGACTTCAAGGGGTTCTGGCGCGACCCGTGGCGCATCTTCGATTTCACGGTGGTGGCGATTGCGCTGGTTCCGGCAACCGGGCCGCTCGCCGTCCTGCGGGCGTTCCGCATCCTGCGCGTCCTGCGTCTGGTTTCGACGGTCAAGTCCATGCGCCGGGTGGTCACCGGACTGCTCAACGCGCTGCCCGGCATGGGCTCGATCGTCCTGTTGCTGTTCCTGGTGTTCTACGTGTTCGCGGTGATCTCGACGAAACTGTTCGGCGCGGCATTTCCGGAATGGTTCGGCTCGCTGGCGGCTTCGGCCTACACGCTGTTCCAGATCATGACACTGGAAAGCTGGTCGATGGGCATCGTGCGTCCGGTGATGGAGAGTTACCCCTACGCCTGGCTGCTGTTCGTGCCGTTCATCATCCTGACCGCCTTCATGGTGCTCAACCTGTTCATCGGCGTCATCGTCGATGCCATGCAGTCCGAACACGAAGCCGAAGCGCGTGCCGAACGCGACCAGATGATCTCGGAGAACGAACTGATCCTGGCCGAGATCAAGGCGCTGCGCGAGGAGGTGCGGGCGCTGAGAGCCTGACCGAAAATCCCCAACGTCACCTTTGCCGGGCTTGTTCCGGCAACCCAGGGCAACAAATCCAATGGCTTGCGGCACTGGATCACCGGGGCAAGCCCGGTGATGACGGTTTTGGAGATGTCCACCTGTGCCAGCCGCACCGGACATTGGCTGTTTGCTGCAGTCTGTTGTCCTGCCGGTGCGGGGCACAAGTCTTACCGGCGGTATTGGCGTTTGACTTTTCTGCCCGTTTTGCCGCGCTGACATGGCAACGGGTTTCCGTCAGCCTTTCAGGCAAACTCAACGACCGTGCGTATCAGAAGGGCTCATGGCCAGCATCGCCAGTACTGCCAGTACTGCCAGTACCGCCAGTACCGCCAGTACCGCCGGTACCGCTGGTACTACTTGGCTTTGTCGTCACCCTGTTTTTCCTGCTCTGCCACAAGTTCACGGATTTCATCCAGGTGGCCGAGTTCGAACGGCCGGCCGGGGCGGCCGATCTGCTCGTTGATCTCCTTGACGGCGCCGCCGACCTGATCAGCCAGACCCGGATCAATCGCCTTCTGCGCAACCAGGTCCTGCAATGCGCGCACATAGATGAAGCCACAGCGGTGAGCACTGGGGTTGAACAGCTTCACGCATGTCGTCTGATCGCAGCAGGCCTGCACGATCGCCGCGTCGGTGAAGTGGTTGGCGCGGTAGACCAGGCCGGGGGTGACGACGGTAAAGCCCCAGACCGCCTTGATGTAGTAGCAGCCGGGCGGGACGTCGACCTGAAGATGCCCGCAGGGTGCAGGCATCACGACAAACCGCTTGCCGCACCATTCAAGCACACTGCCGTCGCAATTGTAGATGGTGACGTACCAGGTCCGGTTGTCGACGCTGCACGGGTCGTCAATGCCGGAGACAAATACGCTGAGATGGGACAGACTCATTTCCTTATCCTCCTGTCGGATCGCGGAACGCCGTCCTGCCCTTACGTAAACTTTGTCTGTGCACTGAAGATGTGATGATTGCCACAACGGGTCCAAAAAGGCGTACGGGTCTCGCCGGAACCGTCCTGCTGCCGGGCGACCAATCAAGGTAAACGCATTTTTCCTTGACATATAGGAACAAAATACGTACATATGTGCTACCCGCAGCCCTGCGTCTTGCAGAGGGAAACGTACGGCCCATCTCTTACGGCGGCGGCGGGAGCGGTTCTGGAGCAAGTGGGCGGCGCCTGGTTGGACAGGAAAAACCGATCGCCCCGGTAAAGGAGGTGTCAGCGGAGATGAGCAGGCTTGCACAGATTAAGGCCGTTCGTCGTGTTGGCGCCGATGGACCTGAGCCATGTCCCAGCATCCGGTGTGCGCCCCTGGTGCGAAAGCGCCAGCGTCTATCCAAGGCGTCCGGCGGTGACGGTTTTGGCCCATCTGTTCAAAGGCCGGCCCCGAGCAACCGGACGATGAGCGCGTACACCTGGCGAACGGCCAACCGGGCAACCGGTTTCGGGCGGGCGCCGTCAGGCACCCTCCCTGCGTGGCAGGGCAAGCATTGCGAAGCAATGCGCCAGCCCGTGAACGCACGCTCTTGCGGAGGCAAGAGCGGAAACCAAAAACCCAACCGGGTAACCGGTTTCGGGAGATGCCGCATGGCACCCTCCCTGCGTGGCAGGACAAGCAAAGCGCCTTAGCTTTGCGCCAGTCCGTGAACGCACGCTCTTGCGGAGGCAAGAGCGGAAACCAAAGACTCCCGAAGGCGGAACGCCTTAAGGGTATGTAACAGACCGTGACGGAATGCCGGGTTGGGCGGCAGCCTATCCCCTTTCCTTTCCATAGAGACGTCTCATGCCGACCGACATACGGCATTCCGTCTTTCCCTGAAGTTTCATGCGCGGATGTCACGCCGTGCCAAGGGCGAAGCCGTGCCCAAAGCCCTCTCCCCTCGCGGCAGGGCTATCGCATATGCCGGTGATGAAATCTGATTGGCCGCACAATCTTGCCGTCCTCGGGCTTGACCCACTGCTGTCCGGTTTAACGTTGGGTGAAGGCACATTTCTTCCATTGCATCGGATAGTTGCATGCGCTGAAGAAAGCTCCGACATGATTCCGGCTTGGCTCCCGAGCATTCCCTCCCCTAGAAAAGGGGAGGGTTAGGGTGGGGATTGATGGCGGTGCAAAGGATTGAAATCGTTGCCGAATTGCACCGCCATCAACCCCCATCCCGACCCCCGTTCAAGCCGGGGGCAGGCTCTTCCCCCTTTCTGGGGGAAGGAGCATTCATCGCTTAACCGGACAGCAGTGGGTCAAGCCCGAGGACGGCGGAAAACAAAGCTCTAATCCAATTGCGACAGCCGCCATTCGCGGGGTGCGGGAACGATTTCCCCACGGAAGTTAGTCCGTGCCAGATATGAAGCCGTGCCCCAAGTTGTCATCCCGGCCAAGCGCAGCGCGAGCCGGGACCTCTGTGCCTTGCCCCATCGTCCAGAGATCCCGGACAAGACCTCCCGGTCTTTCCGGGATGACCGTTGGGGAGGGTGAGGGG
Source organism: Aestuariivirgaceae bacterium (assembly GCA_965216335.1). GTDB lineage: Bacteria > Pseudomonadota > Alphaproteobacteria > Rhizobiales > Aestuariivirgaceae > JAHEJE01. Next base: position 3,156,031 of record OZ244154.1, on the reverse strand, counting down.
ATAGGCGGTGCTGTCCGGCAAGCCCGGTCGCGCGGCCATAATGAGCGGCGCGGCACGCGACGTTCGTGCAGACCAGGCTCACGGCCCGCTGTCACGACGAAAGGGCCCGCCGTCCCGCAATCGGATTGGCCCGCGCGGTGCGAAGCACACAAAGCGAAAGGCCCCGCCGGGCGGTGCGGGGCCTTTCTGCAACCGGTTTAGCAGAGGGAGTGGGGGGATGTGGGGTCACCGGTTGCGTGGTTGCTGTTATAGGCCGCTGCGCATTGCAGGAATGTGACGTTAGTCACATTCCGCAAAAAAGTTTACGCGGAGGGAGCCACCGGCTGGGGAACCTCGGCGGTAATGGCCACGGCGTCGGCCAGATCGAAGGTGCCGCCGAAGATCGCCCGGCCGGTGATGGCGCCGGCGATGTTGGGCAGGTAGTTGAGCGTCGATATATCATCGAGCTGCTTGACCACGCCGCTGGCGATGACCGGCGTGCGCACGGTCTCGGCAAGCTGTTCGGTCTGGGCCAGGCTTGCCTCGGGCGCATCGGCATCGGCGTCAACATCGGTAAAGATGAAGGCGGCCAGCGGCAGGTCTTCATACTGCCTGGCGAAGTCGAACGGGGTGAAGCTGGTGGTCTCGGTCCAGCCTTCCGCGACGACATAGCCGCCGCGGCCGTCGATCGAAATGACGATCTGGTCGGGATAGGCAAAGGCGGCCTGGCGCACGAAGGCCGGATCCTTCACCGCCGCCGTGGCAATCACCACGCGGGCCGCACCCGCATCGATCCAGCCGCGCACCGCATCGATGGTGCGGATGGCGCCGGCGACCTGCACTGGCACGCCGGCCTTGATGATGATGTCCTTGATGATCTCGGCATTGTCGCCCTCGCCGAACACCGCATCCAGATCGACCACATGCAGCCATTCCGCACCCTTGTCGACACATTGGCGCACCGCCTCCAGCGGTTCGATGTCGTAGACGACGGGCGCATCCTTGCGGCCGTGCCAGAGGTTGACGACCCGGCCCTTCTGCAGTTCGATATCAGGATAGACAATCATGGCGGCCTCCAGAATTGAGTGACTGGACGTGTTGCCCCAACGGCATTATGCGCCCATCGGCGCAAATTGCAAAATCAAGCGCGGGTGAGTTGCTGCGCAGCGACCGGTCAAGGATCGCCGGCGACGCCGTAGCTGGGTGCGGCGGAGGGATTGAGGGCGCGGTCGAGGTAGGCCTGCATCTGCGGCTGGTAGTCCTGCCACAGAAGGCGCAGCTTGACGATCGGGTCGTCGTCGTCCCAGTCGCATCTCAGATCAACCAGGGCGAAGGGCTGTTCGTCATACACGATAAGGGCGGCGGAGTGGACGGGGCCTTCCTCACCGCCTGCGGCAACGCCGGCTTCGAGCGCGCGCAGCAGTCGTTCGGCCAGGTGCTCGCCGGCGTTTGCGGTAAAGGTATCGGTCATGGCGGCCGGCACGGCGGAGGTGCTCAGCAGGTTGCCGGCGGCGATGCAGTGGCGGCCCGCGCTCACCGCATTGGTGCCGAGGATGTTGGCGCCGGTGAAGTGGCCGATGTCGCCATTGTGATCGACTGCGGTCAGTTGCCGGAAGTCGATGTTGGCGCGACCCTTGATCACGGCGGAGACCGCCTGAGCAGCACTTTCGCCGGCCTCGAGCCGGTCGAGAACCAGGTTGGCCAGGTTCGGGTCGGTGACGTTCTGGGTCGCCACGGCTCCTACGCCGGCACGGGCGTGCGGGCAGCGGGCGCCGACACAGATCGACGACGTGGTGATGGCGACGCCGAACATGCCGGTGCGCTCGCAATGCCCGGCGATGGAAAATGTCATGCTTTGCTCCCCTGCCCTATTCGGCGGCTTGTTGGCGGGCACCGGCGGCCGGCGACAGGCGCGAGGCCAGATAGCCCATGAAGTCGTGGATTTCGCGCTCCAGCCAGCTCAAGGGCCCGGGCCGGGCGTCGGGCGCCCTGGAGCCTTCTGAAATGCCCTCGACGACGAAGCGGTCCTCGGCGTTGACTGTGTCGAAGAACTTCATCAGGTCGGACACCCAGTCGATCGGATCATCGAGCGCAGCGTTCACCTCCGGCGCCACGGCGACGCCGAAGCGCACCTTGACCTTGTCGGTGCCGTCGGGCCTGAGGCTCAGGTACCAGATGTGGTCCGGCGCCAGGATGTACATGTGGCTCGGAAACACCGTCGGCATCACCGTTGTGTAGCGCCACTCGTCCTGCAGCGTGGTGTTGTCCGGGTGGGCGCGGCCGTAGGTGGCGTCTTCGTCCTTGGTGAAGGTCTGGTAGGTGAAACCTTCATAGACTTGCGGCGGGAAGCCGGTCGACTCGACCGGCATCCACTGGCCGACCGTTGCCTTGTGGGCGACCGGCAGGTGGTAGCCTTCCATGAAGTTCTCGGTCAGCAGCTTCCAGTTGGTGTTCCACACGTGATCCTGGTTGACCATCGGAACGTAGCCAGCCGGGTTGTAGCGGGCCACCATCTCATCGAGCGGCTGCAGCGTCTCGGCCAGCGGCGGTGCCTCGTTGTTCAGCGTGATGTAAATCCAGCCATGCCAGATCTCGGTGCGGATTTCCGGCAGGCAGTGCTCGGCCTTGTCGAAACCCTCGGTGCGCTCCATCTGGGGGGCGCCGATCAGCTTGCCGGCGGGATCGTAGGTCCAGGCGTGGTAGGGGCAGACGATGCGCTTGGTCTGCCCCCTGCCTTTCAGGAGCAGCATCATGCGGTGGCGGCAGACATTCGACAGGGTGCGGATTTCGCCGTCCTTGCCGCGGATGCAGATCACCGGCTGGCCGGCAATCGAGTAGGTCAGATAATCGCCGGGGTCGGGAATGTCGGCAGCCAGGCCGGGGCAGACCCAATCGCGGGAAAAAATTTCCCGGCGCTCGAGGTCAAGGATTTCCTCGCTGTTGTACATGCCCGCCGGCATCGCCGTGGCGCGCTCCAGCGGGCCGTTCGCCGACCGGCTCAATTCAGACAACAAGGACAAAGCTTCAGCGCTCAGATCGTTCATCGCCCAAAACTCCGCAATGAGACATCAGTCGGGAATAACTGCCGTCACCTCGATTTCAACCACCCACTCAGGCCTCGCCAGCGCCGGCACGACCAGACCCGTCGAGCAGGGATGGACTCCTTTAAGCCATTTGCCCATCTCCTGGTAGACCGCATCGCGATAGCGGATGTCGGTGAGATAGACGACGATGCGGCAGATATGGCCGAGCTCGGAGCCGGCCTCCTCGAGCAGCATCTTGATGTTTTCCATCGTCTTGGCGGTCTGCGCGCCGGCGTCGCCAACGTGCAGGCTCTCGCGGGTTTCGAGGTCCTGGGCGACCTGGCCGCGCAGGAACACCATGGTGCCGCGCGCCACCACGCCCTGGCTCAGGTCATTGTCGAGTTTCTGTTCGGGATAGGTGTCCCTGGTGTTGAAGGGACGCAGGCGCTTGTGTGCCATTCAGGGTCTACTCCGGCGTTGTCGTGATCACTCAGCGGCCTGTTTGTCCACGCCCCAGACACGGTCGGACAGGCCGGCAGCCTTGTGGGCAAAGTCGAGCGGCCCGCCCCAGTCGAATGTCCGGTAGACGGCAGCGAGATGAGCAAAGGGCGGCGACTGGGCGAACAGCTGGAAGGTTAGGCGGTGGCCGGCGTAGTCGGAGTTCAGCAGGTCGCGGGCGAGCGCCAGCAGCTTGCGTCGGTCGTCGGCAAGCCAGCTGTCGTTGATGGAGTAGAATTTCTCCAGCCATTTGGCGGTCTCGGGATGCTCGAAGGCGGCCGCATCGGGCGTCACGCAAATCTGCCCGCCGCACAGCTCGCGCGCCAGGTGCATCATCTTCGGCAGATTGGTCATGGCATGCACGCGGCCGGTGAACAGCAGCGACTGGTTCGGCATCAGCAGGCCATTGGGCGATTTTTCCGCCGTGGCGATGGCCGCCGTCAGGTGGGCGTTGATGCCCTCGCGCCACACGGCCAGTTCGGCCAGCTTCTCCATCACCGCCTGCTGCTTGTCGAGGCCGGTCTGCTTGACGTTCCACAGCGCGGCGCCGATCATCAGGTCGGCAACCGACAGCGTGCGCTGAATGAACGGGAAAGCCGAATAGCGGTGCAGCGTGGCGCGGATGAAGGTGGCGGCGCGGGTGTGCTGGTAGAACAGCACATCCTCCCACGGCACCAGCACATCATCGAGCACCATCACAGTGTCGATCTCGTCGAACTTGTTGGACAGCGGGTAATCGCGTTCCGGCGCCCGGTTGGCAAAGCCGGTGCGGCAGATGTGGGTCACGCCGGGGGCATTCATCTTGACGATGCAGCCGAGCGCATAGTCCGACAGTTTTGCATCGCCCCAGTTGGCAATCGTCGGCTTCAGGAAGGCCTGGTTGGAATAGGCCGCCGCGGTTTCATACTTGGCACCGCGGATGACGATGCCGGCGTCGGTCTCCTTGACGACATGCACCAGCATGTCCGGGTCCTGATCCTGCGGGCGCTTGGAGCGGTCGCCCTTGGGGTCGGTGTTGGCGGAGACATGGAACGGATCGCTCTTGATCACCTCGTGAATATGCCGCTCGATGTTCTCGGCAAAGCGGTGATCGATTTCGTTGAGGATCTCCTTGCCGTCCCACAGCGACCACATCTCGCCGACGGTCTCGTCGCCGACGCGGGTGACGACGCCGCCGATGTCGTGCATCACGGTATCAACAGCCTTGCGCTTGGCGTGCCAGTCATCCTGCGTGTACGGCAGTTCGCTGCCGACAGCGAAGCGTTCGCCGTCGCGCTCCACCGTCATGGTGTCGCGGGTAGCGGGATCGTGCTGCATGTCGTAGATGCGGGCGCGAACGTCGACCACCGGCTTGAAGCTGGGGTGTGTGGTGACGTCGCGGACCTCTTCGCCGTTGATCCAGATCTTGCGTCCGTCGCGAATCGACTCGCGGTACTGTTCGCCGGTTCTGATCATGTTTCAGTTCCTCACTTTCACGAATTGAGCGCCATGGTGGCACGATAGCCGCGCCGGGCATAGACCAATGGATCGGCATCGCTGCAGGCTGCCTCCAGCACACGGCCTATGATGATGCGGTGGGTGCCGGCGTCGTGGAAGCTGTCGAGCAGGCAATCGAAGCTGGCGGCGGCACCGTCGAGCACCGGCGCACCGGTCATCTCGCGGCGCCACTCAGCGCAGGCGAAATCATAGGCGCGGCCATCCGAGCCACGGCCAGCGAAAACATTCGAGATTTCGCACTGGGCCTCGGCCAGAAGGTTGATGCAAAAAATGCCATTGGTGCTGACGGCTGAAGCCAGCGGGCTCTTGCGGTTGATGCAGGCAAGCACCATCGGCGGCTCGGCAGACACCGAAGACACCGCGCTGACCGTCATGCCGAACTTGCCGGCTGCCCCATCGGTGGTGACCACCGACACCGCCGTTGCCGCCATTGCCATGGCCGAGGTGAAGCGTTCCGCCCGCACCGCCGGCAGGGCATAGCGTGTGTTGGACGCGATCTCGCTGCGGGTCTGTGAACGCATGGGCTTTCTCCCTGAACGGCTTCAACCACCTGTGATCGTGCCATGCGGCGTTCAAAGGGTAAAATACTTAGTTGCTGTGCATTGAATAGGCTTTGACTATTCATTGCCGGCGCGGCAGGATCGCCTGCCATGATCAACTACTCCCTACGCCAGCTCGAATATTTCGTGCTCTCCGCGAGCGAGGGCTCACTCGTCAGGGCGGCGGAAAAGCTCAATGTCTCGCAGCCGTCGATCTCCGCGGCGGTGACCAAGCTGGAAGACCAGCTCGGGGTCCAGCTTCTCATCCGCCACCATGCCGCCGGCGTGTCGGTGACACCGGCAGGCGCGCAAATCCTCACTCAGGCCGGCAACCTGATCCAGCATGCCCGCGAAATCCAGGCGTTGGCCGCCGACACGGCATCGCAGGTCAAGGGCGCATTGCAGCTCGGCAGCTTCGTTACCCTGGCGCCGGTGTTCCTGCCCTCGCTGATCGAAGGTTTCACCACGGTGCACCCGGATGCCCGCATCGACATCGGCGAGGGCACGCAGCATGACCTGGTCGACGGCCTCAGGCGCGGCCGGTTCGAGATGGCGCTGCTCTATGCGCTCGACCTGCCGGACGATCTCGAAACCACCACGCTGGCCGAGCTGCAGCCCTATGTGCTGCTGCCGCGCGGCCACCGGCTGGCCAGGCACAAGACGGTTTCGCTGAAGGACCTGGCCACCGAGCCGATGGTGCTGCTCGATGTGGCGCCGAGCCGAAGCTACTTTCTCGGCCTCATGCGCGAGGCCGGCATCGAGCCGGACATCACCTTCAGTTCGCCGTCCATGGAGCTGGTGCGCGGGCTTGTCGGGCGCGGCCAGGGCTTTTCGCTGCTGGTCACCCGACCGCACGGTGATCTGTCCTACGATGGTCAGCCCTTGGCGGTACGCCCGGTGCGCGAGAAGGTTGAGCCGGGGCGGATCGCCTTGGCCTCGCTGTCGCAACTTCGTCCGACACGGCTCATGGAGGCTTTTGGGGAACATTGCAGCAAACACTTCGCGGCACTGGTGAGCGGGAAAGGACGCACGGCATGACGGCAGCCGAAAGGTCACATGTCACAGTTGTTGGCGCCGGAATAATCGGTGTCTCAACGGCTGTATTCCTGCAGCGCGAGGGGTTTGACGTCACCTTGATCGATCGCGTTGAGCCTGGCGATGGTTGTTCGTTCGGCAACGCCTGCGGGGTCGTGCCGTCCAGCCTGTTGCCGGACATGCATTCCGGCGTGCTGACAAAACTGCCCGGCTGGCTGCTTGACCCCCTTGGGCCGCTGACAATCCGCTGGCGGCATTTTCCCACCGCCCTGCCGTGGATGCTGCGGGCGGCGCGCAACACGGTCCCCAGCGTCGCCAGGGCAATTACCGAAGGCAAGGCAGCGCTCAGCCTGCGGGTCATGTCCGACTATGAATCCATCATGTCGGCAACCGGCACCCGCGACCTGTTGAATATGGATGACGCCATCCGCCTGTACGACAGTGAGAAGCAATACGCCAACGAAGCCGGCGACCGGGCCATCAAGGCCGAATTCGGATTCGATGCCAAGCGGCTGTCGATGGATGAAATTCGCGAGATGGAGCCGGACATCGCTCCACGCTTTACCTGCGGGTCGTTCCATGGCGGTTGGTACCGGCTGTCGAGCCCCAAGGCGCTGGTGGCTCGAATGGCCGAAGACGTGGTCCGCAACGGAGGCACGGTGCTGCAGGATGATGTCGTGCGGGCCGAGCACGATGGCAGCCGCGCCACGCGGCTCGTGCTGCGCGCACAGGGAGAAGTTGCGCTCGACCGGCTTGTCGTGGCAGCGGGCGCCTATTCGGACCTACTGGCTCGCCAACTGGGCAGCAAGGTTTTGTTGGAGGCCGAACGCGGCTATCATCTGACGATCCCCGATGCCGGCGTCAGTCTCGGCCGTACGGTCACCTGGGCAACCCGGCCGGGCGCCATGACGCCGATGGATGACGGCCTGCGGCTGGCCGGCACAGATGAATTCGCCGGATGCGATGCGCCACCCAATTGGAAGCGCGCCGACATTCTGTGGAATATCTACAAGCATGTCCTGCCGGGCATGCGTCCACTTGACGATACGGTATCGCGCTGGATGGGCCGGCGACCCGGCACGCCGGACTCACTGCCGGTCATCGGGCCATCGCCGAAGCTGCACAACGTCTGGTACGGCTTCGGGCACGGCCATCTCGGCATGACATGGGGACCGACGACGGGGCGGTTAATCAGCGAGCAGATCGCCGGCAAGCCATCAAACCTCGATCTGGCCGCATACCGCATTGACCGTTTCTGAGGCGGCGGCGCAAGGCCGTTTGACTTGGCGCGCCCATGAGCGCAAAACCGGCGCAAGTTTCGCACCATACGATTCATGGACAAGACCCCATGCGCACCGACACACCGCAACCGATCCTGCTGAAGGATTACAAACCGTCGGCCTACCTGATCGACCATGCCGACCTCGATGTCCGCCTTGCACCGACCACTACGCGGGTGGTGGCGCGGCTCAGCATGCGGCCCAACCCGGCCTGGTCCGGCAGGCGACCTGCCCTGCGGCTGGACGGTGAAAATCTCGACCTCAAGCGCGTGGCGCTCGACGGCAATACGCTGCCGGATGATGGTTATGTGTGCGACGAGGAGAGCCTGACCGTTTCATCGGTGCCGGACGATGCCTTCACGCTTGAAACCGAGGTGATGATCGACCCCAAGGCCAACACCGCGCTGTCCGGGCTCTATCTCTCCAGCAACATCTTCTGCACGCAATGCGAAGCGGAAGGCTTCCGGCGCATCACCTGGTTCCTGGACCGGCCCGACGTGCTGGCGCGCTACCGGGTGCGCATCGAGGCCGACACGGCAACGGTTCCGATCCTGCTGGCCAACGGCAACCCCGTCGATGGCGGAGACCTGGATGGCGGGCGGCATTTCGCCGTCTGGGAGGACCCCTTCCCCAAACCGTCCTATCTGTTCGCCCTGGTGGCCGGCGACCTGGCCATGGTGGAGGATAACTTCACCACCGCGTCGGGCCGCAAGGTCACGCTGCGCATCTTCGTCGAGCACGGCAAGGAGGATCGCTGCGACTGGGCGATGGCTTCGCTGAAGAAGTCCATGGCGTGGGATGAGCAGGCTTTCGGGCGCGAGTACGACCTCGACATTTTCATGATCGTCGCGGTGTCCGACTTTAATATGGGGGCGATGGAGAACAAGGGGCTCAATGTCTTCAACGACAAGTACATCCTGGCGCGGCCTGACACGGCGACCGATCAGGACTATGTGAACATCGAAGCGATCATTGCGCACGAGTATTTCCACAACTGGACCGGCAACCGGATCACCTGCCGCGACTGGTTCCAGCTCTGCCTGAAGGAGGGCCTGACGGTTTTCCGCGATCAGGAGTTCACCTCCGACATGCGCTCGCGGGCGGTGAAGCGGATCGGCGATGTGCGCCTGCTGCGCACGCATCAGTTCCCGGAAGACGCCGGCCCGCTGGCCCATCCGGTGCGCCCGGCGTCATACATGGAGATCAACAACTTCTACACGGCGACGGTTTACGAGAAAGGCGCCGAAGTGGTGCGGATGATACACACCCTGATCGGCGCGGCGGCTTTCCGGCAGGCCATGGACCTCTATTTCGAACGCCACGACGGCGAGGCGGCGACGATGGAGGATTTCGTGCAATGCATGACGGACGCGTCCGGCCGCGACCTGTCGCAGTTCTTCCGTTGGTACGAGCAGGCGGGCACGCCCGAGGTTGTCGCCGAATGGCGCTACGACCCGGCAGCCAAAACGTTCGACCTCGACCTGTCCCAGACAATCCCGGACACGCCGGGTCAGGCGGGCAAGGCTCCGCATCACATTCCGCTTGGCATCGGGCTCGTCGACGAGCACGGCCACGACCTGCCCCTGCATCTGGAAGGGCACGGAGCGATGAATGCTCCCGTGCTCGAATTGACCGATGACCGCCAGCACTTTCGCTTCACCGGTGTTCCGGTGCGGCCGGTGCTATCGCTGAACCGGGGCTTCAGCGCACCGGTCAAGCTGTCCGCCGGGCTTCCGGTCGAGGACCGGCTGTTCCTGATGGCGCATGACAGCGACCCGTTCAATCGCTGGGAGTCGGGGCAGAACGTTGCCCGGCGGCTGATCATCGAAGCGATGCAGGCCATGGGCCAGGGCAATGGGCGGCCAAGCGTACGTGACTATGCCGATGCACTGGCCAAGTGCCTCGCCGATCCCGATCTCGATCCCGCCTTCAAGGCGCAGATGCTTGCCGTGCCGAGCGAGACGGATCTGGCCAGCCACCTGGGACGCAATGTCGATCCGCAAGCGCTCCACGATGCGCGCAACAGCGTGCGCGCGGCAACGGCCGGGCGCATGCACGATGTCCTCTCATCGCTGTGGGCAAGCCTTGCGAGCAGCGCGCCCTATTCACCCGATGCCAGCAGCACCGCACAGCGGAGCCTGCGCCATGCCGTCCTGTCGCTGATCGCCGCCGCCGATCCGCATGAAGGGGCGACACTTGCGCTAGCCCACTTTGAGGGAGCGGGCAACATGAGCGAGATGGCCGGCGCGCTGTCCGTGCTGAGCACGCTCGACCGCCCCGAACGGCAAACCGCCCTTGAGACGTTCTACGACCGGTTCAAGGATGACCACCTGCTGGTTGACAAGTGGCTCTCCTATCACGCCGTGTGGCCGTTTGAGGGTTGCGGCGAGACCATAGAGTCACTCAAGCAACATCCGGCGTTCAACCTCAAACAGCCGAACAAGGTGCGTGCCCTGGTCGGTGTGTTCGCCAGTCTCAACATGGTCCGCTTCACGGCACCGGACGGATCCGGTTTCAGATTGGTGGCCGAGACCATCAAGCAACTCGATGCGCTCAATCCCCAGGTTGCCGCGCGGATGGCAGCCGCGTTCAAGAGCTGGCGGGTGTTGGAAACACACCGCCGGGCTGCGGCGCGAAACGCGCTTGAGGATATCCTTACAGTTCAGAACTTGTCCCGCGACACCTACGAAATCGTTAGCAAATCGTTAAATTGATCTGTTCGTTCCACACGCGGAACAATGTGCAGTATTGGTGCGGGAATCGGGAAGCAACCCGGCAATATCGACTGCTTTCCGATTTGCCGACTGGACAAATCATTACACTTTCGAATCAATGGGGGCATGTGATTCGTGTGTTGGGGATGGCGCGAACCGCCTTCACGGTCTTTGAGAGTTTTGACAGAACGCTCCGACCAGGGGAACGACTTTGTCGAAGGCACAGATAGGAGGACTCTTTTTCAAGGAGCGCAGGCTGCGGGTTCCGCTGGCCACGCGGCGCCTGTCCTCCATAACGATTTCCGAACGGGCATTGCGCAACCTCATCACCGTTCTGATCATCCTGTTCATCGCCACCCTGGGCACCGCCCTGGCGCTGCAGTTGTTCGTCAACCGCAACGAACACATCACCGCACACAACAAGCAATCGACACTTTATGCGCAGATCGCCGCCGCTGAACTGGCGAAGACCTTCGGTGCAGCGAACGGGCAAGCGACGGTGCCATCGCCACCGGCCAGCGAGCAGATTGCCAAGGCCCTTCCCGGCGATGCCGGCCAGGCAGGTCGGACGTTCGCACTCATCGGCCCAAGTAGCGTCGTCGTCGCCACCTATCCGGCGCACATCGAACTGCATGGAAAATCGTTGTTCGATATCGTCACCCCGGCGATCTTTGCCGAACGGGCGACGGGCGGCGATCTGGCGAAGCTGACAACGCTGGTGAACGGCCAGGAGGCCTTCTTCGTCCTCAAGGACATTGAGGGATACGACGGCAATCTTCTCGTGCTGCATCTGCGCCGACAGATCCTTGCGGCCTGGTGGGGCAACGTTGCCCAGGTCTCCACGCTGTTCCTCGTGACCTTCACGGTGTTGGTACTGCTTGGTGCGGCGTTTCACTGGCAGGCGGCGCGGGCGGCGGATGCCGATCAGAACCTGGCCGTTGCGACCGAGCGGCTCGACAAGGCGCTCGACCGTGGCCGGTGCGGACTATGGGACTGGGATGTGGCGCGAGGCCGTATTTTCTGGTCGCGCTCAATGTATGACATTCTCGGTCTGCAGCCGCATGGTGAGTTCCTGTCCTATGGCGAGGTCGCCGAACGGCTCCACCCTGATGACGACCCGATCGACCGGCTGGTGGACCGGATGCTGGAAGGCGGCCGGCCGGCCATCGACCAGGAGTTCCGCATGCAGCACAAGGACGGGCACTGGGTGTGGCTGCGGGCGCGTGCCGAGATGGCGGAGGCACCGGGCGAGGAGGCCTCGCACCTGGTCGGCATCGCCATCGACATCACCGAACAAAAGCAGGCAGACCGGCTCAATCAGGAAGCCGAGCTGCGCCTGAAGGACGCCATCGAAAACATCTCCGAGGCGTTCGTGCTTTGGGACACCGACAACAAGCTGGTGATGTGCAACTCGAAGTACCAGCAGTTCCATTCCTTGCCGGCGAGCGTCTGCCAGCCGGGCAGCAACTATGAAGATGTGGCGAAGGCGGCCAAGGAACCGGTGGTGCGCCAGCGCATGCCCGTGATCGGCGCCAAGCCTGGCGAGGGCAACACGTTCGAGGTTCAGTTGGGGGACAGGCGGTGGCTGCAGATCAATGAACGGCGCACCAAGGATGGCGGGTTTGTTTCGATCGGCACCGACATCACCACCCTGAAGCAGCATGAAGAGCGACTGATGGATTCCGAGCGTGAGCTGATGAACTCGGTCAGCGATCTGCAGAAGTCCCGCGCCAAGCTCGAGCAGCAATCACAGCGCCTGGCCGATCTGGCGGAAAAGTATGCCCACGAGAAGGCCAATGCCGAGGCCGCCAACCGATCGAAGTCGGAGTTCTTGGCCAACATGAGCCACGAGCTGCGCACCCCGCTCAATGCCATCATCGGCTTCAGCGAGGTGATGGAAAGACAATTCCTCGGGCCGCTCGGTTCGGACAAGTATCTCGACTATGCCCACGACATTCACAAGTCGGGCCAGTACCTGCTCGACGTGATCAACGACATTCTCGACATGTCGAAGATTGAAGCCGGCCGGGTGTCGCTCGACCTGGAAACCGTGCCGGTGAAAAAGATCATCGCGGAATCGGTGCGCATCGTTGAACCGCGCGCCCAGGAAGGCGAGGTGAAGCTCAAAGTCAATGCCAGCGACGACAAGAAACTTCGCTGCGACAAGCGCGCGCTCAAACAGGTCCTCATCAACTTGCTCGCCAATGCCATCAAGTTCACACCCGCCGGAGGCAAGGTCAGCCTAAACGTCTCGCAAGACAACGAAGAGACGACTATCCGGATTGCCGATACCGGAATTGGCATACCGGCAGACGATATCGACAAGCTGGCCAAGCCCTTCGAGCAGGTGGAGAACCAGTTCACAAAGACAAAATCCGGGTCGGGGCTGGGCCTGGCAATTTCGAAATCACTCATCGAGCTGCACGGCGGCAAGCTTGAGATCACAAGTGACGTCGGCAAAGGCACCACAGTTTCGGTGATCGTACCCACGCGTCTCGCCCAACTCAAACCCAGCCTGGAACATGCGGGCACAAGTCAGTCATCAAGCTGATTGACGAGGCGAGCGAACACCTCCGCTAATTGCGTCTGGGTGTCCTCCAGCAGGCTTTGGGTTGTCGCCAGGTCGGGGCACTGGGCGGCATTTGCCAGCAGACGCGACAGGCCGGACGGGACATTTGCGGGATCGAACTTGCCGGTGACGCAAAGTCTGAGGACCTGCAGCAAACGGTGATAGAGCGCGTTGGCCGCGGTCAGTATCTGCTTGTCGTTTGCCGCGATCAATCCGGCCGTGGCGAGCTGATCGAGTGCCTGGGCGGTGTTCTGGGCCAGAATGCCAGGCGCGCCAGCGGCATGTACGATCTGCAGACCCTGGGCAATGAATTCGCAGTCCACCATGCCGCCACGGGCGTGTTTCAGATTCCACACATCAGATGAACCGTGCTCGGCAAATATCCGTTCGCGCATCTCGGCAATGGCCTGCCAGGTTTCCGCCGCGTCTCGCGGCTGGCACAATGCGGAAGCAGCGGCACGTTTGAGTGCCTCTGCCAGCAGGTCGTCACCAGCCACGACACGCGCCCGGGTCATGGCCAACTTCTCCCAGACCCAGGCACAATCTTTGTGATAGTCAATAAAGCTTGAAATGCTGGTCGCCACCGGACCCTGGTTGCCCGACGGGCGTAGCCGCATGTCGACTTCGTACAGCACGCCTTCAGCCGTCTGTGACGACAGTGCGGCGATCAGGCGCTGGGTGACGCGGGCATAGTACTGCTGGGGGGAAAGCGGTTTCCTGCCATCGGACATGATGGCATCGGCGGCATGATCGTAAATCAGGATGAGATCGAGATCCGATGCCGCCGTCATTTCCTGGCCGCCGAGTTTGCCCATTGCCATCACAACGGCGCGGCCGCCCTCGATTTCTCCATGCCTGTCGCGGATGTTGGACAACGCGGCATCCAGCAATTGAGCAATCAACGCATCGGCGATGTTGGAATAGGCCTGCCCGGCCTGTCCGGCATTGATGGTTTCGGACAGGATGCGCACGCCGACCTGGAACATCAGCTCGCTACCGACAACCCGGGCCAGGTCGAGCTGCTCCTCAAACGGGACATGGTCAGCAACGGCGGCGGCTACGATGTTCGCAGTTTCCCCGGCATCCGGCAGGTGGTCGAAGAAGCCTGGATCAAGAACCGCATCAAGCACGCGCGGGCGATGGCTGAGCTGCTCGGCAAGCCGCGGCGCGGCGCCAAGGATCAGAGCGATCAGATTGAGCATTTCGGCGTTGGCGCGCAGCATGGAAAACAATTGGACGCCAGCCGGCAATCCAGCCATGAAACGGTCAAAGGCCACGAATGCCGCATCCGGATCAGCCGTATCGGCGATGGCCCGCAACAATGCCGGCATGATCTCGGTTAACCGCTCACGGGCAACGGCGGAGCGGGTGGCAGCATAACGACCGAAATGCCAGCCGCGGATGGTCGCCGAGACTTCACTTGGCTGAGTGAAGCCCATCCGCGACAAGGTTTCGACCGTCTCGGGATCGTCTTCTCCGCCGGTGAACACCAGGGATCCCGTTTCGGCGGCCAGTTCACCCGCCTCTTCGAACAGGGCATTGTAGTGTCCCTGCACCGTCTCAAGAACGCCGTGCACAGCGGCTTCGAACGAGTGCCGGTCGGGGTAGCCGCAAAAGCGGCTGAAGACGTCGAGCTGATTGTCCGTTTCCGGGAGGCAATGCGTTTGCTCGTCGTTGAGCATTTGCACGCGGTGTTCCAACTCACGCAGGACACGATAGGCCTCCTGCAACTCTTTTGCCGCCGTCCGCGAAATCCAGTTCTCGTCTGCAAGGCGATCGAGCATCGCCAGCGTTTGCTGGCCTCGCAGTCTGGGGTTGCGGCCACCTGCGATCAACTGCTGGGTCTGGACGAAGAATTCAATCTCGCGAATTCCACCGCGGCCTAGCTTCAGGTTGTGTCCCGGAATTGCGATTGAGCCGTGACCCTTTACCGAATGGATCTGCCGCTTCAGAGACTGCACGTCTGCGATGGCGGCAAAGTCGAGATATTTCCGCCAGATGTAGGGCACCATTCGGCCAAGAAACTCGGCGCCCAGCTCCAGATCGCCGGCCACCGGGCGCGCCTTGATCATCGCGGCGCGTTCCCAGTTCTGTCCCATGTTCTCGTAGTAGATGCACGCTGCCTCGAATCCGATGGCAATCTGCGTGGCGCGCGGGTCGGGCCGCAGCCGGAGATCGACGCGGAAGACGTAACCGTTTGATGTCATGTCCTGAAGCATGTCCACCAGCCGCTTGGTCAGCCTGACGAAGAACGTTGCGGCTTCGACGCCGGGCGCGAGCGGCGCTGTTTGCGAGTCATAGAGAACGATCAGGTCGATGTCGCTGGAGTAGTTGAGTTCGTGGGCGCCGTGCTTTCCCATGGCCAAGGCAACGTAACCGCATCCGCGCGCGGGTGCATCTTGATGTGCGATCTCAAATTTTCCGCGGCTGGCGGCCTCGCGCAACAACCATGCAACGGCTGAGTTGCACACCGTGTCGGCAAAGCCGGTCAGGTGTTCCGTCACCTGTTCCATAGACCAGTTCCCGCCGAGATCAGCCAACGCAATAAGCAGCGCCACGCGGGACTTGGCAATCCGCAGTTGCTCTTTGGCGTCATCGAAGTCTTCGTTGGAGTCCAGTCGTCTGGCGAGCCGATCAAGCTGTTCCTGGAAGTTGTCTGCCGGGGGCCGGGCTAGACAACGGAGGGCAAAGTCAGCGTCGCGGACGATCAGTTCTGTCAGGAACGGCGAAGCGCCGAACACTGCCCTCATCAGCCGATTGGCATCCGGCGATTGTTTGCAGATATCGATGAGACGAACGGGTCCTTCATCGCCGCCTTCGGCACGCTCGATGAGACGTTCAAAGGCCCGTTCGACCGCCGTCTGGTCAAAGGGTTCCGGAAGTTGGGCAGCTGACGTGAATTCGGGTGGCGACATGTACGGACAGGCGTGAGTGCGGTCAACGGCAATACTCTAGCCTGCCTGCGATCCGGTTGGAAGGATGAGCCTGACCTTCAGGCCGGGTTCGTTGTCCAGCAGTTCAATCTTGCCGTTGTGCAGCTTCATCACGCTGCTAACGAGGCTCAGTCCCAACCCGCTACCCGGTTCACTTCGGCTTTCATCGAGCCGCACGAAACGCTCAGTGACACGTTGGCGGTCCACGTCCGCCACGCCCGGGCCGCGGTCGGCGACTTCGATGATCGCGGTTCGGTCCTCTAACCGACAGTCGACCGCGATGTCCAAGGTGCCGGTTTCCGGCTTGCCGTACTTGATGGCGTTGTCCAGCAGATTGGTCAGCGCCTGTGCAACCAGCTGGCGGTCGGCGTGCACACGCACACCTTCAGACGTCGCCACAACGAGGGTGCCCCCGACCTCATCGACGGTCGGCTCGTAAAGTTCAGCGATGTCCGAAACCAGTATGCCGAGATCGACCTCGGTGAACCCTTCGGAGGCTTGCCCTGCTTCGGCCTTGGCTATCGACAACAGTGCACTGAACGTGTTCAGGAGTAGGTCCGCTTCGCTGATCGTCTGCTCCAGCGTCAAGCGATGGTGCTCGGGATCATTGCTCCTGAGGGCATCTTCGGCCCGGGCACGCAAACGCGTGAGCGGTGTGCGCAAATCATGTGCAACATTGCTGGAGACCTCGCGCATGCCCTTCATCAACCGCTCGATCTGGTCAAGCATCTGGTTGAGTCCGGTCGACAGCCGGTCGATCTCGTCGCCAGTGCCCTTGAGCGGCACACGCTCGGCGAAGTTTCCCCGCATGATGACCCGGCTGGTGGCATTGATCTGTTCGATCCGACGCAGGAAATTGCGGCTCATCAGCAAGCCGCCGCCTATGCCAAAGAACAGCGCCAGGCCGAGTGCCCAGAACAGGGTGCGGCGAATGATGCGGGCGAATTCACGCCGCTCCTGGACGTCGCGACCGACCAGGATTCGAAAGCCGCCCTGCAGTTCCGTGTGGAACGCCTTGGCGGTGTGCCGCTCTACCCCGCGCGGGCCGTCGACCGCGTAGGGAAATTCTATCCAGCCCGGCTCTCCGGTTGCAGCCGGCGGCAGTTGCAGCAGATTGCCAGCCAGGCGTTTGCCGACCGGGCTGGCGAACAGATAGACGCCATCGTCCTCTTGCGCGCTGCGGCGACGCACGGTGTCGAGCGCGCCCTGCAGTCCGCGAATTCGGTACTGCTCGGCAAACGCCTCGACTTCCGCGGAGATCGTATCGTCGGTTTGCTGTTCGAGAATGCCGATCGTGTTCCAGGCGACATAGGACAGGATGAGACCGACCGAAACGGCAAAGACCGCGAGGTAGACCGCGGCCAGCCGGAACGTCGAGGTGCGTAGAAGTCTCAGGCTAACCGGCACGTATCATATATCCAGCGCCGCGGACCGTGTGCAGCATCGCGGTTTCGAAATCCTTGTCGATCTTGCTGCGCAAACGCGAGATGTGGACGTCGATCACATTGGTCTGCGGATCAAAGTGATAGTCCCAGACGTTCTCCAGGAGCATGGTGCGGGTGACTACGTTGCCGGCGTTACGCATCAAATACTCCAACAGCTTGAACTCGCGCGGCTGGAGTATGATTTCGGTTCCGGCGCGCTGCGCCGTGCGTGCCAGGAGGTCGACCTCCAGGTCGCCGACCTTCAGGCGCGTGGCCTGCGGTTCGGCGATCTGGCGCAGCGCCAGGCCTTCGATGCGGGCAAGAAGCTCAGCGAAGGCATATGGTTTGGAGAGGTAGTCGTCGCCGCCGGCGCGCAAGCCCTTGACCCGCTCATCCACATCCGCCAGTGCCGACAGGATCAGCACAGGGGTCTTTATGCCTTCGTCCCGCAATGTCTTGATCACCGTGAGGCCGTCCAGTTTGGGCAGCATCCGGTCAACGATCAGCACATCATGGATGCCCTCGCGGGCCAGCGCCAGACCGTCCGCGCCATCGGCGGCGTGATCGACAACATGGCTGCTCTCCTTCAAGCCCTTGATCAGCCAGGACGCCGCCTCGCAGTCATCTTCGATAACCAGCACGCGCATGGATGGAACTGCCTCCTCGGATGGGTCTGTATCCGGTTGTCTGACAACATCTAGCATTTCACAAACGTCTCCGTCACATGATTTGAAAGGAACGGCGCGCTTCACCTGAGAGAGGTCTCAACGCGCCGTCCTCGCGGTTCCGCCCGGTGCTATCAGGACTTGCCGGTCGACAAAGTGACGAAACGCTGGCGCTCTCCGCTCTTGACCAAAAGCAATGCGCGGCTCTTACCATCCTGTGCCGCGGACTGCAGGAGCTCAGCGACATCTTCCGGTTCCTCAACAAGGTTGTTGGCGATTTCGACGATGACGTCGCCGCGGCGCAATCCGGCCTTGGCGGCGGCACTGTCCCGCTTGACGCCTGTCACCACGACACCTTCGCCGTCCTCGTTCGCAGACAGCCGCAGCCCCAGGTCGCCAAGCGTGTCGCCGCTGGCGTTTCCACGCTGCAGTGCCGCCTGACGCTTGCCGGAAGGCATTTCGCCGATTTCAAGCTTCAGCTTGCGTTCCTTGCCGCGACGAAGAACCGTCACCTCGCTGTTGCTGCCCGGTTTGATCTTGGAGACCTTCAGTGCCAGGTCGCGCGGATTGTCGACCTTGTTGCCGTTGACCTCGATGATGGTATCTCCGGTCTTGATTCCTCCGAGATCGGCCGGGCTGCCGTTGGTGACTTCCGCGACGATTGCGCCACGCGCTTCGGCAAGACCGAGACTATCGGCAATATCCTCGGTGACCGACTGGATTTGAACACCAAGCCAGCCACGGGTGACTGCGCCGTCGTCCTTCAGGTCGTCAACAACGCTCTGGGTCAGAGCCGCAGGGATGGCGAAGCCGATGCCGACGCTGCCGCCGGAGGGTGAGAAGATTGCGGTGTTCACGCCGATAACCTCGCCCTTCAGATTGAAGGCTGGTCCGCCGGAGTTACCGCGATTGATCGAGGCGTCGATCTGCAGGTAGTCGTCATAGGGACCGGAACCGATGTTGCGGCCCTGTGCCGACACCACGCCGGTGGTTACCGTTCCGCCCAGGCCGAAAGGATTGCCGACCGCCACGACCCAATCGCCAACGCGCGCTGGCTCCTTGGCGAACTTTGCGGCCTGAAACCTCTTATCTGATTCGATCTTCAGAAGTGCCAGATCGGTCTTGGAATCGGTGCCGACGACACGGGCCTTGTAGCTCTTTCCGTCATGCAGCTTGATGTTCACCCGCGCGGCCCCGTCGACGACATGGTTGTTGGTCACTGCATAGCCATCCTCGGAGATGATAAAGCCCGAGCCCTGGCCGCGGCCACGCGGTGCCCGGCGCGGCGAATGCTGCCTATCGCTGCGGAACTGCTCGAAGAAATGCCGGAACGGACTGCTTTGCGGAAACTGATCCATCGAGGGGACGTCTTCGTTCTCAAACGATGCCGGCTGAAATTCAACCTCGACGCTGATCACCGCGGGCATGACCTGCTCCACAAGATCGGCAAAGCCGGCCGCCGGCGCGCCGTTGCTCAAGGTCTGGGCGACGGCAGGACTGGCCGGTACCAGCTGGGTGACCGCGCTGTAGGACGCTGTTGCGACCAGCAAGGCCAAGGACGACGCAGCAAGCGTCTTCTTTACGGAGGAGGAAATGTTCATCGTGTTGGATCTCCCAAATCACTTGCATCGGTGGAGTTGATGGTGGTGGGATAACGACCGCCGTCTTACGGCGACCTTTCCAAACGATGAAAACTTGTTAATGCGGACTATGGGTCTTCGGGTGCGAGTTTGGTGACAACCGCGCTCGATGCCTCCAGCGTGCGATGCACCGGGCATTTCCCGGCAATCTCGACCAGTTTGTCCTGGACCTCCGGAGGCAGCGCGCCGATGCCACCTGCAACACTGATCACCCGTTCAAAACGATCGATCCTGCCTTGCTTGCCCTGCCCGCAATCCTGGCAATCGCGCGCGTGAACCTTGTCATGCGACACATCGACAGTAACCCTTGGCAGCTCGAGCCGCTTGTGGTCCGCATACATGCGCAATGTCATCGATGTACATGCGCCGAGCGCCATGGACAAAAGGTCGTATGGGGTCGGTCCACTGTCGTTGCCGCCGACCGAAGCGGGTTCGTCGGCGACCAGGCAGTGTGGACCTGTCGTCATCATTTGTTGGAACTTGCCTTGGCCGGTCTCCGACACGCGGGTCACGTTGTCTGGAATGACATCATCGGCTTGTTCCACCACTGGTGAAACGTAGCGGCTGACCCATGCCGCGAGCACCGTTGCGACATAGCTGGCATCCTGCTTGCGCGACAGCAGATGATCGGCACTGTCGAGGGAAACGAAACTCTTCGGGTGCTTGGCTGCGGCAAAGATCGCAGAAGCGTTGTCGATCCCGACAGTTTCATCCAGTGGCGCGTGAAAGACCAGAAGCGGCCGCTTCAGCGCTGCAACATGATCCCGCAGCACCGTGCTGCGGATATCGTCGAGAAACTGTTTGGTAATGGTAAAACTGCGGCCGGCGAGCTGCACATGAGCCTTGCCATCGGCGTCGATCTCTTCCAGGGCTCCTGCAAAATTGTGTGCCACGTGTGCGATGTCGGCCGGGGCGCCGATTGTTGCCACAGCGTTGACCTCGGGTATCGACCCGGCGGCCGCCAGTACCGCGGCACCACCGAGACTATGGCCTATCAGGATTTGCGGGGCCTGATGGGAGTTGCGCAGATAATCCGCTGCGGCGATCAGGTCGCCGACGTTCGAGGAGAAGTTCGTGTTGGCGAAATCGCCCTCGCTGGCGCCCAGGCCGGTGAAGTCAAACCGCAACACCGCAATGCCATACCTGGTCAGCTCTCGGGCAATTGCCCTAGCGGCAAACAGATCCTTGGAGCAGGTAAAACAATGCGCAAACAGGGCATAGGCCGTCGGCACACCGGCCGGCATCTCAAGACCGGCAGCGAGCTTTTCTCCCAGGCTGCCGTCAAACTCTACCTTCGTGGTGCGCCCGGGCATGGCAAATTCTCCCGTCTGCAATTGGAAGTTCAGTTGTCGTCGGCCATCAGCCTCTTCAATTCGGCAGCTTCCTGCTCAGACAGCGGGGTCTCGGCGACCGGCGCACTGGTTCTGGCCGAGCTGCGGCGACGCCAGATGAACCAGATGCCGCATGCCAGCAACACGAAGGGGCCGAGCCACAATGCAAGCGTGTGAATGCCGAACTTCGGCTGCAGCAGTATGAATTCGCCATAGCGGCCGACGAGATAGTCGATGACTTGCTTGTCGCTGTCACCCTTGGTCAGCCGCTCGCGCAAGAGCAACCGCAGGTCACGAGCAAGCGGGGCATCGGAGTCGTCAATGGACTGGTTTTGACACACCAGGCAACGCAGTTTCGCCGAAAGCTGGCGTGCGCGCTCTTCAAGTGCCTGGTCGCTGAGCACCTCATCCGGCTCAACAGCGGAAGCCGGCGCGGCGATCAGCATCAGACCGACGGCAAGGATCAAAAGACGAAGAACCCGCATTGCCCTGCCCTACTCTGCCGGTTGCGGTGCCGCGCGGCGCGAGCGCTTCGGCGCACCAACGCGGTGCCGGCGATCCGCCAGCGAAATGATGCCGCCGACAAACATGATCACCGAGCCGATCCAGATCAGGGTCACCAACGGATTGAAATAGGCTCGAACGATGCGCCCGCCATCAAGGTCCTTGTCTCCCATGGCGACGTAAACATCGCCGAGCCAGGTCGGCAGGATACCGACCTCCGTCGTCGGCTGACGGCTTGGCAGGAAGACACGCTTCTCCGAGGTCAGTTCGATGGCCTCACCGTTGGCACGTTCGACCTTGAAGCGCCCAACGACGGCATTGAAGTTCGGTCCCGTGCGAGGCGTTTCACCCAGGAAGGTGATGGTGTTTCCGGCGACAGTAAGGGACGCGTCCGGCTTGAGGCTGGTAACAACTTCCTCGCGCCAGGCGGTGATCGAAACGATCCCGACGACCATGACACCGACGCCCAGATGCGCCAGTGTCATGCCGATGGCCTGCCCTCGCAGACCTCTCAATCGCGACCATGATGTGGCGAGTTGGGCGCGGAACAATTGTATGCGTTGCGACATCTCAACCAGGCTTCCGGCAATCAGCCATGCGCCGAGCGCAATGCCGAATGGTGCCAGGATTGGCCCGCGAACCTGGATCGTCAATGCGATCACACCACACACCAGCGCGATGAGTGCGGCGGCCCACAAGCGTTGAACCGCCGGCCAGAGCTGGGCGCGCTTCCATGACAGCATGGGCCCGAGCGGCACCAGTATCAGCAACGGCAGAATCAGAATACCGAATGTGATGTTGAAATAAGGCGGGCCAACGGAGATCTTCTCGCCTGTGATCGCTTCCAGCGCCAGGGGATAAAGGGTGCCGACGAACACGGCTGCGCAGCTTGTCGCCAACAATAGATTGTTGACCACCAGCGCGCCCTCGCGGCTGATCGGTGCAAATACGCCGGTCGACTGAAGAACCGGTGCGCGCCAGGCGTAGAGCGCCAGGGCACCGCCAATGAAGACGCTGAGGATAAGCAGGATGAACACACCGCGCTCGGGGTCGACGGCGAACGCGTGCACAGATGTGAGCACGCCGGAGCGAACCAGGAACGTGCCGATCAACGACAACGAGAAGGCGAGAATGGCCAACAGTATGGTCCAGATCTTCAACGCATTGCGCTTTTCCACCACGATCGCCGAATGCAGCAGCGCGGCCGACACCAGCCATGGCATGAACGAGGCATTTTCCACCGGGTCCCAGAACCACCAGCCGCCCCAACCCAGCTCGTAGTACGCCCACCAGGAGCCCATGGCGATGCCGACGGTGAGGAACATCCAGGCTGCCAGGGTCCAGGGTCGCACCCAACGCGCCCAGGCGGCATCGACCTTGCCCTCAATCAAGGCGGCAATTGCGAACGAGAATGCAACAGAAAGGCCAACATAACCGGCATAGAGCAACGGCGGGTGGATCGCCAGAGCCGGGTCCTGCAGGATCGGATTGAGGCCCTTGCCCTCGATTGGCGGAGAGGCGATGCGTAAGAACGGATTTGAGACGGTAATGAGGAACAGCAGGAACGCGACCGAAATCGAGCCTTGCACCGCCAGAACACGGGCCTTCAGCGCCGGCGGCAGGTTCGAACCGAACACCCCGACTGCGGCGCCGAAAACCGCCAGGATCAGGACCCACAAGAGCATGGAGCCTTCATGGTTTCCCCAAACACCGCTGAATTTGTAAAGCATCGGCTTGGCCGAATGGGAATTGGCCCAGACGTTATGTACCGAAAAGTCCGAGGTCAGATAGGCCTTGGTCAGTGCTGCAAATGAAATGAGAACCAAGAGGCACTGCAGCAGGCTGGCCGGTCCGGCGACCCGCATGAGCGCTGCGTTGCCGGTGGCCGCTCCATAGAGCGGTACCGCGGTCTGATAGATCGCAACGGCCAGCGCCAACAGCAGCGCAAAATGTCCAAACTCAACGATCACTGGCTCTCTGACTTTCCTTCATTCCAGACACCCTTTTCCTTCAGCGCATCGGCCACTTCGCGCGGCATGTAGTTCTCATCGTGTTTGGCCAGCACGCTGTCGGCGTTGAACATCCCATCGGAACCCAAAACGCCTTCAGCAACGACACCCTGGCCTTCACGGAACAAGTCCGGCAATGTTCCGGTATAGGTGACGGGCAGGGTTTTGTCCGTATCGGTCACGACAAAGTGCACTGTAGCGCCCTGCTGTTTTTTTACCGAGTCGTTTGCAACCAAACCGCCGAGACGGAAGCGCGTGCCCGGCGGGATCGACTTTTCGGCCACTTCACTCGGCGTATAAAAGAACACGATCGTGTCGCGCAGGGCATAGCCCATCAGTCCGGCGGCAAGCCCCAGAAGGGCCAGCCCGGCGACGATGAAGGCAGTGCGGCGTTGTTTGCGGCCCATGGCCATATCAGCGGTGTCCTTCTACATTCATCACGGCTCCAGCCCCAATTGATCCGCCAATTCGGTCAGGCGCGTCAAGGCCGTCTGATTTGCATCGAACTGCCGGCGTGCAGTTGTCAGTGCGTCTTGTGCCGCAGCTTTGTCGCCCAGTACCATGCGGGCGTTGATCAACCGCAACCAACCGTCGATGTCATCACCGTCCTCGCGCAGGCGGCTGTCAAGCCTGTCGACCATGCTGCGGATCATAGCCTGGCGATCCGATGACGACATCTCGTCCGCAGCCTTGACCTGATCGTCGTCAAGAGCGGGACCCTTCGGTGTCGACGCCAAGGCGGCGATCTGGCGTTCGACGGCGGTGCGCCAGGCCGCGTCAGCCGGTGCGTCTTTCAGCAACGCTTCGAACTTCGCGCGTGCTTGGTCTGTCTTGCCATCCTGGGCATAGGCTAGCGCATCATAGAAACGAGCCTTCGCAAATCCGGCATCAACCTTCAATGCTGCCTGGAAGGCATCCTGGGCGCGGTCGGTGACGAGACCGTTTTCCGCCAGAACCAAGGTCTCGCCGAGCGCTGTGAACAGCTCGGCCGACGGTTCGGTTAGCTCTATCGCCCGTGCAAATGCATCCGCGGCTTCGGTGAACCGGCCAAGACGGCGGTACGCTGGTGCCAGAACCAGCCATCCCTGACCGTCTTTCGGGTTCTGCGCCAGGTGCTGTTCGACCTGCACGACCAGCGCCGGCAAGTCGTTGTTCTTCGTTGCCTCGGATATGCGTTCGGCGCGCGGCACATCCCGGTAACCGGGGCTGCCGACGGTCAGATATCCGACGACCGCCACAACCAGGACGAAGGCCGCGCCGGTCATGGCAGGCCAGCGCACCCCGGCAGCGGCCTCAAGACCGACTTCACGATCGCCATCCTTGACGGCGAGAATCCGGCGGGCGATCTCTGCACGGGCAGCCTCGGCCTCCGCACCGACAATCATCCCCGCCTCCTCGTCGCGCTGCAGTTCAGCCAACTGATCGCGGTACACATTGAGATCGAAGCTGGCACGTGGCGGCGGCGATGCCGTCCCCCGCATGACCGGCCACAACAGCACGACCACGACCATGGCCGACAAAATGGCGAATGTGATCCACAAAATCATCGCAGTGTTAGACAACCTTGTTTTGAGAAAAACAATTCACGTTGTCATTAAATGTAGTTCATGTGAGGCAATTCAGCAGC
This sequence comes from Aestuariivirgaceae bacterium, assembly GCA_965216335.1. Lineage (GTDB taxonomy): Bacteria > Pseudomonadota > Alphaproteobacteria > Rhizobiales > Aestuariivirgaceae > JAHEJE01. The sequence continues at coordinate 3,130,764 of OZ244154.1, read as the reverse complement.
GTCCGGGTGTCGCAGTGCGAGGATGCGGCGTCGCAAATACATAGCCGCCGCTCAGTCCAAATGCTAGGGTCCACGCTTCCTCGATCTATATGGGAAGGCTCTTGAATTGCGCGCACGAGACAAGTGTGTGGAAGGGCCGGTCAAGCGATGACGCGATACTCGATTTTTTCATTGGCCCGAAATGCCCTCAATTATCACAAGGACTGGGAGCGCGCGTGGCGCAGTCCCGATCCGAAGCCGGAGTATGATGCCGTCATCATAGGTGCCGGCGGTCATGGCCTGGCAACGGCCTATTATCTCGCCAAAGAGCACAAGATGACCAACATCGCAGTGCTCGAGAAGGGCTGGCTGGGCGGCGGCAACACCGGCCGCAACACCACGATCATCCGCTCCAACTACCTGCAGGATGAATCCATCGCGATCTACGAGTTGGCCCGCAAGCTCTACGAGGACCTGTCACAGGACCTCAACTACAACACCATGTTCTCACCACGCGGTGTGATGATGATGTGCCAAACCGAGCATGAGTTGCGGGCCTTCAAGCGCACGGCGCATGCCAACCGGCTGGCGGGTCTCGACTGCCGGATGATCGACAAGGCCGAGGTGAAGCGCTTGTGCCCGATCATCAATGACAGTCCGGATGCCCGTTATCCAATTCTCGGTGCTTACTACCAGCCACGTGGCGGCACGGGGCGACACGACGCGGTGGCCTGGGGCTACGCGCGCGGTTCGGATGAACGCGGTGTCGACATCATCCAGAATTGCGAAGTCACTGACATCACGCGCGACGGCGACCGGATCACCGGCGTGCAGACCTCGAGAGGTTACATCAAGACCGCGAAGGTCGCGGTGGTGACGGCTGGACATGCGTCGTTGCTGATGGAGATGGCCGGCGTGCGCATGCCGGTTGAGAGTGTGTGCCTTCAGGCTCTGGTTTCCGAACCGATCAAGCCGGTCATCGATTGCGTCGTCATGGCCAACACCGTGCACGGTTACATGAGCCAGTCGGACAAGGGCGAACTGGTGATCGGCGGCGGTGCGGACGGCTACAACAACTATTCGCAGCGTGGCGCCTTCACTTCACTGGAACATACCATCACAGCACTGGTGGAAACATTCCCGATCATTTCGCGGCTGCGCATGATGCGCATCTGGGGTGGAATCGTCGACATGACCGGTGACCGGTCGCCGATCATCTCGATGACCGACGTCAAGGGGCTCTATGTCAACTGCGGTTGGGGTACCGGTGGTTTCAAGTCGATCCCGGGTTCGGGGTTTGTCTTCGCCGATACCATCGCCAATGACCGGCCGCACCCGATTGCAGAGCCGTTCGGCCTCAACCGTTTCCTTGAAGGCCGGCTGATCGACGAAAGTGTCGCTGCCGCTGTGGCGCATTAGGGCCTGTGGACATTCAGGGTTATAGCGCTGGTTTGACAGGATTGGTTCAGGTTCAGGGGTGTTTGGAGGAAGGACATGCTGGCATATTCGACGACGAACGGCCCTGAAGATGGGCCAATCCTGTCAAATCCGGGACGGACGAGGCCGATTTCGCCCGTGGACGTCACTTTGACCGGCTTGAAGGGGGCGACCCATCGGCGCCGTTCAAAGCTAGAGCCTTTTTTGACAATACCGAACCATTTGACCGGCTTTTTGCGTTTGCTGGCTAGGCAGGCGGCACGCCGTGGTCTGGTTGACCACAAGTGCCGCCTAACGCTGTCCAGCGAGCGCGAAAAGCCGGCCTTCGGTGGGACAAATTCGTCCATCCGGTGCGCCATGCCGCTTGCCCGATGCACCGCATCGCGCGGCGCGACATGGCTTGCCGGGCTGAACGAATTTGACCCATCAAATGGCTCGGTATTGTCAAAAAAGGCTCTAGCCACAGACGAAATGGGCCTCGCCAGCACTGTAACCCTGAATGTCCACAGGCCCTTGGGGGGAATGGACCATGCTTGAGATCAAATGTCCGGTATGCGGGGTCGTGGGCGAGGAAGGGGACTTCCATCCCGGTGGCCAGGCCCACGTCCGCCGCCCGGCAACTGACGACCCGCACAACATTACCGATGAAGAACAGCGCGAGTATCTGTTCAACCGCCACAACCCAAAGGGCCTGCATTTCGAGCGCTGGCGCTGTGACCGCGGCTGCGGCAAATGGTTTCATGCAGCGCGCGATACCGTCAGCCTCGACTTCAAGGCATTCTACGGCATCACCGAGTTGCCACCGGTAGAATTGATGCGCGAGGCCAAGGGTTTCTGGGCCGAGCACTTCGCGCCTCACCTCAAGAACACGAAAGCGGCTGCGAAACCGCGCCGCAGAGGGTGATGTCATGACTGGAAAACCCTATCGCCTGCCCGGTTCAGTGGATGCCGGACGACTGATCGACCGCACCAAGCCCGTCAAGTTCAAATTCGACGGCAAGTCCATCAGCGGCTTTGCCGGCGACACGGTAGCGTCGGCCGTCATGGCCAGCGGCCAGCGCCTGTTTGGACGCAGCTTCAAGTATCACCGTCCGCGAGGTCTGATCGGCCTGGGATCGGAAGAGCCTAACGCGCTGATCGGCGTCGGACAGGGCGACCGACATGAGCCGAACCTGCGCGCCACCCAGGTCGAGGCATATGACGGCATGGTTGCCGTCAGCCAGAACCGGTTTCCCAGCCTTGAGTTCGATATCGGTGCAATCAACAACAAGCTGTCACGACTGTTTCCGTCCGGCTTCTACTACAAGACCTTCATGTGGCCTCAAGCCTTCTGGAAGGAGGTCTACGAGCCGATAATACGGCGCTCCGCCGGTCTCGGCAAAGCGCCAACTGGCAGCGATCCGGACAGCTATGAGCAGATCCATGTGCATTGCGACGTCCTGGTGGTTGGCGCGGGCGTCACCGGACTAGCGGCAGCGCAGGCGGCAGCCGCGCGCGGTGCCCGGGTCATTATTGCCGATGAAAACCCACGTTTTGGCGGTTTGGCGGACATAGCCGGCGGAACGATCGACGGCGCACCGCAGACCGATTGGGTTTCGGCCCGCTGCGCTGAACTGGCGGCAGACAGCAACGTGCATGTGCTCACACGCACGACGGTCGCCGGTCACTTCCATCACAACTACGTGTTGATGTTGGAGCGGGTTGCCGATCATAGCCCGGCCCTGATTGCCGAACGCACACCCCGCCACCGGCTTTGGAAGGTTCGTGCCAAGCAGATTGTCGTTGCCACAGGCGCGTTGGAACGCCCCATCGCCTTTGCCAACAATGACCGGCCGGGCGCCATGCTGGCGTCGACTGCCCGCGGCATGGTCGAGCGCTACGGCGTCTCACCTGGTCTGAACGGCACCGTCTTCACCAACAACGACGATGCCTATCGCACGGCGCTCAGCCTGAAGGCGGCGGGCGTGAACGTCGCTCGCATCATAGATGTTCGCGGCGACGCAAATGGCGCATTGCCGGAAATGGCCCGGGCAGCGGGTTTGAAGATCGTTGCCGGCCATGCCATCGCCGACGTTGAAACCACCACAGGCGGACGGGCCATTTCCAGTATCAAGATCGCACCCTACAAGACGGGCGGTGGCCGGGTGGTCAACGAGACCCGAATCGATTGCGACTTCGTCGCGGTCTCGGGTGGCTGGAATCCGGCCGTACATATGTGGTGCCACAATGGCGGCAAGCTGCGGTTCGATGACGGCCTGCAAACCTTCCGTCCCGACCGCCACGGCGACGCCATGCTGGTCGCAGGATCAGCAAATGGAACGATGGCCCTTGGTGACTGTCTGGAAGAAGGTTATGCCGCTGGCGAGACAGCAGCAAATGCTGCAATGCCCAGTGGCAAGGCAAAGCGCCTCAGCAAGGCCGGTGCCGCCCAGGAGAGCCAGGCGCCGTTGGAAGCCATCTGGTTTGCGCCTGCGACCGGCAAGTACAATGAAGGCAACAAGCACTTCATCGATTTCCAGAACGACGTGACGGCTGCCGATCTGGAGCTGGCCCAGCGTGAAGGCTATGAATCCGTCGAGCACACCAAGCGCTACACCACGCTCGGCATGGCCACCGACCAGGGCAAGACGTCGAACATCAACGGTCTCGGTGTCGTTTCGCAGGCCACCGGCCGGGACATCCCGGAAATCGGCACCACGACCTTCCGTCCGCCCTACACGCCGATATCCTTCGGGTCGATTGCCGGAACATCGGTCGGCAAACTGTTTCTGCCTGTGCGCAAGACGGCCTGCTATCATTGGCATACCAGCCACAACGCAGACTTCGAACCCGTCGGACAGTGGCGTCGGGCTTACTGTTATCCGCGTGACGTTGAAGATCGTGAGGCGGCGGTGCGCCGGGAAATTCTGGCGGTGCGCAAGTCGGTCGGCCTGCTCGATGCCTCGACGCTCGGCAAGATCGAGATCAAAGGACCGGATGCTGCAACCCTGCTCGACAGGGTCTACACGAACATGTTCTCCACCCTGAAAGTGGGGCGCTGCCGCTACGGGCTGATGATGAACGAGGCCGGTTTCCTGATGGATGACGGCGTCACCGTGCGGCTCGCGGAAGATCACTTCCTGATGCACACGACGTCCGGCGGATCGGACAACATTGCGGCCTGGCTGGAAGAGTGGCTGCAGACCGAATGGTACGATCTGAAGGTGTTCGTTACGCCGGTAACAGAGCAATGGTCGCAGTTCGCCATCGCCGGCCCGAATGCGCGCAAGGTCCTCGAGAAACTGGGCAGTACGGTCGACCTCTCGAATGACGGCTTTGCGTTCATGTCGATGCAGGAAGGCGAGATCGGCGGGTATCCGGTGCGCATCTTCCGCATCAGCTTCTCTGGTGAACTATCCTATGAAATCGCTACTCCCGCCGGCTATGGCCGAGGGCTGTGGGATGCTATTCTGGCCGCCGGCGCCGAGCACGACATCCAGGTCTATGGTACCGAAGCGCTGCACATCCTGCGCGCTGAAAAGGGCTTCATCGTCATCGGCGACGAAACCGACGGAACGGTGACACCATACGATGTCGGCCTGGATTGGGCCGTGTCAAAGAAGAAGGACGACTTCATCGGCAAGCGTTCACTCCAACAGGCGCACCTCAAGGCGGAAGGGCGCAAACAACTGGTCGGCCTGCTGACCGAGGATCCGCAAACCGTGTTGCCGGACGGCGCCTACGCTGTCGAAGAAGTCAAAGACAAGCCGCCGATGAACATGATTGGACAGGTCACGTCAACTTACTGGAGCCCAACGCTGGAGCGCTCCATCGCCATGGCGCTGATCAAGGATGGCCGCAACCGGATGGGTGATACCCTGGCTTTCCCACTCGACAACAAGGTCGTCATGGCCAAGGTGGTCGATCCGGTCTTTTACGACAAGGAAGGTGCACGGCAAAATGTCTGATCCACGCTTTGAAAGTCCGCTCCATCATGCCGCAGCCACGAGCGGTTCCATGGCCATCAATGTTCGGGAAATCACCGATCGCGGCATGATCGATCTACGGGGTTCGCTGGGCAGCCGCAAGTTCACCGCTGCCGTGAGGTCCGTCCTCGGCTGTGCGCTGCCAAAAGAGCCCCGCGGTTCTCTTACGTCCGGAGAGCTCACCATACTGTGGCTGTCGGTCGATCAGTGGCTGATCTGCTGTCCGCGCGACAAAGCACAGGATCTGACCGAGGCTCTGCGCGAAGCGCTTTCCGGTGTGCACAGCCTTGCCGTCAACCTCAGCGATGCCAGGGCGATTATCCGTCTGGAAGGCGAAACTGCACGCGAGGTAATGATGAAAGGGGCGCCTGTCGATCTTACCGACCCGGAATATGCAGCCGGGAGCGTGCGCCGGCTGAGGTTTGCGGATGTGGCCGGAATGGTGCATTTCGTCAGCACGGATCCGGACGTCCTGGATCTCTACGTTTTTCGGTCCTACGCCGACTACGCGTGGGATTGGATACTTGAAACCGGCCGATCTGCAGCAAAGCTGAAATTGTTTGGCGAACAGGCCATTCCTTCAAACTGATCTGCGATCCCGGCAGGCGAACAACACCTCTTGAAACATGGCAGCTAATCGTCCATGACGAGAAAGGTCTGGTTTGCCTGATGTAGCTTGACCCGCCGGGTCACGGATTGCCGAATGTTCAACGAAAAGCCTCGGGAGCTACCACAACACATTGCATTCATCCTGGTGGATGAATTCACAATGATGCCGATGACATCGGCGATCGAACCGTTGCGGTTGGCAAACCGGCATGCGGAGCGCGAAATTTACAGGTGGTCGACACACTCGGTGTCCGGTCAACCGGTGACGGCCTCAAACGGTGTGGTCACGATGGTCGACGGTGATCTCGATTCCATTGGCGAGCACGCTATCGTGTTTGTGTGCAGCGGGATCAACGTCCACCAGCATGTCGACAAACCGCTGGTCAATTGGCTGCGCAAGGCCGCACGACGGGGCATGAATATCGGTGCCTTGTGCACCGGAGCCCACATCCTTGCCGAGGCAGGCCTGTTGGACGACTACAACTGCACAATCCATTGGGAGAACTTGCCCGGATTCTCCGAAGCCTTCCCAGAACTCAATGTCACCGGCAGCCTCTACGAGCTCGATCGTGATAGAGCAACCTGCGCGGGGGGCACGTCTGCGCTTGACCTAATGCTGTCGTTGATTGCCAATCAGAGTGGCCCCGAACTTGCCTCAACGGTTGCAGAGATGTCGCTGCACTCGCCGATCCGGCACCATTCGGAACACCAGCGCATGTCTCTGCCGGCGCGCATCGGCGCGCGACACCCCAAGCTTGTCGGTATTATCGAGGAGATGGAGACAAATCTGGAAGAACCGCTGTCGCCGAGTATTCTGGCCAAGCAGGCCGGCCTGTCGACGCGGCAACTCGAACGGCTGTTCCGTCGCTACCTCGACCGCTCGCCGAAGCGTTACTATCTCGAACTGCGACTCAAGAAAGCCCGCTCCCTCTTGCTGCAGACCGACATGTCGGTCATTAACGTAGCGCTGGCCTGCGGGTTTTCCTCTCCATCGCACTTCTCAAAGTGCTACAGGGCCTTTTATGATCGCACGCCTTATCGCGAGCGGGGAGTGCCGTTTACCGAAACAACCACCGGGGCGCCGGCAGGCTAGGGCCTGTGGACATTCAGGGTCGCAGTGCTGGCGAGGCATGCTTGGCACCGCGGTCTGGTTGACCGCAAGCCGAGCATGGTGATCCCCGCCTTCGCGGGGACAGGCTAGAGGCGTGGAAATCCGGTCAAGTGATTCCATATGATCGGAAAGTGCTTTAGCCACCTGCAGCCGGCAGCTTCAGCACTACAGACAGTCCTCCCAGAGCTGATTGCTCCAGCTTCACTTCACCATTGTACATCGCGGCAGTTTCAGAAACGATCGACAAGCCCAAGCCGCTACCGGGTTTGGTTTCATCGAGCCGTTCTCCCCGCTTCATCGCCTCGTAGCGGCGTGCCTCGGGTAAGCCGGGACCGTCGTCAGATACATCCAACTCCAACCACCTGCGTCCATCTTCCGACTGGCCCTCCAGCCTGCGCGCGGTGACGGACACAGTGCCGTCAGTCCACTTGAATGCGTTGTCCAAGAGATTGCCCACCATTTCTTCAAGATCCTGACGCTCGCCTCGAAACCGTATGGCAGGCGGTATCTCGGTACGCAATTCGACATTGCGATCGGCGTTGATTTTTTGCAGCGTACGGCCAATCGCTGCGACGACATCGCCGACATCCGTCACAGCACCCAAGCCCTGGGCGCGTGCGGCGCGGCGAGCGCGATCAAGGTACATACTCACCTGGTCACGCATCACCTGGGTTTGTTGGGCTACTTTTCCAGCCAGTCCACCGGCATTGGACTGTGCCTCGTTGGCAAGCACACTTAGCGGCGTTTTCAAGGCGTGGGCGAGATTTCCGACCTGCGTTCTTGCCCGTTCGACCACTTCCGTGTTCGATTTGATCAGTAGGTTGAGCTCATTTGCAACGGGCTGGATTTCACTGGGATACTGCTCGCTCAGGTTTTCTGCATCACCTTGCCGCACTCTTGACAACTCGCGCTCCAGGGTACGCAAGGGCACCATGCCAAATCGGACCTGTGCCAATATGGCGACGAGCAATCCTGCTCCCAGCAAAGCGAGTACCAGGGCCAGGGTGCGCTGGAATGCGGAAATCTCGGTGCGAAGTTCATCGAAATTACCTGCAACAAGAAAAGAGAACTGGTCGGGACTGCCGAACAGTGTGTACCGCTGCTCGATAACGCGGAGTTGGGTGCCGTTGCTATCAGTCATGTAGACGTGGGCAACCCCGTTCTTGTCGCGTGACGGGTCGGATGGAGACGGCAGATCAAGCCGTTGCTCGAGCAGGGAGGGGGCGACAAGCTCTACAGGTTCAGCATCAGAAAGTTTCTGTACCTGCCAGTACCAACCAGAGACCGGTAACTCAAAACGCGTATCAGCGATCGAACCGGGCATGACTGGCACACCGGACTGGTCAAGCTCAACATTGGCCAGCAGTCCGTCCATGACTGCCTGGAGCCGGGCATCAAAGTTGCGCTCCAAGGCGGTTCGGAAAAGGATGTTCAACACGATGCCGGCCACGACGAGCAGGAAAAGACTGACGGCTGCGGCAGACGCCGTCAGCCTGAAGGAAAGGGAGTTAAGCCGCATCGTCCGGCTCGGCCACGCAATACCCCAGGCCGCGCACCGTTTGCAGCACATTCACTTTCAACTTTTTGCGCAAGCGGCCAACAAACACTTCGATCGTGTTCGAATCGCGATCGAAGTCCTGATCGTAAAGATGCTCGACCAATTCGGTTCGCGACACAACCCGGCCCTTATGGTGCATCAGGTATGCCAGCAAACGAAACTCGAGTGACGTTAGCTTCACCGCTTGCCCATCGACGGTCACGCGCGCACCGGCCGTGTCCAGCATAACCGAGCCACAAGACAGTTCGCTGGTCGCATGGCCGGCACTGCGACGCAGCAGAGCCCGCACGCGAGCCAGAACCTCCTCCATGTGAAACGGCTTGGAGACATAGTCGTCAGCACCGGCGTCGAAGCCCGCGACTTTGTCACTCCAACGGTCACGCGCCGTAAGAATCAAGACAGGCATCTTCCGGCCATCGCGACGCCATTCCTCCAGAACGGAAACGCCGTCCTTGATTGGCAGACCAAGGTCAAGGATCACAGCATCATACGGTTCCGTATCGCCAAGGAAGTGTCCTTCCTCACCGTCTCCGGCTGCATCTACAACGTAGCCTGCTTCTTCCAAGGCACCGACCAGTTGCCGATTGAGATCCGGATCGTCTTCGACCACCAACAAGCGCATTTTCCACCCCGAACTTCAGATGAGCCCCGCTGGCTCACTGGCCGATTCTTTGACCGGTCAGCGCATCAATCAGTACACGATGGACGCGGTTGCCAGATTTCAGCTTTACTGCATAAACCGGGCGGGCGCGGTTGAGCAACCTGACACCAAGCCCCTTGCTGCCTGGAGAATACCGCAGAGCTCTGCGCAAAGCTACCGATGGCGGAATCATTCTGCGGCGCTCGCCTGCCACCGCACGTCTGCGCTTCTTCTGGACAAGCTGGAGCTTGTGCCGCCGCAACTGACGCGCGGTTGGCGCCTGGTGCATCAGACCTTCAATGGCAACAGGCCGCTGCTTGCGCTGGCCAGCATCTGCGGACGCGCTCATAGCAAGGGCCAACACTGCGGCGGCCAAAACGTGAAGAAATGCCGTCTTCATTTACCTCTTCCCACGATCGCATGGTTCTTAGCCGCTTCAATATGAACCCGCCATGAACAATCGGACCATGCAATCACGATCTGCTAGAAACCGCGCAACTGGAACACCTCCCGCGCAGATGCCCTTTCCGTGCGCAGGCTGTTTACCGGGGCACTTTCATCCATCTTACCCAACGCCACACCGCAAAACAGCATCAGTTCGTCAGGTGGGCGAAGGTGCTCGGCAACCGCACGAGGCCACATCGACCATGCTTCTTGCGCGCAGGTATGAAGACCGTGTTCCCGGGCCGAAAGCATGACGGCCTGCAGGAAGATTCCGACATCGCACCATTGCGGCGGCAGCATGCTGCGGTGAATGTAGACAAACAGGCCGACAGGTGCGCCAAAAAACTCATAGTTGCGACGAAACTGTTTCAAACGCCCATGCTTGTCGTCGCGAGCAACGCCAATCGCAGCATAGAGATCTTCTCCGCAAGCGAAGCGCCGCGAAAAATACGGTTCTTTCAGGTCTTGGGGATAGATGCGGTACTCCGGCTCTTCGCCGCGCGGTGTCTGCGTCATTCGCTGGGCGACATCGTCCAACAGCTCTCGCAACGGGTCGCCTGTGAGCGCATAGATATGCCAGGGTTGCAGGTTGCCACCTGATGCCGATGCTCGCGCCAGATCCAAAATCTCGCGCACGGTCTGTTCAGGTATCGGGTCGGGCAAGAACGCCCGACAACTGATCCGCGACCGCAAAGCTTCGGAAACCTTCATCGTCCCCTCCCCTTTCAACCGAGCATGGGCGCGAAACGCTACAGGTAGGTTTTGGCGCAGGCAACCGTCTAGAGCACTTTCCGGTCGAATACTTTTGCCAGTTTTTCGATGGTTCGCCCGCCAATGTATCCACCCAGGCAGATCAGGACGGCCTGCATTATCCACCCTAAGAGAGCATCGCCAATGCGCACAGGAGGCGCCCCAAACCAATCAACCGCAACAGGAAGGATCAGTCCATAGAACACAATGATTCCAGCGAATGCCAACGCTACGCACGGCCGCCAATTGCGCTGCAACCAACCTTCACCGCCAATTTCCGCCTTCACAACTGCGGCTTGATGGGCGGTGATTTCTGGCATCGCCCCAACGATAGCCTTTTCGATTTCTGTCCGCAGCTGAGCTCTATCCGTCTTTGCATTGTCGTGTGCGGTGATGACATCAAGCACCTTGCCTGCTACCGGTCCAGCAATCAGTTTGAGTATCGTGGCAATCATTCACACGCCCTCCAGGTATGATTTGAGCCGGCGCTCGCGGATGATGTACAGACCGGCGGCAATCCCGGCTGAAGCGAGCAACAGGAGCCCAACCGGCCCTAGGGTATCGGCTACATCGCGCGCAGCCGCCGCAACGGCAGTCGCGGTTCCGGCAAACATGGACACTGCGGCACTCCAGTTCGTTGTACTTTTATGTGCGGGTTTTCCGGTGACGGCGTGGGATACCGAATCCGGCGTTGCGGAACGGCTCGGTTTAGGCCTCTTGCCAAGGGCAGCTTCAAACGCCCGGGCATAACCTGAAATCAAATCCGCCCGGTCAGTGCCATTCACAACACGCCGGGCACCGCGATAATCGCAGAGATCATCATTGATGAACTCTCCCAGCTTTCGGCTTGTGAACCAGCCTTCAATACAACCGTGGAACAGTACACTTGCCGAGACCTCAGCGCGCAATGCCAAATCTGGATTCCGGTAAAGATCGAGACCGAGTCGCTTTCCGGCCCGCTTGTAGTTTCCGGCCCAGGTAAGCTGCACATGCCCTCGCCCATAGTAGACAAGACCCGTCTCAGCATCCGGGGCTCCATACCGACGCCCTTTGCCGCGGCCAAACTCACGCAACGGGCGCATGGCGAATGCGGTCTCGTGGTAGGCGGTTGCCAGGCAGTATGCCAACCAGCGCCGGTCATGATTGGCGAATTCGCGTTGCCAAGTGTCGAGCAGTGCGTTGATACCGTCTACCTGTGCCTGGGAGAGCCGGCCGCGAAACAAGCTTTGCCGTATATCGTCGTAAAACGCCTGCCGGTTGAGGACAGGCCTTGTGAGAACCTTCATGCTGATGCTGCCTAGTTGGTCACAGAGTGCAAAACCGTCAGGGATCCATGAAACTGGACACTGACGACACCGGTTGAATTGGTGACACGGGACTCGTGATAGTACGTGCCAGGGGGCAGGTTGACCTGACTGGCCGGCGGCACGGCTATGTCGGCACGCCCGTTCAACGCATCGGTCAGTATGATCTCACCATTGTTCAGCGATGCAGTGTGAAGCGGAGTGGAAAGCTTTGAAGGACTGATGGCCCACTCAATTGCCAATGCGCCATTCAGGTCAAGTGGCATGCCGTCCCCGTCCTGGTAAGTTGTTTCGATAGCCCAATGCTCGCCGGAGTGAAATTCAAACGCGTGTTCTTGACTCATGTCGTGATCCTGTATTTGGAGTGGCAGCCGGTGACCCTGGTCTGAGAAGCCAATCCACGCGCCGTGTTTTCGAAGATGAGTTGGGCAGTCGAGGCGCCATTCGATCCGGCAAAGAGTGCCCCGTCGGCCGCATCCGCTGCTGAGAGCAGAGCCTGCAAGGGAATGTGCCCCGAAACGACCGCCACATCGGCGACATCGACTGCGGCAAAGCCAGCAGATGCCAACTGCTCGGCAATGAACGCTGCACTGTCGGAAACTTCGCTGCCGCCAAGTACACCAGCTACATTTGCGCCAGCTCCCGAAACAGCTGCAGCATCCGGGGTGTCTGATCCAACCAGTGTGCCTCGCACTTGGACGTCGCCCGACATCGCTGACGTATCACCCGACTCATCTGCGATGATCGGTGCATTGACGATCAAACGCGAAACCGCGGCCAACGCGTCAGATGTCTCAGACGCCGCTATTGCACCGCTTGCGCTGGCGCCCGGTCCAATCAACGCCGCGCTGTCTTTGTCCTCCGCTGACGTCATTGCCCCGGAAACTACCGGACCACCAGCAATGATGGTGGCATCAAACGTCTCTAACGCGGCAAGCTCGGCTTCCCACGCGATGTCTCCGCCGACCGCTGCAGTATCAGGCAACTCAGTTTGGGCCAGAGTTCCGTCTGAAACCACTGCCGCAGCAAATGATGCGCTGTCGCCGGCCTCGGTGACGGCAAACACCCCGGTGACAGCAGGTTGCTGAATGGATCCGACGGCCGCATGTGCATCCGCTACCTCAACGCCAAACCCAGTTCCGGAAATCAGGACCGAGCCTGAGCTGTTTGTGCTATCCGTGGTTTCCACAGCAGCCAAAGTGCCGCTGACGCGTATCGTTGCGGACACGGTCGCTGCATCCGACGGCTCAACAGTCGCATACAGACCAATTACCGCCGGGTCGCTTACAATGCCGCCAAGACTGGCGACATCTACGGCCTCTTTAGTGGAGATGCTTCCAAGCGAGGGCAGATTGCCCTGGAATGAAGCGGCGTCAGCCGCCTCGCCCGCAATCACCTGCCCCGTCAGAACAATGGTACCGGATAGTGTCGCGGTGTCGGTTTCATCAATCGCGGCAAAAGGTCCGGCAGGACTGGTGGACTGGAATCCGGCATCCCAGGCCATTGCGCCATACTCGACTGTGCGTCGCGAGGAGGGAGACCCGCTGCTTCGCTGTGCGGAGATGAGAAGTTCAACACCTGTGCCCGCCAGGTCTCCCAGGCTGTCGGCATCCCAATCAAGAACGACGGACTGACCACTTTCACTTGCTATCGGAGTGCCGTTGGCAAGGCTGAAGACGAAAGTGCCATTTTCATACAGGTCGACACTGAGCAACGGGGTACCGCCTCCCGATGCTGACTTGCGGACCCACAGTACGACGCTTTGGTTGCCAAAGCCGCCATTCAAGGTTCCGCTTGGCGTGGGGTACGACACCCGGAGCGAATTGTCGGATATCGACGATGCCGTGAGCCAGGCAGCATCCGGGCTGTCGGGGTCATCCTGAATATCGGCGACCGTGCCCGAAAGATTGGTGCTTTCCAGAATAGCGTCTGGAACTAGCCGTTCAATCGGCATGATTGTTACCCGTGGGTGATGGTGCCTGAAGTGATCTCGACGGTCTGACCCGATGAAATCGACGTAGAATTCAGATTAATGTCAGCGCCGGAAGTGGAAACGGTCAGGCCGGATATGACAACGGTGCTGTTGGAGTCCTTGATCTGAGCTTCCGCGGCGGTGCCCGTTGCCGACGCGCTGGCTGACAGCGGCGTACCGGAGAACGTCAGGACTCCTCCTGAAACTGTTCCGGACGGATCAGAAAGGGTAATCGTTGCCAGCACACTTGCCATTCCGGCGGTGCCGATTTCCAACGTTCCGGCTGAGGCTCCAGCATCAATCGCCGTTACGACCTCGGTCATGCGGTTGTTCTTCAGGTTCGTATTGTAGTTCACAGCCATTTGGCTTTTTCCTCTCACAAAGAAGCCGCCAGAGTTGGCGGCGGTTTCAGTTCCTCAGAATTTTTGGTGGATGTCAGTTCTCGGCTTGATGCTCCAGCTTCGACAGCAGCCTGTCGATGCGATCCGACAACCGGTCGATGGATACAACCAGCCGGGCCTCAACATCCTTGAGATGTGCGATGCTCGCGTACTTCTCCGCTGCCTCAAGCTTGTAGGCATCCAACGCGCGGGCATTGGCCGTGATCTGTTGTTGCAGGCGCCACCAAATGCCACTCACCGTGGCTGCGACCGCAAGCAGTCCAGCCACATGCTGCCATTCGATTGTCAGCATCATGATACGATCGCCCGATCCGTCACACGGCGCCAATTCGCGCCATCGCTGAAGGCGACGACCGCGCCGCCTGATTCATCGCTGACAAATACCAGTGATCCGGCACCGGCAGCTGACGGCGACGGCAACGACGAAACGGCGAAGTTTACCAGGCGAGCCGGGCCGCCGAAGTTCGTTCGGCTGGTCGCCCGGTCGATCCTGAGGGCTTCGTTGAAGGCCGTGCCGTCCGATGACACTTTAACGGTAAAGTCGTCATTTCCAGTCAGCCCCATCTCGGCGCGACCTGAAAATCCAGTCTGAAACAGCAGCGATCCGGTATCGGCTGCCGCCTCCTTGTTCACCTTGAACTGGATGTCGCCGTTCCCGCCGGCGACTGCTTCCAGTGCGGCAAACAGGATCGCGTTGGACTTCACCGCAAACTTGTTGACCGCGTCCGCGCTCGTGTTGACGCCGACAAGAGGGACGTTTTGCAGCGACATCAGCGACGACAACGTGTTCCAAACGCCGGAGTGATGGATGACCTGCAAAGCCTCGTCTTCCAACCAGACGACCAAACCTTCGATCGGTACTACGAAACGCCAACCGCCATCTGTGCTAACGGCCAGATTGCCATCCTGACCGGTCCAAACGCCTGTCCCACCTGCGGCAACGATGTAGGTATCGCCATTTGCGGGGCTGCCTGGCGGCGCTGCAAGATCGCGGTCTTTGGCGCTCGTCTGGACGAAAGCATCAAGATCGAGCAGCGCTTCATTGTGGGTGACATGCTTTTGAGCCTGCGACGCCGCAATTTGCGGCAATCCAAGGCGAGGTGTGTCAGACATTTACGATGGTCCTTCGTACTGCACCGCGTCCATAGGTCGCCGAGAGTTGGTAAATGGCGACATCCAGTTCGGTCTGGGGCGCTCCCCAGTCGGCGATTTGTTGAGCACTTGTGTAGGTGGCGGACGGCTGCGCTGAGACTATGGTGCGTACGACCGCGGCACCGTTCATGATGTCCACTTCATAGCGTTCGTCATCTTCGCCGAGAGGCACTTCATCCAGTTGCCAACTGTCGCCGCCGATACGCGTTTGGCGAATCCAGCTGAGCTCGGTATCACCACCGTTATCGCTGGCGGTGACATGCACAGGTGGCAGCGGCCTGAGACCAAGGCCTTGCGGCATCACCGTTACATCAACGTAGGCCGGGTCGCCGGCGTCCAATGATGCCGGGCCAATCCGTAGATCGACGTCAAGCCCGATGTCGCCGGCCTGCAGTTGCAACTGCCGGACCGCTCGATCGAGAACCACCACCTGTGCGCCCGGCGGTCGGCTGGCCAGCATTTCCGGTTCGGATCCGCGTTGCCCGCGTAACAAAAGGGACAGGTCATACTGACCAGACCCGGTCAGTGTGGCGGTCATGAATTGTATGATTTCCCACCCCGACACTGAGTCGCCGATGGCTATCGCGTTGGAGCCGGCCAGCAATTCAGCTTCGTTCACCGACTGCAGTGCACCGGAAAACATCTGGACAGATACCGTGCTGACCCGGTCGAATCGATCAAGAGGTCCGGCGGACAGAACCGTTGACGTCTCACCCATGGCTGCAGGAATGCGCAGGGTCGTGTTGGTGACAAAACTCCCGCTGCCCTGGTCGCGCAGAACAGCGAGCGTACCGGGCCACGGCAATGCGCTGGCCGCAACCCATGGCGCGTACGGATCGTCCTGTTCGCGCAACATCGGCATGTCCATGACCGCATAGCGGGGCGCTCCGAAGACCTTGGGCAACTGGGCCTGGCCGCCGCGTGCGGGAGCGTCGGCGTGCTCGTAGACGCTGGCCTGCAGCGTTCGTGCATCGATCCGCCGGCTGTCGCCCTCACTGGCCATTTCGATTCGCAGAGTTCGCGTGTTGGTCACCGCAGAGAAATCGATTGCATCACCGGGCTCCAACTTCATTGCACTCGGCGGCAATGTGAAACTTGCTGTCTCGCGGCCGACCCAGATTTCCTGCAGTCTGATGTCGGTTCTAGCCTGGGCCACCGACTGCGGCAGCGCTGCCGGCAGATCGAGAACCCTGTGGCGTACGCTGGATGCCGTCAGCCGCCGTGCGTCTGCCGTGGCGCGACGGTAGTCAATTGCTGACTCGGCAAAGTTCATTTTCAACGCCGACGGCAACTCCGTTTCCTGCGCCCTTGTCAGGGCGTACAGCGGTCGTTCGGCATCTTGTTCGACCAGGTCAGCTGCAAACACCTCGGCAACCGGCGAAGTGCGCCTGCTGCGGAAAGTGATCTTGCCGCTGCTTTCCAACGCATCGAAGGCGAATGCGTCGCCAAGTGGATCGATGGCACTGCGGGCGGACATGACACTGTCTATGACATAACCGTCCACCACTCCCTCAACGTCGCCGATTTCATAGTCGACGAATCCGTACTCATCCAGAATTCCTGCCAGCAGGCCGGCAATTGAAACGGCGCCCAGCCGACCGTTCAACCAATGGCCTCGGGCATAGTTCTCACCGTCCGACCAAACGTCAGTGCGATACGGAAATGCTGGGTAGGGCCGCGCGTCCCATGCCCAAATGTGGATTCCGTCGGGCTCGACCATCTCGGAGCCGTAGACCACAGAAACCGGATTGTTTCCGGAGAGCGGATCCCAATAATCGATTAGAGCTTCGATATAGCGCCGTAGCACAAAATCGTCCCGCAGTCCGGATGAGTAATACGGCAATTGCGACTGGGATGACTTCGGGTCGAAGAATACATTCGGCTGGTTCGGGCCCTTGTCGACCGCCGGGCATCCTGCTTCGGTGAACCGTATTGGCTTTGACTCCGGTACCCAACCGGTTGGCGAGGCGTTTTCGGCTCCACCCGGCCGGTGATAGTGTGGATTGCGCCACCAGCTTTCGAGGTCCTTATACCGAAACACCCAGGGCTTGCCCTGACCGTCAGTGATCGGTGTGCGGATTTGCGCATCCCGGTCGACACTGCTCGCGTAGTACCAGTCATAGCCTTCTCCGGCAGCGACGTTTGCTTTCAGATAGTCCAACTCATAGATCGAGCGAAAGCCGGCTAGTGCATCTGCATGACCGGAACCGTCCCGCCAGTCAGACAGGGGCATGTAGTTGTCGATGCCAACGAAGGCGACGCTCGGTGAGGCCCAAAACTCGTCCAAATGAAAATAGACATCGTTGCTGGCGTCAGCAGGATGATAGCCGAAGTACTCAGACCAGTCGGCGGCGTAGGAAATCTTCGCAGCCGGCAGAACGGCTGCAACCTCATCGCCCAACTGTTTCAGGGCCGAAACGACTGGAAACCCTGATGCACTGTCCCGCAAGGTTGTCAACCGCACGAGCTCGCTGGCGATGATAAATGTATCGACACCGCCGGCCAGCGCGCAAAGATGTGCATAGTGCAGCACCATGCGTCTAAGCGACCACTCTGCCGGGCCTGAATAGACCACCGACCCGGTCGAAATCGAGAAGTCACCGGGCGCCGCGGTGCCGATAAGGTTTGCTATCTGACTGGCCACCGCCGCTGACTTGTCTGGCGTACCCGGCAACCCGGGAGCCGGGTCACAAGTGATGCGGCCGCGCCACGGGTAGGCGGGCTGGCCGACCCCTCCGCTTTCCGGATCCGGCAGCGTATTGCCTGTCGGTATGTCCATCAGAATGAAGGGATAGAACTGCACTTTCAGGCCGCGCGCTGTCAGGTCAGCAATGGCGCGCACCACGGTATCATCCGAAGGTGTGCCACCGAACGCCGGCCGGCCGTCAATCTGAGATACGACATAGGCGCTCTGGCGGCTTTCGCCGGCCACAGTCCAGGCATGCGGCGACGTCGACTTGCCGGCGTTCTCTACACCGGGCCTGAGCAGGCAGTTGCCGCATCGCAGGTCGTCGCCGAACCAGGACACGACCAGCGACACCGAACCAAGGTTCGGTGCTACCGCCTGAAGCTGGTCAAGCGACTCGGACCAATCGGTGTTGGCTGCGCTGACATGGGTGTTCTCGGGCAGGGTTTCCCCCCACGCTCCCGAGCGTTTCACGATATCTGTATCGTAACCGAACTCGGTTGAACCGGGAATCATGTTGACCGCGGTGATCTTTTTCTCGACATCGTCGACCGGTCTAAAGACCTCGAAAGACAGCTGTGGGATGCGGTTGCCGAAGCGTTCCAGCGGCAGGCGTTCAAACACCACGTAGGCCGTGCCACGGTAGGCCGGGGAATTGTCGGCTCCCTCCTTGGCAGTGATCAGGCTATCGGGTGTCTGCGTCTCATCGCCCCGGTAGAACCGCCACGTGTAGGGGCTGAGATCGAGTTCTTTTCCATCCGCCCAGACGCGGCCAATGCGCGCCACCGGGCCTTCGCACAGGGCAACGGCAAAGTTGGCGTAATAGGTATATTCGGTAACCGTCGTCTCCGGTGCCGGTGAGCCTTTGCCGCCGCCTTCGGAACGCGTTGTTACGTCCTCTTCCAGGTTGGTTGCCCAAATCATCTGGCCGCCAAGCCGCATGCGCCCCCAGACACGCGGTACCGGTGCGCCTTCCGAGGACGACAGAATGTGCAGATCAGTCAGCCGGCGACCTTCGATGCTGCGCCGGGGCGGACCGAACAACGACTGGTCGATGAAGCTGCCGGCAATGGCACCAACGCCACGTCCGATCAGCGCTCCGACCGGACCGCCGATCAGGCCGCCGATCGCCTGGCCGGCTGTCTGTAACACCAAGGTTGCCATTTAAGTTTCAACTCCGGGGAATCGGAATGCGGCTGCCATGTGCCGGCGCCACCAGTTGGAAATCATCACTTCGCAAACGTCCGCGCCCTGTTGGGCGTGCAGCATGGTCGACTTCGAGGTCGCAATCGCCGCATGCTTTGCCGGCAGATGTGGCCGCCAGCGGAACAGCAGCAGATCACCCTCGGCAAAGCCGTCCGCGCCGATCTCCGAGCAGTTGCGCCGCGCCGCCGCCAGCAGTCGTTCGTCACGCCCGCCTTCGGCCCAGCCTGGCGCATAGGCCGGAACCGTCTCCGGTTCGGCGCCGTAGACGTCTCGCCAGACGCCGCGCACAAAGCCAAGACAGTCGCACCCTACTCCCTTCAGCGAGGCCTGATGCCGGTAAGGCGTGCCCATCCAATTACGCGCCGCGGCCACGACGGCCTGCCGTTCAATCATCTCTCACACCCGTTACTATTGGCTGCGGCTGGCGCCGTCATTGGTGGTGTCGTCGCGGTTCGGATAGGCGGTGACAAAATCATTGCCGGGCATCTGCGGAAAGCCGCGAAACTGCATCGCGTTGGCGAACTTGTCACGGCACGTCGCGAACTGCTTGTCACACCCCGCCGTTACGTCAAACGCATCACCAGGCGACACCGTTTCGGCCATTGGCTCCCAGAGTTCGATAACGATGCCGGTGCCGCCGATCCGGTGCGCTTTGACATCCATTGACCGTCCTACATTCAACCCGCTGTTCCAACTCGCCTTGCCGCGCGCAAACCAACCGGCGGCAAAGCTTTCGATCCCAGTCACGTGCAACCGCCGGTCATCCTCACTGCTTGCCACGATAGCAGTTCCACGAAAGGCCGGACCGTTCAGATCAACTCCACATCGCTGATCACCCAGAACCGCGTCGCATCCATATTGGAACAGGCGGCCTTGCGGCTGGTTGAGCTGATGCGCCAGCCCGCGTATTTCGGCCTTAAATCCGGTTTGCCCGCGCGAAACCTCGCCAAGGTTGCCCTTTCGCAACAACTGGCGCTGCGCCACATCCTGCCAGTTCACGAGCCAGATCTCGACCTCGGCATTGTCGTAGACTCCAGCGAACAGATCGGCCTCAATAAGCTTGTTTGACACCAGTGCGCCCTCGGCCTCCAGGTCATCGACATTGAGACCGAGACTTGTCTCGATCTCAGTGCCGGCAAAGCCACTCACGGCCTCAAAGGAGATGCCATCGAAGCTCAGATCGCGATCATGATCAGTAAAGCCCAATGGCGAAGCTGAGAGCGGTGCAAGCTTCCAGCACCAGCACAATGTCGTTGCACCGGTATCGAGATGTGCCTGCAACCCGGTTGCAAGCGTCCTCATACCCGCACCTCGACGATACCGATCTGCGGCACCTGTCCGGCATCGAACGCCGCCAGGTTGATCTCCAGCAGATCCGTCTCGAATCGAACCGGAACATCGAACTCAAAGCCGGCGGTTACAGCTGCGCCATTGGCGGGAACGCTGCCCGGTTGAAAAGTCACTGCACCGGTAGCCGCATCAACCGTGAAGTCGCCGCCTTCGCTTTGCGGCGTACCATCCACAGCGACGACGACCGTTCCCGCGACAGGCTTCGTCACGGTGCGGGCATAGCGCGTTGTGCCGGTGCCGTAGTCCTTCACCAGCTGGAACTGATCCACCACCCCATCGCCTACGCCGATGGACTGATCCGCGTCGCCGACACTCTGCAGCGGCGGTGCAGATTTAAAGTCCGCGTGGTCCTTCCAACGAAAGCCATGCAGGCGGCCACGGCGCTCTTCGAAGAACTCAATGACAGCATGAATCTCGTCCAACGTCACGATGCCCAGACCCGCATCATACCTGCGGCGTGAATCGGCCCAGCGGCTGTTGCGTTCCTCCGCACCTGAACCCAGCGTGACAATCTCGGTCCGCCGTTCCGGCCCGCCGGTCGAGCGGCGCGAAATGGCGGTTGGGAACCGCACCTCATGAAAGGCTGCCATGTCTCGTTGCCTCGTTGTTCACAGATTGCGCTGACCGCGCTCGATGGCGCGAGCCAGCGATGCCGCGACTTGAGCTTGGGAACGTCGGAAACCTCCGACATCAGGCGTCGTGATGGTCATGTTGACCACCACGCCTCCTGCCCCGCCGGCGGCGACGCCTAGCCTTCCGTCACCGCCTCGCTTGAGGGGAAGGATGGCTTCCGGCCCGGCTTCTCCGGCCACGCCCAGAGCTGAGCGCAACGGAAACAGGACCGGCGAATTGACAACGCCACCGTCGGCAAACGGTGTGACCTGCCGGTTGCGGATAACATTGCCGTGGCTGTTGCCGGTGAAAGCGCCAAAAAGACCGGTCAGGGCATTGCCGGCAAGGTTGCCGATCGGACGCAACGCAGCACTGAGAGCCTGACGCGAGAGCGACAGTGCCAGCGTGCGTAAGACATCGGAGAACTTGCGACCGCCGGAGATCGCTCCTGTAAAAGCGCGGGTAATGCTGGCGCCGAAGCTGTTGCCGAGCCGGGACAGGTCGCCCAGGTCGCGTTTCAGCCCGGCCGAGTCGAGCTTCAGGCCGATACTGAAACTTTCAATCTGTTCCATTGTTTGGTCCTTGATCAGGGTAGCGTGAGATCAGACGATCCAACTCGACGCGCTGCAACGGATGGGGCGGTTCGCCGTGCAGCGCCTGCGCGGCCATTGCCAACTCTTTTGGCGTCATGGCCCAAAAGTCCCGTGGCGCAAGCCGCAGTTCGCCGAAGCCAATCTGCATGGCGCGGATCCACGGAAAACACCGTTGCGCAGTCTCGCCGGTCATTCAGCACTTCCAAAAGTCGCCGTCAGCAGCCGCACCACAATATCGACGTAGCCCGCAGCCCCTCCGGGCGCGGTCATCGCGGCAACGTCAGCAGCCGAAACATCGTTGCCGGCACCGCGAAGCCCAGCGGTGATGACCCGCATGGCGTCCTTCGCAGAAATCGTTCCGCCTTCGAAACGTTCTACCAGCGCCAGAAGATCCTGGTCGCCAAAGGCGTTCTCCAGCTCCGCCAGCGCACCGAGCGTCAGGCACAGCGTCCACGACTTGCCGTCCAGTTCGGCGGTGATCTCGCCACGATGGGTATTGGCCATTGCTCAGCCTCAAAACGCGGTGAAAGTCAGCAGACCGGCCGACTCCAAAGCCAGCTCGGACGTCACCTCGCCATCGTGATTGCCGGCGTATTCCAATGCCGTGATCTGGAATGGCCCTTCGATGGTACCAAAGTCCGGCACGATCACCTGCCAGTCGCGGATCGTGTCGTTGAAGAAGTAGTCCCTTACAGTCGCATCGCTGGCGTTGTCCTTGAAGATGCCCGTGCCACGGATGCCCGCGGACTTAAGCCCGGCACCGGCCAGCAACTCGCGCCAGGCGCCGGCAGACTCTTGATGTGTGATGTCGACGGTTTCGGCGTTGAATGCCAAAGTATGGGTCCGCAGACCTGCAACGGTCACAAAGGTTCCCAATCCGTCGCTGTCGATCTTCAACAGAAGATCGCGTCCCTTCTGGGCTGCCATGGAGTTCTCCTTCAAATGGTGCTTTCGGTCACCGCCCGAAAGCGGATGATGCCGTGATAGGTTTCGCCGTCTAGATCGCGCAGGCCTGTCCAGAAGATCGTTCGCAGGTTGATCAGAACATGATCGCCAAGCGTCAGATCGGCTCCATCCAGCGCGTTGTCTATGGCATCGATGATCTGGTGCACTTCGCGCCGGCCCGCATACTGCGACCAGACGTGAAGCGTCATACGGTGTTCGTGACCGACCTCGGTCTGGGTGTGCCAATGGCGGGTATCGGTATCGCCGATGGTCACGTAGGGATATAAGGTGCCTTGCGGTACATCATCGAAGATGTTCACTCCGCCCAACAACGTTGTCAGCGGCGCCGAGCCAGCGAGTTGCTGGTAGACCGCGTCATGCAGTTCCTGTGTCGATGTGATGGTCATGAGATGCCCCGGGTTGTCAGGCGGCCGATGCCATTGCGTACGGTATCGTCAACCCAGGGCTGCGCCGACCGGGCAAGGCTGCCGAATTCACGCGTCGCCG
This sequence comes from Aestuariivirgaceae bacterium, assembly GCA_965216335.1. Lineage (GTDB taxonomy): Bacteria > Pseudomonadota > Alphaproteobacteria > Rhizobiales > Aestuariivirgaceae > JAHEJE01. The sequence continues at coordinate 3,107,543 of OZ244154.1, read as the reverse complement.
GCCCATGGCCAGAAATCACAATTCTTCCGCCGTTTGCGTCGACCTGCGTTGCGATTTCCGCATCATCACCGAACCGGTGCTCGACCTCCTGGCTCACTTCATCGGCGCCGGCACGGACAACTGCGGCCGCCAAGGCAGCGACTCTTGCTTCCAGGTCCGCGATGGCCCGGTCAAAATCCTTGAAGACAACGTCGCCCGTCATACCTGCACCTCGCTGCATTGGCAGTGGTGCCAGCACCGGGTCTGGTCGGGATCGCGCACCGTATGGATGGCGAAGATTTGACCGCCATCATTGAACCGCATGCTCGGGCTCAAACCCTTGCGATAGCGAAGTGTCACCTCATGGGTGATACGACTGCGTACTTTCTCGTGCTTCAGACGCTCGCGGCCGCTGAGCGGTCTTATGTGGGCCCAGATGCGTGCCGTCGGCTTCCATTCGGGGTTTGCCCCGCCGGCAACATCGGGTGTGCGCACCTGGCACTCCAGCATGATACGCCGATTCAACAGTCCGGCTTGTTTCACAACCGCGCCCTCCGGTAAGGAGCGAGCAGGGCCGTGACCCCGAGCGGTACCTGCACGGCGGGTGCGCCAAACTGGATTGCGTGTCTATTGTCGTACCAGTGCCCGGCCAGCCGCAGGATCGCCAACCGCAGGGCTTCCGGAACACCGTCGCCATCAGCCGCATATCCGGCGATCAGATCGACCGCGATGCCGTTCGCCGCCCGGCCCGGTGAAGGCTCGCCGCTACCCGGCCTCAGCACGACACGCGATGGCCGTGAAATCAGGTCAGCGGTATAGCTGGACGGATCGACGACGTTCGGCGTGCCGTCGCCGTCAAAGACCGTTACAGACGAGACCGATTGCACAGGTGCGATCGGCAGCTCGATCACGCCGCTGTCCGGCCAGGCATCGAAGAACACCGACCATGCCTGGGTGATGAGTGCCAATCCGGTCATGCCCTCAATGGACTGCCGGGCGGCCGCAAGCAAGCCGACGATGAGATGATCCTCGTCGAGATGATCGACCTTCAGATGCTCTTTGGCATCGGCCAGGCACACCGGCTCGACAGCCGGCGCACCTGTGAGTTGTGCGGCCATTGCCTCGTCCTCTTGGAATTGGATTCGGATACGAAACGAAAACGACCCGCCATCGTCAGATCGCGGGTCGCCATGCAGTCGGTCTTTTGCCGGTGAGCGTCAGCTCAGGCCGAACTTGAGGAACTTGAGCGCCTCGAAATTCTGCACCCCGCCACCAACACGCTTGGTTGTGTAGAACAGAACGAACGGCTTGGAGGAATACGGATCGCGCAGTACGCGGATGCCGACCCGGTCGACGATCAGGTAGCCGCGACGGAAGTCCCCGAAAGCAACTGACAGGCTGTCGGCAGCCTTGTCGGGCATGTCCTCTGCCTCGGCGATGGGGAAGTTCATCAGCGTCGCCCTGCCGCCGGCAGAGGCCGCTGGCTGCCAGATGTAGTTTCCGTCAGCATCCTTGATCTTGCGGATATCGCCCTGCACCTTGCGGTTCATGACCCAATGGGCGTTCTGGCGGTAACCGGCCTTGGTTGAGTAGATCAGATCGATCAACACGTCAGACGGATCAGTGGCGGCAAAGTCGCCGGCGACGCCGGTTGCCAGATAACCGATATTGCCCCAGCTCCAGGACGCGTCATCCACCGTCGGGTAGTCGAGGAAGCCGCGCGGTTTGTTGACACCATCACCGGTGACGAAGGCGGTTCCCTCCTGCTCGGCAAACACCGTCTGAACCTCTTCGGCGATCCATTGGTCGATGTTCACTGCGGCATCGTCAAGCAGGCTCTGGGTTGCTGCCGGCATGGCATAGAGCTCCATCGCCGGGAACTGCAACTCGGCCAATGTTGGCGAGGCGGTTTCGGTGCGCGCTGCTGTTTCGCCGACCCAACCGGTCGCGGCTCCGGTGGTCGTGAATGGTTTCTTGTAAACCGAAGACGACACCTGGCGGACATCGGCGATGGCGCGGATCGGAGAGGCGTTCGACAGCAGCCGGCCAATCTCGACCTCTGTTTCATCGGGTACCAGATAGCCGCCGTCGGGATCGGAACCTGCCGACAGGCTCTTGGCCTCCAATGCGCTGAGCGCACCGGTGTCACCCTTGCGGACATAGGCCTCGAAGGCCTGCTTGTGTTCACTCACTGGAGACCAGCGACCATCACCGGCGTCGCCTGACAAGGATGGACGGCGCGCCTTCAGCGCCAGTTCGTCCAATCGATCCTGCTGCTTGTCGAGAGCCGCGTTGATGCGTTCGACCTTTTCGGAAGTTACCACATCGGCGCTCATGCGCCTTTCGATCTGGTCGAGCCGTGCATCATTGGCGTCCTTGAAGGCCTCGAAGGCCGACATGAACTCATCGAACGCACCGCCGATTTCAGCGATGCCAGCATCACCCGCGGCGACCTTTGTTTCCAAACCTGGATGGTTGTCCATATCCGGTTTAATCCTTTCTCAATCTACGATCAGTGTTGCAACAAGGAGGCTCCACGCCGCAGCCGCCCGGCAAGCCGGTCAGGCGCGGGCGGTTGAGACGCGGCGTGGAGAGGTCGCTTGCTGCAGGGAGGAACAACAAGCGACGATGTGACCGGGCGCGTGCCGGACTTCAATCCGGTGACGCGGGCGCCGGCCAGCATGGGAAATGTGACAAGCGATATCTCCCAAAGATCTATGCGCTGCAGCCGACGGCGGCCGGTGCCGCGTTCCGGCATGGCTTGGCGGGTACGAAAGCCGATTGACAATCCGTCAATGGCCCCGTCCGCCAGCAGTGCAGCAAGTTCGCGAGCCCTGGCGACCTCGCGGCTCAACCGGCCGCGCACGTACAGCCCACGGGTGTCTTCACGCAGTGTCAACCATACGCCGACAGGCTGGGCCGGATCATGCTGAAACAGCATGCGCACGCCCCCTGTGCCACGCCACACAAGACTTGCCCGAAAGGCTCCGGGCATGACGATGTCGCCACTTGCGTCGGTTATGTTGAACAGGCTGGCATAGCCTTCGAACTCACCGGGGCAACCGGACGAGCCGGCCGCCACCATTCCTGAGGCCGTCATACGCTGTCGCCCCCGTCGCTGAGGGGTCCATAACCAACAACGGCACGTTTCTCATCAGCCGTCAGAAAGTCGGCTGCATTCAATCGGGCCCACAAGGCCTCGCGATCGGCAAACATTGCGTTTACCTGGTCGGTATCAAAGTCGAGCCGCAGGCTGCTGCCGTACACCGGCGCCAGCCAGTTGCTCAGTTCTTCAGCCGTGCGCGCAACCAGCGGCAGCACCGTCTGGCGCCAGAAGTTGCGGTTGGCTTCGGCATAGTTGGCGTAGGTGTTGTCACCCGGTATGCCGAGCAGCATCGGCGGCACGCCGAAGGCCAGCGCGATCTCGCGGGCTGCCACATGACGGGCTTCGATATAATCCATATCCTTTGGCGAATGCGACAACGGCTTCCAGTCAAGCCCGCCTTCCAGCACCATCGGCCGGCCGGCATTGGCAGTGCCCTGGTAGGCACCTTCCAGTTCGGCTTTCAGACGGGCAAACTGGTCTTCCGTCAGACTGTCGCCGCCATCGCCGCCGCCCTGATAGATCAACGCACCGGATGGCCGTGCGCCATTGTCGAGCAGCGCCTTGTTCCAGGCCCCTGCGGCATTGTGGATATCGACTGCACGGGCGCCGGGCTCGAGAGGCGACAGTCCGTAGTAGTCATCACCCGGGTTGAACAGGCGCATATGCAGGATCGGCGGCAATGGATTGTCGCCATCCTGATGAAACCGCACGCTGCGGCCGGCATTCGAGTACTCGTATCCCTCGGGCCAGCCACTTGGCCCGGGCACAACGCGCATCCGGTCAGGCCGCAGCACATGGAGCTCGCGCAGCTCACCATCGATCGTGCAGGCTTCTAGGTAGGCGTTGCCGGACACCTGGAGATGACCATAGAACGTCTCGAACAGAGCGCGGCCGGAGTGACCGGGGTTGGGGCGGCGCAGCAAGTCGAGCATCGGATGTTCTGTCTGCTCGTGAACGCCGTCGTAGACCAGCCAGGGTACGGAAGCTGCCGCCTCGGCAATCATCCGCACCGCCCGGTAGCCGACGGCATTTCCGGAAAAGCCTTCCTTGGCCAGCGCTTCATAGTTCCTTGGCGTCCAACGCGGCTGCCCGGTACCATGCAAAGCAATCAGCCCGCCCGCCTTCGAAGCCTTCGCCTCCGGCGTTTGCGGCACCCGAGGCAAAGATGTCCCAGCCTCGCCCCGCCACCAGCGGGTGAGCGTCTTGGTCAGTGATGTCATTGGATGTCCTGTCGTGAAACCTTCAAAGAATCCGCACGCGCGGCTGCCTTGCCGAGCCCTGCAGCATCAGATCGCTCAAAGCCCACACCAGGGCATCAACACGATCAGGGCTGTCGTGGCCGGATGTGGCGGTCAGCTCGAAATTGCACATTTCATCTTCCAAGGCGGCAAAGCCACCCGCATGGCTGACGCGGCCCTGCTCATAGAGTGCGGCTACGGGTTCGGCGCGCAGGCGTTTGCCGTGGCGGGCATTCGCCGGCTTGTAGGCCAGGTCCGGGTCGATCTCGCGCAAAACGGTCTCCACCATGTCGCCCCCCTGGTTCACCTCGGCGATCAGCCGGTCGGCTTGCCAGCGGCGATAGACAGCCACCGCCTCACCGGCCCAGCGCAACGGGCTCGCCCCGGCAATGGTTGCATCCTCCAGCACATAGCCCCTGTTATCCACACCAAGCCCGGCACAAACGATGCCGCAGGCGTTCGAATTGCGTGTGCGGCTCGCCGGTGGGTCGACCGCCACAACGATCCGTTTGAGGTTGGGTGGCGCCGCCACGCGGCCATCCTCAACCAGCCGCCGCTTGAACAGTGCATCGGGGCTGTCCTCGATCAGCTCACCGCCAAGTTCCTGCCGGCCCAGAACGGTGCCCCCATACTGCGCCCTTATGGCTTTCAAAAAGCCCGGTGCCAGAAATTTCGCATTGGCCTCGGTGGCGGCGTGCGTCATCAGCACGTCGTCGCGGTCCAGCAGTTCCTTCAATAGCGGCACCGGGCGCGGTGTCGTCGTGACCACGAGGCGCGGGCGCTGGCCCAAGCGCAATGCGAACTGAAGCATGTCCCACGTGGTTTGCAGGTTCTTCCACTTCGCCAACTCGTCACACCAGGCGGCATGAAACTGCGGTCCGCGCAGGCCATCCGGCTCTTCGGCGGTAAAGATCTGCGCCACGGTGCCGTTCGGCCATGTGAGCATGCGCTTCGATGGTTCGAATTCCGGACGCTCATGATCCGCCCAGTCGAGCGACAACAGTCCCGACACGCCTTCCACCATGACACTGCGCGCTTCGCCATATGTCGGCGCCACCAGCGCCAGGCGCAGCGGCGGCTTGTCGTTGCGCCCATCGTGCGAACCAAGGGCATGCTCGCGAATCCATTCCGCGCCGGCGCGGGTCTTGCCGGCACCCCGGCCACCCATGAACAGCCAGATACTCCAGTCCCGATAGCCTGCCTCTGCCTCATCCTCCAGCGGCGGCCTTTGGTCCGGCCGGGCCGTCAGCGCCCAGGCCATCGCCCGTTTCGCCTCTTGAGGCATACACTTCGTCCGCATCAGGGCCGGCGAGTCCCGCCAAAGCTTTAGCCAGGTCTGCACGCCAACGGACTGTGTCTGCGTCATCGCTGTCGTCAGCCTTCTTGTGGGATTCACGCAAGCGGTCCTGCAGCGCCACGACCTGTTCGAGAGCCCGGACCAACGCACTGACCGCCCGCGCCTGACGTTCACTCTCAAGTGCGGTTTCTGCGCGGATATCGCTGAGTTCTGAACTTTCCAGGCCACAGATACGCCGGGAAATTACTTTGTTCAATCGAGCGAGCAACGCATTGGGTTTGCAACTTGCCGCTTTGGTGGATGGTGTGGATTGCAGGCGTTTCGGCCAGCCTTGTCTCTTTCGGCGCCGGTACAGCATTCCTCGGGAGATGTTGTGGCGCAGACAAACATCGTCGACGCTGAACAACTTGGCTTCATAGTCCCGTCTTATCTCGCTCCAATCCCGCGCGTCGCCGGCGCTTCCCGCGTTCCCAAACCTGTTCGTCACCGGCGTTCTCGGCCGTTGATAGCTTACGATCCCACGAAGTTTGTTTTCATTTTGTTCTCGTTCAATTCCCTCGTCTCTCGACCATGCCCGACTGTATAGCAGTCAGCGTCATATATGTCAAGGATTATTTTTCTATCTTTTAAGAAATTTATCTGCTTCCGTTGTTTTTCGCATCGCACACCTGGTTCATGGCTCGTTCAGGTTGAACCGGCTACTTCCGATGAAAAGACAGCAATCCCTTTGGACCGGGCATCCTTACATGAAGCACATCATCAGTTCCGTCGTGATCGGGCTAGCCCTTGTTGCACCCGCACAAGCCGCCGCAAAAAGCTGCAAGATTTCTGTCGTCGGCGGCTCCTGGGCCGGCAAGACCTATCCGCTGACCATCAAGAACGGAAAATTCACCGGAGCTTCCGGCGTGCGGGCGTCGCCGCTCAAGGGCTGTCCGGCAATGAAATATGTCTATGGCCGCTGGTATCACCTATGCAAGGGCGGCAAGATTGCCGTGTTCCGCAAGTCCGACGGCAAATGGCAGCGGCTGAAACCGAAGAATGAACGCAAATACAAGCATGATTGCTTATGATGCCCGTTTCCTGATTTCTCTGTCGCAGTACAACCGTTCCAGCACTTCAAGCACAGCCTCGGCTTCATCGCTTGCCAGGCAGTAGAAAATCGTCTGGGCCTCTCGACGCGTCGACACAAGACCGGCGCCGCGAAGCTTCGCGAGATGCTGGGAAAGCGCCGATGGACTGAGACCCACGTCATTCACCAGTGAACCAACGGTGAATTCCCCTTCAAGGAGTCGGCAAAGAATCATCAGCCTTGGCTTGCTCGCAAGCATGGCCATCAGATTTGCGGCCTGTGCCGCGTTCTGTTCAAGGTCTTGCATTTTCATGATCTCTAAATTAGATTATTCTAAATTAAAGAACAAGGCCGCGAACGAGAGTTTTGGGCGGCAACCAGGGGCCTTTTACAAATGTCGACGGAATTCACCCCAGTGGCTTCTCTCGTCGGCGGGGCGATGATTGGCCTTGCGGCGGTCGTCCTCATGTTAACGCTTGGGCGTATCGCGGGCATCAGCGGGATCGCGGCCCGGCTCCTGCCGCCTGACACGTTCAAGCCCGGCAACCGGACAAGCGTGGCCTTCGTCGCCGGCTTGCTGCTTGCGGCTCCGCTCTATGGCATCGCCACGGGCGCAATGCCTGTTCAGCAGGTTTCGGACAGTGCGACGTTGCTGGTCATTGCGGGCCTGTTGGTTGGTTTCGGCGTTTCCATCGGCAATGGCTGCACCAGCGGTCATGGTGTGTGTGGTCTGTCCCGTCTTTCCGTACGATCCTTGATCGCCACGCTTACGTTCATGGCAACTGCGTTTGGCACGGTTTTCATCGCGCGGCATGTGTTGGAAGGATCATTGTGATGCAACTTCTAAGCGCCCTCGTGGCCGGCATCATCTTCGGTCTCGGCCTCATTGTTTCAGGCATGACCAATCCGGCCAAGGTTCTCAACTTCCTTGATGTGTTCGGCAATTGGGATGCCAGCCTAGCGTTCGTCATGGCCGGTGCAATCGCAGTAACTTTTGTCGGTTACAGGGTCTTGCGCGGCCGCGCGGCGCCGTTGTTTGCGAAGGCATTCTCCTGGCCCACCCGCACAGACATCAATGCCCGCCTCATTTCCGGTGCCGCGTTGTTCGGCATCGGCTGGGGTCTGATCGGCTTGTGCCCAGGCCCCGCGCTCACCTCGGCTACATTTGGCGGCATTGCCACGGCTATCTTCGTCGCGGCAATGTTTGCGGGGATGTGGGCGGCGCGCAAGCTTAACGTTTGAATTCGCAGACGAGCGTTCCGTTGCCCTCCGCACGGTTCACACAGAGCAGATTGCTTGCCGTCCACTGACAGATTTCAGATCGAACGTTCCGAAAAGTTACAACTGCCTGTCAGGCCGCCGGTGCGGCGGCTTTGACGGCATCGTCAACATGCGGTTCGAATTTGGCGAAGTTGTCGATAAACATGTCGACCAGCTTTGCGGCCTGAACGTCGTACTCGGCTGCGTCGCCCCACGTCGACCGCGGGTCGAGGATTGCGCTGCTGACGCCCGGCACTTCGCTCGGCACTTCGAATCCGAAATTCTTGTCGGCCCGCATCGGGGCATCGTTGAGCGACCCATCGAGCGCGGCGGCCAGCAGCGCGCGCGTCACCTTGATCGGCATGCGGTGTCCGGTTCCATAGGGCCCTCCCGTCCAACCGGTATTGACCAGCCAGCACGTGGCATTGTGTTTGCCGATCAACTCTTTGAGCAGATTGCCGTACACACTCGGATGGCGCGGCATGAACGGTGCACCGAAGCAGGTGGAGAAGGTTGCCTGGGTTCCTGCCACCCCCTTTTCGGTTCCCGCAACCTTGGCGGTGTAGCCGGACAGGAAGTGATACATCGCCTGCGACGGTGTCAGCCGGGCGATCGGCGGCAGAACGCCGAAAGCATCCGCCGTCAGCATGATGATGGTGTCGGGGTGCGCCGCCTGACCGGTTACCGAGGCATTGGGGACAAAATGCACCGGATAGGCAACACGGCCGTTCTCCGTCAGCGTGCCGTCGTCGAAATCCGGCCGGCGGGTGTCGGGGTCGATGGCGACGTTCTCCAGAACCGAACCCCATCTATGCGTTGTTTCATATATCTCAGGCTCGGCTTCAGCCGACAGCTTGAACGTCTTGGCGTAACAGCCGCCCTCGAAGTTGAACACGCCGTTCGGGGACCAGCCATGTTCGTCGTCGCCGATCAACTCGCGCGATGCGTCCGATGACAGGGTGGTTTTTCCAGTGCCCGACAAGCCGAAGAACAGGGCCGAAGTTCCGTCCGGACCGGCATTGGCTGAGCAGTGCATCGGCATGACACCCGAGCCCGGCAGCAAATAGTTGAGGAAGCCGAACACCGACTTCTTGGTTTCGCCCGCATATTCCGTGTTGGCGATCAGAACCAGCTTTTCGGAGAAGCTCCCGGCGATAACAGTTTCGGTGCGCGAACCGTGCAGGATGGGATCCGCCTTGAAGCTCGGCAGATTGACAATCGTCATCTCGGGCACAAAACCGTCGAGGTCTGCGGCGAACGGCCGGCGCAGCATGTTTCGGATGAACAGGGCATGCCAGGCGAACTCGGTGATGACACGCACCTTGATCCGGTACTGCGGATCGGCTCCGCCATAAAGGTCCTGGACAAACAGTTCCATGCCACTGCCGTGCGCAAGCATGTCAACCTTGAGCCGGGAGAAATGTTCCGGCGTCATGGGCTTGTTGTTGTCCCACCACACGGTGTTTTCGGTGAGTGCTTCGCGTACGATGAACTTGTCCTGTGCGGAGCGGCCGGTGTGTTGTCCCGTGGTCACGGCCAGCGGCCCACCCTCAGCAATCAGGCCCTCCGCGCGTCTGATCGCGTGTTCGTACAGCTGTGCTTCGTTGAGATTGTAGTGGATTGTGCCCGGCTGATGGATTCCGGCTGTCTCGATGCCGCAGTCGGGGTTGACCCGTCCGGTGTTGGTCACCTTGTCGATCCCTTCAGATTGGCCGCATGCCTCGGCAAGCGGCCTGGCAAAGAATAACTGCGGCCACGGACATCGCCCACCGTAGGTTTCTTTGCACCTGTTGTTCCGTTCATTGGTTATAGAGATACCCGCAGCGTATCGGCCTGTCGCCGCTGTCGAGCATCGTGAGGTTCAGCTCGTTCCCTTTTCGCGCGGACCCTATGAAATGATCAGCGCCAACGCAAGCATACAAACGTCCAAATCCACGGCTGAAAGGCACGGCTTCACGAGTCTGAGAAGTCTGCCGCCGAAATCATGTTGCCTGCCTCTGTCAGCGAACCGGCCGGCCGGGCAAAGTTCACCCTGCGTACAGTCCGGTCCGCTTCGAGCAGCACGCCATCCGCATCAATGCCGGTGACCAACTCTTCCTCGTTGCGCCAGCAAGGCATCTGCTCCGGTGTCAGATCAGCGAACACCCCTTCCAGCTCGGAGCCGAGCAGCATTGCGTCTGCCGCCATGCTTTCAATACGGCCAAAACCGGCCACCGTGTGAACCCGTTCGGGGACCATCCGCCAGATCGAGAAGTCGCCGAAGCCGGCATAGTCGCGCGCCGGCACGTGCCAGGCAAGGTACCTGGCGCGCAACCCGGCATCCTCGCTCGCCTCGAAGCGGCCCAACACCGTCACCCTTGTGCTCTCAAGGGCATCCCCGTACTCACCGCCGACCGCAAACAGCAACGACGCCCGCCCGTCGGCCAGCAGGTTCTGCGTGTGCCAGGCCAGTGACGAGATCAGGATGATTGGCCGGCCGGCCGCATCGCTCGCCACATTGACCAGCGATCCATAGGGCGTGCCGTCGTCGTGTTGCAGGGTCGACAATGTAGCGGTCGCAGCGTTGCGAACTATCAGCCGTGCCGCGCGGTGAGGATCCTTTGCATCTGTCATGCTGTTTTCCAGTTTGCCCTTGCACTCGTCAGGTTTCGGTACCATGTTTGTGCCATAATTGACGGCGGCAGCCGGATTCCACAAGTGAATCCGGCGCGTTCGGCTGTTTTGCCACGCCACAATTTACCCTAGTTCAACGCGTAGACCGCTTAAGGGGTTCAAACAAGCGATGGGTAAGAGAATGCCGATGATCGCGCTGGTCGATGATGACCGGCACATCCTGACGTCCGTGAGCATGGCCCTGGAGGCTGAAGGTTATCTAACACAGACCTACACCGATGGTGTGGCGGCCTTGCAGGGACTTGAAGACAATCCGCCCGACATGGCCATTTTTGACATCAAGATGCCGCGCATGGACGGTATGGAACTGCTGCGTCGGCTGCGCCAGCGCAGCGACCTGCCAGTGGTCTTCCTGACCTCCAAGGACGACGAGATCGACGAGTTGTTCGGCCTCAAGATGGGCGCCGACGATTTCATCCGCAAGCCGTTCTCCCAGCGCCTGCTGGTCGAGCGGGTCAAGGCCGTGCTGCGCCGGGCGCAACCCAAGGACAGTACCGCCAGCGTTGTCGAGACCTCCCGGGCTATCGAACGCGGCAAACTCGTCATGGATCCGGACCGGCACTCCTGCACCTGGGAAGGCCAGCCGGTGACGCTGACGGTGACCGAGTTCCTGATCCTGCAATCGCTGGCACAGCGCCCGGGTATCGTAAAGAGCAGGGATTCTCTCATGGATGCCGCTTATGATGATCAGGTCTACGTCGATGATCGAACCATCGACAGTCACATCAAGCGGCTCCGCAAGAAGTTCAAGGTGGTCAACGACGACTTCGACGCCATTGAGACATTGTACGGCGTAGGTTACCGCTTCAAGGAATCCTGATGCCAGGCCGCTGCACCTGCTGCAGTTTGATGCTATAAGCCCGGGTAATGGCCGTTAACGTTGAAACCCGACGCCGGGCCGACTACGAGGACAGCGCTGATTCGAGTGAACTCGATCAGGTCGTCTCCAAGGGCCCGCTCTCCTGGCTGCACCGGCTCGCGCCGGCGCGGCTGACCAGCCGAATTATCCTGATCAACTTTATCGGCCTGGTGATTCTGGTCGGCGGCATCCTTTACTTCAACCAGTCGCGCGAAAGCTTGATTGACGCCCGAGTTGAAAGCCTGATGACCCAGGGCCGCATCATGGCCGCCGCTGTTGCGTCTTCTGCAACCATCGACACCGGGCGAATTGTTCTCGACCCCGACAAGCTGATCGAGCAGCAACTCGGCGAAGATGCCGCCGTCGATCTTGATGAACTGCGCAATCTCGAGTTCCTGATCCGTCCCGAGCAGGCCGGCCCGGTGTTGCGGCAACTTGTGCAGTCCACCGACACGCGCGCCCGCATCTACGACCGCGAAGGCCTGCTTGTCGTCGACAGCAGATACTTCTACGGTCGCGGCGAAATCCTGCGCACCAACCTGCCGCCGCTGGATGAGCCTGGCGAGAACGTTTTCCAGCGCTGGTGGCGCGAACTGAACGAGTGGTTCTTTGCCAACAACTATCCGCTGCAAAAGGAGTATGGCCTCGAGAACGGCAAGGAGTTCCCGGAGGTCACCGCATCATTGAACGGCGCTTCGGTGAGTATCGTGCGGGTCAACAAGGCCAACGAGATCATCGTCTCGGTGGCCATCCCGGTGCAGCGTTTTCGCGCCGTGCTGGGCGCACTGGTCCTGTCCACCAAGGGCGGTGAAATCGACAAGGTTCTGCGCAAGGAACGGCGGATCGTGTTCTTCACCTTCCTGGTTGCCGGCCTGGTCGCAATACTGCTGTCGGTATCTTTGGCCGGGCACATCGCTGAACCGATACGGCGCCTTGCCGCCTCTGCCGAACGGGTTCGGCGCGGCGTCAACAACCGGGTCGAGATTCCTGATTTTTCCTCTCGCCGCGACGAGGTTGGCCATCTCTCAGGCGCCTTGCGGGATATGACGACCGCGCTCTACAACCGGATAGATGCGATCGAGGCTTTTGCGGCCGACGTGGCTCACGAACTTAAGAACCCGCTTACCTCCTTGCGGAGTGCCGTTGAGACCTTCGACTACGCCAAGACCGACGAACAGCGCCAGCGGCTGGTCGAGATCGTCACCGCCGATGTCAAGCGGCTGGACCGGCTGATCAGCGACATCTCCGATGCCTCGCGCCTCGATGCCGAGTTGGCCCGGGCTCAGGCTGAGCCTGTCAACCTGGAAGAGCTGCTCGATGCGGTGATCGGCATTCAGAATGAAGTCCGCAAACCCGGCGTCGCCGCCTGCGTGCTGAACGTCGAGCCGCCGCCGCCAGGTGCGCTTGAAGCGGTGAAAGGCAAGCCGTTCATGGTGCTGGGCCATGACACACGGCTGGGCCAGGTGGCCCGCAATCTGATTGACAACGCCGTTTCCTTCAGCCCAGGCGACAGCACGGTGGTCGTCAATCTGCGCCGCGGCCAGCGGACGATCGAGTTCCGGGTGGAAGACGAGGGACCAGGCATCGATCCGGAAAATGCCGCCAAGATCTTTGAGCGCTTCTACACAGACCGGCCAGAAGGATCGTTCGGGAAGAATTCCGGTCTGGGACTGAGCATCACCAAACAGATCGTCGAGGCCTATGGCGGCAGGATCTACGCCACCAGCCGCCTGGAAGACCCCGGCGAGAATGGTGAGCAGCCGGTCCTGGGGGCCCGCTTCACGGTACGCCTGCCCGCTCTGCCAGCCGGCTGGCGACCGCCGAAGAATGGCTGAGTCGACGGTTCATGCAAGCTGTGTCGCGATCAACGGACAGGGTATCCTGATCACCGGGCCGAGCGGCGCGGGCAAGTCATGCCTCGCCCTGCAGCTGATCGATCAGCCGGGATACGGGATCTCCCGCGACCTCATGCCGGCACAATTCGTCGGCGATGACCAGATCGCGCTGATACCGTCGAATGACGAACTGTTTGCGGCTGCCGCGCCCGGCCTCGAAGGACTTCTGGAGATACGCGGCCTGGGCATTGTCCGCCTGGCCTACATTGACCGCGTACCGTTGAAGCTGGTGGTTCGGTTGGGGCATGCCGGTCCGCTTGACCGTTTGCCGGCCCCTGAGACCCTCACAACAAAGATCCACGACGTCGCGCTGCCGGCGATCAGGCTTGATGGCGCAGAGAATACCTGGGCGGCTGTCGTTCGGGCGGCGTTGACGGCCTTGTGCGACGGCAAACTCCACAACAACTGAACACTGACGCCCCAGGTATCGCGAGTGCCTCAAAGAGCACGGGTACTAGTTCTGGAAGTCCGTCCCGGCGCCAGCCGCTGAGCAACGTTGAAAGGCAAACGTGGCGATGGCAGTGTCCTGCAGACCGGTGCCGGTCAGATCGGCGATTGTGATATCGCTCGCGGTTGCCCGCCCGGGTCGCTTGCCGGTGATGATATCGCCCAGTTCCGCAATGTCGGCATTGGCTGACACCACCCCCGCAGCGATCGCTGAACGCAACTCGCCCAGCTTCTCGGTCTGGTTGCGCCGGTCGGCCACGTAGAGATCGGCACGCGCCAGGCACTGGGGGTCGATCTCGTTCTTGGTATCCTGATCCGACCCCATGGCGGTCACGTGCTGGCCTGGCTCCAACCACTCTGCTTGGATCAGCGGATCGGTGGCCGGTGTGGATGTGACGACGATATCGGTGCCGGACATGGCCTCCTGCACGGTTTCGGCGACCGTGACCGCGATTCCAAGGTGACCCGTCAAGACGGCAGCCGCCTCGGTGGCCTTTGCGCTGTCGCGCGCCCAGACCCGTGCCGAAGAAATCGGCCGCACCAGAGTCAGCGCCTCGAGCTGCAGCCGGGCCTGCATCCCTGCGCCAACAATTGCGGCTGTGGAGCTATCCTCCTGCGACAGGTGCCGGGCGGCGACGGCGCCGGCTGCGGCCGTGCGCACGTCGGTAAGGTAACCATTGTCCAGCAGCAAGGCTTCCAAAACACCGGTCTTCGATGAAAACAGGATCATCAGTCCGCTGGTGCTCGGCAGGCCGATCTTCGGATTGTCAAAAAACCCCGGCGACATCTTGATGGCAAAACTGTCGACGCCTGGTACATAGGCGGTCTTCACGTCGACCTCGCCGTTGTACTCATGTATCGCCATCGACAGGATCGGCGGCATCACCACATGGCCGCCGGCCAGGGTGGCGAAGGCCTGTTCGATACAATCAACCGCGTCACGATCGAGCTTGATCGCCTGACGCAACTCGCGTTCGGTGAGTATCTTGATAACCGGCATCACGCTTCCTTCGTCACGTCGACATTTTCACCGGAAATGATCCGGTGATGCAGGCTCATATCAATATTGCACCCTGAAGTGAGAGCAACGGTCGTTCCGCGCAACTCAGTCTTGCGATTGAGAATTGCGGCGATGCCAACGGCACCGGAGCCTTCTATGATCTGGCGTTCCTGCCAATAGGCATGGCGGATCGCCTGGGCGATCTCCGTTTCACTGACCAGGACGATGTCATCGACAAGGT
Source organism: Aestuariivirgaceae bacterium (assembly GCA_965216335.1). Classification (GTDB taxonomy): domain Bacteria; phylum Pseudomonadota; class Alphaproteobacteria; order Rhizobiales; family Aestuariivirgaceae; genus JAHEJE01. The sequence continues at coordinate 3,092,479 of OZ244154.1, read as the reverse complement.
CTCGGACCATGTTGAACGTGTAGCGGTTGTCGAGTCCGATCCCGCCGCCCAAAGAGTCCGCCAAAGTCGTGAGCTCTTCGACATGCACCGGCTTGCCGGCCCTGATGCATTCATGCATCGCCGCGCCGCGTTCCATGGAGACACCGATCACCCGGATGTCCGGCTTTCGAGCCTTGACAGCCAGGGCGACCCCGCTGATCAGACCGCCACCGGACAGCTGTACCAGAACGGTGTCGATGTCTTCGACCTCTTCGAAAATCTCCAGTCCAAGGGTGCCCTGGCCGGCGATGATGTCCGGATGGTCGAAGGGTGGCAGCATGGTCATGCCGTCTTCTGCCACCAGGCGGTCAACCTCGATCTGTGCATCGTCCTGGCTGTCGCCAACGATGCGGACTTCGGCGCCCTGCGCCTTGATGCCGTCTACCTTGTTCTGCGGCACCAGCTTTGACATGCAGATGATGCATTTGACCCCGGCCCGGCGCGCCGCATAGGCCAATCCACGACCATGGTTGCCGGTCGAAACCCCGACGACGCCCTTGCATCGCACGTCTTCGCTAAGGCTCAGGACGGCATTGCTTGCGCCCCGCAGCTTAAAACTGCCGGTGATCTGATGATGCTCCAACTTGAGCCAAACGGGCTGTCCAACCACTTCGCTCAACGCTTCGGACAATTGCATCGTGGTTGGGCGTATGCTGCCAGCAATGCGTTGTCTGGCCGCTTCGATATCACCCAATTTAACTTGCTTTATCATGTCTCCCGTTCACAACCCGCTTGAATTCCCGGTCTGCTTAGACCATGACGAAGGGCAACGCCAGTTATAGCCGCAACCTGGAACGACCGCCATGAACCACGTCTTTCCGCGCCATACGAAAAATCTGCCGCCAGCCGCCGTGGGCGGTGAGGGATGCTACATCATCGATGCCGATGGAAAGCGTTACCTTGACGGATCCGGCGGTGCCGCGGTCTCCTGTCTCGGCCATGGCGACCCGGAGGTGATCGCCGCGATCAAAACCCAGCTCGACGAGATGGCGTTTGCCCACACAGGCTTCTTCACTTCGCCGGCCGCCGAACGCCTTGCTGACCTCCTGGTGGAGAATGCGCCGCAGGGTATTGAGCGCGTCTATTTTGTCTCCGGGGGCTCGGAGGCCAACGAAGCCGCAATCAAGCTGGCTCGGCAGTACTTCATCGAAAAGGGCGAACCCCAGCGCCATAAGCTGATATCGCGCAAGCAGAGTTACCATGGCGGCACTCTGGCCACCCTGGCAGCCGGCGGAAATGCCTGGCGCCGGGCGCCCTATGAACCCTTGATGCTGGACATCTCGCATGTCGATCCGTGTTTTGCCTACCGACATCAGCGCGACGGTGAAGACGATGCGGCCTATGGCCGGCGTGCAGCGGACGCCCTGCGGGCGGAAATCGAACGGCTCGGACCGGAGAACGTGATGGCGTTCCTGGCCGAACCCGTGGTGGGCGCCACGCTGGGCGCCGTTGCGGCCAGCGAAGGTTACTTCACACGCATCCGCGAAATCTGCGACCACTACGGCATCCTGCTGATCCTCGATGAAGTCATGTGCGGCATGGGCCGCACCGGCAGCCTGTTTGCCTCGGAGCAGGAGAGCGTGCGGCCTGACATCATCACCATCGCCAAGGGCTTGGGCGGCGGCTATCAGTCGGTTGGAGCAATGTTGTGCTCAGCAGAAATCTATGCGGCGATCGAAGGCGGCTCCGGCTTCTTCCAGCATGGACACACCTATGTCGGACACCCTACAGCGACGGCGGCCGGCCATGCTGTCGTGTCGGCCATCTTGGACCGTGGCCTTGTCGGGCGCGTCAATGAAATGGGAGCCCTGCTTGACGACGCACTGAACGAACGGTTTGGCCAGCACCCCCATGTCGGTGACATTCGCGGGCGCGGGTTGTTCCGTGGCGTCGAACTGGTCGAGGACCGCGAAACCAAGGCGGCTTTCGATCCATCTCGGCAGGTGCATGCCAAGGTCAAGAAGGCAGCCTTTGCCAACGGCCTGGTCTGCTATCCGATGGGCGGCACCGTGGACGGCAGACAGGGCGATCATGTTCTGCTCGCCCCGCCGTTCATTATTAGCGATGCGCAGATCGGCGAGCTGACCGACAAGCTGTCCACAGCCATCGAAACCGCCATTTCGAATTGAGGCCGCCCGGACTGCCTTGAATTCCAGTCACAGAACGGCCTACACTCCCGGCTTCACGATGAGCAAGGGAGGACAAACAATGCTTAAGAAACTGCTTGTTACCGGAGTCGCCGCGGCTGCCATGGCGGCTGGATCACTGTCGGCCGAAGCGGCGCAGTGCAAAAACGATGTCTGGAAGAAGGTCATGGAACGCGGCAAAGTCATCGTCGGCGTCAAGGCCGACTACAAGCCGTGGGGATTCCGCGACACGTCCGGCAACATCGTCGGCATGGAAGTCGACATGGCCAAAGACATGGCCGAAAAGATGGGCGTCGAGCTTGAACTGGTCGCCGTGCAGTCGTCCAACCGCATGCAGTTTCTTGAGCAGGGCAAGGTGGACATGTTCATCGCTACCATGTCCGACCGCCCGGACCGCCGCAAGATTGTCGGCATTGTCGGCCCGAACTACTACACCTCCGGCACCAACGTCATGGCACCAAAGGCCATTGGCCTGAAAAAGTGGGAAGACCTGCGCGGCAAACCAGTGTGCGGCAAGCAGGGCGCCTTCTACAACAAGATCGTCGCCGACCGCTACGGCGCCAACGTGGTTGCCTTTACCGGCAATGCCGAGGCCAAGCAGGCGCTGCGCGACAAGAAATGCGTTGCCTGGGTCTACGATGACTCCTCGATCATGTCCGATCTGTCTTCGGGCAGCTACGGCGATTTCGAAATGCCGCTCAACTCCGAGGATGACAATCCTTGGGCGCTGGCCGTGCCGATTGCCGAAAAGGATTGCGTGTTCGGCAACTTCATGTCCGGCCTGCAGTATCAATGGCTTTCTTCGGGCAAGCTGATCGAATGGGAAAAGAAATGGGGCATCCAGCCGACCCAGTTCCTGATCAACCAGAAGAAGCGCTACGCCGATTGGCTTGAAGGCAAAGAGTAGCCTTTCATTCAGAACCTTTGATGGCGGCCCGGCGTGGTACCGGGCCGTCATGGCAACGTTGTTGAGTGGCTGGGCACATGCTGGAAGCGTTTCAGGAGTTCTTTCGGGAGCTGGCACAGACATACCCGAAGTGGAACTTCATCTTTTTTTACGATCCCTCGCAATGGGCACGGGTTGTCTCCGGGCTGTGGGTCACCATCAAGCTGTCGGTGATTTGTGTCATCCTCAGCGTGGTCATCGGCGTTGCCGGTGCCTGGCTGCAAGGCTCGCCGCTGAAACTTCTGCGTCTGTTCGTGCAGGGTTACATCCAGTTCTTCCGCAACACCCCACCCCTCATCCAGCTGTTGTTCTTCTATTTCGCCCTGGGTCAGTTTACACCGACCGTTACCTCCGCAGACGGCTGGACCGTGGAACCCATCATCTCCAATGTCGGCTGGGCGATCATCTCGCTGTCATTCTTTGCCGGCGCTTTCAACGTTGAGATCTTTCGCGCCGGCATCGAAGCGGTCCCCGAGTCCACCAAGGAAGCCGCCGAAGCGCTCGGCCTGAGCCGGTTGCAAACCTACATATACATCGTGCTGCCGCTGGCCTTCCGGGTCAGCCTACCGGCCCTCAACAACAATCTCGTCAATCTGGTCAAGACGACGACCCAAGCCCTGGCCATAGCGGTGCCGGAGCTGCTCTATCAGATGGTGTCGATCTACAATGACTACTCAACGGCACAGAACGCCTGCATGGTCGTCCTGTTTTTTGCCTACATCGTGCTGGTCGGCATCCTTGTCATGGGCATGAACAAATGGGAACGGGCGATGCGCATCCCCGGCTACGGCACATGACGGTCCGCCCCTACATAACCGGATTGCATGGCAAGACCAATCTTGCGGTGTTGCACCCAGTGGCAATTCCAACCCATCGCCCCGACGATCTGAAGTTTTCGCGCTGGCTTGCCGAACTCCCCGGCTGGGTCGTCCCGGCCCTGTTCCTGGCTGCCCTGTTGTGGCCGGTTGCCGCTCTTGCCCAGGACAAGTTCACGACAGCGAAGGCCTTCGATGCACTCTGGCGCTGGCTGCCGTTCCTTGTCACCAAGGGCTTCGTCCTCAACTTGATCATCTCGGTTGCCACGATGGCGGTCGGCACATTGGCCGGGGTGCTGCTCGGTTTGTGGCAGGTCTCCGTCATCAAGCCGGTCCGGCAAGCCGCCTGGTTTGTCACCCAGCTGTTCCGCAATTCGCCCTGGCTGGTGCTGCTGTTCATCGTCATGCTGAGCCTGCCGTTCGAAATCAAGATCGGCAGCACGATCATCCCGATCCCGGACTGGATGAAGGCGGTTTTTGGCCTGTCGCTGCCGATCATGGCCAACATCTCCGAAATCGTTCGCGGCGCCATTGCATCGGTGCCGACCGGCCAGTGGGAAGCCGCCGAATCGCTTGCCTATTCGCGCCAGCAGACCCTGTGGCGCATCATCCTGCCGCAATGCTTCAAGCGCATGATCCCGCCATGGATGAACTGGTATGCCATCCTCACCATGGCAACGCCCCTGGTTTCGCTGCTTGGCGTGGAGGAAATCGTTACCCTGTCGCGGCAGGCGATGGAGGCCGAGAACAATCACCCTGAACTGCTGATGCCGTTTTTCGGTTTCGCCCTGGTGATCTTCTTTGCCTATTGCTACCCGATCGCCCGCATGACCATCGCACTTGAACGCAAGTTCGCCGTTAAACTCTAACCGGTCAGGAACCGCCATGTCTGAGCAGACCAAATGGACACCCGATCAACCGATCATTTCCATCAAAGACGTGCACAAGGCGTTTGGCGACCTGGAGGTTCTCAAGGGTGTTTCTCTGGACGTCATGAAGGGTGAGGTGATTTGCGTAATCGGTCCGTCCGGCTCCGGCAAGTCGACCCTGATCCGTTGCATCAACGCTCTCAACGACATCCAGTCCGGCTCGATCACCGTCGAGGGACAGGAAGTGCATGACCCCAACCTCAACAAGCTGGCACTGCGCCAGAAGGTCGGCATGGTCTTTCAGCAATACAACCTGTTTCCGCACAAGACCGCGCTTGAGAACATCATGATGGCGCCGCTGCTGGTGCTGAAGCAGGACAAATCCGAGGTTGAAAACCGTGCCCGTGCCCTGATCAAGAAGGTTCGCCTGGAGGGCAAGGAAGACAACTACCCCGGTGAGCTATCCGGCGGGCAGCAGCAGCGTGTCGCCATCGCGCGCTCACTCGCCATGCAACCGGATGTCATGTTGTTCGACGAAGTCACCGCAGCCCTCGATCCTGAAACCGTCAAAGAAGTGCTGGTCACCATCAAGGAATTGGCCGCCGATGGCATGACCTGCATTCTTGTCACCCATGAAATGGGCTTTGCCCGCGAAGTGGCCGATCACATCTACTTCACGGACCGCGGCGTCATCGTGGAACACGGACCGCCCGCCACTTTCTTTGACAGCGCCAAGGACCCGCGAACCAAGGAATTCCTCAGTCAAATCCTGTGAACGGCCGCACGGCAGATGTCTGGTCAATCGGCAGCCGGTTCCTATAATGCCGCTGACAGGAGCTGAATGACACCTTGATTGAGCAACCGCCGGACAGACCTCCATGCTGAGCACCGTAAGAAGGATTTTCTCGCGGATGGTCAACATGGGCACCGGTAGGGCCATCGGCTTCATCATGCTGGCAACTTTCGTTGCATTGCGAGCCTGGGACCCGTTGCCGGTGGAGTTGCTGCGCCTCAAGACCTTTGACATCTATCAGGTTGTCAAACCCCGTGAAGACAGTCTGCGAGCCGTGGTGATCGTCGATATCGACGAAACCAGCCTCGAGGACTACGGGCAGTGGCCCTGGCCGCGCACGCGGCTGGCAGACATCGTACGCGCCGTACAGCGTCACGGAGGCATTGTTACCGGTTTCGACATCCTGTTTCCCGAGTACGACCGGTTGTCGCCCGACAGACTGGCGCAACACTGGCCGGGCATCGACATCGATACCAGGCGCCGGTTGGACGCCCTGCTGAGCAACGACGAGGTGTTCGCCAAGGCGATCTCCAATGCGCGCGTCGTGCTTGGGCAGTCTGGGCACAATCAGGTAACGAGCGTGAAGCTGCGAAAATATCCCGGTGAGGCGGCGTTTGCCCTTGTCGGCGGTGATCCCAAGCCGTTTCTGGTGCAGTTTCCCGGATTGATCGAGAACATTCCGGTTCTCGAGGATGCCGCCAAGGGGCACGGCCTGGTGACCATTCACCCGGCCTTCGACGGTATCGTTCGGCGTTTGCCTGCTGTCATGCTGGCCCAGGGCAAGATGTTTCCATCGCTGTCAATCGAGATGCTTCGCCTGGCGACGGGCCAAACGACACTGCTGCTAAAGCGCGACGACGCCGGAGTGACCGACATCGTACTGGCCGGAAATCAGGTGCCAACGGACCGCAACGGACAAATATGGCTTCACTTCGCGCCGTCCGATCCCAAACGGTTCATACCGGTCAGAAAGCTTTTGGCGGGCGAAGTTCCCGAAGGCTTTATGCAGAACAAGCTTGTCCTTGTCGGAACATCGGCCATCGGCCTGCACGACCTCAAGGCCACGCCTCTGCAAAGCACGGTTCCCGGCGTTGAAATCCATGCGCAACTCATCGAGTCCATTCTCAGCAAGACCATTCTCGTGCGGCCTCACTATGCTGTCGGTGTTGAGGTGCTGCTGATCCTGTTTGTCGGCCTGGCAATCATCCTTCTTGTGCCCATGCTCGGGGCATTGCCGGTTGTTGTGACTGGTGCGATCGCCGCTGCAGTGCTGGTTGCCGGTTCGTGGTACTTGTTCGACCAGCAGCGCATACTGATCGACGTGGTCCTTCCATTGGGATCCAGCTTTGCCATCTTCTTCGTCCTGACCTTCATCAACTACTTCCGAGAGGAATTGCAGCGCAACTCGATCAGAGGTGCTTTCGGACAGTATCTTTCGCCGGCCCTGGTGCAGCAACTGACACAAAACCCCGACATGCTGGTACTCGGCGGCGAGACCCGCAGACTGACCCTGATGTTCTCCGACGTTCGTCAGTTTACTGCCATCTCGGAAACGTTTGCCGACGACCCGCAGGGCCTCACCCGGCTGATGAACCGGTTCCTGACGCCGCTTTCCGACATCATCATGCAGCACAAGGGCACAATCGATAAGTACATGGGCGACGCCATCATGGCTTTCTGGAATGCACCGGTAGATGATGAGGCCCATGCCGGCAACGCTTGTCTGGCAGCGCTGGGCATGGTGGAGGCGCTGCAGGAGCTCAACATTGCCCTCGAGCAGGAGGCCAAAGAGGCGGGTCGCAATTTCATTCCTCTGAGGGCCGGCATCGGGATCAACACCGGTACCTGCCTGGTTGGCAATCTGGGGTCGACGCGGCGTTTCAACTATTCGGCACTCGGTGACCCGGTCAACCTTGCATCACGCATCGAGGGGCTGACCAAACAGTATCGGCTTTCGATCCTCACCGGTGAGGACACGGCCAGGCTCGCGCCCGATTTTGCGTTTGTCGAGGTGGACATGATCCGCGTGGTCGGCAAACAAATCCCACAGCGGATCTATGCATTGCTTGGCGGTCCGGACTTGGCCCAGGCAGGGAGCTTTAAACGGTTTTCAGAACAGCACCACGCCGCGCTTGCCAGCTATCGCACCATGGACTGGGCCGAGGCTGGGCGCACCCTGGCCGCTGCGGAGCAAGATCTGCCACCCGGCATTGACCTGACCGGGCTGTATGACCTTTACCGCGATCGCATCAGACAGTTTCAGGCAACGGCGCCGCCCAAAGACTGGGACGGTGTCTATGTTGCGGATCAGAAGTAACACCCACGGTATCAGGGTTACATTTTCTGACTGTTGTATCGCACCGATATGAAAACGGCTTGCCGTCAGCGTATGATGTGATCAGACGACGGTAACGTAATCCAGAACGTTGCCGTCGTCCGCTCGGAAAATGACGGATGTCGGTGCCGTATCGATGTGGGCTGCCAGCACAAAGTTCTCACCGTTCGCCGCACCGTCGGCATCGATGAAAACATCTCCGACCGCGCCAGCCGGGTCATCGGCATCGTTGTCGGCCGAAGAGATATAGCGGACGAACTCCTGAATACCGGCTTCTGTAAAATCGCCGGGAGCCAGATCGAACAGTTCCGTGACATCAACGACATCGACGCCTTCCTGATAGTCGACCAGAATATCGGCCAGGCTTCCGGTGGACAGGTCCTGACCGAGCACGAACACATCGACGCCGTCGCCGCCGATCAGCATGTCCTTGCCGCCACGTCCGTCGAGCGTGTCGTTCGTTGCTTGGCCGGTCAGCGTGTTGTCGTTGGCATCGCCGACAAGCAGCAATTCATCCGGCATGTTGAAGCCGAGCACACCGACTTCAAAGTCGTTGCCGCCGAAGGGCAGACCTGTGACGGGATGAATTTCATCACTGCCGTTTTCGATTTCAACCCGGTTAAAGACCAGTGACGAGTCCACGGTGAGAATGTCGCCCTGCTGCAGTCCGGCAATGATCACCGTATCGCCAAGAGTGAAGGTCTCGGCGACAACCGAATTGCCGAACGCCTTGGTGATGGTGACATCGCCAGCGGTAATCGGCACAACGATGTCTCCCGCGTCGGCCTGAGTATCGAAATCGCTGTCTTCATCCGCATTGACGAGCCGCAGTTGAACCGTGGCCGTCTGACTGCTGTCCCCTTGAACCTGAACCAGGCCGGCCTTGAAAACCTGAACCGCAATGTGGGTGTCGAAACTGACCATGTCGATGTCGTTCTGGTCGGCATCATTCACGCCGGCGACGATCTCCATGCGGATGCCCTCTTCGGCGGAAATCGTCTGACCCGTACCGATACCCAGGTCGGTTTGGGTTGCATTGACCTTGTTGGGCACACCGTCGATCAGAAGCGGCATCGGTGTGATGATCAGGTTGATCTGTGAGGTTTCGATGGTTCCGCTATCGATCGACTTGAACTCGGAACTACCGCTGTTACCGCCGAAATCGTTGTATTCGAAATCGAATCCAGCGCCCTTTACGGTTATCACGATCTGATCGGTCGTGCCGTCCAGCGACGATATGGTGAAAATGTCCGTCTCAGAGTCCTCGAAGCTGAGAGCTATCGTGTCCTCATCGGTGTTGTCGAGTGTATACACCCACAACCCGGCTGCGGTCAGCGCCAGGGTCCCGTAGATGCCGGTCTGCGTCGACGCCAGGAACTCTGATTCGCCTTGATCAACATCGTTTACGAAGAGAGTTCCTTCGGCGGTATCGACCTCATCACGTTCGGTGACCTCGCCTGTCTTTTGTCCGGTGATGATCGCTGCATCGTTGACGCCGGTTACGGTGACGGTGGCTGTCGCCGTGTCAGTGCCGCCATTCCCGTCCGACACCGTGTAGGAGATGTCGACCGTGGTCGTCTCGCCTTCAGGCAGGAACTCGAAATCACCTGCTGGATCGAACACCACGGACTGTTGATCTTCGCCAATCGAAACCGACCCCATACCGGCGGGCACGCTGACGGCTACGACCTTCAGCACATCATTTGAGTCAGGATCGGTGTCATTGCCAACCAAATCAATAACGACAGAGGTTTCCTCGTCCGTCTCGCCGAGATCATCGTTCGCCGTCGGCTTGTCGTTAACACCGTGGACAGTCACAGTAATCACTGCAGCGTCCGTTCCGCCGTTGCCGTCGGCAATGGTGTAGTTGATCTTGACGATCGCGGTCTCACCAACTGCCAGATGATTGTATGCGCTGCCGGGATCGTAAACGACCGACAATCCGTCAGCGGATGTCGTTGCAGTGCCCAGTCCGCTGGTCACGGACGCATCCGTAACCGCCAACTTGTCTGACGTGTCAGGATCTGTGTCATTGGCAAGGACTGCGATGTTCACGCTGTTGTCCTCGTCGGTGCCGGCGGCGTCAGCCAGTGCGGTCGGCGCATCGTTGCTGCCGTTCACCGTTACGGTGGCAACTGCTGTATCGGTCCCGCCGTTGCCGTCAGAGATGGTGTATCTGATCTTGACCGTTGCCGTTTCCTCGACCGCCAGGGAATTGTACGCACTGCCCGGGTCGTAAACCACCGACAGTCCGTCTGCACTCACAGCGGCAGAACCAAGTCCGTCAATCACCGTCGCATTGGTAACCACAAGCTCATCGCTGGCGTCGGCATCGCTGTCGTTGTTGAGAACCGGTATGACGACCGTTGAATCCTCGCCGACACTGGCGGTGTCCGGGCGGGCAACCGGCCCGTCATTGGTTCCGCGGACCGTGACGGTTGCAATCGCTGTGTCCGTGCCGCCATTGCCGTCTGAAATCGTGTATCTGATCTTGACCAGCGCCGTCTCGCCGGCGGCCAGGTCGTTGTAGGCCGTTCCCGGGTCATACTCGACCGCCAATCCGTCCGCAGAGACGCCAGCGGTGCCAAGCCCGCTGATGATCACGGCATTGATCACCGTCAGGACATCGCTGGTATCGGGATCGCTGTCGTTGGCCAGCACGTCGATGGTCGTGGCACGGGTCTCCCCGGTACCGGCCGCATCAGCCAGTGCGGTCGGCGCATCGTTGCTGCCGTTCACCGTTACGGTGGCAACTGCTGTATCGGTCCCGCCGTTGCCGTCAGAGATGGTGTATCTGATCTTGACCGTTGCCGTTTCCTCGACCGCCAGGGAATTGTACGCACCGCCCGGGTCGTAGACCACCGACAGTCCATTTGCACTCACAGCGGCAGAACCAAGTCCGTCAATCACCGTCGCATTGGTAACCACAAGCTCATCGCTGGCGTCGGCATCACTGTCGTTGTTGAGAACCGGTATGACGACCGTTGAATCCTCGCCGACACTGGCGGTATCCGGGCGGGCAACCGGCCCGTCATTGGTTCCGCGGACCGTGACGGTTGCAATCGCTGTGTCCGTGCCGCCATTGCCGTCTGAAATCGTGTATCTGATCTTGACCAGCGCCGTCTCGCCGGCGGCCAGGTCGTTGTAGGCCGTTCCCGGGTCATACTCGACCGCCAATCCGTCCGCAGAGACGCCAGCGGTGCCAAGCCCGCTGATGATCACGGCATTGGTCACCGTCAGGACATCGCTGGTATCGGGATCGCTGTCGTTGGCCAGCACGTCGATGGTCGTGGCACGGGTCTCCCCGGTACTGGCCGCATCAGCCAGTGCGGTCGGCGCATCGTTGCCGCCAGTGACGGCCACGGATACCGTAGCAACATCCGTACCGCCATTACCGTCCGAAACCGTGTACTTGATCTTGACGGTTGCCGTCTCACCTAAAGCCAGGAAGTTGTAATCGGTGCCGGGATCGTACACCACCGAATTGCCATCGGCCGATACCTTGACCGAACCCAGTCCGCTGGAGATCGAGGCAGCCGAAACGGTCAGCACATCCGATCCATCCGGATCGCTGTCGTTTGCCAGAACGCCGATGCGGACCGTCGAGTCCTCGTCGGTCGTCGCGCTGTCGTTTCGCGCATTGGGTTCATCGTTGACGCCGGAGACCGTAACAACCGCAGTTGCCGAATCGGTCCCGCCGTTGCCGTCGGAGATGTCATAGGAAATCTTGACCATCGCGGTTTCGCCCACGGCCAGGCTGTCATAAGCATTGCCAGGGTCGTAAACCAGACTCTGACCGTCGGTCGCTACTCTGACATTGCCCAGTCCGTCGCTGATCGCAGCGCCGGTTATGACAAGTGCATCGCTCCCGTCGGGATCGGTGTCATTGGCCAGGGCGTGAATTCGCACCGCCGAATTTTCGCCGGTTCCGGCCTGGTCGGCGCGCGCGGCAGGACCATCATTTGTGCCTTCGACAGTGATGCGGACTGTCGAGGTAGACGTGCCGCCATTGCCATCCGCGATGCCGTAGGTGACGACAACCGTTGCCGTATCCCCGACACCAAGGCCCTCGAAGTTGGAACCGGGATCGTAAACCACCGACAACCCGTCCGCGGAAACACCCGCACTTCCCTGCCCGGCAGGAACAGAGGCGGAAACAACGGACAACTGGTCCGTCGCATCGACGTCGGTATCGTTTGCCAGGACATCGACGACAACGCTGCCGCCTTCTGCAACCTGTGCCTGATCGGCGTTTGCAACCGGATCGTCGTTGACGCCCTTAACCGTGACGAAGGCCTTCGCTGAATCCGTCCCGCCGTTTCCGTCGGATATGGTGTATGTGATCTCAACATTGGCCGTATCGCCGGCCGCCAGATGCTCATAGGCCGATCCGGGATCGTACAGTATCGATTTGGAACCGGGCGCAACTGTTGCGACGCCCATGCCGGCTGTCACGTTTGCAGAAGCGACATTCAGGCTGTCGTTGGCATCCGGGTCCGTGTCGTTTGCCAGTACCTTTATATCAACGATGGAGTTCTCGCCGACTGCAGCCTGGTCGTCGTTCGCGGTAGGATCGTCATTGACCCCCAGAACCGTTACGGAAATCGTTTCATTGGCGGTTTGGCCGTTCCCCTGATCGACCAAAATCGAAATCTGGACCGCGGCACTGTCACCCTTCGAAAGGTCATCATAGGCCGAGCCCGGATCATAGATTACCGACTTCCCGTCAGCACCGACTTGAGCGCTACCCTGTCCGGATGTGACAATTGCGCCGATGATGACCGAGTTCTGGCCAAGGTTGAGGACGTCCTGTTCATTGATGACCTCGATGACCACGCTTTCGTCTTCAGTTGTCGAATCTGACAGGATCGGCTGGGGATCAAGCTGCTCAATCTGACCTGTGACTTCGGTGTCTTCCGGTGCAATTTGCGCTTCATTGAGCAGGCGCGTGAAGCTGCTCTTGAAGAAGCCGGCAATACTCTCAATGAAGCCTTCGGCAGCGAACTGTGGAGAACCTGTTCCGGGTCCATTGATCAATGCCTCGCCGCTTTCGGCACGCTGTTCCAGAATGCTGACGGTCTCGCGCAGAGCGCCGAAGACCTTCTGCATGACGGCCTGGAGATCGGCATTCGGGCTCGAGACCACGGGATCCGCATTGACCCCTTGCAACTGCACGACCACCGATGGATCACCGATCGTTGCGAGGATCTTTCCGGCGATCTTGTGCAGCAGAACGTACTCGCCTTCTTCACCACCGAACACGCAACCTTCAGGGCCGCCTTGACAGGTCGCAAACGGCGTCGTTCCGCGAATGGCCATCACCGCCACCGGCGTTTCAACCTTCATCTCACCGGATTTGGCCACAGCGCCGGCAACGAATGCCGCTGTCCCGCCAATCAGGTTGAACAGCATCGAATTGGAGCTGCCTTCCGGATTGTAGACCATCTCGTTCAGCACCATCGTGGCGCCGTCGGAAATCGTGAACACCGTCTTGTCGAGGAAGGTAATGCCAACCGTCGCACCGTCACCGGCGGATACAACGTCCCCCTTGAAAACCGGTGCGCCGACCTCAAGCTCAACCGTAAGGCCGCTCGGACGCTGTGCGGAGGCTGTACCGGACAAGGTTTCGACCTGGCCGATCGGCTCGCCAAACTGGCCCCCGGTCACCTGGGCGTACTGCGCCGGCGCCTGCGGGCCTGCCAGCAAAGCGATGGTTTCGCCCGACAAGGCCTGGCCATCGCTTGAAATCAGGGTGGGCGGACTTGCAAGATTGAAGTACCCGGAGACGACGAATTCTGTGCCGTCGGGGCCGGTCAGCTTCAGGTCGCTGCCGTCGCGGGCATACTCTGCATTCAACAGCAGGGCGGAATCAGCAATAGTCACCGTACCCGCGTCAGATACGGCCAGGAACTCGGAGCCCCCCTGTTCCAGGTTTATGTTTTTCATTTTTCAAACATTAACAAAGTGTTAACGTACGTTTATACACAAAACCGACGTTGCGGCATAGCAACCAGTGGTTGCAACTAATAAGTGTGGCAATTGTCACACAACGCCACGGGTGCCGCGAAATCGCTGTTGCTGCGCCTTGTCGAGCTTTTTCGGCGCCTGGCTTGATCAAGCGGTCATTTTCGACCTGCCGGCTTTGCATCAGCAACCGAACAAGCGCTCAAAGCCATCGAAAACACTGAAACGCCAACTAAACCGGAGTCTGCGCGTTGGTGAACACATCCCACCGCCCTGCGCCAGAGTGCTGTTCGGCCGGCCCACCGGTGCCACACCCACTAGTTGTGGTGACCCCACAATTTGAGGCACACCGGGAGAATCTCAGCACCGTGTATCGGTTGACGCCAGGCGCTACCGGGGCGATACCGCGAAAGTAGGCCTCAAGCATTAAAGGGTTCGGACAGGTGCAGCTGCGATCAAGACTACTACGCATCCGGTTGGGTTTGGAGACAGTGCTGGGCGTGCGGCGCAGTGGGTTTTTCATACCCTATGCCCGGGCGGCCAGTACCGGGCATTTCGAGCATCAGCCCTATCCTCAATTGCAGTCGAAATTCGCCGAGCGGGAACCTGAGTTCCAGAAGTTGCTTGACGAGATCGACAGCCATGCCGAAGCACTTCTCGCCATCGAGGGCTTGAGTCCACCGCAACCGCGCTTTGAACAGGACTGGTTCCCGCGACTCGATGCGGCGGCCCACTATGCAATGGTCCGGCGGCACCGCCCTAAACGGATTGTCGAGATCGGCAGCGGTCATTCGACCCGCTGGCTATGCCGTGCGATTGCCGATGAAGGGCTCTCAGTCGAGTTTACCGCGATCGACCCACAACCGCGCGCCGACACCTCCAGGTTGGCTGTAAAGTTACAGGAAACGACGCTGCAGGAAGCCGATTTCCGTGTGTTCGAAACTCTTGCTGCCGGCGATTTCCTGTGTATGGACTCCAGCCATGTCTTCATGCCGGGCAGTGACGTCGAAGTGATGGTGAACCGCATCTTGCCGTTGGTCGCGGATGGGGTGTTTGTGTTCTTCCACGACATCTTTCTGCCTGACGCCTATCCTGCAGATTGGGCGCCTCTCGGGTACAGCGAGCAGAACGCGGTCGCTGCATTGTTGCAGGGCCCTTATGAAGCGGTCTTCTCCAGTGCCTACGCGGTACGCAATATGCGCGAAGCCATTGATGCCACTGTGCTTGCGAAGATCCCGGTGCACCCTGGAGGAATCGAAAACGGTCTGTGGTTGCGTAAAATGCGTTAAGAGAACGCCACGCAGCGCGGCGATTCTCGCACTTGACGGACCAGTACGCCGGAGTGTTTGTCGCCGGCAAGGATTGCGTTGGGGATTCGCGGCAGCTGAAAGGGCTTTGAATATGGCGGCCAAATGGGTTTACCGCTTCGGGGACGGCGCATCCGAAGGTGATGCGGCCATGAGGGAACTGCTCGGGGGCAAGGGCGCCAATCTCGCCGAAATGAGCAACCTCGGGCTACCTGTACCACCAGGCTTCACCATAACGACCGAAGTTTGCACCGCATTCTACAAGAACAGTCGTGCGTATCCTCAGGAACTGCACAGCCAGGTTGAAGAGGCTGTGAACTTCATCGCGCGCAAGGTGGGGTCCGATTTCGGCAACGCCAAAAAGCCACTGCTGGTTTCTGTCCGGTCCGGTGCCCGTGTGTCGATGCCGGGCATGATGGACACTGTTCTCAATCTCGGTTTGAACGATGACACTGTTGAAGGGTTGGCCGCCCGCTCCGGCGACCGTCGATTCGCCTACGACAGCTACCGGCGTTTCATCCAGATGTATTCGGACGTGGTGCTCGGTGTCGACCATCATGACTTCGAGGACATCCTGGAGAACTACAAGGACGAGCACGGGCACACGCTGGACACCGGTCTTTCGGCACAAGACTGGAGCGAGATCATCGCCCGTTACAAGATGATCGTCGAAGAGGCTACCGGCGAAGCCTTCCCGCAAGACGTCATGGCGCAATTGTGGGGCGCCATAGATGCGGTGTTCGGATCCTGGCAATCGGCCCGGGCAATCACCTATCGCACGCTCAACGACATTCCGGATGACTGGGGCACGGCGGTGAATGTCCAGGCCATGGTGTTCGGCAATCTCGGCGATACATCGGCAACCGGCGTCGCCTTTACGCGCAATCCATCAACCGGCGAGAAGGCACTCTACGGTGAGTTCCTGGTCAACGCTCAAGGAGAGGATGTCGTTGCCGGCATTCGCACACCCCAGAACATCACCGAGGCGGCGCGCATTGCCGCCGGATCAGACGCCGCATCACTTGAAGCACTGATGCCTGAAACGTTCTCTGAATTGACGGAAATCTTTGACCGCCTGGAACGGCACTACAAGGACATGCAGGACCTGGAGTTCACGATCCAGGAAGGCAAATTGTGGATGCTGCAGACCCGTGCCGGCAAGCGCACGGTGGCTGCCGCTCTGCGGATTGCCTGCGACATGGCGGGTGAAGGCCTGATCACAAAGCGAGCAGCTGTGGCGCGCATCGAACCCAATGCGCTGGACCAGCTGCTGCATCCGACGCTCGACCCAAGCGCCGAACGGGTGGTACTGGCGACCGGTCTGCCCGCTTCGCCGGGCGCGGCGTCAGGCGAGATCGTCTTTGAATCGGACGAAGCCGAACGCCTGGTCGCGACTGGGCGAAAGGTCATTCTGGTCCGCGTCGAAACCTCTCCGGAGGATATCCACGGGATGCATGCGGCCGAAGGCATCCTGACCACCCGGGGCGGCATGACCTCGCATGCAGCCGTCGTGGCGCGCGGAATGGGCAAGCCGTGCGTGTCCGGTGCCGGCGGCATTTTCGTCGACTACGAGGCCCAGCAGCTCACCACCGGCGGCACCGTGCTGAAAAAGGGAGATACGATCACCGTCGATGGCTCGAGCGGACAGGTGATGAACGGCCTCGTGCCGACCATAAAGCCGGAACTCTCGAGTGATTTTTCGACCCTGATGGGCTGGGCGGATGAAATCCGAACGCTTGCCATCCGCACGAATGCCGACACACCGGTCGATGCGCGCATGGCACGCGACTTTGGAGCCGAAGGCATCGGGCTGTGCCGCACCGAGCACATGTTTTTCGACAGTGAACGCATCGCTGCGGTGCGTGAAATGATCCTTGCCGGGTCAGAGGGGGAAAGGCGTGCGGCGCTTGACAAGATTCTGCCAATGCAACGTGGCGACTTTGTCGAATTGTTCGAGATCATGTCCGGTCTGCCGGTAACAATCCGGCTACTGGATCCGCCGCTGCATGAGTTTCTGCCGTCCACCCAGGAAGAAGCCGATGAAGTGGCCGACGCGATCGGGGCGGACCCCGAAACGATGCGTGCGCGGGTCGCTGAATTGCAGGAATTCAACCCGATGCTCGGCCACCGCGGCTGCCGGATCGCCATCTCCTATCCGGAAATCGCAGAGATGCAGGCGAGAGCCATCTTTGAGGCCGTGGTAGAGGTGACGGAAAGCGCCGGCAAACCGCCAATCCCAGAAATCATGGTCCCGCTGATCGCAACCCGTGCTGAGTTCGATATTATAAACTCGCGCATCGTGGCGGTGGGCGAACAGGTGCAGGCCGAAACCGGCCGCAAGATCGACTATCTGGTCGGTACCATGATCGAGTTGCCAAGGGCCTGCCTCAAGGCAGACGAGATAGCCCAAGCTGCTGAATTCTTTTCGTTTGGAACCAATGACTTGACACAAACGGCATTCGGCATCAGCCGTGATGATTCAGCCCGTTTCATGGGCGAGTATACCGCAAAGGGCATCCTGCCCGTCGATCCCTTCATCTCACTCGATATCGACGGTGTCGGGGAATTGGTCAGGATTGCTTCTGAACGCGGCCGCGCTGTGCGCAGTGACATCAAGCTTGGCATATGCGGCGAACATGGCGGTGACCCGGCTTCAATCCAGTTTTGCCATGATATCGGTCTGACCTATGTGTCCTGTTCGCCGTTTCGTGTGCCGATCGCACGCCTGGCGGCCGCGCAAGCCGCAATCAGACCATAAACCACGCTGTTAACCAAACGGCAATTCGTCTATCAGGCGCGGGCAGAACTTTGGTCTACAGGGGTTGTCGTTTATGGTTAACCTATGATAAACGCTGGGGCTCTAAAGTGGGAATGATTGGACTGTAGACCTTTCAGCGTGGGGAAGACGCGGGGCGTGAGGAAGTTTCGTCGCGAGAGTATCGGCTACGACAGCCCGCAGGTTTCTGAAGAGGCCCGCGGCCACAGCCTGTCGGAAATGCTTGCTTTTGGGATCGCCGGCATCACCTTGACGGTGGGCGTAGCCATTACCGGACATTATCTCGGCCAGCAGGCCAGCGCCAGTGCAGCTCTTCCAAAGCAGCAGTGGTCGGACGCTACCCTGCCATCGGCGACGCCGGCATCGACGATTGCCAGAAAATCCTCGCTTTTGCAGGCGCCGGCAGAATACGAACTGCGGCTGCAGATGGCATCGCTGCGCCCAGAGGTGTTGAGTGGCGGCAAGGGCGATTTTGAAGTCGCGCCGGAAGTGATCGAACCGCAGGAACAGCTTGCCCGCCTCGACCAGATGATCGTGACGCCGTCGATCGGACAGCTTGAGCGCAACTGGAAGGTCGGCACAGAACGCAAGCGCCGGATCATGCAAGCCCGCAAGAGGCGCCTGGCCGGGATGAGCTGCCTTTCCCGTGCGATATACTTCGAAGCCCGTTCGGAATCTGAGCTCGGTCAGCTGGCCGTTGCAAAGGTGATCATGAACCGGGTGAAGAGCAAGGTTTATCCGAACACGATCTGTGACGTTGTCTACCAGGGCGCCCACCGCAGGAACTCGTGCCAGTTCTCATTTGCCTGCGACGGCAGTGCGGACAACCCACGGCCAGGCAAGGCCTGGCGGCAGGCGCAGCGAGTTGCAAAGCGGGCGATCAATGGTGCTTCGGACGTCCGGGTGATTTCCACTGCCACGCACTATCATGCGGACTATGTCAACCCGCGCTGGTCAGGCGCCATGAAGCGGCTGATCAAGATCGGCAAGCACATTTTCTACCACGACAGTTGATCGCCCGAAGCGGGGCGAATTTCAGATAAGCGTTTGTGAATGCACCGGAATTCACATTTCCTAAACTTCATTTTCTGTGCCCTGGCGGTGCTTTTGTTGTCCGGTGCCGTTGCATCGGCGCAGGAACTGCAAGTGGCGCCCGGCAGCGGTTACAGATCGACATCCGAGCTGCCGGTGGCGAAAAGCTTCGACGCACTCAAACGCCGTGAAACACGGGTAAGAACCCGAAAAAAGACACCGGAACGTAGCGGAGCCGTTGCGCAACAGCCCGGAAAGCATTCTGCGAAACAGCCCGCGCGTTCGCCTGCCCGCAAGAAGAAACCATCCAACGCGGCGGGCAAACCTGAAAACCAAGTCGCCGCAAAGCCACGCACGGCCAAAACGCAGCCCCCGGCGCGCAAGGCCACAAGCCGCCCGCCGTCGCCTCGGACAAAACCCGCCATTCCGGCATCATGGCAGGACGAGCCGGAACGGCAGATCGTCGATGCGGTCGAAGACAGTGCCGTGATCGAAGTGGTCGACGATTTATCGACGTCCGGCCATCGCGAGTTCGACGACTCGTCCAGACGCTGACCGCCTCAACGGTCGCCGATCTGCGGGAGGCCTGGCAGGCCAAGCTCTAACGCTTCAGCAGCATCCAGGCAGCCGGGAAAACCGCCGCAGCCAGACCGGCCTTGATCACGTCGCCCCAGATGAACGGCAGGAGGCCGAACTGGATCGCCTTTTCAGCACCGATCAGCACCGACAGCCAGGTAAGGCCAGGCACGTAGATCAGCGCCGTCGCGGCGAGCATGCCGACAAACATCTTGAGCGGATGCCGATCGAATCCGCGCTCGGAAAGATAGCCGATGGCCGCAGCCGCCAGCACGAAGCCAACGAGATAACCGCCGGTCGGCCCCATCATGTAGGCCAGGCCAATGCCTTTTTCCGGCGTTCCGGCAAACACCGGCAGGCCAGCCGCACCTTGCGCGAGATAGAGCATCAGGGTTGCCGCGCCGAGCCGCCAGCCGAAGGCGGCGCCCAGCCCCAGGATGACGGCTGACTGCATGGTGATCGGTACCGCACCCAGATCGACCTTGATCTTTGCCGACACCCACAGGGCGATGGTCCCGAGGACCGCCAACAGGACAGCCCGGCCCCAAGTGTTCGCAGCGGTCTGCGGCCACAGCCGGCCGGCCAATGTGTGCGGTGCGCTAAGTGCCTGGTTCATGAACATCCCCTTGTCATTGCGATCGTGAACATGCGAGTACGGTGCTGCCCTGTTATTGCGTCAAACGCGGCACGGGGCAACAGGCAAAATGTCGAAGGCACACTATGGCTGACCTGACGTTCGAGCGCGCATTTGAGGCTCAGTACGGCAAGGCCGTGCAGGTCTCGCCGCTGGTGCGCCGGCTGGTCTGCCGCAACCCGAGCGCCTTCACCTTCCACGGAACCGCGAGCTATCTGGTCGGCGACAGGGAACTGGCGGTGATCGATCCCGGACCGGATGACGATTCGCACTTTTCAGCTCTGATGGCGGCGATCGGCGACAGGCCGGTGAGTCACATCGTCATCACCCACACCCATCGCGACCACTCGCCACTGGCCGAACGGCTGAAGCAGGCAACGGGCGCAAAGACTTATGGCTATGGTCCGCATGGTGCCGGCGCCCGGTCGCGGGCCGTGGTTTCGGGCGACGTGCAGCTCGACGCCAGCGGCGACATGGACTTTGCGCCGGACGTCACGCTTGCCCACGGCGACGTCATCGACGGCGCTGGCTGGGACCTGGAAGCGGTGTTCACGCCCGGCCACTGCTCGAACCACATGGCCTTCGCACTGAAACAGGAAAATGCCCTGTTCTCCGGCGATCACGTGATGGCCTGGTCGACCAGCGTCATCGCCCCGCCGGACGGCAACATGGCGGACTACTTTTCCTCGCTCGACGTGCTGCTGGCGCGCGATGAGGAGGTCTACTGGCCCGGCCACGGCCCGGAAAAACGAGACCCCCAACCCTTCGTGCGCGCCTTCAAGACCCACCGTAAGATGCGCGAAGAAGCGATCCTGAACCGCATCAGAGCCGGCGACCGTACGGTGATGGAAATCGTGCGGGCGGTCTACGCCAACGTCGACGCCCGACTGCACCCGGCAGCAGCCATGTCGACCCTGGCCCACATCGAACGCCTGATCGAGCGCGGGCTTATCGTGGCTGAGGGGGATCTGGGAGTGGATGGGGTGTTTTGGGGGCGGTGAGGGATGGTGTGCGGTTGGCCCGTTCCGCAAGGGCTTGTATGAGCGGTTTTTTCCGGTGCGAGACTTGTCGAACACTGCCAGCAGGCCGCGCCCGGAAGAGCGGTAGGATTGTCGGGCGCTGCGGATCGTTTCCGTCAGTCCACTGCTCCCGTCCGGCGGTTCATGGGCAATGTCACGCGGATTGCCGAAGTGGCTTCAGATTTGGGCACGATGCTGGCCGTACCGCCGTGGGCCTCGGCAATCTGGCGTACCAGAGACAGACCAAGACCGTATCCCTTTACGTTCTGATGCCCAGGAATGCGGTAGAAGGGCTGGAACACCTTGTCCTGCAGGCCCTCCGGAATACCGCTGCCGGTGTCACTTACGGTCAGGATGACGTAGCCATCGGCTGCGGCGACGTTTGCCACCACTGGCGGGCGGCCATAGTTCGCCGCGTTTTCGAGAAGATTGCGAACCATGCGATGCAGAAGGCGTGGGTCGCCGATCATCTCAGGTGCCGCACCGGTCGCCTCGCAGTCTGCATAGCGCGAGCACTCCTCGGCCACCAGTGCGAGCGGGTCGATCGGCTGCGAAAGATCGGAACTGCTGCGGGCATCGAGCCGGCTCATCAGGAGAATTTCGTCGATGAGCTCGTCGAGCTCCGCTATATCCTCGCGCAATGTTGCGACACGGGCTGGGCCGGGATCGTTTTCAAGCATCTCCACGCCAAGGCGAATGCGCGACAATGGCGTGCGTAATTCGTGTGATGCATTGGCGAGCAGCAGCCGATGCGCTCCGACCAGGTTTTCGATCTTGTCGGCGGCATCATTGAAGCTCCCGGCGAGCTGGGCCACCTCATCACGGCCCTCGACCTCGACACGTGCCGACAACTCGCCGGCACCGATGCGCTGAACGCCAGCTTGCAAGCGTTCAATGCGGCCGGTCAAGCGGCGTACGAAAGGATAGGCAACAACCCCGACACCCAGGGCGACGCTTGCAAGCAACAGGGCCAGGCCAAGCAGGGGGCGTCGCCCGCCGCGCCGGCGCAGGTCGGCCACAAGCCAGCGCCCGTCCGGCAGCCGCAACGTCCAGGCATGGCCACGCGGGTTGCGGAAACCGCCCTTCCCGCCATCAAACCGGCGAGGCAGGACAATGCCTGGATCGCTTGCGGCAATCCGGTCAAGATTGCGGTCAAACAATGCAATATCGATTTCCAGATCCCGGGCAAGCCGGCGCACGGCTGAGTGTTGCTCGGGGCCCGACGCATTTGCTGCGGGCAGGTTGAGCGCAGCCAGCCGGCCGATCGTTTCGAAGACATCGTGATCGAACCGGTCGCGGACGAATGTCGACCACAGGATCGCGGTCAGCGCCACCACCGTGATCAGGCTGGCGATGATCGTGCCGTAGATTTGCAGGTATAGACGGCGGCGCAGCATCGTTCAGTCCTGCGCCCTGGCAAATACATAACCGGCGCCGCGTACGGTTATGATGCGTCGCGGGTGTTTCGGGTCGTCTTCGATTTCCGCCCTGATCCGGGAAATATGCACATCGATCGATCGGTCGAAGGCCTGCAGGTCCTCGCCCTTGAGGGCATCCATCAGATACTCCCGCGTCAGAACGCGCCCGGGCGCGGTGGCGAGAGTGCAAAGCAGGTTGAACTGGTGGGCCGTGAGGTTGCAATCACGGCCATCGAGCCTGGCCTGCATGGCCTCACTGTCAATCTCCAGCCGGCCGAACCGGGCTGCTTTGTCCTTTGCGGCCCGGCGGCCCCGCCGCAGGATGGCGCGCAGCCGCGCCAGCAACTCACGCGGCTCGAACGGTTTCGGCATATAGTCGTCAGCGCCCAGCTCCAGACCGACAATACGGTCCATTGGATCGCCCTTGGCGGTCAGCATGAGAACCGGCACATCGCTGGTTGAGCGCATGACCCGGCAGACATCCAGGCCATCCATGTCAGGCAGCATCAGATCGAGCACGACGGCATCGAAGTGCAGGGACTTGTGCCGAGCCAGCCCGTCAGTGCCGGAATGGGCCTGGGTGACTTCGAAACCGGACCGGCCGAGATAGTCGTCAACCATCCCGGCCAGCTTGATGTCGTCTTCGATCAGAAGGATCTTTTCACTCATCAACCGATTGTGGGTCGCGGTTATCCGCGATGCCACCCTTTTCGCTTCGCCCGCATCTCCGCGATCCGTTCATCCAACAGCTTGCGCTGTTGTGGGGTAAGGACTTCGGCGATATCGGCAACAGTGTTGATCAGAGTCTTGCTGATGCGATCGGTTTCCGCAAGCCGTTCGGCGCGCAGCGCCTCCAATGCTGCTCTGTCGAGGCTGTCGGCCAACAGCAGTTCATGCACCCGGCGCCCCGCAGAACGCATTTCCTCGCGCAACGGCCGGATTTCCCTTGCCGCGGATGTGACGAGAGCGATGATCTTGTCCTGCTGTTCGGCCGTTGCATCGATCTCTATGGCGACGTGCTTGACCATGCGGGTCACCTTTGCTTCCAGCTCTTCCTGCGACATGTCAAAGAACCGGCCCTTGCGATGTCCGCCCCAGTGCGCCTTGTGGCGGTCGCCGGAAAACCAGCCGCCGTGGTCCGAAGCGGCAATCTTCATGTGCTGCACGGTCTTGCTGTCGGCAACAGCGTTGACCGCGAACGCGCCGCCGAGAACGCTCATCAGTGCGGCACCGAAGAGGAAGGCGCGGCGGTTGCGCTTCGGGTTTGCGGTGCCGTTGTCGGTGTCATTGTGCTTGTCCATGGTGTGCTCCATTAGGTTGGGGGTGACGGTGCATCGACCGTCGATGGGAACAAACATGGGGCTGCGCCATTGCGGGCGCTTTTCGGCAGAGTAAAGAATTGTAAAGTTGACACCGCGGGTGTCTGAACCCTTCAGCGCTCCATCACTCTTGAAGCAGAAAGTCAGCCACGAGCGCGTTGAAGATGTCCGGTTTTTCCAGGTGCACCGCGTGGGCTGAGCCGGGGACGACGGCAAGGCTCGCGGACGGGATGGTGCACCAGAGCTGTTCGATCTGATGCCAGGCGTAGGAGCGGTCCTGTTCGCCCCAGATGATCAGGGTGGGGCAGAAAATGTTGGCGAGGTTTTCAGTGCGCGACCAGTTGCCGAAGGCGTCGATGCCGGCGAGAACGGCCTGCAGCGAAGCCTTCTCGGCCAGAGCGGCGCAGGTGTCGTAGTGCCGGGCATCGGCGCCGTTCAGGAACCAGGTGGCAGCGATGCGGCGGGCGGTTGCCTGGGCGCCATCGGCCTCGGCGCGGCGCTTGCTCTCCTTAAAAGTCTCGAAGCGGCCGGTGCGGTCGCTGGCGGCGGCGGTGCCGTAGAGGATCAGCCTGCGAACCCGCTGCGGTGCCAGCACCACCATCTCCTGAACGATCATGCCGCCCATGGAGTGGCCGAGCAGATTGAAGGAGGCGACGTCCTGGCGGTCCAACTCGCCAAGCACGTATTCGGCATAGGCCGTGATGCTGTCCGGCGCCGGCATGTGGGCATTTTCGCCAAAGCCGGGCAAGTCGATGGCGATGATGTCCTGATTGTCGGCGAGCGCCGTTTGCTGCAGCCACCACTGGGCGCTGCCGCCCATGAAGCCGTGCACCAGTACCAGTGGCGTCACTTGCGGGCGCCCTGTACGATGCGGTCGAGGATCATGGCGCAGAACAGGATCGAGAAGCCGGCGAGGATGCCTTGTCCGACATTGGCGTATTGCAGGGCTTCGAGCACGTCCTCACCCAGGCCCTTGGCGCCGATCAGCGATGCGACCACGACCATGGCCAGCGACAGCATGATGGTCTGGTTGATGCCGGCACGGATCGACGGGCTGGCAAGCGGCAGATCGACCCGGCTCAACAGATACCATTTGCTGGCACCGAACGAGATCGCGGCCTCGCGGACATGTTCGGGCACGCCGCGCAGACCGAGCACGGTGAGGCGCACGACGGGCGTGCCGCCGAAGATCATGGTGGTGACGACGGCGGCCGGCTTGCCGGTGCCGAAGAAGGCGATGACTGGGATCATGAAGACGAAGGCCGGCATGGTCTGCATGAAATCCATGATCGGCTGGATGAATGAGTAGAACCGCGGCCGGCGGGCGCAGAACATGCCGAGCGGGATGCCGATGATAATCGACAGGCAGGCCGCGGTGCCGAGCAGGGCGAGCGTCGTCATGGCTTTTTCCCAGAAGCCCAGGAGCCCCATGTAAGCCAGGAAGGCGCCGGAGTAGATCGCCGTGCTCACGCCGGCCGACAGCCAGGTCAGCAGCACGATGAAACTGGCGATGACGATCCACGGGGTGCTGACGAAGATCACCTCAAGGGCATCGAGCAGCAGGCGGATGCAATAGGTGATGGCGTCGAACAGCGCATCGCCATTGGTCACCGCCCAGGTGAAGAACGCCTCGACCCACTTGATGGCGGTGAGCCGGATACCCGGATCGGTCGGGAAATCCGTCAGCGCGGGGTAGGCGCCAGGGAAGCTGTAGTGCAGCATCGCGGCGATGACGATGATGACGACGAAGATGGCGGAGAACGCCATGTGCTTCAACGGCATGCCGGAGGGGATCGTCGTGTCGGACAGCCAGTCGGAAAAACGCGATTCGAGAACAGTGTTGGCAACGACGGATTGCACCGCCTTGACCGCGACCAAGATGGCCACGCCGGTGAGTGCAATCCAGATGCCCTGCTCTTCGAGCTGCTGGGCCTCCAGACGGATGCCGCCAATGGCGTTTTCCAGCGATTCCACGGTGCGCCTGTAGACATCGACCTTGTCTGAGTTGGTCTCGATGGCCGAGGCGAGCTGCTGCTTGCGCAGGGCGAGCGTGCCCTCAATCGACGCGATGCGGTCGCGTGCGCCCGCCGCCAGATCGCCGAACAGACCGAGGGCGACCTGTACGAAGCCGATGGTTTCGACGACGAGAAAGGCGACCGCCCAGTTCCACAGGCCCCGGGCACCGAACCAAATGGGGCCGAACAGTCCGGCCATGGCATTGAAGGTCGGGGCAAATCCGGATTGACTGCCGATGTGGTCGAACTGCCGGACGTAGTAGCCCGGACTGGTGCGGACGAATTCTGCAACCTGTTCGCGCCGTTCCGCAGCCAGGGCTTCGGCAGCTTCGGTGCGATCGGCAAGGGCATCTTCGGTGAGCGTGGCGTCGGTCATGATACTTCGGTCCCCTCGATCACAGTGCGCAAGAGGTCGCGGCGGGTAATGACGCCGACATCGCTGCCGCCATCTTCGACGATGATCGGTGCATCGTCATCGATGGCCATGTGAATGAGTGTGCTCAGCGCCTCGCCCTCGTTGACGCGCGGCGTGGCCTTGGCAATCTTGCCACCCTTGGACTTGAACTCGGAAATGGGGCGCATCACGGCATGGGCGCGCACCACCTTGAGGCGCGAGATGCCGGCAACGAAGTCGGCGACATAGTCGTCGGCCGGGTGCATGACGATTTCTTCCGCCGTGCCGATCTGCACAACCTTGCCGTCGCGCATGATGGCGATGCGGTGGCCGACGCGCACGGCCTCGTCGAGATCGTGCGTTATGAAGACGGTGGTCTTCTTGAGAATATGAGACAACCGGATGAATTCATCCTGCAATTGGCGGCGGATCAGCGGGTCGAGGGCCGAAAACGGCTCGTCCATCAACAGTACGTCGGGATCGGCGGCAAGCGCTCTTGCCAGGCCGACGCGCTGCTGCATGCCGCCTGAGAGTTCGTGGGCGAATTTGTTGCCCCAGGCGCCGAGTTCAACGATGTCGAGGATCTTTGCCGCCTGCCGCAGCCGGTCGTTCTTGTTGACCCGGCGGATCTCCAGCGGCATCGCCACATTGTCGAGCACAGAGCGGTGTGGCAGCAGGGCAAAGTTCTGGAATACCATGCCGATCTTGCGGTTGCGGAAAGCCTGAAGTTCGGCGGGCCCCAGCGACATGACGTCGATGCCCTCGATCTCTATCTTGCCGGCGGTCGGTTCCAGCAGTCGGTTGAAATGGCGCACCAGGGTCGACTTGCCGCTGCCCGAAAGACCCATAACACAGAAGATTTCGCCGCGATTGACATCAAGGCTGACATCGGCAACGCCGACGACAGCGTTGAACTTGGCAAGCACTTCGGCCTTGCCAAGGCCGTCGGCCTTGATGGCGGCCAGCGCGGCATCGGCATTGTCCCCGAAGATCTTCCAGACCCCTGAGATGTCGATCATGCGTTCGCCGGTTTCAGTGGTTGCGGTTGCCGACACTGTTTCGCACCCCTATTGCCACGCCCCTTTGCGCACCTCGTTCTGCGGAGGCGACGGCACCAGCTGGTCGGGCTGGTGCCGCGAGACTGTAATGATTACAGGCCGAGCCAGGCGTCGACGCGCTTGGGATTGGCTTCGATCCATTCCTTGGCAACTTCTGCCGGGTCGCGGCCGTTACCGGAGATTTCAAAGGCAAAGCTTGAAACGTCATCGGCGGTCAGTTGGAAGCGCTCGAAGAACTCGGTGATCGCCGGCGAGCGTTCTTTCAGAGAGTTCGACCAGGCAATCTGCACGTTCTTGAGAGCGTCCTTGGTGGCGACCTTCGACTTGTTGTACCAGTCGGGATCATCCGACGGCTGCACCATGATGTACTTGGCCGGATCGTATTTCGGCTCGCTCAGCATCTTCACATCGAACATGTACCAGATGGCGTGCGGCTTGTAGCAGTAGAAGGCATAACCCTCGTTCTTGGCGATCGAGTCCTTGACACGGGCGGTTTTAACGCTTTCCTCGGCACGGATCGGCTCGATAAAATCGAGCAAGCCATAGTCGCGGGTCTTGACCTCGTTGACGTTGGCCGAAGCCCAGCCGGGGGCGCCGATCCACATCTCGCCTTTGCCGTTGCCGTCGCTGTCCATCTTGGCAGCAACATCCGGGCGGCCGAGGTCGGCAATGTCGGTGATGTTGTTGGCTTCGCCGAAATTCTTGGACACGCAGAAACCCTGGTTACCCTCGTAAGGATTGCTCGACAGGGTCACCGTCTTGGCACCGTCGACATACTTTTTGGTAAAGGCTTCCTGGTTCGGCAGCCAGACATCCGGGTGGACATCGATGTCGCCCTTGCCCTGGTCCATGGCCTGGAAGATGGTGGCGTTGTTGCCCGGTACCAGGCCGGCTTCACCGCCAATGCGGGTTTCGACAACCGCCTTAAGCAGGTGCGCAATGGCCTGCGCGCCGGTCCACGACGGCACGCCGATATTGACCTTTTCGGCACTGAGTGCGGTGCTGCTCAAGAGTGCCAATGCGGCGGCAGCGGTTAGTGACCTGAGTGTGTGTTTCATGATTTCCTCCCTTTCATTGGTAAATGTCCGTGATGCGCGGTTCCGTGCACCTCACGATGGCTGGTCGAGCAAGGCGTCCTGATAAGCATACAACGCCGATGCCCCGCCGGTGTGAAGAAACAGGACCGTGTCCGTGGGCTTGAAGAATCCCTGGCGGATGAGGCCGATCAGGCCGGCCATGCCCTTGCCGGAGTAGACCGGGTCGAGCAGGATGCCTTCCTCCCGGGCCGTCATCGAGATGGCCTCAATCGTCGATGGCGCCGGTATGCCGTATCCCTCGCCGACATAGCCGTCGTCGACCAGAATCCTGCTGGCCGCTATACCGGGGCTTGCGAGTTTTTCCAGGGTCAGCTTTGTCAGGTTGTGCACGGCGGCGATCTGCTTTTCGCGCGGCTGGCGTACGGAGATACCCATGACCGGCAGGTGATGGTCCAAGGCATGGAAGCCGGCGACAAGGCCGGCCTGGGTGCCGGTGCTGCCTGTCGCCATTACCAGCCATTGGAAGGAAGCCCCCGTCTCCCGGCTGTGCTGCACAATTTCCTGCGCACACGAGACATAGCCAAGTGCGCCGGTGGCATTCGAGCCGCCGCCTGGAATGAAATACGGGCGGTGGCCTTCAGCTCGCAGCCGTTCGGCCACCGCCCTCCCCTCTTCATTCATGTCCAGACCTGCAGGACGAAACTCCAGTGTGGCACCGAACAGTTTGTCAAGCAGCACGTTGCCGGTGTTCTCGTAGGCGTCGCCGGCATCGGCCACCCGGCGTTCCAGCAGGGCATGACACTTCATGCCTGCCCGGCATGCCGCCGCTGCCGTCTGGCGCACATGATTGGATTGCACGGCGCCCTGCGTGACCAGCATGTCGGCGTTCTGGCTGACCGCCTCGCCGACCAGGAACTCCAGCTTGCGCGTCTTGTTGCCGCCTGTCGCCAGGCCCGTGCAGTCATCCCGCTTGATGAACAGGCGCGGGCCGCCGAGCTTCTCGCTCAATCGCACCATCAGCTCGATCGGTGTCGGCTGGTGGCACAGGGGCAGCCGCGCAAAGCGGGTGAAGTCGATATAGGCACTGTGCGGCGTGTCTGCGGCAACCATGGTCATGAAGCGTCCCACCCTGTTGTTGTTTGTTTGACAGCCTAGGTGAGCCCGGTGTTTGCTTCTAATGCTATGTTCGACTAATATTATGCAAAATATGCATGAGTGAACCGAATGGATTTTTCCTGGTTCAAAGATCTCGGCAATCTCGCGCGCACCGGCAATTTTTCGCAGGCCGCCGAGTTGAGCCATATCAGCCAACCGGCCTTCAGCCGCCGCATAAAGGCGCTTGAAGCCTGGGTCGGGTCCATCCTCGTCGACCGGTCTAAGCAGCCGGTCTCGCTGACGACGGCGGGGCTCCAAATGCTAGAGGCCGGGGAACAGGCTCTGGCACGCATCGAGCATGAGCGCGCACAGATCGTCGAAGCCCGCACCCGGCCGGACAAGTATGTCATCACATTCGGCGCTCAGCATTCCATCGGCTGGCGGTTCTATCCGGCCTGGCTTCAGGCGTTCGAAAGCGCCTACGGGCCGGTCATGTCACGGCTGCGCGCCGACGACCTGCCAAGCTGCGTCGAAGCGCTCAAGGCTGGCGAGGTGGACTTCGTCATCGCCTATGAAAGCCGGTTTGCCAAAGCTATCACGGGTATCCGGTCCCTGAATTCGCTGGTGATCGGCGACGATGCGCTGATCCCGGTGTGCAAGGCCGGGCCCGACGGAGAACCGCTGTTCTGCCTCGAAGAGGCCGCAGCGCCACCCATCCCCTACCTGCGGTTCGGCGTCGCGGCACCGATCACCCGACACATAGATCCGCTGCTCGATGCCGAAGGCATCCGCGACAGGTTGAGCGTGGTCTACGAGAACGCAATGGCCGGTGCCTTGCGCATCCGCGCCCGCGACGGCGCCGGCGTCGCCTGGCTGCCAAGAAGCCTCGTCGCACCCGACCTGGAGGCCGGCCTGCTGGCCGTAACCGGTGAACCAAACTGGCAAATTCCACTGAGCATCCGGCTCTATCGTTTGCTGGACCAGACCAATCAACTCACCCGCGACATCTGGGCCTTTCTGTCGGTCCGCGAACAGGTTCCACTGGTCGCATCCGTGTAGATCTTGCGGTCTGAACGAGCGTCAACCCGGCGCCACAAATAGATGGGCAGGCAGGATTTCAAGACAGCAAGACCGCAGGTGGCTCCAGCCATCCCGCGTGCATCGGCGCTTGATTTCTGTCATCGGTGGTGCTTGTTGCGGGTGTCGAAGTTGCAGATGGAATCGGACACATGACTTATGCCCTTGTGATACACGGCGGCGCCGGGGCGCGGCGTAATCTGGACTATTCAGCGCAGCGTGCGCACCTAAGCGAATTGATTGGCTCGGGCAATGAAATGCTGGCCGGCGGACGCGCCGCCCTTGATGTTGTGGCCGACATGGTGGCGGAGCTTGAGGTGTGCGGCCTGTACGTCGCCGGGCGCGGCTCTGCGCCGAATGCCGAAGGGGTGGTCGAGCTCGATGCTAGCATCATGGACGGGGCCACACACAAGGCCGGAGCGGTGGCAGCCCTGAGCAATTTGGTGCACCCGGTCCAAGCGGCGCGCAGCGTCCTTGAGGAAGGGCGCTGCGTCATGCGGGCCGGCGATGGGGCGCGGCGATTTGCGATCGCACAGGGACTGGAGGTGGTTGACGACCCGAACAGCTATTACACCATGCATGTCCAGCACGGGTCGGCCAGCGCGATGTCAAGCCATGGCACGGTCGGTGCGGTGGCACTTGATACGGCCGGCAACCTTGCGGCGGCAACCTCCACCGGCGGCACCTTCAACAAACCTGCCGGGCGGGTCGGCGATACGCCGATCATCGGTGCCGGGACATGGGCGGACGACCGGGTTGCGGTGTCATGCACCGGCATCGGCGAAGCATTCATCAGGAGCGGCGCAGCTCACGATGTCGCGGCGCGGGTGCGCTACGGGGCAGCAGGACTGGATGAGGCGGCACGGGCGGTTCTGGATAATGTGCGGACGTATGATGGTGACGGCGGCATTATCGCCGTTGATCGCGACGGGAACATTGCCATGCCGTTCAATTCCGACGGCATGAAGCGGGCGGCGGTGTCCAGTTCAATGCCTGCGGTGGTACGGGTGTTCGAGGCGGAACAGCGCCAGTAGCACTGGCAGCGGTTGTCCATCAGCGCATAGGTCAGGGCAACGGGTCGCCTGCCTGCCAGGCCATGTCGGTCAGCGAACTGAGAAAGGCCATCGCCGCCTTGCGCTCGGCGTGGAGCAGCAGGACCAGGAAGTCTCCCGGTCGAGCCCAGCTTAAGGCCTGGCGCACGGCTTCGATTTCACTGTCTGCCTGCATGAACTGGTCGTCACGTATCCCCAGCCGGTGCAGTTCATCGACGATCACCGCTGGCACCTCACCCAACTGGCGGCCACGCAGTTTGCTGGCCAATTCCTTGACGATGATCATGTCGGGTCCGGCTTTCCAGATGACCCGGGTCATCTCCCTGATATCATCGTCGCCGCGGTCGCCGGCCTGGCCGTGCAGGAACAGGCGGCGTTCGGCGGGAATGTCCTTTAGCGCCTCGGCAAGCGCGGTGACGCCATGCGGATTGTGGGCGAAGTCGACCAGGATGCGCACCCCGCCGAGGTCGTAGAAGTTGCCGCGGCCGGGGTTTTCCTCCGGTGTGCCCTTGAACGCAGACAACGCTTCGGTCATCGCCCCGACAGGCAAATCGAGGGCCGAGGCAAGGGCGATGGCGCCAAGGGCATTGGATACATTGTAGCGTGCCGCGCCGCCGAGGCCCGGTGCGAAGTCGGCGACCGGCAGAATGGCATGGCGGGCACCATCGCTTGCCAGCACCATCTTACCGTTCTCAATGAAGGCCGCATGTCCACCGCCGGCGATCCACACGGCCAGAGCCTCTTTGTCGAGCGACAGGCCATACCAGGTGATGTCACCTTTGTGGCTAGCGCTTCTGGCGACGAGTCCGGCATCGTCGCCGTTCAATACGAGACGGCCCCCAGGCTTGACGGCCCGGGCAATCAGGAATTTGGCGTCGCCCAGAGCCGCGACGTCGGTGATGCCATAATCGCCGAGATGGTCGGCTGCGATGTTGGTGATCAGGCAGGCGTCAGCCCTGGGGATCGACAGGCCACGCCGCATCAGACCGCCGCGGGCATTCTCAATGATGCCCAGGTCGACCGAGGGATGCTGCATTGCCATCCGGGCGCCGGCCGGACCGGAGTAATCACCCTCTTCGATGACCTCGCCGCCGACGCGCACCCAGTCGGAGGATGACAGGCCAACGGTGCGCCCGGCAGCGGCACCGATTGCCGCGGTCAGGCGGACTGTGGTCGATTTGCCGTTGGTGCCGGTGACCATCGCGACCGGGACATCGTGGACGCCTGTCCAGTCAATATCCTCGGCAGCTGGCAAACTGTCCTCCGGCCAAGACTTGCAGCCGGTGCCCAAGCCGACCGACACGGTTTCATCGCCACCCAGGAAGGTCACGCCATGATTACCTGCGGCTTGAGACAGGGCGACCAGACGCGGGTTGCTTTCGCGTACGATGCGGTCCTTGAAATCCTCGACGGCGTCGCCCAGGCCGGTAACCTGCCTGCCGGCCAACTGGTTTTCTACCGCCTCCCATGTCCACTCGATCATGTCGGTGGCGGTGTAAAGCGCATCGAGCGGGGCGCCGATCACCAGGCTGGCGCCGCCGGGGTAGCTGCGTGCCGCGATCGGTTCTTCGGACCAGCCGACGCCATCCAGGAGCTGGCGCATGAACTGGCGCCACAGGGCAACGGCAAACCCCTTCGATGCGTCCGGCACAGTCGCCTCGGCAGCCGCCCCGGTGCGGGCCATAAAGAAGTTGACGCCGGTCAGCCTGCGGACATCGGTGAGGGTCATGATGCCAGATGCCCCAGCTCAGTCCGATTCTTCCGGCTCGTCGGCCAGCCTGACGCCGCGGTCGTCGCGCACGATGCGCATGCCTTCCAGCAGAACCGCTTCGGGCAGGTCCGGTGCGTTCGGCACCGGCATCGCCTCTGCCAGGGGATCGGCCGGTTTTTCCTCGACAGCCACCTGCTGGGCGGCAGAAGGTTCGGCCGCGGCAAGACCGTCATCCCGTGCGGCGTCATGTGGCCGGTTGAAGTAGATGATCTGTTTCCATGTGCGCGAGATATTGTCGCCGAAGATCAGCACCAGGTCGCCGGTTTCAGCCATTTTGAGAGCAGCGTCGACAGCTTCGCGCTCATCGGGGATGATGCGGATCGCGTCTTCGGCCACGCCGTTGTCGAGCAGGCTGGATTTAAGGATCAGTGGAACCTCGTCGGACTTGCGGCCCCGCAGGTTGTCATCACGCCGGCAGATGTAATGATCGAAGTGGCCCGACACGATGCGGGCCGCCTCGGCTATGTCCTCATCGCGGCGGTCGCCGGGCAGGGTGAACACGCAAATGCGTTTGCCTTCCGGTTCCAACTGGTCGGCCAGCTGGCACATGGCTTCGATAGCCGAAGGGTTGTGGCCGTAGTCGAGAATGACCTTGAAGGGGTGTTCATCGAACACGTTCATGCGGCCCGGCGCCTGGAAGTAGGAACTGGCAAAGGTGCGCAGGCCGTGCCGGATGTCCTCCAGGCTCTTGCCCATGCTGAAGCAGATGGCGGCGGCGAACAGGGCGTTCTGCACGTTGTGCATGGCCTTACCGTCGATCGTCGCCGGAATGAGGTGGGTCCACATCAGCGGGATGTGGGCGGACTTGTCGTAGATGGTGATCATGTGGCCGTTCATGCCCTGCTCGAGCACTACCGCGCGGCCGCCGGCGCGAACGTGCTCGCGCACCAGCGGGTGGCCGGCGTTCATGGTGACGTAGCACAGGTGTTCGGCATTGCTGTGCGCCGCCATCTTCAGACACAGCTCGTCGTCGGCATTGAGAACGGCGGTGTCCTTGGCGACTTCGACAACGATCTGTTTTACCTTTGCCATGTCTTCCAGGGTTTCCACGCCGCGCAGGCCGAGGTGATCGGCCGCGATGTTGAGCACAGCTCCGGTGTCGCAACGCTCGTAGCCCATGCCGCGGCGCAGAAGGCCGCCGCGTGCGGTCTCCAGCACTGCGGCATCTACCGTCGGGTCGCGCAGCACCATCTGTGCCGCTGCCGGTCCGGTCAGGTCGCCCTTCACTGTCAGGTTGCCGTCGATATAGACGCCATCGGTGGTCGCCAGGCCGACTGTGTTGCCACTCAACTTGTAGATGTGGGCCACCATGCGCGCGGTGGTCGTCTTGCCGTTCGTGCCGGTAATCGAAATGATCGGGATACGGCTCGGCGCTTCCTTGGGGAACAGCATCTCCATGACCGCACCGGCTACGTCGCGCGGCTTGCCTTCGCTGGGCGAAACATGCATGCGGAACCCGGGTGCTGCATTGATTTCACAGATCGCCGCACCGTTTTCCTTGTAGGAGCGCGAGATGTCGGCCGACAGGAAGTCAACGCCGCCGACATCGAGGCCGATCGCCATCACGGCCCGTTCGGCCATGTCGCGGTTGTCGGGGTGTACGATGTCGGTCACGTCGACCGCCGTACCGCCGGTCGACAGGTTGGCGGTGGAGCGCAGGAACACGACCTCACCGGCAGGCGGGACTGTGTCCCTGGTGTAGCCAAGTTCGTCAAGGTGCTCGATGGCCTTTGCGTCAAGTTCCAGCCGGGTCAGCACCTTCTCGTGGCCGACGCCGCGCCGAGGATCCGAATTGACCTCCTCGACAAGCTGCTCGATCGTCTGCTTGCCGTCGCCGACAACGTGGCCGGGCACACGCTTGGACACGGCCACCAGATTGCCGTTGACCACAAGCATGCGGTGATCGAGGCCGGTGATGAACGATTCCACGATGACACCGCGCGAACCGCGGTTGTTGTCCTTGGCCAGATCGAACGCGTCGGCGACCGTGTCGGCATCTTCCAGCTCAACCGAGATGCCGCGGCCGTGATTGGCGTTCAACGGCTTGACAACGACCGGGTAACCGATCCGCTCAGCGGCACGTACGGCATTCCTGCGGTCATAGACCAACCGCTGCTGGGGTACGGGCAGACCGAGATCGGCGAGGATCTGATTGGTCGCTTCCTTGTCGGATGCCAGTTCAACCGAAATGTAGTGCGTTTCGCTGGTGATGGTCGCCTGGATGCGCTTTTGATAACGGCCATGGCCAAGCTGGATCAGGCTGTACTCGTTGAGCCTGATCCAGGGAATGTCACGCTCCTTGCCGGCCTTGACCAGTGAAGCCGTGCTCGGTCCGAGGGCGCGGCGCTGAGCGGCGCGGATGAAGTTGTCGCGTTCGGTGTCGAAATCAAACTCGTCGTCGCGCTCGTCTTCCCCCACAAGATCGTCCGGCAGCAGGTGCCGCAGAAGATCGATCGCCAACTGCCCGGCGCGCAGGCCGACGTGTTCTTCCTCGTACTCATAGATCATGTTGTAGACGCCGGTCTCACCGGCGCCGCGGGTCTTGCCGAAGGTGACCTCGGCGCCGGCGACGTTTTGCAACTCGATCGCCACGTGCTCCCAGACATGGCCCATCCAGGTGCCTTCGTCCTCGCGCAACCGGCGCACGAAACCACCTGGCTCGCCATAGGAGCAGCCGTGCTCATGCAGACCAGGCAGCGCCTCCAGCAGCGGGTCGATAAACTCGGCACCCAGCCTGCCCGTCGGCCAGTCCTCGAGAACACCGATATCGACCTTGTGGCGGATCACCGGAAACAGAGCATAGATGTTCGGGCCACGGAATACGGAGGTCTCGAGTATCTTCATGGGCGCCTCGCTGCGTTGGACCCGTTTGTTGCGGGCCTTCAGTCTTGGTCGGTGTTGGGCAGCGCGGTACGCGTTGCCAGGTCATATCGGTCCCCGGCCAACAGTATATGCAGTTTGATCTCCACAAGGCCAACAGGTTTTCCCTTGCGGGACTTTTCCAGTGTCGAGTGTTCAAGCTCGGATGCGTCGACCACCGTCACACCGCCGCTGCCGACAATCTCAATGACGTTTTCAGGATCGATGAAGGCTGCCGTGTCCTCGTCGACACCGATGCCGATGGCGTCGGGGTGATGGGCCAGCGCCTTCAACAGGCGGCCCAGCCGGTCACGCTCGCGGAAGTGCTGGTCGATGACGACGTGGCCGGTCAGGCCGAGCCCTTCGGACAACGTGACCATGCCGATCTTGGGTGTCGCACCGGTTCTGCCGACGACGATCATCTGTTCGCACAGAAACGCCGCCCCCGCCGAGGTTCCGGCGACATGTGTACCGGCAATGTTGCTCTGGCAAATCTGTCGTGCGGCCGAGGTGCCGCCGATGATGGTCGACAGGCGAAGCTGGTTTCCGCCGGTGAAGTAGATTCCTGTCGACTGTTCCAGCAACGCCAGACGCTTGGGATCTTCACAATCCTTTCGGGTCTCGAAGTCGACGATATCGACCCGTTCCGCGCCCATGTCCCGGAACAGCTTGCGGTAGCGGCCGCCGGTCGATTCAAGCTGCGACGCGGTCGGGATGACCACGATGTGAGCGCGCCTGCCGGCACACAGCTTGACGAACCGGGTGAGAATGGCTGACGAGCGTACCTTCTTCTCAGCCCCTCCGATCGGAATGATCCAGCCTAGCCGATCACCGTTGGCCTTGGATTCTGTGTTCACGTTGCAAAGTCCCCAGCTGGCAAAACGGCGGCCAACATCGTGGATCGCGATGCCAGCGTCAAGCCCGGAGTTTACTGTTCGGGCATTGAAGTTCCGATGCACCAAACTGCCCGTCCCGCGCGGTCAAACGGACTGCGCGGGAAACGCCGGGACCGGCACTGCAGCACCGGCGCCGGCATAATGGTTTCAGCTCACGCCTCTCCGGAATTCTCATCCGTCACCAGCTGAGTTTCCGGGTCATCCTCAATCTTGTGGATGGTGATTCCCAGAAGCCCGTAGATCAGGGTGACGATCGGCGACAGCCAGCAGAAGAAGTTCCATGGCAGATAGGCAATCGTCGCCACGCCGAGCACACCGGCCTGATAGGCGCCGCCGGAGTTCCACGGCACCAGGTTGGCCGTCACGGTGCCTGAATCTTCAACGACCCGTGACAGGTTCTTGGCGTGCAGACCGCGCTCGCGGAAGGTCTCGGCATAAGTTCGCGCACCCATGACGATCGACATGTACTGGTCGCACAGGACAAGATTGGCGGCGATCGTCGTGGCCACCGTGGAGACGAACAGCGAACCGGTCGACTCGGCCTTTTCGAGAATCTTCGCCACCAGCACCTTGAGCTGGTTGGTGCGCTCCATGATGCCGCCGAACATCATTGCCACGAAGACGATGGAAATGGTGTAGAGCATGGAGTTCATGCCGCCGCGCGACAGAAGCTTGTCGACCGACTCAACGCCGGTTTCGGAGGTGTAACCGTTGAAGGCAACCGACATGGCCTGCTCGTAGGTGTTGCCCTGCAAGGCAAAGCCGATGATTGCCGCGGTGATGACGCCCAGAGCGATGCCGGGCAGAGCGGGAACCTTGCGGTAGGACACCACCATCACGACGATGGCCGGAATGAGCATCACCGCATTGATCGTGAACTTGCTTTCCAGTGTGGTCAGGATCTCCGATACCTTGGCGAGATCGGCGCCGCTGGGACTGTAGAAAAAACCCAGCACGATCTCGATCAGCAGGGTCAGACCGAAGGCTACGCCCGATGTGTAGCTCATGTGCTTGATGTGCGTGTAGAGGTCGGTACCCGCCATGGCCGGTGCCAGGTTCGTGGTGTCGGACAGCGGGGACATCTTGTCGCCGAAATAGGCACCGGACAGCACCGCGCCGGCGACCATCGGCAACGGAAAGCCGAGGCCGGCGCCGATGCCCATCAGCGCAACACCAATCGTGCCGGTCGTGCCCCAGCTCGTACCTGTGGCCAGTGACGTGATAGCGCAGATCAGCAGAGCAGTTGGTAGGAAGATGCCCGGGCTGAGGATCTTCAGGCCATAGTACAACAGCGTCGGTACGACACCGGACAGGATCCAGATACCGATCAGCGTACCGATGATCAGCAGAATCATGATGGCCGGCAGCGCGTTGGTGATGCCCTGCACCATGGCGCCCTGTATGTCGGACCAGCCATAACCGCAGCGCCAGGCGACGAGACCTGCCACGCCGACGCCGAGCAGCATTGGGATTTGCGGATCAAGGCCATAGAAGGCAATTGAGATGCCAATGCCGGCAACCAATGAAAAAAGTGAAATCAGAGCTTCTGGAATAGTTGGAAGCCGCGGCTTTGTGTCTTGAGACATGTTTCCCCTCCTCAGTGAAGCTACAGACGGATGCAGCCAAACCTGTGGCATCGCCAGTCCTCACAGGACAAGCCGTGCCGGTTGCAGGCGCGCCGCACCTGCTGTTCAAAGTTCTTGTATCGCGCTTTCTTTGATGGGCGCGTTGATTGGACCTATTCAGCCGCCAAGCGCTGTTCGGCCCGCAAGAGCATGCCAAACAGATCGCGCGGATCATCGGGGTCAGCCAGCATGTCGAGATTTTCGAACAGGCCGGTGTCTTCGACGATGTCATACACGTAACGTAATGCGGAGAAGTCTTCGATGGCAAAGCCCACCGAGTCGAACAGCGTTGTTTGGCTCGGACTGCGCCGGCCAGTCTGTTCACCAGTGATCACCTGCCAGAGTTCGATCACCTCATGATCCTCCGGCAGCTGCTGGATCTCACCCTCGATGCGGGTCTGCGGCGGGTATTCGACAAAGATGTCCGAGCGCATCAGGATGTCCTTGTGCAGCTCGGTCTTGCCGGGACAGTCGCCACCGACGGCGTTGATGTGCATGCCTGAACCGACCATGTTGTCGGTCAGGATGGTGGCGTACTGCTTGTCGGCGGTGCAGGTGGTGATGATCTGGGCGCCTTCTACCGCATCTTCCGGTGTCGCGCACGGCGTGATTTCGAGGTCGAAGCGGGCCAGATTGCGCATGCATTTCTCCGTCGCACGGGAATCGACGTCGAACAGGCGCAGCTTGTCGACGCCGAGCAGCGAATGGAAGGCCAGTGCCTGGAACTCCGACTGGGAGCCGTTGCCGATCATTGCCATACACGAACTGTTTTCGGGCGCGAGATACTTGCCTGCTACCGCCGAGGTTGCCGCTGTGCGCAGCGCGGTGAGAATTGTCATCTCCGACAACAGGACCGGGTAGCCCGTGTCGACCCGCGCAAGCGCGCCAAAGGCGGTTACGGTTTGCAGGCCGGTCTTGGTGTTGGACGGATGGCCGTTGACATACTTGAAGCCATACACTTCGCCGTCGCTGGTCGGCATCAGTTCTATGACGCCCTTTGCCGAGTGCGCGGCAACGCGCGGCGTCTTGTCGAACAGCGGCCAGCGCTTGAAGTCATC
Organism: Aestuariivirgaceae bacterium; assembly: GCA_965216335.1. Lineage (GTDB taxonomy): Bacteria > Pseudomonadota > Alphaproteobacteria > Rhizobiales > Aestuariivirgaceae > JAHEJE01. The sequence goes on along the minus strand of OZ244154.1, from coordinate 3,052,553 downwards.
CTCGATGTAGCCTGCCAGGTCGTGCAGGAACGGCTCGATGCCGACATGCAGCACGAGCCGCATCATGTTGTCGACGCTGATGAACTTGACCAGGTTGATGTCCTTGGGCGGGGCGACGACCATGCTCAGTAGCTCCGTGTGCGACGTTCAAGTACGCGCTGGCCAAACAGGCTGGCGATCAGATCGACGATCAGTGTCGCCGTGCGGCCGCGCTCGTCGAGGAAAGGATTGAGTTCGGCGACATCGACCGAGGTCACCAAATCGCTGTCGTGCAGCATTTCCATCACCAGATGGGCCTCGCGGAAGGTGGCACCGCCCGGTACCGTGGTGCCGACAGCGGGAGCAATCTCGGGCTCAAGGAAATCGACATCCAGCGAAACATGCAGGCGGCCGTTCGCCTTGACGACGCGCTCAAGAAAGGCCTGCACCGGCTTGGCGATGCCGCGCTCGTCAATGGCGCGCATGTCGTGAACGTCGATGGCTTCGCGCGCCAGTTCATCGCGCTCCGGCTGATCGACCGAGCGAATGCCAAGCATGCAGACGTAGAATGGATTGACCGTTGCCTTGAGTGGCGGCAGGTAACCCTCAAAACCGGGTTGACCGGTGAAGTAGGCGACGGGGGTACCGTGCAGGTTACCGCTTTTGGTGCTGTCCAGACTGTGGAAATCGGTATGGGCATCGAGCCACAGGACGAACTGCGGCTGATCAAGTTCGCCCGCCCGACGTGCGGCACCCGGCACAGTTCCAGACGCGATAGCGTGATCGCCACCGATGATGACCGGGATACTACCGTCGGCGCTGGCGTCGTAGGCTGCCTGTTCGATGACCTCCATCCAGGCGGCACACTCATCGAGGTCGTGTATGGCGGCGTTCGGGTGCGAGGTGTTGGCTTTGGCCGAGGCGCGAAGATTGCCAATGTCACGAACCCTATGACCAAGTCCCTGCAACGTTTCCGACAATCGCGCGGTACGCACGGCATCCGGCCCCATCAGGCAGCCGCGCTGGCCGCCACCACAATCAACGGGTGCGCCGAGCAGAACTATGGATTTTGCAGTCACGATGGCCTCCGCAATTCTATGTGTGCGAATAAACTCAATTGAAACGGCAACAGCAATTGCTATAATTGCTCAAACTGTCGGGAATTTTTCCGATTTGTGTAGGATGTTTTAGCAAAATGGATGATACCGATCAACGACTGATCGGCGCCCTGCGCCGCAACAGCCGTGCCTCGATCTCCGAGCTTGCCGATGGCCTGAACCTGTCGCGGGCGACCGTGCGGACGCGGATCGACAAACTGACGAAGGACGGCGAGATTCAGGGATTCACAATCCTGGTCAGGGCAGATGCCGATGAAATGCCGGTGCGCGGCCTCACGCTGATCGGGGTCGAAGGCAAGGGTACGGAGCGAATCATCGCGGCGCTCGATGGCATGCCCGAGGTGCAGACCATCTACACAACGAATGGCCGCTGGGACCTGATCATCGAATTCGGCACCCAGACGCTGGCGGAACTGGACGCCGTCCTGCGCCGTATCCGCCTAATCGACGGGGTCGCATCGAGCGAAACCAACCTCTATCTGGCAACCAAGCGCAGCCGGCGCACGCCACCGTCCAAGCTGGCTTAGAGCCTGACCGAAAAGTCCTGAGGTGGTTTGGCGCCGGTTCTCTGAAGGTTGCTGGGACAATGCGGCCGCAACCTCAACAGCCCCGCGTCAAAGTCGCAGCCGGAGATGGCGCTGTGCCTTTCCGTCAGCTTGCCCGCACCACCTTCTGGATTTGGGTGCCGAGGCTGTCGATGCCAAGGTGCATGGTGTCGCCGGGTTTGAGGAAGCGTTGCGGCTTCATGCCGAGACCGACGCCGGCCGGTGTGCCGGTGCAGATGATGTCACCCGGTTCCAGGGTGATGAATTTTGAGACGTACCAGACGATGTGGGCGCAGGAGAAGATCATGTTCCTGGTGTTGCCGTCCTGCATGCGTTCGCCGTTGAGGTCGAGCCAGATGCCGAGGCGTTGCGGGTTGCCGACTTCATCCGCCGTGACCAGCCAGGGGCCGACGGGGCCGAAGGTGTCGTGCGACTTGCCCTTGACCCACTGGCCGGAGCGCTCGATCTGGTGGTGGCGCTCCGACACGTCGTTGACCAGGCAGTAGCCGGCAATGTGGCCGGCGGCGTCTTTCTTGGTGACGTTCTTGGCACGGGTGCCGATGACCAGGCCAAGCTCAACCTCCCAGTCGCCCTTCCTGGCGCCGCGCGGCAACTCGACATCGTCGTTGGGACCGTTGAGGCAGGTGACATGCTTGGTGAAGATGACCGGTTCGCGCGGCGCGCGCAGGCCGGCTTCTTCGGCATGGTCGGTGTAGTTGAGGCCGATGGCGATAAATTTGCGCGGGTTGGCGACCGGCACGCCGATGCGCTTCCTGCCCTTGACCAGCGGCAGCTTGTTGACCTTGAGTCGGGCCAGTTTGGCCAACCCCTTCGGCGTTACCGTGTCGGCGGTGATGTCGTCGGTGACGCCGGAGAGATCGCGGATATTGCCGTCATCGTCGAGCAGGCCCGGTTTCTCGCGGCCCGGGGAGCCGTAGCGCAGGAGTTTCATGATGCCTCGTTGAGTGAACCGAGTTTTCCGGCGGAAGGGTGCCACACGGGCTGATAGCCCGCTGCCAAAATGCCGATTGAGGTGGCCGGTGTCAAAGGCCGGGCGCGGGGTGTGCTGCCAAGCGGGTGGGCATGGGTATAGCCCTCGGGGGTCCAGGCGAGCAGCCGGCCCATGTGCTTGGCGTATGGAGCGCCGTCGATGGCGAACATCGTTGCGTCCGGGCAGGCACGCGGATCAATCTCGGTTCGCTTGGGGGACAGGCGTTCGGCATGCAAAACCCTGTCCATCTCCGGCGCCCTCAGGCCGTCGCCCTGAGCGGCGAAGAATGCCCTGGCGGCGGTTCGGCGGCACTCGAAACATGGGCGGTGACCGGCGGCGAGAGCGGTTACCTCGTCGAGGAAGAACAACTCGGTGTAGCTGTGGCCCATGACTTGGCGGTGGCGCTGCTTGAAATCGAGGACGCAGATGATCCATTGCCGGGACGCCCAACGGCGGTTTCCGAGGGTACGGGTCGCGGGGTCATGGATGCGGCCGCCTCGGTTGCCCATGAGAGTGCCGCGGGCGGTGTGGGAAGTGATCGTGCCGTCGGGCAGAACGCGGTTTTGCAGCGGCATCAGCTCAGCCTCTTGAAGACGCCGGGATAGTCGGTGACCAGGCCGTCGCGATCCGCCGTCAGTTCAACGGAATAACTGTTCGCAAGGTTTTCATAACGATAGCGCCGGCCCGGCTCCAGGCAGGTGTAGCGTTGCCGGGCCCGCGCCGGTTCGAGGCTGTCGAAGGGCAACAGGGCAGCATCGATATCCGCACTCTCGCCGGCCGCCAGGCCGAGCCGGCGGATGGCGCAGGTATTGGTGAACGGCGAAGCGGCGAGATCGATGTCGGTGCAGCCGGAAAGGGCATTGATGACGCGTCCGTCGCCGTCGACCCATTGGCCGGGGTTGCGGGACTTGGCGATGAACCAGCGAGCATCGGTGAGATAGATCGACACCGCCTTGATGCACCATTGGCGGTCGTAGAACAGCTGATACCAGGCACCGAACGGGCCGGAGCCGTTCTCGCCAGTCACCACCGCCGTTGCGGTGATGCGGCCGCCGTTCTGTTCGAGCGTCAGATGCTCGCTGCCTGTCCCCTCAAGCGAGAGCCAGCGCGCGGTCACGGTATTCAGCGGGCGAAAGGTCATGGCCTCGCGGTATAGGGCAAAACACGCTGGCGGGGAAAGTCCCGCCGGCCGCTGCCGCTACTGAACCAATGCGAACAGCCGGCAGGGGCCACCGGTTCCGCCGCGCATCTTCGGCGCGCCCGTCACCAGTGTAGCGCCGGCAGCGGGCACGGCATCCAGGTTGGCAACGTTCTCCAGGCCCCAGCGCCCGGTCGGCAGCCAGGCATAGTGCGTGGCGAAGTCTCCTGACGGGCCATAATCGAGCGACAGCGTGTCGACGGCCATGCCGACCGTGTTGCCGTCCTCGAGCAGCATCTTGGTGGCCTCGATATGGAAGCCGGGGAAGTGCATCTTCTCATCGGCACCGACATTGCGGAACCTGTCGGTCGCGACATGTGCCGCCCAGCCGGAGTTCATCGCCACGCAACCGCCGGCCGGCAGCGAACCGTTGGCGTCCGTCCAGGCCTTGATGTCGTCCGGCGTCACCACGGCATCAGCATTGCCGGCGGCCTTCTCGCGGATGTCGATCACCGACAGCGGCACAACCAAGCGCTCGACCGGCACCTCGGCGACGCTCTGGCCGTTTTCAGAGAAATGCAGCGGGGCGTCCATGTGGGTGCCGGTGTGCTCGTTGAGGCTCCATTCGTTCAGATTGAACTTGTGCTCGGCGTAGGTGAACTTCGGCGTCATTGAGAAGCCGGGCTGGCCGAAGTAGGTCGGGAACTCCGGGTAAAGCTCATGGGTCAGGTCGATCGGCCTGGCATTGGATACGGTAACCATTCCGGCTGCGGCCGGGGCAGCGGCGGCAATGGCTCCGGCGGCCACGGCGGCGGCACCGGTGAACAGGTCGCGCCGGTTCAGCATCCGCTGCTTGACGCTCTCGATACAGCAATGGTCGCACATTCGACATTCCTCCCGTGATCGGTGTTGTGAATGGGCAAGTGTGCACCTTGCCTTTGATTACCGCAAGGTCAGTCTGCAACGACAATGATGTGTAGCCGCCGCGGTCCGTGGGCGCCCAGTTCGATGGTCTGCTCTATGTCGGCGGTGCGCGACGGGCCGGTGATCATGTTGACGGTGCGCGGCATCTCGCGTTCGCCGTAACCGGCGCGGATGGTCTGCCAGACCTCCTCGTAGGTACCGGTGATGTCGGCGGCCCTGACGACGACGATGTGGTTCTCGGGCAGGAAGTTGAGCGTCGTCGGGTTGTCTTTGCCGGATGTGAGGATCAGCGTGCCGGTTTCGGCCACGCCGGCGACGGCGTGACTGAGCGAGGCTTCATCGACCGGGTCGGCGGGGCCGTGACTGACGTTGAATGCGGGGGCCGCGCCCTGCCAGTCTATGCCCATAAGCCGTTCATCGGCACCGTGGCGGATGGCCTGTGGCAGGTTGTGCCTGCGCAAGTAGCCGGTGATCTCGGCGGGAATGTCGTCGTGCGACGCCAGTGTCGCGACCGTGGCCTGTACGGCTTCGGCCTGTGCGATGAAAAGTTTGACCTGCTCATCGTGATTGATCCGGGCCCGTGCCGGAATGAGGTTGGCGGCGTGGCCGGCAATGCGCGCCGATGCGGTCTTGCGCCGGTCCTCCTCGCTGCTGCCTGCGGCAAGCTGATGCCTGAGGCGGGCAAAGATGGCGTCGCGGGAGCTCATCGCCTGTGCCTCTTCCATTGGGAAATGAAGGTCGGCCCCTGGGGGGCCGGCAGGTCGCGGTGCCGGGTCCAGCCGCCGGCCCCGGCAAGAGCCTCGAAGCGCCCGGTCTTGCCTGCCCACAGCTTCAGCAGGCGCGCGGCGATGCCGGTTGCCAGTCGATAAAGCCGCGGCCGTTTGGCCATGAAGGCCCAGGCGCCGATGCCGTAGCGCACCGTGACCGGCGAAAGGTGGCGCTCGAACTGGCGCTCGCGCCAATGCCGCATCATCTTGGGCAGCGGGATGCGCATTGGACACACCTCCTCGCAGCGCCCGCAGAAGGACGAGGCATTGGGCAGATGGCCGGCCTCGTCGACGCCGATCAGGCTGGGGGTCAGAACCGAACCCATGGGGCCGGGGTAGACCCAGCCATAGGCATGGCCGCCGACGGCCTGGTAAACCGGGCAATGGTTGAGGCAGGCACCGCAGCGGATGCAGCGCAGCATGTCCTGAAACTCGCTGCCGACCATGCCGGAACGACCATTGTCGAGGATGACGACATGGTATTCGTCCGGACCATCGGGATCGCCGGGGCGGCGCGGTCCGGTGGAGAAGGTGTTGTAGGAAGTGTACTCCTGGCCGGTGGCGCTGCGGGCGAGCAGGCGCAGGATGGTAGAGACATCCTCCAGCGTCGGGACGATCTTTTCGATGGTCGCCATGACGATGTGGGCCTTGGGCAGGCTCTGGGTCAAATCGCCGTTGCCCTCGTTGGTGACGATGATCGAGGTGCCGGTTTCGGCCACCAGGAAGTTGGCGCCGGTGATGCCAACATCGGCATCTATGTACTTCTGACGCAGGATCTGGCGGGCCTCGTTGACGAGTTGGGCGCCTTCCTCGAGCTGGCGGTCGGCGGGTAGATGGGTGTGGGCGGCGCGGAAGTCGGCTTCGACCTGATCCTTGTTGAGATGCACCGCCGGGGCAATGATGTGGCTCGGCGTTTCACCGCGCAACTGGATGATGTACTCGCCGAGATCGGTCTCGACCGGCTGGATGCCGGCCGCATCGAGCGCCTTGTTGAGGTGAATTTCCTCGGTGACCATGGACTTGCCCTTGGTCACGGTCTTTGCATCATGCGCCTTGCAGATGTCGATCACCGCCCGGCAGGCCTCGTCCGGCGTCTCACACCAGTGGACTTTGCCGCCCGAGGCAATCACCCGCGCTTCGTATTCTTCCAGATAGGCATCGAGATGGGCCAGCGTATGGTTCTTGAGGTGGCGCGCCTCATCGCGCAACGCTTCGAATTCGGGCAGCTTGTCCTTGGCCTTCTGGCGCTTGGCGATGAAACCGCTCGGCACATTGGTCAGGGCGCGCTGCAATTGTTCGTCATTGAGCGCGCGCCGGGCATTGGCCTTGAACCGCGGGGATGTGGAATGAACGGTGACCATCGCCGTCAGTCCGCGATGCCCGGATCGGTGGTCTCGCCGGCCAGCACTTCGGCGATGTGGCGCACCTCGATGGCCGAACCCTGGCGCTTCAGCTTGCCGGCCATGTTCATCAGGCAGCCCATGTCGCCGGCCAGCAGCACGTCGGCGCCAGTCTCCCCGATTGCCGCCGTCTTCTTGGTCACCATGTCGTTGGAGATGTCCGGGTACTTGACGCAAAATGTGCCGCCGAAGCCGCAGCAGATGTTGCTGTCGCGCATCTCGGCGAGTTCAAGTCCGTCGACTTTCGCCAGCAGCTTGCGCGGCTGGGCGGCGATACCGAGTTCGCGGCTACCCGAGCAGGCATCGTGATAGGTGACTTTGCGGGCAAACCGCGCACCGCAATCTTCAACACCCATGACATCGGTCAGGAACGACACCAGTTCATGGGTTCTGGCGGCGAGTTCCTCGGCCTTGATACGCTCCGGCGAGCCCGCGGCGAACAGGGTCGGGTAGTGCTTCTTGAGCATGCCGGCGCATGAGCCGGAGGGCGCCACGACATAGTCGAACGGCGCAAACGCGTCGATGACCGACAGGGCGATGTCCTGTGTCGTTGTGCGGTCGCCGCTGTTGTAGGCCGGCTGGCCGCAGCATGTCTGGGTTTCGGGCACGTCGACGCGGCAACCAGCCTGTTCCAGCAGCTTGACCGCCGCAAAGCCGACGGACGGGCGCATCATGTCGACCAGGCAGGTGACGAACAGGCCGACGTGCGGATTATGCTGTTTCATGAGCGGGCCAACGGGATTGGATCGAAGGACCATCCATTCCATGAAAACCCTGCCGCTGCAACCGCAACGATGGTCCGATGGCACGGCAAGTCATTTGTCAATACCACTCGGGTTGGGTACGCTGGCCCGCCGCCTGAGCGCTTTTCGATCATACGGGATTTTGATCATGAGCCGATTGAGAATGCCTGCCCCTGATACCGCGGTGCTCGCGCGCCGGGCCGAAATCGTGCGCGAGCTGCAGAAGATCTGCCCAGCCGAAGGTGTTGTTCACACGGAAAACGAAATGCGGGCCTACGAGACCGACGCACTGACCGCCTACCGGCAGATTCCTTTGGCGGTGGTGCTGCCGGAGGACACTGCTCAGGTCAGTGCAGTGCTTCGGTTTTGCCACGACAACGATGTGCGGGTGGTACCGCGCGGCGCCGGTACCTCGCTGTCGGGCGGGGCGCTGCCGCTGGAAGATGGCATCATCCTGGCGATGGGCAAGTTCAACCGCATTCTTGACATCGACTTCAACAACCGCTGCGTCACCGCCCAGCCTGGTGTCACCAACCTGGGGATCACCCAGGCGGTTGAACATCAGGGTTTCTACTTCGCTCCCGATCCGTCCTCACAGATCGCCTGCACGATCGGTGGAAATGTGGCCGAGAACGCCGGCGGCGTGCATTGCCTGAAATACGGCCTGACAACCAACAACCTCCTGGGCCTGGAAGTCGTGCTGATTACCGGTGAGGTGGTGCGCATCGGCGGCAAGCATCTCGATGCCGACGGTTACGATCTGCTCGGTTTGATGACCGGCTCGGAGGGCCTGCTCGGCGTCGTTACCGAGGTTACCGTGCGCATTCTGCAGAAGCCGGAAACGGCCCGCGCCCTGCTGGTCGGCTTCCCGACGAGCGAGGACGCCGGACAGTGCGTTGCCGATGTCATCTCTGCCGGTATTATCGCCGGCGGCATGGAGATGATGGACAAACCGGCAATCCATGCCGCCGAGGAGTTCGTCCGTGCCGGCTATCCTCTCGATGCCGAGGCCCTGCTGATCGTTGAACTGGACGGCCCGCAGGTCGAGGTCGACCATCTCATCGAACGTGTCAGTGCCATTGCAGAACGGAACAAGGCGCAATCGATCCGCGTGTCGAATTCCGAGGAGGAACGGCTGTCGTTCTGGGCCGGCCGCAAGGCCGCGTTCCCGGCGGTGGGCCGCATCTCTCCCGACTATTTCTGTATGGACGGCACGATCCCGCGCAAGGCCCTGCCGGAGGTTCTGTCCGGCATGAGCGAGTTGTCGAAGACGTACGGCCTGCGGGTCGCCAACGTGTTCCATGCCGGTGACGGCAATCTACATCCGCTCATCCTTTACGATGCCAACGAACCGGACGAACTGGAAAAGGCCGAGGATTTCGGCGCCGACATTCTGCGCCTGTGCGTCAAGGTGGGCGGCGTGCTGACCGGCGAACACGGCGTCGGAGTGGAAAAGCGCGACCTGATGCCGGAGATGTTTTCAGAAACCGATCTTGCCCACCAGCAGCGGGTCAAGTGCGTTTTTGACGACAAGGGCCTGCTGAACCCCGGCAAGGTTTTCCCCGAACTGCACCGCTGTGCCGAACTGGGCCGCATGCACATCCATGCCGGCAAGATCCCGTTTCCCGACATCCCGAGGTTCTGACCGGCCATGAGCGAGACCTTCAGGCCCGAGACCGAAGACCAGTTGCGCGACGCCATCGCCTGGGCCGTCAGCGAGACCGCGCCACTCGAGATCGTCGGCGCCGGCACCAAGTCGTCGGTCGGCCGGGCCATGCAGACACACGCCCGGCTCGATTTGTCGGCGTTTACGGGGATCACGCTGTATGAGCCCGAAGAACTGGTGCTGAGCGCCGGCGCCGGAACCCTGCGCAGCGAGGTTGAGGCTGAACTGGCCAGGGCCGGACAGCAGTTCGCCTTCGAGCCGCCTGACTTCTCCACCATGCTCGGAGGGGACCATGTCGGCACGCTCGGCGGCATGGTTGCAACCAACCTGGCCGGACCGCGTCGCATCAAGGCCGGTGCCGCGCGCGACCATTTCCTCGGACTGCGGGCTGTTTCCGGCCGCGCAAAGCTGTTCAAGTCCGGCAGCCGGGTGATGAAGAACGTCACCGGTTACGACCTGCCCAAGATCATGGCCGGCTCCTGGGGTACGCTTGCCGCCATGAGCGAGGTGACCTTCAAGGTGCTGCCGGCAGCCGAGACCGAGACCACGCTGGTGGCGGCCGGACTAGGCCCGCATGATGCGGTCAAAGTGATGAGCGCAGCCATGCAATCAGCCAGCGACGTATCTGCGGCAGCCTTTTTGCCTGGCAAATTAGCAAATACCGTCGACGGGTTGCCGGCAGGCGATGTGTGCATCTTGCGGCTAGAAGGTTTTGCACCGTCGGTCGAGGCGCGCAGCACCAGCCTTACCGACCGGCTCAGAGCGCACATCGAGGTCGAAGCGGTCGATGCCCGGACATCTGCGAACCTGTGGCGCGCGATCCGGGATGTCAGTTTTTTCCGTCACGACCCCGGGCGGATCGTCTGGCGACTCTCGGTACCGCCGATGAACGGTGCCAATGTGTTGGAGGCCCTGAGCGCCATCGATGGCGCCCGCGCCTTCATGGACTGGGCCGGCGGCCTGATCTGGGCTGACATGCCGGTGAGCGATCACGGCTCTGCGCAACTGGTGCGCGGCGCCATTGCCGGCTGCGGCGGTCATGCCACCCTCATGCGCGCGCCGCAAACCCTGCGCGCCGCCATTCCGGTGTTCGAGCCGCAACCGTTGGCGCTTGCCGCCCTGACGGCGCGGCTGAAAAGCAGTTTCGATCCGCAAGGGGTGCTCAATCCCGGACGGATGTACGCATAAGGCCAGCCCATGCAGACCAAATTCACTGAAGAACAGCTGCAAAATCCGGCCATTGCCGAGGCCAACGGCATTCTGCGCAAATGCGTCCATTGCGGGTTCTGCACTGCAACCTGTCCGACCTACCTGCTGCTCGGCGATGAACTGGACTCGCCGCGCGGCCGCATCTACATGATCAAGGACATGCTGGAGAGCGGCGAACCGGCCTCGCCGGAAGTCGTCAAGCATGTCGACCGGTGTCTCACCTGCCTGGCCTGCATGACGACCTGCCCGTCCGGCGTCGATTACATGCATCTGGTCGATGAAGCCCGCATCTACATCGAGAATACCCACACCCGGCCGCTGCACGACCGGCTGCTGCGCGAGGCGCTGGCCATGATCCTGCCCGAGCCTGAACGGCTGCGCCTGGGCATGCAGCTGTCGCGCTTCGGCAAGCCGTTTGCCCGGCTGGTCAAGGCCGTTCCGGGTCTGAAACAGATTGGCGCCATGCTGGAGCTTGCGCCGGCACGACTGGCAAAGCCGTCATCGCTCGGACCGCCCGGCGTCTATCCGGGAATGGGTGAACGGAAGGGACGTGTCGCGCTGCTGACCGGCTGCGCCCAGGGCGTGCTCGACCCGGACATCAACGCGGCCACCATTCGCCTGCTCAACGGCATCGGAATTGAGGTTGTCGTGCCGGCGGGCATGGGCTGCTGCGGCGCGCTCACCCTGCACATGGGCAAGCAGGACGACGCCCTGTCGCGCGCCCGGCGCAATGTCGACGCCTGGACGGCGGAGATCGAGGGCGAAGGGCTCGATGCCGTCATCATCAACACGTCCGGTTGCGGCACCACGGTCAAGGACTACGGCCACATGCTGCGGCTCGATCCGGACTATGCCGAAAAGGCCGCCCGCTGCACCGCCATCAGTCGCGACATCAGCGAGTTCCTCGCAAGTGTCGACCTGCCCGAGCCCGTCAACGGCACCGGTCAGCGCGTCACCTACCACTCGGCCTGTTCCATGCAGCACGGCCAAAAGATCCGGAGTGAGCCAAAAACGCTCCTCACACGGGCCGGGTTCATCGTCAGCGACGTGCCGGAAGGCCACATCTGCTGCGGCTCGGCCGGCACCTACAACATCCTGCAGCCGGACATTGCCGGCCAGCTGCGCGACCGCAAGATCGCCAACATTGACAAGACCGCACCGCAAATCATCGCCGCCGGCAACATCGGCTGCATGACCCAGATCGCATCGGGCACGAGCGTCCCCGTCGTCCACACAGTCGAACTGCTCGATTGGGCCTATGGCGGCGAAAGGCCGGCCAAGCTAGGCAGGATCGGGAATCAGCCCGACTGAATAAGATGTCCGGCGGAACCGGCGGACCGACTGACTAGCCGGTCCAGCCCATGCCGGCTGACAGGCAGTTCATGGTCATCAACAGGGTGTCGGGTGGTCTGGAGGCGGTGTCCTGTGACCGAAAGTCATGCAGCAGTTCGACCTGCAGACGGTTTACATGGTTCAAAAAAGGCGCTGCTTCGTCCATGCGGGCCTTGAAGGCTGGGAAACGATCTGCGTGTGCGCTTTCTTGTGTGACCTCAAGGACGGCATCGCTCGTGCGCTTGAACTCCATGTCAACCAGCGACAGGAAATGCTGGCGCACGGCGTCGTCAGCGACCAGACCGGCGTATGCGCGGGCAATGTTCATGTCCGTCTGATAGAGCATCTTTTCCACCTCGTCGATGGCGAGGCGGAACAGCCGCGAGCCATTGAACATGGCGCGCAGGAGGTCGCGGCCTTCCGGGCCACGGATCTCCATGAAAGACTGCAGGGCTGTGCCGAGGCCGTACCAGCCGGTGATCAGGTGGCGGTTCTGGCTCCAGGCGAAGACCCAGGGAATGGCGCGCAGGTCCTTCAGGCCGGCCATGCCGAAACGCCGGGCGGGGCGCGAACCGATGTTGAGCAGCGCCAGTTCGTTGACCGGGCTGGCGGATTGGAAGTAGTCGAGAAAACCGTCGGTGTGCAGCAGGTTTGAGTACGCCGCCTCCGACATGCCGGACAGCGCCTCGAAGGCCTCGTCGAACTCCGGATTGTTGCGCTGTTCGACCTCAGATGGCGACTTCAGCGTGTGGGCGAGCACGCTGGCGCTCAGCATTTCCAACTGGTAGAGCGCAGTGCCGCGGTTGGCGTATTTCGACGACACCACCTCGCCCTGCTCGGTGATGCGCATGGCACCGGTTACCGTGAGTGACGGCTGGGCGGCTATGGCACGGCCGGTCGGTGCGCCGCCGCGGCTGACCGAACCGCCGCGGCCATGGAAGAAGCTGATCTCGACGCCGGCCTTTTTGGCGCCTTCGCAGATGCGGCGCTGGGCTTTGGAAAGCTCCCAGGTGGAGCACAGGAAGCCACCATCCTTGTTTGAGTCGGAATAGCCGAGCATGATTTCCTGCCGGCCGCCGCGGGCGTTGACCGAACGGCGCACGACCGGCACATCGAACAGCTCTTTGAGGATCTGCGGCGCGGCGCGCAGATCGCCGATGGTCTCGAACAGCGGCACGGCACTGAGCGCAATGGCACCGGAGCTGTCGCCGCCGGCCAGCATGCCGGTGTACTTGGCGAGCAGGTATACGGCGAGGAGATCGTCGGCGGACGTGGTCATCGACAGAATGAAGGCGCCGATGGCATCGGCGTCGCGCGAATTGACGATGCCGGACATGAGCCGGAACACACTGATCAGTTCGGCAGCTTCATCGGGCAGGTTTTGCAGGTCAGGCGCAGCGGTCTGGTGAGCGCTCAACTCGCTGCGCAGCCGGGCGGACCATTGCTTGCTGGCAGGCTCCGGCACCTGATCACCTCCCGATGCGTTGGCCTGCCAGACGGCGCGCACCGTGCGGTTGACGACATCGGAGTTCTGGCGGATGTCGAGAGATGCGGCATGGAAGCCGAAGGCCTCCACCTGCCAGCGCAGTGGCCTGATGAGGGTTGCCGCCAGGTTGCCGCAGCGCATCTCGGCAAGAGCGCGTTCCATGGCCGCCAGATCGGCAACAAAATCCTTAGACGCGGCGTAGCCACCACCGTCAGCCAGCATGGCGCAAATGAGTGTGTGCAGGCCTGCAAGATACTGGCGAAAGACCTCTGATTGATTTCGCCGCCGCAACTCATCGCCGTCGGGACAACGCTCCAGCACGGTTGCAACATGTTGCAGAAAGGATTGGGGGATGTCGGTCACGGTGGCAGATATGCTGAGCGTGGGGATGAGGCCGGCGAGGGTGTCGCGGTAGTGCTCCAGCACGCAATCTCGGTTGGCCTTCAATGTTCGGGCCGTAACCTCAGCGGTTACATAGTGGTTGCCGTCACGGTCGCCGCCGATCCATGATGAAAAACGCAGGAACGGGTGCAATGACACCGCGTTTTCGGGGTAATGCCGGTAGTAGGCCAAGCGTACCTGTTCCATGACCTGGGGCACAGCTTCGAACAGGTTCTCGCGGAAGAAGTGCAAGCCCCAGGCGACTTCCTGTTCCAGCGTCGGGCGCTCGAGGCGCAGTTCGCCGGTCATCCACAACAGGTCGATCTCGTTGCGCAGTTCGGCGGTCAGGCGCTGGCGTTCGCGCGGGGTCCAGCGCTGTTCTTCAAGCTCAAACAGCTTGCGGTAGATGCGGCGGTGAATTTCCAGAACAGTGACCCGCTTGGCCTCCGTCGGGTGGGCGGTCAGGGTCGGTGAAACATCAAGCCTGGCGAGGGCGCGCGCGACAGCCTCACCGGATGTGCCCTGTGCGGCGACGGACGCCAGTGCACTGGAGAACGACCCCTTGAGCTGATCTGGACCGCCGGCAGCTTCGACCTGGCGGCGAGCGCGCACCGCGGCGTTTTCCTCGGCGATGTTCAGCAGATTGAACCAGATACCAATGACCTGCAGCGCGTGGCGGCGCGATTTGGGTTCGTGGAAGACGTTGCCTTCGGCGCGCAACAAGAGCGGGCTTGCCGCCGGGGCGCGGCTGGCCACGACATCGGCCAAAAGACCCTGCAACAGATCCTTGCAGGCATCGAGATACGTCGGCTCGCGCTCGGCTGCTGGAAGCGGTGTTTGCTGCATGGCGGACCTCGCCTCCGATCAGCCGCGAACCCGGGCTGTTTTGACAATGCACGATGCGGCGCAGGCCATGTGCCAGACGGTCATCCGGTGAGCGGTATCGGCTGGCGGTGACAGCGTCAAGGCCAGGTGGCGGCCGCGCGAGGCGAGGTCAGGCCGCCTGCTGCAACACACCCTCGACCGCGGAGCCGATTTCAGCCGGGCTCGGGGCAATGGTGGCGCCAACCTCGCGCAGGATTTCGACTTTCTCGCTGGCGCTCTCACCAAAAGCGGAGATGATCGCGCCGGCATGGCCCATGCGGCGGCCTTTGGGCGCACTGAGACCGGCAACGTAGGCGACGACCGGCTTGGTCATGTGGTTGCGCACGAACTCGGCGGCCTCGGCTTCCTGCGGGCCGCCGATTTCGCCGATCATCACCACGGCCCTGGTTTCGGGATCGGCCTCGAACAGCTCAAGGATATCCTTGAAAGACGAGCCGTTGACCGGATCGCCGCCGATGCCGACGCTGGTCGAAACACCAATGCCCAGGTCCTTCATCTGCGAGGCGGCTTCATAGCCAAGCGTGCCGGAGCGGCCGACGATACCGACATTGCCCGGCAGGTAGATGTGATCCGGCATGATACCGAGCAGGGCCTTGCCTGGCGAGATGATGCCGGCACAGTTCGGGCCGATCAGCCGCATGCGGTTTTCCTGGCGGTAGCGGCGCATGTAGCGTTTGACGCGGATCATGTCCTGGGCCGGGATGCCATCGGTGATGGCAACGCACAGCTTCAGGCTGCTGTCGGCCGCTTCCATGATCGAATCGGCGGCAAAGGGCGGCGGTACGAACATGACGCTGGCCTCGGCGCCGGTCTTGGCAACGGCTTCCTTGACGGTGTCGAACACCGGAACGCCTTCCACCGCGCGCCCGCCCTTGCCGGGGGTGACACCACCAACGATATTGGTACCGTATTGGAGCATCTCCCGGGTGTGAAACTCACCGATCTTGCCGGTGATGCCCTGGACCAGGACCGGGGTCGTTCTGTCGAGCAGGATACTCATTGGTTCTCCACCAGTTTGACGTTGTGTTTCAGGTCGTTCTGCCAGGCCGAAACGGCCCGTTCGGCGGCTTCGGCCAGTGTAGCAGCGCGAATGATCGGTAAACCCGACCGGGCAAGAATCTTGCGGCCCTCCTCCACGTTGGTGCCAGCCAAGCGGACAACCAGCGGAACATCGATGGGGTTCTCCTCCAGCGCCTTGATGATGCCTTCGGCAACCCAGTCGCAGCGGTTAATACCGGCGAAGATGTTGACCAGGATGGCTTGCACGTTGCCGTCGGCGAGGACGAGGCGAAAGGCCTTGGCGACGCGCTCCGGCGTGGCGCCGCCGCCGATGTCGAGGAAGTTGGCCGGTTCGCCACCGGACTGTTTGATCATGTCCATGGTGGCCATGGCCAAACCGGCGCCGTTGACGATGCAGCCGATGTTGCCCTGCAGGCCGACATAGCTCAGGCCGCGGTCGGAGGCCTGCGATTCGCGCGGGTCTTCCTGCGACTTGTCACGCAGCTCGGCGATCTGCGGGCGGCGGAACATGGCGTTATCGTCGAAGGTCATCTTGGCGTCGAGAGCCACGATGCCGCCATCCGAGGTGATGACCAGCGGATTGATTTCGACCATGGTGGCATCGAGATCACGGAAGGCGCGGTAGCAGCCCATGATGGTTTCGGCAGCCTGCTGAATAAGGGCGGCATCGATGCCGAGACCGAAGGCGATCTCGCGGGCCTGGAAGGCCTGGATGCCAACGGCCGGTTCGATGATCGAGCGGACGATGCTGTCTGGCTCGCGCTCGGCGATCTCCTCGATCTCCATGCCGCCGGAACCGGAGGCCACGACCATGATGCGTTCGGATTTGCGGTCGAGCACCAGACCGAGATAGAGTTCGCGCTCAATCTGCACCGTGCCTTCGATGTAAATGCGGTAGACGACCTTGCCGTCCGGGCCGGTCTGGTGGGTCACCAGGCGCTTACCGAACAGGTCATTGGCGGCGTCGAGCACCTCATGCTCGTCGCTGCAGATCTTGACGCCGCCGGCCTTGCCGCGACCGCCGGTGTGGACCTGCGCCTTGACGACCCATTGGTTGCCGCCAATTTCGCGACAGCGATAGGCCGCCTGCTCGGGGCTGTAGGCGAGACCGCCGCGCGGGATTGGCACGCCGAAGCCGGCGAGAATTTCCTTGGCCTGGTATTCGTGGATATCCATGGCTCAATTGTCCCTCGTTTGAGCGCTGCCGAGGTTACTCGGCTGCAATGAGACTGGGTTTGGCGTCGAGATAGCTGTTCTCGGCGGTGCGGTAGTATTCTTCAGCCGCGGCAACGCCGCTGCCCGGTTCGACCGGCACACCGAGGTCGCGCATGGCCATTTCGGAGCCGGCGAGGGCCATCATGACCATGATTTCATTGAGGTCGCCGAGATGGCCGATGCGGAACACTTTGCCGGCGACCTTGGACAAGCCGGCGCCGAGTGACACGCCATAGCGGCTATAGGCACGCTTGAGCAGGACCCCTGAGTCAAAGCCTTCCGGCAGATAGATCGCGCTGACGGTGTCGGAGTGCCATTTCGGCTCCTTGGCGCAAAGACCAAGACCCCAGGCAGCGACGGCACGGCGCACGCCTTCAGCCAGGTAGTGGTGGCGGGCAAAGACATTATCCATACCTTCGTCCAGCAGCCGGTCGACGGCGGCCCGCAGGCCGTGCAGCATGGTCATGGCAGGGGTGTAGGGGAAGTAGCCATCCTTGTTGGTGGCGATCATGTCGTTGAAGTCAAAGTAGCAGCGGGCGAGTTCGGCACGGTTGCGGGCTTCCAGCGCCTTCCGGCTGACGCACAGTATGGCCAGACCGGCCGGCAGCATGAAGCCCTTCTGCGAGCCCGATACGGCAATATCGACACCCCAGGCGTCCATGCGGAAGTCGATGCTGGCGATCGAGGAGACGCCGTCGACGAACAGCAGGGCCGGGTGGCCGGCGTCATCGAGCGCCTGGCGTACACCGGCGATGTCGCTGGTCACCCCGGTCGTCGTCTCGTTATGGCAGGCGAGCACCGCCTTGATCTCGTGGGCCCTGTCGGCCTTCAGCTTCTCAGCATAAATCTCAAGCGGCACGCCTTCGCCCCAGTCCACATCGACGATCTCCACCTCAAGGCCGTGGCGCTGGCAGAGATCGATCCACAGATGTGAGAACTGGCCAAATCGGGCCGCGAGCACCTTATCGCCGGGAACTAACGTGTTGGTGATCGCGGCCTCCCATCCGCCGGTGCCAGATGAAGGGAACAAGAACACCTGGGCGGACTGGGTCTTAAAAACTTTCTTGACGTCTTCGAACAACGGCAAGGTGAACTCGGGCAGGTCGGGGGCGCGATGGTCCCGCATGGGTACATCCAGCGCGCGGCGGACCGACTCCGGCACATTGGTTGGGCCTGGAACAAAAAGTCCGGTGATGCCGTTCATGGCGTCATTCCTCCCGAGTGTCCTCGTCTTCGCGTTGTCGCAATGCGCTTGGGCATGGCATTGCACCAACCGGTGCGGGCGTCATTGCGTTGCTGGCCTGCACCGTGGGCGCTATCATGGCGAGACAGGGCGAATTGCAGCAACATCCTAAACTCCTGCTTTCGGGTATCTAAAGGTATTGTAAGATTCCCATTCAATCGGGTAGGTTTACGGAAAACTACCTGATTGAAGACCTGCCGGAATGGGTAGGGTTTTGTAAACTTGGGGCTAGATGACCGAAAAGAAGACAATCGGGCGACCGATCGATGTCGCGCTGGGGGACAGCAATCCAATCATGCTGTCAGCGCTGTCAGAATTTTTCGATCGCGATGCGCGCTTTTCGCTGGTGACGACGTCATCGACGGCGGAAGGCTTCATCGAAGCGGTACTGCGGGTGCCGGTCAAGGTCGGAATCATCGACTGGTCGCTACCGATGCTGGGCGGCGAGAAGCTGCTGGAAGTGATGCGCGCGCAGGACAATGCGCCGCGCATGGTGGTGTACAGTCACGCAGAAGATGCCAACACGACCAGGCGCGCCATGTCATCCGGGGCGGCAGGCTTTTGCGCCCGGTCGAACTCGCCCGAGGTGCTGCTGGCAACTGTGGAAAGCGTGGCGCAGGGGCAGATGGTGTTTCCCTTCGTCGATGTGCGCGAGCTCAATCAGGACCCGATTAACACGCTGACCGGGCGCGAGCGGGCATTGCTGGTGTCGCTGGCCAAGGGACGCACCAACAAGCAACTGGCTTATGACTTCAACATCTCGATCAACACAGTGAAGTTTCACCTGCGCAACCTGTTCGACAAGCTCAGCGTCGGCAACCGGGCGCAGGCGATTGCCTTTTACTATTCCTCCAGCGCGGCGCAGTCGCACGACTATTCGCCACCAACCGATGACCGATAGAGCATGGCCTGGTCTGCACGGCGTGCGTCGTACCGTGTACTGAAAACGCGCTTGACAGAACGGCAGTTTTTTTCGTGTTCTCGCCGTCCGGGAATGTGACACGAAACCTGAAAGGCAGATTTGACATGAGCTTCCACACCATTGAACAGGCCCCTGCCCGGCTTAACCGCAGCGAGCTTGCGGTTCCCGGATCGCAACCACAAATGTTTGAAAAGGCGGCGCAATCTGATGCGGATGTAATATTCCTGGATCTTGAAGACGCGGTTGCGCCGGATGATAAGGAGGCGGCACGCTCAAACATCATTAAGGGCCTGAACGACATCGACTGGGGAAGCAAGTCGATGTCTGTGCGCATCAATGGGCTCGACACCCATTACATGTACCGCGATGTGGTGGATGTGGTCGAGCAGGCTGGCGAGCGGCTCGATCTGATCATGATACCCAAGGTCGGCACAGCGGCGGATGTCTATGCCATCGATATGCTGGTGACCCAGATCGAGGACGCCAAGGGCTACAGCAAGAGCATTGGTTTCGAGCACATCATCGAGACCGCACTCGGTATGCAGAACGTGCATGAAATCGCCGCGGCGTCCAAGCGCAACGAGTCGCTGCACTTCGGCGTGGCCGACTATGCCGCCTCGACACGAGCCCGCACAACGGTGATCGGCGGGGTCAACCCTGACTATTCCGTGCTGACCGACCCGGACGGGGACGGCAACCGCGAGGTTCATTGGGACGACATGTGGCACTACGCGCAGGCGCGCATGGTGGTGGCGGCGCGCGCAAACGGGTTGCGGCCGGTCGACGGGCCGTTCGGAGATTTCTCGGATTCCGATGGCTACCGGGCCGCCGCCAAGCGAGCCGCTGTGCTCGGTATGGAGGGCAAGTGGGCCATTCATCCTTCGCAGATTGCGCTCGCCAACGAGGTGATGAGCCCGAGCGAGGCCGAAGTGACGCGGGCCAACCGCATTCTTGAAGCCATGGCTCAAGCGGCCAAGGAGGGCAAGGGGGCAGTCTCGCTCGACGGCCGTCTGATCGACATCGCCTCGATACGCCAGGCTGAGGTGTTGGTGCAAAAAGCCAAACAAATCGCCGGGAGTTGAGACACGTAGAGCGTCCCGGCACCGGTCCTGATTGCAGTGCGCATGTCGTGTACTACAGCATCCGTTGATGCTCAGCGGCAAAGCCGGTCGCCGGCGCTCATAAGGAACTCCAATCCCTCGGCCAATTCGCTTTCAAGTATGAATTCATCCGGCTTGTGGGCGCGCGAGATACTGCCAGGACCGAAGATGACGGTCGAAAAGCCCTGATCGCTGAAATAGCCGCCGTCGGTTCCAAACGATACAACGTGTTCCGCATTCTGCCCGGTGATGCCGGCCACGAACTCGGCCGCCCTGGCGGCATTGCGATTGTCCAGGGGCGGCACTTCTGCATCCACGATGATCTTGATGGACGCATCCGGGTGCATCTTGCGCATCAAGGGGACAAGCTCTTGGCTGGCATACCGCTCCAGTTCGGCGATCATGGAGCGGCCATCCTCGCCGGGCATCGGGCGAAACTCCCAGCCGAAAGCGCAATGTCCGGCTGTCGCGTTGGTGGCGCTGCCGCCGTGAATTGTGCCGACGTTGAATGTGGTGAACGGCGGAATGAATTCGCTGCCGGCGTATGGCTTTGCGGCACATCCGGCCCCCATTTCTTCGATGAATGCAATCAGCTTTACGGCATAGGAAATTGCGTTCACACCCGCGTGCGGCAGGCTTGAGTGACATTCCAGCCCGGTCACTTCCGTGCGCATCTCATAGCCGCCCTTGTGACCGGTGATCAGCTTCATGTCGGTCGGTTCGCCGACAACAACGATCTCCGGGCGGTAGCTCTTGCCCGCCATATCCTTCAGCAACAAAGGCATGCCATGACCACCGGTTTCCTCGTCATAGGAAAAGGCGATGTGGACGGGGCGTTTCAGGGGCATGGCTTTCCAGGCTGGTACCGCGCCGAGAACGCAGGCCAGAAAGCCCTTCATGTCGACACTTCCGCGCCCGTAGAGCTTGCCGTCCTGGCGGGTCAACTCAAACGGTGGCTTACTCCAGATTTGTCCTTCGACGGGAACAACATCGGTGTGACCGGAAAACACCACACCACCGTCGATCTGCGGCCCGATGGTGGCAAAGACATTGGCGCGCTCGCCGGTTTCGTCGAAGCTGATCGAACACTCCACGCCATGGGTGTGCAGGTAGTCCTTCACGTAGCCGACGATGTCATGTGTCGGACGGCCCGATATGGTCTCAAATCCAATCAGACGGCTCAGGATGTCGATTGTGTCCTGCAATTGCGGCATAGCTTCGGGGCTCTGTTGCAAATGATGTGTGCTGAAGTTGCTTTTAGCCCAGCTTGGCCAGCGGCGCTAATGGATTGCCACTTGGCGGGACACACTTGCTGTGGAGAAGCGGCTGTTCGTAACAGCCAACTTGGTCAACGATAATGCATATACCAATTTGAACCAAAAAGAACCAATTTTGCCCAATTCAGTTGCGTGGCCACTACCTGTGGATTACACTTTGCCAAACCAATCCGGCAGGGAGCGTACGCAACAATGGAAGAGCCTGGCCGCCCGGGTGTGCCGCCGTTCGCGGCCGGCCCCCCTAAACCATCCGCGATACTGCTTCCCGCAATCCGTGCCCTGCCTTTTGGCACCGAACGCTACGTGGTGCCCGCTGGCGGCAGCATCTCCGTTCCGATCTACCCTGATGACAAGCTCAAGCTGGTTGACGCCGAAGGCGGGCAATGCGGCGAACTGATTGCTGCTGGCAAAGACGGCCGCATCGATCTCGGGATCATCGGTGAGACGGCGAACGGACAGGCCGACGGATTGCGCGCTATTCTGTCGGGCAGCGACCCGTCGGCCCGAAATGTTCGTGCCGCCCTCGAACGCCGTAAGGTCGACCTTGCCGGAGCCGGCGCCTTGAAACTGTTCGGCGCCGGCAGTCCGGCCAAGGCCGAGCAGGCCTTCACCGCCACGCGCCCGGGCATCATCGTTGCCGCAGCACCCGGTAAGGCCATGGCGCCGGACACCCACGACACCACCACGCCGCTGGAACTATTCATCAAGCGCGCCCGGCCGCACGAGATCGAAATCCCCGACCTGCCCGAGCCGCTCGCCGAGCCACTGCAGGATTTCCGTGTGTCCGCCGCCACGGCAACGGCCTATACCGTAAAGGCCGGCGAATTCTTCCAGGTTTACGACGTTGCCGGCCGGCAATGTTCCGACTTGCAGTGTTTTTCCATGCGCAAGCTGGAAAAGGGCATTGTCCACCCGCTCGACGCCACCACGATCCGCTCGCTGGTCGGTGTCGGCTATCCGGCGCCGGGCCTTCCCTCCAAGGGCTTCGACACCGGCTTTGAACCGCTCATCGAAGTGGTTCGCGATACCTGCGGCCGTCACGACGCCTTCGGGTTGGCCTGTACCAACCGCTATTACGAGGACATGGGTTATTTCGGCCATGTCAACTGCACCGACAATTTCAATGCGGTGATGCAGCCCTATGACATTCCTGAGCGCGCCGGCTGGATGGCCTTCAATCTGTTCTTCAATACCGGCATCGACGACGACAACGTGTTCTATTTCGATGAACCCTGGTCGCGCCCCGGCGATTATGTCATGTTCCGCGCGTTGACTGATCTGGTGTGTGTGTCGTCCGCCTGTCCGTGCGATATTGACCCGGCCAACGGCTGGATTCCGACCGATATCCATGTCCGCACCTACGCGGAAAAAGAACTCTTCTCCAAAGCAGTGGCCTTCAGAATGACACCAGACGCAGACCCGCAATTGACCCGTGAAACCGGCTTTCATTCCAGCTTCGCCAAACACACCCGCGACTTCGTTGAGTACAAGGGCTTTTGGCTGCCCAACAGCTTCCATGATGACGGCCCGATCGGCGAGTACTGGGCCTGCCGTGAAAAGGCCGCCATCATCGATTTGTCGGCCCTGCGCAAGTTCGAGATCACAGGCCCCGATGCCGAAGCGCTGATGCAATATGCGATGACCCGCAACATCAGGAAGCTTTCAACCGGCCAGGTGGTCTATACCGCCATGTGTTACGAGCACGGCGGCATGGTTGACGATGGCACGGTGTTCCGGCTCGGCGAGCACAATTTTCGCTGGATCGGCGGCGACGAATACGGTGGCCAGTGGCTGCGCGAACTGGCTGAAAAGCTCGGCCTTAAGGTATGGGTACGCTCGTCCACCGACCAGCAGCACAATGTCGCCGTGCAGGGGCCTATGAGCCGCGACATCCTGAAACAGGTCATCTGGACCCGGCCTGACCAGGCGACGGTGGAGGAACTCGGCTGGTTCCGCTTCTCCATCGGCCGCCTGCGCGACTTCGAAGGCCCGCCGGTGATCGTCTCGCGCACCGGCTACTCCGGCGAACTGGGCTACGAGGTGTTCTGCCACCCTTCAAATGCCGCCGAGGTGTTCGACGCCATCTGGCAGGTCGGTGAGCCGATGGGCCTTAGGCCGTTGGGTCTGGCCGCCCTCGACATGCTGCGTATCGAAGCCGGCCTGATCTTCGCCGGCTATGAATTCAACGACCAGACCGATCCCTTCGAAGCCGGTATCGGTTTCACCGTTCCACTGAAGTCCAAGGAAGACGACTTCGTCGGCCGCGACGCCCTTGCCCGCCGCAAAGAGCACCCGCAAAGGAAACTGGTCGGCCTCGACATGCACGGTGATGATGTGATCGCCGCCGGCGACTGCATCCACGTCGGCCGCGCCCAGATTGGCGAAGTCACCAGCCCATGCCGCTCACCGATCCTGCGCAAAACCATTGCGCTCGCCCGCCTGGACGTCACCTACGCCGAGCCGGGAACCGAAGTCGAAGTCGGCAAGCTCGACGGCCACCAGAAACGCCTGCCTGCCACCGTCGTCGCCTTCCCGCACTACGACCCGCAAAAGATCCGCGTCAGGTCATAGCGCTCCACCGCGCGAGTTCACACCAATCCGCTCCAGGATGCAGAACGGCAACGGCGCACTGTGGTGTCTTCATAGGCATGCTCCAGCCAACCGAGTGTCAGCCGACGCCGAGTTCCGCCTTGCGCTTGTTGGCCCATGAGCCGATCAGGCGGTCGCCGACAATGCCGAGGCTGGCAATGCCGAGACCGGCCATCACGCCGCGGCCGGCGTCGCTGGTGGGCAGGGCACGATAGATTTCCTGGCCAAGGTCCTGGCCGCCAATCAGGGCGGTGATCGCCGTCATCGCCAGCGCCATCATGATCGTCTGGTTGATGCCGAGCATGATCTCCGGAATGGCCACGGGTAGCTCAACCTTCCACAGTCGCTGGGCCGGCGTCGCACCGCTCATGATCGCCGCCTCCACCGTCACCGGCGGCACCTGCTTCAGGCCCAGGTAGGTAAAGCGGATCGCCGGCACGGTGGCATAGGGGATGATGGCGAAGATGATCGCCAACTCGCCGACCCGGAACAGCATGATCGCCGGCACCAGGTAGATGAACGACGGGAAGGTCTGCAGCGTATCGCAGATCAGCATGACGACCCGCGCCACCCGCTCGTTGCGCGCGCACCAAATGCCAAGCGGAACGCCGATCAGTACGCAGATCACCAAGGCTGACGTCACAAAGTAGAACGTCGTCACCGAAAACGTCCAGTTACCGACCGCCAGGATGATGAAAAACAGCAGGCCGACATTGAGGGCCGCCAGCTTCCAGCCGCCCATCTTGTGGCTCACCACGCCGATCACTCCGATGACCACCGTCCACGGAATCAGGTGGTAAAAGTCGCGCATCGGAATAAGGGTGTAGACGGTCAGGAAGTCACGGATCGGCTTGATGAAGTCGATCAGATGGAAGGTCGTTGCCTTGATGACCTTGTCGAGCTCCAGTGCATCTCGATTGTCGAACAAAAGATAATCGCGCCCGAGCGTCGAGGCATGCGACGTGATGTAGGCTGCGATGATCGAGGCCACCAGCACACCGGCAAAAATGACCAGATGCGCATGCCGGTTCCAAAAGCTTTGCTCATCGTGGTGGACATAGTCCGACGAGCGCTGCGCATAGGCCTGAGTGATCTGATCCAGCACCACCGCCATCAACACGATGGCAACACCCTGCATGGTGGCAAAGCCGAGCTTGAGCTGCTGCAGTGAGAACAATAGCTTGTGGCCCAGCCCCTGCGCACCGACCAGCGAACAGATCACCACCATGGCCAGCGTCTGCATGATCACCTGGTTGAGGCCGAGCAGCAGCGTCTTCTGGCCAGATGGCAGTTGTACCTTCCACAGAAGTTGCCGCGGCGTGCAGCCACTCATGTGACCGGATTCGGTGATGTCGCTCGGTACCGTCTGGATCGCCAGGATCGTGCAGCGCGCCATCGGCGGCATGGCAAAGATCATCGTCGCGATCAGAGCAGGAACCTGGCCGGCGCCGAACATCACCACGACGGGCACGAGATAGGCCAAATGCGGCGTCGCCTGCATCAGGTCGAACAGCGGGGTGATGATCTTCGCGGCCCGCTCCGAGCGGGTAACCCAAACCCCGAGCACCAGGCCGAGAATGGCCGAAAACGGCACCGCAACCACCACCAGTGAGAACGTCTTCATGGATTCGCGCCACAGCCCGGTGAATGCCAGGTAGGACATGCACAAGGTCACGATGATCGCCAGCCGCCAGCCGCCGACCCAGTGGCCGAAGATGCCGAAGCCGAGCACGACGGCGATCCACGGGAACGCCCGGACGCGATTGGTCCCGAACACAAACTCGATCATGTCGGCCGGCAGTTGCGACAGACCGGTAAATGCCTGCGGCTCCATCCACGGATCGATCCGCAGCGACTTGGTCAGGCTTTGCAAAACGAGCGGCAGAGCATCGATCAAGACAATGCCCAATATTGCGCCAGCCACCAGCACGGCCGTCTTCAGATCACGCATCCGGTACACGATGATGGCAGCAACAAAGGCGATGGCTTGCCATAAAACAGGCAAAAGCTGGTGAACCTTCGCGCCCTTCCACAGCAAGAACTCCGTCCACAGTAATGGCTGCTTCATGAGCCAGGCGATCGTCCGGGTGAATTGCTTGACGGTGAACAAGCCGAGCGTTGCCTGTTTGTCGAGCCACGTGAAGAACGCACTGATCTGGGCTTTGACGGGTATTACCCATTCCTGCGGCCAACCTCGTGCCCAGTCGAAGACGAGCGCCAACGCAATTCCGATGATGCCGGCAATGAGTGCGTGTACGACAACAGAGTCGCGGTGGAACAGCTTTGCAAGAATGCTGTCTCGTCGAGTATCAGGAACAGCGATCGTCATATTTCTGTCTCTGAGAACAGCGCTGTTGTAATGCGTTCGCGAGACAGCTTACCGACCACGAAGCCCTCATCGTCGATGACGGGCACCGGTGTTGACGAGCTCAGAACCTGTTCGGCCACCATCCCGATCTTGTCTTTCAGGTGGATTGAGGATTTGGACGTTTTCGACTTGCCGCTCGCCTTGTCCATCACCGCACCGACCGAAACGATCCGTCCACGCGGTGCATTGCGGGCGAACTCGGCGACGTAATCGTCCGCCGGGTGCAGCACCATCTCCTCCGGCGCGCACAGTTGTACCATGCGTCCGTCCTTCATGATGCCGATGCGGTCGGCCAGCTTGGTCGCCTCTTCGAAATCATGGGTAATAAACACAATGGTCTTCTTCAGCATTTTCTGCAGGCGGATGAATTCATCCTGCATTTCCGCACGGATCAGCGGGTCGAGGGCCGAAAACGGCTCGTCGAGGAACCACACGTCCGGCTCGACCGCCAGCGAACGGGCAATACCGACGCGTTGTTGCTGGCCACCGGACAGCTCGCGCGGATAATAATTTTCGCGTCCTCCAAGTCCGACGAGATCGATCATCTCCATGGCCCGCTTGGTGCGCGTTGCCGCATCGATGCCCTGCACCTCCAGCGGAAACGCCACGTTCGACAGCACATCGCGGTGCGGCAGAAGGCCGAAATTTTGGAACACCATGCCCATCTTGTGGCGCCGCAGTTCAATCATCTCGGCTTCATTGGCGGCCAGCAGGTCGCTGCCCTCGAAGATGATAGACCCGGCCGTGGGATCGTTGAGCCGGGTGATACAACGGATGACCGTCGACTTGCCGGAACCCGACAGTCCCATGATGATCAGAATTTCTCCGGCATGAACATCGAACGAAACATCGCGCACAGCGCCGATGTAACCCTCGGCAGCAAAAGCCTCCCTGCTCGGGTTGCCGCCATGCCGGTCAAGAAATGCTTTGGGAGTTTCCCCGAACACCTTCCAGACATTTCGGCATTCGATCATCAGTTCCTGTGACATACGGCCCCTCCCCAAAGGCTGTGCAGGCGGGCTCCTGCCTGTCGCTCATCATGACCCACAATCCTACCAAACAACAAGGGCCGGACGCTGTTGCTCGTCGTCCGGCCCGCAAATGTCGTTTCACCGTTTCAACAGGCAAAAAGGACTACATGCCCTTCCACTTGGCGATAACGTCAGCGTTGTCGGCGATCCATTTGTCGGCCGCTTCTTCCGTCGTCATGCCGTCAACGTCAACAAGCAGGGAGGCTGCAGCGATCTGTGAATTGTTGAAATTGACATTCTGGATCACTTTCCAGGCTTCCGGCCATTTCTCAGCAAAACCACTCCAGGCAGCCTTCTTCAGCCAGCCCGAGCGCGGCGCACCGCAGTCGTTGACCATGTCCGGATTGATACCCCAAGAGGGATCATTGGCGCACTTGTCGCCTTCCGGCTCGGGGAAATCGATGAACATGCCTTCGTACTTGGCTTCTATGTAGTTCGGTGTCCAATTGAACAGAACAATCGGCTCTTTCTTGGCAACCGCGGCATCGAGCTCGGCCCACAGGGTCGCGGCCTGACCAACGTTGATCGCCACGAAATTCATGCCGAGGGCTTTCACGCGCTCAGCATAGTTTTTGCCCCAGTCGGCCGGCGGGCCAACGAAGCGCCCCTTCGGTGCGGTTTCAGCCACAGCAAAGATCTCGGCGCATTTGTCCAGCGCCTTCCAATCCGGCAATCCGGGGCACTTGTCGGCCACGTACTGCGGAACCCACCATTCTTCACGTGTCACGGCATCGTGCGTGCCCGCATCAACCATGCCGTCCTCAGCCGCGGCCTTTTCAAACGCCGCCTTCATTGAACCTTCCCAGGCCTCGACCTGGAAGTGCATGTCACCATCTGCGATCGCCTTGAACTGCAATTGCGAATCGGACGGTGCAAACTCGACGGTGTAGCCCATGCCTTCCAGCACCTTGCCGACGACGGTCGAGAGAACAAGCTGGCTGGTCCAGTTGTTCTGAACGATAATGATCGGATCGTTTGATTCCGGTGCTGCGGCTTCGGCCGGTGACAGGCTCGCGCCTGCGATCGTGACCGCCAACGCAAAGGCTGCGGTTGTTCCTAATAGTCTTGTCATCATTTCTGAATTCCTCCCGGGAAAATGGACGTACCGGCCCGTTCTGTATGTTCTGGTTGGTGGCCGGTGCCGGAGTTTACGGAATGTCCAAACCAATTACAACTGATAGCTGGACCAATTTCATTCCAATAGACCAATTTCAGACCAATTCAGCGTGTGTTTCCTCAAGGACAGACCGCGATACACAGGTGCCGGGAAATTCGGCAGCGGAAATCAATACCGATGCAACGGTAAGGGCGTTGATCGGTGCTCGGCCGTGCGGTTGGCCTTGATCTGTCAGCGCAAAGACACAGATAGTTTGCGCGCTTAAACCGCTTGAACAGGCCTGTTCATCCCGGCGATACTCGCACAGCCTGACGATTCACCTAGAGCAGACGATATCCGCAGCGGAACCAGTCTTGTGCAACAGAACCGGATTGAAGTTGATGTTTGGCGCAGCAGGCCGGCCGGCGGGAAGCTTGAGCGTTTCAGTGTGCCGCTGGGGGAAAGCCAGACGGTGCTTGATGTGGTGACCTGGATTCAGCAGAACCGTGCGCCAGACCTGGCCTATCGGTTCGCCTGCCGGGTCGGCATGTGCGGCTCGTGTGCGATGATGGTCAATGGAAAGCCGCGCTGGACGTGTCGGACACATGTCAAGAAGGTTGCGGCAACCGAACGGCTGACCATCGAGCCGTTGCGCAACCTGCCTGTCATCCGCGACCTGGCGACCGATATGACATCGTTCTTTGACAAATGGCAGGCGGCGGAAGGGCGGTTCCATCCCACGGCAACGCGCGATGACCCAATTGCGCCGGTCAGACCGGGGGCGCCGGCCCGCATTGCGGCCGATCAGGCGATCGAATGCATCAATTGCGCGGTGTGCTTTGCGGCGTGCGATGTTGTTGCGAACAATCGATCCTATCTCGGCCCAGCCGCCCTCAACCGGGCCTGGACACTGGTCAATGACGAGCGCGACGGTGCGCGCGACACTCGCTTGCAGGCGGTTTCCGGTCCGGGCGGCTGTTACAATTGTCACTCACAGCAGGGTTGCGCGACCTTCTGTCCGAACGAACTGAACCCCACCGCCTCCATTGCCGGGCTGAAACGCGAGACCGCGTGGGCGATATTCGGAAGCAGGCGCTGAACCATGCTGGATGCCAAACTGTTCATGTTGCAGCGCCTGTCCGCGCTTGTCATGGTGCCGTTGGTCATCGGTCATATCGGTGTCATGATCTATGCCGTGCAGGGCGGCCTCAGCGCCGGCGAGATCCTGGCACGCACTCAAGGAAGCGCTGTTTGGGCGCTGTTTTATGGCGTGTTCGTCATCGCCGTATCGATCCATGCCGCCATCGGTATACGGGTTGTCGTCCACGAAATGTCCGGTTTGCGCGGCGCTGCGCTGAAGGTGCTCACGGCAGCTGTGTTCATTGGCCTTGCGGTGCTGGGCATGCAAGCCGTTTATTCGGTAACCGTCACATGATCCGCCCGTACCGTCGCCAGCCGTTGTGGTTCGCCTTCATGCTGCATCGCCTATCGGGATTGGGCCTGGCGGTGTTCCTGCCGGTGCATTTCTACGTTCTGTCCCGGGCGATCACTGACCCTGAAGCCTTGGACGGCTTCTTGAGATGGAGTGAGCAGCCGACGGTCAAGGCGGCCGAGTTTGCTCTGGTGTTCCTGCTTGCCGCCCACATGTTCGGCGGCCTCAGGCTCATGGCACTGGAATTCCTGCCCTGGTCGACGCGCCAGAAGACCTATGCGGCCTTGGCACTGGCAGGAGCATTCGCCGTCTCGGTGTCCTTTCTTCTGTCGGCAGCCGCATGACCGCGGAGCGCCACGACACTGACATCCTGATCATCGGTTCAGGCGGTGCCGGGCTGTTTGCGGCCCTGCATGCGCAAAGGGCCGCGCCCGATATGAAGGTCACCCTTGCCGTGAAAGGTCTGACCGGAAAATGCGGCTGCACCCGCATGGTGCAGGGGGGATACAACGTGGCGCTGGCGCCGGGCGACAGCATCGATCGCCATTTCATGGACACCATCAAGGGCGGCAAGTGGTTGCCCGACCAGGACATGGCCTGGAAGCTGTGCACGCTGGCGGTGGAGCGCATCCGTGAGTTGGAAAACGAGATCGGCTGTTTCTTCGACCGCAACCCGGATGGCTCGCTGCACCAGAAGGCCTTTGCCGGCCAGACCTTCGACCGCACGGTGCACAAGGGCGACCTGACCGGCATCGAGATCATCTCGCGGCTGATGGAACAGGTCATGGCCCGGCCGATCGAGCGCCTGGAGGAACACCGCGCCATTGCCCTGCTGCCCGCCAGGGACGGATCGCGGCTGGCCGGTGTGTTGTTCATCGATATGCGTTCCGGACGGTTCCGGCTGGTGCGCGCCCGCGCGGTGCTGATGGCGACCGGCGGCGGACCGACCATGTACAAGTACCACACGCCGTCCGGCGACAAGACCATGGATGGCCTGGCCATGGCCCATCGCGCCGGCCTGCCGCTGCGCGACATGGAGATGGTGCAGTTTCACCCCACCGGCCTGCTGGCGGGAGCCGGCACGCGGATGACAGGAACGGTGCTGGAAGAGGGCTTGCGCGGCGCCGGCGGACATCTGCTCAACGGTGCCGGCGAGCGCTTCATGTTCAACACCGATGAGCGCGGCGAGCGCGCTACCCGCGACATCGTCAGCCGCGCCATTTATGCCGAAATGCGCTCCGGCAACGTCACGCCCAATGGCGGCGTCCACATCGCCATGGCGCACCTGGGGCCGGACAATGTGCGCGAGAAATTCAAGGGCATGGTGAAACGGTGTGCCGACTGCGGCTTCGATCTGGCCCGCGGCAAGGTCGAGGTGGTGCCGACCGCGCATTATTTCATGGGCGGCGTCGTCGTCGATCCCGATACCCGCACCGACCTGCCCGGGCTCTATGTCGCCGGTGAGGATGCCGGCGGCGCTCACGGCTCCAACCGGCTTGGCGGCAACGGCGTGGCTAACTCCACCGTCTATGGCGCGGTGGCGGGCGACGTCATGGCTGCGGATGCCCTGACGCAAGGCGGCGCGTTGCCCGATGTCGACGAGGTGGTCCTTGATGCGGAAATCGCCCGCGCCTGTCATCCGCTGAGCCGCACGCCGGGCAACCTGCACGGGCTGCGCGAACGGTTGATGGACGCCATGTGGGAGGATGCCGGCGTGATGCGGACCGCCGAGCGGCTGGATCGCGCGCTTCCCAGCATTGGCGATATCGAAGGCGAGTTAGAGGCAACTGGCGTCGACGGCGGCAATCTTGCCTTCAACCTGACCTGGCACGATTGGCTGAACATGAAGAGCCTGTGCGAGGTCTCACGTCTTATCGTTCGCGCCGCGCTTGTCCGGGAAAACTCGCGCGGCGCCCATTTCCGCGAGGATTTCCCGGATCAGGGCGATCTCGACACGTCCTACTTCACCGTCGCCCGCACATCTGGCGCGACAACGGATGTGACGCGCGAACCGGTTCGGTTTACAATCGTCAGACCGGGAGAGACCCTGATCAAGGACGACGCAGAATGATTGCCATCGACCTCATTCAGAAGACCGCCGAAACACTGATGGACAAGGCGGCGATCGAGATACCGCAAGACTATCTCGACGGCTTGAAAGAGACCGCCGCCGTCGAGGATGGCGATCTGTCGTCCTTCGTGCTGCAGGCGATGCTGGAGAACTACGAGGCGGCCAAGCAGGACCGGCGCGCCATGTGCGGCGACACCGGCTGTCCGCGCTGGTATGTCAAGATGGGCAATGAGGCCCGCATCGAGGGCGGACCGGTGGCGCTGGAAACCGCCCTGCGCCACGCCACCGCCAACGCCACCAACGGCGTGCCGCTCAGGCCCAACCGGGTGCACCCGCTGTGGCGCACCGATCACGACAACAATGTCGGCATCAACGCACCGGAAATCGAGTATGCCTTCGAACCGCAGGGCGACTGGATCGACCTGATCACCGTGCACAAGGGCGGGCTGTTCGGCACCGACTATCGCATGTTGTTCCCCGCCGACGGCATCGAGGGTATCAAGCGGTTCTATCTCGACAGCCTGGTGGCCTTCGGCAAGCGCGGCCTGGCCTGCCAGCCGGCCATCATCGGCATCGGCCTGGGCGGCTCGAAGGACACCTGCATGGTGCTCGGCAAGCGCGCCGCCTGCCTGCGCACGGTGGGCGACCGCAACCCCGACCCGAAGATTGCCGCGCTGGAGGACAAGTTCAAGGAACTCGGCAATTCCATCGGCATGGGCGCCATGGGCTTTGTCGGCAAGTCGATGGTGATCGACTGCCACATCGAGGTGGGATACTGCCACACCGGCGGCATGCAGATGAGCGTGCACGCCTTCTGCCTGTCGTCGCGCCGGGCCGTGGCGCGCGTTCACGGCGACGGCACGGTCGCGTTCCGCACCGATCCGCACTGGTTCACCGATTTTCAACGCCGGGAGACGGTCGAATGGCACCCGCCAGCGCCCCAGACAAAAACCGCCTGAGCACCACGCCGACACGGGCCGATCTGGCCAGGCTGAAGATCGGCGATATCGTCTATCTCGACGGCCTGGTCTATACCGCGCGTGAAGGCGTCTACAAGCGCGCCATCGAGGACGGTCACGACTTGCCTTTGAACCTGCCGGCTGAAAGCGGTGCCAATTTCCACTGCTCGCCGGCTGCCACCCAGCACCCGGACGGCACGTTCACCATGGGCGCGGTGACGGCAACAGCCTCGTTCCGGTTTTCCAAATGGATCGGCGAGTGGTTCAGGAAATCCGGCGCCAGCATCATCATCGGCAAGGGCGGCATGTCCCCTGAAGACTACAAGCGGCATTTCGTGCCCAACGGTGCGATTTATCTGACCACGGTCGGTTACGGCACCGGCGCCCTGCTTGGCCGTGGCGTCAAATCGGTGAAGGGGTTGCACTGGCGCGAGGAACTCGGCCTTGCCCAGGCCATGTGGGTTATCGACACAGAAAATTTCGGGCCGTTCATCGTGGAATGCGACCTGGCCGGCAATTCACTGTTCGAGCGCGAAAACGCCAAGATAACCAAAAACCTGGCAAAGGCCTACGAGGGAACGCGTCCGGCGGTCCTCAAGCGTTACGGCGAAACCGACGACCGCAGCGATGAAGTCATCTGACCGACCAGCCGGGTCGTCGCAACGCATCTCAAGGTCGCCTGCTCCGGGTACCTCGACTGGCGCATCCGGAGCAGGTTTGGCGTTGCGCTCAAGCCAGGTCGAAGCGGTCGGCGTTCATGACCTTGGCCCAGGCGGCGACGAAGTCGTTGACGAAAGCTTCTTTCGAGTCGTTCTGGGCATAGACCTCGGCCAGGGCGCGTAGTTGTGAGTTGGAGCCGAAGATGAGGTCTGCGCGGGTTGCGGTCCACTTCACCTTGCCGGTGGCACGGTCGCGGCCCTCGAACACTTCGTCATTGTCCGCGCTGGCCTTCCACTCGGTGCTCATGTCGAGCAGATTGACGAAGAAGTCGTTGCTCAGCGTGTCGGTCTGGCTGGTGAAGACACCGTGCTTGGAGCCGTCAGCATTTGTACCGAGCATGCGCATGCCGCCAACTAGGGCAGTCATCTCCGGCGCAGTAAGCGTCAGCAACTGGGCCCGGTCGACCAGCATTTCCTCGCCGGTGACGGCAAATTTCGCGCGCTGATAATTACGGAACCCGTCGGCTGCCGGCTCCAGCACGGCAAAGCTCTCCAGGTCTGTCTGCTCCTGCGAGGCATCCATGCGGCCCGGCGAGAATGGCACCTGGACGTCAAAGCCGGCATTCTTGGCAGCCTGCTCGACGGCAGCACAGCCGCCGAGCACGATGAGGTCGGCAAGCGACACCTTCTTGCCGCCGGATTGCTCAGCGTTGAACTCACCCTGGATGCCTTCCAGCGTTTCCAGCACCCTTGCTAGCTGCAGCGGCTGGTTAACGGCCCAGTCCTTTTGCGGGGCAAGGCGGATGCGGGCGCCGTTGGCACCGCCGCGCATATCCGATCCTCGGAAGGTCGATGCCGAGGCCCAGGCGGTCGACGCCAGTTCGGAGATCGATAGGCCTGAGGCGAGGATCTTTTCCTTCAGCGCCTCGATGTTCTTCTTGCCGACCAGCTTGTGGTCGACAGCGGGGATGGGATCCTGCCAGATCAGGTCTTCTGCCGGAACCTCATCGCCCAGATAGCGCGATTTCGGCCCCATGTCGCGGTGGGTCAGCTTGAACCAGGCGCGGGCAAAGGCGTCGGCGAACTCATCCGGATTCTCGTGGAACCGTTTCGAGATCGGGCCGTAGATCGGGTCC
Organism: Aestuariivirgaceae bacterium; assembly: GCA_965216335.1. Classification (GTDB taxonomy): domain Bacteria; phylum Pseudomonadota; class Alphaproteobacteria; order Rhizobiales; family Aestuariivirgaceae; genus JAHEJE01. The sequence goes on along the minus strand of OZ244154.1, from coordinate 3,017,871 downwards.
ATGCGCATCGCCATGTCGGCGGTGGTCATCATGGTCTTGACCTTCTTGGACGGGTCATGGGCCTGCGGTGCCATGTCGTCTTCCTTGACGTTCACCGGCTCCCAGATCCAGGCGCCAGCCGGGCTCTTCGTGACGTTCCAGTCGTAGCCGAACAGCAGGTCGAAATAGCCGTTGTCCCACTTGATCGGGTTGGCCGTCCAGGCACCTTCGACACCGCTGGTCGTGGCGTCATCGCCCTTGCCGGTGCCGTGCGCATTTGCCCAGCCGAACCCCATGGCCTCGATCGGCGCTGCTTCCGGCTCCGGACCGACAAGGCCCGGGTCACCGGCGCCATGTGCCTTGCCGAAAGTGTGACCGCCGGCCACCAGAGCCACGGTATCCCTGTCATCCATGCCCATGCGCGCGAACGTCTCGCGAATGTCGCGGCCGGAGGCGAGAATATCGGGAACGCCGTTCGGGCCTTCCGGGTTGACATAGATCAGACCCATCTGCACCGCGGCCAGCGGGTTCTCAAGATCACGGTCGCCGGAATAACGGTTGTCGCCAAGCCATTCGTCCTCGGCGCCCCAGTAGATGTCTTCTTCCGGCTCCCAGATGTCCGGGCGCCCGCCGCCGAAACCGAAGGTCTTGCCGCCCATCGATTCAATGGCGCAGTTGCCGGCCAGGATCATCAGGTCGGCCCAGGAAATCCTGTTGCCGTACTTCTGCTTGATCGGCCACAACAGACGGCGGGCCTTGTCGAGGTTGCCGTTGTCGGGCCAGCTGTTGAGCGGGGCAAAGCGCTGATTGCCAGTGCCGCCACCGCCGCGGCCATCGCCCATGCGGTAGGTGCCGGCCGAATGCCAGGCCATGCGGATGAACAGGCCGCCGTAGTGACCATAGTCGGCCGGCCACCAATCCTGGCTGTCGGTCATCAGGGCATAGAGATCCTTCTTCAGCGCTTTGAGGTCGAGCTTCTTGAATTCTTCGGCATAGTTGAAGTCCGCACCCATCGGATCGGACTTGGCGGAGTGCTGATGAAGAATCTTCAGATTGAGCTGATTGGGCCACCAGTCCCTGTTCACCTGCGCGCCGGCACCTGCTCTGGTTGCACCGCCATGCATGACCGGGCATCCGCTTGCGTTGTTTGCTCTGCTTCCTTCCATCTCTCTCTCCATTCGTAACTGTGTTGACGACTCCGGTGTGCCAGCGAGGGCATTTCTCCGGGGCAAGATTAGCTCAATCCGCAGCGTGTGCGATAACTTTGTCACCGGCGCGACAAATGGTTCGGCCTTTGTAAATTTTCTCTCCGGCCGAAGACGCCTTTGGATCGTTGCGACGGTCGGCACTCATCGCATGTGAACCGTCTATAGCAGTATCATGCGATTAGGAAAAATTGGAATTTGTGATTGTTGTGATAAGATAATTTTATGAAGAATCTGACCCTCAAGCAACTTCGCTATTTCGAGGCACTGGCCCGGCACGGACATTTCGGACGTGCCGCCGAAGCGTGTTCGATTTCCCAACCTGCATTATCGATGCAGATCAAGGAACTCGAGGAAGCGTTGGGTACGGCCCTGTTCGAAAGGAGTGCCCGTCAGGTGCGGCTGACCGGTCTGGGTGAGGAATTTGCCCTGCGCGCCGGTGACATCCTGCGATCCGTCAGCGACCTGACAGATCTGGCCCGTGCCTCAAAGGCGCGGCTGGCCGGACATCTGCGTATCGGTGTAATCCCAACGATTGCACCGTATCTGCTGCCGGCAATCATTCCCAGGCTAACCAGTTCGCATCCCAATCTTGACCTGCACGTGCGCGAAACATTGACCGCGAAATTGCTGCAGGAGCTGATCGACGGCCAACTCGACACGGCAATTGTGGCGTTGCCGGTATCAGAACCCTCACTCAGCGAGATCGCACTGTTTTCTGAGGAATTCGTCCTTGTGCGGCCAAGCGAAGACGAAGGCAAGCCGATACCCGACCTCAAGGCGCTGTTTGAAACGAAGCTTTTGCTCCTCGAAGAAGGACACTGTTTTCGCGATCAGGCTCTGTCCTTCTGCAGAATGTATTCCGGCCTTGCCCGTGAAACACTGGACGGCAGTGCGTTATCGACCCTGGTGCAGATGGTGGGGGCTGGCATCGGGGTTACGCTGATCCCCGAAATGGCTGTCGATATCGAGACACGGTCTGCTCCTGTCTCCATATGCCGCTTCGACAGCCCCTGCCCCACGCGGACCATCGGGATGATTTGGCGCAAAACCAGCCCGCTCGCCGACCAGTACCGGCTCGTTGGCCAAATCGTGAAACAATCCGCCCGTGGCTTGCATTCACGGCGCTACGCCGCGATGTCGATTCCGACATTTGCGAAGTAAGCAAGACAAGCGCTCTAGAAGCCGCGTTCGATTGCCCGCAGCAGGTGGAATCGTAGCCGCCCCGTGTTGCCGCGGAGTGAAATCACGAAGCGGACCTGTCCGTGACTGGATGTCTTGGCATAGCCGGCTAGAGTGCGCACGCCGGAGATGGTGCCGGTTTTGAACCGGGAACCGCCACGGCCGCGGCGAAGCAACTCGGCGTGTGGCGCAAAGTCGTCGAGCAGCTTTGCCAGACCGCGAGCGGTGAAACGGTTCTTGCGGCTGATGCCAGAGCCCTCCTCAAGATGGATGGCTTCGGCAAGACCGTGCTCGGCGAGAACCTTGCGGGCGACCCGCAAAGACTTTTCCAGGCTGACCGGACCGCCGAGCCGGTGCGCGCCGATTTCCAGGAAAACCTGATTGGCGATGTAGTTGTTGGACCCGAGCAGCAACAGCTTCAGGATCTCCTTCAATGAACGCGACTGACTATGCACATAGACCGGCGCCAGACCATCGGGGACCGGTCCGGTTGAAATCTTGCCGTCGACTTTCCCGCCAGCCCGGCCGATGAATGCGGCAATCAGTTCGCCGGCATACAGCACGCCCACCTCAGGGTCTTCCTGTGCCAGACTGATACGACCCCGCCCGTTGGGGCCGCGGGCCCGAAACTGACTGATTGCCAAGGGCGTTATCGGTGTCTGTTTTTCAGCGGACTTGACAGTCTTGCCGCGGCGTATCGCGTGGATGGTATTGAAGTTGACCGCAAGGGCGGAATTCAGCGCGTCATAGGCTTCATCAGTGTCCTCAATTCCCGGGATTCGGATGTTCGCAGGGTAATAGCCAGCATCAAGAACAATGCCGGTGACAGGCGCCTTGCCGATGGCGGCGACGAGTTTTGGCGCAAGCAACGCCAGTTCTTCGGAGATCAAGAAGGGATCACCGCCGCCACGTACATAGAGCACTCGATCACCATCCAGATAGAAGCGGGTTTCAAATCGGTGATCGACGCCCAGGACCTTAAGCGCCAGCCAGGCCGTGACGACCTTGGCAACGGACGCCGGCACGAATGGCTTGTCAGCGTTTTGAACAATCAGCTCGCCGCCGTCTTCATTCAACACCAGCACCAGCCCCGCGGGTGCAAGAGCCGCCACCTTTTCCTTTGCACCGGCGAAGGCCGAGGCGGGCAACAGCAGAAGGGCGAAAACCAGGGCTAGAGCCTTTTTTGACAATACCGAGCCATTTGACCGGCTTTTTGCGTTTGCTGGCAAGACAGGCGACACTCCGTGGTCTGATTGACCACAAGTGCCGGCTAACGCTGTCCAGCGAGCGCGAAAAGCCGGCCTTCGGTGGGACAAATGGCTCGGTATTGTCAAAAAAGGCTGTAGGAGGCGAGAACGCATGGCAACCCCGGGGTGGACTCGTAGAATTCGGGTACGGGCCAATGTTAATGATTCTCGCAAGTTAGGCCAGCCGATACGCAAACTTCCCAATCCGGCACCGCTTCGGCCAAGACTTCGTGCCCTGGCGGCGGCGGCTGGGGGCAAGCCCCGAGTTCCGAAACCGGCAGGATTGATGTGGCGTACCTCTTCCAGACGATGCCCGAATTTCCTCAAGCACGAACGAGATTGGCAGCCGGCGCCTATCGAAGTAAAGTTTCCCCTGAAGGATCGGGATTACTGGGGAGAGGGTGCGATAGATGGCGTTGGGCAATGAGGCTGTTGCCGTCGAGGCGCATGGCGTGAGCCGGATATTCGGCAGTGGCGCGAGCCGGGTGGCGGCGCTTGACGATGTGTCGGTGGCCATCCGGCAGAACGAGTTCTTCACGCTGTTGGGGCCATCGGGATGCGGCAAGACCACGCTGTTGCGGCTGATCGCCGGGTTCGACACCCCGACATCCGGTACCATCCTGCTCGAAGGTTCCGATATATCTTTGCTGCCGCCCTACCAGCGGCCGGTCAACACGGTGTTCCAGAGCTACGCCCTGTTTCCGCACATGACGGTGGCTGGCAATATTTCCTTCGGGCTTGAGATGCTCGGCAAGCCGAAGGCCGATATCAACGAGACCGTGGACCGCATGCTGCAGCTTGTGCAGATGCAGGAGCTGAAGGCGCGGCGGGTCAGCGAGATCTCCGGCGGCCAGCAGCAGCGCGTCGCGCTGGCCCGGGCCCTGGCGCCGCACCCGCGCGTGCTGCTGCTGGATGAGCCGCTGTCGGCTCTCGACTACAAGCTGCGCAAGGAAATGCAGATCGAGCTCAAGCGCCTGCAGAACGAGACCGGCATCACCTTCATCTTCGTCACTCACGATCAGGAAGAAGCGCTCACCATGTCGGACCGCATCGCGGTGATGGAAAAGGGCAAAATCCTGCAGGTCGGACCGCCACGGGACATTTACGACCATCCCGCCGAACGGTTCGTTGCCGACTTCATCGGCGACAGCAATTTCCTGTCCGTCGAGCTGACGTCGATCGGCAAGTCCGGCGCGCGGATCAAACTGCCGTCCGGCAAGACCGTTGCCGCGGCGCTGCCGGATGGGGAGTTCGCGAAAGGCCCGGCTACCGTCGTGATCCGGCCGGAGCACGTCCGCCTGACCAAGGCAAAATCAAAAGCGGCCCTGACCGGCACGCTGGCCAACATCGTCTATATCGGCACCGACACGCAGTATCATCTGAAACTTGCCGACGGCACACCATTCGTCGTCAGGATGCAGAACCAGCGCGACAGCCGGGAAACCTACGCCCAAGGCGATGAACTGGGCATCGAAATCACCGGCGATGCCGTCCAGGTGTTGAGGGACTGAGATGGCCGATCACGCAGCGACATCGTCAGGTGGACAATCGGCTTCCGGCGCGACCGCGCAAACGGCCCGCCAGTTGGAGGTCCGGCGCAACCTGCTGCTCACGACACCGGCTCTGATCGTGCTGCTGTTCGCCGCCGCCGGCCCGCTGCTGATCATGCTGATCTATTCGTTTTTGCAGCCCGGCGACTATGGCGGCGTGCAATGGGCCGGCTCGCTCGACGGCTGGGTCAGCGTCTTCCTGCAGCGCGATATTTTCGATGACACGCTATCGGTTGCCGATGCCCATCTGACGATCTTCTGGCGCTCGGTGAAACTGTCGATTCTGACCACCGTCACCGCTCTTATCCTCGGTTTCCCGACGGCCTATTTCATCGCCACGCGGGCGCCGGACAAGCGCAACCTGTGGCTGTTCCTGATCACCATCCCGTTCTGGACCAACCTGTTGATCCGCACATTCGCCATCATGGAGGTGATCCGCAACCAGGGCCTGATCAACAACGCGCTTATCGGGCTCGGCCTGATCGACGAGCCGGTCCAGATGCTGTTCACCGACTTCGCCATCATGGTCGGCATGACCTATGTTTATCTACCTTTGATGGTGCTGCCAATTTATGCCTCGATGGAGAAGTTCGACTTCCGGCTGGTCGAGGCCGGCTACGACCTTTACGCCACCCGGCTGCAGGTGTTGCGGCGGATCATCCTGCCGCTGGTCAAACCGGGCATCGTTGCCGGTTCCATCCTGGTGTTCATCCCGTCGCTGGGCGCCTACGTCACGCCGCGCATTCTCGGTGGCGGCAAGAACATGATGCTGGGCAACCTGATTTCGCTGCAGTTCGGCCAGGGACGCAATTGGCCGCTGGGGTCGGCACTGGCGATCACCCTGCTGCTCATCGTGATGGTGGCGCTGCTGATCTACGTGCGTGGCGTCGGCAAATCGGAGGTGCGGCATGGCTGAAACCACCGGCCCAGTACCCGCCCGGCCACGCAAGCCATTCTCGATCCAGGCCCAGCCCGGTTTCACGACCATCGCGGTGATCTGCTTCTTCCTGCTCTATGCGCCTTTGTTGCCGCTGGTGGTCTATTCGTTCAACTCCGGCAGCTCACTGGCGCATTTCGAAGGCCTGTCGTGGCGCTGGTACGTGTCGGCCTGGGACAACAAGCTCGTCCAGGATGCCGCCATCCGTTCGCTGGTCCTGGCCGCTTCGGCATCGTTGCTGGCGACCAGCCTTGCAACCATGGCAGCTCTCGGCACCACGCGCACCCGGCCCTATAGGGGCCTCACCGCCATCTATGCCATGATCAACCAGCCGCTGATGGTGCCGGAGATCGTCACCGCCGTTGCGCTCTTGATCATGTTTGCCTCGATCAAGGCGGCGACCGGCTATCACGGTATGGCTTACCTGATCATCGCCCACACGGCGTTCTGCATCCCGTTCGCCTACCTGCCCATTCGGGCGCGGCTGGAAGGCATGGACCTGTCGCTCGAGACCGCAGCGGCGGATCTCTATGCCACGCCATGGCAGACCTTCCGGCGCGTGACGCTGCCGCTTCTGTGGCCCGGTATCCTGGCCGGCGCCATGCTGGCCTTCGTAATTTCGCTCGATGACGTGGTGATCACCGAGTTCGTCAAATCCTCCGGACAGGACACCCTGCCGACCTACATGCTGGGTCAGTTGCGCCGGGCGATCACCCCGGAGGTCAACGCAATCTCATCGGTGCTGCTGGCCATCTCCGTGGCCGTGGTGACGATGTTCTTTTTCCTCAACCGGAAAATGCAGTAAGCTGAACGGGTAAACAAAACAGGGAGACCGACTGATGTGGAAGAAACTATCGCTGGCAACGATTGGCTTTGCCGTGGCATTCAGCGGCGGCGTCGCGAACGCCGCGGGCGAGCTGAACCTTTTCAACTGGGGCAACTACACCAACCCCAAGCTTCTGGAGAAGTTCGAAAAGGAACACGGCATCAAGGTCAATGTCACCGGCTATGACGACAACGACTCCGCCCTGGCCAAGGTCAAGGCCGGCGGCCATGGCTTCGACATGGTGGTGCCGTCGTCGAGCTACGTGCCGATCTGGATAAACGAGGGCCTGCTGCTGGAATCCCGTCCCGACCAGATGCCGAACTTCAAAAACATGAAGAAGGTCTGGCAGGACGTCGAATGGGATCCCGGCCGCCGCTACACGGTGCCGTGGCAGTGGGGCAGCGTCGGCGTGATGGTCGACACCGCCGTCTACAAAGGCGACATCAACACCTCGGCAATCATCTTCGATCCGCCCGAAGAATTGGTCGGCAAGATCAACGTCGCGCCGGAAATGGGCGATGTGATGGGCACGGTCCTGCGCTACATCGGATCCGAACCGTGCACCGACGATAAAGAAGCGCTGAAGAAGGCCCGCGACGTGCTGCTCAAGGCCAAGCCGAAATGGCTGTCGATGGAGTATGGCGTCATCGAAAAAATCGCCGCCGGCGACCTTGCCGCGTCATTGTACTGGAACGGTGCTGCCTTCCGGGCGCGGCTGAAGAACCCGAACGTGAACTACGGCTATCCCAAGGAAGGTTATTCCCTGTGGATGGACAGCGTGGCGATCCTCAAGGACGCCAAAAACGTCGAGAACGCCAAGACGTTCCTGAACTTCATCATGGAGCCGGAAAACGCCGCGCTGATCTCCGAGTTCGCCCGCTATGCCAACGGCATCGAAGGTTCGGAGAAATTCATGCCGGAAGACATGCTGACGGCAACCGAAGTGAACATCCCGGAAGAGTTCCAGGCCGCCGGCCACTTCGTGCCGACCTGCTCACCGGAGGTCCAGAAGCTGTACACGGCCATCTGGACCGAACTGCAGAAGTAGTACCTGCGGTACCGGCGATTGGTTCTCAGACTGGTGTACCGTTTTGAGTTGACAGCGGTCTTCCACATCCGAAGTGCCGATTTCCGGTGCCGGCAAGGTGAAATTCAAGATTGACCGGGGAAGCGTGACTTCCCCGGCAGCTGCAAATCGAGTCGAGCGATTGCCATGACCTCACCAAAGATCATGCACGGTGTTCTCGTGCCGCCCGAAGCTCGCGTTCCGCGCCAGGATTGGGACCGGGCACCTTGGAACCGCTGGACGTTTCAGAATGTCCGCCACGTGTTGCCGACGGCAGAGGTCTGGCGCGGGCGCGGGCCGGTCTGGGTCCTGCCGCACCGCCCGCGCAATCTCGATGACCTGACATTCAGGACCGTCACCGGCGAGACCAGCACCATCGCGCACTGGCTCGACACGAGCTACAGCGACGGTTTCATCGTCCTGCACCACGGCGAGATCGTGTTCGAACGCTATCTGAACGGCATGGACGAGCGCACGCTGCACCTGTCGCAATCGGTCGGCAAGTCGATCATCAGTGCGGTCGCCGGCATGCTGGCCGGGCGCGGTCTGCTTGATCCCGAAAGCCTCGTGACCGACTATCTGCCGGAGCTGCGCCGCACAGGCTGGCGTGGCGCGAAGCTTCGCCATGTGCTCGATATGACCACCGGTGTGCGCTACTCGGAGGACTACGAGGCCCTCGACAGCGACATGGCAATGACCGACATCGCCGCCGGCTGGAAGCCGCCACGCGGCCGCAGGAAATGCCCGGCCTGCGTGTGGGATCAGATCCTCGGCCTGAGGGATCAGGCGCGCGCGCACGGCGAGACCTTCGAATACCGCTCGATCGAGACCGATGTCCTGGCGCACTGCATGATGCGGGTGACGCAGACCAGTCTGGACCAACTGATTTCGCGTGAGCTGTGGTCCGGGCTGGGGGCTGAAGAAAGCGCCAGCTTCACCGTCGATGCCGCCGGCTATGCGCTGGCCTGCGGCGGTTTCAACGCCACCTTGCGCGACTATGCCCGCTTCGGGCTGATGATGATGAACGGGGGCATTGCCGATGGCCGGCGGCTAGTTCCACAGGAGTGGATCGACGACACACTCGACTGCAACCCCGCGATCTTCGGTGCGCCCTACGATGAAACCCTGCCACATGGCGCCTATCGCAACCAGTTCTGGATCCGGGATCACCGCCGGCGGGTGATTATGGCGCGCGGCGTGTTCGGCCAGCTCATCTACATAGCGCCAGAGGAATCGCTGGTCGTGGTCAAGCTTTCGAGTTGGCCGGAGTTCCTGTCCGTGCCGCGCGGCAAGGATGCGCTGTCGGCCATCGATGCCATCGAAGCGGCCTTGAACGGCTGACGATTACGCCTGGTAGGTCACCCTGCCGTTGCACACGGTCAGTGCCGCGCCGGCCCGATCGAGGTCCTCGGGCGCCAGGCCATGCAGGTCGTGCGACATGACCACGATGTCGGCCATCATGCCGGCCTTCAGGCGGCCCTTTCTGTTCTCATTGAACTCCGTATAGGCACCGTCGCGCGTGTAGGCGGCAAGCGTATCGTCAAGGCTCTGGTGCTGATCGCCCCAGCTTCGCCCGCATTCCACATGGACACACGCCCCTTTGATGGTAGGCAAGACATCGACCGGCACCACCGGCCAGTCGGTCGAGAATGCCACGGTCGCCCCGGTCTCGCGGATGGTCTGCCAGGCAAAAGCCAGCGCCAGCTGGTCTTCATGCAGGATGTGGCCCGGAGGCGGCGGTTTGAAGAACCCGCTGCGCGGCGAATGCAGCGGCTGCATCGAGGCGATTACGCCCAATTCGGCCAGGCGCGGCAGGTCATCCGGGTGCAGCACCTCGACATGCTCGATGCGATGCCGGCTGTCGCGCGTACCATTGGCCGTGCGCGCCGCCTGATACCCGTCGAGCGTGCGCCGCACGGCGGCATCGCCGATGGCATGCACGCTGATTTGCAGGCCTTTGGCGTCGCAAATGGTCGCCGCCTCGTTGAAGTGATCCGCCGAGAACAGCGGACTGCCGGTGCTGTCGGGCTCGTCGGGATAGCCGTGCAGCACGAAGGCGGTGCGCGAGTCGATCACCCCGTCCATGAACATCTTCACCCGGCCCGACCACACCATGTCGCCGGCAAAGCGCCGACGCATCTCGTCGGCCTCCTCCAGCTTGTCGAGCGGGTGAAACGTCTTGAGGTGGAACGGCACCTGGGTGCGGCACAACAAGCGGTCCTCATCGTTAAGTTCATCCAGCAACTCAAGCTGGTAGAAGTTGCCATCCATGTTGTGCAGGGTGGTGATGCCCTGGCGCGCGCAGTGCGCCAGTCCGCGCGCAATGATGTCCTTGTCCGCCGAGCGCTGGGCCGGCGTGGCGGGTGGCTCGGGATCGTCGCCGGTCACATAGCCCAGCATCTCGCGCCCGCCGGTCGGCGTGTGCGCCAGCACCGGGCCGAAGGCGCCGGTCTCGCGCAGTTCGCCGCTGGCCAGGCCGTCTTCGCCCATGACGATTTCGGACCCCTCTCCGGCGTCGCCGCCGTTCAGGATACCGCTGAGTTCAAGTGCCCTGGTGTTGGCCCAGGCCGTATGGTGGTCGTGCGCCATGATGGCGAACGGCCGGTCGGGCAGAATGGTGTCGAGGATTTGCCGGGTGATCGGCGTTCCCCGGCCCAGCATGTGATAGTCGCAGCAGGTGCCGTAGATCAGCGCATCATCGGGCCGTCCGGCGGCATACCCCCTTGCAGCCGCCCGCAAGGCCTCTTCGCCCTCGACGTTCATCAGGTCAAGGGCATCCAGTTCGGCTGATCCGCCGAACAGGTGCACGTGACTGTCGATGAAGCCGGGCAACACGCTGTTGCCGCCGGCATCGTGAACCGACGTGTCGGGTCCGGCCAGGTTGGCGATGTCGTCCGTGCTGCCAACGGCGATGATCTCACCGCCGCGTATCGCCAGGGCTTCGGCCTGTGGTTGCGCGTCATTGAATGTGGTCAGCCGGCCATTGGTGACAATCAGATCCGCATGCTGTGCCATCGCTATGCTCCCAGGAAACCGTCCAACACATTCACCGTATTCACTCCAATGTCGGCAATGGCATAACCGCCTTCCATGACAAACAAGGTCGGCAGGCTTAGCCCGGCGATGCGGCGACCGCAGTCGGTGAAGTCGTCGTTCTCCAGCTTGAAGAAGCTGATTGGATCGTCCTTGTAGGCATCGACGCCAAGCGACACCACGAGGGCATCCGGCGCGAACCGGCCGATCTGGCCGATGGCATCATCAAGCGCCTCGGACCAGCGGTCATATGCCGTGCCGGGCGCCATGGGATAGTTCCGGTTGAACCCCTCGCCCTGCCCTGCCCCGGTCTCGTCGGCATACCCCAGGAAATGCGGGAACGCATCTTCCGGTTGACCATGCAGCGAGCAGAACAGCACATCGTTGCGCTCGTAGAAAATGTCCTGCGTGCCGTTACCGTGATGAAAATCGACATCGAGGATCGCCACCCGCGTCGCGCCATCGTCACGGAACATCTGTGCCGCGATACCCGCGTTGTTGAGAAAACAGTAGCCGCCATAGAGATCGCGCGCCGCATGGTGGCCGGGCGGGCGGCACAGGGCAAAGGCGGTCCGCTCACCGCCCGCTACCAGGCGCTGCGCGGTCTGCGCCACAGCGCACGATGCCTTGGCCGCCGCCCAGGTGCCCGGCGTCATCGCCGTTTCGATAGCCAGCGCATAGTAGCCGACCTTGCCGTCGATATGGTCCGGTTCGATCTGACGCATGCGGCGTGCCGGAACAACAGTCGGCAGGATTTCGCCCTTGTAGCCGGCCGCAACCCACTGATCCCACGCCGTCTCAAGAAACGTCAGATAGGCCGCATCATGAATGGCTTCGACGGGTTTCGTATCCAGCTCTCCCGGCGCGCAAATGTCGGTGAAGCCACGCCGCTTGAGTTCATTCAGTATGAACTCCACCCGCGACGGCCGCTCAAACGGCGTCACCAACTCGCCGCCAAACAGCTCGCCCTGCGGGAAATGCAGCCGGTTGTCGTCGCTGTGTATGATCTTCATGTGCAGTTCGCCAAGTTGTTGCAGGGATATTCACGAGTGAAGAGCGGCCTGCAGGTTCGATTGTTCCAGCCGATCGGTCTTGAGATGGCCCAGATCGTAACAGGACAGACGTTCTAATGCGAACCCAGAGTCGCGCAAAAAGATCCCCTGTTTCTCACAGTTGAGATCACTGACTCATATCGCAAGTCAGTGATCCCCCAACCCTGTGTAGCGTGGAGGCATTCTGCGTCCTGTCTCGATGCGTTGGGGCGCTGCCGCGGAGCCGCACAGAACTAGGGGTCCGACTGTAGACTGGGTGGTGGTGTACGCAGGTTGTCCCAAAACATCTAACGATGGACACTTTCCGCTGCCACAGCCCGACCCACGCCTAAGCAGCGGGCAGAGCATCACCTGCGCGCCTTCATGGAGGCGATGTCTGAGTTAGCCGTGGAACATGGAGCCGACCGCTGGCAGATTACAGGTGGAGCAAGCGGGGTTTCGGCGGGGCACCTGCAAGGCTGTGGGACAACCATCAGGCTGACGGCTTTCGGCTATGAAACACAGCGCGCGTTGCCAAGCCGCACCTTGTTGAGCGCTTGACACTCGAAGGGGCCGTTGGGTCGGATGGTAAGATTGACCTCGGCCTGAGGGCGTCGGCATGAACCGGCGCGAACTGCTCAAGCGGGCAGCAGCGGCAGCCTAGACGATTATGATGTCATCCACCAACTGGTTCGGATTGGCAATGCCCTTTACCGTCAGGTCGTTCGATCCGTTGAAATCCAGTATCGTGTTGTTCCCCACCACACTGGCGAAACTGTTGACCACCTGCTGGGCGGTCAACGTGCCGACCCACAGATTGGTGTTCAGCTGCAACGTATCCTGATCGACTGAAAAGTCGTTGATTGTGTCGGGACCAAAGCCTTTCGCGAATACAAAAGTGTCCGCATTTGATCCGCCAATGAGAACGTCACTGCCAGCGCCACCGATCAACAAATCGAGACCAGATTGTCCTTGAAGCGTGTCGTTTCCAGTGTCACCGACCAGCGTGTCACTGTGCAGGCCACCGGCGAGCAGGTCGCTGTCAGCACCGCCTTTGAGTGTGTCATTGCCATTGCCGGCCTTCAACACATCATTTCCCGATCCACCAAAAAGGCGGTCGTGGCCGGTGCTGCCAATGATCGTGTCAGAACCGCTCGAACCGTTCAGTACATCATCGGCGGATCCACCATTCAGATAGTCATTGTGCGGACCGCCGTTCAGTGTGTCATTCTGAAAGCCGCCCAGGAGTGTATCATTGCCGCCACCTCCATTGAGGGTATCGGAGCCCGTTTGCCCATTAATGCTGTCACCGCCATCGCCACCGCTGAGCAAATCCTCTCCGTGGCCACCCAGAATGTAATCGTTTCCGGGTCCGCCGTTGGCCCGGTCATTGTCGGTGTTTCCTCGGATAGTATCATTGCCTGCGCCACCGATGAGCACATCGTCGCCATCGCCACCTTTGAGGCGGTCATTGCCATTACCACCATCGAGTACGTCGTTCTGACCTCGACCATCGAGAAAATCGTTGCCGCCATTACCAATCATCACGTCGCGCAAGGTGTCGCCAATGATTGTGTCGGCCGCAGCGTCACCGACCGAATTGCGTTGAAGTTCTGATAATTGGGCACCGATGTGCCAATCACTCGTATCAGGCCCGCTGGTCTGCAGGTCAGTATATGTGACCATGAATCGCCCGTTCAGGCCGCCCGCGACGCGTGATTGCATCTGACCGTCAAAAGACTGTTCGACAGAGAACTCGTTCGTGACAGCGGTACCGTTTGAGGCAAAGACGCGGCCTTTGATATGCCATTCACCAGAGCCAGAGTCATGCGTCCAGGTGACGAGCAGGAAACCTGCACCAAGTTCGGCAATATTGGCCTCCCACTGACCGTTGCCGACCACAGCGTTAGCTCTGACAGGAGCGGAACTCATGGAACCGTTAGCGTTGTATATCGCCAGCGTGATGTCGCTCTTCCCGGTGCCCCAACTCCGGTCCTGATAAACAATCGCCCAACGTCCGTCGGAAAGACCGATGACGTGTGGTTCCAGGGAAGTGTTGCCGATCGCAACCGTCGCGCGCAAAGTATTGTCCGAATTGTATATGCGTGCCCGTATGGCGGCGTTGTACCCGACAATCGCAGCATCTTCTTGCCAGTAGGCAACGACATATCCACCGTCCGCCAGCGCTGCTACCTCATTTTCGACGTGATTGATAGTCGTGCTTCCACTAGTCACAGGTGTGGCGTTGAGACTGACGGTTCCGTCCTCGTTGTAGACCGCGCGATAGATATCGCCACGAAACGAGCCGGGACTGCGCAAAGTCCAAGTCACGATGAACCGGCCGTCAGCCAAAGTTGCCACCGATGCGCCGTACTCATCCGAACCACTAACGCCTATGTTTACATCGCTACCTAGCGCAACTCCGTTGTCGTCAAAGAGTCTGAATCGAATCGTCCGGTCGGCGGTCCCGAGACTGGTGTCACTGAAAACGACTACGTAGCCGCCGTTGTCTAGAGCCGCGACCTTGGAATCCCTCTGGGCGCCGGTTGTCGTGGAGTTGACCAGATCCCAGCTGCCGGGGGCACGTACACCATCGTTGTCGAATTGCTCATCCAGGATGGATGCCGCGTTGAACCCAGAAACAGATTCATAAGTGACGATGAAATCACCATTGTTGAGCACGGCAACTGCAGGGCTCCATTGACTTCCCGCATGGAATGTGTTGGCGGTGAACTCATCAATCAGGGTGTTGATCGAGTAGGTGGTTGTGACGGCCATTGGAGAATACTCCTCAGCTAAGCTGTTTTCGCAGCCATACCCGCCCACTAGGTTAGCGAAATTCTTCACCCCGTCTTACGTTAACCTTAGGTTATGCCGGAAGTGCCTTGCTGACAATGGGACTGATCAACCAAATATCGTAAGGGGCAATCCATAGCCGATCCGCCCACACCTCCATCGCCCTGCGCTTTTCCGGTTCATACCCTTGCCGGTCATTCACAAGGCCGGTGAAGCTATCGCGGTCAATGCTTGCGTGGTTCAGCACCTTGCCGATGACCAGCCGGTCAATGCTCGTTGCTGACAATCTCCTGCAGCTGCGTTGCCCAGGCGGCGAGTGCCCGGCGTTCTTCCGTCAGGTCGCCGCTCTGAATTAGCACGATAAATCACCAATCGGTTGCTACTTGGTTGCTAGGCTCGATTGCCCAATGCGCGATTGACTGTTAAGCCTTTGATTTTAATGGTGGAGCCAGGCGGAATCGAACCGCCGACCTCTTGAATGCCATTCAAGCGCTCTCCCAACTGAGCTATGGCCCCTTCCGGGTGCCGCCTCATTGTGGCGGCGGCTGCCGCATGGGGCGGCAGCGCGGCGGAAATTATGCTGGCGGGCAGAAACAATCAAGTGAAACTTGTGTTGCCGAACCAGAAACTTCCAGCGTTAGCTTTCATCATCCGGCTTTGCCTTGCCGATCAGGCCCGGCACCGGTGCATCGTCTTCCTCGTCGTCTTCGAGAAACGCGTCGTCGTCGGCATCATCATCGATCTCGATATCGTCGCCCAGGTCGACGTCCTTGATCGCCGCAGCCTCGTCTTCATCTTCGTCGTCCTCGTCATCCTTGTCGACGTCCTCGAGGCTGACGACTTCGGCGTCATCGCTGTCTTTCTCCGGCTTTGTCTCGTCCGCCTCAGGCTTGCTCGGTGCAGGCTGATCCATTTTCGACGGCAAGATGGGTTCCACCACGAAGGTTTCGCCACAGCTCGGACAGGTTATGGGGTCCTTGTTCAAGTCGTAAAACCGGCTGGCACAGCTCGGGCAAATGCGCTTGGTTCCAAGTTCGGCGTCGACCACGCGAATAGTCCTTCTATTGGGAATGTCGAGAGAATTGCGCTTCCCATGCCACGTGCCAGCCGTGCTGTCAAAATGAAATCGCACAAAAACCTGTTTGGCTGGCTGATGACAGCCGGCGCAAGGCTGTGGTACCACGACGCCGGGGCAACACATGGCGCAGACAGGCTGGAAATTTCGTGCTTGATGGATTCATGCAACCATTGCAGGGCAGCGTATCGGGAAACCTGCGTGGAACGGTTTGCGTGCCGGGCGACAAATCGATTTCGCATCGCGCGCTGATGCTGTGCGGGCTGGCCGTGGGCAACAGCACGATATCCGGCCTGCTGAAGTCGGAGGACGTGCTGCACACGCGATCGGCGATGCAGGCTCTCGGCGCGACGATCACCGAGCTTGCCGACGGCAGGATGAGCATCCGGGGAACCGGTGTTGCCGGGCTGCAGCAGCCGGACGAAGCTCTGTATTTCGGCAACTCGGGCACCGGAGTACGCCTGGCCGCCGGTCTTATGGCCAGCTCACCGATAACCGTCGATCTGATTGGAGACGCGTCTCTGAGCAAGCGCCCGATGCGGCGGGTCATCGACCCGTTGTTGAAGTTCGGTGCGAGATTCTGCCCCCAGGGGCAGGACCGGCTGCCGCTGCAACTCATCGGTGCACATCATCCGGTCCCGGTCAGCTACCGGCTGCCGGTCGCATCGGCGCAGGTCAAGTCCGCGGTGCTTCTGGCGGGCCTGAACACACCCGGCG
Organism: Aestuariivirgaceae bacterium; assembly: GCA_965216335.1. Classification (GTDB taxonomy): domain Bacteria; phylum Pseudomonadota; class Alphaproteobacteria; order Rhizobiales; family Aestuariivirgaceae; genus JAHEJE01. Next base: position 3,001,227 of record OZ244154.1, on the reverse strand, counting down.
TGACGGAAGTGATCGAACCAGTTGCTACCCGGGACCACACAGAGCGCATGCTGCAGGGGTTCGGTGCGGAGCTGCACAGCCAACCCGGCAGTGGCGGCACCCGGATACGCCTGACCGGACAAAGAGAGCTTGTTTCGCAGGATGTGACCGTGCCGGGCGATCCGAGCTCGGCGGCATTTGCGATCGTGGCCGCGCTGATAACCGAGGGGTCGGAAATCGCGATTGAGAATGTGCTTCTGAACCCAACCCGCATCGGCCTGCTTACCACTCTCCAGGAGATGGGGGGCGATATCGAGATCAGCGGTCGCGCAATGTCCGGTGGAGAAGAAACCGGCACCATTCACGTGCGCTCCAGCCGCCTTAAGGGTGCTGAGGTTCCTGCCGCGCGGGCGCCATCAATGATCGACGAATATCCGGTGCTGGCCGTGGCCGCTGCATGTGCGGACGGTGAAACGCACATGGCCGGCCTTGGCGAACTGCGGGTCAAGGAGAGCGACCGGCTCGCTGCCATCGCCGGCGGACTTGCCGCGAACGGCGTGGATGTGCGCACGGGCGAGGACTGGCTGGCTGTCACGGGCGGCAAGGTACCGGGCGGCGGCCTGGTTGCAACGCATCTGGATCACCGGATCGCAATGGCTTTCTGCGTGTTGGGCCTTGTATCCGCAAAGCCGGTGCGGATCGATGACGGCAGGATCATCGCCACGAGCTTCCCGGAGTTCGTTGAGCTGATGCGTGGCCTCGGCGCAGCGATCGAGGAGGTCGCCGCATGATCATCGCTGTAGACGGCCCAGCAGCCTCGGGAAAGGGCACGCTGGCCCGGCGGTTAGCCGAGCACTATGGACTGCATTACCTGGATACCGGATCGTTGTATCGCGCGGTCGGTCTGGCCGTTCAGCAAACCGGCGCCAATCCCACGGACAGTACGGCGGCGCTCAAGGCGGCCCGCGGCCTCGAAATCGATGAGTTTACCGATGAGCAGCTGCGTGCCGATGGCGCCGGCGAGGCGGCATCCATCATCGCGGCCAATCCGCAGGTGCGGCAGATCATGCTCGACTTCCAGCGCCGGATTGCCGCAACGCCTCCCGGTGCCGTGCTTGACGGCCGCGATATCGGCACCATCGTGTGCCCGGATGCCGATGTGAAACTGTTTGTCACCGCCGATGTCGAGGTCCGCGCCCGGCGACGCTATGTCGAACAATCCGAGCGTGGCGACGATACGCCCTATGAAACCGTACTGGCCGACCTGAAGAGGCGCGATGAACGCGATGCAAGCCGCGCTGTCGCACCGCTGCGTCCTGCGGTCGACGCGCACTTGCTCGACACGACGAAATTGGATATAGAGGCGGCGTTTCAGGCTGCCGTCGAGTTCATCGACGCGAAAATCTGACTGGGGCGCGCGGCCAGGTGGGTTGCGGGTCCTTAACTTGTTTCCGTTTCAGGATGTTTGGAAAGACACCGGGCCTGGGTGTTGGACTGCCGGATGCGGAGACGTTTCGTGGTATGCCTGCCAGCATGATCGGGGCACTTAAGGATTGAAGCCCCTGGCCGGCGGGACGACCTGCGGATATTGCCGCGGGCCAACCCGATTTTGATGGTAATGAGGACTGAATGACCGCTGTAAACTCGCTTAACCCGACGCGTGATGAATTTGCTGCCATGCTCGATGAATCGTTCGATGGCGAAGAAGCACTCGAAGGAACCGTTGTCAAAGGCAAGATCATATCGATTGAGAACGATCTCGCGATCATTGATGTCGGCCTGAAAACCGAAGGGCGTGTGGCCCTGCGCGAGTTCCAGACACCGGGCTCGGACAACGAACTGGGCGTTGGGGATGAAGTTGAGGTGTATCTCGAGCGCATCGAGAATGCGCTGGGCGAAGCGGTGCTGTCGCGCGACAAGGCGCGCCGCGAGGAAGCCTGGGAGCGGCTTGAGAAGTCTTCAGAGGCGAACGAGCGCGTCGAAGGCGTGATCTTCGGCCGTGTGAAGGGCGGCTTTACCGTTGATCTTGGCGGTGCCGTGGCCTTCCTGCCGGGCAGCCAGGTGGACGTCCGGCCGATCCGCGACGTCACTCCGCTGATGAACATTCCGCAGCCCTTCCAGATCCTCAAGATGGACAAACGCCGCGGCAACATCGTTGTGTCGCGCCGCGCCATCATGGAAGAAACCCGCGCCGAGCAACGCTCCGAACTGGTTCAGAACCTTGCCGAAGGCCAGGTGGTTGAAGGCGTTGTCAAGAACATCACCGACTACGGCGCATTTGTTGATCTCGGCGGCATCGACGGGCTGCTGCACGTCACCGACATCTCCTGGAAGCGCGTCAATCAGCCGGCTGACGTCCTGTCCGTCGGACAGACTGTCAATGTGCAGATCATCAAGATCAATCCGGAAACCCAGCGTATCAGCCTCGGCATGAAGCAGCTTGAGAAGGATCCGTGGGAAGGCGTCGAGACCAAGTACATCTCAGGCACCAACGTCACCGGGCGCGTGACCAACATCACCGATTACGGCGCATTCGTCGAACTGGAAGAAGGCATCGAAGGCCTAGTTCACGTTTCCGAGATGAGCTGGACCAAGAAGAACGTCCATCCGGGCAAGATCCTTTCGACCTCGCAGGAGATCACCGTGCAGGTTCTCGAGGTCGATCCGGCAAAGCGCCGTATTTCTCTCGGCCTGAAGCAGACCCAGGACAATCCCTGGGAATCGTTCTCCGACAAGTTCCCGTCGGGCACCGAGGTGGAAGGCGAGGTCAAGAACATCACCGAGTTCGGTCTGTTCATCGGTCTCGATGGCGATGTCGACGGCATGGTGCACCTGTCGGACCTCGACTGGTCGCAGTCCGGTGAAGAAGCGATCCAGCAGTACAAGAAGGGCGACATGGTCAAGGCTGTGGTGCTCGACGTGGACATGGAAAAGGAGCGCATCTCGCTTGGTGTCAAGCAGCTCTCCGGTGATCCGATCGACAAGGTCGAAGGTCTGCGCAAGGGCGCGACCGTTACCGGCGAGGTGACTGCCGTTCAGGACAACGGTATCGAGGTCGCAATCGCCGGTTCCGATCTGACGGCGTTCATCCGCCGTGCGGACCTGGCCCGCGACCGCTCCGAGCAGCGTCCCGACCGGTTTGCAGTCGGTGAAAAGGTCGATGCCCGCGTGACGCAGCTCGACAAGGCCAGCCGCAAAGTCGGTCTGTCGATCAAGGCGCTGGAGATTGCCGAGGAAAAGGCCGCCGTCGCCCAGTACGGGTCGTCGGATTCCGGCGCTTCGCTCGGCGATATCCTCGGTGCCGCTCTGAACAAGGCGCAGAACGAAGACAAGGTTTCAGACGACGGCAAGGACAGTTAGGTCCGGTCGTCGTCGCGATGCCGCGATTCTCTTGGCGTCGACTTTTCGGTCAGGCTCTAAGCAAACCGGATTGACATGCTCATGTTGGATGCAGACACCATAGTGGCACGCAGGCGCTACAAGCGGTCGGCCAGCCTGTGGCGGGTCCTGGCGGTTCTCGCCGTGGCCGCCGGGCTGCTGATCGCCGTTCTGAGCAACACCGAGCTGGCCAAGTATTCCGACCATGTGGCCAGGGTACAGGTCGAAGGACTGATCCGCGGCGATCAGGAAACGCTTGATTTGTTTGCCGAGATTGAAAAGACCGATCGCGTCAAGGCGGTGATTGTGCACATCGATAGCCCCGGCGGCACCACGGCCGGGTCCGAAGCGCTCTACGAGGCTATCCGCAAGGTTGCTGCGAAAAAGCCGGTTGTCGCCGTCATGGGCACGGTCGCAGCGTCTGGAGGTTACATAACCGCAATTGCAGCCGACCACATCGTCGCTCGCGGCAACACCATTACCGGATCGATCGGTGTGATTTTCCAATGGGCAGAGATTACGCAGTTGCTCGACAATCTCGGGGTCAGGATGGAAGAGGTAAAGTCGAGCAAGCTCAAGGCCGAGCCGAACATGTTCAAGCCCCTGACCGAGGAAGTGCGTCAGGTCACGAAGGCCATGATCGATGACAGTTTCAACTGGTTCGTGACGCTGGTGGCCGAACGGCGCAAACTGTCTCGGTCGGAAGCCCTGACGCTCGCGGATGGGCGCGTCTACACGGGCCGGCAGGCTCTGAAGGGCAAACTGATCGATGAGCTTGGCGGCGAAGACCAGGCCAAGAACTGGTTGAAGGCACAAAAGGACATAGCCGAAGAAACGGAAGTCCTGGACTGGAAGCCAGACAGAAATGTTCAGTCGTCAGCCTGGGGCCTGCAGCTTCTCGCCCGGGCGCTGGGCTTGGAGCATCTGTTCCAGACCGCCAGCGACAAACTCCGGAGTGAAGGTCTGCAGCTTGACGGTTTGATGTCAGTTTGGCACCCTGCGCGGAACTGAGGCCTTGCCATGGTGGCGCTTGCGCAGGTTAAATTGACTGACAAGAGGGTTGCCGGGGCAAACTTGATGCGCAATACCATTCCTTGAATCGGAAAAATGCCGCGAACTGTTGCAGGATGAGATTATGATCAAGTCGGAACTGATCCAGACTATCGCACAGGACAATCCGCACCTGTACCATCGTGATGTCGAGCGGATCATCAACACGGTGTTGGACGAAATCATTAGCGCGCTCGCAAATGGCGACCGTGTCGAGTTGCGGGGATTTGGTGCATTTTCCACCAAGTCGCGCGGCTCGCGGCAGGGACGCAATCCGCGGACCGGTGAAACGGTCGAGGTCTCGGCAAAGAACGTGCCGTTCTTCAAGACCGGCAAGGAACTGCGAGAGCGCCTGAACGAAACTTACGGCGCCTAGGCAGATCGGCGCCGCGGGCCGGCATGTTTTGGACTGAGTGGTTTCGGCGCGACATTCGGGGGAGCCCATGCGACGTTTGTTTTCCTGGTTTATCGGTTTACCGCTGGTTGTTCTGATGATCGCCTTTGCGATTGCCAATCGCTCTCATGTTGCGGTTTCCTTTGATCCGCTGTCACAGAGCGACCCGATGTTTGCGTTGAACATCCCGCTGTGGGTCCTGTTCTATGCCGGTATTCTGCTGGGGCTGATTGTCGGATGGTTCGCAGCCTGGTTCGGGCAGGCGAAGTGGCGCCGTTCCAGCCGCAAGGCAGAGAGCGACCTGAGTGTCGCCCGTATGGAAAACGAGCGCCTGAAGCGTCAGGCCGCGACAACGGACCTCGTACCGGTGGATCACTGACGCGGCGCAGCACCAACTGCGGCCGACAAATGTTGGCACGGCTGCGTTTTTTGCTATAACCGCCCGGAACTGATCCGGATCACCTTGAATGACAACGCCCAATAATCCGATTTGCCTGGCGCTCGACACGCCCGAGACCGGCCGCGCGCTTGATCTTGCCCGGCTCGCCGGCCCATATGTCGGTATGGTCAAGCTGGGCATGGAGTTCTTCTACCGCCAGGGTCCGGCCGGCTACGAAGCGGTCGCTGCTGCCGGTGTGCCGGTGTTTCTCGACCTCAAGCTGCACGACATCCCAAATACCGTTGCCCAGGGACTGCAATCCCTTCTGGCGCTGTCTCCGGCTCCGGCGATCGTCAACGTGCACGCCACCGGAGGACCGGCCATGATACGGGCGGCCGCGGACACGGTTGCCGGACGCGCCAAGCTGATCGCCGTCACCATACTGACCAGCCTGTCGGGCGATGACATTGCCGCTGCCGGCTTTGCGGGCTCCAGATCGACCGCGGAGCATGCCTGTGATCTTGCGCAGCTTGCCCGCGACAATGGTGCCGACGGCGTCGTTTGCTCGCCGCACGACCTGGCCGGCATCAGGCGGGCCTGTGGAGGCGACTTCCTGACGGTGGTGCCCGGAATACGCCCGGCCGGCGCCGAAACCCAGGATCAAAAACGCATCGCCACACCGCAGTCAGCGCTTGCCGCCGGAGCGGATATTCTGGTCATCGGCCGGCCAATCACCCAAGCCGATGATCCCGGCGACGCGGCGGCGGCGATTGCCAGACAGATCGGTGTAGTTTGACATGACGGTACAGGTAAAGATATGCGGCCTGTCGACCGCCGACACCATGAAGTGCGCGCTCGATGCCGGCGCCGATTTCGTCGGCCTGGTGTTTTATCCCCCGTCGCCGCGCTGCATCGAAACGGGGACCGCCGCTCAACTCGCGGCAATGGCGCGCGGCCAGGCCCGGACCGTGGCGCTGACCGTTGATGCCGATGATGATCTTCTGGACCGCATCGTCGAGGGCGTCGATCCTGATCTGATCCAGGCGCAGGGCAGTGAACCGCCGGAGCGTATTGCCGAAATATCGCGTCGCTGGGGCAAGCCGGTGATCAAAGCTGTCAAGGTAGCGGTTGCGGCGGATGTCCAGCAGGCGGCGGCATATGCCGGCACAGCGCACATGGTGCTGTTCGATGCCAAGGCGCCGGACGCTCTCGCGAATGCATTGCCCGGCGGCAACGGAATGGCGTTCGACTGGACGCTGCTGAGCCCCGATGGTGCGCCGGCCCGCTTCATGCTGGCGGGCGGATTGACGGCTGACAACGTGGCCGAGGCCATCCGGCTGACCGGGGCGCCGATCGTCGATGTTTCATCGGCGGTTGAGGTGGCACCGGGCCGGAAGGATTGCCGTTTGATCCGGAATTTCATTGAGGCGGCGAAGTCGGCCCGTTAGAACGTTCTTTGGTATCTCTTCTAGCCCTGTTGGGACTTCTGTCATGAGCGTGAACACACCGAACTCTTTCCGCATCGGACCGGATGAACATGGCCGCTATGGCATCCACGGCGGCCGGTTCGTGGCGGAAACGCTGATGCCGCTGATCCTGGAACTCGAGCAGGCCTACAAGGACGCCAAGGCCGACCCGGAATTCAAGGCCGAAATGGACAACTTTCTGGAGCACTATGTCGGCCGGCCCAGCCCGCTGTATTTTGCCGAGCGGCTGACCGAGCATCTCGGCGGCGCCAAAATCTATTTCAAACGTGACGAGCTCAACCACACCGGCGCCCACAAGATCAACAATGTCATGGGTCAGATCCTGTTGGCCAGGCGCATGGGCAAGACCCGGATCATTGCCGAAACCGGCGCCGGCCAGCACGGCGTTGCCACGGCCACGGTGTGTGCTCGTTTCGGCCTGAAATGCGTCGTCTACATGGGCGATGTGGACGTCGAACGGCAAAAACCGAACGTGTTCCGCATGAAGCTGCTTGGCGCCGAGGTGGTGCCGGTGTCGTCCGGCTCGCGCACCCTGAAGGATGCGCTGAACGAGGCGTTGCGCGACTGGGTCGCGAATGTCGAGGACACGTTCTATTGCATCGGTACCGTTGCCGGACCGGCACCATATCCTGAAATGGTCCGCGATTTTCAGTGCATCATCGGAGAGGAAGCCAAGCGCCAGATGTTGGCCCGCGAAGGCCGCCTGCCGGACAGCCTGGTCGCGGCCATCGGCGGCGGCTCGAACGCCATGGGTCTGTTTCATCCGTTCCTTGACGATACCGATGTCGAGATCATCGGCGTTGAGGCGGCGGGCCGTGGCGTCGATACCGGACTGCACGCGGCTTCGATCACCGGCGGCAAGCCGGGCATTCTGCATGGCAACCGCACCTACCTGCTGATGGACGAAGATGGCCAAATCACCGAAGCCCATTCCATTTCGGCCGGACTGGATTACCCGGGTATCGGTCCGGAGCACGCCTGGCTGAATGATATCGGCCGGGTCCAGTACGTCTCGGCAACCGATGCGCAAGCGCTCGAGGCCTTTCAGCTGTGCAGTCAGCTCGAGGGCATCATTCCCGCGCTCGAGCCGGCCCACGCTCTGGCAAAGGTCATCGAACTTGCACCCGAGCGCGACAAGGACCACCTGATGGTGATGAACATGTGCGGGCGTGGCGACAAGGATATTTTTGCCGTGGCTGAACACCTGGGGGTGACGCTGTGAGCCGTTCAACCCGCATTGACGCACGCTTTGCCCAGTTGGCCGAGCAGGGCCGCGCCGGCCTGGTCACTTTCGTCACCGCCGGAGACCCGGATTACGACCACAGCCTGGCGATCATCAAGGGGCTGCCGGGCGCCGGTGCCGACGTCATCGAACTGGGCATGCCGTTCACCGATCCGATGGCCGACGGACCGGCCATTCAGCTATCGAGCCTGCGCGCCCTGGCCAAGGGCCAGAACATGATCAGGACGCTGCAGCTGGTGCGGGACTTCCGCAAGGACGATTCCGAGACGCCAATCGTCTTGATGGGCTATTACAACCCGATCTACGTCTACGGCGTCGAGCGGTTTCTGGCCGATGCCCGCGAGGCCGGAGCCGACGGTCTGATCGTTGTCGATCTTCCGCCCGAGGAAGACAGCGAGCTGTGCATCCCTGCCCTGTCCAGCGGCCTGAACTTTATCCGGCTGGCGACACCGACCACCGACGACAAGCGCCTGCCGACGGTGCTGACCAACACCTCGGGCTTCGTGTATTATGTTTCCGTGCTCGGCATCACCGGCACCAAGGCGCCCGATATCAGCAGCGTGTCGCAGTCGGTGGCGCGGATCAAGCGGCATACCGATCTGCCGGTGGCGGTGGGCTTCGGGGTGAAGAGTGCCGAGCAAGCCCAGGCCATTGCAGCGGGTGCCGACGGTGTGGTGGTCGGCTCGGCGCTGGTCAGCGCCGTGCTCAGCAGTCTCGACGACGCGGGCAGCGCCACGAACGAAACCGTGCCCGCCGTACTCAGCCTCGTACGCGAGCTGGCCGATGGCGTGCGCGCGGCAGCGGGTTGACGGGTCAAGGGGGTAACACATCGTGAACTGGATCAAGAACTTCGTCCGCCCGAAAATCCGCGGCATCCTTGGCGACAAGAAAGACACCCCCGACAACATGTGGGTCAAGTGTCCGGAAACCGGGCAGATGGTGTTCTATCGCGACCTGGAAGCCAACCTGTTCGTCATACCGGAGTCCGGTGTGCACATGCGCATGGCACCGGAAGTGCGCCTCAAGCTGATGTTCGATGACGGCGACTGGAGCGACATCGCACTGCCCAAGGCGGTCATCGACCCTCTGAAGTTCCGCGACCAGCGCAGGTACACCGACCGCCTCAAGGAGGCGCGTCAAAAGACCGGACGTGAGGACGCCATTGTTGCCGCGACCGGCACGCTCGACGGCATAGAGACTGTCATCGTCGTTCAGGACTTCAGCTTCATGGGCGGCTCTCTCGGCATGGCCGCCGGTGACGCCATCATCGCCTCCATGCGCGAAGCGGTTGACCGCAATTGCCCCTACATCCTGTTCGTGGCATCGGGCGGTGCGCGCATGCAGGAGGGTATTCTGTCACTCATGCAGCTGCCGCGCACGACCGTGGCGGTGCAGGAACTCCGCGAGGCCGGCTGTCCGTATATCGTAGTGCTGACCAATCCGACGACCGGAGGCGTATCGGCCTCCTATGCGATGCTTGGCGATGTTCATCTGGCCGAACCGGGTGCCCTGATCGGGTTTGCCGGACAGCGGGTTATTGAACAGACCATTCGCGAAAAGCTGCCGGAGGGCTTCCAGCGTGCCGAGTATCTGCAGGACCACGGCATGGTTGACCTGGTTGTCGAGCGCAAGGACATGCGCGAAACGATCAGCCGCCTGGTCCGGCTGATGACCAAAGCCCCGCCGCTTGCCGCGCCGCACGAGCCGCAGGACGAACCTGCGAAGGGAAATGATGCAGGGCATGCCGACGGTGATGCGCCGGCCCGCAAAGAACCGGCCTCGGCCTGACCCGCTTGCGCAGTAACAGGACCTTGTGAAATGGCCGTTAGCGACGCCATCCTGAAACGGCTGCTGGAACTGCATCCCAAGATTATTGATCTGACGCTGGATCGCATGCATCGTATTCTGGCGGCGCTGGGGCATCCCGAGCGCAAGCTGCCGCCGGTCATCCATGTCGCGGGCACCAATGGCAAGGGCTCGACCATCGCCTACCTGCAGGCAATCATGGAAGCTACCGGCCTCAGTGTTCACACCTATACATCGCCGCACCTTGTGCGCTTTCATGAACGGATCAGGCTGGGCGCTGCGGGCGGTGGCGCACTGATCAGCGAAGCCGGGCTTAGTGCGCTTCTTGAGGAATGCGAGACCGCGAATGCCGGTGAGCCGATAACGTTCTTCGAGATCACCACCGCCGCGGCGCTGCTGGCCTTTTCCCGGCACCCGGCCGATTACCTGCTGCTCGAGGTTGGCCTTGGCGGGCGGCTCGATGCAACCAATGTCGTTGACGGTACGGTTGCCAGCATCATCACCGCGGTCGATCTGGATCATCAACAGTATCTTGGCGGCACCCTGCAAGCTATCGCGGCAGAAAAGGCCGGAATTCTGAAAACCGGCGTACCCGCGGTCATCGGCCGGCAGCCGGATGACGCGCTGGTCACGATTGAGGCGGTTGCGGCAAGAACGTCGACACCGCTGGCGGTTTGCGAGCGTGACTGGCAGGTCTTCGAACAACATGGCCGCCTCGTCTATCAGGACGAAGAGGCCTTGCTTGATCTGCCACTGCCGTCATTGCCGGGACGCTTTCAGATTGAAAACGCCGGCAACGCGCTGGCGGCGCTGCGTGTTCTCGGCGATGACCGCATTTCCGATGCCGCCATGGCCACCGGCCTGACGTCGGCCACATGGCCGGCCCGCATGCAGCGCCTCGGACCGGGGCGCCTGAGCGACCTGGCCGGCGAGGGTGCAGAGGTGTGGCTGGACGGCGGTCATAACCCATCCGCCGGCCGGGCCGTTGCGCAAAGTTTGGCCGATCTGTCGGAGCGGGCCGAGAAGCCCGTGATCCTGGTGCTCGGGATGCTCAACACAAAGGCGGCGGCCGACTATCTGGAACCGTTCGCCGGACTTGTCGCGGGCATCGTCACGCTCACCATCCCCGGTGAGGACAACGCTCTTGGCGCCCACGACCTGGCTGCGATGGCGCGCGGCCAAGGCATGGATGCCGAACCCGCCAGAAGCATCGAAGAGGCCCTGGCCATCGCCGGCCAGGCCTTCGACGCTCCAAGGATCATGATTTGCGGTTCGCTCTATCTGGCCGGCCACGTCCTGGCCCTCAACCAGGGACAGGCTGCATCGGCAGTCTCAGGCGCGAGCAAGCAGGCTTGAAAAGTCAGCCGGCAAAACCGGTTGCACAGCAGTTTGCGATCAGATCGAGTCTTCGATCCAGCTGGCGATTTTGCCTTTCGGATTGGCCCCGACCTGTGTCGCCTTGACCTCGCCGCCGTTGAACAGCATCAGGGTCGGAATGCCGCGGACACCATACTTCGATGGCGTCGAGGGGTTCTCATCGATGTTGACCTTCACCACCTTGACCTTCTCGCCCATCTCAGTCGCGATCTCTTCAAGGGCTGGTGCAATCATCTTGCAAGGCCCGCACCATTCAGCCCAAAAGTCGACAACGACGGGGCCGTCGGCCTTCAGCACATCATCTTCAAACGACGCATCGGAAACCGGGTGAGTTGCCATCATGCAATTCCTTATCCTGTTCAGGCAAAAACGAAGCGGCCTGCGGGCCGCGTTCACTGTTCAGAAAGTAGGAAGCCGACGATACCAGGTCAAGGCCGCCCGCCGCGCCATACACAATCATTTGACCGGGCCGAAAGCGGCTAGCGCGTCATCCAGGAGCTCTGCCGGAACTTCCATGAAAGACGCCGTGTGGGTCCACAGCAGGGCCGCGCGAACCTGCCTTGCCGGGTAGATGGCAGACAGCGCGTGGCGGTAGGCGGCGAGCTGGCGGACATAGGCGGGGTCTGCTTCATCAATGTGTGCCGGGGCGGGCCGGTTGGTCTTGAAATCGACAATCAGGACCTGTTGGTCGGTAACGGCGAGGCGGTCGATCTGGCCGGTCAGCGTCACCGGACCTTGCGCGGTGTCGAGGTGTGCCGTCAGTGCGACCTCAGCACGGCTGTCCGACCCGAACACGGCGGCAAAGTCAGGCATGGCGATGAGGTTCAGTACTTCACGGGAGATCTCATCCGCCTCCTGCCCGGACAATGCATGGGCCGGCTGCCTCAGATAGGCTTCCGCAACGCTCTGGTGCCGGCCCGCCGGCAGGTCGGGCAGGATCTGCAACAGGCGGTGGATCAAGGTGCCGCGCTTGAAGCGGGCGACATCCTGCTCCGCCATCGGCGACAGAAACGTCTCGGCCGGCAGATCCGATATCGAGGCCGGCACCAGAAGATGCGATGCCGTGGCCTGGTGCGCGACAGGTTCGCCGGCCACACGCTGCGGCACGGCCCAGTCGGGGAGATTTTCCGTCCCTGCCGTCTCCGGAACAGCGGCGGCTTCGGACTCCTCTGGCGACCTGTCCTGCTGGTCTTCGCGGCGCCAGCAGATCACCTCATCGTCCGGGCCGGTCACGGCCCATTCATCGCGCTGCAACACGTTGGCGACCAGCTGGTACCAGCTCTTCTCGCCGACGCCGTTCCGGCCCGCGTAGCCGCAGACGTAGAGCCGGTCGCGCGCCCTGGTCATGGCGACATAGAGCAGGCGGTTCTCTTCTTCCTGCAGACGTTCCAGGTACCTGGCTGCCAGGGCGGACGTCGCATCGACACGCTGCGATTTACGCAATTGCCACACCGGCAACGAAACATCGCCGGCAAACAGAATCTCCGGCACCTTGCGGTTGTTGGGCACATTGTCGGTGTCTGGCAGGATGACAACATTTGCCTCCAGCCCCTTTGCGCCATGCACGGTCATGACCCTGACCTCGTCGCCGGAATGATCCATGTCGCGTTTAATTTCGGGATCGCTGCCTTCGATCCATGCAGCAAACCCTCTCAGGTCGGCCACATGCCGCTGCTCGTAGGCGAGAGCTTCGTTGAGAAACGCATCGATCGGCTCGGCGGCTTCGCTGCCCAGTCGCGTGAGAAACGCCGCGCGCGTGTCGTCGGCCGTCAGGACACTGGAAAAGAAGTCATACGGCGTGCTGAAGCCGGCCCGCCGCCGCCACTGATCCAGGCGTTCCAGCGCCTGCGCATATGGAGCGCCGTCGTCCACGGCCCCGTTCAGGCTGGCCCACAGGCTGAGTTTGCCGCGGTCATGTGCAATGGTGAACAGATCGTCGTCATCGAACGGAATGCCGTCGTCACGGGCAACGAGCGGGCTTTTCAGCACCTCGGCCAATGTCAGGTCGTCCTCGGCCAGGGTAACAAAGCGGGCCAATGACAAGAGATCCTGCACAGCGATGTGCCGGGTGAGTTTTAGCCGGTCGGCGCCGGCGACGGGAACGCCGCGTTGTTTGAGGGCGCGCACCAGCGTGTCGGCAAAGGTTGTCCGGTTGCGTACCAATATGAGGATATCACAGTAACGGATCGGGCGGGCGTGAGCCGTGAGTTGCTCTTGCGCGTCGATCCAGTTCCGGATCGTCCCGGCGATACGCACTGCCAGACTGATCCGCTGATGCTGCACATCGTCTTCGGCTCTTGGGGCCTGCCAGATGTCACGGGCGTCGTGCTGCGCTGGCTGCTCAACCGGCCAGAGCTCGACAAGCCCGGCCTGTCCGGACCGGGTCGGGCTGTGAACCTCGGCGGGTTGCCCTGGCAGACTGACGCCGGCGGCCGCTGCCGGCTGGGAGAACACCTCATCGACCAGCGACAGCACCTGCGGTGTCGAACGGAACGATACCTGCAACGGCACTTCGCTCAGCGTTTGCCCGGCCATTTCGGTCTGGTGCGCGAAGTGCCGCCGCATGGCATCGAAGCCGGCCGGATCGGCACCCTGAAACGAATAGATCGACTGTTTGCGGTCGCCGACAGCGAACACCGTGCGTTCAATGTCTTCACGCGCACCGCCGCCGGAAAAGAACTCTTCCGTCAGGCGCTCGATGATCTTCCATTGCTCGGGACTGGTGTCCTGGGCCTCGTCGATCAGGATGTGATCCAGGCCGCCATCGAGCTTGTAGAGCACCCAGGCCGACGCGCCACCTTCGCGCAACAGATCCAGTGTGCGCAGGATGAGGTCGTCGTAATCGTACAAGCCTCGCGTGCGCTTTTCCTGCTCATAGGTCTCCAGAATCGCCCCGCCGATACCGAGCAGGGCGCAAGTCGCCTGATACACCCGCAGCGCCCGCAACTGCCTGGCGCAAGTGTCCACCCGGTCACGTTCGCAGAACAGGAACTCGGCCACCGCCGGCACGTCCCGTGTCGCGGTCTTGGTCAGAACCGAGCTGTCCGACTTCGGATTGCCGTCGGCTTTCAAGAACAGACTCTGCAGAATGCTAAATTGTTCGCCAGCATCATCCGCCTGTAGCAACTGCTCGATCAGAGCGGCCTGGGCCTGATCGGTCTTGGCGCTTCGCGTGGCCAAGGCGGCGGCCGAATTGCGATAGGCGGTCGCGTTCAACGCCTGCACAAGTGACGAGATCAGCGTTTGCTCACTGTCGTCCGGGGATGTCCCCAGCACTGTGCTGAGGGCAGCCTCGGTTCGAGCGCGCGCGTGCTGATCGGCTATCAGCGGCTTTACTTCGCGGCGCTTGTCGATCAATTGCCGGATGAGCGCATCCAGGTTGCCATGTTGGGTCTGCGCAGCGAGCATTGAAAGCTGCTGTGCCACCAGTGATGCCGGTTCCGTCTTGGCGCGCGCCAGTACGTCCTCGCTGGCCGCCAGGCGCAAATCGCGCGCCGCCATGTCGTCCATGACTTCGAACCCCGGCACCACTCCGGCTTCGACCGGAAAGCGCTGCAGCAGTTTTTCGCAAAACGCATGGATTGTCTGCACCTTCAGACCTCCGGGCGTTTCCAGCGCCCGGGTAAACAGCCGCCTGGCCACGGCGTGGTCTTCATCCTTGAACGTGGCATGGCCGGTGTGCCGATGAATGCGTTCGGTCAGTTCGCCCCTGCCAAGCGCCAGCCAATCGGCCAGTTCCTTGAACAGTCTGTCGGACATTTCGGCAGCTGCCGCCTTCGTGTAGGTCAGGCACAGAATGCGTTCCGGCGGCGTGCCGGTGAGTAGCAGCCGCACCACCCGGTTGACCAGAACATGGGTCTTGCCGGAGCCGGCATTGGCGCTGACCCAGGCTGAACCCTGCGGGTTGGAGGCTTCCGCCTGCCGGTCGCTGGCTCGTGCAGCCGCCGTCATGTCTTGTCCGCCGCCGGCACGACATGCCGCCATTCGCGCCAGCGCGACAGGTGGTCGTAGTCGAAGGCTCGGTCCTCGCGTGTGGCACCGCCGGTCGGGAGATAGGGCTGGTCGGCGTCCGCATAGTCCTCCAGCAGGCGCACAAGACCGTTCATGGCGGCCGGGCCCTGTTCAGCCAGCGTACCGCTCATGTCGCGCACTTCGCCCGGCGGCTCACCGCCGGACAGCCGAACGTAGGCCGCTTCGCTGACCGTGCGCTGACCGACTTGGGCAAAGGCGCCGGCGAGAGCCATCTGGGCTTCCAGATCGAGCTGAACACTGTAGTTCTGTGAACCGGCGCGGGCGGCGGGCAGGGTTCCGGTCTTGTAGTCGATCAACCGCAGACTGCCGTCGACGCGAACATCAATCCGGTCGGCAATGCAGCTCAGGGCGAATTCACCGCCAGCCACACTGAAGGTATGAACTGCCTTTTGTTCGACCAGCTGCATGCTGATGTCGCTACGCCATTGCCGTTCGCGAGCCATGAACCACTCGGCGATGCGTTGCATTTGCGGGCGCCAGAATGCCGCCAGCGCCGGGTTGTCGACCATTTCCGCAAACAGGGTGTCGAACTCGCTCATCAGGCGCTGTACCGCGTCTGCTGGCACTGGGCCGGGCGTGTTGCACACGAACCGCTCCAGGACGCGGTGAACAAGATTGCCGCGTTCGCGCGCACCCAGTTCGGCATCCAGCGGCTCAAGGACCTCCAGACCCAGAATATGCTGCGCGAAGATGCTATATGGGTCCTTGATCAGCCGGTCGATCCGGGTGACCGACAACCGGTTCGGACGCGCGCTGACCGGCGGTTTGGGCCGCGGCTGGGCAATTGGTGCGTGCCTGGCAGCGGCATCCATCGTCATGGCCCAGCCGATCCACGGCTCGTCAGGTTTGAGGGCGTCTGGGACGCCGGAAACCGCCAGCAGCACCTTCATGCGCAGCAGCCAGCGCGAGGCGACGGCGGGCTGTCCGCCAATCTTGCGTGATGAACACAGATAGACAAGCGGTGCGGCAGCGGCCTGTGCGAAGTCGTGCGCCATCAAACCAAGACGCCGTTCCGGCAGATCGAGGCCAAGCGCCCGCTTCTGCGGGCGGTTGAGCCACGCGTCGATTTCCGCATCGGCGGGCCAGACGCTCTCGTTCAGACCGCCGAGGATGGTTACGTCGGACCGGAGGAGACGGGCCTCCAGCAGCCCGTGTATGGCCAGGCGTGGATGCAGCACCCGGCGTGGGCGCACTGCCGCCGCCATCAGCAATCGTCGCACCAGCACCGCGTAGTCCTGCGGCAGAAGCGGCGGACAGTGTTGCGCCTGTTCGCGCAGTTGCCGGAACAGTTCCGCAACCGTTTCGCCACTGTCACCCAGCCATAGCGGTGTATGTTTTCCCTCTGTACCGGCGGTAACCGCTTCTGCGGTCCGCAAGTGAGTTTCGACAAACTCGCTTAGCGGACAAGGCGTGGCACTGGCGAAGACATCTTCCAGCAGGCCGAGCATGGTCTGCAGCCGCTCACCGAGATCGGCGACAGCTGCCCAATCCGCATCGCGCATGTGACGGGCGTGGCGATGCCGGTGGTCGCTGTTCTCCGAACGGCTCATTCCGACGTGACGCACCAGCCCGGCCAGGCTTGGCGGCACCAGCCGTCCGCACAGCGCGGCGGCTTCGAGATCGGCGGCGGCCTTGTTGAGAGCCAGGCGGTCGAGCCCAAACAGGCTGAATGGGTGATCCAGTAACGCCATCAGCTTGCCGGGTTTGAACTTGTGCAGCGCGGCATCGAGAAGAATGAGCAGAAAGGCACCGGCTGGCGTGCGGGCGGCCGGTTCGCCGGCCGTGTCGTCGATATCGATTGCCCAGCGCTGCAATGCGGCTTTGACCTTACGTGCCAATTGCCTGTCCGGCGTGATCAAGGTTGCTGTCTTGCCGGGCGTTTCCAGCGTTTGGCGCATGACCAGGGCAATCGCCTTGGCTTCGGTTTCCTGGTCGGGGGCATCCAGCCACGACATGCCGTTGAGCGCCGCAGCGACCTGATGCCGGT
The DNA here is from genome assembly GCA_965216335.1 of Aestuariivirgaceae bacterium. Classification (GTDB taxonomy): domain Bacteria; phylum Pseudomonadota; class Alphaproteobacteria; order Rhizobiales; family Aestuariivirgaceae; genus JAHEJE01. The sequence goes on along the minus strand of OZ244154.1, from coordinate 2,984,115 downwards.
TCCGCTGCATCACGGTGTGCCAAGCCTCGCTCGTTGCCGAGGGACGCATAGCCTCGCTCAGGAACCAGCGCCTGGCAGGGTTATCGCGGTTTCGCGGTGAAGGGGGCAGTAGCTCAACGTCGCAGCGAGTGAGTTCGATATGCTGCAACAGCTCCTTGAAGCCATACTGCGGATGTTGCGGTTCCAGCGTGTCCCAGCTCTCGTCATCAAGCGAGGTGTCCAGTCCCGGCAGGACGACCGCACCCAAAGGCAGGTGGGCAATGGCCTTGAGCAACTCGGCGGTTGCCGGAATGGAACCTGTCGAGCCGGCGGCGATCACCGGGGCCCTGGGCGGTGCAGCGGCCAGCAGCCGGGCATGGTGCCGGATCAAATCGCTGCGCCGCTGCATGGTGCCGGCAAATCCGCTGTCATGCAGATAACGCGGAAACTCTTTGCGCAGGATATTGAGGAACGCCACCATATCTTCGCGATGCAGCGGCAGGTCGTCGGCAAACAGGTCCCTGATGGCAGACAACGGCACGTCTGCCGTCTCGAACCGGTCGATCAGCCCGCCAAGGCTTTCAGCCAACGCAAGCACCTGTCCCGCCGAGCCGGCAAGGCTCGCCTCCAGCTCGCTGCCCGGCCGTTGGGCGAGCCAGTCCCCGATCATTTGCGCCAGCACGAACTGCCGGTGCAAGGACGGTAACGCCGGCGCCAGTTCCAGCTCTGCTTCACCGGCGCTCAGGGTGGCAAGGTTGAGATCGTCTTCAGGCGCATCGCCAAGCGGACGCACCCGCGGCAGCAGGCTGGCCCCGGATGAGGCGCGCCCCGCGAATGCGGAAACGATGGTGCGCGCCGCTCTGCGTGTCGGAACAAGCACCGTCCAGTCGGACAGCGCCAGGGGGTCCGGAGGCGAGCCGCCGGGAACCGGCAAATGACCCGACACGATGGCGTCGACTAGCTCGCCGGAAAAGTCGGCATCCGGGGGTATGGTGAAAACCCGTGGGCGGGTGACGCTCATGGCTTTCGGCCAAGCAACGCGAACTCGGCCGCCTCGATTGCTTGCGGTGTGCCGACGTGCAGCCACAGACTGTCATGACGCAGCCCATACAGCCGGCCCTTCTGCATGGCCCGGTTCCACAGCACGTTCATCGAGAACGGTCCATCCGGTGCGTCCGCGAACACTTCAGGCGAGACAAGGTAGCAGCCGGCGTAAACAAACGGCGCAATGTAGGACTCATCGCGCCGGGCAAGACGGCCATCATCATCCATGCTGAAGTCGCCGGGACCGTCGAAGCCGACCGCGTTGGTCATGCCGGCCACCAAAAGCAGGCAATCCATCTTGTCGGGACGCCAGTTGTCCCGCATGCGCTGCAGCACCGGCGTGGGACCGTCGACCCAGAAGCTGTCGCTGTTGAAGACAAAGAACGGCGCACTTCCCAGATGCGGCAAAGCCTTGACGACGCCGCCGCCCGTGTCCAGCAGGGTTTCACGTTCATCGGACAGTACAATCTCGGGCGATGAAATGCCGGCAGCCCAATCTTCAATCTGCTCCGGCAGGTAGTGCATGTTGACAACCGTCCTGTCGACCCCCGCGGCGCGGATGCGGTCGAGTGAGTGATCGATGATCGTCTTGCCTGCCACGCGGATCAAAGGCTTGGGACAACTGTCGGTCAACGGCCGCATCCGGGTTCCCAAGCCCGCGGCGAGGATCATGGCTCTCTGGCCGACCTTGGCTGACTTACCGTTCATGACAGGTCCCCGGTGAATGTCGCACGCCGTTCTGCAGGCAGAAACCGATCATACCAAGATCGCAGTTGCGCCAAAGCGGGATGGGCAAGGTTACGCTCGAGGTATCGCGAAACACGTGGCACATGTTTCAGATAGTGCGGTTTGCCATCCCGATTGGCCAATCTGACGAATATGCCGAGAATCTTGGTGGCTCTCTGGGCACCGAGGATGGCGTATGATGTTTTGAAAACGGTGCTGTCGAACGCCACGCCGGTATCCTGAACTGCCGCCATCCGGCAGGCGCAATAGACGTCAAGCAGCTCGGCTTCGGTGCCTGCCGCGATATCTATCCTTGCGTCCTGCAGCAGAGACACCAGGTCGTAGGCGGTCGGGCCGATCACCGCGTCCTGGGTGTCGATCAACCCGACCCGGGCAACACCGGCGCGCTGCGGAAGCCAGATCAGGTTTGGTGAATGGAAATCCCGCAACATCCAAACCTCGTCGCTACGGTCGAGCTCCGCATACAAAGCCCGCCAGGCATCGCAAAACTGCTGCCGGATGTTATCATCGATGGAACTGCCGGTTGCCGCGGGCCAGAACCAGTCGAGCAGCAGTTCCGCCTCGATCATGAATGCCCCGATGTCGAACCGGGCAAGCCGGTAGATTTCATCGCCCGGTAGCCCAACCGTCTGGGGCCAGGTGCATTTTGCCATCTCCGCAAGTGCGGCCACGGCAGTGTGCAGGGGCTCCGAGACATCTTCGCCAGCGCGCATCATGTCGCCATAGACCGCACCGTCCAGGTGTTCGATTGTGGCCAACCCTTGCGCCATGTCGCTGGCCAAGACGACCGGGGCGCTGAAGCCGGAGGCCGACAACTGACCGTTGACGGCAACCACGGCGCGAATGCCGGTCGCGAGGTGGGCGATGTCACTGTAGGGGCGCCCATCGCGCACCGGCGGGCCATCCGGGCTGTCGGGCATATCCATCAGCAACAGTGTCTTGCCCGCCGGTGTGGTGAGCATTTCGTAGCGCCGCGACGATGCATCGCCCTGAAAGAACCGCCGCGCCGCGCCGGCCAACCCATTTGCCTCGAGAAACGCAGCCACCGCCGCGATGCGCGCCAGCTTGCGAGCCATGCGTCCGTGAGCGGTCAGGACCGCTGAGCGTCCGTCACCATCGTGGCGAAGCGACACGTCGATCCGGTCCGCCGGCAAGTCCCCATTGAGCCGGTCGGGCCATTCGATCAGGGTGACGTGGCTGCCGGCAATATCCTCCAGACCCAGCTCGTCGACTTCGCGAGGATCCGACAATCGATAGAGATCACAATGGGCAACCGGCACGCGCAGCTCCCCATAAAGCTGCACGAGCGTGAAAGTCGGGCTGGGAACCTCGATTTCAGTCCCGTGCGGCTCCAACGCCCTGATCAGTGCCCGCGCGAGGCTGGTCTTGCCGGTGCCGAGATCACCGTCCAGGCAAATACAATCGCCAGCCGCAACGAATAACGACAGCTCGCGCCCCAGCTCGGCGGTCGCCTCAGCGTCCGGTAAGTTGCGGCACAGTTCAAAAAAGGACGACATCCCGGCTCAGCCTATCCGTTGTTTGGGCTCAAGCCGCAGAGCCGAGCTTTCTGACACCGGCCGAAGCCTGTTCGGTATCCGGCCGGCGTTTGCCTTTGGACTGCCTTATCGGGAAACGGCAGATGACCGTGGTGCCGCGATTGAGCTTCGACAACAGCGACACCTGGCCGCCATGCAGCTCGACGAACGATTTCACGATTGCCAGACCGAGACCCGGACCACGGTGTCCTCCGGCAACCGGCCGGGACTGAAAGCGCTCGAACACTTCCTTTTGGAACTCGTCATCGATGCCGCGCCCGGTGTCGGCAATCCAGAATACCATCTCATCCTCGTCGCGATGGGCGCCCATGCGAACGGTTTCACCTTTGCCGGAAAAGCCGATGGCATTCGACAAGACGTTGGAGAGAATCTGTCCAACCCGCTTGCGGTCGCCCTGAAACGTCGTGGCGTCTTCGGCCAGCTCGATGTTCAAAGTGAGATCACGCTGATTGATCTGCTTGGCCGCTGCCTCTGCCGTGGCCTGCATCAGCTCGGCCACTTCGATGTCCGTGATCCTCAGTTCCATCGCGCCGGCGTCAATCGTCGTCAGGTCCAGAATGGCGTCGATGATGGACAGAAGGTCGGCCGAAGAACTCTGAATATGATGCAGATACTCGTGCTGCTTGGACTGCAGTTCGCCAGCGATGCCAAGCGACATGCCTTCTGCAAATCCTATGATGTTCGTCAGTGGGGTGCGCAATTCATACGACACATTGGACAGGAAATTCGTCTTCAGGCGATCGGCCGCCTCAAGCGCCTCGTTGCGCTCGCGCAGCGCCCGTTCGATGCCGGCGCTTGCCGTCAAGTCGACATAGGTCAGCAATGTGTTGCCATCGGGCAGAGGCACCCCGGCGTACTCGAATACCATCTTGTCGCTTCGGTTTATGCGCCCCTGCAGGGGCTTGCGGGAATCCGACAGGTCCGTGACGCAGTACTTCAATTCGTCCCAAACCTCCTGGTCGTCATGCAACTCCTGACATTTGGCGATCAGCTTGTCGACATGCGGCTGGCTTTCCAGGAACGCTTCATCGAGCTTCCAGAACCGCGCGAAAGACGGGTTGAACAGCTTGAGGCATCCGTCAGTCCCGAACAATGCGACACCCTCGTGCAGGTTGTCCAACGTTTCGGTCTGCACGTTGATCAGTTCGTTGTAGCGGGATTCAAGCGCGAATTTTTCCGTGACATTCTCGTAGAGATAGGTCACGCCGCCAAACGGATGCTGCTCCGCCACCACCCGCAGCGACTGTCCGTCCGGCAGGTGCCACCAGCTCTCGCGTGCTTCCAGCGTTGTGTAGGCGGTAAGCTGCTGCTCCTTCCAATCGCGGAAGTTGGCCTGCTCGGGCAGCTTTCGCTCGCTGCGCAGGCGGTCGAGAACTTCGCTGTCGAGCGGGTTGGCATCCAGCCAGTCGCCTGGCAGTTCCCAGAGCTGGGCATAGGCGGCATTGTGGAAGCGCAACCTCTGATCCGGGCCGAAGATGGCGATTGCCGTGGTCAGCTTGTCCAGCGTGCCGGCATGAGCGCGGATGTGGCGCTTGAGTTCTTTTTGAACGTCTTCCAGTTCGGTGGTGTCGAAGGAAAACCCCGCCCGGGTCTCGCCAATTGGCACCTCGTAGATATCCAATGCCCGCTTGGCTCCGTGAATCACGGCATGGGTACGGCCAAAGCGTGTCTCTGCGTCTTCTGCATTATCTTCAAATGACACCTTGGTCATGTCGACGAGTTCGCTGCCACCCTTGATCACGGTATCGATATCCGATGTGTCCAGCGCCTTCATGTAGGCCTGGTTTACCCAGATCAACTTGCCGTCCCCATTGCGCAGCCACACGGCGAACGGGGCAGAGTCCAGTATGCCGCTCAGCCGCTCGACCTGCCGGGCCAGCTTGCGGGTGTCCTGTGTCAGCTCCATCGTCTGGCGCCGCTCGCCGGTCAATGGACGCAACCGAAGCGTTGTCATGCCTCCGGCGGTACGTCCATCGGCCTCCAGCAGCTCGCCCTTGAGCGTGCGGACGCTGATGTTGAACGGCGTACCGTTCTGGCGCATCTCCCTGATCGACTCGTCCAGGGTCTGCCGGGACTCGTCCTCAAGCCAGGTGCGGAAGTTCATCAGCACGGCGGCTTCATTTGGAACCTCGGCGGCACCGCGCATGTCGCCAATGACACGCTCGGGATCGCCATCCCGGCCGCGCCAGTAAACAAGTATGTTCGGTTCGGCCGTAAGGGCGGCTTCCGCTTCGTTCAATTCCACTTCCAGGTCGGCAATGCGCGCCTGGGCCTCTGCCTGATCACGGTAAAGCCTGCGTACCACCACCAATGCCCAAATGAAGACCATGATGGCGGCAAAAATGACGGTGAGCGAAACCGCATTTTCGCCCGCATTCGACAGAAAAATCTGGAGTTGGTCGTCGGCCAGGGCTGCGCGCGACCCCATGACAGGCATCATGGTCGCGGACATGCTGACTGCCAGTGGCAAACAGGCCCGCCGCCGCGCTGTGAATGGCCGCAATTCCATAGCGTCGCTTACAATCTTCCCCTGCAGATCCGCGCGCCCGCCACACGGATATCATGCATTGCCCCAAAATCATGTTCGCAACTCAACTGACACCGGACCCGAACGCAGCCCTGACCACAAGCCGCCGCCGGCCCGCGAATCACCCTCCAGCAGGTTTGACCAAGATATAGCGTGAAACCGGAATCCTGCCCACCATTGGATCAAGGCGCTGAACAGGAAATCCAGCGGCAAGCAACAAGGTTCAGCAGGTATCGGTGGCTAATAACGGTAGTAATCGGGCTTGTAGGGTCCATCCACGTCGACCCCGATGTAGGCTGCCTGTTCGGGCCGCAACCGGGTCAGCTGTGCGTTCAGCTTGGCAAGATGCAGTGAGGCGACTTTCTCATCGAGGTGCTTGGGGAGCACGTAGACCTTGTTTTCGTAGTCTGCCGCTTTGCTCCACAGCTCGATCTGCGCCAGGGTCTGATTGGCGAAGGACGCCGACATGACGAAGCTGGGGTGCCCGGTCGCATTGCCGAGATTGACCAGCCGGCCCTCGGACAACAGGATCATCCGTTTGCCGTCGGGAAACTCGATCAGGTCGACCTGCTCCTTGACGTTGGTCCATTTGAAGTTCTTTAGCCCGGCTATATCGATCTCATTGTCGAAATGCCCGATGTTGCAGACAATCGCCATGTCCTTCAGTGCCCGCATGTCGTCGATCTGCACGATGTCCTTGTTGCCCGTCGCGGTCACAACGATATCGGCGCGCGGTGCGGCATCTTTCAGCGTCACCACCTCAAAGCCGTCCATCGCCGCCTGCAGGGCGCAGATCGGATCGACCTCGGTGACCAGCACCCGCGCTCCCGCCCCGGCGAGCGACTGGGCCGAGCCCTTGCCGACGTCGCCATAGCCGCACACGACCGCGACCTTGCCGGCCATCATCACGTCCGTGCCGCGCCGGATGGCGTCTACCAGCGATTCCCGGCAGCCGTACTTGTTGTCAAACTTCGACTTGGTCACGCTATCGTTGACGTTGATCGCGGGGAATGGCAGTTCGCCCTTCTTTTCGAGCGCATAGAGCCGATGTACGCCGGTCGTGGTTTCTTCCGAAACGCCGCGGATGTTGTCGCGCACCTTTGAATACCAGCCCGGATCACTGGCCAGCCGCTTCTTGATGGTCGCAAAGAAGTACTCTTCTTCCTCATTTGACGGGCTGTCGAGGATCGACGGGTCCTGCTCGGCCCTGGCGCCGGTCAGAACCAGCATCGTGGCATCCCCGCCATCGTCGAGGATCATGTTGGCGGTCTCGCCATTGCCCCAGTCGAGAATCCGGTCGCAATAGTCCCAGTACTCTTCCAGCGTTTCGCCCTTCTTGGCAAACACCGGGATGCCACGCGCTGCAATGGCGGCAGCCGCATGATCCTGGGTCGAGAAAATGTTGCATGATGCCCAGCGCACGTCCGCGCCCAGTGCAACCAGCGTTTCGATTAGGACCGCCGTCTGGATCGTCATGTGCAGGCTGCCGGCGATGCGCGCACCCTTCAGCGGCTTGTCGGCCTGATACTCTTCGCGGGTCGCCATCAGGCCGGGCATTTCGACCTCGGCAATGTCGATCTCCTTGCGGCCGCGGTCGGCCAGTGACATATCGGCGACGACAAAATCGGAAAATGAGCTCATTGGATCCTCGTAAAAGCTGTCCTGAACGCCAGGGCGTTTTGCATTCGCGGCGTGCTATAGCAGTGACCGGCCGCCAAAACAATCTCCATATAAAGATTTCTTTATGTTGTTAGATCAGTCTTCGCCGAACTTACCGGCGACAAGTTCGCTGAGAGCCGCGAGCGCGGCGTCAGCTTGTCGGCCTGTGGCCGTGACACGTATGCTGACACCGGGAAGGGCACCAAGCATCATCAGCCCCATTATTGATGTGCCAGGAACATCCTGACCGTCGCGGCTGACGGTGATGTCGGCATCGAACATCTCAGCGCACTTCACGAACTTTGCCGACGCGCGCGCGTGCAGGCCACGGCTGTTCGTGATTTCAAGGTCGACGCTGGCTGCAGCCGTTTCGGGGCGGGAAGTAGGTTCGTGCATGGCGGGTGAAAAAATCAGGACCTGCCGAGCAACTTGCTGGCAACGTGAATGTACTTCCGGCCGGCCTCCTGCGCCTCGGCGACCGCAGAGGCCAGGTCGGCTTCCCCTCGTATGCTGGCGAGCTTTATCAGCATCGGCAGATTGACACCGGCGATCACCTCGATCTGGCCGCCCTCCATGACAGAGATTGCCAGGTTAGACGGCGTCCCGCCAAACATGTCGGTCAGCAGGATCACGCCATTGCCGGCATCGACGCGCTCGATTGCCGACAAGACATCGCCGCGGCGCTTGTCGACATTGTCCTCCGGACCTATCGCAATGGTCTCAAGGCCGTCCTGAGGGCCAACCACATGTTCCAGTGCACTTCTGAACTCCGCGGCCAGGCCGCCATGCGTAACCAAGACAAGTCCGATCATCAACCGTCCTATCCTTAGGGCCCAGACCCCAACTCACCCTTTTGGCGCACCGCCAGGATCAGGATCCCAGACCGACGCTCTGCGGGTACATCCCCGCTTCTTCAAATCTGATTTGGAGTCCCCGATAGCACAACTTCGTCAACTCATGCAGCAGTTAATGCTGAAACGGATCGAATCTGCTGGTAAGAGTCGATCATCGAGTTGCTGCAAAGGGGGCAGCGCCAGGAGAATGACGACCGACCAGATAATCCTGTTTGCACTCATGGCCGGCGTGCTCGGCCTGCTCTTGTGGGGGCGATACAGATATGACGTCGTGGCCTTTGGTGCGCTGACCCTGGGTTTGATCCTTGGTGTTGTGCCCAAGGATCAGGCGTTTTCCGGCTTCGGCCATTCGGCCGTCATCATCATCGCGCTGGTGCTGATCGTTTCGCGTGCCCTGTCCCAATCTGGTGCCATCGAGCTGCTGACGCGCAATCTGATCAGTTCCGACCGGAGTATCGGGCTGCACATCACCGCCATGGCGGGGATCGGTGCAACCTTGTCGGGCTTCATGAACAATGTTGCCGCGCTGGCATTGCTTATGCCGGTCGACATGCAAGCCGCCAACAAGGCAAAACGGTCGCCGGCCCTGTCCCTGATGCCTTTGTCGTTCGCGACCATCCTGGGTGGCATGGTGACACTGATCGGCACGCCGACCAACATCGTCATCGCGCAATTCCGCGAGGGCGCCTTGGGCGAATCCTACAACATGTTCGACTTCGCACCCGTCGGCCTGGGGTGTGCGGTGGCGGGCATTGCGTACATCGCGCTCATCGGCTGGCGACTGATTCCGGCTGAACCCGCCGGGCACAACTCGCCCGAAGACCTTGCCAATCTGGAGGGTTATGTCGTCGAGGTCGGCGTTCCCGAGAAATCCCTGGCGATCGGCCGGACGGTGCGCGATCTGTTCCCGGTGGGCGATGAAAACGATGTGCAGATCCTCGGCCTGATACGGCGCGGCAAACGCCTGCCGGGATTTGCCGCCGGTGAGGAGATCAGAAAGAACGACGTGTTGGTGGTGGAAGCCGGTCCAGAGGCAATCGAGCAGTTTGCCGGCGCTCTTAAGCTCAGCTACTCCAGCTCGGCCAAACACACCGGCGCGCTGGCGGGCACCCTGGCGATGGTCGAAGCGGTCGTGCCGGCCGGCGCGCGCATCGAGCGCCGGTCAGCGATGGATGTGCGCCTGCTGTATCGCCACGGCGTCATGCTGATGGGCATATCGCGCGAGGGCCGGCGCTTTCGCGACCGTGTTCGCCGGGCCAAAATCAAGGCCGGTGACGTTTTGCTGCTGATGGGACCGCAGGACCAGATCGCCGATGTCGTGCACTGGTTGGGCGCCATGCCACTGGCTGAACGCGGCCTGCAAGTCACTCAGCGCGAAAAGGCATGGCTGTCGATCGCCATCTTCGCGCTCGCCATCATCCTGGCAAGCTTCGGTGTGGTCTACCTGCCGGTCGCCCTTGGCGCCTGTGTGGTGATCTACGTGCTGCTCAACATGATCTCGCTGTCGCAGATCTATGATTCGATCGAATGGTCGGTCATCGTGCTTCTCGCCTCGCTGATCCCCATCGGCGCGGCCCTGGAAAGCTCCGGCGGCACGGCGCACATTGCCGACGCAATCCTCTACCTCACCGAAGGGTTGCCGGCCGTCGCCGTTCTGGTGCTGATCATGGTCGTCACCATGACCCTGTCGGATGTCCTGAACAATGTCGCCACCGTGTTGATTGCCGCTCCGGTGGCGGTCGACATCGCCAACCGGCTGAGCGTCAATCCTGATGCCATGCTGATGGCCGTTGCGGTAGGGGCATCATGTGCCTTCCTGACGCCGATCGGCCACAAGAACAACACCATCATCATGGGCCCCGGCGGCTACAGGTTCGGCGACTATTGGCGGCTCGGGCTGTTGCTGGAAGTCATTATCGTGGCCGTGGCAACACCGCTGATCCTGGTCTTCTGGCCGCTGTAGCCGATTCTGCGCAACCCCGTCACCAGCCGGTGATCGGCTCGGCGCCTGCCGCCGCAATGATGGTCGGCGAGACCGTTCCGTCGGTGAACACGTACAGACCGCCATCATGGCCGACATGCGGCGGAACCCGGGTCGCCTCGAAGAGGTCATAACCTTCTTTCAGGTTGGTCCAGAAGGCATGCCACCGATGGCCCTGGAAGTGCTGCAGGCGTTCATGGGTCATGTGGAACGGAAAGGCGTGGACCGGAAAGTCGCGCTGGCCTGCCTTGAAGGCCTCCCGGGCCAGTATATAGACCTCCTTCACCGCTTCATCGGTGATCGCGTAGCATCCGGACGATGAGCAACCGCCATGCACCATGAGATGCTTGCCGGTGCGGCCATGAGCCTTGTCGTAGGCATTCGGGTATCCGATGTTGAACGACAGATAGTGCTTCGAATTCGGATTCATCTGGCGGGCATTGACCACATAAAAGCCTTCCGGCGCCTGCTTGTCGCCCTCGCGCAATTTGGGCCCAAGTTTGCCGGACCAGTTGCAAATCCGGTAGCGGCGGAACAGCGTGTAGCGGCCGGAGGCGTTCTGCATCCAGACTTCCATCTGGTTTTCCTGCTTGAACGCGCGAATGTAGAGAGGGGCGCCGAGCCTGAGGCCCATCGAAGCCAGCTCGGCCTTGGTGTCTTCCGGCAACGGCTCCATGGAGCGATGGGTCAGACAGGCCGACAGGGCAAATGCCAGACAGGCAAAGACAAACAGTTTACGCAGCATCACACAAACACACTCAAGCACTCACTCACTTGGTGCAGTTTGCAGCAACTTTCGTAATGCGGCGTTAACGATAATCGCGGCCGGCGCCGTCAGATGTTGCGACCGATGGCCAGGAATTTCTCGCGCCGGTGGCGCCGCAGTTCATCGCCGGTCATGTGCTTGAACTGCAGCAGCGCCTCGCCGATGGCAGCTCCCGTCCGCTCTATGACTTCTTCACGGTCGCGATGGGCGCCGCCCAGCGGTTCGGGAATGATTTCGTCGACGATGTGCAGCTTGATGAGATCCTGGGCGGTGATCTTCATCGCCGTGGCGGCTTCCTTGGCCTTTGAGGAGTCGCGCCACAGGATCGATGCCGCACCTTCCGGCGAGATGACGCTGTAGATCGCATGCTCCAGCATCAGCACGGCATTGGCGGTGGCGATGGCGATCGCGCCGCCCGAGCCGCCTTCACCGACGATGACCGATATCAGAGGTACATTGAGCCCCATGCAGCAATCGGTAGACCGGGCAATGGCTTCAGCCTGGCCGCGCTCCTCCGCCCCGATGCCCGGATAGGCGCCGGCGGTGTCGATAAAACTGATCACCGGCAGCGCATACCGTTCCGCCAGCTCCATCAGGCGCACCGCCTTGCGGTATCCTTCCGGCCGTGCCATGCCGAAATTGCGCTTTAGGCGCGACTGGGTGTCGTGACCCTTCTCCTGGCCGAGAATCATGACAGGCTCACCATTGAACCGGCCCATGCCGCCGACGATTGCGTGGTCTTCTGCGAATTTCCGGTCACCGGCCAGCGGGGTGAAGTCTGTGATCAGCGCATTGATATAATCGATGCAGTGCGGACGTTCGGGGTGCCGGGCAACCATCGCCTTGTGCCAGGGCTCGAGCCTTTGATACAGATCCTTCAGCGACTTTCTGGCCCGCTTTTCCAGCCGGCCGATTTCCTCATCCAGCGTTTCGCCTTCGTCTTTCTGGGCGATTGCCCTGAGTTCGGCGACCCGGCCTTCGATCTCGGCGACCTGATCCTCAAATTCGAGATAGTGCTTCATGCTTGACCCGATAGGTCCCCCGGTTTGTGCTCGCCGCAAATTGGCTATCGCAGGGGTCTGAGTCAACTGTTCGGCATGCGATTTTCCGATAACGGATGGTGGGTTTCCACAATTTGTTTGAGCCGCTCGGCTAGCACATGCGTGTAAATCTGGGTTGTCGATATGTCGGCATGGCCCAGCATCTGCTGCACCGCGCGCAAGTCGGCGCCGCCGGCCAGCAGGTGGCTGGCAAAGGCATGGCGCAGCACGTGCGGCGATACCGCGGCACTCGGCAAACCCGCGGTGGCTGCCAGCGCCTTCAGCTCCATCGCAAAATGCTGCCGGGTCAAATGCCCCTGCGAACCGCGGCCCGGGAACAGCCAGCGCCCATCAGGTCCATCGACCGGGCTGTCGCCCGCCGTGCAGGCATCAAGATAATCCGCGACGGCATTTCGCGCTTCGTTGGATAGCGGCACCAGCCGCTCGCGCCCGCCCTTGCCGCTGACCAGAACGAACCGGTCATCGCCCGTGACGCTCGCGACGCTGAGGCTGACAAGTTCCGAAACCCTCAGGCCGGTGGCATAGAGCAATTCAATCAAGCACCGCATCCTTGCAGTCTTGATCTTCTTAGCCGGGTTGCTGCTTGTGCGCATGGCGTCTCGGGCCGTTTCGATCAGTTTGTCGACCTGCTGTTGCGACAGGAATTTCGGCAGTGGTCGGGCTGCTTTGGGGGCATCGATCACTGTTGCCGGGTTTGCTTGCGCATAGCCTTCGGCGAACAGGAAAGTATGCAGCTGGCGCAGGGACGACAGCCGCCGCGCAGCCGTCGACGTCGCCAATCCCTGCAGGTCCAATCCGCGCATGTAGGTGCGGATGTCGTCTGTAGAAACATCTGCGAGCCTTGTGCTGAGCTGCGAGAGATGTTCGAGGTAGTCGGCGAGGTCACGTCGGTAGGCCGACAATGTGTTGGGCCGCGCACCGCGTTCTGCGCTCATCATTTCTAGAAAACTGTCAATCAGGTGCTGGTCGGCGGCCATCGTGCCTCTCAACGGGGCCTAGGGTCGAGACCCTAGTCTTATTCATCAAACCGCGAGTTGGGCAGTGGCTTGACGATCTCGGTCGCCTCGGGTGGGAATGCCGCCAGGCCCCAAACGGCTCCATAGCCCACCGCGGCCAAAACGGCCAATACCAACAGAAAACGCAGGCTGTCCGGCACGCGCCTTGCCCCTTTCAACGCATTGATTTGCTTTGCGGCATTCTGCCCGCCGGGTTTGCCCGTGTAAATGCGGCTTCGCGGAAAATCTTTGCCCATGGCCATCAAGATCGATAAAACCCGGCCAGAACAACCACCAAAGACACTGGAGTCCGATACGTGAGTCAGCCGGCGGCACGGCACAAGAACCAAGACGTCCTGGACCGCCTCGGCGGCCGGCCGGTGGTGCTTGTCGGGCTGATGGGAGCGGGCAAGACAACCATTGGCCGCCGGCTTGCGCAACGTCTCGGCCTGGCATTTGCCGATGCCGACAAGGAAATCGAGCGGGCCGCGGACATGACCATCCAGGAAATTTTCGAAGAACACGGCGAGGACTACTTCCGCAGCGGGGAAAGCCGGGTCATTTCCAGATTGCTTGATGAAGGCCAGAAGGTTTTGGCCACCGGAGGTGGCGCGTTCATGAGCGACGACACGCGCTGCAAGATCAAGCGGGGGGCCGTTTCAGTGTGGTTGAAGGCGGATCTGCCATTGCTGATGAAACGCGTGCGGCGCAAGTCACACCGGCCTTTGCTGCAGACCCCCGATCCCGAGGCCGTGATGCGCGGTCTAATCGAGACCCGGTATCCTGTTTACGCTGAAGCGGACATCACGATCGAAAGCCGTGATGTGCCACATGCCCGCATTGTCGATGACGTCTTGAATGCCTTAAGTGGTAGTGGAGGGGCACACGATGAGCGGTCATGATGCCAGTTGCGCCGGCACGGACAGCATAACCGTGCCGGTCGAGTTGGGTGAGCGGTCTTATGAAATCCGTATCGGCTCCAACCTGTTGGTCGATGCAGGAGAACTGATCGCACCTCATCTTGCCCGTCCTGTTACCGCAATTGTCACGGATGAGAATCTGGCCGCGTTGCATCTCGGCACATTGACCGCATCACTTGAGCGCGCCGGTATTCGGGCGACCTCCATTGTCTGTCCCGCAGGCGAGGCCACCAAGAGTTTCGCGCAGCTGGAACGCGTATGCGATGCCTTGCTGGACGCGGGCATTGAACGGCGTGACAGGATCATCGCATTTGGTGGCGGCGTGATCGGCGATCTTACGGGATTTGCTGCTGCCATCCTACGCCGCGGCGTCGACTTCATACAGATCCCGACCAGCCTGTTGGCGCAGGTGGATTCCTCGGTTGGCGGCAAGACCGGTATCAATTCCGGTCTTGGCAAGAATCTCATCGGCGCATTTCATCAGCCGGTGAGCGTGATCGCCGATACCGGCCTGCTGGATACCCTGCCGGCGCGCGAGTTTGCCGCCGGTTATGCCGAAGTTGCGAAATACGGTCTGCTCGGCGATGCTGGGTTTTTCGACTGGCTCGAGAACAATGGCGAAAACCTGCGCGCCGGAGACATGCAGGCGCGAATGCGGGCCATCGAGACCAGTTGTCAGGCAAAGGCCGGAATTGTTGCGCGCGACGAGCGCGAGGCCGGTGAGCGTGCGCTGCTCAATCTTGGACATACATTCGGCCACGCCCTGGAGGCGGCGACCGGATACTCGCAACGCCTGCTGCACGGTGAAGCGGTGTCCGTCGGCATGGTGATGGCGTTCAGGTTTTCCGAACGTCTCGGCCTTTGCCCGCACGGGAGCGCGGACCGCGCCGCCGCCCATCTGAGCGCCATGGGACTTCCGGTCGCTGTCGGCCAGGTTTCGGGCCCGTTGCCCGGCGCGGCCGATTTGTTGAACATCGTGCGTCAGGACAAGAAGGCTGAAGCCGGCAAGCTGGTGTTCATTCTGGTGCGCGACATCGGTCAGGCCTTCGTTGCCCGGGACATCGACGAACGCGATGTCTTGGAATTTCTGGAAAGTGAGCTCAACAACCAATGACTACCGGACTTGGGATCATCGCCGGCGCCGTGATCGGCCTGCTGTTTCTGTCGGCATTTTTTTCCGGCACCGAGACGGCGATGACCGCGACATCGCGGGCGCGCATCCACGAGTTGGCGCGGCGTGGCGACAAACGTGCGCTGATCCTTGAACAGCTTGTGGCCGTTCCCGAACGGCTGATCGGCGCCATCCTGCTCGGCAACAACCTTGTCAACATTCTCGCATCGGCATTGGCCACCAGCCTGTTCGTCAAGTTGTTCGGCGATACCGGCGTGGTTTACGCGACATTCGTCATGACCGCACTTGTACTCGTGTTCGGCGAGGTCATGCCCAAGACCTACGCCATCATCAAACCGGACAGGGTGGCATTGCTGGTGGCGCCGGTGGTCAAGGTTCTGGTGGCGGTCCTCGCCCCGATCGTCATGGGGGTCGGCTTCATTGTCCGCCATACCATGCAGATGCTCGGCTTCGACACGTCCGGCGCCGACAATGTCCTGTCAGCCCATGACGAGTTGCGCGGCGCTATTGACCTGCATCATCAACAGGGCGCGGTTGTCAAGCGCGACCGCGACATGCTAGGCGGCATCCTTGACCTGCGCGAGCTTGAAATCTCCGACGTCATGGTGCACCGGACCAAGATGCACCTGATCGAGGCCAGCCTGCCGGCCAACGAAGTCATTGCCAACATACTGACAAGCGGGTTCACCCGGGTTCCGGTATGGCGGGACGACACGGACAACATCGTCGGCATCCTGCACGCCAAGGATTTGCTTGCGGCGCTGCAACACAACAAGGGCGATGCCTCGCAAATCAACATCGCCGACATTATTACGCCACCCTGGTTCGTTCCGGACACCACCCCTGTCCCCGACCAGCTCAATGCCTTTTTGCGGCGCAAGACGCATTTTGCGATCGTTGTGGACGAATACGGCGAGGTCATGGGCCTGGTGACGCTTGAAGATATTCTGGAAGAGATTGTCGGCCAGATCGCAGACGAACACGATACCGAAGCCACCGGAGTTGAACGCGAGGCCTCCGGGGCATTTATTGTCGAAGGTGCCACTCCGGTTCGCGATCTCAATCGGCTTTACGACTGGCAGCTGCCAGATGACGAAGCAACGACTGTGGCCGGCCTCGTCATCCACGAAAGCCAGATGATTCCGGATGTCGGCCAGGCTTTCACATTCCACGGATTTCGCTTTGAGGTGCTGGAAAAGGACCGTAACCAGATCACTACGCTCAAGGTTAGCCCTCTGTCAGCACCGAGGCGGCGGACGGTGGTCTGATCGCTATCTCGTCCTTATCATGGTGCCTTGGCGGAGATGGCCAGCGCATGCACCCGGTCAGCCAGTTCGGCTTGCAGGAGAGTATTGATCATACGATGGCATTCGATGCGCGACTTGCCTGAGAAGGCATTCGATACGACATCGACCCTAAAATGCGTTTCACCTTCGGGGCGGGCGCCTGCATGGCCGGCGTGCTTGGCCGACTCGTCAACCACGCTCAACGCCAGCGGCTCGAATGCTTCGATCAGTTTGCGCTCGATGGTTTTTCCCACAAGGCCCAGCGACATGATGTCCTCATACAACAGTCAGGCGAAGATTGCCTCATTTGTGACGTGACAATTGTGTAAAGTCCAGTGTTCTGCATTTTGCAGGCCTTTTTTGCAGGCCTCTTAAGGCAGTCCGTTAACCGGGATGGCCGTAGCCTCACATCATGAAGCTTGATTCGAAATACTTCGACCGGATCCGCGTAAAGCCCGAACAGGACCGGTTGCTGCGCAGGAAGGGGCCGCAATGTGAATGGCCCGACTGCACCGCACCCGGCAAGCACCCGGCGCCAAAGGGTCGCGACAGAGAAGGCGACTATCACTATTTCTGCCTTGAGCACGTGCGCGAGTACAACAAGGGCTACAATTACTTCAGCGGCATGAAGGACCCTGAGGTCCAAGACTGGCAAAAACGCGACAAGACCGGCCACCGGCCGACCTGGAAACTCGGGCAGAATTCATGGGCGACGCACAATGGCGGACGCCTGCGCTCCGGTGGCGCCGGCAAGAGAGCGGAAACGTTTGCCGATCCCTTTGATGTCCTGGGCGAAGGTGAACGCGGCACGCACCACGCCCGGCCGCAACGCAGCGTCCGAACGAGCGAAATCAAGCACTTGCATGCTCTTGGCCTGGATGAAACCGCCAACGGCGATAAGGTCAAGCTGCAGTACAAGAAACTCGTCAAGCGTCTGCATCCCGATGCCAATGGCGGCAGCCGGGCAAATGAGGAAAAGCTGCGCGAAATCATCCAGGCCTACGACGCCCTGCGTAAATCGGGTTTCTGCTGACAAAACCAAAACTGGTAACCGGTCTCGGTGATGCGTGAGACCTATCGTCGCTGAGCTTGCAGCGGCTGGCCTGAGCGATTAGAACAACGTGGCGCCTTTTGCGCCGGGCTGAGCCTTGGCAGACTCCAGACACAGCCAACGATTTCCGTAACACAAAGCTGAACTCATGGACGCTATGAACGACGAACACGTGCCCGGCCTGCCTGACACAACTGTTTCCGTGAAGGATGTCTTCGGCATCGAGAGCAATATGCAGGTGCCGGCCTACGCAACGGCCGACGAGCATGTTCCGGACCTGGATGAGGACTATCTGTTCAATCGGGAGACAACCCTGGCCATTCTGGCCGGGTTCGCCTACAACCGCCGCGTCATCATCTCCGGTTATCACGGCACGGGCAAGTCGACGCATATCGAACAGGTCGCCGCCCGGCTGAATTGGCCGTGCGTGCGCATCAATCTTGACAGCCATATTTCGCGCATCGACCTGGTTGGCAAGGACGCGATCGTCCTCAAGGAGGGCAAGCAGGTCACCGAGTTTCGCGAAGGCATCCTGCCGTGGGCGCTGCAGAACAACGTTGCGCTGGTGTTCGACGAATATGACGCCGGCCGCCCGGATGTGATGTTCGTCATCCAGCGCGTGCTTGAAGTCTCAGGCAAGCTGACGCTGCTGGACCAGAACCGGGTCATCCGGCCTCATCCGGCCTTCCGGCTGTTTGCAACCGCCAACACTGTCGGCCTCGGCGATACCAGCGGCCTGTATCACGGCACCCAGCAGATCAATCAGGGCCAGATGGACCGGTGGTCGATCGTGGTGGCGTTGAACTATCTGCCGCATGCCCAGGAACAGGGAATCGTCGCGGCCAAGTGCAGATCCTACGACACCGAAGAGGGCCGCAAGGTCATTTCGAACATGGTCCGCGTCGCCGACCTGACGCGCAACGCCTTTATCAACGGCGATCTGTCTACGGTCATGAGCCCGCGTACGGTCATCACCTGGGCGCAGAATGCCGAAATATTCGATGATGTCGCCTTCGGGTTCCGCGTCACGTTTCTGAACAAATGCGATGAGTTGGAGCGCGGGCTGGTGGCAGAATTCTATCAGCGGTGCTTCGGCGAGGATCTGCCCGAGGCAAGCGCCCATGTCGCGCTCGCCTGATGATGTGTGATGGCACGCGAGAAGGATAATCCGCTTGAGCCGTTCCAGCATGCGCTGACCCAGTGCATGAAGACCATCGCCGATGAGCCGGAACTGACGGTGAGCTTCAGCGGTGACAACCCCGGCCTGACCGGCACCAAGGTGCGTCTGCCGCAGATGAACCGCGAGCCTGATGCCGCGGACGTGGCCGTGACGCGCGGTCTGGCCGATTCGTTTTCGCTGCGCCTGGCCAATCACGACACCTCCACGCACTCGCGCTATCAGCCGCAGGGCAAACTGGCGCGTGCGGTCTACGACGCTGTGGAACAGGCCCGGGTCGAAGCCATCGGCGCCAATGCCATGCCCGGCATGTCGGACAATCTCACGGCCATGCTGGTGGACCGGTTCGAGAAGATGCCGGCCAGCGGCAGCCGTGAAGACGCGCCGCTCGAGGCTGCGGTGTCACTCATGGTGCGCGAGCGGCTGACGGGGCGGAAACCACCTGAAGTCGCCTGCAACCTGGTTGACCTGTGGCGGCCGTGGATCGAAGACAAAGCCGCCGAGCAGCTCGACAATCTGTGCACCGCTCTCGATGACCAGACCAGCTTTGCCCGACTGACCCGCGATCTTATCGCATCGCTCGACATGGCCGATGAACTGGGTGACGACCCGGACGAACAGGACGAGGAAAACGAGGAGGATCAGGACGGCGAACAAGGCGAGATGGAAGATAGCCAAGACGGCGAGCGCGAGCAGACGACAGCCACCGAGGAAATGATGGAGGCCGACGGCGAGAGTGACGAGGACATGCAGGACGGAGCCGAGATGGACCTCGACCAGATGCCGCCGGACCTGGATGACGAGGATGCCAGCGAGGGCGAGGAACCGTGGCGTCCACAGTTGCCGTTCTCATCGATGTCGAACGATGATTTCTATCGTGTGTTCACCAACGCATTCGACGAAACCATTGGTGCGGAAGACTTGTGCGATGCCGAAGAACTGACACGGCTGCGCAACTATCTGGACAAACAGCTTGCCAGCCTGCAGGGCGTCGTCGCCCGCCTGGCCAACCGGCTGCAACGCCGCTTGATGGCGCAACAGAACCGCTCCTGGGACTTCGATCTGGAGGAAGGCCTGCTGGATGCCGCCCGCCTGCCGCGCGTCGTCACCGACCCGATGCACCCGCTGTCATTCAAGGTCGAACGGGACACTGATTTCCGCGACACGGTCGTCACGCTGCTGCTCGACAATTCCGGCTCAATGCGCGGCCGCCCAATCAGTGTCGCGGCGACCTGTGCCGACATCCTCGCGCGCACGCTCGAGCGCTGCGGGGTCAAGGTGGAAATTCTCGGCTTCACAACCCGTGCCTGGAAGGGCGGTCAGGCACGCGAACAGTGGCTGGCCCAGGACAAACCGACCAACCCGGGGCGGCTCAACGACCTGCGCCACATCATCTACAAGTCCGCCGACATGCCCTGGCGCCGCGCACGGCGCAACCTCGGCCTGATGATGCGCGAAGGCCTGCTGAAGGAGAACATCGACGGCGAGGCACTGATCTGGGCCCACAACCGGCTGCTGGGCAGGCCCGAGCAGCGCCGTATCCTGATGGTCATTTCCGACGGCGCGCCGGTTGACGATTCGACCCTGTCGGTCAATTCCGGCAACTACCTGGAACGCCACCTGCGCCAGGTGATCGCCGATATCGAAAGCCGCTCGCCGATCGAACTGATCGCCATCGGCATCGGCCACGACGTCACCCGCTACTATCGCCGCGCCGTCACCATCATCGACGCCGAGGAACTGGGTGGCGCCATGACTGAAAAACTCGCCGAACTGTTTGACGAAACCCCCACCCGCGGTGCCCGCACAGCCTTTATGCGCCGGGCGGGCTGATCAAGGAACGGCCCTTCGGCGGCTGATACCCAAGCGTTTTCAAGCCCTGCACCGCGATGCAGAAAGCTCTTCTGCCAAATGGTTTTTCTGACCCGGCAGGTCCGCGAGTGCACGAAGCACAATCAGTCCCTGGCGATCGGGCGAAACGATCTTTGACTGATCCGGCCTGTTCTCCTGTTTTCCTGCAGCGATTTCATCGGAACTGGCATTGCCATGCAGGACGCGCACTTCAACGTTCGGGCTGTCGGCTTGCCGATCATTGAGAGTGTACAGGACGTCGCCTTTCAGGGAATAGATCGTCAAGGACCAGTAGGGCCCCACAATGGGCACTGAAAGCTGCAGCGGACCATCTTTCAAGTCATAGACGCAGGCAACAGACGCCGCACCAAGGCCTGCGTCGAGAGAGTGCTTCAGAGCTGCCCTGTGATCCGGAGCAGCGAATTGGTTGACACCGTTCAGTGACGCGAAGTCGAGCGCCCTTTCTTCGATGTGCGAACCCGACGACAACAGGATGTAGGCGAGATGGCTGGCAACTGTCAGCAGAACGAATGCCGTGAGATGGAAGAAGCGGTTTGTCATTGGCAGTCAATCAGCTCGACACTGAGTGGAGATTTGTCAAGTGCATCCCGACCCGCCCCGAAGACCGGAGCGAACAGCCGCAGCACAAGGCGCTGGTCGTTCGTGCCAACCGGTTGGAGCCAGTTGCCGGCAACGATGTTCCTCGACAGCACAAGGTTAACACCCGTTTCCCCTGTCTTCGTAACTTGTGATGATGAGAGTTGGCTGTTTTCCGGTCTTTCGGCACTGCCCCCGCTGTTCACAGAGTGTGCACTCAGGTGCCATCGCCTGACCGGTGGCAGCGTGCCGGAAATGCGATAGTTGCAATCTGCAGAAATCGGGTCTCCCTCAAGATCGACATCGGTCGAGAGTTCAAGCGTTTCAAACTTGCTCAAAGGCAGCCGCTGCTCGGAATCCAGACGGGCGCGTGTATAGGGATCCATCCGCCGCGCCCCTGCCGCTGGCCAGTGCTTCCAGTTGCCGATTGACCGGCTGACCGCATCCAGCCGTCCATCATGCACAACAGTTGCCGAGTAGATCCCGGTAAAGGCGGCCAGCAGTCCCAGCGCGACGATCTTTATCAAACCTGTCAAATCGTACCCCCTGGACACGCGGCTGATCTGTCAACCCCGGCTGATCACCGACAGGCGTTTCACATCTGAAAGGCAACAATGTGACTGATGGTCTGTCAATGGCCCTTTCAGCGGTGATGGTCGGCCACCGCAACTTGTTACCGGCTGTCCATCAATCTGCGCAGCCGCTGCGAGTTCCGCCTGCTGCGTGAGGTGCGGCGTTTTTTCCGGGGCTTGAAAAGCGTTGGTTGCCTGACGCGAGTCGACCGCGACGCTGTCCGGCGCTTCTTCTTCGGCTGGAACACCGAGAACATGTCCTGCAGCACCTGCACCACCGCATCGGAGCGCTTCGGAGGCCTGACGATGACAACGTCATTGCCGCCGGAATCGCGCAGGCTTGTCCGCGAGGTGCGCAATACGGTCCGATTTCCCGCGCCCGCGGAGGCCGCCTGGCCGCCTGTTGCGGCAGCCGTTATCGGCAAGGCGATTTCATCCTCACCCTTGGCGATGTGCTTGGCGTATGACCCGTCCAGTGGAATCCCTTCAAGCGGCATTGCCACCTTTGTCTTGAGCGCCTCGGACATGAACTTTTTCCAGGTCATTGCCGGCAGCGATCCGCCGGTTGCCCGGTTGGTGGGGGTGAAGTCGTCATTGCCATACCACACGCCGGTCACATAGTGCGCCGTGAACCCGACGAACCAGGCATCACGGTAATTCTGGGTGGTTCCGGTCTTGCCGGCCTGAGGTGTGAAGCCCAGCTGCGACCGCCGGCCCGTGCCTGACGTCACAACCTTGTTCAGCATGTAGTTGAGCTGGGCGACCTTTCCAGCCGAGATCACCCGTTCGTCGGGGGGCGCATTGACCGAGCGGTTGTAGATGACATCGCCGTTCGGGCGCCGCATCTCCAAAACCGTGTGCGGGCGGGACAGGACACCGCCGTTTGCGAATGTCGCATAGCCGGACGTCAGGTCCAGCACCGTGACTTCGTTGGTGCCCAACGGCAGTGAAGCAACCGACAACAGGTTTGACTGTATGCCGGCGGCATGTGCCGCTTCGATGATCGGTTTGCGTCCGATACGCTTCATCAGGCGGACGGGAACCGTATTGTAGGATCGCGCCAGTGCGTTCGTAAGGGAGGTGCGTCCGGCATACTTGTGCGAATAGTTGCGCGGCGTCCAGCTTCCCACTGATACCGGCGCATCGGATACGATGGAATTGGGCTCAAAGCCGTTGTGCAGGGCAGCCAGATAAACGAAGGCTTTGAAGGCTGATCCCGGTTGGCGCAGTGCATCGGTCGCCCGGTTAAACTGGCTCTTCTCATAGTCCCGCCCGCCGACGACCGCCTTGACGGCGCCGCTCGGTTCCATAGAGACCAAAGCTGCTTCCGATGCCCTGTACGGCACGGCATCAGTGTCCAGCATGTCGTTGACGATCCGCTGCGCCGACTTCTGCATTTGCAGGTCAATGGTTGTCTTGACCTCGATCACAAAGTCGCGGGTCAGCCCCTGTTCTTTGATGAGCTGTTCGGTTTCCTTGTAGGCCAGGTCGAGGAAGTAGTCCGGGCTGTAGAAGTCAGCCTGGTTGATAGCTGCTGCCGGGTCCCTGTTGGCTTCATAGAGTTCGCCCTGGCTGATGTACCCGACATCCAGCATGCGGTGCAGCACGACATTTGCACGAGCCCGGGAGCGTTGCAGGTTCACATGCGGGGCATAGGTCGACGGTGCCTTGAACAGCCCCGCAAGCATGGCCGCTTCGGGCAGGTTTACATCCCGGATCGACTTGCCGAAATAGTATTGCGCGGCTGCTTCGACGCCGTAGTTGCCGCCGCCGAGATACGAACGGTCGAGATACATTTTCAGTATCTCGTCCTTCGTAAGCCGTGCTTCGATCCACAGGGCCAGAAATGCCTCGTTGACCTTCCGGCGTAACGTGCGTTCCGGGCTCAGGAACAGGTTCTTGGCCAGTTGCTGGGTCAGTGTCGAACCGCCCTGAACCACCTCATTGGCCCTGGCGTTGGCCATCATGGCCCGCATCGTCCCTTGAACATCGACGCCGAAATGCTTGTAGAACCGGGAGTCCTCTGTCGCCAGCACCGCTTCGATGACGTGCTTGGGAATCTCGTTCAGAGGGATGGCGTCATCCTGGCGAACCCCGCGATGACCGATGATTTCGCCGTTCGTGTCGGTGAATGTGACGGCAAGCTGACGGTTCTGGTTCCAGATGTCGCCGGTTCCAGAAAAAGGCGGCAACGCAAAGGTGATCAGTCCGAGCGCGAAAATCAGGCCGAAGGTGGCGGCGTCGTCGATGAGATCGACAAAAATGCGCTTTATGCCCCAGATGCGGAAGCGCTCCAGGAATGACACATAAGCCGCCCAGCCGCGCTTGATCGCGTCGCCGGTTTCGAACAGCGCCGAGGAGACATAACTGTCCAGCCCCATGAAGAAGCGGTAGACAGCTTCCAGTTTGTTACGCTCTGACAACGACTTACCCTGTAGTCTGCGATACGTCTGCGCCAGGCGGTTGCCCACCTTGTTGTTGTTTTGAGGTAATATATAGCGCAGTAGTCTTTACGATCCACTTATAACACAAAGACCCCCGTGACAAATCCCGCAAAGCCGAACGTCAAGCCGTTTTGGGAAATCAAGACCCTGTCGCAGCTCTCGCCGGACGAGTGGGAGTCGCTGTGCGACGGTTGCGGCCGCTGTTGTCTGGTCAAGCTGGAAGATGAGGACACGGGGGAAATCCACAACACAATGCTGTCCTGCAAGCTGCTTGACACAGCGACGTGCCGATGTGGCGACTACGCAAACCGGCATGCCCGGGTTGACGATTGCATACGTCTGGAACCCGGCAACGTGAACACCTTGAAGTGGCTGCCGCGCTCGTGTGCATACCGCCGCATCGCCGAAGGCCGCGGGTTGGCCGATTGGCACCCCCTCATCTCCGGCACCTCCGACAGCGTCATAGCCGCAGGCATTTCTGTTGCAGGCAAGGTGACCTGCGAAACCGAGATCGACGAGGAAGACGTCGTAGATCACATGACGGAGTGGCCTGACTGGTAGTCAGGCCAGGATCTGATCTGCCACTGCCTTGCTAGAGCACTTTCCGATCATATGGGATCGCTTGATGGAGCCAAATTCGCTCATATGGCAGGCGCGGTGCGCAGCGCGATGCGGTGTATCGGGCAAGCGCCGCAACGCACCAGATGGGCGAATTTGGCCCACCGAAGGCCGGATTTCCGCGCCCGTAGCCTGTCCCCGCGAAGGCGGGGATCACCATGCTCAGCTTGCGGTCAACCAGACCGCGGCGCCAAGCATGCCTAGCCAGCAGACGCGGAAATCCGGTCAAGTGATCCCATATGATCGGAAAGTGCTTGTCTTATGATTTTGCCATCGTTCAGTGCAAGAAGGAACCGCTGCTGGCGAGACGACACTCGCCGGGCAGCGGCAGGGGACGGATCGCGAATGTGCTGGCCGTTTGACGGGCCGGGCTAGAGTGTGATCACCCCTGTCTTTTCCCTGCGGCCTGAACGGATACCCGGGACTTGCGGCCCGGATGACAAGCATAGGACACGGAAAAGATGACCCATACTATCATCGGTATCGATATCTCGAAAGACCATCTCGACGTTCACCGCCTGCCTGATGGGACCAGCATCAGGTTCGCCAACTCGAAACAGGGCCACAGGTCACTGATCGAATGGATGCGGGCCGGTAAGGTCGAACGCGTTGTGTTTGAACCGACAGGTGCTTATCACCGTAATCTGGAGCGTTGCCTGGTTGAGGCCGGCATCAGCCATGCCAAGGTCAACCCCCGTCGAGCCCGCCGGTTCGCCGAGGCCGCCGGCACCCTGGTCAAGACCGACAAGGTCGACGCTATGATGCTGGCCCGGTTCGGGGCCGTGCTCGAGCCGCAGGCAACCGTGACCCGCAGCCAGACCATTGAAGCTCTCGGCGAACTGGTTGCGGCCCGGCGTGCCCTGGTCAAGGACAGGACCGCAGCCAAGAACCGCCGCCACAATCTCTCATCAGCCTTGCTCAAAACACAGGCAAGACGGCGCCTGAAACAGATCGAGGCCGACATCAAGGCCATCGATGGCGAATGCCGCAGGCGCGTCGAAGCAGATCAGGCTCTGCAGGCCCGGCTTGCCATCCTGTTGTCCATTCCCGGCATCGGTGAAGTCACCGCCATGACCATGCTGGCTGAAATGCCGGAGCTTGGAACCATGCACAAACGACAGGCCGCCTCACTGGCAGGCCTGGCACCCGTCACACGTCAGTCGGGCAAATGGTGCGGCAACAGCTTCATCCAGGGCGGCAGACAACATGTCCGCCAGGCGCTCTACATGCCGGCATTGGTCGCCGTGCGCTTCAATCATCAACTCAAAACCAAATACCAGGCTCTCATCGACGCCGGAAAACCCTGCAAAGTCGCAATCACCGCAATCATGCGAAAGCTCATCACAATCGCCAACGCCCTAATCCGCGACAACCGAAATTGGACCGAAGCCAACTCTTGACCAACACGGATACTCTAGCTCAGCCGTAACGGCCCTCGATGTAGTCGGCGGTTTCCTTCTTGGCCGGAGTGACGAACATTTCGTCGGTGCGGCTGTGTTCGACCACCTTGCCCATCAGCATGAAGATGCACTCCTCGCTGGCGCGGCGGGCCTGGGCCATGTTGTGGGTGACAATCAGGATGGTGTAGTTGTCGCGCAGTTCCCAGATCAGTTCCTCAACCGCGTTTGTGCCAGCCGGATCAAGTGCTGAGCAAGGTTCATCCATCAGCAGCACCGAAGGCTGCACCGGCAGCAGCCGGGCGATGCACAACTTTTGTTGTTCTTCCAGCGACAATTGCGTGGCTGTGCTGTCGAGACGGTCCTTGACGGTATCCCAAAGCAGCACCTGACGCAGGGCGGTCTCGACGATTTCATCCTGCTCGCTGCGGTGCAGGCGTTTGCGGTCGGGGGCGTGCAGCTTGTAGCTGAAGATGACGTTGTCGCGGATCGACAGAGGCAGCGGATTAGGGCGCTGGAACACCATGCCGACATGCTTGCGCAACTGGGTCAGATTGACACTCGGCCGATAAACATCGTTGCCGAGCACGTTGATGGTGCCTTCGGTGGTGACGTAGCCAAGGCGTTCGTTGATGCGGTTGACGCTGCGCAGGAACGTCGACTTGCCGCAGCCGGACGGGCCGATCAGCGAGGTGATCATGCCCCGGCGGATATCCAGGTCGACATCGAACAGGGCCTGAAAGGTGCCGTACCAGAGATTGAGGTCGCGGGTTTCTATGGCAACCTCGGCGGTCGTCTGCATCTGATCCACTGGGGCATCCATGGCCGGCATCCCTTTCTTAGAGCACTTTTCGACAATACAGGACCACTTGACCGGATTTCCGCGTCTGCTGGCGAGCCATGGTTCGCGCCGCGGCCTGGTTGGCCGCAAGCGGAGCATGGTGCAGTCCAGCGGGCGTGGAAATCCGGCCTTCGGTGGGCCAAATTCGCCCATCTGGTGCGTTGCGGCGCTTGCCCGATGCACCGCATCGCGCTGCACACCGCGCCTGCCATATGAGGGAATTTGGCTCCATCAAGTGATCCTGTATTGTCGAAAAGTGCTCTAACCGAACCGGCCGGCGATGTAATCGCTGGTCCGCTGATCGGTGACCTCGCCGGTAAACAGGGCCTCGGTATCGCCGATCTCGACGCAATCGCCCATCAGGAAGAAGGCGGTACGGTCGGCGAGGCGGCGGGCCTGCTGCACCAGGTTGGTCACCAGCACGATGGTGATTTCGTTGCGCAGTTCCTTCAGGATGTCCTCGATGCGCATAGTGGTCACCGGATCAACGGCGATTGAAAACTCGTCGAGCATCAGGACTTCGGGGTCCTGCGACAGGGCGCGGGCGATGGTCAGACGCTGTTGCTGGCCTCCCGACAAAAGGCTGCCGAGGGTATTGAGCCGGTCCTTGACCTCGTCCCACAACGCAGCACGGGTCAGGCAGCGCTCGACGATGACATCAAGCTCGGCCTTGGCCTTGATGCCGTTGAGGCGCGGCGACAGGGCAACATTGTCGTAGACGCTCATCGGCAGGCCGACAGGCAGAGGAAACACCACCCCGATGCGACGGCGCAGCGCGTAGACATTGCGCAGTGCCCGCGTGTCGTGGCCGTCGTAGTAGACCTCACCGTTGACATGCATGTTGCGGTTGAACATGTCCATGCGGTTCAGCGCTTTGAGGAACGAGGTTTTTCCGGAATTGGCCGGACCGATGATACCGAAGATTTCATTTTCGCGGACTTCCAGGCTGACGTTGCGCAACGCCGATGTGCCGCCATAGTTGATGGACAGGTTGCGCACTTCTAGCTTGTTGTTCACGCGGTCCAGATCACGATCGGCGGAGGACGGCATTTCAACCGGATCTTCGACGGTGCCGGCGGTCTCGACGCTGACGTTCTCTACCATTTCTTTTGCCCCCTGAGATACATGCGCAGGGCGATCGATGTTGCGTTCATGATCAGCACCATGGCGATCAGCACCAGGGCAACGCCATAAGGCAGATGCTCGGGCACGTGCGGCACCTGGGTGGACACCACGAACAGATGCAGTGACATTGCCATGGTCTGATCGAACACGCTTTGCGGCAGAAACGGCAGAAAGAACGCCGCACCGGTGAACATGATCGGTGCGGTTTCGCCGGTGGTGCGCGAGACTTCCAGAATGACGCCCGTCAGGACACCGCTGATGGCGTTCGGCAGCACCACGCGCCGGATGGTCTGCCAGCGCGTCGCCCCCATGTTCCAGCAGGCCTCGCGAAAGGCCAGGGGAACGGCCTGCAGCGATTCACGCGTCGCCACGATAATCAGCGGCAGCGTCATGATGGCAAGCGTCAGGCTGGCGGCGAGAATGCTTGTACCGAAATTGAAAAAAAGGACGAAGGCACCAACCCCGAACAGGGCGTGGACGATGGAGGGGACACCTGCCAGGTTGATGATCGCCAAGTTGATGAAACGGGTCAGCCAGTTGTCCGGCGCATACTCGCTGAGATAGAGCGCCGCGGCGACGCCCAGCGGCACCGAAACCAGCAGTGCCACCGAGACCAGCCAGATGGTGCCGATGAGAGCGGGGAAAATACCGCCCGCGGTCATGCCGTTGGTTGGTTCTGAGAACAGAAACTCCCAGGAAATCGCCGGGCCGCCCTTCCAGATCAGCGTACACAGGATGATGACGACCGGCACGATGAGCAGCACCGTCATGCCGAGGAACAGCATCTGGAAGAGGAAATCGCGATGCTCGTCGGAGACGTTCTGTTCGGTTGCCTTGAACATGGACTCTGCCATCGTGCCCTACCCCTTGCGAATGCCGCGCACGATGAGATCGGCGGCCAGGTTGATGAAGAAGGTGATGATGAACAGGAAGATGCCGATGGTGAACAGCGCCTGGTAGTGTTCCGAACCAACGGCGGTCTCGCCCAGTTCGGCGGCGATGGTCGCGGTCAGGGCGCGCACCGAATCGAAGATGCTGTCGGGAATGTTGATCGCGTGGCCGGTGGCCATGAGCACCGCCATGGTTTCGCCGAACCCGCGCCCGACGCCGAGCAGCACCGCACCCAACAGGCCGTTCTTGGCCGCCGGCAGGACGACCCGGAAGACAATCTGGCCCCGGGTCGCACCAAGCGCCTCGGCGGCCTCGCGATAACGGTCCGGCACGGCCTTGAGGGCATCCTCGGCAATCGACGTCATGATCGGCGCCGCCATCAGGCCAAGAATGATGCCGGCATTGAGCACGTTCAGTCCGACCGGTACGTCGAACACATCGATGATCAGCGGGTTCATGATGGTCAGGCCGATAAAGCCCCACACCACAGAGGGGATGGCGGCCAGCAACTCGACCAGCACCTTGAGCGCTTCGCGCAACTTGCCGGTGGCAAATTCGGCGATGAAGATGGCCGCACCGAGGGAGAACGGGATGGCCACGATCATCGCCAGGCCGGTGACACTGGCAGTGCCAGCGATCATCGCCAAGATGCCGTAGGTCGGATTGTATTCCGAGGTCGGGCGCCAACGCGGTGAGCCGAGAAACTGGCCGAGGTCGAGGCCGCCAAGAACGAAGCCGAAGCCTTCGCGGGTGATGAACACGAAAATGCCGATGATGAAAACGATGGCCGAAATGCCGCCAACGAACACCAGCACCTGAACCGCCTTGTCGATCACCCAGTCGGAATTTATACGGTCGAACTCTTCCCGACTGCTGCTGGCGGCTGCGGCCATGGTGGCACGGTTGGCGGTATCGTCGATCGGACCGGCCATCTCAGACACCCCGCTCGCCGTTGAGGCGCTCGACCAGGTCGCGGATCCGCGTGGTCAATTCGCGGTAGAGCGGATAGTACACATCGACAGCGGTCGAGCTATCGACTTTGGCCGGCAGTTTGCCGATGTCCCAATCCAGGAACAAGGTGTGGAACGGCTGCTCGCGCAGATGCGAGCGGGCCGATCCCTCGAGCGCGATCACCACATCGTATTCGGCGACACCGGCACCGTCCTTCGGCAACGCCTTGCCCGGTGCATCCGGGGCGACCAGGCCATGGGCTTCCATGAACTCGGTCAGCTCGGAGCAAAGCGCCTTGGCGGGTTTGCGGCTCATGGCGGCGCACGTGCAGGTGTCCGATGCGATCTTGTTGCCGACAGCCTCGGCCAACCGGCTGTGTCCCCTGTCGGTCTGGTCGATAAATGCGACATTCACCTTGCGGCGTTGCGGGGTTTCGCCGGTGATGGCAAACAGTGTTTCCTCGCATATGTTCTCAGCGCGCGCACTTACGCGTTCTAGCTTGGAGAACACCACCGACAGGATGAGCAGGTCGCGCATGCGCTTGCCGCTTCCGGCGCCCTGTCCGGCAAGATCCTGAAACACCTGATCGAAGGCGCGGCGCACTCGCGCCGACACGCCGATGGTCTGGCGCGCCAAGTCGGCATCGTTGACAGAGAATGCCTTGATGGCCCGGCGCAAGATGCTCTGACTGTCGCCGGCCATGGTCACGATCGTGCCGCGGAATCCCTTTTCCGGCGGCTCGGACAGCTGCAAGGCCTCACGAGCGATTGTGGTCGCGTGGTCACCGATGCGCTCAAGCTCGGCATTGAGCCGCAGCAGCGAAGAAATCAGCCGCAAATGGCCAGCCGACGGCAAGTGCAGTGCCAGGAAGCGGTGGCACATGCCATCGATTTCCGCAAAGCCGCGGTTGATCTGATTGTCATCCAGTATGACGTCGTTGGCGAGGTCAGCGCGGCCTTCCAGAACGGCCTTTACCGCCTTTTCCAGTGCCGTGTCCACCTGCCCGCCAACCTTGGCGACGTGCTCGCGGATTGCGGCCAGATCATTGGCCAGACGTTCGTCGTAAAGAGCCATCCCCTTCAACTCCACACATTGTCAGGTGCGGGTAGCTCCCGCACCTGAAGCCCGCTCCAGTTCCGCCTCTAGCTATTCGCAGGTCACGGCGCGGACCGGCGCGTAACCTTTCTTGAGAATGATGCACTGACCCTCATCGCTGAGGATCCAGTCCAGATACTTCTTGATGTCGCCTTCGGGGGCGCCATCGGTGTACATGAACAATGGCCGGGCAATCGGGTAACTGCCGTCGGAGGCTGTGGCGACGGACGGCGAAACGCACGCCGCGTCGTCGGCGCCCTTGATGCAGGCCATCTTGATATGGCTGGTGGCATAGGCAAGGCCGCTGTAGCCGATCGCGCAGGGCGTCTTTTCAACCAGGTCGACGACGTCCTTGGAACCGTGCATGTCGCGGGTGCCGAGCTTGTAGTCACGCTTTTTGCCCAGCACCGCTTTGCGGAAGTAAGCATAGGTGCCGGAGTTGTTCTGGCGGCTGACAATCACCATTTCCTGGTCCTTGCAGCCTGGCACCTCGGTGCCGATGTCGGTCCAGCTGCCGGTCGGACCGTCCTCGCCGTAGATGTCGGCAAGCTGGGCGATGGACATCTCGTTGATCGGGTTGTCCATGTGCAGGAACACCGCGAGGGCATCGTAGCCGACAATGTGCTCGACAGGATTCTGGCCCTTGGACTTGGCCAGCTTGAGCTCCTTGTCCTTCATCGCGCGGCTGGCGTTGGCGATGTCCACCGTGCCGTTGATCATTGCCGCAATGCCGGTGCCCGAGCCGCCGCCGGTGACAGCGACCGCCACATCGGGATTGATTTCCCGGTAGGCTTCCGCCCAGGCCTGGGCAACATTAACCAGCGTGTCCGAACCCTTGTTCTGGATCAGCGTGCGGGCCTCGGCCTGCACAGCGCCGAAAAGCGCCGTTGCGGCCACGGCGACGGAAAGGAGTTTGGCTTTCATCACGAGCTCCCCTGATGACTTTTTTGTTTTCGATCCGGGAAGTCTGAAGGTTGTATGTGAGGTGTGTTTTAAGCGTTTGTTAAGGTTGTGTTAAATTCGGGGCCATCAGGACCTTTCGGTCAGGCTCTAAGCGGCTGATTGGCGACGTCGCCGGGCAATCGCTCGGCGGCCGCCTGGCTTTCTTGCCGCCTTGGTAACGCGAGTTGCCGGGAAGCTGCAGGTGAAGGTGCTGCCCTTGCCGTGGCTGGAGGCGATCAGCAGGTCTGCGCCGTGACGTTCAAGGCCATGTTTGACGATGGCGAGGCCAAGGCCGGTTCCGCCTCTGGCGCGCGAGCGGCCCGGATCGACCCGGTAGAAGCGCTCGGTCAGCCGAGGCAGATGTTCGGACGCAATGCCGTGGCCGTTGTCGTGGACCCGGAACAACGCTTCGTCCCCGTCGCCCTGCCAATCGATCTCGATGCGGCTGGCCGGACCGCTGTGCTTGACGGCGTTGAAGATCAGGTTGGCGAACACCATGCGCAGGATCGCATCGTTGCCGAGCAGCCACAACGCGGCGTCGATGCGGCTTACGAATTCGTGGTTGTCGAAGGCGTCAAGCCGTCGGGCCTGCTCGATGATGGTATCAATCAATTCGGGCACGGCGACGGCGCTGGTGCGCGAGGCACGCTCGGTAAATTCCACCCGCGACAGATCGAGCAGGTCCTCAACCAGGCTTTGCATGCGCACCGCCTGGTGGTCGAGATGCGCAACCGGCCCGGTAAGATGCGGGTGCTGGGCGGCTTCATCGGCGAGGGTTTCCAGGTAGCCGCGGAACACAGTCAGCGGCGTGCGCAACTCGTGCGAAACATTGGCGACGAAGTCCTTGCGCAGCCGTTCCAGATTGTGGGTCTTGGTGATGTCGCGGGCAATCAGCAGCTGCTGGCCGGTGCCGGCCAGTTCCGACAGCTCCATGCGCAGGATGATGGCACCGTTGACCGGCGAGGGCATGTCGACCGTGCCCTGATCGCGCAGTGCATCGAGCTGGGCGAGCTGCGGCAGTTGGCCCAGGGCCTCCGGCAGAGTCTTCTTGCTGGCCTGCGCGCGGGTCAATCCGAGCAGCCGCTTCGCCGCCGGATTTACCCAGCGCACCCGACCTCGATCGTCGAGCAACACAACCGCGTCGGCAAGGCCGCCTATCACCAGCCGCAATCGGCGCACGATACCGAACAGATCGCGCTTGCGCCGCCGGTTCCGCAGGTTGATGGCCTGCATCCGGTCGAATATCCATTCCCACAAGCCGACCGACACCGGGGTCTTCATGCGCGGGCGGCCGAGCCAGATGAGCAAACGCGCCAAGTTGGCAGTGTGCCATCCGACATAGGCAAGCGCTCCGGCCAATGACCACAATAGTGCATGGCCGAAAACCCGCTCACCGAGCAATGCCGCCGTGGCAATACCTGCCAGCAGGCCTAACTCCTGTCGCATGGCTCTCAAGAACCGGTCCTCCCTCAGCGGTTTTCAGAGAACCGGTATCCTGCCCCACGCACGGTCTGGATACAACGCTCACAGCCGTTCGGCTCCAGCGCACGGCGCAGTGCGCTGACATGGACATCCACTGTGCGCTCGCCAACATGGACGTTCCGCGGCCACACCAGGTCGAGCAGCTGCGCGCGCGAGAACACCCTGTCAGGACTGGCGATCAGAACATGCAGCAACTCGAACTCCTTGAGGCTCAACCGCAATTCTCTGCCGTTTGCACGAACCCGGCGGCTGAGCGTGTCGAGTACGATACCGCCGGCCACAATGACGTCGGCAGACTGCCCTCCGGACCGCCTGAGAACCGCCCGGATCCGCGCCACCAGTTCCTTCGGTGAAAATGGTTTGGTGATATAGTCGTCCGCACCGGCGTCGAGGCCCTGGACCTTGTCTTCTTCCTCACCTCGCGCAGTCAGCATGATCACTGGCAGCTCCTGTGTTTGCGGCTGCGCGCGAAGTTGTCGGGCAAATTCAACGCCTGACTTGTCCGGTAACATCCAGTCAAGCAGGACGAGGTCGACGACTGTATCCTCCAGCAACCGCTCTGCCTGCCCGACCGTCTCGGCCAATTCATAGCCGATGCCAGCCTTTGACAAAGCATAGCTGATCATCTCACGAATTGCGTGTTCGTCATCTACGACCAGAACATTCACCGGCATCACAGGCGCCCAGCTAGTTGTTTCCGCGGAAGCTGGCCGGTACGCCAGCTCGTCATCAGGTGCCACAACACTGTGAAGCTGCCATTGCGATGGATCAAACCCGTTTTGCCGATCCCAGTGCGCAATTGTTGGCATTTACAGGCAATTCTTGAACAAAGCATATTCCAGCGCGAACCCTTGTCCGCTTGTTACCAGCGGTATTGCCGTTTGACTTTTCTGACAAGTGGACCGCCCTGACATCAAGGCGTGACCGGGCAAATCGGTCGGCTTCGGGGCACTAAATGTTCAGTCCCGCGGAGTGATGGAATGGTGATTTGTTGAATCGTTCGGGCTCATTTGTCCAGCACTTTGCGATGAACTCAAACGGCGTTAGGCCCTTCAGAGTTTTGAGCCGCTTGCCATAGTTGTAGGCTTCCACAAAGGCTCTGAGATGTTCTCTGAGCTGATCGTGGGTGTCATAGAAGTAACGCTTGACAGTTGCCTCTTTCAGAGTTTGGTTCATTCGCTCCACCTGGTCGTTGGTCCAGGGATGGGTGGGCTTTGTGAGCCGGTGATCGATGTAGTGCTCTGCGCAGGCGAGTTCAAAGGAATGTGCCCAAACCGGTTCACCCTTGTCGAGGGCCTCTCTGATAAGTGGTGCCGCCGAGGCTGCATTGCCGGGCGTGGTGAACTGGGTGCCGTTGTCGGTGAGGAAAGTATGGATATTGTAGGGTACTGCCTCGATCAGGTGACGCAGAAAGTTGCCGGCAACCCGCCTGGTGGCCCTCTCATGCAGTTCCACGAAAGCGAATTTGGATGTCCGGTCAATGGCAACGAACATGTGCAGCTTGCCTTCGGCTGTGCGCACTTCGGCAATGTCGACGTGGAAGTACCCAATCGGATAGGCTTTGAACCGCGTCTTCGGCTTGTCGCCTTCAGTTTTTGGCAAGCGGGATATCACATGATGATGCAACCGCAGAATTCGCCATTCCGATCATGGTTGAAGCAAAGCGGCTTCGATGCGGCAAGCAAGTTAAGCTGATCGTCGGTGAGGTTGAGACAAGCAGGCCTTCCGTCTGCGCAGAGCTTGTAAGGATTGTTTCGGATGCGCATAGATGGTTCGAGGACCTCAAGTCAGGCCGCAACCGAACCATCGCCGAGATCGCAGAAAAGGAAGAGCGTCAGGTTTCCGAAGTCAGCCGTTCCCTCAGCCTCGCATTCCCTGCTCCGGATATCGCCCAGATGATCCTGGATGGTCATCAGGCCATTACCTCGACATCGGAACGCCTCAAGGCCAACC
Organism: Aestuariivirgaceae bacterium; assembly: GCA_965216335.1. Lineage (GTDB taxonomy): Bacteria > Pseudomonadota > Alphaproteobacteria > Rhizobiales > Aestuariivirgaceae > JAHEJE01. The sequence continues at coordinate 2,948,621 of OZ244154.1, read as the reverse complement.
GACCGTTACCTCTCGACTGGACTGAGCAACGTCAAGCGCTACTCTCTTCCTCGTGAATGAGTCAGCCTGACGCCGGCACTCAACTGCAATCAGTTGACCACTGAAATGGGTCGTGGCCAGCTGGCCATCGCTCCCGACAGCATGTCGCGAAATTGGTGAACGGAGAAGTCCGGGCGCAAAACGCGCGAATTGGCCTCCAGAGAGAGGCAATTCAGCGCCGGTTCTCAATAAGCGGCGGCTAACCTACGGAAATGTCGCTGGATTCTCTGGTGTCCGAAACTCGGGGCAAACTTCGCAGAACGGTTGGCTGGGGCGGCAGGATTCGAACCTGCGAATGGCGGCACCAAAAGCCGCTGCCTTACCACTTGGCCACGCCCCATCACACTGCTCTGTTCAGGCGCGGCGCAAGATAGTCACAACTGGTGCCATCCGCAATGGTGCAAGCGCACAAAAGTGCACAGATTGCTGGTTGTGCACACAACCGGCTTGCAGCTTCAAAGCCTCAGGAGTATAACCCGCCCGAATTTCATCGGAGTGTAGCGCAGCCTGGTAGCGCACCTGCTTCGGGAGCAGGGGGTCGTGAGTTCAAATCTCGCCACTCCGACCAATGAAGGCGAAAGGGTCAGCGGTTTGCGCTGGCCCTTTTTCTTTCCCTGGCTGCAATGTCACCTGATGTGTGCGGTCACATGCGATCCCGCAGGGCGTACCAGGTCATTGCCAGGGCCAGCAGGGGGGATCGCATGAGGGTGCCGCCTGGGAATTTCGGGGTCGGCAGCTTGGCCATTGCATCGAAGCCGGGTGAAGTGCCGGTGATGGTTTGGCAGAGCAGTTTACCGGCCATGGTGGCCAGTGTGACGCCCTGGCCGGAATATCCCGACGACGTCACAACATTGGCGCCGAGCCGGGCGATGTGTGGCAGGCGGTTCATGGTGATGGCCAGCGTGCCGCCCCAGCCGTAGTCGATGCGGGCCTCTTTCAGTTGCGGATAGATCTCGAGCATCGGGCGGCGCACGAAGGACTTGATGTCAGAGGGAAACTTGTAACCGTAGTTCTCTCCGCCGCCGAACAGCAGGCGGTTGTCATCCGACAGTCGGTAGTAGTTGATGACGAAGCGCGAATCCGACACAGCGATATCATCGCGGATCAGGGCCCGCGCGCCGTCCTTGCCGAGCGGTTCGGTGGCGATAATGAAGTTGTTGATCGGCATGACGCGGGCGGCCACCCTGCTGTCGAGTCCGCCGAGGTAACCGTTGCAGGCGAGCACCAGGGTTTGTGCCGAAACACGTCCCTGTTTGGTCGCGATCCGGCATGGGGAACCGGCGGTGTAGCTTTCGACCCGCGAGGCCTCGAATATGCGCACACCGGCATCCCGCGCGGCGCGCGCCAGACCGAGGGCGAAATTCAGCGGATGCAGATGCCCGGCGCCGCTGTCCAGAGTACCGCCGTGGTAGGCATCGGTCCCGAGCATCTCGCGCATCTCCTCGCGCGGCACGAAACGGATTGCCGGGTAGTCGTAATCCCGGTTGAGCAGGTCGACGTAGCGCTTGGCACCGTCCAGGTAACGCGCCTTGTGCATGCAGTGCAGATCGCCGGGCTTGTAACTGCAGTCGATGTCATGTTCGCTGATCAGCTGCTTGACGAGCACCTTGGCATCTTCCGCGATCCGCCACAGCGTGCGTGCGGTGTCGCGGCCGTATTGACGCTGTAACTCGCCGATGCCGACGCGCTGGCCGGTGCCGGCCTGCCCGCCATTGCGTCCGGACGCTCCCCAACCCACACGGTGAGCCTCAAGCAGCACCACATCGACACCGGCCTGCGCCAGATGCAGAGCCGCTGACAGGCCGGTGTAGCCGGCCCCGATAATGCAGACGTCGCAGTCAACGCGGTCCTGCAACATCGGGAACGGATCCAGCGGCGTTGCCGTGGCCGCATAGTAGGATTGCGGATATGCACCTTCGACGTCGTTGGCTGTGAGCAAGTCATAACGGCTCATGGGATCACCTGCGATGGACGAACGCCCAACAATGAAATCTAGGGTCCGGGCCCTACGGATTGGTCACGTAGCCGACGAACGGCAGTTCGCGGTAGGCATGCGCCATGTCCATGCCATATCCGACAACAAACTTGTCCGGACAGTCGAAGCCCTTGAAGTCGGCAGATATGTCGGCAGCGCGGTGGCCGGGTTTGTCAAGAAGGACGGCGGTAAACACCCGTGCCGCTCCGCGGGCTGCCAACAGGTCCTTGGCAAAGGCCAGGGTGCGGCCCGATTCCAAAATATCGTCGATCAGCAGCACATCGCGGCCCGCCACGTCGGTGTGGATGTCGCGCAGCACTTCAACCCGGCCGGACGACACCGTCTGGTCGCGGTAGCTGGCCAGCATCATGAAGTCGACCTCGGGCAGCAGGCCGGCCCTGTGGAAGGCCCGCAACAGATCGGCGGCGAAAATAAAACTGCCCTTCAGGACGGGCACCACCAGCAGACGGTCGGGGTTCTTGGCGGCAACGCTTTCGGCAATCTCGGCGACGCGGTCCGCTATGGTCCGTTCGTCGAAGAGTATCTCGATATGATGTCCGTTGATCTTCACAGCCGTCATGGCTGTGCATTTGACCCGATTTCATTTGCCTGGGCAAAGCGAATCTCGACTTCATCCGCAGTTTCCGGTGGTTCGGCGATGCGGGTGACGAACGTCGTGACCTGCGATGGTTCCAGCGCCTTGCCGGCAACGCCTGCCAGCGTCCAGGCATAGACTTCGCGGCGCCGTTCATCCTTGATGATAAAGCGCAACGCCGGGACCTTCAGCGGTTTGCCTGAAACGTTGGCCACCTCGCCGCGCAGGGCAAAGACCCGCGTTCCGTCGCTTAGCAGATGCTGCTGGTCGACGTTGCGGATTTCGAACTCCGCAAGGCTGACCGGTATGCCCAGCTTCTGGTACGCCAGCGCCGCACCGGGAGCATGGCGCACGACATGTGCCGGGAACAGGTAGAGTGCGGTCAGGCTGGCCGAGATAGCGCCTGCCAGGGCGCACCACCCGGCGGTCTTGGCGCGGCGGTTTCGCCGGCGCTCGGCCGATTCCTTTTGCGCCCGCGCCGCGGCGGCGGCGATGCGGCGGGTCTCATAGTCGACATCGACCGGGTCGCTGTCGTCCTCGAGATCTTCGACCAGTACGGGCAATTGGTCATCGAGCGATGGCGACGGCCCGTCCAGCGCCAGGCGCGGCTTCGGCGAAATGTCTATGACTTCGATGGCGCTCGCTTCAAGCCAGCTGTGGCCGCACGAGGCACATCTGATGACGGAACCATCATCGGCGATCTGCTGCGGCGCGAGGTCATAGCGTGTTGCACATGAAGGACAGGATATTATCATGATCCGGCAAGGGTCCAGGGTGATTCGCTGAGCGCGCCGGTCAACCGGCGCCCCGGCTTGGAAAACCGCTGAAATCTAAGCAGATTTAGGGTTAATGGCGCGTAAAGATCGTTGCAGGCAATGCAAAAAGCAGCCATGGCCACGGGGTGCCGCACTAACATCATGATCATGGAGAGTGGACAAAGGTGATCCGCTTTGAGAACGTTGGACTGCGCTATGGAACCGGCCCGGAAGTGCTGCGCGACATCGATTTCGAGCTGGCGCCGGGGACATTCCAGTTCCTGACGGGCCCGTCCGGCGCCGGCAAGTCGTCGCTGCTGAAACTGCTGTTCCTGGCGCTCAGGCCGACGCGAGGCCTGATCACGCTGCTCGGCCGTGACGTGGCGACGCTGCCACGCGAGGAACTGCCCGGACTGCGGCGGGAAATCGGTGTGGTTTTCCAGGAGTTCCGGTTGCTTGATCACCTGACCGTCTTCGAAAATGTGGCGCTGCCGCTCAGGGTCGCGGGCAAGCGTCTTGCGGACTACAAGTCCGACGTTATGGAACTTCTGGCGTGGGTCGGATTGGACGGGCATGCCGCAGCCTATCCGGTGGTGCTGTCCGGGGGCGAGAAACAACGCGCGGCAATAGCCCGGGCGGTCATCGCGCAGCCGCGGCTGCTGCTGGCCGACGAGCCCACGGGGAACGTCGACCCGGCGCTGGCACGCCGTCTGCTGCGGCTGTTTGTTGAAATGAACCGCCAGGGCACGACCGTGGTCATCGCAACCCACGACACTCATCTGATCTCTCAGGCCAAGGCAGGCGTGATGCAGCTCGACGGCGGGCAGTTGCGGGTTGAGGCATGACGTCGGGCGGACAATCGGCAGGCGATGCGGCCAGCAGGCGCAATCCGGTCATACCGGCAGCGCCGGCGCCGCTGCGAACCTTGATCATCGCCATGTCGGTCATGTGTTTTCTGTCAACGCTGGCGGCTGGCAGTCTATTGCTGGTCGAGCGCGCGGTGGAGCGTTGGACGTCGCAGATTTCCGGACAGGCGACGGTTCAGATCCTGCCGGCCGAGGGACGCGATGCCGACGCCGATACCGAGACGGCAAAAAAGCTGTTCGAGGGTTTTCCCGGCATTGTTTCGGTGGAGGCGCTGTCACGGAATCAGGCCGAGGATCTTCTTGAACCCTGGCTGGGACGTGCCGACATCCTGGACGAATTGCCGATCCCGAGGCTTCTTACCCTGACGGTCGACCAGGATAACCCACCGGATTTCGCAGCCATCACCGCCCGACTGAAGGCCGAGTTGCCGAATGCCAGCCTCGATACCCACCGGCGCTGGCAGGAGGAACTGACGACCATGGCATCCACGCTGAAGTGGCTCGGCATTTGTGTCCTGGCCATCATCGCCGGGTCGGCCGTCGGCCTGGTGATCTATGCCACCCGTACGGCACTGGAAGCTAACCGCGAAACGATCGAGGTGTTGTATCTCGTCGGCGCCCGTGATCACTTTATCGCCCGGCAGGTCGAAAGCCGCTTCTTCAGGGCGGGATTGCGGGCCGGCCTGATCGGGTTCCTTGCCGGGCTTGCAGTCTTTGCCTTGTTCATCGTCTTTGGTTACGTCGGCGGGCCATCGGAGATTGCCACCGAAGTCCGCGCCATGCTGATCAGCACCGAAGCGCAGGCCCTGCAGGGCTATGCACTGTTGACATTGGTGCCGGTGCTGGCGACGCTGATCTGCCTGATGACGGCGCGGCTGGCGACAGCACGCATTCTGCGTTCGATATTCTGAAATACGGAAAGGCAAGACCCCTGATCTTTCTGCGCTCGCTGGCCTTCAACATCGTGTTCTATCTTAACCTCGTCGCCTTTCTGGTGTGTGGGGCGATGTTCCTCGTCACACCACGCGCGTGGTCGATGGCGGCTCTCAAAGCCTGGTCGCGGGCATCGTTGTGGTGGTTGCGGGTGCTGGCCGGTGTCGAAATGGAAGTGCGCGGGCGCGAGCACATTCCAAGCGGTGCAGCCCTGGTGGCCGGCAAGCATCAATCCTTGTGGGAAATCTTCGCACTGCTGCCGTTGTTCAGCGATCCGGCCGTGGTGCTGAAGCGGGAATTGACATTCATTCCCCTGTTCGGCTGGTTCGCACTGAAGTTCAAGATGATCCCGGTGCATCGCGGTGCCGGTGCCAGCGCCCTGAAAAAAATGGTCGGCCATGCCCGCGAAGCGGTGGCGCAGGGCCGGCAGATCCTGATCTTCCCGGAGGGCACGCGGCGCGCGCCCGATGCCGAGCCGGACTACAAACCCGGTGCCGCTGCGCTCTACACACAGCTGGATGTGCCGTGTGTGCCCTTTGCCCTCAACTCAGGCCTTTACTGGCCGCGGCGCAAGTTCTTGCGCTATCCGGGCAGGATTGTCGTTGAGTTCCTGCCGGCGATGGCTCCCGGCTTGAACCGAAAGGTCTATACAAAGCAGTTGCAGGAGATGATCGAGACCGCAACGGCCCGCCTGGTCGCCGAAGGCCGCCAGCGCGATGGGACACCGGAAAGACGGCCCTAGCCGGGGCAGGAGACCCCGGTGCCGCCGAGGCCGCAATAGCCGGACGGGTTCTTTGCCAGATACTGCTGATGATAGTCTTCTGCATAGTAGAATTCCGGCGCCTGTGCGATCTCCGTCGTGATCGCTCCACGCCGGCTGTCGTCCAGCGCGGCCTGGTAGGACGACCGGGAGACATCGGCGGCTTGTCGCTGGGCCTGGGTCGTCCAATAGATGCCGGAACGGTACTGCGTGCCCACGTCGTTGCCCTGGCGCATGCCCTGGGTCGGATCATGTGCCTCCCAGAACGTCTTCAAAAGGGTCCCCACGGAAACCGTTGCCGGATCGTAGACCACCATGACCGTCTCGGCGTGGCCGGTCTGGCCGGTGCAGACCTCCTGGTAAGTCGGATTGGGCGTGAAACCGGCCATGTTTCCCACCGCTGTCACCCAGACACCCGGAAGCTGCCAGAACACCCGTTCCGCGCCCCAGTAACAGCCGAGCGCAAAGTAGATGATCTCATGGCCCTCGGGGTACGGACCCTTGAGCGGCCGGCCGTTGACGAAGTGCGCCTCGGCGGTGTCGATCGGGTGAGCGCGGCCGGGCAACGCTGTGGCCGGGTCGGTCATCTGCTGCTTCTTTGACAGGAACGAGAACATTGGGACACCCCAAGACGGCTTTTTGTACGCGCGATTGTGGCGTTGGACACGGCAAAGCACAAGACCGTGGTGTCCCGGTAAAACAAACATCCTGCTCAAATTTAGGTGACAAGGACGGTTGCACACCGGCACGGCACGAGTATATTGCGCCAGCCTGATAGGCATGGAGAGGTGGCCGAGTGGTCGAAGGCGCACGCCTGGAACGCGTGTATACGGGAAACCGTATCGAGGGTTCGAATCCCTCTCTCTCCGCCATAGAATTTTGTTATCACATTGATATTAGGCGATTAATTTAGATCTGCACGATTTCCGTAACACTATGAGTCACACTTCATTTCGCTGACTTCGGCTAAGGCCCCAATTTCTTCATGATCACCGACTGACACCGCACCGGAAATGCGCTCGACGGCCATCCATTTGATTGCACCGCCAAAAACCGTAGATCACAGTGATGGCAATCAAGAGGTCGGCGGTTCGATTCCGCCTGGCTCCACCTGTCCGTCGTCAGATGTTTTGGGACGATCTGCAGGCTGAGCTAAGAGAGTATCTGGCTCATCTGGTTGGTCATTTTATGCGGCAGCTCGGACGCCAAGCGCCACGAGTACTTTTAATGCGCGATTTGAACGTTTTGTCACGGATCGTTCAACAATCGTTGCTCGACCCTCCCAAGGTTGAGCTGTGGACAATGAACAGATATGAAAGAAGTACATTGTCGGACACACGACATGCAATGTACGTTTGCAAGTTCCACTTGAACTGACAAGTGGATCCTGAGCTTAAATTTCAACAAGAGTGCGAGGAAGAAACGTGGCAACAATCAACGGTACAAATGCGACAGACATTATCGGTGGTACAGGGGCAGGTGACTTAATCAACGGCCTACTCGGCGATGATGAACTCTATGGTCACGACGGGAACGACACCCTGGATGGCGGGGCGAACAGTGACTACATCGAGGGCGGCAACGGCAACGACATCATCCTCGGTGGAGCAGGAGAAGATTACCTGGTTGGTGGTCACGGCAATGACACAATCGACGGCGGGACGACTGCCGGCATATTTGCTTTCGATTTCGACACCGTCATGTATCGCAGTTCGCCGAACGGGGTGAATGTCAACTTGGCGACAGGCGTGGCGCAGGACGGTTTTGGAACGTTCGACACGCTCTTGAACGTGCTACGCGTGTTCGGCTCAAATCATGCCGACAGGCTGACTGGTGGCAACGCATCCAATGACGGCTTCGAAGGTTTTCGCGGCTATGCCGGTGCCGACACCATTAATGGCGGCACAGGTTTTGATCGGGTCGAGTACAACAGCGACTACGGCTTGGGCGGCCGCAACGGTGTTGTCGCAAATTTCAATGCCAACACGGTTCGCGATGGATTTGGTGACATCGACCGCATTACCGGCATCGAAGCCATCCGCTCTACTCAGGTGTCCGATGATTTGCGCGGCAACAAGTTCTCGAACCGGTTCGAGCCATTGTCTGGCAATGACACCATCAACGGCGGCGGGGGAAAGGATGAGGTTGCTTACCACAATGACCATTTCTTCACCGGTAACTCTGGTGGAACAACCGGCATTCAGGCGGACTTGGTTCTTGGCGCGATTATCGACACCTCGGGATACTACGTCGACCTTGTCACAAGCGTCGAGAACGTGAGAGGAAGCATTCACGACGACGACATACGTGGCGAGGCCACCGGCAACGTGCTGCGCGGCAATACCGGCGATGACTACCTGTCTGGCAGGGCTGGAGCAGACAAGCTCTTTGGCCAATTCGGCCAAGACACGATCAACGGTGGTAATGGCAACGACCTAATTCAGGGCGGCCAGGGTGATGACATCCTGCGTGGCGGCGCGGCGCGCGACCGGTTCATCTTCGAGGTCAATGGCGACCACGACATCGTCCGCGACTTCGAGGATGGGTTCGACAAGATCGACGTCATCGACTTCGGCTTTGCCAATGCGGCAGCGGCGATTGCGGCGGCCTCACAAGTCGGCAACCATGTGGTGTTCAGTTTTGGCACCGGCGATACCGCGCGCATCGACAATTTCAACATCGCCGATCTCGACGCAACAGATCTGTTCGTCTGACTATTTCTGCAATCACTTCGGTGAACTAGGTCGGAGAGCACTCTCGCTCTCCGACCGGATTTTGCCGGGCAACATCTAAAGCGCGTCGCGATCTGGGTTGTCTCAATACCAACACTGCCGGATGCCGCAAACAGGCTGCGATTTGATTGAGAAATTTGTCGTGTGCAATCTGTTCGCTACATGCAAGAGACGCATCGATGAGGTGAAGTGGTCCCAGAAATCCGGACAGCGAGTTAAGGTGTATTGTCTGAGTATATAATTAAGAACAAATACCTATTACTGCAGTAGAAATGAGTCGGTTCCCCTTCAATTTTCTCAATTTCCCTGTAAATTGCCGCTTTGTAGGGAAGGTCGGTTCAAAGACGGGTTCGCAACAGACTGCCACCCCAGCCAGCCGGCCGCTTGATAACGAGCCGGTATTGTCGTTATGGGATACCCCGCTAGTGCCGTGGTATAGCTGTTGGCTGTCTGGCGCAGTCGTTCGCTTTTCTCTCTGTCGGGTCCGGTTGCCGCACTTCACGATGGCAATACTCGATCCGCCTGCTTCCTGGCGGGCGGGCAGGCATCGCTTCGGCCAATGGAATTCGTTACATGTGTGTTACATTGATTGCAGGTTGGCATGTCATGTAAAGATTTCGTCTTCATTGCACCTCTCGACAACAAGACACGAGGATCAGTCTTGGCCCCGTAGCTCAGCAGGATAGAGCATCAGATTCCTAATCTGAGGGTCGCAGGTTCGAATCCTGCCGGGGTCACCAGTTTTGCAAGGTCCGTTCTGGAGACATGGGTAACGGATTGTACCAAGGACAATTGTGACGCTTTGGCGTCAGGAAGGCTGTCGCAGCGCGTGCAGGACAAGCATACACAGGGACAAGCAACAGACGCGACGGGATTTGCCCGGCAGTGGCATTATCGGCCAGCGGTTCCGATTGCAGTGTCGCCATTCTTTTCCTGGCCACCGCGCCCGGGGCGCATGGTGCGCTGGGTGGTGGAGCGCTGGTTCACGCTGGCGGAGAACTCGATCCTTGTCGTTGTGGCGTGCGTATCATGGTTCTGGCTACAGCCGCCGCTCGAAGAAACGCGAACGCTGGCATTCGGCTGGGTCGCGGCGATGTTCGTGCGCAACTTTATCCTGCTGACGATCGTGGCCGGCGGGCTGCACCTGTACTTCTACACATGGCGGCGCCAGAAAATGCGCCTCAAATACGATCCGCGCGACCTGAAGACCAGGGGTCGCGGATTCAGTTTCGGCAATCAGGTGCACGACAACATGTTCTGGTCACTAACAAGCGGTGTCGCCTTCTGGACGGCCTATGAGGCGCTGATGCTGTGGCTGATGGCGAACGGCTATGCGCCCGTCCTGCTGTGGAGCGATAACCCGATCTGGTTTGTGGCGTTGTTCTTGCTCACGCCGGTGTGGATCTCATTCCATTTCTACTGGATCCACAGGCTGATCCACTGGCCGCCGCTGTACAAGAGCGTTCACGCCCTGCATCACCGCAACACCAATGTCGGTCCCTGGTCGGGGCTGTCAATGCATCCGGTCGAGCATTTGATTTTCTTTTCCGCCGTGCTGATCCACTGGGTGGTTGCAGCGCATCCGATCCACATCCTGTTTCACATGCAGCACCAGGCACTGACTGCTGCAACGTCGCACACCGGATTCGAAGGACTTCTGGTCAAGGACCGGAACCGGCTGGCACTCGGCACGTTCCATCACCAGATGCATCACCGCTATTTCGAGTGCAACTACGGCAACCTGGAAATGCCGTGGGACAAGTGGTTCGGTTCATTCCACGACGGCACCGAGGAGGCGCATGAGCGCATGAAGAAGCGCCGGCGGGGTCTTTCCACTTCAGCTTGATGCGATTGTCGGACGAGTGTCCGGCGCCGGGCCGGTCGACTGCCTGACGACAAGCTGGGTTTCCAGCGGCCGGGGCGGCGGCGGGCTTTCACCGCGCAGTTCGCCCAGCAGGTGACGGGCTGCCTCGACACCGATCTTGTCGTGCGGCGTGCGCACCGTGGTCAGCGACGGCGTCAGGTGCGAAGACAGCCAAATGTCGTCGAAACCGGCGATCGAGACGTCGGCCGGCACCCGGTACCCCATCGCCTCGGCCTCGAACAGGGCGCCGAAGGCAAAAGGCTCCGACCCGCACACGAACGCCGTCGGCCGAGCATCGCCCGACATCAGCGAGCGGAACATGTCGCGCCCCTCGCTCACCCCGAACGGCTGCTCGCGCACCAGACTGTCGTCCAGCGACAGGCCATGCTTGGCGTAGCTCCGGCGCACGCCCAGCAACCGGTCCTGAGCCCGGTCGTTGTAAGCCAGCCGGCCGGACAGCACCGCAATACGCCGATGACCAAGATCGAACAGGTGATCGCACAGGTGCTCGGCGGCATGGACATTGTCGAAGCCGACACATGGGTGCGGACAGTCGGGCGCATACCGCCAAACCGAAACGTAGGGGATGGCGTAGGAGCGAATGAGGTCATACAACCGGCCCGCCCTCTTCGTGCCGACCAGCAGCAAGGCGTCGATGCCGCTCTGCAGCATGCGCTTGATATGCCGCGCCTCCATGTCCGGGTCATAACCCGATGACGCTACGACAACGGTGTAACCGGCCTCCGCCAGCACATTTTGGAACTCCTGCAGCGCATGCCCGAACAGTGCGTTGTCGACGGCGGGAAATATGCCGCCGACCAGCCGGGAGTGCCGCGAGGCCAGCGCCTGGGCGGCGCCATGCGGCAGGTAGCCCAGTTTTTCAACGGACCGCTCGATGACCTGACGCTTTTGCGCCCGCACACTGTCCGGCCGGTTGAGCCAGCGCGACACCGTGGCCGGCGATACACCCGCCTGGCGTGCCACATCATTCAGGGTCGGTCGTGTTGATCGCATAAACGATAAGCGCTTTCAGATAATTCGGAACAACTGCTGCGGCGAATTTTGTCATGACTTCCACATAAAACGCAAGCCAACCAGAGTTCAAGCGTTCCGGGTCTTGACTCATCGAAGAAGGCACGGCAGTATTTTTTGAAAGCGCTTTCAAGATTGTCTCGAAGAGACGACGCCAACAAGAATATCGGCGCTGCAAGGGAGGATCGTCCGCAATGGGCGATGTCGCACAAGCGGTTCGCACCAGAACCACCAATCGTGTGCATTACCACGGCGACTTGAGCCGGCCCGACCCGATTCCGCCCGACGGCATCGCAGCCGCCACCGCCCTGATGCAGGATGGCCGCCTTTTCCGATACGGCGAGGACCGAAATTCGCTACCGGAAGCCGCCCTGCTGGAAGAGGAGTTCGCGGACTATGCGGGCAGGCGGTTCTGCGCCGGTGTCAATTCCGGCGGCTGCGCCTTGTTCATTGCTCTGAAGGCTGCCGGTCTGCAGCCGGGCGACAAAGTGCTGGTGAACGCCTTCACGCTGGCACCGGTGCCCGGCGCTATTGCTCATGCCGGGGGCGAGCCGGTGTTTGTCGACATTACCGAGCGCACGGTGATCGACGTCGCGGACCTTGAGCGCAAGGCCGAGGCAACGGGCGCGCGCTATCTGATGCTGTCCTACATGCGCGGGCATATTCCCGACATGGATGCGGTCATGAAGGTGTGCCGCAAGTATGACCTGATCGTCATCGAGGACTGCGCGCATACAATGGGTGCGGGCTGGGACGGGCGGCTGACCGGCTCGTTCGGCCGGGTGGCGTGCTTTTCCACACAGACCTTCAAGCATATCAATTCCGGCGAAGGCGGGCTGATCGTCACCGACGATGAGGACGTTGCGGCGCGGGCCATCCTGATGTCGGGCAGCTACATGCTCTATGCCCAGCATCGCGCCCGGCCGGCCATGGAGGTGTTCGAGCGGCACCGGTTCACCACGCCGAACTGTTCCATGCGCATGTCGAGCCTTGCCGCATCCGTTCTGCGCCCGCAACTGAGGCTGCTCAATGCACGCAATGCCGCCTGGCGCCGGGTCTATGACTGGCTGGCGCCGCTGGTCGATGCCATCCCGCATCTTGAGGTTCCGGCCCGGCCGGACAGGGAGCAATTCGTGCCCAGTTCACTGCAGTTTCTGATCACAGGTTTGACTCCAGGCCAGCGCGCATGCTTCGCTGCCGAGGCTGATGACCACGGGGTACACGTGAAATGGTTCGGCAAGTCCGACCCAACTGGCTTCACAAGCCGTCATGATCATTGGCGTTACGTCGGTTCCAAACAAAGGGTACCCAATGCCGACCGCGTGCTGAGCGAGCTTTGCGACCTGCGATTGCCGTCAGCCCTTCACCAACGGGACTGCCAAACCATCGCTAAGGTTCTGGAAGAGGCGATGGAAGCGACGCTGCAGACTTGCGGTCAACCGATGTCCAAAGCTGCCGGATAACAAGAACAAGCCGAAAAGGCGGAATAATAGTGAACTTTTTGCCAGGGAGAAAAGGAGACCCCCATGAAGCTGACTAAACTGTTTGCCGCGGCCTGCATGGCCGGCACCATGATGACGGCCGGCGTGGCGCAAGCCGCGGATGTTGTGATCGGTGTGCCGAACTGGCCGTCCGTGCGCGTGACCGCACATGTTCTCAAGACGGTTATGGAAGACAATCTCGGCCTTGAGGTCGAGCTGCAGAACGGCACCAACCCGGTGGTCTTCGAGGCCATGGATTCCGGCGCCATGCATGTGCACCCGGAAGTGTGGATGCCGAACCAGGTCAACCTGAACAACAAGTTCGTGAAAGAGAAAAAGACCGTCAAGATGAACCCGAACGGCGTTGCCGGCGATCAGGCCATGTGCGTGACCAAGGGCACGGCGGAACGCACCGGCATTGTCAATCTGTCGGAGCTGTCCAACCCGGATATGTCGGCAAAGTTCGATAGCGACGGCGACGGCAAAGGCGAGATCTGGATCGGTGCTGCCGGCTGGGCTTCGACCAACGTGGAAAAGATCCGCGCCAAGTCCTATGGCTATGCCGAGACCATGCAGTTGAAGGAAATGGATGAGACCCTGGCGCTGGCCGAGGTCGACAATGCCGTGGCGCAAAAGAAGAACATCGTGTTCTTCTGCTATACGCCGCACCACATGTTCGCGCTGCACGAGCTGGTGATTCTCAAGGAGCCGGCCTATGACGAGGCCAAGTGGAAGGTGATCCAGCCGACCGACGATCCGGAATGGCTGGAGAAGTCGGAAGCCGGCGTTGCCTGGAACACGGCCTATCTGCACATCCACTATGCTGCCGCGCTGGATGAAAAACAGCCCGCTGCCGCCAAGATGCTGTCGCAGGTCAAACTCGATACGGAAACCGTGTCGGCGATGACCTATGCGCTGGTGGTCGAAAAACAGGACCCGGCCGAGTTCGCCAAGAAGTGGGTGGCGGACAATGCCGCCCAGGTTGACGCCTGGCTGAAATAAGCACGAATTGCACGGGCGGTGCGTGGGCACCGCCCGTGGCTACGACAAACCGTATCGGGGGCGCAGGCGGCTGGGCTAGACGGCTGTCGCGGGCGAGCGAGGTAGGGGCGTGGACGTGGAACACGAAGTCATCAAGCTTGAGGGCGTCTGGAAGATTTTCGGCGACCGGGCCGACGAGGCCATGGCGGCGATCCAAAAGGACAATCTCGGCAAGCCGGAAGTGCTGGAGAAGTTTGGCTGCGTCGTCGGCATCGCCGACTGTACGTTTACCGTGCCGCGCGGCGAGATTTTCTGCGTCATGGGGCTGTCGGGATCCGGCAAGTCGACCATGGTGCGCCACCTCAACCGGCTGATCGAGCCAACCGCAGGCAGCATTTCTATGCTTGGCAAGGACATGCTGGCGCTCAGCAGTGAGGAACTACGCGAGATGCGTGCCATGCACATCGGCATGGTGTTCCAGCATATGGCGCTGCTGCCCCACCGCACGGTGCGCGACAACGTCGGTTTTCCGCTTCAGGTACGCGGCGAACCGAAGTCAAAACGCTGGGAGGTATCGCAGCATTGCCTCAGCCTGGTCAATCTGGATGGCTATGAGGACCGGTTTCCGCGCGAGCTGTCCGGCGGCATGCAGCAGCGCGTCGGTCTGGCGCGGGCGCTGGCTTCTGATCCTGAAGTGCTGCTCATGGACGAGCCGTTCTCGGCGCTCGATCCGCTCATCCGCCGCCAGTTGCAGGACCAGTTCATGGCGCTGTCGGCCGAGCTGCACAAGACGACGGTGTTCATTACCCACGACCTTGACGAAGCGATCCGCATCGGCGGACGCATCGCCATCATGAAGGATGGCCGCATCGTCCAGATCGGCACGCCGGAAGACATCGTGACAAATCCGGCCGACGAGTACGTCAAGGACTTCGTCGAGGGCATCTCCAAGCTGAAGTTGGTGTTTGCCCATTCGATCATGGAGAAGCTGTCGGATCACAAACCGCAACGCGGCGAAAACCTGGCCAAGTCGCCGCGCGCTCACCATGGCACTGATCTCGATCATCTGATCGACATGGCCACGACCACCGACCAGCCGATCGTCATTCAGGACGACGAGGGCAAGGACGTTGGCATCATCACCAAATCGACGCTGCTGAAAGGCATTCAGGGAGGCAAGGCATGACGGATACCGGGCTGGAACTGGGACCCAAGTCGCTCGAAGCCTCGATCGACGAGTTCGCGCAGGAGAATGCCGATTACTATTCGGCGGAATTCGGCAAGATCCAGGGCACGACGGAATTCACCTGGTCGTGGAACACCATGGCTGCCGTGTTCGGCCCGCTGTGGGGTGCGCTACGCGGCGTGTGGGGCTTTTTCTGGACGTTTTTGGTACTTGAGCTTTTTGCCTTCGTGCAACTCGGGCGCGGGCTTTGGGGTGAGCTGGGCGCGGATCAGATTGCCCGCTACGAACGGTTGCTGTCCAACATTGCCAAGCGCGAACAACAGGCCGCAGACGCGACGGCTGCAGGCGATACCGAAACCGCTGAAACCGCTCTCAAGGTGGCGGGCAACCTGAAGAAGGTCGCCGAAAAGGCCAAGGAGGCGGCCGAAGCCGCGGCGGGTGAAGCCACAACCATTCTTCTGACCGGCATTGCCTTGCTGATAGTCGTGAAAGTGGTCGAAGGATTTTATGCTAACTACGCTTACGAAAAACAGTACCTGCGCTGGCGGGCGCGGCCATCGGTGCAGTCGGGCACCAACCGCAACAGTCTGCTGTTCGGCGCTCTGATGCTGGTGGCGATCTGGCCGCTCACACTGCTGCGCTTCACTGTGACCGATCCTGACAAGATGCTGTCAAATCTGACCGGCGGCTTTCTTGGCGGCACGGTTCCAATCACCGAGTTTCCGATCAAGAAGGAATTCTTCGCAGCCTGGGCGCGCAAGGGCGATGCCGCGTTCGATTGGCTGGCCAACAATTTCGGCAACGTCTTTGACGGTGTGACCGCGGCGATCAAGGCGGTGCTGGACGGGCTGGAAGTCATCCTGATACAGACGCCGTGGCCGGTGGTCATGGTGGTGATCGTCGTCATGGCCTATCGGCTGGCCGGCATCCGCGTGGCGATCTTCACCGCCGCCTCGCTGGCCTATCTGGCATTCATGGGGCTGTGGGAGATCTCGATGATCACCGTGGCGCTGATCGGGGCTGGTGCTGCTTTGTGCGTTATCTTCGGCATTCCGCTCGGCATCTGGTTTGGCAAGTCGAAACGCGCCTATGCCTTTGCCGAACCGGTGCTCGACTTCATGCAAACGATGCCGGCCTTCGTTTACCTGATCCCGATCATCGCCTTCTTCGGCACCGGCAAGCCGCCCGGCGTTCTGGCGACCATCATCTTCGCCATGCCGCCGGTGATCCGGCTGACGGCGCTCGGCATGCGCGGGGTGCCGGAGACCACCAAGGAGGCCGCTGTCGCTTTCGGCTGCTCGAAGTGGCAGTTGCTGCGCAATGTGGAAATCCCGCTTGCCATGCCGTCGATCATGACCGGCATCAACCAGACCATTCTGATGAGCCTGTCGATGGTGGTAATTGCCTCGCTGATCGGTGCCGAGGGCCTCGGTGCGCTGATCCTCGAAGCGCTGCAATACGCCGCCAAGGGCCAGGGTCTGCTCGGCGGTCTCGCCATCCTGTTCTGTGCCATGGTCATCGACCGCATCGCCCAGGGCATGTACCGCAAGAAGGTGGCGGGAGGATAAGCGCTATCCGGATCGGGCTGGCGGAACTACGCCAGTCCGAATGCCTCCTGGCGGGCCCGGCTCCAGGCCTGGGTCATGCGGTCGGCGATCATGGCGATAATGGCCATTCCCAGACCGGCGATGATGCCGACGCCGAAGTCGCCGTCGCCGAGGCCGATGTAGACCTGCTGGCCGAGGCCGGAAGTGCCGACCAGGGCGGCGATCACCAGCATGGCCAGGCCGTACATGATGGTCTGGTTGAGCCCCAGCATGATGACCGGCAGAGCAAGCGGCAGCTTGACCTGCCAGAGCAGCTGCCAGCGGGTGCAGCCCATGCAGGTGGCCGCCTCGATCACATCCTTGGGCAGCGAGCGCAGGCCGTGCTCGGCATAGCGGATGGCCGGCACGATGGCATAGGCGATGATCGCCAGGAGCGCGGTGAAGTCGCCGATCTTGAAGATCATCACGAAGGGGATGAGGATGACGAACTGTGGCATGGTCTGCAGAGTGTCGTTGATCGGCCGCATGATCGCTGAAACCCAATCGACCTCCGACGCCGCGATGCCGATGGCGGTGCCGATGAGGAACGATATGGCGACGGCAATGCCGCAGAGGTAGATCGACAGCATGGACTGCGGCCACACGCCTGCAAGCAGCAGGAAGGCAAATCCGGCGAAGGTGCCAATGGCCAGATTGCGGCCGCCCAGTTGCCAGGCAAGATAGGTCGCCATGGCGATGAAGGCGGCCCAGGGCAGGCCGGTGAGGCCGAAATAGAGCACGATGGCGAAGAACGCGGTGGCGACGGCGGCAGCGGCGCCCTTGCGCGAAAAGGCATAGGCAACCAGGGCGGCGGCGATGACGGCATAGCCGATGGAATGCACGGCCGTCAGCTCGAAGCCCCAGGAGAAAGGACTGATGGTTCTCTCCAGTCCGATCTTCACCGGCAGCATGAGGTAGAAGAAGCTAAGCGCCTTAAGCTTGGCAATCACCGCCGCCCAGTCGACGATGAAGCCTGACAACCAGGCGTTCATCGCGCTGGCCGGATAGAACGCCCAGTCTTCCGGCCAGTCGGCGAGCGCGGGAAAGAGCAGTGAGGCGATGAACGCCGCCAGCGCCGCAGCGGCGCCGACAACCAGGTGGGTGTGACGTTCGTAAAAACTCTGGTCGACGGCCAGCGTGTCGACATCGCGGGTCGCAAGCCCGGCGGTGATGCGGTCCATCACCATGGCGAGCAGAGCGATGACGATGCCGGCCAGCAGGCATTCGCCGAACGAGGCCTTGCGCAGGTACTTGGTCACCTCCCAACCAATGTCATCGGTGCCGCCGATGATCGAGGCGATGATGATCATCGAGAACGCCGCCATGGTGGTCTGGTTCATGCCGAGCAGCAGTTGCTTGAGCGCGGTCGGAATACGGACCTGCCAGAACAGCTGTACCGGCGTGGCGCCGGACATAAGGCCGGATTCGATGACCTCGGCGGGCACCTGCTTGAGGCCGAGAATGGTGTTGCGCACCATCGGCGGGAAGGCGAACAGGATGCTGGCGATCAGGCCGACGATCGGGCCGAAGCCGAACAGCAATACGATCGGTATGATGTAGGCGAAGGCCGGCACGGTCTGCAGCAGGTCGAGCATCGGCATGATCCAGCGCTCGGAGCGTTTCGACATGAACCCCCATACACCGAAGCCGAAGCCAATTATGATGGCCAGAGGCACCGAGACCGCCACCAGGGACAGTGAATTCATCGATTTATCCCAATAGCCGACGACGACCATGTAGCCGAGCGCAACCAGCGAGAAGGCCACCAGGCCCCAACCGGATGCGGCATGGGCAGCAACGGCGATGACGACGATGATGACCGACCACGGCAGCCACAGCAGCAGGTGCTGGATACCTTTGAGCGGTACGGCCAAAACATCCGAAATCGCCCGGAACAGCCAGCCGATCTGTTCAACCACCTCCTTCATGAGGTCGTTGAGCCACGGGGTCAGCGGCAGGGTCCAGGTCTTGGGAAAGTCCACCAGCCAGCCGGCCTGGCCGCGCAGCGCCAGCAGGATCAGCGTTGCGGCGATGAGCGCGGCCCAACCCACAGTGCTGCGCGACAGGCGGCTCATCCGGGCTCTCCCTGGCGTGCCGGTTCGGAGGCAAGCGCGGCGATGACGCCTTGCGCGGTGGCGGCGCCGATCAATTCGCCATCGTCTCCGACCACGGCGACGCCGGCGGCATTGTTGGCAAGCTGGCCCAGCAGCTCCTCAACAGTGCATGCCCGGTCGATGCGTGGCATGCGGGCCGTCGGCTTCTTTTTGCGGTCGACGACGTCGCCTGCGGTCAACACGCGGGTGATCGGGACATCGGAGGTGAACTCGGCGACATAGTCGTCGGCCGGGTTGACGATCAGTTCAGCCGGGGTGCCCATCTGCACCACCAGCCCGTCGCGCATGATCATCATGCGGTCGGCAATGCGCAGGGCTTCGAGGAAGTCGTGGGTGATGAAGACGATGGATTTGTGTAGCATCTCCTGGATGCGCAGGAACTCGTCCTGCATCTGACGACGGATCAACGGATCGAGGGCCGAGAAAGGTTCATCGAGGAACCACAGATCGGGCTCGACGGCAAGCGAGCGGGCAATGCCGACGCGCTGCTGCTGGCCACCGGACAGTTGCCGCGGGTAGCTGTCCTCGCGGCCTTCTAGGCCGACCAAGGCGATGACCTTTTCCGCCCGCGCCTTGCGCTCGGCCACCGGTACGCCCTGGAGTTTCAAGGGGAAGGCGATGTTTTCGATGACGTTCAGATGAGGCAACAGGCCGAAGGACTGAAACACCATGCCCATCTTGTGGCGGCGGATTTCGATCAGTTCAGTGTCGGACTTGCGCAACAAGTCGTCGCCATCGAGTAGAACCTCGCCCGCGGTCGGTTCGACCAGCCGCGACAGGCAGCGCACCATGGTCGACTTGCCGGAGCCGGACAGCCCCATGATGACGAATATCTCGCCCTCGCGGACATCGAAGCTGACATTGGCCGAGGCGACGATGTGGCCGCTGTCGCGGATGGCTTGTGCGTGTGATTCCGCATTATCGACCTTGCCGTTGCCGCCTGAAAAAAATTGCGCCGGATTGTCACCGTAGATCTTCCAGACATTGCGGCACGACAGTTTGACCGGTCGGTCTTTGTTGGCATTGCCCACGTCTTTCCCCACCTCCCTAGGCCCGCCCCCAACGGGCTGAAACGCAAACGGCGGACCGTCTCCCGATCCGCCGCTCTTTATCTGTTCATTCAACCATGATGCTGGTCGTTACATCTTGGCCGCGTCGACCCACGGCTTCCAGGATGCCTCGTTGTTGGCGATCCACTCGGCCACGACCTCTTCCAGCTTGCGGCCCTTGTTGTCGATCTCGAGCATCATCAGGTTCTGGGTCTCGTTGTCGATACTGACGGCCTCGACCACCTTGTAGGCGCCGGGCCACTTGTCCTTGAACCCCTTCCAGACGATCTTGCCGATGTTGGCCTGGGCAAAGCCGCAGTCGCCGGTCTTGTCGGGGCTGAAGCCAGGCGCCGGATTGGTGTCGCAATCGGCCGCGGCTTCGGGAAGGTCAATCCACTTCAGGTCGAGATCGGCAAATATCCAGTGCGGCGCCCAGAACATCATCAGCATCGGCTGCTTGGCGGCATAAGCGCTCTTGAGCTCGGCGATCATTGCCCCTTCGCTGCCGCCGGCAACCGGGGCCAGCGGCAGGCCGGCATTGGTCACCAGGTCCTTGGAGCGGGTGCCCCAGTCAGCCGGATAGGTGATCAGGCGGCCGTTGGGAAATGTCTCGGCGGTGCCAAAAGCCTGAGCGCACTTGATCAGGGCATCGGCGGCCGGCAGGCCAGGACACTTTTCTTCCATGTACGGCGGATAGATCCAGCCCTCGCGCGGCTGCAGGCCGAGCGGTCCGACCTGGATGATGTCACCGGCTTCGACGGCCTTCGGATAGATGTCGCCGACATTGTTGTCCCAGGTTTCCGGCTGCAGGTGCAAGTTGCCCTGGGCAATGGCGGCGAACTGCGGCACGGCGCCGGCAGTGACGTACTCGACGTTGTAGCCGGCCTTCTTCAGTAGCTCTCCGGTGACGTGGGCCGAGATGTGCTGGCCGGTCCATTCGTTGATCGCGATCTTGATCGGGTCTTCCGATTCAGCGGCAAGGGCCTGTGGCGCCAGGGCGGCGGCCGCCAGCATGGCGGCGCCCGTGGCGAGTGACTTGATGGTGTTGAGCTTCATGCATTCCTCCCTTTAGCATGCAAATGTAGAACATGTTTCTGATACTGCAATCCAAACCGCACCGCGGCAGAGCCCATTTTGAGTTTGGTCTACCGCCCCCTCGTCGTTCGAGGACTGGAAGCCGCGTGCGAACGCTGCTATCGAAGCACCATATCGTGCAATTCGCAAGTCGTTTATTGATTGATCAGTCAATCAATATTAGCCTGGACCGATTGGAGCATGTTTCATGGCCCGGCCAAGCGTCGAACCGCAAAGGCGTTCCGCCTTGATGAACGCCGCCATAAAGGCGATCCATCAACGTGGGTCGCTTGAAGTCACAATGAGCGAAATTGCCCGCCATGCCGGTGTGTCGCCCGCGCTGGCGCATCACTACTTTGGCGGCAAGGACCAGCTCATCGTCGCCACCATGCGGCACCTGCTGAGCGAGCTGCGCCAGGCAACGGTCGAGGCTCTGCGGCAGGCCCACACGCCGCGTCAGAAACTGACCGCGGTCATCCTGTCCAGTTTCGGCCCCGAGCAGTTCGAGTCGGAAACAGTTTCGACCTGGCTGACGTTTTATCACTACGCCCAGAGCTCCGATGCCGCCGCACGGCTGCTGCGGATTTATTTCAGCCGTCTGAATTCAAACCTGGTCGCCTGCCTGCGGGAGTTGGTTCTGGACCGGGATGCCCGCGAAATGGCTGAAACGATCGCCGCCCTCATCGACGGTATCTACCTGCGCCAGGGCCTGGGCTCGAAGGCGCCCTCGCGGCAGCATGCCGTGGCGCTGGTCGAAGCCTATGTCGAGCATTGCCTGGGCGGGCACCGCCATTGACGGCGCAACGCCACGGCGCTGTTGCGGCAGGCCACCGGCTGACGGCGGGTGTGGCGGGCGATGTATTGCGCAACGGCGGCAACGCCATAGACGCAGCGATTGCAGCGGCGTGGATGGCCTGTGTGTGCGAGCCCGTTCTGGCATCTCCCGGCGGCGGTGGCTTTGCAATGATCCGCACGGCCGATGGCGCCACACGGGCAATTGACTTCTTTGCCCAGACGCCGAAGTCGGAAAATCCTGATGCCACGGATTTTCGCGAGGTACATGCCGATTTCGGCACTGCGACCCAGGCCTTCCACATCGGTCACGCGTCGAGCGCCACACCCGGCTTCGTGCCCGGTCTGTTCGATCTCCTGGACGGATACGGAACATGGCCGATGTGCGACCTGATTGCACCTGCCCGTGATGCCGCTGCAAACGGCATCGAAATGACGCCCTATCAGCACCGGCTGGCAACAATCGTGGGCCCCATTCTCGTGGCCAGCGCCGACAGCCGTGCCCTGTTCACACGACATGGCCACCTGATTTCTCCTGGCGAACCGTTTGTCAATCCAGGCTTGTCCGACTTGTTCGATGCGTTGGCCCGCGATGGCTTGACCGCCTACCGGAACACCGCTGCCGCGGCCATCCTGAACGGCATGGCAGGCCGTGGCCATCTCCAGTCCGGCGATTTCGCCGGGTACAAGGTCGAGAGCCGAAGCCCGATAACCCTGGCGTTCTACGGATTGGACATCAGCCTCAACCCACCGCCTTCGGCCGGCGGTACTCTGATCGCTCATACGCTCACGGCCATGCAGGATTTGTCGGGTCAGGCCTTCGCGCTGGCTCTGGATGAAACTGATCGTGCGCGGCGCGATCCGGACAGCGGTTTGGCCCGCCGGCTTGCTGCCTTCGGGCAGAAGAGTTACCGCGGGACGACTCATGTCTCGGTCATCGATGCGGCTGGCAATGCCTGCGCCATTACGGTGTCGAACGGCGAAGGCAATGGTGAGATTGCCGGCGGGCTCGGCTTCATGCCCAACAATATGCTGGGCGAGGCGGACGTCAACCCGGCTGGAGCCACCGGCTGGCCACCTGACCGCCGGCTGTCCTCGATGATGTGCCCGCTGATCGCCGACACAGCAGACGGCAGCACCATAGTCCTGGGCTCGGGCGGCTCGAACCGCATCCGTTCGGCGCTCGCCAACGTTCTGTGCCAGCTCGCCGGTGCCGGTTGCGCACTGCCGGACGCGATATCGGCGGCGCGGATTCATGTTGAGGACCGGCACCTTGATGTCGAGGGCCATATTGGCCGCGAAGTGCTCCAAGACCTCATGGCGTGCTTCACCGATCATCTTGTGTGGCAGGACCCCAACATGTTCTTCGGCGGTTGCCATGCCGTCATGCGCCACCCTGATGGCTCATTCAGCGGTGCAGGCGATCCGCGCCGCGATGGGACTGCTATTCTGGTCGAATAGAGAACGGCCGCCAAGACCTGTCGATCACGCTGATTGAGGCAGAGGTTCATCCGGATCGCGGTGTTCGATCAGTCTGATCTGTTGCTCAAACGCCTTCAGCCGCTTGTAGACGGACATGAGTTCGACAATCGTCGTCCAGGAATTCACCAGAAACTGGAACGAGCTTTCCACACGGCCAAAAGCGCGGATGATCTGTTGCATGACGCCAAGGGTCACAGCTCCGCCTACAATGGTCGGTCCAAGCGCCACGTAGGGCACCAACACACCAAATTGCAGATAGCTCCACTTGGCGACATCGAAATACATGTAGTGAAAAAACAGCCGGAAATAGTTACGGCGCACGTCGTTGAACAGGGCCTGCGCAGTGAGGTCGTCGGCCCGCAGATGGTCATCTTCGCCATAAACAAGTTCTTTGCGGTATGCGGCCTCGACCTTCTGATTGTTGAACTCAAGCCCCGGCAGCTTGATGCCGATCACCGCCAGGAGAACGGTTCCGGCCAGGGCAAACAGGATTGCGACATAGATCAGCGAATGCTCAACCGGGCCGATCCATGGCAACTCGGTAACGTTCTTCGACAGATCCCAAAGGATCGGCAGGAAGGCGAAAAGCGTCATCATCGAGCGCATGAAATTCACCCCCAACCCTTCCATGATGCGGGCAAAGCGCATGGTGTCTTCCTGCACCCGCTGCGAAGCACCCTCGATATGGCGCACTGCCGGCCAGTGTGACATGTAAAAGTCGTTCATCGCCGTACGCCAGCGGAACACATAGTGCTTGATGTAGAAGTCGAGCACCACGGCGATGAAGACATACAGGCCGGCGATCCTGCCGAAGGTCAGCAGGGTGGCGAAGTATTCCTCCATGGTGACACTGCCGGGTTTGCCGAGGGCCTTTTGGATCAGATTGTAGAATGCGCCGAACCACTCGTTGATATCGACATCAAGTTGCACCTTGTACCAGGTCGCCCCCAGAATCAGCACTGAACCGAGCAGCGACCAGTGCAGCCATTGCCGGTTGAGGAAGAACGAACGGAACATGAGATAGTTCCTTCTCTTGTTTTGCTGGTTAGCCGGTCTGTGCCCGGTGCCGCAGGTGGTGATCGGCCAGGACGATGGCCATCATGGCCTCGCCGACCGGTACGGCACGAATGCCGACGCACGGGTCGTGGCGGCCCTTGGTGACGATCTCGGCGTTCTCGCCGGCCGCTGTCACCGTCTCGCGCGGCGTCAGGATTGACGAGGTCGGCTTCACGGCGAAGCGCACGACGATGTCCTGGCCCGACGAGATGCCGCCCAGGATGCCGCCGGCATGGTTCGACTGAAACCGCGGCTTGCCATCCACCATGCGGATCTCATCGGCGTTCTCCTCGCCAGACAGGGCGGCCGCGGCAAAGCCATCACCGATCTCCACGCCCTTGACCGCATTTATGCTCATCATGGCGCTGGCCAGGTCCTGGTCGAGCTTGCCGTAAACGGGCGCACCCCAACCGGATGGAGCGCCCGATGCCACGACTTCGATCACTGCACCGCACGACGACCCGGCCTTGCGAATGACGTCCAGTTCGTCGGCCCAGGCGGCGGCTGCCACGGCATCGGGGCAGAACAGCGGATTGTTGACGACCGCGTTCCAATCCCGCTTGTCAGTCTTGTGTGACCCCATCTGCACCATGCCGGCCCGAATGGTCACCCCCGGGACGATCTTGCGCGCCACGGCCCCTGCCGCCACCCGGGCCGCCGTCTCGCGCGCCGATGACCGCCCGCCGCCGCGATAGTCGCGCACGCCGTACTTGGCCAGATATGTGAAATCGGCGTGGCCGGGGCGGAACTTTTCACGGATGTCGCTGTAATCCTTCGAGCGCTGATCCGTGTTCTCGATCAGCAGGCAGAGCGGCGTGCCGGTGGTTACCGGTCCGCCGGTGCGGTCGTCCTCGAAGGTGCCCGACAGGATGCGCACACAGTCGGCCTCACGCCGCTGCGTCGTATATTTCGACTGTCCCGGCCGGCGCTTGTCGAGAAAGGGCTGGATGTCGGTTTCGCTCAACTGAATGCCCGGCGGGCAGCCGTCGATGACGCAGCCGAGCGCAGGTCCATGGCTCTCGCCGAACGTGGTGACACGGAACAGATGACCGAAGGTGTTGTGCGACATGGGCAGGTTCTCTTTGCTCCCCTCCCCCTTGTGGGGAGAGGCATCTGACTATCCACACGCGATAGTGCTTGTTGATAGGTCGTTGCCCCACCCCTAACCCCTCCCCACAAGGGGGAGGGGGAGGAGGATTTTTGCCCCTCTTAGCCCTCTCGCTCACGCGCGTCAAACCAATCGAGGCCGCCGTCCTGGATACGGAAGAACCGATCCTGTGGCACCTTGAGCTGCACGATCTCGCGTTTCGGTACATCGAACACGATGCCGCGCAGGATGCGGCTGATGCCGCCATGGGCGACGGCGACGGTTGGCCGGGTGAGGCTGTCGAGCCAGCCCAGCACTCTTTCGCGCCCATCGGCATAGCTCTCGCCGCCCTCCGGCCGCCAGTCGTGATATTCTTCCGGACGCAATTCCGGCTCGATGCCCATGGCGTGGATATCGGGCCACCGCTTGCCCTCGACAGTGCCAAAATCGAGTTCCATTAGCCGCGTGTCGTAGACGACGCTGTCGCGCCGCAGCTCGAAGGCTGCGAGCACCGCATCCATGGTCTGGCGGGCGCGGCCGAGCGTGCTGGCGGTCAGATGATATCCCTCAAGTGACGGCAAGACCTGTTTCAGCTTCGCCGCCATGCGCCGTGCCTGGCCCAGTCCGGTATCGTTTAGCGGAATGTCCCGCTGGCCCTGGATTCGCCTTTCATGGTTCCAGGCCGTCTGGCCGTGCCGCAGGAAGTAGATTGGAGGCAGCTTTGCCGGATCAATCACTATTGTTGACGACCGAAATGTCGGGCGCGGTCGGATTCTTCATGCCGACGACATGATAGCCGGCATCGACATGGGTCACCTCACCGGTCACGCCGCGTCCGAGATCGCTCAACAGGTAGACCGCTGAATCGCCCACCTCGTCGATGGTCACCGTGCGCCGCAGGGGCGAGTTGTACTCGTTCCACTTCAGAATGTAGCGGAAGTCGCCGATGCCGGCAGCAGCCAATGTCTTGATCGGGCCGGCGGAAATCGCATTAACGCGAATGTTCTGTTCGCCAAGATCCGCGGCTAGGTAGCGAACCGACGCCTCAAGGGCCGCTTTGGCGACACCCATGACATTGTAATGCGGCATCCACTTTTCCGCCCCGTAATAGGTCAGCGTCAAGAGCGAGCCGCCGTTGGTCATCAGTTTTTCGGCCCGTTGGGCGATTGCCGTGAAGCTGTAACAGGAGATTTGCATCGAGATTTTGAAGTTCTCCGCCGAGGTGTCGATGTACCGCCCGGTCAGTTCGTCCTTGTCGGAAAACGCAATGGCGTGGACCACGAAGTCGATCTTGCCCCAGGCCTTTTCGATTTCGGCAAACGCAGCATCGATGGAGGCATCATCGGTTACATCGCACGGCAGCACGAGGTTGGCGCCGATCGACTCGGCCAACGGTTCGACACGCTTCTTCAGCGCATCGCCCTGATAGGTGAAGGCCAGTTCTGCGCCGTGCCTGGCGCATGCGCTCGCAATCCCCCAGGCGATCGAGCGATTGTTGGCCACTCCCATCACCAGGCCGCGCTTGCCGGCCATCAAGGCCGCGGGCTCACTCATCGGCACATACCTTTTGTTGGTCGCAAATCCCCACGTGGCGTCACTTCGCACAATTCGCCAAAGGCGTCCAG
Organism: Aestuariivirgaceae bacterium; assembly: GCA_965216335.1. Taxonomy (GTDB): domain Bacteria; phylum Pseudomonadota; class Alphaproteobacteria; order Rhizobiales; family Aestuariivirgaceae; genus JAHEJE01. Next base: position 2,921,557 of record OZ244154.1, on the reverse strand, counting down.
AGACCGGGGGTTTCCCACAATTCACGTTTCATTGCAGTTTGTTATCGCGATGTGTCAGCAATGCATTTCCGAAGGTGATCTTGCCTGCGATTTGTGTCAAAGATGATTGGGTCTCACCGAACGCTCCGGAAGGATCAATGTCCAAAGGCGAAGACATTCTGGCCACCATTTCCGCCGCCGCGGGCTTTACCGAGGCGGACGACCCCTTTGTCCTGTTCAGCGAGTGGATGGCGGATGCCAAGACCTCCGAACCGAACGATCCCAATGCCATGAGCCTTGCCACGGTCGATGCCGACGGCATGCCGAATGTGCGCATGGTGTTGCTGAAGGAGCATTCGCCGGCCGGCTTCGTGTTCTACACCAACTACGACAGCCAGAAGGGTCGCGAGTTGCTTTCCAGCATGAAGGCGGCGATCAACTTCCACTGGAAATCGCTGCGTCGCCAGGTACGCATACGCGGCGCCGTGGAAAGGGTTTCCGACGCCGAGGCCGATGAGTATTTCGCCTCGCGGGCCCGCGACAGCCGCATCGGTGCCTGGGCCTCGCAGCAGTCGCGGCCGCTGGAAAGCCGGTTTGCCCTGGAAAAGGCGGTTGCCAAGTATGCGGCAAAGTATGCCATCGGCCAGGTGCCGCGACCGCCCTATTGGTCTGGCTTTCGGATCGTACCGGTCTATATTGAGTTCTGGCATGATCGTCCGTTCCGGCTGCATGACCGCATGGTCTTCCGGCGCCAGGGCGCGGATGCGCCGTGGTCCAAACAGCGCCTCTACCCGTAAGATTGAGCACCATGTCCGAGACACCACAAAACGAGCGCAAGACACTGATCCTCACCGGTGCGTCGCGCGGTATCGGCCACGCAACGGTGAAACGGTTTTCCTCCGCCGGCTGGCGGGTGATCACCTGTTCGCGGCATGGTTTTCCCGAGGACTGCCCCTGGGAGATGGGCGAGGAGGATCACATCCAGGTCGACCTCTCGGACTCCGAAGACGTCAATCGCGCCGTCGGCGAGATGCGCGAACGCCTGAAGGACCAGAACAGCCGTCTCGATGCACTGGTCAACAACGCGGCCATTTCGCCCAAATTGCCGGGCGGCAAGCGCATGAACACCCTGGAGACTTCGATCGACGATTGGAAAACCGTTGCACAGGTCAACTTCTATGCCCCAATCATGTTGGCCCGCGGCCTGATCGATGAGCTGAAGAGCGCCAAGGGGTCTGTGGTCAACGTCACCTCGATTGCCGGGTCCAGCGTCCATCCCTTCGCCGGTGCGGCCTATTCCACCTCCAAGGCGGCGCTGGCGTCGCTGACCCGGGAAATGGCACATGATTTCGGACCGCACGGGGTGCGCGTCAACGCCATCTCGCCCGGTGAGATCGAAACGTCGATCCTGTCGCCGGGCACCGAGAAGATCATCCCGAACATCCCCTTGCGCCGTCTCGGGCAACCGGAGGAGGTCGCCAAGGCGATCTATTTCCTGTGCACTGACGCCTCGAGCTATGTGTCGGGCGCCGAGTTGCACATCAACGGCGGCCAGCATGTCTGACCGCCGCGGGCGGCCGGGGAACGAAGGTCCGGCACGTGAAACCCTGATCGCCCAGGCACTGCACTATATCGACGAGACAACCGGCGCCGTGGTTCCCGCCTGGCAACCCTCCACCACCTTCGCCCGGGGCGAGGATGCCGAATTGCTCGGCTTCCGCTATTCGCGCTCCGGCAGCCCGGTGTCGGAACACCTTGAAGAGATGCTGGCCAAGCTCGACTGCGGTGCGGCGGCGCAAGCCTATTCCTCCGGCCTGTCTGCCGTTGTCTGTCTGATGGAAACGCTCGATGTGGGAGCTCATGTCGTCGCGCCGCGCATCATGTATCACGGCGCCCTGGACTGGCTGCTGCGCCTGCGCGACAAGCGCGGCATCAGGCTCACCTTCTTCGATCAGGCTGACCCGGATGGCATTGCTAAGGCGCTCGACGGCGGCAAGGCCGATCTTGCCTGGATCGAGACGCCGTGCAACCCGACCTGGGACATCACCGACATTGCCGGTGCCGCTGTGGCCGCACACGCCGCCGGCGCCAAGCTCGCCGTCGACGCCACCTGCGCATCGCCGGTCCTGTCACGCCCGCTCGATCTCGGTGCCGACCTGGTTTTCCACTCCGCAACCAAGTACCTCAACGGCCACAGCGACGTCACCGCCGGCGCGCTGATCACGGCGCGCGAGGATGACCAGTGGCAGGAGCTTTGCAGCCTGCGCAACTACATGGGATCCATTCTGCCGCCATTCGAAAGCTGGCTCGCCATCCGCGGCATGCGCACGGTGTTCCTACGCGTCGAGCGCGCCAGCCGCAATGCACTGGCCATCGCCCGACATTTCGAAAATCACCCGGCGCTTGAGGCCGTGCTCTATCCTGGCCTTGAACGCCATCCCGGACACGAGGTGGCCAGTGTGCAGATGCCCGGCGGGTTCGGCGGCATGTTGTCACTTACAGTCAACGGTGGCCGCGACGCCGCAGCGCGTGTCTGCTCGCGCTTGAAAGTCTTCGTGCGTGCCACGTCCCTTGGCGGTGTCGAGAGCCTTGCCGAACACCGCATCCTGGTCGAAGGCGCCAACTCAATCGTGCCCGACAATCTCATCCGCCTGTCCATTGGCATTGAAGACCCCGACGACCTGATCGCCGACCTGGAGCAGGCACTGGCGGGAATCTAAACCGCCTTGGCGTGGCGGTTCTCCGCCGGAACGAAGTGGGCATCGAAGGCCGCCGCAACCGTGCGCAGAAACAGCTTGTGGCGGCGTGGGACCGAAACCGCCGCGCCATCTACCACCGCAAGGCCGTCCGCCTGCAGGGCGTCGAGTCTGTCAAAGCTCGTCCTCAGCGCTTGGAGCGGCACGCCATGCCGGTCGCAAATCGACTGGACATCGGCTTCGAAGAAACACATCAGTTTCTCGATCACTTCGCCGCGCAGGCGGTCGTCGGCGCTTAGCTGCAAACCCCGGCTGACCGGCAGTTCGCCGGCATGAATCGCCTTCGACCAATTCAGTGTATCACGGGCGTTCTGCATGAAGCCCTGTGGCAGGGCGCCGATGGAGGAGGCGCCGAATGCCAACAGGGCGTCGGATGTGTCGGTGGTGTACCCCTGGAAATTCCGCCTGAGGGTGCCGTCCCGCTTGGCGCGGCACAGGGCGTCATCCTTCAGGGAGTAGTGGTCGAGCCCGATTGCCTCGTAACCGGCCGCGCACAGGGTCTCGCCGATGGCGACCGCCTGCCGCAAGCGCTCATCGACACCCGGCAGGTCTGCGTCGCGGATCATCTTCTGGTGCTTGGCGAACCAGGGTACATGGGCATAGCCGAACACCGCGATGCGGCCAGGCGCCATCCCGGCGGCCAGCCGCGCGGTTTCGATGACACTCTCGACGGTTTGCCCGGGCAGGCCATACATGAGGTCGAAATTGATCGCGCCGATGCCGGCCGCGCGCAGGTCGTCGACACAGCGGCGCACCTGATCGACCGGCTGAATGCGGTTGATCTTTTCCTGAACCGATGCCTCGAAATCCTGTACGCCGAAACTGATCCGGTTGAAGCCGAGCCGTCCCAACGCTTGTGCCGTGTCGCGGCTCAGCGAGCGGGGATCGGCTTCGATGGCGACCTCCCCATCCACTGCCAGCCCGAAGCGGGCATCGATCCGCTCCATGACCGCGGCCAATTCCGGCTCGCGCAGATAGGTCGGTGTGCCGCCGCCGAAGTGCAGGTGATCAACGGCCTTGCGGCGGTCTCCGGTGTGTGCGGCAACCAGGGAAATCTCGTCCAGCAAGGTGCCGGTGTAACGCAGTGCCCGGTCGTAGCCGTTCGGCACCGAGGTATTGCAGCCACAGTACCAGCACAGTTTGTGGCAAAACGGCACGTGAACGTAGGCCGACAGCGAGGCCGTCTGCGGCAACGCCTCCAGCCAGCCGCAATAGACAGCAGCATCAAACCCGTTCCGGAACTGAACAGCGGTCGGGTAGCTGGTGTAGCGCGGCACGTCGGCCAACGCGTACTTATGCAGATGTGTTTCCATCTCGGCGAAACTGCGCCTGCGCAGCTGTTGCGTCCTTGACCGGGATCAAGCCGAGCGCAGGCCTTCTTTGACGACCCAGGCCTCGGTGTCGTTCAACGCACCTTCCAGGCGGTCACACAGTTCATTCACCTCGTCTTCTGTGATGATCAGCGGCGGACAGATGCCGAGCGCATCGCCCATGGCGCGCAGGATCAGGCCGCGGTCCTGGGCGAATTGCGCCGCCTTTGCGCCAACCATCTGCGAGGGATCGAAAGAGCGCCTGGAGGCTTTGTTGGCGACCAGTTCGATGCCAGCCAGCATGCCTCTGCCGCGCGCCTCGCCAACCAGCGGATGATCGGCCAACTTTGCCAGGCGTGCCTGAAGTGTGTTGCCGCGCTCTGCAGCCCGCTTGACGATACCGTCACGCTCGTAGATCTCGATGGTCTTCAGCGCCACGGCAGCGGCGACTGGATGAGCCGTATAGGTGTAGCCATGGCCGAAGGTGCCGATCTTGCGGCTGGCATCGAGCATCGCCTGATAGACATCCTCCTCGATGGAAATCGCGCCGAGCGGGAAGTAGGCCGAAGTGATCGCCTTGGCCATCGAAACGGATGTCGGCTGGATATTCATCGTCTGGGTGCCGAACCAGTTGCCGGTGCGCCCGAAGCCGCAGATCACCTCGTCGGCGATGAAGCGGACGTCGTATTTGGCCAGCACTTCGCCGATCTTCGGGAAATAGCTCTCCGGCGGCACCAGAACTCCGCCCGCGCCCATGATCGGCTCGGCGATGAACGCCGCAACCGTCTCCGGTCCTTCGCGCTGGATCATGTCGTCCAAGTTGTTGGCCATACGCGTGGCGAACTCTTCCTCCGTTTCACCGTCCTCGCCAAAGCGATAGTAGTGTGGACACGAGGTGTGCAGGATGTTGGCGATCGGCAGGTCGAAATCCATGTGCACCGGCGGCAGACCGGTCAGCGAGCCCGAGGCAACGGTCACACCATGGTAGCCCTTGATGCGGGCGATGATCTTTTTCTTTTCCGGCTTGCCGCGGGCGTTGTTGGCATACCAGGTCAGCTTGACCTGCATGTCGTTGGCTTCAGAACCCGATGAGCAGAACAGCATCTTGGATGCATCGCAGGGCACGATCTCCTTCAGCTTCTCGGCCAGTTCGATCGCCAGGTCGTTCGACTTGTGGGCAAAGATGTGCGTGTAGGGCAGACGCTTCATCTGCTTGGCCGCGGCTTCCACCAGTTCCTCGTTGCCATACCCAAGCGACGTGCACCACAGCCCCGCGAGGCCTTCGATGTAAGGCCGGCCTTCATTGTCGTAGACGTAGATGCCCTTGCCCTCTTCAAGAATGAACGGACCGACCTCGCGATGCCGCGCCAGATTGGTGTAGGGATGGATGACGGTCTCGATATCGCGAACCGCAAGATTTGAAAGCCGGGCCATGGCAAGTCCTTGTCGAAAGTGTTACCGCTCACACGTGCTCTACCGCTTATTGCCTGCCCAAGCCGCTGGCAACCCCTTTGTCGAGGAAACACGCAGACATGACCGGCGAACTGATCAGCAAATCGGCCTGCGAAATCGTCGACCTGTTGATGACCGGCGAGGTAACGCCGTGCGATCTGCTGCAGGCCCTTGAAACCCGCATCGGCGAAGTGGACAGTGCCGTCAATGCATTGCCGACCTTGTGCTTTGAACGCGCCCGCGCGCAGGCAGACCGGCTCGGGGCCCTGATGCCCGGTGACCGGGGCCGGCTCGCCGGCCTGCCGGTGCCAATCAAGGATCTGGCCGACGTCGCCGGGGTGCGCTCTACGCATGGTTCGCTGATCTTCAAGGACACCGTCCCCGACACGTCCGGTATCCTGGTTGAATACCTCGAAGGCAATGGCGCGATCGTCTATGCCAAATCCAACACCCCGGAGTTCGGCGCCGGCGCCAATACCTTCAACGAGGTGTTCGGCCGCACACTCAATCCGTGGAACACGTCGCGCTCGGCGGCCGGGTCATCTGGTGGCGCGGCGGCCGCGCTGGCGACCGGCACGGCCTGGGTGGCGCACGGCTCCGACATGGGCGGATCGCTGCGCAATCCGGCGAGCTTTTGCGGTATTACCGGCATGCGTCCTTCGCCAGGCCGCGTGGCCACGAGCCGTGCATCACGGGTCGATGGCAATCTCGGACAGGAAGGGCCGATGGCGCGCACCGTGGAAGACCTGGCCCTGCTGTTCGATGCCATGGTCGGCGAAGTCCCGCGCGACCCCTTCTCCCTGCCCCATGACGGCACCAGCTATCTCGATGCCTCGCGCTCCGGCTGGCAGCCGAAGCGCGTCGCCGTCAGCCGCGATCTTGGCATCTCGCCGGTCGATCCGCAGGTCGCCGAAATCGTCATGGCCGCCGCCGGGCGCCTGGAAGCCGAAGGGGTCATTGTTGAAGACGCCAATCCCAACCTCAGTGAGGCCGGCGAGTGCTTCCACACCCTGCGCGCGCTGTCCTTTGCCATCGGCATGAAACCACTGTTCGATGAACATCGCGATCTGCTCAAGGACGACATCGTCTGGAACATCGAGGAAGGCCTGAAACTCACCACCGAACAGATCGTGCGGGCCGAAAACCAGCGCGCGCTACTGTTTCAGCGCGCAAGTGCATTCTTCGATACCTATGATCTGCTGCTGTGCCCGGCCACCATCGTGCCGCCCTTCCCGGTCGGGCAGCGCTACGTCACCGAGTGTGACGGTCACAGCTTCGACAACTACATCCAGTGGCTGACAATCGTTTCGGCCATAACTCTCACCTGCTGTCCGGCGATTTCCATTCCCGCGGGTTTCACCTCCGACCATCTGCCGGTCGGCCTGCAGATTGTCGCGCCGGTGCGTGGCGAGGCGCGACTGCTGGCCGGCGCGAAGATGCTGGAGACCCTGCTTGGCGCTGCCCTCACTGCCCCCGTCGACCCGCGTCCCGGCCGGTAACTCAAAACCGTTGAGCCGTCTCGGCAAGCCCGCTAATGTCGCGCCAATGAACACCAACCCTTGGGGAGGGATTGCCTCATGCAAGGCCTGATGCAGGACTGGCCGCTGCTGGTTCACACCATTCTTGACCATGCCGCCAAGTGGCACGGCGGCCGTGAGATCGTCTCACGCACCACCGAAGGGCCGATCCACCGCTACACCTACACTGACCTCAATACCCGATCGCGCCAGATTGCCTCCGCCTGCCAGAAGCGTCTGGGCCTGAATGAGGGTGACGTCATCGCCACCATGGCCTGGAACGGCTACCGCCACATGGAGATCTGGTACGGCCTGATGAGCATAGGCGCCGTCGTCCACACGCTCAATCCGCGCCTGTTCGCCGACCAGCTCGAATATATCGTCAACCACGCCGAGGACCAGTGGGTGTTCCTCGACCTCACCTTCGTGCCGGTCCTCGAAGCGGTGAAGGACAAGCTGCCCGGCATCAAGGGCTATGTCATCATGACTGACAAGGCCAACATGCCGGCGGAAACCAGCCTGCCGAACGTCATCTGTTACGAAGAGCTGCTGACCGAAGGCGATGCCGGTTTTGCCTGGCCGAAGCTCGATGAGAATACAGCCTGCGGCATGTGCTACACCTCCGGCACCACCGGCAACCCCAAGGGCGTGGTCTACACTCACCGCTCCAATGTCATCCATGCGCTCACGACCTGTGGCGGCGACAACCTGGGCTTTCGCAGCCAGGACACCATCATGCCCGTGGTGCCGATGTTCCATGCCAATGCCTGGTCGCTGGCCTTCTCCGGGCCGATGGCCGGCGCCAAGATGGTCATGCCCGGCGCGCAGATGGACGGCGCATCGATCTATGAATTGCTCGACACCGAAGGCGTCACGGTGACCGCCGCCGTCCCGACGGTCTGGCTGATGCTGCTGCACCATCTGGAAGCCAACCCGGAGCTGAAGCTGGACGCCCTGGAGCGCGTCGTCATCGGTGGTGCCGCCTGCCCGGAAGCTATGATGAAGACGTTCGAGGACAACTACAACACCACCGTTATCCACGCCTGGGGCATGACCGAGATGAGCCCGCTCGGCTCGCTCGGCACCCGCAAAGGCGGACTGGACGACATGGCCCCGGACGCCTGGTGGCAGACCAAGCTCAAGCAGGGCCGCCCGGCCTACACGGTGGAGATGAAGATCGCCGATGATGACGGAAACGACCTGCCCAATGACGGCAAGACCTATGGCCGCCTCAAGGTGCGCGGACCGGCCATCGCCTATTCCTACTTCAAGGGCGACGGTGCGGAGGCCTTCGATGCCGAGGGCTGGTTCGACACCGGCGACGTCTCGACTATCGATGAGAACGGCTACATGCAGATCACCGACCGCTCAAAGGACGTGATCAAGTCGGGCGGCGAATGGATTTCCTCCATCGATCTGGAAAACGTCGCCATGGGCTGCCCCGGCGTCGCCGAGGCCGCCGCCATCGGCATGCCGCACCCAAAATGGGACGAACGCCCGATGCTGGTCATCGTCACCAAGGACGGCGCGGAGGTCACCAAGGATGAGGTCCTCGCCCACCTTACCGGCAAGATTGCCAAATGGTGGATGCCCGACGACGTCGTCTTCACCGACGAGATTCCCCACACCGCCACCGGCAAGATCTCAAAACTGCAATTGCGCGACCGCTACAAGGATCACGTGCTGCCGACGGTGTGACCAGGCCGGAAGACCGGCACTTGCCATTTTGAGCTACAGCGTCTCGCTGAAAGCAATCGGTTGCCCTCCGGCAGGGCCGGTGATTTCGTCATCCCACATGACACGGCGTCCGCGGATGATGGTGCCGCGGGGCCAGCCGGTGACTTCCTTGCCGTCATAGGGAGTCCAGCCGCAACGGCTCTCAATCCAACCGTTCGTAATCGTACGCTGGGCCTTCAGGTCGACCACGGTGAAATCGGCATCATAGCCGACGGCGATGCGGCCTTTGCGGGCGGTCTGGAACAGGCGATTGGCGGCGTGGCCGGTCATGTCGACGAAGCGTTCCAGGCTCATGCGTCCGGCATTGATGTGATCAAGCATGATCGGAACCAGCGTTTGTACGCCTGGCATGCCGGAGGGCGACTGCGGATAAGGCTTGGCCTTTTCCTCAAGCGTATGCGGGGCGTGGTCGGAGCCGATGATGTCGGCCACGCCGCCGGCAACGCCCTGCCAGATCGCGTCGCGGTGGCAGGCGTCGCGCACGGGTGGGTTCATCTGAACCAGGGTGCCGAGGCGCTCGTAAGCCTCCGGCGCTGACAACGTCAAGTGATTGGGGGTCACCTCGACTGAGACGAGGTCCTTGTTGGCGGCGAGCAGTGGCCACTCATCAGCCGTCGATATGTGCAGGATATGAATGCGGGCACCGGTCTTGCGCGCTATGGCGATCAGGCGTTCGGTGCACAGGCGCGCTGCTTCGGGATCACGCCATATGGGATGGCTGGCCGGATCGCCGGCAATCTGCTCGCCCGTGCGGTCCATGAGACGGAATTCGTCCTCGGAATGAAACGCCGCCCGGCGGCGGATGCCGGACAGGATACGTTCGACACCGTCATCATCCTCGACCAGCAGCGAACCGGTGGACGACCCCATGAACACCTTGACGCCGGCGCAGCCCTCAAGACGTTCAAGTTCCGAGAGGTCATCGGCGTTGTCGCGGGTGCCGCCGATGTAAAAGGCGAAATCGCACTGCATCCGGTTGCGGGCACGACTGATCTTGTCGGCATGGGTTTCGGCGGTAATGGTCAACGGATTGGTATTGGGCATCTCGAAAACACCGGTGATGCCGCCCATCACCGCGGCGCGGCCGCCTGTCTCTAAGTCTTCCTTGTGCTCGCCACCGGGCTCTCGCAAATGTACTTGGGTGTCGATGACGCCAGGCAGGATATGCAGGCCGCGGCAATCGATCACTTCTCCGGCCTGGCCTGCCGAATAGTCGCCCAATCCGGCAATGCGCCCGCTGCGCACGCCAACGTCGCGGGGAACCGTTCCATCCTGATTGACGACCGTCCCACCCTTGAGGATCAGATCAAAAGTTTCAGACATTGTCGCATGCACTCCTTGCAGCCTGCTCAAGGCTTACGTAAATCTGTCGGGGTGGGCAAGCAGGACAGGCCGGTCATGAACGCAAAAATCGCAAGACTCGACGACCGCAGCGTGTTGGCTGTCAGCGGGCCAGACGCTGCGCGGTTTTTGCATGACGTGGTGACGGCAGACATTGCGGGCCTTGGAGACGGAGAAGCGACATATTCAGCGCTGCTGACGCCACAGGGCAAAGTGCTGTTCGACTTCTTTGTAGTGAAAACCGGCAGCGCTTTCCTCATCGATTGCGCCTTAGAGCAAAGGGGCGCTCTGGCTCAACGCCTGACGATGTACAAGTTGCGTAGCAACGTCGAACTGGCGGCCGATGACGACTGGGCAATCTTTGCCGCCTGGGAATGCCGGCCGGAGACAACCGGAATTGTGTATGCCGATCCCCGTGACGAAGGCCTGGGCTGGCGCATCATCGGGGACAGCGTGGCAAACGTCGATGCCGGCCTGTATCACGCCCGCCGGATCGGTTTCGGCATTGCCGACAGTGTTGCCGATATCGGTTCCGGCGAGGTGTTTCCGCATGAGGCGAATATGGATCAGCTTGGCGCGGTAAGCTTCACAAAGGGTTGTTACATCGGCCAGGAGGTGGTGTCGCGCATGCAGCACCGTGGAACGGCACGCAATCGGTTTGTCATTGTTTCGTCGGACAGCCCGCTTGAACCGGGGGCAGAGGTTACCTCGGGCGGGCGGCGGATCGGGAAGGTGACGTCAGTAGCGGGTCACCAGGCACTTGCGCTAGTACGTATTGACCGGGTGGCCTCGGCAGTCGATGAAGGCGAGCCGCTCACTTGTGGTAAAGCCGAGGTAACCGCAACCGCACCACCCTGGGCGACATTTGAACTGCAACCGCTCCAGGACGCTGCGCGCTGATGGGACTGACACGGTCATTGATCGAACATGACGATAGCGTTGCGCGCTGCGGCTGGTGCGGGCTCGACCCACTCTATGTGACCTATCACGACACCGAATGGGGGGTGCCGGATTGGGACGACCGGGCGCTGTTCGAGAAACTGCTGCTCGACGGTTTTCAGGCCGGCCTGTCGTGGATTACCATCTTGCGCAAGCGGGATGCTTTTCGCGCAGCCTTCAATGGTTTCGATGCGGAAAAGATGGCCTGTTATGACGATGCTAAGGTTGCTCAACTGATGGCCGATGCCGGAATCGTGCGCAACCGACTGAAGATCTCAGCCAGCATCAGCAATGCTCGGAGCTATCTAGCAATCCAGGAACAGCTGGGCTTTTCGAACTACCTCTGGGGGTTTGTGGACGGAACGCCGGTGCAGAATGCCTTCACCCATCGCGATCAGGTGCCGGCTGAAACGCCGCTGGCCAAGACCGTATCCAAGGACCTCAAGCAGCGGGGCTTCCGCTTTGTTGGTCCAACAATCGTCTATGCCTTCATGCAAGCGGTTGGGATGGTCAACGATCATCTGGTTGATTGCCATCGCCACAGCGATTGCCGGATGCTGGCAAAGCGGTCCTGAAGGTGATGGCTGCGTCAACGAAACAGGCCCCGCGCGCCTGGCAGCGCATGCTGTCGGGGCGCAGGCTCGACCTACTCGACCCTTCACCGCTGGATATCGAGATCGAGGATATCGCGCACGGTCTGGCCCGGGTGGCGCGCTGGAATGGACAGACCGATGGAGATCATGCGTTCTCGGTTGCCCAGCACTGCACCATGGTGGAGCAGATCGTCTCGCGTCTGGCGCCCAAGCTGGATCGGCGCTGGCGGCTGGCGGCCCTGCTGCACGATGCACCGGAATACGTCATCGGCGACATGATCTCGCCCTTCAAGGCCGCGCTCGGGCTCGACTACAAGTCGTTCGAACACCGGCTCATGGCTGCGATCCACATTCGCTACGGCCTGCCGCCGGAGTTACCGGTGAAGATCGAAAGACTGATCAAGCGTGCCGACAAGGCTTCGGCTTTCTTCGAAGCCACGCAACTTGCGGGTTTCGACCACGATGAGGCCGCCAAATTCTTTGGCCGGCCACGCGGACTGTCGCAGGACTTGTTTGCACTGAAACCGGACCCCCCCAACCGTGCCGCCGCAAACTTCTTGAAGGCGTTCAGCAAACTGCTGTAGGACTGCCATCATGATCACCGTAGCTCCGCTCAATGCGGTCCCTGGCCTCGTGCAACAATTCGGTTTTGGCCGGGTCATCGGTCTGCTCGGCCCCGACACCGAACATCCCGAACTCGGGTTGCCGAAAGAGTGTCATCTGCGCATGACATTCAATGACATTTCCACGCCGATGAAGGACCTGACACCGCCGGGCCGCGAACATGTCAAAGAGATCATCGGCTTTATTGAAGATTGGGATTTGTCCAGCCCGATGCTGATCCACTGCTGGGCGGGCATCAGCCGCTCGACCGCATCGGCGTTCATCACCATGTGCCTCTTGAACCCGCAGGAAGAGGAGATCGACCTGGCATGGGAGCTTCGCAACCTGGCGCCCAGTGCCACACCAAACCGGCTGATCATCGAGCACGCAGATGCGCTTATGCGACGGGAGGGGCGAATGGTCAAAGCCATCAAGACCATCGGACGTGGTGTTGAGGCCTGGGAAGGTGATGTATTTCAGTGGGATGTCAGGCGAAAATGACCAATGACAACGTTCATACGGGCGGATGCCTTTGCCGGGCCGTTCGCTTTCAGGTCACAGGCGCGCCGAAACTGGTTGCCAATTGCCATTGTCAGTCGTGCCGGCACCACACGGCAAGCGCAATGGCCACGTTTGCGTGCTTCGCTGAAGAGGCATTTCAGCTGTTGCAAGGTGAGCCTAAGACCTTTGAGAGTTCACCGCATACCTGGCGTTCGTTCTGCGGCAAGTGTGGCACACCGCTGATCTATCGTGCCGACTGGGACAAGGGCGTTGCGCACATTTACCTCGGTGCGCTGGACAATCCAGATGCCTTCCCGCCGCGTTTTCATGTCAATTTCGCCGAGCACGTCAGCTGGTTCGATACCGCCGATGAATTGAAACGTCACAGGTCGATGAAAAAGGGCTGATCAGCCTGTTCGGCTGTGGGCGTAGGACCAATACAAGTCGCGAGCCTTCTGATAGAATGGTCCAGGCTGAAAGTCCCTGTTTTCAAGGCGCGAAACCGGTGCGACTTTGGCCCAGTTGCCGGTAGTGAAGATCTCATCGGCCTCGAGCAGATCGTCGAATTGCACGGTGCACTCATTCACCCGCACGCCCTCATCGCGCAGGAGCGCAATCACCCGCTGACGTGTGATACCATTCAGGAACGTGCCGTTCGGCACCGGTGTGAAGACTTCGCCCTTGCTGGCATAGAAGATATTCGCCGTGGCTAGCTCTGCAACGGCACCGAGCGGGTCAAGCATCACGGCGTTGTCATAGCCGCGGGCCTTGGCCTCGCGCATTGCGCGCGCGGAGTTCGGATAGTGACAGGCCGCTTTGGCGTCGGTCGGCGCGTATTCCAATGAGGGGCGGCGGAACTTTGACCGGATCAGTGTGGTGCCTTTTGGATCCGGCAGGGCCGCGTCGTAGACCGACACAGAGAACTCGGTTGAGTCCGGATCGACATCGACGAACCCTTCGGTCGCCCAGAACATTGGCCTGATGTACAGCGCTGCCCCCTTCGAGAACCTGGCAATGCCCTCGCGTGCCAGTGCCTCGATTTCATCGGCCTGATGAGTAGGTGCAAGCGCAAACGAGCGTGCGGAGTTCACCAGGCGTTGGCAATGCCGATCAAGATCGGGGGCAACGCCCTCAAACGCCCTTGCGCCGTCAAATACACAAGACGCCAACCACGGCGCGTGGGTCATCGGCCCCATGATCAGCGGATTGCCTTGGTGCCAGTCCCCCTTGTAAAAGGTCCAAGCGGTCATTGTACCGTCTCCTGTCGGTCGCCAGAAGAACTACAGCATGATTTGGCCCGAAGCGCTGTTACTGGGTAACGCGCGCCACGGTGAATTCGCCATGGCGGATGCGTTCGGGCAGGCGTTCGGTCATGCGGGCGACCGGCTCTTCACCATAGGCGGAGATCATATCTGACAAGGCCGCAAAAATCGCCGCGGTGGCGATGCAATCGGGCTCGATGCCGTCATAAACCGCCTCTTCCCAGGCATCGAGAATGTACTTCAGCGCGGCGTGCTTGAGTTCCTGGGTCTTGGCGTAGTCGGCAGGGTCTTGCTGCCCGCCGTAGATTGGTGTGTTGGTCACGAATGAATCCCCTGTTGCGGTGGATTTCGGCCCGCATTGCCAGCCCGCCGCCTGTCGTTTAGCCGACATTATCAGAATGTGTCCGGGCAGCGAGTCGAGTCCTAAAAAAGGGTTAACGGAACCGGAGCAAATTGAACTTCATTTTGTGATAATTTCGACGTCGGGATGAAACGCCTTGACCACAAAGGCAAATGTGACGTCATAGGGCATGTCCTGCTTGCCCTCGGCAGTCAGCCTTTGAACGGTGATATTGCCGACATCGCGGCCCTCGGCAATCTTTCGCGTATCAAGTGCGGAGGCCTGCCCCGGTGTCCACGCCAGTTCCAGGTCAACGACCGAAAGTCTTTGCTTTTCGGCCAGCAGCTTCAGCGAATACGCAAGCACCCGGCCGGCCGAACGCACCACCACGACCCGAGCCATCGGACTGATATTCTTGGGTAAATCCCCCTGGTAGAGGAACGGCGCAGCCGATGTGTCGTAGCCGGCATAAGGGTTGGCGCCGTAGCGGCGCATGGCGGGGTTGTTCGGCACCAGGACCTTGCCCTGAGGATGCCGCGCCACGAACAGTTCGTAGGCTTCAAGCCTAGCCGGCAGCAGGGTTAGCTTCGCGCCGAGCATTTCGCCGACGATGGCCTCGCCTGTGAACTGCTGCCACCAGCTTTGGGTCTGGCGGTCGTACATAACCAGGTCCGAGTGGCGTAACAGCCCCGTGGTGCCGAAATCGAGCACCTTGTCGTCCACCGTACGTGCGAACACGATGGCCGCATTGCACAAGGGACAATAGGTGACCGTGACCGGTTCGCCACCCACGGTGTCGTTGACGATCTCGTGCCAGGTCAGAACCCGTATCGGATAGGCGCGGGCATCGCCGGCAATGTCTACACTGATCACCGGTTCACGCGCAGCGATGTCGCTGATTTCACTGGGCGCCTTGAACTCCGGCCGGTCGATTGACGGAATGCCATCCTTGGGCGGTCCGCCGGACAGGATTTCCTGAATGTCGACGGAGATGCGGCTGAAGTCGGTGTCGTCCCATCCCGAACGTTTGAAGCGGTCAATGCGGGCATCGGCGAATGCGGCCAGCGGCATCAACAGGTTGACGGCAACCAGGGCAGCGAGGAAACATCTCATGGCCGGCAAGTTTGCTAGCAAACCGCAGAACAGGCCAATCAGTTTTTGGTGAGCGCCGGGATGGCGCGGCGGATCAGCTCGGGCGTGCCCGGTGTCATCTTGTAGCGGTCAAGCTCGCCGGCGGTGCACCATGTGACAGCGCTGGCATCGCTGGAAGCGCGGCCCATGCCGCGTTTCCATTGCGCACCGAACACGCTCAGGATGAAATGGGCATCGACCCGGCCGGCCGGATCCCGGTGGATCACGTCAACGCAATCGAGCAAGCGGATGATCTCGGCCCGCACGCCGGTTTCCTCCTTCAATTCACGCAAGGCGGCCTCGCGCACCGGCTCGCCAAGTTCGATCTTGCCACCGGGCAGGCTCCACAATCCATAGGCACCCGGGTTAGCCCGCTTGATGAGCAAGGCAGCGCCATCGCGCACGACACAGATGCTGACGGCGGCAATCGGGCGAACCGGGTGTTCATCAGGCATTGGCGGACTTTCCAGACGGGCCGCGGCATGGCAGATTGCGCCCCATGTGTGGTCTCTATAGCCTCAAGAGCAGTGCAGAGGAAGTGCGCCGGTTCTTCGGGTACCCCGAGCTGCCGGAGTTTCCGCCGCGGGCCTATGTTGCGCCCGGCCAGCCGGTCGCCGTTGTGCGCATGATGAACGGCGCCCGACAGTTCAGTTTGATGCGCTGGGGCTTCGTGCCATCCTGGGCCAAGGAAATCAGGCCCGGCAAACCGCTGATCAACGCGCGCGGCGAAACGGTTACCGACAAACCATCATTCCGCAACGCCTTCAAACGCCGGCGCTGCCTGCTTCCGGCGGACGGGTTCTACGAATGGCAAGGCGATACGCCCGGCAGGAAACAGCCCTTCATCGTTCAGCGCAGCGGTGGCGGCGTGTTCGGCCTGGCCGGCATCTGGGAACACTGGCTGGCGCCGGACGGCAGCGAGCTGGAAACGACCGCAATCATCACAACAGCATCGAACGACAGGCTGGCACCGGTGCACCACCGGATGCCAGTGGTGATCGAACCGGACCAGTTTGAAATCTGGCTCAACGCCGACGAGGCGGAACCGGAACGGGCAAAAGAACTGCTTAGGCCCGCCGACAACGACTTCTTCACGCTCGGGCCGACCGTTATCGAGCGCCCCAAACGCAGAATTCAGGCTGCGGCCAAACCGCCCGCGGACGACGATCAGATGAAACTGTTTTAGAGCCGCAGCGGCCCGGGCTATGGCCCGGTCTCACCGCCACCATCCTGCGGTATCAGCTTGCGGGCCATGCACAGGCGTGGCTCGACTTCGTAGCCCAGGCTTTCGTAGAAACCGCGCACGGCCTCGTTTTCCGCCCGGACCAAGAGGTTGAGCTTCCAAACGCCGCGCCTAGTCAGCCAGCGTTCGGCATGCGCCATCACCTGTTTGCCCAACCCCTTGGCCTGAAGGTCCGGTGAGACCGATACATAGTAGACGATGCCGCGATGGCCGTCGTGACCGACCATCACGCTCGCGGCGATGCGGTCCTCATGCTCGGCGACCAGGACATCCGATGCCGGTCCCTGACGGGCAAATGCGATGTCCCGCCGCGGGTCGTTCCAGGGCCGTATCAGGCCGCATGCCTGCCACAGCGCGATGACGTCTTCGATGTCGGCATCCTCGATCGGGCGGAAATACAGTGCGGTCATGACGCGTCCGGCAACAGCTTGCCCGGGTTGAGGATGCCGCGCGGATCGAAGGTCTGTTTCAGGGCGCGCATCATCGCCAGTTCGACCGGCGACTTGATCAAAGGCATCAGACCGCGTTTCATGCGGCCGATACCGTGTTCGGCGCTGATCGTGCCGCCCATGTCGAGCACAATGCGGTGCACCACGTCGTTCACCTCTTCCCAGCGGGCCAGGAAGTCCGCCTTGTCGGCGCCTTTCGGCTGCGAGACGTTGAAATGGATGTTGCCGTCGCCGAGATGGCCGAAGGGAACGGGGCGGGCGCCGGGGATCAGGGTCTCGACCGCATCAGTTGCCGCTTCGATGAAGGCCGGCGTGTCGGTGACCGGGACCGCGACGTCGTGCTTGATGGAGCCGCCTTCCAGCTTTTGCACGTCCGACAGTGCCTCACGAATATGCCACAACGCATCCATCTGCGCCTGCGATGCGGCAATCGTTGCGTCGTTGACGAGACCGCGTTCAAAGGCGTTGGCCAGGATGCCTTCCAGGCTGTCGCGCAACCCCGCATCCGGCTCCGGGCCTGCCAGTTCCAGCATCAGGTACCAATCGTGCCCTCCGGACAGAGGGTCTCGGGCGCCGGCGTGCTGGATCGTGAAGTCCACGCCAATACGCGGGATGAGTTCGCATGCGGTAATCCGGCCGGCAGCCGATCGCCGTGCGAGATCGAGCAGCTGCAGCCCGGCTGCAGGGTCTCGCACGCCCGCGAAAGCCAGCGCCACATCGCCATTTCGGGCAAACAGCTTGAGGACCGCGCCAGTGATCACGCCCAGTGTACCCTCCGAACCGATAAACAGGTCCCTGAGGTCATAGCCGGTGTTGTCCTTGCGCAGCCGGCGCAGGCCGTTCCAGATCCGGCCATCGGCGAGCACAACTTCCAACCCGAGGCACAGATCGCGGGCGTTGCCATAGGCCAGAACCCCAATGCCGCCGGCATTGCTGGCAAGGTTGCCGCCGATCATGCAGGAGCCTTGCGAGGCCAGAAACAAGGGGAACTGACGGTCGACTGAGGCGGCGGCATCATGCACGGCCTGCAGCGTGACACCGGCATCGACGGTGATCGTGTTGTCACAGGCATCGATGCCCCGCACCACGGTCATGCGTTCCAGCGATAAAACCACTTCGTGGCCGGTCTCGTAGGGCGTCTGACCACCCACCAGGCCGGTGTTGCCGCTTTGCGGCACAATGGCGGTGCCGGTCTCGTGGGCGATCTTGAGAATGTCCGAGACCTGGCCGGTATCGGCGGGCCGCAATACCATCGCGGCGTGACCATGATACCGGTCGCGCCGCTCGGCAAGATAACCGGCCATGTCGACGGGATCGCGCAGGGCGTAACGCGGGCCGGTAACGGCAGCCAGCCGGTCCAGCGTTCGTGCGTTAGGGATCACCGCGGGGTTTGGCATCGCAGTCATGACGTGACAATAGGAAGCCGTGGCGGTTTCGTCGAGTGATACCAGTCGTGTTGGAGATTGATTTTTCTGACTGTCGTAACGCGCTGACGGGACAACGGTTCTCCGGCGGCGCATGAGCCGGCTGAACGACCGTGCGCCAGCGGTGCAGGCTGTGCGACTTGCCTTCGGTGCGGCGCGGTCAACGGGTGGCGGCCCTGCGCAGCCGGTCGTTGATCGCGCTGCCGAGACCGATGTCGGGGATGGGCATCACGGCGATACCAGTCGGGGAACGATCATCAAGGTCATGAAGCATGGCAAACAGATTGGCAGCGGCTTCGGTGGTGTCAGCCTTGCGGGAAAGATTGCGCATCGGCCCGCCGTGCGGCAACGGACTTGGACCGAAGGCAAGCAGAACCTCGCCAGTCCGCACCTCGGTCGCGTTCAGGCGGATCGGCGCTTTCGGAGCATAGTGGCTTGCCAGCATGCCCGGCGATGCGGGAGCGTCGCTCTGCCCACGACCGGGAGAAAGCAGCGCGGTGCCGAGTTCCGTCTCGATGTCGGCGCCGGGGATGCCTCCGGGGCGCAGCAGAACCGGTGTTTCTCCCGTGCAGTCGATGACCGTCGATTCCACGCCGACCCGGCAGTCACCGCCATCGAGAACCATGTCGATTGCGCCTTCGAGGCCTTTCAGGACATGTGAGGCACTGGTCGGGCTCAAAAATCCGGACCGGTTGGCACTGGGTGCGACCACCGGCCGTCCTGTGGCCGTGAGCAGTTGCAATGCCATGTCATGGTTCGGCACGCGGATGGCCATGCTCTCCAGTCCGGCGCTGGCAAGCAGCGAAACGGGGCACCCCCGGACCCGCGGCACAACAAGGGTGAGTGGTCCCGGCCAGAATGCATCGGCCAGTCTGCGTGCGGCGGCATTGATACGACCGAGTGCAAAAGCCACATCGGCCGCCGGAACATGGGTGATCAGCGGATTGAACTTCGGACGGCCCTTGACGGCGAAGACCTTCGCAACGGCGGCTTCACTGGTTGCATCAGCACCGAGACCGTAAACCGTTTCGGTCGCGAAGGCGACCAGGCCGCCATTGCGCAAGGTTTGGGCGGCTGCCGCAATGTTGTCGGTTACTATCGTCACATCCCCTCCTGAGAACCGTGGTGCGCACCGTTGACGCCTTTGGCGCTGCCGTTACATTGGCAGTCCACACCGGAACCGGTTCCGGCATGGGTACGCGGCGCTGGCGCGTCATACAACTCGCGAGGCAAGAGGCCATGTATTCTCCGCAGATCGATGACCTAACGCATGTGTTGAACGATGTCACTGGTTTCGCTGCGTTGGCAGAAAGCGGTACTTTTGGCGATCTGTCGGGCGATCTTGTCGATGCCATCCTGGCCGAGGCCGGGCGATTTGCATCTGAGGTACTGGCGCCGATCAACAGGCCGGGCGACCTGGAGGGCTGCTCGCTCGATACTGATACCTACGCCGTATCGACCGCTTCGGGATGGAAGGAGGCTTATCGGCAATGGTGCGAAGCCGGCTGGGCGGCGCTGCCTTGCGAAGAGGAGTATGGCGGTCAGGGCCTGCCGATCTGCATTGGTCTGGCAGTTCAGGAGATGTGGAACTCCGCCGCCAGCGCGTTCGGCATCGGCACATTGCTGACCCAGGGTGCCGTTGAGGCGATTTCCGCCCACGGCAGCGATGCGCTGAAGCAGAAATACCTGCCCTCAATGGTGGCCGGCACATGGATGGGAACCATGAACCTTACCGAGCCGCAGGCCGGGTCCGACCTGGCCGCGCTGAAGGCCAAAGCCGTGCCGCAGGGCGACGGCACCTACCGCATCACCGGTACAAAGATCTTCATCACCCACGGTGAGCACGACCTGACCAGTAACATCATCCACCTGGTCCTGGCGCGCTTGCCTGACGCTCCAGCCGGCACCCGCGGCATCTCGCTGTTCCTGGTGCCGAAGTTCCATGTCAACGACGATGGGTCTCTGGGTGAACGCAATGACGTCAAGTGCGTCGGGCTGGAAGAAAAGCTCGGCATCCACGGTTCGCCGACCTGCGTCATGCAGTTCGGTGACGGAGGCGGCGCCGTCGGCTGGCTGGTGGGCGAGGAGAACAAAGGGCTCAACTGCATGTTCACGATGATGAACAACGCCCGGCTACATGTCGGCATGCAGGGCGTGGCGATCGCCGAACGGGCCACACAGCTTGCCGTAGCCTATGCCGGCGAGCGCAAGCAAGGCCGTCAACGCGGTGTCGACGGCATGGTGGAGATCATCGCCCATGCCGATGTCCGCCGCATGTTGATGGACATGAAGTCCAAAACCGCCGCCGCCCGTGCCATGTGCTATGAGACCGCCCTGGCGCTCGATCTGGCCCAGCGCGGCGGCGATGACGAAATCCGCACGGCCAACGGCAATGTCGGCGCGCTGTTGACGCCGGTTGCCAAAGCATTCGGCACCGACATCGGCGTCGAGGTCGCTTCACTCGGCATCCAGGTGCATGGCGGCATGGGCTTCATTGAGGAAACCGGTGCCGCCCAGCACCTGCGCGATGCCCGCATCACGCCCATCTATGAAGGCACCAACGGCATTCAGGCCATCGACCTTGTCGGGCGCAAGCTGCCTCTGGAGGGAGGCGAAACCGTCAAAGGGTATCTGGAGCGCATTGCAACCCTGTGTGGCGGACTCGAAGCCGCCGGTCTGGGAGGCCTTGCCGGCGCCTTGTCGGCCGCGTTGGAAGACCTTGGCGGCGCGACAGCCCACCTTGGCGGCCTGCTCAAGGCTGGTGACGATGCGGCATTGGCCACTGCCACCCCATATCTACGGTTGTTCGGCCTTACGGCAGGCGCAGCCGGATTGATGCGCGGTGCGCTGGCCGCCTCACGGCGCAACGACCGGGGCGCAGCAGATCAGCTGCGCATGCAGCTGGCACATTACTTTGCCGCCAATCACCTGCCCCATACCGGCGCCTTGCGCACCATCGTCACCGGCGGCGCGCATAGCCTGGCCGCAGCGACGCCTGAACTGATCGCCGGGGCCTGAAAGGAACACAATGTCGACACTGCTGCTCAGCCACCCTGTCTGTATCGAGCACGCACCACCGGAAGGCCATCCCGAACGGCCAGATCGCTTGCGGGCCATCAACCAGATTCTGGCCAACGTGGCCTTCGATGATCTCATCCGCGAAGACGCGCCACTTGCTGAACGCTCAGTTATCCTGGCTGCGCACCCGGAGGACTACGTCGACCGCATCGAACAGGTGGTGCCGGAAGCCGGCCTTGAACCGCTCGATCCGGACACATGGGTCGGTCCTAAGAGCCTCAAGGCGGCCCTGCGTGCATCGGGCGCCGGCATTCGCGCCGTCGACGCGGTCATGAACCTTGAGGTCTCGAATGCGTTTTGCGCCATACGGCCGCCCGGCCACCATGCCGAGACCAACCGGGCAATGGGGTTTTGTTTGTTCAATTCGGTGGCCATCGCCGCCCAGTATGCCCGCGATGAGTATGGCGCCGACCGCGTTGCGGTTGTCGATTTCGATGTTCATCACGGCAACGGCACCCAGGAGATATTCTGGTCCGACAAAGATCTGTTTTATGGCTCGACGCATCAGATGCCGCTGTTTCCGGGTACCGGCGAGGTTTCGGAAACCGGCGAAGGCAACATTTTCAACGCACCGCTCAGGGCCGGTGACGACGGCGGACGGTTCCGCGAGGCCATGCTGTCACGCATCCTGCCGTCGCTCGATGCGTTTGAGCCGGACCTGTTGATCATTTCAGCCGGTTTCGATGCCCACCACCGCGACCCGCTCGGTTCTCTGCAGCTCACCGAAGAGGACTTCGCCTGGGCCACCCTGTGTCTGATGCAGGTCGCCGAGACCCATTGCGATGGCCGTGTTGTGTCGATGCTGGAAGGCGGTTATGACCTGCAGGGTTTGGCCGCGTCGGTCGGCACGCATGTGCAGGCGCTGATGCGGGGGACCGGCGAACTTGCCCGAATGACAGAGGATGACGATCAATGAGCGATGCGCCGGACAGCAAGATTTCGGATATGAACTTCGAGGCCGCCCTGGCCGAGCTTGAACGGATTGTCGACCGGCTTGAGGGCGGCAATGTTCCCCTGGAGCAGTCCATCACGATCTACGAACGCGGCGAAGCCTTGAAGAAGCATTGTGAAGCGCTGCTGAAGCAGGCCGAGGCGCGGATCGACAAAATCACCCTGAAACCGGACGGCACGGCAGCTGGTTCCGAACCCCTTGATGTCGAGTGACTTTGTGGACCAAACTCCGACTTGACCATTTGCTCGTTGAGCGCGGATCGTACAACAGCCGCGCCCGGGCGCGCGACGCCATCTTGCGTGGAGCGGTTTGGGTAGATGGGGCAAAAGCCGTCAAACCAGGCCAGTCTGTCGCCGCAGATGCCTGCATCGCGCTGGACGATGAGGCGCTCGGGTTTGTTTCCCGGGCGGCGTTGAAACTGAAACATGCGCTGAACTGCTTGGAAATTGATCTAACCGGCAAAGTGGCGGTCGATATCGGCGCCTCCACCGGCGGTTTCGTGCAGGTGATGCTGCAGGCCGGCGCAGCCCATGTCTATGCCGTCGATGTCGGTAAAGGTCAAATTGCCCCTGCACTGGCGCGTGATCCCCGTGTGACTTCATTGGAAGGCCGGAACGCTCGCGACCTGACCCGAGATCATATTCCCAGGTTATTTCAAATAGTTACCTCGGATGTCAGTTTCATTTCGCTCAAATTGGCGCTTCCGCCGGCTTTGGTGTTGGCCGATCCTGGCGCACAACTGATCGGCCTCATCAAGCCGCAGTTCGAAGCCGGCCGGACAGCGCTCGGCAAAGGCGGTATTGTGCGCGACGCCTCGGTGCACCGGACCGTGTGCGATGACATTTCGCAGTGGCTGGAACGCGACCAGGAATGGCGCGTCACCGGCCTGATTCCCTCACCTATAGACGGGGGTGACGGCAATCGCGAGTTCATCATCGCAGCGCAGAAGCCTTGAAACCGCCGTCTATGTGACCGATCCTGAGAGAATGCTGAGCCGACTGGACAAAGCCGCCTATACCGCCCGCCAGGGTGCCCGCGTCGCCTGGTACATGGGGCACTACTTTGCCTCGCAGCGCTTCCACAAGGCGCGGGATGAGACCGACATTCGGCGTGAAAGGCCGCGCGCGCCCGGCCCGTCCATCGAACGGATGCTGCGTGATATGGCGTCGCTGTTCGAACGCGACCTGGCCAACGCAGATCGCGGTCTCTATCCCGTACCACGGGATCACGATGGTACCCTGCCCTCGCTGATCGGCCTTAGTCGCAAGTATTTCGCCGACCTTCCGCTATCCGCCGACCGCAAGGCAGAACGGCGCGGCGATGAGGTCTACTCATCGGAGCTGAAGGACAAGCTGCCGGCCTATTTCCTGCAAAACTTTCATTTCCAGACCGGCGGATATCTGACCGAGGAGTCGGCTGAGCTCTACGACATGCAGGTCGAGGTACTGTTTTCCGGCACCGCCAATGCCATGCGCCGGCAATGCCTGGTGCCGCTGGCCGAATTCATGGCCGGTAAGGACCAGCGCAAGGTCAAGATCGCCGACATCGCGTGCGGGACCGGCCGCCTCGGACGTTTCATCAAGCAGTCCTGGCCGCGAATCGATCTCACATTGAGCGATTTGTCAGACAGTTATTTGTCAGAGGCAAAGACCCACTTGCGACCTTATCGCGCCGAGTACGTGCCGGCCAATGCCGAAACCCTGCCCTTTGCCGATGCCTCGTTTGATGTCGTCACCTCGGTCTACCTGTTCCACGAGGTGCCACCCAAGGTGCGCCGCATCATCGCCCGTGAATTCGCCCGCATCCTCCGACCCAGAGGCCGCCTGATCTTCATGGACAGCCTGCAACTGGGCGACGCTGACGGCTATGACGGCATGCTGGAAGCCTTTCCAATCAACTTCCACGAGCCGTATTACACCAGCTACACCAAGGAAGACCTGGGCCAGATATTCAGCGACGCCGGCTTTTCCGTTGTGTCACAGCGGCCGGAATTCTTGTCCAAGCTGATGGTTCTTGATCGTGACAGTGAACAACGCTGAGACGACGCTTTGTCGTTGCTATTGGCCTTCAGCATCTTTCAGGTCAGATTTCAGTTCCTTCAGGCTTGCGAAGACAGAGTCCGCATCAACGTCTTCTTCCTCTTCAACCTGAGCCGGTGCCGGTTCGAAGTCCTTGAAGGCATCAGCTTCAGCTGCCTCAGGTTCAGTTGGCTGGGCTTCCTGCGGCCCGCCGTCTCCATAATCTTCAGCCAAGCTTTCGGCAGCGGAGATCAGCGTTCCGCCGGGTTCCGTTTCACCAGCTTCCTGGCGCATCTTGGCGAGCCGCTTGGCGGCTTTTTGGACCGCAAAGTCCAGATCGAGCTGAGAACAAAGGCTGAGCGTAACAGGGTCGACCGGCTTGATGTTGGCGGAGTTCCAATGCGTGCGGTCGCGGATGGCCTGAATTGTCGGCTTCGTGGTGCCAACCAGTTTCATGATCTGGCTGTCGGGCAGTTCCGGGTGATAGCGGAGCAGCCAGGCTATCGCATCGGGGCGATCCTGACGGCGCGATACGGGCGTGTAGCGCGGACCTTTCTTGGTCCGGCTCAACGGTACCTGGACCCGGCTCTCGGCCATCTTCATCATGTACTCCGGGTCGGCCTGACCCCTGTCCAACTCGTCGCGGGTCAACTCTCCCGCTGCTACCGGGTCCATTCCCTTGATGCCTTGAGCAACATCGCCGTCGGCAATACCCTTTACCTCAAGTTCATGCAGTTTGCAGAAATCGGCAATCTGGCGAAAGGTCAAAGCAGTGTTCTCTATGAGCCAGACAGCGGTTGCCTTGGGCATCAGCGGAGCTTGCGACATGGTGTTTCTCCTTCAGAACCGACGGTTCTGCTTGTCGATTGACGACGGTGTCATGGGATAGCCGCTATATAGGCCGCAGCGGACGTCCATGCAATGGACAAATCAGCCGGGTCGATGCGCTAAACAGTCAGGACGATCTTGCCGATGTGCGAACTGGATTCCATCAGTGCGTGGGCCAGCGCGGCGTCCTTCAGGGGAAATGTCGAATGAATGACCGGCTTGAGCGAACCGTCTTCAAGCAGTGGCCAAACCTTTACTCTCAGCGCCTCCGCGATGCCTGCCTTTTCCGCAACGGGGCGCACCCGCAGGGTCGAGCCCGTCAGCGTCAGGCGCTTGAGCATCAACGGAAGGAAATCGACCTCGGTCTTCGACCCGTTCAGGTAGGCGATGTTGACGATCCTGCCATCGCGTGCGGCAAGCCGGATGTTGCGGGCAATGTAGTCACCGCCAACCATATCGAGGATGACATCAACACCGCGCTTGCCGACGACCTGCCTGATCGCTTCAACGAAGTCCGCCTGGCGATAATCGACACAAAGCTCGGCACCGAGTTTCTCGCAGACCCGGCATTTGTCCGGCGACCCGGCCGTTGCGAACACCCGGGCGCCGAAAGCGTTCGCCAGCATGATTGCCGTTGTCCCAATGCCGCTCGATCCGCCATGCACCAGGAAGGTCTCACCGGGCTGAAGCGCACCGCGCTCAAAGACATTGGTCCATACGGTGAAAAAGGTTTCCGGCAATGCCGCGGCTTGAGTCATGCTGAAGCCTTGGGGAACAGGCAGGGTGTTGGCCTCGGCGGCAATGCAATACTGAGCGTAACCACCGCCCGGAACCAGGGCACAAACTTCATCGCCCACGGAACGAACTACGGTCTCCTCACCGCAGCGAACCACTGTGCCGGCAACTTCAAGCCCGGGCGTGTCCGGAGCACCGGGCGGTGGCGGGTAACCGCCCAGCCGCTGCAACACATCGGGACGATTCACACCGGCCGCGGCGACTTCGATCAGAACTTCGCCCGGGCCAGGTTCAGGCGTTTCCAAACGCACTGGCTGCAGCACATCGCTGGGGCCGGGTTCGGTTATTGCAATGGCCGTCATTTCGGGCGGTATCTGTGTCACCACTGATTTCCTCAATCTTTGCGTGTACTAAGAGTCAGGCAAGTTAGCCGACATGAACGGCCTGACAAAGAGGCTTGCTGGACGAAAAATTGTGAAAAAGCTCGGATCCGCTGACGTTTTTCACAAAAGGCGGTTTGTTGGTCGCTACCATGAGACATATGTTGCTATTGATGGCAGCATGGCAACGGGCCACTGTGTTTGTGATGCTCATTTGACTGGGAGATGGCCGGATGACCGATGGCGACGAGGACAGGCTTTTGCCGGCAAGTATCAGTGTCGGGGATGACCTTTCGGCCTGTTCGCTGGAAGAACTGGGAAAACGCATCAGCATTTTGCAGGACGAAATTGCCAGACATCAGGCGGAGATTGCCACAAAGCAGACGAGCAAAGCTGCCGCAGAGTCATTCTTCAAGCGAGATTGAAAAATTTCGATGTCACTAACTATTTGTTTTTATTAATTTATTCAATCCATCCTTTCCAATTTCTGTCAAACTTGCGTCAAAATGAATCTTGTTAACTATTTGGTAAGGGTCAGGCCATATAGTGGTTAACGTAATCCAGTGATCTGGATTTGACGAGTGGCTCCTGTCACTCTGTTTGACGCCTCCCTGTTAGACTTTGAGCCGCGGTTTCCGCGGCTCTTTTTTTGTTTCAGACCAACCTTTGCCAGCTTGCAGCTGCCATTGTATGTTGGCATCGGAATTGCACCGGGTGGTGTGAATGCGGGCATTGCGCCATTTTGGTCCGGCGATGCCGAACAACATCAACTGGCATGCCCAAGCGGCGGACATGAAGGACATAAAAATGACAGGTTTGGACAACGGCAAGGCGAACTCCAATTCGGAAACCCTTATCGATTTCATGGCGCGCTTCGCCAATTCCGACCAATTCAACAAGGTTTTTCAGGAGGGTATGGGTCTGGTTGAGGAGACAGCCAACTATCTGGATGGCCCTGGACGTGGTGACGCCAGAGACCTCGATCGCCATGGCTCGATCGCCTATGCAACAGAGAGCATGCGACTGACGACTCGCCTTATGCAACTGGCGTCCTGGCTTCTTCTGCAACGGGCGGTGAGTGCCGGAGAACTGACGGAGGCGGACGCTATCAACGAAAAGCAGCGGATCAACCTTGACGAAATCGGCGAGGGTGGTGAAGTTGCCGGAAGCGAGCAGTTGCCGGACGGCCTGAAGGCACTGATCGCGCGCAGCCTGGCTCTGTACCAACGCATACTGCGCATGGAAGAGATGATCAACAATCGGAACGACTACGGCGACCAGGCAATGAATCCCGTCGCCAGTCAGGTTGACAGACTGCAGCAAGTCTTTGCCAGCGGCGCACAGGGAAAAGAAGCCAGCGGGTGAGCGACATAGTTGATAGCCCGTATGCCCACAACCGAAGATTAAAAAAGCCCCGGCCATACCGGGGCTTTTCTGAATTCTGCGCGACGTCGGACTACTTCTGCAGGAATCCAAACTTCTTGTTGAAGCGGCTGACGCGGCCTCCTCGGTCGACAAGCTGCTGGTTGCCGCCGGTCCATGCCGGATGCGTCGTTGGATCGATGTCGAGTGTCAAAGTGTCGCCCTCGCTGCCCCAGGTCGAGCGGGTCTCAAAGACGGTGCCGTCGGTCATGGCGACTTTGATGGTGTGGTAATCGGGATGGGTGTCGCTTTTCATGGGTTGTCTCATTTGGCTGCCGTCAACCGCAAATCAATCGGCCGCGACAAAGTTTCGAAGAATTCCTGATATCGGTGCGGCGTTATACATGAGAGCGAATTGGCCCGCAAGCGTCTTAGGGCTGGCCACCGTGTTCTCAAAAGCATAGAACATCTGCTTGGCGATGAACTGCGGATCGAGATTGCATGAGTACCACCGAGAGCGTGACTTCAAAGCCAAAAGCTTCTCTGCGAGAGCCGCAACGTGCCGGCACGCGCGATCTGCAGCCTTTGAAACGCCTGGCGCCCTTCGTTTTTCGTTACAGGATGCAGTTGGTCTTGGCCTTGATCAGCCTGCTGATGGCCGCAGCAGCGACGCTCATAGTTCCTTTGGCCGTGCGCAGGGTGATCGACCATGGCTTTTCCAGTGCCAGCGCCCAGTTCATTAATCAGTATTTCGGAATGATGCTGATCGTTGTCGCTGTCCTGGCTCTATCAAGCGCAGCTCGATTCTACTTCGTCACGTGGCTGGGCGAACGTGTGGTGGCCGACGTGCGCGATGCTGTTTTCTCTCGCCTGATCGTACTCAGTCCGGAGTTCCACGAGCGTATGCGCACCGGTGAGCTCATGTCGCGGCTGACCGCAGACACGACACAGATCAAGTCGATGTTCGGTTCGACAGCGTCGGTAGCATTGCGCAACCTGGTGCTGCTGGCGGGCGCCATTGTGATGATGGTGATCACAAGTCCAAAGCTGTCGGGCCTGACATTGCTGGCTTTGCCGCTGATCATTGTTCCGCTGGTCATATTCGGGCGGCGGGTAAGAGGGCTGTCACGGCAGGCGCAGGACGCACTGGCGGATTCTGCGGCGTTGGCTCAGGAATCCCTGGATGCGATTGCCGTCATACAGTCCTATGTCCAGGAAACCCGTATTTGGAAGCAGTTCTCCAAGGCCACATCCGAAGCGTTCGATGCCGCCCGGAAGCGTACAGTTGCGCGCGCCATTCTGACGGCAGCGATCATCTTCATGGCGTTCGGGTCGGTCGTCGCCGTGCTTTGGTTCGGCGCCCAGGAGGTGCTCGCGGGCCGCATGACGGGCGGTGCATTGGGGCAGTTCGTGCTGTACACGGCGTTTGCGGCGGGGGCGCTGGGTTCTCTTTCGGAGGTTTGGGGGGAGGTGCAGCTGGCAGCCGGAGCAGCCGAACGGCTTTCCGAGCTGCTCGACAGCCAGCAAAACATCGTAGCGCCTTCAACTCCCAAGGCATTGCCCGCTCAGGACGACTGGGCAATCCGCTTTGACGGGGTTAGTTTCACATATCCGTCGCGACCTGACAGCGTCGCGCTGGACAACCTGTGCCTGGATATTGCCCCAGGTGAGACCGTTGCGCTTGTCGGACCGTCAGGGGCCGGCAAGTCGACAGTATTCAGTCTGTTGCTGCGATTCTACGACGTGACGGCCGGTTCGGTGAACATTGCGGATATCGACATCCGTGATATCGATCCGGACGTGCTGCGCAAAGCCATGGCTCTGGTTCCTCAGGACACGGTGATCTTCTCCGGCACGATACTGGACAACATTCGCTTCGGAAGGCCGGATGCGACTCGCGACGAGATTCTGTCAGCCGCCAAGGCGGCGCATGTCGATGAGTTCGTTGACAAGCTGCCGGATGGTTTTGATACCTGGGTGGGAGAACGTGGCTTGACATTGTCCGGCGGCCAAAGACAGCGATTGTCTATTGCCCGGGCTGTGTTGTCCGATGCACCGATCCTCCTGCTCGATGAGGCAACAAGCGCCTTGGACTCGCAAAGCGAAAGGCTGGTTCAGGACGCGCTGGACCAGCTTTCGCGCCAGCGTACAACTCTGGTCATTGCCCACCGGCTGGGCACGGTGCGTAACGCCGACCGTATCATCGTGATGGAGAACGGCCAGTCGGTAGCTTCGGGTACGCATGACGCCTTGCTGCAGGACGACGGGCTCTACGCGAGGCTGGCCCAGCTGCAGTTCTCCGCCAAATAAAGCGCCTTTCGGTTCATCCCGAGCGAGAAACCAAGCCGATCAGGCGATTGGCTCTAAAGATTCTGGTTCCATTATTGCTGCTTAGCCGATTGAGGCCGTTCAACTGGTTCAATCTGGCACAGGTGGCAAATGAATGATTAATATTCTCCTGGTCGCGACCGCTGCGACGAGCTTCACCTACTATCCCGAATTCGTCGATACCAAAGCGCGGGTGGAAGCCGTCAAGGATCTCGGGCCGGTGTTGGAAGTTATCGTGAAGTGCCGGAAAGGCAGCGCCATCATGTCATTCTCCAAAATGGAGCGCGTGTTCTGTGCATCGGATTGGAAATGCTATCGCGACCTGGACACGGCGATGGCGAAGTCCTGCAACTAGAGCCTGACCGAAGAGTCCTGGGTCCGGGCCGAGAGCGTCATGCCCCACTTTCGCGCACCAGCACCTGCAAGGTACGGCGCCAGACGCGCGCGAGGATGCTTTCAGGCTTTCCCTCCAACTTGACCAGGCCGCGCTGCACCGGCAGTCCGGGGATATCGTGTTCCGGAAGGTCCAGTGTCACCAGGTACTGCGATTCCAGAGGTACGACGCCCTCCTCCACATTGACGTGAACGGCGATCGGTCCGCCATAGTGAGAAGCCAGATAGCTGATGTCCAGGACCGGGCTGTTCGCGATGGCTATATCGCGGGCGATAATCGGCACGCTTGAGCGCTGCACGTCATCTGGAACAAAGGTGCCCTCGGCACCAGAATTAATACGCCAAAGATCCGATTCAGCCAGATAGCCTCGGGCGACATATCCGGTGTCGTCGACGACCGTCATCAACACCTCATCCCGCGCGACCCATCGGCCGATGTGCAGGTTGGGGGCCAGGTCAACCAGGCGGCCTGCGAAGGGTGCCCGCAACACGAGCTGGTTCAACCGGGCCTGCAGTCCAGCGACCTGATCCAGCAAGAGCTGGCGTTCACGCTCGAGTACGATGACCTGGGCCCGATCCTTGTTGTCCGCTACTGCCCGGATTTGCCGTTGCTCGACCAGTTGCAATCTGGTCCTGGTGATCTTCAGTTCTTTCTCAAGGTCAGGTGCATGCAATGTCAGCAACACCTGCCCTTCGCTCACCTGCTGACCGGGACGGGCACTCACGCTCTCAATGCGGGCGGCCGCAACAGGGTGCAGCCTTTCGTAAGTCCGCGTCTCGATCACGGCCGGCACATCGACTGAGGTTGTCCAGGGGATAATGCAAAGAACCGCCGCTGCGACGGCGACCGTTGCGGATACATAGGCGCGCGGTGACCTGATCAGTTCATTGCGCATGGCGATCCACTCCTTTATTTCCGACCAAACCGGCCGACCGATGAACCAAATGATTTCGATGACGAACAGCAGCAAACCCAGCACTTTGAAAAACAGGTAGTAGACGAGCAACGCAATACCGATGAAAAGAAAGAACCGGTAGACCCAGGTTGCCCAGGCAAATGCGATCAACGTTCCAGTCATGCCGTGCGGAAGTCTCTCAGGCGGTTCGAGCCCCAACCCGAA
This sequence comes from Aestuariivirgaceae bacterium, assembly GCA_965216335.1. Classification (GTDB taxonomy): domain Bacteria; phylum Pseudomonadota; class Alphaproteobacteria; order Rhizobiales; family Aestuariivirgaceae; genus JAHEJE01. The sequence goes on along the minus strand of OZ244154.1, from coordinate 2,889,785 downwards.
CAGCCATTCCCGCAACTTCCAACGGCCCAGCGCAAATGCACGGCTCTGCAGATTCTCGATACCGAGCGCATCGGACAGCAGATAGTAACCGTCGAACCGCATCAACGGATTGAGGTTGATGGCAAGACTGAGCACCCAACTCAAGGTCGCCACGACAAAGGCCAGAGACTTTGCCGTGCCGACGGGCAGGAATGCCCAGGCAAATGTCGCCAGTGCGGCCAGAACCAGTTCGGCAATCATGCCGGCGGCGCCAATCAGTATGCGCTGGCGCCTGGATTGAAGCCGCCAGGCATCGGTTACATCGGTATACAACACCGGAAACATGACCAGAAACGCCACGCCCATGGTCGGAACCCGGCAGCCAAAGTGCGCTGCTGTGAGAGCGTGTGCCAGTTCGTGAACGATCTTGATGCCAATGAGGACGAGCAGATAGAACAGAATGCCTTCGACGTTGAAAAAGTCTGGAAAAGTGTTCGTGAACTCGTCCCATTGACGGGCTGTCAAATAGATACCCAGCAAACCGAGAACAGACAGCAGGATAAACGTTGGCCAGGAGAACAGCGGGGCAATCCATGGCACGACCCGGCGCAGGAAGCGATGCGGACGCACCAAGGGAATCCTGAAAAACAAATAGCTGTGGACAAACCAGGATGCCCAGCTGCGCTTTTGGCGTGCTGCACTTTCAGCGTAGTGACGCCAGCCGTTTGCTGCTTCAAGGACAAGATGGTTCTGCTCAATGAACAGCAACAGTTCAGCCAGGGTCTGGCCGGCGTCGTGCACCCCTTCCCGGGCGCTGGCCTTTGCCAGAAGCTCCTGACTGTCCCGGCATTCGTGCCATAGGCACAAAAGCCGGTAGCTGCGCTGGTCGACCTGAAAGTAGCTATGACGTACCGGATCAAAGATCAGCCAAGTCGGACGCCCGGTTATCGTGTGTGCGCCTTCCAGCAATTGCAGATCTTGGCGCAACGGCGGGAGCGGGACAGGTTCGCCGGGCGGCTGCACGACTACAATCCGAGATGTTGGCGCACGGCCATGATCGGCTTGCGGAACAGATAGAAGAACAATGCGGTGTCTTCACCATAGACTTGGGCTGTGCCGCGGGTGCCGATTCTGGGCAGCGCGGCTTGGTCATCGAGCTCACCGGTCAGGCGGTATGAAAGCGTACCGGTTTCATCCTCCGATGCTTCATGCCCTGCCTGCGTCAGGACTGCCGTTACCGGATGTAACGGGTCTGAGTCCAGGTAGAGCTTCATTTTCGCGCCTTGCTTGAGCACCAGTGCATCAGACACCGGCAATCGGACCCGGACTTCAACCTTGTCAGGATCTGCGATTTGCATGATGCGTTCGCCGGTCCTGACAGGTCTGCCGGCCCATTCCTGCACGCTACCAAACACGGCGAGGCCAGTGGTGGTTGCCGTGATGGAGACTTTCGACAGACGGTCGCGGGCATAGTCACGCTCGGTCCGGCGGAGCTCCAGTTCCGACATGGCGATCCGCAGTTCCCGCCTTGCCTCGGGATCGTCAAATGCGGCCTGTGACGATCGCTTGAGCTGCGATTGCGCGACGAGCACCTGGTTCTCGGCCAGTTGCAACTCATTGCGGAGCTCAATGTCCTCAATCTGGACCAGTTGATCGCCAACCTTGACGGGAGCGTTTGGCCGCACCACCACTTCACGGACCGTACCATCAATCGGTGCCGTGACGATATATGGATGCTTCGGCACGATTTCCGCTGGCGCAAGGGCGGTCATCGGGATTGGAAGCGCCATCGCTCCTGCCACTAATACCGCTGCCAAGAGCCACAGGTAACGGGCGCCAAGACCAGTGCGCCGCAGCGATTTGGCACCGGACAGAGCCGACCAGGCATGGGCAAAGCAATCTGTCAGACGGCGGACGACAACAGTATCCGCCTCCAACCAGACCTGTTCGCGCGACACAAGCAATCCGGCGAACACCGTATCGTCACGCAATTTCAGCGGCGCCCAAAGGAAATTGCGGAACGGGTAGGTTGCGACCTCCTCGTCGTCGTCATCACAATAGGCGGGAAGCGCAAACTCCTTAATGTCTTGCAGCCCCGTGTCCGATGCAAGGCGCCCGACAATGCGTTCGATCCAGCGAACGAGCGGGGTGTTGCGGTCTACAACATCGACGCTGGAGATCGCCTGAATGCGAAGGACGCGGCCTCGGGAACGCTTGAGCAAGAAGACCTGCCGAGCCCGGATCAGCTTTCGTGTTTCGTTGGCGATCAGATGAATCAGCTGTTTGGGGTCGTCGATTTTGCGCGCTTCGGCTTCCATTCGCAGCAGCGCCAACAGGGCGGCGCTAGAAGCATCGTCAACGGCCTGCGGGCGAGGTGCGGTCGGCCGCTTGATGTCAATGCGACCAGCCCTTGCGTTTGCCGGCGGGTCGGTCTTTTCAGATCCACCCTGCATGGCTAGCCTTCCGGAATCGCGAAGTGTGCCATGCCGCTCATGCCCGCCTTCACGCCCTGCGGATGACTGTCAAACTTGCCGATCACCGTGATGGTTTGACTGACCGGATCAACCGCAGCACCGAAGCGGCTGATCGTGGCCTGCAACACCTGCCGGGTTTCATCCACCTCGAATGCGAAGCGTCCACTGACGGTGAGCCAGTTCAACCATTGGGAGGGCACGATCAGTTCGATCTCAAAAGCATTGTCGTCGATGATCGTTACGAGCGGACTTCCGGCGGCAGGCATTTCGTATTGATTGACCGACAAAGTGGCAACTCTGCCGGAGAACGGTGCAGCGATGCGGCATTGCGCCGTCCTGCTCGCCAGCTCCTCAACCTTTGCGGCGCTGGCTGATACCTTGGTTGCCGCGATCTCCAGTTCATGCCGGCCAATAGCCTTGTGCTTTGCGAGCACCTTCTGGTTCTGATACTCGAGCTGGCTGGCTCGGTGTTCTGCTTCAGCGGCCTTTTTCTGCGCCCGGTAGCCGGTACAGTTGAACTCGATCAGCAAGTCGCCTTGGGAAAAGCCTTCGCCTTCTTTGAACGGCAACTTCGCGACCTGCGCAAACAGGTCGGTGGCTATGACGGCTTGCTGTACCGGCCTGACGACGCCACGTACCGGCAATTCCTGGGCCTGAGTATCGGCCGCATCTGCGCCAGCACCCAGGGCCACAAAGCAGAGTCCGGCAGACAACGCAGCCGGCACAATGAATCTCGGCACCCTGGAGTGCATCTTCCTCGCTCACAACAAAAGGTTGTACATTCGTCTGAGGCTTCCCTGCATTTATCTCGAGGTTCAGAAATTACACGAAGAAGACGCCTGAAGGCCCACACCACCCAATTTCCCACCCTATTCCTTTCGGAAAAGTTAATGAGAGCGATCAAACTGGTGCAAAACAGCCTGAAATTTTATTTGGCGGCGAGCTTTCTGGCTTGCGAGTAGTCACCGCGCTCGATCCACAGTTTGCGCAACACACCCTTGAGCTGTTTGACGCTCAAGGATGTGTCCAAACCATCTGCGGGATAAGGATCGACGCCGAGCGAGGCATAGACATTGGCAAACGCGTTGTGCAGATCGGCGAAGGCGATGTCATACTTCACATCCGCAACAAGCATGTTCATTTCCTCACGGATGAGAGTTTGTTCACTCACCCGGTCTGCGGCGGCTTCGGTTCTGATCTGTTTCAACAACCTCGCCTGAACGTTGTAGAACTCCGCCGCGGTCAGAAGCTGCTTGCGGTTCTGCTTGAACCGGACACGGCTGACATGGACCTGTGTCATGATGGCCATCGTCAAAGCCAACGCACGCTGGCGCAACAGGTCGTCCTGTGCCTGTACAACATTCTTGCGCGCCGGATATCTAAATACGTTGAGCAGATTCCAGCTGACCTTCGACCCCCAACTCAACCAATGCTGATTGAACAGGAAATCGTTGCTGTCATAATTGGCTCCGGCATACGCCTGCAGACTGGGCAGCAACTCCAGCAATGCTGCGTCGGCCTCTTTTTCGTTGATCCGCAAACGATACTGCATTTCCCGCAACTCGGGGCGTTTGCGCAGGGCGCTGGCGATCATGTCCTTGGGGTGCTGCCGCAATTTGAGAGATCTGGAGTGGCGCTTGTTGTGGACCAGCGTGTATTTCGTGTCCGGAGGCAGGTTCATCAATGCCGCCAGTTGCGACTTGGCAACGCTGAGGTCCGCTTCCAGACGCTGAAGCTCTCTCTTGATCTCAACCAGTTCGCGTTCGTAGGTCAGTACGGTGATCAACGAGGTATCGCGGTTCTTGTACAGCGCGCGGGTGTTCGCCAGCGCTTGCCGCACGCGGCCATCCAGTCGACGAAGCTTGCGGATCAGCCGTTCGTAGCTGACTGCCCTCCAATAGGCGGTGCGCACATCTTCAATCACCCGGTTGATCACCTTGCGCTTCAGCTGACCGGCAATCAGCACCTCGTCCGCCGCCTGTTTGGCGCGCACATAGGACAGGCCGAAATCCAAAACGTTCCAGGTGAACCTTACATCGGCACTAAGAATGTCGCGTTCCTGCGATGTCGATGACTGCAGGCTCTCGGTTCCCAGATCACCATTGTCCTGAAACAGTCCCTTGCCGCTTAGCAGGCGGCTGTTCCCACCGGAGAAATTGCTTCGCCCGGCATAACCACTTCCTGCAACAAGGTCCGGCAGCATCTTGTAGTGAGCAAGATCTAAGCTCTTGATCTTGAGAGCTTTTTCCATCAACTCGACTTTGTAGTCGAGATTGTACTTCAAGGCGCGAGCCATCGCCTCGTACAAATCAATCTTGCCGGCAACCTTTTCCTGATTTTCGGTAACCGCCTCGAGATTGCGGGCTGCGAACTGAGCTACGGAGACTTCGTCGAACGGTTCGGGAACGACTGTGCAAGCGGCTACTCCAAGCATGAAGCAAGCACATATTGTCCGGCGCAAGCCAGCCCAACTTCCTGCCACACCCTTCAGGTGCCTCATCCCCACCAAATGCACGACTGCCCCACGCACGAGTTCGAATCACTGATTCGTGGAGAGTATACCCTGTTTCAACTTTGGAGCGCAGGCATGATTTTCTTTGCAATGTTGACAAGTTTTTAACAGCTCACTCCCATTAATTCAACTTATTCGGGTGTAATTTTCAAAATTTCCCGCAAATCGTGTATTTCATCACCCTGACGTAACCTCGCTACCGGTATCCAGTCTTCAGTGCGTCGGCAAGAGCATCGATCTCCTGGGTTTGCGATATCTCGCTATCGCTCAACTGTCCGGCGAAGCCGCGATGCTCTACGTCCATAGCGGCCATTTTCTCAACCAGTTGGATCTCGCCTGACCTGGCTTGAATCAGGACCGTCGTTGTTTGTGCAGTTCCGTCATTGAACACAGCGGTGACAGATACGGTGACCTCATCGACATTGACCGGCCTGTGGCCAATCAGCAAGCCACCCCGGGTAGCACGCAACCAATCAGGCAAAGGCCGACCGTCATCGCGCTTGAACCTGAACTCCACTATCTCCGAGCCGGCCGTATCGGTGTGCCCTGAAACCTGAACATAGAGCTGGTCTTCACGCACCAATGTATCAATCACAACATTGCCCTGACGGATGCTTCCATCGTTCAAAGTGTCGGCCGCCACTGTCTGACGAAGCGAAAAGCCGGACAGTCCTTCGGGTTCCAGCGCCTCAAATTGCTGACCGTACAGGAGTTGGAATGATTCCAGCACCTCCCGCACCCGGTCTTCCGACAAAGCGGTCAAAACACCATCGATTGTTTCACCAATGCTGCCGGTTCCGTCTAGGTTTTCGATGGCATTGGCCGTTTCAACAATCACCCCATCGGCGCCTATCGTACCAACGCTGTTGAGCGAATTGACCTGGTTCACCGTGTCCACAATCACGCCGTCTGCGGTGATTGTGGCGCCTACAATGGCTGCATCCCGAACCGGGTCCACAGGATCATCGCGGCCAAGCATCGTCTCAACGAAAGCGGCACCGGATGGCACGACATCGATTTGTACGGATGCCAGACTCGTCAACCCCGAAGGATCAGCGATGCTGTAGGTGAATGTGTCGACACCCGTGTAGTCCAGGTTTGGTGTATAGGTAATTGTTCCATCGGCATTGAACACCAGTGTGCCCATGGCCGGAGCACTTTCAAGGGCAAACGCCAGGCTGTCGCCGTCGACGTCGAAGTCGTTGCCGGCCACCGATCCCGAGCCGCTTTCGTTTTCGCCGACGGTGAACAGATCGTCCTGTGCCACCGGGGCATCGTTCACCGGCGTGACCGTGATGGTCACCCTGGCAATGTCGGTACCGCCATTGCCATCGTCGACAAGCACGGTGAAAGTGTCAGTGCCGGTGAAATCGGGCTCCGGCGTGTAGCTGTAGGTGCCGTCCGGGTTGACGGTAACGGAGCCATTGCTCGGGCTATTGCGGAGGCTGAAGACCGGCGAACCGCCGTCCACGTCCGTGGAGGTGACAGCACCGCTTACTGGAGTGTCTTCCGGCGTCGTCTTGGCGTCGTCCTGTGCCACCGGGGCATCGTTCACCGGCGTGACCGTGATGGTCACCGTCGCGATGTCGGTACCGCCATTGCCATCGTCGACAAGCACGGTGAAAGTGTCAGTGCCGGTGAAATCGGGCTCCGGCGTGTAGCTGTAGGTGCCGTCCGGGTTGACGGTAACGGAGCCATTGCTCGGGCCATTGCGGAGGCTGAAGACCGGCGAACCGCCGTCAACATCTGTAGAGGTGACCGCACCGCTGACCGGCGTGTCTTCCGGGGTCGTCCGGGCATCACCCGTCGCCACCGGGGCATCGTTCACCGGCGTGACCGTGATGGTCACCGTCGCGGTGTCGGTACCGCCATTGCCATCGTCGACAAGCACGGTGAAAGTGTCAGTGCCGGTGAAATCGGGCTCCGGCGTGTAGCTGTAGGTGCCGTCCGGGTTGACGGTAACGGAGCCATTGCTCGGGCTATTGCGGAGGCTGAAGACCGGCGAACCGCCGTCAACATCTGTAGAGGTGACCACACCGTTGACCGGCGTGTCTTCCGGGGTCGTCCGGGCATCACCCGTCGCCACCGGGGCATCGTTCACCGGCGTGACCGTGATGGTCACAGTCGCGATGTCGGTACCGCCGTTGCCGTCGTCAACGAGCACCGTGAAACTGTCGGTTCCGGTGAAATCGGGATCCGGCGTGTAGCTGTAGGTGCCGTCAGGGTTGACTGTGACGGAGCCGTTGCTCGGACCGCTGTCCAAGGTTGCGATTAGAGTATCACCGTCCACGTCCGTGGAGGTGACAGCACCGCTTACTGGAGTGTCTTCCGGCGTCGTCTTGGCGTCGTCCTGTGCCACCGGGGCATCGTTCACCGGCGTGACCGTGATGGTCACAGTCGCGATGTCGGTACCGCCATTGCCATCGTCGACAAGCACGGTGAAAGTGTCAGTGCCGGTGAAATCGGGCTCCGGCGTGTAGCTGTAGGTGCCGTCCGGGTTGACGGTAACGGAGCCATTGCTCGGGCCATTGCGGAGGCTGAAGACCGGCGAACCGCCGTCAACATCTGTAGAGGTGACCGCACCGCTGACCGGCGTGTCTTCCGGGGTCGTCCGGGCATCACCCGTCGCCACCGGGGCATCGTTCACCGGCGTGACCGTGATGGTCACCGTCGCGGTGTCGGTACCGCCGTTGCCGTCGTCAATGAGCACCGTGAAACTGTCGGTTCCGGTGAAATCGGGATCCGGCGTGTAGCTGTAGGTGCCGTCAGGGTTGACTGTGACGGAGCCGTTGCTCGGACCGCTGTCCAGGGATGCAGTCAGAGCATCACCGTCCACGTCCGTAGAAGTTACAACACCGCTGACCGGCGTGTCCTCCGGGGTCGTCCGGGCATCGTCCGTCGCCACCGGAGCATCGTTCACCGGCGTGACCGTGATGGTCACCGTCGCGATGTCGGTACCGCCGTTGCCGTCGTCAACGAGCACCGTAAAGCTGTCGGTTCCAATGAAGTCGGGCTCCGGCGTGTAGCTGTAGGTACCATCCGGGTTGACGATAGCGGAGCCATTGCTTGGACCGCTGTCCAATGTTGTGATCAGCGGGTCTCCATCAACGTCCGTTGAGGTCACGGTTCCGGAGACGGACGTGTCTTCAGTCGTCGTCTGGGCATCATCCGTCGCCACCGGAGCGTTGTTTACGACGGTGACGGCAATGGTCAGGGTGGCGGTGTCGGTGCCGCCGTTGCCGTCATCGACGGTGTAGGTGGCGGCCGGAACCGGGCCGTTATAGTCCGTGGCGGGGACGAAGCTGTAGCTGCCATCGGCGTTAATGGTCAGATCGCCCTCGGCCAGCGACGCCGTGGCGCCGGCGGCATAGCTCGAGCCGTCAACCGTAAAGCCGGTGATGCTGAGCGTGTCGCCGTCGATGTCCGTGTCGTTGGCGAGCAGGCCGGAGGCAGCATCAACCGTCAGGGTTGTATCTTCCGCCGTCGAGTTGGCATCGTCCGTTGCGACCGGTGCGTCGTTGACCGGGGTGACGGCGATGGTCAGGGTGGCGGTGTCGGTACCGCCGTTGCCGTCATCGACGGTGTAGGTGGCGGCCGGAACCGGGCCGTTATAGTCCGTGGCGGGCACGAAGCTGTAGCTGCCGTCGGCGTTGATGGTCAGGTCGCCCTCGGCCAGGCTGGCCGTGGCGCCGGCAGCATAGCTGCTGCCACCGACCGTGAAGTCCGTCACACTGAGCGTGTCGCCGTCGATATCAGTATCGTTGGCGAGCAGGCCGGAGGCAGCGTCCACCGTCAGAGTTGTGTCCTCGGCCGTGGAGTTGCTGTCATCCGTTGCGACCGGGGCGTCGTTGACCGGGGTGACGGCGATGGTCAGGGTGGCGGTGTCGGTACCGCCGTTGCCGTCATCGACGGTGTAGGTGGCGACGGGAACCGGGCCGTTATAATCCGTGGCGGGGACGAAGCTGTAGCTGCCATCGGCGTTAATGGTCAGATCGCCCTCGGCCAGCGACGCCGTGGCGCCGGCGGCATAGCTCGAGCCGTCAACCGTAAAGCCGGTGATGCTGAGCGTGTCGCCGTCGATGTCCGTGTCGTTGGCCAGCAGGCCGGAGGCAGCATCAACCGTCAGGGTTGTATCTTCCGCCGTCGAGTTGGCATCGTCCGTTGCGACCGGTGCGTCGTTGACCGGGGTGACGGCGATGGTCAGGGTGGCGGTGTCGGTACCGCCGTTGCCGTCATCGACGGTGTAGGTGGCGACCGGAACCGGGCCGTTATAGTCCGTGGCGGGGACGAAGCTGTAGCTGCCGTCCGCGTTGATGGTCAGATCGCCCTCGGCCAGCGACGCAGTGGCGCCGGCGGCATAGCTCGAGCCGTCAACCGTAAAGCCGGTGATGCTGAGCGTGTCGCCGTCGACATCGCTGTCGTTGGCCAGCAGGCCAGAGGCGGCGTCCACCGTCAGGGTTGTATCTTCCGCCGTCGAGTTGCTGTCGTCGGCAGCCACCGGTGCGTCGTTGACCGGAGTGACGGCGATGGTCAGGGTGGCGGTGTCGGTGCCGCCGTTGCCGTCGTCGACCGTGTAGGTGGCAACCGGGACCGGGCCGTTATAGTCCGTGGCGGGGACGAAGCTGTAGCTGCCATCGGCGTTGATGGTCAGATCGCCCTCGGCCAGGCTGGCCGTGGCGCCGGCAGCATAGCTGCTGCCACCGACGGTGAAGCCGGTGACGCTGAGCGTGTCGCCGTCGATATCAGTATCGTTGGCCAGCAGGCCAGAGGCGGCGTCCACCGTCAGGGTTGTATCTTCGGCCGTCGAGTTGCTGTCGTCGGCAGCCACCGGTGCGTCGTTGACCGGAGTGACGGCGATGGTCAGGGTGGCGGTGTCGGTGCCGCCGTTGCCGTCGTCGACCGTGTAGGTGGCAACCGGGACCGGGCCGTTATAGTCCGTGGCGGGGACGAAGCTGTAGCTGCCATCGGCGTTAATGGTCAGATCGCCCTCGGCCAGCGACGCCGTGGCGCCGGCGGCATAGCTCGAGCCGTCAACCGTAAAGCCGGTGATGCTGAGCGTGTCGCCGTCGATGTCCGTGTCGTTGGCCAGCAGGCCGGAGGCAGCATCAACCGTCAGGGTTGTATCTTCCGCCGTCGAGTTGGCATCGTCCGTTGCGACCGGTGCGTCGTTGACCGGGGTGACGGCGATGGTCAGGGTGGCGGTGTCGGTACCGCCGTTGCCGTCATCGACGGTGTAGGTGGCAACCGGGACCGGGCCATTATAGTCCGTGGCCGGCACGAAGGTGTAGCTGCCGTCGGCGTTGATGGTCAGATCGCCCTCGGCCAGGCTGGCCGTGGCGCCGGCAGCATAGCTGCTGCCACCGACCGTGAAGTCCGTCACACTGAGCGTGTCGCCGTCGATGTCCGTGTCGTTCGCGAGCAGGCCGGAAGCGGCAGCGACGGTGAGCGTGGTGTCCTCGGCCGTCGAGTTGGCATCGTCCGTGGCGACCGGGGCGTCGTTGACCGGGGTGACGGCGATGGTCAGGGTGGCGGTGTCGGTGCCGCCGTTGCCGTCATCGACGGTGTAGGTGGCGGCCGGAACCGGGCCGTTATAGTCCGTGGCGGGCACGAAGGTGTAGCTGCCGTCGGCGTTGATGGTCAGATCGCCCTCGGCCAGGGACGCAGTGGCGCCGGCGGCATAGCTCGAGCCGTCAACCGTAAAGCCGGTGACGCTGAGCGTGTCGCCGTCGACATCGCTGTCGTTGGCCAGCAGCCCGGAAGCGGCAGCGACCGTCAGGGTTGTGTCTTCCGCCGTCGAGTTGCTGTCATCGACAGCCACCGGGGCGTCGTTGACCGGAGTGACGGCGATGGTCAGCGTGGCGGTGTCGGTGCCGCCGTTGCCGTCGTCGACCGTGTAGGTGGCAACCGGGACCGGGCCGTTATAGTCCGCGGCGGGCACGAAGGTGTAGCTGCCATCGGCGTTGATGGTCAGGTCGCCCTCGGCCAGGGACGCAGTGGCGCCGGCGGCATAGCTGCTGCCACCGACGGTGAAGTCCGTCACACTGAGGGTGTCGCCGTCGATATCCGTATCGTTGGCCAGCAGGCCGGAGGCGGCAGCGACCGTCAGGGTTGTGTCCTCGGCCGTGGAGTTGCTGTCGTCCGTGGCGACCGGTGCGTCGTTGACGGCACCAACCGTCAGTGCCAGCGTCGCCGTATCCGTACCGCCGTTGCCGTCATCGACCGTATACGTCGCAACGGGAACCGGGCCGTTGTAACTTGGCGCCGGCACAAAAGTGTAGCTGCCATCGGCGTTGATGGTCAGATCGCCCTCGGCCAGGGACGCAGTGGCGCCGGCGGCATAGCTCGAGCCGTCAACCGTAAAGCCGGTGACGCTGAGCGTGTCGCCGTCGATATCGCTGTCGTTGGCGAGCAGGCCGGAAGCGGCAGCGACCGTCAGGGTTGTGTCCTCGGCCGTGGAGTTGCTGTCGTCCGTGGCGACCGGTGCGTCGTTGACCGGGGTGACGGCGATGGTCAGGGTGGCGGTGTCGGTGCCGCCGTTGCCATCATCGACGGTGTAGGTGGCGACCGGAACCGGGCCGTTATAGTCCGTGGCGGGCACAAAAGTGTAGCTGCCGTCGGCGTTGATGGTCAGATCGCCTTCGGCCAGGCTGGCCGTGGCGCCGGCAGCATAGCTGCTGCCACCGACCGTGAAGCCGGTGACGCTGAGCGTGTCGCCGTCGACATCGCTGTCGTTGGCCAGCAGGCCAGAGGCGGCGTCCACCGTCAGGGTTGTATCTTCCGCCGTCGAGTTGCTGTCGTCGGCAGCCACCGGTGCGTCGTTGACCGGAGTGACGGCGATGGTCAGGGTGGCGGTGTCGGTGCCGCCGTTGCCGTCGTCGACCGTGTAGGTGGCAACCGGGACCGGGCCGTTATAGTCCGTGGCGGGGACGAAGCTGTAGCTGCCATCGGCGTTAATGGTCAGATCGCCCTCGGCCAGGGACGCAGTGGCGCCGGCGGCATAGCTCGAGCCGTCAACCGTAAAGCCGGTGATGCTGAGCGTGTCGCCGTCGATGTCCGTGTCGTTGGCCAGCAGGCCGGAGGCAGCATCAACCGTCAGGGTTGTATCTTCCGCCGTCGAGTTGGCATCGTCCGTTGCGACCGGTGCGTCGTTGACCGGGGTGACGGCGATGGTCAGGGTGGCGGTGTCGGTACCGCCGTTGCCGTCATCGACGGTGTAGGTGGCAACCGGGACCGGGCCATTATAGTCCGTGGCCGGCACGAAGGTGTAGCTGCCGTCGGCGTTGATGGTCAGATCGCCCTCGGCCAGGCTGGCCGTGGCGCCGGCAGCATAGCTGCTGCCACCGACCGTGAAGTCCGTCACACTGAGCGTGTCGCCGTCGATATCAGTATCGTTGGCGAGCAGGCCGGAGGCAGCGTCCACCGTCAGAGTTGTGTCCTCGGCCGTGGAGTTGCTGTCATCCGTTGCGACCGGGGCGTCGTTGACCGGGGTGACGGCGATGGTCAGGGTGGCGGTGTCGGTACCGCCGTTGCCGTCATCTACGGTGTAGGTGGCGACCGGAACCGGGCCGTTATAATCCGTGGCGGGGACGAAGCTGTAGCTGCCGTCCGCGTTGATGGTCAGATCGCCCTCGGCCAGGGACGCAGTGGCGCCGGCGGCATAGCTCGAGCCGTCAACCGTAAAGCCGGTGATGCTGAGCGTGTCGCCGTCGATGTCCGTGTCGTTGGCCAGCAGGCCGGAAGCGGCAGCGACGGTGAGCGTGGTGTCCTCGGCCGTCGAGTTGGCATCGTCCGTGGCGACCGGCGCGTCGTTGACCGGAGTCACGGCGATGGTCAGGGTAGCGGTATCGGTGCCGCCGTTGCCGTCATCGACGGTGTAGGTGGCAACCGGGACCGGGCCGTTATAGTCCGTGGCGGGCACGAAGGTGTAGCTGCCATCGGCGTTGATGGTCAGGTCGCCCTCGGCCAGGGACGCAGTGGCGCCGGCGGCATAGCTGCTGCCACCGACCGTGAAGTCCGTCACACTGAGCGTGTCGCCGTCGATGTCCGTGTCGTTCGCGAGCAGGCCGGAAGCGGCAGCGACGGTGAGCGTGGTGTCCTCGGCCGTCGAGTTGGCATCGTCCGTGGCGACCGGGGCGTCGTTGACCGGGGTGACGGCGATGGTCAGGGTGGCGGTGTCGGTGCCGCCGTTGCCGTCATCGACGGTGTAGGTGGCAACCGGGACCGGGCCGTTATAGTCCGCGGCGGGCACGAAGGTGTAGGAGCCATCGGCGTTGATGGTCAGATCGCCTTCGGCCAGAGACGCGGTCGCGCCGGCAGCATAGCTGCTGCCACCGACGGTGAAGTCCGTCACACTGAGCGTGTCGCCGTCGACATCGCTGTCATTGGCCAGCAGGCCGGAGGCGGCGTCCACCGTCAGAGTTGTGTCCTCGGCCGTGGAGTTGCTGTCATCCGTTGCGACCGGTGCGTCGTTGACCGGGGTGACGGCGATGGTCAGGGTGGCGGTGTCGGTACCGCCGTTGCCATCATCGACGGTGTAGGTGGCAACCGGGACCGGGCCGTTGTAGTCCGTGGCGGGCACGAAGGTGTAGGAGCCATCGGCGTTGATGGTCAGGTCGCCTTCGGCCAGGCTGGCCGTGGCGCCGGCAGCATAGCTGCTGCCACCGACGGTGAAGCCGGTGACGCTGAGTGTGTCGCCGTCGACATCGCTGTCGTTGGACAAGAGACCCGAAGCGGCATCCACCGTCAGGGTTGTGTCTTCCACCGTCGAGTTGCTGTCGTCGGCAGCCACCGGGGCGTCGTTGACAGGCGTCACGGCGATGGTCAGCGTGGCGGTGTCGGTGCCGCCGTTGCCATCATCGACGGTGTAGGTGGCGACGGGAACCGGGCCGTTATAGTCCGTGGCGGGCACGAAGGTGTAGCTGCCATCGGCGTTGATGGTCAGGTCGCCCTCGGCCAGGGACGCAGTGGCGCCGGCAGCATAGCTGCTGCCACCGACGGTGAAGCCGGTGACGCTGAGTGTGTCGCCGTCGACATCGCTGTCGTTGGACAAGAGACCCGAAGCGGCATCCACCGTCAGGGTTGTGTCTTCCACCGTCGAGTTGCTGTCGTCGGCAGCCACCGGGGCGTCGTTGACAGGCGTCACGGCGATGGTCAGCGTGGCGGTGTCGGTGCCGCCGTTGCCATCATCGACGGTGTAGGTGGCGACGGGAACCGGGCCGTTATAGTCCGTGGCGGGCACGAAGGTGTAGCTGCCATCGGCGTTGATGGTCAGGTCGCCCTCGGCCAGGGACGCAGTGGCGCCGGCGGCATAGCTGCTGCCACCGACCGTGAAGTCCGTCACACTGAGCGTGTCGCCGTCGATGTCCGTGTCGTTCGCGAGCAGGCCGGAAGCGGCAGCGACGGTGAGCGTGGTGTCCTCGGCCGTCGAGTTGGCATCGTCCGTGGCGACCGGGGCGTCGTTGACCGGGGTGACGGCGATGGTCAGGGTGGCGGTGTCGGTGCCGCCGTTGCCGTCATCGACGGTGTAGGTGGCAACCGGGACCGGGCCGTTATAGTCCGCGGCGGGCACGAAGGTGTAGGAGCCATCGGCGTTGATGGTCAGATTGCCCTCGGCCAGGGACGCAGTGGCGCCGGCGGCATAGCTCGAGCCGTCAACCGTAAAGCCGGTGACGCTGAGCGTGTCGCCGTCGACATCGCTGTCGTTGGACAAGAGACCCGAAGCGGCATCCACCGTCAGGGTTGTGTCTTCCGCCGTCGAGTTGGCATCATCAACTGCAACAGGTGCGTCGTTGACGGCACCAACCGTCAGTGCCAGCGTCGCCGTATCCGTACCGCCGTTGCCGTCATCGACCGTATACGTCGCAACGGGAACCGGGCCGTTGTAACTTGGCGCCGGCACGAAGGTGTAGCTGCCATCGGCGTTGATGGTCAGGTCGCCTTCGGCCAGGCTGGCCGTGGCGCCGGCAGCATAGCTGCTGCCACCGACGGTGAAGTCCGTCACACTGAGTATGTCGCCGTCTACATCGCTGTCATTAGCCAGCAGGCCGGAGGCGGCGTCCACCGTCAGCGTGGTGTCTTCCGCCGTCGAGTTGGCATCGTCCGTTGCGACCGGCGCATCGTTGACCGGGGTGACGGCGATGGTCAGGGTGGCGGTGTCGGTGCCGCCGTTGCCGTCGTCGACGGTGTAGGTGGCAACCGGGACCGGGCCGTTATAATCCATGGCGGGCACGAAGCTGTAGGAGCCATCGGCGTTGATGGTCAGATCGCCCTCGGCCAGGGACGCAGTGGCGCCGGCGGCATAGCTCGAGCCGTCAACCGTAAAGCCGGTGACGCTGAGTATGTCGCCGTCTACATCGCTGTCATTAGCCAGCAGGCCGGAGGCGGCGTCCACTGTCAGCGTGGTGTCTTCCGCCGTCGAGTTGGCATCGTCCGTTGCGACCGGCGCATCGTTGACCGGGGTGACGGCGATGGTCAGGGTGGCGGTGTCGGTGCCGCCGTTGCCGTCATCGACGGTGTAGGTGGCAACCGGGACCGGGCCGTTATAGTCCGCGGCGGGCACGAAGGTGTAGCTGCCATCGGCGTTGATGGTCAGGTCGCCTTCGGCCAGGGACGCAGTGGCGCCGGCAGCATAGCTGCTGCCACCGACCGTGAAGTCCGTCACACTGAGCGTGTCGCCGTCGATGTCCGTGTCGTTCGCGAGCAGGCCGGAAGCGGCAGCGACGGTGAGCGTGGTGTCCTCGGCCGTTGAGTTGGCATCGTCCGTGGCGACCGGGGCGTCGTTGACCGGGGTGACGGCGATGGTCAGGGTGGCGGTGTCGGTACCGCCGTTGCCGTCATCGACGGTGTAGGTGGCGACCGGGACCGGGCCGTTATAGTCCGTGGCCGGCACGAAGGTGTAGCTGCCATCAGCGTTGATGGTCAGATTGCCCTCGGCCAGGCTGGCCGTGGCGCCGGCAGCATAGCTGCTTCCATCGACGGTGAAGCCGGTGACGCTGAGTGTGTCGCCGTCGACATCGCTGTCGTTGGCCAGCAGGCCGGAGGCGGCGTCCACCGTCAGGGTTGTGTCTTCCGCCGTCGAGTTGCTGTCATCCGTGGCGACCGGTGCGTCGTTGACCGGGGTGACGGCGATGGTCAGGGTGGCGGTGTCGGTGCCGCCGTTGCCGTCATCGACGGTGTAGGTGGCAACCGGGACCGGGCCGTTGTAGTCCGTGGCGGGCACGAAGGTGTAGGAGCCATCGGCGTTGATGGTCAGGTCGCCTTCGGCCAGGGACGCAGTGGCGCCGGCAGCATAGCTGCTGCCACCGACGGTGAAGCCGGTGACGCTGAGCGTGTCGCCGTCGATATCCGTATCGTTGGCCAGCAGGCCGGAGGCGGCATCCACCGTCAGGGTTGTGTCTTCCGCCGTCGAGTTGCTGTCATCCGTGGCGACCGGTGCGTCGTTGACCGGGGTGACGGCGATGGTCAGGGTGGCGGTGTCGGTACCGCCGTTGCCGTCATCTACGGTGTAGGTGGCGACCGGAACCGGGCCGTTATAATCCGTGGCGGGGACGAAGCTGTAGCTGCCGTCCGCGTTGATGGTCAGATCGCCCTCGGCCAGGGACGCAGTGGCGCCGGCGGCATAGCTCGAGCCGTCAACCGTAAAGCCGGTGATGCTGAGCGTGTCGCCGTCGATGTCCGTGTCGTTGGCCAGCAGGCCGGAGGCAGCATCAACCGTCAGGGTTGTATCTTCCGCCGTCGAGTTGGCATCGTCCGTTGCGACCGGCGCGTCGTTGACCGGAGTCACGGCGATGGTCAGGGTAGCGGTATCGGTGCCGCCGTTGCCGTCATCGACGGTGTAGGTGGCAACCGGGACCGGGCCGTTATAGTCCGTGGCGGGCACGAAGGTGTAGGAGCCATCGGCGTTGATGGTCAGGTCGCCCTCGGCCAGGGACGCAGTGGCGCCGGCGGCATAGCTGCTGCCACCGACCGTGAAGTCCGTCACACTGAGCGTGTCGCCGTCGATGTCCGTGTCGTTCGCGAGCAGGCCGGAAGCGGCAGCGACGGTGAGCGTGGTGTCCTCGGCCGTCGAGTTGGCATCGTCCGTGGCGACCGGGGCGTCGTTGACCGGGGTGACGGCGATGGTCAGGGTGGCGGTGTCGGTGCCGCCGTTGCCGTCATCGACGGTGTAGGTGGCAACCGGGACCGGGCCGTTATAGTCCGCGGCGGGCACGAAGGTGTAGGAGCCATCGGCGTTGATGGTCAGATCGCCTTCGGCCAGAGACGCGGTCGCGCCGGCAGCATAGCTGCTGCCACCGACGGTGAAGTCCGTCACACTGAGCGTGTCGCCGTCGACATCGCTGTCATTGGCCAGCAGGCCGGAGGCGGCGTCCACCGTCAGAGTTGTGTCCTCGGCCGTGGAGTTGCTGTCATCCGTTGCGACCGGTGCGTCGTTGACCGGGGTGACGGCGATGGTCAGGGTGGCGGTGTCGGTACCGCCGTTGCCATCATCGACGGTGTAGGTGGCAACCGGGACCGGGCCGTTGTAGTCCGTGGCGGGCACGAAGGTGTAGGAGCCATCGGCGTTGATGGTCAGGTCGCCTTCGGCCAGGCTGGCCGTGGCGCCGGCAGCATAGCTGCTGCCACCGACGGTGAAGCCGGTGACGCTGAGTGTGTCGCCGTCGACATCGCTGTCGTTGGACAAGAGACCCGAAGCGGCATCCACCGTCAGGGTTGTGTCTTCCACCGTCGAGTTGCTGTCGTCGGCAGCCACCGGGGCGTCGTTGACAGGCGTCACGGCGATGGTCAGCGTGGCGGTGTCGGTGCCGCCGTTGCCATCATCGACGGTGTAGGTGGCGACGGGAACCGGGCCGTTATAGTCCGTGGCGGGCACGAAGGTGTAGCTGCCATCGGCGTTGATGGTCAGGTCGCCCTCGGCCAGGGACGCAGTGGCGCCGGCAGCATAGCTGCTGCCACCGACGGTGAAGCCGGTGACGCTGAGTGTGTCGCCGTCGACATCGCTGTCGTTGGACAAGAGACCCGAAGCGGCATCCACCGTCAGGGTTGTGTCTTCCACCGTCGAGTTGCTGTCGTCGGCAGCCACCGGGGCGTCGTTGACAGGCGTCACGGCGATGGTCAGCGTGGCGGTGTCGGTGCCGCCGTTGCCATCATCGACGGTGTAGGTGGCGACGGGAACCGGGCCGTTATAGTCCGTGGCGGGCACGAAGGTGTAGCTGCCATCGGCGTTGATGGTCAGGTCGCCCTCGGCCAGGGACGCAGTGGCGCCGGCGGCATAGCTGCTGCCACCGACCGTGAAGTCCGTCACACTGAGCGTGTCGCCGTCGATGTCCGTGTCGTTCGCGAGCAGGCCGGAAGCGGCAGCGACGGTGAGCGTGGTGTCCTCGGCCGTCGAGTTGGCATCGTCCGTGGCGACCGGGGCGTCGTTGACCGGGGTGACGGCGATGGTCAGGGTGGCGGTGTCGGTGCCGCCGTTGCCGTCATCGACGGTGTAGGTGGCAACCGGGACCGGGCCGTTATAGTCCGCGGCGGGCACGAAGGTGTAGGAGCCATCGGCGTTGATGGTCAGATTGCCCTCGGCCAGGGACGCAGTGGCGCCGGCGGCATAGCTCGAGCCGTCAACCGTAAAGCCGGTGACGCTGAGCGTGTCGCCGTCGACATCGCTGTCGTTGGACAAGAGACCCGAAGCGGCATCCACCGTCAGGGTTGTGTCTTCCGCCGTCGAGTTGGCATCATCAACTGCAACAGGTGCGTCGTTGACGGCACCAACCGTCAGTGCCAGCGTCGCCGTATCCGTACCGCCGTTGCCGTCATCGACCGTATACGTCGCAACGGGAACCGGGCCGTTGTAACTTGGCGCCGGCACGAAGGTGTAGCTGCCATCGGCGTTGATGGTCAGGTCGCCTTCGGCCAGGCTGGCCGTGGCGCCGGCAGCATAGCTGCTGCCACCGACGGTGAAGTCCGTCACACTGAGTATGTCGCCGTCTACATCGCTGTCATTAGCCAGCAGGCCGGAGGCGGCGTCCACCGTCAGCGTGGTGTCTTCCGCCGTCGAGTTGGCATCGTCCGTTGCGACCGGCGCATCGTTGACCGGAGTGACGGCGATGGTCAGGGTGGCGGTGTCGGTGCCGCCGTTGCCGTCGTCGACCGTGTAGGTGGCAACCGGGACCGGGCCGTTATAGTCCGTGGCGGGGACGAAGCTGTAGCTGCCATCGGCGTTAATGGTCAGATCGCCCTCGGCCAGCGACGCCGTGGCGCCGGCGGCATAGCTCGAGCCGTCAACCGTAAAGCCGGTGATGCTGAGCGTGTCGCCGTCGATGTCCGTGTCGTTGGCCAGCAGGCCGGAGGCAGCATCAACCGTCAGGGTTGTATCTTCCGCCGTCGAGTTGGCATCGTCCGTTGCGACCGGTGCGTCGTTGACCGGGGTGACGGCGATGGTCAGGGTGGCGGTGTCGGTACCGCCGTTGCCGTCATCGACGGTGTAGGTGGCAACCGGGACCGGGCCATTATAGTCCGTGGCCGGCACGAAGGTGTAGCTGCCGTCGGCGTTGATGGTCAGATCGCCCTCGGCCAGGCTGGCCGTGGCGCCGGCAGCATAGCTGCTGCCACCGACCGTGAAGTCCGTCACACTGAGCGTGTCGCCGTCGATGTCCGTGTCGTTCGCGAGCAGGCCGGAAGCGGCAGCGACGGTGAGCGTGGTGTCCTCGGCCGTCGAGTTGGCATCGTCCGTGGCGACCGGGGCGTCGTTGACCGGGGTGACGGCGATGGTCAGGGTGGCGGTGTCGGTGCCGCCGTTGCCGTCATCGACGGTGTAGGTGGCGGCCGGAACCGGGCCGTTATAGTCCGTGGCGGGCACGAAGGTGTAGCTGCCGTCGGCGTTGATGGTCAGATCGCCCTCGGCCAGGGACGCAGTGGCGCCGGCGGCATAGCTGCTGCCACCGACGGTGAAGTCCGTCACACTGAGCGTGTCGCCGTCGACATCGCTGTCGTTGGCCAGCAGCCCGGAAGCGGCAGCGACCGTCAGGGTTGTGTCTTCCGCCGTCGAGTTGCTGTCATCGACAGCCACCGGGGCGTCGTTGACCGGAGTGACGGCGATGGTCAGCGTGGCGGTGTCGGTGCCGCCGTTGCCGTCGTCGACCGTGTAGGTGGCAACCGGGACCGGGCCGTTATAGTCCGCGGCGGGCACGAAGGTGTAGCTGCCATCGGCGTTGATGGTCAGGTCGCCCTCGGCCAGGGACGCAGTGGCGCCGGCGGCATAGCTGCTGCCACCGACGGTGAAGCCGGTGACGCTGAGCGTGTCGCCGTCGATATCCGTATCGTTGGCCAGCAGGCCGGAGGCGGCATCCACCGTCAGGGTTGTGTCTTCCGCCGTCGAGTTGCTGTCATCCGTGGCGACCGGTGCGTCGTTGACCGGGGTGACGGCGATGGTCAGGGTGGCGGTGTCGGTGCCGCCGTTGCCGTCATCGACGGTGTAGGTGGCAACCGGGACCGGGCCGTTATAGTCCGTGGCGGGCACGAAGGTGTAGGAGCCATCGGCGTTGATGGTCAGGTCGCCTTCGGCCAGGGACGCAGTGGCGCCGGCAGCATAGCTGCTGCCACCGACCGTGAAGTCCGTCACACTGAGCGTGTCGCCGTCGATGTCCGTGTCGTTCGCGAGCAGGCCGGAAGCGGCAGCGACGGTGAGCGTTGTGTCCTCGGCCGTCGAGTTGGCATCGTCCGTGGCGACCGGGGCGTCGTTGACCGGGGTTATTGTAATGTCCAGCGTCGCCGTGTCGGTGATGCTGCCATCCGTGATGGTGTACGTGACCTGCGGAACCGCGCCGTTAAAGTCGGCAGCCGGGTCGAACGTGAAAGAACCGTCGGCATTTAGAGTGAGGTCTCCTTCGGCGAGGCTGACGGTGGTACCTGGCGCGTAA
Source organism: Aestuariivirgaceae bacterium (assembly GCA_965216335.1). Classification (GTDB taxonomy): domain Bacteria; phylum Pseudomonadota; class Alphaproteobacteria; order Rhizobiales; family Aestuariivirgaceae; genus JAHEJE01. The sequence continues at coordinate 2,868,912 of OZ244154.1, read as the reverse complement.
GTCGTGCCGCCGATGATGAATTCGGTGACGGTGAGCGTATCGCCGTCGACGTCGATGTCGTTGGCAACGACATTGCCGGAGAGCAAGGCATCTTCCGGACCAGACTCCGTGTCGTCGTTGGCGACCGGTGCGTCATTCACCGGGACGACCGTTATGGTCGAATAGGCGAATGGCGAGATGCTTCCGAACTGATCGGCAACGGAAAACTCGAAGACGCGGTCTCCGGCCGTTGGGGCTTGGCTGGTATGTTCATACTGAATGGTCGGCAGCAGGGCATCCCAGACCGGATCGTCGATGGCAGCACCGCCCGATTCCGTTATGGTGATTGTTCCGGTTGCGGCGTTGTAATCCACGTCCAGAGATTCGCCGGAAAACAGAACCGTAAAGCTGGTCGATGCCGACAGATCGAACGTCGTACCAGCTATGGTGAGTTCTTCAGAAGCGCCGTCCGTCGCACCGCTGACGACGATCGTCATCGTATCGACGTCGTCTTCATTGAAATCCTTTACGTCGGCATCCGTATCGGTGACCCCGACCGGGCTGTCGCCTTCGGTGAACGTTGCAGCATAATCGCGATCCGCGTTGCCTGGTGTGGCATTGGAGTTGAGATCGATGATGGGCGTATCATTAACCGCCGTGATGACGCCAAGGATCAGCTCGGCGTCGGCATCGGCGGTGCCACCGTTGCCGTCGGACGCGGTGTAGGTGATGCTCGGGACGGCACCGAAGTAGTTCGGTGCAGGGGTAAATGTGAACGAACCGTCGGCGTTGAGAGTGATCGTGCCGATCGGATCGCCGGCAGCATTGCTGAGCAGTGTTGGCGCACCAATGGCCAGAGCGTCGTCGGTGCCGTCACCATCAATGTCGACACTCGCGGCAATGACCGTCAAGGTATCACCGTCGGCGTCGGTATCATTGGTGAGAACGTTGCCGCTGACCGCAATGTCTTCCGTGACCGGCACGACATCGTCATTGGCGACCGGAGCGTCGTTGACCGATGTTACCGTGAGGGTGAGCGTGGCGGTGTCGGTGCCGCCATTGCCGTCATCAACGGTGTAGGTGGCAACCGGGACCGGGCCGTTGTAGTCGGCTGCCGGCACGAAGGTGTAGCTGCCGTCGGCGTTGATGGTGAGGTCGCCTTCGGCAAGGCTGACTATCGCACCAGGAGTATAGGTCGTACCATCAACTGTGAAGTCCGTGATGGTCAAGGTGTCGCCGTCGACATCATTGTCGTTGGCCAAAAGGCCGGAAGCGGCATTGACCGTCAGGGTGGTATCTTCATCGGTCGTATTGACGTCGTCTGCTGCCAAAGGAGCATCGTTCACGCCGGTGATGGTGATTGTCACCGTTGCGGTATCGGTACCGCCGTTCCCATCATCGATGGTGTAGGTGAAACTGTCGGTTGTGGTGGCACCGACCGCCAGGCTGTCGAATTGCCCGTTGGTATTGTAGGTGTAGGATCCATCGGCCTGCAGCGTGACTTCGGCGCCCGATGCAAGAACGACCGGGACCCCCGGCGTAAAGGTGGCCCCATTGACTTCGGTGACGGCAAGCGTATCGCCTTCCGGATCGCTGTCCGTGCCTGCTCCGGAATCATCGGTGATCATGTTGCCGGAAACGGTAGCGCCCTCGACAACCGAGTTGGTGTTGTCGGTCGCGACGGGCGCATCGTTTACCGGCACTACCGTGATGGTCGAAACCGCGGTGTTGGAGTTCGCATCGCCATCGCTGGTGACGAAGGAGAAGGTCCGGTCACCGGCGGTCGGATCTTCCGACGTGTGCTCGTAGGTAATCGAGCGGATCAGGGCCTCGATATCGGCTTCCGGCATTTCGCCGCCGCCGGTGCGGTTGAAGCTGATGCTTTCGGCGCCGTCATAGTCGACATCGAATGTCGTGCCGCCGACGGTTACCGTGGTGAATAGGGCGGTGCCGTAGGTGAAGCCGGTGCCGCCGATGGTGACGATTTCGCTACCGGTATCGGTGAAGCCGCCCAGGACCAGATCGAGTGTCGGAAACGATGTGTCATCGCCATCGATGATGTCGGCGTCCGTGTCGGTCACGGAAACGGGCACGTCTCCTTCGGTGAATGTGTCAGACCACGTACGATCCAAGGTGGTGCCGTCATCATTCAAGTCGATGATCGGCCGGAACTGATCGTCCCGGTAATCGAGATCCGTTACCGTTGGCACAGCGTTCGAGCCATCAGCATTGGTGTCATCGTCGCTATCGGCCAGCAGGAAACTACTGTCGGTGGCGTCGAGGTTTTCGTCATTGACGTCAAATCCGTCGTTGGCATCTGCACCTTCGACAACATCCTTCAGACCATCACCGTCGGTGTCGGCGGAGGCGTCGATGGTGGCCTGGGAGACGCCATGGCCGGCTTCTTGCGTGTCGGTCAGACCATCGTTGTCGCTGTCGGTATCGAGGTAGTCGGCTGTCCCGTCGCCGTCTGTGTCAACAGGGGTCAGGCCCAGGCTGGCGGCCGATGAGGTGTCCGTGGTATCGGCATCGTAATTGTCGTCGAGACCATCGCCATCGATATCGACCATTGCCGCGCCGGTGCCGGAAGGGGCTATGTAGCCGGCTGTGGTCTGGGCTTCCACGTTGCCGGTGATGCCGTCATTGTCGCTGTCGATGTCAAGCCGGTCGACCACCCCGTCGCCGTCCGTATCAACATCCTGCATCGTCTCAAAGGCGTAGGTGATAACCAGGGTGTCAAAGTTGATGTAGGTGACCTGGTCGAGCGGACTAACGACGTCTGAACCGAACAGCAGGAACGTGTCTACCAACGAGTCGAAGTTGAAGGTCGCGAAGTAGTTGTCGTGAACCGAGCTCGCCGGGTTAAGCAGGATGTCGCTGACCGCGCCGGCAGCCTGGAAGGTCGAAAAGCTGGCGGTTTCGCCCGTGTCCGCCGTCGCGGCGGCCTCGCCGGCGGCGTCGTTGGTGTAGGCAACCATGGCGTCCGTGCCATTGGCATTGCCGAGATTTGACCACGTTCCCGTCTGGTCGAGCGCAATTGCATCGACAAACTGGTTCTGGTCGAAGTCATCCAAATCACCAAACTGGATGCTGTCCAGATACACCGTGCCGGATGCCGAGGTGATGGTGATGCGAACGGATTCTGCGGTACCGGAGCTTGAATCCGTTGAGACCGAACTACCGGAGATCGTCGCGCCGGAGTTGTTGGTGATCGTGACGGTGATATCGCCATCGGTGAGGATAATGACCGGCTGGCCATTGACCTGCGTTGCAGCAGCGGAGGCCGCGGCATCATAGGTCAGCGTCGTGGTCGCGGTGGTGAAACCGAGGGCCTGTTCGTTGATGTCCAGAATGCCGTCGTTGTCGTCGTCGATGTCGTTGATATCGGAAACGCCATCGGCATCGCTGTCGATTTCGACTGAAATCGTCGAAATGGCGATATTGCTGGGAATGCCATCGTCGTCGGTAACCTGAACTTCGATTACGCGGTCGATCAGGACTGTGCCGGATGTCGCGAAGCCGATCAGTTCGATTGCGGCTGCATAGTCGGCAGAGCTTGCCGTTCCGGTCAGGGTGACGGCATCGCCAGTGCCGTTCACGGTTGCGGTAATGCCGGCCGGCATGGAGCCGAGCAGGGACAGCGCATCGCCGGTCTGCGGGTTGGTTAGGGTGATCGTCGCCGAGGTCATATTGGGACTGTCGGCGTCGGTGATACCGGTGTCGGCGCTGGCGATGGGGATCGGCGCCGAGTTGGTCAGGTAAGTTGCGGAATGGCTGGTCGGATCAACCGCGGTAGTCGTGATCGAGAGGTTGTCTATATAGAGCTTATCCGACCCGCCAAGACTTGAAGAGGTGGCAAATCGGATGGTTGTGTTTGACGAGATGTAGGGGGTCAGATCTGCCGTGTAGTTTGTTACAAAACTGCCATCGCTCACCGGTCCCACAAAGGTCGTTGTATCTATTGCCGTGAAGTTGACACCGTCGGTTGAAACCTCGAGTACAATGAAATCCGATGAATTGTCGAGACCGTCGCGCAAATAATCGAAGCTCAGGGTCGCGGTTTCGGCATTGGTCAGATCAACGGTGCGCTGCACAGCAACGCCGTCATCCTGGACGAACAGGGCCTGTGAGCCGGCTTTGGTTTCGACACCGACGTCGGAGCTGGTACCTCCACCGCCGAGATCGACGAACGTCCAGTCGCTGGTCCAGGCTCCCGTTCCGCCGGTCAGGGTGCCGGATTCGAAGTCATCGAATGCGGAAGGTGCGGCCGGAGCCGGGTCGGTGGTGTCGAGATCGACCACCGGCGCCGCAACGTCGTTGTCGACAATCGTGGTGTCGACGGAGGACGCTGCCATCAGGGCGCTGTTCACCGTATTGGAGAGCGCGATGCGATAATTTTCGGCGCCTTCGGCGGTGGTGTCGTCGACCGTGCCGAGACTGATTGCCAGGTCGGCCATGGTGCCGGTCACCGGGGCGAAGACGATGCTGGAGCCGCTGGCGACGCTGCCTGGCGAATTGAAGCTGTGCTGTGTGGCCTGGCCGGCACCGTCCTGGACGGCAATCGTGGCCGAGGCACCGAAATCGTTGCCCGAACCATCGAAATCGACATCCGGGTAGTTTACGCGGAGTTCACCTGTCGCCTCGTCGAAAATCAACTGGAACGTGCCGGTGTCGGCACCTGCAGCACCCCAGATGGGCAGATTGTTCCACTGGATGATAAACTGCTGATTGCCGGGGGTGCCGGTCGTCTGAGCAAAGACATCGATGGCGCCGGCCGCAGACGGATCGAGATCGTCCCAATAGGCGGCGATGCCGGGCAGACCGCCCATGGCTGTGCCGCTGCTCATATCCTGGTTGATATAGGTCGTGCCACCGCCATAGGGGCCGCCGAAGGTGACATAGCCGTTGTCGCTGACATAGAGCTGCGAATAGCTGGTGCCGTAGAAGTCAAAGCCGAAGCCGATATTGGTGAGCACGCTGGCGTCATCACCGATATTCATCGCCGTGCCGGTACCGGAAATATCGACAAAGGTGCTGCCGGTGGCATTGTAGCTCGATGTGTAACCGCCCGACGGCGCGGTGTATGTCAAGGTGGTGCCGTCAAAGGTCAGGTCAGAGCGGCTGGCCACGGCGGTGTTCACCGCAGCGATAAAATCGTCATAGTCGGCGCTGGAGGTGTCGATGTCGATCAGCGACAGGTCGACCGAGGCGGTCTGGCCGGCCGGAATGGTTTCGGTCAGCGAAACGATGTAGCCGGCCACCGCGCCTTCTGTAACGCTGGTGTCGCCGGTGATGCTCCAGCCGCTGGTGATGGTGTCGACAACGATGGTGGCGGTTGCTGTACTCGTGCCGCCATTTCCGTCGTCGACAATGTATGTGAATGTGTCTGTACCGATGAAGCCCGCATTTGGCGTGTACGTGAATGAGCCATCTGAATTCAGAGACAAGGCACCATTCGATGGCCCGGCACCCAGCGAATATGAAAGGGCGTCTCCATTGAGGTCGGAGTCGTTCGTCGCCACCGATCCGGAAACAGCAGTATCCGGTGCTGTAACGAAATTGTCGTCAACGGCGTCGGGGGCAACATTGACGATGTCGAAGTCAATGTTGCCGATGACAAGGCCGTGGGTGCCGCCAGTCGAACCGGAATAGTCCTGCCAGACAATCTCGATCCTGGTGATCGTTTCACCGCCGGGCGCAGTGAAGTTGAAACCTGCTTGCATGTCCGACGCAGTTGTCGAAGTTCCGGTTGCGTCAAGTGTGTTTCCGCTTACAGAGTATGTCGAATTCGCACCCGCCGTTGTTATCGTAGGATTGTTCAGCACCGTGCCCAGGTTGGTCACTGCACGGACTGTCACCATATCACCTGCAGAACCGTTGGTGTTGATATGGAAAAGATCGAAGCCGACTTCTTCGACACCAGTGCCGGTGAAGTTGTACTCAATGGTCGTCGAGCCGGAGCCAAAACCCGTGGTCATGAACAGCACACCATCTTCACCGCCGGTAAAACCGGAGCCGCTTTCATAAGCTGAGCTGGTCAGTGCGGAAGTGTCCGTCAGATTGACCTGGACATTTGTGCCGCTGCCGCTGACATCGGTGAAGGTTTCGTTGTAACTGTTCGAGGTCCAGCCCTGCGTGCCGAAGTCTAGCGATTGGGTGAGGCCGGTTGTGTCATGCCGTTGTATCAGGAGGCCGTCCCAGTTTCCGGCTGACAACTCGTCTGTTTCAACTGATCCAATGTGCGTCTCCAACTCCCAGTCGCCGCCAAGCGCAGTGGCGCCGGTCAGATCACTGGAAGCGGCGACGTCGGCACCGGTGATCGAGCCGAGCAGCATGGCGGCTTCGAGGCCTGATTCACCGCCGGTAAAGTCGCAGCCATAAATGAGAATATCACCGGTGTCACTCAGGGCGTTTCGGATGACGGTCAGTTCATCAAGGTGCTCGCCCTGCATGCTTTCGGCGTCCAGCACGTCGTCGCCGATAAAGAGTTTGCCCTGCTCACCGTGGCTGAGGATGTGAATTGCATCGAGGTCGGTCCTGTCCTGGAGGACCTGGGCGATTTGTTCGACGCCATCGCGGTCGGCTTCGAGCAACACCACTTCGGCGGTCGCTGGAACGGATTCGAGGAACTGCTGAACGCCACCGACGGCAGCGTCGATGAAGACGATTTCGTTGGACGATGAGGCTTCAACACCCGACAACGCGGCATCGAGATCCTCAACAGCTGCATCCGTCGGCTCGGTTGTGGATTGAGAGCCCGGGTCAGTGGCCTCCGCAAGAACCTCTGTGCCGGTCGCAACCGCTGCGGCATCGAACACGATGCGCTGCTCCAGCGCCAACAATGAGCTGGAGGAGTTCAGATCATCGAAAAACTGGCTATGATCCGGTGTGTCGCCTAATAGCCGTGACGTGTTCTTCCAATCGAACGGCTTGTTCATACTACTCTCTCCTCACTGACCTGGGATGCAGTTTGATTAACACCCGGTCAAAAACGCCCCCACGGAGACCGCCAACACTGGAATGTATGTTCAAAAGGAGTCTAAGGTATTAACCTGTATGGTTAATAGTTGGTTGCGAGTGACCTAAAAAACGCTGATTTCCGCGGTACTTATGCCGCTGGGTAAGCGTTTCATTATTGCTCGCCATTGCAACCATCCCGTGATAGGGTGCACGCAATAATAATCAGTCGCAGATGGGGTTGGGGGTCATGCGGCAGCGTTTCAAGTGCGTATCACTGATCATTCTTATCATTGCAGTAGTCTCCGGTTTTGGTGCCGGCAGTCCTGCGAGCGCTTTGAGCTGCGCTGATATCAAGGGTGCCGAGATCGATCTTGGTCTGGGATCGCTTTATCCCAACCAGACGTTTGGTCGCCTGTTGCCCGAGTTCAAGACCAAGACGGAAACCTTGGAAACGCGCGAGCGCGTGCTGATCAAGCGGGAAGCAGGCAAGCTGTTTACGACCGGCGGCCAGGATTATGTGCTCGTTACCCCGAAGGAAGACGGCAGAAGCCTGGCTCGCGGCGTTGTCGGCGGCCGGGAGATCGATGAGACAACCGACGGCCACTTGTTGACGTTCGATGCCACAAAGCCCCGGCGCGAACTTGCCGCTGCCATTGAAACCTGGAAGCTCGACAGCAAGGACTTCGAGTGGCCGGCTTTGCCCGATGCCGGCGACCTATCCGCACTGACTCAGTTTGGCCCGGAGGTACGCATCGGCCAGGCAACACAAACCCTCAAAGCGCCGGACGACGTGTCCAAGCGCGAAGTGGTCAAGTACTATTGCAGCAGCGATGCGGAGTTTGCCGGCAATCCGGACAAGCTGTCACAGTTCGTTGTCATCAAAGGAACAATCAAGGCGGTTTCAACCACCTTCAGAACCGTAACGCAGCGATCCGTCGACATAACCGTCGAGGACTTTGTGCACGTCGAAAACACAACGGCCGAGTTGCTGGCTGAGGCGTTGTCGATGTTCCCGCGCATTGCAACTGCACTCAAACATCACGAACAGGATCAGAGCGATGCAACGGACGCACAGGCGGTTGTTCCGCCTGTTGCCGCAGCGACTAAACAGCCGGATCCACCGAAGGGCGGAGGCTCAAAAGATGCGGTTTCCGGCGCGGATGAGGAGGGGACACAAATTTTGCGTGAACCGGCCGAGAACAACTGGGCAACGATCTTCAGCCTGCTGGCCGGCTTGGCGGCAGTCGTCCTTGGTCTGTTGTTCCTGCCACAAGTTCGCTATTCTGGGCAGCAGAAGTCAGCCGCGGACACGGCCACGACGCGCGAGACACAAATCGCCGAAGTGGCCGCGCCGGTTGCAAATGACAATGCGGAGCGTGAGACCGTGCCGGAGCAAGGCGAGACACTGCAGACGGCCAAGCCGATGGATGCATCCAGCAAAAGCGAGACGCCGCGCATGCCAGAGCTGTCGGGTGAGACGCTGCAGAACCGCATAGAAGTCCTTGATACATTGCGCAGGGAGACCGATGCATTCCGGCGCAAGATCGGCAGCTCGCTTGACAATCTGGCCCGCGACGCAGCCGATACCGAGCAAGCCAAGGCCGAACTGGAAATACTGCGAGAGACAGCCGGCGAACTGGAGGTCGCCAACGCAAAGCTTGAGGAGCAAACCGCACGGTTCAGGCGCGAGGCTGAAGATGCAAGCAACGAGGCCCTGCGGCTGAAACAGCATGCGGCTGAGATGGGAGTAAAACTGGCCAAGGTTACGGCGGTTGCAGAGACATCTCGGTCGATTATCCGGGAGCTTGAAAGTTCAAGCGAAGCCGCGGTGTCACTGAGCGCACAGTACCGCGACAAATCGGCGGCGCTTCAAGCGGAAGCCGCGGAGATGCGCGTCAAGCTTGATACGGTTCGCCAGTCGGCAAGCGAACAAGACGAGCTTCTCAAGACCACCTTGCGCACCAGCGAAGAACTCGATCGCGCGCTGGTCAGCGAACGGGAGGAGCGCAAGCGGCTGTCGCGGATGGTGGAAGAGCTGGAACGCAAACAGACAGATTTCCAGCGCGATGCGGCGCGAAGTACAAGTGACCTGAAGATGGCCGCACAACAGGCGCGCGATGAACTGAGCGTGCTGCAAGGCAGCAGATCAGCGATGGAGGATCGCCTGCAACTGGCGCTTGAGGAGCGCCGCAGGGCGGAAGCTGAAACGCAACAGGCGCACAAGGACAGTCTGCGCATGCGGGTCGATTTCAACGTCAAGGCCAAGCTTCTTGAAGACAATGTACAGGCATTGACAGCGCATATTGATGCGCTTGAGCAATTGCTCCGCCAGAATGGGATCTCCGTTCCGCAGTACCTAAATGTCTCTGGCATGTTCGACAGACCGCGGACCGAGGCGCGGTCGGCGACGGAACCGCCGCTTGAAGACGGCGCCAACATCGTATCATTCCGAGGCAACACGCGAGAGGCCGGTTAGAGCCCTCAGCTGGACGCCTTCATTGCACCCTCGCCCTGCTTGGCGCGTTCGGCGAGCAGGGTGTCGAGCCAGTCGGGATCCATTTGCGGAACCGATGACAAGAGCAACTGGGTGTAAGGCGGGAATGGCGGTTTGAGAATTTCCGTCTTCTGGCCCTGCTCGACCACGCCGCCCTGGAACATCACCACGATCTCATCGGATATCGCCTCTACAGTCGCGATGTCGTGGGTGATGAACAGGTAGGAGATGTTGAACTCCTTTTGCAGACGCAGAAGGAGCTTGAGGATGCCTTCCTGGACAATCTGATCGAGTGCCGAGGTTACCTCGTCGCAGATGATCAGTTCCGGCTCGGCCGCCAATGACCGGGCAATGCAAATACGTTGCTTCTGGCCGCCGGACAGCTCGCCGGGCAGGCGATCGATAAAGTCTTCGGTGAGCTCTATCAGTTCGAGCAGCTCAACGACACGCTGATCACGCGCCTTGCCGGTCAGGCCAAGATAGAACTCGAGCGGACGGCCGATGATGTCGCGCACCGTGTGACGCGGGTTCATCGCCGTGTCGGCCATCTGGTAAATCATCTGGATGCGGCGCAACTGGTCCTTGGTGCGGTTCTTCAATTCGGCCGGTAAGACTTCGCCATTGAAGATGACCTGCCCTTTGGACGGCGGCAACAGACCGGTGATGACGCGCGCGGTGGTGGATTTGCCGGAACCCGATTCGCCGACGACGGCGACCGTGCAGCCGCGCGGCATTTCAATGGAGACGTTGTCCAGGACCTTGACACCGCCGCCGTAGCTGGCGTCGACATTGTCGACCTTGAGGATGATGTCGTCATTCTTTTCGGCCTCCTTGTAGAGAGACCGGACGGCCCACAGGGTTTTGGTATACTGCTCCTCGGGCTCCTTGAGCATCTTGCGGGTATCGGCTTCCTCGACCGTGTGACCGTAGCGCAGTACCTTGATCTTGTCTGCCATCTGGGCAACGACAGCCAGGTCGTGCGTGATGTAGATGGCAGCAGTCTTGTACTGGTCGACGATATCGCGCATGGCGGCCAGGACTTCGACCTGCGTGGTCACGTCGAGTGCCGTGGTCGGCTCGTCGAAAATGATCAGATCGGGGCGCGACGACATGGCCATGGCGGTCATGGCGCGCTGCAGCTGGCCGCCGGAGACCTGGTGGGGATACCGGAAGCCGATATTGTCCGGGTCCGGCAGTTGCAGCGCCGCGTAAAGTTTCTTAGCGTCTTCCTCGGCCTCGGCCTTCGACTTGATGCCGTGACGCACGGTCGCCTCGGTGGTCTGGGCGATAAGCTGGTGGGCCGGGTTGAACGATGCCGCGGCACTTTGCGCAACGTAGGCGATGCGCGAGCCGCGCAAGGCCCGGCGCTCGTCTTCACTCATGGCCATCAGGTCCATGCCATCGAACATGATGGTCCCGGCGGATATCCGGCAACCAGGTTTGGCAAAACCCATCGCAGCCAGACCAAGGGTCGATTTGCCGGCGCCGGATTCCCCGATCAACCCGAGGATCTCACCACGTTTTAGGGTAACGTCGACTCCCTTGACGATGTCGTGCCACTGGTCGTCGCTGTAGCCATCGATCTTGACATCGCGCATTTCAAGGAGGACTTCGCCACGTTCGCGCTCGCCCTGGCCATAGTCATTAGTGCTCATCACGCAATCCACTTGTCTTGTGCAGGAACCAGTCGACAACGAAGTTGACGGCGACGGTCAGGAGGGCAATGGCGGCAGCCGGCAGAAGCGGTGTGATGTCGCCATAGGTGATCAGCGTGGCATTCTCGCGCACCATCGAACCCCAGTCGGCGGTTGGCGGCTGGATACCGACGCCCAGGAATGACAGCGAGGCAATGGTCAGGAACACGAAGCAGAAGCGCAAGCCGAACTCGGCCACCAGGGGCGGCATGATATTGGGCAGGATTTCCTTGCGCATGACCCAGCCCAAGCCTTCACCACGCAGCTTGGCGGCCTCGACATAGTCCATAACCACGACGTTCATCGACACGGCACGCGCCAGGCGGAAGACGCGGGTGGCATCCAGCACGGCGATGATGATGATCAGATTGAGAATGGTCGAGCCGAAGATCGACAGCAGCATGAGAGCGAAAATCAGGCTTGGGATGGCCATCAGGATGTCAACGGCCCGTGACAGGATCTGGTCGAACCAGCCACGTTGGATTGAGGCCAGAACGCCCAGACCACCACCAATGATGAACGACAGCAAGGTGGTTGCGACAGCAATGCCGATGGTGTTGCGCGCGCCATAGATCATGCGCGAGAGCATGTCGCGGCCCAGCTGGTCGGTGCCGAACATGAACTCATCACTCCACGGCGCATAGGGCGTGTCAAATACCTGACTTTCGCCATAGGGCGCCAGCACCGGCGCGAAGATCGCCACGAGCATGTAACAGGCAATGACAATCATACCGAACCATGCCGTGTAGGGTGCCTTCTTGAGGGCGCGCCAGGCGTTTTCGGTCCATGTGCGTCGGGCTCTTACGTTGCCGACTTCGGCGGCGGCGCTGTAGCCCTGGTCAGATTCTGTACTCATCTTGGATGCAACAGTCTTGGATTGGTGACGATGGACACGATGTCCGCGAACAGATTGAGCAGGATGTAGGTGCCGGCGAAAATCAGCGCGCAGGCCTGCACGACCGGGATATCACGCGATGTCACGCTGTCGACCATCAACTGGCCGACCCCCGGGTAGACGAACACAACCTCGACGACCACCACGCCAACAACCAGATAAGCCAGGTTGAAGGCGATGACGTTGACAATTGGCGCCCATGCGTTGGGCAGAGCGTGATGGACGATCACGGCGGAGCGGGACACACCCTTGAGCTGCGCCATCTCGATATAGGGGCTGGCCAGCAGGTTGATGATCGCGGCCCGCGTCATGCGCATCATGTGCGCGACGATCACCAATGTCAGGGTGAGCGAGGGCAGCAAACATCGGTATATTCGCTCTCCAAGCGGCGTTGCCTCGTTGACGTTGGCCAACGACGGCAGGATCGGGAACTTCACCGCCAGGATCAGCATGAGAATGTAGGCGACGAAGAATTCGGGGAACGAGATTGATGACAGGGTAATGGCGTTTACGGCACGGTCGAACCAGCTGTTGCGGTACAACGCTGCCATGATGCCGAGCGTCAGGGCCAGCGGCACGGCGATGATCGCCGTCATGCCGGCCAGAAACAGGGTGTTATAGAGGCGCGGGGCGATGAGGGCCGAAACCTCACGCGCGGCATCGGCCGATCCTGTGCCGCGGCCTGAGAACGACGTCCCGAAATCTCCTTTCAGGACGTTGCCGATCCATTCGACGTAGCGGGTGGTCGCCGGCTTGTCGAGGCCGATCTCCTTTTGAAACGCCGCCACGGTTTCCGGTGTCGCCGACTGGCCAAGGATTGCCCTTGCGAAGTCGCCCGGAAGCATTTCCAGCGATGAAAAGATGATGACTGAGACAACGAACAGCGTCAGGAGGCCTAAACCCAAGCGCTGCAATACGGTACGCAGGACCGGATGCATTTCTCTCCCCATTTCCCCTGGATGCGAATTTGGCCGCACCTGATTATTCTTGTCAGCAGTCTGGCAAATTCATTTCCCCTTGACCAGAGAAAATTTGAACCTTCGTCTAATGGCGGCTTCTGATCCTTGCCGTTTACCGGCGGCGCGCCTCACTTAATTAAGTTGACGCGGGATGGTTTCCTGCCAGTCCTTTTCGAACACCGGCTTGTCGTCCTCGTAGGCCTCAATGCGGGCGGTGAGGTAGAAATTCTCCCTATCCGCGGTCATTTGCGAGAATGTTTCGGTGCGCACCGACCAGCCGTCGCGTTCGAGTTCCTCGGTCCAGTGGGTTTCACTGCGGGCACTCAGCGGATCGTCCAAAGCAATGGTATGAACCTCACGGGCAACGGTGCCGGTGACCAGCCCGTGACCCCGGTCGCGATACCTGCCGAAGTCGTCGACAATGGTGATAGTGAGGGTTCCGGTGTCCGGGTCGATGTGCTGATCGCGGCGGTGGCCGGGGGCACGCAATTCGTCGGTCTCGAGGGGCGGAGCAGCGACGGCCTGCGGGAAGTCGGGCGCCTGTTCACCGGGTACCGGACGGCGGATCGGAACCTCCAGGAAGCTGGCATTGGTGCGCATGGTCAGCGTGACCGTTTCGGGGGACGGCCACATCAGCGGCCAGTAGCAGGTGGAGACGGCAAGGCGCAGCTTGTGGCCGGCGGGCAGATGCCAGGCGATGTCGTCGAGCTGGATGCGGGTGGTGTAGCGCTTGCCCGGTTCAAGCGGGCTGGGATGTTCGTGACTGTCTCGATGGGCGAGGTTCTTCAGGGCGTAGGTGATGCGGGTGATGGTACCGTCGGGCCGGACGTCGTTGAGGCGCACGGCGATCTGGGCAACCGGGCGGTCGACGGAATAGTCTAGCTCGAGCACGGCGGCGCCGACCAGGTCGATGGGTTCGCCGAGGGTGCCGCTATCGAACACCAGCGAGCCCTCGTCGTCGGCCTTCTGGTCACCGGGAAATTCAGGCCCGAGCCAAATGACGCAGAACTCGCCGCCATCCTTGCCGGTGGTCTGCGGAGAACGGATGTCGAGCCGGGCCTCCTGTCCCGGGTCCTCGCGCAGGCCTTCGGGTGTCAGGTGCAGACGGTGCAGTTCGCTTGAGGCCGGCGGCCAAATGTCGGAAATCCAGCGGCCGGGCCAGCGGGCCGGCAGGCTGTCGGGGGCGATCGAGTCCATGACGTAGACACGCATAGCCGGATCGCGGATGACGCCGGTCGGCTCGCCCTTGAGCCAGAAATCCCACCAGCGCAGGGCCTCCTGCAGAAAGCCGATGCGCGGTTCGGGCACGGCAAAGTGCGGGTACTTGTGGGCCCACGGGCCGACAATGCCCTTGACGATGGTCTTGAGGTTGTTGACCAGGCGCGGAATGGCATTGGAATAGGCATCGTTCCAGCCGCCGACGGCGAGGACGGCGGCGTCGATGGCGCCGAAGTCCTCACAGACCGAACCATGTTTCCAGTAATCGTCGCGGTGCGGGCGCTTGAGCCATTCAGCCGCCAGGAACGGTTCGGCTTCAAGGCGCTCAAGCCACATGTCGCGCCAACGTTCGCCGACCAGGGCCGGATCCGGCGGGCGCGAGGAATAGGCCAGCATGGTGCCGCCCCAGCCGAGGTTCTCGTTGATCAGGCAGCCGCCCTTGTAGTGGATGTCGTCAGCATAGCGGTCGTCGGTGGAGCACAGGGTGATGATGGCCTTGAGCGGTTCCGGGCGGCGGGCGGCGACCTGCAGGCCGTTGAAGCCACCCCAGGAGATGCCCATCATGCCGACGCTGCCGGAGCACCAGGGCTGGGCGGCGATCCAGGCGATGACTTCCAAAGCGTCCTCCTGCTCCTGCAGGGCGTACTCATCAAGCATGATGCCGTCCGACTCGCCATTGCCGCGCATGTCGACGCGCAGGCAGGCATAGCCGTGGCCGGCGAAATAAGGATGGGTCAGGGCGTCGCGTTCTGCGGTACCGTCGCGTTTGCGGTAAGGGAGGTATTCGAGGATCGCCGGGACCGGATGGCCGGCAGCGCCGGCAGGCAGCCACATTCGAGCGGCCAGGCGAGTGCCGTCTTGCATCGTGATCCAGACGTTCTCGTGTTCTTCGACGGCGTGCGGGAACTGGTTGACGGTCTTCATGAGGCTTCAGCCGTGGGCGAGGCGGCGCGCGGCAGACAGCCGCGATGGGCAAGACTGCCGATGGCCGTTACGATGGCCGCGAAGCTGTGGGCGGCCGGCGCGCTCATGTGGCGGGCGCGCAGGAAGGCGTGCACCAGGAGCGGTTCGTGGCGGACATGGGCCGGAACGCCGGCGGCGGTGAGGCGTTCGGCATAAGCGAAGGCGTCGTCGCGCAGCGGGTCCCATTCGGCGGCGACCAGAAAGGCGGGCGGCAGGCCGGTATAGTCGGTTTCGAGCAGCGGTGCGGCCAGCTTGTCCCGGTGGTTCGGATGGCCGGGCGGGCCGATGTAGATGTCGTGGTAAAAGTGAATGTCCTCGGTCTGCAGGCCCGGTGCGTTGGCGTGCTGGACGTAGGAGCCCTTGGTCGTGTCGCCGCCGAGGCCGGGGTAGATGAGCACCTGGCCGCGGATCGGCGGGCCGGACGTGTCGCGGGCCTGCATGCACAACGCGGCAGTGAGGTTGCCGCCGGCACTGTCGCCGGCAATGACCAGGCGGGTGGCGTCCAGGTCGTGCCGGGTGGCGAGGGCAGGCAGCGCGGCAAGGACGGCGCGGCAGTCCTGGAAGGCGGCCGGGAACGGGTGTTCGGGCGCCAGACGATAGGCCGCGGCGATGACCGCCGTGCCGGTTTCGGCGGCCAGTTCAGCACAGATGCAGTCGTGGCTGTCGAGGTCTCCGACGACGAAGCCACCGCCGTGGACGTAGAACACCACAGGCGGGGCGGCGGGAGCGGCAGGGCGATAGAGGCGCACCGGGACCGGGCCGCCGGGGCCGTCGACGTGGAGATCGTGGACGGTGATGCCGTGCGGGTGGGGCTGTGAGAAATGGGCGCACAGGCGATTGTAATACTTCCGCTGTTCGGCGGCCGGGGCCTGCAGCGCCTCGGGCGGGTAGAACCGGTCGGTGGTGACCATGAAGTCCCGGATGCCGTCGTCCTCAAGCATCGGATACGGCTTTTCAGCCATCTTGCCTGCCCCTCCCCTACCCTTGCTATCCGGGCCTTGCCGGCCCGGAGCATAGCTTTATGGAAATGTGCCGGGGGCTCAAGCTGAAAATGATCTTGGTTCGGCTTGAGTTTGTATTGTTTTCCGCCCACGTCTCCGCGCGGGCGTCCGTTCGCGGGCCGGCGCAAAGCTAAATCGCTTTGCTTGCCCTGCCGAGTTTTTGTTTTCCGCCCGCGCCTCCGCGCGCGCGTCCGTTCACGGGCCGGCGCAAAGCTAAAACGCTTTGCTTGCCCTGCCGAGTTTTTTTGTTTTCCGCCCGCGCCTCCGCGCGAGCGTCCGTTCACGGGCTGGCGCAAAGCTAAATCGCTTTGCTTGCCCTGCCACGTAGGGATGGAGCTATGCGGCAGGTTCTGAGTTTGCGTGTACCTCTGCTTCCGAAGCCCGCCAGGGCTGAGGCAAGGGCGACGGCCCGCCGGCGCAATTTATTGTTTTCCGCCCGCGCCTCCACGCGGCCGTCCGTTGACGGGCCGGCGCAAAGCTAAAACGCTTTGCTTGCCCTGCCACGGAGGCGGCGGTGATGCGGCAAACTCTGAGTTTGTGTCAGCCGCTGTTCCCGAAGCCCGCAAGGGCTGAGGCAAGGGCGACCGCCCGCCCGAGCTTATGCGAGGCGCCCGTGCAGGCCAGCCGCGCCAGCGGCGGTGCGGCCGTGAGCGCAATCAAACCCGGGTGACACTTGCCAGCAGCCCGGTCCTGCACAGCCCCGCACCCGACCCGACCTTGCCGGCCTGCCGTTGTGAGGGGAAACACGGGGCGCTTGGGTTCGCACCTTCCGTTTTGATTTTATGCGGCGCTTGCCGAAGCGCCCCGCACCGGGCTGGTTTCTGCTTATCCGGGCACCCTGGGGTCCTCAGTGATTTCTCACCCCCACGCCCGGGCTAACTTCAATCGCATCGCTGCAAACCAAAGAGCAAGACGCTGCGCCGACTGCGGCGCGGGATGGTCCGGTTTCACCCGTCTCGGAGCGGCGGGCGTTACTCCTTGCCCCGAGACGAAACCCGGCCCTGCCTTGCGGCTGGTAACGCTGGATCCATCCGTTCCATCAAGGCAGGTGGAGGGAATGTATAGGAAAATATGTGCGTTATCAAGGAGTTTGTTTGCTGTTTGTTCTTTTCATCGTATCCATACCTGCCTTGATGGTTTTGTTGTTTTCCGCTCTTGCCTCCGCAGGAGCGCCCGTTCACGGGCCGGCGCAAAGCCCGGTCGCTTTGCTTGCCCTGCCACGGAGGGAGGGAGCCATGCGGCAGGCCCTGAGTTTGTGAATGCCGTTGTATCCGAAGCCCGTCAGGACTGAGGCAAGGGCGACCGCCCGTCGGCGCTGATGCGCCGCGCCCGCGCAGGCCCGAAGCCGTCAGGGCTGAGGAATAGCCGTGAGCGATATCAGAGCTCTATTGGTTTCCGCTCTTACCTCCGCGCGCGCGTCCGTTCACGGGCTGGCGCATTGCTGAGTCGCTTTGCTTGCCCTGCCACGGAGGGAGGGAGCCATGCGGCAGGCCCTGAGTTTGTGAATGCCGCAGTATCCGAAGCCCTTTAGGGCTGAGGCAAGGGCGACCGCCCGCCGGCGCTGATGCGTCGCGCCCGCGCAGGCCCGAAGCCCGTCAGGGCTGAGGAATAGCCGTGAGCGATATCAGAGCTCTATTGGTTTCCGCTCCTGCCTCCGCAGGAGCGCCCGTTCACGGGCCGGCGCATTGCTGAGTCGCTTTGCTTGCCCTGCCACGGAGGCGGGAGTTGTGCGGCATGTCGATCCCAGGCGGCGCAGGCTGTTCCCTCTCCCGCTTGCGGGGGAGGGTTAGGGAGGGGGAGGCGGCTACGCTGGCTGCGGCTGTGTGGCGTGGCGCGGCACGGCCCCCCTCTCCAACTCTCCCCCCGCGAGCGGGGAGAGAGGGCTTGTGTCTGGCGCCGGCCCCGAAGCCCGCCAGGGCTGAGGAATAGCCGTGAGCGATATCAGAGCTCTATTGCTTTCCGCTCCTGCCTCCGCAGGAGCGTCCGCTGACGGGCTGGCGCATTGCTGAGTCGCTTTGCTTGCCCTGCCACGGAGGGAGGGAGCCATGCGGCGGGCTCTGAGTTTGTGAATGCCGTTGTATCCGAAGCCCTTTAGGGCTGAGGCAAGGGCGACCGCCCGTCGGCGCTGATGCGCCGCGCCCGCGCAGGCCCGAAGCCCGTCAGGGCTGAGGAATAGCCGTGAGCGATATCAGAGCTCTATTGTTTTCCGCTCTTGCGTCCGCACGAGCGTCCGTTGACGGGCTGGCGCATTGCTGAGTCGCTTTGCTTGCCCTGCCACGGAGGCGGGAGTTGTGCGGCATGACGATCCCAGGCGGCGCAGGCTGTTCCCTCTCCCGCTTGCGGGGGAGGGTTAGGGAGGGGGAGGCGGCTATGTTGACTGCGGCTGTGTGGCGTGGCGCGGCACGGCCCCCCTCTCCAACTCTCCCCCCGCGAGCGGGGAGAGAGGGCTTGTGTCTGGCGCCGGCCCCGAAGCCCGCCAGGGCTGCGGCAAGGGCGAACGCCCTCAGGACTGCCGTAAAAATGCGTTGACAGTTTGCCGAGCACACAAACTACCGATCATGTGCTCTCTCATTGTCATCACCCGGCTTGACCGGGTGATCCAGTAGCCTCAGGGGAACGGTGTTGTTTCTCCTGTCGTGCCGCAATTGGTCGTGCGGTGGATACTGGATTGCCCGATCAAGTCGGGCAATGACATTGTGGGGAGGCGCCGCCGGACGGGGTTAGGGCGACAGTCTACTGAATGCACCTCGCCCCCACCCCCCACTACTCCGCCGGGGCCGGGTCCAAGGTCTGCAGGTAGGCCAGCAGGTCGGCGCGGGATTGGTCGGTCAGGAAGCGGAGGGAGAGCATGTCGGTGCCGGGGGCGCCGTTGGTGATTTTGTGGAGGGTCTGGGCGGGGCGGTTGAGGGCGACCCAGCCGAGGGCCGGGCGGTCGCCGGTTTCGCCCTCGATGTAGGCCTTGCCGTCGGGCTGGTGGCAGGTGGTGCAGGCGCCTTCGTAGATGTCCTTGCCGGATTTGGCATTGCCGACCGACCTGCCGGCCGGGAACAGCTTCAGCGCATTGAGCTGGCCGAGGCTGACGAAGATCGCCAGGGCGCGGACCTGGCCGTCGGCAAGGCGGGCGATCATCGGCTTGTGGGACGGAGACTTGAGGGTCTCGATGAGGGCTGTCGGGTTCTTGCCGGCGGCGGCGCGCAGGCTGGTGAAGGCGGCGAGCGTACCGACCCGGGCGAGATGGCCGTCGCGGCCGGAATAGTCCCAGCCATGGCAGGAGACGCAGCGCCAGGTGTTGGCAGGGACAGCGTTGACGTCGGCCGGATAGGCCGGGTTGCGGCCATTGGGCGGTTCGATGCCGGTCTCGAGCCAGTGATTGTCGTACAGCCGGCCGCCGAGGCTGACCATCCACATGTCGCCGGGCTGTTGGGCATGGGCGGGCAACGTGCCGGCGGCAAGAGCGAGGAGCGGGACGGCGAGGCGTTTCAGGACGGGGAACATGGCGGACCCTCATGCGCCGCGTGGACGGCGGTACGGTTTTGCTTTGTTCCGTTGTAGACGAGTTGCTCAGGGAAATGTAGCGGTTGTCGGTGGGGGTGACGTTGTGCGGCAGGCGGGGCCTGCGCACGGATGAACCGCTGTTGCCCCTCCCTGACCCTCCCCTTTTCAGCAGGGCAACCGCATATGCCTTAGATGATATCCGATTGGCTGTACGGTCTCGCCTTCCTCGGGCTTGACCCGAGAATCCAGGAAGCCACTTGCGCCGAAACTCGCTGCACTCTGGATCCTCGGGTCAAGCCCACTGCTGTCCGGTTAAGCGATGATTGCTCCTTCCCCCAGAAAGGGGGAAGGTTGGGATGGGGGTTGATGGCGGTGCAATTCGGCAACGATTTCAATCTTTTGCACCGCCATCAATCCCCACCCTAACCCTCCCCTTTTCTAGGGGAGGGAATGTCCGAGAGCCAACCCGAAAACATGTCGGAGCGTTCTTCGGTGCATGCAACTATCCGATGCAATGGAAGAAATGTGCCCTCTCCCAATGTTAAACCGGACAGCAATGGGTCAAGCCCGAGGAAGGCAGAAAACAAAGCTCAAATCCATATGCGATAGCCCTCCCCTTTCAAGGAGAAAGGACGGAGGCGGTGCGGTTTGCCGGGTCAGCCGCCGCGGTGTTTGAAGCTGTCGCGGCGGAAGCTGTAGAGGGCGGCGGGGTCGACGGCGACGTCGATGACGGCCGGTTTGCCGCATTGGAGGGCGGCGGTGACGGCGTCGCCGACTTCGCTCAGACGGTCGACTTTGAAGCCGGCGGCGCCATACAGCTCGGCCAGCCTGTCGAAGGGCGGGCTGGAGACGTCGGCGCCGATGTAGCGGCCGTTGAAGAAGTCGCGCTGGTAGGCCTTTTCGGCGCCCCAGCACTGGTTGTTCATAACGATGGTGACGGTGTTGATGGCGTGGTCGACGGCGGTGGACAGCTCCGACACGGTCATGCCGAAACCGCCGTCGCCCATCAGGCTGACGACCGGGCGCTCGGGTTGGGCAAGCTTGACGCCGAGGCCGCAGGCAAAGGAGAAGCCGACCAGGCCGAAATCGAGCGGGGTGAACAGGCTTTTCGGCTGGTGGTAGCTAAGGGCGTCGGTGGCCTGCAGGCAAAGGGTGCCGGCGTCCATGGTGACGGCGGCGTCCGTGGGCAGCACGTCGCGCAGGGTCCTGAACAGACCGGAGGGCTGCATGGGGGTATCGGTCATGACGGCATCGGCGTCGCGCTGGCTGAGGAATGCCTGGCGCTCGGCCTTGTAGGCGTCGGTCCAGGCGTCCGCCATCTTGCGGTTTTCGATTGCCGCGATGGCGTCGCGCAATTGGCTTGCGGCGGTGGGGGCGTCGGCCCATATGCCGAGTGCTACGGGGAAGTGGCGTCCGATGGCGGCGGGATCGAGTTCGACCTGGATGATGGCGGCGTCGCGGCTGATGTTGTCGTAGGAATAGAAGGTGGCGTTGAAGCCGAGGCGGGTACCGAGCGCCAGGATGACGTCGGCTTCCTTGACCAGACGCGAGGCTACGGCGTTGCCCCGCGGGCCCATCTGGCCGGCATTGAGGGGGTGGCCGCAGGGGATGGCGTCGCCGTGGCCGGGCGAGGTGACGATGGGCGCATTGAGGGCTTCGGCAAGGGCTGTGGCTGCGGCGTGGGCGCCGGTGGTCTTGATGCCGCCGCCGGCGATGATGACCGGGCGCTGGGCGTCGGCGAGCAGGCGGGCGGCCTCGGCGATTGAATTAGTCTCAGCGGCGGGGACGGTCTGGCTGCGGTAGGCGGCGGGCTTCTGGAAAGGATCGAACGTGGCGGTGCCGGACAGCACGTCGCGCGGCAGGTTGAGCTGCACCGGGCCGCGGCGCGGGGTAAGCGCGGTGCGGAAGGCGGCGCGCAGCATTTCAGGCACGCGGTCAGTGGAGGTGGCGGTCCAGGTCTTCTTGGTGACGGGGGCGAACAGGGCCTGCTGATCGACCTCCTGGAAGGCGTCGCGGTAGACATGGCCGGATGACAGGGCGCCGGCGATGGAGACGACGGGTGAGAAGGCGGCGGCGGCCTGGGCCAGGCCTGTGACGAGGTTGGTGGTGCCGGGGCCGTTCTGGCCTGCGAGCACGACCCCGGCATTGCCCGAGGCGCGGGCATAGCCGTCGGCCATATGGGTGCCGGTGCGCTCGTCGTGGACGCCGATGAAGCTGATGTCCCTGGCGTCGTACAGGGCATCGAAGATTTCCATGGTGGCCGAGCCGATGAGGCCGAAGACGTGGGAGACGCTTTCCGCCTGAAGCGATGCGACTGCGGCCTGGCCGCCGGTGAGTTCTGTCATGGAGCGTCCTAGGTGAGGGTTCGTGAAAAGAACTCGATCATCGGTTCGGTGAACAGGTCCGGGCGCTCGACCAGCCCCATGTGCTGGAGATGCGGCACGATGATGGTTTCGGCGCCGGCGATCTCCGAAGCGATGGCATGGCTCATGGCCGGGGTGCTGCCGCTGTCGTTCTCGCAGGTGATGACGAGGGTGGGATGGACGATCGGCGGGTCGGGGCGGATCAGCTCGATCACGCCGTTGGCGAGCACCCAGCGGCAGGCGGTGTAGTCGTCCGGATCGTTGGCCAGAACCCATTGGCGGATCATCTCGATGGTGTCGGGTTGGGCGGCCAGGTATTGCGGTGTGAACCAGCGCCTGAGGGTTTCGTCGAGGGTAGCCGCGGCACCGCCGGCCTGGGTCTTGGTCGCGCGCTCCTCGACCAGGCGTTGGGCGTCCTTGCCGCGTTCATGCGGGGAGTTGAGGATGGCCATGGCGGCCAGGCGGTCCGGGTAGTCGATGGCGAAGCGCCGGTTGATCATGCCGCCGAGGGAGAACCCGGCGATGGCGCAGCGGGCGATGTCCAGCTCGTCCATCAGCTCGCGCAGTTGCCGGGCGAACAGCGTTAGCGACGCCGTTTCCGGTGGCGATGCAGACTCGCCGTGGCCGAAGAGGTCGTAATTGAGAATGCGGAAGCGTTCGGCCAGCGCCGGTTCGTGCCATTGCCAGGTGCCGCGGTTGAGCCCGAGGCCGTGCACCAGGGCGATGACCGGAGCACCGGTGGGGCCGGCGAGGTCGTAGGCGGTTCCGTTTGCTGCGCGGCGGGGGGTCATGCTTCGACTGCCGCTGGCTTGCGTTCATGGGTTCGCGGTGCTGTTGCTTGATAAGGCTCAACCATGCGCCCGTAAACTCCTTCCCCCAGAAAGGGGGAAGGCTGGGATGGGGGTTGATGGCGGTGCCAAGCACGCAAGCATTGTCCTGGGGCACCGTCATCAACCCCAACCCTAACCCTCCCCCTTTCTGGGGGAGGGGAATTCGGGCGCATCGGCGGGCCGGTCCGGGATGACAGCGTAGTGGCCATCATGAAAAGGCCGGGATGACTTCGTTGCAGAACAGTTCCAGCGAGCGCTTCTGTTCCTTCAGGCCGAGGCCTAGGCTGGCGTAGTAGATGAAGGCATCGACGCCGGCGTCTTCGTAGGGCTTGAGCTTGGCGATGATGTCGTCGGGGATGCCGAACATCAAGTTCTGGGTGAGCATTTCCGGATTGTACTCGTCACGGTTCTGCAGCTCTTCGAACGGCACCTGTTTGGGGAAGCCGTTGACGACGTCGCCGAGGTTCTTGAACAGGTTTTCGAACTGGCCGAGCTGGCGCTGGGCTGCGTGGACCGGCACCATCCAATCGTCCTTCTTGTCGTACAGCGCGGTGTGGCGCATCATGGAAATGACCGGGCGGGCGCAACCGGGGTTGGCGGCCACGGCGTCGTTGAGGCGCTCCATGTAGGTTTCGACCTCGGCGAACGGCCGGGTCAGCGGCCATGACATGATGTTGCAGCCCTGCTTGACGGCGTAGTCGAAGCTGATCGGGGCGCGCGCGGCGATCCACACCGGCACCTCCTTTTGCAGCGGCTTGGGCACCGAAGTGGAGGTCGGGAACGACCAGAACTCGCCGTTGTGCTCGTAGTCACCTTTCCACAGCTCGCGAACGGCGGGCAGCATCTCGTTCATGTACCGCCAGGCGTCAGTCTGCTTGAGGCCGGGGTGCATGCGGTCGAACTCGCGCTGGTAGGCGCCGGAGCCGATGCCGAACTCCAGGCGGCCGCCGGAGATCAGATCGAGGAAGGCGGCCTCGCCGGCCAGGTCGATCGGGTTCCAGTAGGGCGCCACGGCAACTGCGGTGCCGAGGCGTATCCGGTCGGTGTGGTTTGCCCACCAGGTGAGGATCTGGAACGGGTTGGGGGCGATGGTCATTTCCAGCGCATGGTGCTCGGCGGCCCAGGCGATTTCAAAACCGCCGCGGTCAGCCATCTGCACCATGTCCAGGGTGTGGCGCGCGACATCGCCCATATCGAGGTTGTCGTCGATGCGCTCCAAGTTGATCGCGAGATGAAATTTCATGGCTGTTCCCTCATGCAACTGCGCCGGGCAGTGTCTGCCCACTGGTTCCAGCAACAAAATCGCCCAGCGCGAAGTATTTGTGAAACGAATTATTTTGCAGTAGAAATTCGAAAAAATCGAACATGCCGGCGGCATGGGGCGTTCGCTTTGCTGACGGGTGTACCGGGTCGACGGGGCAACGGGTTTCCTTTGGTGGAGCGCTTGTTTCTGAGGGTGTTGTGGAGAGGTTCAAACACTTGCAACCCATCTCGCGTCACCCCGGCACCGGATCGAGCCCGGAGCAGGCTCCGGCCGGGGTCCAGGGCGGCAGCCACTTGAACGTGTTGATACATCGTGTGGATTCCGGCTTTCGCCGGAATGACGAAATGTTCGGTTGGTCGGAATTTGAGAGGTCTTCATGAACATCACGGTCCTGCGGACGTTCCTGGCGATCATCGAGACGGGCAACCTGGTGCGGGCGGCGGAACGGCTGAACGTGACCCAGTCGACGGTGACGGCGCGGCTGAAGTCGCTGGAGGGCGAACTTGGTCAGACGCTGCTGTACCGGCATTCGACGCCGGTGCAGCTGACGCCGGCCGGGCTGAAGTTCCGCCACTATGCCGATGCCATGGCGAGCCTGTGGGAACAGGCACGCCAGCAGACGGCACTGCCGAGCGGCATCGACGCGGTATGCAACCTGGCGTGCAATGTCGACTTGTGGCCGACACTCGGCCGCCGGGTGATGTGCGAAATCCACCAGCAGCATCCGAGCATCGGACTTTCGGCCTGGCCGGGCGGCCAGCAGCAACTGGACGAGTGGCTGAGCACCGGGCTGGTCGACGTGGCGCTCAGCCACCGCAACAGTTCGCTGGACCGGATGACCAGCGAGAAGGTGGGAACCGAAAGGCTGGTGCTGGTATCGACGCAAGCGGACAGCCCGATCCGCTTCGACCCAGGCTACATCTATGTCGATGCCGGCGAGGAATTCGGGCGGCGGCACGCGGCGGCTTATGCCGATGCGGGGATCGCCAAGGTGAGCTTCGGCAGCGCGGCGTGGGCGCTGGATTACCTGCTCGACGAAGGCGGGTCGGCCTATCTGCCGGAGCGGCTTGCCGAACCGCTGATCGCGGCGGGCCGGCTGCATGTGCTCGAAGACGGGCCGGTGTTCGAGCGCAGCATCTACCTGATCACCAGCGATGCTTCGGCCGACACCCGGCCGTGGCTGCCGGAGCTTGTGGCGAGATGTGCGGCTTGACTGTCAAACCTTGGCGAAAACAAACGCCGCCCAGGCGAGGCAGATGGCGAGGGGCCACCACAGGGGTGTACCGAAGAAGAACAGCCAGGCGATGAAGATGAAGGCGCTGCCGAGCAGCGATATGAACAGGCGGTCGCCGCGGGTGGTGTCGAGGGCAAAGACACCGCGGCGCGGGGCACCGCCGGGACTGCAGTATTCCCAAACGCCCATGGCGGCGATGCAGGTGACGATGAACAGAAAGAAGGCGATGGTGGCGCGCGTCCAGGCCATCCAGGTGCCGAGCGGGGCGGTCCACCAGTCGAAAGAGAACAAGGTTGCAGCTTCTTGCATGCGGACCTCCTTACACCCTGCCGAGGGCAAAACCCTTGGCGATGTAGTTGCGCACGAACCAGATGACGATGGCGCCGGGAATGATCGTAAGCGTGCCGGCGGCGGCGAGCAGGCCAAGTTCGTAACCGGACGACGACGCGGTCTTGGTCATGGTGGCGGCGATCGGCTTGGCGGCAACGGCGGTGAGCGTCTTGGCGAGCAGCAGTTCGACCCAGGAAAACATGAAGCAGAAGAAGGCGGCGACACCGATGCCGGAGGCGATGGTGGGAATGAATATCCTGGTGAAGAACGCCGGGAAGGAGTAGCCGTCGACATAGGCCGTTTCGTCGAGCTGCTTGGGGACGCCCGACATGAAGCCTTCGAGGATCCACACGGCCAGGGGGATGTTGAACAGGGTGTGGGCCAGGGCAACAGCGAGATGGGTGTCGAAGATGCCGATGGCGGAATAGAGCTGGAAGAACGGCAGGGCGAACACGGCGGCCGGCGCCATGCGGTTGGTCAGCAGCCAGAAGAACAGGTGCTTGTCGCCAAGGAAGCGGTAGCGCGAGAAGGCGTAAGCCGCCGGCAGCGCGGCGGCAACCGAGATGACCGTATTGATCGTGACGTAGATGATGGAGTTGACATAGCCCATGTACCAAGTCGGGTCGGTGAAGATGACGCGGTAGTTGTCGAGGGTGAAATTCTGCGGCCACAGGGTGAACGAGCCGAGGATCTCGTTGGTGGTCTTGAACGACATCGATACCAGCCAGTAGATCGGCAGCATCAGGAAGATAATGTAGATCGCCGGGATGAGCCAGGATACGCGTTTCATCTCAGGCGTCCTCGTTGCGGGTCATGACGGTGTAGAATATCCAGCTCATCAGGAGAATGACCAGGAAGTAGATCAGCGACATGGCGGCCGCGGGTCCGAGGTCGAACTGGCCGAGGGCGATCTTGACGAGATCGAGCGACAACAGCGTCGTCGAGTTGCCGGGACCACCGCCGGTCAGCACCGACGGTTCGGTGTAGATGTTAAACGAATCCATGAACCGGAGCAGCACGGCGATGGTCAGAACGCGCTTCATCTTGGGCAACTGGATGTAGCGGAAGATCGCCCAGGAACTGGCGCCGTCGATGCGGGCGGCCTGGTAATAGGCTTCCGGGATGGAAACCAGACCGGCATAGGCCAGCAGAACGACCAGCGAGGTCCAGTGCCAGACATCCATCATGATCAGGGTGAACCAGGCATCGCCGGGCTGGCGGGTGTAGTTGTAGTCGAAGCCGAGGGAATTGAGGGTTTTGCCGAGCAGGCCGATCTCGGGCAGGCCGTAGATGTTCCACATGGCGCCGACGACGTTCCACGGGATGAGCAGCGGCATGGCCATGAGCACCAGGCAGACCGAGACCCAGGGCCCCTTGCGCGGCATGGCCAGCGCGATGATGACGCCGAGCGGCACCTCGATGGCGAGGATGGTGAAGGTGAAGAAAAGCTGGCGGCCGAGTGCGTCGTGGAAGCGGCTGGACCCCAGCACCTCCTGGAACCACATCAGACCGGCCCAGAAGAACACGTTGTTGCCGAAGGTCTCCTGGACCGAGTAGTTGACCACGGTGATCAACGGCACGATGGCGTTGAAGGCGACCAGGATGAGGACGGGCAGGACGAAGAACCAGGCTTTTTGATTGACGGTCTTGTCCATATCAGCCCCCTGCCCCGCACAGCCATCCGTCGGCGTAGATGCGGGCATTTTTTGCATCGAAGGCAAGACGGGTGGTTTCGGTCGGGATGTCGCCGCCTTCGGGGACCAGCAGCTTGATGGTGTGGCCGGCGCACTCGGTGTCGACAATATTGAAGCGCCCGGCGTCGGCGACCTTGGTGACACGGGCTTCCAGACCTGAGCGGGCGAAGCGGACGAATTCCGGGCGGATGCCGATCTCCGCCGCGGTGATCCCTGCCTCGGCCATGTTGGCGGTCCTGACCGGCTTGCCGGCGAATACCGCCTTGCCGTTGTCGATTTCGCAGGGGATGACGTTCATGCCCGGCGAGCCGATGAAGTGGCCGACGAAGGTGTGCTGCGGGGTTTCGAACAGCTCTTCCGGCGTGCCGGTCTGCACCACCTCGCCGACGTTCATGACGACGACCTTGTCGGCGAAGGTGAGGGCCTCGGTCTGATCGTGGGTGACGTAGATCATGGTGTTGGCGACGCGCTGGTGCAGTTCCTTGAGCTTGGAGCGGAGCTGGAACTTGAGGTGCGGGTCGATGACGGTGAGCGGTTCGTCGAACAGGATGGCGTTGACGTCGGTGCGCACCAGGCCTCGGCCGAGGGAGATTTTCTGCTTGCCGTCGGCGGTGAGGCCGGAGGCGCGCCTGTCGAGCATGGCGGTGAGATCGGTCATTTCGGCGACCTCCGCAACACGCTTTTCGATTTCCGGCTCCGGCACGCGGCGGTTGCGCAGGGGAAAGGCGAGATTGTCGAACACCGTCATGGTGTCGTAGACGACCGGGAACTGGAACACCTGGGCAATCTTGCGCTGTTCGGGCGGCAGGGCGGTGACGTCGTCGCCGTCAAACAGCACCCTGCCCTCAGATGGCCTGAGCAGGCCGGAGATGATGTTGAGCAGGGTGGTCTTGCCGCAACCGGAGGGTCCGAGCAGGGCATAGGCGCCGCCATCGTCCCAGTCGAGGTTGAGCTCCTTGAGCGCCCAATCGGCATCGGTGCGCGGGTTGGCGAGATAGCTGTGCTTGAGCCGGGCGAGTGAAAGTCTGGCCATCGCTATGCCGCCCGCCTGGTGTCGGCCGCCGGGCCGACCAGACGCCCTGATTGATCGAAGTAGAAGGCATGCGCCATGTCGGCATAAAGCGTCGCGGTTTCACCCGTCTCGTAGGGGTGGACGCCGTGCGACAGGGAGATCCACGGATCGCCATAGGCGTCGAAGTGGATCATCGATTCCGAACCCGACAGCTCGGCGACGTTGACGGTGCCGTCGATCTTGACCGCGCCGGCGGTTTGACGAGGCGAGACATGGTGCGGGCGCAGGCCGATGGTGTAGGACCCATCGGGCAGGGCCGGGTCGGCAGGCCACGACACCCGGTCGTTGAGATGCATGCGCTTGCCGGACTTGGTGACGGTGGCGATGTTGATCGGCGGTTCGGAGAACACGCGGGCGCTGGTCAGGCTGGCCGGGTGGCGGTAGATCTCGCCGGTCGGCCCGAAATCGGCAACGCGGCCTTCGTGCAGCGCGGCCGTATGGCCGCCGAACAACAGCGCCTCGACGGGCTCGGTCGTGGCGTAGACGACGACGCAGTTGCGTTCTGCGAAAATCTTCGGCAGTTCGTCGCGCAACTCCTCACGCAGTTTGAAGTCGAGGTTGGCGAGCGGCTCATCGAGCAGGATGAGGTCTGAGTCCTTGACCATGGCGCGGGCCATGGCGGTGCGCTGCTGCTGGCCGCCGGACAGTTCTGACGGACGGCGGTCGAGCATGGCGGAGATACGCAACAGCTCGGCCATATCGCCGACGCGCCGTTTGATCTCGGCGTCGGGCAGGCGGGCGACGCGCAGGGGCGAGGCAATGTTGTCGAACACCGACATGTTCGGGTAGTTGATGAACTGCTGGTAGACCATCGAGACGTTGCGTTTCTGCACGGCAACGCCGGTGACGTTCTGACCGTTGAACCAGACCTCGCCGGAAGACGGTTTGACCAGGCCGGCCATGAGCTGCATGAGGCTGGTCTTGCCGGCCAGCGTGGTGCCGAGCAGGATGTTGAAACGCCCGGGTTCGAGCGTCAGATCGGTCGGATAGATGTGGTCCTCGGCACCGGCACGCTTGGTGACGGCCTTCAGTTCCAGCGCCATGCCTCTCCCCTTGCGCTTCAGGAAAACGACACCCGGCGCAATGTCTGCGCCGGGTGCCGGTCATGCTGACACTACCGGACTACTGGTTCCAGCGCGCGACGAGTTCGTCATAGTTGACAGTCTCGCCCTGCGGCTTCTCGTTGTCCAGCTTTGCCTTGGCGCCGCCCTTGCCGAGCCATTCGGCGGCGTCCTTTTCCTCATTGAGACGCGGGCCGCAGCCGCCATAGGTGTTGTTGGCCTTGTCGGCGCGCTCCATGCGGGCCATGACGTTGTCCATCTCACCGGCCAGGCGGTCCATGGCCTGCTGCGGGGTGAAGGCACCTGAGTTCACGTCACCGATATTCTGCCACCACAACTGGGCGAGCTTGGGATAGTCGGGCACGTTGACGCCGGTCGGCGACCAGTTGACCCGGTCCGGCGAGCGGTAGAACTCGACCAGCCCGCCGAGCTTGGGGGCGCGTTCGGTGAAGCTGTCGTGGTTGACCGTCGATTCGCGGATGAAGGTCAGGCCGGTGTGGCTCTTTTTCACGTCCACGGTCTTGGAGACGACGAACTGGGCATAGAGCCAGGCCGCCTTGGCGCGGTCAGCCGGAGTCGACTTCAGGATGGTCCAGGACCCGGCATCCTGATAGCCGAGCTTCTGGCCTTCCTCCCAATAGGGACCGTGCGGCGACGGGGCCATGCGCCACAGCGGGTTGCCGTCATCGTCCACGGTGTTGTTGCCGTCGGCCTTGGAGGCGACCATGGAGGCGGTGAAGGCGGTGTACCAGAAGATCTGCTGGGCGACGTTGCCCTGGGAGAGCGCCGGCAGCGACTGGTAGAAGTCGTAGTCGGCGGCACCGGGCGGGGCGTACTGGCGCAGCCACTCGTCCCACTTGCGGATGGCGTAGACAGCAGCCGGACCGTTAGCGCCGCCGCCACGGGTGACGGATGCACCGGCCGGGTTGCACGAGCCGTCTTCCATGCGGATGCCCCATTCGTCGATCGGGCGGCCGTTGGGCAGTCCCTTGGAGCCGGCACCGGCCATCGACAGCCAGGCGTCGGTCATGCGCCAGCCGAGGTCCGGGGCGCGCTTGCCGTAGTCCATGTGACCATAGACGCGCACGCCGTCGATTTCCTTCACGTCGTTGGAGAAGAACTCGGCGATGTCCTCATAGGCCGACCAGTTCTTCGGCACGCCGAGGTCGTAGCCGTATTTTTCCTTGAACCTGGCCTTCAGGTCGTCGCGGTCGAACCAGTCCTTGCGGAACCAGTACAGGTTGGCGAACTGCTGGTCGGGGAGCTGGTAGAGCTTGCCGTCCGGACCGGTGGTGAACGACTTGCCGATGAAGTCGTCGACATCGAGCATCGGGTTGGTGACGTCCTTGCCGTCGCCGGCCATGAAGTCGGACAGGTTGACGGCCAGCTGCAGGCGCGAGTGGGTGCCGATCAGGTCGCTGTCGTTGATGTAGGCATCGTAGAGATTGCGGCCGGTCTGCATCTGAGTCTGGACGGCCTGGACGACCTCGCCCTCGCCGAGCAGCTGGTGGTTGACCTTGATGCCGGTGATCTCCTCGAACGCCTTGGTGAGGGTCTTGGACTCGTACTCGTGGGTCGGAATGGTTTCAGACAGAACGTTGATTTCCATGCCGGCGAACGGCTTGGAGGCGTTTACGAACCATTCCATTTCCTTCATCTGGTCGTCTTTTGACAATGCCGAAGGCTGGAACTCGTCGTTCACCCATTTTTCGGCTTCTGCCATGCCGGCAAACGCCGGCAGCGACGCCAGGCTCAATGCCACACCCGCGACCGTGGCCATCAGTAATCTCTTCATGTTTCCTCCTCCTCGTTATCCGTTTGAAAGGCGCGCCCGTCCCAAAAGCTGAACTCCCAGAACAACAATACGAACAAAAGTGAAAGTCAATGGGTTCGATATTGATTCAAGGAGAAAATTATCGCAATTATGCGAAAGGCCAACCAAGAGGCATCATATGCAGCCGCTGCCGCCCAGACAAGCCGACATTCTGGAGATCGCCCGGCGAGACGGCCGGGTCGATGTCGACACGTTGGCAGAGCGCTTTGCGGTCACACCGCAAACCATCCGCAAGGATCTGAACGATCTGTGCGACTTGGAACGGCTGCACCGGGTGCATGGCGGGGCGGTGTTTCCGTCAAGCACGGTCAATGTGGCCTACCAGGCACGGCGCGACATTGCAGCCGACGGCAAGGCGCGCATCGCCGACACGGTGGCCGGGCTGATCCCGGACGGGGCGTCGCTGATCCTCAATATCGGTACGACCACCGAACAGGTGGCGCATGCGCTGCGGCACCACTCAGAGCTGATGGTGATCACCAACAACCTCAACGTGGCGATGATCCTGTCGGATGCGCCGGGCGTCGAGCTGATCGTGACCGGCGGCATGGTGCGCAAGTCCGACAGCGGTATCGTCGGGGCGGCGGCGATCGACCTGATCCGGCAGTTCAAGGTCGATTATGCGGTGATCGGGGCATCGGCCATCGACGAGGACGGGGCGCTGCTCGACTTCGACTACCGCGAGGTGCGGGTTGCCCAGGCGATCCTCGAACAGGCGCGGCACAAGATACTGGTGGCCGACGCCGGTAAATTCGAACGGCGCGCGCCGGTGCAGATTGGCCATGTGTCGGCGCTCGACATGATCGTCACCGACGCAGCCCCGCCGGAAAGCTTCAGCGATCTGTGCACACATGCCGGTGTGGAGCTGGTGACAGCCGACCGTCAGGTGGCGGCGATGCATGAGAGCACCAAACGATGACGGCACGACAGCACCACCCACAACCAGTATTCGATATCGCTATCATCGGCGGCGGGATCAATGGTGCCGGGATTGCCCGCGATGCGGCGGGGCGCGGGTTTTCGGTGTGCCTGTGCGAGGCAGGCGACATCGGCGGCGGCACATCGTCGGCATCTACCAAGCTGATCCACGGCGGCTTGCGCTACCTGGAGCACTACGAATTCCTGCTGGTTCGCAAGGCGCTGAGCGAGCGTGAGGTGCTGTGGAAGATCGCACCGCACATCATCCGGCCGATGCGGTTCGTGCTGCCCTGTCACAAGGGGATGCGGCCGGCCTGGCTGCTGCGGCTGGGACTGTTCCTGTACGACCACCTGGGCGGACGCAAGCTGTTGCCGGGAACGAAGACACTGGACCTGGGGCGCGACGATGCCGGCGGGCCGCTGAAGCCGGCGTTCCGCAAGGGGTTCGAATATTCCGACTGCTGGGTGGAGGATTCGCGGCTGGTGGTGCTGAACCTGCGCGATGCGGCGGCGCGTGGGGCCGATATCCGGGTGCGGACCAGGGTGACGCAGGCTGAGTTCGATGGCGGGGCCTGGCGACTGTCGCTGGCCGGGCCGTCCGGCGGATCGCAGGAGATCGCCGCCAAGGTGGTGATCAACGCGGCGGGACCCTGGGTCGACAACGTGCTGAAATCGGTGTTCGGGTTGAACGATGTGCACAATGTGCGGCTGGTGCGGGGCAGTCACATCGTGGTGCCGCGCAAATTCGATCATGACCGCAGCTACATCTTTCAGAACGCCGACGACCGGATCATTTTCGCGATCCCCTACGAGGACGACTATACACTGATCGGCACGACCGACGCCGACCATGGCGAAGACATGGCGAAACCGGAAATTTCCGCCGCCGAGACGCGCTATCTGTGCGACATGGCGAGCGCCTATTTCCGCGAGCCGGTAACGCCCGATGATGTTGTGTGGACCTATTCCGGGGTGCGGCCGCTGTATGACGACGGCGCATCGAAGGCCCAGGAGGCGACGCGCGACTACGTGATCAAGGCCGAAGCGGCGGTCGGCGGCGGCAGCCTGATCAACATTTTCGGCGGCAAGATCACCACCTACCGCAAGCTGGCCGAAGCGATGCTCGAAGAGGTGGAGGACCGCCTTGGAGCGCGCGGCGGTGCATGGACCGAGACGGCGGCGCTGCCCGGAGGCGATTTTCCGGTCACCGGGTTCGGCAGGCTGGTCGATGACCTGCAGACGCGCTACGGGTTCGTGCCGGCCGGGCTGATGCGCCGGCTGGTGCGCCATTACGGCACCGAAGCGGCCAGGGTATTGGACGGGACTGCAAGCCTTGAGGACCTGGGAACCGATTTCGGCAACGGCTTGCATGGGGCGGAAATCCGGTATCTGATGCACAACGAGTGGGCGGTGGAGGCCGAGGACGTGCTGTTCCGCCGCACGCGGATGGGGATCGCGATGAGCGAAGATCAGGTCGCGGCGGTGGCGGCGTTCATGAGGGCCGGGGCACCGGGGCGCGAGCGCGCGGCGGCGCAGGCTCCGGCCTGACAGTGGCCGTGAAACGGGAGAGGTGAGGCAATGCCGGGGTATGTGCTTGCAATCGATCAGGGCACCACGTCGTCGCGGGCGATCGTGTTCGACGATGCCCAGGCGGTGGTGGCGGTGAGCCAGAAGGAGTTCGCCCAGCATTTTCCCAACTCGGGCTGGGTGGAACATGATCCGGAGGATATCTGGCGAACGGTGGTCGCGACCTGCAAGGGCGCCATCCGCAGGGCCGGGATCACGGCGGGCGATGTCGCAGCGATCGGCATTACCAACCAGCGCGAGACCACGGTGTTGTGGGACCGCAGGACGGGCAAGCCGGTGCACAATGCGATTGTCTGGCAGGACCGGCGCACGGCTGACATGTGCGCCCGGCTGAAGGCGGACGGTCATGAGGCGGCGTTCACCCGCAGGACCGGCCTTCTGCTCGATCCGTATTTTTCCGGCACCAAGGTGGCCTGGCTGCTCGACAAGGTGAAGGGCCTGCGCAAGCGCGCCGAAGCGGGCGAGATCGCTTTCGGGACCATCGACAGCTTCCTGATCTGGCGGCTGACCGGCGGGGCGCGGCATGTGAGCGATGCAACGAATGCCTCGCGCACGCTGATGTTCAATATCGGCACCGGCAAATGGGATGCAAAGCTGCTGAAGACACTCGATGTGCCGAAGGCCGTCTTGCCCGAGGTGCTCGATTGCGCCGACGATTTCGGGGTGACGGACCGAAAGGTTCTGGGTGCGGACATTCCGATATTCGGCGTGGCCGGCGACCAGCAGGCGGCAGCGATCGGCAATGCCTGCTTCAAGCCGGGCATGCTGAAGTCGACCTATGGCACGGGGTGTTTTGCCCTGCTCAACACCGGCACCGACCGGGTGTGCTCGAAGAACCGGCTGCTGACGACCATTGCCTACCGACTGAACGGCAAGACGACCTATGCGCTGGAAGGATCGATCTTCATGGCCGGGGCGAGCGTGCAATGGCTGCGCGACGGGCTGGGTTTCATGAAGGATGCAGCGCAAAGCGGGGCGATGGCAGACAAGGCCGACCCGAACCAGGACGTCTATCTGGTGCCGGCCTTCGTCGGGCTGGGGGCGCCCTATTGGGATGCCGATGCGCGCGGCGCGCTGTTCGGGCTGACGCGCGGCACCGGACCGAACGAGATCGCCAAGGCGACGCTGGAGGCGGTGTGTTACCAGACCCACGACCTGCTGGCGGCAATGAAGAAGGACTGGAAAGCGGCAACGCGCGGCAAGACCGTGTTGCGGGTCGACGGCGGCATGGTGGCGTCGGACTGGACCATGCAGCGGCTGGCCGACATTCTGGATGCGCCGGTCGACCGGCCGGTGATCCTGGAGACGACGGCGCTGGGGGCGGCCTGGCTCGCCGGACAGCGCGCCGGCCTGTGGCCCGGACAGGCCGGGTTCGCGCGGACATGGGCGCGCGACACACGGTTCAAACCGAAGATGAAAGCAAACGAGCGGGCACGCAAGCTGGCCGGCTGGGCCGATGCGGTGGGGCGCACGCTGTCCAGATAACCGGGGCTACTGGGTCAACACGACGCGACCGCCGGAAATGGCGGCGGGGACGGGGACTTCGGTGGCGCTGTAGTCGGAGTTCAGCACCAGGGTCGGGCCTTCCTGGAGCCACAGCCGCATGACGACGATGGCGGTGTAGGCGGACTGGTCGGCGACCGGGGCGTCGGCGTCCACCTGCAGGATGCTTTTCGGCAGATAGATAGTGCCCAGCAGCTGCCGGGCGTTGTTGCTCTGGATCCTGTGCAGCCGTGCCCCCGTGAGCGAGTTATCTTCCATGAACAGCAAACCGGCCATGGGGCCATCGGCGGGGGCGACCAGGTCGATGGTCGTATCGGGTTCAAAATCGAACAGGGAATCATTGCCGGTCAGGTAGAAGCCGACGTTTTCGCCGGTGAGGCTCGATGCGCCCTGGACGGCGAGCGGGCCATCCTTGATGACATAGATGCCGGGCCGAAGGGTTACGGCCGCGCCATTGGTGACACTCAGACCGCCGCAGTAGGTTCCCGGGTCGAGGGTCGTGTTGACGTCGACAACGAGGCCCATGGCGGTGCAGCTGCCGACGTCGGGGGCCGGACGGTCTGACAGTGGATCGGGGATCGGCGGGCAGTCGGTGGTCGGTTCCGGGGTGAAGCTCGACCCGCTTTGCGCCCAATAGCCGCCGGCTGCACAGATCATGCTGGCCGTCATGGTGGCGCTGGCATCGGCGCGGATCGAGGCAAAGCTGGTGGAGTTGCTGTAGACACCACATTCGTTGGCCTCAAGCGCGGCGGAGTTATCGATGTGGACGCCGGCGAACAGGCTGCTCTCCATCAGACCGAGGACGCAAATCTTGCCCATGCCCATGGTCTGGGCGCGGGCGGTCACGGAGATGGTATCGGCGCCGGGCAGAATACCGCCGAAATAGGACAGGCGCGGTGCGCTGATCGTGACAGCCACGGTGTTTTCTTCCTCGATCACCAGAGCGTTCACAGTTGCAGAACCATTGCCTCCGCCGGAACCGCCGGAACCGCTGGAGGTGGAATCCGAAGACATCATCATGGCGGAAGACATCATCATCTTGGATGAGCTTTCGTCGCCATCGTCACCACCGGTCGGGCTGGTCTGCTTGGTCGACATGCCGAGATTGGTGCGGGCAAAACTCTCGGCAACGATCTGGACGCGGGTCGTATCGGTCAGGGCCAGAGGGATTTCCTTGGCGCCGGCAATGGCCGCCGAATCGGCGGCTGCCTGCAGCTCGGCGCGCTGGCGAATGGCAGAAGCATAGTCGAGGGCCATGCCCGCCGCCATGAGCAACGCCAGCAGCACGACCGCAGAGATCATCGCCACGCTGGCGCGCGCGTCTCCTGCAAAACGTCTGATTTGCGTTGCTACTGACATTTACCCGGATTTCCTTTGTCCGGAGCACCCTGCCTGTAGAAACAGAACGAATACTGTCAATTAAGATGACAATTTTAATCAAATTGTAGCGAGGCGGAACGATCGTTCCCAATGCGGTGCGGCGTTGCCTGCCGCGCCCTCACAGGCGAAAAGAGCCCTTCGCTTAACGTATTGTTTCTAGGCTCTTTTTTTCCCGAAAGACTGCTGCCGTGATTATTCTTTTGCAGCA
This sequence comes from Aestuariivirgaceae bacterium, assembly GCA_965216335.1. GTDB lineage: Bacteria > Pseudomonadota > Alphaproteobacteria > Rhizobiales > Aestuariivirgaceae > JAHEJE01. The sequence continues at coordinate 2,831,976 of OZ244154.1, read as the reverse complement.
AGGTTGCGATAACCACTCAGTGCAAATCTCAGCCGGATGGACTTTGATCTAACGCCCTGATGCGGTCCGGCGGGCGCGCCGGTCCTGAGCCGGCTGGTAGGCAACCCGGACATGATAATCGCAATAGGGCGCTCCCGCCTTGGGGGCATGGCCGCAGAAACAGAATTCTTCCGAACCCGGGTCGCCAATCGGCCAGCGGCAGGTTTTCTCCGTGAGATCGAGAACCGATACGCGGTCGCCGCCGGACGGCAGGTTGACCAGACGGATCGGCTCCGGTTCCGGCTCCGGTGCAGGGGCCGGTTTGATGTTGGCCTGCGGCTTGAGTGCGTTGGCACCGGCTGTCGGCATGGCGCCGTTGCGGCTGGGGTGGCTTGGCTGACGGGGACGGCGCGGACGCGGTGCAGACGACCGGCTGGTCGTGGTGCGGCCGGACAGGCCGAGCCGGTGCACCTTGCCGATGACCGCATTGCGGGTCACGCCGCCGGCCAGCTGGGCGGCGATCTGACTGGCGCTCAGGCCTTCGGCCCACAGCTTTTTCAGCAACTCAACGCGGTCGTCTGTCCAGGGCAGTTTAACGCCCGGCTGTGTCTGGTCCTGTGTTGTCACGCAGAATCCCTCCTTGATTGCGCACTGGCTCAGCCTTGCGCACTCTGCCTCTATCGCCACCGTGTGAAACTACTACATCTCGTATTTACTGGGCCCGAAACTACTATATCTTTGAAAACAACAACAAGCCGTGTTTGATGCTTTCTGCTGGTTTTCCCCAGTTTTGCGCTTGGCCTCAGCGTTAAAGTAAGGTTAACAAACCGGCGAATCAGGCGTCCATGCGGCGTTCTGACTCAGGTGGATATCGTGGCCCGCCGATGGGCCGCGCGGCTTTCGGCGGGCCCCAAGGCCACATTGACCCGACGATGCCTTGCGAATATAAAGAGCGCCCGGACTTGCGCCGCCGATGACCCGGCGGCTTTTTTAGTTTGCCATTCCGGGGCGCCAGCGTGTGCCCGGCATGCGCTGTACGGGACACTAAGCCGATGATTTCGCCATTGCTGCCGACCTATGCCCGGATCGATCTTGCCTTTGAACTAGGCGAGGGCGCACGGCTGTTCACCTCGGGCGGTGACGAGTATCTGGACTTCGGTGCGGGCATCGCGGTCAACGCGCTGGGGCATGCCCACCCGCACCTGGTGGATGCCCTGACGCGGCAAGCCGGCAAGCTGTGGCACACCTCGAACCTGTATCAGATCCCCGACGGGGAGCGGCTGGCCAAGCGGCTGATCGACAACAGCTTTGCGGATACGGTGTTCTTCAGCAATTCCGGCGCCGAAGCGATGGAATGCGCAATCAAGATGGCACGCAAGTTCCACGCCGTTTCGGGGGCACCGGAACGTTTCGAAATCATCACCTTCGAAGGCGCCTTTCACGGCCGCACGCTGGCGACACTGGCGGCCGGCGGACAGGACAAGTACCTCGACGGTTTCGGGCCGAAGAGCGAGGGTTTCGTCCAGGTGCCGTTCGGCGATGCCGATGCGGCCAAGGCGGCGATCGGCGGGGCGACAGCGGCCATCCTGATCGAGCCCATACAGGGCGAGGGCGGCATCCGCCCGGTTCCGGCCCGGGTGCTGCGGGCCTTGCGGAGCTTGTGCGACGAGCACGGCCTGCTGCTGATCTTCGATGAGGTGCAATGCGGCATGGGCCGGACGGGCCGGCTGTTTGCCCACGAACTGTCGGGCGTGACGCCGGACATCATGGCGGCGGCCAAGGCGATCGGAGGCGGGTTTCCGCTCGGGGCCTGCCTGGCAACGGAAGATGCCGCGAAAGGCATGACCGCGGGCACACATGGCTCGACCTATGGCGGCAACCCCCTGGCCATGGCGGTCGGCAATGCGGTTCTGGACGTCATGCTGGACGACGGCTTCATGGAACGGGTACGGCAGACCGGCGTGAAGCTCACGCAGAAACTTGCCCGCCTGAAGGACGAGTATCCGGACATCATTGAGGAGGTTCGCGGCGAGGGGCTGATGATCGGCATCAAGTGCCGGGTGGCCAATACCGAGCTTGCGGCGCGCTGCCTCGATGCCCGCCTGCTGACGGTCGGTGCCGGCGACAACGTGGTGCGGCTGCTGCCGCCGCTGATCGTCGGCGACGACGATCTTGACGACGCTGTGGACCGCATCGAGACTGCCTGCCGGCACCTGCGCGGACAGGACTCCGGCACGGCCGCTGAGGCGTAAGGCCCGTTTGCAACGAAACTCTTGGTTCGACCGTGAAGCACTTTCTCGATATCAGCGATTTTTCCACTGCACAGCTTAAGCAGCTGCTGGAGCGGTCGCGCGCCATGAAGCAGGCACGGACCGGGCTGCCGCGCGGCAGGCGCGATGCAGATGCGCCTCTCGAAGGGCGGGTGCTGGCGATGATCTTCGAGAAGCCATCGACGCGCACCCGCGTGTCGTTCGATGTGGCGATCCGCCAGCTCGGCGGGCAATCGCTGATCCTGTCGAGCGACGACCTGCAGTTGGGACGCGGCGAAAGCGTGGCGGATACGGCACGGGTGCTGTCGCGCTTTGTCGACGCCATCATGATCCGCACCTTCGGGCACGAAACGCTGCTGGAGCTGGCGCAGCACGCGACCGTGCCGGTGATCAACGGGCTGACCGATGCCTCGCACCCATGCCAGGTGATGGCCGACCTGATGACGCTGCAGGAGCACAAGGGGGCACTCGACCGGCTTACCGTGGCCTGGAGCGGCGACAGCAACAACGTCACGACGTCATGGATGCACGCCGCGGCGCGGTTCGGCTTCGACCTGCGGATCGCAAGTCCCGAACCGCTGCAACCGGCCCGGGAGATGCTGCAGTGGGTAAAGGACAACAATGCGCCGGTGACGGTGAGCGAGAGCCCGCAGGAGGCGGTGGCCGGGGCCGACTGCGTGGTGACGGATACCTGGCTGTCGATGAACCAGACCGATGAGACCAACCGGCACAACCTGCTCAAGCCCTATCAGGTCGACGAACACCTGATGGCGGGCGCCAAGACGGATGCCGTGTTCATGCACTGCCTGCCGGCACATCGCGGTGAGGAGGTGACGGCCGACGTGATCGACGGGCCGCAGTCGGTGGTGTTCGACGAGGCGGAAAACCGGCTGCACGTGCAAAAGGGCATTCTGGCCTGGTGCCTGGCCGACTAGTGCCGGCGGTGCCGGCGGCACTGGCGGTGCCGGCGGCACTGGCGGTGGTTTTGCCGACGGGTGTGTCGTGGGGCGACGGCAACGGGTTTCCTCTTGGGCAGGTATTGGCGATGGGATTGAACTGAGATGACGGACCTCAAGCGCGGTGCAAAGATCGAGATCGCTGCCGATGACCTGGTGTTGCCGTTTACCGTGGACACGCTGGGGGTGCGCGGCCGTGTCGTGCGGCTGGGGCCGGTGGTCGACGACATCATTCAGCGGCATGACTATCCGGCACCGGTGTCGGCGCTGCTGGCCGAGGCGGTGAGCCTGACCGGTCTGCTGGGCGCGTCGCTGAAGTTCGACGGCAAGTTCATTCTGCAGACGTCGAGCAACGGGCCGGTCAGCATGCTGGTGGCCGACTACAATACCCCGGGCATGGTGCGCGGCTATGCCCAGTTCGATGCAGACGCGGTCGAGCGGCTGGCGCAGTCCGGCGCGATGAGCGCGGCGGCGCTGCTGGGCACGGGCCATCTGGCGATGACCATCGACCAGGGCGAACACACCGAGCGCTATCAGGGCATCGTGCCGCTGGACGGCGGGGCGCTGAGCGACGCGGCCCACAGCTATTTTGCCCAGTCGGAACAGATCCCGACGCGGCTGCGGCTGACCGCGGGACCGCTGGCGGGCCGCGGCGCGGCCGGCCTCGACAGCTGGCGGGCCGGGGCGATCATGGTGCAGCATCTGCCCGAGGACGGCGGCGCAAGCGCCATGCCGCTGACATCCGGCGATGCCCCTGAGGGGCACCAGGACGACACGCCGGAGGACGACAACTGGGTCAAGGCGCGGCTGCTGCTCGACACCGTCGAGGACCACGAACTGATCGACCCGACAATCACGCCGGAGACCCTGCTCTACCGGCTGTTCCATGAGGACGGCGTGCGGGTGTTTCCCGCAACCAGCTTCACGCGCGGCTGTTCGTGCTCGCAGGACAAGGTCGGCGAGATGCTGGCCGGGTTTTCACAGGCCGACCGCGACGACATGGCCGAAGACGGCACAATCACCGTGACCTGCGAATTCTGTTCGGCCCGCTATGTGTTTTCGGTGGAGGGCAAGCCGGTTTGAGGGCGCTGCCCGGCGCGCGGAACCTGCCCTCTCCGCACCACTGCGTTTTCTCTTTATGAGTGTATTTGGTAAGTTTTTACTATTATAGGTTATATACCCCGAAACTATCACGGGGTGGTCAATGCTGAACTCAACGACGCTGCAGTCATCAGACGAACTGGCAGTGCCGGTCCCCGGCGACCGCCGCCGGGTTCTGATTGCGGACGACTCGCGCTCGCAATGCGTGACGATCGGAGCCATGCTGAAAAAGTGGGGCTACGAGGTGTGCTACGCAGCAGATGGGCAAGAGGCCCTTGCCGTTTTCAAGCAGCAACCCTTCTCGATCGTCATCAGCGACTGGATGATGCCCGGCCTCAGCGGGCCGGAACTCTGCTCGGAAATCCGCAAGATCGATCGCGACGACTACGCCTATTTCATTCTGCTGACATCGAAGACCGATACGCACGACGTGGTCGAGGGGCTGGGCGCCGGTGCGGACGACTATCTGATCAAGCCGGTGGACGGGGAAGAACTGCTTGCCCGGCTGAGGACGGGCGAGCGGATACTGTCTCTGCAGAACGACCTGAAAGACAAGCATGAGACGGTGGTGCGCGCACATGCTGCACTGTCGAAGATCCATGCGGAACTCGAGCAGGACCTGAGAGTTGCGGCAGGGGTGCAGAAATCCTGCATCCCGTGCGCCTATGCGCAGTGTGGCGGCCTGCCGGTGGCGTCCTTGTTCAAGCCATGCAATCACGTCAGCGGCGATCTGATGGGCTACTTCGAGCTGGGAGAGCATGAAATTGCGGCCTATTCGATAGACGTATCCGGCCACGGCGTGGCCGCCGCGCTCATGGCGGTTTCGCTGTCGCAGATGTTCAACCGGCACGACCGCAGCAAGAATGTTGCCTTTGAAGCAACTGCGGACGGAGTTTACCAGCCGCTGGCACCGCACGATGTGGCCAGCCGGCTGAACGAGGAATTTCAGGGTGACAGCGAGACGAACCAGTATTTCACCATGGTGTTTGCACGGATCGACACCCGGACCGGCGCCGTGAGCCTGTGCCAGGCCGGACATCAGAACCCTGCTGTGCTGCGGTCCGGCGGCAGCGTAGAACTTGCGGGAGATGGCGGTCTGCCGATTGGTCTGATGCCGCGGGCCGAGTTCGAGACCGTTGCGCTCACACTCATGGCCGGTGACGGTCTGCTGCTCTATTCGGACGGCATTGTCGATTGCCTCGGCAAGGACGGCAAACCAATCAGCCAGGCGCGGGTGATGGAGCTGATTGCAACTGCACGAGCGGAGGGTTTGCCGGGCTGGGACAGCAGACTGCTGGAGATGATGTGCGCTGAAACCGGCTCCGACCGGTTCGAAGATGACCTTTCGGCGCTTCTCATCGCCTTCGATCCGGCAGCGTGATCCGGCCACTCTGCCGCTATTCGCGCCGCTGATCTTATTCTTCGCGGAACATCCGGCTGAGGTGATCGGTGACCGGCTTGACCAGGAAGCTGAGCGCCGTGCGGTCCGCGGTCTGGGCGAGAACCTCGACCGGCATGCCCGGCACGACCTGGAACTCTTCGTCGGAGCGTTGCTCGGGCAGGTCATACTTCAAGCGGACCGTGTAATAGGAGCGCCCGGTGTTCTGATCCGTGCTCAGATCGGCCGAGACGCGGTCAACGGTGCCGTCGAACTCAGGCGTCGTACGCTGGTTGAAGGCCAGGAAGCGGATGCGGGCCCGCTGGCCGACGTGCAACTGATCGATGTCGGTCGGCGAGACCTGAGCATGCACAAACAGGCTGTCCTGCAGCGGCACGAGGGACATGATCAGGGCTCCTGGCGGAATGACGCCGCCGATGGTGTGGACCTGCAATTCGTGGACGATGCCGGCGACCGGTGCGTTGATATCGAGGCGCTTGAGCTGATCTTCGGCAACAACACGGCGTTCCTGCAGTTCCGTAAGAGAGGATTCTGCCTCTCTCAGGTCGCGGGCAACCTCGGCCAGGGCCTGCTGCTCGAACTGGGTGAGTTGGATCTTGACCTCGGCGATGCGGCCGCGGGCAGCGCCGATGTTGGCGATGAACTGACCCAACTCGCCTTTCAGGCGGGTGCGCTGGCGTTTCAGGGCGATGATGCGGGTGAGGGTGACGTGGCCTTGCTTGTGAAGCTTCTCCAGACCGCTCAGTTCCTCTTCGATAAAATCGATCTCGGTCTTTTTGGCATCGCGCTGGGCGGCCAGGCCGACGATCTCTTCCTTCAGGCGGGCGACACGTTCGTCGGTTTGCTGCTTCTGCGACTGCACGATGTTGACGCGGGCAGAGAACAGTGACTTCTCGCCGGCGACTGCTGCGGCAAGATCGGGGTCACCCGGCAGACGATCGATGATCTGAGGGGGGAAGGTGATCTTGTCGGCCCGGTCGCGTTCGGCGCTCAGCCTGGCGATGCGCACCATCAGTTTGTCGGATTGCTTGGTGATGATGCCGAGATTGGCGCGCGGCAGCTTGTCGTCGAGGCGGATGAGCTGCTGGCCGGCTGCCACCTGCTCGCCTTCCTTGACGAGGATGTCGCCGATGATGCCGCCTTCCTTGTGCTGGACCTGCTTGCGCTGCCCGTCAACGATGATGACGCCGGGAGCGATGACCGCGCCGGAGATACGGGCGTAAGCAGACCAGCCGCCGAAGCCGCCGACCAGAAGCAGGCAGACCAGGACGCCAACCAGGAGATGGCGGTTGAGCGATCTCTGCGACTTGGACGGGACGTTCCGTTTCATGACTTTTCACCTACAACCTTCAAACCGGTTCTTGGAGCCTGCGCAACCTGGGCCAGGACTTCGTCCTTGGGACCGAACGCGGTCTGGCGGCCGGCAGCAAGCATCAGCAGTTTGTCGAGCTCTACGATAGCGCTGGGGCGGTGTGCAACGACAATCACGATCGCGCCGCGGGCGCGCTGGGCCTTGAGGGCCAGGTTCAGCGCCTCTTCGCCTTCTGCATCCAGGTGGGCGTTCGGCTCATCGAGGACAATCAGGAAAGGCTCGCGGTACAGAGCGCGGGCAAGGCCGATGCGCTGGCGGTGACCGGCCGACAGGGTCGCGCCATCCGGACCTATGCGGGTCTCGTAGCCGTGCGGCATGGCCAGCACCAGTTCATGAATGCCGGCCTGCCTTGCCGCAGCGATGATGTCGGCGGCCTCGGCCTTGGGGTCGAAGCGGGCAATGTTCTGGGCAACTGTGCCATCGAACAGCTCAACATCCTGGGGCAGGTAGGAAACGGTCTCGGCAAGCGTGTCGGCATTCCACTGATCGAGGGTGGCGCCGTCGAGGCGGATTTCGCCGCGGGCGGCCGGCCAAATGCCCACCAGGGCGCGGGCCAGTGACGACTTGCCGCTGGCGCTTGGGCCAATGATCCCAAGGCCTTCACCGGCTTCCAGCGCAAATCCGACGCCGTCGGCGCTGAGAGCCTGTGCCCCCGGCGGCACGATCGACAGTCCGGCAACCGTGAGTGATTTAGAGGCCGGCTCGAGACGCGTGGTCGGCAGGTCTTGCGGCGCTGCGAGCAACGCCTCAGTGAGGTGGCGGTAGGCCAAGCGCGCGCGCGAAACTTCCTGCCAGTGTGTCACCAGTTTCTCGAAGGGACCGAGCGCGCGCGGTACGATGAGGAACGCGACCATCATCATCCCTGCGGAAATCTCCCCCTGGACTGCGAAGTAGGCGGCCAGAGCAAGACAGCCGAGTTGCAGACCGGTGCGGGTCATCCTGGCGAGGCTGAACAGGAACGCCCGGCGATCCGAGAACGCGCCCTGCAGGCTGTCATACCGGTGCGCTGACGTGCGCCAGCTTTCGTTGAGATTGTGCGCCAGGCCCATGGTCATGAGGGTGCCTGATCCGTGTCTGGCAGCTTCGCTGAACGCAGTGCGCTCACGCTCAAGCTGACCCATGGCGGCGAGCGGCCGCCGCAATCCGGCGCGGGCCACCAGGACCGCGGCCAGTAGGAACAGGTAACCGGCTCCGAGCGAATATCCCAGGACGGGGTGGATGAAGTAGGCGCCAAGCGCAAAGACCGGCGCCCACAGCATGTCAAACAGCGCCAGGCACCCGAAGCCGGACACGAAGGCCGTGACCTGGTCCAGGTCGCGGGCCGGATCGCAGCGGCCCGAACGCAAGCCGCTGGCGGCGGGACGGGTCAAAGATGCGCCGACCGCGGCATCGCTGAGTTGTTCACGCAGCCGGGCACCGGTTCGGGCCAGCATGCGGGCGCGGATCAGGTCGAACACTGTCATGATCACGATTAGTGCGATGGCCAATGCGGTCAGGGCTGCCAGTGTCGGAATGGATTTGCTGGCTAGAACACGGTCGTAAACCTGCAGGGCCAGGAGCGCGCCCGTCAACATCAGCAGGCTTGAGAGCAACGAAAAAAAGCCTATGGCTGTCCAGGCGGCCCAGCAGGATCTTACCGCTGTTTTGACCCGACAATCTGTTGTTTTGTTTTTTTGCATGTTTTTCAACCGGTTATGAAGCCAGTGTGGAAATCGACAGTTTGATGTCGTTGCAAATTTTATGCCTCGGCACCCACGCTACCACAACGAGTGCCCATTGTGGTGAATTGAGGCGGCCTTCGTCTGTGCAGTTTATCACATGCAGCACCGCGCAGGTGCAGGATTTCGGGTTGATCGAATCCAGCCAACGTGTACTTGATCGCGGTGACCTGCGGGCACGAAGGCTGGCCGCGGCAACGTGTTGCGGCTCTGCCATGTGCCGGGTGTCGCAATGCGGCAACGGGCAACACGGCAAGAACAACTACTGGACCACATCGAAGCTACCGGAGACTGGCGATGACAAAGACCATCAACACCCATCAGGCGCTGATCTATGCGATGGTGACAATGACGGCGGTCGATGGCCGCATCGGCGACCGGGAGTTGCAGCGGATCGGACGGCTGGTGCAGACGCTGCCGGTGTTCGAGGGTTTCGACGCGGACCGGCTGACACATGTGACGCAGGAGTGCGGCGAGATCCTGCAGGTCGACGAAGGGCTCGAAGCGGTCCTGGGGCTGATCGCCGGGGCGCTGCCGGCGCGGTTGCGGGAGACAGCCTACGCGCTGGCGGTCGAGGTGGCGGTTGCCGACCGGACGATCTTTCAGGAAGAAATCCGTTTTCTGGCGCGGTTGCGCGATGCTCTGTCGCTCGACAAACTGTCGACGGCGGCGCTGGAACGGTCCGCGATCGCGCGTTACCAGAAAGCCTAGGCAGATCCTGCCCTCGGTCCGTTCTGCCGACTTGGCTTCAGCACATGCGAACTGAACCAGCGCTCAACAGGCTTTCCAGCGCTCAACAGGTTTTGATGATTTGGAAAATAATTTCCCTTACATTTTTATGTCTTACAAATATATCTAATTATCGCCGACATGGCGCCCTGCCAGTTCTGCTCCGCAGAAAGACCGGTGCGCTTGGGCGGCACAAGGTCGTGATTGCCATGAGGCGCCCAATGAAAGCTGATGTTTTCAGACAATGCGAAATCATCCGTTTCCCGGCGCGTGCCGAACGGGTCGTTTTCGCCCTGAACGATGAGCGCCGGGCACATCATCGCCTGAAGATGAGCGGTGCGCAGCTTGTCCGGCTTGCCTGGCGGGTGAAACGGGTAGCCGAGACAGATAAGTCCGGCAATGCGGCCGGCGGCAAAAGCATCGTCGGCCAGCATGCTGGCCACCCTGCCTCCCATCGACTTGCCGCCGATGAACACCGTTTCGGCATCAATACCGGACACTACGGCTTGGTATTCCGCAATCAGCCTTTCGGCGCGCGGCGGCGGCGTTCTCTTGCCCGTCACCCGGCGCGCGGACATGTAGGAGAATTCAAAACGCCTGACCTGGATGCCGAGGGTGGCAAGACCGGTAGCAAAGCTTTCCATGAATGGGCTGTCCATCGGCGCGCCCGCGCCATGGGCGAGAACCAGAACCGGCAGTCCGTCGCGGCCGTTCCTGAGGACATTTGCAGCAGCGGTCATTTGACGCCTACCAGGCATCCATGGGGAAGAACGAGCGGTAGATGCGGATGAGCTGGCCCGAGGTCTGCATCCGGTCAAGACCATGGTCGAGCACCTGACGCAGACGGCCGTTGCCGCGCTTGACCGCAATCGAAAGGACCGCGTCGAGATAGACCTGGTCGCGGAACCCCGCACCGGCGAAGCGGCAGCAGCCACGCGAGCTTGCGCCAGTGAGCCAGAACATGGCCTGCACGGAGTCCTCAAACAGGGCATCGAGCTTGCCCCGCCGCAGGGCCTCGCGGGCCTCACCGATGTTTGCGCTGGCAAGGATGCGCGAGCGCGGAAAATACGCCTTGATGAAGGCCTCGTGTACACTGCCGGAGACAACCCCGACGCGCTTGCCGGCCAGCGCCTTGACGCCGGCCTGCTTGATCGGGTTTCGCTTGCGGACGATGAATTTGCCGAACGGGCGCAGAAACGGCCGGGTGAACTCCAATGTGGCAAAGCTGTCTGAGGTGATGCGAACACCGGACAGGATGGCATTGCCTTCGCCCGCCGCCAGGCTCTTGAGCAGTTGGCCCCAGGGTTTGACGACGAACTCACAGCGCAGGCGCAAATCCCGGCACATCGCATCGGCGAGCGCGACATTGAAGCCCGTCAAGGCACCGGCTGCGGTCTTGTAGCTGTATGGCGGGAAAGATTCATCCGTCAGGAACCGGACCGTGCCGACCTTGTTGAGATCGATCTGCGGTGGTTCGGGTTCAATATGACGGAACTGAGCATGGGAGCGCTGCAGGTCGGCTTCATCAGCGGTCGCGGTTTCACCTTCCTGGGCGATCGCCGGAACGGCCGCGAACGCGAGCACCGCTAAAATCGACACAAAACTACTGCGCACGTGACCCGGCCTCTTGCAAATGTGCATCTGTCACGTTCTAGCGAATTCCGATTTCCTCGGCCAGCCTGATTTCTGGAGCTTCATACCGGCGGTATCGGCATTCGGCTTTTCCGGCTGTTGGACCGGGCCGACATGACAACGGGATTACGTCAGCCTATGGCTCGGCATTGTCAAAAAAGGCTCTAGTCGAGGCAAAAATCGGTAAAAGACTGGGGAAATGCTTGCCGCTTGTAGAATGAGAGCTTTACGTGCCGAAATACATGTATACTCTGATCCAGGGGTTGACCAGAGTGTTGTTCCGGACAACTACAGCAGAACAACACTTTACTTGAACGATTTGGCAACATGACGCTGCGGGAACTGGTTGGTTCCGGGCGGAATGCAGTCCGAATACTGGGGATGGCGGATGGCAATGCTGGCAGCGCAGCCTGCAGCGTATGAATTTGAGCGCGAGCCTCGCGCCGCCGGACCCGGCAAACCTGAGTTGGCGCAGCGCCCTGCCCCACAGGTTTACTACCTCGACGGCCGGGCACTGACGGCAGTTCTCAGCAAACTGACAGGCTGGCAAATCCGGCATGTGATGCGCTACCGCTATGTTCCGGTCGGACAGACGGGCTGCATCGTCACCGACCAGCGCTCCTACGCGGCAGCGATCAGCCACAACAGGACGATAGCCGGTTGGACACGGCCCCGTGACCTGCTGCAGGCGTTGCATGACTTAAGGTCGCAATCGCTGGTGGATGAGGCGAGCCGGCGGCTGGCGCGCGACATGCCGAAGTTCTCCGCTGCCCGGCTCTTGAGTGTACCGCAAGCCGTTGTCGGCGCGCTGGCGGGCGGGCTGCTGGTGCTGGCGGGGGTTTTGGCGCCGGTCGCGACGTTGATTGCCGTGTCGATCGCCTGTTCGCTGCTGTTTCTTTCGGTGGCCGCCGTGCGGGCGGCCAGCCTGCTGCATGTGCCGCTGGAAGAAGAGGCGCATGACCGCATTGGTCTTAGCGATGAGGCTTTGCCGGACTACACCGTCGTGGTGCCGCTGTTCAAGGAAATCGAGGTTGTCGACCAGCTCGTCGCCGCGCTCAGGGCCATGAACTATCCGGCCGGCAAGCTGGATATCAAGCTGGTGCTCGAACAGGAAGACATCACCATGCGGCGGTGGGTGGCGCAACTGCAGTTGCCGGCGCATTTCGAGGTGCTGGTGGTGCCCAGCTGCAGCCCGCAGACCAAACCCAAGGCGCTGAATTATGCGCTGGCATTCGCGCGCGGCGATTTGCTGGCGATCTACGATGCAGAAGACGTGCCGGAACCGAACCAGTTGCGCGACGCAGCCGAAGTGTTTGCCAATGCGCCGGCGTCACTGGCCTGCCTGCAGGCCAGGCTGGCCTACTACAATGCCAACGAGAACTGGCTGACACGGCAGTTCGCCATCGAGTATGCGGCACTGTTCGACCTGCTGCTGCCGATGCTTGCACACGCCGGGCTGCCGTTTCCGCTGGGCGGGACATCGAACCATTTCCGCATCTCGGTTCTGCGCAAGATCGGCGCATGGGACCCCCACAACGTCACCGAGGATGCCGATCTGGGACTGCGGCTGGCACGCCTGGGGTGGCGGGTCGGGGTGCTCCGGTCGACCACTTACGAGGAGGCGAACTGCAAGCTCGACAACTGGCTGTCGCAGCGGGCGCGGTGGCTGAAGGGCTGGATGCAGACCTGGCTGGTGCACATGCGGTCTCCATGGCTGTTCTGGCGCGAGCTCGGGCCGCGGGGCTTTCTGGCATCGCAGATCATGATGCTCGGCATGATCGTCACGGCGCTGCTGCATCCGGTATTTCTCGGCTTCGTCATCTGGGTTGCGGTCACGGGTCTGCCGGGTGGCCAGGCCCCGACTGTCGGTTCGGCATTGCTGATCGGTTTCGGCCTGGTTGTGCTGGTGGCCGGGTATGGCTTTGCCATTGCCGCCGGCGCCAAGGGCCTGGTCAATCGCGGCCTTGCGGACCTGTCACTATCGCTGGCCAGCATGCCAGTCTACTGGCTACTGATCTCAGCCGGCGGCTGGCTGGCGCTGTGGCAGCTCGTGTCGCAGCCGCACTACTGGAACAAGACCGCGCACGGTCTGTCGCGGTTCATTTCCAAGCCGGTGGATGGACCTGGCACGCCCGGGCGGCTATGACAACAGCACCATGTCGCCGGACCACCGGCGCGGGCTGAGTGACACTCGACAGGAAAACCGTTTTAGGCTGATGCCAGGGCAAATTGCCATATTGAGCCGCGGGCTTTGGCGAATGCGCCGCGACGTTGCAGCACTCAGCGGGCTTGAACCGGTTTTCCGGCCGGTTGGACCGCTGCCCGGCGACGTGACCGCGGTCGCCGGCTGGGGCCACAAGCCGACAGCCGAACGGGCGCGCGCCCTGGCCGGCAGGACGGGCCTGCCCTACCTCGCGTTCGAAGACGGATTCCTGCGCTCGGTGCGGCCGGGAGACAGCGAAGTTCCCCAGTCGCTGATCCTCGACAGAACGGGTATCTACTACGATGCCCGCCAGCCGAGCGATCTGGAAACGCTGCTCAACGGCGGCCAATCCCTGGCGGCGGCGGACCGCAAGGCGGCACAGAAGGTGCGCGACCGGTTAAAGGCGTTGCGGCTGTCGAAGTACAACGACGCTGAACCGTTTGCAGGCGAGCCGATGCCGGTATCCGACGGCGCGGTGCTGGTGATCGACCAGACCCGCGGCGATGCTTCGATTGCCGGAGCGCTGGCCGATGAAGATACGTTCACGGAGATGCTCGACGCGGCAGCGTCGGAGAACCCCGGCAAGCAGATCGTCATCAAGACCCATCCGGAAACCCTGACCGGCAAGAAGCCCGGCTATCTGAACACCACAGGAGCGCGCCGGGAGATTTCGGTGCTGGCCGAGCCGTGCAATCCCTGGCGATTGTTCGAGAACGTTTCGCGGGTCTACACGGTGTCAAGCCAGCTCGGATTCGAGGCCCTGATGGCGGGATGCGATGTTTCGTGCTTCGGCATGCCGTTTTACGCCGGCTGGGGGCTGACCGACGATCGTCAGGAGCCGGCCCGGCGGTCGGCCAGGCTGGAGCTCGACCAGCTTATCCATGCGGTGTTCTTCAGGTACTGCCGCTATCTGTGCGCCTGGACGCGCCAGCCGATCGACGTTTTCACGGCTATCGACCAGTTGGCGTTCCGCCGCGATCACTTCCACGACCAAACCCGCAAGGTGGTGTGCAGTGGAATTTTCGGCTGGAAGCGGCCGGCCGTCACGGCAATGTTGACAGGCAAGGCCGGTGAACCGGTGTTCGCCCGATCATTGAACGTGGCGCTCGATACAGCAACCGCAGCCGGCGCCGATGTCGCGGTATGGGGCGCCAAGGGCGCACGGGCGGTTCGGCAGCTTGCGCCAGATGCAAAGGCTGTCACCATCGAGGATGGCTTTCTGCGGTCGGTCGGGCTCGGGGCCGGGTTCACACGACCGCTGTCGCTGGTGTTCGACCGCCGTGGCATCTATTACGATCCCGGACAACCAAGCGATCTGGAAGTTTTGCTCGAAACCGGGGTTTTCAGCGCCGAGGAGCTGAGTGAAGCACAGGCCTTGCGAGAGCTCATCGTGGCCAGCCGGCTGACGAAATACAACGAGGCAGAACAGGGCCGGCTGCCCGAACTGCCGACGGACCGGCCGGTTGTTCTGGTGCCGGGGCAGGTCGCCGATGACGAATCAATCCGCCGTGGCGCAGAGGCGCTATTTGCCGCCGAACCGCTCGAAGCAGGCGGGGCAAACCTGGCGTTGCTGAAGGCGGTGCGGGCGCGCAATCGCGATGCCTTCATCATCTACAAGCCGCATCCGGATGTCGAAGCCGGGCTGCGGGCGGGAAAGATCAGCCGCGAGGACATGGAAAGCCTGTCTGATCTGGTTTTCGAACGGGGTGCCATCACCGATTTGTTCGATCATATCACAGCGCTCGAAACGGCGACGTCCCTGGCCGGCTTCGAGGCGCTTTTGCGCCAGATTCCTGTGGCGACACATGGCTGTCCGTTCTATTCGGGCTGGGGCCTGACGGAAGATCTGGCGCCGTGCGGGCGGCGCACGGCCAAACGCTCGCTCGATGACCTGGTCGCTGCTGCGCTGATCCGCTATCCGTGCTATGTCACACCACAGGACGGCCGGGTTTGCCCAGCAACCATTGCTGCGCAACTGCTTGTTTACGAAAGGGAAAAGCCGGGCACTATTGCAACGAGGTCACAGGCTGCGGCGAAAAGGGCCTTTGCAAAAATGCGTTACACAACTATCAACCTGTTTGGTATAGAATCCGAATAGTGGTACGGTCGGTCCAGTGCCCTGCTGCAGGGCAAGAAAGTGCTGGCTGAGGGGAGACCGGTATCATTCGGTGTGGGGAGACCCAGAGCACTTTGCCGGGGATGTGGGAAGTTTGCGAGTAAAAGCCAAGAACAACACTGCCGGCCGCCGGCTGACCAGAATTGCGGTTATCGGACTGGCCGCGATGGTTGCTGCGTGCGCACAGCTGCCGCATGAGGGCCCGAGCCGGGCTTCACTGGAAAAGGCTTACGAATCAAACAACACATCCGGGTTCGTCCTGATCGACGTCAATTCGACAGTGGCCGACTACCTGGCGAACGCCCGCGAGCCGAGCCTCGGCGAACGGTTCGGCAAGGGCAAGCCGGCCAATGCCGAACGGATCGGCGTCGGCGACGTGCTGCAGGTCAAGATCTGGGAAGCCGACCCGGGCGGCCTGTTCGCGACGGCCGGCACGGTCGACAGGGGCGAAATTCCCAGCGTTGTCGTGGACAAGCGCGGCAACATCCGTATTCCCTATGCCGGCACCATCAAGGCTGCCGGACGGACGCCGGGACAGATCGCTGCCAATGTGACCCATCGGCTGCAGTCCAAAACGGTGGAGCCGCAGGCACATGTGACCGTCATCAAGAACGTTGCCAACGTCGTGACGATTACCGGCGACGTGAATGCCGCCGGCATCTTCCCGCTTACGCTGCGCGGCGACGACCTGCTTGACGCCATCGCAGCAGCGGGCGGGTCGCGCCATCCGAGCTACGAGACCAAGATCCGGCTGACACGCGGCAGCAAGACGGGTGAAACCTATCTCGAACGGGTTCTGAAATCGCCATCGGACAATATCTATGTGCGGTCCGGCGACCACATCCACGTCGAGCGTGCGGCCAAGACATATTCAGCGTTCGGGGCTGTCTCCGAGAAGGGCCGCATCGACTTCGGCAGTGAGAAGCTGTCACTGATCGAGGGGGTCAGCAAGGCCCGTGGCCTGTCCGACAGCCGGGCCGACCCGGCAGGCGTGTTCCTGATGCGGTTCGAACCTACCAAGCGGGCCTACGACCTGGCCGGGCAAGACGTGCAGGGCGAGAACCGGGATGTCGTTCCGGTCATCTACCGGCTGGATTTGCAGGATCCGAACCAGTACTTCTTTGCCCAGACCATCCCGATGCGCGACAAGGACGTGATTTATGTCGCCAACGCGCCGGCCGTCGAGCTGGACAAGTTCCTGACGATCGTCGGCAAGGGCGTCGGCGCGGCGCGGTCGGGCCATTCCCTGGTGAATGCGGTGAACTGACACCGGCGGTTCCGGTGCTGAAGTCGTCTGTTCGTCCAACCCGGATGACCTGACAACGCACGTTCGTGCAAGGACGCGCGTTCGATGACCGGTGCAGGTGTACCTGCATCATTCGGAAAGAAATTCCGCTACCCCTGAAATGGCATCGGCTAGGCCGGTGCGCTGGACGTCGACACCGGGCGGGAAGGCCGTGCAGAAGCGGCTGGCGAGGCGGGAATCGAGAATGACGAACACGCCGCGGTCGTCGGCACGACGGATCAACCGACCGAAGCCCTGGCGCAGTTTCAGACGTACGATCATGTCCTGGTAGGCGTTGCCGCCGAAGGCCTTGCGCCGGGCCCGCTCGAGGATTGACGGCTGGCTCCACGGCACCCGGTCGAGCACCAGCAGGCGCAGGGCGTCGCCCGGCACGTCGACCCCGTCGCGCACCGCATCGGTGCCGAGCAGGCAGGCCTGGCGTTCGGCTCTGAACATGTCGACCAGGGTGCCGGTGTCCATCGGATCGACATGCTGGGCAAACAGCGGCAGACCGGCCTCGGCAACCGGCTGGGCGATGCGGCGGTAGACGGCGCGCAGGCGCGATATGGCGGTGAACAGGCCGAGAGCCGCGCCGCGCGAGGCCAGGAACAATTCGCGATAGGCCGCAGCAAGCTGGTCCATGTCGTCGCGGTTGATGTCATTGACGGCGAAGATGCGGGCATTGGCCGGGTAATCGAAGGGCGATGAGTGCTGCGCCCGGTGCACCGGCCACGGCAGATGCACGGCGCCGGTGCGCATTTCGGCATGCTGCCAGTCGTCGGGGGCTTCCGGCGGTCGGTCCTTAAGGGTGGCGGAGGTGATGACCACGCCGTCCATGCGTTGCAGAACTGCGGCGGCGAGCGGCTCGGACGGGTCGACCCAGTGCGAATGCAGGCCGATATCGAACTCCCGGCCAAACCGGTACTCGATGGCGAACCAGTCGGCGAACTTCGGATCGGGGTCTTCCAGCAGACGAGACAGCATGGTGCTCCAGGCGCCGATCATCAGCTCGCCCCGGCGGCGCAGCGAGCGGGCAAGAGCCTCGATACGAATGCGGTCGGAGGCGCTGAGATCGCCGGCCTCGGTGTCGAGTTTGCCGAGCAGCGCCCGGGCCAGCAGGGCCATAGGCTTGCTGAGATCAATCAGCGCGGCGGCCAGCGTGCCGGCGGCGGCGGCCAGACCATCGACCATCGGGCGGCAATCGGTTTCCAAGCTGTTGCCGCCGGACAGGGTTTCGCGGGCGTGGACCTGCTGGCGCACCAGCACCAGGAACTGCTCGGCCAGGCCGTCCGGCATGCCGGCCTCGATGCGGCGTTGCCAGCCGGGGCCCGGCAGATGGGCGGCACCCTGGCGAACGGTGATGACGAGCTGCTCGGCGTTTTCCTCGCCGGCCACCAGGTCGCCGAGCCGGTCCTCCAGACTGCGGCCACGCCGGGCGCGGGTTTCCGGGCCCCTGATCCAACGTCTCAGCTCGGCCATTTCAAGACCGGTGAGGTGGCCGGAAAAAGCGCTGTCGGCGGCGTCGAACAGATGATGACCCTCATCGAACACAATGCGGCGCAAGCGGTCCGGCGCATCGCCATCGGCTTCATCGTCCGCATCGTTGTCCGGGATTTCACCAAGGGCATGCTCGGTGGCCGCGGCGTACAGCACCAGGGCATGGTTGGCGATGACGATATCGGCCTGGCGGGCGGCGCGCTGGGCCCGTTCGATGAAGCATTTCCGGTAATGCGGGCAGGCGGCGTAGATGCATTCGCCGCGCCGGTCGGTGAAGCCAAGCGACATCGGGCTGCGCACACTGCCCTGCAGGTTGGTGTCGTCGCCGAGCAGGCCCATCAGCCAGGCCGGGAAGTCGCCGCCGACCATGTCGCCGTCGCGCGAGGCGGCGAGCCAGCGGGCGATCAGGGTGGCGAACACGGCACCGCGGGCATCGGCGCTGCCGAGGCGGGCGAAGGCTTCCTGGATGTTGAGCAGGCAGGCGTAGTTCTCGCGGCCCTTGCGCACCACGATGCGGTGGCGGCGTTCTGCCGGGTCGTCCACCAGGCGGCGGGTTTCCTGTTCGAGCTGGCGCTGCAGGTTCTTGGTGTAGGTCGACACCCACACCGGCGCGTGATTGCGGCGGGCCCACATGTAGGCGGGCGCCAGGTATCCGAGCGTCTTGCCGAGGCCAGTGCCGGCTTCGACCAGCAGGACATGGTTTTGGTCTCGCGACTGGCGCGGCTGGAAGGCGCCGGCAGCTTCGGCGCAATAATCGAGTTGCTGGGGACGGGCCTCGGCATCGCAGCCGAGCAGCTCGGTGAGGTAGGCGGTGGCATCTTCGGGACTGACCGGTTCATGACTGCCGGGCGGGCGCGGACCACCGTCCTCCCATTCCGGCAGACGGTCCCAGACATTGAGGCCGGTGGCAAAGACCTGGACATCGTGATCCGGGTCGGCGGCGGTCAGTGCGGCGATCACCGTGGGGGCCCAGGGCCAATTGGTGCGTTTCAGAAAATGGGCCGCCTGGGCCGTTTCGCGCAGGCGCGGATAGTGGGGACGGGCAAGGCGGGACAGCAGTTCACCGACGACCAGGGTGATTGTCGTGGTGTCTTCAGGTGCCGGGGCCAGACCGAGCGCCCGGGCGAAACCGGCCGGTGTCGGTGTCGCCATGTCGGCCGGAGCGGCGAAGGCAAACAATTCGGCCAGATCGAAGTGGCGCTGGCGCAGAGCCGCAGAGACACGGCCGGAGGCAAGCTGGCCGGCAAAGCCAAGCCGGCCGATGACGTAGGCTGAGTGGCAAACGATGTGCGGCCGGGCGGCAAGTGCATCCATGGCGTCGCCGGCATCCAGATGCACCGGCTTCCGGGCGCTGTCCATGACGACCAGCCCGGCGCCGGAAATTGCGGCGACGGGGATTCCGTTCAGATCTGCCGTGTCTCGTTGTGCCGCCATTTGCCGGAGTGTGCCCTTCCTGCGAATCCCTGCGCGCGTCGGCAGATTACCCGATTGACGCCGCGGTGTGACAAAACTAGTGTCCCGCCGCACCTTAAGATCAGTCCGAAAGTTCACACCATGCCGGCGACAGACCCCACACTGCTGCAACAAGAAGCCTCGGCCTCGAAGGCCTGGCCGTTCGAACAGGCCCGGATGATTGTCGACAGGCTGACGCGGCAGAAGGCGGGCAGCGATCACGTGGTACTGTTCGAGACCGGCTACGGGCCGTCCGGCCTGCCGCACATCGGCACGTTCGGTGAGGTTGCCCGTACCACCATGGTACGGCATGCCTTTGAGGTGCTGACCGCCGGTGCGTACAAGACGCGGCTGTTGTGCTTTTCCGACGACATGGACGGGTTGCGCAAGATACCCGACAACATCCCCAACAAGGACATCATCGCGCCGCATCTGGGCAAGCCGCTGACCCGCATCCCCGATCCGTTCGGCACACATGAAAGCTTCGGGGCGCACAACAATGCGCGGCTGAGCGCGTTTCTCGACCAATTCGGGTTCGACTATGAATTCGCATCCTCATCCGACTATTACGCCAGCGGCCGGTTCGATGCCGCGCTGCTGAAAGTGCTTGAGCGCTATGACGCAGTGATGAAGATCATGCTGCCGAGCCTGCGCGAGGAACGGGCCTCGACCTATTCGCCGTTCCTGCCGGTGCATCCGCAAACCGGCGTTGTGATGCAGGTGCCGATCGATGAGCGCAATACCGAGGCCGGAACGATCGCATGGCACGACCCGGAAAGCGGCGAACGGTTCGAGACACCTGTGACCGGCGGGCACTGCAAGCTGCAGTGGAAGCCGGACTGGGCGATGCGCTGGCATGCGTTGGGGGTTGACTACGAGATGGCCGGCAAGGATCTGATCGACTCCGTCAAGCTTGGAGGCAAGATCTGCCGGGCGCTCGGATCGGAGCCGCCAGCCGGGTTCAACTATGAGCTGTTTCTGGACGATCAGGGCCAGAAGATTTCCAAGTCGAAGGGCAACGGGCTGACCATCGATGAATGGCTGCGCTATGCCTCGCCGGAAAGCCTGCAACTGTTCATGTATCACAAGCCGCGAGAGGCCAAGAAGCTGTACTTCGATGTCATTCCGAAGAATGTCGATGAGTACTTCTCGCACCTTGCCGGTTATGAGCGCCAGGACGCCAAACAGCAGCTGAGCAATCCGGTGTGGCACATTCATGCCGGCGAGCCACGGCAGGTGGATTTGCCGGTGAGTTTTGCCCTGCTGCTTAATCTGGTCAGTGCGTCCAATTCAGAAGATGCCGGTGTGCTAT
This sequence comes from Aestuariivirgaceae bacterium, assembly GCA_965216335.1. GTDB lineage: Bacteria > Pseudomonadota > Alphaproteobacteria > Rhizobiales > Aestuariivirgaceae > JAHEJE01. Next base: position 2,810,955 of record OZ244154.1, on the reverse strand, counting down.
GGGGATTCATCGAACGTTACGCTCCCGGAACGAGCCCTGGAAACCATCCGGAACTCAATCTGCTCGTCGGCTATGCGATCAACTACTTCCATGACTTCGTGCGGCCGCAGAAGTCTTACAGGGTGGCCAACGCGAAGGAACAGGCAGCGCTTGAGGACCTTTCAGGGCAACTGGCCGAGCTCGATCCGGCGAGCGATGGCGAGACGATCCAGAATGTCGTCTATGCCGTCGGCAAGGCACATGAGTTCGAGAACCTGCGTGACTGGTTCCGGGCGCTCTATGAAGTTCTGCTGGGCCAGAGCCAGGGCCCGCGCTTCGGGTCGTTCGTGGCGCTGTACGGCATCGAGGAAACCCGGGCACTGATCGCCAAAGCACTGGCTGGCGAACTGGCTGCCTGACCAGCTCCACGAGCTCTCCCTGCGAGCCGACAACCGCTGTCCCATCAACACGCGACACAGGTTAGCAGAACACCCGCCTGTGCCGCCGGCACCCGCATGCACCTATTGGCTGACCCAGATGATGCGGGCCATCCAGTCGATGTCGCGGGTTGGAATGCTCAGCGTCTCATGTTCCGGATTGAACGATCCCAGCTCGACGACACTGGCATTGCGGCGCAGCAGCACCTTGGCGAGGACCTCGCCTTCATGGGTCTTGGCGACCACCCGGTCGCCGCGCCGCACCGAGGAATCCGGCGATACGACGATGATGTCGCCGTCGCGGTAGGCCGGCAGCATGCTGTCGCCGGTAATTTCAAGGGCGTAGGTATAGTGATCGGTGATGCCGGGGAATGCGACCTCTTCCCAGCCACCGCCGACCGGAAAACCGGCATCGTCGAAATACCCGCCGCTGCCGGCCTGGGCAAAGCCGATCAGCGGTACCTTCGACTTCAAGGCGCTGTCGGGATCTATGCCGACCAGCAAAGCGGCCAACTCCTCCACCGACGTGCCGGTGGCGCCCAAAACCTTGGACACACTCTCCGTCGATGGCCAGCGGGCACGTTCATTGCCGGTAACGCGTTTCGATTTGTTGAATGAGGTCGGGTCCAGACCGGCCCGTTTGGCCATGCCGGAAACCGACAAGCCGTTGCGCTCGGCGATCGCATCGAGCGCCTTCCAGATTTGACTATGAGTGAACATGGGGCCTCTCCATGTGAGCGTACAAGATGCGTCTTGATGCGCTTTGGGAAATAATACCTCAATTCAATGATTTGTCCAATAGCTTGTTTATTGCACTTGAGATCACCGGCGGGCAGCAATAGGTTTCGCCGAAACAGGGAGATGGTGGTTGACGGAATTCGTCTACAAGATTTGCGGAAAGGCCGCATGGCAGGCAGCGGTCGAGGCGGGTTGCTATGGCGGGTCGCAAGACGATGTTCGCGACGGGTTCATCCATCTGTCGACAGCAGCACAGCTGCCGGGTACCGCCAATAGGCATTTCGCCGGGCGCGACGGTCTCATGGTTGCGGCGTTTGCCGTGGCGAGACTTGGCGAAGCGCTCAGATGGGAAGCATCGCGTGAGGGACAGCTATTCCCTCATTTGTATGGCAAATTAATTCCGAAGGATGCGGAGTGGGTGCGCCCAATGAAGAGGACGGGAGACGGGTATGATTTCGCAGAGCTCGGGCTTGGGGGCAGCGTGACATGAGAAACCTGTTCGCGCTGGCAGGACCGCTGCTCAGGAGCCTCGATGCCGAAACCGCGCACGACCTGACCATCAAGACGTTGGCGAGCGGTGTTAATCCTTTCCGTACGGGACCTTGCGACCAGCGGCTTGGAGTTGCGGCCTTCGGTCTGCATTTCGCGAACCCGGTCGGCCTGGCGGCCGGATTTGACAAAAATGCCGAAGTGCCCGACGCGATGCTGGCCATGGGCTTCGGGTTTACCGAGGCCGGCACCGTGACGCCACAGCCGCAGGCCGGCAACCCGAAACCAAGACTGTTCAGGCTGAAGGCCGACCAGGCGGTGATCAATCGCATGGGGTTCAACAATGAAGGCCACGAAGTCATGTTGCGCCGCCTCAAGGCGCGGCGCGGGCGCGGCGGCATTGTCGGGGTAAATATCGGCGCCAACAAGAACGCCGTCGACCGGATCGCGGACTATGTGGCCGGTGTGGAGAATTTCACCGAGGTTGCCGATTACCTGGCCGTCAACATCTCGTCGCCGAACACCCCCGGCCTGCGCGGCCTGCAGTCGCGCGGCGAACTGGAAGAACTGACCGGCCGTGTGCTCGCGGCGCGCACGCGGGCGAGGAGCACGACCCCGGTGCTGGTCAAGATAGCGCCGGACCTTGGCGATGGCGAACTTGAGGATATTGCCAAAGTCGTCACAACTGCCGGCGTGGATGGTCTGATCGTTTCCAACACCACCCTGTCACGAACCGGCCTGAGTGCTGTTGAACGCAACGAGACGGGTGGCATGTCCGGCAAACCGCTGTTTGAACGCTCGACCATCGTGCTGGCGCGGATGTATCAGCTGACCGGCGGCAAAATGACGATCATCGGGGCTGGCGGCATTCATGACGGGGAAAGCGCCTGGCAGAAGATGCTGGCCGGTGCGAGCCTCATTCAGTTCTATTCGGCGCTGGTCTATGCCGGGCCGCAACTGGTGCAGGACATTCATTCTTACCTGTTGGCGCGAATGCGGGACAAGGGCTTGAAGAGCCTGCACGAAGTGGTCGGCAGCAAGGCTGGCGTGTGGGCAGCAAAGGAGATCGGACCATGAGCGTGAAAATCTATCACAACCCGCGGTGCTCGAAATCGCGCCAGACGCTGGAGCTGATCCGCGGGCGGGGCATAGAGCCCGAGGTGGTGCTCTATCTCAAGGACACGCCAAACGCCGCGGAGATCGAGGCCGTGCTGGAAAAGCTCGGCAAGGGGCCGCGCGACATCATGCGCAAGGGCGAAGCGGTCTACAAGGAACTGGGGCTGGCCGACCCATCGCTCAGCGACAACGACCTGATCGCCGCCATGGTCGAACACCCGATCCTGATCGAGCGGCCGATTGTCGAGAGCGGTTCGCAAGCCCGGCTCGGCCGGCCGCCGGAAGATGTGCTGGACATCCTTTAGAGCACTTTTCGACAATATAGGATCGCTTGATGGAGCCAAATTCGCTCATATGGCAGGCGCGGTGCTTGCGCGCGACGCGATGCATCGGGCAAGCGCCGTGGGCGCACCAGATGGGCGAACTTGGTCCACCGAAGGCCGGATTTCCGCGCCCGCTGGACTGCGTTATGCTCGGCTTGCGGCCAACCAGGCCGCGGCACCAAGCATGCCTAGAGCCTTTTTTGACAATACCGAGCCATTTGATGGGTCAAATTCGTTCAGCCCGGCAAGCCATGGCGCGTGGGCGCGATGCGGTGTATCGGGCAAGCGGCATGGCGCACCGGATGGGCGAATTTGTCCCACCGAAGGCCGGTTTTTCGCACTCGCTGGACAGCGTTAGGCGGCACTTGTGGTCAACCAGACCACGACGCGCCGCCTGCCTTGCCAGCAAACGCGAAAAGCCGGTCAAGTGATCCTATATTGTCGAAAAGTGCTCTAACGCAGCGCAAAGGCGTCGCGGTCGAGGGCCGGCAGGCGGGCAGCAAGGGTCGCGGCGCGGGCGACGAACAACACCATGAGCGCGGCCCAGCGGCCGTGGTTGTCGAAGCCGGCGACCAGGGCGTACCAGGCGATAAGGTAGACCGGGATCACAAGCAGCATCATGTTACGCATGTCGCGGGTCTGGGTGGCGCCGATGAATATGCCGTCGAGCTGGAAGCACCAGAAGCCGATGATCGGGGCGATGGCGGCCCATGGCAGATAGATGCGGGCAATGCGGCGGACATCCTCGTTGGTGGTGAGCGCATCGATGCCGAGACCGCCGAAAGCAAAGAACAGAACCGAGACGAGGATGGCGATCAGCAGGGCCCAGAGGGTCGACAGGCGCACGGCCTGCCAGAAGATTTCGCGGCGGCGGGCGCCGATGGACTGGCCGACATAGGTTTCCGCTGCAAAGGCGAACCCGTCGAGGAAATAGCCGACGAGCATGAACAGGTTGAACAGCACGGCATTGGCGGCAAGGACGGTGTCGCCGGCGCCGGCGCTTTGGGCGGTGAACCAGGAAAAGGCAAAGACCAGCAGAACGGAGCGGATGAGGATGTCGAAATTAACCGACATCATGCGCTTCATGCGGGCGGTCTGCCGGAGGGCGCTCAATTGAAAACGGCCGCCGCGGGGTTTGAACTCGCGTGCAACGAGCCATATGGCGCCAAGCGAACCGCCGTACTCGGCGATGAGCGTACCGAGGGCAACGCCGTCTGCGGCCATGCCGAGACCGAGAACGAAGAAGGCATCGAGCGCGGCGTTGGCGCCGTTTACCAGAAGCACGAAGACGAGGACAGTGCGGGCGCGGCCAAGGCCGATGAAGAAACCGAAGAAGGCATAGTTGGCAAGGCTGGCCGGGGCGCTCCAGATGCGGATGTCGAAATAGGCGCGGGCTTCGCGCTCGACCTCGGGCGTGCCTTCGACGAGGGCAAAGGCGACGCTGGCGATGAGCGGCTGGAGGACGATGAGCCCGGCGCCGAAAGCTAGTCCGAAGGTGAGGGCGCGGACAAGAATGTCGCGCAGCTCCTGATCGTTGCCGGCACCCTCGGCCTGGGCTGTGAAACCGGATGTCCCCATGCGCAAGAAGCCGAAAGCCCAGAAGACGAAATCGAAGATCAGCGCACCTACGGCAACGGCGCCGATGTGATAGGCCTCGGGCAGGCGGCCGACGGCGGCGGTGTCGACAACGCCGATTATGGGCGTCGACAGATTGGACAGCATGACCGGCAGCGCGATGGCGAGCAGCGCGCGGTGGGTGAGAGACGGTGCTGTGGCGACGGCAAGCGACATGGGCTGGCTTTAGGTGGCGCGGTTGAGGTCGTCAACGGACATTGTGGTGACAGGCTTCAGGGATCATGACGCCGCGCGTGGAAATGGCTTATCGTTCCGGCGATGAACGATGAGTCGCACCGTCAGGATTTCGAAGCGCTGCCGCCGCGGTTCGCGGACTGGTTCGCCGGGCGCGGGTGGGTGCCGCGCTCACATCAGCTGGGTGTGTTGCGGGAGGCGAGAGCCGGGAACTCGGTGCTGCTGGTGGCGCCGACCGGGGGCGGCAAGACGCTGGCGGGGTTCTTGCCGAGCCTGATCGATCTGGCGGAGACGGCGGGCAAGGGGCTGCACACGATTTACATTTCGCCGTTGAAGGCGCTGGCGGTGGATATTCAGCGCAACCTGGAGGCGCCGATTGCCGAGATGGGGCTCGGCATCAAGGTCGAGACGCGGACCGGGGACACGCCGGCCGGAAAGCGGCGGCGGCAGCGGTCGGCGCCGCCGGACATCCTGATCACCACGCCGGAGCAGATTGCGCTGCTGATCGCCTATCCGGGGATGGAGGCTTTCTTTGCCGACCTGAAGACCATCATCGTCGACGAGCTGCATGCACTTGCTCCCAACAAGCGCGGAACGCTTCTGTCACTCGGGCTGGCGCGGCTCAGGCGGTATGTGCCGGAGGTGGTGACGATCGGGCTATCGGCAACGGTGGCGGATGTGGACGACCTGAGAGCCTGGCTGATGGCGCAGTCGGATGCCGAGATCGCCTTTGCGGCGCTGGTGGAAGGGGCAAAGGGGGCAGAGCCGGACATCTCGGTATTGGCGAGCGGAGAGCGAATGCCGTGGTCGGGGCATTCGGCGCGCTATGCCATCGGCGATGTCTTTGCCGCGGTGAAACGGGCGAAGATGGCGCTGATCTTCGTCAACACGCGCTCGCAGGCCGAGATCGTCTTCCAGGAACTTTGGGCGGCGAATGAGGACCACCTGCCGATTGCGCTGCATCACGGCTCGCTCGATGTGTCGCAGCGGCGCAAGGTGGAAGCGGCGATGGCCGACGGGCGGCTGAGAGCCATCGTGTGCACCTCGACGCTCGATCTCGGCATCGACTGGGGCGATGTGGACCTGGTGATCAATGTCGGGGCGCCGAAGGGATCGAGCCGTATTCTGCAACGGATCGGGCGGGCCAACCATCGGCTGAACGACCCGTCGCGGGCGTTGCTGGTGCCGGCGAACCGGTTCGAGGTGCTGGAGTGCGAGGCGGCGCGGGCAGCGGCGCGCGAAGGGGCGCAGGACAGCGAGCCGGCGCTTAGACTGAAGCTCGATGTACTGGCGCAACACATTCTGGGAACGGCAGCAGCGGGGCCATTTGCGCCGGACGAGCTCTACGAGGAAATCCTGTCGACGTGGACCTATTGCGACCTGACGCGGGACGATTTCGATGCGGCGGTGGATTTCGTATCGACCGGAGGCTATGCGCTCAGGTCCTACGAGCGGTTCGCCAAGCTGAAACCGATGGCGGACGGGCGGCTGCGGCTGGCGCATCCGCGGCTGGCGCAGGCCTACCGGCTGAATGTCGGCACGATCGTCGAGGCAGAGATGCTCAAAGTTCGGCTGGTGAAGGCGCGGCGCAAGGCGGGCACGGCGAAGGCGGGCTATGGCGGCAAGGTGCTGGGCGAGATCGAGGAGTGGTTCATCGAGCAGCTTGCGCCGGGGGACACGTTCATTTTCGCCGGACAGATTTTGCGGTTCGAGGGGCTTGACGAGATGAGCGCGCTGGTGAGCCGGGCGAATGTGAGCGAGCCGCGCATTCCGTCCTACCAGGGCGGCAAGTTTCCGTTGTCGACCTATCTGGCGGAACGGGTGCGGGCGATGCTGGCGGAACCGAAGAGCTGGCGGGCGCTGCCGGCGCAGGTGCGTGACTGGCTGAAGGTGCAGGCGTTCAAGTCAGTGCTGCCGGGCCGGGAACAGATGCTGGTCGAGACCTTTCCGCGCGCCAACAAGCACTACCTGGTGTGTTACCCGTTTGCCGGGCGCCTGGCGCATCAGACGCTCGGCATGCTGCTTACCCGGCGGCTGGAACGGTTCGGGGCGCAGCCGCTGGGGTTCGTGGCCAATGACTACGCGCTCAGCGTTTGGGGCCTGCGCGACCTGTCGTTGTGGATCAGGTCAGGGCGACTCGATCCGGCGGTTCTGTTCGATGAGGACATGCTGGGCGACGATCTCGATGCCTGGCTGGCCGAGGCCAGTCTGATGAAGCGGACGTTTCGCACCTGCGCCATCATCGCCGGGCTGATCGAGCGTCGGATGCCCGGCAAGGAAAAGACCGGACGGCAGACGACGGTGTCGTCGGACCTGATTTTCGATGTGCTGCGCAGCCATCAGCCGGACCACTACCTGCTGCGCGCGGCGTGGGACGATGCCGCAGCTGGGCTGATCGACGTGCACCGGCTGGGCGGCCTGCTAAAACGCATCAAAGGGCAGATCCTGCACCGGGCGCTGGAGCAGGTTTCGCCGCTGGCGGTGCCGGTTATGCTTGAGATCGGGCGCGAACCGATTTATGGCCAAGGGGACGATGCGCTGCTTGCCGAGGCTGCCGACGACCTCATCGACGACGCCATGCGGCTTGTGTGAGCGGTGCGAACTCCATCCGGGAAGACAGCCATGCAGATCGCAGCAATATCCGGCAGCCTAAGGGCGGGATCGTTCAACACGAAGTTGCTCAAGGCCGCCGCGGGCATGGCTCCGGCGGGTATGACGGTTGAGATTGTGCCGTTGGGGGACGTACCGCTGTACAATGGCGATGAAGATCAGCCGGGCAGCCAGCCGCAGGCTGCGTTGACGCTGGCGGACAAGCTGCGCGGTGCGGACGGCATTCTGATTTCCACGCCGGAATACAACTATTCGTTCTCCGGGGTCTTGAAGAACGCCATCGACTGGCTGTCGCGGGTTCAGCCGCAACCGTTCGATGGCAAGCCGGTCGGCATTATCGGGGCGGCAGCCGGACAGATCGGCACGGCACGGGCGCAGTACCATCTGCGCCAGGTGCTGGTGTGCCTCAATCCGCGAGTGATGGCGCGGCCAGAGTATTTCATGGGCGCCGCCCACACCCGGTTTGACGAGGACGGAACACTGAGCGACCGGGGCAGCGCGGACTTCCTGGCCAAATACATGGCGGCTTTCAAGGCCTGGGTGGACGAGCACGCCGGCTGACGAGCCTCACTTTAACCGCATTCGGCTTCCATATCGCAGGGGAGAGAAGACGGGGCAATGGCGGCCAGGAATGGCCGGAACAGGAGATTAGTCATGGCAGGTGGAAAGATTTTCGCGGCAGTGGTGGCGGCCGGCATGGCAGTTGGCGCACTTACTGTGGACAGCCCGAGCGCCAACGCTTCGGCGCGGTGTGATTCCTATGCACGGCAACAGGCCTCGCGTCACGCCAATGGTACCGGCGTTCTCGGTGGCGCGGCCGGCGGTGCGATCGTCGGCGCGATCATCGGCGGTATTGTCGATGACGGGCGCGGGGCGGGGCGTGGTGCGGCAATCGGTGCCGGCGCCGGGGCGCTTGGCGGCGCGCTGCATGAATCGGCATCCTATCGCGATGCCTACAATTACTATTACCGGCACTGCATCGAAACCACCCGGGCACCGGTCAGGGCGCGCTATCAGGATGGCCGCCGTCCGAAGCCGTGGACGCGGGCCTGGTACCGGTACTGTGCCGACAAGTACCGTTCGTTCAATCCGAACACCGGGAAGTACCTGACCTATTCCGGCCGCTATCGCATGTGCCGCTGAGGCCGTTCAGTGTAGCGCGACGGGCGTCAGATCGTTGACTTTGGCGTTGGCGATCGCCGCCTCGCGGGTCGAGGAAATCGACACCGGCGTGCCGTCGGCCATGTGCAGGCAGAACAGTTCGGTATCATCATCGGGCAGGTCAATGTTGCCGCCGGCCATGTCGCGCGCTTGCCTGGAGTTGATCGGGCGGACATAAGCCAGGTGGCCGCGGCCGAGCTGTTCCAGTTCGGCGCGGGTCATGGCGAAGACCGGCGTCTTGGTGTCGGGTGTTTCAGTCATGGCGACCTCCTTTGGGACAACCGCTCAACGTGACGAGATTTCGATGCGCTTGACGATGCGCTCCGGCTCGGGCTGTTCGAGCTCGATCTGCAGCAGACCGTTCTCCAGCGCAGCGCCCTTCACCACCATGCCGTCCGCGAGCACGAACGAGCGCTGGAACTGGCGCGCTGCAATGCCGCGGTGCAGGTAGTTGGCATCGCCGTTTTCCGACTGCTTGCCGGCGATCAGCAGCCGCTGGTCTTCCAGGGTGATGTCGAGCTCGTCCGGCGAAAACCCGGCCACCGCCAGCGTGATCACGATCCGCGCGGGGGCGTCCTCGCTGGCTTGAATCTGCTCGATATTGTACGGCGGATAACCGTCACCGGACGACCGGGCGGTCTGGTCCATGAGACGCTCAAGCTCATCGAAGCCGAGCAGGAATGGACTGGAAAACACTGACATGCGCGACATGACAAGGGCCCTTCAAAAAGCAGCACAATCGAGGCGCACCATTCAGGCCGTGGTCAACGTCAACCCACAAGCCGCCGCGGCCCCGAACCCAGGCACCGCGCGCGCCTTATGAGCAGATATGGGACGCTTGGATGGGCGTTTCAAGATTGACTGAGTGGGTGGCCACAACTGCAATGCCGGGCCATCTGCGTCTTCGTGCTACTGCTTGTCGGTTGCCTTAATTTCGTTCAATCCGCTCAGCCAGCCAAGCGCCGAGCGATGCCAGTATTGCTGGCGCGGAACCAGCTCTGCCCTTTGGCGAACCGTCCCGACCCGCAAACTCAGAACGCGGTTCTCCAGGTTGTCGGCAGACGCAGAGTAAAGCGGCGATCCACACGTCCCGCAAAAAGTCTGTTCCCTGCGGTTGCCGCTCTCTCCCGTCTTCACATAAACTTTTGGTGTGCCGGATAGCAGATCAAACGCCGACTCCGGAACCGCAAGAACGGTGCGGAACGCACTGCCTGACAGTGTTTGGCAGTCCGTACAGTTGCAGATCGCCGTCTTCTCGGGATCAGCTTCCGCCTTGTAACTGATTTCGCCGCAGTGGCACTGCCCTTCGATTTTCACGCGCTTCACCCGCCTTTAAGTGGTGGAAATACCCCCAACTCGTCACCCGCCTGAAGCGCCGTCGCGCCGCGTTTCGCCGTCGGCAGCACGGTGCCGTTCAGCATCACAAGATAGCTGTCCTCCATCGGCAGGCCGAGCTGCTGCATGACGTCGAGCGCCGTGGCGCCGTCGGCAATGTCGAACGGCGTTTGCCCGCCTTCGGCACCCTCAGGCCGATATTGCCTGAGCTGGCTCGACATCTTCAGGGTGATCTGCATGTCCGCTGCTCAGTAGCCGTAACTGCCACCGTGGGTGCGCGCCAGATAGGCTTCCATCACCCGCGTCGGGTCCTGCATCAGCGTGTCCTTCCAGTGGCCGAGCCTGACGCCGGTCTGGATCAGGCCGCGGATGACACCGACATGCTCGGTCAGCCCCAGGGCAAGCGCACCGACCACCACGTCATCCTTGAAGGTCAGCCGCAGGTAGCGGAAATGATCCGGGTCTTCGGCGCTTGTCTCGTCGCCACCCTCAACACCGTCCCACATGCCGAAGGACGACGAGATCAGCCCCAGCGTATTGAGCACGTTCATCGACAGGCTGCCGCGATAATGGGTCGCCTCGCCGGCCATGTTGAGCGCCGCGACCCGGCCATGCTCTGAAGCCGTCGGCTGGATGGCGTGGATTTCCTTCACGCCGGTCAGCAGTTCCGGCCCCTGTGCAACGTCACCGGCAGCATAGATGCCGTCCTTGTTGGTCCTCAGGTTGTGATCGACCAGCACGCCGAAATTGGTCTCGATGCCGCTGCCCTCGAGAAAGCCGATATTCGGTTTCACGCCGGTCGCCACGACCACCGCGTCGACCTCGGCAGAAGTGCCGTCGCCATAGCTGATCTTGAGCGCATCGCCGGACGTCTCGATGCCCGTCACCCTGGTCGAGGTCAGCACCTTCACGCCCTTGGACTCGCACCAGCGCTTGATCATTTCGCCACCGGAATGATCCATCATGCGCGGCAGCATGCGGTCTTCCATCTCAACGATCGTCAGGTCGACGCCGCGCGCCACCATGGCCTCCAGCACGATGCAGCCGATGAATCCGGCGCCCATCAGCACCACGCGCGAGCCCGCCTTGGTCGCCGCGGCGATCTTGCGGCCGTCTGCAAGCGTCCAGCAGTTCTCGACACCGGGCAGGTCCATGCCCGGCACCGGCGGCCTTGCCGCGTTGGACCCGGTGGCGATCAGCAGTTGGTCGAACGCCTGCTCGCCGCCCTTGGCCAGCGTGACCGTCTTCGCCCCCGGCGACACCCCGGTCACCTCATCCTGCACCAGATCGATGCCGAGTGCCTTGTAGTGGTCCGCGCCGTGCCGCAGGTGCGTGCCGTCCTCGTCGATATCCTCGGCCAACAGATAGGGCAGGGCCATGCGCGAGTAGGGCGCTTCCGGCTCGTTGCCGATCAGCTTGACCGATGACGACGGATCGGTGCGTCGCAGGGTCTCTGCGGCGATCACCCCGGCCGGCCCGGTGCCGATGACGATATGTTTCATCGCACTAGTTCCCTGCCGCATCGGCCAGACCCAGGCGCTGCAGCGTCTGCGTCGTCGGCTCGCCATCCGGCGTCCAGCCGCGATACTCGTAGTATTCCGGCAGCATGATATCGAGCTCGGCCACCTGGCCCTTGGCGGTGCCTGAAGGCGCCGGCTCCTTCAGCAGGCGCTCAGGCAGGCTGTCGTCGGCCTTGGTCAGACCGGCCTTCAGGTTGAACAGCCGCTCCAGGTTCCATACCCGCTCGCCGGCCAGTTCCAGCTCGTCCATCGACCACTCGAATGGGCATGCGGCGTTGAGCAGGTCGGCCCACATCGGCTTCTTCAGCCCGGCGCCGGCGGCGAACAGGCACAGGCCGGTGGAGTCGATCAGCGCGATCCAGTCCTGCGAATCCTTGCACGGCTCGGCCTTGCCCTTGCCGGTTTGGTCTTCCATGTCCGGCCCGAAGGTGTCGTGTTTCAGGTGGCAGGCGCCGCGGTTGGAGGTGGCGTAACCCAGCCCCATGCCCTGCAGCGCGCGGCTGTCATAACCGGCGAACTCCTGGCCCTTCACCACCATTGCAACTTCCGGATGGCCGTATTTCTCGCCCAGCAGTTTCGAGCCGAGGCCAAGGTCCTTGCCGAACCCTTCGTACTTGCCGGTTTTCTCCGCCATCACGGTCAGCGCTTCCGGGTTGCCGAAAGTCAGTTCGATGCCGTCGGTCTGATCCTTGGTCAGAACGCCCATCTCGTAGAGTTCCATGGCCGCCGCCAGGGTGCCGCCGAACGAGATCGGGTCCATGCCGTGCTCGTTCATCATGTAGCCGGCAAAGGTCAGCGCATCGATGTCGTCGACGCCGCACAATGGACCAAAGGCATAGGCCGTCTCATACTCAAGCCCGCCCGATGCGTGCCAGTATTCCTTGCGGTTGACGACGGTGAAATGCTCCTTGTCGATATGCGCAATGCGCCCGCAGGCAATGGTGCAGCCGAAGCAGGCCTTGTTGGTGATCAGGTTGGTGTGCCCGCGCTCGTTCGGCGTCGCCGCGGCATCGGCATTGATCTTCGGCGTGCCCTCGAACTGCACCGCGTGGAAGTTGCGTGTCGGCAGACCGCCAAATTCCTCCATCATGTCGATCATCGGCAGCGTGCCGCCGGTGGTCAGCCCCTTGCGCCCGTTGCTCTTGGCCATCGAGGCATGCGAGGTGCGCACGATCTCCATGAACGCTTGCGGGTCGTTCACCTGAACGCCCCTAGTGCCGCGCGCCGCCACGGCCTTCAGGTTCTTCGACCCCATCACCGCGCCGACGCCTGAGCGCCCGGCCGCCCGGTGCAGGTCGTTGACCACGCAGGCATAACGCACCAGGTTTTCGCCCGCCACGCCAATCGACGCCACCTTCATCTGCGGCTGCTGGTGCATCGCCTTCAGCCATTCCTCGGTGTGCCACACCGTGGTGCCCCAGATGTCGCCGGCGGAGAGAATTTCCACCTCGTCGTCGTGGATGTTGAGATAGACCGGCTCCTTTGCCCTGCCATGAATGATCAGCAGGTCATAGCCGGCGTATTTCAGTTCTGCACCGAACTTACCACCGGAGTTTGAGCAGGCGATGGCTCCGGTCAGCGGCCCCTTGGTCACCACCGCGTAGCGCCCGGAGGTGGACGCCATGGTGCCGTTCAACGGCCCGGTGGCGAAGATCAGCACATTGTCCGGCCCGAGCGGATCGGCCGCCGGGTCCATGCTTTCCCACAGGTACTTCGTCGCCAGGCCGCGCTCGCCGATGAAATCGCGGGCCCAGTCCATATTGAGATCTTCAACCGTGCTCGTGCCATTGGTCAGGTCGACACGCAGAATTTTACCTTGCCAGGACATATCGCTTGCCTCCCCTAACCGTTCGCCGCCGGGCGGCCATGGCCGGCCACCGCCGACTGTTTCATGCGCTCATACCCCGTCCAGGTGTCTTCGACATAGGTGATGGCATCGGTCGGACAGGCCTTGGCACAGGCCGGGTCGCCGCCGCACAGGTCACACTTGGCCACCTTGTGGGTATCCTTGTTGTAGTTGATGGTGCCGAACGGGCAGGCAATCGTGCACACTTTGCAGCCGACGCACACGTTAGCGTTCAGCTCCACCGCATTAGTCGCCTCGTTGCGCGTCAGCGCTTCCACCGGGCAGGCGTGCAGGCACCAGGCCTCGGCGCACTGGGTGCAGGTATAGGGCACCGCATGCCGGCCGTGCTCGAACTCGAAGACCTTGATGCGGGATTTGGCCGGGTTGAAGATGCCTTCGTTCTCGAACGAACAGGCCATCTCGCATTGCAGACAACTCGTGCATTTTTCCGGATCGATCAGGAGCGCCTTGTGCATGATGCCTCACGAATAACGGGGTGAATGTCGCCCGCAACCTAACCACGCCGCGCGCTGCAGTTCAACTCGCCAGATGCCGTCTGGTGAAAGAATTCCGCGCGCCGTTGACGCCCATACCGTGGAGCGAACACAATGCATCAAATTGCGACCCGCCAAAGCACCCAAGGGAGCCGCCCAGCATGGCCAACGATCATTCCGAAACCGTCTATCCGCCGGAAACCGTCGCCGTGCGCCTGAGTACCGACCTGGACAACTGGACTTTTGCCCACGGCTTCATCCGGCGCACCGTCAAGACCACCGGCTGGAAGGCGACGATGATGGTCGTCAACGCGGTCGCGCACCTGTGCGAGGCAGCCTGGCATCACCCCGACCTGGAGGTGTCCTACAACAGGGTGACGATCAGGCTCAAAAGCCACGATGTCGATGCGATCACCGACCGCGATTTCGAGCTGGCCGCGAAGATCGAGCAGATCATAGGCTGGGCGCCGGCGGGTCAAACCGGCGCGCTCACCGGCCCGCCCAAATCGCAGCGCATCCTGGCTGATCCGGCGTGAACACCTCGGCATGCGGCATCACCCTGCGGCCCGCAACGCGCGATGATGCAGCCGCGATCGCCAGCCTGCACGCCGCGAGCTGGCGCGCCAGCTATCAGGGTATCCTGCCGGATGACTATCTGCGCGACGAAGTCGGCGCCGAACGTGCTGCCTACTGGCATGACGCCCTGCAAGCGGGCAAATACGGTTGCATCTGGCTCGCTCTTGCTGACCGGCAACCGGTCGCCTTTATCGCGGTCCAGTATGCCGCCGACCCCGACTATGACGCCGTCATCGAAAACCTGCATGTCCTGCCCGGTCACAAGAGCAGGGGGCTTGGCCGCCGCCTGATCGCCCGCGCCGTGGAAACCCTGGAACAGGAGGAAATGACCTCCGTCAGCCTCCGCGTCTTCGACGACAACACCGCGGCTATCGCCTTCTACGAACGTCTCGGCGGCATCACCGACGACTACGGCACCGACCGGCTCGCCGGTTCCCACGCCCCCGACCGCCGCATCGGCTGGCGCAATCTCGCGGCCCTAAAGGCCGCCTGCAAGCACGGACCGGGTGCATGAACATTCTCCTCGCCGAGATCATGCACGAGACCAACACCTTCAACCGCATCCCGACGACGCGGGCCGATTTCGACACCCGCTACTGGCACGAAGGCGCAGACGTTGCGCGGCGCCTGGCAGACACAAACACCGAGATCTGCGGCGTGCTTGCAGCCGCAGCCGAACGCGGCTGGCACGTCACCCACCCGCTTGCCGCCTCCGCCAGCCCTTCCGGCCCGATGGCGGCGGGCGATTGGCAGCGGGTCTGCGACCTGATCACCGCGCCGCTTCGTACTCAGGCGTTCGATGCCGTCATCCTCGTGCTGCACGGTTCCATGGTCACCGAAACCTCCCTCGATGCCGAGGGCGACCTCATCACCGCCGCGCGCGCCCTTGCCGGACCGGACACCATCATTGCGGTCACCCTCGACATGCACGCCAATGTCTCCGCCGCCATGGTCGAGGCGGCCAACCTGATGATGGCCTACCGCACCTACCCGCATGTCGATCAGGCCGAGCGCGGCCGCCACATGGTCGCGCTGCTTGATCGAGTGCTTTCCGACAACCTCAGACCCCGCGTCCACCTCGCCCGCCGCCCGATGATGGACGCCGCCAACCACGGCCAGACCGCCCCCGGCCAGCCGATGCCCGGCCTGTTGTCGAAGGCGGCGGAGCTGGAGAATGAGCCCGGCATCCTGTGCGCCTCGATCCAGATCGGCTTTCCCTGGTCGGACGTGCCGGACATCGGCCCCAGCGTCGCCATTTCCGGGACGGACCGACAAGCCTGCTGCGCGGCCGCCGAAAACCTGATGGACGCGGTATGGCATAGCCGCCACGAAACCCAGCTCAAGTTCACCTTGCCCGATGAGGCGATGCCCGCCGCCAGGTCACAGCCGAAAGGGAAAGGCCCCCTCGTTCTCGCCGACTTTGCCGACAATCCCGCCGGCGGCGCCTATGGCGACAGCCCCAACCTGCTGCGCGCCATGCTCGATGCTGGTCTCAGCAATGCCGCTTTCGCCACCATCAGCGACCCTGAAACCGTCGCTGCGGCCATGGCGGCAGGCAGGGGTGCTCAGATCGACGTTCGGCTCGGCGGGCACGGCGCGCCGCACCTCACGCCTGCCCTTCAAACGTCTGCACGGGTCAAGCGTCTCGGTGACGGGAATTTCACCTGTGCCGGCCCCATGTGGCAAGGCGTGGCATTTTCCATGGGCCGTTGCGCAGTGCTCGACATTGCCGGCATAGAGGTCATCGTCTCCTCGGTCCCGACCGCGGTCATGGACCTCAACGTCTTCCGCTCCATGGCCATCGAGCCAACCGCAAAGACCACGCTGGCGGTCAAGAGCCGCAACCACTTCAAGGCCGCCTACGGACCCATCGCCCGCCAAATCATGCTCGTCGACGCCGGCGGCATCGCATCGATGCGATTGCAGGATCTGGCATACAAGAACATTCCACGTCCTATCTGGCCGTTGGACGATGTCGCGCAAGATTGATCCCGGCGGTGAAGGCGACTAGAGCCTTTTTTGACAGTACCGAGCCATTTGATGGGTCAAATTCGTTCAGCCCGGCAAGCCATGTCGCGCCGCGCGATACGGTGTATCGGGCAAGCGGCATGGCGCACCGGATGGGCGAATTTGTCCCACCTAAGGCCGGCTTTTCGCGCTCGCTGGACAGCGTTAGGCGGCACTTGTGGTCAACCAGACCACGGCCCGCCGCCTGCCTAGCCAGCAAACGCGAAAAGCCGGTCAAATGGCTCGGTACTGTCAAAAAAGGCTCTATCGCAACTGTCTACAGTATCATACGGCGCGCAAGCGATGACGTGACACAACGAGGTCCTGGGCAGCTTGTGCCGCTGCGGCCAATGTTTCACCCGTCATCAGGCCGGTCTGGGTGTCGGCATGCGAAACGACGGATGCCGAGTTGACGGCTGCCCGTTTCATCGCTTCAGCCGGGTCGAGGCCTGAAAACAGGCCGAACGACAGCGTCGAGCAATAGGCGTCGCCGGCGCCGGCGGTGCCCATCACCTCGACTTTGTGAACCGGACAGTGATAGATCGCCTCGCCATCACACAGATAGGCTCCCTCGCCGCCATCGGTCAGTGCGGCGCGCTTGAGGCCGGTCGACAACAGGGCTGTGAACACCCACTGCAGGGGGATGCGTTCATCGGCCAGGCGCAAGCCGCGCGCCAAGCGCACCGGGCCGGCCTTGTCCTGCCCCGGTTCAACCGGCACGGGGCATTCTCCGCAATGGGTCATCAGCGCCGGCACCAGCGCTTCGACCTCGCGCATGTTCATCACCGCCAGGTCGAGATCGGCCAGAGCGGTGATCACCTCGGGGGCTCGGGTGGTGATCTGGCGGATGCCGGGTGTGGCGACGGTAAAGCAGCCGGCCGCACGGGCCCGGGCGATCGCCACCGGGAAACACTCTGCCGAGGCTTTCGACAGCGGCGAGACATAGACCAGGCCATAGCGCGCGAAGTCCACCGCCTCGACGTCGGCGGGCTTGAGTTCGGTGTTCGACCCGCGCTGGGTGTAGATCGCCGCATCACGGTCATGCGCGGCGATCATCACCGATGACCCGGTCGGCACGTCATCGATGACCAGCAGCCGGTCGGCGGACAGGCCCTCACGCTTGAAATGGGCCCGGATGCGGTCGGCATTAATGTCTTCGCCGAGTTTGGCCAGCACTTCGGCCACCGCCCCCTGGCGGCGCATCGAAACGGCCACGTTCACCGCCCCGCCGCCGACGTGGATGGTGATGCTTTCCGCTTCGATCTTGCGGCCCGGCTCGACCAGCAGGAACGAGGTTGTGGCGTTCGACAGCGTCACCCTTTCGACATCGCGGTCGGAGATGATGGTGATGATATCGACCATCGCCGATCCGATGGTGAGAATTCTCTGCATGCTTACTCGCCCTTGAAGTCCGGTTTGCGTTTGTCGAGGAATGCCTGCATGCCTTCGGTCTTGTCGGCGCTGGCGAACAGCAGCTGAAAGGCCTTGCGCTCCATCACCATGGCGGTCTCGAGCGAAGCGTTTTCGCCGTGTGTGATGGCCTCCTTGATGCTCGCCACCGACAGCGGCGGCAGCCTGGCGATGCGGCGCGCCAGGTCTACTGCCGCTTCGACCGCACCGCCGTTTTCGGTAACCTCGGACACCAGCCCCAGTTCGTAGGCCCGCGCACCGTTGACCGGTTTGGCGCTGAGGCACAGGTGCATGGCGGCGTATTTGCCTACAGCGCGCACCAGGCGCTGTGTGCCGCCGGCGCCGGGCATGATGCCGACGCGGGGCTCGGGCAGACCAATCTTGGCATCCTCGGCTGCAACGATGATGTCGCAGGCGAGCGCCAGCTCACAGCCGCCGCCCAGCGCATATCCCTCGACAGCGGCAATCACCGGCTGCGGGGTCGAACCGATTGCCGCCCAATAGCGCTCCACCTTGCGTTTCATGATGTCGACAGGACCGGCATCGACGAATTCGCGCAGGTCGGCGCCGGCGGCGAACGCCTTGTCATCGCCGGTGAGGACGATGGCGCGCACGTCCTCGCGGTCATGCAGGCCGGTGAACACTCCGGCCAGTTCGCGCCGGGTTGCCAGGTTGAGTGCATTCATCGCCCCGGGTCGGTTCAGTCTGACCAGCGCCACGCCGGCTTCATCGATGTCCAACAGCACGTTGCCCGTTTCGCTCATCGCCGGTTGTTCCTCGCCGCGTTGGTCTGCTATGGCCTGTTCCCTGCCTACCAGTAATCCTTACAGGAAGTCCATCATGGCATTGCCCGACCTGTTCCAGCATCTGCGCCTGCCGGTGGTCGGCGCGCCACTGTTCATCATCTCCAACCCGAAACTGGTCATCGCCCAGTGCAAGGCCGGCATCGTCGGGGCGTTCCCGGCGCTCAATGCCCGGCCGCAGAGCCAGCTCGATGAATGGATCGCCGAGATCAACGAAGCGCTTGAGGCTCACAACCGGGCCAATCCAGACCGCCCGGCGGCGCCGTTTGCCGTCAACCAGATCGTCCACCGTTCGAATGACCGACTCGAGGCCGATCTGGAAACCTGCGTCAGGCACAAGGTGCCGGTCATCATCACCTCGCTGGGTGCCCGGCCGGAGGTCAACCAGGCTGCCCAGTCCTATGGCGGCATCGTTCTGCACGATGTGATCAGCGACCGGTTTGCCCGCAAGGCGGTGGACAAGGGTGCCGATGGCCTGATCGCCGTGGCGGCCGGGGCGGGCGGCCATGCCGGCACCACCTCGCCGTTCGCGCTTGTTCAGGAAATCCGGCAGTGGTTCGACGGTCCGCTTGCCCTGTCCGGCGCTATCGCCACCGGCGATGCGGTGCTGGCGGCCGAAGCCATGGGGGCCGATCTCGCCTATATCGGCTCAGCCTTCATCGCCACGCATGAAGCGCGGGCGTCGGATGCCTACAAGAAAATGATCGCCGACAGTGCATCGGCGGATATCGTCTATTCCAACCTGTTTACCGGAGTGCACGGCAACTATCTGAAACCATCCATCGTCGCGGCCGGTCTTGACCCGGACGATCTGCCCGAGAGCGACCCAGGCAAGATGAGCTTTGCCGAAGGCCAGACCAAAGCCTGGAAAGACATCTGGGGTGCCGGCCAGGGCATAGGTGCGGTCAGCGAGGTGACCTCGGCTGCTGACAGAATTGCCGGGCTGGACGCTGAGTATTGTGGCGCACGCAGGCGGGTGCTCGACAGCGATGCCGATCGCGGAAAGCGGTAGCGGTAGCGGCACCCGCACTGTTCAACAGGCAGAAAAGCAGAGTGCCGGAATCACCGGACTCAGAAGAACAGTCTTGGCAGCGTGGCGCAGGCAGCCAGGCATATTGGAATGCCGTATGGACATGCCCCGGTTGCGGCAATTTCCGACAGGCGGCGCATGGAGGCTGATGACGGTGGAGCCTTGTGATTTCTGTGCAGCCGCCGGATGATGATCAGTACCAGCGATATCGCTGTCGATGTGACGGCCAGGTAGAGAACAAACGGCAGGGCAAGTCCGGGACCGGGCCACAGGCCGACGGCTGTCAACAGCTTCACATCACCGCCGCCGAGCCAGCCCATGAGCCAGAACCCATAAGTGACGATGAACAGGATTCCGGCAATCATCAGGTGCAGGGACAGGTCGAACTGGCCCCAATGGTTGATTGCGTAGATTGCGAAACCCGCCGCGACAAGAAGGCTTATCGAGTTAGGAATCGTCATGGATCTGAAGTCACACAACCCGGCAAAGAGCAATGGTATGAACAGCAAGGCCATTGCAAGAAGATCCAGTACGAGTGTCATGGGCCACCGCCATGACAGCACACGGTCCTGCAGTTGCGCGAGACGATCGACCTTGAAACGCTCAAACCGCGCTATCCGAAGGCTTCATTGATACGGATCAACACCGGCGTCAGGCAGACAACCAGCATGATCGGGAAGATGAAAAGCCCAAGCGGAATCACCAGTTTAGCCGGCAAGGCGTGGGCCTTTTCCTCGGCGCGTGAGAGCCGCTTGTCGCGCATTTCATCGCTGTAGACACGCAAGGCGTCAACCAGGCTGGACCCCAGTTCCTGCGATTGCTGGATGAGGGTTGCGAAAGAGCGTGCCTCCTCAATGCCGACATTTGCGGCAAACCTTTCCAGAGCATCGGGGAAGCTGCGGCCGGCGCGCAATTCAAGATTGAGAATGTAGAGTTGGGTGGCGAGGTGTGGGAAGGTGTGCGCCATTTCCTTTCCGACACGGTCAATTGCCGCTTCGATCGAAATGCCAGCTTCTGTGCTGACCACCAGAAGGTCGAGAAAGTCAGGAAAGCCATAGCGATGCTGCAATTGGATCTTGCCGACGCGGTGATCGAGATAGGCCCGCGGCAGGAAATAGCCAAGAACGGCGCACAGCGAAACCAAGATGGCAGTCGTGTTGAAGCTGGCCCCCGGCGCAAAGATCGGCTGGAACAGCAGCGCCAGGACAGGCAAGCCCAAGCCGCAGATTATCCTTGTGGCATGAAATATGCCGATGGCTTGTGGGTCGAAATAGCCGGCTGCCCGCAATTGCTGACGCAGCTTGCCGCCCTTGTCGACGTCTTCGGCGGGTTTTACGTTCTTCGATACCTTGCGAAGCATGCGGGCGATCGACGTCGCATTTTCATGGCCGAGCGCGCGCCGATCTTCCAGAACGTTCTGATCACCGACGATGTAGGGCTGAAGCGTGCGGCGCCTGATCTGCTGCTCGCGGGTAATGAAACCCGATACCGCCAATGTCAGGCAAACGACAGCCAAGAAAACCGTCACACCCACGGTCAAGAGCTGGTTTGCGGAAATCCAGGCCGATATGTTCTCAAAAATCGCCATCGACAGCCTTCTAAAACTTGAAGTTGATCATCTTGTACATGACCACCGCGCCGACCATGCCCCACAAGACCGCTCCCATCAGCAGCGGCTTGGTGACCGGATGATCCCAAATTGCACCATAGTATTGAGGCGCAATCACATTCAGAATGAGGAACACGATCAGAGGTATGGCCATGAGGCCATATCCAGATATGCGTCCTTCGGCTGACAGAGCGCGAACCTTGCGGCGCATCTTGAAGCGCAACCGTATGATGTTCGACAGATTGCCGAGAACCTCGCTGAGGTTACCGCCGGTTTGCGCCTGCAGACTGACGGCGGTGACCATGAGCCCGACATCCTCCTGACCGACCCGGTAGCTCATGTTCTTCAGCGCTTCTTCCATGTCCAAGCCGTAGGTCAACTCATCCAGCACCATGCCGAATTCGCTGCCGATCGGGTCGGCCATTTCGCGCCCGACCATGCCGAGCGCAACCGGAATCGGATGACCCGATCGCAAACTACGGACAACGATGTCAATGGCATCGGGCAACTGGGCGGAAAATTTGCGCCGCCGGATGGCCCGGGCGATCAGCAGCCAGATCAGCGGTATTGCGCCGCCAGTTACCGCAGCACCAGCCGCTCCCATCCAAATTGGCAGCTTGAGCAAGCCCCAAATCAACAGGAATGTAACAACTGCCAGTCCACCGCAGATCGCGAGCAGCTTACCCACGCCCAACTTGATGCCGGATTGCACAACCAGTTTGTTGAGGCTGACGACGGGCAGTACATATTTGCCGTCTGTCGACAAGCCGCGCCGACGGCGCAACTCGAGCAGGACCGCCTCGCCGCCGACCACATCCCGGGCCGCGGCAAGCCTGTCGTTCTTTTGCCGGTTGTAGGAGGTGCGCCTGGATACGATCAGGTAAATCGCTTCGACGGCAAAAATCACCGACAAAGCAACCACAATGTAGATCAGATATACTGAGTTCAGATTAAATGGCATGGGTCTCAGAGTGGTTTTGACGGATCGAAGTAGGTCGTGGGTACGGTGAAGCCCGTCGCGGCAAGCTGGCTGAGGAATTTTGGGCGCACACCGGTGGCCTGGTGGTGGCCATGTACCGTGCCATCGTTGTCGGTGCCGGTGCGGACGTACTTGAAGATTTCCTGGAGCTGGATGACGTCGCCCTCCATTCCGGTAATCTCGGAAATGCTGGTCACTCTACGCTTACCGTCGCTCAGGCGCTGCAATTGCAGGATCAGGGTAATCGCAGCGGAAATCTGCGAGCGTGTGCTCTGGATCGTCATCGGAAAACCGGCCATGCCAACCATCTGTTCGATACGGGCCAGCGCATCGCGCGGCGAGTTGGCGTGAATGGTGGTCATTGAGCCTTCGTGGCCGGTGTTCATGGCCTGCAGCATGTCGAAAGCCTCTTCGCCGCGTACCTCGCCGACGATGATCCGGTCGGGACGCATACGCAGGGCATTCTTGACCAGTTCGCGCTGTCGAATCTCACCCTTGCCCTCGACGCTTGGCGGACGGGTCTCCATGCGCCCGACGTGGGGCTGCTGAAGCTGCAACTCAGCGGCATCCTCAATGGTGATGAGGCGCTCCTTGTGCGAAATGAATGTCGACAGGGCATTGAGCATGGTGGTCTTACCGGAGCCGGTACCGCCGGACACCACCAGGGAAATGCGCGCGGCGACCGCGGCCTGAAGAAGCTCGGCCATCTGCGGGCGCAGAGCTTCAACCGAAACCAGCTTGTCCATCGAGAACGGCTGCTTGGAAAACTTGCGGATCGACACCAAAGATCCGTCGACGGCGACCGGCTTGATCGCAACATTGACGCGCGAGCCGTCGAGCAGACGGGCGTCGCACATCGGCTGACTCTCGTCGACGCGGCGCCCGACGGCGGCGACGATCTTGTTGATGATGCGCAAGAGATGAGCTTCATCCTTGAAGCGGCCGGGTGTGTGAACCAGCTGACCGAAGCGTTCGACGTAGATCTGATCGCAGGTGTTGATCAGAATGTCGGATACGGTGGGATCCTTCAAAAGCGGTTCCAGTGGCCCAAGTCCGACCAGCTCATCGAAAATTTCATCAATGAAGTTGTTCAACTCGCCGGCATTGAGCGCCAGTTTTTCGGCTGCAACGTATTCGCTGATCAGGCCGCGCAGTTCGTCGCGCAATTGAGCTTCCGGCATCTTGTCGATGGCCGGCAGATTGATCTCATCGATCAGGCGGCGATGCAGGCGTATTTTCGCATCGAGAAACTTGTCGGTCAGCAGAACGCCGGGATCTACCGCAGCCGGCGCTGCATCCGGAGAGGCGGTGCCGGCGGCCAGCGGACCGGGCGCCTGCCCATCGGCCGGAACTTCGGCCAACTCCGGTTCCTTGCGGGCAGCCGGATCCTTCTTCTTGGTAACGAACTTCGAAAACATCTGCAGCCTCAATTCCAGTGACGACACGCCGGACCATCAGCGGTCCAGCCACCCGACAGCACGCCAACCTCTGGCGCACCTGCGCTGACACATGCAATTGCCGTGCCGTCAACGATGCCGCTATGCCTTGTCGTCAAACAGTATCTTTTCAAGATCGCGCGAAACCTTGTTGCGGCTCTTCAATTCCGACACCGGCACTCCGCGATCGATGGCTTCGCGCACCAGCCGCGTTTCATCACCGATGTAACCTGCCAGTGCGTCTCCAAGCACCTGTTCAACCTCTTTGGCGGATATGCCGGTCTTGAACAACTGGCGGCTGTTCTTGTTTACAATTACCTTGGGGTTGGCGTCATTACCGAGCCGCTCTTGGATTTCGGTGACCTGGCGCCGCGCCGATCGCAATCCGGGAACCGTCAATTCGGTCACAATATAGCACGTTTGCGAGCCAAGCAGAATGCTTTCGCTCCAGCTGGTCCAGCCACGCGGCACATCGATAACGATGTTGGCGAAACGCGCCGCGACAAGATCGAGGAAACGCGCGACAATCACCGGATCGACATCCGAGAACTCGCCAAGCTTGGCGTGCGATGCCAGCAGCGACAGTTTCGGCGAGTACTGGGCCAGCATGACGCCGAGAAGCTGATCATCGAGGCGGTCGGGATTGGGCACCACATCGCCGAGAATCATCGCCGGCTCGACGTCGAGGTACTCGCCACACATTCCGGTCGAAAAATCGAGGTCGACAAGGCAGGTCGAAGACGACTTGTCCTTCTTGCGCCGCTCGCTGAGCAGAACCGCGGCCGTGACCGCGAGGGTGGTGGCCCCGGCGCCGCCATGCGCGCCGGTAAAGCTGATGCAGCGCGTTGTCTGACTGGCCGGTTTCTCGTGGGTTGGCACAACCCGACGGCAGACCTGCACCAGCTCATGCGGGTCGGCCGGCTTGCGCAGCCAGTCGGCAACACGCAGGCGCAGAAACAGGCGGACCATCTCCTCGTCGATGCTGGGGGAAATGACGACCACCGGGACCTCTTCCGGCTTCATGGCCATCAGTTCGTGCAAACCGGCAAGGTCGCGTTCACCGGCATTATCGAGCTCGACTACCATCACATCGGGATGGGCGCCCGAAGACAGCTGTTTTTGGGCATCGGCGTGGTTCAGCTCCATAAGCCGCAACTCGCCGCCGCCATCCTTTTCAGCGTGCACCTGCATCGCTTCCACGGTGGAGGCATCACGCGTGATCACAAGGATCACCGGCGCCGCACCGGCCGCCCTGTCTGATTTAAAAAGCTGGAGCACGTCCGTTCAGATCCTCGCCGGAAATAGTCGTTACAAGGCCCGGCATGGTGATCGGACCAATCCCGAACAGGTCATCCAGGAACACAAAGTTGAAGGTTACGCCGACAAGGCTCAAGCGAATGGTCGGAACAAGACCACCAGGCCGGGTGACATACCCCATATTGGTGTGGAAGTATTCAATCTGAACGTTGTCAAATCCAATGTCATCGAAGATGTCGCACATGCCTACGCCGGTGTTTATCGTCTCACCACAAACTAGAGCTGGAGGGTTGTCCGGGTCGTAGCGGCCATAGAGTAGTGTCCGCATGGCAACGACGTTAAAGGTGTCAGCTATTGCTTCACCGGTCGTGGATACGGTGCAGGTTCCCGATGCGCCACCGGCATCGCCGATACAACTGGCGCTGTAGGTGTAGTTGAGCGGGTCACCGACGACATAGGTGGCAGATTCGATGCCGGACAACGGGCCATCGTGTGGACCGCCATTGCCACCACCGCCGCTGCCGGGCGGCGGTTGCAGGGGCTGCCACACCGGATAGGAAACGGACGCAAGCCGGGCGCCGACCTGCAGTGCTTTGGTGGCGGCGTTCCACTGAGCAAAGGCTAGGGAAAACTCGATAACACCAAACAAGAGAGACAAAAGAACACCGATCACAACCGTAAACTCGAGAAGAGCTGCGCCGGCCTTGTCTCTGCTGAACTGTCCGAGCCTACCGGTTACCATAATGGCGCTCCTCGTGGCTGACTGTAATGGTGATAGCATTGAAGGTCAGGGAGGGAAACATTGCGGCAAGGACGCCAAAGTAGCCCAGACTGGTGTAGGGCACTTGCGCAGTGACTTGTACAATCGGGATGCTGGCCGGACCGCGATAGATCGAGAGACTGTTGTCGATGGCCTTTGCGCCGGCGGCCCCCGGCAGAGGAATTGTGATGAAAGTGAGAGGATCCGGGGATCCGCCGGTATC
Source organism: Aestuariivirgaceae bacterium (assembly GCA_965216335.1). GTDB lineage: Bacteria > Pseudomonadota > Alphaproteobacteria > Rhizobiales > Aestuariivirgaceae > JAHEJE01. Next base: position 2,785,008 of record OZ244154.1, on the reverse strand, counting down.
GAACAACTTCGTTCTGTAAGTGGAAGTGTCGATCGGATGACCGTAGATGGCAATATGTTTCGCCGCGGTTACAGTTGCCGGTTCAAATGGCATGCCAGCGACATAACGCGCCGCATCGCGAACGCCACCAACGATCAGATGTCTTTGGTAGAACAGATTTCCGAATTCGTAAATGCCCAGACCGAGAATCAGCAGCACCGGCACGACGACGGTCGCTTCCAGCATGGCGGCGCCCCGGTCCTCGCAACCAAAGCGCAGCAGGCTTCGTAGCAGCCCATGTTCAGCCGTTTGCCTCATCGCCATCACCGATAGAGCTGGACCATGTCGATGGAATTGCCGTTGCCGCCAGTACCGGGCTGCAGGACGCGGACGATTTCCGCCCAGATCGCACGCTCGCCGATCGAGCCGCCGCCGGGGGGGTTATCCATCGGTTCGGTGACGAAGAACTCGGCGAAAGCGGCGACGGGAACATCCGTCAACTTGCCGCTTGGGCTGTTGTTGAAGCCGTCCTCGCTGATTGCATAGGCATTGCAGTTGATGATCGCCGCGTTGATCACTCGCCGGTCGGGTTCGTCGGTCAGGTCCGTTGTACTACCGGCATAGCATGTGTTTTGGGTCGGATAGCCGGTTTCGCCGCCGGGATCGTTGGGGTCGGACGGGTTCACGTTCGGTGATGCGACGAGATGCTGGTCGATTCGGATTTCTTCAAGATACACTTCATACCTTGTGGAAAGCGTCGCCGGATTGGAAGACAGACCAGCGGGCACGGCGGCACCATTGTAGTTGGTAGCCCAGTAGGCATCGAGGTCGTATGAACCGTTGCCAATGCGACCACTGACATTGGCAAAAGGTGCCACAGATGGGCATGGTGTGGCATCGGCAAAACACGTGTCCCTGGGTAGCGGAACGGATTTCGGCGCATCACCTGGGTTAGGATGGTCGGCCGGGAACGGCTGATAGTCAACGCACTGCTTGTTGACGTTCTGCAACTGGCCCTTGCGAACATTCTTGGCCGGACGCAGTTTTGGATCGGCGTTGTTCGACAATGCTCCGCCGTTGGGATAGAGACCGAACCGTACATTGATGGCGTTTTCGACAGGTCCCGCCTTCTGGCCGGTTTCTGTGGTCACGCCGGTCTGTAGGACACAGACTTCCGGGCGGTCATAGGCCAGCGCCTGGGCCAGGCTTTGGGCGCCGCTGCCCATGTCGAGGAAGCCATAGTCGCCGGGGAAGTAGCTGCCGCCATTGCCGGGGCCTGCCTTCATCAAGATTTGACGGCGCCGCCCCGCCTGTGTGGACGCCGCAGTCTTCAACGCATTGATCTCTTTGGTGTTGACGTTGTCATCTCTTTCGTAAGGATTGCAGATGAACAACGGCATCAGATCGCAAACCACAGAATCATTGCCAGCGACGGCGACTGCCTGTGTCGTGGCCGTGTTGCTGCCACCGAGATAGGACGCAGGAAAGATCGTGCTGAAATTCGACGGATTGACCGTCACCTCAACAAATCGCGCGGTGGCGTCGGCCTCCGGCAGGTTTGTGAGATCGACCTCGTAGGTCGCGGTAATCAAATCGCTGTCCTTGGGGGGCAGATCGTCGAGAAACCGAACGGCAATTTCCGTGGTCAAATCGATGCTAGCACCGCTCGTGCTGAACACCCGGTCGTTGGCAACCATGTTCTGGATTGCCATATTGGCGCGGGCAATCGCGCCCGGCGCCCGGTCGAGTTCGCCAGCACCGGCGATAGCCAGGGCATCGGCGGCCTTTTGCAGTGAGGTGTGTAGGCTCGAATAGCGGCTAGCATCGATTGCCAGCAAGGCTGTGCCGACGATGACGGGAAGAGTCAAAGTGACATAGATCAGAGCTGCGGCACGCGTGTCCATGAAGAACCGCGCAGAACTAGTCCCTATCGCTTGTACCCAGGCTCTTGCCGTGCCCATGAGTTTGGTCATCTCACTCACCTTTCATTCACCTGTCTTGCGTCTCGTCTATCCGGCCTCCCCTGTCTCGTCTCCTGACCGCTTGCCCCATGGTAACACAATCACTCGCTTGCATCACCGCCTTCTGCGCCACCGGTCGTGGTAAAGCCCTTGGGCTCTTTGACCTGGTCAGACTTGTAGCGGTCGATTGCCAAATCGGCCTTTTCGCCATGCATGTGAATGTGGGTCTGTCTGGCGTAGCGCGGCCATGGGTTCTCGGTTTGGACCACCCGATTGTAGGCCACGGCATCGCCGGCCTGAAACGTTACTGAGTCTGTCCGGTCACCGTAGGTCAGATAGTTCGGTTGAGCGCATGCACCGAGCATGGCGCCGAGCAAAACGATGCCGGCCACACGGGCGACGGATCGGTTACTTATTGACGGCATTGTTGCTTACTCCCGGAAGGTCGATGATGTGTCCGAACGGGCCCTTGAGGTTGCCGCCGGTTTCGATAAATTCAGCCAGTTCCTTGGTCACCTCAAGCTTGCCGAACAGAAACAGTTCCTTGTCGTTTGACGAGACATTGTTTTCGAGCGGTGACTTGAGCGGGCGATCTGGAGCCTGCGGACGAACCAGACGAGGTGTCACGATGATGACCAGATCGGTTTCGCTCTTTTGGAAGTTCGTGCTGCGGAACAAAGCGCCAAGGACCGGAACATCGCCAAGCCACGGTACTTGGTTAATGTTGCGCGCGTTCGTTGTCGACAGCAGGCCAGCCAAAGCAAAACTCTGGCCATCGCGCAACTCCAGGGTTGTTCTTGCGCGGCGAACATTGAAGCTGGGAACGTTGAGTCCATTGGCAGTAATCGAGCGGGATTCATCGATCTCGGAGACTTCCGGCTCGATGACCAGATTGATCAAACCGTTCTGCAGCACTGTCGGAGTGAACGCCAGACCGACACCGAACTTCTTGAATTCAATGGTGACGTTGGCAGCTACCGAATTGCCATCGCCGCCACCGCTGGCTGCAACATCGCGGGCAACGGGTATCGGGAATTCACCACCGGCAAGGAAGCTTGCCGTTTCTCCAGACAGGGCTACGAGATTGGGTTCGGCCAAACGACGCACCAGCCCTTTGTTTTCGAGAGCTTCGATCAGCACATCGGCCCGGTTGTTGCCGCTACCGAGCAGGTTTGCCAAAACGTTCCCAAACGGTTCGCTTCCGCTTGGCAGGGCGCTAACAAAAGGAACGCCTGAAAACGTTGTCGCAGCCGCGCTCGCTGTCGCCAGGCGAAACTTGTCCGCGACGGCTTCCCACTGGATACCAAGTTCGCGACCGTTTCCACGGGTGGCCTCAAGGAACCGAACTTCGAGCATGACCTGCTGGTTCGAACCTACCGAGATGGCGTTGGTAACTTCCTTGGGTGCGAAGTCTTCCGCAACGCCGAGAACCTTGTCGAGGGTTACCGCGTCGGGCACCGTGCCTTCAAGCAAAACACGGCCATTGATGGTCTTGACCCGGACATTTGCCCTCGGCGCGACATTTCGGATCGCCTGCTGCAAACTGGTCCGGTCATGCGACACCTCGATATCGATGACGGCGATGAGTTGTTTGTCGGCGTTGTAAAGCGAGATGTTGGTGGTGCCGAGTTTGCGGCCAAGCACATAGAGCGTCTGGTCGGTGAGCGGTGCAACGTCGGCTGTTTCGGGATCACCGACGACAACGTTCTCGAATGCCTCGCTGACCCGGATGGTTTCCGACTTGCCCTTGGAGACCGTCAACCGGCCAACCCGCTGGCCGCCGGAGATATTGATCACGCGGCTGGCCGCTTCGGCTTCACTCACCAGCGTCGCGCTTGGCACGCCGGATATCATCAAAGCGACAACCGCCAGCGCGGCGATCAGCCATCCCGAAGTTGATCCAGTTCGTCTTTTGGTTGACCTCTTGGCCGGCCCGGCCGCGGCACATATTGCGTGACGGGCCCCTGCCCCGTCTCGCCCGCATAATTTTCCACTATTCACAGCTCAGCACCCTCGTATCCCGACAGCATCCCTTGCATAGCCCCCAACAAGAGTTCCTATCCGATTTCCCCAACGTCACTCAATATCTAACAGGACAAGCTTGCCAAATTGTTGCCGCCGGGTCGCCTTTTTCTCCTCAGTGTTGCCATTATCGCGCATCGTCGCGCGGCACGCTGTACTCTTCACGCTCGATTCCACGGATAATGCCGACCCGTGCATTGGGGTCTATCAGCGGTTTGGTGGGCCGGTTGAGCTCGCCGTCGCTGCCGATCTTGCGCTTGTTGGCCTGCAGGATCAGGTCGCTTACCGTCTTGATCTGGTTTTCGACCGCCTTGAAGCGCTCGTCGATGACAGCCGGCAGCTTGACGCCGTCGCCGCCTTCGGTGTCTTCAGCATAGATTTCCGCTGCCGGATTGAGGTCGCCGAGCGTGACGCGGCGCGGCTGCGCCGCATCGACCGAGCCGGCGGCGCGCAAGGCCAAGGACAATGTCCCGACACCGGTTGCAAGCGCGAGTTTCTGGGCGTCCACGGTATCAACTTCGAATGTGGCGGTGCTTGAGACCTGGGCGTCGTTCTTGCGGTCGTCAGCCACCTGATCAATCGCCAGAACCTTGACGTTCTGCAAAAGGATGTCGGTAACGCGGCCGTCTTTGGTTGTCCGGGTCAGCATGACGTCTACCCGGTCGCCGGGGAGCACGAAACCGGCGACACCGAGCACGTCATTGATGCGGATCGAAACCGCGCGCATACCCTTGTCGACCCTGGCCGAGAGGGTGGCGCGCTGGCCGGCTCCGGTTATCTTTTGTGCGAGCACCGGCTCGTTAACTTCAATGGCCGACAGAACCGCGCGTTCACCGTCTTCGCCGGTCAATTCGGAGATTTTCTTGAAGCTGCCTTCCGGTGCCGAACCGCTGGGCCAGGGGATTTCTTTCAGAGAATCGGCACGCAACACGGCGCCAAAGCGCAGCGGGCGTGCGGCGACAACAATGGTCTCGGTGGGAGCCGGCAGTGCTGCCGCCGGCTGCCTGCCGGCCAGCGAAACCTGTCCCTGAAGCCACGATTGTACGAGAAATACTGCGATGACGCCGAACACCAGCGCCAGAACCAGCATGATGATACTATTTGCGCGCATGACAGAGCCGTCTCCTTAAAAGACCCGGCTGCTCACCCTCTCATGGGCAGTCAGGCTGACTAAAAACTCGCCCCCGAAGGTTCGAACACATTACTGCCAAACAAATTCGGGACCGGAAAAATCATTAAGAAATCTACAATTCACCAATCAGGTTGTCGCGTAAAAACATCGCTCGGTCGGTTCTGGCGGCTCCACTGCAGCAAGGCGAATCTATACGCTTGAACTCAAGTCGCCGGCTTTCGCAGGCGTATCGAACGCCACCGCACTGAAAACAACCGCCTTTTCCAACAATACAACCGCCGGAACATGTCACCCGGATGCCAATGCCAAACATGCTGGCCACACTCCGGCGGCTGACTCTTGATTTCAAGCCCTTGCTGAAACGACTAGTTGTTCAGCGTAGTGTTCAATGTTGACCACTGATTGGCGGCCCAGTTACCGACCGAAGCAACGACCGCAATTGACACGACCAAGATGATACCCAGAAGCACGGTGTATTCCAGGAAGGATGCGCCGTCCTCGTCCTTGCGGAACTTGGCGATCAGGTGTTTGACTTTGCTCATGTGTGAGTCCTCCAATTTAACTCCAGAGTTTTGTATGGGCCCAAACGATCGGATCGAACCCTCGCCCACGGCAAATTTCCAAACCTGCAGCCGCCGACGCCGGGTTAACAAACACTTAACTGACGCAATTGTCAAGCACCTGAATCGCTACACCGCCCGCCGACCCCATGTTTAATTTTGATATTTACAAATGAAACTCCATTAATAGTTTAAATTTTTTGTGTTTCATATCGATAAATCGACACGGCCAAATCAATAATACTGTTTTATATTAGTATATTTTTGGTTTTAACAAATAAATGCCCGTCATCCGACACGTTTTGATCGAAATCGTGTAAAATTTTACGATCCCAAGCGCAAGCGAGAACTGGTGATATCGCAATTCCGGCCTGCCTCAACCGAATGTTAATGGCCTCGCGCTAGGCTGCCTTTTTTGAGGGTTTGGTTAACACAGCGCCGGGAAATTGACGGGATGTGGGTACAGAACGCCATTGCAGCACTGATCTTCGCGATCTTGCTGGCGGCAAGCGCGGCAATGCATCTGCTGAGCGTTTACCCAACAAGCAGCTTGCTGTGGTTCTTGAACATTCAATTCGCCCGCGAAGTGCGGCCGTTGCTGGAACTTGCCGACTTTGTTCCTGCCCCGGGTGCCGTCACCGTTGTCGCAACAGTCGGCGGGCTGTTGTATCTTTGCAGGCTCGCAACGCGGCGCGGCGATAGGATGATGACCGCCGCAACGACCCACTCGGCGCTGTTCTGTGCCGTGTATGCCAGCATCACCTCCTATGGGGCGAACATGGGGGTGCAGATCTCTTCCGTGTCGGATCTGGTGGTGTTTGCCAGCGCAACCACCTCACTCGACCCGATCAAGCAAGCGATGGCGATCATGGTCGCGGTGCTGTTCGTCACCTGTCTGTGCAATCACTTCGGCATCGTGCGCGAACTGTTGCGCGACGTGCGCGGGAAGTTCGGCCGTCAGACGACCGCTTCGCCGAACTGAAACCTGGATACTAGGCTATTCTACCCGCGGAAGCGACTTAGCCCGGATTTCTGACCCTGATTGCCCACCATCGCCAGTGGAACACGTCGCTGGCTCCGCTGCTTTGGCATCGGCCTCGTTGCGGACATGAACAATGCCAGACTCATCGGCGAACACGCACCGCCATCCGGGGGACATCTCCAGCAACTGTATTGCCGGAGAACCCGGTGCAAGGAGGGTCCAAGTGACCTTCATCTCGTCGAGAAATGCAAAGAACGTATCGTGACGCGGGTCGAACACCGACCGGAAATAGCGCCGATAGAAGGTGTCGCCATACAGCTCAGCGCGGCCATCAATAGCCGGGGCAATGCCCTGCCAGATCAGATAGCCACCCTGGGAATAGTCGTTGTATACTGGACCCGAGACACCGCTTTGTCTGGCAAACGCAACCGCGGCGTGCGGGAACCGCTTGGCTCTGAGGTCAAAGTCCTCCAGCAGAGCAAGGCCCGCCCCGGCGCCCAACAGCAAGACGATCGCGGCGATGCTGGCCTTGTTGCGATGGGCGACCAGCGTGCGCAAGACGGCATCCCGCGACCAGTCCGCCTCTGTCGTCTGGGCCTTCAGAGCCGGAAACTGGCGCACCAGCGGTGTTGCAAGGATCACCGGGAGCAAGAGGCCGAAATTCGGCAAGGCGCGGGTGTAGGTCAGCATCATGAAGAACAACAGCAGGACCGCGATCAGCCTGACACTGCGGACCCGGACACCCGACAGCAACGCCAGCGCGAGCAGAGCGGTCAACACATAGAGGTGATAGCTGAACACCTGGAAATCGGGCGACTGCCATTCAACGATGGTTCTGAGCGCCGTTGACAGATCGAGAATCTTCTTGCTGATCAGCAAGGCCTCGTAGCCATACGGGTTGATGAGTGTCGCCAGCAACAATCCAATCAGGAATGCAGCGTGGCGCATGGCAGTGCGCAGGTGCTGTCCGGATGGCGCTTTCCAAACAGTTTCTGCGGCGAAAATGCCTGCCAGCACCAGCCCGAGCGTAAAACCGCCGTGCATGTTGACCCACAGGATCAGCAGCGCAAACATCCACCAGCGCGGCAGGCGCCGCTCGTCTGCGGCCTTTGCCAGCTCGATCGTCCAGATCAGCAGGATCGGGATTGCCAGCACGACCGGCCGGGCGAGAAAGTGCAGAGAGGCAAACTGCAACATGACGAACGTCGCAGCGACCGCGACCGACCAGCGATACCGTGACAGGCAAAACGATGCGAGGATCCAGGCCGTAAGCGCCACGCTGCAGGCGGTGAGCAGGAGAATGCCTTTCCATCCGGCCAGCTCGTAGGCAGCATGCATGATGACCTGGGACAACCATTCCTTGGCGATCCAGGGTTCGCCCCGGAATGTGTGCGAAAACACATCAACATGGGGCCATTGCCGGTTTTCGATGATCCATTGGCCGGTCTTGATGTGCCAGAAGGTGTCGGCATCAGCGATGACACCGAAACCCATCTTGAACAGCACCCCGCACAGCACAATCGCGCCGATCACCAGTGCGATCGCGCGGCGGGCCTGGACGGCTGAAGCTGAGTCCGGGATGTTTACCACGTGTTTACCAGGTTCCTTCACCGGGCGGAAAGCGACCATACGTTATGTTACTCACGCGGTGGCCTGCTCTTCGGGTGGCCGCGGTGGGCGTGCATCCGGCTGTTGGCAAGATGCCTATTTGCAACACTTTTGAGCAAACCGGTGCGGCACGGTAACCATAGGCAAAGTTTGTTTGCAACGATTCTTAGCGGTTGTTATAGAATTGTTAACGAAAGGTTAATCGGGGGCCATGTGGGGTGGAAATGATTATCCGAAAATTGCTGATTGTCGGCGGATTGGCGTGCAGCGTGGCGCTTGCGGGGTGCACATCGAACCAGGATCTGCTGCTTGCCGACAGCGGCCTGAAGACGAATGATCCGGCGTTTTATCCTTCTGACGACCATCTGCGCTCTGGCAAGGCGCATTTCAACAATGGCGACTGGGGACTGGCTGCGGAACGGTTCCGCAAGGCTGTGGAAGTGGCGCCGCGCGATGTCGAAGCATGGGTGGGCCTGGCGGCGTCATACGACCGTACCCGGCGCTTCGATCTTGCCGACAAGGCGTATGCGCGGGCGATCAAACTGGGTGGGGTGAATACGATTATCCTCAACAATCAGGGTTATTCGTATCTGCTGCGCGGCGACATCTACAAGGCCCGGCGCAAGTTCCTGGCCGCCTATGACCGTGAACCCAACAATCCGACGGTGCTGAACAATCTCGAATTACTCAACGAGAGCGAGAAGTCGATCAAGCGGGCCAAGACCTGACGAAAAACGCAGTGGTGTGGCTGGTTCGGCCGGGCTGTGGCAGACAATGACAAATCTGAAGACAGGTGCATCGTCCGGGGCGGCACCTGTCTTTTTTTGTGCTGCCGGCACTTTGTGGCGTAGCGCCACGGACACCTGACGCACACGCCTCGCTAGAGCACTTTCCGATCATATGGGATCACTTGATGGAGCCAAATTCGCTCATATGGCAGGCGCGGTGCGCAGCGCGATGCGGTACATCGGGCAAGCACCGCAACGCACCAGATGGGCGAATTTGGCCCACCGAAGGCCAGATTTCCGCGCCTCGAGTCTGTTCCCGCGAAGGCGGGGATCGTTATGCTTCGCTTATGGCCAACCAGGCCATGGCGCAATGCATGCCTAGCCAGCAGACGCGGAAACCCGGTCAGGTGATTCCATATGATCGGAAAGTGCTCTAGATGGGAAACCACGGTCAAGTCTCGCAAGCACCCCCACCGGAACAGGCCAGGAGCCATGTTCGCGGAGGTTTTCCGTATCGCACCTGTGCCATGTTCGTTGCGCTGGCCGCCTCAGTGACCGGCGCCGAACAGGGACAGGGGCAAAGCACTGACAAGGCTTCCAGATTGCCTGCAGCTGGTGCGGGCAAGTCCGATCGTACACCAACGGGGCGCCAGGACAGATTGAGGATACGCAAGACCGACAAGTGGCGGCCGGCAACACCGGTTCCGCGCAACGACACGGCAGCCAAAGCACCCGATGCGACTGATGAACCTGATCTTCTGGATTTGCTGCTGCCGAGCGATCCGCATGCCGAAACGGATGAAAAGCCGGCCAAACTGCAACCATCCAGACGCAAGGCCAAGACCAGCGGCAGGCGCCGGGTGAAGCGGCAAAGCGCGGGCAAGGCGCAGCCCATCGGCATCGCCTACAAGAACGGCAAGCTCGTGCTCAACCGCTTCCACACCATGAAACTCGACATGGAGCACCGAGAATGCCGCCGATTTCCGGACTTCATAACGGCCGACTACAAGCTGCCGCGAAACGCCATTGATACGCTGGCAGACAATCTGGCAATCGTTCAAAAACGCCTTTGCGCATCCAATGGCAGCGTGATGTTCACCTGTTATCAGAACAAGGCGACAGTCTCGCTGCGCCGGGCACGGCCGGACGATGGCTGCCGGCGGTAGCCTGGCGCTGACAGACGACGTCGAACGGAACATAACAGCCATCTCGTGAAACGCACGCCCTGTGTGGAACCGCAATTGTTCAATGGTCAGGCTCTTGCGCCGAAACCGGCTTCGGATCGGACTGATTCTCGTGTATCGGTGACGGGATGGAGAACCGGTTGAACAGCGAAATGACGGTGCGTGGCGAGACGTTACTGGAAGGCATGCTGGCGCAGATGGATGTGTCCGGAGCGCTGTACGTGCCGGACTACAGGGCGCTGCTGGTGGCGGATCTGCATTTCGAGAAGGGTTCGGCGCGCGCCGAGCGGGGGATGCATCTACCGCCTTATGATACGCGCAGCACACTGGCGGCACTTAGGAGTGTCATTGACCGTATCCGGCCCGAAAGACTGATTTCGCTCGGCGACAGCTTCCATGACCGACATGCGGGCGAACGGCTGGATGACGACGACCGGACGGCCATCAAGGCACTGAGCGGGATGTGCGATGTGTACTGGCTGACCGGTAACCATGATCCCGATGCTGCAGGCGATATCGGCGGTCAGGTGGCCGATGAGATGACCCTGGGGCCGGTCATGCTGCGGCATATCCCGACCGTCGGTGAGACGTCCGAGATCTCCGGGCATTTGCATCCGGTGGCAAGTGTCGTGCGGCGAGGCCGGCGGTTGCGGCGCAAGTGCTTTGCTTGTGACGGCATGCGCATGATCCTACCCGCCTTCGGCGCCTATACCGGAGGATTGAACATCACGGACAGGGCATTTGCCAGGCTGTTCGATCCGGACCGGCTGGGTGTGTGGATGCTGGGGCGCGACAGGGTATACAACGTCAAGAGGTCACTGCTGACTATGCCAGAGAGACGATCACCAGTCTGACCATGACCAGCAGGATGGCCGGCACCACAAGCGCGGTCAGCATCATGCGCAAGGTGGCGAACCATTGCGGCAGGCGGCCATTGTCGGCCGTCACCACGTCCCACAAAGCGTGGAGCAGGAAACCGCAGATGAGCACGCTCAGCCCCATGATGACCGGCAGGAACATGGCGGCAAAGCCGGCCAGGCATGGCAGAACACTGAGAACGAGTGTGGTGGTCCGCGCGGTCACTTTGTGCGGCGTGATGGCGACACCCCAACGGATACCGCCGAGGAAAGACAGGATCAGCGCACCATAGGCTATGGTCACCGCTGCGGCGCGCGAGTGCCCGACCGGGTCGACGTGAGACCACAGCAGCATGGTCGACAGCCAGAACGGCAACACCCCGGCAATGCCCAGATAGAGTGCGCCCGGGGGAATTGTCTGCCGTCTTGCATGGCTGTCGTACGCATACATCTAACTTACCCTACTGACCGCGGTCACAAGCGGACCAGCAAATGGGCGCAAAGTCAATGCTTATGCGATGGCGGTGCCGGCTATCAGCTGGCGCGGGCAGACAGGCGCGAGACCAGTTCCGGCGTTACAGTGCCGTTCACCTGTGTGCCGGTCTGGAGCTGGTAAAGCCTGACAGCATTGGCGGTTCTCGAACCCATGACACCATCGAGCGGACCGACGTCGTAGCCCATGGCGGAGAGCATCTGCTGTGCCTTGAGGACCAGTTCCTTTTCGGAGAGATCGGCAAAGGCACCGGCATCAGGGGCTTGCGGCGGGGCCACGGTGACCTTCCAGCTCGGGTCGGTGATGGCGACGAAATTACCGTTGCGGTCCGGTTGCTTGGGCTGCCAGGCGGCAATCTTGTCGTCCATCTCGGCCTTCTGGGCCTTCGTCAGGAATGACGTCAGAGTGGTCAACTTGGCTTTGGCGTCGGCGTCGCCGTGGCGCGCCGCAATGCCGTACCAGTAGTAGGCCTGCTTGGTGTCCTGGGTGACACCAAGGCCGCGCTCGTGCAGGACAGCCAGATTGTAGACGCTGTCTTTCAGTCCGTGATCCGCGGCAGCGTTGAACCACTTTGCCGCCTTGTCGAACTGGGCGTCGGAATTGTCGTTGTTGGCGTAGATGACAGCGAGATTGTGCATCGCCTTGACATTCTGGTTGGCGGCAGCGCCCTCGTACCACTGCCGGGCGGCATCAAGGTCCTTGGTGACGCCGTGTCCGCGTTCGTACAGTGTGCCGAGCCGGTACTGGGCGGGGGCCAGACCTTGCGTTGCCGCCTTGCGGTACCATTCAGCAGCTTTACGGAAGTCGCGCTCAACGGTCTTGCCGTCGAGATAGCGGCTGGCGATGACGAACTGAGCGTTGGCGTCGCCACCAGCGGCTGCGGCGCGCAGCGATTCGACGCCAAGCTCTGCGGGCAGCGCGTCAGCCGCTGAAGGCACGGACGCCTGGGCCGGGCTGGTCAGAGACAGGCCGCCGGCCTCACTGGCGAGTGATTGCTTCGCGGTGGTTTCCGACAGAAGGTCCGTGCGGCCTGCGGCCGGCTGTTCCAAAGATGCGGTGACAACGTCCGAGGCTGGCGCTGAAACGGCTGTTTCGGCTGCTTCGTTGGCATTCTCGATGAGTGCTTCGATGGGCAGGTCCGGCGGTGTGACATCGATCTCGGATTGGACTGCGCCCGGTTCTACTGCCGCGACCCTGGACGACGGTGCGGGCGATGCCTGGCCTGGTGCTACGGGTTGTGGATCTGCCTTGCCGACCACTGCTGCCGGCTGGGCCGTAATGTCCGACGAGAACAACAGCTTTTTGCCGCCGCCGAGTGCGAACGCGGACACGGCGGCAAGCAACACCAAACCGGCGAGGATCAGGTAACGCCGGCGACTGCCTGCCGATCCAGCCTCTTCGGCCTCTTCGACATCTCCGCTGCCGGGCAGGATTGACGGGATGGGCTCTTCATCGGTGTCCTTGGACTTGCGCCGGAAGGGCAGACGGAAACGCCCGGCCGGCTTTTCGTCCATGTCGTCCTGTTGCGCCGCGGTGGCAGGCGAACCGGCGGACAGGCCGCCCAGGCTGCCGAGAATCGACGACCGCTGTGAGGCGGCGTTCTGGGCGGCGCGCCGGGCTGCGGCAATGAAGTCCTCCTGGACCTCGCCTGATTGATCATTGGCAACGGGTTCAGCAGCCTGGCCGGCGTCAGCGCCGGCGTAGGGCGGCTGGGTGCGTGTCTGATCGACCTGTTCGGGATCGGGAACACCCATGTCTGAAACCGGGGTATCTGCGAGATTGCCAGATGCCGGGGCGGTGTACTGCTGGTCCGGCTGGCCAGGCTGGTCCTGACTGACCTCGAGTGGCGCCGGCTGTGTTGCCTCAGGCTGCAGGAAGTCCTGGACATTGCCGGCGAAGGGATCTGTGGAGTGTATTGCGGTCTGGGCGGGCTGCTGCGGCTGAGCGGCGGCCATGTCGGGCGCTGTGTGGACAGGCGGCATCTGTGCAGCCTGGTCCATCGATGCCTGGGGTTGCGGTGCTTGGCCCTGGCCTTCAAGCTGGGCGAGCTTGTCGATGATCTGGGCCAGCGTATCGTGCACCGCCTCAAGAGTTTCCTGGGTGCGCTGATCAGCCTGTTCGGCGCTGGCCTTGACGGCATTGAGGCCGTTCTCAAGCGCCTGGAGTTCTACCGACGAACCGGTGCCGGGCGCTGAAGACACATCGCTGCCAGCGAGTTGCTGGGCCATGCGCTGGGCGGCATCTTCGGCGGCCTGGGAGGCCCAGTTGCGGGTTTCCTCGGCGCTGCGGTAGAGCTGCTCGATGGACTGCTCGATTGTCGCCAGGTGATTGAGCTTCAGCTCGGTCGCCGAAAGCCGTTCGTTGACGCTGCTGATCTGATCGCTCAGCCGGCTGGCGGAGGCCGGGTCGCCGGGATTGTCCACCGCCTGCTGAAGCTGGGCGTCCATGCTGGCGATGCGCTGCTCCAGTTCGCTGAGCTGCGGGGTGACATCGAGCGAACCCAGGTGCTGAACGTGCCGCGAGAGTTGTTCGAGCTGCGCCGGGACGTCCTGGGTCTGGGCACTGGCGGACGACAACTGCTCAACCGCCGCGCGAAGGGCGGCAACTTCCTGATCCATTGGCGCCTGGGCGGCCAGTTCGTCAAAGCGGCGGTTCAGGCCGTCGATATCGGCATAGATGCGCTGGATATCGGCATCGGGACGCTGCTTGGTGCTGAGGTCGTTGACAATCGCTGTCAGGCGCTCTTCCAGCTGTTGGGTATGGCTTTGTGCGGCTTGCGCGGCGGCGGCCTGGGCCTGGCCGGCGATGGCGTCGGTGGAATGGCGGACCGCGTCGATGCGTTCGGCAAGCTGGCTGACATGACCTTCGACGAACTGCTGGAGATCGCGGCTGGTCTCGTTGCGGGTGGTTTCCAGCCGCTGGTTGAGTTCGTTGATGCGCTGTTCGAGAGACGAAATCGCCGGGGCGCTGTGTGTGAGCTGCTCGCTGGCTGCCTCGGCGGCCCGCGTGGCCATGTCCGACATGCGCTGTTGAAGCGCTTTCAGGGTATCGCGGGTCGACAGTTCGGAGGCTTCAATATGGTCGACGATGTTGCGCATCGCGGTTTCAAGCGCGGTGAAGCCGGGCACGTCCTCGGGCTTTTGCGGCATGGCCGGCGCGGCGGGGACGGCGCTGGCAACCTTGTCGGACATGTGGTCAATGCGGGCGCTCAGCTGATTGAGCGTATTGGCGGCAGTGCGTTCGCTGGCCTCGATGCGGTCGATCAATGCCTGGATCGCCACGGTGTCCCCGGCAGAACGCCTGGCCGGTTCCATGAAGCGCGATACGGCGGTGTTCGCTCGCTGCGGGCGCGGTTGGGAGAGTCCTGAGAGCTGGCCGGCAAGCGAATCAAGCCGGCGGGAAATCTCGTCATCGCCTGTTGAACCGGACCTGGACTGGCCGCCGCCGGACATGGCGCGCTGCATCGACGTCTGAACCGGGCGGGAGGTGGTTGGGTGCCTGCGCTCGTCTTCGTTGTTGCTTGCGTTGTCTTTGATCATCTTGTTCAGCCACTCACCCAAAGTCATCCCGGCGTCGCGGGCAGCCGCTTTCGCACTCTGCCTGGCATCATCGTCGATGCCCTTTACGCTCCACGGAATTCTCCGTTTCATCTGCACTCTCTGATTGCCCGGCACATGCCGGAACCGGCATCTGCGGGCAGCCTGACCGGCAAATCACCAAAATCCTGCCGTCTCTTAAAAGTTAACTTCTTTGGTAAAGATTACGTTAAGTGGCCAAGACTGACGGTGAGTTTATGCCCTGCGGCAAGCTGCCCTGAAAATTGACTTGACTTAAAGGCAGGTTGTCCACGAAACTGACCGTAAGGGAATGTGGACTCGATGCCGCCGATAACCAAATTGCAAGTTTGCTGCGTAAGCAGTTGACGTAAACGCAAACCAGGGCCATTTATGGCGCTGCACATTGCGTTGCCAGGCAATGCGTGTGAGCAAATGTTGTGGTTGCAGCCATTCAGGAGGGAAAAATGGGCGAACCTAACTCATCGCGAAGGACCGATCGAGACAAGACCTACTCGATTACGGAACTTTGCCGCGAGTTCAATGTGACACCGCGAACCTTGCGGTTCTATGAGCAGAAAGAACTTCTGGCTCCGGCCCGGCGCGGCTGGACCAGGATTTTCAACTATCGCGACCGGGCGCGGCTGAAGCTGATCCTGCGCGGAAAACGCGTCGGGTTCTCGTTGGAAGAGATCAAGGAAATGCTCGATCTCTACAACCTGAAGGACGGTCAGATGACACAGATGACCGTGGCATCCAAGAAGCTGCGTGAGCGGCTTGTGGCGTTGCGCGAGCAGGAAATCGAGATCCGTGAAGCGATTCTCGATCTCGAACGCACCTGCGAAATCGTCGACGGGATGCTGAAGGAGAAAAACGTAAAGACCGCTGAATCCGCTTAATGACTTTTCGCGGTTCGGGCGGAGTTGTCCCACATTGGCTGGTGCGCGCCCCGGGGGCCTTCGGAGCGCGCACCCAATTTATTTCTAGCGTCATGTACCGCGCCTTCGGCCGCCGGCGCTTCAATTGCCCCTTCAGTCCAAATTGAGTTTCGCCGATCATCAGCATGCCGTAGACTGATGGCTGATCCCGTTGCTTAATCGCCGTGCGATCGCACAATTGCAAGGAAAAGCCTATGGCACTTGATCTGCCGAAATCACCGTGGATGGATGAAGAACTGGACATGCTGGGCGACGCCTGCGCGCGGTTCTATGAAACGGAAGTTGCACCGCATTACGAACGTTTCGAAGAACAAGGTCTGTTCGACCGCGAGGTATGGGAAAAGGCCGGTGCGGCGGGCCTCCTGGGTGCCGAGGTGCCGGAAAGCTACGGCGGGCCGGGCGGAACATTTGCCCATGATGCGGTGATTGCCTATCAGGCCAACCGCAACGGTATCGACGGTTGGGGCGGACCGCTGCACAACGCGATCGTGCTGCCCTACATCCTGCACTATGGCTCTGAGGAGCAGAGACAGGCCTGGCTGCCGAAAATGGTGTCGGGCGAACTGATCGGCGCCATCGCCATGACCGAACCGGCGGCCGGCTCCGATTTGCAGGGCGTAAAGACGACGGCGCGCCTGGACGGCAACCACTATGTTCTCAACGGGCAGAAAACCTTCATCACCAACGGGCAGATGGCCAACCTGATCATCGTTGTGGCCAAGACCGACCCGAAGGCCGGCGCCAAGGGCACATCGCTGTTCGTGGTCGAAACCGATGAGGCCGAAGGTTTCCGGCGCGGGCGCAACCTGGACAAGATCGGGCTCAGCTCGAACGATACCTCGGAGCTGTTTTTCGATGACGTAAAGGTTCCGGCCTCGGCCCTGCTTGGGCCGGAGGCTGGCCAAGGGTTCATCCAGCTCATGCAGCAACTGCCGCAGGAACGTTTGCTGATCGCCATACAGGCGATGGGCCGGATGGAGCGGGCGGTCGAGGAAACGATCGCCTACGTCAAGGACCGTTCGGCGTTCGGCCGGAAAATCATCGAGTTTCAGAACACCCAGTTCGAACTGGCCGAGCTGAAGACCGAGGCGACGGTGGCCAAGGTGTTCCTCGATCATTGCATCGTCCGGCATCTGGACGGCGAACTCGACGCGGCAACCGCCTCGATGGCAAAGTACTGGATCACCGACCTGCAATCGAAAGTGATCGACCGCTGCCTGCAACTGCACGGCGGCTATGGCTATATGAACGAATATCCGATTGCCCGGATGTACCGCGATTCCCGCGTTGAGCGGATTTACGGCGGTACCAACGAGATCATGAAGCTGCTGATCGCCCGGACCCTTTAAGGTCGGGACCCCAAAACGGAGGCCCAAATGCCCGATTGTTTCGTTTACGACCACGTGCGCACACCGCGCGGGCGGGGAAAGCCAGATGGCGCGCTGCATTCAGTGACTGCACTTGAACTGGCAAGCCAGACGCTCGGAGCCATTCGCGACCGCAGCGAACTAGACACCAGTCGGGTGGACGATGTGGTGCTGGGATGTGTCGACCCGGTGGGCGAGGCCGGCGGCGATATTGCCCGGGCGGCGGCGCTCAACGCCGGCTATGATGAGAGCGTGCCGGGCATCCAGATCAACCGGTTCTGTGCCTCCGGGCTCGATGCCATCAACTTTGCCGCCTCGGAGGTGATGTCCGGCCAGCACGACATGGTGATCGGCGGCGGGGTGGAATCGATGAGCCGGATCGGCATCGGCGCTTCGGGCGGGGCCTGGCCGGTCGATCCGTCGATTGCGCTGAAAAGCTATTACCTGCCGCAGGGCGTGTCGGCCGACCTGATTTCGACCAAATACGGGTTCTCGCGCGACGATGTCGATGCCTATGCGGTGGAGAGCCAGAAACGGGCCGATGCTTCGTGGAAGGCCGGGAACTTCAAGAATGCCGTGGTGCCGGTGAAGGACGTCAACGGATTGACCATCCTCGATCATGACGAGCACATGCGGCCGGATGCATCGATGCAGTCGCTGGCGGCGCTCAAGCCGTCCTTTGCCGTGTTCGGCGAGGACTACGGTTTCGACGCCGTGGCTATCCAGCGCTATCCGGAACTGGAGAGCGTCAATCACATGCACCATGCCGGCAACTCATCCGGCATCGTCGATGGCGCGGCGGCGGTGCTGATGGGCACCAAGGCGGCGGGCAGGCGGATCGGCGCGGCACCGCGGGCTCGGATCAAGGCGTTCGCCAATATCGGCTCGGAACCGGCAATCATGCTGACCGGGCCGGGCGATGTATCGCGCAAGGTGCTGAAGCGGGCGAAGATGGAGACCTCCGACGTCGACCTGTTTGAGATCAACGAGGCATTCGCCTCCGTCGTCCTGCGCTTCATGCAGGACCTGGAACTGGATCCGGCCAAGGTGAACGTTGCCGGCGGGGCGATTGCCATGGGCCATCCGCTGGGTGCTACGGGAGCGATGATCTTCGGCACGGTGCTGGATGAACTGGAGCGGCGCGATCTCAACACCGCGCTGGTGACCCTGTGCATCGGCGCCGGCATGGGCACCGCAACGATTATCGAACGGGTGTGAGGCGCATCATGGAACTGAAGAATTTCACCGTCGAGACCAACAACGGCATTGCCCTGTTTACATGGGACATGGCCGGGCGGTCGATGAATGTCATTGACGGGGACGTGCTCGACGATCTGGAAGCCATGGTATCGGGCGTTGCATGCGATGATGCGATCACCGGCGCAATCATCACTTCAGGCAAGAGCGCATTTTGTGCCGGGGCGGACTTATCGATGCTTGAGGCGTCCGCGGTGCGCTATGCCGAGACGCTGGCCAAAGACGGCGAGCTGGCGGCGACCGAGGAGCTGCATGCCGGTTCGGGTCGGCTTGGACGGGTTCTCAGGGCGCTTGAGACCTGTGGCAAGCCGTTCGTGGCGGCGATCAACGGCTCGGCGCTGGGCGGCGGGTTCGAGGTATGCCTGGCCTGCCATTACCGGGTTGCCGCCGATAACCCATCGGCCAAGCTCGGCCTGCCGGAATCGAAAGTCGGACTTCTACCTGGGGCCGGCGGGACGCAACGCCTGCCGCGGTTGATCGGAGCGCAGGATGCACTGATGCTTATGCTGGAAGGCCGGCACATCGATGTGGCCCAGGCGGCCAAGCTGGGGGCTGTGCATGACGTTGTGGATGATGCCGATCTGATTGGCGAAGCACGGCGCTGGCTTTCGGAAGAGGCCAACCCGGTGGCGCCGTGGGACGAAAAGAAGTTCCGCGTGCCGGGCGGGGCGGTCTATTCGCCGCAGGGTATGATGCTTTGGCCGGCGGCCAACGCGCTGTACCGCCAGAAGACCTACGACAACTACGATGCCCAGCGGGCGATCATGAAGTGCGTCTACGAGGGCCTGACGGTAAAGACCATCGATGCCGGGCTGGCAATCGAGGCGCGCTATTTTACTTCACTCCTGAAGGGGCCGCAGTCGCGCAACATGATCCGCTCGCTGTTCCTGTCGATGCAGGAACTGGGCAAGGGGGCGCGGCGGCCGGCAGTCGACGACGACATGAGCGTCAGGAAGCTTGGCATCATCGGCGCCGGGTTCATGGGCGCCGGCATTGCCTTCGTATCGGCCAAGGTCGGCATCGAGGTGGTGCTGATCGACCGTGACCAGGCCAGTGCCGACAAGGGCAAGGACCACTCGGCCAGGCTGATGGACAAGGCGATCTCCCGCGGCAGGGCGAGCGAAGCGGACAAGGCGGCTTTGCTGTCGCTGATCAGCGCGACGGCGGACTACGATGCGCTGAAAGGCTGCGACCTGGTGATCGAGGCGGTGTTCGAGAACCGTGAGCTGAAGTCCACGGTGCTGCCGGAGGCCGAGAGCCGGCTGAAGCGCGGGGCGATCATGGCGTCGAACACCTCGACGCTGCCGATTACCGGACTGGCCGGCTACGTCAAGCGGCCGAAGGATTTTGTCGGCGTGCATTTCTTCTCACCTGTCAACAAGATGATGCTGGTGGAGCTGATCGTCGGCAAGAAGACCGGCGACAAGGCCCTGACCAAGGCGCTCGACTACGTGCGGCAGATCAGGAAGACGCCGATCGTGGTCAATGACTCACGCGGCTTTTTCACCTCCCGTGTGGTGATGACCTACATCAGCGAAGGCCACCACATGCTGGCCGAGGGCATTCCGCCGGCGCTGATTGAAAATGCCGGACGGATGGCCGGCATGCCGGTCGGACCGCTGTCGCTCAACGACGAGGTGGCGCTCGATCTGTCGTGGAAAATCATCCAGGCGACAAAGGTTGATTTGTCTGACAAATACGTCGAAGGGCCGATCGATCGCATCCTCGACGAGATGGTGGTGAAACGCGAGCGCTTCGGGCGCAAGAATGGCAAGGGTTTCTACGACTATCCCCAGGACGGCAAGAAACGGCTGTGGCCGGGCATCAGCGATGTGGTGCCGGCGGCGGACGACGCCTCTTTCGACGTCGAGACCGTAAGGGAGCGGCTGCTGCTGATCCAGGCTCTGGAAACGGCGCGGTGTTTCGAGGAAAACGTGCTGACGGACGTGCGCGAGGCCGATGTCGGGGCGATCCTCGGCTTCGGTTTCGCGCCCTATACCGGGGGCCCCTTGAGCTATATCGACACGATGGGGCTGGAGGCGTTCGTCGCCAAGTGCCGGCGCTATCAGAAACTGCACGGGCCCCGCTACAAGCCGGCCCGGCTGCTGGCGCGGATGGCCAAGGCCGGCGAGACGTTTTACGGGCGGTTTGCGCCGGGCAGGGCCGAGGCGGCCTGAGACCGAACCCGGTTCCGGTCAGAGGCGGGCAGTCAGGGTTTCAATTGCCGCTTGAACACCACCGGATCCGTGGGCAATGCCGAGTGCTGCCATCGCCGTTTCCACCGCGCCGAGGGTGCCGAGGACCATGGGAGCGTTGACATGGCCCATGTGGGCGATGCGGATGGCCCGGCCGTCGAGCGGGCCGATGCCGATACCAATGGTGGTGCCGAGGGTCCGGGCGCAATAGTCGAGCAGCGGGCCGGGCGATATGCCATTGACCAGGATGGTGGTGGTCGAATCGGCGCGCTCGGCCGGTTCGGTGATGTTGAACTCCAGCACTCCGCCTTCGGCCCAGCGCGCGATGGCGGCGCGCACGGTGGCAGCGAGGATGGCATGGCGGCGGCAGACGCTGTCGAGGCCCTCGTCTAACAGCATGTCGAAGGCCTTGCGCTGGCCGAACAGCATGTGCTCGGGCGGAGTGCCGCAGTATTTCTGGTAGTGCAGCGGGCCTTCGCGGAAGGTCCAGTCCCAATAGCGGGTGACGCACGTTGCCGTCCGGTGGGCCTCAACAGCGCGCGGGCCGGCGGCGACATAGCTCAGGCCCGGCGTCATCATCAGCCCCTTCTGGCAACCGGTCACCGCGACGTCGACACCCCAGGCATCCATTTCGAACGGCATGGTGGCCAGCGAGGCGATGGCATCGACCATGTAGAGGGCATCGTGGCCGGCTTCACGGATCGCCCGGCCGATGGCGGCGATGTCGTTATGGGCGCCTGAGGCGGTATCGACCTGCACGACCAGCACAGCTTTGATCTCACCTGTCGTGTCGGCCCTGAGGCGCTCGGTGACGGCGGCTGGGTCGACGGCGCGGCGCAGGTCGCCGGACAGGACCTCGACCTCGATGCCGGTCACCTCGGCCATTTCGCCCCAGCCGACAGCGAACAGGCCGCTTTCCAGCACCAGAACCTTGTCGCCGCGCGACAGGGTGTTGGAGAGAGCGGCGTCCCAGGCCCCGTGACCGTTGGCAGCGTAGATGTAGGTGCGGCCCTCGGTGCCGAACAGCGTCCGCAGGTCGTCGAGCAGGCTCTCGGTGACGCCGACCAGTTCGCCGGCATAGATGTCGATTGCCGGACGATGCATGGCGGCGAGCACCTCATCAGGCACGGTGGAGGGGCCGGGAATGCTGAGAAAGCGGCGTCCGTTGGCGACAGTCATGTTGGTGGCTCTTGTTTGGTCGGGAGGCGGAGGCTATGCGAATTCTCGTTCGCCTGCAATGGCGCAACTGCGGTTCACTTTTGCCAAAAGATCTGCACGGCGTACAGGTGGTGGCCGATCTGTATGGCGCCGGTGGAGACGCGGGTGTAGTAGCGGTTCATCAGGTTCCGGCGGTGGCCGCGGCTGTCGAGCCATTGCTGAAACAGGCGGCGGGCCTTAACTTTGCCGACCGCGCCGGGCTGGCGGTCGCGGGCGGTGTTTTCGCCATGATCACCATGGCCGTCGCCAGCGAAGGCCTCAAAGCGCTGCTTGTAGCGGAAGCCGGATTTCGAGGTGTGGCCGACGAAATTGCCGGTGATCATTTCCACGGCCTGGGCCCGGGCCGCCGATGTAAGGAGCGGCGATGCGGCAAGTGGCGGCTTGCCGGCGGCGCGGCGGGCTTCGCCGGCCAGGGCGTTGAGGTATTTCTCCAGGTCGGGACGGGGGCGGGCGCCGGCGGGCGGGTTGGCCAGCAGGTTCTCGGCATAGGCGCGGTATTGCGGCGAGGCGTCCGCCTGTGGCGCCACAAGGGTCATGAGGGCAAGGATTGCAATGAAGCGGATCAGCATTTGGCAAGTCTTGAACGGCACGATGTCAGTGTAGCCTGTCTGCGTGATTCATGTGGAACATATGTGATCGGGGGTGCGATCTCGCGCAACAGTTTTCGGCGGATGGCATCGGGGAAATCCCTGAAGTTTTCCGCCGTCACCAGAAAAGCGCCGTTGCCGCCAATGACCCGATCGCGAAAGTAGCCCGCCAGGCCCTCCTCCTCGCCGACGATGGCCAGTGCGTTGATGGTAACGTTTTCGCCCAGGAGCTGCCGGCGGGGCGGGGCGATCTCGCCGCCTTCGTTGTTCGGGCCGTCGCCTGAAATGTCGATGACGCGGCGGCGGCAGTGCGCCGGACGCGCGGCGATCAGGCCGGCTGTGTAAGCGAGCATTTCGCCGATGGCGGTGGAGTAGTTGACGAAAGCACGCTTGGCGGCGGTGATGCGGTCAGCAAAGGCCAGGACCGATGCCTCGTCCGTCAGCGCCGTCCAGCCGACGATCTGGGCCTGGTGCGGCGCGCCGCTCCACTGCACGACGGTGACGTTGACGGCGCCGCGCCGGGCGGTCTGACCGATCAGGTGAATGATGTCGGTGGAACGGAAGGCATCGGCAAGGCCTTTCATCTGTAACTTGTACTCGTCGACGTTGACGCTGCCGGAGACGTCCACGGCAAGAACGAGGTCAAGCTCGCAGGCCCGAGCCGGCAACGGCCGGAGGCCCGTGAGCACAGCGATCACAAGCACAATGATGGCTTTCGCAACACCCGACATGGTGCCGATTATAGGGCGGCAGTGGTGAGGCGCGATGAAAATTCGGTGATCTCGAACAGTACCTCGTCCGGCTGATCGCGATGCGGGCTGTGGCCGCAATCGTTGAGCACAACATGGGTGACAGGCGACGGCACCTGCTGCTTGAGGGTTTCAAGCTGGGCCAGCGTGCCGTACTGGTCGTCGCGGCCCTGGACGCCGAGGACGGGGACAGCGATGCCGGGCAGGAACTCGGTGATGTCCCAGGTGAGAAAGCCTGCATCCAGCCAGGCGCGATTCCAGCCCCAGAAGGCGCACTCGGTGTTGCGCCCGTGGTATTTCTCGAGCCCGGCGCGCAGGCTGCCGGTCTGGTAGGCATCGCGGGCGGCGGCGATGCTTGTTACGGAAATATCCTCGACGAAGAAATGCGGCGCCATGAGGACAAGCCCTGCAATGCGCGGGTCGTCGTGAGCGCCGGCATAGATGGCGGCGATGGACGCGCCGTCGGAGTGGCCGAGAAGGATGACGGCGTCGAAGCCGGCGGCATCCAGCAGTGCGGGCAGGACCGTGTTTGCCTCGTCATGCATGTAGCTGAGCGGGCGGGGCACGTCGACGGGGGACGAGTTGCCGTAGCCGGCGCGCGAATAGGCCAGTACCGGATGACCCGAGGCGGCGGCAAGGCGGGCGGGGAAATCCTTCCACATGGCCAGGCAGCCGAGACCCTCGTGCAACAGGACGAAAGCCGGGGCGGATGGTTTCAGGCCGGGCCAGACGGCGTATTCGAGCTTTCGGCCGGCGATGTTGAAAAAGCCGCTGGCGTCCATCAGGTGCGCAACTTGAAGCGCTGGATCTTGCCGGTGGCGGTCTTGGGCAGGTCGTCGACGAACTCGATCCAGCGTGGGTATTTCCAGGGGCCGACGGCGGTCTTGACGTGGGACTTGAGCTCATCCGACACGGCGGCGCCGTCTTCACCAGGCTTGAGGACGACGAAGGCTTTCGGCTTGGTCAGGCTGTCGTCGTCTTCGTGGGCGACGACGGCGGCTTCGAGCACCGCGTCGTGCGAGGCCAGCGCCTGCTCGACCTCGAAGGGCGAAACCCAGTTGCCCGACACCTTGAACATGTCGTCGGTGCGGCCGCAGTAGTGGTAGAAGCCGTCTTCGTCGAGGGTGTACTTGTCGCCGGTGCGGGTCCAGCGGCCCTCGAAGGTGGTGCGGGACTTTTCGCGCTTGTTCCAGTAGCCGTTGGCGGCGCTGTCGCCATCGACCAGCAGTTCGCCGATTTCGCCGGGCGCGACCTCGGCATCGGTCTCGTCGACCAGGCGCAGGTCGTAACCCGGACAGGCGATGCCGGAAGTGCCGTATTTCAGGGCGTCGACGCGGTTGGACAGGAAGATGTGCAGCATTTCGGTTGAGCCGATGCCGTCGAGGATGTCGACGCCGAACCTGTCCTTCCAGGCCTTGCCGACCTCGGCGGGCAGCGCCTCGCCGGCGGACACGCACAGGCGCAGGGCGTTGGAGCCGTTGCCGGGCGTACAGGCCGGATCGGCGAGCATGGCGGCATAGAGCGTCGGCACGCCGAAGAACACAGTCGGATTGTGGGCCTTGAGCACCTCGAAGACTGACTGCGGTGTCGGCCTGCCCGGCAGCAGGACGGCGGTGGCGCCGACCGACATGGGGAAGGTCAGGCCATTGCCGAGACCGTAGGCAAAGAACAGCTTGGCGGCCGAGAACAGCACATCGTTGCTGGTGATGCCGAGGATGTTGGCGGCGTAGTTGTCGGCGGTGTAGGCAAGGCTGGAATGGACATGGCGCACGCCCTTGGGCTCGCCGGTGGAGCCAGATGAATAGAGCCAGAAGGCCTCTTCGTCGGCGATGGTTTCAGCGGTGTTGAAGGTATCGGAGGCAGCGGACAAGAGCTCGCCGAGTTCGGGGTAGCCGGCGCCATGTTCTCCCGAAACGATGATGTGCTTCAAGGCCGGCAAACCGTCCAAGACCGGATTGACGGTATCGAGCAAGGCGGCGGAGACGATCAAAGCTTCGGCGCGGCTGTCGGCGAGCACATAGCGGTACTGCTCCATGGTGAGCAGAGTGTTGAGCGCCACCGGCACGATGCCGGCGCGGACGGCGCCCCAGAACACCACCGGCCAGTCGACCGTGTCGAGCATGAGGATGGCAACGCGGGTTTCACGCTTGATGCCGAAGTCCGTCAGGAGGTTTGCCATGCGCTTTGAGGCGGTGGCCAGTTCCGCGTAGGTGAGGCTGCGCTCGGGGTCGATGAAAGCCGGTTTGCCGGCATGCGGAGCCACAGCATTGTCATCGACGAAACGGTTGACGGCGTTGTAGGTCTCGGCCATGGCGTTCCTCCCTGGTTACACACCCAGGTAACGGTGCTGCAGGTCTTTGTCTTTTGCAAGCTCAGGCGATGTGCCCGACCATACTACCCTGCCTTTTTCGAGGATGAAATGACGGTCGGCGAGGGCGATCAGGTCCTTGATGTTCTTGTCGACGATAAGGATCGACATGCCGCGCTGGCGCACTTCGGCGAGCGAGTGCCAGATGCGGTCACGGATCAGCGGGGCCAAGCCCTCGGTTGCTTCATCGAGGATCAACAGGCGCGGGTTGGTCATCAAAGCGCGGCCAATGGCGAGCATCTGCTGTTCGCCGCCGGACAACAGGTTTCCCATGGAGCCGATGCGGCTCTGCAGTTCGGGGAACAGGGCAAAGACAGCGTCGATGGTCCACGGCCCGGGCTGGTTCTGGTGATTGCTGGCGGTGGCGACCAGGTTTTCGCGCACGGTAAGATTGGGGAACACCTGACGCCCCTCGGGCACCAGTCCGATGCCCAGGTTGGCGGTCCTGAAGGACGGCAGATGGGTAACGTCGGTGCCGGCGAACGCGATGGTGCCGGCCGCCGGGCGGACGATGCCCATGATCGAGTTGATGGTTGTGGTCTTGCCCATGCCGTTGCGCCCGAGCAGGGTGACGACCTCGCCGCTTGCAACATCGAGGTCGACGCCGAACAGGGCCTGGCTGGTGCCGTAAACGGTTTCAAGACCGCGCACATTGAGCATTGCCTAATCCTCCCCCAGATAGGCGCGGCGGACATCTTCGTTGGCGCGGATATCGGCCGGAGTGCCGGTGGCAATGATCTGGCCGTAGACCATGACGGAAATGCGGTCGGCGAGGGCGAAGACCACGTCCATGTCGTGCTCGATGAGCAGGATGGCCTTTTGTGCCTTAAGCCCTTTCAATGTCTCGACCATTGTGGCGGACTCTTCCGGACCCATGCCGGCCATGGGTTCGTCGAGCAGCAGAAGGCTCGGCTTGCAAGCCAGGGCAACAGCGATTTCGAGTTGCCGGCGCTCGCCGTGCGACAGCGCGGATGTGGCATCATCGGCACGGGCTGTAAGGCCGACCTGTTCCAGCACGTCACGGGCCGGCTGGCGCAGGCGCCGTTCACCGCGGGCGGGTGTCCAGAAGCGGAATGAATGGCCATCGTGGGCCTGAACGGCCAGGGCAACATTGTCGAGCACCGTCATCGACATCAGCAGGCTGGTGATCTGGAACGAGCGGGCGAGACCGGCCAGCGAGCGCTTGTGTTCGGACATGCGAGTGATGTCGCGGCCATTGAACAGGATGCGGCCGGCATCGGGCGCCAACGCGCCGGAGAGTTGCGCAATGAGCGTGGTCTTGCCGGCACCGTTCGGACCGATAACCGCATGGGTTTCGCCGGCACGCACATCGAGACTGACATTACTGGTGGCACGGATGCCGCCGAAGCTCTTCGACAGGCCGTCGACTTTCAGAACCGGTTCAGCCACGGCGGCGGTCCTCAAGCGACTTCAGCATGCCGACGATGCCACCACGAAAGAACAGCACGGTGGCGATGAGAATGACACCGAACGGCAGGTGCCAGTAGACGGTGAAACTCTTCAAGACCTCTTCGAGCAACATGAAGGCGGCGGCACCGATGACCGGGCCGGCGATGGTGCCGGCGCCGCCGAGAATGACCATGAACATCAGTTCGCCAGAGCGCGTCCAGTCGATCATCTCCGGCGAAATGAACTCGGTGAAATTGCCCAGCAAGGCGCCGGCATAGCCGCACATGGCGCCGGCGATGACGTAAGCCGTGAGACGGTAGGCATAGGTGTTGAAACCGATCGCCTTCATGCGCGCTTCGTTGCCCATGGCGCCGCGCAGGGCCATGCCGAAGCGCGAACGGGTGATGCGGTGGACCAGGTAGATGGCTGCGACAAGAGACAAGTAGCACACGGCATAGAGCGTCAGATCGCTGCCAAGGTCGAGACCGGGAATCTCCGAACGGCTGTCGATGACCAGGCCGTCGTCGCCGCCGTACTCCTCCATGGAGACCAGCAGATAGAACATCATCTGTGCGAACGCCATGGTGATCATGATGAAGTAGACGCCGCGGGTGCGCAGGCTGAGGGCGCCGGTGATGAGCGCGAATAGGGCCGAGGCGGCAACGGCGAGAATGAGGTGCAGCACGCCATTGTAGGACGCGATGACATCAAGGCCACCATAGGTGGCATGGTAGACCGGGATGCCGACGGCATATGCGCCGATGCCAAGATAGGCGGCGTGGCCGAACGACACCATGCCGCCATAGCCGAGGATCAGGTTGAGGCTGACCGCGGCGATGGCCAGGCACACCAGCCGCGTCGCGACAGTGAGATAGTAGTCGTGGCCGAGAAAGAACAAGAGCGGCGGGATCACGGCAAGCGCAACCAGAGTGACAAGCGTCGCCAGCCCGGTGACCGACAGGCCGCTGCTCTGCACTGTGATGTCCCGGGCGGCCATGACTAGCGCACCTTGGGCGGAAACAGGCCCTGGGGCCGGAACACCAGCACGACGGCCATCAGGATGTAGATCAGCATGGCCGATACGGCGGGGGCGGCGGTCTCGGCAGCGGCATCGGACATGGCGACCTTGAACAGATCATCAATATAGGAACGCCCGAGGGTATCGATGAGGCCGATCAGCATTGCGGCGATAAAGGCCCCCTTCATCGACCCGATGCCGCCGACGATGATGACGACGAAGGCGGTGATGATGATCTCGTTGCCCATGCCGACGGAGGCCTCGGTGATCGGTGCGATCAGCATGCCGGCAAGACCTGCCAGGGCGGCGCCGAGCGCGAACACCAGGGCGAACAGGGTCTGGATGTCGATGCCGAGTGCCGAAACCATGGTGCGGTTTGACGCCCCGGCACGGATCAGCATGCCGAGGCGGGTGTGATTGACGAGATAGTACAGGCCGGCGGCGATCAGCAGGCCGCCGACGATGATGACCAGCCGGAAGGACGGGAAGATGACGCCGGGCAGGACTTCCACCTGGCCGGTGAGGAACGCGGGCAGCGGGATGGCGATGCCCTGGGCGCCCCAGATCATGTGCACCAATGTGTCGAACACCAGAATGAGGCCGAAGGTGGCGAGCACGTGATCGAGGTGGTTGCGCGGGTAAAGATGGCGGACCACGCCATACTCCACCGCCAGGCCGGCCAGGCCGGTAAGCGGGATGGCGAGCAGCACGCCCCAAATGAACGATCCGGTCCAGAAGGTCAGCGTGGCGCAGATGAAGGCGCCGAGCATGTACAGCGATGCATGAGCGAGGTTAACCAGGTCCATGATGCCGAAGGTGAGTGTCAGGCCGGAGGCGAGCAGGAACAGCAGCACGCCAAGCTGCATGCCGTTCAAGGTCTGTATCAACAACAGCGTGGTGTTCAACGCCGCCCCTCACCCGTTATGGACGCGTATCTCATCTCCCGGCGCGGCAATCTAGCGGGAACGCCGACCACTTGCAATTGAAGCGGTGGCGGTGCCAGACTGATCTTCGAAACTCTCTGGGAGGAAACCATGAAGGACATGACGGCTGGCGTGACAGGCGCGGGCGAAGGCATCGACGGGATTACCTGGAACATTCTCGGGCAGACCTATGTGCCCAAACAATTGTGCGAGACTTCGTTCTCCTGGCATGCAACGTTTCCGCCCGGCACCTTCGTGCCGCCGCACATCCACCCGGACCAGGACGAGTTCATCTACGTGCTGTCGGGGCGCTTCGACCTGTTCCTCGACGGCAATGATGCCAGCGCCACGGACGGCGATCTGATCCGGCTGCCGCGCGGCATCGCGCACGGCATCTTCAACAAGTCCGATGCACCGGTGACCTGCATATTCTGGGTTTCGCCGACACAAAGGCTTTGGGACCTGTTCGTGAAGATCGACGGGGTGCCTGATCCGGCCGAGGTGATCCGGCTGGCCGGAGAGCACAACGTGCATTTCCTGCCGCCGCCGGGAGACGGGTGAGGCGCTACCTGTTGACCTTATCCTTGTCGAAGCCGGCCATCTGGGCGTAGCCCATGACGACGGCTTCGAGTTCTTCTTGCGTGGCGACATCGCTGATGTCGTCGAAACCGTCGGGTGCGCGGGCATTGACCAGGTCGATGACGCGTTCGGGACCACCGGCGCGGTTGGTTTGGACGATGTCCGAACAAACGGGTAGGCGCTCAGCTTCATAGGCCTTGAGGGCGGATGACACGTCTGTGGTTTCGGACAGCAGGCGGGCCAGGGCACGGCCATCGAGGATGGCCTGAGAGGCGCCGTTCGAGCCGACCGGGTACATGGGATGGGCGGCATCGCCGAGCAGGGTGATGCGGCCGAAGGTCCACTGGCCAACTGGATCGCGGTCGCACATCGGGTACTCATAGAACGGCCTGGTGGCGCGGATGAGGGCCGCGGGGTCGAGCACGTCGAGGGCGAACTTGTCCTCAACGAACGGCAGCAGCTCGTCAAGGCGGCCTTCGCGGCTCCAGTCTTCGCGACGTGGCGGCGGGGTGGCGGCGTCGCCGATTTTGGCGGCGACCGCCCAGTTCATCAGCACTTTGCCGAGATCGCTGGTTTCACGCGAGATCGGATAGAGCACCAGCTTGGCGTCCATGCCGCCGGCAATGACCATGCTTTCACCGGTGAGGAACGGTTTCCACTCCGTGGCGCCGCGCCACAACATGATGCCGTTCCAGGCCGGCGGGCCTTCGTCCGGGTAGAAGGCTTCGCGCACCTTTGAATGGATGCCGTCAGCGGCAATGAGGGCATCGCCGCGCCAGGTGACGATCTCGCCATCCGGGCGGGTGAACTTGGCGGTGATGCCGCTTGCGTCCTGTTCGAAGGCGGTCAGTTCATGGCCGGTGTGGATATGATCGGCGCCGATGCGCTGCAGCGCGGCTTCATGGAGAACGCCTTGCAGCTTGCCGCGATGGATGGAGAATTGCGGATGGTCGAGCCCGGCGTGCATTCCCCGCAGGTCGCGCCAGATCTCCTGGCCGAACCGGTTCTGGTAGATCAGTTCGTAGGTGCGGATGGCGACGTCGTCGAGGCGCTCGAGCAATCCGAGATCGGCCAGTTCCCTGATGGCATGCGGCAGGGTGTTGATGCCGACACCGAGCTCTCGGATATCGCTGGAGCGCTCGAAAACATGGGACTCGAAACCGGCCTGGTGCAGGCTGAGTGCTGCCGCCAGCCCGCCGATGCCACCGCCTGCAATAAGGATTTTCATATCATTCTAACCCGCTACCGCTTGAGCGAATGAGGGCGGCATCGCAGCCGCCCTGGCAAATTGTGTGACTGAGCCGGCATCCGGTTACAGAGCCAAAGTAAGACCGCTGTTCCAGCGACACGGCCCACCCGTCTGCAAATGTAACGCGAGGGCCGCCGGCCCTACATCTTGCAGTCGGCGGCGTGCGGGTCGACCATGTCCTTGACCACCACGCTCTTGGTCTTGTGCACCCACTTGCCGTCATCGCCCTCGACCACTTCGCGCACGACGAAGTTCTGAACGGGGAAGTGGTTGTTACCGTATTTGTAGGTGCCGCGCACCGACGGGTAATCGGCCTTCTTGAGGGCGGCGCGGAAAGCATCCTTGTCCTCGATGTTGCCGCCGACGGCCTTAACGGCGCTGTCGATCAGGAACATGGTGTCGTAGGCCTGCGAGGCATAGAAGCTCGGATAGCGGTCATTCTCAGCCAGGAAGTCGGCGACGAAGCGCTTGTTCTGGTCGTTGTCGAAATCGACATTCCAGTGCATGGTGTCGATCGATCCGAGCACGGCGTTCATCTTGGCGGCCTGGAACTTGGGCAGCGAGATGCCGTCGACGGTGAACACGGTGAACAGCTTCATCGAATCGCGCAGGCCGGCCTGGCCGAACTGCTTGACGAAGGCGCCACCGGCCTTGCCGGGGTAGAAGGCGAAGATCGCCTCGGCACCCGATGCCTTGGCCTTGGCCAGTTCGGCGGAGAAGTCGAGCTGAGCATCCTTGCCCCACTTGGTCAGGTCCTTGCCCTTGATCTCGCCCTTGAAGGTGCGTTCGACACCGTTGGCCATGTCCTTGCCGGCGGCGTAGTTGGGCGCCATGACATAGACCGACTTGACCCCCTCGGCGTTCAGCACCTCACCCATCGACATGGGCACGGTGTCGTTCTGCCAGGAGGTGTTGAAGAAGTTCTCGTGGCAACTGACACCGGCCATCTTGGAGTGGCCGGCATTGGCCGAGATCATGAACTTGCCGGCATCGAGCACGGTCTTCTGGGTGGCCAGCATGACGTGGCTCCAGATCAGGCCGGTGACGATGTCTACGTCGTGCTCCTTGATCAGCTTGTCGGCGGCCTGTTTGCCGACGGCGGGGGTGACCGAGTCATCTTCAACATACATTTCGACCGGCAGACCGCCGACCTTGTTGCCGAGATGCTTGAGGGCCAGATTGAAACCCTTCATCTGCTCCTCGCCGAGGATGGTCGGGCCTTTGACCAATGTGGTGATCACACCGATCTTGACCTTGTCGGCGGCAAGCGCGGCCGATGCCGAAATGCCGAGCGCAAGGGCGGCGGCAAGTGCTTTCTTGATCATGGAATACTCCCTGTTTTGCATTGAACCGCCCCTGTCGCCGGGGCAATCCTTGTCCCTTTGTAGCCTCGCGGCGGATATTGTCATAGTCCCCATGAGGCGGTCCAGAGCTTATTGCAGCATGCGGATCAACCGGTTGCCGGCCCGCCGATGGTCACTTCGATGCCGGACAGACCGGCAACGCCGGCAGTGATGATGCTGCCGGGCAGCACCGGGCCGACGCCTGCCGGGGTGCCGGTCATCACCAGATCGCCGGGCATCAGGCGCATGGAGCGCGACAGCAGCGACAGCAGTTCGGGGATTGACCAGATGAGGTCGGCGATGTCACCGGTCTGTTTGCGGTCGCTGTCGACATCGAGCCAGATTTCGCCGGATGCTATGACGCCGGTCTCAATCTTCAGGTGCAGCGGGCCGCACGGGGCGGACTGATCGAAGGCCTTGCCCCAGTCCCACGGGCGGCCCATGTCCTTGGCAATCTGCTGCAGATCGCGGCGGGTCATGTCGAGGCCCACGGCGTAGCCGAGGATCAGGTCGTCCGTTGCATCCTGCGCCACCTTAAAGGCGGGCCTGCCGATCGCCACGACAAGTTCGGCCTCGTAGTGCAGGTCGGCCGTCTCTGGCGGATAGGCGATGGTGCACGGTGCATCGACGACGGCATCGGCAGGTTTGGTGAAGAAGAACGGCGGTTCGCGGTCCGGATCCTTGCCCATTTCACGGGCGTGGGCCGCGTAGTTGCGCCCGACGCAGAAGATGCGTCGGACCGGAAAGCGCTCGCTGGTGCCGGCAACCGCTATCGACGGTTGCGGCGGTGCCGGAATGATGAAGCTCATGATACAGGTTGCCTGGTGGTGAACGAATGCCGCGTTCCTACCACAAACCGGCAACGGTCGGCATGGCTTTGTGCGCCGGGCGGATGGCCTCAGGGCCTTTCGGTCAGGCTCTCATGCGGCTACGGAGGCATTGGCGCCGAGATGTTCCAACAGGGCTGAGGTGAACGGTACCGGCGCCTCGACATTCGACAGGTGTGCGGCGTTGAGCGTCATGTGACGGGCGCCGGCGATCCGGCCGGCGATGTAGTCGCCACGTTCCGGCGGGGTCGACTGGTCGTGTTCGCCGGAGATCACCAGGGTCGGCAGGGTGATGGCCGAGATGGCCTGCGAGACATCGGCCGGTCGGATCGCAGCGCAGCAGCCGAGATAGCCGTCGGCGGACATGTGCTCCAGGACATGGCGGTACTGGGTGACGATGGCCGGGCATTGGCAATGGTAACCGCCGGTGAAGAAGCGGCCGAGGACCGCGTCCGATATGGCCGGCATGCCGCCGTCGCGGACCGCGGCCATACGTTCGTCCCACATGGAGGCCGGCGGGAAGTTTGCCGAGGTGTTGGCAAGGATCAACCTGTCGATGCGGTCGGCGGCGTTCAGACCGAGCCACTGGCCGGTGAGGCCGCCCATCGACAGGCCGCAGAAGCTGACATGCGCCAGGCCCAGGTGGTCGATGAGATCGAGTACATCCTGGCCGAGTTGATCGAGCGTGTAGGCACCTGGCGGCACATCGGAGGCGCCGTGGCCGCGCTGGTCGTATCTGAGGATGCGGAACTGCGACTTGAGACGCTTGGACTGGGCCTGCCACATCATGTGGTCAGTGCCCAACGAGTTGGAGAACAAAAGGACAGGGGCGTCTGCAGGGCCTTCCAGACGGTAGAAAATGCGGGTGCCATCGCGGGTCGGGGCAAAGGGCATTGTACTCCTCCTCCTGTTATTTCCTCTTGCGTTTACGCGGCCGGGTGACCTTGACGACGAGACCGCGCTTTAGAAGTTTCGAAAGCGGGATGCAGGTGCCGAAGCGCGGGCCGGGCTGGACGACGCGGGCATAACAGCCCTTGGTGCGCGGCGCGCGCACGAAGCCTTTCATGCCGCGGCCATAACGGCGCTTGGAGCCTTGCGAATAAAAACCGAAGGTCGGTTTCGGCACGGTGCCGGCGACCTTCAGTCCCTTGTTCTGCATGTGGTGGCGGACCTTCTTGCAGTATTCCACCGATCGAACGGAAAAGCGGGTTTCGCCGTGGCCGGCGCGGTATTTCATGACAGCGGTGCAGATATCGCGCTTACCGAGCCGCCAGGCCTCGGCGAGATAGCGCGTGCCCAGGCGGATGTTGGTTTGCGGCCAGCGCAGTTCGCGCAGGGTACCGCGAAAGCCGAGCAGGTGAGCGGTGGAGGGCAGAAGTTGCATCAGGCCGATTTCGCCGACGCCGCCGGTGGCGGCCGGGTTGTAGCGGCTTTCGACCCACATGACAGCGTCGACGAGGTCGAAGGGCACGCCCTGGCGGGCCGCTTCGGCACCGGCGATCTGACGGTAGAGCGGGCGGCCGGAAAGCGATGAAGCACCGTCGGGCCGGGCCATGGCCGGCATGTGGGACGCCAGCACGGCCAGCGTGGCCAGTGCGTTGAACATTGCCGCAACACGTTTCATGGCGGCAAGTCTACGACGATGCCAAGGCGTCAGGCAAATGACTTCGCTATGCCGGGCGGCGCAAACGCTGGGCCAGTACGATGCCGCCGATAACCAGGGCGATGGCGGCGGCGTGGTGGAGATGGAAGGCTTCGCCAAGCAGCAGCACGGCCAGCAGGGCGCCGAAGATCGGCACCAGGTTGAGGAACAGGCCGGCGGTGTTGCCGCCAAGCAGTTCGACGCCGCGGATGAAGAACCCTTGCGCGACGATGGACGGGAAGATGGCGGTGTAGAGCACGACTGTCCAACCGGTGAGCGAGTGCGGCCAGACGGCGGTTGCGGTCGCCACTTCGTAGCCGGCCATGAACAAAGAGGTGATCGCGGCAGCGGTGATCAGCGCGGTGAGAAAGCTCAGCCAGTGCATCCGCGGCTTTGACCGCAGGGCGACGGAGTAACCGGCGTAGATGAAGGCGGCGGCGCACATGATCAGGTCGCCGCGATTGACGGCAAGGCCGGACAGTTGGGTGACGTCTCCGGCCGCGGCGGTCAGCAGCACACCGGCAAGCGTGAGCGAGTAGCCAACGGCCTGGCCGATGCCGGTGGCGATGCGGAACACCGCGAAATTGAGGATGAAGATGAACATCGGCATGCCGGCCTGGATGATGGTGACGTTGATGGCCGTGGTGTAGTGCAGCGATGTGTAGAGCAGGCCGTTGAAGCCGGCAAAACCGCAGGCGCCCATGGCGAACAGGTAGCCGAGGTTGCGGTGGATGACCGGCCAGTCGCCGGCGATGTGGCGGTGGGCGATGAGGCCGAGGATGAGACTGGCGAGCGTCCAGCGGGCGGCGGTAAGGATGAAGGGCGAGACCTCGCCGACGGCAAACTTGCCGGCCACCGCATTGCCGCCCCAGATCAACGTGGTGAGGGTGAGCAGCAGGGCGGCATTGCCCGAGGCGGCGGTGAGCGGGATGCGCATGGGTTCAGCCGCCGCCGGGGATCATTGGCGGGCGATTAACAGACAACATGGTTTGGCTTGCCTGGCGAACAGGCGCACCGCGCGGCTTCAGCGTGTAGCCGGTTGCGCCGAATTCAATTCGACCGTCTTCAGGTGTATTGAAGATGATCCGCCAGCGATAATAGGGCCTGTCCAGGCAAATTCTTTGGTTGGCCACCACAGAGCGCTCGATCCTGTCAATGTCCGCCTGGCTGAGTGCATCCTGGAAACCGGAGGCCGACCATGCCAGCGCAATGTCCAGATCGGTGACGTCATGGAAACTGAGGGTTGCCGGCACAACGTCAAAGACGAAATATCCATCGTCCTGTCGAATCCATTCAACGATATGGTCGATGTCGAGATTCAGTTCGCTTCGCCAGTCGTCGTTGTCGATGTCACCGGTAAAGATTGACAGGCCATGCAGGGTGTCGTCATGCCACGCGGCAGGATTGTAGCCGTCGTCCGTACTGGCGGAATCCAAGGTCATTGCATCGAATTCCGGTGCCGCATCAGTTTTCGTCCATCTTGAGGGCAGCGATGAAGGCGTCCTGGGGGATGTCGACGCGGCCGAACTGGCGCATCTTCTTTTTACCCTCCTTCTGCTTGTCGAGCAGCTTGCGCTTGCGGGTGATGTCGCCGCCATAGCACTTGGCGGTGACGTCCTTGCGCAGGGCGGCAATGGTCTCGCGGGCAATGACCTTGCCGCCGATGGCCGCCTGGACGGGGATCTTGAACAGGTGGCGCGGGATCAGGTCTTTCAGTTTCTCGCACATCACCCGGCCGCGCTGTTCGGCGCGTGCGCGGTGAACGATGACCGACAGGGCATCGACCGGTTCGGCGTTGACCAGTATCTGCATCTTGACCAGGTCACCCTGCTCATAGCCGGTCATCTGGTAGTCGAAGCTGGCATAGCCGCGCGACACCGACTTGAGGCGGTCGTAGAAATCGAACACCACCTCGTTGAGCGGCAACTCGTAAATGAGCATGGCACGTGACCCGGCATAGGTCAGCTCCTTCTGGCGGCCGCGGCGGTCTTCGCACAGTTTCAGCACGGCGCCGAGATAGTCGTCGGGGACCAGGATGGTGGCGGTGATCCACGGCTCCTCGATGCGGTCGATCTTGACAACGTCCGGCATGTCAGCCGGGTTGTGCAGCTCGATCATCGAGCCATCGTTCATGTAGATATTGTAGATCACCGAGGGCGCGGTAGTGATCAGGTCGACCTTGTACTCGCGTTCGATGCGTTCGCGGATGATTTCCAGATGCAGCAGGCCGAGGAAGCCGCAGCGGAAACCGAAGCCAAGCGCTGCGGAGGTCTCCATCTCGTAGTCGAAGCTGGCATCGTTGAGGCGCAGCTTGCCCATTGC
Source organism: Aestuariivirgaceae bacterium (assembly GCA_965216335.1). Classification (GTDB taxonomy): domain Bacteria; phylum Pseudomonadota; class Alphaproteobacteria; order Rhizobiales; family Aestuariivirgaceae; genus JAHEJE01. The sequence continues at coordinate 2,747,956 of OZ244154.1, read as the reverse complement.
CTCGCGGAGGTCCTCGAACTCACCATTGTCGACGGGAAAGAAGCCGGCGAAGACCACCGGCTGGGCCGGCTTGAAGCCGGGCAGCGCCTTTTCGCACGGGCGCTTTTCCTCCGTCACGGTGTCGCCGACGCGGGTGTCGGCGACCTGTTTGATGGCGGCAGTGAAGAAGCCGATCTCGCCGGGGCCAAGCTTGGCGAGCATTTCCTGCTTGGGGCGGAAGATGCCGACGCGGTCGACGAGATAATTGGCATCGGTCGACATCAGCTTGATGCGCTGGCCCTTCCTCAGCTCGCCGTCGATGACGCGGACCAGCACGATGACGCCGAGATAGGCATCGTACCAGCTATCGACCAGCATGGCCTTGAGGGGGGCCGACGGGTCGCCGCTGGGCGCCGGCAGGCGGGCGACAATGGCGTCCAGCACATCCTCGATACCGAGGCCGGTCTTGGCGGAGATTTCCAGGGCGTCGGAAGCATCCAGGCCGATGACGTCCTCGATCTGCTGGCGGATGCGGTCCGGTTCGGCAGCCGGCAGGTCGACCTTGTTGAGCACCGAGACGATTTCGTGGTCATTGTCGATGGCCTGGTAAACGTTGGCCAGGGTCTGTGCCTCGACGCCCTGCGAGGCATCGACGACCAGCAGCGAGCCCTCGACGGCGGCCAGGGAGCGGTTGACCTCGTATGCGAAATCGACATGGCCGGGGGTGTCGATAAGATTGAGCTGGTAGGTCTCGCCATCCCCGGCCTTGTAATCGAGGCGCACGGTCTGTGCCTTGATGGTGATGCCGCGTTCGCGCTCGAGCTCCATGTTGTCGAGCACCTGCTCTTTCATCTCGCGGTCGGAGAGCCCGCCGGTGACCTGGATCAGGCGGTCGGCGAGCGTCGACTTGCCGTGGTCGATATGGGCAACGATGGAGAAATTGCGAATGTGGGCAGTGTCTGTCATGGCGCGGTGTTTGACACTGCCGATGGGCGGCGTCAAGCGAGCAGATGCATTGCGGGCGGGCTATGCTGCGGGATCACTTCCCGGTTTGTCTCCGGACGCCGTGCGCGATGGTATGAGCATAGCGGCGGCGTTCTTCAGCGGGCGAAGGTAAATGGCGGTGAGCGGTCGGAACTCCCGGGTTTCGGGGCCAATACCGTAGGTCAGTTTTTCCTCGGCTTCAGGGATGTAGATGGTGCCGAACCAGCGGTCCCAAACAGCCAGGGTGCCGCCGAGATTGCGGTCATAGTGCCGGGGATCGTCGGAATGGTGGATATGATGCATGGCCGGCGACACCAGCCAGCGTTCGACCTTCGGCCCGAACGACACCCAAAACGGGCTGTGGCGCAAAACGCCGCCGATGATATTGGCAAAGACCCAAAAAACGTTGGCGCCGGCCAAAGTGACGACCGACAGTTGATTGCCCCACAGGCCGATGAATACACCGTTGACCAAAGCTACAGATGTAGCGCCAAGGGCGGACATGATCAGAAGCTCCACGGGGTGAAACCGCTCGGCGGTGATGAAGTTCAACACCTCGGCAGAGTGATGCACCTTGTGGAATTCCCACAGGAACGGGATGCGGTGATGCAGGTAGTGACCGAACCAGCGGATGAAATCATCGACCACAAACAGCGTCACGGTCAGGGCAAAACCGAGGAGGGTCTGACCCAGCGACCCGGCCTCGCCGCCCAGGCCGAGAGCGGACAGGAACGAGGCGATGAGCCCGGTGAGCGCCTCGCCGTTTACGAACAGCCAGGACGACACGAGCAGCAGAATGACCGGGTTGATGAAGATCACCGCATAGTCGTTGCGGGCCGATGGTGACAACCACGTATCGCGGCTGAACAGATAGTCGTAAAACGCCGTGCCGCCGTGGCGACGGGTGTAGATGACGCAGGCAATCAGCAGGCCGATGACGATGAACGGCCAATAAAGGCGCGAGGTGGCCGATGTGCCAATCTCGACCAACGGCTCCGTCAGACCGCCAGCAAGGGAGTTCCATACATGCTCCATGGTGTCATTGTACCGTCAGACGGTAGGTTGTCCATGCGTCAGACCGGCAAAAACCCAGCATAATTAATCAGCCGCACACCGATCGGTTGCGCGGGAAGCTGGACTGCTGTTTTGAATGATTCTAAAAAGCTAGTGCCGTCCCACGACACAGGTCCAGCCATGCACTCCAACACTGCCAAACCATTTTCCGAACTGACCGAGCAGGAAATCCTGGCGCTGGCGATATCCAGCGAGGATGACGATGCGCGTACCTACATGAGCTTTGCCAATGAACTGCGGGAGCAGTATCCGGCTTCAGCGCGGGTGTTCATCGACATGGCTGAGGAAGAACACGAGCACCGGCGGCGGCTGACCGAGGCCTACGTGGCAAAGTTCGGCGATCACATTCCGCTGATCCGGCGTTCGGACGTGACCGGATTCGTGAAGCACCAGCCGGCATGGCTGATGAAGCAGCTGAGCCTTGAGACGGTGCGCAAGCGGGCCGAGGTGATGGAGCTGGAGAACTACCGGTTCTACAAACAGGCGGCGGAGCGTTCGCAGGATGCCGATGTCAAAAAGCTACTGCTCGATCTGGCGGAAGAGGAAAAAGGGCACGAATCGCTGGCCGGCAAGCTGGAGGAGAAGCACCTCACAGCCGATGCCAAGCTGGAAGAACAGGATGCAGAAAGACAGCTGTTCCTGCTGCAGGTCGTGCAGCCCGGTCTGCTGGGGCTTATGGACGGGTCGGTGTCGACACTGGCTCCGCTGTTTGCCGCTGCGTTTGCGACGCACGATACCTGGCAGACGTTTCTGGTCGGGGCCGCAGCGTCGATCGGGGCGGGGATATCCATGGGGTTTGCCGAGGCGCTTTCGGATGACGGCGAGCTTACGGGCCGCGGCCATCCATTGATACGCGGTTCCGCTGCCGGCATCATGACCGCGGTCGGCGGGCTGGGGCACACCCTACCCTATCTGATCAACGATTTCTGGACCGCCACGGTGCTGGCAGTGCTGATCGTGTTCGTCGAACTATGGGCGATTTCCTGGGTGCGCTACAAATACATGGACACCCCGTTCCTGCGCGCCGCCTTTCAGATTGCCGTGGGCGGCTTCATCGTGTTCCTGGCAGGCATATTAATCGGCAATGCCTAGGTGGCGCCGGCGGCGCTGGCGCAAGGCTTGCTGACGGTTGTGCCGTGTTGTGATGACAACGGGCTTTCGCTACCCGTCAACGCCCAAGGCGCCGATGGCGGGGAGCTTGAGGCGCAGGTCGTCGAAATCGATGCCGATGGTGGCGCCGAGGATGTGCATCTCGATACCCTCCTTGAAAGCGATCGCAGCGCCGGCCAGGCCCCATGCCGAAACCTGCCAGCCGGTCCCGGACGGTGTCGGGGCGATCGCAAGACCGGGGCCGAGGTAATCCTTGCCGACGCCGGCGGGGTCCATTTCGGCAGCCAGTTCCGGTACCTGGCGCAGGACATGGGCGACGAAGGTGTTGGAGTTGGGACCGGGCCAAACGGTGTAGGAGCCGCGCGCCTGCCACCGGTAGTCGGCAACGGCGTTGCGGATGAGCGGGATCAGCCGTTCGGCCTCCGCCCCGCGCATCTCGTGGACGACCTGCGGGTCGTTGGAGTACCAGCGGGCATCGGGGGCATAGTTGTTGTGGCGTACCGGCGTGCCCCAACCGACGACGTCGTAGCGGGAATACGGCCCGCCGGCCGGTTTGACGACGATCCAGTGATGAACCGCGAAAATGCTCTTCCAGCGCCCGGAACGGGCGGCGTAGATACGGATCATGGCATCCGGGTTGGATGCGGCAGGCGGAAGGGTTCCGGTCGACGACCAGTCCGCACGGTTCCAGCCCGGTGGCCATCCGGCGGCATAGCTCCATGCGGCCTGCAAGATGATAGGCAGGATGATGGCGAGGAGCGTGAACCATTTGAGCAGGCGCGGCATGAGTTCGGTCTTCGTCGCTCGTTGAAGGACATAAGAGTTGTTGCATCATACGATGCAAGACATGGGGAGGCATGTTCAATTCTGCGTGCAGCGATGGCTGCCGTTGTCCGCAGGTCTGGCCTGATTGGCTTTGTCCCCCACATTGTCATTGCCCGACTTGATCCACTGCTGTCCGGTGATGACAATATTGGGGTGCGCTTGGACCTTGTCTAGCCCCGCAACACGCCGCCGGTTGCCTTTTCCACCTGGGTCACGACCTTGGCCGCCAGGGCCTCGATGTCTTCGTCGGTCAGGGTCCGGTCGCGTGGCTGCATGGTGACTTCGATGGCCAGTGACTTCTTGCCTTCACCGAGGCTTTCATCGGCAAAAACGTCGAACAGGGCGACATCGCTGATCAAGGCCTTGTCGGCGCCCTTGGCGGCGCGCAGGAGTTTGTCGGCGGCGATGTCCGCGTCGACGACGAAAGCGAAGTCGCGGGTGACGGCCATCAGATCGGAGGCGTTGAGAGCCGGGCGGGCAGTGGCTTTTCGTTTCGGCTGCGGAACGTTATTGAGCACGATCTCGAAGGCGACCAACGGACCCTTGACATCCATGGCGGCGAGCACCCGCGGGTGGACCTCACCGAACCATGCAAGCTGGTTCTTAGGGCCAAGCTGGATGGTGCCGGAGCGGCCCGGATGGAACCAGGCCGGTGCGCCCTGGACGATCTGCAGGCTGCGCTCCTGGGCCCCGGCAGCGACAAGGGCCGCGAGCGCATCGGCCTTGGCGTCGAAAGCATCGACGGGCCGTGCGCCGCCCTGCCAGTTGCGGGCAATGCCGGCGCCGCGGCGGATGCCGGCGGCGCGCAGGGTCTCGTCGTCAGGGGCATCGCCGGCATAGGCCTGGCCGGCCTCGAAAAGGGCGACATCGGCAAAGCCGCGGTCGACATTGCGGCCGGCGGCGGCGATCAGGTTGGGGATCAGCGACGGGCGCATGTCGGACAACTCCGACGAGATCGGGTTGGCGAGCTTGAGCGCCGGCTGGCCGCCGCCAAACAAGCTAGCTTGATCGGCGGGCAGGAATGACCAGGTGACGGCTTCGTTGAGGCCGCGCGCGGCCAAGGTGCGGCGGGTGGCGATCATGCGGGTCTGCAACGGCGTGAGCACCGGCGTGGCGATGGCGTGCGGCCGGCTCATGGCGGCGTTGGGCACGTTGTCGAGGCCGACGATGCGGCAGATTTCTTCCACCAGGTCCGCCTCGCCCTGAACATCCGGGCGCCACGGTGGCACGGCGCAGTCGAGACCGCTGCCGGTGGCGGTGATGGTGAAGCCGAGCGTTTCGAGGATATCCTGTTGACGCGCCAGCGGGACGTCGACGCCGCCGAGGGTGGCAACGCGGTCGGCGCGCAGGTGGTAACTGCGTTGCCAGTCCGGCTCAGCCCCGGCAACGACCAGGTCGGAACACTCGCCGCCGCACAGATCGAGGATCAGGCGGGTGGCGAGTTCGGCACCGTTGATCAGGAAGGACGGGTCGATGCCGCGTTCGAAGCGGTAGCGGGCATCGGACAGGATGCCCAGCTTGCGGCCCGTGGTGGCGGTGCGCACGGGGTCGAAATAGGCCACTTCGAGGAACACCTCGGTGGTGTCCCCGGTGCAGCCGGAGACTTCGCCGCCCATGATGCCGCCGAGGGCTTCGGGGCCGTTGTCATCGGCGATCACCGTCATGGTGTCGTCGATGGTGTATGCCTTGCCGTCGAGCGCCAGCAGGGTTTCGCCCTGTCTGCCGAGGCGGGCGTGGATGTTGCCCTTGACCTTGGCGGCATCGAAGACGTGCAGCGGGCGGGCGTGGGCGTAGGTGGAATAGTTGGTGATGTCGACCAGGACGGAGATGGGGCGCAGGCCGATGGCGCGCAGGCGGCGTTGCAGCCAGTCGGGCGACGGGCCGTTTTTCACGCCCTTGAAATGACGGCCGACGAACATCGGGCACGGGGTGTTTGCCGCGTCGTCGAACTGAAGGTTGACGCCGATGGGCGACGGGTAGCTGCCCTTGACCGGCTCGATGGCGAGCGGTTTGAGCGTACCGAGGCCCTTGGCGGCGAGGTCGCGGGCGACGCCGTAGATGCCGAGGGCGTCGGGGCGGTTCGGGGTGATGGCAATATCGATGACCGGATCGTCGAGGCCGAGGGCCTCGGCTGCCGGCATGCCGATCGGGAAATCGCCGTCGAGGTCGATGATGCCGTCGTGGTCTTCGGAAATCATCAGCTCGCGCTCGGAACACAACATGCCGGCGCTCTCGACACCCCGGATGACACCGGTTTCCAGGTCGACACCGGTGCCGGGGATGTGCGTTCCGGAGCCGGCGAACACGCCGGTCATGCCGGTGCGGGCGTTGGGCGCACCACAGACAACCTGGACGATGCCGTCAATCGTTTCGACATCGCAGACGCGCAGCCGGTCGGCGTTGGGGTGCTGACGGGCCTCTTTCACCTTGGCCACCGTGAAGGCGCTAAGCGCCTCGGCCATGTTCTCCACGCCTTCGACCTCAAGGCCGTTGTCGGTCAGCGCCGCGGTGATCTCGTCGAGCGAGGCATCGGTGTCGAGGTAGTCTTTCAGCCAGGACAGGGTGAATTTCATCTTGCTAGCTTTCCACCTATTCCAGAGGTATTAGAGTTTGCAGTTCGTTGGCGCCCAGATTTGATTTCTCGAAGCAATCCTCACGCATAGCGAGCGCTGCATTTGAGATCAGCTCACGAATCTTCTTGGAATCTCGTTCGTGACGTTTTGTGTTTGTGTCCCCGTAGTACCGGTCGAGCGCACTTACGTGCTTCAAAACCGAGTCCGAGGCGATCACCAACAAATCAAATTCGGCTTTCAAATATCTGTTTGTCACGTCCCGATCTTTTTCTGGAGTGTTGGTCATGTCCAGAAATGCGGCAAGAAACTCCCTGTATGCACCCCTTTTTAACTCAGCCAACGCAACACGCCGATCTACCCGCTTTTGATAAAGGTACACCAGACCGCCGCCGACAATGGAAATGACGGCAACGAGCAACGGGATGTACAATTCGGGCGTCAACTAAGACCTCCTGCCAGATTGGGCATCTGCAGGGCGGAAAAGCCGTAGTGGCGCAGCCAGCGCAGGTCTGAATCGAAGAAGGCGCGCAGGTCGGGGATGCCGTATTTGAGCATCGCCAGGCGGTCGATGCCCATGCCGAAGGCGAAGCCCTGGATTTTGTCCGGATCGAGGCCGCCGGCGCGGATGACATTGGGGTGGACCATGCCGGAGCCGAGGATTTCCATCCAGTCGTCGCCGACGCCGATCTTGACCTGACCGTCTTGCCACGAACAGCCGATGTCGACCTCCATGGACGGTTCGGTGAACGGGAAGTGCGAGGCGCGGAAGCGCATCTTGACCTCGTCGACCTCGAAGAACGCCTTGCAGAATTCCTCCAGGCACCACTTGAGGTGGCCGAGATGGGTTTCCTCGTCGAGCACAAGGCCCTCAACCTGATGGAACATCGGGGTGTGGGTGAGGTCGGAATCGCTGCGGAAGGTGCGGCCCGGCGCGATGATGCGGATCGGTACGTCGCCCTGCTGCATGGTCCTGATCTGCACCGGCGAGGTGTGGGTGCGCAGCACCATGCGCGAGCCGTCTTCCTTCGGGGTGAGATAGAAGGTGTCATGTTCCTGGCGGGCCGGGTGGTCGTCGGGGATGTTGAGGGCGCCGAAATTGTACCAGTCAGTCTCGATATGCGGGCCTTCGGCGACGGCAAAGCCGAGGTCGGCGAAAATCTGCACGATCTCTTCCCAGACCTGCGACACCGGGTGGATGGTGCCGGCAGTCTCGGGCCGGGTGGGCAGCGTGACATCGACGAACTCGGTGGCAAGACGCGCTTCCAGCTCGGCTTCCTTCAGTTCGGACTGGCGGGCGGAAATGGCGTCGGCGACGATTGTCTTGAGCTGGTTGAGGGCCTGACCGGCAGCCTTGCGGGCCTCGGGGTCCATCTTGCCGAGTGTCTTCATGCGCTCGGAGATGACGCCCTTCTTGCCGAGAGCGGAGACGCGAACGTCTTCCAGTTCGGCCATGCCGGCAGCGGCGGCGACGCGCCCGGTCAGTTCGGTTTCAAGGGATTGCAGGTCCGGCTGTTCGCTCATGATTTGCCTGTCGGTGATCGCTTGTTTCAGAAACGAAAATGCCGGGCTCCCGAGCGCAGTGAGCGAAGTGCGAATGATCGCTGCTCACGCGGCACCAAAGAGCCCGGCATGTCCGGTAAGTGTTGTGCAGAGTGCCTTACAGCGCTGCCTTGGCCTTTTCGACCAGGGCCTTGAACGCCTCGGGCTCGCGCACGGCGAGATCGGCCAGAACCTTGCGGTCGATCTCGATACCGGCTTTGCCGAGCCCGTCGATAAATCGGCCGTAGGTGAAGCCGAGTTCACGGGTGGCAGCGTTGATGCGCTGGATCCACAGAGAGCGGAAATTGCGCTTCTTGCGGCGGCGGTCGCGATAGGCGTACTGGCCGGCTTTCTCGACGGCCTGGTTGGCGGCGCGGAAGGTGTTCTTGCGGCGTCCGTAGTAGCCCTTGGCAGCCTTGATGACTTTCTTGTGGCGGGCGTGGCCCGTCGTTCCACGTTTAACGCGAGACATGGGTTTCTAACTCCTCAGAAATCTGGATATCAGCCGTTCGGCATGAACCGCTTGACGATCTTGCCGTCGGCGGGCTCGAGAATGGTGGTACCGCGCTGATTGCGGATCTGCTTGTTGGTGCGCTTGATCATGCCGTGCTGCTTGTTGGCCTGATTGGCGCGCACCTTGCCGCTCGCAGTCAGGCTGAATCGCTTCTTGACTGAGGACTTGGTCTTCATCTTGGGCATTTTGCTTCCTTTCTGAAACTGTCCGGCAGGCCCGTTCGTTGCCACAACCGGTCTTCGATGGATCGAAGCATTTGCAACCGCCACGGCATGCCCTTATCCATGGCCGGGCGGCTGACAAGCGTCGGGGTTATAGTCGTGTTGGCCGGGCAATGCAAGGGGCGATGCTGCGCTGCAAACCGGCCGGCGGACAGTTTTCCACGACATCACAATTGCCATGGCAAAGGCGCGCTGCATGGCTTAATATAGATTCGGTTCGCCGGTGACACTTTTTCACCGGCTTACCGCTGAACGAACACTCACCTCGATTATCACATCAAAAGAACCGGGAGCCTCTTCATGAGCAAAAGAGACGATCTTATCGCCAAGTACGCCGACGACCTGAAGAACAAGTGCGGCATGACCCCCGACATGGACCTGCTGACCAAAGTGACGATCGGCTGCGGCCCGGCGATCTACAACGACGATGCCTCGACGGTTTCCGGTACCGATCCCAGTGAGCTGGAGACGGTGAAGAACAATTTCCTGATCAAGAAGCTCGGCCTGGCCGACGGTCCGGCTCTCGACAGCGCAATCGACTCGGCGATGGAAACCTATGGCCGCTCGAACCGCAACAAGTACCGTGCCGTGGTCTATTACATGCTGACCAAGCACTTCAACAAGGAAGCCGTGTACGGCTGATCCTGCTGCCTGCGAATGCGAAAGCGCTGCCCTTGCGGGTGGCGCTTTTTGTTTGTCGGGCGTGGCACAGGGGATTTCGCCGTTGCCGCGGTGGCAGTGATCAGTAATAGTAGCGGAGATGGTTGAAATCGCGCGGGGAGGCCGATGACGCCAATTGCCGACAGATTTGCCCGTCTCCTGGCGGTCTTGATGCTGGCCGCGCTGGCTTCGGCCTGCGCCACCACGCGGGCTCTGGAGAAAGCGGTACCGGCACAGTTCTCGGCGACGGCTGTCGTACCGGATCTCGACTACATTCGGGTGTGGGGCGATGAGGCGCCGGCGAACCTGCAGGGGCTTGCCGCGCAATTGGCGAGCGGCGGCAAGGATCGGCACTGGAACATTCTCGCCCTGTCGGGCGGCGGCGCGGACGGCGCCTTCGGGGCCGGTCTGCTGAATGGCTGGACGCAAGCCGGCACCCGGCCAAAGTTTAAGATCGTCACCGGCATTTCGACCGGTGCGATCATTGCACCGTTTGCTTTTCTCGGACCGGAATACGACGGCCAGCTGAAGGAATTCTACACCACCACAAAGACCGATGACATTCTGGAGCCGAACATCATTGCCGGTCTTCTGGGCGGCACCGCCCTGGCGGATACCAGCGGTTTTGAGAAGCTGATCGCAAAACACACCAACGAAAGAATGCTCGATGCGATCGCTGCGGAGGCCCGTAAGGGCCGCTACCTGCTGATCGGCACGACCAATCTCGATGCCCAGCGGCCGGTGATCTGGAGCATTGGCCATCTGGCGGTGAGCGGGCACCCGCGGCGGCTGGAGCTGTTCCGCCAGATCGTGCGCGCTTCTGCGGCGATTCCCGGCGCCTTTGCGCCGGTGACCATCGATGTGACGGCAAACGGCAAAACCTACACCGAGTTGCATGTCGACGGATCGGTGACCAATCAGGTGTTTGCCTATCCGCCGCAGCTGTCGGTGCGCGATATCGACCGGTATCTGGGGTATACACCGAGGCGCACTTTGTATGTCGTGCGCAACTCGCTGGTCTCGCCGCAGTTCGAGGCGACCGAGGAGGAAACGCTGCCGATCACGCTGCGGTCCATGGACACGTTGCTGAAGAGCTATGGCGTGGGCGACCTGTACAGGCTGTATGCGATTTCTCAGCGCGACAGGCTTGAGTACAATCTGACCCATATTCCTGCCAGCTTTACCGAAAAGCCGGCCGAAGCATTCGATCAGGCCCATATGCAGAAGCTGTTCGCCCTCGGCTACCAGATGGGCCGGAACGGTATCGAGTGGCAGAAGCGGCCGCCGGGCCTGCAATGAAAAAGGGCGGCCGAGCCGCCCAGTTCTCTGCTTGATGCAATCTCCCGGCCTATTTCGGCGCCAGTACCATGAGCATCTGGCGGCCTTCCATCCGGGGCTCCATCTCGACCTTGGCGATGTCCTCGATATCCGCCTTGACGCGCTCGAGCAGGGCGCGGCCAAGTTCCGGATGGGCCATCTCGCGGCCGCGGAAGCGCAGGGTCACCTTGACCTTGTCGCCATCGCCGAAGAAGCGATGCATCGAGCGCATTTTGACATCATAGTCATGCGTGTCGATATTCGGCCGCATCTTGATTTCCTTGATGTCGATGACTTTTTGCTTCTTGCGGGCCTCGTTGGCCTTTTTCTGCGCCTGGTATTTGAACTTGCCGTAGTCGAGCAGCTTGCACACCGGCGGCTTGGCGTTCGGTGAAACCTCGACGAGGTCGAGGCCTGCTTCATGGGCCAGATCGAGCGCGGCGTCGACGCTCATTTCGCCTCTCTTTTCACCCTCACCGTCGATGAGCAAGACGCTCGGCGCGGTGATTTTTTCATTCACGCGCGGGCCATCGTCGCGGGGTTGAATGGGCGCCCTCATTGGTCTGCGAATGGTGTTGTCTCCTTTTCCAATTCAAACAATGCCGCTTGACAGGGGCAAAATGCACCTATTGCGGCTGCTATACAAGGGAAAGATCGTCGGATAGTTAGAGAGGCGCAAGCTTCCTGACGGGGCAATCGCAGGCGGAGGATATCCCATGAGGCAATCGGGCACACTGAAATCGCAGGACGGTATCGATCTGGCCTGGCTGGCAGACGGACCGGCGCCCGACGCCGGCGGTCCGTGCGGGCTGTTCTGGCTGGGCGGTTTCATGTCGGACATGGAAGGCTCCAAGGCCGAGGTGCTGGCCGAGCTCGGCGAGAACACCGGCCGGCCGTGCCTGAGGTTCGACTATTCCGGGCACGGTGCATCGGGCGGGGTGTTTGGCGACGGAACGATCTCGCGCTGGCTGGGCGAGGCGGTACAGGTGTTCAGCGAACTGGCGGCGGGGCCGCGTATCGTGATCGGATCTAGCATGGGCGGCTGGCTGGCTCTGCTGCTGGCGCGGCATCTGGCCCGGCACGACCCGCCCATCGCCAAGCGCATTGCCGGCATGGTGTTGATCGCGCCGGCGGCGGACATGACCGAGGACCTGATGTGGGCAAAGTACGATGAGGCCACACGGGCCGAAATCACCACAAACGGTTACTTCGAGGAACCGTCCGACTATGGCGACTTGCCCTACACCATCACCCGGGACCTGATCGAGGACGGGCGCAGGCACCTGGTGCTGGAGGAGGGACTGGAGGCCCGTTTTCCCGTTCGCATCCTGCAGGGTGAAGAAGATCCGGACGTACCATGGCAACACGCACTCAAGACCTTTCAGACGGTGCGCGGCGGGGACGTAACCATGACACTCATCAAGCATGGAGATCACCGGCTATCCACCGCACCGGATCTGTTCCGGCTGAGAGCGGCCTGTCTCGAGTTATGCGAACTGGCAGATGCGCGATGACCAGCACCGAAGCAAAGATTTATGGTTTGGGACCCGCGAGAAGCCGAAGGGTAAACTGCCGGGAGACCGGCTGCCGCCGGACCGGTGCTGCCCGGCAACGCCTACGTTATGTCAAATTCACTCCGTAGCCTGCATGATGGGACGATACCGACGACACCTGGAGCCACATCGATAGAAAGGCCAAGCCCAATGCCCAGAGTTGTACTTCCTTTGCTTCTGCCGCTTGCAGGCCTGTTGTTTGTCCAAGCACAGACCCAGGCAGCGCAAACCAATCAGTTGCAGGCCGACACCCGGACCGCTGCGGTCAAACAGTATCGCCACATCCGGACGAACGGGAACGCCAGCGTGGTGCTGAAGGCCGACAGGCTGTCGCTGAACCTCACCGTTCAGGCCAGCGCGGCAAATCTTGAGGAGACCATCGCGCTGCTCAAGGCACGGCGCGAAGAGTTGCGCAGCAAAGCAACGCAGGGAAACCTCAAGCTGGAAACGGCTGATATCCAGTCGCTCGACATCAACCGACGGCATGGCAACATCTCAGAGTTCCAGGGCAGCATGCAGCTGGTTGTACGCCTGTCGGGGTTTGCCGACCCTCTGGATGCGGCGGCACAAATTGCCGATGAAAGGGTCAACCGCATCGGCGGACTGCGCTACGGTTTCAGCGAAGAACTGCTGAATTCTACCGACCTGTGTGCAAAGGCCATTGCCGATGCACGCGACAAAGCGCAGGCGCAGGCAGACGCGGCAGGCCGCAGGTTGGGCAAAATCGCACACCAGCAGTGCTCCGAACGTTATGGAAACTGGGCAGGCCGATACGGCTCGGAGCTGTCCAGGACGTTTACGGCGAGCGCAAGGGTGTCGTTCGAACAGAGCGATTGACGCTACAATCCTATCCCATGACATAGGCGTCCATGGCCAGAACGCCATAGGTGTGGCTGGCATGGGCACGTCGTGCCGAAGGGGTGGTGCCGGCGGCGCCGAGCACGGTGAAAAGCGGTAGGATGTGGTCTTCGGTCGGGTGGTTTTCGGCGCCGAACGGCGCTGCCTTGCGGTAGTCCAGGATGTCGTCCGTACGGCCATCCTGGAGCGCGTCCGCCAGCCAATCGGAGAAGCCGTGGACCCAGTCGGGAACATCGGCATCATGATCGAAGCCGCCCTTGAAGAAGACTTCCAGATTGTGGGTCACCGCGCCGGAGCCGATGATCAGCACACCTTCACTGCGCAAGGCCTGCAAGGCCCGGCCGACGGCAAAATGATGGGCCGGGCCGGCGTGCGGCTGAATGGAGAGTTGGGTGACGGGGATGCCGGCATCGGGATAGATCAGCTTGAGCGGCACCCAGGCGCCGTGGTCAAGCCCGCGGTCGGGTGACCGTTGAACTACCATGCCGGCGGCATCCAGCAATTCGGCGGCGCGTTCGGCAAGACCGGGCGCACCGGGTGCCGGATACTGCATGGTGTAGAGTTGCCGGGCAAAGCCGCCGAAATCATGAATGGTTTCAGGGTGCCCGGCCAGTGAGACGGTTGGATCCGGGGTTTCCCAATGGGCGGATACCATGAGGATTTCCTTCGGCACCGGCAGCGTGCCGGCAAAGCCCTTCAGAAAGCGGTGGGCGGCCCCGTCCTCGACCACCAGCATTGGCGAGCCGTGTGAGACAAAGACGACCGGCATCGCGGGTTCGGTCATTTTCCGTTGTTCTCCATGTTGCCATTAGTAGCCTGACCGGCAAGCAGAGCCTTTAAACCTTCACGATAGCTTGGATATTTCAAACAATAGCCAAGCTCGCTCTTGATGCGGGTGTTGCTGACGGTCTTGGACTCAGCATAGAAGCTGCGCGCCATCGGGGAAAGATCAGCCTCCGCAAAGGCGATCTCCGGCGGCACAGGCAAGCCCAACAGGTGCGCGGCGTAGGCGATGACGTCCTGTGGCGGGGCGGCTTCGTCGTCACAGACATTGTATGCGGTGCCGGGATTGGGGTTTTCGATAGAGGCTTTGAGTACACCGGCGATATCGTCGACATGGATGCGCGAGAACACCTGGCCGGGCTTGACGATGCGGCGGGCGCTGCCCGACCTGACGGTCTCAAGCTGATTGCGGCCTGGCCCGTAGATGCCGGCCAGGCGGAAGATGTGGACCGGCAAGCCGTGGCGCCGGTACAGATCGAGCCAGCCGGTTTCGGCCGCCAGGCGGCGGTGGCCGCGCGCGGTCGCGGGCGCAAGGTCCGACGTTTCATCGACGCGGCCGCCCCGGCGGTCGCCGTAGACGCCGGTGGTCGAAAGGTAGCCGACCCAGGCGATGCTGCCGGCGGCGGTGGTGAGCTGTTCGGCGCAGTGGCTGAGCACGGGGTCGCCGCCGTCTTTGGGCGGAACGGATACCAAGACATGGCTGACCCCCTCGAGCGCTCCGCCGGGCAGTGGCGCGGTGCCGTCGAATGGGACAGGCGAAATGCCGGCACTCTCAAGCGCACAGCGTGCGGCATCGTCGCGGCATGTGGCGCTGACGCGCCAGGCCGTACGGTCGAGCGTCGCAATAAGCGCCCTGGCGGAAAAGCCGGGGCCGAAGCAGAACAGATGGTTCATGGACACTGGCGCCACTCCTCGCACACCGCTTGATCGATTTCTTGTGTCTCATATCGGCTGCGCAGGGCGGAGAATCCAGAGCGATCAAGCAATTGCGACAACGCCCACACGGCCATGGCCCGCACCAGCGGCGAGGCGTCCTCAAGGTGCGGCCTGGCGCTTTCGGCAAGTCGCGGCTGACCGCTGTTGGCGATGGCGATGAGCACGTTGCGGATGAATCGGTCGCGGCCGATGCGCTTGACCGGTGAACCGGAGAACAGCTTGCGGAAGGCGGCATCGTCGAGGCCGGCAAGGTGTGCCAGGTCAGGCGCTGTCAGGTCGCTGCGCGCCTTGAGGCGGACTTCGCTGGCCGCGCGGGCGAACTTGTTCCACGGGCAAACGGCCAGGCAGTCATCACAACCGTAGATGCGGTTGCCCATGGCTCCCCGGAACTCACGGGCGATGTGGCCCTTGTGCTCGATGGTGAGGTAGGAGATGCAGCGCCGCGCATCGAGCTGGTAGGGGGCCGGAAAGGCCTTCGTGGGGCAGATGTCGAGGCAGGCCCGGCACTGACCGCAATGGTCGGTTTCCGTCTCGTCCGGCTCGAGGTGAGCGGTGGTGAGGATGGCGCCGAGAAACAGCCAGGAACCGAAGCCGCGCGACACCAGGTTGGTGTGTTTGCCCTGCCAGCCAAGCCCGGCGGCTTCGGCCAGCGGCTTTTCCATCAGCGGCGCCGTGTCGACGAACACCTTGACGTCCTCACCGGTCTGGCTGGCGAACCATTGCGCCAGGTGCTTGAGCTTGCCCTTGACCACGTCGTGGTAGTCGCGGTTGAGGGCGTAGACGGAAATAACGCCGGTATCGCGGTCTTCAAGCCGGGTTAGCGGGTCGATGTCGGGGCCGTAGTTCATGGCCAGCATGATGGCACTGTTGGCTGCCGGCCACATAGCGCGCGGCGCGCGGCGGCGGCTTGCGGTTTCAGGCAGCCAGTCCATGGTTGCGTGCCAACCGTTTGCAATCGCCGTGTCGAGACGCGCGCCCCAGGACGCCGGCGCATCAGCAGTGGTGATGGCCAGCCGGTCGAAGCCCAGGTTCTTGGCTCTGAAGCGCAGGTGGTGTTCTATCGGCCGGGCCATGGCCAATGCATGCCCGCCAGTCAGCCGGAGCGCAACTAGAAATCGAGGTCGGCGTAGGTGCGTGGCGGGGTGATGCCACGCACGTTGTCGGCGAGCAGCGGGCGGAAGGCCGGGCGCGACTTGACGCGCTGATACCATTGTTTTGCGGCATCGCTCTCGCGCCACGGTACGTCGCCGAGGTAGTCTAGGCAGGACAGGTGGGCGGCGGCCGCGAGGTCCGCCACGGTCAGGTCGTCCCCGGCCAGCCAGTTGCGCTGCTCGACCAGCGAGCCGATGTAGTCGAGATGGGGGCGGATGCGACCGAGTGCGGCGCGGACCCGCTTCATGTTCGGCGTGCCGCCCCCGGCACCGTTGGGCAGGAAGCGGCGGATGACCTTTTCCATCAGCACCATGCCGCCGACCTCGTGATGGAACTTGCCGTCGAACCAGGCGACCAGGCGGCGGGTCTCGGCACGGGCACTGGGCGAGGTGCCGAGCAGGCTGCCGTTGAAGCCGGAACGGGTTTCTTCGAGATACTCCGACACTGCCTCGATGCCCGATGCGGTGGTTCGGTCATCGTCGATGAACACCGGTAGCATGCCGCTTGGCGAGAGCTGCAGGAACCCCGCGCGGCGCTCCCACGGACGCTCCTCCAGCAGCTCGGCCTCGGCGCCGTATTCACTCAGTTGCAATCGCGTGCGGCGGGAGAATGGGTCTAGCGGGTAATGCAGGAGTTTTGCCATGGCGGGATCTTCTCATGGTTGCCGAACGGCTTTCAGCCGGTATAGGACTTGTGCGGGCCGGTTGCCAAGCGATTCGCTGAGTGACAACCCGGCAGGCAGGGGAGCAAAACGCGATGCTCATCGAGCAGATCATCGTGCTGGCGGTGATCCAGGGGATCACTGAGTTCCTGCCGATTTCGTCATCCGGGCATCTGATCCTGGTGCCGGCGCTGACCGGCTGGCGCGACCAAGGGCTAATCACCGACGTGATGGTGCACATGGGCTCGTTCCTGGCTGTGCTGGCATATTTCTGGCGCGATGTCCTATGGCTGAGCGGCGGCGGACTGAACCTGTTGCGCGGTCGGCTGACCGACAGCGGTCGCATGGCGATGCTCATCATTGCAGCAACCATCCCGGCGGTGGCGTTCGGCCTGCTGGTCAAGAAGACCGGCTTCATCGACAACATCCGCGGGCCGGAGGTGGTTGCCTGGAACGCCATCATCTTCGGTGTGATCATGTATGCCGCCGACAGATTTGGCGCGCAGGCAAAGGCCATGGAGCAGATGAAGCTGACACCGGCGATGATCGTCGGCGTGGCGCAGGCCGTGGCGATCATTCCCGGAACCAGCCGTTCCGGCATCACCATGTCGGCGGCGCGTGCGCTTGGGTTCACCCGGCCCGAAGCGGCACGGTTCTCCTTCCTGCTCGGCATTCCGGCAATTGCCGGCGCCGGCGTGCTGGTGCTCGGCGAGGCGCTGTCGAGCGGCGAGACGATCTCCAACGATGCGCTGTTGACCGGCGGGCTGACCTTCTTCACGGCGCTGGCGGCGATTGCCTTTCTGATGGCGCTGGTCAGGCGCATGTCGCTGCTGCCGTTCGTGATCTATCGGCTGATACTCGGCGGCGTGCTATTGTGGCTGGTCTACAGCGGATTCTTTGCCGCATCCGCATAGGCAAGCAGGTCGACATGAGAATCCTAGAGCCTTTTTTGATACTACCGGGCCATTTGATGGGTCAAATTCGTTCAGCCCGGCAGGCGCGATGCGCCGCGCAATGTCGTTCATCGGGCAAACGCCGTGGGCGCACCGGATGGGCGAATTTGTCCCACCGAAGGCCGGCTTTTCGCGCTCGCTGGACAGCGTTAGGCAGCACTTGTGGTCAGCCAGACCACGGCGTGTCGCCTGCCTTGCCAGCAAACGCGAAAGGCCGGTCAAATGGCTCGGTAGTGTCAAAAAAGGCTCTAGTACTGGCAACCGCGATGACCGGGTGGCTCTGCCTGCCGGGTGGCGCGCACGCGACGTTCGGGTGTTCGGTGCATGCGCCGGCGGCCGGCTTCGCCGTGCTCTACACCCACCCGGACGAGGCCAGCGAGGCGATCCGCAAGGTGCCGCATGACGCGATGGTGTCGCTGATCGACGATCCGCCGCAGCCGGCTTCGCCAGGCTGGAATGCCGTGACCCATGACGAAGCGGGCAGCGACAGATGGGGCGACGGTACCTTCGGCTGGATGCGCGCGGAGGTGCTGGCGGACTGTGGCTGAGCCACAGGATCAGGCGCCGTTGACCTGGGTAAACTGGCCGGCGCGCCGGTAGCGGTAGAGGTATCCCGGCACGATGGCCTCGACACCTTCCGGGGTTATCCCCAAGCCCTTCAGAGTTCGGCCTTCGGCTGAAGCGCTTTCGCTCACCAGGTTGTCCTGTTTGAGCAGCTCGACCTGATCCATGGTCAAGAGCGGCTTGGGCAGCAGACCAAGCACGGCGGCCTTGAGCTTGGCGACGGCGAACGGCACCGGGATGAGAGCCCGGTTACGGCCGATGACCTTGAGCGTGAACTGCATGATGTTACGCAGACTCATGACCTCCGGGCCGCCGAACTCGTAAGTCCTGCCGGCATGGATGGCGGTATTGTCGACGATGCGGGCGATGCCTTCGGCGACATCACCGACGAACACCGGCTGGAACTGGGTCTGCCCGCCGCCGATCAACGGCAACGCCGGGGACATGCGGGCCAGTCCGGCAAAGCGGTTGAACAGGTCGTCCTCGGGGCCGAAGATGACCGACGGGCGCACGATGACGGCATTTTCGAATTCGGCTCTGGCCCGCACCTCGCCCTCGGCCTTGGTGCGGGCATACTCGCTGGTTGCCCCGGCATCGGCACCGATGGCGGACACCTGGATATAGGCCCTGGCGCCGGCTTCGCGGGCAGCTCGGGCTGACGCCTCGGCACCGAAGACATGCAGGGCATCGAACGTCTGGGCACCGGCACTGTACAACACGGCCACCAGGTTGATGACGATGTCGGCACCTTCGCAAGCCGCCGCGAGAGATTGCGGATAGCGCACGTTGGCCTGTACCGGCATGATTTGGCCAACGGCGCCGAGCGGTTGCAAATGGCCGGCCAGGTCGGGACGACGCACGGCCGGGCGCACCCGGTAGCCGCGCCGGGCCAGGGCGCGTATCAGATGACGGCCGACAAATCCTGAGCCGCCGATAACCGTTACCAAGGTGTCCTGGGGTCTTGCCACGGCGTTGCCTCCTGCCAGATGTGGTTTCGAGCTGTCATCGATCAGGTTCTGTTTACTCCCAAGCAGGCACGTTGAAAAGATATTTGCCGGTGCTGGACCATCAATGTTGACATTTGCCGGGCCGCGGCATTATGTGAGCGCGGTTCGCGGCGTGGAACTGCTTGCACCGATGCGCCGCGCACCAACCTTGCGACCACACGTCCTGGCGTTGCCAGCGGCGGGTCCGGGCCCAGGTGGCGGAATTGGTAGACGCGCTAGCTTCAGGTGCTAGTTTCCGTATGGAAGTGGAAGTTCGAGTCTTCTCCTGGGCACCATTTGTTTTCTCTCGGTTGTTCTTCTTTTTGTTCGATCCGATTGGTTCGGCCCGTTGGACGTGCGATCATTGTGCTTTTCGGTGGTGATTGGTTGAATCGCCGAGGACACATTGCCATCTAGTGTTGACCGGGATTGACGTGCTTTGACACGGTTGGGCTGGGTGGCATCTTCATTGCATGACACTCTCGGCGAAATGACAATGGACCGGGACACGGATTTGGCGCTCGCAGATGACAGGCGCTCCGGCAATTCATCCGATGCCGGCGAGGTGGGGAATGCACCGCCAGTGGCGGCAGGCGGCGTGCGGCCTCTCGAACGTCACGATATTCCGGCGGTCGCCCGGCTTTTCCTGAAAACCTTCAGACGCACCGCGGCAGACGCGAACGCGGCGCTGAGCAGCTATCTGCAGCAGCTCTATCTCGACTCAACACTCTACGATCCGCAAATCTGCTCTCTGGTGCACGTGGACCATGATGGCACGATCGACGGCTTCCTCGGCAAGCTGGCGCGCAAAAAACAGTCAATTTCAGCACAAGCATGAACGCAATTGCGTGTTTACGCCACTCCGGCGCTGGCAAACGGTCGAGATTGTTCTACAAGGGACATATTCGGGCGCATAGATGAGGCTGACATGGCAATCAAGCTGCACAAGGGCGACCTGCCGGACGACATCGATTTCGGACGCGCAGTGGCCGTCGATACGGAAACCATGGGGCTGAATCCCCAACGCGACAAATTGTGCCTGGTGCAGCTGTCATCTGGTAATGGCAATGCCCATCTGGTGCAGATGGACCGCGCCAGCTACGCAGCGCCGAACCTGAAAGCGCTGCTGGCCAATGAGGACGTGGAGAAGATCTTCCATTTTGCGCGCTTCGACGTGGCGGTGCTGAAGCACTATCTCGATGTCGATGTCGCACCCGTCTACTGTACCAAGATCGCCTCGAAACTGGTGCGCACCTATACCGACCGGCACGGGCTGAAAGATCTGGTGCGCGAGATGCTTGGCATCGAGATGTCGAAGCAGCAGCAGAGTTCCGATTGGGGCACGCCGGTGCTGTCAGATGCGCAAAAGCAGTATGCCGCGCTCGACGTCATCTATCTGCATGAGCTGAAAGCACGGTTCGATCAAATGCTGCGGCGCGAGGGACGCACCGAGATCGCCCGGTCATGCTTTGACTTTCTGGCGACCCGTACCCATCTTGACCTGGCGGGCTGGGGCGAGGACGATATTTTCGCTCACTAGGTTCAAATGGCCGGAAGTGCAATAGAACACAGCGACGGTGGCAAGGCGGCAACGCCGCAGGGCGGCTTGCGGCCGGCGGTGCTGCTGAGCTGGCTGGCGCTGGCCATTGCGGTGGGCTTCTTCGGCTATTTTCTGCTGCGTGCCGGAGCCCTGGACAGCATCAGCCAATCTCCCCAAGCCGCACCGCCGGCGGATGTGACGGAAGAAAAGGTCACGGTTTCAACGTCGTCGATCAGCGGGTTCGACAGGGAGCAGCAACCCTATACGGTGAACGCCCAGTCGGCTGTTCAGGATCCGGACGAACCGAACATCATTCACCTCAAGACCGTGACCGGGAAACTCAGCCGCGCTTCAGGGCAACGGTTCACGATCGATGCGCAGCGCGGCGTCTACGATTCTGACGGCAAGACACTCGATCTTGCCGGTGATGTGCATATAATATCACTCGACCGGTTCGTTGCGGCCATGCCCGCCGCGCGGGTCATGCTGGAAGACAAGCAGCTGGTCACCAATGAGCGGGTTCTCGTCACATTCGACGGTGGCGACATTGCTGCCAACGGGATGCGGATCAGCGACCAGGGCAAGAACATAGAATTCCTCAACCGGGTCAAGGTCCGGTTGCGTTCGGCAGCCGACAAGGAGGACAAGGACGGCAATGACTGATCAACGCACAAATGTGCAGCGCGCTTCGGCGCTGGCCGCCGCGGCCGGTCTGGCATTGTGCCTGGGCTTGGCGCCGCTTCATGCGCAACAGGCCAAAGGACCCAAGGATGTCGACATCGAGGCCGACCAGGTGCAGGTGCTCGAAGATGAACTGAAGGCGGTGTTTACCGGCAAGGTCGACGCGACACGCGGCGATGTGCGGCTCAACACCGACAAACTGGTCGTGCGCTACCAGGAAAAGAAGAAGGCGGACGGGACGAAGAAGACCGAGGTGACGCATCTCGATGCAGCGGGCAGCGTGGTGATCATCACCAAGAGCCAACGCATCACCGGACAATGGGCCAAGATGAACGTCAAGGCCAACGAGTTGACGGTTGGCGGAAACGTGGTGGTTCGGCAGGGCCAGACGGTGGTTCGCGGCAAGAAGCTTTTCGTCGACCTCGACAAGAATACCAGCCAGATGACGGGCGGACGGGTGAAGGGCAGTTTCGTTCCCGGCCAGTGAGGACGGCGGGGCACAACTCCGGCAGCGGCGGGCCGATCAAATTGTCATCCGGCGCTTCATGCAAAATTAAACATATTGCGCGGTAATTGAAGGGTAGCGGACGGGCATGGAAACAACCACTGCCACAGGCAGGACCAAGCGCACGCAGCAACGCCGCAAGTCTGGCGACGCGGCTGCGGCATCGGATCCGGTTGAGGCCATCGCCGGCGCAAGCTCGCCATCAGGCGGCCTGAGTGCGGCCGCGCTGAACAAGAGCTACAAGCGCCGCCCGGTGGTCAGGGATGTGTCCCTGAGCGTTCGCCGCGGGGAAGCCGTGGGCCTGTTGGGTCCCAACGGTGCTGGCAAGACGACGGTGTTCTATATGATCACCGGACTGATCGCGCCGGACCAGGGAACCATCATGCTCGACGGGCAGGACATCACGCCGCTGCCGATGTACCGGCGGGCCCGGTTGGGCATAGGCTACCTGCCCCAAGAAGCCTCGATTTTCCGGGGGCTCACGGTTGAGGAGAACATTCGGGCTGTGCTTGAGCTGAATGTCAGCAACCGGGCGCAGCGCGACAGTAAGTTGCGTGAGTTGTTGCATGAGTTTCAAATCGAACATATTCGGCATTCGCCAGCTGTGGCGCTATCTGGCGGAGAACGTCGGCGGGTGGAAATCGCCCGAGCCCTGGCTATCGATCCAGCCTTCATTCTGCTCGATGAGCCCTTCGCGGGAATCGACCCCATTGCAATCGATGATATCCGCCGACTGGTGCGAGAGCTCACCGCTCGGGGAATCGGGGTGCTTATTACGGATCACAACGTGCGCGAAACCCTCGGACTTATCGATCGGGCGCTCATCATCCATGAGGGCGCGGTCCTGATGGAGGGCACACCGGACGAAATCGTCACCAACAAGGACGTCCGGCGGCTTTATCTTGGTGAAAAATTTAGCCTTTAGTGCGACTATACCCCTGTTATGCAAGAAACGGGCCTGTTTTCCGGCCCAAGAAAAGCATGGGGTAGTGCGTAATGGCGTTGAGCCAACGGCTGGAACTGCGGCAAGGTCAATCCCTGATCATGACGCCGCAACTGCAGCAGGCGATCAAGCTGTTGCAGATGTCGAACATCGAGGTTCAGGCGTTCGTCGAGGAAGAGCTTGAACGCAATCCCCTGCTTGAACGCGACGATGCCGCGCGGACCGAACAGCTTGCCGGCGAAACCGAAGACGCAATGGCGGCGGCAAACCATGAGACGACGGTGCGCGATCTCTCAACCGCCCTCAGCGAAGAGGGCAAGACCTCGGAAAGACTTGAAACGCTCGGCACCGACCTGACCAACGTCTATGCCGACGAGGCGCGCGCCGATGCCGACAACAGGGCGCCAGGCGCCGTGACCGATTCGAACTGGTCGAGCCTACGCAGCGGCGGTGTGGGCGGCGGGTCCTCCGGTGAGCGCGGCGGCTATGATTTCGAGGCGACACTGAAGGATGAAATGACCCTGGCCGAGCATTTGAGCCAGCAGATCAACCTCAGCATCGACGACCCGGCCGGGCGGATGATCGCCCGCCACCTTCTCGGTTCGCTCAACGATGCAGGCTACCTGACGTCCGGACCGGACCAGATTGCCGAACAGTTGGGCGCCAGCGAAGAGCACGTCGAGCGTATCCTGAAGACGCTGCAGGGCTTCGACCCTCCGGGCATCTTTGCCCGCGACCTGAAGGAATGCCTGGCGCTCCAGCTCGTTGAGTTGGACCGTTTCGACCCGGCAATGCGGGCTCTGGTGGAGAATCTGGAACTACTGGCCAGGCGCGATTTCAAGAAGCTCGGCAAGTTGTGCGGTGTCGGCATGGAAGACATCGTGGCGATGATGGAGGAAATCCGCCAACTCAACCCAAAACCAGGCAATGCGTTCGGCGATGTGGTGGTGCAGCCGATGATCCCGGATGTCAGCGTGCGCGCGGCACCAGATGGTAACTGGCTGGTTGAGCTCAACAGCGAAACCCTGCCGCGGGTGCTGGTCAACAATCAGTATTTCGCCACCGTGTCATCGGGCACGACCAGCGAGGATGACAAGGTATACCTCGACAACTGCCTGTCGAACGCCACCTGGCTGGCCAAGAGCCTCGATCAGCGGGCCCGGACCATCCTGGCGGTATCGCGTGAAATCGTGCGCCAGCAGGATGCCTTTCTGGTGCACGGTATCAGCGCGCTGAAGCCGCTCAATCTGAAGACCGTGGCCGAGGCAATCGGCATGCACGAATCAACCGTCAGCCGGGTGACATCGAACAAGTTCATGGCGACCCCGCGAGGCATTTTCGAGCTGAAGTATTTCTTCACCGCGGCCATTGCCGCAAGCGACGGAAGCGAAGCGCACTCGGCTGAGGCGGTGCGCCACCGAATCAAACAACTGATCGATGCCGAGACCGCAAACAGCGTGCTCTCCGACGATGCGATTGTTGACATGCTGAACGGGGACGGTGTCGAGATTGCCCGCCGAACGGTGGCCAAGTATCGGGAATCTATGGGAATTGCCTCATCGGTGCAGCGCCGGCGCGAGAAGCGCGCATTCGCTTGAACTGACAAGCTCCGGGTTTGCAAATTTCCCCGACGGCGGTGCTTGACTTCGCGGTTTGCTGCGCATAGTTTCCGGCCCGCAGACAGCGGAGCGGACCATGAGACGCTGCGGCCCCGGAAGGCAGGGCCGGGTCGAAAAGCCAAGAGACAGGTTTTGCAATTTTTAAAGGCCGGGCCCATACTACTGGGCATGCACAGGCCCGATATGATGTCATGCAGATACTGACCACTGGAAAAAATCTGGATATCGGCGAGGCTCTCCGTAGCCATATCAACGAACGTCTGGACCGGGATGTGGCGAAGTACTTCGACGGAGCGGTGCGCGCGCATGTGACGGTCGAGAAGCAGCGCTCGGCGTTCAGCACCGACTGCACATTGCATTTGTCGACGGGACTGACGCTTCAGTCGCACGGCGAGGGTGGTGATGCCTACTCGAGCTTCGATTTCGCAGCCGAGCATCTGGAAAAGCGGCTGAGGCGCTACAAGCGGCGGCTAAAGGATCATCACCAAGCCAACCAGAATCCGGCACGCACGGTGCCGGCAGCGGGATACGTACTGGAAACGCGTCCGGAAACCGAAGATGCGTCGGGCGGTGAGGATCTCAGTCCGGCCATCATTGCTGAGATGTCGCACGACATCGTCGAATTGACGACCAGTGATGCGGTTATGCAGTTGGAATTGTCCTCACACCCGTTCGTGCTGTTCCGCAACGCCAAGCATGGTGGCGTGAACATCGTCTACAAGCGCGCTGACGGAAATATCGGCTGGATTGACCCAGAGCAAGAACCGGCCTCGACCAAATAGTATGATCGGCTTGGGCCTTGAGGCAATGCCGCCGAGGCCAGGCGCATCAGGTTAAAGGGATCAGGTGCAAATATGCAGCTTTCACAGATAATCCACAGCGATGCGGTGTTGCCGGACCTGAAAGCAAGCAGCAAGAAACAGTTGCTTCAGGAGCTGGCCAGCAACGCTGCGGACCTGACCAAGATTGACGGCAAGCTGATTTTCGAGACCCTGATGCAGCGTGAAAAACTCGGCTCGACGGGCGTTGGCAAGGGCATCGCCATTCCACATGGCAAGTTTTCCGCGATCGACCGTGTACATGGACTGTTTGCCCGGTTGAGCCAGCCGGTGAACTTCGAAGCCTCCGACGACCAGCCGGTCGATCTGGTGTTTCTGCTGATGGCGCCGGAGAATGCCGGGGCCGACCACCTCAAGGCCCTGGCGCGGATTTCGCGGATGCTGCGCGATCAGTCGCTGGTCAAGAAATTGCGCGGCACCGACAATGCCGAGGGTCTGTACGCGATCCTGACCGAGCCGGCCGCTTCGGCTTCGCACGCCGCCTGACGGTTTGCCACTGCGGGCGGTGTCCAAAACACTCCGTTTGAAATACAGAACATCTGTTTTCTTTTCCAGTCGATGGCGCTAAGGTGCGCCTCCGATCAGGCAGAACCGTGAGTGGGAGGCATTCAAAAATGAGCGATCGTGAGCTGGGTTTCGACACCCTGGCCATTCATGCCGGCGCACAGCCGGACCCGGCGACAGGCGCGCGGGCGACACCGATTTACCAGACAACATCCTTCGTTTTCGACGACACCCAGCATGCCGCGGACCTGTTCGCGCTCAGGGCGTTCGGCAATATCTACACCCGGATCATGAATCCGACCCAGGCGGTGCTGGAATCGAAAGTGGCCGCGCTGGAGGAGGGCACGGCGGCACTGGCGGTGGCATCGGGGCATGGTGCGCAGCTTCTGACCTTCCACCTTTTGATGCAGCCGGGCGATGAGTTTATCGCCGCGCGCCAGCTTTATGGCGGCTCGATCAACCAGTTCAACCATTCGTTCAAGTCGTTCGGCTGGAACGTGGTGTGGGCCGATGCCGACGAGCCGGCCAGCTTCGAGGCCGCGGTCACCGAGAAGACCAGGGCAATCTTCATCGAATCGATCGCCAATCCGGGCGGCCGGGTGACCGACATCCAGGCGATTGCCAAGATTGCCCGCAAGGCCGAGGTGCCGCTGATCGTCGACAACACGCTGGCGACGCCCTATCTGTGCAAACCGTTGGAGCATGGCGCCAACATCGTGTTGCATTCATTGACCAAGTTCATCGGCGGGCACGGCAACTCGATGGGCGGAGTGATCGTCGATGGCGGCAGCTTCGATTGGTCGGTCGGCGACAAATATCCACTGCTGGCGGAGCCCAACGCGTCCTACAACGGCATGATCCTGTATGAGACGTTCGGCAACATCGCCTTTGCGATCGCTGCCCGGGTGCTGGGCCTGCGCGACCTCGGCCCGGCGATTTCGCCGACCAATGCGTTCAACATCCTGACCGGCATGGAGACCCTGAGCCTGCGCATGCAACGGCATTGCGACAATGCGCTGAAGGTGGCCGAATGGCTGAGCCGACGCGACGAGGTGGCGTGGGTCAACTATGCCGGCCTGAAGGACAATGCCCACTACGCACTGCACCAGAAGTATTGCCCGAAGGGGGCCGGCGCGGTGTTCACCTTCGGGCTCAAGGGCGGCTACGACATGGGCGTCAAGGTGGTGTCGAACGTCGAACTGATCAGCCATCTGGCCAATGTCGGCGACACCCGCTCGTTGATCATTCACCCGGCCTCGACAACCCATTCGCAGCTGTCGCCGAAGCAGCTCGAACAGGCCGGTGCGACGCCGGATGTGGTGCGGCTGTCGATCGGGATCGAGGATGCCGACGACATCATCGCCGACCTGGAACAGGCGATGAAAGCCTGACGCCGGCATGCGAGATGCAATCTTGAGGGCTGTCCGGGGTTGGTCCGGGGCAGCTCTCTTGTTTGCCGGGCCGGCAACTGGGGCGGTGGCCCAGCCGGCCTGCGAACTGGACCACAGCACCGTTTGCGAGCTGATGGATGAAAGCTGGCAGTTCTACTGCCGCAAGCGCGTCATCCAGGTGCGTGCCCTGTGCCGCAAGGCGCATGGGACAGAACGTTTCGGAACCCACCGGGAACAGTGCGCGGTCTCCTGCCGGGCGCGGTTGCTGGCCGGCGAACTGGACCATCACCTGCGTAACGAGGCGATGAACGCGGTCGGCAAGCGCGGCAAAGACGATACGCAGTGGCGCCGGCGGGCGGGCGCATTCTGGGAAGCATTTGCAGCGGCTTCAGACACGTGCACCAGCGCCGACTTGCGAAAGGCTCACAAGGCGTGCACGACCCTTTGTGACACGGAATTTGCCCGGCGGGACGTTGCAGAGCTGCAGGCGCTAACCAAGGGCAAGCCGCGCCTGCCGGTCATCCAGCCGGAGTTCGCATGCGCGCCGAGCCCGGCGCTCGGACTGTTTGTGGCGCCAAACACCGCCCTGATGGAACAATTGTTTCCACCCGGTCACGCGCGGCGCAGCGACAAGCAGTGAAGGTGGTACAGCGCGACGGCCAGCAGCACCAGCGCCCCGCCCTGATGCAGCAGGCCGAGCGAAATCGGTACCTGGGCGAGCAACGTCCAGATGCCCAGAGCGATCTGGACAGCGGTGATGAGGAGCAACGCCACAGCCGAGCTGCGCTCATCGCCATGAAACCCGGGCATGCAGGACAGGGTGTAGGCCAGCACAACCAACGCGATCAGGTAGGCCAGCATGCGGTGCGCGAACTGTACCGTGAGGGCATTCTCGAACAGGTTGACCCAGGCCGGCTGCATGACTGCAAGGCCGTCCGGAACGATGGAGCCATCCATCAGCGGCCAGGTGTTGTAGGCCATACCGGCATCAATACCGGCAACGAAGGCGCCGGCGGCGATCTGGACGAAAACCAGCACGATGATGAAATGAATGACCGAGGGCGGTAGCCGCAGGCGCTTGCGGCCGTAGCCGAGCGCCACCCAGACAATGGCGGCAAAGATCACCGCCGCCAGCGTCAGGTGGGCGGCGAGGCGATACTGAGAGACGTCGGTACGCTCGACCAGTCCGCTCATCACCATGTACCAGCCGAGCGCGCCCTGCAGGCCGCCGAGCACCAGCAGACCGATCAGGCCGGGCAGGCGATCGCGGGCAATGCGGCCGGTGAGCCAGAAGAACGCCAGCGGGACGGCAAAGGCGAGACCGATGAAGCGGCCGAGGAAGCGGTGACCCCATTCCCACCAGTAGATGAACTTGAACTCATCCAGCGACATGCCGCGGTTGATGATCTTGTATTCCGGGATCTGCTTGTACTTCTCAAAGGCCACGGCCCAGTCGGCATCGCTGAGCGGCGGAATGGCGCCGAGGATCGGCAGCCATTCGGTGATCGACAGGCCTGAATCGGTCAGACGGGTGGCGCCGCCGACGATAACCATGGCGAAGACCAGGAAAGCGACGAAATAGAGCCAACCACGAATGAGCGGTTCGGCATTGAGCTGTTGTTGTGTCACGGCGTTCATGGTGCCGGGATAGCCGGTGCGGCGCCTGACGGCAACTGATCCAAGCGCCGCACCCCTTGTAGGTTGCCCGGCCAATCTGTATCAGCATCGCCCATGGGAATACGCACGCGCAAATTCGTCGGAGTGGTCGCTACGGTCTTGGTCCTGTGTCTGTACAGCCTGATTGCCATGGTTGTCGGCGCACGGCTGTTGATCGATGTGCCTGTTTGGGTGCAGCTGCCGGCCTTCATCGTGCTCGGCCTCGGCTGGCTGCCGATCGTGATGAAGATCATCAGGTGGATGGGACAGCCGGAACCCGACCCACCTGGCGGGACCTGATCTTTCCAAAGCAGTTCGCGGCGTCAGTCTTTCTGGTTGGGCATGCGCAGGTGACGGGTCAGGCGGCGCTCCAGCCAATCCCAGGTGACCCGCAAGGCCTCGACCATGACCAGGTACATGATCGCAGCCCAGATGTAGACGTCGAAATTGTAGCTGCGCGAGAATGCCAGTTTGGTCTCACCCATCAAATCGAGGATGGTGACGATGCTGGCGATGGCCGAACTCTTGATCATGAAGATGATCTCGTTGCCGAGCGGGCGCAGGGCGGTGATCAGGGCCTGCGGCAGGATGATCTTGAAGAAGGTGACGGCGCGGCTCAGGCCCATGCTGTTGGCGGCTTCGGTCTGACCGGTCGGTACAGCGGAAATGGCGCCGCGCAGGATTTCGGCCTGGTAGGCGCCGGAATTGAGCGTGAACGACAGCATGCAGCAGTTGAACGCGTCGCGGAAGAACCACCAAAGGCCGATGGCTTCGAGCTCCTCGCGCATCTGGCCGGCGCCGTAGTAGGCCAGAAACAGCTGCGCCAGCAGCGGTGTGCCGCGGAAAAACTCGATAAAGGCGATGGCCGGCACCTTGAGCAGCGGGTTTGAGCTCATGCGGGCCAGTGCAACCGGCAAGGCCAGCATGCTGCCAAGTGCAACCGAAATCACCACAATTTTGACCGTCAGCCAGAACCCCTGCAGCATGCGCGGTCCGTACCGGCCGAATGTCTCGCTGTCGAAGTCTGCCGTCAGCGACCACATCAGGAAGGCTCCAAGGGCGATCCAAAGGCCGGTTAGGCCGTTACCAAGGATACGGGCCGTGGTCCAGGTGCGTGGCGGCGCCGGTGGCCGGGTGGTCGTGGTGGTGACATCCTGAACGGCCATGGCGCTACCTCTTGTGACCGCGGTTCAGCCGGTTCTCAACCACCGCCAGGCTGCGTGACGAGGCAAGCGTCATGGCGACATACACCAGGCAGACGACGGAGAAGAAGAACAGCGGTTCCTTGGTGTTGCCGACAGCAATCTGAGACTTGCGGATCAGATCATCGAGTGCAATCACCGAGACCAAAGATGTGCCCTTGAGATGAACCTGCCAGAGATTGGACAACCCCGGCAGCGCCAGCCTGATCAATTGCGGCAGAACAATTAGCCTGAAGGCATGAAACCTGCTCAGCCCGAGGGCATGCGCGGCCTCGTTCTGGCCCTTGGGAATGCCGCGGAAGGCACTCAGGAAAACCTCGCTGGCAAAAGCGGCGAACACCAGACCGAGGGCTATCATGCCGGCCACGAACCCGTTCACTTCGACATAGGTGTCGGTGAACAAATTGACGAATTTCTGCAGAGCGATCTGGCCGCCATAATAGACGATGAACAGGGTGAGCAATTCGGGCAGGCCGCGGAAAATGGTGGTGAAGACGTTGGCGGCGAGGACAAGCGACTTTTCGCCGGTGTTCTTGCCCATGGCGATCAGCAGCCCGCCGATCAGGCCGAACGGCAGCGTCGCCAGCGCCAATGTGACGGTTATCCAAAGGCCCTGCAGAAGCTCATCGCCCCAGCCGCCAGGCCCGAAGGACAAGAGCTTCAAATATTCCATCGCGTTGCCATCGCCCCAGCCAATGCTGCCCCTCTTCAGCAAAAAACGGCTGGCAGCCTGTTTGGAACTGCCAGCCGCATCGTCTACAGAGTGGCGTAAAACCACTCAAAGCGCAACATTGAAGACTCAGTAGACCGAGAACGGGAAATACTGCTCGTTGATCTTCTGATAGGTGCCGTCGGCAACGATCTCGTCGATGGCTTTGTTGAGCATGTCGCGCAGCTCGGTCTCGCCCTTGCGGATAGCGATGCCGGCGCCCTTGCCGAACCACTTTTCATCGACAAAGCCGGGTCCAACCTGCTCGCAGCACTTGCCATCGTCGGTCTTGGTTACCCATTCCCACATGACGACACTGTCGGCCATTATGGCGTCGAGGCGGCCGGCAGCGAGATCGGCATTGGCTTCATCCTGGGTGCCATACAGCTTGATCTCGCTGTCCTTGAAATTGTCTTCAAGAAAGCTGGAGTGGGTCGTCGAGGATTGCGCCCCGATCACCTTGCCTTTCATGCCCGCCGGCGTGAAGTCGGTGTGGCCGGCATCCTTCTTCATGACGAACTTGGCCGGGGTGTTGTAGTACTTGTTGGTGAAGTCGACCTTCTTCATGCGCTCTTCGGTGATCGACATGGAGGCGATGATGGCGTCGTACTTCTTGGCCAGCAGGGCGGGGATGATGCCGTCCCAGTCCTGAGCAACAAAGGTGCACTCGACCTTCATCTTCTCACACAGGGCCTTGGAAATATCGATGTCGAAGCCTTTCAGATTGCCGTCGGAATCAGTGAAATTGAAAGGCGGGTAGGCACCTTCGGTGCCAATGCGCACCTTTTTCATTTCGGCCATGGCCGCGCCGGATAACATGGCAACCGCTACGGCCGCTGCGGTAAGTGTCTTCAGGATCTTCATTGTCAAAAAACTCCCTCTCATCATTTGCATGATGTTCTTGATCGAATCATTCACAGGGTGCCGGTCCCGCGCAAAAAGTGGCTTCGCCCAAGCCGGCGCGTTCCCGACACATGGCCGTAGTATCGACAATTTTTGGTATCCCGTCCAGTCATTGGAGCAACGGCACTGCTTCTGCTAGATTGAGGCGGGCGGCACTGGAGGATGGACGATGACCACGTTCAAACAACGCAGCGCGGCAAGATTGATCGGCATCGCCGCGGCCGGCCTTGCCGGGCTGGCGTTGCCGGGCGGGCCGGCCAGCGGACAGGATGCCGGGCGTTACCAGCTGCAGCGGACGGATGACGGCTTCGTGCGCCTCGACAGCGCCACCGGATCGGTGTCGCACTGCCGGCGCGTCAATGCGGTGTGGACGTGCCACAGCCTCGACAAGGAGCGTGATGCGCTGATCAAGCGCGTCGACCGTTTGGCCGCAGAAAACCGACAACTGCACAAGCGCATAGCGGCGTTGGAGAAATCGCTGCGGACAAGATCCGACACCAAGCGTGATGGCTTGGAACTGCCAAGCGATGAGGAATTCGAGCAGATCATGGGCTTTTTTGAAAAGACCATGCGGCGGTTCATGGAGTTCGCAAGGACCCTGCGGGAACCGCAGGACAAGGATATCTGAATCAGGTGGTACCGGCGCGCTGATCTGCGGTCACAGCACATACCGGCATGACAAGCGGCTGGTGAAGGAAAGAGGGCGGCCCGTCCGCTGGGCGGACGGGCCTGGCGCGCGCGTGCTCGGGACGGCGACAGGAGCCACGCGGCCGTTCTTTTTCTTCGGGCGGCGAAAGCCCACCCGCACGGCATCCTGTGCAGACGCCGTCAAATCCATTCTTGAAGGGAAATCTCGGCTGCCATACTCAGCCTCTTACCCTCCGCCACGTCGACTAAGGTGCCGTCGGACATCGGCATCAGATTGTCCGAACAATGACGAAATTGCGGCTATTCGGTTAACGCTGGCGACTTCATCCGTAAGCGGACAAACTTCGTCATTGGCACCTTCGGAAAACGCGGGTTAAAAAACGGACGTCGGAACAAGGAGAATGGCAGCGATGGCATGGCAATGTTTTGAAGTGGATGTCGAAAAACACGTCGCCCACTTGCGGCTGAACAGGCCGGATAAACTGAACAGCATGGTGCCGGCATTCTGGCGCGAGCTGCCGCAAGCCATCGACGGGCTTGAGCAGTGCGAAGATGTGCGGGTCTTGCTGATCTCGTCCAAAGGTAAACACTTCACCGCCGGTATGGACCTTTCAGTCTTTGCCGGACTGGCGCCAGATACCTCACAAGGCCAGGGACGGGCGCGGGCACAACTGATGCAGTTGGTCGCACGGCTGCAACAGAGTTTTTCGTGCCTGGCGAACGCCCGGTTTCCGGTCATTGCCGCCGTTCAGGGTGGCTGCATCGGTGGCGGTGTCGACATGGTGAGCGCCTGTGACATCCGGTTTGCCAGCCAGGATGCATTCTTCACCATCCACGAAATCAATCTAGCGATGACCGCGGATCTGGGCACCTTCCCCCGGCTGCAACGACTGATCCCGGACGGTGTAGCACGTGAATTGGCCTTTACGGGTGACCGGCTCTTCGCCGACCGCGCACAGGCCATCGGGCTGGTGAACGGCGTGTTGCCGGATGCCGAACAGCTGCTTGAGCATTGCCGGGATGTGGCAAGCAGGATTGCCGCAAAGTCGCCGCTCGCCGTATGGGGATCGAAGCGCATCCTGAATTTCGCCCAGGACCACAGCACGGCGGACACGCTTGATCAGATTGCGGTGTGGCAGGCGGGAATGCTCGACCTGGACGATATGCGCAGAGCTGTCATGGCACAAAAATCAAAGGAGGAGGCCACGTTTGCCGGATTACCGAACGACACGC
Source organism: Aestuariivirgaceae bacterium (assembly GCA_965216335.1). Classification (GTDB taxonomy): domain Bacteria; phylum Pseudomonadota; class Alphaproteobacteria; order Rhizobiales; family Aestuariivirgaceae; genus JAHEJE01. The sequence continues at coordinate 2,714,341 of OZ244154.1, read as the reverse complement.
CATTGGCGGACTGACCGGCAGACAGTGCCGCCCGTCGGCATCCCAATGACCAAGGTGGCAGATGTGGGCGATATCCTGAAAAATGCACTAGCGCCGCCGATAGCCGTCAAGACGGGGAATAGAGACCTCCTCGACGAAGCCGTGCCGGCCGGTGAGGAACAACGAAACACCGCGCGTCAAGCCTTCACCGATTAGCTGAAAGAGACTGAATACCCTCATGACAAACCTCATTGAACTATCCCGCGGCTAGCAATCATATTGCGCCGCAACATCAGCGTCATTTGGCGCCGACTGCGGTTCAACGCAAGGTCTGACTATTCATGTCAGCCATGCGTGGCGCGCATAACTATCGGTTTTTCCAGTGCTTTTTGACCCAAGATAAATCGGGCTTGGAGAATGGAGGCTGTCTGGTTAACCTACGTGCCGGGGAGCGTTGCGGTCCACACTGCAACCGGCACAGAGGGGTGCCTGGGGATCAGAGAATGACTGATTACCGATTCGTTATCGCGGACGATCATCCGCTGTTTCGTGACGCCTTGAAATTGACCCTGGCCGGTTTGTTCGACACAGCAAACATCGTCCAGACAGGATCACTGAGCGAGGTAACGTCAGCGCTGCACGACAATGACAATGTCGACCTGGTGCTGCTTGATCTCAAGATGCCCGGTGTGCAGGGCTTTTCCGGACTGGTCTATTTGCGTGCTCAGTTTCCGGCAATCCCCGTGGCGGTGGTTTCGGCGAGCGACGAGGACCAGACTGTGCGGCGGGCGATTGAGCTGGGCGCCATGGGTTTCATCTCCAAGTCGCTACCGGTGGCAGACATGCAACAGGCGGTGCAGGCAATCCTGAACGGCGAGGTGTGGGTGCCCGAGGGGGTCGACCTCGATGCCAGCGATGACAGTCAGGCCGATGAAATCGCGCTGCGCCTGACAAAACTGACACCACAGCAGATGCGGGTACTGATGATGCTGCGTGAGGGGTTGCTGAACAAGCAGATTGCCTACGAGCTTTCGGTGTCCGAGGCAACAATCAAGGCACACGTCTCGGCAATCCTGCAAAAGCTCGACGTTGAAAGCCGCACGCAAGCGGTGATTGCCGCCGGGCGGGTGGATGGCGACCTGCTGGCCGGGTAGCCGCACCTCGGTTACTCGGCTGCCAACTTGCTCTTGAGAGTATGGACCATTGCAGTTCTGAGACCGGCGGGTTTTACCGGCTTGCGCAGATAGATCACATCGAGCCCGGCCGCCCGTTCGCTCACCGCTCGGGTGCGGTCCGCCGTGATCAGGATGGCGGGTATGTGGTTGTGCAAGCTCTCGCGCAAGCGCTCGATCACCGTCAATCCGTCCAAGCCTGCCCCAAGATGGTAGTCGGCGACGATCAGATCGGGGGCTGCGATGCCGGTTTCGACCGCGGCCTGGGCGTCTTCAGCACCGGAGGCCGTGATTACGCTGCAGCCCCATCCACTCAACAGGCTTTGCATTCCGGCGAGTATGGTCGGCTCATTGTCTATGACAAGAACGTGCAACCCGGCAACAGCGCCGGTCGCCGAGCGCGACAGCCTGCTTGCAGCCGGGACCGTCTCGGCACGGCTTCCGGCAACCGGAACAGAAATCGTAAACACTGTTCCTCTTTCAGGAGTGGAGCGCAGGGTGAGCGGGTGGTCGAGTATCCTGGCAATGCGTTCGACGATGGACAGACCGAGGCCAAGGCCGGGTTCACTGCCCTGATAATCGAGACGTTCGAACTCGCGGAACACGGCACCTTGTTTGTGTTCCGGGATGCCCGGGCCGGTGTCATGAACTTCGATGCGAATGTGATCGCCGGCGCGCCGGCAACCCATCAGAATGCGACCATCGGGGGTATACTTGATTGCGTTGGACAACAGGTTCTGCAGCACACGGCGCAGCAGCCGCCGGTCGGTATGGACGTTCAGACTGGAGGGCACCACCGTCAAGGTCAGCCCCTTGGCTTGCAGGCTGGCCGACACTTCCAGGGCGAGTGCGCGTAACGTTTCGTCGATAGGAAAGGTGCTGCGTTGCGGCTGCAGCGCACCGGCATCGAGACGGGAAATGTCGAGTAGGGTTGTCAATATCTCCTCGACGGATTCGAGGGAGGCATCGACGTTTTCTACAAGCTGATGATCGTCGCTGTCGGAGCTGCGGTCGAGCAGGCTGGAGGTAAACAGCCGCGCGGCATTGAGCGGCTGCAGGATGTCATGACTGGCCGCGGCGATGAACCGGGTCTTGCCCAGGTTGGCAGCCTCGGCATCGGACTTCGCTATGGCCAGTTCGCTGTTGAGCTTGGTGAGTTCGGCGGTGCGTTCCTCGACCCGGCGTTCAAGCGCCTCAGCGGCCAGAACGCGTTCGGTGATGTCGGCGAAGGTAACGACGAGACCGCCGTCCGGCATGGCGCTCGAGCGCACCTCCAGGACCGTGCCATCCTGGTGGATGCGCTCCTGATATGGCTCGACACCGTCGATCAGCTTGGAGATACGCGTGGCCACGCCTCCTTCAACATCCTCGCCACCGTCCTCGACCACGGTGCGGATGATTTCATCGAGCGGGACACCGACCCTGCCCATGTCGGCAGGCAGGTGCAGGAGGCTGCGGAACTGGCGATTCCAGCAGATGAGGCTCAAGTTGCCATCAAACACGGCGATGCCCTGACGCACGTGATCGATGGCCGACTGCAGCAGATCGCGATTGTACTGGATGGCTGCCGAGGCATCGTCGAGCAGCTTGACCGCATTGCGCGAATTGGGCGAATGGCGCTGCAGCATGAGCGCCAGCACAAGGCGCGAAGACGCCGCGCCAACCGCACTCGCCAGCAGGTGCTCGGTGAAGCGCAGCATGCGGATGTCGGCCTCGGCGCCGGGCACCAGCGGAATCTGGCGGGCCTGGGCAAACTCGGCAAACGAACGCCGGGTGCGTTCGGCACCGAGATACCTCGCAACGGTGTTCTGAAGCTGGTCGATGGTGACGGATGTGCGCCACAAACGGAAATTCGACGCCGAGGCACCGGGCATGTCGGGCGAAACAAAGGCGGTTGCCTGCAGCCGCTCGACGACCGACTGCCGGGTGAGCAGCGAAACCGCGACATAGACCGCAACGTTGACCAGCAGGCTCCACAGGACACCATGGGTCAGCGGGTCGAAAGACAGGTTGAGCAACATCCGCGGCCTGAGTGCACTGAAACCGAACAGGCCTTCGTTGACGAAGGCAGAGGTCAGCCAGCCGGCATCGGCAAAGGTCGGCAGGATCAGTGTGTAGGTCCACAGGGCGAAGCCGGCGATGAGGCCGGCCATGGCGCCGCGCGCGGTCGCCCGGCGCCAGATCAGGCCGCCAAACACCGACGGAGCGAACTGGGCAACGGCGGCGAACGACAAGAGTCCGGTCTGGGCAAGGGCCGCCGATGAGCCGATCATCTGGAAGTAACTGTAGGCGAGGATCAGGATCACGACGATGGCGGCCCGGCGGATAAAGATCAAGGCCCGGCCCATGTCGTCATAGAGGTGCTCATCACCGCCACGGCGCGACAACAGGATTGGCACGACGATATTGTTGCAGACCATGATCGACAGAGCGACGGCCTCGATGATCACCATTGCGGTGGCCGCCGACAGCCCGCCGATGAGAGCAATCAGGGCAAAGGTGCGGTGCCCGGTTTCGACCGGCAACGCCAGGACGTAGGTGTCGGCGTCGACACCACTCGGCCCGAAGGTGATCAGGCCGGCAATGGCGATCGGAACGACGAACAGGTTGATGGCAATGAGATAGAGCGGCAACAGCCAGGCAGCCCGGCGGACGTCGTTGATGTTTGAGTTCTCCACCACCGTGACATGAAACTGGCGCGGCAGCAGGATGATGGCGAAGGTTGACAGCACGGTCATGGTCAGCCAGCGGCCACCATCGAAATCGCCGGAAAAAGTCTCAGCAATGTCCGGATGGTTTGCCAGAGCATCAAACATCGGGCCGATGCCGCCCAGAAGCGTGAACAACACGAACAAACCGATGACGGTGAATGCCGCCAACTTGACGATCGACTCCACCGCGATCGCCATGATCATGCCGTGCTGGTGCTCGGTGGCGTCGATGTGGCGGGTGCCGAACAGAATTGCAAACCCGGCCATGGCGACGGTAACCAGCAAGGCCACGTCGTCTCCGATCGCTCCGGCGATGGCCGAACCCTGATCAAGATTCAAGGCCGGCAGCATCGTTTCGAGCGACACCGACACCGCTTTCAGCTGCAAGGAAATATAGGGAACGATGCCGATAACGGCGATGATCGCCACGAGGGCACCAAGGGTCTGATTCTTGCCGTAGCGCGCGGAGATGAAGTCCGCGATAGAGGTGATGTTCTGGCGCTTGGACACTTCAACGATGAAACGCAGAACCGGCCAGCCGAGCGCAAGCATGAGGATTGGACCGATATAGATCGGCAGGAAATCGAAGCCGGTGCGTGCCGACAAACCGACGCTGCCGAAGAATGTCCAGGAAGTGCAGTATATGGCGAGCGACAAAGCATAGAGCAACGGCCGCCAGACATCGCTGCCGCGCAACGCCCTGGCACGGTCGCCGTAGCTGGCAATAGCGAACAGCAGGCCAACATAGGCCAGCGCGACCACCACAACTGTCCAGCTGGAAAGCATTCGCCCTTTTCCCAATTGCGGCACGTGATAGGGTGCCCTAGCAAACCAGTCTACACATCCCGGAAGCATTTGGAAAAGCGGATGACGCGTTCGGTAAACACGGCTGCACCAGCAGGGATTTCCTCGGCAACACCGCTGATCGCGCTCAACGCTGTGTGTGTCGATACCGAAACAACAGGGCTCGACACCTCTATTGCACGGGTAATCCAGATTGGTGCGGTACGCATCAAGACCGGTCAGCTGGATGAACAGGACGTGTTCGAACAGCTGGTCGATCCGGGCGAGGCCATCCCGCCGGCGGCGTCGGCAATTCACGGCATTTATGACCGCGACGTTGCCAATGCGCAAAAGTTCGGCGAGGTGGCGGCATCGTTCAGTTCGTGGATGGGCGGTGCCATTGTCGTCGGCTACTCGATCGGTTTCGACCTGGCGATGATGAAGCGCGAGCATTTGCTGGCCGATATGGCGTGGACGCCGCCACGCAGCCTGGATGTCCGGTACCTGGCGGAGCTGGCGGCGCCGCAGTTGCCAGACTATTCACTCGACACCGTGGCGGGATGGCTTGGGATCGAAATCAAGGGCCGCCATAGTGCCCTGGGCGATGCGCTTGCCACAGCAGAAGTGTTCACCGCTCTGGCGCACAAGCTCAGGGGGCGGGGAATTCGTACCATTGCCGAGGCCGAACGAGCCGCACGCAGATTTTCCGAAAGGGCGACCGCCGAGGCCCAGGCGGGATGGCACGAAACAGCCGGTTTGCCCGGCGCCAGCCGGTCGATTGCAGGACTGGCCCGAATCGACAGTTTCCCATACCGGCACAGAGCGCGCGATGTTATGCATTCACCGCCCCTGTACTGCGAAACGTCACAGCCGGTCGCAGATGTGCTGCATCAACTGATGGCGCGTAAGAGCACCTCGATGTTTGTCGGTTCGCCAACCGATCATATCAGCAGTCAGGGCATCGTCACCGAGCGCGATATTCTCCGGGCGATTGACGCGAACGGAGCGCAAACCCTGTCGGCCGCTGTCGGGTCCATCGCCAACTATCCACTGCAGACAATCGCGGAAACGGCATATCTTTATCGCGCCATGGGGATCATGAACCGCCGGGGCTTCAGACATCTGGGGGTGCACAACACGCAGGGCAAGGTGGTCGGCGTGCTGTCGGCTCGACACCTGCTCAAGCAACGTGGCGACGATGCCATTTCGCTCGGCGACCAGATCGACGCGGCCAGCAACGCCCATGACCTGGCGCTGGTGTGGGCCAACCTGGCGCTGGTGGCACAGGGACTGTTCAGCGAAGAGGTTGCCGCCCTCGATATCGCCTCCATTGTTTCCGCTGAGATGCGGGCGTTGACACGCCGTGCCGTGGAGATCGCCAAGTACGACATGGCGAGAGCCGGTGCCGGTGCGCCACCGTGTGCATACTCTGTTCTGGTGCTTGGTTCCGGCGGGCGCGGAGAAAGCCTGCTGGCGATGGATCAGGACAATGCGATTGTTTATGAGGAGGGCGAGTATGGCAGCGAGACTGACAAATGGTTTGCCATCCTCGGACAACGCATATCGGACATCCTGCACCATGCCGGTGTGCCGTACTGCAAGGGCGGTGTCATGGCCAGCAACCGGGAATGGCGAATGTCGCGGGCGGACTGGATCGAAAATGTCCGGCGGTGGATAACCCGGCACTCGGCGGAAGATATTCTGAACACCGACATCTTCTTTGACGCCATGTCGGTGAGTGGTGACGCCGGCCTGGCCGAACAGGTGTTGGACGAAGCCTTTGAGGCCGGGCGCAGTTCGCGCGAGTTCCTGCAGCTCATGGCGGTCAACGCAGCCGAGGTACCCGATGCCATGGGCTGGTTCGGGCGCTTCAGGCTTGAGGACGGCAGGATCGACCTGAAACGCAGCGGCATCATGCCGATCTTCTCTGCGGCCCGTGTTCTGGCGATCAAGCATGGTGTGCGGGCACGCTCGACGCCGGAGCGGCTCAACGCTGTCAGGGGCAAAACCGAGATGCCCGATCAGGTTATCGACAACTTGTGCGAAGCGCACAGGCTGCTGCTCAGCGGAATTCTGCAACAGCAGCTCAAGGATCTCGACGCTGGCATTGCCCTGTCAAACAGGGTGTCCGTCAAGGAGCTGACATCCGGCCAGCGCGACCGGCTGAGGTGGGCACTCAGCCAGGTTTCGGCTGTGACCAACTTGCTCGGCGACCCGCTGGGGCTGACCTGACCGGCGTTTTTCGACCGGACAGACATCAAAAAATCTTTGTTCTGAGCACCTGCTGGAATAGATTGTCAGCGGTTTGTCTGCCTTTGGACAAGCGATTCATGCTGCATTCGAGAACCCGCAGCCGCGGCTGCCGGAGCGGCGAAGACCCAGGGGGAACTAGACTATGCTGAAAGAATTCAAGGAGTTTGCCCTGAAGGGCAATGTGCTGGACCTCGCCATCGGTGTGATTATCGGCGGCGCGTTCGGGGCGATCGTCAAGTCGGCGGTCGACGATGTTCTGATGCCGATCGTCGGTGCGATCTTTGGCGGACTGGACTTCAACAACTACTTTGCCGGGTTGAGCTCCAATGTGACCGCGACGACACTGGATGCGGCCAAGGAGCAGGGTGCCGTGCTGGCCTATGGCAGCTTCATTACCGCGGCTATCAACTTCGCCATCATCGCATTTTTGCTGTTCCTGATCGTCAAGGCGATCAACAGCATGCAAAAAGCGGCAGAGGAAGAGGAAGCCGAGGCTCCGGCCGAACCGGCCAAGAGCGAGGTTCTGCTGGAGGAAATACGCGATCTGCTGAAGAAGTAGGTATCGCAATTGCGCCATCGGCCGGATGGGTAACCGCCTGTCCGGCCTTTTGCGTGTTGACGACCCTTGCGATCAGGCGTACCGCCGACAGGCGATGTGTTCGAAGGTGTTGGTGAGATGCAGCTGCCGAGTTCCGAAGAGCTTCTGAATTCCATCAAGCGGTCGCAGCGGGACGAACCGGACAGCGGCATCCTGGTTGCTGTGAACCATGGCTTCGGGCGGCCGGACGTCATTCCGCTGTGGACCGGTGAGGGGCATCTGCCGACGCCGCAATTCATCTGCGAAGCGGCAAGCAAGGCACTCCATGCCGGCGAGACCTTCTATACCTGGCAGCGCGGCATTCCGGCGTTGCGCCGGGAACTGGCGCGCTACCATGAAAAGCAGTATGGCAAGCCGTTCAAGTCCGACAATTTCTTCGTCACCGGCTCGGGCATGCAGGCGATGCAGACGATCTTTCAGTTGCTGGCCGGCGAGGGCGACCAGATCATCGTGCCGACACCAGCCTGGCCGAACTATCCCGGGCCGATGCGGATGATGGGCATTGAGCCGGTCTATGTGCCGATCCAGTTCGCCGACCGGCACTGGCGGATCGATCTCGACCGGCTGTTCGACAGTATCACCCCCAACACCAAGGCGATCTGCCTCAACAGCCCATCCAATCCGATCGGCTGGGTGGCCAGCATCGACGACCTGACCGCGGTGCGCGATGTGGCGCGCAAGAACGGCATCTGGGTGATTGCCGACGAGGTCTATTCACGGTTCTACTATCCGCACCAGAGCGCGGTGCCGCGCTCGCCGTCATTCATCGACATCACCGACAGCGAAGAGCGTGTGATCTATGCGAACACGTTCTCCAAGAACTGGGCGATGACCGGCTGGCGGGTCGGTTGGGTACAGGCGCCGGTCGCGATTGGCGATGCCATCGAGCGGATCATTCAGTACAATACGTCGGGCACGGCGGCATTTCTGCAGCGCGGCTGCGTGGCCGCGCTCAAGCATGGCGAGGCCTTCGTCGCCGATCAGATAGCGCGGGCCCGCGCCAATCGCGACATGGTGTGCGAGACACTGGGACAGTTCCCACAAGTGCAGTTCGAGGTGCCGGAAGGGGCATTCTACCAGTTCTTCTCGCTCGATGGCATGACCGATTCGACCCGTACCGTCCTGCGCATTATCGACGAAGCCAAGGTTGGCCTGGCGCCGGGCGGAACGTTCGGAGAGGGCGGCGAGACTTTCATGCGCATGTGCTACCTGCGCGATCCTGAAATCCTGGCCGAAGCGCTGCAGCGACTCGGCAACTGGCTGGCCTCGGCCAGGCCGGATTGATCCAGCGCATTGACCGCACTCGCCCGATTGCCTATCTCACAGTCGTGCAAGAGAACATGTGACAGCAGCGATGGCGATCCGAGACATCATTACCATTCCCGACCCGGTGCTGAAGACGGTTTCGGCGCCGGTCGAGCGCGTCGGCGCCGATGAGCGCAAGCTGCTCGATGACATGCTGGAGACGATGTACGACGCGCCGGGTATCGGCCTGGCCGCGGTGCAGATCGGTATCGCCCGGCGCATGCTGGTGATCGACCTGGCCAAAGAGGACGAGCCGGCCGAGCCGATCTTCATGGTCAACCCGGAGATCACCTGGGCATCGGATGAGCAGGCCGAGTATGAAGAGGGCTGTCTGTCGATCCCGGACTACTATGAGAAGGTCACCCGGCCGGCCGAGGTCGGTGTGCAGTTCATCGGACGAGACGGAGAGGAGGCAGAGTTGCATTGCTCGGGGCTCCTGGCGACCTGCGTCCAGCATGAGATCGACCATCTCAACGGTATCCTGTTCATCGACCATCTGTCGCGGCTCAAGCGCGACCGGGTGGTCAAGAAGTTCACAAAAGCGGCGCGGCAAGCCAGAGAGGCGATGTGAAGATCGTTTTCATGGGCACGCCGGACTTTTCGGTTCCGGTCCTGGAGGCCATCGCCGCAGCCGGGCATGACGTGGTGCGGGTCTATACCCAGCCGCCACGCGCAGCGGGCCGCGGCCACAAGGAACGCAAGACACCGGTGCACCAGGCCGCCGAGCGGCTCGGGCTAGATGTCGCGACACCCAGGAGCCTCAGGAAATCCGAGGAGATCTCGTCGCTCGATGCACTCGGCGCCGATGCCGGGGTGGTGGCGGCCTATGGCCTGATCCTGCCGCAAGGCGTGCTTGACGCGCCGCGGCATGGTTGTCTGAACCTGCATGCCTCGCTGCTGCCGCGCTGGCGCGGGGCGGCGCCGATCCACAGGGCGGTGATGGCCGGAGACCGCGAGAGCGGGGTGTGTGCGATGCGGATGACGGCCGGGCTGGATGAGGGGCCAGTGTGCCTCAGCAGCCGTGTCGGCATCGATGAGGCGACCACGACGGGCGACCTGCACGATGCCCTGGCCGCAGCCGGAGCACCGCTGATGTGCGAGGCCCTGGCGTTGCTGGACATTGGCGAACTGGCGTGCACGCCGCAGGCGGATGCCGGCGTCACCTATGCGGAAAAGATATCCAAACAGGAAGCGCAGATCGACTTCAACCGGCCCGCCGGTCAGGTGCTGTGCCATATCCACGGCCTGTCGCCGTTTCCCGGCGCCTGGTTCATGGCGCACGGCGATGGCGGGACGGCGGTGCGGATCAAGCTGCTGCGCTGCAAGGCGGTGGATGCAAGCGGCAGGCCTGGCGAAATCGTCGACGATGCGATGACCATCGCCTGCAGAGAAGGCGCGCTGCGTCCGGTCGAATTGCAGCGCGAGGGCAAGGGAGAGATGGCGCTCGACGCGTTTCAGCGTGGTTTCCACATTGCACCGGGAACGGTGATCGAGCGCGTGTGAACGATGCCGCGCTTTCGGATCACGGTGGAATATGACGGCGCGCCGTTCGTCGGCTGGCAGCGGCAGGACAACGGGCCGAGTGTGCAGGGCGCGCTGGAGGCGGCTATTGTCGGGCTGAGCGGCGAACGGGTGGCGGTGCAGGGTGCGGGGCGCACCGATGCCGGAGTGCATGCGCTGGGCCAGGTGGCGCATTTCGATCTGTCGAAGGACTGGGAAACGGACCGTGTTCGCGACGGGCTGAATGCTCACCTCAAAGATCTGCCGGTGGCGGTGCTGGCGGCCGTGGCCGTGACGGATGATTTTCATTCCCGGTTCAGTGCCATCCGGCGGCACTATCTCTACCGGATTGCAAATCGGCGCCCCAAGCTTGCACTGGAGCGCGGGCGGATGTGGCGGGTACCGGTGGCGCTAGATGCGGATTCCATGCAACATGCAGCACAGCACCTCATCGGGCGGCATGACTTCACCACCTTCCGGGCCAGCGAATGCCAAGCCAAGTCGCCAGTGAAGACACTCGACCACATCTCGGTCACCCGGCACGGCGACGAAATCCGCATCGTCACCTATGCCCGGTCGTTCCTGCATCATCAGGTGCGCTCAATCGCCGGGTCGCTGAAATGCGTCGGTGAGGGCAAGTGGAGGGCGGACGACCTAAAAACGGCACTCGACGCCCGTGACCGGCGGGCCTGCGGGCCGGTGGCACCAGCGGACGGTCTCTATTTGACCGCCGTCGACTACCCCTTATTCGATGAGCAGGGTGACGGTGATGCCGAAGGCGAAATCGGCGGCGACCAGGGCTGAGGCCATCAGGGCATTGGCGCCAAGGCCGGTCATTGCCACGTACCAGCGGTAATAGAAGGCCATCGCCAGCGTGATGAAGAACAGCAGGCCGCCGAATTCGGCGATGGCGCCGCCCAGGGTCAGCATGAAGATCGGGATCAGCTGCATGGTCATCACCAGGATCGATGACCAGTTGTAGGCGATGACGTAACGGGTGTAGCCGGCGGTCAGCGCGGTGAAATACGCAACTGCCGCAACAATGGCCGGCCAGGCGAACCACTGGATGACAAGCGAGACGAACGATGCTGCCAGGCTGTGCGGTTCCGCCTCCTCGGCACCTGGAACACCGGGCAGCGACAACTGCAGGTCTACGGCATAGAGATAGAGCGGGGCGACGATGACGATGGCGGAGAACGAACGCCAGAATCCGTCCAGGCTGTTGTCGAATTCGTCATAGCCGCCGGTATCGCGCAGGACCAGGCGCCAGCAGCCGGTCAATGCCTGCTGAAGTTCCTGCAGCCAGCGCATCAGTTCACATCCGCGAAGTAGCGCTCGATCAGACGGCGGTAGACCCTTGTCAGGGCGCGCAGTTCCTCAACGCCGATGCGCTCGTCGACCTGGTGGATGGTCTCGTTGATGGGGCCAAATTCGACCACCGGGCAATAGTCCTTGATGAAGCGGGCGTCGGACGTGCCGCCGCCGGTGGACAGTTCCGGCGTGATGCCGAGGGTGTCGGTGATGGCGGCCTTCATGACGTCGACCAGCGGGCCGGGCGGGGTGTGGAAAACCTCTGCTGTTTCCACGGTCTTGACAGAGAAGCGGCCGCCCATTTCCCGGGCCACAGCATCGCAGTGCCGGTGCACCCAGCGTTCAAGAGTGTCAGCATCGTGGTTGGTGTTGTAGCGCACGTTGAAGCGCGCCATGGCCTGCTGCGGTATGACGTTGTGGGCCGGATTGGCGACATCGAAGGTGCTGACGGCGAGGGTCGAGGGATCGAAATGCTCGGCGCCGGCATCGAGCTCGGCATGGGACACCCGGTCGATCAGCCGGGCAAGCTTGGGGATCGGATTGTCGGCCTTGTGGGGATAGGCCGAGTGGCCCTGGACGCCGGTCACGGTGACCTCGAAGTGCACCGAACCACGCCGGCCGACCTTGATGGTGTCGCCCAGCTCTTGCGGGCAGGTCGGCTCGCCGACCACGGCATGGTCGGGGGTGTGGCCGTTCTGTGCCATCCATTCGAGCACCTTGACGGTGCCGTTGATCGCCGGGCCTTCCTCGTCACCGGTGATCAGCAGGGAGATGGACCCCGACGACGCTCCGCCGGAGTTCTCGAGATAATCCACGGCAGCAGAGGCGAAGGCGGCAATCGAACCTTTCATGTCGCACGCACCACGGCCGTAGATGACGCCATCAACGGTCTCGGCGGCAAACGGCGGGTTGGTCCAGGCGGCGAGGTCGCCCGGCGGTACGACATCGGTGTGGCCGGCAAAGCACAGGTGCGGGCCAGACGTGCCGTGGCGGGCGAAAAGGTTGTCGACATCGGGCGTGTCCCGATCGCTGAACGGCAGCCGGGTGCAGGTAAAACCATGCGGCGCCAGCAGCTGCTCGAGGAAGCCGAGCGCTCCGGCCTCGTCGGGCGTTACCGAGGGGCAGCGAATCAAAGCCTGCAGGATGTCTACCGGATCTGTCGTCATGCCCGGTGTTTACACCACCCCGGCTAATCGCGCAGCAATTCGTTGATCGAGGTTTTCGAACGGGTGCGCTCGTCGACACGCTTGACGATGACGGCGCAGTACAGGCCGGGGCCGGGCTGGCCGTTCGGCAGTTCCTTGCCGGGCATGGTGCCGGACACGACGACGGAGTACGGCGGCACCTCGCCCATGTGGACCTCGCCGGTGGCGCGATCGACGATCTTGGTGGAGGCGCCGAGATAGACGCCCATCGAGAGCACAGAACCTTCACAGACCCGCACGCCCTCGGCGACCTCGGCACGCGCGCCGATGAAGCAGTTGTCCTCGATGATGACCGGGCCGGCCTGCAGCGGCTCCAGAACGCCGCCGATACCGGCGCCGCCGGAAATATGGCAGTTCTTGCCGATCTGGGCGCAGGAGCCGACAGTGGCCCAGGTGTCGACCATGGTGCCCTGATCGACATAGGCACCGAGATTGACGAAGGACGGCATCAACACCACGCCCGGCGCGATATAGGCGGAATGGCGCACGGTGCAGTTGGGCACGGCGCGGAAGCCGGCAGCCTTCCATTGGTTGTCGCCCCAACCGTCGAACTTGGAGGGCACCTTGTCCCACCAGGTGGCATTGCCCGGTCCGCCGGGGATCGGTGCCATGTCGTTGAGGCGGAAGGACAAGAGCACCGCCTTCTTCAGCCACTGATTGACCACCCAGCCATCACCGGCGCGCTCGGCGACACGGGCCTTGCCGCTGTCGAGCAGGTCGAGCGCCTCCGCAACGCCGTCGCGCACCTTGCCGGTGGTGCCGGTGTCGATGCTGTCGCGGTTGTCGAAAGCCTTGTCGATCAGGGCTTGAAGGTCGGCATGGCTCATGAGTGTTTCTCCTCGGCAGTGTGTCGGGCGTTGTTTAGAGCACCGGTCGCGGAAGTCAATCGGTGTCGGACGGTCCGGCAAGGTGTTGCAGGAACGTGCCGAGATCGTCGGTGACGTGGTGGACGTAGTGAGCGCCGGTGTGGTCGCCGTTCAACCGGTTGATCAGCGAACCGTCCTCATTTTCATCGTGCGACACAAGAACTGTGGTCATGCCGAGGTCATGCGGTACCTCGAGATTGCGGGCGATATCTTCGAACATCGCCGCGGCCTGGGGCTCGAAGCCGGTTTTGAGGATGAATTTCTCATAGGGCCGCCGCGCCGGTTTGGGTTCGTAGTCCGAGGCCTTGATATCGAATATGGCATCGAAGCGGCCTGATATGCCGGTGGCGCTCAGCACGTCTTCGGCGTGCTCGACCGTGCCGTTGGTGAAGATCAGCTTGCGGCCTTCTAGCCGGTCGAGCGCGTCGGCGAGAACGGTGTCTGTCGGCAGGACGGAATGGTCGATGTCGTGCACGAAGTTCAAGAAGTCGTCCGGACGGGTTTCATGCTCGATCATCAGGCCGCGCAAGGTGGTGCCATAGCGATAGAAATAGTCCTTCTGGATGCGGCGGGCCTCGGCGCGGTCGACGGCGAACATCTCGGCGATGAACTGGCCCATGCGCCGGTCGATCTGGTCGAACAGGCGGTGGCGGGCCGAGTAGAGGGTGTTGTCGAGATCGAAGACCCAGGTTTCGATGTGATCGAAGCCACGGCTCATTCGGGCGCTCCAAGCGAGATGCGGGTGCCGACGCCATGTTCGGTGAACAGTTCGAGCAGCACGCAATGCGGTACCCGGCCGTCGAGGATAACGACGCCCTCGACGCCGCCGTCGACGACCGCTTCGCAGCTTTCGATCTTGGGGATCATGCCGCCGTGAATGGTGCCGTCGGACTTCAAGGTACTGATGCTGGCGTGGTCGAGTTCGCTGATCAGTTCACCGGACTTGTCGAGCACGCCTGAGACGTCTGTGAGCAACAGCAGGCGCCTGGCGGCCATAGCCACGGCGATGGCGCCGGCAAACGTGTCGGCGTTGATGTTGTAGGTCTCGCCGTCGCGCGACACGCCAATCGGGGCGATAACGGGGATCGAATCGGAATGCAAAATCGTGTCGAGCAGCGAGATGTTGATGCGGTCCGGTTCGCCGACGAAGCCGAGATCGATGATCCGCTCGATATTGCTGTCGGGGTCCTTCTTGGTGCGGCGCAGCTTGCGGGCGATGCACAGGTTGCCGTCCTTGCCGGAAATGCCAACAGCGCGGCCGCCGGCGCGCTGGATGTCGGCAACGACGCCCTTGTTGATCGAGCCGGCGAGCACCATCTCCACGACCTCGACGGTCTGCCTGTCGGTCACGCGCAAGCCGTCCTCAAATGCGGATTCGATGTTGAGGCGATCCAGCATGCGGCCGATTTGCGGGCCGCCGCCGTGCACCACGATAGGATTGATGCCGCACAGCTTGAGCTGCACGATGTCGGATGCAAATTTGCGGGCCAGCGTCTCGTCACCCATGGCGTGGCCGCCGTACTTCACCACCACGGTCTGGTTGTCATAGCGCTGCATGAACGGCAACGCCTCGGACAACACGCGGGCGATGTCCTGCCGTTTGGCGGCTTCGGCCTCAGCAGCGGTTGTTGTCATGGAAACCTTCTTGCAAGATGGTCAGCGTTCGGCGTTACTGGTTGCCTATAGCTGGATAGTCGGCAAAGGTCCATTCGGTCAATGGCTTGACGCAGCCAACTTGCGCGGCGTGGCGGGTGTGTTCTCGCTGTTGCCTTCTGCATGGGAAACACGGCGGTCGTTGGCATCCTTGAGTTCCGCCTGCAACTGTTGCGGTATCCGGCCGCCGTGCTGCCGGTACCAGTCAACGAAAGCATCTCCGGGCATCGGTTTCGAAATCCAGAACCCCTGTACGTGATCGACGCGATGATCGGTGGCGAATTGCCAGTCCGGTGCGTCTTCAACACCTTCGGCGATGATCGACATGTTGAGTTCGCGACCGAGCATGACACTGGCCTTAAGGCCGGCGGCGCTGAAGCGGTCGTTCCTGGCATTGTGGACAAATGCCCGGTCGACCTTGAGGATCGAATAGGGGAAGCGGCGAAGTTGTTCGATATTGGAAAACCCGGTGCCGAAATCATCGATCGCCAACTTGAAGCCTTTGATCCTAAGGCGTGCCAGAACTTCCATTTCGGTTGCCGTGGACTGCAGAACGACGCGTTCGGTGATCTCAAGGGTTACGGCCTGCGGCGGCAGGCCGTGTTCGGCGACACGCCCGGCCAACCGATCAGGCAGGGCCGGATCGTCAAGCGCCTGAGCACTCAGGTTGATTGCGACACCGACGTCAATACCCTGGCGGCGCCAGGCACCGACGTCGGCAAAACTGTGTCCCATGATGGCATCGGTGATGTCGCTGATCATGCCTGTCTGCTCGGCGTTGGCAATGAACTTTCCCGGTTCGACGATGCCGGCCTGCGGATGCTGCCAACGCGCCAGCGCCTCAACGCTGCAGATGGCGCCGGTGCGGACGTCAATCGTCGGCAGATAGAACGGCTTGATCTCGTTGCGGCGGATTGCATCTTTCAGCATGGCGGCATCGGGCAACGGGAAGTGGCCCAACTGTTTTTCCGTCCCACAGTGAGCAGGGGCTTCCAGCAACCTTTCAAGCGCCGAGCGGCGCAGCGGCTTCTTGATGATGCCCGCGACATTCAGGCCATGCGCTTCAGCAACCTTGCGGGCAGTTTCGATGACCGAAGCGTCTTCGCCGCTGACGATGCCGATGCGGCCGGTGAACCCTGCTTCGCTGAGCCGGCCCAGCAGCTGAATGCCGTCAAGCTCAGGCATGTTGAGATCGCACAGCACAAAGTCCGCCGGTTCTCCGGCAATGCTCAACACCGCCAGGGCATGGCGGCCATCACTGGCCACTTCGACGCGCGGCACACCGAGCGCCTTTAGATAGGATTTGGAAATTTCGCACAGCACCGGGTCATCATCGATGACAAGGGCATTGCTTGGAACCAGCATTTCAAACCACCGCCTGAAGAACCGTTGCACTCAAAGCTTGCCCCCAAGCGTTGCGTCAGTCGGGAACTATAGGCATGACCGGGTTAAGAAAGCGGTAGGGCTGGGCGAGGTTTGCCGGAATTGTGAACTGGCATTCACGGGAAACCCGGCAATGGTTAACGATGTCTAAATCAGATCCCGGCGCCGAACTTCAAGATAGGGCAGGCGCCGGCGCGCCTGCCCGGTCGTGTCCAGGGAAACGACGGCATAGATGGTTTCCGCCGTGTCGGGGCCTGCCTGGTGCCAGTTTCCCATGGGATCGGCAAAGGTCGAAAAACCGGCGAATTGCAATGGCCCTTCAGTGCCGGCGTGGTTGACATAGGCAACAAAGACACCGTTCTCAAAGGCGCGGGTCGGAATCATGGTTCTGGTGAGAAAGGCGTATTCTTCCACCAGGGCGGTTGGCACGGCAACCAGGTCAGCGCCGGCCAGCGCGCAGGCCCGCACGGCTTCCGGGAACTCGACATCGTAGCAGATCAGCGGCGCCACCCGGACGCCCGATACCTCAGCCACGCGCGGGATATTGGTATCGGTGATGAAATGCTCTTTCTCGTAGGCGCCGGACAGATGCATCTTGCGATGGTTCAATACCAGATTACCGTCACTGCCGATGAGCGCAGCGGAATTGTAAACACCCTGGCGGGACTTCTCGGGATATCCGACGAGCAGGGCGATGCCGGCCTGCCTGGCGATATCGCTGGCGGCCGCCAGAAACAGGCCGTCCTGCGGCTCGGCCATGTCCACCACCCTGCCGGGGATATAATAGCCCGACATGAACATTTCCGGTGTGATCAGCAATTGTGCCGCGTGGTGCGAAGCCTCATCCGCAGCGGCCTGCAAGGCCGCCAGCTGGGCCTGTGAGTCAAGCCGAACTGAGTCGTTTTGCAACAATGCGACCTTGAACTCAGCCATGCTGGGATCCGACCTTAGAGCCTGACCGAAAAGTCCTGAGGGACTATCGACCACTCACCCAACTCATAGGGTTCGATGGGTCGGGGATCAAACAATAAAATCCGTTGCGTCCAGGTCGCTTTTGGCGGTGGAAAGAAGTGTCAACCTGTCACCGTCACCGAAATCGAATACGGTGCCCCTGGAAGTTTGCGTTGCAAGGTTCAAGACTTCGGTCACCGATGCAAAATCGAACGCCCGCAAATTGATTCTGTCGGTTCCGGGAGTGAAGTCTTTCACGACATCGCGGTCCGCCCCCTCAGCAAAGATGAAAATGTCCCGGTCCGCGCCGCCTCTGAACCAATCGTTTCCCGATCCGCCATTCAGGCGGTCAATACCGCCGCCGCCGATGATCTTGTCTGCACCGGCACCGCCAAAAGCAACATCGTTGCCTGCAGCACCGTTGAGCACATCCGATCCCGCACCACCATCAAGCCGGTCAGAGCCCACGCCGCCGAAAAGCCGGTCATCCCCGGCGAAGCCATTGAGCGTATCATGGCCCTTGCCGCCGATAATCCGGTTGGCTGCCGCGTTGCCCGAAATCACATTGCTCAACTGGTTTCCGGTGGCCGAAAGGCCGTCTAACCCAAGAAGTTCAGCGGACTTGGCATTGCTCCGCAAATTGATGTCGGTCGAAGCGACGATGTGGGCGGAACCGACCAAATCCACCTTTATGTTTTCGCCGGACATCTCCGCATCAACCACGACGGGCTTTGCCAAGCCGCCGCCAGCAAACTTGATCTTGAGATCGCCACTCGCTGAAGTCTTGAGGCTGTATCCGCCGCTGCCCCACACATTGGCGGCTTCGAGAACCTGACCGTCCTGCAGCACGGTAACACGCACTCCGCTGCGGCCCTCACCTATGGAGTAGAAATCGTCCCCGTTCTTATCCCGGTAAGCAACACCGGTGACGAAATTGCCGGCGCCGGACTTGGCGAAATTCTCGGTCAGCATGAAGGCATTGTAGGTATTGCCGCTGGTGAACTTTCCGATTTCGATGCCCAGACCGATTTCCTTGAAATCATCTTCCAGGGTGTTCACCCGATGTCCGGCGCTTTTGAACAAACCGTCATTGGCGGACTTTAACGAGCTGCGGATGTTGAGATTGCCGGTGGTTCCATTCCAGGCGATGTTCTCGCCCCAGGTCCAGCTGCCGGTGAACCGGTAGCCGGCATCCTCCATGCGGTCGCCGGGGTCCGAGCCGCCGCGGCCTGTGTGAGAGAACCTGTCCACATCAAGCATCCAGCGGCTGTGGCCGGCAGCGGCATCGTTGAGATTGCTGTTGAAGGCAAGCGGCTGCTTTGACGTGTTCGAAATCGTTCCGGCACTCAATCCGCTGTTGAGCCCGATGTTCAGGCGGGCGGCCTCAGCGGCCGGGTTCATCCGGGCATGATTGATCAGCTCAAGTAGGTACTGCTCGTAATTCGACGGTGCGGACATTAACCTCTCCCGAACGGCAGGCAACGCGGTTACCTATAAGCCGACCCGGCTTAATTTATGATGGCACCAGTGACTAAACTTTGTATGAAATGCATCTCTAATTTGATGATTGTATGAGCAAACAGCCACAATGGTGTCAGCAATTTTTCAATGGTTTGAGAGCCTGACCGATCCGTTCCCGGCCCGCCAGCCGGAGCGGCCGCCGGACCGGCTGTGGCCGTTTGTGCTGCACTATACCTGGCCGTTCCGCTGGCTGATCGGCACTGCCGCGATACTGGCGGCAGTGATTGCCGTGCTCGAAGTGGCGCTATTCGCATTTATCGGCCGCCTTGTCGATTGGCTCAATGCCGCCGACCGGGCAACGTTCTGGGATGTCCACGGCCTGCAGCTCGCCGGCATGGGTGTCTTGGTGCTGATCATCCTGCCCGGGCTCAAGTTCATCTATGAGATCATGGTGCACCAGGGCCTGCTCGGCAATTTCGCCATGCGGATCCGCTGGGAGGCGCACCGCTATGTGCTGCGCCAGTCGATGCAGTTCTTCCAGGACGATTTCGCCGGCCGGGTCGCTACCAAGGTGATGCAGACGGCGCTGGCGGTACGCGATCTGGTGCTGAAGATCACCGAGGTGCTGCTTTATGTCGGCGTCTACTTCACCGCAGCCGTGGTGATGTTCGCCTTCAGCGACATCCGGCTGTCGGCGCCGATGATCGCCTGGCTGATCGGCTATTTATGCGTGCTCAGGTATTTCGTGCCAAAGCTGTCGCGCATCTCGATGGAACAGGCGGATCACCGGTCAGTGGTCACCGGCCGGGTGGTCGACAGTTACACCAACATCCCGACGGTCAAGATGTTCGCCCACACCGAGGGTGAGGATGCCTATGTCCGCGAGGGCATGGACGACTTCCTCGGCAATGTGTACCAGCAGATGCGCCTGTCGACCCTGCTGACGGTCACGCTCAACTGGCTAAACGGGGCGCTGTTGTTCAGCGTCGCGGCGGCGTCGGTCTGGCTGTGGTCGATCGAGGCCGTTACTACCGGAGCCATCGCCTTTGCCATGGGTCTGGTGCTGCGGCTGCAGGGCATGTCGCAGTGGATTCTGTGGGAGGTCTGGGCGCTTTTTGAGAACCTTGGCGTGGTCCAGGACGGCATCGAGACCATCGCGCGTGAACGCCATGTTACTGACGCCGATGGTGCCGGTCCGCTGACGGTCACGGACGGCGCGATCTGTTATGACGGGATTGCCTTCAACTACGGCAAGCAGGTGCATGACAACATGCGCGGAGTGATCGAGGATTTGACGCTGCCGGTAGCTGCGGGTGAGAAGATCGGCCTGGTCGGCCGTTCGGGCGCCGGCAAGTCAACCCTGGTGTCGCTGCTGTTACGGTTCTACGACCTTGGCGGCGGACGGATCACCATCGACGGCCAGGACATTTCGCAGGTGACCCAGGACAGCCTGCGCAGCGCGATTGGCATGGTGACGCAGGATACCTCGCTGCTGCATCGCTCGGTGCTTGACAACATCCGCTATGGCCGGCCTCGGGCGAGCCGGGAAGAGGTGATTGCGGCGGCGCGCAAGGCCAAGGCGCACGACTTCATTGAAGGCCTGGAGGATGCCAGGGGCCGCAAAGGTTACGATGCCCATGTCGGTGAGCGTGGCGTTAAACTGTCCGGCGGCCAGCGCCAGCGCATCGCCATTGCCCGGGTGCTGCTCAAGGACGCACCGATCCTTATTCTCGATGAGGCGACCAGCGCGCTCGATTCGGAAGTAGAGGCAGCGATCCAGGAAAGCCTTTATCAGCTCATGGAAGGCAAGACTGTGATCGCCATTGCCCACCGCCTGTCGACCATTGCCGCCATGGACCGGCTGGTCATCATGGACCAGGGCGAAATCGTCGAGGCCGGCAGCCATGACGAACTGCTGGCCCGCCGCGGCCTGTATGCCGAGCTGTGGGCCCGTCAGTCCGGCGGTTTCCTGGCCGGTGACGAGACCGCGGCGGCAGGGTAACGAAGGAGGCACCATGATCCGCGCCATGCTGATCACCGAGCACCCGCTGCTCGGCAAGGAAGTGACCGTCGGTCACATCGATATCGGCAATGACCGCACCAGCAGTACCGAGACGCTGTCGCATCACGAGGTGCGGGTGTTCCGCCGGGCCAAGGACGCGCCACAGTCCGAGCCGTTGCGCAGCGGCCGGCTGGAAAACCTCAACCGCGGTGAATTGAGCTACTATGATCTGGTGCACCAGTCGCTGAACGCGGTCGCCGAAGACGGCTTCAATGATGCGCCCCAGGTGTTGCACGTTCTCAAAGTGGCGATCACCCGGGTACCGAGCGATGGCGGCCAGCCGACGCTGCAGGGTCTGATCCGAATGCAGCGCCTGAAGGGTGATAGCAAGACAGCGGCCAAGTATCTCATCGAACTGTTCGCCACCGGCGACGATGGCAAGCTCGCCGTGTTCCGCTCCGGCGAGGTGCGCGATTTCGACACCACCGCCAACGGTTATTTCGACCTCTTGCGCGCAGGGTTGAACCGCTCTGTACAGGGCGGCTTTTTCCGCCGCTCGCAACAGCAGGCTTAGGCGCAATGCCGCTCGGGCGGCTTTCCTGTTGAAAAGGGGCTTTCGCGCCGCGCGTCTTGGTCTATAAGCACACCATCAAATCTTTCTTCGGTCACCTGGGCGGGGTGCGCCCGATCCTTCGTTGTGACCGTGTTCAATCCAAGGAGGTTTCCATGACGCTTCGCGTAGCTATCAACGGTTTCGGCCGCATCGGCCGCAATGTCCTTCGGGCCATCGCCGAGGCGGGCCGTAACGACATTCAGGTGGTCGGCATCAACGACCTCGGCCCGGTCGAGACCAATGCCCACCTGCTGCGTTACGATTCGGTACACGGCCGGTATCCCGGCGACGTCAAGGTTGACGGCGACACCATCGACATCGGTACCGGCCCGGTCAAGGTGACGGCCATTCGCGATCCCAAGGAATTGCCCTGGGGCGAACTCGAAGTCGATATCGCCATGGAATGCACCGGCATCTTTGCATCGCGCGACAAGGCGGCCATGCATCTCGATGCCGGCGCCAAGCGGGTTCTGGTTTCCGCGCCTGCCACCGGCGCCGACCTGACGGTGGTCTACGGCGTCAACCACGACAAACTGGAGACCGGCCACACCGTCGTCTCCAACGCCTCGTGCACCACCAACTGCCTGGCCCCGGTCGCCAAGGTGATCCACGATGCCGTCGGCATCAACAAGGGTTTCATGACCACCATCCACGCCTATACCGGCGACCAGCCGACGCTCGACACCATGCACAAGGACCTGTACCGGGCCCGCGCCGCTGCGATGTCGATGATCCCGACCTCGACCGGTGCTGCAAAGGCCGTCGGCCTGGTGCTGCCGGAGCTGAACGGCAAGCTCGACGGTGTGTCGATCCGCGTGCCGACGCCGAATGTCTCGGTGGTCGATCTGAAAATGGTGACAACCCGCGATACCTCGGTAGAGGAAATCAACGAGGCCGTGCAGCGCGCTGCAGCCCAGGAGCTCAAGGGTGTGCTCAACACCACCGACCAGCCGAACGTCTCGGTCGACTTCAACCACGATCCGCACTCCTCGACCTTCGCCCTCGACCAGACCAAGGTGATGGACGGCAACCTGGTGCGCATCCTCACCTGGTACGACAACGAGTGGGGCTTCTCGAACCGGATGTCCGACACCGCGGTGGCGATGGGCAAGCTCATCTGACCGACACCGGCCCGGCCCGCGCGCCGGGCCGTTTTGCATCAACGGCCGAAACGGAACCGGGACCATGACCATCAAGATCGCACCATCCATCCTGTCGGCTGATTTCGCCCGGCTCGGCGAGGAAATCCGCGCCATCGACGAGCAGGGCTGCGACTGGGTGCATGTCGATGTCATGGACGGTCATTTCGTCCCCAACATCACCATCGGCCCAATGATCGTCGAGGCGATCCGGCCGGTTACCGACAAGGTGCTCGACGTGCATCTGATGATCGCGCCGTGCGATCCCTACATCGAAGCCTTCGCTAAGGCCGGCTCGGACATCATCACCGTGCATGCCGAGGCGGGGCCGCACCTGCACCGCTCGCTGCAATCGATCCGCGCCCAGGACAAGAGAGCGGGCGTATCACTCAACCCGTCGACGCCGGCGAACGCCATCGAACATGTCCTCAATGAACTCGACCTGATCCTGGTGATGACCGTCAACCCGGGCTTCGGCGGCCAGGCGTTCATTGGCGAGATGACGGACAAGATCGCCCGCATCAGGCAGATGATCGGTGACCGTCCGATCGATTTGGAGGTCGACGGCGGGGTCAGCCCGGACACCGCCGGCCTGGTCACCGCGGCAGGTGCAAACGTGCTGGTTGCCGGTTCGGCCGTGTTCAAGGGCGGTACGCCGGAAGACTACGGCCGTAACATCGCCGCCATCCGCGCCGCCGGGCAAGCGGCGGTGTAGAGCTCTCCGGCTCTTCGCCGTGGAAATGTTCACCTTTTGGACTGCATTGGCCGGCGAATCGCGCTAGAGTGCACTGATGGATTTTTCAGCAACCGCATTCACCCTGAGCGGCCGGGCCGTCATCTGGGCCGAGGTTCTTGTCGGCGCCGGGGTTCTCGGTCTCATCCTCATCGCCGTCACGCTATGGCTCGCCTGGCACGCCGGGCGCGTGCGGCGCGAAGAGGCGCTGGAGGCGGTGCGCCGGGCCGGTGAGCTTGAACTGCGGTTGGCCGAGATGGCCGGTCAGTTGCGCCAGTTCGCCGACCAGACTTCGGCGCGCGATGCCCATTTCACCCAAACCCTCGACGACAAGCTCGACCGGGTCAGCCAGCGGCTCGGCCACGGCCTGAGCGAAACCAGCCAGCGCACCAGCCAGTCGCTGCAGCAGCTGCACGAGCGCCTGGCGGTGATCGACAGCGCCCAGGCCAACATCGCCGCTCTGTCCGGCGAGATGATCACACTGCGCGATATCCTGTCCAACAAGCAGGCGCGTGGCGCTTACGGCCAGGCGCGCATGGAGGCGATCATCCGCGACGGGCTACACGCGTCGGCCTATTCGTTCCAGACCACGCTGTCGAACGGCACCCGTCCGGACTGTCTGGTCAAGCTGCCGGAGAGCGACCTCAAGGTGGTGATCGACGCCAAGTTTCCGCTGGAAGCCTTCAACGCACTCAAGGCAGTGGAGGCCGAAGATCAGCGCAAGCCGGCCGAGCAGCGCCTCAGGCGCGACGTTCTGCAACACATCAAGGACATCTCGACGAAGTACCTGATCCAGGGCGAGACCCACGAAACCGCCATCATGTTCGTGCCGTCGGAGGCGATCTATGCCGATCTCTACGAACACTTCGAGGACGTCATGCAGAAGGCCCACCGGGCCCAGGTGGTGATCGCGTCGCCGAACATCCTGATGCTGCTGGTGCAGACCATGCAGGCGATTTTCAAGGATGCCCGGATGCGCGAGCAGGCCGGTCTGATCCAGGGCGAGGTGGTGCGGCTGCTGGACGACGTGGAGCGGCTTTCGGCCCGGGTCTACGATCTGCAGCGGCATTTCGGCCAGGCCGGTCAGGATATCGACAAGATTCTGGTCTCAAGCGACAAGATCACCAAGCGCGGCCGCCGGATCGAACAACTCGAACTGCAGGACACCGCCGAGCCGGAAGCACCGGAGAAACCCAAGCTGGTCGCCGGCGAATGAACAAAAGAAATGACGCGTCCCGGTTCGTGATCGAACTCTCATGACGCGCCCAGTTCTGCGGGGAAAAGGGTATTGCTGGATCAGGCGGCGGCAAAGTCGCTGCCGGGATGACTTGCCTTACTTCGATATGTAGATCGCCTGCTTGAGTTCGGCTTTGATCGTGTCGAAGGTGTTGGACAGTTCGGCGCCGTCGTCAGCAATGAAGAAGTCCTTATCCGGATCGGTGGCGCAATTGCGCAGGCGGTCTTCGGTGGCACTGTGCTGCAGGTCGAAGGCTACTGTGATCACGCGGATGCCGCCGGATTTGGCGTTCTCGCACAGCGCTTCGAGGTTTTCCTCACCTTTGGCCGGGTTGCGCGATCCGCCAGGACCAAAAGCATACTCCGTCTGACGGCCGTCGGTGAGCAGAACGATCACCTTCATGGTTTCGTCATCGCTCATCGGCGCGACGTCGGTGAACGGCGCATTCGGCGTCAGCAGGTGCCAGGCAAACTCAAACGCCAGAGAAATATGCGTGTAGGAGTAGGGGAACATTTCGTTCAACTGCTCAACAACCTGTCCATGATCATCGGAAATCGGGCGGACGACGAGACTGTTCGGAACATACGCCCCACACCCCTGGGCATTCGGCCTGTCTGAATGGGGCTGGCCCCACTTAGTTGTATCGTCGTCGACATCCGGTGTGGCCGCCGTGGTATTGTGCGGATACATCCTGTCCTGGGTGCACCCGGTCCAATCGCTGGCCGGATCCTGGCCGACAACGTACTTGCCGGGCAGGGTAACCTGCACATGGTGTGAAAACGGCACCAGTCCGAACTTGACCCGATCGGCGGCAGCGCCGTCGGTCAAATCCTCGACCATTTCAATCGCGGCATCACGCATCGCGGCATATTTGCGCTTGCTGCCGGCATAACTGTGCATCGACCACGAATAGTCCAATGCGAGTGCAATTTCGGCTTTCTTCGGTTCGGGGATGTTCACGGTCACCGACGAGGCGATGTCCATGGACCCAAGGCCGGCAACGCGCATGAAGGCAGTCGGGACGGCCAGGTCTGCCGACATTGAGACAGCGCCATCTGCAATGATGACGTTCGTGGTGGCCTGTGATCCACTGCCTGCCGCAAAATTGCTGGCAAAGACGGAGTTGGCCAGGTCTACGCGCTCGCTGTCGGACAAATCCGGGGTCGCGGCGGCAGCCAGCGCACCGGCGTCGATGGCCGCCTGCAACTGCGCCTGTTTGTTTGTGGCCTGTACAAAGTCAAGGGCAGCGCCTGCTGCGAGCAACATAGGCACGGCAGACAGGGCAAAGATGATTGCGACATTGCCGCTGGTGCCGGCTCTGAACCGGGTAACCATGCACTTGATCGTTGATGTGTACCGCATTTTGCCGCCTCCTGATTTGGCCTCTGTGTGGCGTTGTCTCAATTCGGGACAGCGCCTCAAGAATTGCAAAACGAATTGCAGGCGGCGTACCAATCAGCTGTTCCCCCAAGGCAATCGAAGCCTATGGTTGCTGAATCCTTAACGTGCGAGAAAGATCAGGATTTTCTCCGGCAGTCGGCGAGCAGACGGCAAACGGTCATGTGATTGCTTGCGGTCCGGGAGGCTCAGCGAGCGGCGCCAACCCCGGCACTGCGCGGAATGGTGCGCATGAGGTAGAGGGTCAGGAGAATGGCCGGAACACCAAGCACGGCGGCGACCCAGAAGAAGGTGAAATAGCCGTAGCTGTCGACGACAATGCCGGAAAAGCCGCCGATGAACTTGCCCATGAGGGTGAACAGCGAACTGAAAACAGCGTATTGGGCGGCCGAGAACGTCCGGTTGGTCAGGCTGGAGGCATAGGCGATCAATGCCGCGCTGGCCAGGCCACCGCTGAAGTTGTCCGCGGCTATGGTCACGGCCAGCGCATTGATATCCGGACCCACTGTCGCCAGCCAGGCGAACAGCAGATTGGTCGCGGCGACCAGGCAGGCGCCCAGCAGCAACGGCCGGCCGATGCCCAGCCGGGTGATCAGCAGCCCGCCGGCATAACCGCCGGCAATCGTCATGATCAACCCGAACACCTTGGTGACATTGGCGATGTCCTTTTCGCTGAAACCGAGGTCGATGTAGAACGGGTTGGCCATGATACCGAGCATGATGTCGCTGAACCGGTAGGTGGCGATGAAGGCAAGGATGACGAGCGACAGCCATCCGAGTCGCTGGAAAAAGTCGGCAAACGGCAGGATGACCGAGGGATAAGTCCAGCCAACAACGCCCTGGGCATGTCCCTTGCGTGCCGCCGCGCCGAGCGCAGCCAGTCCCGCGGCGACGATTAGCACGCCGGTAAAGATGGTCTGGGTCAAGCTGTTGAGCGGTTTCGTCACGCCGAGCCAAGGCAGCAGCAGAACGATACCGGCAACAAGGGCGAACAACCCGGCGACCCCGAAGATGTTGTAGGACACGAACCGGCGCTCCCGTTCGCCCAGGTTCCTTTCCAGTTCCGGTGGCGCGGCGTGCGGCGGCTCGGTGATGTAGAGGGTGGTCACGACGCCGACCAGCATGCACAGCGCCATGGCCTGGTAGGCGGCGGGCCAGGATATGCTGCCCGCCACATAGAGGGCGCCGGCGCCGGCCATGATCATGCCGAGACGGTAGCCGAGAACGTAATTGGCGGCCATGGCGCCCTGCAGTTCGTCCTCGGCCGATTCGATGCGGAAGGCGTCGATCACGATATCCTGGGTGGCTGAGGAAAAGGCGACCAGCAGGGCGAGCAGCGCCACAGTGACGAGATCGTTCGCCGGGTCGGACATCGAGATGGCGACAAGGCCGGTGATGATGCCGGCCTGGCCGACGAGCATCCAGCTTCGGCGCTTGCCCAATGCCCGTGTGAGCACCGGAATCGGCAGCCGGTCGATCACCGGCGCCCAGATGAACTTCAGCGAATAGGTGATGCCGACCCAGCTGAAGAACCCGATGCCGGTCTTGGAGACACCGAGCTTGGCCAGCCAAGCCGACAGCGTACCGAATACGAGCAGCAGCGGCAGGCCGGCGGAAAAGCCGAGGAACAGCATGACCGCGACCCGCGGCTTCAGATAGACCTGAAGCGCCGTCAGCCAGGCAACGAATCCGGTGCCGGGTTCCTCTGGCGTCTTGTCGGCTGTGGCCATGCATCCTCGGTCGAAACGGCGACTCAGTTGCCGATACACTGGAGTCGGGCGCCGGTTTTGTCCAGCCGGCAGCGCCGCAGCCTGATACTCAACAAACCCTAGAGCACTTTCCGATCATATGGGATCACTTGACCGGGTTTCCGCGTCTGCTGGCTAGGCATGCTTTGCGCCATGGCCTGGTTGGCCATAAGCGAAGCATAACGATCCCCGCCTTCGCGGGGACAGGCTGGAGGCGCGGAAATCCGGCCTTCGGTGGGCCAAATTCGCCCATCTGGTGCGTTGCGGCGCTTGCCCGATGCACCGCATCGCGCCCGCGCACCGCGCCTGCCATATGAACGAATTTGGCTCCATCAAGTGATCCCATATGATCGGAAAGTGCTCTAGGGCTTGTGGGGATTCATCTTGAGTTTATGACGGCAGCACAGGCATAGATCATCGATGTGTAGTGTGTGTCCGTTTTTTCAGACCTCATAGCGATGCCCTTGAATTCCTTGAGTTTGCAGAAGAAGTTTTCGATCAGGTGGCGCCACTTGTAGATTTCCAGATCGATCTGCAATGGGTGCTTTCGCTGCGGCCGTTGCGAGATGCAGATCACTGCTCCGCGCTCATCCAGCTCTTCAATGATCCAATTGCTGTCGAAGGCCTTGTCTGCCAACACAGCATCAAAGTTAAGGCCGTGAATGAGCGGTGCAACACCGATGGTATCATATCGGTTTCCTGGCAGCAGACCGAAGCGCACGAGATTACCCAAAGCATCTGTCAAGGCGAGGATCTTTGTCGTCCAGCCACCTTTCGATTTGCCTATCGCCTGGCTTTGAGTCCCCCTTTAGCGCCATGTCCATGACGATGAACCGGGACTATCGTTGCATCGATCATGACATATTCCATGTCGGGGTCGTCTGAGACCGCCTCGAATATGCGTTCAAAGACGCCGGCTGCAGACCAGTCGCGAAACCGGCGAAATACCGTACTCCAGTTACCAAAGGCTTCTGGCAAGTCACGCCACGGGCTGCTTGTACGCGCCTTCCACAGCACCGCTTCGAGAAAAAGACGGTTGTTGGTCCCGCTGCGCCCAGGGTCAGACTTCTTGCCCAAGCAGTGCGGCTCGATCTTGGCCCATTGAGTGTCAGTCAATACTGTCCGGATCATCAAAACCTCCTCAAAAGGAAGTCTGAATCACAAATCAACTGATTTGGGAATCCTGATTCCCCACAGACCCTAGAACGGCCGGCGCGACTTCATTGCCGCGATCAGGGTGCCTTCATCGAGGTAGTCGAGCTCACCGCCGACCGGCACGCCGTGGGCGAGGCGGGAGACGGCGACACCGGTGTCTTTCAGCCGTTCGGTGATGTAGTGAGCGGTGGTGTGGCCGTCGACTGTGGCGTTGACCGCCAGGATGACTTCCTTGACATCACCGGAACCGCACCGCTCGATCAGCCTGGCGATGTTGAGGTCCTCCGGGCGCACGCCCTCGATGGCCGACAGGGTGCCGCCGAGCACGTGATAGCGTCCATTGATGGCAGCCGAGCGTTCCAGCGCCCACAGGTCGCCGACCTCTTCTACGACGCAGATGATGCTGTCGTCGCGACGCGGGTCGGCGCACAGGGTGCACGGGTTGATGGTGTCGATGTTTCCGCATTGGCGGCACACCGACACCCTTTCATAGGCTTCGGCCAAGGCGGTGGCGAGAGGTGCCAGCAGCTTGTCACGATGCTTGATCAGGTGCAGACTGGCGCGCCGGGCCGAGCGGGGCCCGAGACCCGGCAGGCGGGCAAGCAACTGGATCAACCGTTCGATCTCGCTGGCGCTGGTGGCGCGTCCGGCCATTGCACACAAACAACCTAGAAGGGCATCTTGAAGCCCGGCGGCAGAGGCAGGCCACCGGTTACGTCTTTCATCTGCTCGGCGGCCATCTGGTCGACCTTGCCGCGGGCGTCAGTGTGCGCGGCAACGATCAGGTCCTCGACGATTTCCTTTTCCTCCGGCTTGAGCAGGCTGGGATCGACTTCGACGCCGGTCATCATGCCCTTGCCGTTCAGGGTGACGGTCACCAGCCCGCCGCCGGCCGAACCGGTCACGGTCGCCTCCTCCAGGCGCGCCTGGGCTTCGCCCATGCGGGTTTGCATCTCCTGGACTTTCTGCATCATCTGGGTCAGGTCTTTCATCGGACGTCCTATCGTTTGTCTGGTTGTTCGGATCAGGTGTCGTCGGCATCCTCGCCGGGCAGCGATTCGTCAAGCCCGTCTGGCGGCGGCGCGACATCGACGATCTCTGCACCGGGGAACATGTTCAGCGCGGCACGGACATCGGCATTTCGCCCCGCGTCGTCGAACAGGCTTTTGCGGTGCTCGCGCTTCTGCTGGTGCAGCGGCTTGTCGCCGTCCTTCTTGGACACCAGCACAATCCACCGCTCGCCGGTCCAGGCCTCGAGCTTGCGGCTCAATTCGCCCGGCAGGCCGGGTGGCGCATGGGGCTCAAGGGCAATCTCAATCGACCCGGCCGACACCGCCACGGGGCGCACGAGGCGCTCCAGTTGCGACTTCAGTTTGATGTCTCGGCGCACGCCGACGAAGTCGACAACCTGGTGAAAGGTTTCCAGCACCGGCTTCGAAACACCGCCCGGCGTGTCGTCAGACTGGACCGCAAATGCCGCCTGGGCCGCGGCGGGCGGCAGGCCGGGCGCCGGTTGTGCCGTAATCGCGGTCGGTGCGGCCGATGGTGATTCCTTGACCGATCCGGGCGGCGCACCCGACGTTGAAGACGCAACCGGCGAAGGCCGGTCCTTCAGCCGGGCGACCAGATCACCGGGCGGCGGCAGGCTTGCGACATGGGCCAGACGGATCAGCACCATCTCCGCCGTCATCAGCGGGTTGGCGCTGAGCGTCAGTTCCTGCAGACCCTTGGTCAGCATTTGCCAGGCGCGGGTCAGATGCGGCATGGCCAGGCTTTCGGCAAAGGCCGCGCCGCGCTTGCGTTCCGTTTCCGTGTGGCCGGAACGGCCATCGTCCGGCACGATCTTCAGGCGCGTCACCCAGTGGGTGAAACGGGCCAGGTCGGTCAGCAAGGTGTACGGGTCAGCACCGGCGGCATACTGCTCCTCGAGCTGGGTCAGAGCCGTGGCCGCATCGCCCCTCATCACCGCTTCGAACAGGTCGATCACCCGGGCCTGGTCGATCAGACCGAGCATCGCCTGCACGTCATCGCCCTTGACCTCGCGCCCGCCATAGGCAATCGCCTGGTCGAGCAGCGACAGGCCGTCGCGCACTGAGCCTTCCGCCGCCCGGGCGATCATTGCCAGGGACTCGTCGTCGGCGCTGACCTGCTCACGTTCACAGACATTGGCGAAATGCTGCCGCAGCATCGCCGCGTCCAGCCGGTGCAGGTCGAAACGCTGGCAGCGCGACAGCACGGTCACCGGCACCTTGCGGATTTCCGTCGTGGCAAATATGAACTTCACATGCTCGGGAGGCTCTTCCAGGGTCTTCAGCAAGGCGTTGAAGGCCTGCTTGGACAGCATGTGCACTTCGTCGATGATGTATACCTTGTAGCGCGCAGAGATCGGTCGGTAGCGCACGCTGTCGATGATCTCGCGAACATCGTCGATGCCGGTCTTGGAGGCGGCGTCCATCTCGATCACGTCGACGTGGCGCGATTCGAGAATGGCGGCGCAATGTTCGCCGAGGCCGGGCATCTCCACGGTCGGCTTGTCGGCGCCGGTGTAGTTGAGGGCACGGGCGATGAGCCGGGCAGTGGTGGTCTTGCCGATGCCGCGCACACCGGTGAGCATGTAGGCCTGGGCGATGCGGCCGGTCTCGAAGGCGTTCCTCAGGGTGCGCACCATGGCATCCTGGCCGATGAGGTCGTCGAAGGTCTGGGGACGGTACTTTCGGGCCAGAACGCGGTAGCCGGGCGCGTCCGCAGCCGCCGTGTCTTGTCCGGTATCGGGATTGTCGTTCATCGCGCTCCGCCCGTCAGGCTCCGCCGGCGGGCGACCGTTGACCGGTCATTTTACATGCACCGAAAGAGCGGGAGGCTGGACGGGCAACCCGTGCCAAACTCGTTGGGGCTGCTACCTTCCGGTCCTGACCCGGTTGGCGAGCGGCGCGTCCGCCGCCAACCTCCCGCCCCCTATATCGGACTTTGCGGGCTGCGATGCAAGCATCGCGCATGCCATCGGCTGAAAAACCGCATGCCAACGGTCCCGGCCCATGATAAGCAGCAACGTCGCAAGACGAGGAGGAAATGAAGGGTCTGGGGTTCATCGACAACCGGCTCGACCGGCTGGCTGCACCGCGGCTCGACGGGACATGGCTGGCCGCCCGGCTGCGCGATCCCGGCAGCCGGTTTGCGGTGTTCGACGGCGATCGGCCGGCGATCGACGTGACCGGGGGCAAGATTGCCGTCAAGTGGCACGAGCCGGACGAGGTCGCGTCGCTGCCAACAACCGGAAAGCCAGTGCTCCTGGGCCGGGATGGCGACGGTCCTGTGCGCTTTGCCGTGCGTCTGGACACGGTGCATGACGCGCCTGCGTCATCGCAGGGCACAAAGTTCATCGACCTACGCAGCCTTGCGCTCCAGGGCACGCTGCCGCACGGCGAGCTCGGCCTTCTGGCCCAGGCCCGCTCGCTGCTGTTCTGGCACGAGCGGCACCAGTTCTGCTCCAACTGCGGGGCCGCCACCGAAATGGTGGAGGCCGGCTATCGGCGCCATTGCGATG
Source organism: Aestuariivirgaceae bacterium (assembly GCA_965216335.1). Lineage (GTDB taxonomy): Bacteria > Pseudomonadota > Alphaproteobacteria > Rhizobiales > Aestuariivirgaceae > JAHEJE01. The sequence continues at coordinate 2,681,641 of OZ244154.1, read as the reverse complement.
CCTGCGGCGGCGATCACTTTCCGCGCACCGATCCGGTGGTGATCATCGTTCCTATCCACAACGGCAGGTGCCTTTTGGGACGCGGTCCGAATTTCGCCGTTGGTGTATACTCAGCGCTCGCCGGCTTCATGGAACCGGGCGAAACGCTTGAGGATGCCGCGCGGCGCGAGGTGTTCGAGGAAACCGGCGTGCGGCTCGGTGCAGTTGACTACGTCCTGTCGCAGCCGTGGCCGTTCCCGTCATCGCTGATGATCGGCCTGATCGGCGAAGCGCTGGACACAAGCCTGACCCTCGACCGGGCCGAGATCGAAGATGCCCGCTGGTTCGACCTCGACGATCTCGACGCCATGCTGCGTGATAGCCACCCACGGAGCCTGCGCACACCGCCGGTCATGGCCATTGCGCATCATCTGGTGCTTGCGGCGATGGCGCGAATCAAAAAGGTCTAACCGGGTTCACCGTGGGCCGCAGCAGCCCGCTTGGCCAGTTCGGCGCGCATCGGCGAGGCGTTGTAAGTGCCGAGAATGTGCAGATAAGAGGTGAAGAAGGACAGCTCCTCGAGTGCCAGGCGCACCGGCCGGTCAGCGGGATGGCCCTCGACATCGGCATAGAACTGGGTGGCGTAGAACTGGCCCTCGATCTGGTAACTCTCCAGCTTGGTCATGTTGACGCCATTGGTGGCGAACCCACCCATGGCCTTGTAGAGCGCCGCGGGAACGTTGCGCACCCGGAACACGAACGACGTCACCACCGCTTCCTCACCCGGTTCGGCGTCGTCGGGCTCAGCCGACAGGATGACGAAGCGGGTCATATTGTGGTCTTCGTCCTCGATGTTGCGCCGCGCCGTCTCAAGCCCGTAGACCTCGGCGGCCAGCGATGTGGCTATCGCCGCGCGCGAGGGATCCTTGATTTCGGAAAGCTCGCGCGCCGCACCTGCCGTATCGGCGGCAACCACCGCATGCAGGCCGAGCTCTCGGATCGCCTTGCGGCATTGGCCGAGGGCGTGAACGTGGCTGTGCACGGTCTTGATTTTATTCAGGCTGGCGCCCGGCACGATCAGCAGGTCGTGGTGGATCGGCAGGAAGTGTTCGCCAACGATATAGAGGCTCGATTCCGGCATCAGGTGATGAATATCGGCGACCCGCCCGGCCAGCGAATTTTCGATCGGAATCATCGCCAGTTTGCAGTCGCCCTGCTCGACTGCGGCAAAGGCATCCTCGAAGGTTCGGCAGGCAACCGCCTCATAGTCCGGATAGGCTTCGCGGCAGGCAATATGCGAATTGGCCCCCGGTTCGCCCTGATAGGCAATTTTCCTGTTGCGTTTCGGTGTGGTCACGTCTGCCTGCCCCAATGAAGCGGTGCAGCGGGCTTTCGCCGCACTGTCAACCGGCTTTGTTGTGTTGCGCAAGTTCGGCACGCAGTACCTTGCGTGCCCGTTCGAGATCGTCGGGAGTATCGACACCGAAAGGGATCGTGTCAACGCAGGCCACGCCGATCTTCATGCCGTTGTCCAGCGCCCGCATCTGCTCCAGTTTGCGCTCTGCCTCACGAGCGCTCACCGGAAGGCTGACGAACCGTTCAAGCGCGCTGCGGCGATAGGCGTAAAGCCCGACATGGTGCCAGTAGGGCGGCGATGCGCTGGCCGGCAATTGCCGTTCAAAATCTTCGGCGATGGCCAACCCGGCGGAATCGGGCTCGCCCATGACGGCTTTCACCACGTTGGGGTCTGTCAATTCGTTCTCGTCCTCGATCTGCGCCGCCAGAGTGGTCAGGTCGACCCCCTTCAGGCGGAAGGGCTCAAGGCAGCGGGTGATCGCTTCGGGCGCAATCAGCGGCAGGTCGCCCTGCAGATTGACCACAAAGCGGTAGCGCCGTTGCGGATCGCGCAGCGCCAGTGCCTGTGCAATGCGGTCCGAGCCGGATGGCAGGTCGGGGTCGGTGACGATCGCCTGGCCGCCGGTTTCCTCGATGAGGCGGGCAATCTGCGGCTCGGCGGCAGCCACCAGGACGGGTCCCAGGCCGGCCTGCCTGGCACGCTCCCACACCCGCACGATCATCGGCCGGCCGCACAAGTCGGCCATCGGCTTGCCCGGCAAGCGGGTCGATGCCATGCGGGCGGGAATGACGATGATCGTGTCGGATGTATCATGCGAGAGCATTGATCAACCGCCTCCAACGCGGCAAAATGAACATGCGGCGGTTATACGTATTGCAGTGGCGCTGAGAAACAATTAGTTTCCGCGCGCAGTTGGCGCCTGAGCGGCAATCGGGGGCCGCAGCCTGCCGGTGCAATGAAGCTTCAAGGGGTGTGAAAGCTCGTCATGGACAGTTTTGAATTCAACAAGATCGCCGGAGCGGTCCTGTTTACAGCCTTGATGGTGTTCGGTCTGAAAGAAGTGGCCGGAATCATCTATCATGCCGATGCGCCGGAAAAACCGGGCATGGTGGTCGATGTCGCGGAAGCCGCAGCTGGTGGCAGCGGCAGCGGTGAAGAAAAGGTAGAGGTGACAATCGCCTCCCTGCTCGCCAGTGCCGATGCGACCAAGGGCAACGTGAAGCCTTGCGCCGCCTGCCACACCTTCGAAAAGGGCGGCGCCCACAAGGTCGGCCCGAACCTCTATGATATCGTCGGACGCAACATCGGCGCAGCGGATGGATTTGGGAACTATTCCAGCGCCCTTTCAGGCATGAGCGGCGACACCTGGACTTATGAAGCGCTCAACGCCTTTTTGCTCAAGCCCAAGGACTTTGCCAAAGGAACCAAAATGGCGTTTGGCGGCATGAAGAACGACGGCAAGCGCGCCGACCTGATCGCCTACCTGCGCAGCCTGAGCGACAATCCGCAGCCGCTGCCGACGGAATAGCCTTCGGGCCGGCGCACGGTACCTCACCGAAAGCTTACCAAGATTTCACACCGGCGGGCCTTCCGCCGGTGTTTTGGTTTGTGGCATAGAGGACCGGCAGCTTCCACGATTCCTCACGGTGACCATGCGCATTACACGCCGCAACCTGCTCAAGACCGCCTCCGCCGTTGCCGGCGCCAGCAGCTTCAAGCTGTTCGGCGTCGATGCCGCCGCGGCCAGCACAGACTGGCAGCACGGGTTGTCGCTGTTCGGTGACGTCAAGTATCCGGCCGACTTCAAACGCTTCGACTATGTCAATCCGGATGCGCCGAAGGGTGGCCGTGTCAGGCTGTTCGGCATCGGCACGTTCGATTCGCTCAATCCGTACACTTTCAAGGGCGTGTCGGGTCTGCTGTCGGGCTGGCCGTTCGAAAGCCTGACCACCGCATCGCTCGACGAGCCGAGTACGGCCTACGGCCTGATCGCCGAGGCAATGAAGCATCCGGACGATTTCTCCCAGGTGTCGTTCCGCCTGAGACCCGAGGCGCGCTTTCATGATGGTTCTCCGGTGACGGCGGACGATGTGATCTGGACGATGGAGGCCATCAAGCAGGCGCATCCGCAATTTGCCTTCTACTACCAGAACGTCACCAGGGCAGAGCAGACCGGAGCGCGCGAGGTGACTTTCCTGTTCTCCGAAAAGGGCAACCGCGAACTGCCGCATATCACCGGTCAGCTGCCGGTACTGTCCAAGGCCTGGTGGACCGGCAAAGCCGCCGACGGCGCAGCGCGCGATATCAAGGCGACGACGCTGGAGCATCCGCTCGGATCGGGACCGTACAAGATCGCCGAAGTCAAGCCCGGCCGTTCAATGACGGTCAAACGCGTTGCCGACTACTGGGGCGATACCCTGGCAGTGAACGTTGGGCGCAACAATTTTGACACCATCACCGCGACCTATTTCCGCGACCAAACAGTGGCTTTTGAGGCCTTCAAAGGCGACCAGTACGACTGGCGCAACGAGAATTCTTCCAAGGTTTGGGCGACCGGATACGACTTTCCGGCGGTCAAGACCGGTGGAGTGGTGCTCGACAAGATCGACGTGAAAACCCCGCAGGGCATGCAGTGCTATGCCTTCAACCTGCGCCGGGCGCTGTTCAAGGATGCCCGAGTGCGCCGCGCCTTCAACTACGCTTTCGATTTCGAATGGTCGAACGACAACCTGTTCTACGGCCAGTACAAGCGTACCAACAGCTATTTCGACAACTCAGAACTGGCGGCCACCGGACTGCCGCAGGGCATCGAGCTGGACATCCTCAACCAGGTCAGGGACGAGGTGCCTGCGGAAGTGTTCACATCCGAGTTCACAAACCCCATTGCCGGCAATCCGCAGGCCCAGCGCGGCAATCTGCGCGAGGCCGCCAAGCTGCTCAGGGCCGCGGGGTGGAAGCCAGGCAAGGACCGGATACTGGTGAATGCGGACGGGCAGCCGTTCAAGGTCGAGTTCCTGCTTTACTCACCGCTGTTCGAACGTATCACCCTGCCTTACATCGAGCAGCTCCAGCGCCTCGGCATCAAAGCAAAGGTGCGCACCGTCGATGCCTCGCAATATGAACGCCGGGTGCAGAATTTCGACTATGACATCATCGTCGGCTCATGGGGGCAGTCGCTGTCGCCGGGCAACGAGCAGCGCAACTACTGGGGTAGTGCGGCGGTTAACAGGCCGGGCAGCCGGAACCTCGTCGGCATTTCCGATCCGGCCGTCGACAAGCTGATCGACCGCATCATCTACGCCAAGTCGCGAGAGGAACTGGTGGCGGCGACCCGGGCGCTCGACCGGGTGCTGATGTGGAACCATTTCGTGGTGCCGATGTGGCACATTCCCTATGAACGCATCGCGCGCTGGGACCGGTTCGGCCGCCCCGAGACGCTGCCGCCCTACAGCGACGGATTTCCGACGATCTGGTGGTGGGACGAGGCGCGGGCCGAAAAGGTGAAATCATGAGGCGGGCGCTCGGCGCACTTGCCGGCTGCCTGGCCGTTCTGGCGCTGGTGACCGGAGCCGGCGCTGAACCGCGTCAGGGACTGTCGGCATTCGGCGATCTGAAATACCCGGCTGGCTTTGCCCATTTCGACTACGTCAATCCGGATGCGCCGAAGGGTGGTACGATCACCACGCTGGGCACTGCCGGAAACACCACGTTCGACAATCTCAACGGCTACATCCTGCGCGGCGATCCGGCCCAGCGGCTCGATCTGTTGTTCGACAGTCTGATGGTGCGCGCCTTCGACGAGCCCGATGCGGTTTACGGTTTGATCGCGCAAACTGCTGATCTCGCCGAAGACAAGATGAGTGTCACCTTCAAGCTCAGGCCGCAGGCGGTGTTCTCCGACGGCACGCCGGTGACGGCAACAGACGTCACTGCATCCTTCGACCTGCTGAAGACCGCCGGCCATCCACGCTTCCAGATTCAATTGCGCGATGTCGTATCGGCCAGCGCCAGCGACGATCGCACGGTCACCTACACCTTCACCGGAAAGAACGTCCGCGACCTGCCGATGGTCGTCGCCACGCTGCCGGTGTTCTCCAAGGCCTATTACGAGAAAGAAGATTTCTCCAAGTCGACCCTCAAGCCGCCGGTCGGCTCCGGTCCCTATCGGATCAAGGATTTCAAGCAGGGCAGCTTCATCACCTACGAACGCCGCGACGACTATTGGGCCAAGGACCTGCCTGTGAACCGCGGCCGATTCAATTTCGGCGAAATCAAGCTGCTTTATTTCCGCGACCGAACGGCGGAGCTGGAAGCGCTCAAGGCCGGGGTGCTCGACTTGCGCGAGGAGTTCACGTCGAAGGACTGGGCGACGGAGTACGACACTCCGGCGGTCAAGGACGGCCGGCTGATCAAGCTGAACCTTCCGGACGAAACGACATCAGGCGCGCAAGGGTTCTTCATCAACATGCGCCTTGCCAAATTCGCCGATCCGCTGACCCGCCAAGCGCTCGGCCTGGCCTTCGATTTTGAATGGTCGAACGCCAACTTGTTCTTCAATCTCTACAAGCGGACCACCAGCTTTTTTGAGAACTCGTCGCTCAAGGCCGAAGGCAAACCGCCTGCTGCCGAACTGGCACTGTTCGAGCCGCTGAAGGGCGATCTGCCGCCCGGCGCGCTCGATGAGCCGGTCATGCCGCCGGTGTCGAACGGCAGCGGCCAAGACCGGGCGCTGCTGCGCCGGGCCAGTCAACTGCTGCGCCAGGCCGGCTGGCAACGCAAGGGCGCGCAACTGGTCGATGCGGCCGGCGAACCGTTTACCGTCGAGTTCCTGATCTTCTCGTCCGGCTTTGAGCGCATCATCGCCCCCTACATCCGCAATCTGGAACTGCTTGGCATCGAGGGCACCATCCGCCAAGTCGAGGCGGCGCAGTATCAGGAGCGGCTGAAGACTTTCGACTTCGACATATCGGTGCAACGCTACACCATGTCGGAAACGCCCGGCGTCGAGCTGCGGGCCTTCCTGCATTCCAGCACCGCCGATACCAGCGGCAGCTTCAACGTGACAGGCCTGAAGTCACCGGCCGTCGATGCCTTGATCGATCACACCATCCAGGCCAGGACACGGGACGATCTGGCCACTGCGGTCCGTGCCCTCGATCGGGTTTTGCGCGCCCACCACCCGTGGGTGCCGCACTGGTACAAGGGCGCACACAACATCGCCCATTGGGACCGATTCGGCCGCCCGGCCGTCAAACCACGGTTCAACCGCGGCGTGCTCGAAACCTGGTGGATAGATGCCGGCAAAGCCGCCGCTTTGAACAAGGGACCGTGATGAACGCGCCGTTTACGCTTGGCGGCGAGCGCATTCCTCTACCCTCCCCCTTGTGGGGAGGGTGGACAGTGCCCAGCACTGACCGGGTGGGGCCACGGCGCTACCAGGTAGCAGGAGTGGACAAAGCTGGCACCTCGCTGCCCCCACCCCTAACCCCTCCCCACAAGGGGGAGGGGAACAAGCCGCCCTTGCCAGAGCGCGCGCGATCGTGACACTGGCGTAAACGACGAGCGAATCACCTTAGCCATGGGCGCCTATATCCTCAGAAGACTGCTGCTGATGATCCCGACCCTGCTCGGCATCATGGCGATCAGCTTCTTCATCATCCAGTTCGCCCCCGGCGGACCGGTTGAGCGGGTACTGGCGCAACTGTCGGGCACCGATGTCGGCGCCACAGCGCGCATCGGTGGCGGCACCGGCAGCGAAGTGACCGGCGGGGCACAGACCAGCGGCGGTGGCGGTGATGCGGTCACGTCGAAATACCGTGGCGCGCAGGGTCTCGATCCGGAGTTCATCAAGTCGCTGGAAAAGCAGTTCGGCTTCGACAAACCGGCCCATGAGCGGTTCGCGCTGATGATCTACAACTATGCCCGCTTCGATTTCGGCGAGAGCTACTTCCGCGATGTCTCGGTGCTGCAGCTGATCAAGGAAAAGCTGCCGGTTTCGATCTCGCTGGGCCTGTGGCTGACCTTCGTGTCCTATGCCATCTCTATCCCGCTCGGCGTTGCCAAGGCGGTGCGCGACGGCTCGAAATTCGATGTCTGGACGTCCGCCGTGATCATCGTCGGCTATGCCATCCCGAGCTTCCTTTTCGCCATTCTGCTGGTGGTGCTGTTTGCCGGCGGCTCGTTCTACAACTGGTTCCCGTTGCGCGGGCTGGTGTCGGACAACTTCGCCGACCTGTCGTTGTGGCAGAAGGTCATCGACTATGCCTGGCACCTGGTGCTGCCACTGACCGCACTGGCGGTATCGTCATTCGCCACCATGACGCTGCTGACCAAGAACTCGTTCTTGGACGAGATCAAGAAGCAGTATGTTATGACGGCGCGGGCCAAGGGGCTGACCGAGCGGCGGGTGCTCTATGGCCATGTGTTCCGCAATGCCATGTTGATCGTGGTGGCCGGGTTTCCCGGCGCCTTCATCAGCGCATTCTTCGCTGGCTCGCTGCTCATCGAAACCATCTTCTCGCTCGATGGCCTGGGGTTGCTTGGCTACGAGTCCGCCATCAACCGCGACTATCCGGTGGTGTTCGCCACGCTGTACATCTTCTCGCTGCTCGGCCTGATCACCAACCTGATCAGCGATCTGGTCTACACCTGGATCGATCCGCGCATCGATTTCGAGGCCCGGGAGCTGTAGATGGACGCCGCACTGCAGACCCCCGATGCTCCCGACGCCGCGCTGCCGCGCCGCCGCTGGCTGTCGGGCCTCAATGCCCGGCGCTGGGAGCTGTTCAAGGCCAACCGACGCGGCTTCTGGTCGTTGTGGATCTTCATCGCGCTGTTCATCCTCAGCCTGTTTGCCGAATTCATCGCTAACGACCGGCCGATCGTCGCCTCCTACAAAGGTGAAATCCTGCTGCCGGTGTTCAACGACTACCCGGAGGAGAAGTTCGGCGGTTTCCTGGCCACCACGGATTTTCGTGATCCGTTTATCCAAGACGAGGTGAACGCAAACGGCTGGATGGTGTGGCCACCGGTTCGTTACGGGTACAGAACCGTCAACAACGCCCTGCCGATGCCGGCCCCATCGCGACCGGCCTTGCTGCTGAGCACGGAAACCGCATGTGCCAAGTACCCCGCCGGTGTCGATGACTCCAACTGCGTGTTCGGCAACATGAACTGGCTCGGCACCGACGATCAGGGCCGCGACGTCATTGCCCGGCTGATCTACGGGTTCCGCATTTCGGTGATCTTCGGTCTGATCCTTACCGTCCTGTCGTCGATAGTTGGAGTGATCGCCGGGGCGACGCAGGGCTACTTCGGTGGCTGGACCGACCTCTTGTTCCAGCGCTTCATCGAAATCTGGACATCGATCCCGACGCTCTACCTGCTGATCATTCTGGCCGCCTTCATCACCCCATCGTTCTGGCTGCTGCTCGGCATCCTGCTGCTGTTCTCATGGACAGCGCTGGTCGGGGTGGTCAGAGCGGAGTTCCTGCGCGGGCGCAATTTCGAGTATGTCCGGGCGGCGCGGGCGCTGGGGCTCACCGACCGCAAGATCATGTTCAAGCATCTGCTGCCCAACGCCATGGTCGCCACAATTACCTTCATGCCTTTCATCGTGTCCGGTTCGATCACAACGCTGACGGCCCTCGACTTCCTCGGCTTCGGCCTGCCGTCCGGCTCGGCCTCGCTGGGCGAGATGCTCAAGCAAGGCAAGGACAACCTGCAGGCGCCGTGGCTCGGCCTCACCGGCTTTGCTGTGGTCTCGGTGATGCTCAGCCTTTTGGTGTTTATCGGCGAAGCGGTGCGCGATGCCTTCGATCCGCGAAAGACCTTCGCATGACCGGCACCGGCGACACCCTGCTCAAGGTCTCAGACCTGTCGGTGGACTTCCGCCAGGGCGGCAACGTCACGCACGCGGTGCGCTCGGTCAGCTTCGAGGTGGGAAAGGGCGAGACCCTGGCGCTGGTTGGCGAATCCGGATCCGGCAAGTCGGTCTCGGCCTTGTCGATCCTCAAGCTTCTGCCCTATCCGGCAGCGCATCATCCCTCCGGCTCGGTGCGGTTCAACGGCGAGGAACTGCTCGATGCCGACGAGCGCGACCTGCGCCGGGTGCGCGGCAACGACATCACGATGATCTTCCAGGAGCCGATGACTTCGCTCAACCCGCTGCATACGGTCGAGCGCCAGATCGGCGAGATCCTCGAGCTGCACCAGGGCCTGGGCGAAACCGCCGCCCGCGAACGCACGCTTGATCTACTCACCAAGGTCGGTATCCGCGACGCCGAGACCCGGCTCGGCAGCTATCCGCACCAGCTCTCCGGCGGCCAGCGCCAGCGGGTGATGATCGCCATGGCGCTGGCCAACAATCCCGACCTGCTGATCGCCGATGAACCGACCACCGCGCTCGATGTCACGGTGCAGGCGCAAATCCTCAAGCTGCTGAAGGACCTGCAGGCCGAGTTCGGCATGGCGATCATCATGATCACTCACGATCTCGGCATCGTGCGCCATTTCGCCGACAAGGTGTGCGTCATGAAGCAGGGCGAGATAGTCGAGCGCGGGCCGGTTCACGACATCTTCACCGACCCGCAGCACGCCTACACCCGTCATCTGCTCGAGGCCGAGCCGTCTGGTGCACCGCCGCATCCCGACCACTCCAAGCCGCAGGTGCTGTCGGCCGGCAGGCTGAAGGTATGGTTCCCCATCAAGCGCGGTTTCTTCCGGCGCACTGTCGGCCACGTCAAGGCGGTCGACGGGGTCGATGTCGAAATCCGCCAGGGCCAGACCCTCGGCGTCGTCGGCGAGTCCGGCTCCGGCAAGACCACCCTCGGTCTGGCGCTCATGCGGCTGGTGCCGAGCGAGGGCAGCATCGTTTACTCAGGACAGCAGATCGAGGAATTCGACGCCCGCGCCATGCGGCCGTTGCGCCGCGAGCTGCAGATCGTGTTTCAGGACCCTTACGGCTCACTCAGCCCGCGCATGTCGATCCGCCAGATCGTCGAGGAAGGCCTGCTGATCCAGTTTTCGAACATGGACTATGATGAACGCACCGGGCGCGTCGCCGAAGCCCTGCGTGAGGTTGGCCTCGACCCTTCCGTCATGGAGCGCTACCCGCACGAGTTCTCCGGCGGCCAGCGCCAGCGCATCGCCATTGCCCGGGCCATGGTGCTGGAACCGAAGGTGGTGATGCTCGATGAACCGACCAGCGCACTCGACATGTCGGTGCAGGCCCAGATCGTCGATTTGTTGCGCGAACTGCAGCGGCGCCACGATCTGGCCTATCTGTTCATCAGCCACGACCTTAAGGTGGTGCGGGCGCTGGCCAACGATGTGGTGGTGATGCGCACCGGCAATATCGTCGAGGCGGGTCCTGCTGAGGAAATCTTCGAACGCCCGCAGAACGATTACACAAGGGCTTTGCTCGCCGCCGCTCTCGACCATGAGACCGCCCCAAAAGGCGTCGTGGCGCAGTAGTACCCGTGGTATTGGCGTTCGACTTTTCCAATTCTTGACCGCGCTAATATGACAACGGTTTTCCGCCAGCGCATGCGTCATACGAGTGGTATCGGCAAGCGCGCTTAAATCCGTTCAGGGGCGTCGGAAGCCGGTCACCGGGCCGTACAGCCGGGCGATGCGCTCGACCGCTTCGTGCAGCGGTTCGATGACAGTCGTCATGTGGTGGCCGTTGGCGTGGATCAGGTTTGTGGCATCGAGCATCATGCCGACATGGCCTTTCCAGAACACCAGGTCGCCGCGCTGCAGCCCGTCGAGATCGTTGATAAGCAGCGGTTCGCCGATGTGTTCCTGCAGCATGTCACTATCGCGCGGGCAGGGTTTTCCGCAGGCGGCGAAACTCATCTGGACCAGTCCCGAACAGTCGACGCCGGCCTGGGTGACGCCGCCCCACAAATAGGGCACGTACTGGAATTGCGCCGCCACGCCGGCGGGATCGCCGGCCGCCTCCTGCCGCGGTGTCACATGCGCCGCCCAGACGAAGCGTCCGTCGGCCAGCGCGGCGAATTCACCTTCGCTGCCCGTCACCCTCAGCTGCGAGTTGAGATAGACCGGCACCGCCGGCTGCGTCTTGATGCCTGGCGCCCAGTACAGATAACTGGAGAGGACCGAGACCCTGTGCGTCGGCTGGTGGACATCCGGCGATAAGGCGTCAGCCGGCATGTAGCCGACATAACCATCGGACCGGCATTGCCCCCAGGCCCAGCCATTGCACGTCTCGAACACGTCGACCACCTCGCCGAACAGCGCCTGGGTGGTCAGCGATGCGGTGTCATCGGGTGTGCCGTGAACGGCCGCAACGGGTGTGGAAACCTGATGCGGAACGCCGGCCACAAAGCGCTCCGCCTCGACCTGCCCTCGCAGCCGCTCATCGGCCAGGTCGGGCCGAAATGCATTGAGGCGTGGATCGAGGCTCATCTCGGAACGGTCTCGCCGGCGGTTTCGGCGATCGTGTCGGACAGCCGCTCGATGTAGAGTGCCCCCTCGACGGTGCGCTGGATCAGCACGTTTCGCTTGTCGTCCGGATCGCGCCGCCGGCTGACCAGATCGAAACGCCCCATCGAGTCGAGAGCCCGGGTGATGACCGGTTTGGAAACATTGAGGCGCTTGGCAAGGGCGCGCACCGTGTGCGGCGGCGCCTCCAGGTAGATGGTCAGCAAGATGGCGAGCTGCCGCATCGACAAATCGGGATCGTCATCGCGCACCAGTTTCAGATGGACGCGCTGCCATAGCATTAGAGCCTGTGCGGGCGATAGTTCCATGCTTGCTCAGGGATTGGTGCGACCGTTGCTATTCACAGATCATTTCGGCTCCGTATCATTTAACCGGAAAGCCGTGGCAGGAACAAGGCAAATGCCCACGGCATGTGCGGCCGACTTGCCGATCGGCATCAGATGGGGACGGGACAGCGGCCTGTCCCAGGCTCAAGAATTCTCGTCGCGTCGCGATCAGGCAGAATAGCGCTCACGGATCAGGCTGAACAGGGCCCGGATGCCCTGGGCCTCACCGCCCACCGGCTTTCCGGGCAGCGCTACCGGTGTCCAACCGTAGATGTCGAGATGTATATATGCCCTGGCCCTGGTTACGAACTTGCGCAGAAACAGCCCGGCGGTAATCGATCCGCCGAAGCCGCCCGTGCCGGTGTTGTTGATGTCCGCGGTCTTGCTGTCGAGCAGCTGCTCATAGCGGGTCCAGAACGGCAGCCGCCACAGGGGATCGTTATGGGCTTCGGCGTTCTGGCGCAAGGCCGCCGCGAGGTCTTCATCGTCGGTGTAGAACGGCGGTACGTCTGGCCCCAGCGCGACGCGTGCCGCGCCGGTCAGCGTCGCCATGTCGACCAGCAGATCGGGCTCCTCCTCGTCAGCCAGATCAAGCGCATCGGCCAACACCAGCCGGCCTTCGGCATCGGTGTTGCCGATCTCCACGGTCAACCCGTTGCGGCTGGTCAGGATGTCGCCGGGCCTAAAGGCATTTCCGTCGATGGCGTTCTCGACCGCCGGGATCAGAACCCGCAGGCGTACGTTCAGCTTGGCCGCCATGATCATCTGCGCCAGAGCCAGGACGTTGGCGGCGCCACCCATGTCCTTTTTCATGATCAGCATGCCGGATGCCGGCTTGATGTCGAGCCCGCCGGTGTCGAAGCACACTCCCTTGCCGACCAGCGTCACTTTCTTGCCGCGCGCCGGGCCCCAGGTCAGATCGATCAGCCGGGGCGGCGTGGCACTGGCACGGCCAACGGCATGCACCATGGGGAAGTTTTTCTCCAGAACCTTGCCCGACACAATGCGCGACTTCGCCTTGTAGCGCCGGGCCAGATCAAGCGCGGCCTTTTCCAGATCTCCCGGCCCCATGTCGCTGGTTGGCGTGTTGATCAGATCGCGTGCCAGGCGTGTCGCATCGGCGGCCTGCAGGACATCATTGCGCTCGACGCGGGATGGACAGATCAATGCGGTGGCACACTGGCTGGCCGTCTTGTAGCGGTCGAAGCGGTAGGCATCGAGCAACCAGCCAAGTGCGACCAGGTCGGCGTTGTCCGGCTCTTCCACAAGCCGGTAAGCGCCTTTGGGCAGTTTGGACGCCAGAGCACCGATCGCAAAGGGCGCTGGACGCCGGACATCGTCGCCTGCGCCGCACAACACACTATCGATCTTGCCGTCGGCGGCGGGCAGGGCGACGAACTGACCGGGCCCTCCCTCAAAGCCTTGGGCGCTGGCCCAGGTGCGGTGCGCCGCCGGTAACCGCTTGACGACACCGGACGCCTTGGCCTTTGCCACCAGGTGGATCGGCACCGCTTTGGCCGCCGAGGAGGCCGGCAGCAGCAGCTTGTCATGGGCAGGCATGCGTGTCGTCATTGAGATCACCGGTCATCGAAGCGTCAGGAAACCCGCGCAAACTAGCACGCCGTCGCATCGGGGCAAACCGGTCGCCGAAAAACATCCGCCCCGGCAGGTATGGTTAATGGTTTGTTGACCTCACGAGGCGAATATCGGCTGTTGGTTGGATTCGCCGCCGCAAGCGCGGCAAAGGAGTTAGGCATGCGTCTTCACTGGTTCTCATGCCCGCGGCTTGGCCCGGGCTTTGGCACTCTGGCAGCCGGCGCGCTGCTCGCCATCTCGGTCGCAGGCTGCCAGTCGGCTACCGTGGCCGACCGCAATGCCGATGCTCTGGCAACCGCTTCGCTGGGCGAAGCCTCCCTCAAGGAAACCGCGGCGGCCGGCAAGCGCTGGCAGGCCAACCGCAAGGACCTGCGGCTCGGCATGGCTTATGTCCAGCAACTCGACGCGCTCGGCCAGACCGACCAGAAGATGTCGGTCCTTGGCGAAATGGCCGGTTACCACAAACAGGACATGCGCTTTCAGGCCTACTACGGCAAACAACTGGTCAAGGCCGGCCAGGCCCAGAGCGCAATTGGTGTGCTGCAACCGGTGGTACAGTCCGGCAAGGCCGACTGGAAGACCTATTCCGCCCTCGGTTCGGCTCTCGATCAGACCGGCCAGCATGCCAAGGCCCGCGGCTATTACCAGTCGGCGCTGAATAGCCGGCCCGGTGAAGTGTCGATCATGAACAATATCGGCATGTCGCACCTGCTCGAGGGCAATCTGCCTCAGGCCGAGGCGGAGTTGAAGAAGGCCGATGCCATTCCGGCCAGCGCCAGCCAGCCGCGCATCCGGCAGAATCTGGCTCTGGCCGTCGGTCTGCAGGGCCGGTTCGACGAGGCCCGCGACATCGCCAGCCGCGACCTGCCCCCTGAACAGGTCAACGCCAACATGGCCTTCCTGAAAAAGATGATGTCCCAGAACAATACCTGGCAGAAACTGCAAACCAAGAACGCCGGCTGACCAGCAAGCAATCGCCCCAGAGCCTTTTTTGACAATACCGAGCCATTTGACCGGCTTTTCACGTTTGCTGGCAAGGCAGGCGGCACGCCGTGGTCAGGCTGACCACAAGTGCCGCCTAACGCTGTCCAGCGAGCGCGAAAAGTCGGCCTTCGGTGGGCCAAATTCGCCCATCCGGTGTGCCATGCCGCTTGCCCGATACACCGCATCGCGCGGCGCGCCATGGCTTGCCGGGCTGAACGAATTTGACCCATCAAATGGCTCGGTATTATCAAAAAAGGCTCTAGATGGATCGGGTTGACCCGGTTCGATCATAGGCTTGCACTGGTCCGGCCTCAGTGTTCTTATGGGCCTGACCATTGGCGGTCGCCACCATGGCCGTCAGGCCTTTGCGTTGGATCTTGCCTGACGGGCCTTTCGGCAGCGCCGGGAAAAAGTGAATCCGGTCAGGCGACTTGAAGCTACCGACCTTGCTCACACACAAGGAGATCAGGTCAGTTTCGCTGACCCGGGCATGCCCGGCCAACACCACCGCGGCTTCAACGCGTTCACCGTAATGTTCGCAGGGACAGGCGAAGGCGGCAGCCTCCACGACTGCGGGATGACTATAGAGCGCCTCATCGATTTCGCGCGGCGCGATGTTTTCGCCGCCCTTGATGATCAGTTCCTTCAGGCGGCCGGTGATGAAGACATAGCCGTCTTCGTCCATGCGGCCGAGATCGCCGGTGCGCAGCCAGCCGTCCGGGGTGAGGGCTTGGGCGGTGGCCTCAGGGTTCTTCAGATAGCCCTGCATGACATTGGCACCGCGCACCAGGACCTCGCCCTCGCTGCCACGCGCAACCTCGACCTGGCTGCCATCAGCGATGATCACTTCGTTGCCGGCGGCAAGGCCTGGTGAACCGATCCGGCGTTCGCCCGGCGGCATGGGATTGGACAGTATTTGCGCTGCGGTTTCGGTCAGACCCATGGTCTCGATGACCGGAATGTTGAACCGCTCCTCGAAGGCACGGTGCACGTCTGGCGATAACGGTGCGGAGGCTGAACGGCCGAACCGCAGGCTGCCGGCGCGGCGAGCGGAAGTGCCTTGATCGTGCAGCAGGTAGGAGATCTGGGTCGGTACGACCGAAAACCAGGTGGCGGCGTGGCTGGCGATGATCGGCCAGAACGCGCTAACCGAAAAGCGCGGCGGCATGATCACGCTGCCGCCGGACACCAACGGGCCCATCAAAGTCACACAAAGACCGTTGATATGATAGAGCGGCAGCACGCACATGGCCCGGTCGGCTGGCGTCAGGTGGTGCCCGAGCATCGTGTTGCCGCCGCCGGCCAGCAGATTGCCATGGCTGAGAACCACGCCCTTGGGCCGCCCGGTGGTGCCGGATGTGTACATGAGCAAGCCAGTGCTGTCGCAGGTTGGCGCAGCGGTTTGCGTCGCCTCGGCATCGTCCTCAATCTCGGTCACGGATACATTGCTGAGAGGTGCACTCAATCCCGACGCGGCACGTTCGGCCAGCTCGCGGGTTTGCGGCTGGACGAGAACCAGCCTTGCCTCGCTGTGTTCCAACACATAGGCGATGACGTCATTGCCGGCGACCAGATTGACGGCGGTTGCGAGATAGCCGCCGTAGAACAGGCCCAGAATGGTCATCGCTGCCAGCGGACTGTTCTCGAAGGCATAGGCGATGCTGTCGCCGGGCGTCATGCCGCGCTCGGCAAGGCCGGACGTAACGCTGCGCGCATGAGCCTGAAGTTCGCGAAAGCTGTAGTGCCGGTCGTCCTGCGGATCGATGAGGAACGACGAATCCGGTGTCACGTCGGCCCAGTGGTCGATGACATCGCGGACCGAGCACCCATCATTCGTGCCGTGAGGTTGGCCGGCCATGGTCATTCGCCAACCGCGGTCCAATAGGCGCTGAAGATATCCTCCAGTATCGGCTCATCGGCCGGGATGGTACGGACGACTTTGGTGATGTTCATGAAGTGCCGGAAGTTGAGATTGTCGTCTATGGAATTGCCGCCCCAGGTTCCGCAACCCATCGACAGTGAAAATGGCATGCCATTGTCGAACGATCCGCCGGTGGCAAAGCAATGCGCCTGATTGACGATGACCCGGCAGGTGGGCAGTTCGTATGCCAGCTTCATGGCGCGGGCATCGTCTGTCGAATGCAGGCCGACGGAATGGCCGGCGCCCTGGTGAGCAAGGATGCGGGCGGTGAGGGCCTGCGCATCGGCAAAATCGGCGGCCCGGTACAGCGTCACCACAAGCGACAGTTTTTCTCCTGATTCCGGGTGCGACGGTCCCACGCCCGAACCTTCAAGAACCAAAAATCTTGTTGCCTCGTCCGCCGCGTCGCCCAGGCCCGCTGCAACGATGACCCGGTCGATGTCCTTGGCAATAATCTCGCGGTTGAGGTGGCCGCCTTGAAACAGTGCGGACTTCAGTGTCTCGCCTTCGGTGGCGGTCAGCAGCCGCCCACCGGCGCCCTGCAAGGCGGCGACAAAGTCATCGAACACCGCATCGACCACGACGAGGGTGTTTTCGGATGAACAGGACGTGGCGTTGTCGAAGGTCTTTGATGCGGTGATCTTTTGCGCAGCTGCAGTGAGGTCGGCTGTCTCATCGACAATGACCGTGACATTCCCGGCGCCGACGCCAACGGCGGGAGTGCCGGATGAATAGGCCCGTCGCACATTGTCCTGGCTGCCGGTGACCACCAACAGGTCGGCAGCTTCCATCAGGGTTTGGGTCTTCAATTTGCTGGAAGGCCGCGAGACCATCTGCACCAGATCGCGGTCTATGCCGTGGCGATCGAATTCGGCATGGATGTAGCCGAGCAGCTTTTCGCAGACTTCGGCACCCTTTGGCGACGGCGACAGGATGATGGCGTTTCCGCATTTGAGTGCATTGACGATGTTGTTGGTTGGGGTGGCAACCGGATTGGTTGAGGGAACCACGGCCGCAACGACGCCGACGGGACGGGCTATGCGCGTGATGCCGGTGGCCGGGTCATCGGAAAGCACGCCATTTGTCTTGGCACCTTTGAGGTCGCGCAACAGGCCGAGTGTCTTGCGGTGGTTCTTGGTGACCTTGTCGGCGACATTGCCGAGGCCGGTTGTGGCGACCGCCATTTCGGACAGTTCCCGGTTACGGTCCGGCTGCATCAGGGCCCAGGCTGCCGCCAGTGCGGCCATGTCATAACGGCTCTGGTCCGCGCCGGCTTCGAACGCCGCTTGCGCAATGCGCGCGCGCTCAATCTGGGCATGGACTTCGGCCACATCACTGTTGACGGGGTCCAGGGCAGCGGTCTGCATTGCCATGAGTTGAACCTCTTTTGATGAATTGACGGGCCGGCTTGTGCAGCCGGCCCCGGTTGGTGTGACTGCTACAGGCCGGCCAACAGCTCTTTCAGATAGGCCTGACGCTCGGCCCACATCTTCTGGACCTCTTCACGGGTCATGACTTTCATCGGCGAACCGCCGGCCTTCATGCGCTTGGCGACGCGACCGTTGCCAAACATTTCAGGGATCTTGGCGGCCAGTTTGTCGATCACCTCCTGCGGCGTGCCCTTGGGCACCATAAGTCCGCGGAAGTTGACCGACGAGTTGTCGACGTCGAGCCCCGCCTCTTTCAGGGTCGGCACATCCGGCAGGAAGTCCTTGTCGCGTTCAAGATCGGCGACGCCAAGGATCTTCACATTGCCCGCTTCACGGGCCCGGAAGGCATCCGACAGGTTGTTGATCCCGGCAACGACGTCGCCGGCAATGACCGCTTTCATGGCCGCAGCACCGCCGCCCTTGGTCGGGATGTAGGCAAGCTTGGCACCGGATGCCTTTTCGATCTGCAGGGCGGCAATATGGTGGCCGACGAACAGACCGGCGCCGGACACGGTGACCTTGCCAGGGTTGGCCTTGGCGTGGTCGATCAGTTCGCCCATGGTGTTGAACTCACTGTCCTTGCCGACCACGACGACCGCCGGGTCGGAGCCCCAGTTGGCGATCGGCTCGAAGGTGTCGACGGAGTATTTCACACCGCCCTTGATCGACTGGGCGATGAAGTGCGGCACGTTGTAGGCGGCCAGCGTGTAGCCGTCCTTTTCGGCTTCGGTGGCGAACCAGTTCCAGCCGACCCGACCACCGGCGCCCGGCTTGTTGATGATCACCATCGGCTGGCCGAGATAATCCTCGTTGCCCGCCACCATGGTGACGATGCGGGCCTGGAAGTCGGTTGCTCCGCCGGCGCCGTAAGACACCATGGCTGAGACCGGGCGGTCGGGATAGTCTCCCGCCATGGCACCGCCGGCACCCATCGCGCAGATGGCCAGCGACAGCGTTAGCCCTTTGAGTAGTTTTTTCATGTCTTTCCTCCCATTTTCAAAGTGACATTTCCTGGACGACTCAAAACAGTATTCCGCGCGGCGTCTGCACCTTCAGGAGCAGGGCAAACAGCGCGTAGATGACGATCATGAAACCGGCGGTGACCACAATGCGTTTGGGCCAGGCCTCAAGGCGGGCGAGCGGAACCGGGTCGTAGATTGTGTAAAGCAGCAGGAACACCAGGCTGGAGCTGGCATAGAAGCCCAGCCAGCGGGCAACGAAGAACACATAGGCCAGCATGATGATCAGGCCGGGAGCTATGTTGGCCACGATCTCGATGTTAAGGCCGGCGCCTGTCTGCGATGCCGCCAGCATGGCCTGGGCGAAGTTCCACGCGGCAAGAAATGCAAAGGCAACGGAAATGACGCGCGGGAACAGGAAGGCTTCGGCGGGTTCCTGGGTAAAACTCAGCCACAGAACGATCAGGGCGGTGGCGAGCACGACCGTTGCGGGAACCAGATGCTGATACCGGGCGGCATTCATGACACGACCTGCGAACCGCTGGTGCCGGGAGACCGCCTGGCCATGCCGGACCACACGCTGTAGGCAACAGAGCCGAGCACCAGGGCGATCAGCAGCAGGTTCAGCCAACCGGTCAGGAAGTATTCGACCGGTCCGTTCTGGGCGTTGGCAATCAGCGAGCCTTGAATGAAATTCGCTTCGGCAATCGGACCGAGGATCAGGCCAAGCACCAGCGGGGCGGCGGAAAACCCAAACTTCTCCAGAAAGAACATACCGATGCCCAGGGCCAGCATGACATAGACATCGCCCATGGACTGCTGCACCGAGTAGGAGCCGAACAGCGCCAGCACCAGAACCGCTGCCGCCATGATCGGCGACGGCACGCGGGCGATCTTGGCGGCCCATGCCGCGGTATAGATGCCGAACAACACCATCAGGATCTGCCCCAGCAACATGGAATTGATGAACGGCCAGATCACCTGCGGGTGCTTGTCGAACAGATCGCCGCCGGGAAAGATGCCGTGGATCAACAGGCCGCCAAGCAGGACCGCGGCCGTGGGACTGCCGGGAATCGACAGGGTGAGCAACGGCACCAGTGACGGGCCGACCATGGCGTTGTTGGCCGATTCAGCGGCAATCACGCCCTCAGGATGCCCGGTGCCAAACTTGTCCGGCGTGCTGGAAAACTTGCGCGACTGATCATAGGCGACGAGGCCGGCAATCTGACCGCCAACACCAGGGATCAGGCCGATGACCGAGCCAACTAACGTGCCGATGGACACCGTACGCAGGTTGCCGAACAGTTCGCGGAATGACTCCACCAGCGAATGCGGCTGCACGCTGATCGTTTCGATGTTCTCCGTGCGGCGACCCTTGGACATCATCACAAGCACCTGCGGGATGGCAAACAGCCCGATCAGCGCGGCAATAATGTTGATGCCACCTGTCAGGGCGTCGGCGAAGATGAAACGCTGTGCGCCCTGGATGTCGTCATAGCCGATCATCGACAGCCACAGTCCAATGCAGCCCGACAACAGGCCTTTGACCACCGACTTGGAATCGAGCGAGCCAATGATGGTGACGCCGAGGATGGCCATCCAGAACAGGTGTGACGGGCCGAAAGCCAGCGCCCACTGGGCCAGCACCGGCGTCAGGAAGATCAGCAGCAACACGCCGATCACGCCGCCGACGCCGGACGACAGGAAGGACAGTTGCAGTGCCCGCGCACCATGGCCCTGGCGCGCCATCTCATTGCCGTCAAGCGCCGTGGCAATGTTCGCAGGGGCGCCGGGAATCTTCAGCAAGATGGCACTGACCGCACCTCCGGCAACCGTGGAGGTGTAGGCCGCCCCCAACAGGATCAGTCCCTGTGTTGCGGTGAGGTGAAAGGTGAACGGGATCAACAGGGCGACCGCCATGGTCGGCGACAGACCCGGGGTAGCGCCAAGCACCAGCCCGCCAAAGGTGCCGCCGATCAGCAGCAGCAGCGAAACCGGCTCGAAGACTTCAGCAAAGTAGCCGAGAAACTCCATTGGCGCGCGTTCAGACCTCCCTCGCCCCGGCGATCTGTGCACCGGTTTGCCCGTTGTCAATCGATCAGCCTAGACAATGAAAACGGGAATGCAAACGTTTTCATTTTACTCTATTGTGATGCCATGCAACGACGCAGGGCACGCAAGGGACCACCGGGCATTGTCGACGTGGCAGCTCGGGCGGGTGTATCGATCGCGACTGTTTCACGCGCCTTCAACACTCCCGGAGCGGTTCGGCTGAAGACGCGCCAGCGTATTGAAACCGCGGCCGATGAGTTGGGCTACATCCGCAACCGACTGGCCGGCAGTTTACACAACAGATTCTCGGGCACCGTCGGGTTGATAGTACCGACCATCGACAACGCCATCTTTGCCGAGATGATCGATGCTTTCGCCGACCGGTTGCACAAGCATGACCGAACGCTCCTGATTGCCAGCCATGGCTACAATCTGTCCCTGGAAGCCGGCATTGTGCGCTCGCTCCTGGAACGGCGTATCGACGGCATCGTCATGGTCGGCCTCGATCATCAGGAGGTGCCGATCAACATGCTCAAGCAGCGCAACATCCCGGCGATAGCAATCTGGAACTACAGTGCAGACTCAATCCTGCCATGCATCGGTGCCGACAATTTCCGCGCCGGCCGGGTTGTCGCCAGCCACCTTGCCGAACTCGGACATCGTGATATCGCATTGATCTTTCCGGATACTACATCGAATGACCGCGCAAGGGACCGTATGAACGGGGCGATGTCGGCCTTTCAGGCGGCTGGCGTGACGGTCGCACCGGACCGTATTCTGTCCTGTCCCTATGACATCGGTGAAGCGAAACGGCTTGCGACTATGGTTCTTGGTCAGAGCAGGCCAAGCGCCGTTCTGTGCGGCAATGACATCATTGCCCAAGGTGTGATGTACGCAGCCTATGCCCTGGAACTCGGCATACCGGCCGATATCTCCATTGCGGGGATTGGTGACTTCAGAGGCTCAGCCGACATCGAACCCGGCCTCACAACAATTAGACTCCCGGCCCGCCGCATCGGCACGCTCGCCGCAGATACCATCGTTGACATGAGTGAAGCCGGACAGCAACTGCGGCACAAGAACCGTTCTATTGGCCTCAGTCTCATCACGCGGGGATCCACAAGAGCTGTTTCTTCGTGACCGAGATGCCACCTACCGCCGATCGCGCATGCGAGCGGTATTGGCATTCGACTTTTCTGACCGTTGTACCGGGCTGATATGACAACGGTTTTCCGCCAGCGTGGAGTCAGGCTCAACGACCTTGCGAGTAACGATGCCGTCATGCATGGGAAACGTGTTGGTCCGGCCTCTATTTCAAACCAAACACCAGAATGGCGGACGGGCCAAGGAGAACCAGGAAGATGACCGGCAGGAAGAACAGCACCATGGGAACTGTCAGTTTCGGTGGTAGGGCGGCAGCCTTCTTTTCTGCCATAGCCATGCGTGCGTCACGGTTTTCCTGGGCCAGAACGCGCAGGGCGGTGCCGAGCGGCGTACCGTAGCGCTCCGACTGGATGAGGCTGGTGACAACCGACTTCACGGTCGGCATACCGGTTCTCAGAGCCAGGTTTTCAAACGCCTTGCGGCGATCACCGAGGAATGACAGCTCAGCATTGGTCAGCGTCAATTCCTCAGCCAGAGGAACCGACTGGGCGCCGATCTCGCCTGACACACGTTGGATTGCAGCCTCGATCGACATGCCCGATTCAACGCAGATCAGCAGAAGGTCAAGGGCATCCGACCAGGCCCCCTGAATGGATTGCTGACGCCGTTTCACGATGTTGGACAAAAACATGTTCGGCACATAGAAGCCGGCAACGGCACCGATGAGCGGGGTCACGAGGCCCATCGATTCGGGGATCTTGTCGGCAAACACCGTCGAGGAATAGATGAAGACCAAGAGCCCGGTGACAATAGGCATACCGACGCGGGCGGCAAGGAACGTGACGAGGTGCTTTTCGCTGCGGTAGCCGGCCTGGCGCAACCGGTTTCTGGAGTTTTCCGCCTTCAGCAGCTCGCGCAGGTTCAACGCCTCAACCAGCTGCGCCACCGTTCCCTTGGGCTTTTCGCGCAACCGGGCCTGGCTGGGCTGGTCGGCAGCCAACGCAGCGCGCTGTGCGCTACGCAGTTTGTCGCGTTCGCCCTGCAGCACCTTCATGCGCTGACGCATCTTGTCGCCCTGGAACAGCGGTGCTGTTAGGGTCAGCACGGTCGCGAACGCCGACAGTCCGACCAGCAGCGTGATGGCGTTGCGAACTTCGAGGAGGGCAAAAAGTTGGTCTAGCATTGCTCTTGCGGCCTTAGGGTCAGATCAGATCTTGAAGTTGATCATCTTGCGCATGATCAGCACACCAGTGCCCATCCAAATCAGGGCGCCAATGATGATGAGGTTGCCGGTCCGGGTTTCCCAGAGCGGGTTCAGGTGGCTCGGGTTGAGTACGGCCATGGCAGCGCAAATTATGAATGGCAGGGCACCAATGATCGAAGCCGAAGCCTTGGCTTCCTGGGAAACCGACTTGATCTTCTGTTTCATCTTCTTGCGGTCGCGCAGCACTTTGGACAAGTTGTTCAACGCTTCTGCGAGGTTGCCGCCAGTCTTGGCCTGGATGGCCATCACGATGGCGAGGAAGTTCACCTCCGCCAGCGGCATGCGCTCAAACATACGCTCGATGCCTTGACCAATGGAAATACCGACGCGCTGACCTTCGACAACCTCCATGAACTCAGGGCCGACGGGCGCCGGGGTCTCAGCCGCAATCACCTTCATGGCGTCATTCACCGGCAAGCCAGCCTTGAGGCCGCGAACCATGACGTCGATGGCATCGGCAAAGTCGTTGAGGAAGATTTCCTGGCGCCGCTTGCGAAGATAAGACAGCATCCATCTCGGCAAGCCCAGCGCACCCACCAAACCGGCAACACCGGCGACAACCACAGGGACACCGGCGATCCAACTTGCGATCGCGCATACGGCACCGACAACCCCGGAGGCGGCGTAAAAGTTCTTAGGCGTCAAATCGAGCCCGGCTTGCAGCATCAGCAGTCTGAGCGAGACCTTCTTTTTGCGCTTCTTCTCACGTTCCTCAAGTTGCTTCAGGCTTTCCTGTACCTGTTTGCGGCGGGTGTCCTTGGAATCTTCCTGAAGTCGCGAACGAAGGCCGCCAAGCTTCTTGGTCGCCGTGCCCTTGCCTGACCTGTCAGCGATGTTCTGGACACGTTTGTTGGCCTGTGCTTCGCCGGTAAAGAACGGAAACAGTACTGCAAAGGCGGCCGCTCCAACGGCTAAAGCGATGAAGACGACAAACCCCACTTGGATGACTTCGTTACTCAACTCCATGGACTAACCTCTGGCCAGCAGCCAACTTTTGGGTTCAAACTTCAAAATCGTCGTTGCGCGATTCAGCGGCTTCCAGCGCTTCGGCCAAGCGGTGTTCCTCGCCATAGTAACGCGCCCGATCCCAGAAATGCGGACGGGCAATACCTGTCGAACGGTGTTGACCAATGATCTTGCCGTCCTGATCCTCGCCGGTGATGTCATAGAGGAACAGATCCTGGGTAATAATGACATCGCCCTCCATGCCGACCACTTCGGTGACATGAGTGATGCGGCGCGAACCATCACGCAGGCGGGCGGCCTGGACAATGACGTCGATCGAGCCGACGATCATCTCCTTGATCGTCTTCGAGGGCAGGGCGAAGCCGCCCATGGTGATCATCGATTCCAGACGCGACAGGGCCTCGCGCGGCGAGTTGGCGTGGACTGTGCCCATCGAGCCGTCGTGGCCGGTGTTCATGGCCTGGAGAAGGTCAAATGCCTCCGGTCCGCGCACCTCGCCGACGATGATCCGCTCGGGACGCATGCGCAGACAGTTCTTGACCAGATCGCGCATGGTGATTTCACCTTCGCCCTCCAAATTCGGAGGGCGGGTTTCAAGGCGCACCACGTGCGGCTGTTGCAGCTGCAATTCGGCAGCGTCCTCGCAGGTGATGACGCGCTCTTCTTCATCAACGTAACCGGTCAGGCAGTTGAGCAGAGTGGTCTTGCCTGAACCCGTGCCGCCCGAGATCAAGGTGTTGCAGCGGACCCGGCCGATAATACTGAGAATCGTAGCGCCTTCCGGCGTTATGGACTCGAAGTTCACCAGATCCTGCAGCTTCAGGCGATCTTTTTTAAACTTACGAATGGTGAGTGCGGCGCCATCGATGGAGAGCGGCGGCGCAATCACGTTGACGCGCGAACCGTCGGGCAGACGCGCGTCGCATATCGGACTGGCTTCATCGACACGACGACCGATCTGGCTCACGATGCGCTGACAGATGTTGAGCAACTGAGCGTTGTCGCGAAACCGGATATTGGTTTCTTCCATCTTTCCGTCAACTTCGATGAACGTGGTGTCAGCGCCGTTGACCATGATGTCGGCGATGTCATCGCGCGCCAGCAGCGGCTCCAGCGGACCATAGCCAAGCACGTCGTTGCAGATGTCCTCGAGCAGTTCTTCCTGCTCGGCAATCGACATCGCGACATCCTTGAGAGCAATGATCTCGTTGACGATGTCGCGGATCTCATCGCGGGCACTGTCGCGATCGAGTTGGCCAAGCTGGGTCAGATCGATGGCATCAATGAGCGCGTTGAAGATCGTCGATTTGATGTCGTAATAGTTGTCGGAGCGTTTGCCCGCAGACTTTTGCGTGGCCGTCTGGGTCTGTTGAACCGCCGGCGGCGCAGCTTGCTGCTCCATGGGCGGCGCAGCAGCGGCGCCACCGGTGGTGGCGGAAAAATCGTCCTGGGCGGCTGAAACCGCAACATCAGGAATTGTTCCAGGGGCGGCCTCCGCGGCCGCCGGGGCAGCGCCTTGCGGTGCTCCGTCAGGTGCCGGAACCGGCTGTCCTGCAGGGGGCTGGCCCGGCGCTGTTTCTCCACGCTTTCCGAACATATTATTTCTTCCTCAGGGTCGAAAGTTTTTCGCGCAGCGAGCCCAGTGCGGACTTGCTTGTCTTTTCCGGCGGTTCCTGGCCCTGCAACAGCTGAGCGAGGGTTGAAATGGCATGGAAGGCTTCAGATTTCTGATCGACTTCGCCGATCATCTGGCCGTTACTATTGGCCGTACCGAATGTCGGTCCGTCAAACGGGATGATAACGGTTGGCTCGACGCCGATGGCCTTGGCGAAATCGCCAACCGGGATTTCAGGCCGCTTGGCAACTCCAACCTGGTTCATCACCAGTTTGGGCGGCGCGTCATTCGGGCGTGCCTGCTTGACGAAGTCGACAAGATTTTTACCGTTTCGCAGACTGGCCAGTTCCGGCGTAGCGGTGATGATCACTTCATCGGACTGGGTCAGAACCTGTTTGGTCCATGATGACCAGACATTAGGCACGTCGACGATGACACAAGGTACGTTCGAACGGACGATGTCGAGGATGTTCTCCAAGGCCTGGTCGTTGATAGACGCCTCGCGCTCGACCGACGATGCTGCACTGAGCAGGCTCAGGCGGTCGGAGCACTTTGAAAGCATACGCTCAATAATTGCCTGGTCGACACGATCGGGCGAGGCCAAAGCATCCCAGATCCCCTGGGATCCGTCCTGGTTGAAATTCAGACCGGCGGTACCGAACGACAAATCGAGGTCGGTGATAACGGTATCGGCGGAATATTCACGCGAGAACAGCCAGCCGATGTTGTGGGCAAGCGTACTTGATCCCACGCCGCCCTTGGTGCCAACGAAGCTGATCACCTTGCCGACAGGCTTGGCATCGGGATCACTAAACAACCCTGCGATGGAATCGATCACCTGAAGCTGATGCAAAGGGGCGACGAGATACTCGCTGATCCCCTGGCGGATCAATTCACGATACATGATGATATCGTTCACATGCCCGATCACCATAACCTTGGTGCTTGGATCACAGACGTGCGCCAGATGACCAAGGTCGGACAAGAGGGCGTCGCGCTGCTTCACCGACTCAACCAGCAAAACCTCCGGGGTCTTGGAAGCGCCGTAGGTTTGGATGGCAGCGGAGATTCCGCCCATATGCACCTGCATGTGTGCCTTGGACATGCGCCGGTCGCCAACCACCGACTGCATCGTGTTGGCAGTGCCCTGGTCCTCGCAGAACGCGTGGACGTTGATGCGCGGAATCATTGCGACGACTTCATCATGAGGCGAGTGAGTGTTTTGTGCCTGTTCCATTGCTGAATTGCCTGTCATTTCTTGCGAGTTGAATGTGCGCGGTCGCTACTTCACCGCTTCGGAAATCGAGATCTGCTGTTGCGCGTCCACCTGTGTGGCGGTGTTCTGGCCCTTGCCATACTTGTTCAGAACCTCGGCACGTCTGGTCGCACTCGGAGCATCCATTGTGCGCGGCTGTACGAGATCCTTCGGATTGGCAACCATGGCGGCGATGTTGCTTTGCGTGGTACAGCCCATATCGGAATACGGGCCGTTGTTTGTCGATGTCCCGAAATCTTCCGACCAGTCGCCACATTCGGCTGTATGGGCCATGTAACGGCTGTAGGACATGATCACCGGGCCGTGGCCGGAGTAGGTCGTGTGCCGAATATTGGCGGACGGTACCCCCTGGGCATTGAGCACCTGGGTGATGCGTCCGGCAACAGCATCGGCAGAGGTCTGGCCGGAGGGTCTTGCCACTGAAACCTGGCTTGCCTGATGGCTGTTGGCAGATTGCGCGAAGCGGGCAACCGCATCCTCATGCGCGGCAGA
The DNA here is from genome assembly GCA_965216335.1 of Aestuariivirgaceae bacterium. GTDB lineage: Bacteria > Pseudomonadota > Alphaproteobacteria > Rhizobiales > Aestuariivirgaceae > JAHEJE01. Next base: position 2,653,853 of record OZ244154.1, on the reverse strand, counting down.
CAGCCTTGCAGACCGGGCCGGAACCTTCATCTGTACCTTGCCCTTGGACACCTGGATCGGGAAGCGCTGGTAATGCAGCGACGGTTCGTAAACATCGTCGACGCCACCGTTCATTCCTTCACATCCGGCTACCGTGGCAGCGAGGACTGCCAAACCGGCGACTTTCAGCAGGGTTGTCGGGCCTTTGATCTGAAACTTGGACATTTCTAACTCCTTCACACCCACTTACTCGACGATGAAGCCAACGTTGCCGTGGTATGTTCCCTTGGGGCGGTTGCCGGCGACGCCGTAAACCTTGTTGAGGCGGCCGAACAGGATGGTCTGACGGTCGGTGGCGACATTGTGCCGATCAAGCGGCGTCGACAGCTTGTTCTCGTTGACCGGATTGACCACAAACGGGGTGACCATGACGACCATCTCAGTCTGGCTCGTCTGGAAATCGCGGCTGCGGAACAGCGTCCCGAGGATCGGCAGGTTCTTAACGCCAGGTACACCGTTGAGCTGCTGCTTGGTGTCTTCCTTGATCAAGCCAGCAAGGATCATCGACCCGCCGCTCGGCATTTCAAGCGTTGTCTCGGCGCGCCGGACACGCAAACCCGGGATCGACAGGCTGACATTGGTGTTGTCCGACGTCAGAGCAAGCCCGTTTTCGTTGGTCAGTTCGCTGATTTCGGTCGATATCCGCAGGGATATCCGGCCTTCGGAGAGAACCACCGGCGTGAACGCGAGACCGACACCGAATGGCTTGAACTCGATCTTGATGCCGTCATCGTCGTTGCCGACGGGAACCGGGAACTCGCCGCCTGCCAGGAATTTCGCGGCTTCACCGGAAATTGCGGTCAGGGTCGGTTCCGCCAGCGTGCGCAACATGCCATCACGCTCCAATGCACGCACAATCACATCAACCTGACTGCTGCCATTCACGTAGCTGCCGATGTTCCGGTTGGTTGCGATTGGGCCGGCCTGACCCAGAGTGAACGGGTTGGGATTGATGAACTGCGCCGCAAAGTTGTTGCCCACAGCAAAGGCCACTTCGGTGTCAACCCCGAATTGCTTGAGCACGTCGCGCTGCAGCTCGGCAATGCGAACCCGCAACATGACCTGTTCCTTGCCGGTGATGGCAATCATCGAGACAACCTTCTTTTCGTCGCCGCCGGCAAACCGGGTGGCGAGATCAAGCGCTGTCTTGGCTTCGCCGGCGTTTTTGGCTGTGCCGCCGAGGACAACGTTGTCGCCAACCGTATCAACGGTGATTCCGGTGCCGGGAAGAGCGCGCATCAGCAGCTTGCTGAGAGCCTTCGTGTCCTGAGCAACTTCGATATCCAGGCTCAAAATCTGACGGCCGTTGACATCAAAGAAGAAAGCGTTGGTCTGACCGACCTTGCGGGCGAACAGATAGGCCGTGTTACGGGTGCGGACCACCGCGTCGACGACTTCCGGGTTGCCGATCAGAACGTCGGTAGCTGCCGCGGGAAGCCGCACAACCAGTGACTTGTTGAGGCCAATGCGTACAAATCTGGCGTTCGAGGCAGAGTTGTATTCACTGCTCGCTGCACCAGCACCGACGGTACTGTAGGCGAGTGAGCCCATTACGGCGGCCAGGACGATGAGAAAGATCGAAATGGCGCTGCGGAGCGGCCAATCACGCTTGACGGCCATGGTGTTGCTTTGAGGGTTCATTGTGCTTCTCATGGGATGCGGACCTTAATCGTTAGTGGCCGTCTGTCTTTCGATGCCATAGCGCAGGATGGTGATTTCACCGGCGCCGGTTGCGTATTTCTTGGACAGGCGCGGCCCGTCGTCGCCGAGTTCGCTGGAACCGTTGTCGGCCAGGGCGCGCAAAGCCAAGGTCAGTTGACCTGTGGTTTCGGCAAGCGCCACAACTTCAGACTGGCGCGGATCAAGCTCGAGCGTCGCGGTGTTGATCTTGTTCTCTGCGACCTGGTCCTTCTTATCGCCATTGTCGGCGGTGTAGGTCTGATCAATGGCCAGGACGCGGACATTGGTCAGCACCGTCTCGGTGACCGTGCGAGCCGTCGCTCCGCCGCTCAGCTTGCGCGTCAGCAACACGTCGACCCGGTCATTCGGCAGAATGAAGCCACCGGCGCCGGTTTCAACCGAAACGCGCACGGCAATGGCCCGCATGCCCTTGGGCAAAATGGCCGCCATGAAGCCGGATTGATTGGGCAGAATCACCTTTTTCGTCGAAACCGGCTCACCTTCAAACAAGGCGGCGCGGGCGCGGGCATTCTCGAACTTCGACATTGCGTCCGGCTTGCTTTTTCGGGTGATCATATGCGCCGCAATGGCCTTTTTCGGCCATTCCTGCCACTTGATCGCTGAGCCGTTGAGCAGCCCACCGATCTTGACATCCTTGGAGACCACCAGAACTTCAGTGGTTTCTCCAACCTTTTTCTCGACGATCTTGGTTTTCGGTTCGTTTCCCAGGAAGCCCTTGGCAAGAAATGCCGCGAGAATGGCGGCGCCCAGGGCGAGTCCGAGAATGGCTATCCGGGTCGTACTCATTAAGCTTGGTCCTGACTTACATTCGCTTTGCCGGGGATGCCGGCGCTGTCACACACTGTGACGATCAATGGTCAAATTAAGGTTAACCGATGGTGAGAATGGTCCTTAAAAGTGTCATATCCGCCAATCAGATCATCGACTGCATCCACCACGTCTGGGGAAACGCGAGAATTCCGCCGCCGGCAATCGCAACGCCATATGGCACATCGACCTTTTTCTTGAGCAGGCTCTTGACCCATCCAGTCTCTTCATCGCTCTGGAACACTTGGAAATAGGTCCAGATGAGAGCGAGGATCGCCAGCGCGCCACCACAAACGACCGTGTAGAAGACAAAAGGGATGAGGCTTTGCCAGCCGACCCACAAAGCGCCGGCGGCCAGCATCTTGGCATCGCCACCGCCAAATCGGATAGTGAAGAATAAGAGCATGCCGATAGCGAGAATCAGCAAACCGGCGATGACATGCCACATCATCACCTGCAACGGCATGCCTGCGATCAACGCAACAATGAAGAATACGATGACCATGGCCCCGGTCAGCCAGTTGGGAATACGCATGGTCAGCATATCGCCAATTCCCGCCGCAACGAGCATGATCGGGAAGACCGAGAGGATGAGTGAACTGGTGGCGGACATAGTACAAGCCTGTCATGTTCTGGGGGCGGAGTGTTCCCGGTACAGTGTCATGCCTACCGTAAATAGCCGGTTAACCCTCTTGACAGTGTCGGGGCAAAATTGTGCCGAGAGCTGTAATGCGGAGGCCCGGCAGCTGCATACGGCAAGCCGCGCCTAGTTAGTTTGCCGCCCATGAGGGGCGGGCTAAAGTGCTCTTGAAGGGCAGGACGAGCGCAAAAAAACCGCCGGCGTTGCGCCGGCGGTTCTTGAGCCTCCCTAAGTGTTCTAGTTGAGCGGCCGTGGCTCAAGCGGTCGCTCCATCGGTGATAACCGATTTAGGCAACAGAACCGGCCAAACCACCGGTAATTGCAATAAAGAGCGCCTGCAGCGCGGCCGACAGAGCCGGCGAGATGGCAACCAGGACCAGGCCGGTCGCGGCAGCGATCAGACCATACTCAATAGCGGTTGCACCAGATTCGTCCTTGATAAAACGTACGAACTTGCTCATTTTTTACTCTCCTTGACTAACTCGTTAGACAGCACCTGGTTCAAGAAAATGGACCAACAGTGTGTTCGTCCAGAACCAAGGCCAAACCTACAGACCGGGAATTAATATCAAGTAAATCTCGCAAGCCCCTTTCAAAAACCCCCTCGACCGCAGATTATTTGGTTAATACGTCATTAATACAACTTCTTGTCAGTTAATATCGCATAAATATATTGTGCTTGCTCATATTTCCATCATTTGAATCCTTCCATTTTCATCTCTGGGTGAGAAATGTTCGCATTTTTGCCATGTATAACACCTCCTCCCCACCTTAGGTGACCGCCCAGGCGGCAGACAACCACTTCATGTGAGCCCGTTTGTGGTCACTTGCTGCTGATTAATTCAGGGGGCCGGATACCGCTGAATATGGCAGCCGGGCAGATACGGAAAATTCCGTGCGGGGTCGTAAGGCTTCATTCACCAATTTGCTGTCAAATGCTGGCCATCAATTAGGCTCTCTGCCTGCAAACGGACCCGTTGGGCCCGACAGACAGAGCATTACAGTGAATTCCTTGGAAGGAAGAGACGAATGAAACTGCTGTCCACGACGATCCGGCAAGCTGCCGCAACGAGCCAGCGCTGGGGGCGCATTGCCGGCATCAGCGCTTTTGCCGTTCTGGCAAGCGCCACATTGCCTGCCTCAGCGGGAACGAAGATCACCGTTGAGGCGGATCGGGCCAAGGTGTTGAGTGTGGCGGGCACGCCGTCTGCAGTCATCGTCGGAAACCCGACCTATGCCGACGTCAGCGTGCGCAGCGGCCAGATCATCATACATGGCCGGCACTTCGGATCGACCAACATCATTGTGCTCGACCCTGACGGCAATCAGCTTGCCAACTTGGAAGTCGCCGTCGAACGGCGACGGCCTGAAGGGGTTGTTATATATAAAGCAGCAAACAAACATTCTTACAACTGTACGCCAAATTGCGAGAGTGTACTGGAGGTTGGCGACAACCCTGCCTATTTTGAAGAAATCGTCCAAAAGCAGATGAACAACAAGCAGGTGCTGGCCAAAGGGGCTGTAAAGCTTAGCGAGTAGCCGGGGTCGAGCCCTGACAAACGTACGCAGGCCGGGCGGCACAGCCCGGCCTTTTTTCATGGGTGCACGACGGCATTGTCTTAAATTTTCATCAAGTTCGATTCAAATGCAACTCTCATCTTTCACGGTCATTCAAGGCTTGTTTGTTAAAAAGCCATCCTAATTGACCGTATTCGGTGCGTCCATGACGTCCGGGGCAGCAGGATACGCCGGCGCAAAACCGGCCCGACAGGAGAGCGTGATATGATGTGGCAACGGTTCGGCGCGCGCTACAGGCGCGGCCTCAAACGATACAAAAAGTCGGAAGACGGCGTCACGGCAATCGAGTTCGCGATGATTGGCGGGCCGTTCCTGTACCTCCTGGCGGCCACCTTCGAGATCGGTTTGATGCTCTTTGCCGAATATGTCATTGAGAACGGAACGGCAAATGCGTCCCGGCAAATTCGCACTGGCGAGGTGCAGACCAACGGTGTCACCGCCTCGGACTTCAAACAGATTGTGTGCGGCAATATCGATGCCTTTCTGGATTGCCAGAACCGGCTTTATGTCGATGTTCGAAGCTTTACGGACTTCTCCTCCGTACCCGATCCGATACCACCGGCGATCAGCAGTGATAGTGAGGGCACAATCTCCAGTGCATCGCAATTCGATCCAGGTGAGGCATTGGAAGTTGTCATCGTTCGCGTCTACTACGACTGGAAGCTGTTCACGCCGAACATTCCGGGTCTCGGCCAGCTTTCCAATCTGGCCGGCGGGCGGCGGCTGCTGTCAGCCAGTGCGGCATTTCGCAACGAACCGTTCGGTTCCTGATCAAGGCATTCAACAGGATAAACCGCAATGTACCGCTTGTTTTCATCCTCTATCGTTCGCGCACCGGTCAACAAAGCCAACCGGTTCGCTAAAGACGACAATGGCGTCGCAGCCATCGAAATGGCGTTCATCTTCCCGGTCATGCTAGTGTTGTACTACGGCCTTATCGACGTAACGAACCTGTTATCGGCCAACCGCAAAGTGACGCTGACATCAAGCACAATCGCCGACCTGGTTACCCAGGCTCCCGGAACCGTAACCACTGCGGAGTTGGAAGGGTACCTGAACGCCGCTTCTCCGATCATGGAACCATTCAATTCCGCCAATGCCGACCTCGAGATCTTCAGTTACGGCATCAACTCGACTTCGGGGAGTGCCGAGCAAATCTGGGAGTATGCCGGGTCGGGCACAGCATGCGGCGGAGCCCCTGCCCCTACAACCGACATGCAGAACCTGATGGCCTCAGGTAACGGCCTGATCCTGGCACGGGTGTGCTATCAGTGGCAGCCGATCCTGGGCAAAATTGCGGGCCTTGGGGCCATGACGGTCGAAGATCAGATGATCTTGCGCCCCCGGCAATCCAACACAATAGAATGCAGTGATTGCCCGTAGAGCCAGATCGGCAAACGAGTTCGTGGCCCCGCCTTTGCGCGGGGCCTTTTTTTGCATGGCGGCGGCAAAGGGCCTTCGCACAGGAAGCCTGCCGCACTATGCTGACCTGGCAGGCCGGAAGACATGCAATCGGCTGAACCGAGAGGGCTTGCCGTGCTGGCCGATCAACATTCCGCATCATGACCAGACACGTGCACAGCGACCTCGGCGGCGCCAGGGCATGGTTCGTTTGGTCGTTGAGCGCACTGGCGTTCGGCTATGCGTTCTTCCAGCGCGTGGCGCCGAGCGTCATGGTACCGGACCTGATGGCGGAGTTCGCCATCGGGGCGGGCTTACTGGGCTATCTGTCGGGTCTGTATTTTTATCCGTATGTCGCTTTGCAGGTGCCCCTGGGGGCGCTGCTTGACCGTCTCGGTGCGCGCCGGCTGTTGACGATTGCGCTGGGCATTGCCGCACTAGGCAGCCTGCTGTTCGGCCATGCCGGATCAGTTGAGCAGGCCTACGTTGGACGCCTGATGGTCGGCATCGGCTCGGCAGTCGGGTTTCTGGGATCGCTGGCGCTCGCGGCAAAGTGGTTTCCGCCCCATCGATTTGCCTTGCTGGCCGGCTTGACCATGCTGGTCGGCATGACCAGCGGCGTCGGCGCCCAGGCACCCCTGGCACTCGCCATCGAGTGGGCAGGATGGCGCAACACGATGTATGCAGGCGGGTTGTTTGCGGCAGTACTGGCCGTCACCATTTTGCTTTTCGTGCGCGACACGCCAGGCAATGATGCGGACGGCAAGAACGAAGCTGTGCAGAGCTGGGGCGACGTGTGGCGCGGCTGCAAACACGTGGTCCGGCGGCGTGAAGTGTGGCTGATCGCGATCGTCGCAATGGCAATGAGCGGGCCGATGCTGGCGTTCGGGGGGCTGTGGGGTGTGCCGTATCTGATGGCGCAGTACGATCTGGCACGGCCTGATGCAGCCTTCTATGTGTCCATGCTGCTGGTCGGCTGGGCGGCTGGCGCGCCGCTCGGCGGCTGGATGTCTGACTTTTTTCGACGCCGCAAAGCACCGATCCTCATTGCGGCGATACTGGAGGTCATCCTCATGGCGTTGGTTGCGCTGTCCCCTGCCCTGCCCCTGTGGGCTTGTGTTGCGGCCATGCTCGGCATCGGGTTTTGCGGTGGCTGGATGGCGATCAGCTTTGCCCTGGCGCGCGAGGTGAGCAACCCGTCCACCCATGGCACGGTCAGTGGTATCGTCAACGCGATGACGGTGGCATCGGGCGCCGTGTTGCAGCCGGTGATCGGCCTTGTGCTCGACTGGCAATGGCGCGGCGGTCTGCAGGATGGTGCGCGGGTCTTTGAACCCGGCGAATACCGCACGGCGTTTTTGCTGCTGATCGGCTGGGCGGCCCTGGGCGTTCTGGCTGGCCTGGGCTTGCGGGAAACCCATTGCCAGCCGGTTGGCGAGGGCGGACGGTCACCGCGCCGCGCTGAGTCCTGAAAAGTGAACCGGAACTGGTTCCGCTCACAAGCCAAAGCTCGAGATGCCGGAGCTGCGGTCAAGGGCGGTAGGGTGTGACCGGTAAGCCCGCCTTTATCCAGCCGCGACCGGCCCGGCTGCCCAGCATTCCTTCAGAAACGTCGAGGATGTTCTTGTAACCCATGCGGGTGAGAATGCCCTGCAGGGCATTCGAACGGCCGCCGGTGGCGCAGATCAGTGCGATGGGGTAGCCCATGTCGCCACCGGTCAGACGGTCGACCCGTGCGAGAAAGTCGCTTTCGTGCATGGAAACGGGTTGAGCGCTGGCGCCAATGCCGGTCTCGTGCCATTCGCGCCTGGTACGAATATCGAGCAACAGGATTTCGCCACGCAATGCGGCAGCGTGCGCTTGTGTAGACGACAGCGTGCGCGCACCGGCAAGGACCGGCGGCACGGCAGCGAGCACCAAGCTGCCGGCGATGAAACAGCGCCGTGAGATTGTCCCCATCGTCGGATGTCCAGTTTCTTGCGTTTCGCGGATACCATAGCTGTCGACAGCCGGAACAGCCAATCAAACCCTTGCGATCCCAGTAATGCGGCAAGAGCCTACAGACGGGCACGGCGCAGCCGCAAGGCATTGGAGATCACCGAGACCGATGACAGGCTCATGGCCGCCGATGCAATGATCGGCGACAGCAACAGGCCGAAGACCGGATAAAGGGCGCCGGCCGCGACCGGGACGCCGACGATGTTGTAGCAAAAGGCAAAGAACAGGTTCTGACGGATGTTTCGCATGGTGGCTTCCGCCAGCCGGCGGGCCCGGGCGACGGCGGCCAGATCGCCGTTCAGAACCGTTATGCCGGCGCTTTCGACGGCAACCTGGGCGCCTTCGGCCATGGCGATGCCGACGTGCGCGGCAGCAAGCGCCGGAGCATCGTTGACGCCGTCGCCGGCCATGGCGACGATGGCCCCGCCGCTTTTCAGCTTTTCCACCAGGGCGGCTTTTTCTGCCGGCAGTACGCCAGCGTGAACCTCGTCGATGGCCAGCCGCGCGGCAACAGCGTCGGCGGTGAGGCGTTCATCGCCGGTTGCCATGACGATGCGCATCGAGGACTCGCGCAAGGCCTGAAGCGCCCTTTCTGCGCCAGGCTTAATTGGATCGGAAACGGCGATAATGCCGGCCAGTGCTTCGCCAACCGCCAGGAACATCACTGTCTTGCCGTCCCGGCGCAGCTCATCGGCCAGCATCCCGCTGTCCTTCAGGTCAACGCCCTGGGCTGCCATCAGGCTGGCATTGCCAAATGCCGTCAACTTGCCGTCGATCTGGCCAGCAACACCTTTGCCGGTGTAAGACACAAATGCATCGACCGGCTGGGGTTCAATGCCTTGGTCCGCGGCTGCCGAAATGACGGCGCCGGCAAGCGGATGCTGGCTCGACTGCTCGAGGCTGGCAGCCAATGTCAACAATGCCTTGGGCTCCATCGCGCAATCCGGCGCCGCAATCACATCGCTGACCACGGGTCGACCTTCGGTGACGGTTCCGGTCTTGTCGACAACCAGAACATCGGCCTTGGCAAACTGTTCCAGGGCCTCGGCATCCTTGACCAGAATACCGGTGCAGGCGCCACGTCCGACAGCGACCATGATGGACATCGGGGTTGCCAGGCCAAGCGCGCAGGGACAAGCGATGATCAGCACACTCACCATGGCGACAAGCGCATAGGAAAAACGCGGCTCGGGGCCAAAGATCAGCCAGATGACGAACGCCAGAACGGCGACTGCGACAACCGCCGGCACGAACCAGCCGGCGAAGCGATCGGCCAGCGCCTGGACGGGGGCACGGCTGCGCTGAGCCTGGGCGACCATGGCGACGATCTGCGACAACACGGTGTCGGCACCGACCGCGCCGGCCCGCATGAGAAAGCTGCCGGAACCGTTGAGCGTGCCGCCGGTGACTGTGTCGCCCGGCTGCTTGACGACCGGGATCGGCTCGCCGGTGAGCATGCTTTCATCGACCGGTGACGTGCCGTCTATGACTTCACCGTCCGTCGGCACGCGCTCATCGGCCCGAACCCGCAAGATGTCACCGGGTTTGAGCGACGACAACGGCACTTCGGCGAAGCTTCCGTCGGGCTGCCGGCGCGCCGCGGTTTCGGGGCTGAGGGCCAACAGGGCGCGGATGGCCGAGCCGGTGCGTTCGCGGGCGCGGCCTTCGAGGATCTGGCCGACCAGCACCAGTACGATGATCACCGCCGCACTTTCAAAGTAAACGCCCAGCATCCCGTCGGCCATGCGCAGGCTGGCCGGAAATGCATCCGGGGCAAGCACGGCGGCCAGACTGTAGGCGAAGGCTGCGCCGGTGCCGAGGCCGATCAGTGTCCACATGTTGTAGTTGTGCGACACGATGGAGGACCAGGCGCGGTGGAAGAACGGCAGGCCGCACCACAAGGTAACCGGCGTGGCCAGGACCAGTTGCAGCCATTGTCCCGGCCGGCCGGTCAGCCAACCCGGCAGGGCCAGGCCGACATGCGGACCCATGGCTATGAACAGCAACGGCACAGTGAGCACGGCACCGATCCAGGCGCGGCGGGTAAAGTCGGCGACCTCCGGGTTGGGGGCATCGTCGAGGCTCGGCATGTCCGGTTCAAGCGGCATGCCGCAGACGGGACAATCGCCGGGCCGGTCTTCTTCGACCTCCGGACACATCGGGCAAACCCATTTGGTGCCGGCTGGAACCGGCGATGCCTGCGGGGCTTGAACCTTGCCTTCGAACGCCTCGGGTCCGGCTTCGAACCGAGCCCGACAATGGGTTGAGCAGAAGAACACCCTGGCGCCATTGTGCCGGATCATATGGTCGGCACTGGCCCGGTCGACCTGCATGCCGCACACCGGATCGATGGCCTCGCTGTAGTCCGCGGGCGCGGCGGCGAACTTGTCGCGGCAACCGGGATTGCAGAAATGAAATGTGCGGTTCGCGTGGTGGTGCACCGGCTTGCCGGCCCCGGGGTCGACCAGCATGCCGCACACGGGATCGCGCACGGTCTGACCGATAACGGGTGTTCCGGTTCGGGAAGCACAACAATCATGAGCATGTGCAGCCATTGCCACGGGCTTTCCATGTGCCGTTCGGGTGCGGTTTGCCGTCTCTTAGGGGTTCCGGTCACTGGAAGGTCAAGCAGGGTGTTGGCATCTCTTTGCGGAGATTGACACCTTGCGGCCGGGCTGCTGTATGACGTTACTGCCCGCGCTGTCGGGATCGGGATGCTGGAGTGCGGCTCGTTGACCATCGACGTTTTTCTGGCTGTTCTTGCCGCGGCAGTGATGCATGCAGGCTGGAACGCCATCATCAAGACCAGGCTTGACCGGTTTCTGTCGATATCGCTGATGAGCTTTTCGATGGCCGGGCTGTCGATCGCCTGCCTGCCGTTCGTAGCGCTGCCACAGGGTTTCACCTGGGTCTGGATCATTCTGTCGGCCATCCTGCACACCGGATACAAGATTTTTCTGATCAAAGCCTATGATGCCGGCGATCTGGCTCAGGTGTATCCCCTGGCGCGCGGAGCGGCACCCCTGATCACCGCGGCGCTTGCTCTCGTGCTGCTGGGCGAAAGGCTGACGCCGGTTATGGCGGCGGGCATCATCGTTCTATGCCTGGGCATCGGTCTGATGGCGGCGCGGGGCGGAGTGGCGCTGGAACGGTTGGGGCGACACGCCGTGGCCAATGCGCTGATCACCTCGTGCTTCATCGCAGCCTATACGCTGACCGACGGGGTTGGCGGGCGCAGCGCTCCGTCGGCCTCAAGTTACGCGGTGTGGATGTTCGCCATCGACGGTGTGTGGATGTCGGCGTTCTGCATGATGGTCCGCGGCCGCGCGGCATTCATTGGCGTGTTGCCGGAATGGAAGAGCGGACTGGCGACCGGTGCATTGTCGCTCGGCGCCTATTGGCTGGTGATCTGGGCGATGACCAAGGCGCCTATCGCAGCGGTCGCGGCCCTGCGCGAAACCAGCATCCTGATCGCTGTGGCAATTTCGGTGCTGGTGCTGCGTGAGCGGCTGTCCCGGTGGCGGTGCGCGGCTGCGGTGCTGATCGTTGCCGGCGTCATTGTGCTGCGGATGGGATAGAGCACGTTTCGGCAAGCTTGCCCTTGAGCATGCGGGCGGCCTCGACATAACCGCCGCCTGCCCCATCGATGAAATGGATATGATCGCTGGCGGTGGGAGAGGGCACGATGCAGGTCATAAGCGCTTCGTCCTGAAGGTGCAGGCCGTACAGACACAGGCCGCCGGTCTCGGCCTCGTCAAGGCGATTGCGCAGGCGGTCGAGTGTGGGACCGGGCAGGTCAAGGGTCAGCTTGAGGCCGTCATCGAACTTGCGAAAGTCACTGTTAGCCGCGGTTTCACGGCGGTAGCGGCGGCCGCTGAAGGTGCCGAGCGACATACCGGTGCGATCGGAGTACCAGCCGAGCGCCTGTTCGAACAGGATTGCCGCACGGCGCGCGGCCCGGGCCCAGCCGGGTGGGGCTGCCGCGGCTTCAATGGCAAGGCCGGATGGCGGCCAGGACAGGCGGGGACCTTCGTCCGGCACCGGACGCGTGTCGGCATCACCAGCGCCGACGATCTGCAGCACCTCGCGCACGGTTTGCATGAAGGCATCCGCGCTCTGCGCCTGTGGATACGGCGCAACAAGCAGCGAGACTATACGGCCATTGCGGGCGGTCAACGGACGCCAGCGGCATGACAGACCAGAGAGGTCGGGGCGGCTGCCCGGCGGTGCCGGAGCGACGAGGTTGTGACCCTGCTTCATGCGGGCCTCGGCCAAAGCAAGCCCGCCGCCGTCGAACATGGCATAGGAAACGCCCGGGGCCGGCGAATAGCGGGCCACACGGACATCGCGGCCGGCCTGGCGCAGTTCGCCGGCCGGAACGATCGCCGCTCTCAGGACGAGGCCGAGTTCTTCGGAGACCCAGGTGGTGACGGCAGACAGGGCACCGGCCACCTCTTGCGACCGGCCGGCGGGCACCGCAAAGGAAGCCCCATCGCCGCCAAAGACGAACGGAAAGTCGCGATGGCCGAGGACATTGGCGACAGCCGAGATGGCCGCCGCGCCTGCCGTGTTGACCGTCTTGTAGCGGCCTTGCGCCACCGCCTCGGTCGAACCGGCAATGTCAGTTGTGACGATCAACCAGGACGCTGGTACCGGATGATAGCAGGCCGGATCGGCGACATCAGCAAAACTGTGAAGCGCGGGCAGGGCGGCATAGAAGCGCTCGTCCGGCGCAGCATCAGGGATTTCAAGACTGGCCATCGCAAGTCGCGGTTTTGGCCAGCCGGCTCCATATCGTCAGCGGAACCGCGACCGAGACAACGCCTTCGCCACGGCGGGCGGCGCCGGACATGATCGCAACGACCGCAAGGCCGTCTTCGTCCTCGCGCAACAACGGACCGCCGGATGAGCCGTAGTTGGTATCGCAGTCGGTCAGCCAAACGCCATGGGCCTTGTCGAGCACCCGGCACCCGCGATGCACGGACAACAGGTAGGGCCGGTCCTTGGCATAGGCCGGGTGCATGAGGGCGCCGGGGTCGGCGAAATACGGCGCGGCGAGCCGGGCCGGTTTGACCTTGAGTGATTTTGTCAGAATGACGATTGCGGCATCGTCGCGGAACTGCTTGATCTCGGCAATGCCGTCTATGGTGCGGCCCCGTATGTAGCGCACACACCGGGCGGGCGCGTGGTCGAGATACTTGTTGCGGCGCTGGCCGGCAACGAAATGCACCCGCTTGGGCAGGTAGGGCCGGCGGGTGCGCCGGTCGACGAGACAATGAGCGGCCGTCACGACCTTGTCGGGGGCAATCAAGACACCGGTGCAGAACTGTTTTCCACCGCCGAGATTGAGCCGGCCGATGGCAGCATAGGGTGGCGAGACGGTGTCGAGCTTGACCCGGTCGTCACGGCCTCGAAACGCGTCCTGGGCACTTGCCGGCGTGGTGCCGATCAGAGTGATTGCAACGATGAACAGCAGATATGGGAGCCGAACCATACTGTCATCTATATGTCACGGGAACCGACTAGAACAGTAACAACTGCGAGACAGTACGTGCGGTCCACGCACCGCAATGGCTGCATCAGACCGTGCCAAGTGTCGCCCGAGCCCCCTGCCCTGCTCAGACATGGCCAAATTGTCGTCGCCGCGAATCCATCCAAGTGCCGATGGCCGCTGGAGCCTATTCCCCGGATGCTTCGCCGGCATCCTGCTGCGGCTGGATTGCCTGGCTCGGCAGGTGAATCTTGAGCCGCTTGATGCGGCGAAGGTCGGCGCTTGAAATTTCGAACTCAACACCGCTGTCATGCTTGATCAGTTCGCCGCGCACCGGCACACGGCCGAGCAGCGTGAACACCATGCCGCCAAGTGTGTCAGCATCCTCGTCGAGTTCGTCGGGCAGCAGGTCAATGCCGAGCAGTTCCTCGACAGTCTCGATGGGTGCGCGGGCATCGGCCGTGAAAACACCCGCCGACACCTGTCTGATGAGGTCGGCATCGGCATCGTCGTGTTCATCGGAGATATCGCCGACAATCTCTTCGACAAGATCTTCAATGGTGGCCAGACCGTCGGTGCCTCCGTACTCGTCGACGACAATTGCCATGTGGATACGGCTGGTCTGCATTCTGACCAGCAAGTCGCCGGCCCGCATGGAGGGAGGAACAAACAGGGCCTCGCGGATGAGGCCTGCCTGTCCGATCGGCGTGGCAAGGCTCTTGGCCGAGATGTTGATTGCCGCATTGTCCTGGCTGCCGCCGTTGCCGTTTGTCCTGGGTTTGGCGGTGCCGTTGCGCCGGGCCTTGGGCCGCTCGGTCATCCAGCGCACCAGATCCTTGATGTGCACCATGCCGAGCGGGTCATCCAATGTGTCGTGAAAAACCGGGATGCGCGAGTGGTTCGCCTCAACGAAGATCGCCAGCAGCGTGCCGATGGGAATCGTGTCCTCAACGGCGATGATATCAGCCCGCGGCACCATGACATCGTCCACACGGAGTTCGGAGAACTCCAGCAGGTTGAGGATCATGGAGCGTTCCTGGGGGCGGATGCCGGTGCTGTTGCCGTTGTTGTCATGCTGTTCGATGACATCCTGCAGGCTATCGCGCAGAGAAGCGTCGGGCTCGCTGGCGAACAGCGCCTTCAGGCGTGCCCAGGTACTGACGGGCGCGGATTGCGCCGGATCGGACCCTTGGGCCTCGGCGGTACTGTTATCGTCGTTCATCGTCTCATTCAACCTGGGCGCTCAGCATTCTGCCGGCGCCTGCGGCACGTTGCGTTCAAAATACGGGTCGGGCAAGTTCAACTGCCGCATGGCGGCAACCTCAATGGCTTCCATTGCCGCCGCCGCACCATCATCGCCATGATCATAACCAAACAAATGTAACATAGCGTGAATGACGAGATGGCTGGTGTGTGCGGCAAGAGGCTTGCCTTGCTGGTTCGCCTCGTGCTCGATCACGCCGTAAGCGAGGATTATATCGCCAAGCGGAGGAAATGCACCTTCGGGCAGGCCCGGGGGAACGGCGGCGGGAAATGACAGCACGTTTGTCGGGCCTGTCTTGCCGCGCCATTGCTTGTTCAGTTGCGCAACATCGACGTCGCTGGCCAGCAGAACCGAAACCTCGAAATCGGGTTCGCCGCGGCCGGCAGCGGCCGCGGCTGCCAGACAGGCGCGCTCGACCAGGCCTCGTGCGTCATCGAGCACGCGCCAACGATGATCTGTCATCTCCAAGAGAACGTTCATTCGTGTGCCGGTCGGGCCGCCCTACTTCGTAGCGCGCTCATAGGCGCCGACAATGCGCGATACCAGCGGGTGCCTGACAATATCGTTTTCATTGAACCGTATTTGGGCAACGCCCTCGACGCCGTCAAGAAGGCGTGCGGCATGAGCCAGGCCGGACTGGGCGCCGGGCGGCAGGTCAACCTGGCTGGGGTCGCCGGTGACCACCATGCGGCTGCCCTCGCCGAAGCGGGTCAGAAACATCTTCATCTGTTGCGGCGTGGTGTTCTGGGCCTCATCGAGAATGATGAAGGCCGATGACAGGGTGCGGCCGCGCATGAAGGCCAGCGGGGCGATCTCAATCGTGTCCTCGGTGAGACCGCGATTGACCAGGGTGGCGGGCAGCGTGTCATAGAGCGCGTCATAGAGCGGACGCAGATAGGGGTCGACCTTCTCCTTCATGTCGCCGGGCAGGAAGCCGAGCCGTTCACCTGCTTCCACTGCTGGGCGCGACAGGATGATGCGGTCGACCTTGCCGCCGGACAGAGCAGCGGCAGCGGCGGCGACGGCGAGGTATGTCTTGCCGGTGCCGGCGGGTCCCATGCCGAAGATCAGGTCTTGTTCATCGAGCGCGCGGATGTAGTCGCGCTGGCCGGGCGAGCGCGGCGAAATCAGCTTGCGCAAAGTCTTGATGTGAACGTCGCCATCCTGACCGGCACGCGGCTCGGAGCGGCCCATGCGGATGGCACCATCGACATCGCCAGGTGTCACCTCAAGGCCCTGGGCGGCACGGTCGTAGAGATCATTGAGCACGCGGCGGGCCGTTTCGCGCGCTGCCGGGGAGCCGCTGACGGCGACCTTGTTGCCGCGCGGGGTGATGTCGAGGCCGAGCCGTTCCTCGATCAGCGCCAAATGCTGGTCATGCTCGCCGAAGATCATCGGCAGGAGGCGGTTGTCGTCGAAGCTGAGGGTCAGGGAACCGGACTTGCGGCCGTTGGCACGAGGCTCCGGCGTTGTGCCGTTTCTGGACGTCTTTGTCTGCGTCAAGACCGGGTGCCTTCTCGATGGGTCAGGCTGTGTCTGGCGTACAAGTGGGCAATCCTCTTCGCTGACAATCGCTTCATTCGGCCAACGGCTGGCCGCCGAGAGAGTTTACGCTGGCCTGATCGATTTTCACACTGACAATTTGACCGACCCGGGCCGGGCCGGCTTCAATGTGCACGGCCTGCAGATAAGGTGAGCGGCCGATGAGCTGGCCGCTATGGCGGCCCGGCTTCTCCAGAAGTACATCCATGGTGCGGCCGATGCAGGCCTGGTTGAAAGAAAGCTGCTGGTCGCGCAACAGGGCCTGGAGCCGTTCCAGGCGTTCGGCCTTGACGGGTTCGGGAACCTGATCGGGCGAACCGGCGGCAGGCGTGCCGGGCCGCGCGGAATACTTGAACGAGAAGGCCTGAGCGTAGCCGATCTGGCGAACCAGGTTCATTGTCGTCTCGAAGTCTTCATCGGTCTCGCCGGGAAATCCAACGATGAAGTCGCCGGACAGGGCAAGGTCAGGCCGGGTTGCCCGAATGCGCTCGATGAGCCGGATGTAGTGATCGGCGGTATGCTGGCGGTTCATCGCCTTGAGCACGGTGTCGGAGCCGGCCTGGACCGGCAGATGCAGGTAAGGCATCAGCTTGGCGTTGCCGGCGTGGGCGGCAATCAGCTCGTCATCCATATCGCGCGGGTGGCTGGTGGTGTAGCGCAGGCGTGCCAGGCCATCGACCTTGCTCAGGCGCTCGAGCAGGCGGCCGAGGCCCCATATCCGTCCGTCCGGGCCCTCGCCGTGATAGGCATTGACGTTCTGACCGAGCAGGGTGATTTCGCGCACACCGGCACCGGCCAGCTCTTCGGCCTCGCGCAGGATGCGGGCAACGGGCCGGGAGTATTCGGCGCCGCGGGTGTAGGGCACCACACAGAAGGCACAGAACTTGTCGCAACCCTCCTGCACGGTCAGGAATGCGGTGACGCCACGGGTCAGAGGTTTTGGGGTGCCGGGCGCATCGATGATGTCGAATTTGTCGTCGACGGGGAACTCGGTTTCGACAACCGCCTCACCAGAGCCGTTGCGGCGGGCAATCAGGTCGGGCAGACGGTGGTAGGTCTGTGGGCCGACCACCAGATCGACGACAGGGGCACGGGCAACGATTTCCTCGCCCTCGGCCTGGGCAACACAGCCGGCCACGGCGATCATCGTCTGCTTGCCGCTATCGGCACGGGCTTGCTTCAGCCGGCGCAGGCGACCCAATTCAGAATAGACCTTTTCGGCGGCCTTTTCCCGGATATGGCAGGTGTTGAGGATCACCAGATCGGCATCGTCCACGGCATCGGTCCGTGTATAGCCACCCGGCGCCAGCACATCGCCCATGCGCTGGCTGTCATAGACGTTCATCTGACATCCGTAGGTCTTGATGAACACCTGCTTTTGCTGGTGCGCGGTCATGGGCGCAGTTTGCTCCTGATGGACGTGTGCTTGATTGACCGGTTCCATACGCCATTTGCCGAACGAGTCAATGGTCTGGACGTGCGCCAACGGCCCGGCCACGATACAGCGAGGCCACAAGGCCGCCGTTTATCGCTGCTTCGCAATGGCGCGCCAGCGGCTTGCGGCCACCGGTTTGTTCGACCGTAACCGGATCATGAAACGTTACGTGCACATCAAGAGGCCCCCGCCGGGCCGCACCCCACAGGTGCGGCAGCAGCTCGACATCACCGAACCAGGCGAAGTACGGCCGCCAGGTCCGGCCCATCGGGATGCCGTGACAATGAGTGAAGGCAACGGTGACCGGCTGAACCGGGACCGGCGAGCCGTCCGCCTTGATCTCGGCAGCGCCGATTAGGGCGCTCTTGACCGGCAGCACGCGATTTCCGTCGCTAGAGGTGCCCTCGGCAAACAGGACAACAGTCTCGCCATCTTCGAGCCGGTCCTGCATCATCGTGCGGGCTTCACCTGTGGCATGGCGGCGGTCGCGATCGATGAACAGGGTTCGCCCGACCCGGGCCATGATGCCGAAGACCGGCCAGCCGGACACCTGTGTCTTGGCGACGAAGGTGACTGGCCGCACGGCGCCGAGGATGACGATATCAAGCCAGGAAACGTGGTTGGACACCCAGAGCGCCGGCTTTCCGGCCACGGGGTCGCCAGTCACGTGTATGCGGATGCCGAGGAACCGGGCGAGCGTACGGAAATAATCATGTGGAAAACGCCGCGCCGCCCGTGTCGAAACAGCGGCCAGCGAGCCCTGGATGAGTACCGCCGGTACGGTGAGACCGAGAAAACCGGCAATCAATCCGACGCCACGCACCCTGCCCGAAGGTTTGCCGTTCAGCATTGCCGCCGTGCTCGAGAGCACTTTTCGACAATATAGAATCACTTGACCGGGTTTCCGCGTCTGCTGGCTAGGCATGCTTCGCGCCGCGGCCTGGTTGGCCGCAAGCGGAGCATAACGGTCCCCGCCTTCGCGGGGACAGGCTGCGGGCGCGGAAATCCGGCCTTCGGTGGGCCGAATTCGCCCATCTGGTGCGTTGCAGCGCTTGCCATATGAACGAATCTGGCTCCATCAAGTGATCCTATATTGTCGAAAAGTGCTCTATATGCGGCGACCGGAATGGATGGCGGCAACGCCACCTGACAGGTTGCGGTAGGCGACCTGTTCGAAACCGGCATCCTCGATCATCGTCTTGAACTGTTCCTGTTTGGGGAATTTGCGGATGCTTTCGACAAGATAGCGGTATGGCTGACCATCGCCAGTGACGATCTTGCCGACGGCGGGAATGACGGTGAAGGAATAGGCGTCGTAAAGCGTCTCGAGGCCGGGAATGGCGAGGCTGGAGAACTCCAGGCACATGAACCGGCCGCCCGGGCGCAGCACCCGGTAGGCTTCGCGCAAGGCCTTGTCGATGCCGGTGACATTGCGGATGCCGAAAGCGATGGTGTAGGCATCGAAGCTCTTGTCATCGAACGGCAGATGTTCGGCGTTGGCAACGCTGAAGGTGAACTTGTCCAGCAGGCCGCTGCGGGCCATGCGGCGCCTGCCCTCGCCGAGCATTTCCGGCGAGATATCGGCAATGGTGACCCGGGTGCCGCTGCCGCCCGCGGTCGCTATGCGCTGGGCGATGTCGCCGGTGCCGCCGGCGACGTCGAGCACCTCGAAACGGCGGGCCGAGCGCGGCGGCTGCAGCATGGTGATGAAATCGTCCTTCCACAACCGGTGCAGGCCGCCTGACATCAGGTCGTTCATCTGGTCATAGCGTTTGGCGACTTTGGCGAAGACCTCGTTGACTTTGGCCTGCTTGTCTTCGGCGGCGACCTTGGAAAACCCGAAATCGGCAGTTGCCGATGCGCGGTCTTCTGTGTTCGATGTGTCGGGGCTGGTCATGGCATCCTCTATAGGACAATTGACGGGCCAGGCCAATCACACCAACGCCGCAGGACAGCAGAAGAGCCGACCGAAATGCCCGAGCTGCCGGAAGTGGAAACCGTGAAATGTGGCCTGGATGCGGTGATGACCGGGCGCCGGGTCGAGACGGTCGATTTGCGGCGGGCGGATTTGCGGTTTGCCTTCCCGCAGGACTTCGCCGGGCGAATTGAGGGCCAGCGCGTCGCCCACATGACACGGCGGGCCAAATACATCCTCGCCGCGTTGTCGTCGGGCGAGACGCTGATCATGCATCTGGGCATGTCGGGGCATTTCTCGGTCCATGCCGCCGGGCGTTCAGGGCAAAGCCTTGGTGAGTTCTACTACCTGTCGGCGGCAAATGAGGCCGCCGAGGGTCCGCACGACCATGTCGTGTTCACTCTCGATGACGGGACACGGATCATCTACACGGATCCGCGCCGTTTCGGGTTTATGGATATTGCCGGGCGCGACGGACCTGAAACCCACAGACTGCTCGCCGGGCTGGGCGTTGAACCGCTGGGAAACCAGCTCAATGCCGGCTACCTAGCGGAAAGGTTCAGGGATCGCCGGATGCCCCTCAAGGCGGCGCTGCTCGATCAGCGGATCATTGCCGGGCTGGGCAATATATATGTCTGCGAGGCGCTCAACCGGGCGCGGCTGTCGCCGAAACGGCTGGCCGGAACCCTGGCGCGGGGCAGGACCGGTGATAGGCGGCTTGAACGGTTGATCGGCGAAATCCGCGCCGTGCTGCGTGAGGCAATCGCGGTGGGCGGTTCGACCTTGCGCGATCATGCGTTGCCGGACGGGTCGAGCGGTGCGTTCCAGCAACGGTTTTGCGTCTACGACCGCGAGGGGGACGCTTGTGCCAACGAGGGGTGCACGGGTATAGTCCGGCGCATCACGCAATCCGGGCGGTCGACCTTCTACTGCCCGCGCTGCCAGCGCTGAAACCGAGCGGGGAATTTTCCATGGCATACGAGAACATCATCTGTGAAACGCGCGATGCGGTTGGCCTGATCACGCTCAACCGGCCGGAAGCGCTCAATGCGCTCAATCAGCAGCTGATCGACGAGCTGAACGACGCCATGGCCGACTACGAGGCCGACGATGGTATCGGCTGCCTGGTGATCACCGGCATCGAGAAGGCATTCGCGGCCGGCGCCGACATCAAGCAGATGAAGACCAAGACCTACATGGAAGCCTATCTCGGTGACTTCCTGACCTCCTGGGATCAGGTGGCGCACCAGCGCAAACCGATCATCGCGGCGGTGGCGGGTTATGCGCTGGGGGGCGGCTGCGAACTGGCGATGATGTGCGATTTTATCCTGGCCGCCGACAGCGCCCAGTTCGGGCAGCCGGAAATCAACCTTGGGGTGATGCCCGGCGCCGGCGGCACGCAACGCCTGACCCGGTTCGTCGGCAAGTCCAAGGCGATGGAGATGTGCCTGACGGCACGGATGATGGGGGCGGAGGAAGCCGAGCGGGCCGGACTGGTATCCCGGGTGGTGCCGGCTGCAGAGCTGATCGACGAGGCGGTGAAGACCGGAAACAGGATCGCCCGATACTCCCGGCCGATTGTCATGATGACCAAGGAATCGGTCAACCGGGCCTACGAGACGACACTGGCCGAGGGGGTGCGGTTCGAGCGCCGGCTGTTCCAGTCGATGTTCGCCACCGATGACCAGAAGGAAGGCATGGCGGCGTTTGCCGAGAAGCGTAAACCGGCGTTCACGCACAAGTAGGACAATCGTGCGGCAAGGCAGGCTGTTTTGGTTGACTGGGCCGCGGGCTGGGACTATAAGCGCGCGATCAATGGTGGCCATTGCGGGCTGCCCGGCGGCGCTTGCTTTGTGCACGGCCGCTTTTCAGGATTTACAGATCAGGACAAACTGAACCATGGCGAATACCCGTTCGGCTAAGAAGGCGATCCGGCAATCCGCTCGCCGCACCGACATCAACAAGGCACGGCGCAGCCGCGTACGGTCGATGGTGCGTCAAGTTGAAGAGGCCATTGCCGGTGGCGACCAGGCCGCTGCAGCCGAGGCCCTCAAAGTGGCGCAGCCGGAATTGATCCGTGGTGCCCAGAAGGGCATTCTGCACAAGAATACGGCAGCCCGGAAGATTTCGCGGCTGGCGCATCGGATCAAGGCGCTCGCCTGACCCTGAGAGTCAAGACTGTCATGGAGGCCCGATTTCGCCGGGCCTTTGCATCCAAAACCCGTTTCAACTTTTAATTGCGTAAACGCATGGTTTGCACAGTACAATTCCGTGCGTGCAGATTTCCTTGCGCGTCAAATTTCGCACGAAAAGCCCTGCTATAACAGAAGCTTACCGGCTTATCGGTCTGACAGGACAGTTTTCCTCAAATTTTCACCTTCGGGACCGCGCTAATGCGAAAAAAAATTTCGACAGCGCCGCCGTTACGACAGGTCGCGTTGTGGGAAAGATTCTTGGCGACGACTCAACCACTTGGGCTGTCAAGCCGGAAATTTGTCGTTGCCGAGACACCTTGCGCAAGTTGATCAGCACACTGAGCAAGCCCGTGAAAGCGGTTGTCACTGCAAATCCTGCTGTGTAAGGTCTACGGGCGCTGCGGGGAAGCGGCGCCAAGACAACAAGACAAAAGTCGGGGCGTTAGTTTGAAGCTGCGGACTGTCAGCTTGGGATAAGGCAACGTAGAAAAACACATTCCAAGCGGGTGCGCGCACCTGTCAAAATTGAATGAGTTCGACGGGAATTTTTTGAATTCCTGCGGGTTTGTTTTGCCTTGAAGTCTCAAGGCGGCGGATTGCTGGGCAGAGTCGCTTCAGCAGGCAGGGTGGTTGTTGTGCCTCGGCTGACGATGCGTTTGGAGATGCGAGGCAAATAGGAAGGAGAGTTTCAGGGGCAATTGGTGAAGCGTACATATGGAAGAGGCACAAGCGGGGCGTCGCGGCGATGGCCCCGATTGTGGATCAGTGACTCTGCCAATATTCAGCTAAATCATGTGCCGGGGGCGGCGGAATTTGGCGATGACACGACTGCATCGCAATGCCTTCGCAAAGAGGCACAAAAATTGGGACAATGGGCGGTTGAAGATGCAACGACTGAAGCAGGCAATGGACGATACGTCTGACAGCGGTGGAACAGACAATAAGCTGGCCGAAACATGGCAGCGGGTAACCAAGCGGCTGAGATCGGAGTTCGGTGAAGACCTCTACTCGAGCTGGTTTGCCAGGATGGAATTTGAAGAGTTGCGGAACGGCCGCCTGGTGGTGTCGGTTCCGACGCGGTTCCTGCGCAACTGGATAGATTCGCATTATCAGAAGCGTTTGGTGCAGACCTGCACCGCGGAGTTCGGTGACCTGGAAAGCGTCAACATAAGAGTGCGTACGCGCGGCTTGCCGCAGGCGACGACCGGATTGAACCTCAGACGCCAGATGAGTGCAGGCAACGAAAGTGCCGGGCAACAGGCCGAGCGCGGGCCGGGCGCGGCGCTGCCACGGGCAAATACCCATGGTTCCCAACCCGACCAGAATCTGACGTTTGAAACGTTCGTGCGCGGGAGCTCCAATGCATTGGCGCATGCTGCAGCACTGCGTGTCGCCGATGCCCGACCGGGCGCGCCGGTCAGCTTCAACCCGCTGTTCATTCATTCAGCGGCCGGACTGGGCAAGACCCATCTGCTCAACGCCATTGCCTGGCGGATCCGGCAGGCGCAAAGCAGCCGAAGGGTGCTGTTCATCTCCGCCGAACGGTTCATGTATCACTTCATCGCGGCGCTGAAATCGCGTGATGTGCTGTCGTTCAAGGACGAGTTCCAGAACATCGACGTGCTGCTGATCGACGACTTCCAGTTCCTGCAAGGCAAGTCGATGCTGCAGGAGTTCAGCCACACGTTCAATTCGCTGGTCGACGCCAAGCGCCAGGTGGTGGTGGCCGCCGACGTCCCGCCTTCGCAGCTCGACAGCATCGACCATCGCATGCGCTCGCGGCTGGCCGGCGGGCTTGTGGTCGACATTGAGGCGCCGGAGCTGGAATTGCGCCGGCAGATCCTGCAGGCACGGCTCGAGGAGGCCCGGCGCAAGGATCCCAAGCTGTTCATTGCCGATGAGGTCATCGAATTCGTCGCCAACCGCATCTCGGCGGGCGGCCGCGAGCTGGACGGGGCGCTCAACCGGGTGATCGCTTCGCAGCAGGTGACCGGCGCGCGCATGACCATCGACATCGCCGCCATGGCGCTGCGCGACCTGTCCAGCGCATCGGAAATGACGCGGGTGCGCATCGACGACATTCTGCGGATCATCGGGCGGCACTACAATGTGCCGCGCGCCGACCTTTTGTCGCCGCGCCGGGCGCGTTCGATCGTGCGGCCGCGCCAGGTCGGAATGTATCTGGCCAAGAAGATGACACCGCGTTCGCTGCCAGAGATCGGCCGGCGGTTCGGCGGCCGCGATCACTCGACGGTGCTGCACGCGGTGCGCAAGATCGAGGGCCTGCTGAAGACAGACGAACAGCTGGCGCGCGAGGTCAACCTGCTGGTCAAGCTGATCGAACAGAACTGATGCCTGCGGCAGTGCGTTCGTCTTTGCGACGGGTGTACCGGGCTGGCAGGACTGCGGTTTTCCTTTGGCGTGAGGGCCAGCGCCGGCAGCAGTGCGGCAGTGCTGGCGGTACTCGGCCGGTTCAGGCGGCTGTGGATCGGCATTGTTTGCAGCTTGCATTGGGGCGGCTTTCCCGGCAAATTCTCTAACCCCTGCGGCGGCAATCCGCATGCCGCACCCTCGTGCCTGTTGATGCTCAGGAAGGCTTGAAGAGATGCGCGTTACCATAGAGCGATCGGCGTTGCTCAAGGCGCTCAACCATGTGCAGAGTGTCGTTGAGCGGCGCAATACCATTCCGATCCTGTCCAACGTGATGATTTCCGCCGGTTCCGGCGAGATCCGGCTGGCGGCGACCGACCTCGACATCGAGGTGGTGGAGACCGTTGCCGCCGACGCCGCCCAGGACGGAGCCACGACGGTGCCGGCCCACATGATGTACGACATCGTGCGCAAGCTGCCGGACGGCTCGCAACTGGAGATCGAGCAGGGCCCGGATGACGGCCGCCTGGCGGTGATCTGCGGTCGGTCGCGGTTCTCGCTGCAGGCGCTGCCGCCGGAGGATTTCCCGGACCTGGCCGCCGGTGAGTTCTCGAACGAATTCACCATCAGCGCCGGCGACCTGAAATACCTGATCGACAAGACGCGGTTCGCCATCTCGACGGAAGAGACGCGCTACTATCTCAACGGCATCTATTTCCACGCCCTGTCGGGTGACGGCGGCGAACTGCTGCGGGCCGTGTCCACGGACGGGCATCGGCTGGCTCAGGCGCAGCTTGGCTGCCCGGCCGGAGCGTCCGGCATGCCGGGCATCATCGTGCCGCGCAAGACGGTGCTGGAACTGATCAAGCTGCTGGAAGACGCCGATGGCGAGGTGAGCGTGTCGCTGTCGGCCAGCAAGATCCGCTTTTCGCTGGCATCGGTGGTGCTGACATCGAAGCTGATCGACGGCACCTTCCCGGATTACGAGCGGGTGATCCCGAAGAACAACGACAAGCGGCTCGAGGTCGACACGCGGCTGTTCGCCCAGGCGGTCGACCGGGTGTCGACGATCTCCAGCGAGAAGGGCCGGGCAGTGAAGCTCAACATCGCTGACGACCGCGTCGTGCTGTCGGTCAACAATCCGGACAGCGGCTCGGCGGAAGAGGAAATCGCGGCGGGCTACGAAGCCGAGCCGATCGATATCGGCTTCAACTCGCGCTACCTGATGGACATCGCCGGGCAGTTCAATTCGGACAACGCGGTGTTCGAGTTCTCCGACAGCGGCTCGCCGACCATCGTGCGCGATGCCGGCGACGACAGCACGCTGTATGTGCTGATGCCGATGCGGGTGTGATGGCGGGGGCAAATTCTCGTTCTCCGCTCTTCTTTGTTTTCTCCCGCGCCTCCGCGCGAGCGTCCGTTCGCGGGCTGGCGCAAAGCTAAGCCGCTTTGCTTGCCCTGCCGAGTTTTTTGTTTTCCGCCCGCGCCTCCGCGCGCGCGTCCGTTCACGGGCCGGCGCAAAGCTAAGTCGCTTTGCTTGCCCTGCCGAGTTTTTTGTTTTCCGCCCGCGCCTCCGCGCGGGCGTCCGTTCACAGGCTGGCGCAAAGCTAAGTCGCTTTGCTTGCCCTGCCACGTAGGGATGGAGCTATGCGGCAGGTTCTGAGTTTGCGTGTACCTCTGCTTCCGAAGCCCGCCAGGGCTGAGGCAAGGGCGACGGCCCGCCGGCGCTTATGCGCCGCGTCCGCGCAGGCCCGAAGCCCAAAGGGCTGAGGAATAGCCGTGAGCGCAATCAAACCCAGCTGACACTTGCCAGCAGCCCGATCCTGCACAGCCCCGCACCCGACCCAGCCTTTCCGGCCTGCCGTTGTGAGGGGAAACACGGGGCGCTTGGGGTCGCACCTTCCGTTTTGATTTTATGCGGCGCTTGCCGAAGCGCCCCGCACCGGGCTGGTTTCTGCTTATCCGGGCACCCTGGGGTCCTCAGTGATTTCTCACCCCCACGCCCGGGCTAACTTCAATCGCATCGCTGCAAACCAAAGAGCAAGACGCTGCGCCGACTGCGGCGCGGGATGGTCCGGTTTCACCCGTCTCGGAGCGGCGGGCGTTACTCCTTGCCCCGAGACGAAACCCGGCCCTGCCTTGCGGCTGGTAACGCTGGATCCATCCGTTCCATCAAGGCAGGTGGAGGGAATGTATAGGAAAATATGTGCGTTATCAAGGAGTTTGTTTGCTGTTTGTTCTTTTCATCGTATCCATACCTGCCTTGATGGTTTTGTTGTTTTCCGCTCTTGCGTCCGCAAGAGCGTCCATTGACGGGCCGGCGCAAAGCTAAGTCGCTTTGCTTGCCCTGCCACGGAGGGAGGGAGCCATGCGGCGGGCACTGAGTTTGTGGCTGCCGCTGTCTCCGAAGCCCGCCAGGGCTGAGGCAAGGGCGACCGCCCTTGCCTCAGCCTTTGCGGGCTTCGGGTCGATTTATCTCACGGCTATTCCTCGCCCTGCGGGCTCGGGCCTGCGATGGCGCGGCCTGACCGGCCGGCGGGCGGTCGCCCTTGCCTCAGCCCTTACGGGCTTCGGGAGCGGAGTGTGGCAAACACGCCCAGTTCGTCGCACCAAGCCCCACCGCGGCAGGGCAAGCAAAACGTTGCACTTCGCGGTAGAATTCGCGCGGCCCGTCAACAGGCTCCAACGCACCCCACCTACCCCTTCCCGGCATCGAGCCTTGTGTGATATCGCATCACACATGATGACAATGGCCGGGTTTGCAGTGCCGGAGGGGGTTGCACGGACGCTTTGGATTGAGCGGCTGACTTTGACGGATCTGCGCAATTATGAGGCGGTGCGGGTGGAGGTTGATGGGCGGCCGGTGGTGCTGACCGGGCCGAACGGGGCCGGCAAGACCAATCTGCTGGAGGCGGTTTCGCTGCTGGCGCCGGGGCGGGGGTTGCGCGGGGCGCCGTTCGATCAGATCGCCCGGCTGGCGGGGCCCGGTACAGTGCCGCAATGGGCGGTGGCGGCGCGGGTGTACGGGCCGGACGGCGAGGCCGATATCGGCACCGCGTGGCAAGCGGCGGGCGACGGATCAGGGGGACAGAACAACCGCCAGGTGCGGATCAACGGCCAGCCGCAGCGCTCGTCAGGGGCGCTTGGGGCGCGGGTGCGGATCGTTTGGCTGACGCCGGCGATGGACCGGCTTTTTGCCGGGCCGGCCGGTGACCGGCGGCGGTTTTTGGACCGGCTGGTGCTGGCGTTCGATCCGGAACACGCAACCCGGGTCAACCGGCTCGACAAGCTGCTGCGCGAACGCAACCGGCTTCTGGACGAGGCGCGTTTCGATGCAAAGTGGCTCGACAGCATCGAGGACCAGCTGGCCGAAGCGGGAGCGGCGGTGGCGGTGGCGCGGGTGGATGCAATCGAGGCGCTGCAGACCTATATAGACAGGGACGGTCCGGAGCACGGCGGGGCGCAGGAATTTCCGCGCGCCGGGCTGGCGATCGACGGCGAACTGGAGGCAAAGGTGCGGCACATGCCGGCCGTGCAGCTGGAGGATGAATATCGTAGACTGCTGGGTGATTCGCGGCGCCGCGACCAGGCGGCCGGGCGCACGCTCAACGGACCGCACCGGGCCGACCTGTCGGTCAGCCATCGCGACAAGGCGATGCCGGCGCGGTCGTGCTCGACGGGGGAACAGAAGGCCTTGCTGATCTCGATGACCCTGGCTCATACGCGGGCGGTGCGCAGCCGGTTTTCGGGCTGGACGCCGCTGGTGTTGCTGGACGAGATCGCGGCGCACCTGGATGCCGGGCGCCGGGCGGCGCTGTTTGGCGAGATCGAAGCGCTGGGCTGCCAGGCCTGGATGACCGGCACGGACGAAGGATTGTTCGAGGCGCTGGCTGGCCGGGCCAACGCATTGCATGTACAAGACGGAACCATCGCCGGCGGGACCTGAGCCGGTGCAACAAGGCAAACACCATGAGTGACAACGACGACAACCCTGCGCAGCCGGAGTACGATGCCGACTCGATCAAGGTGCTGAAGGGCCTGGATGCGGTGCGCAAGCGGCCGGGCATGTATATCGGCGACACCGACGACGGCTCGGGCCTGCATCACATGATTTACGAGGTGGTCGACAACGCCGTCGACGAGGCGTTGGCCGGGCATTGCGACCGGGTGACGGTGACGCTCAATCCGGACGGCTCGTGCACGGTGACCGACAACGGCCGCGGCATTCCGACGGATATTCATCCGACGGAGGGTATTTCGGCTGCCGAAGTGATCATGACCCAGTTGCACGCCGGGGGTAAATTCGACCAGAACTCCTACAAGGTGTCGGGCGGGCTGCACGGGGTCGGCGTATCGGTGGTGAACGCCCTGTCGGTGTGGCTGAAGCTCAACATCTGGCGCGGCGGCAAGGCTTACGAGATCAGCTTCAGCAATGGCGAGGCGGATGCGCCGCTGGCCGAGACCGGGCCGGCCGGCGACAACAAGGGCACGGCGGTGACCTTCATGCCGAGCCCGGACATCTTCACCAGGACGGAGTTCGACTTCAAGACGCTGGAACACCGGCTGCGCGAACTGGCGTTCCTCAATTCCGGGGTGCTGATTGTGCTGACCGACAACCGGGGTGTGGAGCCGGTCGAGCTGGAACTGCACTACGAAGGCGGCATCAAGGCGTTCGTGGAATATCTCGACCGGACCAAGACCGGGCTTTTGCCGGAGCCGATCTCGCTCGGCGGCGAGCGCGACGGCGTTACGGTTGAATGCGCCATGTGGTGGAACAACTCGTACCACGAGTCGGTACTGTGCTTTACCAACAACATTCCGCAGCGCGATGGCGGCACCCACCTGGCCGGATTTCGCGGGGCGCTGACGCGGATCATCAACGGCTATGCCAATTCATCGGGCATCGCCAAGAAGGAAAAGGTGTCGCTGACCGGCGACGATGCGCGCGAGGGGCTGACCTGTGTGCTGTCGGTGAAGGTGCCGGACCCGAAGTTTTCCTCGCAGACCAAGGACAAGCTGGTGTCGTCGGAAGTGCGGCCGATCGTCGAGAGCATCGTCAACGAACAGCTCGGCATCTGGTTCGAGGAGCACCCGGCAGAGGCCAAGCACATCGTGTCCAAGGTGGCGGAAGCCGCCGCGGCACGCGAGGCGGCCCGCAAGGCGCGTGAGCTGACCCGGCGCAAGGGAGCGCTCGACGTGGCCTCGCTGCCGGGCAAGCTGGCCGACTGCCAGGAACGCGACCCGGCCAAGTCGGAACTGTTCATCGTCGAGGGCGATTCGGCCGGCGGCTCGGCCAAGCAGGCGCGCAACCGGGCCAACCAGGCGGTGTTGCCGCTGCGCGGCAAGATCCTCAACGTCGAGCGGGCGCGGTTCGACAAGATGCTGTCGTCGTCGGAAATCGGCACGCTGATCACGGCGCTCGGCACCGGCATCGGGCGGGAGGATTTCGACATCTCCAAGCTGCGCTATCACCGCATCATCATCATGACCGACGCCGATGTGGATGGGGCGCACATCCGCACCCTGCTGCTGACGTTCTTTTACCGGCAGATGCCAGAGATCATCGAGAACGGGCATCTCTATATCGCCCAGCCGCCGCTGTACAAGATCAAGCGCGGTTCGTCGGAACAGTATCTGAAGGACGACCAGGCGCTGGAAGCCTATCTGGTCCAGGCCGGGCTGGAAGACTGTGTGCTGACACTGGCCAATGGCGAGGAACGGGCCAATGCCGACCTGGCGGCGGTAATCGACGAGGCGCTCGATGTGCGCGCCGCGCTCGATGCGCTGCATTCGCGCTATCCGCGCTTCGTCATCGAACAGGTGGCAATTGCCGGGGCGCTCAATCCGGAGGTGCTGTCCAATGCGGAAAATGCAACCGGGGCAGCGGACTATGTGGCGCGGCGGCTGGACACGATTTCAGAAGAGACCGAGCGCGGCTGGACAGGCAGGCCGACCGAGGACGGCGGCCTGACGTTTTCGCGCACGGTGCGCGGCGTCAGCGAAGTGTGGGTCATCGACGGACGGCTGATCGCCTCGTCGGA
Source organism: Aestuariivirgaceae bacterium (assembly GCA_965216335.1). GTDB lineage: Bacteria > Pseudomonadota > Alphaproteobacteria > Rhizobiales > Aestuariivirgaceae > JAHEJE01. The sequence goes on along the minus strand of OZ244154.1, from coordinate 2,623,436 downwards.
TGCAATGCGCCTCGACCGCATGGCCTCGCACCTGCAGGAGGTGTACGGACGCCCGGCGACGCTCAGGCGCAAGGATACCGAGATCACCATCCACTCGCCGATGGAACTGCTCGACGAGATCTTCAAGCAGGGCCGCAAGGGCATTTCGATGCAGCGCTACAAGGGTCTGGGAGAGATGAACCCGGAACAGCTGTGGGAGACAACGCTTGACGTCAACGCCCGCTCGCTGCTGCGGGTCGAGGTGAAGGAACTGGACCAGGCCGACGACCTGTTCACCAAGCTGATGGGCGATGTGGTGGAGCCGCGGCGCGACTTCATCCGCGAGAACGCCCTGTCGGTGGCCAACCTGGATGTTTGATGCCGGCGGTATCTGCGTTTGAGTTTTTGACGTGTGTGCCATGGTGGAATGACAACGGCTGTACTTTGCGGCATAAACCAAACCCGGATGCCGCGGGCATGAAAATGCGCACAAGACTTGCTGTCTTTACGCCGAATAGCCATGTTGTCGACACGTTTGGCCGTGAACGTGGCAGCGCGGCGCATCACGGAACGACCGCGGGGGCGCGGCAGCTAGAGCACTTTTTGATCATATAGGATCACTTGATGGAACCAAGTTCGTTCATATGGCAGGCGCGGTGCGGTGCATCGGGCAAGCGCCGCAACGCACCAGATGGGCGAATTTGGCCCACCGAAGGCCGGATTTCCGCGCCCGCAGCCTGTCCCCGTAAAGGCGGGGATCACCATGCTCGGCTTGCGGCCAACCAGGCCGCGGCGCGAAGCATGCCTAGCCAGCAGACGCGGAAACCCGGTCAAGCGATCCTATATGATCAAGAAATGCTCTGGGAAATTGCCTGAATATGGGTCTGTTCGGCCGCAAGAAGAAAGTACCGGAACCGAGGCGCTCCAAGCGGGTCGAGCCGAGGCTTGCTGCTTCGAAGAAAGCGGGCAAGAAGAAGACCCAGAGCGCCAGGCGGCGCCGGCACAACCGGCCGATCGTGTTCATCCTGTTGTCGTGGGTGATGACGCTGGGACTGTGGGGCGCCATCATCATGGCGGCGACGACGACCTATGTGTTCGTCGGCCTGCAGCAGCAGGGCCTGTTCAACATTCCAGACCGCGAACCGGGCATGATGGTGCTGTCGTCGGACGGGCATGTGCTGGCCGAGCGCGGATCGTTCTTCGGCGACGAGGCCCGCCTGGCCGAACTGCCGCCATACCTGCCGCAAGCGGTGATCGCCATCGAGGACCGGCGTTTCTACTCGCACTTCGGTGTCGACGTGCAGGGCCTGGTGCGGGCGGCGCTGGCCAACTATCACGCCGGACGCATCGTGCAGGGCGGTTCGACGATCACCCAGCAGCTGGCGAAAAACCTGTTCCTGAAGCCGGCGCGGACCTATGAGCGCAAGTTCCAGGAAGCGGTGCTGTCGCTGTGGCTGGAGAGCAAGTACTCCAAGGACGAGATCCTGCAGCTCTATCTCAACCGGGTGTATTTCGGCGCCGGGGCGATCGGGGTGGAAAAGGCGGCACAGAAGTATTTCGGCAAGTCGGCGCGCAAGGTTACGCTCGGCGAGGCGGCGATCCTGGCCGCGGTGCTCAAGGCGCCGTCGCGCTACAACCCGCTGCGCCACCCGGAGCGGGCCGAGGCGCGGGCGGGCGAGGTGCTGAACGACATGGTCGAGATGAAGTTCATCCCGAAGTCCCAGGGCACGTTCGACCCGGATACCGCGCGCACGGTGAAGACCACCAGCTATGTGCCGGCAACGCAGTATATCGTCGATTGGATAGCCGAACAGCTGCCGGAGCTGATCGGGCGGTTCGACCAGAGTATCGTCGTCGAGACCTCGCTGGACCGCAAGCTGCAGCAGCTTGCCGAACGCACCATCCGGACCGAGCTCGACAAGAACGGCCGGCGGCTGAAGATTTCCCAGGGCGCGATGGTGCTGATGGACCCGACCGGCGGCGTGAAGGTGATGGTCGGCGGTCGGTCGTACGTCAAAAGCCAGTTCAACCGGGCGGTGCATGCCAAGCGGCAGCCGGGCTCGGCGTTCAAGCCGTTCGTCTACCTAACGGCCATCGAGTTCGGGCTGTCGCCCAACTCCACCGAGTACGACGAGCCGGTCGAGATCGACGGCTGGAAGCCGCAGAACTATGGCGGCCGATTCCGCGGCGAAGTGACGTTGCGCCGGGCGCTGGCCTCGTCGATCAACACGGTGGCGGCCAAGCTTGGCCAGGCGGTCGGGCCGAAATCGGTGGTGACGACGGCGCACCGGATGGGCATCAACTCGGAACTGACGGCCAATGCCTCGATTGCGCTGGGAACTTCGGAGGTCTCGCTGCTCGAACTGACCTCGGCCTATGCGCCGTTTGCCAATGGCGGCAATCTGGTGACACCGCACGTGGTGACCCGGATCACCACGCGCGAAGGCAAGGTGCTGTACGAACGCAAGGGCTCGGGCCTCGGCCAGGTGGTGTCGGCCTACGACCTGGGGGCGATGAACGACATGCTGCGGGCGGTGGTGACGTCGGGCACCGGCAAGGGGGCGCGGCTGAGGAACCAGGATGTCGGCGGCAAGACCGGCACCAGCCAGGACTATCGCGATGCCTGGTTCATGGGCTTTACCAGCCACTATGTCGGCGGGGTGTGGATCGGCAATGACGACAACTCGCCGACCGGCCGGGTGACCGGCGGCAGCATTCCGGCGCGCATCTGGCGCACGGTGATGACGCAGGCCCATGCCGGGCTGCAGTATGCCGCGCTGCCGGGTGAGCAGGTGCCGGACTATGGCGACCAGTATCAGGAAATACCCAGCTCCGGCGGCGGTTTCGCCAGCATCCTGAACGACCTGTTCGGCGGCAGCCGCACCCAGGAAATTCCGAGCCGGACCCGAACCGAACGGAGCACCGAACGCCGCAGCAAGTATATCCAACGCGAAAATCGCCGACGCCAGCGGATGCAGGACGAACGCCGCTAGAGCACAGGGCGATTCACCTGACTATGTGTCATCCCGGAATGGCCGCGAGGCCATATCCGGGATGACAACTCGGGGGCATGAGAGTGGTGCTGATATGTCGTCTGGCTCTAAACGGCCATTCGCCGGGCAGCAAAGCTTAGGAGCAGGTTCGCCATGCCGAGGACCGCGATGATCCAGGCCAGGGCGGCCGGGTTTGCGTCGATCAGGGCGGCGGTGACGATGCCGGTGAGCGCAGCGAAGGTCATCTGCACGAAACCCATCAGCGACGATGCGGTGCCTGCGGCATGGGGAAACGGGGTGATGGCGCCGGCCATCGATTGCGGCAGGGTCAGGCCGACGCCGAGCATGTAGACCGACATCGGCGCCAGGACATGCCAGACATGCGGCTCGGCGGCGTGCATGGCCGCGACCATGGTGACGCCGCCGAGCGCCAGGGCGACGGTGCCGGCAAACAGAATCTGCGGGATGGCATGGCTCCGGCTCAGCCGGGCGCCGATCAGCGTGCCGGCGATGTAGCCCAGAACGCACAGGGCAAAGGACAGGCCGAATTGCAGCTCGCTGAGGCCGTAGTGGCGCTGCAGCACGAAGGACGAGCCGGAGATGAAGGCGAACAAGCCGCCGTAGCCGAGGGTGACAGCGCCGGCGTAGCGCAGGAAGCGGCGGTCGCCCAGCAGGCCGGCGAAGTCCCTGAACATGCGAGCGACGGACAGGCGTCCGCGTTCGGAGGCCGCCAGGGTTTCCGGGAGAAAGAACATGACGACGGCGATGAGGACGACGGCCAAAACCGCGGTCAGCACGAAACTGGCACGCCAGCCGAAGGAGGCCTCGAGCAGACCGCCGATCACCGGCGCGACAGCCGGGACCAGGCCCATAAGGGCACCCATCATCGACAGCATGCGGGCGGCCTGGCTGCCGTCGTAGAGATCGCGGACTATGGCGCGGGCCAGGACGATGGCGGCGCAGGCGCCAATGGCCTGAACGAAGCGGGCGGCGATCAGCATGTGGATGGCGGTTGCCGCCGCGCAGATCATGCTTGCGGCCAGAAAGACCGCGAGACCGCCGATCAGAACCGGCTTGCGGCCCAGCCTGTCTGACAACGGACCGTAGATGATCTGGCCGATGGCGAAACCGGCCAGAAAAAGGCTGAGGGTGAGCTGCACCGATGACGTGGAGGCGGAGAAATATCCGGCGATGCCCGGCAGCGACGGCAGGTACATGTCGGTCGACAGTGGACCGAGCGCGGTCAGCATGGCGAGCAGGGCCGTCAGGGCGGCGGAGCCGGCGGCGAGTTTCATACGCCGTACCGGTGCAGATCGCGGCCGTTTGACTTGAGCCAGGCGCGGGCCCTGTCAGTATGCGGGCAGTGCTGCCCGACGAGGTGCCAGAACCGCGGGCTGTGGTTCATTTCGCGCAGGTGGGCCACCTCGTGAGCGGCGACATAGTCGAGCACGAAGGGCGGCGCAAGGATTAATCGCCAATTGTAAGACAAATTGCTATTTGTACTGCATGATCCCCAGCGGGTTGACTGATCGCGGATCGAGATGCGGGCAAAGCGCAAGCGCATGGCGGCGGCATAGTGTTCGGAAGCGGCGTTCAGGTCGCGCCGGGCCTGCTGCTTGAGCCAGTCGTGCAGGCGGCGCGGCAGGTGCTCGGGCCGGCCGGCGACCCACAGTTCGGGCGGACTGGCCTCCCGACGCACGGTGCCGCGGGACCGGGAGCAATGACGCACGGTATGCATTTCACCGCGCAACGGTATGACGGCACCGTCGCAGAACACAGCCGGCGGCGCCTGACGCCGGCGCTGACGGCTGATCCAGCCGGCATGGTCGGCGGCAAAGCGCAGCGCGGCGCCCTGGCTGGCCCGCGGCGGCAGGGTGACGACGACGCCGTCTCCGGCCTTGTCGAGACGCAGGATGAAGCGGCGGGCCCGGGCGTTGCGCCGCAGGGTCACGGGCACTGTCGTGCCGTCGATGGTCAGCGACGTGTGGGACTGTTTGCCGGCCAGCGGGCGCAGCAGACGGGACACCTTGCTCATGCGTTTACAGGCTGCCGGTTGCGAATCACTCGCCGGCATTGTGCCAGATGTCAGGACAGGGACCTAGGGTCCGGACCTAGTTGGCATGCGTGCGCATGAAATCGACGATGAGCGGCACGATATCGCGGCGGAAACGCTTGCCGTTGAACACGCCGTAGTGGCCGACCTTGGGCTGCAGGTGATGGATGCGCTTGTTCTCGGGAATGTTGCTGCAGATATCGTGGGCGGCCTGGGTCTGGCCGACGCCGGAAATGTCGTCGCGCTCGCCCTCGACGGTCAGCAAAGCCGTCGTGGTGATGGCCTTGGGGTGAATCAGTTCACCACGGTGGGTGTATTCGCCGTTGGCCAGAGCGTGCTTGATGAACACTTCCTCGATCGACTGGAGATAGAACTCGGCCGTCAGGTCCATGACCGACATGTACTCGTCATAGAACTCCTGGTGCTTTTCGGCCGAATCGCCGTCGCCCTCGACCATGTGCCAGTAAAGCTCGCGGTGGGCATCGATGTGGCGGTCGAGGTTCATGGTCATGAAGCCGGTGAGCTGCAGGAAGCCGGGATAGACCTCGCGCATGAAACCGGGATTGGGGAACGGCACGCGGACGATGACATTGTTGCGAAACCAGTCGACGCCGCGCTCGGTGGCCAGGTTGTTGACCACGGTCGGGTTGCGCCTTGTGTCGATCGGCCCGCCCATCAGGGTCATGCTGGCGGGGACGTTCTTGTCGCCGCGCTCGTGCATCAGCGCGACGGCGGCCAGCACCGGCACCGATGGCTGGCACACGGCCATGACATGGACCCCGGTGCCGAGGACGTCCAGCATTTCGATGACGTAATCGATGTAGTCGTCGAGGTCGAAGGTGCCCTGGGACAAGGGAACCTCGCGGGCATCGATCCAGTCGGAAATATAGACGTCGGCGTGCGGCAGCAAGTCCTCCACCGTGCCGCGCAGCAGGGTGGCGTAGTGGCCGGACATCGGGGCGACGATCAGCAGTTTCTCGCGCTGCGCCTTGACCGGCCGCTTGGGGAACTGCCGGTCGAAATGAACGAGTTCGCAGAACGGTCTCTTCCAGATGGTCTTTTGCTCGACCGGGACTTCGGCGCCGTCGACAACAACGGACTCGATACCGAATTCGGGCTTGCCGTAGCGCCGGGTCATGCGCTCGAACATGTCGAGCGATGCCGCCATGGTGCGGCCGAACTGGGTCGCGGCCAGGGGATTGGCGCTGTTCTTCCAGAAGTACCGGCCAGCATTGGCGACGTTGCGCCAGGGCATTACCGCGGCGTGTTGCATCTCATAAATGTGATAGAGCATCGGATTGCTGCCTTTTGTGCGCTGCCGGATAATTTTGTTGCAGTGCAACAATATAGCACGTTTGGCGGACAAAACAAGTGCTGCGAAGGTTGAACACCTTTGCGATCAGGAGGTTAGCGTAAGGTCATGCTGATGGCCGGCACCCTAGAGCACTTTCCGATCAGGAGCCAAGTGCCTCGGCGATGCCGTTTGCGAGCGAATCGACGTCGGTGGTGTAGCCGAAGTGTTTGACGAACTCGCCGTCGGGACCCATCAGGTAGAAAATGCTGGAATGGTCCATCAGATAGTCTTCATCGCCGGCCTCGCCCGCGGCCTTCTTGTAGTAAACCCGGTAGGCCTTGGCGGCCTTGGCGATGTCTTCGGCGCTGCCGGTCAGGCCGATCATCCGGGGGTGGAAATGCTCGATGTACTCGCCCAGTACCTTTGCGGTATCGCGCTCGGGATCGATGGTGACGAACACGGGCTGGATGCCGTCCGCCTTGGTGCCGAGCTTGTCGAGGGCGGCGGACATGACCTGCAGGCCGGCCGGGCAGACATCCGGGCAGAAAGTGTAGCCGAAGAACACAAGGCTATGGCTGCCCTTTAGGTCGCGGTCGGTGATGCGCTTGCCGTCGTGGCGGGTCAGCTCGAAGGGGCCGCCGATCAGGGCCTGGCCTGAGGAGCGTACGGCCGGTGACGGCTGGCTGACGATCTGCCAGGCGCTCAGCCCGCCGATCAGGGCAAACACGGCAATTGCGGAATACAAGGTGATGCGGTTGATCCTGACCATGGCTACCAATATGGCGGTTGGGATGGCGGAAACGAGGCGGCGCCTTGCCGCACCGGGGACTGTTGCTATAGTCGGCACATGAGCGTTTCAGGCGACCGGCAAACAGGTTTTCCGGCGGTGATCTGGCCCTTCCAGCGGGCCGGCGAACTGCAGTCGGCGCAGCGGATCCGGCTGCGCACCCTGGTGTGGCTGCGCTGGCTGGCGGTGTTCGGCCAGACCGGTGCGGTGCTGTGGGTGCACCTGGTGCTGGAGTTCGCCCTGCCCCTGGCATTCTGCCTGGGCGCCATCGCCGCGTCGGCATGGCTGAACATCTTCCTGTCGGTGCGCTGGCGGACCGGCGTGCGGCTGCAGGAACGCTACACGGCGCTGTTGTTCGGCTACGACATCCTGCAACTGGCGCTGCTGCTCTATCTGACCGGCGGGCTGGAAAATCCGTTTGTGTTCCTGTTCCTGGTGCCGGTGACGGTGGCGGCGACGACGCTGCCGCTGAGCCGCACGGTCTGGCTGAGCGCGCTGGCCGCCGGCGCGGTGACGGTGCTGGCATTCTTCCACTTGCCGCTGCCGTGGCGGCCGGGCGAGGCGCTGGAGTTTCCCACGCTCTATGTCGGCGGGGTCTGGGTGGCGCTGGTGTGCGGTATCGTGTTTTCCACGCTCTATGTCGCCCGCGTGGCCGGCGAGGCGCGGGAAATGGCCGAAGCGCTGTCGGCCACCGAGACCATTCTGGCGCACGAGCAGCAGCTGCACGCGCTCGACGGGCTGGCGGCGGCGGCGGCACATGAACTCGGCACGCCGCTGGCGACGATCGCGCTGGTGTCCAAGGAGCTGAAACGGGAACTGCCCGGCGACGGCCCGGTGGCGGAGGACCTGGACCTGCTGGTCTCGCAGGCCGAGCGGTGCCGGGATATCCTGGCCCGGCTGGCCAGCCGCGACGCCCAGAGCGACGCCATGTATGCCCGGCTCAAACTGCCGGTCATGCTGGAAGAAATCATCGATCCGCTGCGCGGGCCGGATATCGACATCGCGATCACCACCGACCCGGGGCGGGACGATGCCGGCGCGGCGCTGCCGGTGCCGGTCATTCCGCGCAATCCGGCGATCAAGTACGGCCTTACCAACCTGATCGAAAACGCCGTCGACTTCGCCCGCACGGCGGTTCGGGCCGAACTGGAATGGAACGGCGAGGAAATTGCCGTGTCGATCAGCGACGACGGGCCGGGATTTTCGCAAAGCGTGATCGACCGGCTGGGCGATCCATTCGTGACGACCCGGCCAGGGTATGGCGCCCCGGGCGGACCGGTCCATGCAGACGGCCATGAGGGCATGGGGCTCGGGTTCTTCATCGCTAAGACACTGCTCGAGCGTTCAGGCGCCACGGTTGTGCTGGCCAATCGGGCGGGACACCAGACCGGTGCGGTTGTCCGGGTTGCCTGGCGCACTGCCGATCTGGCGGTGAGCGGCGACATCCCCGCAACCAATGATCCCCGACAATAACCAAACCCGGGCAGCGGCAATTGCCAGAGCGGCACGGATTGGGCTAAGACAGTGCGGCATTCGGGCACGCCCGCCTGATTTGCATGATTTTACAGCGAAAGAAACGGACAAAAGGCTATGGCGGACGAACAGGCAAACGGTGAGATGAGTCTGCTGCTGGTCGATGACGACCGGCCATTTCTCAACCGGCTGGCACGGGCCATGGAGAACCGGGGGATGACGGTGCGGGTCGCCGAAACGGTGTCCGAGGGCATCGCGGAGGTTCGAAAAGATCCGCCGGCCTATGCGGTCGTCGACCTGCGGCTGAGCGACGGCAACGGGCTCGACGTCATCGAGGCGCTGCACACGGCGCGGCCCGATGCCCGCGGGGTGGTGCTGACCGGTTACGGAAACATCGCGACAGCGGTCACTGCGGTTAAGCTGGGAGCGATCGATTACCTGTCCAAGCCGGCCGATGCCGATGCCGTCTATGGCGCCCTGATGGCGGCACCGGACCAGCGCGCGGCATTGCCGGAAAACCCCATGTCGGCTGACCGGGTACGCTGGGAGCACATCCAGCGGGTGTACGAACTGTGCAACCGCAACGTTTCGGAAACGGCCCGGCGCCTCAACATGCACCGCCGCACCCTGCAACGCATCCTCGCCAAGCGCGCGCCGCGCTAGCGCCGGCGGCGCTGGCGGGTGATTTATCGAGTGGTGTGCCGGGTTTAGGGGACTGCGGTCTTCCTCCAGTGCCGAGAGAAAAGCCCCCGGACCGGTGTGTTTCAGATCGTGTTCGCGATTTTTGGATCGTGCAGGGCCTGCAGCCGCAGGGCGGCGGCGCGGGCGAAACGCAGCGAAACGGCCTTGCGGCGAGCGGCGGCGAGTTTGCGTTCGGCCGGCTGATACAGAATGTCGGCGCCCCAGGCATCGGCGACGATGACCCCGGCCTCTTCCGGCAAGATCTCGCGGGGAAACTCCGGCGGTACGGCAAAAAACAGGACATCGCAATAGTCCCAGTATTCCGGCCATTTGCCGTCGGCGCGGAAGTCGGCCACCGAAGACTTGATCTCGATGATCCAGATCAGTCCCTTGTGGTCGATGCCGATGACATCGCTGCGCCGCCCGGAGGCGAGCGGAAACTCCGGCAAGGTGGCAAAACCGGCCTGCTTGAGCATGCGGCAGACGCCGCGCTGCACGCCGGCAGCGGTCTCAGACTGGCGGCCGTCGAAAATGATCAGTTCATCGTCGTTCATTGTATCGATTGTGTTTGCGCGGCTGCGGATGTCAATCGGTTGTGATAGGTTTCTTCCTGTACACGCAAAGAGCGCAGGAAGCATTCCATGCACAGTGAGCGGATAGGTTTCATTGGTGCCGGGCTGATGGGCCACGGCATGGCGGCGAACCTGCAGAAGGCGGGTCATGAGGTGACGGTGATCGCGCACCGCAACCGGGTGCCGATCGACGATCTGGTGAGCAGGGGGGCAAGCGAGGCCGGCGAGCTTGCCGAGTTGGCCGGCCGTTCCGACTGCATTGTCCTGTGTGTGAGCAATTCGCAGGTCGTCGAAGCCGTGACCTCGCAACTACTTGCCCATTTGCGGCCCGATCACGTGCTTGTCGACACCTCGACAAGCGATCCCACCTCGACGCGCCAGGTGGCTGAGCGCGTGGCCGGCACCGGCGCCGCCTTTGCCGATGCACCGCTGACCGGCGGTGCCGAACAGGCGGCTCAAGGCGTTTTGGGGGCGATGGTCGGGGCCGAACCGGATGTGTTTGCCCGCATCGAGCCGGTACTGGCGGCGTTCTGCAGCCGCATAGCCCATTTCGGACCGGTGGGCAGCGGCCACTCGGCCAAGCTGATCAACAACTATCTGGTGATGGCCATGGTGGCGGCGATCACCGATACATTCCGGGTCGCCCGGCGCTGCGGCATCGACTGGGGGCAGCTGTTCGAGGTGATGAAATGCGGCTCGAACTACTCCGAGGCGCTGCGCCGCATCGTCGAGCCGGCCCTTGAGGGCGACTTCGACGGCTATCAGTTCACCGTCGACAATGCGCTCAAAGACATTTCCTATTATGTGTCGTTTGCCGAGCAGCGACTGCTTGTATCGGGAATGGCGCGACAGACGCGCGAATTTTTCGCCGATGCGGCAGCGCAAGGGCACGGCGATCTGATGCTGTCGCGCCTGATCGATCCGGACACCGGGGACCGGCACGATGAAATTGAATGAGAACGTCACCGGCCTTGAGGAGGAAGGGGCCTTTGCGGTGCTCGACCGGGCGCTGGCGCTGAAGGCGGAAGGCCATCCGGTGATCAACCTGGGGATCGGACAGCCGGACTTTCCGCCGCCGCCGCATGTGCTGGACGCGGCCGAACGGGCGGTGCGCGACGGGCCACATGGCTATACCTCGCCCACCGGACTGGGCGAACTGCGCGAAGCGGTGGCCGGACACCTGAACGCCCGTTATGGCAGCGATGTCGCGCCGGACGATGTGGTGATCGTGCCCGGCGGCAAGGTAACGTTCTACTTCGCCTGCCTGCTGCTCGGCGGGCCGGAGGCGGAAATCCTTTATCCCGATCCGGGGTTTCCGCCCTACCGCGAGGCGATCCGCTCCGGCGGCGCCAGGGGTGTGGCCTATGCCATCCGCGAGAACCGGGATTTCGGTTTCGATCCCGATGAGGTGCTGTCGCTGATCACGCCTGCGACGCGGCTGATCATCATCAATTCACCGGCCAATCCGACCGGCGGTGTCGTCGGCAAGGCGGATATCGCCCGACTGATCGAGGGCCTGAGAGCGCATCCGGAGGTCGCGGTGCTGTCCGACGAAATCTATTCGCATCTGGTTTTCGACGGCGCGGATTTCGTGTCGCTGATGCAGTTTCGCGAACTGCGCGACCGGCTGATCCTGCTTGACGGATGGTCGAAGACTTTCGCCATGACCGGCTGGCGGCTGGGCTACGGGGTTTGGCCGCGGGCCCTGGTGGAGCATGTGCGCAAGCTGATCACCGTGGATCATTCCTGCGTCAACGGGGTGGCCCAGATGGCGGCGCTGGCGGCGATCACCGGGCCGATGGATGTGGTCGACGGCATGCGGGCGACCTTCCAGATGCGGCGCGAGCGGATCGTGGACGGACTGAACGCCATTGCCGGCATGACGTGCCGCAGGCCGGGCGGCGCGTTCTATGCCTTTCCCAACGTGACCGGTAGCGGGCACGACAGCCGCACCCTGGCCCGCAGGCTGCTCGAAGAGGCGCATGTGGCGGTGATCGCCGGCGACAGCTTCGGCGGCAATGGCGCCGGCTATTTGCGGGTCTCCTATGCGGCCGGGCTGGACGACATCGAACAGGCACTGGACCGAATCAATTCGTTTATGGTTGGTGGGTAACGCCGTGCGATGCCATCGTGCCGGCCGGGTCTTATTTATGAACTGTCTCGACAACAGCCATCCGGGACCATGACCGTCCTAGGGCCTGTGGACATTCAGGGTTATAGCGCTGGTTTGACAGGATTGGTTCAGGTTCAGGGGTGTTTGGAGGAAGGACATGCTGGCATATTCGACGACGAACGGCCCTGAAGATGGGCCAATCCTGTCAAATCCGGGACGGACGAGGCCGATTTCGCCCGTGGACGTCACTTTGACCGGCTTGAAGGGGGCGACCCATCGGCGCCGCTCAAAGCTAGCCACGGGCGAAATGGGCCTCGCCAGCACTGTAACCCTGAATGTCCACAGGCCCTAGCTTTGATGTTCATCGTGATCTGGGGCTGGAAGCGGCTGCTGACGGCAGTCTTCGTCGGTCTGCTGGCCGCAGCGGCGCTGCCGCCACTGGGGCTGTGGCCGGTGCTGTTCGTTTCGTTCCCGGTACTGGTGTGGCTGCTTGACGGGGTGAATGCACAAAACCAGGGCCGGCAGCGGTTGTGGCCGGCGTTCTGGACCGGCTGGGGCTTCGGCTTCGGCTACTTTGCCGCATCGCTGTACTGGATCGGCGAGGCTTTCCTTGTCGAGGCGGAGGTGTTTGCCTGGGCCCTGCCGTTCGCCGTTACGCTGATGCCGGCAGGGCTGGCACTGTTCTGGGGGTGCGGCTGCGCCCTGGCCATGACGGCCTGGCAGTCCGGGGCGATGCGAACCGTCGCGCTGAGCGCCAGCCTGGCGCTCACCGAATGGCTGCGCGGCACGATCCTGAGCGGTTTTCCGTGGAATGCGCCGGGCTATGCGGTCGACGGCGTGCAGACGGTGGCGCAGCTGGCCAGCCTGACCGGGTTGTACGGGGTGACATTCTTCGTCGTGCTGTGGAGTTGCGTTCCGGCGGCCCTGGTCAATGACGGCGAGCGCCGGTTCCAAAGGGTAAGCGACCTTGCCTGCCTGGCGCTGTGCGGAATCAGCCTCGCGGCCACCGTCGGCTATGGTGCGTACCGCCTGCCGGGGCCCGGGGAAGGGTTTCGCTTCCACGACGGGCTGATGTTGCGCATCGTCCAGCCGAACATTGCCCAGCGGGACAAGTGGCGGCTCGAGAATCGCGAGCGGATCTTTCAGCGCTACATCGACCTGACCCACAGCGGCCCGGCTGCCCGGCCAGGGTCTGGCGACCGGACCATAACCCATGTCGTGTGGCCGGAAAGCGCGCTGCCGGTTCTGATCGGCGAGCTGCCGGACCTGCGCAGCCAGATCTCGGCCTCGCTCGACGGCCGGCCGATGTTCATCATGGGGGCGGTTACCCGCACAGCGGGTCCGGGAAACGCGACCGATTATATCGTTCACAACAGCGTAATCGCCTTTAGCGGCGACGGCGCCATCGCCGGTGAGTACCACAAACAGCATCTGGTGCCGTTTGGAGAGTATCTGCCGCTGGCGCGCTGGCTCGAACCATTGGGCCTGCGCAAGCTGGTGACGCTGCCGGTGGGGTTCAGCGCCGGACCCGGGCCGGTCAATCTGAAGCTTGAGAACACACCGAGTTTTGCCGCTCTGGTGTGCTATGAGGCGATTTTTCCCGGCACCGCCTATGGGCGCGGCATGCGTCCGGAATGGTTGCTGAACGTGACGAACGATGCCTGGTTCGGAACGTCGGTCGGACCTTACCAGCACTTCGCGCAGGCCCGCATGCGGGCAATCGAGGAGGGCCTGGCGATGGTCCGGGCCGCCAACACCGGAATATCCGCAGTAATTGGCCCTTATGGGCGGATCGTTCGCTCTCTCGGACTTGGCGAAACCGGTGTGATCGACAGCAAATTACCCAGCGCATTAACCGCTACTATTTACGCAACTTATGGAAATTACGTGTTTTTCTTGCTGTTGGGGCTTGCTTTTTTTGCCGTATACGGACATTTTTTCCATATGGCCTGGCGCGGCGAACCGGCAGGTAGGCGAATTGCCCGGCCAGACCAGAAAGGCAAGTTGCCTGGTAGAGAGTGAAATAAAGGGCGTGTATCGGACTGTCTCGGGGGTGAATACGGCAGCAAACTGGTATAGGCTCTGGTTTCCGGGGCACGGATGACAAAGTGACGATGGTAAAAAAAACCCCCAATCCAATAGATGTTCACGTCGGCAATCGTGTCCGGCTGCGGCGCATGCTGGTGGGCATGAGCCAGGAAAAGCTTGGCGAGCAGCTTGGCCTGACCTTTCAACAGGTTCAGAAATACGAAAAGGGGTCGAACCGGGTGAGCGCCAGCCGCCTGTATCAGATCGCCGACATTCTTTCGGTTCCGGTGCAGTTTTTCTTTGAGGATGTGCCGGCCGACATCGCATCTGAAACCGCTCAGGACGGTTTCGAGGAATCCGCAAGCCCTGCCGGAATCATGGATTTCCTCAATTCCACGGAAGGGTTTCAGCTCAGCCGCGCATTCAGCCGCATCGAAGACAGCAGAGTGCGGCGCAGCGTGATCGATCTGGTAAAGTCACTTGCCGGAACGGAGACGGTCGACAACGGCTAGAGCACTTTCAGCATACCAACCCACCGCACACGAACGGCCCACCGGAGAGAGGCTTGACGCCCGGGTTCAAGGCTGTCAGAAGTGCGCGCTTACTTCTTCAGCCGTCCCTTTGCATGACCCTGGGGACTTCCAATTTTGCCAGTCGAGGAGCGATGATCGGGCATGGCGCGGCAGCAGTTTGATTTTACCAGTGAATCCGTTTCCGAAGGACATCCGGACAAGGTCTGCGACCGGATCTCCGACGAAATCGTCGATTTGTTTTACCGCCAGGCAGGCGCCGATGGCGCAGATGCCGACAAGGTGCGCTGTGCCTGCGAGACCCTGACAACAACCAACAAGGTGGTGATTGCCGGTGAGTATCGCGGCTCTGACAGTGTCGACAAACCGATGATCGAAGAGGCCGCACGCCAGGCAATCAAGGCGATCGGCTACGAGCAGGACGGTTTCCACTGGCGCACGGCCGATGTGGATATTCTGCTGCACGGGCAGTCGGCCGATATCGCCCAGGGTGTCGATGCCGCCGGCAACAAGGATGAGGGGGCCGGCGACCAGGGCATCATGTTCGGCTTTGCCTGCCGGGAGACGCCGGAACTCATGCCGGCACCGATCTATTATTCACACCGTATCCTGCAGCGGCTGGCCGAGGTGCGCCACTCCGGCCGTGAGCCGGCACTCGGCCCCGACTCAAAGAGCCAGATCACCGTTCATTACGAAAACGGCGCTCCGAAGTTCGTCAAGGAGATCGTCGTCTCGCACCAGCACATCGACGAAAGCCTGACCTCTGAGGATATGCGCAAGCTGGTCGAGCCCTATTGCATCGAAGCGCTGCCGGACGGCTGGGTCACGGAAGACACGATCTGGCACGTCAACCCGACCGGCAAGTTCTTCATCGGTGGACCGGACGGCGACTGCGGCCTGACCGGGCGCAAGATCATCGTTGATACCTATGGCGGCGCGGCACCGCATGGCGGCGGTGCGTTCTCCGGCAAGGATCCGACCAAGGTCGACCGGTCGGCGGCTTATGCCTCGCGCTATCTGGCCAAGAACGTCGTCGCGGCCGGGCTGGCGGAGAAATGCACCATCCAGCTGTCATACGCGATCGGCGTGGCCCGTCCGCTGTCTATCTATGTCAACCTGCACGGCACCGGCCATGTCGGCGAAGAGGCGCTCGAGCGGGCCGTGGGCCAGGTGATGGACCTGACGCCGCGCGGCATCCGCGAACATCTGCAACTCAACCGCCCGATTTATGCACGCACAGCGGCCTATGGGCATTTCGGGCGGCCGGCGGATGCCGATGGCGGGTTCTCCTGGGAGCGGATCGACCTGGCGGATACCCTGAAATCAGCGGTTGGATAGGAACCCCTGTCATTCGCAGACCGACGCGTCCGAAGTTTCAACTGTATGGCCGGCATAAGTCACACCGGCTGAAGCCGCGTCAGCAGCGGCTGGTCGATGTTCTGCTGCCGCAGTTGCGCGTTGACCTGGGCGGCGGCAGGCTTGATCCGCGACCGCTGTTCGGCAACAGGACCGGGGCCGTGTGGCTGGAAATCGGCTTTGGCGGCGGCGAGCACCTGGCCTGGCAGGCTGAGCAGAACCGGGATACCGGTTTCATCGGCTGCGAGCCGTTCCTGAACGGCACCGCCAAGCTGCTGAGCGCCATTGAGGACCTGCGCCTTGCCAATGTCCGCATCCATGACGGCGATGCGCGGCTGCTGCTGGAGAGCCTTGCCGACAGTTCCGTCGACAGGGTGTTCCTGCTCTATCCCGACCCTTGGCCGAAAACCCGGCACCACAAGCGCCGTTTCGTCAACAAATGGGCCCTGGACGAGTTGCACCGCATTATGACGCCGGGCGCCGAGCTGCGGGTTGCCAGCGATATTGCAGACTATGTGCGCTGGACCTTGCGCGAGGTGCGCCGGCACGGCGGCTTTACCTGGTGCGCCGAGACACCGGACGACTGGCGGCGGCGGCCGGACGACTGGCCGCAAACGCGCTATGAGCAAAAGGCGCTGGCGGCTGGACGCACGCCGAGCTATCTGCGGTTTGTCCGCTCACCGTGAGGGCTTGCATTCCTGCGCATTCGGCGTATATATGCGTCCAAGTGTTCATTCTCACATCGCACTTGATCATTGATTTGAGTGCATGACCGCATGAGAGTGGGTCCCGCGGGGCCCGCTTTTTTTATTGGCTGTGGCCCGGCGACCCGGTGTGCAGCCCGAATTGTCAATAGACGGACAGAGCCGTTGGCACAGGCTGAACAGGACATACGCATCGCCCGCGAAACCGGCCCGGCTGGCCGGGTGGCCGAACTTGCCGACCCGGTGGCGCGAGACCTGGGGTTCCGGCTGGTGCGGGTGCGGATGAGCGGCAAGGTGCTGCAGGTCATGGCCGAGCGGCCCGACGGGACTTTCAGCATCGAGGATTGCGAAACGCTGAGCAGGGCTCTGTCGCCGCTGCTCGATGTCGCGGACCCGATCCGCGGCAACTATTCGCTCGAGGTGTCGTCGCCCGGCATCGACCGGCCGCTGGTACGCCCTGGCGACTTTGAGGCCTGGAGCGGGCACGAAGCAAAGATCGAGATGAGCGTGCCGATCGACGGGCGCAAGCGGTTCCGCGGCGTGCTTGAGGGTTTCCTCGATGGCGAGGTGCGGCTGTTTCTGCCGCCTGAAGAAAAAGGCGGCGAGGACATTCTGATCGGCCTGGCCTTCGACGGCATCGCAGAGGCCAAGCTGGTGATGACCGACCGGCTGATCGACATGGCGCAAAAAGCCAGCAAGCCCGATACGGTCGGCGACGGCAGCGCATGGTCGGGCGACAGGAATTGACGAACGCAGGCAAGCAAACTGGAGAACTGAAATGTCACAGACAGCGGTAAGCGCCAACAGACTGGAATTGCTGCAGATCGCCGATGCGGTGGCGCGCGACAAGTCGATTGAGAAGTCGCTGGTCCTTTCGGCCATGGAAGACGCCATCCAGCGGGCGGCCAAGTCGCGCTATGGCGCAGAGAACGACATTCGCGCGCAAATCGACCCGAAGACCGGCGAAATCCAGCTGCAACGGCTGATGGAAGTGGTGGAGACGGTTGAGAACGACGCCACGGAAATGCTGCTTGAGGATGCCCAGGCCCGCAACCCGGCCGCGCAGATCGGCGATTTCATCTCCGAGCCGCTGCCGCCGGTCGACTTCGGCCGCATCGCTGCCCAGAACGCCAAGCAGGTGATCGTGCAGAAGGTGCGCGAGGCCGAACGCGAGCGCCAGTACGAGGAATTCAAGGACCGGGTCGGCGAGATCGTTTCCGGCGTGGTCAAGCGGGTCGAGTACGGCAATATCGTCGTCGATCTGGGCCGTGGCGAAGGCGTGGTGCGGCGCGACGAAAGCCTGCCGCGCGAAATGTTCCGCACCGGCGACCGGATTCGCGCCTTCATCTACGATGTGCGCGCAGAACAGCGCGGGCCGCAGATCTTCCTGTCGCGGACCCGGCCGGAGTTTATGGCCAAGCTGTTCGGCCAGGAGGTGCCGGAGATCTACGACAACATCGTCGAGATCGTCGCGGTGGCGCGCGATCCGGGCAGTCGGGCGAAGATTTCCGTGACCTCCAAAGACTCGTCGATCGACCCGGTCGGCGCCTGCGTCGGCATGCGCGGCAGCCGCGTGCAGGCTGTGGTGAACGAATTGCAGGGCGAAAAGATCGACATCATTCCGTGGACGCCGGATGCGGCATCGTTCATCGTCAACGCGCTGGCGCCGGCCGAGGTGGCCAAGGTGGTTCTCGATGAGGACGCCCAGCGGATCGAAGTCGTGGTGCCGGACGACCATCTGTCGCTTGCCATCGGGCGACGCGGACAGAACGTCCGCCTGGCCTCGCAGCTGACCGGCTGGGATATCGACATCCTGACCGAGGCCGAGGAGTCCGAGCGGCGCCAGAAGGAATTCGCCGAGCGTTCGCAGCGCTTCATGGCGGCACTCGACGTTGATGAAATGCTGGCGCAGTTGCTGGCCTCGGAAGGCTTCGACTCGATCGAGGAAGTCGCCTATGTCGATGCCTACGAAATCGCCAGCATCGAGGGCCTGGACGAGGAAACGGCGAACGAGATTCAGATCCGGGCGCGCGAGTACCTGGAGCGGCTGGCGTCCGAACTGGACGACAAGCGCAAGGAACTGGGTGTCGCCGACGAACTGCTGGAGATCACCGGCATGACCCCGGCGATCATGGTGGCGCTGGGCGAAGATGCGATCAAGACCATGGAAGACCTGGCCGGCTGCGCGACCGACGACCTGACCGGCTGGAGCGAGCGCAAGGAAGACGAGACGGTGCACCATGATGGCGCGTTGAGCGGCCTGGACATCTCGGCCGGCGAGGCCGAGGCGATGATCATGGAAGCCCGGATCAAGGCCGGGTGGATCGACGCTGAAGTGCTTGAGCCGGAGGCCGAAGAGGCCGACGAAGGCGAAGCTGAGACGGCGGAAACCGCGGTTTGACTGGAGCGCGATTGGTTGCCCGAACCTGATGCGGAAAACACCCGCGCGCGCAAGTGCATCGTCAGCGGAGACGTGCTGCCGGCGGATCGGCTGATCCGTTTCGTCAGAGGGCCGGATGGCAGCGTGGTGCCGGACCTGAAGCGCAGGCTGCCGGGACGGGGCGTTTGGGTGAGCCGCAGCGCGGCTGCGGTCGAGCAGGCCGCGGCGGGCAAACTGTTCGCCCGCGGCTTCAAGGCGGCGTGCAGTTGCGATGGTAATCTGGCGGACCGCGTCGATGCACTGCTGGTGCAGCAGTGCCTAGGCTATCTCGCGCTGGCCAACAAGGCGGGCCAGGTGGTGCAGGGTTACGAGAAGGTGCTTGGTGCGCTGACCGGCGGTGAGTTGGGCGGACTGATCGGCGCCCACGACGGATCGGCCGACGGGCGCGACAAACTGAAGGCCAGGCGCCGGAGCCTCGGGCTCGAGCACCAGGTGCGACTGATAGAAATTTTCGACTCCGGCCAATTGGGTTTGGCATTGGGGCGCACAAATGTGATACATGCTGGCGTGAAGGCGGGCGACCTGGCCCGGAAGTTCTCGCAATCGGCAGAGGATATCGCCCTTTTCCGGTCGAAAGACCGGGCGCAAGGGCAGTGAAAGTTGTAAAGAAAGAGCATGAGCGAAACCAACGACACCGACGATCGCAAGCCGGCCTCCAGCGGGCGTACGCTGGGGATTCGCCGGACGACGACGGAGACCGGCCGGGTGCGGCAGAACTTTTCGCACGGCCGCTCCAAGACCGTTGTCGTGGAAACCAAGCGCAAGCGCGTGATCGGCGCTCCGGGCCGTCCCGGAGAGCAGCCGGGGCCGGTGGTAGAGAACAAGGTCAAGCCACGACGCCCGGCAGCGGCACCCAAACGGGCTGAAGCAGAAGACAAGCCGGAGCCGGACAGCCGCAGCATGGTGCTGCGCACGCTGACCGAGGATGAAAAGGAAGCCCGCGAACGGGCCCTGGTGCTGGCCCGCGAACGCGAGGTCGAGGACCGCAAGCGGGCCGAGGTGGAGGCCAAGGAGCGGGCCGAGCGCGAAGCGCGTGAAGCCAAGGAACGGGCCGAGGCCGAAGCCAAGGCGGCCGAGGAAGCCGCGCGCCTGCAGGCCGAGGAAGAGCGCAAGCAGAAGGCCGAGGAACAGGCTCAGCGCGTCGCGCCGCGACCGGCCGCTGCGCCGGGCAAGGCGGATGAAGACAGCGGCCGCAAGCCCAAACGCGACAACAAGCCGGCACCGCAGCGCACCAAGGGGTCCGGAGAACGCCGGCGCGGCAAGCTGACCATAGGTAATGCCCTCAACGAAGGCGAAGACCGGAGCCGCTCGCTGGCGGCCTACCGGCGGCGCATGGAGCGCCAGCGCAAACAGGCATCCGGCTTTACCCCGACCAAGGAGAAGATTTCCCGCGAAGTGACCATCCCCGAGGTGATCACCATTCAGGAACTGGCCAACCGGATGGCCGAACGTGCCGTCGACGTCATCAAACTGCTGATGAAGCAGGGCGAAATGCACAAGATCAATGACGTGATCGATGCCGACACGGCTCAGCTGATCGCCGAGGAGATGGGCCATACGGTGCGGCGCGTTTCGGAATCCGATGTCGAAGAAGGCCTGATGGGCTCCGATGACAGCGATGAGGATTTGCTGCCACGCGCACCGATCGTCACGGTTATGGGCCATGTCGACCATGGCAAGACCTCGCTGCTGGATGCTTTGCGCAAGGCCAATGTGGTGTCCGGCGAGGCCGGCGGCATTACCCAGCACATTGGCGCTTACCAGGTTGAGACCGATGGCGGCCTCGTCACCTTCATCGATACGCCGGGCCATGCGGCCTTCACGTCGATGCGGGCGCGCGGCGCCAAGGTGACCGATATCGTCGTGCTCGTCGTCGCCGCGGATGACGGCGTGATGCCGCAAACCATCGAGGCGATCAATCACGCCAAGGCGGCCGAGGTGCCGATCATCGTGGCGATCAACAAGATCGACAAGCCGGATGCCAACCCCAACAAGGCGCGCACCGATTTGCTGAACCATGAAATCGTCGTGGAAGACATGGGCGGCGATGTTCTGGACGTCGAGGTCTCGGCGCTGAAGGGCACGAACCTCGACAAGCTTCTTGAAGCCATTCTGCTGCAGGCGGAAATCCTCGACCTCAAGGCCAATCCGGACCGGCCGGCGGACGGCATCGTGGTCGAAGCGCAACTGGACCGCGGGCGCGGGCCGGTGGCAACCGTTCTGGTGCAGCGCGGAACGCTGGCACAGGGCGATATCGCCGTGGCCGGCACCGCCTGGGGCAAGGTGCGCGCGCTGATCAATGACCGCGGCGACCAGATCGACGAGGCCGGCCCGTCGGTGCCCGTCGAGGTTCTCGGCATGAATTCGGTGCCGGAGGCGGGTGACGCCATCGTCGTGGTCGAAAACGAAGCCCGGGCGCGCGAGATCACCGGCTACCGTGACCGCAAGCTGCGCGAGACCCGGGGTGCTGCCGTTGCCCGCTCGTCGCTCGAGCAGATGATGAGCCAGCTCAAGGAAGCCGGCATTCAGGAGTTTCCGATCCTGGTGAAGGCCGATGTGCAGGGCTCCGCCGAGGCGATCGTTCAGGCGCTCGACAAGCTCGGCAACGATGAGGTCAACGCCCGGGCCGTGCACTATGGTGTCGGCGGGATTTCGGAAAGCGACGTGCAGCTGGCCACCGCCTCCAATGCGGTGATCCTCGGCTTCAACGTGCGCGCCAACCAGCAGGCCCGCGACGCTGCGGAAAAGGCCGGCATCGAGATACGCTACTACAGCATCATCTACGACCTGGTGGATGACGTGAAGGCGGCGATGTCAGGCATGCTGGCGCCGGAACTGCGCGAGACCTTCCTGGGCAATGCGGAAATTCTGGAAATCTTCTCCGTCTCGAAGGTCGGCAAAGTGGCCGGCTGCCGGGTCACCGAGGGTACCGTTCAGCGCGGCGCCAAGGTGCGGCTGATCCGCGACAACGTCGTGGTGCACGAAGGCACCCTGTCGACGCTCAAGCGTTTCAAGGACGAGGCCAAGGAAGTGCTGGCCGGCCAGGAATGCGGCATGGCGTTCGAAGCCTACCAGGACATGCGCCCCGGCGATGTCATCGAATGCTTCTCGGTCGAGGAAGTTGAGCGCAGCCTGTAGACGGCGGCGCGTGGTATCTGGAACCGGACAATGTCGAAGTCGAAGGCTCCTTCACAGCGGCAGTTGCGCGTGGGTGAACTGATCCGGCATGAGCTGGCGGACATTCTTATGCGCGGCGATACGCATGATGCGGTGATCGACCGGGCCGGGGTGACAGTGCTGGAAGTTCAGACGTCGCCGGACCTGAAAATCGCCACTGTCTATGTGCGCCCGCTGCTGGATGGCGATGCCGAGGGGCTGATGCAGGCGCTGCAGAAGAACCGGCGGCGGATCAGGGGTATCCTGTCGCCGCGGCTGACGCTGAAGTTCATGCCCGATTTGCGCTTCAAGCTCGATACGGCACTCGACTATGCCGGGCATATCGACGACATCCTGCGCGACCCGAAGGTGGCGCGCGATCTTGCCAAGGCGCCGGACGACGAGCGTTCCGAAGAGTAGACGACACGATGGCACGCAGGAAGCGCGGGCGGCCGGTGAGCGGCTGGCTCATTCTCGACAAACCGGTGGGGCTTGGCTCGACCAAGGCGGTGAGCGTCGTCAAGCGGCTGTTCGATGCCAAGAAGGCCGGGCATGGCGGCACGCTCGATCCGCTGGCCAGCGGGCTGTTGCCGATTGCTCTGGGCGAGGCGACCAAGACCGTGCCGTTCGTCATGGACGGGGCCAAAACCTATCGCTTCACGGTGAAATGGGGCGAGGAGACATCGACGGACGACAGCGCGGGCGAAGTGATGGCGCGCAGCGATATACGGCCGGACGAGGCTGCCGTCACGAGCGTGCTGGCGCGGTTCACCGGGACGATTTCACAGGTGCCGCCGCAGTTTTCGGCGATCAAGATCGATGGCGAGCGGGCCTATGATCTGGCCCGCGACGGGGAAACCCTCGATCTTGCGGCGCGGCCGGTCGAAATCGACGACTTGCGGCTTGCCGGGCGGCCGGATGACGATCATGCGGTGTTCGAGGTTGCCTGCGGTAAGGGCACATATGTACGCGCACTGGCGCGCGACATGGGCCGGGAGCTGGGCTGTTACGGCCATGTTTGCGCGCTGCGGCGGACGGCTGTCGGGCCGTTCGATGAGGGCGACATGATTTCGCTGGAAAGTTTGGAAGAATTGCGCCATAAGAGCGCCGGCCCGGAAGGGCTGGACGAAACCTTGTGTTCCCTGGAGACCGCGCTGGACGACATCCCGGCGCTGGCCGTCGATGGATCACAGGCGGCACGGTTGAAACAGGGCCAATCCGTCATTCTGCGCGGGCGCGATGCGCCGGTCGCCGAAGACCCGGTTCTGGTGATGTGGCGGGACAAACCCGTCGCCATTGCCCGGATCGAGGGCGGCATCCTGAAATCAACCCGTGTCTTCAACTTGAACGATGGCCGCTAGCGGCCCTTTTTAAAGGAGTACACCCGATGTCGATTACGCCTGAGCGCAAGCAAGCGCTCATCAAGGAATATTCCACGTCCGACAGCGACACAGGCTCCCCGGAAGTGCAGGTTGCGATCCTGACCGAGCGGATCAGAAACCTGACGGAACACTTCCAGACCCACAAGAAAGACAATCACTCCCGGCGCGGGCTGTTGAAAATGGTTTCGCAGCGCCGCAAGCTGTTGGATTACGTGAAGGCTGGCGACGATGCCCGCTACCGCGACCTGATCCAGCGTCTCGGTATCCGGCGTTAGTCGAAATGACAGGCGGGCGGCCTGGCGATGCCGGGCCGCCCGCAACCCCTTTCAGGCGATCAGGCAATGGGGCCGGATCGCAGTTCAGTCCATGACGGGGTGCCGCGAGAGCGAAACGATATCTGTGTACGCGGCGAAGGACAGATAAAGGAAATATGATGTTTGACATTCATGTCGAAGAACTCGAATGGGGCGGCAGGCCTTTGCGGCTGGAAACCGGCCGCATGGCGCGCCAGGCCGATGGCGCTGTGCTCGCCACCTACGGCGAAACCACAGTCATTGCCACGGTGGTGGCAGAACGGGCCCCAAGGCCGGGGCTGGATTTCTTTCCGCTGACCGTGAACTACCAGGAAAAGACCTATGCCGCCGGCAAGATTCCCGGCGGTTTTTTCAAGCGTGAAGGCCGGCCGGGGGAAAAGGAAACCCTGGTGTGCCGCCTGATCGACCGGCCGATCCGGCCACTGTTCGCCAAGGGCTTCAAATGCGAGACCCAGGTGATCGCCACGGTTCTGTCGCACGACCTTGAAAACGATCCGGATATCGTCGCCATGGTCGCGACGTCGGCAGCGCTGACGCTGTCGGGCGTACCGTTCATGGGCCCGATCGGCGCGGCCCGCGTCGGCATGATCAACGGCGCCTATGTCCTTAACCCGACCCTGGAACAGATGGACGAGAGCGACCTGGACCTGGTGGTCGCCGGCACCGGCGATGCGGTTCTGATGGTCGAATCGGAAGCCAAGGAGCTGTCGGAAGACGACATGCTCGGCGCGGTGATGCACGGTCATGAAGGCTTCCAACCGGTGATCGACGCGATCATCCGGCTGGCCGAAAGGGCAGCGCGCGAGCCGCGCGAGCACGTAGCGGAAGACAATTCCGAGCTTGAGGAAACGGTCGGCGGCCTGGTGCGCGACGACCTGGTGGCGGCCTACGGCATCGCGACAAAGGAAGAGCGCGTTGAAGCCATCGCCACGGCAAAAGACAAGGCCATTGAGGCGCTGTGCAGGGAAGATCTCGATGAGCCGGCAGACGCACAGAAGGTCGGTGGCGCCTTCAAGTCGCTGGAAAAGGACATCGTGCGCGGCAGCATTCTCGATACGGGATCGCGGATCGACGGGCGCGGCCTGGCCGATGTGCGCCAGATCAAGTGCGAGGTCGGCGTTCTGCCGCGTACGCACGGCTCGGCGCTGTTCACCCGCGGTGAAACCCAGGCACTGGTCGTGACCACGCTGGGTACCGGTGACGACGAACAGTTCATCGATGCGCTGGAGGGCACGTATAAGCAGAACTTCATGCTGCATTACAACTTCCCGCCGTTCTCGGTCGGTGAGACGGGCCGGGTCGGGTTTACCGGCCGGCGCGAGGTCGGGCACGGCAAGCTGGCCTGGCGGGCCATGCATCCGATGATGCCGGGCAGCGAGCAGTTCCCCTACACCATCCGCGTGGTGTCCGAGATCACCGAATCGAACGGTTCATCGTCGATGGCCACGGTGTGCGGCACCTCGCTGTCGCTGATGGATGCCGGTGTGCCGTTGCGCCAGCCGGTGGCCGGCATCGCCATGGGGCTGATCCTGGAGGGCGAGAAGTTCGCGGTTCTGTCGGACATTCTCGGCGATGAGGATCATCTCGGCGACATGGACTTCAAGGTGGCCGGTACCGAAGAGGGCATCACCTCTTTGCAGATGGACATCAAGATCACCGGCATCACCGAGGAAATCATGCGCACGGCGCTGTTCCAGGCCAAGGACGGCCGGATGCACATTCTCGGCAAGATGGCCGAGGCGCTGACCGAATCGCGGCCCGGTCTCGGCGAGTACGCACCGCGCATCGAGACGATGACCATCCCTGTCGACAAGATCCGCGAAGTGATCGGCTCGGGCGGCAAGGTGATCCGCGAGATCGTCGAGAAGACCGGCGCCAAGGTCGACATTTCCGACGACGGTACGATCAAGGTGGCCTCGTCGTCGGGCGAATCGATCGATGCGGCGCTCAAGTGGATCAACTCGATCGTCGCCGAGCCGGAAGTCGGCGTGATCTATGACGGTAAGGTGGTCAAGGTCGTCGACTTCGGCGCCTTCGTCAATTTCTTCGGTCCCAAGGACGGCCTGGTGCACATTTCCGAACTGGCGCCGCATCGCGTCGGCAAGGTGACCGACATCGTCAAGGAAGGCGATGAGGTGAAGGTCAAGCTGGTCGGCTTCGACAACCGCGGCAAGGTTCGCCTGTCGATGAAGGTGGTCGATCAGGAAACCGGCGAAGAGATCAAGCCGGAGAAGAAGGAAAAGGGCGACGAGGAGTAGCCGCTGCTACCACACGGTCGTCATGACAAAATAAAAACGCGCTCCGGGTTGGAGCGCGTTTTTTGTTCAACAATGCCGCCGGCATCAGGCTGCCTGCCGCCGTGGGCGCCGGGTTCTGCGGCGCTTGGTCGGGCGGGGTGAATGACGCTTCGGGCCGCCGCGGCGCTGGTTATTGGCCGGGCGCGGACGCTCGTCACCGATCGGGCCATCGCCGACAATCCGCAAGGGGTGCTTGATCAACCGTTCGATGGCACGCAGCTGGGCGCGCTCGCCGGCATCGCAAAAGGAAATCGCCACGCCATCAGCGCCGGCCCGCGCTGTGCGGCCGATGCGGTGAACATAGCTTTCCGGCTCATGCGGCAGTTCGTAGTTGATGACGTGGCTGACACCGTCGACATCAATGCCGCGGGCGGCAATGTCGGTCGCCACCAGCACCCGGATGCTGCCGGAACGAAAGCCCTGCAGGGCGCGCTGGCGGGCGTTCTGCGATTTGTTGCCGTGAATGGCATCGACGCTGATGCCCTGTTTACTCAAGCGCTTGGCGACGTTGTCGGCACCGCGCTTGGTGCGGGTGAAGACAATCACCCGCGACAGGTCTTCCGGCTCCAGCAGTTCGACCAGGCGGTTGCGTTTGGCTGCTGTGTCGAGGTGGTGCACGCTCTGGTCGATGCGGTCTACCGCAACCGTTTTGGCAGCAACTTCGACCCGACGCGGCTGGTCGAGGACTTCGCTGGCCAACTGGCCGATCTCCTTGGGCATGGTGGCCGAGAACAGCGCCGTCTGACGCTCGCGCGGCAACATGGCGACGATCTTGCGGACATCGCGGATGAAGCCCATGTCGAGCATGCGGTCGGCCTCGTCGAGCACCAGATGCTCGCAGGAGTTAAGCCGGATATGGCCCTGGTTGACCAGATCGAGCAACCGCCCGGTGGTGGCGATGAGAATGTCGGTGCCGCGGCGCATGGCGTTGACCTGGGCGCGTTGCGATACGCCGCCCATGATCACCGTGTGGCGCAGCCTGACATGGCGGCCATAGGTCTTGATGCTGTCGGCAACCTGCAGGGCAAGCTCGCGGGTCGGCACCAGGATGAGAGCGCGCATGGCGCCCGGGGCTGGTTTGCCGCCGTGGCTGATGAGATTTTCGATCAGCGGCAGGGTAAATGCCGCGGTCTTGCCGGTACCGGTCTGGGCCAGGCCAAGCAGGTCTTCGCCATCGAGCAGATACGGGATGGCGCGAGCCTGGACCAGCGTTGGAGTTGCGTAGCCCTCTTCTGAAAGGGCGCGAAGGATCCGGCGGCAAAAGCCAAAGCCGGAGAAATCAGATACTGTCACGTACAAATGTCCTTATGACGGCGCGCGGGACCGGGGCATGCAATAACGCACGCACCAGCGGCGGCGGGCCGCTTCGTCTTGGTCCACGCGCACCTGGACCGAACGGGTTTTTTGATGAAAATATCTCGAAACAATAACACCCGGGAGCCCCGGGTGAATCGCGCGATCGCGAGAAATCTGAGCTGCATATGGGCCGTGTGCCCGGTAAAGTCAAGTAGGATAAGCAAAAATCGGTATACGGTGCCGGTCAATACCGGTGTCAGATCTTGCGCAGATCGACCGCGTTGATCATGTGATCGGTGGACTTGTAGAGGATCAGGTCGGCGCGCTGGCGGGTCGGCAGGACGTTTTCGCGCAGGTTGGCCAGGTTGATATCGTCCCAGATGCGGTTGGAGGTCTGGCGGGTTTCATCGTCAGTGAGGCTGGCGTAGCGGTGGAAGTAGGAGCGTGGGTCCTGAAAGGCGGTTTCGCGCAGCGAAAAGAACCGATCGACATACCAGGTGCGCAGCACGTCCTCGTCGGCATCGATGTAGATCGAGAAATCGAAATAGTCGGACACGTACGGTATCGCCTTGCCGTCGCGCGGCGGGCGGCCGGTCTGCAGCACGTTGAGGCCTTCGACGATCAGGATGTCGGGGCGCTCGATGGTGATCTCCTCGCCCTCGACGACGTCATAGACCAGGTGCGAGTAGACGGGTGCCGCGACCTTTTCCTTGCCGGCCTTGATATCGGACAGGAAGCGCAGAAGGCGCGGCAGGTCATAGCTTTCCGGAAAGCCCTTGCGGTTCATCAGGCCGTCACGTTCCAGGATGGCGTTGGGCAGCAGGAAGCCGTCGGTCGGCACGAGTGCGACACGGGGGTGGTTCGGCCAGCGTGCCAGAAGCGAGCGCAGGATACGGGCTGTGGTGCTCTTTCCGACCGCGACACTGCCGGCCATGCCGATGATATAGGGAACGTTGGCGTGGTTGCCGCCAAGGAACTGCTTGGTGGCGCTGAACAGCTCCTGACGCGCGGCGACATAGAGATTGAGCAGGCGTGACAGCGGCAGGTAGATTGCGATGACCTCGTCGATGTTGACACGGTCATTGAGGCCGCGCAGTTCGTCGAGCTCGTCGGCGTTGAGGGTCAAAGGCGTGTCGGCGCGCAACCTGGCCCACTCACCGCGGGTGAACCGCCGGTAGGGTGTGACCTCGGTGCTGACCGTCTGATCCATCGTTCAAGTCCTGCTGCCGCCCTTGCGCGCGGCTTTCTCCTGCAATCCGCTCTGCAGCGTGCGCCGCTCCAGTTCGCGCATAACATCGGCAAGGCCGATATCGCGCGCGGCGAGCACAACAAGCAGGTGGTAGAGCACATCGGCGGCTTCGGCGGTCAGGTGCCGGCGGTCATTGCCCATTGCCGCCAACGCCACCTCGAAGGCCTCCTCGCCGAACTTCTTGGCGCATTTCTCGATGCCGTCGGACAGCAGCCTGGCGGTGTAGGACGCGCCTGGATCGGCACCCTTGCGGGCCTCAATGGTCTCGGCAAGCGCGGCCAGTACGTCCAGCCGGTATGATGTTGCATCTGCCATCGCTCACATCCCGTCGATGCGCACCGGCACCCCTTTTGCGGCCATGTGGGCCTTGGCCTCACCGATGGTGTAGGTGCCGAAATGGAATATGGAAGCTGCTAGCACGGCAGTTGCACCGCCGGCCATGATACCTTCGGCCATGTGGTCGAGATTGCCGACGCCGCCGGAAGCGATGACCGGCACCGGCACGGCATCGGCAATGGCGCGGGTCAGCTCGATGTTGAAGCCCTCGCCGGTGCCGTCGCGGTCCATGGAGGTGAGCAGGATCTCGCCGGCGCCGAGTTCGACCACTTCGCGGGCAAAGGCAATGGCGTCGATGCCGGTGGCGGTGCGCCCGCCGTGGGTGAAGATTTCCCAGCGCAGCGGTTCGCCGGGCCCTGAGACCTGCTTGGCGTCGATGGCCACGACGATGCACTGGCTGCCGAACTTTTCCGCCGCCTCGCGCACGAATTGCCGGTCGTTGACCGCGGCGGTGTTGATCGACACCTTGTCGGCGCCGGCCAGCAATAGCTTGCGGATGTCGTCGACCGTGCGCACGCCGCCGCCTACGGTGAGCGGCATGAAGCATTGCTCGGCGGTGTGGCGCACGACGTCGAGAATGATGCCGCGGTTTTCATGACTGGCGGTGATGTCGAGAAAGCACAGCTCATCGGCGCCGGCGGCGTCATAGGCCTTGGCAATCTCGACCGGGTCGCCGGCATCGCGCAGGTCGACGAAATTGACGCCCTTGACGACGCGGCCGTCCTTGACATCCAGGCAGGGTATGACGCGGGCTTTCAGCATGACTACTTTCCACGGGCAGCCGAGATCATCGCCAGGGCCTCGGCGGCAACGAGACGGCCATCATAGAGGGCGCGGCCGGATATGGCACCCTCCAGGATGGCGCAGTCGGGCTCGAGCAGGCGTTCGATATCGGCGATCGAGGCCAGGCCGCCGCTGGCGATCACCGGGATCGAGGTTTGCCCGGCAAGCGCCAGGGTGGCTTCGACGTTGATGCCCTTGAGCACGCCGTCGCGGTCGATGTCGGTGTAGATGATGGCGGCAACGCCGGCGTCCTCGAAACGGGCCGCCAGATCACCGGCGCTGAGTTCGGATGTCTCGGCCCAGCCTTCGACCGCGACCATGCCGGCGCGGGCATCAATGCCGACGGCTATGCGGCCCGGGAAGGCCTTGCAGGCCTGACGCACCAGGCCTGGGTCGCGTACGGCGATGGTGCCGAGGATGACCCGGCGGATGCCCCTGGCGAGCCAGGCTTCGATCATCGCCAGATCGCGGATGCCGCCGCCCAACTGCACCGGCAGGTCGACGGCGGCGAGGATGGCCTCGACGGCGCCGCTGTTGACCGGCTTGCCGGCAAAGGCGCCGTTCAGGTCGACGAGGTGCAGCCATTCGAAGCCCTGGTCCTGGAACTGGCGGGCCTGGGCGGCCGGGTCGTCGTTGAAGACCGTGACCTGGTCCATGTCGCCGAGCTTGAGGCGTACGCACTGGCCGTCTTTCAGATCGATGGCGGGAAACAGGATCATGTCAGCGTGTCCTTGCTCAAGGCCGCCAGGTGAGGAAGTTGCCGATCAGGGCCAGGCCCAGCGCCTGGCTCTTTTCCGGGTGGAACTGGGTGCCGGCCATGTTGTCGCGCGCCACGACGGCGGTGATGGTCGAGGCGTAGTCGGCGGAGGCCACGACGCTGGCGGCATCGCGGCACTGAAGGTGGTAGGAATGGACGAAATAGGCATGCAGCCCGCCGGGGCCGAGCGGGATGCCGTCGAGCAGCGGATGGGGGGTGTTCTGCTCAAGAGTGTTCCAGCCCATGTGGGGTATCTTCAGCGCCGGGTCGCCGGGCTCGATCATCACCACGTCACCGTCGATCCAGCCGAAACCTTCGGTTTCGCCATGTTCAAGACCGCGTGTGGCCATCAACTGCATGCCGACGCAAATGCCGAGGAAGGGGGTTCCGGCTTTCACCCTGTCTTCGATGGTCTGCCACATGCCGTCGAGCGCCATCAGACCATCGCGGCAGTCGCGATAGGCCCCGACACCGGGCAGGACGATGCGTTCGGCGGCGCGCACCTGTTCGGGATCACTGGTCACAACAATCGGGCAAGTCAGGCCCGCCTCGCGGGCGGCGCGTTCAAAGGCCTTCTCGGCAGAACGCAAGTTCCCCGAGCCATAGTCGACGATTGCCACACTCATGAAAGGGTTCCCGGCGCGTGCGGGGTGAGCCGGAAGGTGGAGAAGAACCGGAACTCGGCCTCCTCCCGACCGGCGCCCGCCACCACCGCCGCCAGCTGGTAACGTTTGCGCGCCAGAGTCCAGCGGTACAGCTCATTGCCCTCGAAACCGAGGATGAAGCTGATGACCAGCGAACCGATCACGCTGACCGTTTCGGGCAGGCCGATCCACACCGACAAACCGCCGACCAGGGCCTGTACCGCCACGACGGCGGCCAGCACCCACCACATGCGCTTGTAGATCAACCAGATGACGGGGATGAGGAAGGCGGGCCAGGAGAAACCTTCCTTGACGAAGACGGCGTCCTCGGACAGCCCGGTCAGACTGCCGGTGGCTTCGCTGCGATGGTGGACGGTGTAAATCTGCATGGGGCTTGCACGCCGGCTGCGGTCAGCCGTTCAGCGTTCCCTTTGTCGAGGGCACGCTGTCAGGCTGGCGCGGATCGATTTCCATGGCGTCGCGCAATGCCCGGGCCAGGGCCTTGAAGCAGGTCTCGGCGATGTGGTGGTTGTTGTCGCCGTAAAGCGTTTCGACGTGCAGGGTGATGCCGGCGTTGTGGGCAAAGGCATGGAACCATTCGCGAAACAGTTCGGTGTCCATGTCGCCGATCTTGGGCCGCGAGAACTCGACCTTCCAGATGAGATAGGGCCGGCCGGAGATGTCGAGCGCGACACGGGTCAGGGCCTCGTCCATGGCGAGGTGGAAGCTGGCATAGCGGCGGATGCCGCGGCGCTCGCCAAGCGCCTGGGCGACGGCCTGGCCGATGGCGATGCCGGTGTCCTCAACGGTGTGGTGCATGTCGATATGCAGGTCGCCACTGGCCTTGACGGTGAGGTCGATCAGCGAATGTTTGGCGAGTTGTTCAAGCATGTGATCGAAGAACCCGATGCCGGTGGCCACGTCATAGCTGCCGGTGCCGTCGAGGTTGACGGCAACGGAGATGTCGGTCTCGTTGGTCTTGCGGGAAACTCTGCCTTTACGCATCACATCTGCTCCGCTTGGATCATGCCGGGGTGTTCTAGCAGGCGGCTTGCAGTGCGCCAATAGCCCGATTGTCCCGGTTATAAATCCGGCAAATGGCCGGCGGGCCTTTTCATTTGCCCGGCGCGGCCCTAAATGTGTGCCGTTACTCGTTTTTGCGGAGCATGAATGCAACAGTCCGATCAAACCAAGCAATGGCACGGCACGACCATCCTCACCGTGCGCAAGGGAAACAAGGTGGTGGTGGCCGGCGACGGCCAGGTGTCGTTGCAGAACACGGTGATCAAGTCCAACGCCCGCAAGGTGCGGCCGCTGGCCGGCGGCAGCGTGATTGCCGGGTTTGCCGGGGCGACGGCGGACGCCATGACGCTGTTCGAACGGCTCGAGGGGCGGCTGGAACAGTATCCCGGCCAGCTCACCCGGGCCTGCGTGGAGATGGCCAAGGACTGGCGCACCGACCGGTATCTGCGGCGGCTGGAAGCGATGATGATCGTCGCCGACCGCGAGGTCTCGCTGGTGCTGACCGGCACCGGCGATGTGCTGGAACCGGAGCGCGGCGTGATCGGCATCGGTTCGGGCGGCAGTTTTGCCCTGGCCGCAGCGCGCGCACTGGTCGACATGGACCTGGAGGTCGAAGAGATCGCCCGGCGCGCCATGACTATCGCGGCGGAAATCTGCGTCTATACCAACGAACAATTCGTCATCGAAACGCTGGAGGCCTAAGGCCTCGCATCCATCCACAGGAACGCCATGACAGACTTCTCCCCACGGGAAATCGTTTCCGAACTCGACCGGCACATCATCGGTCAGAAGGATGCCAAACGGGCGGTGGCGATTGCCCTGCGCAACCGCTGGCGACGCAAGCAGCTCGACGATGTGCTGCGCGAAGAGGTGATGCCGAAGAACATCCTGATGATCGGCCCGACCGGCGTCGGCAAGACCGAGATCGCCCGGCGGCTGGCGCGGCTGGCCAATGCGCCGTTCATCAAGGTCGAGGCGACCAAGTTCACCGAAGTCGGTTATGTCGGGCGCGATGTCGAACAGATGATCCGCGACCTGATCGAGGCCGGCATCGCGCTGGTGCGCTCGACGCGGCGCAAGGAGGTCGAAGCGCAGGCGCACCTGAATGCCGAGGCGCGGGTGCTCGATGCCCTGGTCGGCGCCAACTCATCAGCGGCGACGCGCGACAGCTTCTTGAAGAAACTGCGCAGCGGCGAGCTCGACGACAAGGAGATCGATGTCGAGGTGGCCGACAGCGGGCCGTCGATGCCGTCCTTCGATATTCCCGGGATGCCGGGATCGTCGGTCGGAATGGTTAATTTGTCTGACATGTTGGGTAAAGCCTTCGGCGAGCGCACGAAGACCCGGCGGATGACGGTGAAGAACAGCCATGACGTGCTGATCGCCGAGGAAAGCGACAAGCTGCTCGACGAGGACCAGATCATCCAGGAGGCGATCGATGTGGTCGAGAACAACGGCATCGTGTTTCTCGACGAGATCGACAAGATCTGTGCCCGGGCCGAACGCCAGGGCGGCGATGTCAGCCGCGAAGGCGTTCAGCGCGATCTGCTGCCGCTGATCGAGGGTACGACCGTCAGCACCAAGTACGGTGCGGTCAAGACCGACCATATCCTGTTCATTGCCTCCGGCGCGTTTCACGTTGCCAAGCCGTCCGACCTGCTGCCGGAACTGCAAGGCCGGCTGCCGATCCGGGTTGAGTTGCGGGCGCTGACCAAGGAGGACTTCAAGCGCATCCTGACGGAGCCGGAGGCGAGCCTAATCAAGCAGTATCTCGCCCTGATGCAAACCGAGGACGTGACGCTTGAGTTCACCGAAGACGGTATCGAGGCGCTGGCCAACATCGCCGCGCAGATCAATTCGAGCGTGGAAAACATCGGTGCCCGGCGGTTGCACACGGTCATGGAGCGGGTGCTCGACGAGGTCAGTTTCACGGCCACAGACCGGGGTGGCGAGACGGTCAGGATCGATGCGGCCTACGTGGAAGAAAACGTCGGCGATCTGGCGAAGAACATCGATCTGTCGAAATTCATCCTTTGATCCGGCCCAGCCGGTGGTTCGTCAGCAGCGGCGGCTCGCCGATCTGATCGAGCAGTCCATCGAGCTCGTCATCGCTCAGATCACCGATCCGGTCGGCCAGGTGATTGGCCAGCGCCGTCGCCTTTGGCGACAGGCCCGATGTGTCGATGGTGATCCTGGGATGAGACAGCCGCGCCAGCCTGACCATTTCATCGGCATCGTCCCAGATGACGTTGAAGTAAGCGATGATCTTTTGCAGCAGATACCAGCTCGGACGGCCGCGCTTGCCGTGTTCCAGGGCCGACAGGTAGGCGCTGGACACACCGATTTCAGCGGCCATCTGCTTTTGGGTGATGCCGCGCTCGCGGCGCAGTTGGCGGATGCGCTCTCCGAACGGTGTCATCTGACCGGCCTCGCCTTGCCGTAGCGGCGCAGGCGGACATAGAAGGCCCCGCCGCCGCCGTGCCTGGGGTGGGCCGGCTGATAGGCTGAGACCAGCAATCGGAAGTCGGGCTCCTCGAACCACTGGGTGACCAGGCGGCGCAGGCGACCCTGGCGCTCCGGGGCGTGAAAGTGTTCTCGGCCATGCAGGGTGTGGCGGGCGAATTGGGACTCGCCCTTGCCGGTGATCACCAGCACCGTGCGGCAGCCGCGAGCCTGGGCGCGGGTGAGAAACGCCCGCAAGTGAAAGTGGGCCGTTTCGCCGCTTTCGCCGTGCAGATCGATGCGGTCGTCGATGTCCATCTTGCCGCGGGTCAGGCGCTGCTGGGTGCGCCGGTCAAGACCGCCGGACGGCGGGGCCGCAGGGCGGCCAGCCGGCCGTTGGACGGGTGTGCGGGCTGGTTGCGGCTTGCCGTTGGGTGCGGGTGTGGCGGTTGGCAAGGCTGTCGGTCTTGCGGGCTGATGGCTGAGCGGGGCCGGCAACGGGCGGCAGGGATCGAGCGGTGTTACGGTGCGGGCCACATCCGTCCACAGATGCAGGTCGGGCACGATGGCCTGATGACCTGGAGGATGGGAGTGCTTCGATTTGCGCGCCATGGCATTTTACTTCCCAAGTCCGAGCCGTCTTGCCACAGCATGCGGCAGCAATACGAACATGTTGCCCGGGCTCTGCATGCGGCCGGCGAGCCGGGCGGCCCGTTCGCCGGCACCAAAGAAGATATCGCCGCGCACCCTGCCCTTGATGGCGGTGCCGGTGTCCTGGGCGATCATCAGGCGGTTGAATGGCCGCTCCGCCGTATCGTCCGTTGCCGGCAGAGTGGTTTCGAGGAACACCGGAGTGCCGTAGGCCCAGAGCGAACGGTCGACGGCCAGCGAAACCTCGGGCTGCAGCTGCACCTGCTGGGCGCCGATGGGACCCAGTGTTTCATCGACCAATGTCACCGGCCTGAAGAAGACAAACGATTCGTTGTGCCACATCAATGCCCTGGCTTTTTTCGGATTGGCCGTCATCCAGGCGCGGATGGCCTGCATCGACATGTCCTCGCGGGCTACGTCGCCGGTCTTGATCAGCACCGCGCCGATTGCTGTATACGGCAGCCCGGTCTTGCCGGCATAGCCGAGGCGAAATGCCGAGCCGTCGGGCAATCGCACCCGGCCTGAGCCCTGGACCTGCATGAAGAAGGCATCGGCCCATGACGACAGCCACACCAGCTCAAGCCCCCTGCCCCGCAATGCGCCCTGCTCGATCTGCTTGCGGGTGAAATATGGCTTCGGCTTGCCCGCGACGCGGCGGCCATAGCGCAAGCCGGTGGCGGTGCGCTCGGCCTTGTTGAAGGTGACAAGGTCGTCGGGCTTGGCATAGATGGGCACCGGAAAGCTGGCGGTTCTGGTGCGGCTGCCCTTTACTTCCGGCTCGTAATATCCGGTGAACAGGCCCTTGCGGCCGGTTTCCGGCACAACACGGAACACCTGGAAATGCTTTTCAAAGAACCGCCGTGCGGTCTCGGCCGGCAAGCGCGGCTTGCGTGAGACGGTCTTGCACATGGCGCTCCAGTCGGCGGCCCGGCCGGCGAAGCGGCGTTTCGACTTAAAGCGGCCAGGGTTGCCTGTGATTTCGGCGCATGACAGCGCCAGGCTGCGATAAGCCTCAGCGTGCCCTGCCCCGCGCCATTCGGCGAGATCGCTGAAATTGGCGGGTTGCAGGGCCTTTTCCGCGACAGCCTGTTGCAGCGGCACACTTGTCATCGCACACCCCATGGCTGCGGCAAGGATCAGCGCGCGCATCGGATGCGGCCGGTCAGCCGGTGGCTTCGGTGGCAGCAAGACTCCAGTTGGGATCACGCGAGTTGATATCGCGTTCGAAGGTCCACACATCCGTCACTTCGCTGATCTGCTTGGGGTCGCCGTCGATGACGTTGTTTTCCCTGTCGCGCGTCACTGAAATGAGCTGGCTGACGAACCTGATGGTCAGGCTGGCGATGCGGCCGGTCAGCGAGGCTTCGACCAAGGTGGCATCGTCGATGCCGACAAAACGCGTTTCGACCGTCTCACCGTTTGCCTTGCGGTCGTCGATCGCTTTGGCGAAACCGGTATAGACCTCTTTGGCCAGGAGGTTCTTCAGGCTCTTCTTGTCGCCTTCGGAAAAGCCCGTGACGATCATTTCGTAGGCGATCTTGGCGCCGGCGAGAAATTCGGCGGGATCGAAATTGCGGTCGGCCTGGCCGATTTCCGTCAGTCCGTTGGCGAGGCTGGTGTCAGGTTCAGCAATACCTTCCCAGATCGGCTTTGCCTGGCGTTCGGCGGCCTCGTCTTCATGACCCGGCAGAGGTATCACGTTGTCGGCCGGCTTGCCGGAGGCATCCTCGGCGCCGGGTTTGGGTGTTGAAAACGGATCGTAGCGTTTCTCGTGACCGGTCCGGGTGCCAAGCACGCTGCGCAAACGCAGCAGGACAATGACCGCAACGGCCAGAATGATGATGTTGAGCGGATCGAACGCATCGTTCATTGTGATTCGGTGTCCCTATAGCGCCTTTTTCGGTTGGACTGAGCGCCCATAACCGCACAGAACTGCGCGCGGGCTTTCAATTTGCTTCTCCTGACTACATATATAGGAGCGCCCGGCGGACTCCAAATGGTCCATCGTATAAAAGTGGGCAATGCAAGGGACAATCATTTGCCGCTGCTACTGTTCATACTGTTTCTGGTCATACCGATCCTGGAAATTGCCGCCTTCATCCAGATCGGATCGCTGATCGGTCTGTGGCCGACGCTGGCCGGGATTTTGCTGACGGCCATCGCCGGCGCCTGGCTGGTGCGCATGCAGGGCCTGCAAACCCTGAATGAGGCGCAACAGGCCGGCGCCCGCGGCGAACTTCCGGTCGGTCCGCTGTTTCACGGCGTGTTCATCCTGATTGCCGGCCTGCTGCTGCTGACGCCGGGGTTCGTTACCGACACGCTCGGCTTTGCGCTGCTGGTACCGCCGCTGCGGCGGCTGATCGGTGCAAAGGTCTGGGATGCGGTAAAAGACAAGGTTGAAATTCACACACCGGACGGCGGCCATCACGGCAGCGGTCGGCCACATCCCCCGGGTGGTGCCGGACCGGTTATCGATGGAGAGGCCGAAGAGGTGACGGATGCCCCGGCAACCGGCCATACCGACGCGGCGAGCGACACCGGCAGGATTGAAACGGGTGGCCATACCGGGTCGCCATGGCGTAAAAATTAACCATACCGGATGCCGTTGTTGCGGTTGATCACGCGACGTGTTAGCCAACTTCAGGCAATTCATGCTTAATGAAAGATTAACGCGGCCATACTCGGTTGGCCGTGCGGCAAAAGGCGGATCAGATGGCAAAATCGACGAAGAGCGCGCCGAAGAAGGCAGCAACCAAGAGCGCACCGAAGAAGAACGGCGGTGCGGACAAACCGGCGGAACAAGCGGCTGCTGAAGGTGGCGATGGTGCACCGCAGGGTGCACCGTCCATGAAAATACTCGGGCAGTACCTCAAGGATCTGTCCTTTGAGAATCCTCATGCACCGCAGTCCCTGGGCAATCAGCAGGGGCAGCCGGAGATCAATATTGCCGTTAACGTCAACGCTAAGAAGCTTGGCGAGACCGATTACGAGGTCGAACTGCATCTGGAGGCCAAGGCGGCGCACGCAGACAACGCGGTGTTCGCCGCCGAAATGCTCTATGCCGGCATTTTCAGGCTGGAGAACCTGCCGGAAGAGGCCATTCACCCTGTGATCCTGGTGGAATGCCCGCGGATGATCTTTCCCTTTGCGCGCCAGATCCTGGCCGATGCGACGCGAAATGGCGGTTTTCCGCCGCTGATGCTCGACCCGATCGACTTCGCCAGCATGTACCAGAAGCGCCAGGCGGAAGCCCAGGCGGCAGCGGCCGCATCGGGACCGATTGCATAATACCGGCCGGTATTGGCGTTTGAGTTTTCCGGATTGTGTAACGCGTCGATATGACAGCGGTTTTTCACCGGTACACGCGTGAGACTCAACAACCGTATCTGCAGGGGCGCAAGAGCTTCTCGGCTTCAGTTGATCTGTTTCCATAGGGCGGCGTCGCCCAGGTCGTCGATGAAGGTGTTGTGTGCATCGCGTTCGGCCTGACTGAGGCGTGATGGCAAGGGGGCCGGGCGGGCCGATGCCGCGGTGCGTGCCGTTGCGGTGCGCTTGGCCGAAACAACTGTCTCGACAAGGCCAAGGGCTGTCTGGCGACCGCCGATCAGTTCAAGGTAGACCTCGGCAAGCAGTTCGGAATCGAGCAGAGCGCCATGTTTCTCGCGGCGGGAATTGTCGATGCCGAATCGCTTGCACAACGCATCGAGGCTGTTCGGTCCCATCGGGAACTTTCGTCTGGCAACGGCCAGGCTGTCGACGACCTGTTCGGGGGGGATGAGCCTGCAGTTCGCCGCGCGCATTTCCACGTTGAGGAACTTCATGTCGAAGCCGGCATTGTGAATGATCACCGGGGCGGTATCGACAAAGGCACAGAAATCCTCGGCGATTTCGGCGAATTTCGGCTTGTCGCTGAGAAACTCCTCCGACAGGCCGTGCACGTTGAAGGCCTCGGTCGGCATGTCGCGTTCGGGGTTGATGTACTTGTGAAATGTCTGGCCGGTCGGCAGATGGTTGATCAACTCAACGGCGCCGATTTCCACGATGCGATGGCCGTCGTGCGGATCAAGTCCGGTTGTCTCGGTGTCCATGACGATTTCACGCATTGCCGGATTTTCCAGGAGATTTCGCGGTTTCAGCGCGTATGTTAGCAACAATTTCGGTGACCTGCGCCCGTGCGGCGTCCAGGCCGTTGGCGGTTTCCACAACATAATCGGCGCGGCGGCGCTTTTGCGAGTCCGGGAGTTGCCGGGCAAGGATGCGCTCAAGCTTTGCCGCGCTCATTCCGGGGCGGGCCAGGGCGCGCTGTCTCTGCACTTCAGCGGGCGCGCTGACGACGACAATCGTATCGAACTGTTCCTCGCGACCGGCTTCGAACAGCAACGGGATGTCGAGGATCACGATGTCGGTGCCCTTGGCGCGGTGGTGTTCGACAAAGCGGATTTCGGCCTCGTGGACCAGAGGATGGACGATCTCTTCAAGCTGCCTGAGAACCGACGGATCGACCACGGCCAGTTCGGACAAGCGGGCACGGTCGACAACGCCAGCCTTGACGACACCACGAAAGCGTGCGGCGATGGCGGCAACGGCGGCACCGCCTTTGGCGTAAAGGTCGTGAACGGCCTGATCGGCGTCGAAGACGGCGCACCCCAGATCGGCAAACATCCCGAGCGTGGTGCTCTTGCCCATGGCGATTGATCCGGTAAGGCCGATGGTGTGCATGACCTGCCATCCTAAACACTTGTGAGGTCAACGGCTACCAGGCTGCGCAACTCATCGGTGACTTCTGGACGCACGCCGAACCACTTTTCAAAGCCGGGGGCGGCCTGGTGCAGCAGCATGCCGAGACCATCCAGCGTGCGATGTCCGCGTTGGGCCGCGAGCCGCAGCAGGCTCGTTTCCAACGGGGCATAGACGATATCGGCAACAATGGCGGAGGGCTTGAGATGCGAGATGTCCAGGGTCAGCCCGGGTTGGCCTGTCATGCCGAGGGCTGTTGTGTTGACCAGCAGATCGGCATGGGCCAGTTCAGCCTCGAAGCCCGCTTGCTGCAGAACGGTGATGCCCGGCGGAAAGCTGCCGGCGATTTCATGGGCGCGGGCCGGCGTGCGGTTGGTGAGCAGGATGCGCGGGGCGCCATCTGCCTGGGCAGCGGCAATGATTGCTCTGGCCGCACCTCCGGCGCCGATGACGGCGATGGTTTTTCCCCGTGAGCTCCAATCAGGATGACAGGAGGTGAGATGGTTCAGGAATCCCGCCCCGTCGGTGCTTGTGCCGACCAGACGGCCATCTTCCAGATAGATCGTATTGACGGCTGCCAGCAGGCGGGTGGCGGCATCATCCACCTCGACCAGGCGAAATGCCGCTTCCTTGTGGGGAATGGTGATGTTGCAGCCGACGAATTCGCCGTGCCGGATGCTGTCGAGAAAGCCTGCAAGGTCTTGGGGCGGAACGGCGATCTTTTCGTAGACACCATCGATGCCATAGACCTTCAGCCAATAATTGTGGATCAGCGGCGATCTGGAATGAGAGATCGGCCATCCGATGACACAGGCTCTTGGCTTGGGCGGTGTCATTCGTTGTGCAGAAGCCCTCGTTTGCGCAGAAAGGCCAGCAGCGGCAGCATGGGCAGGCCGAGGATGGTGAAGTAGTTGCCCTCGATCTTCTCGAACAACTGAATGCCTTCCGCTTCGAGCTGATAGCAGCCGACACTCGACAGCACGTTTTCACCGACACTGGCCAGATAGCGACCGACGAATTCCGGCGAGATGTCGCGCATGGTCAGATGTGCGGCATCGGTGTGCGACCAGATTAGTTTGCCGTCCTGCACACAGCACACTGCAGATTCAAGGCTGTGGGTCTTGCCGCGCATGCGCAGCAGCCTGTCGCGGGCCTGATCCATGTCGGATGCTTTGGCCATAACCTGGTTTTCAAACACCAGCAACTGATCGGCGCCGATGACCAGATGGCCCGGGTGCTGCTCGGAGACCATTTCCGCCTTGGCAGCCGCCAGAACCAGAGCGAGATCGCTGAAGTCCACAGTGTCATTGGCCGACATATAGGCCTGGCGGATTGCCGGCTCGTCGGCATCGGCGGTTTCGATGCCGAATTGCACGCCGGCGTTTCGCAGCAGGGTCTGGCGGGTTCTGCTTGCCGAGGCGAGGATCAGCCGAGGATCGGTCATTTTACAGCACCATATTGCTTTGGGCTGCGTTTGCTCAGCAGATTGAGAACCGCCGCTGCGGTTTCTTCGATTGACCGCCGGGTTACGTCGATGACCGGCCAGTCATGGTCACTGCACATTTTGCGCATCTGAACCAGTTCGTCGGTGATCATCCGGCGGTCGGCGTAATTCGTTTCACGGCCTTCATTCAGACTCAGCATGCGGTGCCGGCGGATCTGTGCAATCC
This sequence comes from Aestuariivirgaceae bacterium, assembly GCA_965216335.1. Taxonomy (GTDB): domain Bacteria; phylum Pseudomonadota; class Alphaproteobacteria; order Rhizobiales; family Aestuariivirgaceae; genus JAHEJE01. Next base: position 2,581,696 of record OZ244154.1, on the reverse strand, counting down.
GTTCAGCACTGGCGATCAGGCCGACAACCATCGGCTTGGTCACCTCGAACAGTTCGGTTGGCAAGGGGATGTTCGGGACAACGGGAATGTTGGCAGTCTTGATGCCCCGGTTGGCGAGATAGATGCTGGTCGGGGTTTTGGACGACCGGCTGACGCCCAGCAGGATTACATCGGCCGATTGAAGCGTGTGAGGATGCTGACCGTCATCATGCAGCATGGTGTAGTTCAGGGCATCGATACGCCGAAAGTATTCCGCGTTGAGGGCATGCTGGCCGCCGACCTGCGGACGCGATTCGGCATCGAGATAGGTTGCCAGCGAGGAGATTACCGGATCGAGGATGGAGATGGCCGGGATATCATGCTCATGACACCAGCCTTCCAGCTCCTGGCGCAGCTTGTGGTCGGCCATGGTGAACAGCACGATGCCGGGGTGCTCTTCGATTTCGCGCAGGACACGCTCGAGTTGCCGACTTGTGCGGACCAGGGCATAGACGTGCTCAATGGGCTGGTAGCCGGCATAGTAGGCGGTTGCGGCGCGCGCCACGGTATTCAGCGTCTCGCCGGTCGCATCGGAAATCAGATGCATATGGAAGAATTGTCGGGTCTTTGCGTTCACAGCCGGATGTGATGTCGTTGTGGGTCAAATGTGCATAACATTGCCGCCTGTGCGGATCACAGGAAGAATTGGAGTTGATGCAGATTTTTTTGCCCAACCTGAGGTCTGTTGATGGGTTTCTCCCGGTCTGTGCGTGGGCGAAAAGGTTGGACAAATTGTCCAACTGGCCGGAGGGTTGACTGGACAACTTTGGATATCAACATGTAACCATCTGTTATTATTAGAAAAATTTATCACCAGCGGTGAACTCACAGTAGACATCCGGACCTGTGGACCCCGTGCACAGATTGCTATTGTGTGGAAAACATGTAATCCCCAATCTCCACAGCCCAACAACAACAACAGCATTAAAGATTCTATGATTGGTGAAAATGTTTGAGCACCGCACAGCAAGCGGGAAAGCCCTGTTGCAGGTTCTAAACGGCAAGGAACCATGGCGCAGGCCGATATGGATGATGCGTCAGGCAGGGCGCTATCTTCCCGAGTACCGGGAGGTGCGAAACCAGGCCGGATCGTTTCTCAATCTGTGCTATTCGCCGGAACTTGCCACAGAGGTGACCTTGCAGCCCTTGCGGCGGTTCGATCTCGATGCAGCGATTTTGTTTGCCGATATCCTGCTGTTACCGCAAGCGCTCGGACAGCACCTTGAGTTCCGCCAGAATGAAGGGCCGGTGCTTGATCCGGTGCGCAGCAAGGCCGATCTCGACCGGTTGCAGGGCAAGGACTGCCTTGATGAGGTTGCGAATGTGTTTGCGACCGTCAGGCAGCTGAGCACAGCGCTTCCCGACCATGTTGCATTGATCGGTTTTTGCGGCGCGCCATGGACGGTTGCTACCTACATGGTGGAAGGTGGAACGTCAGCGGAGCGGGCCCGCACACGGGTTGCCGCCCATGGCGGTGAAGGCTGGTTTGACGATCTGATAGATTTGCTGGTGAAGACGTCGATCGGTTATCTGTGCCGGCAGGTGGAAGCCGGTGCCGAGGTTCTCCAGGTGTTCGATACCTGGGCTGGAGATCTTCCGGACGGTCTTTGTGATAAGTATTGCTTTGGTCCCATTGCGCGGATTGTAGAGGCTGTCAAGTCGGCTTATCCGCAGGTTCCGGTGATCGGTTTTGCCAGGGGGATAGGGTCGCGGCAATTGGAGTTTGCCCGGGCGACGGGTGTCGATGCCGTCGGTCTGGAGTGGGCCTATCCAGTGGAGCGTGCGGCCGGGGAACTGCAGCCGCATGTGGTGGTACAGGGCAATGTGGATCCTTTGGTCTTGCTGTCGAATGAGGACGCGATCGAGCGTGCGGTGCTGAATGTGGTCGGTGGGCTGGATGCCGGGCGGCATATCATGAATCTTGGCCATGGCATCAAGCCGGAGACGCCCGTTGAGCATGTCGATAAGATGATTGCCACGGTAAGGGACTACGACGCCGGTGTATGAGTGGCTGAAGGCATTTCATCTTATCGCGGTGATGTCATGGATGGCCGGGCTGCTTTATCTGCCGCGGCTGTTTGTCTATCATAGCGATGCGGAGAAGGGTTCGGACAAGTCCGAGACCTTCAAGGTCATGGAGCGCCGGTTGCTGAAGGCGATCATGACCCCGGCGATGATCGTCTCCTGGGGTCTGGGTCTGGCGCTGATCTGGCTGTCCGGCTGGGATTGGGTCGCGGCATCCGGCTGGTTTCACATCAAGGTTGTGCTGGTCGTGGTCCTCAGTGGATTCCACATGTATCTGGCGAGTTTGGTCAAATGTTTTGCGCGGGATGGCAATGACCGGCCGGCCAGGTATTTCCGTATCATCAACGAATTTCCGACTGTCATCATGATTGCCGTTGTGATTCTGGCGGTGCTCAAACCTTTTTGATGGCCGAAATGATTCTTTTGTTTTCTGTTAGGGCAAAGTTTGATAGATAGGGCCATTGTGGCCTTCGCGCTGCTGTGCCGGCATGCTGTCCGCAGAGGCAGCCCGGTGCGTCAATCTCCTTTCCTGGAATTCTGTGTGGTGCCCCTGTCACCTCGGAACACCTGTCCTACGATAGCTTGCATTGTCGATATGCCGAGCGGATCGATTTTCCTGAACATGGATACGAAATGAACATTTCCGAACTGAAAGAGATCAAGCTCCACGATCTCAAGGTGAAGTCGCCTGGCGAGCTGCTGACGATCGCCGAAGAGCTCGAGGTGGAAAATGCCAGCGCGTTGCGCAAACAGGAACTGATGTTCGCCATCTTGAAGAGCCTGGCGTCGCGCGATGTCGATATTATCGGCGAGGGCGTGGTGGAAGTGCTGCAGGACGGGTTTGGTTTTCTGCGGTCGCCGGATGCCAATTATCTCGCCGGTCCTGACGATATCTATGTCAGTCCGAGCCAGATCAGGCGGTTCAACCTGCGCACCGGAGATACGGTCGAGGGTGAAATCCGCGGACCCAAGGACGGGGAGCGGTATTTCGCGCTGCTCAAGGTCAACACGATCAACTTTGCCGATCCTGAGGCGGCGCGTCATAAGATCAATTTCGACAACCTTACACCGCTTTATCCCGACGAACGTCTGGAGATGGAGCTCGACGATCCGACAAAGAAGGATTATTCGGCTCGGGTGATCGATCTGGTGGCGCCCCTTGGCAAGGGCCAACGCGGTCTGATCGTGGCGCCGCCACGAACCGGCAAGACCGTTCTGCTGCAGAATATCGCACACTCGATCACTGGCAATCACCCGGAATGTTATCTGATCGTCCTGTTGATCGACGAGCGGCCCGAGGAAGTGACCGATATGCAGCGCTCGGTGCGCGGCGAGGTGATCAGCTCGACCTTCGATGAGCCGGCGGTGCGTCACGTGCAGGTCGCTGAGATGGTAATCGAAAAGGCCAAGCGGCTGGTCGAGCACGGCCGCGATGTGGTGATCCTGCTGGACTCGATTACACGCCTGGGCCGCGCCTATAACACCGTGGTGCCATCATCCGGCAAGGTTTTAACCGGCGGTGTCGATGCCAATGCCCTGCAGAGACCGAAGCGGTTTTTCGGTGCGGCGAGAAACATTGAAGAAGGCGGGTCTCTGACGATTATCGCGACAGCGCTTATCGAGACCGGCAGCCGGATGGACGAGGTGATCTTCGAGGAGTTCAAGGGTACCGGCAACTCTGAAATCATCCTCGACCGCAAGGTCGCCGACAAGCGGGTGTTCCCGTCGATCGATATCTTGCGCTCGGGAACCCGCAAGGAGGAGCTGCTGGTTGCGCCGGTGGAGCTGAAGAAAACCTTCGTTCTGCGCCGTATCCTCAATCCGATGGGAACCGTCGATGCGATCGAGTTTCTACTCGACAAGCTGCGCCAGACGAAGACCAACAGCGACTTCTTCGACAACATGAACGCTTAGGGGGCCGCAGGCCCCGGTGGGTCTTTTTTCTGACTGTTGTGTCTTGTGGTGAGGACAGCGGTTGTCCTCTGGCGTGGTGCCAGCGGCGCTTTTTGTCTGACATTATTCAAACAGGGTGGCGACGGCTTCGGGTTCCGTAACGGGCAGCGAGCAGGTTTGGCCTTTGCATACGTAGAGAGCCGCGGCGCTGTTTTCATCGACCAGCGTCTTAGCGATATGGGTGTCGGGCAGGCTGGCCTTGCCGTCGGCATGGATCAACAGTGTGCTTGAGGGGGCGTGTTTGAGCAGCGCCTGTCTCAGTTTTGCGGTTTTCGGGTCGTCTATGCGACCGGTGAATACGGCCTGGACCGGGTCGAGGAAATGATCGAAGGCGGCAATGAAACCGGCGTGGGCGACCAGCACCCGGTTTGCCTCGGCAGCAAAGGCGTCGTGAATGGCCCGGGCCTGGCGGTGATAAGCGGCATTTCCGGTTATCAGGTGAAGATTGGTCAGAGCGCGCAGCATGGTGGCATTGGCATTGGGTGTCGCGTCATCGTGGGCATAGTGGGAGCGCACGATGAGATTCTCCGCCTTGCTGGATGACAAACTGTAGCCGCCCCTGTCCTCGTTCCAATGGGTGGCGTTGAATGAACGGGTCAGGTCTTCCGCCAGGGCGATATGGGACTGATCGCCGGTGGCCTGGTAGAGCGACAGGCAGGCGGTGATGAGGTTGGCGTAGCTGTCGGCGGTTGCATGGTGCTGGGTGCGGCCGGCGCGGTGGGTCTGGTAGAGCATGCCGTCTTCCCACAGCAACCGGACCAGGACATTCATGGCATCCGAGGCGCGCGACACCCAATCCGGACGGTCCAGCAGCAAGCCGGCTGTGGCGAGGGCCGAGATGGCCAGGCCGTTCCAGTCTGCAAGAATCTTATCGTCCCAGCCCGGCGGGATGCGTTCGCTGCGGGCGTCGAGAAGCTGTGCGCGCGCATCGGCGAGCGGGCTTTCTTCGGCATTTTCGAGCAGCTCAAGGCTGTGCAACCGGTTGGGGATGTTTTTGCCTTCCCAATTGCCGGCATCGCTGATGTCGTAGGCCGCGCAGAATGCCGCGGACAGTTCGGCGCCGAGGCACATTTCGATCTCCGACTTTTGCCAGACGTAGTACTTGCCTTCCTCGCCCTCGGAATCAGCATCGTACGAAGCGGCAAGAGCGCCTTCCGGAGTGATCATGTCCTTTAGCAGCCAGGCGACAGTTTCTTCGATTCGCAGACGAAACAACTGGCAGTCCGTCTGGACGTGCACCCAGGCCAGCAGTTCCACAAGCTGGGCGTTGTCGTAGAGCATCTTTTCGAAATGCGGTGCGAGCCAGCGATGGTCGACGGAATAGCGCGCGAAGCCGCCGGCGAGGTGATCGTAGATGCCGCCCTGACAGATGTGGGTCAGCGTGAGTGTGACAGCGTCGCGCAAACGGCCGCTGGGATCACGGCCATGCATTTGCCAGAGGAAACTGAAGATCGAGGCCTGCGGGAATTTCGGCGCACCCTGCAGGCCGCCATGCTGAAAGTCGATTGTTCTAAGGATCGTGTTGACGGCATCGCGGACCGTCTCGGCGGTAAGCTGCCCGGTCGGCTGGGTGCCGGCGGTGCGTTGCAGGGCCTGATGGATGGCGGCGGCGTTCGTTTCGACCTTGCCGTGCTCCTCGTTCCAGATGCGGGAAATCTCGGTCAGGACCTGGGTGAAGCTCGGACGGCCATACTGCGGGGTTTTTGGAAAATAGGTACCGCCCCAGAACGGATAGCCGTCCGGCGTGAGGAACATGGTGAGCGGCCAGCCGCCCTGCTCGCCGAGTGAGTGGATGGCGTCCATGTAGATCTTGTCGATGTCCGGGCGTTCCTCGCGGTCGACCTTGATGTTGACGAACAGCCGGTTCATGACGTCGGCGCTGGCCTGATCCTCGAAGCTCTCATGGGCCATGACGTGGCACCAGTGGCAGGCGGCATAGCCGACCGACAGCAGCACGGGCTTGTTGTGTTGTCTGGCCAATGCGAAGGCTGCCGGGCCCCAGGGAAACCAGTGGACGGGATTGTCTTTGTGCTGCAAGAGATAGGGGCTGGTTTCGTCGCCAAGATGATTGCGGGTCATGGGGCCTGTCAGGGGATTGATTCGGCTGCGATACGACCCTTGTTATCATGAATGCGTTGCGCAAGGCACGGTATGGCTAATGGTATGACAATTTTCGCTTTGGCGTCCGGTGGCGGATTGGCGGCGGTGTCGGTGATCCGGATATCAGGCGCGCGGGCGCGCATGGTCATTGAGAAAGTCGCCGGGAAATGTCCAGAGCCACGGCAGGTGGCGCTGCGGGTGCTGCGGGATCCGACGAACGGGACCGTGCTGGATGAAGCAATTGTTCTATGGATGCCGGGCCCGGCAAGCTTTACCGGGGAGGACAGTGCGGAACTGCATGTGCACGGATCGCACGCCGTGGTGCGGATCGTTCTTGATGTGCTGGCGCGGACCGACGGATGCTGCATGGCGCAGCCGGGCGAGTTCACCCGTCGGGCTTTCGAGAACGGCAAGCTCGATCTGATGGAGGTGGAAGGGCTCGCCGACTTGATTGCGGCGCAGAGCGAGACGCAGCGCCGGCAGGCATGGTTTCACAAGAGCGGCGGCGCCAGTGAGGTTTTTGCGGGCTGGCGGCAGGACCTCATCCGGGTGTTGGCCAACCTGGAAGCGGCGATTGATTTCAGCGATGAAGAAGGTGTTGAGGCGGCTGCCGTGGCGCAGGCGGATGAGGCACTTGGCGAGGTACACAAATCCATCGCGCGCGAACTTGGCTCCGGGCGGCGGGGCGAGGCGGTGCGCAATGGTGTGCGGGTGGTGCTGGCAGGCCCTCCGAACGCCGGCAAGTCCAGCCTGCTCAACCGGATTGCTGAACGCGATGCGGCGATTGTTTCCGAGGTACCGGGAACCACACGGGATGCCATTGAGGTGCACCTGGAGCTTGCGGGTATCCCGGTTGTGCTGGTCGACACGGCCGGACTACGCGATGAAACGGCCGATGCTCTCGAGCAGATGGGTATGGCGCGCAGCCGGGCACAGGTCTTGGATGCCGATATCGTCGTTTGGGTCGACGCGCCGGATGTACAGGCAAACGGAGCCGGCGCCGGGGTTGATTCGGATGCGTTACGAATTGTCAACAAGTGCGATTTGCCGAGCAGCCTCAGCGGGCCGTCTGTGGACCTGGCGGTTTCTGCCAGGACCGGTGAGGGGCTTGACGCGCTCGTTGCACTGTTGACGGCGCGCGTTGAAGCAGCATTTGTGCGTGCAGAGCCCGCACTGGTGACCCGGCAACGCCATGTGGATGCGTTGGAGGCTTGCTTGTCGCATCTTGGGCAGGCTGCGGAAAACCGGGACAAACCGCTGGAGTTGACAGCGGAAAGCCTGCGCCTGGCGGTGCGGGCGCTGGAACGGCTGATCGGCAAGGTTGATGTGGAGGACCTGCTCGATGTCATCTTCCGGGACTTTTGTATCGGCAAATGACGCGGTTACGCGCATAGGCTGAATCTGTTTCACGTGAAACGTGACGGGCGAGTAGGCTTTGACGATATGTGTGCAAGCCGGTAAACAACGGCGAATCAGAGCACGTTTCGATAGTATAGGATCACTTGATGGAGCCAAATTCGCTCATATGGCAGGCGTGGTGCGCGGGCGCGATCCTATACTATCGAAAAGTGCTCTAACAACAGGATACGGCTGAGTCGTTATGACGGATTTCGATGTCATCGTAATCGGTGGCGGGCATGCGGGCTGTGAAGCGGCGGCGGCGGCGGCGCGGTTCGGCGCGCGTACCGTGCTTGTGACGCACAGCTTTGCGACCATCGGCGAGATGTCCTGTAACCCGGCCATTGGCGGGCTCGGCAAGGGACATCTGGTTCGCGAGATCGATGCCCTGGATGGCCTGATGGGCCGCGTTGCCGATGTGGCTGGTATTCAATTTCGCATGTTGAACCGGTCCAAGGGTCCGGCGGTGCGCGGGCCGAGGGCACAGGCTGACCGCAAGCTGTATCGCCAGGCCATGCAGGCGGCGATTTCGGCGGTGGCCGGGCTGACGGTGATCGAAGCCGCTGTCGAGGATCTGTTGATGGAGGACGACCGGGTGACCGGTGTTGTTTGCCAGTACGGACGGAAACTCACAGGGGCAGCGGTGGTGCTGACAACGGGCACGTTTCTGCGCGGGCTGATCCATATCGGCGAGCGGCGCATTCCGGCCGGCCGGGCAGGCGAGGCGCCTGCGATTGGACTGAGCGATACGCTTGAGCGGGCGGGCTTTGCACTTGGCCGCCTGAAGACCGGCACCCCGGCGCGGCTCGATGGCCGCAGCATTGCCTGGGAGCGGCTGCAGGAACAGCCCGGCGATGATCCGCCGGTGCCGTTCTCGTTTCTCAACGAGAAGATCACCACGCCGCAGATCGCCTGTCACATTACTCACACCAACGCGGCGACCCATGAGATCATTGCCGGCAACCTCAGCCGTTCGGCAATCTATTCCGGGCAGATCGAAAGCACAGGGCCGCGCTACTGCCCGTCGATCGAGGACAAGATCGTTCGGTTCAATGAGCGTCAGTCGCATCAGATATTTCTTGAGCCGGAAGGCCTGGACGATCACACGGTCTATCCGAACGGCATATCGACTTCGCTGCCGGAAGACGTGCAGTGCGATTTCATTCGCACGATTGCCGGACTGGAACGAGCCGAGATTCTGCAGCCCGGATATGCGATCGAGTATGACTATGTCGATCCGCGAGAATTGAAGGCCACTTTGCAGACGCGTCGGCTGCCGGGGCTTTATCTGGCGGGCCAGATCAATGGTACGACCGGGTATGAGGAAGCTGCCGCGCAGGGGTTGATGGCCGGCCTTAACGCGGCGCGCCGGGCGGGGCAGTGCGAGGCGTTTCATCTCGACCGGTCACAGGCCTATATCGGGGTAATGATCGACGACCTGGTGACGCGTGGCGTAAGCGAGCCGTACCGGATGTTTACCTCGCGGGCCGAGTACCGACTGATGCTGCGGGCCGACAATGCGGACCAGCGCCTGACACCGCTGGGTGTCGCAGCCGGTGTGGTCGGCGGTGAGCGCGAGCGGGCTTTTGCGGCCAAGGCCGGTGATCTGGAACGAGCTCGCGAGATGGCGGCCGGACTTTCACTAACGCCCAGTGCGGCAGCCAAACATGGAATCAAGATCAACCAGGATGGACGGCGGCGCAGTCTCGTTGAACTGCTTGGTTTTCCGGGCATCGATCTGGACGTGCTGGGTCGGGTATGGCCCGAGCTCAACGCGTTGCCGGTTCATGCCCGGGAGCAGCTGGAGATCGATGGGGTCTATGCCGGTTATCTCGATCGCCAGCAGGCCGACATAGATGCCTACCGCAGGGACGAGGCGCTCGCCATACCGGCGTGGCTGTCGTTTGAGGATATTTCCGGGTTGTCCAACGAGGTGCGCGCGAAGCTGTCTCAGGTGCGTCCGGCAACCATCGGGCAGGCGGCCCGCATCGATGGCATGACGCCGGCGGCCATTGCGTTGCTTCTTGCTCATATCCGCAATGGCCGGATGAAACGTTCAGCATGAGAGCAGTCCGGTTTCACCGCAACAGCGATGCGAATCATGTTGCCGTGCAATTCAATGTTTCACGTGAATCATTGGACAGGCTGAAGATCTACGCCGGCCTGTTGCGGACGTGGCAGAAGCGAATCAACCTGGTGGCGCCGTCGACGCTCGATGCGCTGTGGGTGAGGCACATTGCGGACGGCCTGCAGCTCTTGCGGCTGCTGCCGCAAAGCTGTCGGACAATAGCAGATATCGGCAGCGGCAGCGGGGTCCCAGGTGTCGTCCTTGCGATCATGCTTTGTGACAGCGGCCGGCATGTCCACCTGGTCGAGAGCAATGGCAAGAAGGCGGCCTTTCTGCGCGAGGTGTTGCGGCAGACCGGGGCGGCGGCCAGCGTTCATCTGGAGAGGTTTGAGACGGCTTGCCGAAGGGACCCAGTCGCTGGGGCGGACGTCGTGTGTGCACGAGCCGTCGCACCGCTCTGCCGGTTGCTGGAACTGAGCGAACCGCTGTTAAAAAAAGGTGCGATCGGGTTGTTCCACAAGGGGCAAGATGTGGACAGTGAATTGACCGAAGCCACAAAATATTGGAGAATCGACTTCGAAAAGCACCCCAGCGAAACTGATTCCCGGGGCTGTATCCTCGAAATCAAGGAGATCGAACGTGTCGCACGCCTATGACTATTCGGCCATGCCGGCGGGCCCGCGCATTCTGGCGGTTGCCAACCAGAAAGGCGGGGTCGGCAAGACGACGACGGCGATCAATCTGGGCACCGCCCTGGCTGCTGTCGGCGAAACGGTTCTGGTGATCGATCTCGACCCGCAGGGTAACGCAAGCACGGGGCTGGGCATAGCGCGCGAAGGCGGGCGCCGGTCGACCTATCATATGTTGATCGGCGAAGCGGAACTGGATGACATCATCCTGAGCTCCGGCATTCCGCGGCTCGATTGTGCGCCATCGACGCTGGACTTGCTCGGGGCGGAACTGGAGTTGGCTGAATTCGACCGCAAGACCTACCGGCTGGCCGATGCGGTCAAGCGCATGCGCCAGAGCGGTTCGCCGCAGCGCCAGTACAGTTATATCCTGCTCGACTGCCCGCCGTCGCTCAACCTGCTGACGATCAATGCGCTGAGCGTAGCCGATGCGGTTCTGGTGCCGCTGCAGTGTGAGTTCTTTGCGCTGGAAGGTCTCAGCCAGCTTTTAAAGACGGTTGAGCGGGTGCGCGGCAGCCTGAACAGCAAACTGGCCATCCAGGGCGTGGTGCTGACGATGTATGACCAGCGCAACTCGTTGTCGGGGCAGGTGGCCAAGGATGTTCGCGATGTGCTGGGCGACAAGGTGTATCAGACAGTGATCCCGAGAAATGTGCGGGTGTCCGAGGCGCCATCGCATGGCAAGCCGGTGCTGCTTTACGATAACCGCTGTGCCGGCAGCCAGGCCTACATCCGGCTGGCGTCGGAAATCATCCAGCGTGAACAGGATTTGCGTGCTGCGTAATCGAAACTCTTGCATTGCTATGACCTTCGGCGCTCACGAGCGCTGCAAACATCGGGAAAGACCAACATGAGCGCACAACCCAAGCAACGACTGGGCAAAGGGCTGGCCGCCCTTATCGGCGATGACGTTTCGGAGGAAAGCGTCGTTCAGGATGCGCGGCACCTGCGGCATATGCCAATTGAGACGATGAAGGCCAATCCGAACAACCCGCGCAAGGTGTTCGAGGATGATGATCTCAACGACCTGGCCCGGTCGATCAAGGAAAAGGGTTTGCTGCAGCCGATCGTCGTGCGCCCGTCGGGCGATGGCCGCGGCCATGAGATTGTGGCTGGTGAGCGGCGCTGGCGGGCGGCACAGCGGGCCGGCGTACATGATGTGCCGGTGCTGATCCGCGAACTCGACGATGGCGAGGCGCTGGAAGTGGCGCTGATCGAGAATGTTCAGCGCACGGATCTCAATCCGCTGGAAGAAGCGCGCGGCTACTCGCAACTGATCGAGCAGTTCGGCCATACCCAGCAGCAGTTGGCCGAAGCGGTTGGCAAGAGCCGCTCGCATGTCGCAAATTCGCTGCGCTTGCTCAGCCTGCCGGACAGTGTGCGTGCGCATATCGAGAACGGCCTCTTGACAGCCGGTCACGCCCGCGCACTCGTTGCTTCGGATGCGCCGGGCGAGCTGGCGGACAAGATCATCGAGCTGGGATTGAATGTCCGGGAAGCCGAGCAGTTGCACCGCGATTCGCAGGCAGGAGGCGGCGGTGTCAAACGAGGCTCACAAGACAAGACGAAATCCGCCGATATCACTGCACTGGAGCGTAGTCTGTCTGAGGCGACCGGTATGCATGTCGAGATTGCCGATACCGGTAAAGGGCGTGGCAAGATGGTCATCAAGTACAGTTCACTTGAGCAACTCGATGATATCTGCTCGCGTCTGTGCCGGCTGAACTGACGGTGCGTATTACGCCTGGCGTGCGGCCTGGCTGTTGCGGGCGAGGCTCAAGATGCAGCGTTCGGTGAGTTCGATCTCGAGAGCGGGCATTTCGCGGCAGCGCAAAGTTGTGTCGAAGATCGTCTTGCGGGCGCGCTGCAGGCTCGGCAGGCTCCACAGCCGCAACTGACGGGTGACCGACGGCTGGCGCTTGAAGAACACCGGCGGCCTGGCGCCCTTGACGGCGGTATCTGCCGGTTTTCCGCCATCGATGGACAGGCGAAGGGCTTCCAACATGGTGATGTGGCGGGCCAGGGCGGTGAGCAGGCCGGATGTGGAGGCAGACCCCTCGATCAGCATGGCGAACTGCCTGCTGGCGGCGGCTGCATCGCCCTCAAAGGCGGCGTCGGTCAGGCTGTCGGTCGACTGTGCCGCGGCATCGCCGCATATGGCGATGATGTCCTCAACCTCGACGGCATCCCTGCCGTGGCAGTAAAGCGCCAGCTTGTCCAATTCGGAACGTGACAACGCCCGGTCGTTGCCAAGCAGCGAGACCAGAAGAACGCGGGCCTCGGTCGATATCCTCAGGCCCGCCCGGGACAGAACGGAAGCGGCAAGCTCATGCAGGTCGTGCACTGTGTCGGCGTAGCAGGGCACGGTTGCTGCCGCCTTGGCGGTTTCGAACAATTTGCGCAGCGCGGAGGACTTTGCCAGGTTGCCGGCCTCGACGACGATGCGGGCATCGCCGGGCAAATCTTCGAGAAACGAGGACAGTGCTTTCAAGGCAGCATTGCCCGGATCGCGCAGCCAAATGGCGCGTGGGCCGCCGAACATGGAGATGGCGCCGGCTTCGTCTGCCAGCCGGCCGGGATCGTCTTTCAGCGCCGGCTCGGTGAGATGAACCACCGACATCGGGTCGTCGCTGCTGCCGGTGAATTGGCGGACAATCAGCCGGGCGGCATCATGTGCGCCGCCCGGATCGGAACCAAATGCCAGAAAAGCCCGGATGCCGGCCGCTCCGGCTCCAAGATACTGTTCCAGACCTGAGGGCTTAATGACCGCCATTTTTCGAAAAATAGGCCGCCAGCCGAATACGGATATCGCGGCCGATCTCCTTGGCAGCGCGCTCGCGGGCATTGATCTGGGCCTGCAGATTGGCTGCCGGCGCATCGACGCGGTCGTAGGACACCTGGGAAAAGGTCTTGCCTGAATGTATGGCCTTGCCGGTGTCGTTGTCATAGAGCGCAAAGGAGGCCTTGACCTTGTGCTGAAACCGCAAAGGCTCGGTCCGGGTGCTGTCGACGGAGGTGAATTCGTCCTCGGAAGCGGTCAGCTGCAGCGTGTAGGCGTCGCCGGGCGCGGTTCCCGCCGGGCTGATGGCGGAAACGATTTCGTTGCGGATCAGCTGGCCAAGGCGGGTGTTCTGCTCGGCTACGGCGATCGAGGCAAGTTGATAGGCCACCGGACTGCCGGCGTCCGTGGTGCCGTAGAGCGGGCGGTAGTCGCAGGCCGCCAGACCAATTGCAGCTGCTGCCAATACGATTGTCGCCGGTCTTTTCATGGGTCAGTTCGCCACGACGTTGACAATGCGGTCCGGCACGACGATGACCTTGCGGACCGTCTTGCCGTCCAGAATACGCTGGACATTATCCAGTGCAAGGGCGGTGCGTTCAACCTCTTCATTGGGCAGGCCCTTGGCGATGGTGATCTCATCGCGGCGTTTGCCGTTGACCTGGATGGCGATGGTGATCTCGTCACTGATCAGCAGGCCAGCGTCTGCCTCAGGCCACGGCGTATCGACCAACATGGTGTCGTGGCCAAGCGCGTGCCAGCATTCCTCGGCCAGATGCGGCATCATCGGAGCGAACATTTGTACAATGATTTCAATGCCTTCGCGAATAGACCCATTGAGGGATGGTGAACGGGCGTCACCACCCAGGGCGGCGGCGAGGTGGTTGGTCAGCTCATAGATGCGGGCGATGGCGCGGTTGAAGCGCAGGCCTGCAATGTCGTCGGTGACCGCATGCAAGGCCTGATGGACCTGTTTTCGCAAGGCCAGGGCAGCGTTGTCGCTTGTGTCCGTGGCGGCGTTCTCGAGGGTGGCGGACTGATGTACCAGGCGCCACAGGCGCTGGGTAAAGCGCCAGGCGCCTTCAACGCCGGCCTCGGTCCACTCGATGTCGCGCTCGGGCGGTGTGTCGGACAGCATGAACCAGCGGGCGGTATCGGCACCGTATTTCTCGATGATGTGTTCCGGGTCGACAACATTGCGCTTTGACTTGGACATCTTTTCCGCCGGCCCGACGGTCAGAGGGGTGCCGGTTTCGACTTCCACCCAGCCGTTGGCCTTGTGGACCGCGCTGGCCGGTTCAACCCAGTTACCCTCGGCATCGGCGTACGTCTCGTGGATGACCATGCCCTGGGTGAACAGGTTGGAGAACGGCTCTTCCAACCCGACATGCCCGGTCTTCTTCATGGCGCGCAGGTAGAAGCGGGAATAGAGCAGGTGCAGGATGGCGTGTTCGATGCCGCCGATATACTGGTCGACCGGCAGCCAGTACTTCGATGCCGCGGCATCGACGGGCCGGTCGTCGCGCGGCGAACAGAACCGGGCGAAGTACCATGACGAATCGACGAAAGTATCGAAGGTATCGGTTTCGCGAATGGCACCCTTGCCGCAAGACGGGCATTCGACGTGTTTCCAGGTGGCATGGCGCGCCAATGGATTGCCGGGTTCATCGAACGTTATGTCGTCCGGCAGGACCACGGGCAGGTCGGCCCTGGGCACGGGCACGATGCCGCAATCGTCGCAATGGATGACCGGTATCGGACAGCCCCAATAGCGTTGGCGGGATACGCCCCAGTCGCGTAGGCGGAAATTCACCTTGCGTTCGCCGTTGCCGGCAGCCTCGAAGCGCCTGGCAATTTCCTCCTTTGCATCGGGCACCGTCATTCCGTTTAGGAAATCGGAGTTGATCAGCACGGTGTTGTCGCCTTCCTTTTCGAGGAAGGCCTCGTTTTCGACGGTAAAGCTGGCGGGGTCCGCGTCGGCCGGGGCAACGACCGGAACCACCGGCAGGTCATATTTGCGGGCGAAATCGATATCGCGCTGGTCATGTGCCGGGCAGCCGAAGATCGCGCCTTCACCATAGCCCATCAGCACGAAATTGGCGGCGTAGACCGGCAGGCGCACGCCGTTACGGAATGGATGGCGGGCGTAAAGACCCAGCGGAACGCCTTTTTTCTCTGCTCTTTCAATGGCTTCCTCGCTGGTGCCAAGGGCGGCGCATTCTTTGCGGAAGGCGGCAACGGCAGGCGATTCCTTGGCGGCCGCCCGGGCCAACGGGTGATCGGCGGACACGGCGCAGAAGCTGGCGCCGAAGATCGTATCGTGGCGTGTGGTGTAGACCGTCAGCGGCTCATCCTGGACAGCGCCGGCCTCATCTTCGAGTTCGAACGAGAAGCGCAAACCCTCGGAGCGACCGATCCAGTTGCGCTGCATGATGCGGACCTTCTCGGGCCAGTTGACCAGACCGTCGAGGGCGTCGAGCAGCTCCTGGGAATAGTCGGTGATCTTGAGGAACCATTGGGCCAGCTCGCGTTTTTCCACCAAGGCACCGGAGCGCCAGCCGCGGCCGTCGATGACCTGCTCGTTGGCCAGGACGGTGTGATCGACCGGATCCCAGTTGACGGTCGAGGTCTTGCGTTCGACGAGCCCGGCGTCGAGAAAGTCCAGGAACATGGCCTGTTCGTGCTGGTAGTACTCAGGATCGCAGGTGGCGATTTCGCGATCCCAGTCGATGGCCAGCCCCATAGCCTTGAGCTGGCCGCGCATGGTGGCGATGTTCTCGTAGGTCCAACCCCTGGGATGGACACCGCGCTGCATGGCGGCATTTTCAGCGGGCATGCCGAAAGCGTCCCAGCCCATCGGGTGGAGAACGTTGTAGCCACAGGCGCGCTTGAAGCGGGCGATGACATCGCCCATGGTGTAGTTGCGCACGTGGCCCATGTGGATGCGGCCGGACGGGTAGGGAAACATCTCCAGGACGTAGTATTTCGGCTTGTCGGAAACGTTGTCGGCGCTGAAACAGCCCTTTTCGTCCCATCGCTGTTGCCAGCGCGGTTCGGCATCGGCAGGATTGTAACGTTCGTCGGTCATCTGATTCTTTTGTCTGGCAGGTGTTGGCGGTTCGCTTGTGGTGTGGAGTACCAGCACTTTACCTGTGCCGCAAGCAGGCTTCGTGCGGCGGCTGGGTGCGATTGAGGGGAACGGGAATGTCACATGAACGCCACGGCCATTCACCAGGTGAAGAGGCTCCGGTTCATCCCGGCCTGGCCGAGGTGCACCGCCGGGTGGGCGAGGCGCTGGCCGATGCCGGGCGGGAAGCGGGCAGCGTGACGCTGATTGCCGTTTCGAAGACATTTGCCGCAGACGCCATCGAGCCGGTGATCGCCGCCGGGCAGAGGGCGTTTGGCGAGAACCGGGTGCAGGAGGCACAAGGCAAGTGGCCGGCCCTGAAGGCACGCCATGCGGACATCGTGCTGCATCTTATCGGCCCGCTGCAAAGCAACAAGGCCAAGGATGCCGTGGCGCTGTTCGACGTGATACAGACGGTCGATCGGCCGAAGATTGCTCAGGTGCTGGCCAGGGAAATGATTGCTCAGGGGAAAAACCCTGACCTTTTCGTTCAGGTCAATACCGGTGCCGAGCCGCAGAAGTCCGGGGTTTTGCCGCAGGATGCCGACGGTTTCATAGCGCACTGCCGCGATGAACTGGGCCTGAAGATTTCAGGGCTGATGTGCATTCCGCCGTTCGATGAGGAGCCGTCGCTGCATTTCTCTCTTCTGGAGAAGATTGCCGAGCGAAACGGTATCGAACAGCTCAGCATGGGCATGAGTGCCGACTATGATGTGGCGATTGCCTTTGGCGCCACGCATGTGCGGGTCGGCAGCGCCATTTTTGGCCACCGCGAGCGAAAGATAGCCGGTTAGGGCGCCGGGCGGTCTATTTCACCACCGTCATGACGTTGATTTGTCATCCCGGCCGAGCAGCGCGAGAGCCGGATCTCTGAACGGTTCTGCAAGGGCCAGAGATCCCGGATACGGCCTTACGGCCATTCCAGGATGAGCCGGATTCGGGTTTATCGCCCAATGCTCTAGAATGTGAACCCTAGGCGGCTGCCGGGTTGTTGATCTGCATTATGGTGTCAGGGCCGCAATGCTTCAGGATTTCGAGCATTGCGGGCAGAGCGACGGCGACGCAGCCTTCGGTCGGGCGAAAGTCCTGGTGGGCGAGATGGAAGAAGATCGCACTGCCGGCGCCGGGCACGACAGGATCATCGTTGAAGCCGAGCACGACGACGAGGTCGTAAACATGGTCATCGCGCCACATGTGTTCGTGGCTGGCGGCAATGGGCAGCCGGACCAAGCGGTTGTAGTCCGGACTGGCTGGATCATCGCACCAGCCCTGTTCGCGGGCGATCATGTCGGATGGCAGATGTGTTTCGGGCTTTTCCAGGCGATCGGCGCGGTACAACAGTCTGCGCAGCGGCCAGCAGCCGGCCGGCGTTATGCCGTCGCCCTCGCGCTTTACCGGGGAAATACCGGAACGTCCGAGCGCACAGGTGAAGGGATTTTGTGCGACGGTGAGCGTCGCTTCCGTGCTCGCAATCGTGTGAGCCTGCACGATAATGCGATCAACTGGTTGTGTGATTGAGTTCATGCCTTTGAAATACACCAGTTGATAAACTAAGTATCTTGTTCATTGTTGTTCAGGGAGCGGGTGATCCATTGCACCGGTTCGGTCAAGCCAGACACCAAGCCTGTCGCATATCCAAGGGACTCTTGAAATGAGCGCTGCCAAAAAAATTCTTATCGTTGACGACGACGATCAGTTGCGGGAAATGCTGTCCGAGCAATTCTCGCTGCATGAAGAATTCCTGGTCACCGATGTTGCCACGGCAACCGAGGGTGTCAAGCATGTGAAGGCCGAACTGGTCGATCTGGTCGTGCTTGACGTCAACATGCCGGACATGGATGGACGCGAAGCCTGCAAAATCATGCGGCGCAACGGTTACAAGGGTCCGATCATCATGCTGACCGCGCAGGACTCGGATTCGGATACCATCCTGGGACTCGATTCCGGCGCCAACGACTATGTCACCAAGCCGTTCCGGTTCGGTATTCTGTTGGCCCGGATCCGCGCTCATTTGCGCCAGCATGAGCAGAGCGAGGATGCGGTGTTCAAGGTGGGACCGTATACCTTCAAGCCGAGCGCAAAGATGCTGATCCGCGACGATGCACGCAAGGTACGGCTGACGGAAAAGGAAACCTCGATCCTGAAGTACCTGTACCGGGCCGGCGAAAAGGTGGTCGGGCGCGATGTGTTGCTGCATGAAGTGTGGGGCTACAATGCCGGTGTCACGACGCACACACTGGAGACCCACATCTACCGGCTGCGCCAGAAGATCGAACGCGATCCCTCGCATGCCGAGATCCTGGTGACGGAAACCGGCGGTTACAAGCTGGTTCCCTAAGCACAACACCCAATCATACCATCCATTCTGCGCCACCCATTTGGTTGTTGAGCAGACAGGGACGCGCCGGATGCACCGGTACTTTCAAGCGTCTCCAACGCACCCAGGAGCCAAATAGGAGAGCGTCCGCAGGGTTTGCCGGCGATGACCCGCCTGCCTTGCCAGCAAACGCGAAAAGCCGGTCAAATGGCTTGGTATTGTCAAAAAAGCTCTAGCGCCAATCCGCAAAAGCTGGGCCTTTCTTCTACTGCCTGCTTGCATGATGGTGAAATTTATGGACGTTGGGCGTGCGGACTGGCCGACCGGACCGGTTTTGCATCCATTGCGTCATGTCATGACATGCGAAACGGCAGACATGCCTCAGGCTGAGGGGCTGAGATGGCAGTAAGAAGAGACGTCGAGCTTCTGCGAAAGGTGCCGCTTTTTGCACAGGTTGATGCTGCCAATTTGCAGGTGCTGGTGTTCTCGTCGCGGGAAGTCAATATCGCACCGGGAGACTATCTCGTACGCCGCAAGCGAGCATTGTCGGCCGGCTTTCTGATCCTCGACGGCAAGGCCGAAGCTTTGATGGGCAAGCGTGGCGAGGAAGTTGTTGTTGCCGAACTGGGCGCAGGTGCGTTTGTTTGCGGCAAGAGCATGGTGGCAAAGCTGGCACCCAATATCGATGTGCGGGCGGTTACGGCCCTGTCGGCACTGAGCATTTCCCACGATCTGTTCCTGCGGGTGTGCAAGGAGTTCCCCGAAACCGGTGCGCAGATCCTGCGGGTGTTGTCCCGAGAAGTGGACGTTTCCCTCGATGAACTCAAGCAGGTGCAAACCCTGTTCGACAATGCCCACACGTTCTCTCAGCTGTCATAAAGCCGGTCAAATGTCCAAAAGGCCCTAGTCGAGCGTGGCGATGACCGGCACGTGGTCCGATGGTCTTTCCCAGCCGCGTGCGCTGCGAACGACCTCGATGGTGCTGCAGCGCCGTGCCAGGTGCTCATCCAGCCAGATGTGATCGAGACGGCGGCCTTTGTCGGCGGCGGCCCAGTCGCGGGCGCGATAGCTCCACCATGTATACAGTTTTTCATCATGGGGAACGTGACGACGCATGATGTCGACCCAGTTGCGGCTCCGGCGCAGTTCTTCCAAGTGCTCGATCTCGACGGGGGTGTGCGACACGACCCTGCTGAGCTGCTTGTGCGACCAGACGTCGTTCTCGAGCGGGGCGATGTTGAGGTCGCCGACGAGAACGGCCGGCTGGGTGCTGGAAGGCGCTCCATTGCTGAACATCGCCCGCATCTCTTCGAGAAACGCCAGTTTGTGGGCAAACTTCTCGTTGATCTGTGGATCGGGTTCGTCGCCGCCGGCCGGCACGTAGAAATTGTGGATGTTGAGCGGTTCATGCCCGGCAAGCCGTGCACAGATGTGGCGGGCATCCTGTTTGCCGCAGAAATCCCGGCTTTCCACGGCATCGAAAGCGATGCGCGAGACGATTGCAACGCCGTGATAGCCGGATTGGCCGCGCTCGGCGACATGGGTGTAACCGAGATCGGCAAAGTGCGAGGACGGGAACTGGCCCTCGGGGCACTTTGTTTCCTGCAAACACAACACGTCCGGCTGCCAGCGGGCGAGGAAGTCGGCCACCAGGCCAGCGCGCAGGCGTACGGAGTTGATGTTCCAGGTGGCGATCTTCAGCATGCCGAGCCCTCAATGTTACAATTTGCCGCGGTCTTATGCCTGATCGCCCGGCAAGACCTCAAACAAAAAAGAACGCCCGGTCGGGGGCCGGGCGTTCAATGCGCTTGTTACGCGCTTAACGCCGGGAGGGGAATCCGGCGCTTACCGCTGTCTGGGGCCTGGGGTTGAGCGGGGGGCATAGGCCCGTAGATCAGACAGCAAGTATTGGGTTAAAGGTAGAACGCATAAGGGCGATTTTCAATGGCCCGGTATGCACATTTGCGTGAAATTTTCTTAACATTTCTATGCAAACCACGTGCAGTTTGTTGCATGTTCACGGTATGTGTCGAGCGCAAGTCGCTGGAATCATTCAGAACTTGCAGGAATACCGGATCAGGCGCCAAGGCCCGCCAGTCTGCCCGCATGGGAAGAACACACAGGCGCTGACTTCACCTAGCCGGCTTCGAGCTTCCGCGGGTCCTGCGTTTGCCGATGTCGAAACAAAGCCTCAACGGTCGGTTTTCGACTGGCCGCGGTTCTTGACTTTTACTCTGAACAGCTTTGGGTCAGGCTGTTTTCCGGCCACTGTCCGTCCCAGAGAAACCGTGGTGCGCCGGCCCTGGCCGTCGACGACGATCCATTGCTGCAGGCTTTGCGTGTTTTCGTTGAACACCAGCACCAGATGTCCGGCGACGAGTTGATCGCGGTCCTCAAGGGCAATGGTGATGATGCCGTCCTTGCGCTGGAGGTTGCGGATGATGGCCTGCTTGAACAGGTTGACATTCTTGGCCAGCATCAGCCGTAGCGGGGTTTTCGACAGGGGATACTGGTCCTGCTTGCCGCGTTTGCGGTTCTGTACGGTCAGCCAGGTGCCGTCGGAAACGATGAGGAAGGGATTGGGCGCGGCGTACTCAAAGCGCAGCTTGCCGGGCTTCGAAATATAGAAAACCCCGTTGGATACCCGGCCCTTGGGGCTGATCTGGGTAAACTCGCCCTGTAATGTCCGGATGCTGTTGATGTAGTTGGAAACCTGCTGGACGATTGCCCGCTGGTTCTGCGAAAGCTGGGCCGATTTGGCGGCATGGGCAGCCGTGGCGTACAGAGCGAGCGCGGCGATGAGCGCGGCGAATATTGAACGAATGCGGCCGTGGGGCATATCGAGTTCTATCCTTCGAAAGCCGGCGCGCCAGATGGCGGCCGTTAACATGTTTGCTATTAACCAACGCAACGCGGCGGATTTGCGGCATCGCGGTTACTCGACACTGGGATCTCCGACCAGGATTTCACGCTTGCCGGAATTGTTCGGCGCTGAAATCAGGCCCTCTTCTTCCATCCGCTCGATCAGGCTGGCGGCCTTGTTGTAGCCGATCTGCAGCCGGCGCTGGATGTAGCTCGTCGACACCTTCTTGTCGCGCAGGACGACGGCAACCGCCTGATCGTAAAGATCGTCGCCGGAGTTGGCCGATGGGCCGCCGTCGAAAGGTTGCGGGCCGTTGGCTTCGAGTTCGTCTTCTTCAGTGACGGCCTCGACATAGTCCGGGGCGCCCTGGGCCTTGAGGAAGTTGACGATCTCCTCGACCTCGCCGTCGGCAACGAACGGCCCGTGCAGGCGGGAAATCCGGCCGCCACCGGCCATGAACAGCATGTCGCCCTGTCCAAGCAGCTGTTCGGCGCCCTGCTCACCGAGAATGGTGCGGCTGTCGATCTTGGAGGTGACCTGAAAGCTGATGCGGGTCGGGAAATTGGCCTTGATTGTGCCGGTGATGACGTCGACGGACGGGCGCTGGGTGGCCATGATGACGTGAATGCCGGCGGCGCGGGCCATCTGCGCCAAACGCTGCACGGCGCCCTCGATATCCTTGCCGGCGACCATCATCAAATCTGCCATTTCGTCGATGATGACGACGATGTAGGGCATCGGCTGGAGGTCCATCTCCTCCTGTTCGAATATCGGTTCGCCGGTTTCGGGATCATAACCGGTCTGTACGGTTCGGGTGAAGGCCTCGCCCTTCTTGACGGCCTGTTTGATGCGCGAGTTGAAGCCATCGATGTTGCGGACGCCGACCTTGGACATCTTGCGGTAGCGGTCTTCCATCTCGCGCACCGCCCATTTCAGGGCCACCACGGCCTTGCGGGGATCGGTGACCACGGGAGCGAGCAGATGCGGAATGCCTTCGTAGACGGAAAGCTCGAGCATCTTAGGGTCGATCATGATTAATTTACATTTGTCAGGCGAATTTTTGTATAGCAAAGAAAGGATCATCGTGTTGATGCCAACAGACTTGCCCGAGCCGGTGGTGCCTGCGATCAGCAGGTGCGGCATACGGGCAAGATCGGCAAAAACCGGCTCACCGCCGATGTTCTTGCCCAGAGCCAACGCCAAGTGCTGTTTGGTCTTTTCGTAGGCCTGCGATCCGAGCATCTCGCGCAAGTAGACCGTTTCGCGGCTAGAGTTCGGCAGCTCGATGCCGATGACATTGCGGCCTGGAACGACGGCGACGCGGGCGGAAATCGCGCTCATCGAGCGGGCGATGTCGTCGGCAAGGCCGATGACGCGGGATGACTTGATGCCCGGGGCCGGTTCGAGCTCATAGAGCGTCACAACAGGGCCGGGACGGACGTTGATAATGTCGCCGCGAACACCGAAGTCTTCCAGTACACCTTCCAGCATGCGGGCGTTCTGCTCCAGTGCCTCGTCGCACAAGTCGGCCGGCCGGCCGGACTGCCTGGCTTCAGAAAGCAGGGTGACCGGCGGCAACTCGAACTTGCTGCCCGGTGTAAAGGTGAACGAGGGCTGGGCATCCCGCTTTGCCCGGGTGCTCTGACGGATCGGCTTTGCGGTTCGGGTGACGGGGACGGCGACGCCAGGGCCGGGTGCCGCGTCCTGGCTGCTGGGGTCATAGAAGGCGTCATCGCTGGCATCGTGTGCGTTCGAAGCCTCCGGTCTTGCCGGCGTCTGCGAGGACAGAACCGGCTCCACACGGTCATGCACCGGTGTAGCGGCGGGTTGGTGGATGTCAGCCCGGGTCCTGCGGGTGGTGTACCAGGCCTTCATGTCGCGCAACAGCGTGGCGCGTTGCGGCTTGGACTTTGCCTGTGCCGGATCAGCATCGCGGGCACCGGGCCCGGATGAGGTGAAACCGGCGCCCAGGTTGCGGGCGATCGTCTTTAAGCGAAAGCCCATGTGACCAAAACCGCCGCGCAGCCGGGCCGCCACATCCTGGCCGCGTTCGCCGATCAGCGGTGATGAGGTGATGAGATCGCCGAGCACGCAGCCTATCGCCCGGCAGAAGGTCGATGCAAAGGCGCCGAAGGCTACGAGAAAGACGAAAACCTTGGCGAATCCGGTCTTGAGGCCGAGGCTCAACACATCTACTGCCGTGGTGGTCAGCACATCGCCGATACTGCCGCCCAGACCGCTGCCCAGGACCCAGGAAGACGGTGCCGGGACCATCGCAAGACAGGCGCCCGCCAGCCACGCAGCGGCGAACCACATGACGCCCTGACGGAGCGGCTGTGCGGGCGCACGGTGGGCCAGCAGGCCAAACCCCCAGATGATCGGAACAGCCAGCAGCACGACGACCGACAGGCCGAGTGCCTGTACAAGTTCGTCCGACACATAGGCGCCCCACAGGCCGAGCGCGTTGAGCGGTTCGATGTCAATGGCGTGATTGCGTGACGGGTCGCCGACGGACCAGGTCGCCAGCGCGACGCTCACAGTAGCCGTGGCTGCGAGAACGGCAAGTCCCGAGACTTCCAGCAACCGGTTGTGCAGAAAGCGCCTGAGGGCTGCCGGTACGGCGCTGTCGTCGGTGTCGGTTGCGTTCAAATGAGCCATGCGGCGTCTTCCACCCGGTCGGCCGGCGCCGGATGGGCGCACAGGCGTTGAAACAATTCTCGTTTTCGGGCTGCGGACAGCGCAATTCGGGCCGCGCGCAGCCGGTGACAGTGTCGGGCATTTCTGGTTAATGGCGCGTTAAGGATTGACGCACGGGGCCTGTTTCATGGGTGTCTTGGTCAGGTCTCGCGCCGTTTGCGGATGACGCCTTCCTGGGTGACCGAAGCAACCAGTTTTCCATCCGCGGTAAAGATACTGCCACGGGTAAAGCCGCGCCCGCCGGAGGCAGATGGCGAGTCCTGGGCATAAAGCAGCCATTGGTCGGCGCGGAACGGGCGATGGAACCACAAGGCGTGGTCGAGGCTGGCCATCACCATGCGCTTGTCGAACAGGTTGATGCCGTGCGGCACCAGGGAGGTGTCGAGCAGGGTCATGTCAGAGGCATAGGCCAGCACGCATTGCTGGACGGCACGGTCATCGGGCAGGCTGCCGGTGGCGCGAATCCACACGTTCTGCAGGGGCGGGCGGTCCGGGGTCGGGGCCAGGTAGTGAGCCGGATCCGTGGGGCGCAGCTCGATCGGACGCTCGCGGGTAAAGTAGCGCTTCATGTTCTCCGGCATCTGATCGGCAAAGCGGGCGAGCATCTCCTTTTCCGCCGGCAATTCGTCCGGTTTGGGCACCTTGGGCATTTCGATCTGATGGTCGAAACCGTCTTCGGGCTCATGGAAGGAGGCGGCCATGGTGAAGATAGCCCGGCCATGCTGGATGGCGACGACGCGGCGGGCGGTATAGCTCCTGCCATCGCGATAGCGCTCGACCTCGTAGATGATCGGCACGGCCGGGTCACCGGGGCGCAGGAAATAGCCGTGCAGGGAGTGGGCCGGCGCACCGTTGTCGACCGTGCGCCCGGCGGCGACCAGCGCCTGACCGATCACCTGGCCGCCGAATACCCGCTGCCAGCCGACCTGCGGGCTCATGCCGCGAAACAGATTGACCTCGAGCTGTTCCAGATCGAGGGTCTGCAGTACGCTTGCGAGTTCTGACGCCATGGCGGGGTCCCGGACTTGTTTTCTTGTTCCATCAACTAGCGCATCGCAGGCCGTGCGGAAATGCTAATGTGCCCGCTTGACGGAAATGGCGCGGCGAGCAGGAAGGACGGGCAATGGCAGCGGTGATCTATGAACGCGACGGCCGGATCGGGCGGATCACGCTGAACCGGCCGGAGGTGATGAATGCCATTGACGATGAACTGCCGCAAGCGCTGGCGGACCGCGTTGCTGAGGCGAATGGCGATGACGGCGTCCATGTCATCGTGCTCAGTGGCGCCGGGCGGGGGTTTTGCGCCGGTTATGATCTGAAGGCCTATGCCCAGGATGACGGCACCAACCCGGTCATCCAGGACATGCCGTGGGATCCGATGAAGGATTATGCCTTCATGAAGCGCAACACCGACCTGTTCATGTCGTTGTGGCGGTCCTACAAGCCGGTGGTGTGCAAGGTGCATGGATATGCGGTCGCCGGGGGCTCAGACATCGCGCTGTGCTGCGATCTGGCGGTGATGGCCGAAACGGCTGAGATCGGCTACATGCCGGCGCGGGTGTGGGGCTGTCCGACGACGGCGATGTGGGTCTACCGGCTGGGGGCGGAGGGGGCCAAGCGGATGCTACTGACCGGCGACCGGATCGACGGGCGCGAGGCCGAGCGCATCGGCCTGGTGCACAAGGCGGTGCCGGAGGATGAGCTTGACGGTTATGTCGACCAGCTGGCCAGGCGCATCGCGAGCGTGCCGGTCAATCAGCTGATGATGCAGAAGCTGGTGATCAACCAGGCCATTGAAGCCATGGGCCTCAACAACACGCAAATCCTCGCCACCATCTTCGACGGCATTACCCGGCACTCGCCGGAAGGCATGAACTTCAAAAAACGCGCAGAGCAGGCGGGCTGGAAGCAGGCCGTGCGCGAACGTGATCTGGGGACTTACGACTGGACGGCGGACAAGCCGATTGAACAGGCCGACTAGGGTCAGCTCCTTACCCAACCTGTGAGGCATGTGAATTGCATGCCCGAAGGGCATGGTTTCACGGCGTTCCATATTGACCGGTTCGGCTGGTGTGGCCGGCGTGGCCGGGATTGCTGGCTTTTCGGCCCGGGCACAGGCGGCTGCGAACCCGATCAGCGATGTGCGGGCATGGGGTGTCGAGCCGGATGCACCGCGTGATCAGACGCAGGGCCTGCAACAGGCCATGGACGAGGCGGCGCGGACCACAGGGCAATTGTTCCTGCCGCCGGGAACCTATGTGGCGAGCGGTCTTGAGGTGTCGGCGCCACTGAGGGTGTCGGGCATTGCCGGGCGCACACGGCTGATTGCCGGGCGGCGCGAGCCGGTGTTGAGGCTGCACAGGGGCGAAGACATCACAATCCAGAACCTGGTGATCGACGGGGCCGGTGGCGTGCCGGGCGATGCGGGCGGCGGTGTTGTTGCTGCGCTTGGCTGTTCCCGGCTCAGCGTGGTCAACTGCCAGGTGGTCAACGGCGGGGCGAACGGGCTCGTCGTTCTCGGCAGTACCGGCCGGATTGAGAATTGCACCGTCAACCGCATGGCGCGGGCGGCCATCTTTGCCAATGACTGTGCCGGGCTCACCATCGCCGCCAACCATGTGCATGACTGCGCCGACAACGGCATCCTGGTGTGGCAGCCGGACAAGCGCCATGACGGTGCGGTGGTGAGTGGCAACCGCATCGAGCGGATCGGTGCGGCGAGCGGCGGGTCGGGACAGTATGGCAACGGCGTCAACGTGTTCCGGGCCGGCGGCGTGACCGTAAGTGAAAACACCATCACCGACTGTGCCTGGTCGGCGGTGCGCAACAATGCCGGCGAAGATGTGCATATCGCCAACAACACATGCCTGCGGGCCGGGGAGGTGTCGGTGTTTTGCGAATTCAGCTTCACCGGCGCCGTCGTCACCGGCAACATCATCGATACCGCGGCCATCGGCGTTTCGATCACCAACTTTAATGAGGGAGGCCGTCAGGCCGTGTGCGCGGGCAACATCGTGCGCAATCTCAACCAGCGCCCGCCGAACTATTCGCGCAACGTCGGTATCGCGGTAGAAGCGGATACGGTTGTCGCCAACAATGTCGTCGAGGCAACGCCGGGCATCGGCTATGCGCTCGGCTGGGGACCGTATGCACGCAACATCTCGGCGACCGGAAATATCGCGCGGCAGTGCGACATTGGTATCGCCGCCTCGGTCACCGATGGGGCCGGCGCCAGCCTGATCGCCAACAACGTGATTTCTGAAGCCGGCACGGCTGCGATTGTCGGCATGGACCACAGCAAGGTGGTGACCGGTGACCTGGCGCGCGCGACGTCGGTGCCGAAGCATCTGACACTCACGGGGAACGCCGTCAGTTAGAGTCCGGCTTCGGGCACCAGTTTGGTGCCGTCGATCATTCGGGAATAACGGAACGGTTCCGGGTCCACGCACGGACGTGCGCCGGTGACAATGTCGGCCATCAGCTTGCCGGCGCCGGGGCCGATGCCGAAGCCGTGGCCGGAAAAGCCGGTGGCGAGGTAGAAGCCGGGGAGTTGGGCAACCTCGGAAATTACCGGTACGGCGTCCGGGGTGGCATCGATGCAGCCGGCCCAGCGTTCGGCCACCTGAGCGCCCTCGAAGACGGGGAAGTATTGTTTGAGCGAAGAAAGGGCCTCATCGAGGATCGGCTCGACCGGTTCGGGATCGAGGCAGCGGACCAACTCAAACGGCGACACCCGGTCGAGCTGCCACTTGCGCGCCAAACGGCTTTCGTCGATGAAGCGCTGGCCGAGGCGGAGTTTCAGGCCGGCCCAGTCCATGCGCAGGGCCGGCCAGAAGTCGAGGCCGATGCGGAAGGAATCCGGCACGATATCGGCGACGCTGAGATGGCGGTGGGCGATATTGTAGCCGCCATCATGACGCTTGCGGGCACCGAATTTGCCACCGGAGAACGACGGGCCCATGTCAAAATCGAGCGGGACGGTGCGTTGCACGGAGTTGATGACGCTGAGTTGCTTCAGGGCGATGCCGAGGTTGCCGCAGAACCGCCGCGACCAGGCACCGCCGGCCAGCACAACCGTGTCGCAGGCAATGGGTCCGCGTTCGGTGACAACCGCTGAAACCCGGCCGCCGGCCGTTTCAAGCCCGCGGGCGGCGCAGTTGGTGAACACCTTTGCGCCCCGGCGGCGGGCGGCGGCGGCGATGGCCGGTGCGGCCAACTGCGGTTCGGCACGGCCGTCGTCCGGGGTGTAAAGCGCGCCTTTCCAGCCGACGGTCGCGCCGGGTAGCATTTCGGCGACTTCGGTGCCGTCGATGATTTGCGATGATAGCTGGTATGGCCGGGCAACCTCGTCCCGCCAGGTCTCGCGCGCCGCCAGTTCGGCATCGGTTTCAGCGAGATAGGCAATGCCGCACTGACGAAAGCCGGTTTCGCCGCCGATCCGTTCGTTCATGCCGCGCCACAGTTTCATGGCTTCAAGGATGAGTGGGATTTCGCGCTTGTCGCGGCCCATCTGGCGGCACCAACCCCAGTTGCGGCTCGATTGCTCGCCGGCGATCTCGCCCTTTTCGAGCAGCACGGCATCGATGCCGCGCTCGGCCAGTTCGAGCATGGTTGAAGTGCCGATGATGCCGCCGCCTATGACCACCACACCGGTGCTGGCCGGAAGCTTCTCATCGCTGGTCACGGGGGCTGGGTGCGGCGCCATGGCTAGGCTCGTGAAAACAGGGTTCAGCCGCATCTCTATCAGCCGCGGGGCGCGGGGTGAATGGAAATTTCCGTTTTGCTAACCCTGTTTGCCGAAACAGGCCCTTGCGAGCACTGGCAACCTGCCGCAAGGTGCCGCCGTTTCGGGACCGTTAAACTTTTACATAAATGGTAGGCATCGGACATGAACGGCAAGACCATTGTCCTCGTTGCGGCCTGCGCGCTGGTTGATCCGGACGGGCGGGTGCTGATCGCCAAGCGGCCGGAAGGCAAGTCCATGGCGGGCTTGTGGGAGTTTCCCGGCGGCAAGGTGGATCAGGGCGAAACCCCGGAAGCGGCGCTGATCCGCGAACTGGGCGAAGAGCTCGGCATCGATGTGACGGAGGCTTGCCTGGCACCGCTGACCTTCGCCAGCCATGCCTACGAGACGTTTCATCTGCTGATGCCGCTTTATGTGTGCCGGCGCTGGAACGGCATCGTCAGGGCGCACGAGGGTCAGGAGCTGGCCTGGGTCCGGCCCAACCGGCTCAGGGGCTATGAGATGCCTCCGGCGGACATGCCGCTGATCGCGCATCTCATCGACCTGCTCTAGGGCCGGCATGTTCCGCTAGTGCCGGGGGGCCTTGGGTGGGAAAGGTGAGTGAGTGAGTGAGATGCGTGAGTTGTTGAAGATCTGGCTGCGGGAACTGGAATCCGCAGCGCGGGACGAGGACGGCACGGTCGCGGTTGAATACGCGATGATTGCCGGTACGGTGTCGGTGGCGATTGTGATTGCACTGGCCGATATCGAGAGTTCTCTGTCGGCCATGTACACATCGATCGCCAACGGGTTTTGATCGGTAGGGGCGGCGGTCAATCGCGCCGGGCCTTCAGGGTGTGCTCCCTGACTGACAGAGCATCGGCAAGCCGGACCCTGGCGCTGCCGGGTTTGAGAGGTTTCTGCTGACTTTCATGTGGCGCCCAGCCGGCCAGATAGGCCAGGTTCAGGGTCAGCGGAACGCGGCCATCGTCTGCGGCGCAGGCGGCCTCATAGGCGGCGGCGGCACGGGCGAGCAGGCGGTGGGTAACGGGCGTGCGGCTGCGGGCCGAAAGGGCGTTGGACCAGCCCATCTGTTTTATTTCACGCATCGCGGCCAGTGCGGAAGGATACGTGAGGGTCAGGCAGTCGCGGTCCACGACAGGCAGGGCAAATCCTGCCCTTTGCAGCAATCCACCCAATTCACGAGTATCGGTAAAGGGTGCCACTCTTGGGCTGGCGCCACCGGTTGTGTCAGCTTCTGCGGCAAGCCAGGCCTGGCGCAGCTCCCTAAGGCTGTCGGCACCGAGCAGGCAGGCGATGAACAGGCCATCCGGTCTGAGCGCGCGGCGGTATTGGATGAGGGCGCCGGGCAGATCGTTGATGGCGTGCAGGTTGAGCAGCGAGACTATGCAGTCGATGCTTTCGGCTCTAAACGGCAGGGCATCGTAATCGGCGCACACGGCGGCACCGGGTGCGGGGGCGGCATGGATAAGGTGCCGGTGCTGGCCGGAGCGCGTCAGCACCGGGGCGATGAATGCCGGTTGGTCGCAGAGCACGACGGTGCGTTCGAAATCGCGTTTGACCGAGGCCAATCGGTCGGCGATTTCATCGCTTGCCAGTTGGAACAAAAAGTCCGGATAGCCTGGTTGCGACAGGGCATGTGCCATACGGCGCCGCAGCAGGTGTTCATCGAAAATCCGCCGATCCGGCGTGACGGTGTTCATTGCCGTGTTGTGCCGCTGCGGGCGCGGCATTGCAACCGTTCGGGTGGCGGGTCATGATGCTGGTCATGACGGATCATGGCGAGTCCAGGCCACCTATCCACGGTATCGTGCCGGCGCTGGCGGCACTGCCGGACCGGGCACTGTCGCTGGCCGGGCAGGTGCTGGAAATCGTCCTGCCGGCACAGTGCAGCATCTGCCGGGCGCGGATCATGGACCACCATGCCCTGTGTTCCGAATGCTGGTCGCAATTGGATTTCATTACTGCGCCGTGTTGCGAGCGTTCAGGAGTGCCGCTGGCCTATGACACGGGTGCGGGAACGATTTCGCCGGCCGCCCTCAACCGGCCTCCGGCCTGGGACCGGGCGCGCGCCGCGGTGGTGTTCGACGATCATTCGCGGCAACTGGTGCATGCCCTGAAATACCGCGACCGGCAGGATGCCGCACTGGTGATGACACAGATGATGCGCCATGCCGGGCGTGAGCTGATTTCGGGCTGCGACTGGATCGTGCCCGTGCCGCTTTACCGTTGGAGACTATGGTCGCGGCGGTTCAACCAGTCGGCACTGCTGGCGCAGCGGGTCGCCGAAGATGCGACGGCGCAATACCGCCCGGATGTGCTGGTGCGGCACCGGGCCACGCAGGCCCAGGTGGGGCTTGACCATTCGGCCCGGCGGCGCAATGTGCGCGGTGCCTTTCAGGTTGACACGACGCGGGCCATCGATATCTCAGGCAGGCGGATACTGCTGATCGATGACGTGATCACCACGGGCGCAACGGCCAACGCCTGCGTGAAGACGCTGCGCAAGGCCGGTGCAAGCCAGGTCAATGTGCTGAGTTTTGCTCTTGTGCTCAATCCGGCGCAAACCCATATTTAGCGGGTCTGCCTGAACTGGCGGAAACGGAACGGAGAGCGCTGAGGAAATGAGCAAGGTCGTCATCTACACAGCCAAACTGTGCCCCTATTGCACGGCGGCCAAAAGGCTGTTGAACGACAAGGGTGCGGCGTTTGACGAGATCGATGTGACCTTCAATCCGGCCGGGCGGGCGGAGATGGCTGAAAAGACCGGCGGGCAACGCTCGGTGCCGCAGATTTTTATCGGCACCGATCATATCGGCGGGTGCGACGATCTGTATGCCCTTGAGCATCGCGGCGGGCTGGAACCGTTGCTGGCCCGGTGATGGCCGTGCGCGCACCGTTCAAGGCGGCCTGCATCCAGATGTGTTCCGGGCTGGAGCCTGAGCGCAATGTTGCCAGCGCCTTTGATCTGATCGATGAGGCCATCGAGCATGGCGCGGACTTCGTTGCCACGCCTGAGATGACCAATGTGATCGACCCCGAGCCTGACCGGTTGTTCAGCAAGGTTGCCAGACAGGATGCAGATCCTTCCGTCGCCGCCTTTACCGATCATGCTCGAAAACGCAGACGGTATATTCTGGCCGGGTCGTTTGCGCTGCGTGATGGCCGGGACCGGCTGGTCAACCGTTCCATACTGTTCGACCCGGCCGGCCGGGCGATAGCCGGCTATGACAAGATGCATATGTTCGACGTCAGACTGGCGGATGGTGAAAGCTACCGCGAATCGGCGACCTACGCGCCCGGCGACAAGGCGGTGTGGGCCGACACAGTGCTTTGCCGTGTTGGCCTGACCGTGTGCTATGATATGCGGTTTCCGGCACTGTACAGGGTGCTCGCGCAGGCCGGGGTGCAGCTCATAACGATTCCGTCAGCCTTTACCCGTCCAACGGGCAAGGCGCATTGGGAGACGCTGTTGCGTGCCCGGGCAATCGAGACCGGGTGCTATGTCCTCGCTGCGGCTCAGGCCGGCGTTCATGAAAGCGGCCGCGAGACCTACGGTCACAGCATGATCGTGGCGCCCTGGGGCGAAGTGCTGGCTGACGCTGGCGAGGGGCAAGGATATGTTGTCGCCGATATCGACCCCAGCACGGTTGAAGCGGCCCGCCGGCGGATCCCGGCACTTGGGCATGACAGAAGATTCGCGGCACCCTCAGGCGGTGTGTTATAGGCAGCCCGATGATACGGTACGACCTCATATGCGACAGCGGCCATGCCTTTGACGGCTGGTACCGCGACAGCGCGGCGTTCGACACGCTGGCGGTAAACGGACTTGTTGAATGCCCGGTGTGCGGCTCATGCGAGGTTGCCAAGCAGCTCATGACACCGCGTGTTCCGGCCAAGGCGAACGCGAAGGATGATGGCGGGCCGCAACCGGTTTTCGCCGGGCCGCAGGACCCGCAGCAGCGCGCACTCATGGAGGCGATGCGCAAGGTGCGCAGGCATGTGGAAGAAAACGCCGACTATGTCGGGGAGCAGTTTCCCGAAGAGGCGCGCAAAATGCACTATGGTGAAACCGAAGAACGCGGCATCTATGGCGAGGCGTCGTCTGAGGAGGCCAAGGAATTGGTTGAAGAGGGCATTCCCGTTTCACCGCTGCCCAAACTGCCGGAAGACCGGAACTAGAGCCCTTTTTGACAATACCGAGCCATTTGATGGGTCAAATTCGTTCAGCCCGGTAAGTTATGTCGCACGGGCGCGATGCGGTGTATCGGGCAAGCGCGCACCGGATGGGCGAATTTGTCCCACCGAAGGCCGGCTTTTCGCGCTCGCTGGACAGCGTTAGGCGGCACTTGCGTTCAGCCAGACCACGGCGCGCCGCCTGCCTTGCCAGCAAACGCGAAAAGCCGGTCAAATGGCTCGGTATTGTCAAAAAAGGCTCTAGCTAGGCTACCGTGTCGGCACCGGCGTTTCGCCGCGGTAGTCGTAGAAGCCGCGGCTGGTCTTGCGGCCGAGCCAGCCGGCTTCGACGTATTTCACCAGCAGCGGGCAGGGCCGATACTTGCTGTCAGCCAGGCCGTCATACAGCACCTGCATGATCGACAGACAGGTGTCGAGACCGATGAAGTCGGCCAGTTCCAGCGGGCCCATGGGATGGCGGGCGCCGAGTTTCATGGCGGTGTCGATACCCTCGACAGTGCCGACGCCCTCATAGAGCGTGTAGACCGCCTCGTTGATCATCGGCAGCAGAATACGGTTGACGATGAAGGCCGGGAAATCCTCGGACACCGCAACTGTCTTGCCGAGCTTGTCAGCAAGTTGGCGCACGGCATTGAACGTTTCGTCTTCGGTGGCAATGCCGCGAATGAGCTCAACCAGCTCCATCACCGGAACCGGGTTCATGAAGTGAATGCCCATGAACCGCTCCGGCCGGTCGGTTGAGGCGGCCAGTCGGGTGATGGATATTGAGGATGTATTCGACCCCAACATGGTGTGAGCGTCGATCACCGGACACAGCTGGGAAAATATCTTGCGCTTGATGGTCTCGTCTTCGGAGGCGGATTCGATCACGAGGTCATAGCCGGCAAAGCCGTCCAGTTGCGACACGGTAGCGATGCGTCCAAGCGCTGCGGTGTGATCGTCCGCTGAAATCTTGCCGCTCTTGGCCTGGCGCGCCAGATTGCCGTCGATCGTCGCCAGCCCCGCCTCGATTCGTTCTTCGGAAATGTCGTTCAGGCCGACCTCATATCCGGCCAACGCAAACACATGGGCAATGCCGTTGCCCATCTGACCCGCACCGATTACGCCTACTTTACGGATATCCATGCTGTTCCCGCCATCAAAAGACTTGGGCCGCGAGCCTATATCGGCTCGCGGCCCCCGACAAGTCTATTTCGCACCTGCGGTAAAACGCCTCCCGGACAATGAAAAACGTTTCCGCGGGTTCAGGATAAGGATCAGTAGCCGGCCTTGGTCAACTCGGCCTCCAGCTCCGGCACCGCCTGGAACAGGTCGGCGACGAGGCCATAGTCGGCCACCTGGAAAATCGGTGCCTCTTCATCCTTGTTGATTGCCACGATCACCTTGGAGTCCTTCATGCCGGCGAGATGCTGGATGGCTCCGGAAATGCCGACGGCAATGTAGAGATCGGGGGCAACGACCTTGCCGGTCTGACCAACCTGGTAGTCGTTCGGCACGAACCCGGCATCGACAGCGGCGCGCGAAGCGCCAACGGCGGCGTTCAGCTTGTCGGCGATCTTTTCCAGCATGGCGAAGTTTTCGCCGTTCTGCATGCCACGGCCGCCGGAAATGATGATGCCGGCGGAGGTTAGTTCCGGGCGGTCGGACTTCGACAGATTTTCGCTGACATAGGAGGAAAGGCCGGAATCTGCCGGCGCATCGACCTTTTCGATAGCTGCCGAGCTGCCTTCGTCCGCCGCATCGAAACCGGCGGTACGCACTGTGACGACCTTCTTGCCGGCGCCGGCCTGCACGGTCTGAATGGCATTGCCGGCATAGATCGGCCGCTCAAAGGTGTCGGGCGAAACCACGGCGGTGATTTCCGAGACCTGCATGACATCGAGCAATGCGGCGATGCGGGGCGAGTAATTCTTGCCGTTGGTGGTGGCGGGGGCAACGATTGCGTCGTAACTGCCGGCCAGCGACACCACCAGATCGGCCATCGGTTCAGCCAGCGGGCGCTCGAACATGTCAGCGTCGCAATGCAGCACCTTGGCCACACCGTCGAGCTTGGCCGCACCGGCAGCGGCACCATCGGCGCCCTTGCCGGCGACCAGCACGTGCACATCACCGTCGATTTGCTTGGCCGCGGTCAGCGCCTTGTGGGTGGCGTCCTTGATCTCGGCATTGTCGTGTTCTGCAATAAGGAGCAAAGCCATGGTCAGATAACTCCCGCTTCGTTCTTCAGTTTGTCGACCAGTTCGGAGACCGAACCGACGATCTTGCCGGCTTCGCGCTTGGGCGGTTCGGCGGTTTTCAGCACTGTCAGTTTCGGCGCAACATCGACACCGAGATCGGCCGGGCTCTTTTCATCGAGCGGCTTCTTCTTGGCCTTCATGATGTTGGGCAGCGAGGCATAGCGCGGTTCGTTGAGGCGCAGGTCGGTAGTGATGATCAGCGGCATCTTGACCTGGAGGGTCTGCAGGCCGCCATCGATTTCACGGGTCACTTCGGCAGCGCCGCCATCGATCTTGATGTTCGAGGCAAAGGTTGCCTGCGACCAGCCGAGCAATGCGGCCAGCATCTGGCCGGTCTGGTTGCAATCGTCGTCGATCGCCTGTTTGCCGAGGATAACGAGGTCGGGCTGTTCCTCCTCGACGACCGCCTTGAGCAATTTGGCGACACCGAGCGGCTCAACATAATCGTCGTGCTTAATCAGGATGCCGCGGTCGGCACCCATGGCCAAGGCAGTGCGGATGGTTTCCTGGGCCTGCTGCGGACCCACGGACACGGCAACAACCTCAGTGGCGGTGCCGGCTTCGCGCAGCCGCAGTGCCTCTTCGACGCCGATTTCATCGAACGGGTTCATCGACATCTTCACATTGGCCAGCTCGACCCCGGAGCCATCGGCCTTGACGCGGATCTTGACATTGTAGTCAACCACCCGCTTCACAGCGACGAGTACCTTCATGGTGGTGCAAACTCTCTATTAGGTGTGATGATCAGGTTTTCACGTTTGAAACAGCCCGGCACGCCCCTTGTGCGGCGCGACACGCAAAACTGCCGGACCCTAGTTTTGCCGCCGCCTGGAGTCAATCATGAGCCCGACATATCCGTGACCGTTGCGACTCTCGGTCACGGTGCGCCGACCGGCGCCGTGATGCGCGTGTAAATGTGCCAGGTGGCATGTCCGAGAACCGGCAGAACGATGATCAATCCAAGAAACGCCGGGAGCATGGCGGCGATCACGAGCGCCGCAACGATCAGGCCCCAGCCGAGCATCACCACCGGCGATGCGAACACTGCCTTGAAACTGGTGATCATGGCCGAGACCATGTCGACATTGCGCTCCAGCAGGAGCGGCATGGCGACAACCGTCGATGAAAACAGCACCAGCGACAGGATGGCGCCAACCAGCGTGCCCACGGCGAGAAAGCCCATGCCCTCGGGCGTGGTGGAGACGATCTCCCAAAACGCTGAGACGCTGGAAAAGGACTTGAAGCCGAGAAAGATCGCGAGCAGCAGGCGGATCTGGTACAGCCAAACCCAAAAGATAAACAGAACGACAAAGGCCATCCAGCCAAGCTGGCGGTGGCGCTGCTCGAAGACAACCAGCAGAATTTCCTTCCAGTTGAGCGGTTCGCCGGTTGCCCGGCGGCGGGATACCTCATAGAGCCCGACGGCAATGAAAGGTCCGATCAGCGGAAAGCCGATGCCCACGGGAATGATCAGCCAGGTGGTCTTGAAAACCATGAGACTGGCCAGGATAAACAGTCCGCCAACTGCGAAAATCCCGCCAAAAAACAGTCCAAACGACGGCGCCGCAAGAAAGTCAGCCCAACCGGCGCGCAGGGCTGCGGTGATGTCCTGAGACGACATGGTCCGCAAATCCGGCAGTACGGGGGCCGGGCCGGCTGTTGGTTCTCGATCCTTGTTCATGACGATCCTCCCTTCACGCCTGGCCAATGCCAAACCATCCATGCTGCCAGCCTACACAGGCTATGGGCAGGAATGCAATCGGTCAACGACCCTGGATGCGGGTCTGGAAGCATGGAGGAGCAATCCCAAAAAGAGATCGTCTGGATTGAAGTCCAGCAGAAATCATGCATTACACTTGGTTTCGCGCTGCTGTAGCGATGGGCGAAAGAGCCTTGGCGGAGGAAATCCAGCAGGGACAATTCTTCCACACAGGAGGGGGCGGGCGTGAGGCCGGCGGCCGGATCGATTTCAGTGTATCCGGTGCATGGGCAGCAATGCCCGGTCCACACCGTCAGGGAGAGGCATCTTGAGAGACACCAACCGGGCAGAGCTTGCTGAACAGGCCGCTGATCTTGTCCACCTGTCGGCATGTCCGCTATGCGGCCATGGCGAAAGCAGCTCGGCTTTCGATGATAATGACATCACCGGTCTCGAAACGGTACCGGAAGCCCTTTGGCATTCAAGATATGAGGTGTGCCATGGGTGCGCCGGCATATATGCGGCCTGGCGGCAGGTTCGGGAAGCGGCTGAGAGGTACTATGCCCTGTTCCCGGAACTCGAGCACCGCAGCTATGCGAACAAGCCGCCGTCAGAGGCCTATCAGCAGGGCAAGACAAAGACGTCGCGCTGGCTGGCCGGGGTGCTCGATGGCGCCGGCATCATGGCTGACGTTTCAAGCCTGCTGCACATCCGCTGCGATTGCGGCACGCTCGGCCCGGTGGTGCGCGAGCGCTGGCCAGATGTCACAGTGACCGGTGGCGATTACTTCCAACCCAACATCGACTTTGCCCGCCGGACGGGCAATCTTGACGATACCTATCTACTCAACCCGCAAGGCATCAAAGCGCTGCCCGGCAGAGGCTTCGACCTGATCCTGATCAATCACATGTTTACCCATGCCCTGTCGCCCCAGGATGACATGGCGGCCTGTCTGGCGATGCTGAAACCGGGCGGATATGCGTTGTTCTACAATGAGATAGATTTCGCCGAACAGTTGCGGCCCGGCGGCCGGTACTTCCGGCTGGCACGGGTCAACAACTACCACAAGCAGCTGTTCTCGCCGGCGACCCTGACCCGGTTTCTGCAAAACGCAGGGTTCGAACTGCAGCCGGGTATCCGGCGCAAAAACACGCTGACCTATCTGGGTCAGCACAAGCCCGGATCAGATGCTCGGCATAGCGCGGCGCAATCCGAGGTCAGGCGGGCCATCGGCGACCTTGCAAAGTGGAATCGCTACCGCCGCTCCCCGCTTGCTGGCCCGGTGATGCGAAACAAGATCGGCCGCACCATCTACAAGAAACTGGCTTCGAAACCCGCTGCGCTTTAGTGCCTGCGGCACCGGCTTCAGTTTTGCAGATGTTTGAACTCAGACGGGCCGGCGGCGGTCATCCTTTGTCGCAGGGCGCTGCCGGCGTTGGTCTAGCCGCCGACGGAAAATCGTCATCATTTCAGCACGGTAAAACAGTCAAAAGAGTCAAGCGGCAATACCGACGGTATCAACTGTCGAGGAAGCTCCGCAGCTTTCGGCTGCGGCTCGGATGCTTGAGCTTGCGCAGAGCCTTGGCCTCGATCTGACGGATACGTTCGCGCGTGACAGAGAACTGCTGGCCGACCTCTTCAAGGGTGTGGTCGGTGTTCATGCCGATCCCGAAACGCATGCGCAGGACGCGCTCCTCGCGCGGCGTGAGGCTGGCCAGAACGCGCGTCGTCGTCTCGCGCAGGTTGGCCTGGATGGCCGCATCGATCGGCAGGATGGCGTTCTTGTCCTCGATGAAATCGCCGAGATGCGAATCCTCCTCATCACCGACCGGGGTCTCGAGGCTGATCGGCTCCTTGGCGATCTTCATCACCTTGCGAACCTTCTCCAGCGGCATGGAGAGCTTTTCGGAAATCTCTTCCGGCGTCGGCTCGCGGCCGATCTCGTGCATCATCTGGCGCGACGTGCGCACGATCTTGTTGATGGTCTCGATCATATGCACGGGGATGCGGATGGTGCGCGCCTGGTCGGCGATCGAGCGGGTGATCGCCTGGCGGATCCACCAGGTGGCGTAGGTCGAGAACTTGTAGCCGCGGCGGTATTCGAACTTGTCGACCGCCTTCATCAGGCCGATGTTGCCTTCCTGGATAAGGTCGAGGAACTGCAGGCCGCGGTTGGTGTATTTCTTGGCGATCGAGATCACCAGGCGCAGGTTGGCCTCGACCATTTCCTTCTTGGCCTGGCGCGCCTCGCGCTCACCCTTCTGCACCATGTGCACGATGCGGCGGAACTCGGGGATCTGCAGGCCGGTGTCGGAGGCCAGCGAATGGATATCCTTGCGGATTTCCTTGATCACCGGGCGTTCCTTGGACACGAAGTCCTTCCAGCCGTGCTTCGAAAGACGGCTCACGCGGCGCAGCCAGTCGGGATCAAGCTCCTGGCCCTGATATTCCTGCAGGAACACCATGCGCGGCACCTTGTAGGTCTCCGCCAGCCGCATCAGCCGGCCTTCCAGCGAAATCAGGCGCCGGTTGATGTCATAAAGCTGCTCGACCAGCGCCTCGATACGCGCCGCATTGAGCGACAGGCTCTTGACGTTCTCGATGATCTCTTCGCGCAGCTTCTTGTAGCGCCGGGTCTGGGACGGAGACAGCTTGGTCTTCTCCGTCACCTCCTGATCCTGCAGCTTGCGCAAGCTCTTGTAGGTCTTGGCGATGGCATCGAAGGTCTCAAGCACCTGCGGCTTCAGCTCAGCTTCCATGGCCGCCAGCGAGACGTTGGCCTCTTCCTCGTCGTCGTCCTCGTCGTCTTCGCCGGTCTGGTCTTCGGCGCCCTCGGACGATGCTTCGGTGTCGGGTTTGTCCCGCTTGTTCTCGGAACCGTCGGACGGCTTGGCGGATTTTTCTCCTTCCTTGCCGTCATCGTC
Source organism: Aestuariivirgaceae bacterium (assembly GCA_965216335.1). Taxonomy (GTDB): domain Bacteria; phylum Pseudomonadota; class Alphaproteobacteria; order Rhizobiales; family Aestuariivirgaceae; genus JAHEJE01. The sequence goes on along the minus strand of OZ244154.1, from coordinate 2,541,840 downwards.
GCCATCGGCGGATTGCGGCTGCTTGGCGTCCGGTCCGGCGTAGGTTGCATCGAGGTCGATGATATCGCGCAGCAGGATGCGGCCCTCGTTCAGCTCGTCGCGCCAGATGATGATCGCCTGAAAGGTCAGCGGGCTTTCGCACAGGCCGTGGATCATCGCCTCGCGGCCGGCTTCGATGCGCTTGGCGATGGCGATCTCGCCTTCGCGCGACAACAGTTCGACCGAACCCATCTCGCGCAGATACATGCGCACCGGATCGTCGGTGCGGTCGACCGGCTCGCTGGCCCGCTCGACCTTCATCGGCAGGCCGCTCTGTACGCGTTCGGCGGTTTCGGTGGTGTCGTCGGTCTCTTCCTCGCTCTCGACGACATTGATGCCCATGTCGGCGAGCATTGCCCAGGTATCCTCGATCTGTTCGGATGACACCTCTTCGGACGGCAGGACCTCGTTCAGTTCGTCATAGGTGACAAATCCGCGCCGCTTGGCGCGCTTGATCATCTTCTTGACCGCAGCGTCGGACATGTCCAGCAGCGGGCGATCGCTGACCTCGCCGGACGTTTCGCCGCCGGACTTCGCGTTCAAAGCCTGTTTGGCCTTCTCGGCCAGCATGGCCTTCTTGGCTTTGGTCTTGGTTTTGGCCGTGTCGCTTTGTGCCTGAGCCTTTGCCATGAAACCGTGTTCCTTGTTTGCTGCCGGGCGGTCTGAGGGTTCAAATGATCATGCGTACCGAATCATGCCGGTACGGAACATTCCATTTCTACCGGTCTCGCCGTTAACCGCTCCTTAATCACAAATCCATTGGCGCGCCGCCCGGCCTCATGTCCCGGCGAACGCCGCCTGCTAAGATACCGATCCGGCCGGCCGCCCCGATGCCTCGCCAAATCCGTCAATTGCAGCCTCTTCGTGAACGCTCGACAGCAGCTGATCGCGAATTTCGTTCAAGTGCAGCAAATTCGCTTCGTTCGGTGTTTCTGCCAGCGCCAGTTCGGCCTGCTTCAATTCTCGCTCCAACGTCACAGTCTTGCGGTGCAAAGCGATCATCTGATCCAGACACACCCGGACATCATCTAGTGCTGCGTCCGGCCGCACGAACCAGCAGTTCAACCGCTCTGCCTGGGCATCGAGCCGGATCAGCTCAGACCCTTTGCCCCGTTTGCTCAAGTGGTCACGCAAATGCCCGGTTTCAAGCCCCTCGCCAAGCGCCGCGATATCTATGATTTCACGCCGCAAACTGTCAAGTCCGGGCGCGGAAAGCTCGACCCCGGCAAATTGCTCGGCCTGATCATCCAGCAGCGCCGGATGGTTGATTACCGACAGCACGATCAGGCGTTCGCGGCGTTCGGCGATCCGCCTGTCCGGCGTATGGCCGGTCATTGCCCGCAGTTCCGCCGATGCCGGCGCGGCCTGCCGCCACGGCTCGAAGCGGCCGGTCCGGCTAACGCTGCTCCCGGGGCGGTTTGGCCGGCCGCGCAGGTTGCGGCTATTGCCGAACGGCCTGCGGACATTGTCGGGCGCCCACAAGCCTCTCAGCCGATTGGCGATCTCGGTGTGGTAGTGACTGCGCACCTTTGCGTCATCGATGCGTGCCACAGCCTGTTCCAGGTCCTGCTCCAGCCGGGCGCGCTGTTCCGGTGTTGCCCGGTCGTTGCCGTCCAGGGCCCGGCGCCACAGGATATCTACCAGCGGCGTGGCCGCAGCGATCACCGCCTTGACGGCATCGGCGCCCTCGCTGGTCAACAGATCGTCCGGGTCGGTGTCCTGGGGCAGCAGGGCGAATTTCAGCGAATGCCCCGGCCGCAGCAGGGGTATTGCCAGATCGAGCGCCCGGTAGGCCGCCTTCAGCCCGGCCTCGTCGCCGTCGAAGCACAGCACCGGCTCCGGGGCGATCCGCCACATCAACGTCAGCTGATCCTGCGTCAGCGCCGTGCCCAGCGGTGCAACGGCCTGTGCCAAACCGGCGCGGGTCATGGCGATCACGTCCATGTAGCCCTCAACGGCGATGATCGACGAAGACTTGTGGGCCGGTTCGCGTGCCTTGTCGAGATTGTAGAGAACGGCGCTCTTGTGAAATAGCGGGCCTTCCGGCGAGTTGAGATACTTGGCCGGCACATCAGCGGACATGGCGCGGCCGCCAAAGGCGATGACCCGGCCGCGCCCGTCGCGGATCGGGAACATAATGCGGTCGCGGAACCGGTCGTAGGGGACCGCGATGTCCTCGCCCGTCACCACCAGTCCGGCTTCGGCCATCTGCTCGGCGGTGATGTCGTTATCCGCCAGATGGGTCTTGAGCGCCCGTCGGTCGCCCGGGGCATAGCCGATGCGGAAGTCCTGGATGATCCTGGCCGGCAGGCCCCGGTCGGCCAGGTAACCGCGTGCGGCGGCACCCTCGGCACCCTGCAGCTTGTCTTCGAAGAACGCCGCGGCCAGTTCCATGACATCGTAGAGGCTGGCGCGGCGCTTTTCGCGCTCCACCGCCTCGGGTGTCATCTTCGGCATCTCCAGGCCGGCCTCACCGGCCAGCTGTTCGACCGCCTCGGGAAACGACAGGCCCTGCTGCTCGGTCAGGAAGCGGAAGATGTCGCCGGACTCCTTGCAGCCGAAACAATGGTAGCGCCCGCGCCGGTCATCGGCATGGAACGACGGCGTCTTTTCGGAATGAAACGGGCAGCAGGCCCAGTAATCGCCCTTGCCGGCATTGGTCTTCCTGCGGTCCCACTGCACGGCCCGTCCGACCACCGAGGATATAGGTATTCGGGCGCGGATTTCATCCAGGAAAGAATCGGAAAAGCGCATGTGTTCAGTAATGGGTTCAAAGGCGGCAGATCAAGCATCATACCAGACTGCGCAAAACCGGGCATCTGGCCGTTTGCGGCACCGGCGCCTGTTGGCAACCTGTGGAAAACTTGCCAGACACCGGGCCGGATGCTTTATGGAGGCAATAGCAGGCACGGCACAAGGGCAAGGGGTTATGGACTTACGCAACGGTTTTGACATCAAGCGCTATATCCGCGCCGTACCGGACTACCCCAAGCCGGGGATACAGTTCTACGACGTCACCACCCTTTTGGCCAACCGGCACGGTTTCCGGGCCAGTGTCGATGAACTGATCTGGCCGTTTCTCGGTGGCGACACGGACTATGTCGTCGGCATCGAGGCCCGCGGTTTCATCCTCGGCGGTGCTGTTGCCCATGAGCTTGGCAAGGGCTTCGTGGCGATCCGCAAGAAGGGCAAGCTGCCGGCCGAAGTGATCGGCAAGGACTACGATCTGGAATATGGCGTCGACACCATCGAAATCCATGCCGATGCCATCCGCGACGGAGACAAGGTGCTGCTGGTCGACGACCTTATCGCCACCGGAGGCACCGCCGATGCCGCTATCGACCTGATCCGACAATCGGGCGGACAGGTTGTCGCTGCCGCGTTCGTCATCGACCTACCGTTCCTTGGCGGGGCACAGCGGCTGCGGGACAAGGGCGTCAAGGTGCACACGCTGGTTGAATTCGACAGCGAGTAACGCCGACCGGTCGCGTTGAACTGGTACGGGATTGTGGTGAGCACAAGGGCAAGCCGTCAGCCACAGTGTCTGGCACTATGCCTGTCCGCATGTTGCAGGGCGCTTCAGAGCAGGTTACTCGGTGGTTGTGCCGGTGCTTTCAACGCTGGCCGCGGCCGTTTGCGTTTCAGCGTCCACCGTCGGCAGGGGATACGGAATCGCCACAACGGTTTCAGGCGCGGTGCTTTGCGGGGCATCGGCGATCGTTTGCGGCGCTTCGGCATGAGCACCGCCAGCGCAGCCGCCGCCGGCAAGGGCCGGACCGCTGGCCAAGGCCAAAATGGCTCCAGAGACCACGAGCAACTTTGCTGTCATGACTTTGATCCTTTCGCGCGCTATCAATGCATCGGCGTCGAGTATGACAGATGACGGCGGGTCAGTCCACGGGCTGGCGGTAACGATTTCGCGGGGTCTTTCCCAGCAATGAAAGTAGATGGCACACATTATCGCTCGATCTGGCTTGCAGATGACGGCTGGGCTGCCGAGATCATCGATCAGACCAAGCTGCCGCATCTTTTTGTCATCGAGCGGCTGGAAACCCTTGAAGACGCTGCCCGGGCAATCGAAGACATGCAGGTGCGCGGTGCCCCGCTGATCGGTGCGACGGCGGCCTATGGCATGTGTCTGGCGCTGCGGCAGGATGCCTCGGATCAGGCCCTGGCCAGCGCCGATGCCCGCCTGCGCCGGACCCGGCCGACGGCTGTGAACCTGGTGTGGGCGCTCGACGAGATGCGGACCGCCGTTCAGCCGCTAACCCCGGCAGACAGGGTTGCGGCGGCCTATGCCAGAGCGGCGCAGATCTGCGACGACGATGTTTCCACCAACCACAAGATCGGCCAGCACGGTTTGGCGCTGATCGAACGGATCGCCGCCGGCAAGCCGGGCAAGACCGTCAACATCCTCACCCACTGCAACGCCGGCTGGCTCGCCACTGTCGACTGGGGAACCGCCCTGTCGCCGGTCTATCAGGCCCATGACGCCGGGATCGATGTGCATGTGTGGGCCGATGAGACCCGGCCGCGCAACCAGGGCGCGGCACTCACGGCCTGGGAGCTGGCCAGCCACGGTGTGCCGCACAGTGTAATCGTTGACAACGCCGGCGGCCACCTCATGCAGCGCGGAGAGGTCGATCTGGTGATCACCGGTACCGACCGTACTGCCGCCAACGGCGATGTGTGCAACAAGATCGGCACCTATCTAAAGGCCCTGGCGGCGCACGATAACGGCGTGCCGTTCTATATCGCCCTGCCGCATTCGACGATCGACTGGAGCATCGCCGACGGGGTTCGCGACATCCCCATCGAGGAACGCGACGCATCCGAGGTGACCCACGTTCAGGGGCTCGACGGCGCCGACAGGCTGCAGGCGGTTCAGATCGCCGCACCGGGCAGCCCGGCGCGCAATCCGGCTTTCGATGTCACCCCGGCTCGCCTGGTGAGCGGGCTGATCACCGAGCGCGGCGTGTGCGATGCGAGTGCGGCGGGTCTGCTCGGGCTGTATCCGGAGCGCCGCCTGTGAACGATGACGGTCTCATGTGGCAGGCCCAGCAGGTGGCCAATGCGGCGCTTGAAATGTCTCAGCGCGGACTGTCGCCGCAAAGATCGGGCAATGTCTCGATGCGGGTTGAAGATGTGGTTTTGATCACGCCATCGGGCATGGCCTATGCCGACATCCTGCCCGAAGACATTGCTGTCGTGTCCCTGACCGGGAACCAGACCGCCGGGCGCCGCATGCCTTCAACGGAAACTCTGCTGCACCTTGCGATCTATCTAGCCCGGCCTCCGGCGCGTGCCATTGTCCATTGCCACTCCATGGCGGCAACGGCCCTGGCCTGCATGCGAAAGCCGATCCCGGCCTTTCACTACATGGTGGCCGTGGCCGGCGGTACGTCGATCCCTTGTGCGGACTATGCAACGTTCGGCAGCGATGCACTGGCGCAGACCACCCTGGCGGCGCTCGACGGCCATCGTGCCTGCCTGATGGCCCATCACGGCCAGATCGCCTTCGGCGGTACGCTACGGAACGCCCTCGAGCTTGCCAGTGAGGTGGAAACGCTGGCGCGGCAGTATCTCGATGTTCTCAGTCTCGGGGAACCGGACTTGATCGATGATGAGGAAATGCAAAACGTGCTGAAAAAGTTCGAGACCTATGGCCGTCAGGACTGATCCGCGCGGCGCGCGACGAGCAGCTTGCCGTCGAACTCGAACACCGTTTCGCCGTTCTGGTTGATGCCCGTGTTGTGGGCGAACACCAGGCCCCAATCGTTGCGTGACGACAATTCCCGCTTTCCGGTGACAACACTGCCGTAGCGTACCGTTTCGCCGGGATAGACCGGCTTCAGCCAGTTCATGTTCTCGAATCCCGGCGAGGGTCCGAGCGGCGGCAGGGTCTTTCCGGCGGCTTCAGCCCGGGCGCATTCGGCGAAATTGTGGTCCGCGCAGCACTTCATGAAGGCTGCGGCCGTATGCCAGCCCGAGGCACACACCCCGCCGAAATGAGTTCGGCGGGCCGCTGCCTCGTCGATGTGAAACGGCTGCGGGTCGTACTTGCCGGCAAAGGCCAGAATGTTATCGCGGCTGAAATCATAACTGCCCAGATCGGTCTCGATGCCGGGCTTGAATTCGTCGAACCACAGCCAGGTTCCGGCAACGCTCATGCCGGGCACTCCCGGACCGTAAGCAGGCTGGTGCCCCGCATGTCGGCCTTCAGTTCGCCGTGCTGATCATGCACCTGCCAGTGGAAGCGCACGATGCCCATGTCCGGGCGCTTGCGGGAGATGCGGGTATCGAGTGTCGTGCGGGTGCAGCTCAGAACATCGCCGGCGAACACCGGCTTGAGCCATTTGACCTCCTCGACGCCGAACGACCCCATCGAAGCGGAGCGGGCGAGATAGCCGTCGACCATCATGCGCATGAGCATGGACAAGGTGTGCCAGCCCGACGCACTGAGCGCACCGGCGACAGATTGTTCGCCGGACAGCTCATCGAGATGGAACGGTTGCGGATCGAACTCGGCGGCAAACTGCTTGATCTCATCGGCCGTTACCTCGTAGGCGCCAAACCTGACGGTTTCGCCAGCCGGGAAATCCTCGTAATGCAGTCGGACGTCCTTGCTCATGCCGCCTGCGCCGCCACCACCTGATCGAACAGGTGAATGATCAGGTCGATATCCTCACTGGTATGGGCCGCCGAAACGGAACAGCGCAGCAGGCACTGGTTGTTCGGGGTGCCGGGCGGCACAGCGATGTTGACATAGACTCCGGCGTTCAACAGGGCATTCCACATGGCGATGGTCGACGGTTCGTCGGGACATTTCACCGCGATCACCGGGCTGACCGTATCGCAACAGGTCTGCAGTCCTATTCTGTGGAAACCGTCGAACAGCCGTTTTGAGTTTTCTGCCAGACGGGCGCGGCGCTGCGGTTCGGCCTTCAGCTTGCGAATGGCGGCAATCGATGTCGCCACCGAAGCGGGCGATGGCGAGGCGGTGAACATGTAGGGTCGTGAGGCATAACGGATCATTTCGAACATCGGATGATCGCCGGCGCCGAAACCGCCAATTGCACCGACGCTCTTGGAGAAGGTTCCGACGACGAAATCCACCTCATCGTGAAAGCCGGCTTCATCGGCAAGGCCGCGGCCATTCGGTCCCAGCACACCGAAGGAATGCGCTTCATCGACCAGCAGCTGGAAAGGCTGTTCCTTCTTCACATCGATGAATTCGGCCAGCGGTGCGCGGTCGCCGAACATCGAATAGATGCCTTCCAGTACCACCAGCCGCCCGCCGCTTTCCGGGTCGTGGCGGGCCAGGCGCTTGGCCAGGTCAGCGGCATCGTTGTGACGGAACCGCACCAGGTTGGCGCCCGACAGAGTGCAACCGTCATAGATCGACGAATGGCTGTCGGCATCGAGGTAGATTGTGTCCTTTGGTCCGGCGAGACCGGCCATCATGCCGAGGTTGGCCTGGTATCCGGTGGTGAAGACAATGCAGTGTTTGCGTCCGAGAAAGTCCGCCAGTTCGCTTTCCAGTTCCTTGTGCAGCGCATAGCTGCCATTGGCGATGCGCGAGCCGGTGGTGCCGGTGCCGAAGTCCTTCAGTGCTTCGATGCCGGCGGCGATGCAGTCTTCATCGAAGGTGATGCCCATGTAGTTGTTGGTGCCGGCGAGCACCGTCTCACGGCCATTGATCAGCGCCCGGGTCGGCGACAGGATGCGGTCGTTGGTGACGCCGACGGCATTGGTGCCGAGCTGCAGCATGCGCTCCAGCCGGGCCGCCGTCCGGGCATGCTTGTCGAACAAGTCGATCATTGTTGCGCCCGCCTACCTGATGCGCTTTTCGACGACCTTGACCAGGTCGGCCATGGTGTGGGTTTCAGACAGCACATTGAGCGGAATGTCGATGTCGAAGTGGTCCTCCACTTCCATGACGAAGTCCATCACCGCAACGGAGTCTATGCTGAGGTCGGCGGAGATTTCCGTCTCCGGTTTCAGCGCGATGTTGTTGGTGTTGAAGGGGCTGAGCAGTTCGCTGAGTTTGCCGAAGATTTCGTCGGAACTGGCGGTCATGAGGACGGGTCTCCAAAGCCGGTGGGTTGGGGTTTTCTAGTCCGGGCCGGGCCGGGCGGCAACCATTCATGCGCCCGGTACCAGGAAAGCGTCTGTTCGAAGCCCCGGGCAAAGCCGATCTGCGGCTGCCAGTCGCAATTGTCCTGAAGCAGGTTGGTTCGCGCCACCCAGTCGGGATGATAGAGCTCCCGGACCTTGCCGGCCGTGAGAATGCCGGGTTTGCCGGTCGCTTTCGCCTTTACCCGGGCCAGTCGGGCCACGGCGGCCACGAGCGGGCGCGGCAGCAGGTGCAGTTTCACGTCATGCCCGGCGACCGATGCGGCGATCCGTGCGATTTCGGGCCAGTCGTAACCGCCGGACCGGCCGTCATCCAGCTCGAAGGGAGTCGTCGCCGTCAGGCGGCTGCCGCTCAAGGTGAGCGCGACGATGGCGCGGGCGAGGTCTTCGACATGGATCAGCGAGAACCGGGCGCCAGCAGTTCCCGGCACAAAACCATGGCGGCGCGACAGTTGCTGGATCAGCGGCAGGGTTGCCCGGTCGCCCGGGCCATAGACGGCCGGCGGGCGCAGGATGATGCAGCGCATGGTTTCTTGCACCGCTTCCAGCGCCTTCTCCGCGGCCTGCTTGCTGGCCGCATAGCCGCTGAACGACGGTTCGCGGGCGGCAAGCGATGAAACATAGACGAACTGCCGGACCCCGTTGTCCCGGCTGATCCGGGCCAGCTGCACTGTGGCATCGGCATTGAGCTCATGAAACTCTGCATTGCTGCGCGCAGCGACGACGCCGGCGACATGAACCACCGTGCCGGCGTTTCGGGTCAGCCGATCCAGTGCGCCGTCATCGCGCAGGTCGGCGGCGACAATGTTTGCAGGGTCGATGGGCGCGGCAAGCGTTTCCGGCCGGCGGGCAAGGACACGCAGATCCGTATCCGCTGCGCCCAGCAGGCCGAGCACGGCCCTGCCGACGAAGCCGGTTCCCCCTGTCACTGCGATCAGTCTCGACATGTTCCGAAAGCTATCCAGCCAGCCGAAACGAACCGCCGGGGCGTCAACCGGCGGCGGCCAGCCTCGGTGCGTCCGCGTTGGTGATTTCGGCGATCTCGCCGGTCAGGTAGCGCTGCTTGGCGCCGGCCCGCGACAGCTTGCCCGACGAAGTGAACGGCAGACTCTTGGGCGGCACCATGACGACATGGCATTCCACCCCGCTGGTGCGGTTCACCGTGGCCGTCACCAGGCGGCGCAATTCGGCAATGGCGGCATCGTCCTTGGAGCGGCACTGCACCAGGACCACCACGCTGTCGGTTCCGTCGTCGTTGTCGCCGGCAAAGGCGGCGACATCGCCATCGCGCACCTGCTCGAGCTGTTCGACCGCCCACTCAATGTCCTGCGGCCAGATGTTGCGGCCGTTGTGCAGGATCAGATCCTTCTTGCGGCCGGTGATCACGACCTGTCCGTCGAGCATGTAACCCATGTCGCCGGTGTCGAGAAACCCGTCCTCCAGCAGCACCGCTGCGGTGGCTTCCGGATTCTCGTAGTAACAACTCATCAGGCTGTCGCTCTTGACCAGCACGCGGCCGATGGCCCGGTCGGACAATTCTCTACCGGTATCGTCGACAACCTTCAGAACGTGACCGGGCAAGGGCCGGCCGCACAGCACGAAGGCGCGTGCGTCTTCGGCGGCGGCAGACGCCGGGTCGACCGGCACGGCGCGACTGTTCAGCTTGACTTCGGCCTTGTCGATCAGGTCGACCTCGAAATGTGCGTCGGCATCCACGAATGTGATCGCCAGGGTCGATTCCGCCATGCCATAGCTCGGCAGGAATGCCTTGGGATCGAATCCGGCGACCGCCAGGTTTTCGGCAAACAGGTTCAGCACGTCGGGGCGCACCATGTCGCCACCAATACCGGCGATCCGCCATTTGCTCAGGTCCAGCTCGGCAGCACCGCCATTGACGCGCCGGCCGGCCAGGTCGTAGCCGAAAGACGGCGCATAGGCGACCGTGCAGCCGTTGTCCGACATCAGCTTCAGCCACAGCACCGGGCGACGGGCAAAGGACGGTGTGGCAAGGTAGTCGACCGTCACCTGACCCATCATCGGCGACAGGCAGAAGCCGACCAGTCCCATGTCGTGGTAAAGCGGCAGCCAGGAGAAGGCGCGATCGTCCGGGCGCACCTTCAGACCGTGTTGGAGGATGTCGCGGCAGTTGGTGGTGATCGCCTTCTGGCTGATCAACACACCCTTTGGGTGCGAGGTGGAGCCGGATGAATACTGGATATAGGCGGGCTCATCGGCGGTGAAGGCTTCAAGCTCGGCACCGGCTTCGTCGACGGCCTGAAGCGTGTCGTGGGTCATGACCGTGTCGATGCCGGCCATCGCCGCGGCCTCGGTGATATGGCCCAGCAAGTCCTCGGTTGAAATCACTGCACAGGCTCTGGCGCTGGTGAGCATGCCGGCGATGCGTTCGACGTAGGCCTCGCGCCCGCCGATGTACATCGTGTAGGGCATCGGACAGGGCAGGAGGCCGGCATACTGGCAGCCGAAGAACACCTCCATGAACCGGGCGCCGGTTTCCGCCACCACGGCGACGCGGTCACCGCGCTTGAGGCCCGAATTGATCAGCCGTGCGGCGGTCAGCCGGGCGCGGCGGCGCAGCTCGCGATAGCTCAAGACATCGTCCAGAGCACCGCGTGGCGAGTAGAAGTTGAACCCGGTGATCCCTTGCGCGGCATAGTCCAGCCCGTCGGTCAGCGTATCGAACGTGCCGAGGCGCTGCTGCAGGCCGGTATTGATGTGGGCTAGAAGATGACTGCCGTCGTCAGTTCGTGTTCTTGCTGCGGCAAATCCCGCAGATGGCTCAACTCGCAAAATGGTGTCCCCCAGAATATTCGGGTCGAAACGGATCATGTGGTGCGTTTGAAGCCTCTAGTCCGCTGCCGTTGCCGCCCGGCATGCCCTGCAACCTTCGCCCAGGTCGCACGACCCCCACATTTATCCCGGCACAAATACCAGCGATGCGGCAATGCACAAAATCAAACAATGTTTCGCTTTGTAACGCGAGCCTCCAATATTCCTGTCAATGCGCCGTATGTTGCTCAACCGGGCGGTCCTGCCATCACGACCCCCACGACGAGCAATGCCAGGGCGCCGAGCGTGAAGCCGGCCAGCCAGGCCAGGATGAGGGCCGCAGTGGAGTAGCCGCTGTCATCTGGGGGCGCGTGGCGTCCGGCGCCATCACTCATGGCCTTTTCGCGCAGGACGATGCGGTGGGCGATGAAATCGGTGAGGCTGCGGACGAATTCATCCCGGTCGGAGGTCTCGGCAAGGATATCGCTGCCGGACTTTGTGTCTTCGACCAGACGGTAGGTCCGCGGGTCGGGCGCCATGATCACGTAACTGGTCAGATCGATCCACAATCTTGGCGGTTCATCCATATGCAGGCGAAGGTCTATGTGCTGTTTGGCCAGCGGATGGGCATCAACGAGCGGCGCCATATCGGCCTTGAGCGCGAACAGACGCAGCGTCTTGGCATCACGGATGTCACGCACGGCATCGAACCGGGCGGCCTCGGCCGTTCGCGCCCGCTGCAGGGCCGCCTCCAGTGCTGCGGCGGTGTCATTTCTGGCGTGTGGTGTGCTGTCCGGCACGGATGTTGTCCCATCATGAACCACTACGGATGCGATATCCGGGCGAAACCCGGTTCATCCGTCTGCTCGGCCGCAAACATGCATGGATGATGCCAGGCTCTTCGCACGGTGCCGTTTTTTGATTTCTCCAAGATTTCGGCCGTCATATGACTGGACAGTTGCTTACAGTCACCTTAACCTTACCGATGGGGCAAAGATAACAGAGCCAGAAATGGCCGGGGCGGCATGAACAAGAGGCAAAAGATCGGCACAACTACATCCACTGGACTATGGCAGTGCTTGATGCGGGTCCTGGCGCTTAACGCAGGACTGGCGGTCGCTGCAGGGCTTGTATGGGGGCCCGCGCAAGCCGGACAAGGCTACGCGATAACCGGGGCCGGCGGCGGTCCGGACAGCTTTTACGCGTATCAGGGCGTCATATATGCGCCGTTCAACGGTCTATCCGAAACCGGCCCGCAGGTCCGCGCCTGGGCCAAGGGGTTTCAATTCACCTACCAAACCGACCTGCCGAACGCGCCCGACCGCAAGATCGAAGCATTCGGTACCAGTCTGGACGCCGAGGCCGGCTGGCAGTTTGCCGCCGATCATGTGCGCATCGGGATCTATGGCGGCGCGGCATGGCGCGATCATGAACTGACGCCGAACGATCCCGGGTCGGACCTGGAAGATGCGCGGGTTGGATTTTCCGCGACCTTTGATGGAGAGGTCAAACTGCAGGACGGTTTCGGCGCCATGGCCTATGCCAACTATCTGACCGGCTTCGATCAGTATTGGACGCAGCTGCGTCCCTACATGACGACGGCCGGCGGCTGGAAGGCAGGTCCGGAACTCGTCTATTCAGGCGGCGATGGCTACGAACATGCCCGTGTCGGGGTGTTCTTCAACGGCTATGAGATCAATCTGGGCAGCCTGGGCCGCATCTTCCTGGGCGGTGAAGCCGGCGCCCGCTTCGATCTGCGCGATGAAAACATCGACCCCTATGCCGGGCTGAATGCCGGCTTTCTGTTCTGACACCCGCGGTGTCGGCCTTCGATTTTTCTGACTGGAGTAGAGCGTTGAAATGACAACGGTTTTCCGCTCCAATTGCGTCAATTTCAAAGCCCCTTGGCACGAGGCCATTGATGCGGATTTCATGATGGTCCTTGGCGCATGACTGAACCGGGCGGCCAGGGCGACCGTCCGGTTTGTCTGTTGCCACAGATCAACCTAGGCCGAGCGGTACAGCTTGGTCATCACGAACTCGCGGTGACCGAGTGCCTCGGCGGCGGTGTTGCGGCCGTTGGCGGTGCGGCGGATCATCTCGATCAGCGCATCGCCGGCCTCGTCGATGGTCATGTCGCGGCGCAGGACGCCCGAGACGTCGACATCGACATGCTCTCCCATCGTGCGCACCGTGCGCGGGTTGCCGGTAATCTTGATCACCGGCACGATCGGGTTGCCGACCACATTGCCCTGACCGGTCGGAAAGGTGTGCACCACATAGCCCGCCGCGCCCATCAGCGTCACGCATTCAGCCGCCGCTGAGGAGGTGTCCATGAAGTACAGCCCCGCTCCCTTGGCCGGCGCTTCTGCCGGGCCGAGCGCATCAATGTAGGTCGAGGTACGGCCGATCTTTTCCAGATTGCCGAGCGCCTTTTCCTCAATCGTCGTCAGGCCGCCGAGGATGTTGCCCTTGGTCGGCTGGCTGTCGGACAGGTCCGATGTCTTGAACGGCTCGATGACTTCGTCCTGATAGGCCTGGAAGATCTTCATGAACTTCTCACCCGCTTCCGGCGTCGCCGCGCGCGCCTTGCACAGGTGTTCGGCACCGGTGATTTCCGAGGTCTCGCCGAAACAGCCATACAGGCCGGTCGGCAGCAGCTTGTCGTACATGTTGCCGACGGTCGGACAGGACGACAGGCCGGTGGTGGTGTCGCTCTCGCCGCACTTGGTGGAAACCCACAGCTCCGACAGGTCGCATTCCTCGCGCTGCAGCTCGGTTGCCCAGTGCACGAACTCCTTGGCCTTGCGCGAGGCCATGCAGATGGTGTTGAGGTCGCCGTTCTGCTCGATCGAGAAACCGGCTACAGGCTTGCCTGTCTCGGCGATGCCGTCGACGATCTGCTTGGTCCATTCCGGCTCGATGCCGATGACGATGCAGGCGGCTACGTTCGGGTTGGCGCCGGTGCCGATCATCGTGCGGAAATGCAGATCCAGGTCTTCGCCAAACTGCAGCCGGCCATAGGCGTGCGGCAGCGCCATCGTGCCCTTGATGTTGTTGCCAACCGCCTCGCAGGCGGCGTTGGAGATGTCGTCCACTGGCAGGATGATGACGTGGTTGCGCACGCCGACCCGGCCGTTCTCGCGCCGGTAGGCCATGATTTTCTGATTGCCGTTTGCCATGGGTTCAGCCTCCTACCAGCGTTTGGTCTTCAGGTTGTGGGTGTGGACGTGCCCGCCCTTCTCAACGCCGGCGACCATCTTGCCGATGTCCTCGCCGTACTTGATGATCGTGTCGCCGTCCGACAAGTCGGCAAGCGCCACCTTGTGGCCGATCGGTACATCGGCCTTGGCCGTCAGCCTGAAGTCCGAATTGTCTTCGGTCACCACACACAGCATCTCCGTGCCGGCGGTCAGGTCTTCAACGACCACCACGCCGACGTTGTCCTTTTTGTCATGGACAAGCAATTGCGGAATACTCACTTTGTCTGCTCCTTTATCCTTGGGGGTTCAATATGATCTTGGGCGCGGCGACCCGGCCCGCGCTGATGTCATCAAAGGCGGCAGCACCGTCCTTGAGGGCACGTTCTTCAAACCAGTTCAGTTCACCAAGGCGGCCTTCGAAGATCGCCTCGGCCGTGTCGCGAAAATCCTGCATGGTGTAGGTGTAGGTGCCGATGAAGGTGATCTCCTGCAAGGTCATCCGGCGCACATCCAGCCCCGCCGCCCCGCCGGCCAGCCCGATATGCACAATCACCCCGCCCGGCCTGGCCAGCGCCGAGGCGGCAGCCCGTGTCGCCTCGCCGCCAAAGGCATCGACGATCACTTCCGCCGAACCGGCCGCCGGCCCTGCCCCGCTCAGCGGATCATAGACCTTGAACGGTCCGGCCGTCCTGAGCGCCGCGTGCCGCAACACATTTGTCTCGGCAATCCAGATATCTTCGCAACCGAACACCTGCAGCGCCAGAGCAGCACCAAGCCCGATGGCGCCGCCGCCCAGCACCACCGCGCGCGCCTCTGCCAGCGGCGACTGCAACGCCCCGGCAGCCAGCCGTACCGCATGCCACGAACAGGCCATCGGCTCCGCCAGCGCCGCCTTGCGCGCATCCACCCCGTCCGGCACTTCGATGAGGTTGCGCTCCGGCATCGCCAGCAATTCAGCAAACGCGCCTTCGCGCGGCGGCATGGAGATGATCTGCCGTGACGGACACAGGTTGGTTCGCCCCGACGTGCAATAGCCGCACGTCATGCAGGTCACCACCGGATTGACAGTCACCCGCTTGTCCGCCAGCACCCCTGTCTTGACCATGGCCGTCGCCTCATGCCCGAGGATCAGCGGCGCCGGCCGGCGCTCGTCGTGGCCATGCCAGGCGTGCATGTCCGACCCACAGATGCCCACCGCTTCGACGGCCATCAGCGCCTCGCCGTCACCCGGCTGAGGGTCCTCCGCATCACGCCAGTCCATGGCGTGCGGGCCGCTATAGACCAGCGCTTTCATGTCGCCAGGTAGCCCCCTTCAACACCGATCACCTGACCGGTGATGTAGCTCGAGGCCCGCGAGGCCAGGAACACGGTGATGCCGTCGAGATCGGCCATCTCGCCGTTGCGCCCGATCGCCGTTGCCGCTGCATGCTGCGCCGAAAGAGCGTTGTCGCCGAACACGGGCGCGGTCAGTTCGGACGGAAAGAACCCCGGCGCAATGGCATTGGCGGTGATGCCGTCGCGCGACCAGGCTTGTGCCATGGCCCGCGTCAACTGCGTCACCCCGCCCTTGGAAGCGCCATAGGCTATGCCGCCGGCAAAGGCGCGGAACGACTGAAGTGAGGCGATGTTGATGATGTTGCCGGCGCCCCGTTCCCGCATACCCGGCACCAGCGCCTGCGCCAGAAAGAACGGTACCGTGAGATTGAGCTTGAGCGTCTGCTCCCAGCCTTCAGGCGTCACTTCATCGGCCGGTTGCCGCAGGTTGACGCCCGCCGCATTGATCAGAATATCCGGTTCGCTGCCGAATATCTCCGATGCCGCCGCGGCCAGGCGGCCCCAGTCATCCTCTGCCATCAGGTCCGCGGCGATCGCCTCGCCGGTGCCGCCCTCACCGGCGATCTCATTGACCAGCGCCTGCAGACCGTCCGCCCGCCGCGCCAGCCCGATGACTCTCGCGCCGGAGCGCGCCAGGGTGAGCGCCATATGCCGGCCGATGCCGGACGACGCCCCGGTGACCAATGCCACCCGGCCCTCCAGCGAAAAGAGCGATTGAACGAACTCATGCGCCATGGCTTCAGATCGACAGCTCGAACTCCTCATCGGGGAAATATTTGCGCAACCGGGCATCGCCGGTGCGGGCATGGGCTTCCATGCCCTCCAGCCGCGAGATGCGGGCACACACGGCGGCCACGTCGCGATTGGCCTCGCGCGTCATGCGCTGCGTGGTGACCACCTTAATGAACTTGTGCACCGACAAACCGCCGGTGTAGTGCCCCGCGCCCTTGGTCGGCAGGATGTGGTTGGTGCCCGAGCACTTGTCGCCGAACGCCACCGTGGTTTCCTCACCGACGAACAGCGAGCCGTAGCTCTTCAGCCGGTCGACGTACCAGTCGAGATTGGCGGTATGGATTTCCAGATGCTCCGGCGCATAGTCGTCACTGACCCGGGCGGCCTCCTCATCGGTGTCGCACAGCACCACCTCGCCATAGTCGCGCCAGGCAGCGGTGGCGGCGTTGCGCGCCGTGTCCGGCAGGGCAGCGATCAGCCCATCCATGCGGCCCATGACGTTCTCGGCCAGCGCCCGGGAGGTGGAGATGAGCCAGGCCGGCGAGTCCGGCCCGTGTTCGACCTGCCCGACCAGGTCTTCCGCCACCATGAGCGGATCGGCGTCCTTGTCGGCGATGATCGCAACTTCGGTCGGTCCGGCAAACAGGTCGATGCCGACCCGTCCGAACAGCATCCGCTTGGCCTCGGCCACGAACCGGTTGCCCGGCCCGACCAGGATGTTGGCCTTGTTGCCGGTGAACAGGCCGAACGCCATGGCGGCAATGCCCTGCACGCCGCCGAGCGCCAGGATGTGATCGGCGCCGCAATAGTTCATGGTGTAGAGGATGCCCGGGTTGACGCCTTCGCTGCCGTGCGGCGCCGAACAGGCAACGACATTCTCAACACCGGCCACCTTGGCGGTGCCGATGCTCATGATCGCCGAAGCGACGTGGGCATAGCGACCGCCCGGCACGTAACAGCCGGCGGTGTCCATCGGGATCAGCTTCTGGCCGCACCACATGCCCGGCGAGACCTCGGTCTCGAATTCGCTGATCGAGGCCTTTTGTGCTTCGGCGAATTTGCGCACCCGGTCATAGGCAAAGGCGATGTCGTCCTTCAGGCGCTGCGAAATCTTGTCGCCTGCCGCGGCGATCTCTTCCTGTGAAACGATTATGTCGCCGGTGTAGCCGTCGAGCTTCTCGCCATAGCCGCGCGCCACGTCCTCACCGCCGGTTTCGATCTCCGCCAGCATGCGTGCCACGATATCGCGGGTTTCATTTTCTCCGGTCGCCGCTGTTTTTTCAGCCTTCTTGAGATACTCGATCGCCATAAACCAATCCTCGTCTTTCGTCGTTCATGCACAATCCACCCGGCGGCCCGCCTCGGTACCGTGCTTAGTTCGAGTCTTCCATGTGTCCCGCCGGACTAAGGTCCGGACAGATATTGCGGCAACCACAGGGCAATCTGCGGGAACACGAAGATCATGATCAGACCGATCACCTGAATGACCATGAACTGCATCATGCCGTAATAGATGTCTTTGAGATCCCACTCCGGCACCACGCCCTTCAGGAAGTAGGCGGAAAGGGCGACCGGCGGCGACAGCCATGCGGTCTGCAGGTTGACCGCCACCAGGATCGCGAACCACACCAGAAGCTCGGTGCGATCCAGCCCGAAGTCGAGCGTTTCGACCACCGGCAGCAGGATCGGCACGATGATCAGCACGATCGGCACCCACTCCAGCGGCCAGCCGAGCAGGAAGATCAGCGCCATGATCAGGATCAGCGTGGCGATACCCGACAGCTCCAGTGACAACAGAACCTCGGTCAGCATCTTCGGTGTGCCGAGATTGGAGAACACTGCGCCGAAGAAGTTCGATGCCGCGACCAGGAACATGATCAGGACGGTGATTTCGAGGGTCTTGATCAGCGCGTCATAAAACCCGCCGAGGGTCAGCTTGCGGTAGCAGAACGATAACAGGATCGAGCCGAAGGCGCCGCAGGCGGCGGCTTCCGCCGGGGTTGCCCACCCGGCCAGGATCGAGCCTAGAGCAAAGGCGATCAGCACCGTCGGCGGTACCAGCCCCATGAAGAACTCGTACCACAGTTCGGAGAAATAGAACCCGCCCGGCTTGTTCTTGCGCATGAACAGGAACGCGGCGTACATGAAGCCGAGCCAGGCGACCGGCGCGATCAGGCCGCCGAAGGGTACGAAGGCCAGCCGGCCCTGGGCGCCGGCCACGCACAGCCAAATGAAGAAGAACAGCGCCGCCATCACCAGGATGACCTCGAGAACGTAGAACGGCGAGGTCTCCGGCTGTTCCTCCTTCGGCAGGATCGGCCCGAGCTTCGGATTGATCCAGCACCTGCCGATCGAATAGATCATGTAGAGCCCGGCCAGCAGAACGCCCGGCAGAATGGCGGCGCGGAACAGGTCGGTCACCGGCACCTCCAGCACCGGCCCCATGACGATCAGCATGATCGACGGCGGGATCAGGATGCCGAGCGTGCCGCCGGCGGTGATCGTGCCCGCCGCCAGCCGCACATCGTAGCCGGACCGGTTCATGGTCTTGGCCGCCATGATGCCGAGGATGGTCACCGAAGCGCCGACAATGCCGGTCGCCGCGGCAAAGATCGTCGACACGAACAGCACCGCCATGTAGAGCGCGCCCTTGGTGCGCGACATCATCAACTGAACGGCGTTGAACAGCCGCTCCATCAGTCCGGCCTGTTCCATCATGATGCCCATGAAGATGAACAGCGGCACGGCGACGAGCTGGTCATCGAGCATCACCGAGTTGGTCTGCAGCGTCAGCAGGTAGAAGGTCAGGTTGGAGTTGAATCCCCAGGTGCCGAACACGAAGCCGAGGAAGATCAGCGTGAACGAGATCGGAAAGCCGACGAAGATCGAGAACAGCATCACCGCCAGCATGATCAGCCCGATGGTCGGCTTGCCGAAGCCGCCGCCGATGCCGCCGAATATGGCTGACATCCAGTCACCGAGCGGTAGAACATCAGGGTAGAACACGCCAACGAACACCGCCGCCAGGGCGATGAGATAGACCGGGAAGATCTTCAGGAAGATCGCTTCGCGTTCTTTTCCCATCTGGTGAAAGGCGCGGAACAGTTCTGGAAAACCCTGCAGGAACAATAACAACGCGCCGATCGGCATGGCGGCGCGGGCGGGGCCGAGGACCGGCGCCCAGGTTGAATCACTGGCCCGCTCCCAGCCACTGAAGGCAAACCCATTGCGTGGGTTGAAGGCATCCAGAGTGTAGTCCAGCGCACTCCAGAAGAAGAACAGCATCGCCGGGAAATAGAACAGCAGATAAAGCACCGCATCGACGGTGGCCTGTGTCTTCGGCGTCCAGTTGCGGTAGATGAAGTCAGCGCGGATATGCACGCCGCGCATTAGCGCATACCCGGCTGCCGCCATGAACAGCACGCCGCCAACCATGCGGGAAATGTCATAGACCCAAAGCGTCGGCCCCAGTCCCCAGGCCCGTGCGGTGTCGGCCATGTCGTTGGAGGCCAGAACGCCGAATAACGAGCGCGACACGACCTCGAACACCATGACGAAAATCAGCGGCGCCAGCATCAGGCAGATGATCCGCCCGGCCCACAGGTTCAAGACATCGATGAAGGCGGTGATCGGCCGCTGCCAGGGCGTCATGTCCTCCGGGGTCTGTCCCGGTTCCTCTGCCCGCCGTTCGGCGATCAGCTCATCGGTGATGTCCAGTTCTTCGCTCTTGATGTCGTCAGCCACCGTAGCGCCCTCCCCGCGCTGTGCCATCGTAGCGGCAACATTCCGGTAGTCTCCCTCCGGAACAGCTCAACCGCGCTCCGGGGATCAGGGTCGGTGGACAGGTTAACCTGTCCACCGCAAATGTGTTTTACAGCCTACTTCTTCAGGCTGTCGGCGAACGCCTTGCCCAACTGGGCATTGGACGACTGTGCGCCGGCCCAGAACGGCACCGCGGTTTCGGCAAAGGCCTTCTGCGAGTCCCACACCTTCTTGAAGAACGCATTCTCGGCAGCGTTCTTTTCCAGCGCCGCCTTGGCCGCGTTCATGTAGGCCGGGAAATAGTCGGCCGGCGTGTCATGCAGCTGCACGCCGTGGTTCTCGGTCAGGTCCTTGAGCGCCTTGCCGTTTTCGTAGATGCGGTAGCTCAGCGCCTTGATCAGCGAGGCGTTGGCCGCCACTTCCAGCGCCTTCTTTTCGTGATCGGTCAGGCCCTTGTAGACATCGCCGTTGATGTACATGTCGGCGTTCACGACAACCTGGTGCAGGCCCTGCAGGTAGTAGTGCTTGAGCACCTTCTGGAAGCCGAACACGCTGTCGGGCTTCGGGCAGCACCACTCGGCGGCATCGATCGTGCCCTTCTCAAGCGCCGGCAGAATGTCGCCGCCGCCCATGGCCACCGAAGCCACGCCGATGTCCTTGTAGGTCTGGCCGGGAATGCCCGGAGGCGTGCGGAAGCGGTACTTGCGGAAGTCGTCCATGGAGGCAATCGGCTCCTTGAACCAGCCCAATGCTTCCGGGCCGACCGGCTGCAACATGAAGCCTTTCACGTTGACGCCCATTTCCGTCCACAGCTCGTCATAGAGCTCCTTGCCGCCGCCATACAGGAACCAGGAGACGAAGGCGATATTGTCGATGCCGACACCGGCACCGGCCACCGGCGAGCCGAACAGCATGGCGGCCGGATGCTTGCCCGACCAGTAGTGCGTCCAGGCGAACCCGCCTTCCAGCAGGCCCTTGTCGACCGCATCGAGCGTTTCCTTGACGCCGACCACGGCGCCGGCCGGCAACACTTCGATCTTCAGCGAGCCACCGGTCAGCGCACCAACGTCCTTACCGAACTCGTTCAGCATGAACACTTCATCGGCCTTGGCCGGGATCACCGACTGCACGCGGATCGTCGTTTCGGCCTGGGCCAGGCCGGTCCAGGCCGTTGCGGCAAATGCCAGGCCGGCCGCACCGGCGGCGAGTTTCTTCAATAGTCGCATGAACATTCCTCCCAATGGTTCTGTCATCGCTTGCCCCGGCAGATACTCAACCAAGTTTGCCGAAACACCAAGCAGCACTTGCAGCTCAAACCGCAATCAGCGGCGCCTCTCCACCCGGTGACGCCGAATTTCGATGCCTTTGGACTTGCTTATGTAAGCGCTTACATACTAATATTGCGGCAAGCCAGACGAAAGGTCAAGACCTCAACGCATGGATCAGGGAAAAGACATTCCGCACGGCCCGGCGAAGACCCGTCGCCGCAGGGTGGGTGCCGAGCGTGAGATGCCGAAGCTGGAGGATATCGCCCGGGCGGCGGGCGTTTCCACGGCAACGGTTTCCAGGGCGCTCAACAATCCGGCTTCGGTGTCCGAAGCCCTGCGTGAAAAAGTCAGCGAAAAGGTTGCCGAACTGGGATATGTCGCTTCAGGAGCGGCCCGGGCATTGGCCTCCAACCGCTCGTTTACGGTCGGTGCCATCATACCGACGCTGAACAACGCGATCTTTGCCGCCAGCATCGCGGCTTTTGAAGCCACGTTGTCAGAAGCGGGCTATACGCTGCTGGTGACGGTCTCGAACTATGACCACCACCAGGAGGTGGAACAGGTTCGCCGCCTTCTGGAGCGCGGTGTCGACGGACTGATGATTGTCGGGCTCGACCACCTGGACCAGACATGGGATTTGCTGGAGCGGACCCATCGCCCGGTGGTTGCGATTTGGGGTCATGCTGAAGAGGCGCGGGTGCCCTGCATGGGGTTCGACAACGCCGCGGCGGCGGCGCGGGCGGTCGACCATCTGGTTGAACTGGGCCACCGCCGGGTTGCCATGATTGCCGGTATCTCTCAGGACAACGACCGGGCTGCCGCCCGCCGCTGTGGTGTCGAGCAGGCGCTTGTCCGGCACGGACTGCCGGTCGATCCGGCATTGTTTGTCGAGCGCGCCTACTCGCACACCAACGGGCGGGAGGCCTTTGGCCGGCTGATGGACCGGGAAACGCCGCCGAGCGCCATCATGTGCGGCAACGACGTCCTGGCGATGGGGGCGATTTTCGAAGCCCAGGCGCGCGGCATCGACGTGCCCCGGGAGGTGTCGATCATCGGCTTTGACAATCTACCGATCACCGAACACCTGCAGCCTGGCCTGACGACCCTCGATGTGCCGTCCCGGCAGATGGGTGAGGCGGCGGCGCAAGCTATCATGGCTCACTTGCGCGACGGTACGCCGATTGTCTCGCGCAGCTTTGGCGCACCGTTGCTCGAACGCGGCACTACCACTGCTCCGGCTCCGGGGCCGAGGCCATGACGATGCGGAGCGCGTGATGAAGCCGGAGGATGGCGATGGAGTTTGACTTCGTGATTGCCGGCGCCGGATCGGCTGGCTGCGTTCTGGCAAACCGGCTGTCGGAGAGCGGCAAGTTCAACGTTTGCCTGCTGGAGGCGGGCGCGCGCGACTGGAACCCGTGGATCCACATCCCGGTCGGGTACTTCAAGACCATGAACAACCCGGCGACCGACTGGTGCTATGAAACCGAACCGGACCCGGGGCTCAACGGCCGGTCGCTGAAATGGCCACGCGGCAAGGTGCTCGGCGGTTCGAGTTCGATCAACGGCCTGCTCTATGTCCGGGGCCAGCCGGAGGACTACGATCACTGGCGCCAGCTCGGCAACGTCGGCTGGAGCTGGGACGACGTGCTGCCGTACTTCCGCAAGTCGGAGGATCAGCTGCGCGGCGGCGATGAATATCACGGTGCGGGCGGGCCTTTGTCGGTTGAAGACATGCGGCTGAAGCGCCCGGTGTGCGATGCCTGGGTGAAGGCGGCCGAGGCGGCGGGCTATCCGTTCAACCCCGACTACAACGGCAAGGATCAGGAGGGTGTCGGCTACTTCCAGCTGACGGCGCGCAAGGGATTGAGATGTTCGTCGGCCAAGGCCTTCCTCAAGCCGGCACGCGGGCGCGGGAATCTTGAGATCGTCACCAATGCCCATGTCCGGCGCGTTGTGATGGAGGATGGCCGCGCAAGCGGTGTCGCGATCGATCAGGGCGGCAGGGTTTCGGTGATCAGGGCGCGCCGCCAGGTGATCCTGTCGGCGGGGGCGATCGGGTCGCCGCAAATCCTGATGCTGTCGGGGATCGGTGAACCGGAACATCTGCGCAGCCACGGCATAGAAGTCGCGGTCGATGCACCCGAGGTCGGCCGCAACATGCAGGATCACCTGCAGGCCCGGCTGGTCTACAAGTGCAACGAGCCAACGCTGAACGACGAAGTCCGCAGTCTGTTCGGCCGCATGAGGATCGCCGCTGAGTTCGCCCTGTTCCGCACCGGCCCGATGACCATGGCGGCGAGCCTGGTCAGCGCTTTTCTCAAGACCCGGCCGGGGCTGGCAACGCCTGACATTCAGTTCCATGTCCAGCCATGGAGCGCCGACAGCCCGGGCGAGGGGGTCCATCCGTTTTCCGCCTTCACCGCTTCGGTGTGCCAGTTGAGACCCGAGAGCCGCGGTGAAATACGTCTGAAATCGGCCAATCCGGCGCAACACCCGGCCATTCATCCCAACTACCTGGCAACCAAGACCGATTGCGATACCGTCGTCGAAGGCATCAAGATCGCCCGCCGGATTGCCGCCCATGAACCGCTGGCAGCCAAGCTCACCGGCGAGTTCCGGCCTGGGCCTGACGCGGTGAGCGACGACGACCTGCTGGAATGGGCGCGCAACGGCTCCACGACGATCTTTCACCCGACCGGCACATGCCGCATGGGCAGCGACGACGGTGCCGTCGTCGATCCCCGACTGCGGGTCAACGGTCTGGATGGCCTGCGGGTCGCCGATTGCGCCATCATGCCCGACATCGTCTCCGGCAATACCAATGCTCCGGCCATCATGATCGGCGAAAAGGCGTCCGACATGATCCTGCAGGACAATGGGTAACCCGGTCAGGCGAGTTTAAGATGAGGATTGCCGATGGCTGATGTCCTGACCGTCAAGATTGCCGATGCTGAAGCGGCGGTGACTGCTGCAATTGGGGCGGCCAACGCCAGTCTCGGCAACGCCCGCTCGGTGGCGCGGGCTTTGGTGGCGGCAGAGATCGATGGTCAGCGGGGGCACGGGCTTTCGCGTGTTGCGTCCTATTGTGCGCAGGCGCGGTCGGGGAAAGTGGATGGACATGCGGTGCCAAGTCTGCACCGGGTTGCCCCGGCCTTCCTGCGGGTCGATGCGGCCAACGGGTTTGCGTTTCCCGCCATCGAGATGGCGTGCGAGGCGCTGCCGGGCGTGTGTGCGCAGACCGGGCTGGCTTCGGTCGCGGTGACGCGGTCGCATCATTGCGGCCAGGCGGGGCGGCACGTCGAGTGGCTGGCAGAGCGCGGGCTGCTGGCGCTGATGTTCGCCAATACACCTGAAGCTATGGCGCCTTGGGGCGGCAGGAGGGCGGTGTTTGGGACCAACCCAATCGCCTTTGCAGCACCCATGAGCAACGGCAGACCGCTGGTGGTCGATCTGTCGTTGTCGAAGGTGGCGCGCGGCAAGGTGATGTCGGCGGCGGTTAAGGGCGAAGCCATCCCCGAGGGCTGGGCGCTTGATGCCGACGGCAAGGCGACGACGGACCCCAAGGCGGCGCTTGGCGGAACGATGGTGGCGATGGGCGATGCCAAGGGGGCGGCTTTAGCGCTGATTGTCGAGGTGATGGCAGCGGCGCTGACCGGAGCCTGTTTTGCGTTTGAGGCGTCTTCGTTCTTCACTGCCGACGGCACGTCGCCGGGCGTCGGACAGTTGATCATCGCCTTCGATGCGGAACGAACCGCCGGGGCCGGGTTCGGCGACAGAATGGCCCGTCTGGTCGCGGAGATGGAAAGCCAGCCGGGGGTCCGTTTGCCGGGATCACGCCGGTTTGAGCAGCGTGCGAGAGCAGAAAGCCAGGGTTTTAGCGTGGATGCAGAGCTGTGGCGGCAGATTTGCGCGGCGGGTCGAATCAACCCTTCTCCTTGATTGCAGCGGCGATGAGCCGCAGGGCATCGCCGCTGGCCCACTCTGCAGGACCGAGCAGGCGGCCGACTTCGTTGCCTTGCCGGTCGATCAGGATGGTGGCCGGCAGTCCGAGTGCCTTGAGCGGATTGAGCACCTCGGCGGAACGGTCGATATAGAGGTTGAGCGACGCCGCCTTTGCCTCGACGAGGAACTTGGCCGAGGCCTCTGCACCCTTGCGGTCGACGCTGATGGCAACGACTTCAAAGTCATCGCCGCCCATGGTGCGCTGCAGCTCGGCCAGTTCAGGCATTTCCTTGCGGCACGGCGCGCACCATGTGGCCCACAGGTTGATCAGAACAACGCGGCCACGCCAGTCACGAATGGAGCGTTCGATGCCGGTCCCGTCGCGAAACGAAATGTCGGGAACAGGTTTGCGATCCTTGTGGATGACGAAGGCGGTGAGTTTTCCTGTCGACAATTCGCGTGTCACCCGGTCCGGGATCCGCGATTGATCGGCCTTGGCGGCTTGCGCTGTTTCAGAACTCGACCGGGTGGATTTCGGGTCACTATCGTCGAGCGTGTAAATCCCGTATACCGCAGCCAGCAGGCCGGCAACGCATCCGATGAGCACGACGATCTTGTGCCGCTCCATGCCGAATGTCAGGTCTTTGCTCATGATGTGGTGCGCCCGGTCTTAAGATGTTGGGGATGAAGCGATGACGAACAAGATGTGGGGCGGGCGGTTTGCTGCCGGACCCAGTGAAATCATGGAAGAGATCAATGCCTCGATTGGTTTCGACCAGCGCCTTGCCAGCCAGGACATCGCCGGATCGCTAGCCCACGCCGAGATGCTGGCGGCGACGGGGATTATCTCAAAATCCGATTTCGCAAAAATTAAGCGCGGCTTGAAGCAGATTCAATCGGAAATCGCCGAGGGCAGCTTCACGTTTTCGCGGGCGCTTGAAGACATTCACATGAACATCGAACACCGGCTGGCGGAAGTTATCGGCGCACCGGCCGGGCGCCTGCACACAGCGCGGTCGCGAAACGACCAGACGGTGACGGACTTTCGGCTGTATGTGCGGGATTGTGTCTACGAGATCGACGGGCAGATCCTGGCTCTGCAGGCAGCGCTGGCCGGCAAGGCGTTGAAACATGCCGATGTCATCATGCCCGGATTTACCCATTTGCAGTCTGCCCAGCCGGTCACCTTCGGCCATCATCTGCTGGCCTATGTTGAAATGCTCGATCGTGACCGGTCGCGGCTGGCCGATGCCCGGACCCGCATGAACCATTGTCCGCTGGGAGCCGCGGCGCTGGCCGGCACATCCTTCCCGATCGACCGCAAGATGACCGCCAGGACCCTCGGTTTCGATGCGCCGTGCCGCAATTCGCTGGATGCGGTGGCCGACCGGGATTTCGTGCTCGAGGTGCTGTCGGCGGCGTCGATCTGCGCTGTGCATCTGTCGCGGTTTGCCGAGGAGATCGTGCTGTGGGTCACACCGCAGTTCAACTTTGTCACCTTGAGCGACAAGTTCACCACCGGGTCGTCGATCATGCCGCAAAAGCGCAATCCGGATGCAGCCGAACTGGTGCGAGCCAAGCCGGGCCGGATCATCGGGGCGCTGAATGCCTTGCTGGTGATCATGAAGGGCCTGCCGATGACCTATTCCAAGGACATGCAGGAAGACAAGGAACAGACTTTCGATGCACTCGACAACCTTTCGCTGGCGCTGGCGGCGATGACCGGCATGGTGGAGGACATGGAACCCAATGCCGGGCAGATGCTGGCTGCGGCATCGCGCGGGTTTTCGACGGCGACCGATCTGGCCGACTGGCTGGTGCGGGTGCTCGGCATGCCGTTCCGCGAGGCGCATCATGTGACCGGCGAAATTGTGTCGATGGCGGAAGAGCAGGGCGTTGGCCTGGACGAATTGGCGCTCGCGGACATGCAGCGGGTGGATGGGCGGATCAGCAAGGACGTCTTTTCGGTACTGAGCGTCGAAGCGTCGGTCAAATCGCGCCGCAGCTTGGGCGGCACGGCGCCCGGCAATGTGAAACGCGAGGCCAAGCGCTGGCTGCGGCGGCTGCGGTAGGTCTCAGCGCCAGCAGGTTTGCCGGATGGAGGCCGAGGAGCGGGTGATTTTGTTGTTCTTGCCAATGAACAGCTGAATGCGCCAGAGCTGTTTGCACAGGCCTTCGATGATGTCGCGATAGCACACGGCATTTGATGGGGCGGTGACCAGGGCCTTGCAGTCAAAGCCGGCCGCCGTGGCGAGATCGTCGGCGGCCTTGACGTCAAGCTGGATGAACTTGCGAACTTCGGCATGCGAGAAGCTTGCGGTGACCGAACCTTCGATCGTCTGTTCCTCGAAGGCGAGAGCAAGCGGGCTGGCGAACGTCCAGCGCAGCGATTGCCAGGCGAGCATGACGGCGATGGCCAGGAGCGGAATGGCAACGGTGATGAGAAGTGCTTTGAGCCACTGATTCATAGTGGGTTCGACATAGCCTGGAATTCCTTAACGTCAAATCAAATGAACGCGAAAACCCGCTGCGGGGGAGCGCAGCGGGTTTGGAGAAGGCTGATGCAGACCGGTGTCATGCCGGCCGGGGAGAGGGGACCCCATCAGCCTTGGGGGAGGCGGATTTGCCGTACCAATCGACTTTGCGGGTGGCGTACATGGAGATCGCCAGGGCGGCAAAGACGATGATCGAACCGACCATGAGGGCGAAGTCCTCGAGGTTGAGGATGGTCCACAACAGGCCGTAGATGACGACCAGCGCGGCAACGACGATCATGGTGCGTTTCAGCGTCGACAGGACGGCCCAGACATAGAGGCCGATCAGCAGCGCGGTTGCGCTGGATGCGACCGCATAGGCCGGGGCAAAGCCTATGTTTTCCGAAAACGCCAGCAGCAGCAGATAGAACACGGCTTTGGCGAGGCCGACGAACAGGTACTGGATCGGGTGGATCGGCTTGCCGCCTGCTGCCATCTCGAGCAGGAACAGGGTGAGGAACACCAGGCCGATGAACAGCAGGGCGTATTTCAGCGCGCGGTTGATCAGGCTGTAGTTGTCGATGGGCTGGTGCAGCTTGACGGCGATGTCGACGCCGTGGGTGCTTGGTCCGGCGTAGGTGGTGCGGGCTGAAAAGCTGTTGTGGATGCGCGTTTCGCCGAAAATGCCTTCGAGCTTCTTCACGTTCCGGGTCACCTGCGGGGCGCGGGCGACGTTGGGCAGCGACCAGGTGGCGGAGAACCCGTCCGTACCGACATCGCGGGCGGCGGGCAGGAAGCGGCCGCCGAAGCTCGGGTCGGGCCAGTTGGAGGTCATGGTCCATGAAACATCCTGGCCATGCGGTGCGAGGCCGAAATTGAGGCCGCCTTTCTGCTTGAGCGTGATCGTGAATGTCGGTGCGGCACCCTGCTTAAGTCCCGTGAGCGGGGCGTGGATGCCTGCGCGGTTGATCGGCTCGACGGATTGCGGGACAACGCCCGGCTCGAAGGCGATGGGCGTGCCGATCCATTTCAATGTCGCCTTGTCCTTGAACGTGCGCTGATCTGAGACGGCAAGGGACAGGAAGGCCTGGTCCCAAAGCGGCTCGGAGGTCTCGCGCGCGGTGGCCTTCTTGGCGTCGAGCGGCGCGAAGCTGCCGGTGATGGTGGTTTCAGCGTCGTAGACCGGGACTTTGTGGATACCGCGTTTCAATTCGCGGCTGGCGAGCTTGGTCTCGCCGTCAAGATGCTGGGGCGCGAAGACCAGGTGCTTGGTAATCTTGATGATCTCGTTGCGCTCTTCCAGGCATTCGTTTTCGTTGCCCTTGCAGTCGCGGCGACGGGTGGTGATTTTCTTGATACGTGAAACCTTGTGCGGCACGATCAGCCATGGGCCTTGCAGGACCTGGGATGCGCCGCCCCACTGATCCGCGGTGTTGTGGATGGCGTTGCGGGCGTCACGGTTGCGGTCCGAAGTTACGAAACCGATCAGCGATACGGGGATGCCCATCAGCAGCACCAGGATGGCGACGCCGATGATCTTGAGGCCGGGGCCGACTTTCATCGGGCGCAGGCGACGGCCCGGTGGCGGGGTGGTCGGTTCAGACGGGGCAGATGTGGGACTGGCTGCCATGGCTTGCTCCTTTGCGCTTGTGGGGCCGGGGTGCCCGCTTCGTTCGGCAAAGGTTTAGGCCGGCAGCATGCAGCCGCGCTCCATGCAGGCGCGGAAATGCTGGTGAGTGTTGGTGCAGGTCATGTGCAGGCGTGGGATGAGGTTCCTTGGAAAAGGCAATGCAATGGCATTTGCCATTTGCGGGTTCTCATTGGCCGCACGGCCTTGCCTTCCTCGGACTTGACCCACTGCTGTCCGGTTGAGCGATGATTGCTCCTTCCCCCAGCAAGGGGGAAGGTTGGGATGGGGGTTGATGGCGGTGCAATTCGGCAACGATTTCAATCTTTTGCACCGCCATCAATCCCCACCCTAGCCCTCCCCTTTTCTAGGGGAGGGAACGCCCGGGAGCCAACCCGAAAACATGTCGGAGCGTTCTTCGATGCATGCAACTATCTGATACAATAGAAGAAATGTGCCTTCACCCAACGCTAAACCGGACAGCAGTGAGCTCGACCCGAGGATCCAGGGCGCCACTTGTGTCTGAATTCGTTGAGATCTGGGTCCTCTGGTCAAGCCCGAGGAAGGCAGAAAACGAAGCTCAAATCCACATGTGATGGCCCTGTCCGGAAAAGGGGCTGGAGAAAAGTCACACGCGGCGTTCGACCATCATTTTCTTGATTTCGGCAATTGCCTTGGCCGGGTTGAGGCCCTTGGGGCAGGCCTTGGCGCAGTTCATGATGGTGTGGCAGCGGTAAAGCCGGAAGGGGTCTTCCAGATTGTCCAGGCGCTCGCCGGTTGCCTCGTCGCGGCTGTCGATCAGCCAGCGGTAGGCCTGCAGCAGGATGGCCGGGCCGAGATAGCGGTCACCGTTCCACCAGTAGGACGGGCACGAGGTCGAGCAGCAGGCGCACAGGATGCATTCGTAAAGCCCGTCGAGCTTCTCGCGGTCGTCCTTCGACTGGGCCCATTCGCGGGTCGGTTGCGGCGATACCGTCTTCAGCCATGGTTCGACCGAGCGGTGCTGGGCATAGAACCGGGTGAGGTCCGGCACCAGATCCTTGACCACCGGCATGTGCGGCAGCGGGTAGATCTTGACCGGGCCTTCGACCTCGTCGATGCCCTTGGTGCAGGCCAGCGTGTTGGTGCCGTCGATGTTCATGGCGCACGAGCCGCAGATGCCCTCGCGGCACGAGCGGCGGAAGGTCAGCGTCGGGTCCTGCTCGTTCTTGATCTTGATGATGGCATCGAGGATCATCGGGCCGCAGTCGTCGAGGTCGACATGGTAGGTATCGACCTGAGGGTTGTTGCCGTCGTCCGGGTTCCAGCGGTAGACCTGGAATTCCTTCAGGCGTTTGCCGTCAGGCTTCGGCCAGGCCTTGCCATCCCGGACCTGCGAGTTCTTCGGCAGATTGAATTCAACCATTGTCGTCTCTTCTTGTCATTGCCGGACTTGTTCCGGCAATCCATGACCACCTAAGTTTGCATTGGCTCGCCGGCCTATCCGACAAACAAATCCGACCAGTCCGGATTACTCCGCTCGATCAGATTGATTTTCCACTCTCGTTTCCACTTCTTCATCGCTTTCTCGCGCTGAATTGCAGCGGCAGCGTCAGCAAATGCTTCATAGTAGACCAGTCTATGTACCTTGTGCTTCGTTGCGAACCCGGAACGAATGCCGGCACGATGCTCACTCACCCGTTTCAAAAGGTCGCTTGTCACGCCGATGTACACGGTGCCGTGCTTGCGACTGGCCAATATGTAGACAAAGAACACCTTGCCTGATGCATGCATTTGTTTGTTCTTCTGCCAGCCTCCAGTTCTGTGTTCATGGATTGCCGGAACAAGTCCGGCAATGACAGCCGTTTTTTAGTACACCCTGGCCTTGGGCTTGATGTATTCGATTTCGTTGGACAGCGTGTAGGTGTGCACCGGGCGGGTGCCGAGTTTTACGGTGCGTTTGGCATCGTCGGTCCAGGCGAGAGTATGCTTCATCCACTTCTTGTCGTCGCGGTCGGGATAGTCCTCGCGGGCGTGGGCGCCGCGGCTTTCCTGGCGGTTGACGGCGCCGTGGATGGTGACGGCGGCCTGGGCGATGAGGTTGTCGTATTCCAGGGTTTCGATCAGGTCGGTGTTCCAGACCAGCGAACGGTCGGAGACCTGGACATCGTCGAGGCCCTGCCAGATGCCATCGATCTTCTGCTTGCCTTCCTCCAGCACCTCGCCGGTGCGGTAGACGGCGCAGAACTCCTGCATGGTGCGCTGCATGTTGAGGCGCATCTCAGCTGTCGGCGTGCCGCCGGAGGCGTGACGGAAGCGGTCGAGGCGGGCGAGGGCTGCCTCGCCGGCGTCCTTGGCCAGGTCGGCATGCTTGGTGCCGGTTTCAAGCGTCTCGGCGCATTTGAGCGCGGCGGCGCGGCCGAAAACCACCAGGTCGGTGAGCGAGTTGGAGCCGAGCCGGTTGGCGCCATGTACCGAGGCACAGGCGGTTTCGCCGGCCGCCAGCAGGCCGCGCACGGTTGCGTCGTGGTCGCGGGCCTTGGGAGAGATGGCTTCGCCCATGTAGTTGGTCGGCACGCCGCCCATGTTGTAGTGCACGGTCGGCAGGACCGGGATCGGCTCCTTGGTGACATCGACGCCGGCGAAGATCTTGGCCGATTCGGAGATGCCCGGCAGGCGCTCGGCGAGCAGGTCGGCGCCGAGGTGGTCGAGGTGCAGGTAGATGTGGTCCTTGTGCTTGCCGACGCCGCGGCCTTCGCGGATTTCCATGGTCATGGCGCGCGACACGACATCGCGCGAGGCGAGGTCCTTGGCCGAGGGGGCATAGCGCTCCATGAAGCGTTCGCCTTCGGAGTTGGTCAGGTAGCCGCCTTCGCCGCGCACGCCCTCGGTGATCAGGCAGCCGGCGCCGTAGATGCCGGTGGGGTGGAACTGGACGAATTCCATGTCCTCGAGCGGCAGGCCGGCACGCAACACCATGGCGTTGCCGTCGCCGGTGCAGGTGTGTGCCGAGGTGCATGAGAAGTAGGCGCGGCCATAGCCGCCGGTGGCCAGGATGGTGCGGTGGGCGCGGAAGCGATGGATGGTGCCGTCTTCCATGTTGAGCGCCATCAGGCCGCGACAGGTGCCGTCTTCGTCCATGATCAGGTCGAGGGCGAAATACTCGATGAAGAACTGGGCGTCGTGCTTGAGCGACTGGCCGTAGAGCGTGTGCAGTATGGCATGGCCGGTGCGGTCGGCGGCGGCACAGGTGCGCTGGGCGGCGGGGCCTTCGCCGAACTTGGTTGTCATGCCGCCGAAAGCGCGCTGGTAGATCCTGCCTTCCTGGGTGCGCGAGAAGGGCACGCCCCAGTGTTCCAGTTCGTAGACGGCCTGTGGCGCTTCGCGGGCGAGGTATTCGATGGCGTCCTGGTCGCCGAGCCAGTCGGAGCCTTTGACGCTGTCGTACATGTGCCAGCGCCAGTTGTCTTGCCCCATGTTGCCGAGCGAGGCGGCGATGCCGCCCTGGGCGGCGACGGTGTGCGAACGGGTCGGGAAGACCTTTGTGACGCAGGCGGTTTTCAGGCCGGCCTGCGAGCAGCCGACGGCGGCTCTGAGGCCCGCGCCGCCGGCGCCGACAACGACGACGTCGAAGGTGTGGTCGATGACGTCGTAGGCCATGCCGCCGATCGAAAAGCTGGTGGCTGCCCCGAAGATGTCGTCTGCATTGGTCGTCTGTTGTCCCGCCATGACGGCTCTAGGCTCCAAAGCTGAGATTCAGGATTGCGAAAATCGCGGCGATGGCCATGGCCGCGCAGAAGAAGGTGTTGGCGAGCAGCAGGGCGATCTTGCAGCCCTCGCCGTGCACGTAGTCCTCGATGATCACCTGCATGCCGAGCCGCATGTGCCAGGTGACCGATAGGATGAGAGCGAGCATGGCGATGGCGACCAGCGGGCTGGCGAGAGTGTCCGTTACCTCCTCATAGCCCTCTCCGACCAGCGAGATGACCAGGAAAATGAAAAACACCGCGAGCACCAGATTGGCGAGCCCGGTGACGCGTTGCATCCACCAGTGTTCGGTACCGGATTTGGCGGAGCCGAAGCCGCGGACCTTGTTCAGCGGGGTTTGCATCGACATGGGGGCTACCTCACGGAATATGCGATGATCCAGACCAGGATCGTCAGGGCAACGGAGGCAATCGGCGTCGCCTTGGCCATCCATTCCACGGTGTCGAGATCAAAGCCGCGCCCGGTGTCCCAGATAAAATGCCGGATGCCGCCGATCATGTGGTGCAGCAGCGCCCAGGTGTAGCCGAACAGGACGAGGCGGCCGAACCAGGAGCCGAACAGGCCGTTGACGAAATCGAAATACTCCGGACCGCTGGCCGCAGCGACCAGCCACCAGACAAGCAGGAACGTGCCAAAATAGAGCGCTGCGCCGGTGATGCGATGGATGATCGACATCATCATGGTGAGCATGGGTTTGTAGACTTGCAGATGCGGCGACAGGGGCCGCTTGTCTGTAGCTCCAGTACCAGCCATGAGGCCGTTTCCCCTTGTTTTCCCCAACCACGCAGGACGGTCGCCTGCCGTCTTGGTCCTAGTTATACGTTGCACTGCACAAAAGTAAATGCCCCGAAAGGTGAAACATCGTGCGTGTGCGGGCGCGGACGGCCGGGTGCGGAGCGCCGGTGGGGTCAGCGCGGCAGGCAGGCCCAGTAATCCAGTTCGAGCAGTACGCCTTCGGCGTAGCCGTCTTCGGTCTTGCCGGGGAAGTCGTGACATGGGCGGTCGAGGGTGGCCCAGGTGGTCAGGCGCACGGCGCCGATGTCGCTGCGGCCGGGGAGTTCGGCCCGGTCGGTTACCTCGCTCCAGGCATGCACGGTGCCGCCGGCGAACAGCGGGGCGATATGGCGGCCGCCGTTGATGGCGGCGATGTGGAAGGCGTTGCCGAGACCGTTGAAGCTGAGCGCCCGGGCCAGCGAGATGACATGGCCGCCATAGATGATGCGGCGGCCGAAGCGGCCCTTGCCTTCGGTGAGTTGGTTGAAATGCACCTTGGCGGTGTTCTGGAACAGCCGGGTGGCGATCATGTGTTCGGCCTCCTCGACGGTCATGCCGTCGACATGGTCGATCTTTTCGCCGACCTCGTAGTCGCTCCAGCGGTGCGGGGCGCCGGCGAGGTCATCGTTCCAGGCGGCCGGGTCGATGGCGGGGCAGGCCTGGCCGAGGTGTTCGACACCGACGGCTTTCGGCAGGGCGGGCACGACCGGTTCCGGTGCCGGTGAGGCGTTGTCGCGCTTGCGCACCATCACCCAGCGCACGTAGTCGAGCACCGTTTCGCCGGCCTGGTTCGAGCCGGTGGAGCGGACATAGACGACGCCGGTCTTGCCGTTGGAGTTTTCCTTGACGCCGATGACCTCGGATACTGTCGACAGTGTGTCGCCGGGATAGACGGGCTTCAGGAAGCGGCAGTCGGCATAGCCGAGGTTGGCAATGGCGTTGAGCGAGATATCCGGAACGGTCTTGCCGAAGACGATATGGAAGGTGAGCATGTCGTCGACCGGGGCCTGCGGGTAGCCGATCGCCCTGGCGAATGCATCGGACGACTGTACGGCGAAACGGGTGCCGTAGAGGGCTGTGTACAGCGATACGTCGCCAACCGTCACCGTGCGCGGCGTGGCGTGGCGGATGATCTGGCCGACGTGGAAGTCTTCGAAGAAGTTGCCGGGATTGGTCTTGGTTGCACTCACGCGGCCTGATCCTGGGTTGCGGCAATGGCATCGGCGATGGCGACGGTGCGGCGGGCCATGACCTCGTGCAGGCGCTCGACCATGCGGCCGTTGATGGTGATGACACCCTTTCCGGCATTGTCCGGTTCGGCAAAGGCGGCGATGATCTGGCGAGCCCAGTCGACCTCGCTCTCGGACGGTGAAAAGATCTCATTGCACGGGGCCACCTGGGAGGGGTGGATCAGCGTCTTGCCGTCCATGCCGAGGGTGCGGCCCTGTTCGCATTCGCCGCGCAGGCCGTCTTCGTCGCGGAAATTGTTGTAGACGCCGTCGATGACGTCAAGTTGGAAGGCACGGGCGGCGGCGACGGTCATGGCGAGCCAGGGGATGACTGCCAGGCGGTTGTCGTGGGCCAGGGCGCGGCTTTCTTTCAAAAGGTCGTTGGTGCCGAGAATGAAGCAGGTGAGATTGACGTCGCGCATTCCACCGACGGCGGCGATCTCGCGGATGTTGAGGATCGAGGCCGGGGTCTCGATCATCGCCCAGATCTGCAGGCTCTGCGGGGCGCCGGCGGCCTGCAGCACCTTGTTGGAGGAAATGATATCGCCGGGGCGCGAGACCTTGGGCAGCAAGACGGCATGGGCGCCGGAGGTTGCAGCGGCGGACAGATCGCGGGCGCCCCACGGGGTTTCCAGGCCATTGACGCGCATGACCAGTTCGCGGTTGCCGTAGCCGCCGCTCTTTATGGCCTGCAGGACCAGTTCGCGAGCCTGTTTCTTGGCATCGGGAGCAACACTGTCCTCCAGGTCGAGAATGAGGCTGTCGGCGCCGATGGTCTTGGCCTTTTCCAGGGCGCGTTCGTTGATGCCGGGCATGTAGAGCACGCTGCGGCGTGGCCTGATCTGCATGTTGATCTCCCCCATTTTTGCGAATGTGATGTACCGGGCGGCATTCTTAGTGCGCGCAGCGGGCAATGCCAACCGGACAAAAGGTCGGGTGTCGCCGGTTTTCCAGTGTGCGGACGGGCGCCCCCCTTGGAACCTCAGTGAACCGCGATACAGGTGCAGCCGGTTGAGCGACAGACTTCCTGGGAAACGCTGCCGAAGGTGAAGGCCTCGATCTGGGACAGGCCGCGCATGCCCATGACGATGGTGTCGATGCCTTCAGCTTTGACGGTCTCGACGATGACCTGGCCGGGCGCACCATCCGAAATCGACAGACGGTCGGCGACCAGGCTCCTGGCCTCGGCCTGATCGGCAGCCTGACCAAGCACGACTTCGCCGATTTGCGTCAACAGGCTATCCGGCGACGGGCGGTCCGGCAGGTTGGGTCTGCTCATGAGCTCTTCGGCGGTGTGTTCGGTGCGCGGGGCCTTGGTGAGCGCGGTGAGTTCGGTGCGTATGCCGTCCTGACCGTCTAGGCCGGGCAGCCGAAGCAGTTCGTCCGGTTCCTTGTCGTGCAGCAGAATATGGAGCAGCTTGAGAGCCGCGCCGTGCATTTCCGCCAGATCGAAGGCGACATCCAATGCCTTGGTGGCAGCATGAGAGCCGTCCAGGGGAACCAGTATCGATTTCATTCGTCTGCCTCTTGTCTGTGGATGCGCGTATAATCCGTGCCGGATGCCTCGGTCCTAGCGTGACCCGGGCGGCCCTGCAAGCCGGGCGTTGCATTCTCGTAGACCTACATCAAGCCGATTTGGCTTCACAGTGCAAATGGTGTGCGGCAAAGTGGGCGGGTTGATGTGGAGGCGCGATGGCGGGCGATACAGCGGATGTGGTGATTGTCGGCGGGGCCGTGGTTGGCAGCGCGACGGCCTATTACCTGCGGCAGAACGGGTTTACCGGATCGATTGCCGTGGTTGAACGGGACATGAGCTTTGCGCGCTGCTGCACGGCATTGTCGCTGGGCGGCATCCGGCAACAGTTCTCGACCCCGGAAAACATTCTGTTATCGCAGTTCGGTCTCGATCTGCTGGAGCGGCTGACGGATGCGTTCGGACCGCAGGCCGATGCCGGGTTCAAGTCGCAGGGCTATCTGATCCTGGCCAGTGAGGCGGGACGGGCGGTTCTGGAATCCAACGTGGCGACCCAGCAGGAGATGGGTGCGGGCACGGTATTGCTCGACGCATATGAGATCGAGCGGCGGTTTCCGTGGATCTCGTGCGAGGGTATCGCCGCGGGCAGCTTCGGCACCAGCCGGGAAGGCTGGCTCGACCCCTATGCGCTGATGAGCCTGCTGCGCAGGGCGGCGCAACGGGCGGGGGCTGAGTGGATCAATGACGAGGTGACCGGTATCGAGCGGCAGGGCGGGCGTGTGTCGGCTGTCGAGCTGGCAGGCGGCTGGCGGATTGCCTGCGGTGCCATTGTAAACGCGGCCGGGGCAAATGCCGGGACGGTGGCGGCCATGGCGGGCATCGCGCTGCCGGTTGAGCCGCGCAAGCGTAGTGTGTTCGTGTTCGACTGCCGGGAGGCGACGGATCAGATGTATCGCGGGCCGCTGACCGTGGATGTGAGCGGGGCCTATGTGCGTCCGGAGGGCCGCCAATTCATCTGCGGGATTTCGCCGGACAAGGCCGGTGAGCCGGATGTGGTTGACTGGGAGGTCGATTATCCGGTCTTCGAGGAGACGATCTGGCCGGTGCTTGCGGAGCGCATAGCGATGTTCGAAGCGATCAAGGTCAGCAATGCCTGGGTCGGGCACTATGACTACAATACCCTCGACCAGAACGGCATCATCGGAGCGCATCCGGAGGTGGGCAATTTCTATTTCGGCAACGGCTTTTCCGGCCATGGACTGCAGCAGGCGCCGGCGACGGGTAACGCGATTGCCGAGCTGATCACGGGCGGGGCGTTCAAGACAATCGATCTGACGCGGTTCGGCTATGAGCGCATTGCCGCAGGCGTGCCGCTCGGGGAGGTCAACGTCATTTGAGCGGTCCAGGCAATAGTGCTGGTACGGTGTTGTGTATCTCCTCGCACGTGGCGGGCGGGCCGGTGGGCAATTCGGCGGTGGTGCCGGCCATAGAGCGCCTGGGTTTGACGGCCTTGAATGTGCCGACGACCGTTCTGTCGAATCATCCCGGTCACGGTGCGCCAGAAGGCCAGCACACTGCAGCTGCGACGCTTGCGGCCATGCTGTCGCGGTTGCGCGACCTTGGCTGGCTCGATGGTTGCGCAGGGGTGCTGACAGGCTATTTCACCGAGGCAGACCAAGTGCATGCGGCAGCCGATGCCATCAGGCAGATGAAGGCAGACAATCCGGCGCTGATCTACCTGTGCGATCCTGTCATCGGGGACGACCACACCGGACTTTATGTGGCCGGGGACATAGCCGCTGCCATTTGCGATGAGCTGGTGGCACTGGCGGATGTTGTCGCGCCGAACCGGTTTGAGCTGGCGTGGCTGAGCGGACGGCAGGTCGATGGCCGTGAGGCGGCCCGGTTTGCGGCGCGTGCCTTGCCGGTGCCTGCGGTTTTGGCCTCTTCGCTGCCGTCGGATGCGGGGCGGATTGCAACGGCGTTCATCAACCGTGATGATGTGACCAGCGTCACGACCGCGTGGCGCGACAGTGTTCCGCATGGCACGGGAGATCTGTTGTCGGGGCTGTTTCTTGCCGGGCTGATCCGCAAGGGCGATGGGGCCGGTGCGCTGTGCCTGGCCATGGCGCAGCTTGAAGCGGTGCTCGATGCCAGCGGCGATACGGACAAGTTGGACCTGGTGCGCGGGCTAGATGGTGCGCACGATGTGCGGGCCATGATGCCGGATGGCGGGACCATGGTCGCCGGGGTTGACGGATGTCCGGCCGGGTGGCTGGCGGTGTTGTGGAACGGCGATCCGGGTATGGTGCCGGAGGTTAGGCTGTGCCGGGATTTTGCCGAGGTGCTCGGCCTGCCCGCCGGCGTCATCGCTGTCGACATCCCGATCGGCCTTCCCGAGCGCACCGGCCATGGCGGGCGGCAGGCCTGTGTGGAGGCGCGGGCGCGGCTGGGGGAGCGGCGCTCCAGCGTGTTTTCGGTGCCCAGCCGGGCGGCGGTGATGTGCAGCGACTACGGCGAGGCGTGCAGGGTGAACCTGGTGAACTCCGATCCGCCGCGCAAGGTGTCCAAGCAATGCTTCATGCTGTTCGGCAAGATGCGCGAGGCCGATGCGCTGATGACGCCCGAACTGCAGTCACGGATCTACGAGGCGCACCCGGAACTGGCGTTCTGGGCAATGAACGGGCAAAGGCCGCTCGATCTGCCCAAGAAGGTGAAGTCGGTGCCGGCGGCGCCCGGGCTGGCCCTGCGGCGCGGGCTGCTGGCGCAGGTGGGATTTCCGGTCGAGGCGCTTGAGCGCCCACCCCTGACCCGGTCCAAGGTTGGAGATGATGACCTGATCGATGCGGCGGCACTGGCGTGGACGGCCTTGCGGATTGCGCGGGGTGGCCATATCACCGTGCCAGAGCGGCCACCGCGCGATGGCCGCGGCTTGAGAATGGAAATCAACGCATGACAGCCGTCAGCCGAACATCGATTGCCAAGACCTTTCAATTGATCGGGCCGTATGTGCGCAGGACGCCGGTGATCGACGTTTCGGTGCCCGGGGTCGAGGACCGGGTGACCCTGAAGCTTGAAATGCTGCAGCATTCCGGTTCGTTCAAGCCGCGCGGCGCCTTTGCCAGCCTGCTCGGGGCGGAGGTGCCGGCGGCCGGAGTTGCGGCGGCATCGGGCGGCAACCATGGTGCGGCGGTGGCCTATGCGGCACAGCAACTCGGCATGCCGGCGCATATTTTCGTGCCGGCCGTGGCGCCCAGGGCCAAGATCGCCAAGATCAAGGGCTATGGCGCGACGGTTGTCTGCAAGGGGGGTGCGTATGCCGATGCCCTTGAGCAGTGCGAGCGGTTCATTGCCGAGACCGGAGCGATGTCGGTTCACGCCTATGACGCCGAAGGAACGCTCAACGGACAGGGTACGGTCGGACTGGAACTGGAAGACCAGGCCGGCGATCTCGACGCCGTGATCGTGGCCGTTGGCGGCGGTGGTCTGATCGGCGGCATTGCGGCGTGGTATGACGGTGCAGCGAATGTGGTGGCGGTGGAATCGGAAGGCTGTGCAACGCTTCACACATCGCTCGAGGCGGGCGAACGCAAGACGATTTCGCCATCCGGGCTGGCGGCGGATTCGCTGGGGGCGTCCTGCCCCGGCGAGCTGATGTTCCCGATCGCCCGGCGGGCTGTCGGGCAGAGCGTGCTGGTCGGCGACGAGGCCATTGGCGATGCGCAGCGCTGGCTGTGGCACAATCTGCGCATCGTTACCGAGCCGGGCGGGGCGGCGGCTTTTGCCGCCTTGCTCAGCGGGCGGTATGTGCCGGGTGCCGGTGAGCGGGTGGGTGTCGTGGTGTGCGGGGCGAATGTCGATCTTGAGCGGTTCGTCGAGACCGTACAACTGCCTGTGCTGTAGCATCGGCAACGGGCGCTTCAGCCTTTGGTACCGCCTTGACTATGATCAAGGACGGCCAGCGGCCCGTTTCACATACGCTTGAGAGAAACCATCGAGGAGTGCTTGTCCATGTCCGATGCCGGTCTCGGCCACAATAGCGGTGATGTCGTCTTTGAAGTCGAAGTGCGGTTGTTCAATTCCATTGCCCGCCGGCATGGCTCAAAGGGGCATGGGGAGAAGATTGCCGTCGAACCGGGTACAACTGTCGGCGATATTGCCGGACGGTACGGGATTGCTGAAAAGGATCTGCACCTGGTCCTCGTCAACGGGCGCGACGTGACGCCCGGTCTGGTCAGCGATCCGGTGCGGCGCGGCCATCAGGTCGAGCCGGGCGATGTGGTGGCGCTTTCGGGCCCGGTGCCCTACAGCTACGGCTACGGTGCGCCGGTGGTGTGAAAGTTTGGCTTGAGTTGTGTCCGTCCGAGTGCTTTTGTGCGCCAACAAGGGATCACCAAAGGACGCGCAAGAGCTTGATGGGTGGATTGGTCAGAATATGCGCTGTGGCCGGACTTGCGGTCCTGCTGGCGGCGTGCGGTGCGCGCGGGCCGCTTGAACCGCCGCCCGGCGGGGTGCAGGACCCCGGCGCCGATCCGCCGTTCGTGCTTGATCCGGTCGTCGGCAAGTCCGAATAGCCGGCGGCGCTGGACAGATGCATCATTTCACCTACAGGCACGGTGTCCTGCACGCCGAGGATGTGAACCTTCGCACGCTGGCCGAAGAGGTCGACACACCGTTCTATTGTTACTCATCGGCGACGCTGGAACGGCATTACAAGGTCATGTCGGCGGCGTTCGGCGACAGCGATCACATGATCTGCTACGCCATGAAGGCGAATTCCAACCAGGCGGTGATCAAGACTCTGACCGACCTGGGCGCCGGTGTCGACGTGGTCTCGGAGGGCGAATTGCGGCGCGCCATGGCGCTGGGGGTTCCGGGCCGCAAGATCGTGTTTTCCGGTGTCGGCAAGTCGGCGCGGGAAATGGCGCTGGCGCTGAAGCACGGCATTTCCTGTTTCAATGTCGAATCCGAGCCGGAACTGGAGCTGCTGAGCGAGATCGCGCAGCGGCTGGGTACGCAGGCCGTTGTTTCGATCCGCGTCAATCCGGACGTCGATGCCAAGACGCATGAGAAGATCACCACCGGCAAGTCGGAGAACAAGTTCGGCATTCCGTTCAACAAGGCGCGCGCGGTCTATGCCCGGGCGGCGGAGTTGCCGGGGATCGAGATTGCCGGCGTCGACATGCACATCGGCAGCCAGATTACCGAGCTTGGGCCTTATGACGAGGCCTACGCGCTGATGGCCGAGCTGGTGCGCGACCTGCGCGCCGACGGGCACACGATCCGCCATGTCGATCTCGGCGGCGGGCTTGGGGTGCCTTATCGCGGCACCAATGACGTGCCGCCGCATCCGGATGAGTATGCGGCGATGGTCAAAGCCAGGCTTGGCGACCTGGACTGCCGGTTTGTGCTCGAGCCGGGCCGGATGATGGCGGGCAATGCCGGCATCCTGGTCACCCGCGT
This sequence comes from Aestuariivirgaceae bacterium, assembly GCA_965216335.1. Classification (GTDB taxonomy): domain Bacteria; phylum Pseudomonadota; class Alphaproteobacteria; order Rhizobiales; family Aestuariivirgaceae; genus JAHEJE01. Next base: position 2,499,848 of record OZ244154.1, on the reverse strand, counting down.
CGTGCACGTGAAGCACGGCGAAACGCACAATTTCCTGATTGTCGATGCGGCGATGAACGATCTGATCCGGCCGACGCTTTACGATGCCTATCACGACATCTGGCCGGTGGTTGAAGCGGCTGACGGACATGGGAAAACCAGCTTCGATGTCGTCGGGCCGGTGTGCGAGACCGGGGATTACATTGCCCGGAGCCGCGACCTGGCGCCGATGAAGGCCGGAGACCTGATTGCGGTGCTGACTGCCGGGGCCTATGGCGCGGTGCAGTCGGGCACCTACAACACGCGGCAACTGGTGCCGGAAGTGCTGGTCAAGGACAACCACTTCGCCATCGTCCGCCCGCGCCAGACCTTCGATGCGCTGATCGGGCTCGATCGGTTGGCAGGCTGGCAGGATTGATTGCAGCGGTATTGGCGTTCGACTTTCGCGGCTGTTGTTCCGCGCCGGTATCAAACCCAACGACCGTGCCCATGGGCTGGTGCCAAGCGAAAGACCCCGGGAGCGTTGTCCCGGGGCCAGTGTGGCTTTTTTGTTTTCTTGTTATGTGCCTAGAAGTAGTGGCGCATGCAGCGGCGGTACTTGCGCAGGTAGCGGTGCTTGCCGGTCCAGTGGTACTTCTTCTTCCAGTGGCGGCATGGGTTGCGGTAGCCGTGGCCGTGCCAGCCGTGGCCGTAGCCCCAGCCGTGGCCCCAACCGCCGTGGGTCAGGTAGACCTTGACGCCGGCCGATGCGCTGGTTGCCGAAGCGCCCATTGCGGTGGCGCTGATGATTGCCGCTGCGGCGGCGGTGAGGATGGTCTTGCGGAACATGGAACGTCTCCTTGAAGTCTGGCGTTGATCACTCGTTGATCAACTTTGATGATTGGAGACTAACAATCGTGTGCATCTGGCGATGTGCAGATTGTTACATGACGTAAATTTCTGCCGGCAGGGCCGCGTCATGCCTGCGCCGGCAGCTGATAGTTCGGGGTTGAGCGCGACAGGGCCGTTTCCTCCTGCGTCATGTCGGCCGGAATGTTCTCGAACAGCGGCGTGGACAGATAACGTTCGCCGGTGTCGGGCAGCATGCACAGAATGGCCGATCCTTCAGGGGCCTGCTTGCACACCTCCAGGGCGCCGGCAAATGTCGCGCCGCCGGAAATGCCGACGAGGATGCCTTCCTTGACCGCCAGGTCGCGGCTCGCGGCCATGGCGTCCGGCCCGGCAATGGTGATGACCTCGCTGATCAGGCCGCTGTCGACGGCATCGCCGGTGATCTTGGGGATGAAATCCGGGCTCCAGCCCTGCATGGGGTGCGGGGTGAAGGCGGGATGGCTGGCCGCCGGGGTGCCGTCGTCGTGGCGCTGCTGGCCGTCGCCGCTGGTCAGCATCGGCGCCAGTTCCGGCTCACAAACGACGATCTTGGTGTCCGGGCGCTCGTCTGCCAGCACCCGCGAGACGCCGCGCAGGGTGCCGCCGGTGCCGAAGCCGGTGACCCAGTAGTCGAGCCGACTGCCATCGAAGTCGGCGAGAATTTCGCGGGCCGTGGTCTTTGAGTGAAAGTCAGGGTTGGCCTCATTTTCGAACTGGCGGGTCAGGAACCAGCCGTTGGCCTCGGCCAGTTCGATGGCCTTGTTGACCATGCCGGTGCCTTTTTCGGCGGCCGGCGTGAGCACGACCTTGGCGCCGAGGAAGCGCATCAGCCGGCGCCGTTCGACGCTGAAGCTCTCCGCCATGGTGACGACGAGCGGGTATCCCTTCTGGGCGCAGACCATGGCCAGGCCGATGCCGGTGTTGCCGCTGGTCGCCTCGATGACCGTCTGACCGGGCTTGAGGGCGCCGGAACGCTCGGCATCCTCGATCACACCCAACGCAAGGCGGTCCTTGACGGAGCCCAGCGGGTTGAAGGCCTCGATCTTGACGTACAGATCGACATGGTCCGGTGCCAGCCTGTTGATCCGCACGACCGGTGTGTTGCCGATGGTTTCGAGGATATTGTTGTAGAGGTGGCCCATGTGTCTGTCCTGTCTGGTTTGATATCCTGCCATAAACGATCGAGTTTAGCAGCGCCGCAGCCGCCCGCCAACAGACCTTTACCGGCGGTAATTGCGCAACGTCAACCAATGGCATATGACATTGCCTAGCCGTGCTTTTCCTGGAGACTGTGTCTTGTTGCGCAACATCGTTGTGTCATTGGCGATCTGGACCGTGCTGGTGCTGGCTGCCCAAGCCGCCGAGGCGCGCCGGGTGGCGCTGGTCATCGGCATCGACAGCTATGGCGCGGTGCCGAAGCTGGACAAGGCGGTGGGCGATGCCAGGGCCATGGCGGCCACATTGAGCGAGTTGGGATTTGCTGTCACCCAGGTTCTGAACGCCGACCGGCGCACCCTCAACATCGCGATCTCGCAGTTCACCTCGGCGTTGACGCCTGACGATGTGGCGTTTGTGCATTTTTCCGGCCATGGGGTTGAGATCGACGGTGAGAATTTCCTGCTGCCGGCCGATATCCCGAAGCCGGCCAGCGGCCACAAGGATGCGGTGCGGTATGAGGCGGTCGCGCTGCAGCGGCTGATCGCCCAGGTTGCCCGGTCCGGTGCCCGCACCCGGCTGTTCGTCATCGATGCCTGCCGAAACAACCCGTTTCAGCAGGCCGGAACACGCGGTATCGGCGGCGCCCGCGGGCTGGCCTACGCTGCTGCTCCGGCCGGCACCTTCGTGATGTATTCGGCGGGTTATGGTCAGCTGGCCCTCGACAAGCTGGGCGCCGAGGACGCTGAACCGACGTCCGTCTATACCCGGGTGCTGACCGAGAAGTTGCGCCAGCCGGGCCGGTCGGTGGCGCAGATTGCCCAGGACGTGCGTGGTGAGGTGCAAAGGCTGGCGAAGTCGATCGGGCATGATCAGCGGCCGGCCTATTATGACGAATTGAGCGCACCGCTGGTGCTGCGGGAAGCCCAACAGGCCACGGTGGCCGCAGTTGAGCCCGCGGCACCGGCGGCCACCGGCAGCCAGATCGAACTGGCGTTCTGGAACTCGGTCAAGGACAGCGAGCGTCCGGAACTCTTTGAACTCTATCTCAAGCGCTATCCGCAAGGCAGCTTTGCGCCACTGGCCCGTTTGCAGCTCGAGGCCCTGAAGCCATCTGCACCGGCGCCAGCACCGGCCGGGCCGGCAGCTCAGGACGCAGAAAAATCGCCGGAGCGCCAGATCGTTGTCGAACCGCGCGATGCTCCCGATGCCGGGACGGTGCGCGCCGTGCAGTCCGAACTCAACCGGCTTGGCTGTTCCGCCGGCACCGCCGATGGCCTGTGGGGCCGCAACAGCGCGGCGGCATTGGGGCGGTTTGCCCGCTACGGCAAGACCCGGTTGCCGGACAAGCAGCCCACGCAGCGTATTCTTGACATGCTGAAGGCCCGAACCGGGCGGGTGTGTCCCTGCCCGGCCGGCACCCGAGAGACCAATGGCCGGTGTACGGCTGTAGTGCGCAAGACACAGCCCGCGGCACCTGCCAAGCAGCCGAAAGCGGCCAAACGCCAGCCGGTGGTCAAAAAAGCGGCCCGTCCGGCCCAGAAGACCTACCGCAATCCGCGCATCGGCGGCGTGCCGGTCGATATCTGTGTCGGTCCGTTCAAGAGCTGCAAGGGTGCTGCGGCGCGGCAGTGGTGCCGCTCCAAGGGATACGGGACGGCCTTGAGCTGGTCGCACGCCATTTATCCCAAGACGCGGCACATCTCAGGCGGATACTGCGTGCCGTCCGGGCTGGTGGTGTGCGGCGGCTACAACAGGATCGTGTGCGCAAGCTGAAGCGCTGCCGGACTGAGCCACCTGATTGTGATGGCAAAGCCATCCCATTTTGCTGCCGCAGTGTGCTAGTATCCTTGTCACCATGCGTCACGATCCGGCGAAAACGCTCAAGCGCAAGATTGCCCTGGCCAAGGCGGCCCTGGGGTTGGAAGACCTGTGGGCGGCTTTGTGGCCGGCAATGATGGTTGCCGGCAGCTTTGTGCTGGTGATGCTGCTCGGTGCGTTCGAGGTCCTGCCCCCGGGCCTGCGCTATGGCGCGATGGCAGCGTTTGCGCTGGCCTTCATCCTTGCACTCAGGCCGCTGTTTTCGTTGCGGCTGCGCGATGACGATGCCGGGCTGCGGCGGGTCGAGACGGCCTCCGGTCTGAAGCATCGCCCGGCCACCGCATTCACCGACCGGCTTGCCGATCCGAGCCCGGATCCGTCGAGCCGGACCATCTGGCAGCTGCACCGTGAACGTGCGGCCCGCCAGCTGGCCGGTCTGAAGGTCGGCTGGCCGCGTTCGCGCCTGGCCGAAATCGACAGCTATGCGACGCGTAACGGGTTGGCGATCGCGCTTATTGCCGTGGGTGCGCTGACCTGGGGCCAATGGGACCAGCGGGTGGCTCGGGTGGCCGGCGCGCCGGCGGATGACGGTACGCGCCTTGAGCTCGATGCCTGGATCGCGCCGCCGGCCTATACCGGCAAGGCACCGGTGCTGCTGACCGGTGCGGCGGCCACGCACCGCCAGAAGACCGGTGACGGCCTGCTGGTGCCGCAGGGCAGCCTGCTGGTGGTGCGGGTCAACGGCGGCGAAGCGCCGGTGCTGAAGCTGTCGCAGCAGCTCGATGACGGCGAGACCGGCGAGCCGCTTGGCGAACAGGCTTTCAAGGCCTCGGCCAAGGGCGGCGTGCACGAATTGCGCTACAAGCTGGAGCGGCCGCTCAACGCGGCGGTCCACGACGGCGGCGCGGCACTGGGCCAGTGGGCGATCTCGATCGTGCCCGATGCACCGCCGCGCATCGACATCACCGGCGCCCTGGCGTTGACGGCGAGCGGCGGGTTTGCCGTGCCCTGGGAGGCATCGGACGACTACGGCCTTGAGTCGCTGAGCGCGGAATTCAAGCTGGCCGGCAACGACGCCGTTCTGGCCGGCGGCGATGCCCTGCAGTTCGAGCCGCCGGCCTCGCCGGTCAGCCTGCACAGCCTCAGGCCGCGCACCGCCGATGGCCGGGCCTACATGGACTTCACGGCCCACCCGTGGGCCGGCCTGCAGGTCGAAATGCGGCTCAGGGCGAAGGACCTGGCCGGCCAGCCCGGGGTCAGCGAGCCGATGGTGTTCAAACTGCCCGAGCGCCAGTTCCGCAAGCTCCTGGCCCGGTCGGTCATCGAATTGCGGCGCAATCTGGTGCGCACGCCCGGCAAGCGCGACCTGATCGTGCGGGCGCTGTCCGGGCTGATGGCCTGGCCGGACGGGCTGATCAAGAGCAGCGGCCATTATCTGGGCATGCGGCTGGTCGCCAGCCGGCTGTACGATGCGCGCGAACCCGACGAGCTGAAGGAGATCGTCGGGCTGATGTGGGACCTGGCGCTGTCGATCGAGGACGGCGATCTGTCGGAGGCCCTGAAGAAACTGGAGGCGCTGCGCAAGGAGTTGCAGAAGGCGCTGGCGGAGGGCGCCTCGCAGGAGCGGATCGCTGAACTGATGGCCGAGATGCGCCAGGCGCTGAACGAGTATCTGGAGGCGATGGCGCGCCAGATGCAGCAGGCCCTGCAGAACGGCGAGCAGATGCAGCCGCAGCAGGTCGATCCCAGCCGGATGATCCAGTCGGAAGACCTGCAGAAGATGCTCGACATGATCGAGAACCTGGCCCGCCAGGGCGCGCGCGATGCCGCCCAGGAGATGCTGTCGCAGCTCGAGAACCTGATGAAGAATCTGCAGCCCGGCGTTGCCCAGCAGTCGCAGCCGCAGGGCAATTCGGCGATGCAGCAGATGATGCGCGAGCTGGGCGAGATGATGCAGCGCCAGCAGCAGCTGATGGACGAGACCTTCCGCATGCCGGACGGCCAGAGCGGCGACACGGGCCAGCAGATGCGGCCCGGCCAGCAGAGCCGCGGCCGCCAGGGCGAACAGGGTGACCGGCAGGACAGCCTGGCCAACCAGCAGCGCTCGCTGGAACGCATGCTGGACCAGATGATGCAGCAGCTCGGCCAGCAGGGCATGCAGGCACCCGGCGGACTGGAGCGCTCGCAAGGCGCGATGCGCGACGCCGAAGGGGCGCTGCGCGAAGGCGACAAGCCAAACGCGCTGTCCAGCCAGGGCGAGGCGATGCAGGGACTGCGCGAGGGCGCCCAGAGCATGGCCCGGCAGATGCAGCAGCAGGGCACCGGCACCGCCGACAGCACCGGCCGCGACGGCCGGGCGCGCGGCAATCGCGACGACCCGCTCGGCCGGCCGATGGCGCGCAGCGGCGAGGACTTCGGGCCGGACCGCAACATCGTGCCCAGCGAGGCGGCGGTGGAGCGGGCCCGCAGGATCCTCGAAACCCTGCGTTCACGCGCCAACAACCCCCAGCGCCCGCGCATCGAGCTGGATTACATCGACCGGCTGCTGCGCGGGCTGTATTGAGCAGGCGACAGGGGCTGCGGTTTTCCGTCCGGATTTCGCTCTGGTAGCTGTACCGCCAATGCCGAGGTTTGACGTCGTGATCGGCCAGCTCGTTCGGATGCGGATCTGTCCTCGTGCGGGAACATCGTTCCCTCTCCCTCGCGGGAGAGGGTTAGGGTGAGGGGGTGGGCGGTGCGGGTTGGCTGGGACGGCGTTGATTGCACCGCCGGCCCTTTCATCCTCCCACGGCTCTTCGGACCGCGGGCCCCTCCGTTTGGGCCTGCGAGTGGCGGCTATCGTAATTGGACTAGTACTTTGTTTTCTGCCGTCCTCGGGCTTGACCCACTGCTGTCCGGTTTAACATTGGGTGAAAGCACATTTCTTCCATTGTATTGGATAGTTGCATGCACCCCAACAAGCTCCGACCTGATTTCAGGTTGGCTCTCGGGCATTCCCTCCCCTAGAAAAGGGGAGGGTTAGGGTGGGGATTGATGGCGGTGCAAAGGATTGAAATCGTTGCCGAATTGCACCGCCATCAACCCCCATCCCGACCCCCGTTCAAGCCGGGGGCAGGCTCTTCCCCCTTTCTGGGGGAAGGAGCATTCATCGCTAAACCGGACAGCAGTGGGCTTGACCCGAGGACCCAGAGTGCAGCGAATTTCAGCGCAAGTGGCTTCCTGGATTCTCGGGTCAAGCCCGAGGACGGCAAGATTGTGCTGCCAATCAGATTTCATCACCGGCATTTGCGATAGCCCTGCCGCGAGAGGAGAGGGCTTTGGGCACGGCTTCGCACCTGACACGGCGTGACGTCCGCGCATGAAACTTCAGGGAAAGACGGAATGCCGTATGTCGGTCGGCATGAGACGTCTCTATGGAAAGGAAAGGGGATAGGCTGCCGCCCGGCCCGGCATTCCGTCACGGTCTGTTACATACCCTTAAGGCGTTCCGCCTTCGGGTTTATTGGTTTCCGCTCTTGCGTCCGCAAGAGCGTGCGTTCGCGGGCTGGCGCATTGCTTCGCAATGCTTGCCCTGCCACGCAGGGAGGGTGCCATGCGGCATCTCCCGAAACCGGTTACCCGGCTGGGTTTTTGGTTTCCGCTCTTGCCTCCGCAAGAGCGTGCGTTCACGGACTGGCGCAAAGCTAAGCCGCTTTGCTTGTCCTGCCACGCAGGGAGGGTGCCTGACGGCGCCCGCCCGAAACCGGTTACCCGGTTGGGTTTTTGGTTTCCGCTCTTGCCTCCGCAAGAGCGTGCGTTCACGGACTGGCGCAAAGCTAAGCCGCTTTGCTTGTCCTGCCACGCAGGGAGGGTGCCTGACGGCGCCTTCCGAAACCGGTTGCCCGGCTGGCAAATCGCCAGGTGTACGCGCTCATCGTTCGGCTGCTTGGGCCTGGCCTGAACAACAGACCGACCGGGCCTTTCACCACCGGACGCCTTGGATAGACGCCTGCCGTTTCCGGCAGGGGGCGCACACCGGATGCTGGAACATGGCTCAGGTCCATCGGCGCCAACACGACGAACGGCCTTAATCTGTGCAAGCCTGCTCATCTTCGCTGACACCTCCTTTACCGGGGCGATCGGTTTCTCCTGTCCAACCAGGCGCCGCCCACATGCTCCAGAACCGCTCCCGCCGCCGCCGTAAGAGATGGGTCGTACGTTTCCCTCTGCAAGACGCAGGGCTGCGGGTAGCACCGTATGTACATGCTTTGTTCTTTTGTGTCAAGTAATATATTTCATGGACGATCGTATGGAGCCAGGATGCAAGCACCTTCTCCCTGCTCTAGGCGACGGACAAGATCCTCTCGACCCTTCGATGTCAGGCGGGCATTCCTATGTACGTTCTTTCGGTTCCGTTCTGCAGCTTTGCGGCAGAGCATCTTCGAATAGGAACGAAGCGGTCGGCTGCAGTCCAATCTTTCCCGTGATTGCGGCAATCTGGCGGGCTTGGTTGCTTGCGCCCAACAATGGCTTGTGATAGTGGTCAGCCCGGCTGAGCGGGGTTGACAACTCTCGGCCATCGGGAGCGGAAATTTTCGCCAAAAATATCAATGAGTTGACGTCTTGTGCTGGTTTCAGGGACGTGTAACTCGCAACGCTAAACGAGAACCCAAGGTCGTGACCGCCAAAGAACACACTGTTTCAGGCATGCCGGGGCGCTATGCGACGGCGCTTTTCGAGCTGGCCAGCGAGGCCAGATCGGTCGATGCCGTCGCCGGACATCTGGACCGGTTTCAGGCGCTGTTGGACGGCTCGGATGACTTGCGGCGCCTGGTGCGCTCGCCGGTGTTCGGCGCCGAGGAGCAGCTCAGTGCCATCGATGCCATTCTCGCCAAGGCCCGGATTTCCGGCCTGGCGGCCAATTTCATCAGGCTGGCGGCGTCCAACCGCCGGCTTTTTGCCGTCTCGGACATGATTTCCGCCTATCGCGCGCTGGTTGCCGATGCGCGCGGCGAGGTGACGGCGGAAGTGACCTCGGCGGAAAAGCTGACCGCCGCTCAGATGACCAAGCTGAAAAACGCGCTCAAGGCCTCGGTCGGGCGCGACGTTCAGCTTGCGACAAAGATTGATCCGTCGATCCTCGGCGGCCTGATCGTCAAGGTCGGCTCGCGCATGGTCGACAACTCGCTTCGTACTAAACTGCAAAACCTCAAGGTTTCCATGAAAGGGGTTGGCTGATGGATATCCGTGCCGCCGAAATTTCTTCCATTCTGAAACAGCAGATCAAGGGCTTCGGCAAGGAAGCCGAAGTGTCCGAGATCGGCCAGGTGCTGTCGGTGGGCGACGGCATCGCCCGCGTCTACGGCCTCGACAACGTGCAGGCCGGCGAGCTGGTCGAGTTCCCCGGCGGCATCGCCGGCATGGCGCTCAACCTGGAGGTTGACAATGTCGGTGTGGTTATCTTCGGCTCCGACCGCGACATCAAGGAAGGCGACACGGTCAAGCGGACCGGCAACATCGTCGAAGTGCCGGTCGGCAAGGAGCTGCTCGGCCGCGTCGTCGACCCGCTCGGCAATCCGCTCGACGGCAAGGGGCCGATCAAGGCGACGCAGCGGGCGCGCGTCGACGTCAAGGCGCCGGGCATCATTCCGCGCAAGTCGGTGCACGAGCCGATGTCGACCGGCCTGAAGGCCATCGACGCACTGATCCCGGTCGGCCGCGGCCAGCGCGAGCTGGTGATCGGCGACCGCCAGACCGGCAAGACCGCCGTCATCCTCGACACCATCCTCAACCAGAAACCGATCCACGTGAACGGCCCGGAGAACGACAAGCTGTACTGCGTCTACGTGGCCTGCGGCCAGAAGCGGTCCACCGTCGCCCAGTTCGTCAAGGTGCTGGAAGACAACGGCGCTCTGGAATATTCGATCATCGTCGCCGCCACGGCGTCCGACCCGGCCCCGCTGCAGTACCTGGCCCCGTTCGCCGGCTGCACCATGGGCGAATACTTCCGCGATAACGGCATGCACGCGCTGATCGGCTATGACGATCTGTCCAAGCAGGCCGTGGCCTACCGCCAGATGTCGCTGCTGCTGCGCCGCCCGCCGGGACGCGAGGCCTATCCGGGCGACGTGTTCTACCTGCACTCGCGGCTGCTGGAGCGCGCCGCCAAGCTCAACGAAGACAATGGCGCCGGGTCGCTGACCGCGCTGCCGGTCATCGAAACCCAGGCCAACGACGTGTCGGCCTACATCCCGACCAACGTGATCTCGATCACCGACGGCCAGATCTTCCTGGAAACCGATCTGTTCTATCAGGGCATCCGCCCGGCGGTGAACGTCGGCCTGTCGGTGTCGCGCGTTGGATCGGCGGCCCAGGTCAAGGCGATGAAGCAGGTTGCCGGCAAGATCAAGGGCGAGCTGGCCCAGTATCGTGAAATGGCCGCCTTCGCCCAGTTCGGTTCCGACCTCGATGCGGCCACCCAGCGCCTGCTGAACCGCGGTGCGCGGCTCACCGAACTGCTCAAACAGCCGCAGTTCTCGCCGCTCAAGACCGAAGAGCAGGTGGTGGTGATCTATTGCGGCGTGAACGGCTATCTGGACGGCATCGACGTCAGCCAGGTCGGCGCCTTCGAGCAGGGCTTCCTGCGCCACATGCGCGAGAACCACGGCGAACTGCTGGAAACCATCCGGACCGAGAAGGAACTGTCCGACGACAGCAGCGAGGCGCTGAAGCAGGCTGCTGACACGTTCTCGAAGAACTTTGCAGCCTGAGCGCCGGCATCTGACGAACGGATACGATCAACGAAGGCCTGATACATGCCAAGCCTGAAGGACCTGAGAAACCGCATCGCCAGCGTGAAGGCCACGCAGAAGATCACCAAGGCGATGCAGATGGTGGCGGCGGCCAAGCTGCGCCGCGCCCAGGAAGCGGCCATCGCGGCGCGCCCCTATTCGCAGCGCATGAGCACGGTGCTGGCCAACCTGTCGGCGGCCCTTGAAGGCCGCGACGGGGCGCCGGAACTGATGATCGGCACCGGCAAGTCCGACACGCACCTCCTGGTCGTGTGCACGGCCGAGCGCGGCCTGTGCGGTGGTTTCAACTCTTCCATCGCCAAGCTGGCCCGCGAGCGGGCCGACGATCTGATCAGCAAGGGCAAGACGGTCAAGATCCTGTGCGTCGGCAAGAAGGGCCTGGACGCGCTCAAGCGCCTCTATGGCCAGTACATCATCGATACCGTCGACCTGCGGGGCGTGAAACGGGTCGGCTTCGGCGACGCCCACGGCATCGCCGTGCGTGTCCTGGAGATGTTTGAGGCCGGCGAATTCGATGTCTGCACGGTGTTCTATTCCGAATTCCAGTCGGTCATCTCGCAGACCCCGACCGCACAGCAGCTCATTCCGGCCCAGGTCGAGGCGCAGGAGGGCGAAGAGGCCGAAACGCTCGATCTCGGCGGTGCGATTTACGACTACGAGCCGGACGAGGCGGAAATCCTCGAAGAACTGCTGCCGCGCAACATCTCGGTGCAGATCTTCCGGGCACTGCTCGAGAATGCCGCATCCGAACAGGGCGCGCGCATGAGCGCCATGGACAACGCCACCCGCAACGCCGGTGAAATGATCGACAAGCTGACGCTGAGCTACAACCGCCAGCGCCAGGCACAGATCACCAAGGAACTGATTGAAATCATCTCCGGCGCCGAAGCGCTGTAGACGAACCGAATGTGAAGCAAGGGACCAGAGACGATGGCCACAACACCCGCAAAGAAGACCACTGCCAGGAAAGCCCCGGCCAAGAAGACGGCAGCCAAGAAGGCGCCAGCCAAGAAGGCCGCAGCCGCAGGCACCGTCGGCTTTGTCCGCCAGGTGACCGGCGCTGTCGTCGACGTGCAGTTCGAAAACCACCTGCCGGAAATTCTCAACGCCCTTGAAACCGACAACGGCGGCAACCGCCTGGTGCTCGAAGTGTCCCAGCACCTGGGCGAGAACACCGTGCGCACCATCGCCATGGACGGTACCGAAGGCCTGGTCCGGGGCCAGCAGGTGACCGACACGGGCTCACCGATCATGGTGCCGGTCGGCGAGGCGACCCTCGGCCGCATCATGAACGTGATCGGCGAGCCGGTGGACGAAGCCGGACCCGTCAAGTCCAAGACCATGCGGGCCATTCACCAGGATGCCCCGGAGTTCGTCGAGCAGTCGACGGAAGCGGAAATCCTGGTCACCGGCATCAAGGTGGTCGACCTCCTGGCGCCATACGCCAAGGGCGGCAAGATCGGCCTGTTCGGCGGCGCCGGCGTGGGCAAGACGGTTCTGATCATGGAGTTGATCAACAACATCGCCAAGACGCACGGCGGCTATTCGGTGTTTGCCGGTGTCGGCGAGCGGACCCGCGAGGGCAATGACCTGTATCACGAAATGATCGAATCCGGCGTGAACGAGCTCGGTGGTGGCACCAAGTCCAAGGCCTCGCTGGTGTACGGCCAGATGAACGAGCCGCCCGGCGCGCGCGCCCGCGTCGCCCTGTCCGGCCTGACCGTGGCCGAGCATTTCCGCGACGAGGGCCAGGACGTGCTGTTCTTCGTCGACAACATCTTCCGCTTCACCCAGGCCGGTTCGGAAGTGTCGGCCCTGCTCGGCCGTATTCCGTCGGCGGTGGGCTATCAGCCGACGCTGGCCACCGACATGGGCACCATGCAGGAGCGCATCACCACCACCCACAAGGGCTCGATCACCTCGGTGCAGGCGATTTACGTGCCGGCCGACGACCTGACCGACCCGGCGCCGGCGACATCGTTCGCCCACCTCGACGCTACGACAGTTCTGTCGCGCGGCATCGCGGAAAAGGGCATTTATCCGGCCGTTGACCCGCTCGACTCGACCTCGCGCATGCTCGATCCGCGCATCATCGGCGACGAGCACTACGAAGTGGCCCGCCAGGTGCAGGAAATCCTGCAGCGCTACAAGGCCCTGCAGGACATCATCGCCATTCTCGGCATGGACGAACTGTCGGAAGACGACAAGCTGGCCGTGGCCCGCGCCCGCAAGATCGAGCGCTTCCTGTCGCAGCCGTTCGACGTCGCCGCCGTGTTCACCGGCTCGGACGGCGTTCAGGTGCCGCTGGAAGACACCATCAAGGCCTTCAAGGGCCTGTGCGCCGGCGAGTACGATCACCTGCCCGAGCCCGCCTTCTACATGGTCGGCACCATCGACGAGGCGATCGCCAAGGCCGAGCGCATGGCCGCGGAAGCCGCCTAAGGCAGGTGTTTCATGGCAGACCGGTTGAAGCTTGAAGAATGCATCAACCGGACCTGCCCATGGTCCGGAGAGCCGGTCAGCGCGGATGCCCTGACCACGTTTGACGGCAACGTCGTCGGGTTCTGCAACCCGGACTGCCGGGACAAGTTTGAAGCTGCGGTGCGCTATTTCGCCGATGCCGCTGCAGCGAATTGAGAAAGGATCGCCGGAGATGGCTGACACCTTGAAGTTCGAACTGGTGAGCCCGGAAAAACTGCTGATGTCCGAGGAGGTCCAGCAGGTCAACATTCCCGGCAGCGAAGGCGAGATGGGCATTCTGGCCAATCATGCCCCGGTGCTGTCCACCCTGCGCCCCGGCGTTGTCGACGTCACCACCGCCGACGGCAAACACGACCGCATCTTCGTGCGCGGCGGATTTGCCGAGGTCAACCCGCAGGGCCTGACGGTGCTGGCCGAGGAGGCCATCCACATGGACGATCTCGACGCCGCCGCGCTCGATCAGCAGATCCAGAACGCCCAGGAAGACGTCGACGACGCCAAGGACGACGAAAAGAAGCGCAAGGCCCAGGAAACGCTGGACCACCTGAAGCAGCTCCGCGCGGCGATGTAGTACCGGCGGCACCGGCGGTGCCGGCGTTTGTTTTTCTGACTGTTGTACCGGGTTGATATGACAACGGGTTTCCGGTGGCGTTCGAGTCATTCGGGCGGTCTGCCGTACCGGCGGTGCCGGCGTTTGTTTTTCTGACTGTTGTACCGGGTTGATATGACAACGGGTTTCCGGTGGCGTTCGAGTTATTCGGGCGGTCTGCCGTACCGGCGGTGCCGGCGTTTGTTTTTCTGACTGTTGTACCGGGTTGATATGACAGCGGGTTTCCGGTGGCGTTCGAGTCATTCGGGCGGTCTGTAGTACCGGCGGGTGCTGGCGTTTGTTTTTTTGACTGTTTTGCCGCGCTGATATGGCAACGGGTTTCCGTTGGCGTTCGAATCAGACCCAACAACCGTGCGTATTATGCTTGCGGAACCGGTTCGCCGACGGCAGGTGGGATCAGGACAAAATTGCCGAAATGGGCCTTTTCCATGAATTCACGCTGGGCATCGGCGATCCGCTCCAGCGGAAATGTCTTGGCCAGAAGGGGGCGGATCTCGCCGCGTTCGATATAGGAGACGAGGTTGGCGAACACCGGCTCATCCCAGGCGGTGCAGCCGATCAGGGTAATGTCCTTCAGGTACATATCGCGCATGTCGAGCGGAACGATGGGGCCGGCAATGGCGCCGGAGGAGACATAGCGCCCGCCACGCTTCAGGACCTTGAGCATGGCCGGAAAGGCCGGGCCCGCGACATTGTCGACGACGATGTCGACGGTGGTTTCACCGAGTGCGGCAACGATGTCGTCATTGCGGTCAATGACCCTGTCTGCGCCGATGCTGCGCACCTGATCGGCCTTTGCGGCGCTCGAAACGGCGGACACCCTGGCGCCGCGGCGTTTGGCCAGCTGCACCGTGGCCGAGCCGACGCCGCCGGACGCGCCGGTGACTAGCACATGTTCGCCCTCGCCGGCCCGGACGCGGTGCAGCATGTTTTCCGATGTGCCGTAGGCGCACGGGATGGTTGCCAGTTCGGTGTCCGTCCAGTCGCACGCGACCGGGAAAACCTCGGATGCCGGCACCTTGACGAACTGGGCGAATGCACCGTCGAAGTCAGAGGCCATCCAGATGTTGTCCATCGTGTCATAGCCGTTCGGGCGCATGCAGGCCCGCACAAGAACGCGCTTGCCGGTCAAATGCCGGTCTGCGCGCCCGGCGACGGCAACAACGCGTCCGCAGCAGTCGGTGCCCTGGATGAACGGGAATGGCGTGGCCTCGTTCCAGCCGCCGTCGCTCACATCTTCGGCGCCGCTTTCCTGCGTGCCGGCTGTCGCATCGGTACTGCCGGAAACGCTGGAGGAATACCACCCAAGCCGGGTGTTGATTTCCGTATTGTTGACGCCGGCGGCCAGGACTTGCAGCAGCACCTCCCCAGGTTCGGGTTCCGGCACCGGTACCCGACGGTAGACGAGCTTATCGTAGCCACCATTACCTGTGGTGACGACGGCCATCATGGTGCGTTTGCAGCCAGTGGTATCAAATCGATCGGTTGCCATGCCTCTCATCGGTCCCGCCAAAGCTAACCCGCTTTGTGGCAGCGGACAAACCGATACTAGTATTTTGCATCACTTAGATTGATATGTTGCGATGCGGGTGTGGATTTGATTCTCTGTGTCTGATTCGGATGCGGAGGTTTGCACATGGCGAACAAGAGGTACGTTGTTGAGCTCACGTTGGACGAGCGCAATGATCTATTGGCGAAGATCAGCAAGGGCACTCTGAAGGCCAAGAGCAATCTGAAGGCGCGGATATTGCTGAAAGCCGATAAAGGCGAATTCGGTGAAGGCTGGACTGATCGGAAGATTTGCCGGGCGTTGGAGGCGTCGCCTTCAACTGTGGCCCGCACGCGCGCGACATTCGTCATGGATGGCCTTGAGGCAGTGTTTGCGCGTGCCCCGCGCATGCACCAGTCGATCAAGCCAATCTTCGATGGGGAGGCTGAAGCCAAGCTGATCGCCCTGGCTTGCAGCGAGCCACCTGAAGGATATGCGCGCTGGACAATCCGCTTGCTTGCCGAGAAGGTCGTTGAGCTGAACATTGTCGACAGCGTTCACTTCAACACTGTTGGGCGCACGCTTAAAAAAACGAACTTAAGCCTCACCGCAGCCAATACTGGGTAATCCCTCCCAAACAGAATGCAGCCTTTGTTGCGGCCATGGAAGACGTTTTGTCGGTCTATACGCGTGCCCACGATCCAAACAGGCCGTTGGTTTGCCTTGATGAAGCAGCCAAACAGCTTGTCGGTGCAACCCGCCTACCAATCCCCATGGCGCCCGGGCGCACCGCACGCCATGACTATGAATACAAACGGGCTGGAACAGCAAACCTGTTCATGGCCTTCGCTCCTCTTGAAGGGCTGCGTCATATCAAGGTCACGAGCCATCGCGCAAAAACAGACTACGCTCATTTCCTGGCTGATCTCAGCGATCAGTGCTTTGCCGATGCCGAGAAGATTGTTCTGGTTCAGGACAACCTCAACACCCATAGCCCAGCGTCACTGTATGCGACTTTCCCACCAGCCGAAGCAAGGCGGTTGGCCGAACGCTTCGAATGGCACTTCACCCCGAAACATGGCTCCTGGCTCAATATGGCAGAGGCCGAGCTATCCGTACTCGCCCGTCAATGTCTGGGGGAGCGGGTCGAGAGCAAGGAGAAACTCAAAGACAGGGTCGCCGCATGGCAAACCCAGCGCAACAACCAACGCAAAATCGCCAACTGGCAATTCACCAACGACGATGCAAGAACAAAGCTTGTGAAACTCTATCCATCAATCTAATTGATTCAGTCTACTAGAGCACTTTCCGATCATATGGGATCACTTGATGGCGCCAAATTCGCTCATATGGCAGGCGCGGTGCGCGGGCGCGATGCGGTGCATCGGGCAAGCGCCGGAACGCACCAAATGGGCGAATTTGGCCCACCGAAGGCCGGATTTCCGCGCCCGCTGGACTGCGTTATCCTTCGCTTATGGCCAACCAGGCCATGGCGCAAAGCATGCCTAGCCAGCAGACGCGGAAACCCGGTCAAGTGATTCCATATGATCGGAAAGTGCTCAAACAGACTGCGCGAAATACCGCAGTGTTGAGCATTGCCGGCTTGGGATAATCCACCTATCTTTGAAGTGTCGGTTTTGCGGGAGAGCGGGAACATGGAAGGTTCCTTGCAGGTACGGGGCGACACCAGCGGGTGTGAGCAGTGCCCGGTGCGCAATATTGCCATTTGCAGGGCCTTGCGCGGGTCGCACTGGGACGAGCTTTCCGGCATCAATACCCGTCGGCGATACAGCAAAGGCGACGCGATCGTCCAGCAGGACAGCTCCAGCCAGCTTTTCGCTATTATCGTTTCAGGGGTCGTCAAACTGACGAGAATGAACGCGGACGGGAGACTGCAGATTGTCGGCCTGTTGTTCGAATCCGATTGCCTGGGCGATATCTTCCGCGAGCATACCCGCTACGGCGCAGAGTGCGTCAACGATGTCGAGCTTTGTTGTTTTCAGAGCGAGGCATTCGACGAGGTGCTGAAAGGCAACCCGGCGCTGGAACATAACCTGCTGGAAAGAGTAACCGGCGATCTTGAGGATGCCCGGCGTTGGATCGCCCTGCTCGGCAAGATGAAGGCGACGGAAAAGGTCGCGACCTTCCTGTTGTGGTTGCGCAACAAGAAATGCCATCACTGCTCGCGGCTGGCACGGTTCGTTGACAACAACATCCTGGAACCTCCATTGACCCGCGAGGAGATTGCCGAGGTACTCGGCCTGACCCGCGAAACCGTCAGCCGCATTATGCATCGAATGACGGTCGAGCGGGTGATCGAGCGCGTTGACCGGGACAGCATAAAGATCAAGGACCTTGCGGCACTGCGCCGGCTCAGCGGCTCAAATGGCTTTGGTTAGGGTCGAAACTCAATCATATCATCCATTCTGCGCCACCCATTTGGCTGCTGAGCAGGCAGGGACGCGCCGGAAATGCCGGTATTTTCAAGCGTCCCAAACGCACTCAGATGCCAAATGGGAGAGCGCCCGCAGGGTTTGTCAGCGATGGCCCGCCTGACGGCAAACTGTCCTCGGCAAGGCCGAAGCCTTGACTTGCGACAGTTTTCCGCCATTCGAGCCATCGCTGACAAACACAATTGCATGATATGATTGTGTCTCGACCCCAGAGCCTTTTTTGACAATACCGAGCCATTTGATGGGTCAAATTCGTTCAGTCCGGCAAGCCATGGCGTGCAGCGCGATGCGGTGCATCGGGCAAGCGGCATGGCGCACCGGATGGACGAATTTGTCCCACCGAAGGCCGGCTTTTCGCGCTCGCTGGACAGCGTTAGGCGGCACTTGTGGTCAACCAGACCACGGCGTGCCGCCTGCCTTGCCAGCAAACGCGAAAAGCCGGTCAAATGGCTCGGTATTGTCAAAAAAAGGCTCTAGGGCAGATTGCCGGCGGCTGTGGCCGTCACGATGCCTTGTACCAGATGGCGATCATGATGATGACGACAGCGATGAACTGGAGGATGACGCGCCAGCGCATGAGTTTTTGCGAGGTGTTGGAACTGCCGCCGCGCATCATGTTCCACAGGCCCATGAGCAGCACGACGAAGACGGCGCCGACGGCGATGGGTACCAGGTAGTCGAAAATGTTCATTCACAAGCCTTCGGGGGTTATGGTGAGCGTGTCAAGCGTGGTTCGCATGCCAGGTTTGGAAAGTCACAGACTCAGGAATCCAATTATTTTTGCCTTATAAATATTTGTCAGGCAAAAATGTGACTAAAAGTTGGAGAGTTCGAGCGGGCCTTGCGGTAATGTGAGGTTCTGCGTTCCTTCATTCGTGACCGAGCAACCTGTCGAACCAGTGTCATTTGGAGCCTCTTTTGACACTACCGAGCCATTTGACCGGCTTTTCGCGTTTGCTGGACAGCGTTAGACGGCACTTGTTGTCAACCAGACCATGGCTTGCCGCCTGCCTTGCCAGCAAACGCGAAAAGCCGGCCTTCGGTGGGACGAATTCGTCCGTCCGGTGCGCCATGCCACTTACCCGATGCACCGCATCGCGCCCGCGCGCCATGGCTTGCTGGGCTGAACGAGTTTGCCCATCAAATGGCTCGGTATTGCCAAGCAAGGCCCTAACAAAGTGTTTCTTGATGGACGTCTTTGAGCGCTCCGATGCTGGTGGGTTGGCCAGTCCTCACGACACCCGGTCGCACAGGCGGTCGAGGAGGCGGCTGGAGAGGACGCGGCGGGCGGTGGCCATGGCCCAGGTCGACGATGTCACGTAGTAGCGCGGGCGCGGGTTCGGGCTTTCGGTGGCATGGATCAGTTTGTCGAGCACGGCATCGGGGCCGAGACGGTAAGCGGGCTTGAGGCCGCGTGGCGCCCTGGCGCGGGCTTCGGCCGGGGTCTCGAGCGGGGCGCTGCCCTGTCTTTCGAGTTTGCCGTCCTCGGCGGCGAGCTGGCTGGCGTATTCCGATGCGTGCGGCGAGGCATGGAGATCGACATTGGCGCGCAAGGCCGCGATGGCGTGTTCGCGGAAGCGCGAGCGGATCGGGCCGGGTTCGATCTGGCAGACATGGATGCCGGTGCCGGACAGTTCCAGGCGCATGGTGTCGGACAGGGCCTCGATGGCGAATTTGGAGGCGTTGTAGGCGCCGCGCCATTTGAGGGCGACGAGGCCAAGCACGGAAGAGCATTGCACGATACGTCCGGCCCGCTCAGCCCGCATGGCCGGCACAAGGCGGCAGGTCAGGTCGTGCCAGCCGAACACATTGGCCTCGAACTGCGCCCGCAGGACATCCGGGCTCAGGTCTTCGACCGCGCCGGCCTGACCATAGGCGCCGTTGTTGAACAAGGCGTAGAGCTTGCCGCCGGTCGCATCAAGGATATGATCGGCGCAGGCCGCGATGCTGGCCGGGTCGGTATAGTCGAGCGCAACAGTCTCCAGCCCGACCCTTTGCAGCCTGGCCAAATCGTCATCGCTGCGCGCTGTGGCGAACACCCGCCAGCCGCGTTCCGCCATGCCCAGAGCACAGGTGTAACCGATGCCGGACGAGCATCCGGTGATCAGAATGGCGCGGCCATCACCCGGCATCTAATGCCCCCGGCGCCGTGCAACAGCGCCGGAGGAAACCCGCTGCCCCCTCCTCAGCCGCCACCAGTCAGCCAAGCTCCCGCCCAATGCCGCCGGCATTAGTTGGCGCCTTCCAGGAGGCGGCGGGCGATGACCTGGGCCTGGATTTCGCCGGCGCCCTCGAAAATGTTGAGGATACGGGCGTCGCACAGGATGCGGGAAATCTGGTATTCCAGTGCAAAACCGTTGCCGCCGTGGATCTGCAGGGCGTTGTCGGCGGCGGCCCAGGCGACGCGGGCGCCAAGCAGCTTGGCCATGCCGGCCTCAAGGTCGCAGCGCCGGCCGGCATCCTTCTCGCGGGCCGAATAGTAGGTGAGCTGGCGGGTGGCCATGATCTCGGCGGACATCATCGCCAGCTTGTCGGCGATGCGCGGGAACGAGATGATCGGCTTGCCGAACTGGATGCGGTCGATGGCGTATTGCAAGCCGATGTCGAGGGCGCTCTGGGCAACGCCGATGGCGCGGGCGGCGGTCTGGATGCGGGCCGATTCGAAGGTCTGCATGAGCTGCTTAAAGCCCTCGCCTTCGGTCTCGCCGAGCAGGTTTTCCGCCTTGACCCTGAAGTCTTCGAAGCGGATTTCGTATTCCTTCATGCCGCGATAGCCGAGGACCTCGATTTCGCCGCCGGACATGCCTTCGGCCGGGAACGGATCGTCGTCGGTGCCGCGCGGTTTTTCGGCCAGGAACATGGACAGGCCCTTGTAGCCCTTCTCGTCCGGATTGGTGCGCACCAGCAGGGTCATGACATCGGCGCGCACCGGGTGGGTGATCCAGGTCTTGTTGCCGGTGACCTTGTAGTGATCGCCGTCCTTGACGGCGCGGGTGCGCAGCGATGCCAGGTCCGAGCCGGTGTTGGGTTCGGTGAACACGGCGGTGGGCAGGACTTCGCCGGAACCGATCTTCGGCAGCCAGCATTCCTTCTGCGCCTCGGTGCCGCCGGCGAGGATCAGTTCGGCGGCGATTTCCGGCCGGGTGCCGAGCGAGCCGATGGCGATCCAGCCGCGCGACAGCTCTTCGGAGACGACGCACATGGATTCCTTGCCGAGGCCGAGACCGCCGTATTCCTCCGGCAGGGTGAGGGCGAAGACACCCAGTTCTGCCAGTTTGTCGATCAGCTCAAGCGGCACGTAGTCGTTGTTGAGGTGCCATTCATGGGCATGCGGGGCGACGTTGTCGGCGACGAACTTGCGCATTTCCTCGCGCATCTGGTCCATGGTCTCGTCCATGGCCGGATCGCCGAAGGTGGTGTTGCCCTGGGCCTCGACGAGCAGTTCGGCCAGGCGGGCGCGGACATGCGGGGTGTTGCCGAAGCGGGTCAGTTCGCCGGCCGGGCCGTCATAGAGGATAGCGGTGTCGGCGCGGCGCAGATCGAGCTCGGCGGGGCGAATGAACTCGCCCTGGTTCATCGGGATGCCGCCGGCGATCTGGTTGAGATACTCCCCGAACAGCACCTGGATCTGCAGTTCTTCGATCTCGCCGAGCTTGCCGGCGGCTTCAAGCCGTTCGGCGTAGAGCGAGACCTGGCGCAGGGTTTCGGCATAGGTGGCGAACCAGGCCAGGCCGTGCACCGTGCGCTGGGATTGCTCGATGAGTTTGGGGCAATAGCGTTCGCCGTCCCAAACACGTTCGGCGGCGCAGGCGCGGGCCGTGTTGTACAGATGGTCTACCGCTTCTACCGCCGCTCTGGTGACGCCGACGAGATTGTCGAGCGCGATACGTCCACTATCAATGTTTTCCGCCAGGCTCATGGAGTCACTCTCGCTGGGTTGTCAGGATGGGCCGTTATAGCAAGTCCATGTTGCAATGCAAAATAGAACTCACCGGCCGTTTCACCCTGTGGACCGGCGCTGCATGACCAGCATGACGGCGCCGGCGCACACCAGCATGCCGAGCATCTGGACGGGCAGCAGGGTTTCGCCGAACAGCAGCCAGGCGGTGAGCGCCGTGACCGCCGGTACGAGATAGAACAGCCCGGCGACCTTGGACACCTCGCCATGGCGGATCAGCAGGTAGAGCAGGCTGACGGCGCCGATCGACAAGACCAGAACAAGCCAGGCCATGGCGAAGACGACGTTTGATGTCCAGGCGATGCGGAAGCCTTCCAGGGCCAGGGCACCGGCCAGCACGACGGCTGCGGCGCCGAGAAACTGGAACACGTTGGCGGTGCGCAGGTCGTGATTCCCGGCAAAGCGCTTTTGATAGATCGAGCCGATGACGATCGAAAAGGTGCCGGCAACGGTTATGGCGACGCCAAGCGGCGTGATGCCGGTGCCGGCGTAACTCAGACGGGGCGATACCACCAATGCCACGCCGAGGATGCCGATCGCCAGGCCGGCGAAGTGGCGCGGGGTGATCCGTTCGCCAAGCAGCATGGCAGCCAGGAAGGCGGTGATCAGCGGTTGCAGGCCGACGATCAGAGCCGAAACGCCGGCCGGCATGCCGTTGGATATGGTCCAAAAGATGGGTCCGAGGTAGCCGCCATGGATCAGCGCGCCGGCAATTGTGGCGTGCAATGCGCCGCGCCGGTCCGGCCACGGGGCGCGGGTGAGGACGGCGACAAGGGCGAGCAGGATGGCGGCGATGACGAAGCGGATGGTGAGGAAGCTCAAAGGCTCGGCATCCTGGCCGATCATCCGGGCGCCGATGAAACCGGTCGACCACAACAGCACGAAAAGCGCCGGCACCATGGTGAGCCATGCCGGATCCGTACCGGGATCGTCGTTTTTGGATGCCGCCATGACCTGCCGCTGTTGAGTGTTGCCTGCGGGATGCCTATCTTATGCGTGCGGGTTTTGCATTCGATTTTTCCGGCCGGCACATGCCTTTGAACCGATCCAGGAACTCGGGGGCAGGGCTTGGCCGGGCCGATCGGTCCTGAACCCCCCGATCAACCGCCGGTGCAGGTGCGCAATTGCTATCGACGCTGAAGACGCTGTGTGTGGACATCTACCACCGGTTCTACCTCGATGACGGATTTCCCTTGGCCGGCAACATTGCATTTTGCACCCTGCTGTCGCTGTTTCCGTTCCTGCTGTTCATGACCGCGCTGGCCGGCTGGTTCGGCGGCGAGCACCTGGCACAAACGGCGGTGGATTATCTGCTCGAGGGACTGCCGGACGAGCTTGTGGCGCCGCTGACGGTGGAAATTCATGGAATTCTGGGCCGGCAGGGCACCGGGCTTCTGACCCTGTCGGCGGCGTTTACGCTCTACACGGCAACGACGGGCGTGGAAAGCGTACGCACCGGGCTGAACCGCAGCTACGGCTATTCGGAGACCCGGTTGTGGCCCTACCGGTTCGTGCAAAGCGTGCTGTTCGTGATTGTCGGCGCGGCGGTGCTGCTGCTGCTGGCCCTGCTGCTGGTGTTCGGGCCGCTGTACTGGAACAAGGCGGAAGCGCTGCTGCCGGTGCTGGAGCCGTTTTCGGCCTGGTTCCACCTGCTGAACTTTCCCGTCGGGTTACTGCTGCTGTTCGGCGGGCTGATCCTGTCGCATCAGTTTCTACCGGTGAAGCGGCACAAGCTGCGCGATATCATGCCGGGGGTGGTGATCACCATGGTGCTGTGGCTCGTTGCCGCCTGGATCTATGCCGACTACCTCAATCGGTTTGCCCGCATCCAGGTGGTTTATGCCGGCATCGCCAATGTGATCATCGCGCTGATCTTCCTGTACATTTCGGCCCTGCTGATGATCCTCGGCGGTGAGATCAACCAGGCCCTGCTGGTGCTGCGCGACCGGCGCGAGGCCGAGCGGCTGGCCCAGGAGGCAGCCACGCAAGACAGCACGGCTGCCGAGTAGGGGAAGATTAGCCGCTACAGGCCTCGATGACGTCCTCGAAGGTGCGCAGGCCCGTCTTGGGGGCGCAGACGAGAACGGCCATGTTGCCGGGCTTGTGCTGATTGTTCTGCATGCGCACGTGGGCCTTCGGGATATCCTCCCAGCCAAAGACCTCGGACATGCACGGATCGATGCGCCGGTTGATGACCAACTGGTTGGCCTGGGTCGCCTGTTTCAGGTGGGCGAAGTGGGAGCCCTGGATGCGCTTCTGGTGCATCCAGACATAGCGGGCATCCATGGTGAGGTTGTAGCCCGTCGTGCCGGCGCAGAACACCACCATGCCGCCGCGCTTGACCACCAGGCAGGAGACCGGGAAGGTCGCCTGGCCGGGATGCTCGAACACGGTATCGACATTGACGCCCTTGCCGGTGATGTCCCAGATGGCCTTGCCGAACTTGCGCGATTCCTTGAGCCAGACGTTGTATTCATCGGTGCCGACAGGCGGCATCTCACCCCAGCAGTTGAAGTCCTTGCGGTTGATCACGCCCTTGGCGCCGAGCGACAGGACGAAATCGCGCTTGTCGTCGTCGGAAATGACGCCGATGGCATTGGCGCCGGTGGTGGCGCACAGCTGCACGGCGAACGAGCCGAGGCCGCCCGAAGCGCCCCAGACGAGCACGTTGTGGCCGGGCCGGAGGATGTTCGGGCGGTGGCCGAACAGCATGCGGTAGGCGGTGGCCAGCGTCAGTGTGTAGCAGGCGCATTCCTCCCAGGTGAGGTGCTTGGGGCGCGGCATGAGCTGCTGGGCCTGGGCGCGGCAGAACTGGGCGAACGAGCCGTCCGGCGTCTCGTAGCCCCAGATGCGCTGGGAGGGCGAGAACATCGGGTCGCCGCCGTTGCATTCCTCGTCGTCGCCGTCGTCCTGGTTGCAGTGGATGACGACCTCGTCGCCGACCTTCCAGCGCTTGACCTTGGAGCCGATGGCCCAGACGATGCCCGAGGCATCCGAGCCGGCAATGTGGTAGTCGTTCTTGTGGACGTCGAGTGGGGTGATCGGCTTGCCGAGGGAGGCCCATACGCCGTTGTAGTTGACGCCGGCGGCCATGACGAGGACCAGCACTTCGTGGCTGTCGATGTCCCAGGTCGGCAGTACCTCGACCTGCATGGCGGTATCGGGATTGCCGTGGCGCTCGCGGCGAATAGACCAGGCGTACATGTTCTTGGGCACATGGCCGAGCGGCGGCAATTCGCCGAGCTCGTAGAGATCCTTCTTCGGTGCGCCGTCGTTGGTGGCCGGCTGTGCCTCGTCAGCGTATTTCGCACTCATCGCTTCAACCCTTTTTGTCCAATTGCGTCGGTGGGCCTGTTCCCTCATGCCTCAGGCGCCGAACAATAGCCTCATTTGCTTTCGCGCTGCAACATGTAAGGTGCCGCAGCGCAAAACCCGGCCCGCCGGGCGACTGTTAACAAGAGCTGAATGCAATCGTTCAAATACCATGTGTTAAGGCTAAAGTACCGAATTCGTTGAAAAAATTTATGGATGGTGTAGCCTTGTGCGCGTGAGAGCTGTATCAGGCGCGTTTCGGGCCTGAGTGGTTGATGCTCTGGTTGGGAGAGGATGGATGTTTGAGGCCATTGACGCTTTCTTTGGAATTATCACGTGGCGGCCGCAATTCGGGGGATCGTCTGAGGTTTCTTATGTCGGACTGCTGATCATGGCGATCATGAGTTTTGTCGGTGCCGGGGTGGTGATGCGGCTGACACAGGTTGAATCGTCGTTCAACTTCATGGTCAACTTTTCCGTCATGATGATCGGCTGCTTTGCGTTCCGCGAGTTTGGCGCGCCGATCCTGTTTCCGATGCAGAATGAGATTGTCGCAAGCGCGATCACGGCCAATTTCGGTATGACATTGGCGGGATTCGTGCTCTTGCTGGCCTATCGCAACAGCACTTGATGCCGGCCGGACCGGCACACTGATCAAACCGCTGCAGGCCCTGCCCGCGGCGGTTTTTCTTTGTCCGACTGTCTGTCCGAACGTCCTGGTCCGTGAGATTTGGTTGCGCTGCAACATGGAACATGCTTGCATGGCGGCCACCTGTCGAACAAGAACTTCGGGACAACATGGACAAGCAACTGACATCCAAGCGTGACCGGCCGTGGATCATCCGCACCTACGCGGGGCATTCAACGGCAGCCGACAGCAATGCGCTGTACCGGCGCAATCTGGAAAAGGGCCAGACCGGGCTGTCCGTGGCCTTCGATCTGCCGACGCAGACCGGTTATGATGCCGACCATGAGCTGGCGCGCGGCGAGGTCGGCAAGGTCGGCGTGCCGGTTTCTCACATCGGCGACATGCGTACGCTGTTCGACCGGATCCCGCTCGACCGGATGAATACCTCCATGACGATCAATGCGACGGCGGCCTGGCTGCTGGCGCTCTACACGGCGGTGGCCGAGGAGCAGGGGGTTTCGCGTGCGGCCCTGACCGGCACGACGCAGAACGACATCATCAAGGAATACCTGTCGCGCGGCACGTACGTGTTTCCGCCCGAGCCATCGATGCGGCTGATCAAGGATACGATCACCTGGTCGTATCGCGAGCTGCCGAAATGGAACCCGATGAACGTGTGCTCCTATCACCTGCAGGAGGCCGGTGCGACGCCGGTTCAGGAACTGTCGTTTGCCCTGGCCACGGCGATCGCGGTGCTCGATGCCGTCAGGGCATCGGGCGAGGTGCCTGATGACGAGTTTCCCGTGGTCGTCGGGCGGATAAGCTTCTTCGTCAATGCCGGCATCAAGTTCATCACAGAACTGTGCAAGATGCGGGCGTTCACCGAACTGTGGGACGAGATCTGCCGTGAGCGCTATGGCGTGGAAGATGAAAAACTGCGGCGGTTCCGCTATGGCGTGCAGGTCAATTCACTGGGCCTGACCGAGCAGCAGCCGGAGAACAACGTCTACCGTATCCTGATCGAAATGCTGGCGGTGACCTTGTCGAAGGGGGCCCGGGCGCGGGCGGTGCAGTTGCCGGCCTGGAACGAAGCGCTCGGCCTGCCGCGGCCGTGGGACCAGCAGTGGTCGCTGCGTATGCAGCAGATACTGGCCTATGAGACCGATCTGCTGGAATATGGCGATATTTTCGAGGGTTCCGGGGAAATCGATGCCAAGGTCGCGGCGCTGAAGGCTGAAGCGCGCAGCGAGCTGGCTCATATCGAAAGCCTCGGCGGTGCGGTTGCGGCAGTCGACAGCGGCTACATGAAGGAACAGCTGGTGCGCTCCAACGCCGAGCGGATCGAGGCGGTGGAAACCGGCGAACAGACCATTGTCGGCGTGAACGCCTACCAGGAGAGTGAGCCTTCACCGCTGAGTGACGGCGACGGGCAGGCGATCCTGACCGTGTCCGATCACGTCGAGTTCGAACAGATCGAACGCCTCAAGGCCTGGCGGCGGCAGCGCGACCGGGCGGCGGTCGAGGCCGCGCTGGCCGATCTGCAGGCCGCAGCGCGCGATGGCCGCAACATCATGGAGCCGTCGGTCGCCTGTGCCAAGGCTGGAGTTACCACGGGGGAATGGGGTGCAACCCTACGCGAAGTGTTCGGCGAGTACCGTGCGCCGACCGGCACCGGTGTGGTCGTGCATGTCGGTATGGAAGATCTCGACGATGTGCGCGCCGCCGTTGACAGGCTGGCGGCCAAACTGGGCACGCCGGTGCGCTTTCTGGTCGGTAAGCCGGGGCTTGACGGACACTCGAACGGGGCAGAGCAGATCGCCGTCAGGGCCAGCGAATGCGGCATGGAGGTGACCTATGACGGCATCCGGCTGACACCGGCGGAGATCGTTGCGGCGGCGGTTGACAGCGGCGCCCATGCGGTGGGTCTGTCAATTCTGTCGGGCTCGCATGTGCCGCTGGTGCGCGAGGTGGTGAACGGGTTGCGTTCGGCCGGTCTCGACGGCGTTCCGGTGATCGTCGGCGGCATCATACCGGCCGAGGACCAGCATGTGCTCAAGCAGATGGGCGTGGCGGCCGTCTATACGCCCAAGGATTTCCGGATCAACGCGATGATGAAGGACATCACCGGCCTGATCGAGGCGCGCCGCACGGAAACCGCCGCCTGATACTGGCAGTATCGGCGATACCGGCGGTATCGGCGATTGGCTTTTCAGATTTGTGTACGGCGTTGGCAGGACAACGGTTTTCCTCCGGCGACGGCGCTGATTTCAACTGCCTCTGGTACGATTTCGTCAAGACAAAAAACCGCCCCGGAGCAGCATGCTCCAGGGCGATTGTTCAGGTTGTGGACTGGCGCTTAGTAGTAGCGGCGCATGCAGCGGCGGTACTTGCGCAGATAGCGGCGCTTGCCGGTCCAGTGGTACTTCTTCTTCCAGTGGCGGCAGGGGTTGTAGCGGCGGTGGCCGTGGCCCCAACCATGGCCGTGGCCCCAATGGCCGCCATGCCAGCCGTGACCGAAGTAGACCTTTACGCCGGCCGAGGCGGTCGAAGCTGTGGAACCCATTGCAGCGGCTGTAACAACTGCGGCAACGGCGGTGGTGATGATAGTCTTGCGGATCATGGTTCGTCTCCTTGAAGTCGTTGAAGCGATCAACTGTTGATCGACTTTGATGACCGGAGACTAGCCCGCGGCACGGCGCGGCGATGTGCAATCGGTTACATGATGGTAATGTTTTGCCTGCCGAAAACGGTTTTCTCAGAATATATTCAATAATTTCAATACGTTAATCTCTTGAAAGAGATCAAATTTATTTCCTGGCGGGGCGGTTTGACCGGCTATCTTGCCAGCACGATCCGGCCGCCGACGCCGGACAGGGCGTGTTCCACGGGGATGTCGGTGGCGGTATAATTCGAGTTCAGCACCAGGTTCGGACCGGCATCGAGGGTCAACCGGCGGGCGATAATGGCGGTGTAGGCGCTTTGATCGGCCACCGGTGCATTGGCGTCGATGAACAGCCGGTTGACCGGCAAATAGAACGTGCCGAGGAGCAGGCGGGCGTTGTTGCTGGTTATGCGGTGAATTGCGCCCGACGGGTTGGTGCGGTCCTCGAAGAACAGCAGGCCGGCCATATCGCCGTCCTTGGGCGCCGTCAGACTGATCGTGGTGTTGGCGCCGAAATTCATCTGGGCCTGGTCGCCGGTAAGGTAGAAGCCAACGTTTACACCGCTCAGTGTACTCGAAGACTGGGCGAGCAGCGGCCCATCCTTGATGATGTATATTCCCGGCTGGAAATTTATCGTGGCTTTGCCGGCCACAACCAGTCCGCCGCAATAGACACCGGGGGACACGGTGACTGTTCCGGCGTCGACCTCGAAATCCTGGAAATCACAGAGGCTTCCGGACGGCGCGGGACGGTCGGCGAGCGGATCGGGAAACGGCGGACAATCGACCGTCGGATCCGGATTGTAGCCGCCGGGCGCGGTGTTGGTGCCGCCGACCGCGCATATCAGACTGGCCTTCATTGAGCCTGAATCATCGATCTGAATGGCCTTGGAGTTGCGGGAGTTGGCATAGACGGCGCAGCCATTGGCGGTCAGGCTTGCGCTGCGTCTGAGATGAACGCCGCGGGCCTCGGCGCCCTCCAGTCCGACAACACACACTTTTTCGCTGCCGGCGATGCGCGCCAGGGCGTCTGTGGTGATAGGCGACAGGGTGTCTGTGAACAGTCCGGCAAAGTAGGGCTGCCAGTTTTCCGTCAGGGTGACCTCGACGGAGGCTGACTCTTCATTGACCTGTACGGTTGTTGCCAGTGATGCGCCCAGATCAGCGGCTTTGAGGGCAACCATTTTTTCGGCGACGGATTCTACCTGCTGGACCGTGGCATTGGCCAACGACAATTCGCGGGCAGCGGCAATGGCGGCAGAATCGGCGATTGTCTGAAGTTGCGAGCGTTTCTTGTAGGCTGCGCCGAAATCAACGGCCACGCCGGCACTCATGACCAGTGCGGTGATGGCGACGGCGGCAATGATCGCAATACTGCCTGAGGCGTCATGGGCCGCCTTGCGCGCATTCGTACAAACGCGGTTGAAGGCGCCGAAGCGTCTTGTGCGAGCGGCCAATGCCGGTATCTTGAGTTCATCGAGCATCATTGCTGAATCTTCACCCCCTGACAGGCCCTGCCAATATGGCAGTGATGTTTTAAGTTCGGGCTAAGATTTACCGAAAAATTTTATCATTCGCGCAAATCGGCCTTAACCATGCTTGAGATGCCTTTGCCGTTCGGCACAGATCGGCCTTTCCTGCCGGTTAACGAACCGTTAAGCTGGTGTGCGAGAATGATGCGGCGCGTTTGAGCGTGGAAAAACAAGATGGTTAGTATGTGTGTTCGTTCGGCAGTATCGGTTGGCGTTCTGGCGGCAGTCTTATCGGCGTCGGCGCCTGTTTATGCCTCCGGTGTAAACATCATCTATCCGCCAAAACTTGAACAGCCGGCAGGCCAGCCCGCCAAGCGGGCCATGCAACCGATCGTCAAGGACCGTGGGCCGGAGGTGACGGTGATCGTCATTGATCGCAGTTTCTTTCATCGCCGCGAGCGCAAGCGGGCAATCCGGAGAGCGTTTGGCCACCGCTATCTCGGCTTCACCAAGATGTATAGCGGGCCGCGTTATCCGTTCTGATCGCGGAATCACCGACAGGCATTGCATCGCTCCGGCGAAAGGCGTATAAGCGCGCCCGCGCGGGAGGACGTTCACCCCTGGAGGAAGCCCTGCGCTGCAACGCACCCTCGGGGTGCGTTCTCAGTTTGACATTATTGGAGAACCAG
Organism: Aestuariivirgaceae bacterium; assembly: GCA_965216335.1. Classification (GTDB taxonomy): domain Bacteria; phylum Pseudomonadota; class Alphaproteobacteria; order Rhizobiales; family Aestuariivirgaceae; genus JAHEJE01. The sequence continues at coordinate 2,469,478 of OZ244154.1, read as the reverse complement.
CCATGGCTAAGCCTGTACTTCTGGAGGCCAAGGCGCGCGATCGGGCCGGCAAGGGGGCCGCCCGGGCAGTGCGCCGCGAGGGCCGCGTGCCCGCCGTCATCTACGGCGACAAGAAAGCCCCCCAACTCGTCACTCTCGATTACCGCGACACCTGGAAACACGTGCAAACCGGCCGCTTTCTGTCGACGCTGGTCGATGTCGAGGTCGACGGCGACAAGGTGCGCGCCATTCCGCGCGACGTGCAGTTCGACCCGGTGCGTGACTTTCTCATGCATGTCGATTTCCTGCGGTTGGGCAAGGGCGCGCGCATTGCGGTCAATGTGCAGTGTAACTTCATCAACGATGAGGAATCGCCCGGCATCACCCGCGGCGGCGTGCTCAACGTGGTACGCTACGAGATCGAGGTCTATTGCCCGGCCGATGCGATCCCCGAGAGCTTCGAAGTCGATCTGACGGGCCTCGATATCGGCGACGGCGTGCACATCTCGGATATCACTCTGCCGGAGGGCATCGAGCCGACCATCTCCGACCGCGACTTCACCGTCTGCACCATCGCTGCGCCTGCCGACCTGGCAAGCGAGGAAGAAGAAGAAGAGGGCGAGGAAGGCGAAGAGGTCGAGGCCGGCGAGGTTCCGACCATCGGCGACGAAGAAGCCGCGGCAGCAGAGGCGGAAGGCGGCGAGGAGAACTAGCGTCTCTTGCCGTCGGACAGTCCGACGGGGCCTGAACGATGATCCTCATTGCCGGGCTCGGCAATCCCGGGCCGAAATTCGCCGGCAACCGGCACAATATAGGCTTCATGGTGGTGGACGAGATCGTCCGCCAGCATGGCCTGTCGCCGTGGCGCGGAAAATTCCAGGGCGAGATCAGCGATGGGCTGATCGACGGCGCGAAGGTTCTGGCGATCAAGCCGATGACCTACATGAACGAGTCCGGCCGCGCGGTCGGCGAGGCCATGCGGTTCTTCAACCTGACGCCGGATGACGTGGTGGTGGTGCACGACGAGCTCGACCTGCCGCCCGGCAAGATGCGCATGAAAACCGGCGGCGGACATGCCGGCAACAACGGTCTGCGCTCGATCATCGCCCATATCGGGCCGGACTTTCACCGGGTGCGCTTCGGCATCGGCCACCCGGGACACAAGGACAAGGTGCACGGCTACGTGCTGAAGGACTTTTCCAAGCAGGACCTGTTGTCGGTCGATCCGTTGCGCGATGCACTGGTGCGGCATGCCGGCCTGCTGGCGGTCCGGCAGTTTGCAACGTTTCAGAACAAGGTGCACCTCGATCTGGCACCGGCCGATGTGGCAAAGCCGAAAGCCGGCGCGGCGCAGCCTGACGACGGCAAGACAAACGACAAGACCGGCGACGGGCCCGAAAGCGGTGCGTTTGCAGCACTCAAGCGGCTGTTGCCCGGCGCTACGAAGGACGACGGCTGATGGGGTTCAAGTGCGGTATCGTCGGGTTGCCGAATGTCGGCAAGTCGACCCTGTTCAATGCGTTGACGCAGACCGCGGCGGCGCAGGCGGCGAACTATCCGTTCTGTACCATCGAGCCGAATGTCGGCGAGGTGGCGGTGCCCGATCCGCGGCTGTTCAGGCTGGCCGACATCGGCAAGTCGAAAGAGGTGATCCCGACCCGCATCACCTTTGTCGATATTGCGGGACTGGTGCGCGGCGCGTCCAAGGGCGAGGGGCTCGGCAACAAGTTCCTGGCCAACATCCGCGAGGTCGACGCCATCGTCCATGTGCTGCGCTGCTTTTCCGATGGCGATGTCACGCATGTGGAGGGTGCCATCGACCCGATCCGCGATGCCGAGATCGTCGAGACCGAACTGATGCTGGCCGACCTGGAGAGCCTGGAGAAACGGCTGGTTGGGATCGAGAAGAAGGCCAACTCGGGCGAGAAGGAGGCCAAGGCGCAGGTGGCACTGATGCGCAAGGCAACGACCCTGCTGGAACAGGGCAAGCCGGCCCGCATGGCCGACATCGACAGGGAGGAACGGACCGCCTGGCGGGCGCTCAATCTGCTGACGACCAAGCCGGTGCTCTATGTGTGCAATGTCGAGGAGGACGCCGCGGCAGCGGGCAACGAGGCCAGTGCCAGGGTGGCGGCCAAGGCACAGGCCGAGGGGGCGGGCGTCGTGGTGATCTCGGCGGCCATCGAGGCCGAACTGGCGCAACTGGACGGCGAGGAACGGGCCGAATTTCTGGAAACCCTCGGGCTGACCGAAGCCGGGCTCGACCGGCTGATCCATGCCGGCTATCAGCTGCTCGACCTGATCACCTACTTCACCGTCGGCCCCAAGGAAGCGCGCGCCTGGACGGTGAAACGCGACACGACGGCACCGAAGGCGGCCGGCGCGATCCACACGGATTTCGAAAAAGGCTTCATCCGCGCCGAGACCATCGCATTCGATGACTACGTCCTACTCGGCGGCGAGACCCCGGCCAAGGATGCCGGCAAGATGCGGCTGGAGGGCAAGGACTACATCGTCGCTGACGGCGATGTGATGCACTTCAGGTTTGCGAACTGAGCTGTTGATTTGCCGAAGTACTGACGCTTCGGTCATCATCCGCTATAGTTCGCGCCATCCGGGGCCGAGCTGATGAGGGGATGACCATGCCGAAGGTTTGCCGTGCTGTTCTTGCCAGCCTGTTCCTGATTGTTCTTTTGCCCGTTCAAGCCATACAGGCGGCCAACAACGAGCAGGTGGCGAGTGCGATCGAGGCGTTTATTACCTCGGGCCAGATCGACCTTGGCCAGGAGCGCAGCGACGAGCGGCTGTTTCAGATTTTCACCTATTATCAGGACCGCAACTTCAAACCGATCTGGACACGGGATTCGGGCGTCAAGACCAAGGGCCGCATGCTGCTCAAGGCGCTGCGCAATGCCGGCGAACATGGCCTGACCCCCGCCCGCTACTCGGTCGAGGATATCGCCGAGCGGATCGACGACAACAACCCGGAGGTGCTGGCAGAACTCGATCTGTTGCTGACGGACGTGTTCGCCGACTTTACCCGCGACTTGAACCAGGGCCAGGTGGAGCCGTCGCGGATTAACCGCGACCTGGCGATTACCTCGCGCGGACCTGGGCCGCTTTATCTGCTCGACGGGGCCGAGCAGGCCGACGACCTGCTGCCTTATCTCGACACGGTCAAGCCTCAAACGCCGCGCTACGACCGGCTGAAGGCGGCGTTGGCCCAGTACCGGGCGATTGCCGCGAAAGGCGGCTGGCCGCTGGTGCCGGCCGGCAAGGTGCTGAAACCCGGCGGCAGCGATGAGCGGGTGCGGGCGCTGCGCGAGATGCTGACGATGACCGGCGATCTGACGCAACCGGGCACGGGTACCGAGTATGACGAACCGTTGGTCGAGGCGGTAAAGGCGTTTCAGGTCCGGCATGGCCGCAACCCGGATGGGGTGATCGGGCCGAGCACGCTGAAGGCACTGCGGGTGCCGGTGGAAAAGCGCATCGAGCAGATCGTGCTCAATCTGGAGCGCCGGCGCTGGATGCCTGATGACCTGGGCGCGCGCTATGTGTTCGTCAACCAGGCGGACCAGATCCTCAAGGTCGTCGAGGAGCGCGACGGCAATGAAAAGACCATCCACACGGCTCGCGTGGTGGTCGGCAAGACCTATCACCGCACGCCGGTGTTTTCCGACAAGATGAAATACCTGGTCATCAATCCCTACTGGAATGTGCCGTCGTCGATCGCCAACAAGGAGTATCTGCCCAAGCTCCGGCGTAACCCGGGCGTGCTGGCGCGCGAGCGGATCAAGCTGATCAATGCCTCTGGCAAGGCGGTTTCACCCTACAGCGTCAACTGGGCGGCGGTGAGACGGGTGCCCTACCGGCTGCGTCAGGACACCGGACCGGGCAATGCGCTGGGGCGGATCAAGTTCATGTTCCCGAACCGGTTCAATGTCTACATCCACGACACGCCGTCCAAAAGCCTGTTTGCCCGGGAGAGCCGGTATTTCAGCCACGGCTGCATGCGGGTGCAGCATCCCGAACAGCTGGCCGGTGTGTTGCTGAAGGAGCAGGGCTGGTCGGTCAAGCGGATCAAAAACCAGATCGCCTCGCGCAAGCGGCGCATCGTCAACCTGAAGAAGCACCTGCCGGTACACGTCACCTACCTGACCGCCTGGGCCAACAAGGACGGCAGCGTGCACTTCCGCGACGATGTCTATGGCCGGGACAAAATCCTCGCCAAGGCGCTGAAACGGCTTGGATCCTGATCAGGTTTCGTCGTCATCGTCATCGACGTAGTGCACCACCAGGTCGCGCAGGGTGACCAGGCCGACAAGCCCGGTGTCGTTGGTCACCAGGGCGCGGGTGAGCCGGAAGCGCGACAGCATGCGGATGGCGTACTTGACGTTCATGTTCGGGTTGAGCGCCAGAGCCGGCTTGGTCATGGTCTCGTAGATGCTGGTGCGTTCGGTCGAGCGGTTCACGGCGACGACCTTCTCGGCAATGTCGTGAACGGTGATGATGCCGTATTCGTCGCCTTCTTGCCGGCGTTCGATAATCAGCGATGAAACGCTGTGCTTCTTCATTTCATTGATTGCGTCGCGGACGCTCAACAGCCCGTCGATGGTGTGCAGAGTGGTCTGCATGGCTTCTGCGACCTTGATGTATTTCTGCGGCATTACAGTTCCTCCTCGCTGATCCCCTGCTGGATGTTCTTGATCTGGTTAGCCAGGCCGATGGCGTCCTCGATGTCGACCTGGAAGGCAACACCGGTGTCCGGCTTGACGTCGAAGCCGCATGCCGTGCCGATGGCTTCGAGGATTTCCCGGCAGTGGTGCTCTTCGACGAGCAAGAGGACAATGTCGCGCTGACCTTCGAGTGTCAGGCCGAGAAAGGTGCCGGCCGGCCTCAATCCTTCGCCGCGGGCGCTGGTGATGATCGTCGCGCCGGTGGCACCGTGGGCACGGGCGGTATCGATTGCCGTGTCCGTCAGGCTGTCTTCCGTCATGACGATGATGAGCTTGAACTTCATTGTCCGGCTCCTTCCTTGTCGGGATCGTTGTCGTTGTCTGTGGATGCGGCCGCGCGTTTGCGCCGGGCCATCCATTCACCGATCTGGGCGTAGCCCATGACGGTGATCATCGGGAACAGGCTGGCCAGGGCGATGAGCCCGAAACCGTCGAGCAGGGCGCTGCGGCCGGGGACATTGGTGGCCAGTCCGAGGCCAAGCGCGGTGACCAGCGGAACGGTTACAGTGGAGGTTGTCACACCTCCGGAATCATAAGCGAGCGGAACGATCATCTTGGGGGCGAATATGGTCTGAATGACAACGATGACATAGCCGACCGCCATGTAAATATAAAGCGGTGTGCCTGTGACGATGCGAAGCGCACCGATGGCCAACGACAGGGCAACGCCGAGCGCCACGGCGATGCGCAGGCCCCAGGCGCCGACCGCGCCGCCCGAGACATCACGCGCCTTGAGGGCCACGGCGATCAGCGAGGGTTCGGCGATGGTGGTCGAAAAGCCGATGGCGAAGGCGAACAGGTAGGTCCAGTAGTAGTCGTTCCAGGCAAGGGTGGCGCCGGCGCCGCCGAGGAACGCCGGATCGGTAAGCTGGCGGGCCATTTCCTTGCCGATCGGGAACAGAGCGCGCTCCAGGCCGAACAGGAAGAACGCCAGACCGAGGATGACGTAGACGCAGCCGATCAGAACCCGGCGCAGGTTGGGAATGCGCTCGCGCAGCACGCCGAGCTGGAAACCGGCCAGCACCGCGACGATCGGGATGACGTCGAACAGCGTCGAGACGAAGGTGTTGGCCAAATCCTGGATGATGTCCGGTATCATGCTGCGATCACCACCCCGAACATCAGAACGAATATGATCGGCATCAGGCTGGCAAAGGCGATCAGCCCGAAGCCGTCGATCATCGGATTGCGGCCCTTGATCACCGTGGCCAGGCCGACGCCGAGGGCGGTGACCAGCGGCACGGTGATGGTCGAGGTGGTGACGCCGCCGGAGTCATAGGCGATACCGATGATTTCCTCCGGTGCGATCATGGTCAGGATGACCACGATGATGTAACCGCCGACGATGAGATATTGAATCGGCCAGCCCTTGAGGATGCGGAACACGCCCAAGACCAGCGAACTGCCGACGGAGACCGCCACGGTGTAGCGCAGGGCATCGGCAACGCCCGCCTCTCCGCCGGAGATGAAGCCGGCTGTCTTCATCACATTGGCCGCTTCCTCGCTGACGGCAATCAGGGCCGGTTCGGCGACGGTCGTGCCGAAGCCGAGGCCGAAGGCGAACAACAGCAACCAGAACAGCGAGCCCTTGCGGGCAAACGAATCGGCCAGGGCCTCGCCAATCGGGAACAGCGCCATCTCCAGGCCCTGGATGAAAATCGCCAGGCCGAGCATCACGAAGACGAACCCTATGGCGATGTCGGGGAAGTTGTTGACCGGCTGGCGCAGGACGACGAATTGAAAGAAGGCAACAATGATGAGGATCGGCGCGAGGTCACGCAGGGTTCCGCCGAGCATTCCTGCTATGCTGCGGAACGTTGCCTGCATGCTTTCCCGGTCCCCCCAAGAATTGCCGTCATGGAAAGACTAGACTGAACCGCGTTGTTGTGGCGAGTGAAATCTACCGTCAGGGCTGAATTTTTTCCGTCAGCCGTAAGCGCTGAGGTCGGTGATCGTCGGGTTCTCGCCGTTGAGCGGGTTGTCCTTGCGCCACGGGAGCCTGGCGGTGTAGGCGCGGGTGGCCAGGGCATCGTACATGAAGATCTGGCCGGCCAGGCTGTCGCCGGCGCCGGTGATCTCCTTGATCACCTCCATGGCGAGGATCGAACCGATGATGCCGGTGATGGCACCGACGATGCCGGCCTCGGCGCAGGTCGGCACCGAGCCTTCCGGGGGCGGTGCTTCATGCAGGCAGCGGTAACTCGGATAGGGATTGCCGTCCGGCGCCGTTTCATGTGGCTTGAAGGTGGCGATCTGGCCGTCGAATTGGCCGACGGCGCCGGACACCAGGGTCTTCTTCGCCAGATAACAGGCATCGGACACCAAAAAGCGGGTGGTGAAGTTGTCGCAACCGTCGACCACCAGGTCGAAGCCGGGAATGATGTCCATGGCGTTGGCCGCGGTGAGGCGTTCGTTGAAGCCTTTGACGGTGACGTTGGGGTTGATGCGGTTCAGCGCCACGGCGGCGCTCTCGGTCTTGGGCAGGCCAACCTTGTCGGTATCGTGGACGATCTGGCGCTGCAGATTGGACAGCGACACGATATCGTCATCGATGACGCCGAGGGTGCCGATACCGGCGGCGGCAAGGTACATCAGCACCGGCGCGCCGAGCCCGCCGGCACCGATGACCAGCACACGGGCGGCCTTCAGCTTCATCTGACCGGGGCCGCCGATGTCATGCAGGATGATGTGGCGGGCGTAGCGTTCCAGTTCCTCGTCGCTCAGTGCCATGGCTGTGCCTTACGATGTTCCCGACGAACCGAAGCCGCCGCTGCCGCGGGCGGTATCGTCCAGGGTGTCTGCCACAGACCAGGCAAGCCGGGTCACAGGTGCGGCGACGAGCTGGGCGATGCGCTCGCCGCGCTCGATGGCGAACGGCCGGTCGCCGTGGTTGATCAGGATGACCTTGATCTCGCCGCGATAGTCGGCGTCGATGGTGCCGGGGCTGTTGAGGACGGTGATGCCGTGCTTGGCGGCCAGGCCGGAGCGCGGCCGCACCTGGGCCTCGTAGCCGGCCAGCAGGGCGATCCTGAGACCGGTGGGAATGATGGCGCGCGTTGCCGGCGCCAGGACGACCGGCGTTTCGACGGCGGCGCGCAGGTCGAGGCCGGCGGCGGCGTCGCTCTCGTAGGCCGGCAGCGGCAGGTCTTCAGCATGGCCGAGCCTGACGACGGATACGGTGATCGTGCCGGTCATTCGGCGGCCTTGGCGGGCGCGCCGATCAGGCCGGCGAGGTGGGCCATCAGGCGGTTGGCGACCTCGTCCTTGGGCAGGTCCGGCCAATCCTCGACACCGTCTGCGGAGACCAGGTGCACGGTGTTGCGGTCGCCGCCCATGATGCCGGTATCGGGGCTGACGTCATTGGCGACGATCAGATCGCAGTTCTTGCGGGCCAGCTTGGCCTGGGCGTTGGCGATCACGTCGTTCGTTTCGGCAGCGAAACCGACCACCAGGCCGGGGCGGTTGTTCTTGCTTGCGGCAATGGTGGCGAGGATGTCCGGGTTCTCGGTCAACGCAAGGGCGGGCGGGCGGCCTGAGCCGTCCTTTTTCATCTTGGCGGCGGCGCTCCTGGCGACCCGCCAGTCGGCGACGGCGGCAGCGAAGATGGCGATGTCGGCCGGCAGTTCGGCCTCGCAGGCCTTCAGCATCTGTTCGGCGGTCTCGACCGGCTGGACCTCGACGCCCGGTGGCAGCGCCTGGTGGACGGGGCCTGAGACCAGCACGGTTTCGGCACCGAGGCGTTGGGCCGCTGCGGCGATCGCGTAGCCCTGGCGGCCGGACGAGCGGTTGGCGATGTAGCGCACCGGATCGATCGGTTCATGGGTGGGTCCGGCGGTGATCAGCACCTTTTTGCCGGCTAGCGGGCCGGCGGCCGGGGCGTCATTGCCGAAGTGTCTTGTCACGGCCTCGACGATCTCCATCGGTTCGGCCATGCGGCCGGGGCCGAACTCGCCGCAGGCCATGTCGCCCTCGTTGGGTCCGACGACGGAAATGCCGTCGGCCGCGAGGGTTGCCAGGTTGCGCTGGGTGGCGGCGTGCTGCCACATGCGCACGTTCATCGCCGGGGCGATCATCACCGGCGTGTCGGTGGCCAGCAGCGCTGTGGTGGCCAGGTCGTCGGCAATGCCGTTGGCCATCTTGGCCATAAGGTCGGCGGTGGCCGGCGCGACCACGATGAGATCGGCGGAGCGCGACAGTTCGATGTGGCCGATCTCGGTCTCGTCGGTGAGATCGAACAGATGGGTGAAGACCTTGTTGCCACTGAGGCTGGCGAGCGACAGGGGGGTAACGAATTGTTCGCCGGCCCTGGTCAAAATGACCTGCGTGCCGATGCCGCGCTCTTTCAGGCGGCGGATCAGCTCAAGGCATTTGTAGGCGGCAATGCCGCCGCCGATGATCAGCAGGATCGTCTTGTCTTGCGCCACGTCGGTCACTCCTTGCCGGTGTGCATTATGCCAGAAAACCGCGTCACATCCACTGTGCCAGGGCAATGGCCGCGAGCGCCAGGGCGGCGAGCCACAGGGCGGCGCGGCTGATGCTGGCTGTGCTGGCCTGGGCTTCGGCGAGGGCTTGTGTGGTCTGGGCATCGAGCCGGATGCCGCCGCTTTCGGCCATGCCTGACAGCATATGGGCGGTGCGCTGGGCCTCGGCAAGGACTTCCGGGAAGGCGGCGGCCAGCTTGCCGAGGGTCATGGCCCCTTCCGCGGCATCCTCGATGCGTCCCTGCGGCCCGAGCTTCTGCTCCATCCACTGGCGCACCACGGGCTCGGCCGTGGTCCACATGTTGAGCGACGGGTTGAGCAGGCGGGCGACACCCTCGACCACCACCATGGTCTTCTGCAGCAGCAGCAGTTGCGGCTGGGTGTGCATGTCGAACTGCTCGGTGACCTGGAACAGTTGCGCCAAGAGGCGGGCCATGGAGATTTCACTGGCGGGCTTATCCATCAGGGGCTCGCCAATGGCGCGCAAGGCCTGTGCGAAAACCTGCGGGTCCTGATGACCGGGCACCAGGCCGGCGTCGAAGTGGACCTGCGAGACGCGGGTGTAGTCGCGGGTGATGAAGCCGTAGAGGATTTCGGCCAAGAAACGCCGGTCCTTCATCGCCAGCCGGCCCATGATGCCGAAGTCGACCGCCACCAGATCGCCGGCTTCGTCGACGAACAGGTTGCCCTGGTGCATGTCGGCATGGAAGAATCCGTCGCGGATTGCGTGGCGCAGGAAGTTCTGGATGATCGCGTCGCCAAGCGCCGGCAGGTCGAGGTCGGTGGCCTTGAGGCGGGCCAAGTCGGTGAGCGGGATGCCGTCGATCCAGTCGGTGGTCAGCACGCGCTTTGCGGTGCGGGTCCAGTCGACGGCCGGAACCCGGAAACCCGGGTCGTCGCGGGTGTTCTCGGCCATCTCGGACATTGCGGCGGCTTCCATGCGCAGATCCATCTCCAGGCTGACGGACTGGGCGAGCATCGCCACGGCGTCGACCGGACGCAGGCGGCGCGACGGCCGGTGCCAGCGCTGCAGCTGTTCAGCGGCAAAGCGGAAGCTCGCCATGTCTTTGGCAAAGCGGGCTTCGATGCCGGGCCGCAGGACCTTGACGGCAACGGGACGGGTCGTGCCGTCGGCGCCAGGCACCCTTGCCTTGTGGACCTGGGCAATGGAGGCGGCGGCGACGGGCTGACCGAATTCGGCGAACAGATCATCGATCCTGCCGGACAGGCCACGCTCGACCTCGGCGACAGCGGTGTCCTGATCGAAAGCCGGCATCCGGTCCTGCAGGTCGGAAAGCTCTACCGCGCGCCCGGCCCCGACGATGTCCGGGCGGGTTGCAAGGAACTGGCCTAGCTTGATGTAGGTCGGGCCGAGCTCGGTCAGGGCGGCGGCGAGCGGGTTGATCTCGCCGGCGCGCGGCTTGCCGGAAAACAGCTTGGCAATCCGCAGGCCGGCGCGGGCCGGGGCCGGCAGCTCGGCCATCTGATCCGGGGCGATCAGGCCGTCGTAGCGCGCTACCACGCGGCCGGCGCGGGCAAGGCGGATCAGGTGTTTGAAGCTGGACAGCACGGGAAGCGGCACCGGTACGCAATCAATGAAAACACAAGCCTTCGGTATAGGAAGTTGCGCGCGCCAAGGCAATCAAAGCCGTGTGTCAGAGTTTACGGTGCAACAGGAGGGCATCGCTGGAAATGCCGCCAGGGTGTTTGTAGTAATCCTTGCGGCGGCCGGTTTCGGCAAAGCCCCGGCTGGCATAGAAGGCGCGGGCAGCGGCGTTGTCCTGGTCGACCTCCAGATGCAGGTCGGCGCAGCCGGTTGCCGCCAGGGTTTCCAGGGCCCGTGTCAGCAGGGCGCTGGCGACGGCGCGGCGGCGGGCCTGCGGGCGGGTGGCGATGGTCAGGATTTCCGCTTCGTCCGCGGCCTGCCGAATGATGATGAAGCCGAGTGGCTGTGCCGCCGAACCGTTCTCGCTGGCGATGAAGGCACAAGTGCCGGGTGTCCACAGCAGACTTTCTATCTCTGCGGCGGGCCATGGCTCGGTGAAGCACTCGGCGTGAATGGTGGCGAGCACGTCCGCGTGTCCGGCACCGGCCTGGATGATCGCGACATCGGCGGCCGGCAACTTCAGCAGCGGCGCCTGCTGCTTGGCATCCGGCCGGCGCAGATAGACCGGAGCCGGCGGATGCGCGGGGGCCTGAGCGATGGCGGCCAGCCGGGCAATGGTCGCCGGGTCGGGCAGGTCCAGGGCATCGGCCGGTACCATACGGCTGGCATGCGGCTGGACCAACGAGGCGCCTGAGCCCACGGCCAGGACATCTTCGTCCGGCAGGTGTGCGATCACGTCATCGAGAGCCACGGCGACCGGCGGCGTGAGCGGCTGGACGTCCGGAGAGAATGCCTGCAGATAAACCTCGCCGCGGCGGGCATCGATCAGCGCCGCGACCGGGCGTCCGGCGCACTGCGGCGCCGCGGCGGCAGCCAGGGCCTGAAGGGTGGTGATACCGACCGTCGGGCGATCGAGTGCCAGTGCCAGGCCACGGGCAAAGGCCAGGCCGATGCGAACGCCGGTAAATGTGCCGGGGCCGGTGGTGGCGGCCAGGCGGTCGATGGCGGAAAACGGTGTTTCCGCCTCGCGCATGATCTCTTCGACCATGCCGGCAAGGCGTTCGGCATGGCCGCGCTGCATCGGTTCGAAGCGCTCAGCCAGGACCCGGTCAGCGGTGCTGTCATAGAGCGCGGCGGAACAGGCCGCCAGGGCGGTATCGACGGCAAGAACCAGCATGGTGTGTCAGCGTGGGCGGAACGTCAGACCGGCCGAACCTCGGCCACCTCGGGGATGAAATGCCTGAGCAGGTTTTCGATACCGTGCTTCAGGGTCGCAGTCGACGACGGGCAGCCGGCGCAGGCACCCTTCATGTGCAGGTAGACGACGCCCTCACGGAATCCGTGGAAGGTGATGTCGCCGCCGTCCTGGGCAACGGCTGGGCGCACCCGGGTGTCGAGCAGTTCCTTGATCGTCGAAACGATGTCCTCATCGCCTTCGTCGAAGAACTCCTCGCCGGCATCCGGCGCGGTGCTGCCGTCATCGATGACCGGGGCGCCGGACATGTAGTGCTCCATGATCACCCCGAGGATGGCCGGCTTCAGGTGCTGCCATTCGCCGTCGTCCTTGGTGACGGTGATGAAGTCGGCACCGAGAAACACACCGGTGACGCCATTGACCGAAAACAGCCGGGCAGCCAGGGGCGACGTCTCGGCATCGTCGAGCGAGCGGTAATCGCGCGGCGTGCCGGTCACCACCGGCTGGCCGGGGATGAACTTCAGGGTCGCCGGGTTGGGTGTTGCTTCGGTCTGAATGAACATCGGGTTGTCCTATATTGGCGCGGAAGCGCGATGCGCGTGCCGTTCATCAATTAGAATAATTCCAAACTGTGGCGTTGTCCACAAACTCTGACCCGATTGGGCGGGCTGACGACAGTCGCAATCGCGTTTATGGCTCACTGCACGAAGCCGACGATCTTTTTGACGTCCTTGTAGATCGGTCCGGCGATGGCGCCGGCGCGTTCTGCGCCGTCCTTGAGAACCGCCCTGATGTGCGCCTTGTCGGCCATCAGCTTGGTGACCTCGGTGCCGATGGGGCTGAGCTTGTCCACGGCCAGATCGGCCAGGGCCGGCTTGAACACGGAGAACTGGGCGCCGGCGAAGTCGGACAGGACCTGATCGACGCTGGTGCCGGCCAGGGCGGCGTAGATGCCGACAAGGTTGCTGGCTTCGGGGCGGTCCTTCAGGCCATCGGCTTCACCGGGCAGGGGCTCGGGATCGGTGCGGGCCTTGCGGATCTTCCGGGCGATGGCATCAGCATCGTCGGTCAGATTGATGCGCGACAGGTCGGAGGGGTCGGACTTCGACATCTTCTTGGAGCCGTCCTTGAGCGACATGACGCGGGTCGCCGGGCCGGTGATCAGCGGCTCGGGCAGCGGGAAAAAGCCATCCTCATATCCGGCCTCGCGGATCGTGTCGGCGAAGTCGTTGTTGAACTTCTGGGCGATGTCGCGCGACAGTTCCAGGTGCTGCTTCTGGTCCTCGCCGACCGGCACATGGGTGGCGCGGTAGGCCAGGATGTCGGCGGCCATCAGGTTGGGATAGGCGTACAGGCCGACGGATGCCGCCTCGCGGTCCTTGCCGGCCTTTTCCTTGAACTGGGTCATCCGGCTGAGCCAGCCCATGCGGGCGACGCAGTTGAAGATCCAGGCCAGTTCGGCGTGTTCGGGCACCTGGCTCTGGTTGAACACGATGTGCTGATTGGGATCGATGCCGGCGGCCAGGAAGGCGGCGGTGACTTCAAGCGTGGAATGGCGCAGCTCCTTCGGGCCGCCCCACACGGCACGGTCCTGGGTGATGGCGTGCAGGTCGACGACGCAGTAGATGCAGTCGTGCGAGGATTGCATCTCGACGAACCGGACGATGGCGCCGAGATAGTTGCCGAGATGGAGGTTGCCGGTCGGCTGGATGCCGGAGAAGACGCGGGGTGCTGGTTTGGACATGTGGCCGGGTTCGCTGCTGTTTGAAATTCGTCAGGCGCTGTATGCCCGCAAAGGCGGAGCAAGCCAAGGGGTCATGAGCCGCGTTTCAGCGATTTGCGCAGGTCGCCGGTGGTGAAAATGCCTGTCAGGTGGGCGCCGCCGAGGTAGATCACGGCACCGCCGGCAATGAGGCTGGCCAGCAGGCCGGCGCGCACGGTGAGGCCGGCGGCATCGCGGAAGGTGTCGATGGCGTAGCTGGCGCCGGCGAACACCGCCGCCCCCATGACGAGCGACAGGGCGAGCATGATCAGCAAATGGCGCCGCAGGCGACCATCGCTGTGGAAGTGGCCGCGCCGGGTCAGTGTGACGGCGAGCAGCCCGGCATTGGCCCAGCCGGCCAGGGTGGTGGCCAGGGCAATGCCGACATGGCCGATCCACGGGAACAGGGCGAGTGCCAGAACGATGTTGATGACGACGCTGGCGCCGGCGAAGTACATCGGCGTCCTGGTGTCTTCGCGGGCGAAAAAGCCGGGCGAAAAGATCTTGATCAGCACGAACGCGGGCAGGCCGGCGGCAAAGGCGGCCAGGGCATCGGCGGTGGCCTTGGTGTCGGCTGCGGTGAAGGCGCCGCGCTCGAACAGTACCTGGATCACCGGGTATGGCATGGCCATCAGCGCGATCGCGGACGGTACGGTGAGGAACATGGCGAACTCGACGGCGCGGTTCTGGCTGTTGGCCACCCCGTCGCCATCGCCGGCCCTGAGACGCCGGGCGAGTTCCGGCAGCAGCACGACACCGATGGCGACACCGACGACACCGAGCGGCAACTGGTAGATGCGGTCGGCGTAGTAGAGCCACGAGGGGGCCGAGTCCTGCAGCGAGGCGATGATCGTCGAGACGACAATGTTGACCTGCGTGATGCCGCCGGCGATGACGCCGGGAATGCCGAGGGCAATGAGCCGGCGAACACCGGGGGTCATGCGGGGCCGCTGCAGCAGCAAGGTCATGCCGGCCCGGTGGGCGGCGACCCAGAGCATGACGAGCTGGGCCAGGCCGGCAAAGCACACGCCCCATACCAGGGCCTGGCCGGTGCGCGGCGTGGCGCCCCAGCCGGCAAAGGTGATCAGGCCAAGCACGGTGATCATGACGATGTTGAGCAGGATCGGCGCGGCGGCCGCGGCAGCGAACCGGTGCAGCGAATTGAGCACACCGGCGAGCAGCGCGACCAATGACATGAAGGCGAGGTAGGGAAAGGCGATGCGGGTCATGGTGACCGTGAGATCGAACTTTTCCCTGTCGTCGGCAAAGCCCGGTGCGAAGGCGTACATCAGCACCGGCATGGCGATCTCGGCGATGGCGAGGAATACCAGCAGGGCGAACAGCAATGCGGCCAGCACCTCCTCGCCGAACCGCCGCGCCGCGACCGGCCCCTCGCCTTCCAGGCGCTTGGCGAACAGCGGCACGAAGGCGGCATTGAAGGCGCCCTCACCGAACAGGCGGCGGAACAGGTTGGGAAAGCGAAAGGCGACCACGAAGGCATCCGCCACCGGCCCGGTGCCGACCACCGAAGCGAGCAGCACGTCGCGCACGAACCCCATGACCCGGCTGACCATGGTCAGGCCGCCAACGGTAAAGGCTGACTTCAACAAAGACATGTGGCCGGTTTTCCGAATCGCCCGCTTTCTTGCCCGCCCGGATGTATACACGCTCCGCCCGGACATTGGCGAGCGCTCAGGCCGCGGGCTTTGCCACTTCGGATGCATCAGCCGAACGCAGTGCCTTGAACAGGTGGCGGCTGATCGCCTTGCGGCGGTTGGCGTTGGTGACCTTGGCGCCGGTCAGGTCGGTGACGTAGAACACATCGACGGCACGCTCGCCGAAGGTGGTGACGTGAGCCGAAGCGATGTTGAGGTTGAGCCGGTAGAGCGCCTCGGTGAGGTCGAACAAGAGGCCAATGCGGTCGAGGCCGGCGACCTCGATGACGGTAAAGGTGTTCGACGAATCGTTGTTGATGACGACTTGCGGTTCGACATGAAACGCCTCAATGCGCGATGACGACGCGGCAGCCTTGGCCTTTGCCACGGCATCGCGCACCCGCAGCTCGCCATGCAACGCCTGTTCGATGAGCTGGCAGATGCGCTTGCCGCGGCGGGCTTCGTCCTCGTCGTGCTCGAAGGCGCGGGCCACCAGCAGGGTGTCGAGGGCAAAGCCGTCCGCGGTGGTGAAGATCTGTGCGCCGGAGATGTTGCCGCCGGCCGCCGCACAGGCCCCGGTCAACAATGCCAGAAGACGGGGGTGGTCAGGTGCGACCACCGTAATTTCGGTGATGGCGGTAAAGGCATCGGCCTTCACGGCGGTGGCAATCGAATTGCCGGCGGCTTCCATACCGGCAACCAGTCTGGCATGCGCCTGCTGATGCGCCAGGTCGGTGTTGAGCCAGTAGGGATCGTAGTGCCGCTTGACGTAGGCCCTGGCTTTGCGACGCGAAAGGCCGGTCGTTTCGGCCATGAAACGTTGTTGGGCCTGTTCGACGCGCTGGGTGCGGGCAATCGAGGAATGGCCGCCGGTCAACAGCGGTTCGGCTTCGTAATACAGCGTGCGCAGAAGCTGGCCCTTCCAGCCGTTCCACACACCCGGTCCGACGGCGCGGATGTCGGCGACGGTGAGGATCAGCAGCAGCTTCAGCCGCTCCGGGCTTTGCACGATGCCGGCGAAATCGAGGATGGTCTTGAAGTCGTTCAGGTCGCGCATCTGGGCGGTCTCGCTCATCAGCAGATGATGGCGGACCAGCCAGGCGACGGTTTCGGTTTCGGCAGCATCCAGGCCGAGGCGCGGACACAGGGACTTCGCCACCTTTTCGCCGGCGACGGAATGATCTTCCCTGCGGCCCTTGGCGATGTCGTGCAGCAGCGTCGCGACCACCAGGACGCGGTGGCTCTTGAGGGTGTGGATGATCTCGGTGGCCAGCGGGTGTTCCTCGTGGAATGTCCCCTGCCGGATGCGGGACAGCACGCCGACGGCGCGCAGCAGGTGCTCATCGACGGTATAGTGGTGGTACATGTTGAACTGCATCATCGCGACGATGCGGCCGAACTCGGGGATGAAACGCGGTAACACACCGGCCTCGCTCATGCGGCGCATGATCGCTTCGGGGTCGTCACGGTCGGTGAGCATGTCGAGGAACAGCCCGTTGGCGACGGGGTCGGCGCGCAGGTCCTTGTCGATCAGCTTGAGAGAACGACGGACCAGTTTGAGCGTGTCGGGATGGATCGACAGATCGTACTGGGAGGCGAGCCAGAACAGGCGCAGCAGATTGACCGGATCCTTGTGGTAGATATTGTCGTTGCTGGAGTTCAGGCGGCCGGAGACGATGGTGAAATCCTTGCTCTCCTTGAGGCGGCGGCCCGGACGCCTGAGACGCGACAGCAACCGGCTCATGCGCGGGGCGCGCTTGACCTGGTTGGCCTCCAGCACGGCACAGAAGATGCGGGTCAGGTCGCCGACATCCTTGGCAACCAGGAAGTAGTGACGCATGAAGCGCTCGACGTGCCTGAGACCGGCATGGGCGGTGTAGCCCAGCCGCTCGGCCAGATCGGCCTGCTTGTCGAAACTCAGCCGGTCGTCGCCGCGCCCGGACATGAAATGCAGGTGGCAGCGCACTGCCCACAGGAAATCGGCGCACTTGAGGAAGCGGTTCATTTCGGCGCGGGTGAACACGCCTGTGGCGGCCAGCTTGCTGGCGGTGCTGGCGCCATAGAGGTACTTGGCGATCCAGAACAGGGTGTGCAGGTCGCGCTGGCCGCCCTTGCCGTCCTTGACGTTCGGTTCGACCAGGTAGCGGGACTCGCCGGATTTTTCGTGACGCAGGTCGCGCTCGGCCAGCTTGTCGGCGATGAACGTTTCAGCGGTGCCGACGATGACCTGTTTACGGAAGCGCTTTTCCAGATCGTCAAACAGCGCCCGGTCGCCGCAGATGTAGCGGGCTTCGAGAATTGCCGTGAGGATGGTGCCGTCGGCCCTGGCCAGCCGGATGCACTCGTCGATGCTGCGGGTGGCGTGGCCGACCTTGAAGCCCAGGTCCCACAGCATGTAGAGCATGTACTCGATCAGACTCTCGCCCCAGGCGGTCTGCTTGTAGGGCAGCACGAACAACAGGTCGATATCGGAGCCCGGCGCAAGGGTGCCGCGGCCGTAGCCGCCGACGGCGACGACGCTGACCCGCTCGCTGGTGGAGGGATTGACGGCGGCGTAGACCCGGGTCGACGCAAATGTGAACAGGGCGCGGATCAGCTCGTCCTGGCTGGCAGACAGATGCCGGGCGCAGGCGGTGCCCCGACCGTCGGCGCGCAGCCGGGTTTCGGCGGCAGCCCGGTCGGCGGCGATTTCGCGCTTGAGTGCGTGCAGGACCTCGATGCGGAATTTGGCCGAGTCCAGACCGTGTTGCCCGGCGAGCTTGTCGAGCAATGCAACCAGCCGGGCAGCGGACAGGGTGTCGGAGGGGGCGGACGTGTCCATGGCGGCCTTATCCATCCGCACCGGCGATCTGTTTGAGCCGGTAGATCGCTTCCAGCGCATCGCGGGGGGTGAGTTCGTCAGGCAGGATGGCGTCGAGGGCCTGGCGCAGCTCGTCGGGACCGTGCCTGGCGATGGGCTGCGAGGCGGGGCGCGTGGCGGTGAACAGCGGCAGGTCGTCCATCAGGTCGCCCTTTTCGGCGGAGCGCTCGGTCTTTTCCAGCATGTCGAGCACTTCGGCGGCACGGGCCAGCACCGCCGGCGGCAGGCCGGCGAGCTTGGCGACCTGGATGCCGTAGGAACGGTCGGCTGCGCCAGGTGCTACCTCGTGCAGGAAGATCACCTCGCCTTGGAATTCGCGGACCTTCATGGTGGCGTTGGCGAGGCGGTCGAGGCGGCCGGACAGGGCAGTCAGCTCGTGGAAATGGGTGGCGAACAGGGCGCGGCAGCGGTTGACTTCGTGCAGGTGTTCGACCGAGGCCCAGGCGATCGACAGACCGTCGAAGGTCGCCGTGCCGCGGCCGATTTCGTCCAGGATCACCAGCGAGCGCTCGCCGGCCTGGTTGAGGATGGTGGCGGTCTCGACCATCTCGACCATGAAGGTGGAACGGCCGCGGGCCAGATCGTCAGCGGCGCCGACGCGGCTGAACAGGCGGTCGACGATGCCGATACGGGCCTTTCCGGCCGGCACGAAGCTGCCCATCTGGGCGAGCACGGCGATGATGGCGTTCTGGCGCAGGAAGGTCGACTTGCCGGCCATGTTGGGGCCGGTGAGCAGCCAGATGTGGCGCGGGTCGTCCGTGCCATCGGCGCTGAGGTCGCAATCGTTGGGAATGAACCGGGCGGCCTGGCCGGCATGCAGGGCGGCTTCGACCACCGGGTGGCGGCCCTGGACGATCTCGAAGGCACGGCTCTCGTCGATCTCGGGGCGCGCGTAGTTGAGCTCAGCGGCCAGTTCGCCTTGGCTGGCCGACACATCCAGCCTGGCGATGGCCGCGGCGATGGCGCCGAGCAGTTCCGATGTCTCGAGAATGCGCCGGCACAGGCCATCGAATATCTCGCGCTCCATGGCGATGGCCCGGTCGCCAGCCATGGAGATGCGCGATTCGAGCTCGGACAATTCGGCGGTGGTGAAGCGCATGGCGCTGGCCATGGTCTGGCGATGCACGAACAGCGCCTTGTGCTCGTCGCCGGTGAGCACCGCGGCGTGTTGCTGGGTGACCTCGACGAAATAGCCGAGCACGTTGTTGTGGCGGATCTTCAGCGACTTGACGCCGGTCAGTTCGGCATACTGGTTCTGCAGCCCGGCGATCACCTTGCGGGCATCGTCGCGCAGGCGGCGTTGTTCATCGAGCTCGGCGGAAAAGCCGGGCCGGACATAGCCGCCGTCGCGGGTGTTGAGCGGCAGTTCGTCGGACAGGGTTTCGCTGAGTTCCCCGCGCAGGCCGCCGTCATCGCGGTCAAGTGTGGCGATCGCCCGGGCGATTTGCTGCGGCGGAGCATCGAGGCCGGTGTCGGCGGTGAGCGAGGTCGCCAGTTCGCGGGCCACGCCGAGCCCGGCACAGATGGCACCGAGGTCGCGTGGGCTGGCGCGTTCAAGCGAGATGCGGGCCAGGGCCCGGCCGATGTCGGGGGCGGCCTTGAGCCGGCGGCGGATATCGCCGCGCAGCTTCGTCTGTCGTTCGAAATAGCCCACCGCATCGAGGCGGCCGGCAATGGCGGCAGGATCGGTGAGCGGGGCGGCGAGATGCTCGGCCAGCAGACGGCCGCCGGCGCCGGTGACGGTGCGGTCGATGGTGGCGAGCAGCGAGCCCGCATGACTGCCCGACAGGGTGCGGGTCAGTTCGAGATTGGCCCGGGTGGCGGCATCGATCAGCATCGCCGAGCCGCTGTCGATGCGCTGCGGCGGGGCGATCACCGGAAGCTTGCCGACCTGGGTCAGGAGAACGTAGTCGATCAGGGCGCCGGCGGCGGCGATTTCGGTGCGCGTGAAGCTGCCGAAGGCCTCAAGGGCTGCGACCTGGAAATGCTCCTTCAGCTTGCGTTCCGCTGAGGCTGAATCGAACCGTGAGGCGGGCAGCGGCGTCAGGCTGTAGCCGGACTGCCTGAGCGGACCGGCCAGGGCGTCTTCGGCGAGCAGGGTGTCGGCGAGGATGATTTCGCCCGGTTCAAGCCGGGCGAGGTCGGCGGCCAGGCGGCCGGCGTCGGTGGCCGTGGCGGCGAACGCGCCGGTGGAGATGTCGAGCCATGCAAGCGCCAGTCCCTTGAGGCTCTTGATGCGGGTGAGGCAGGCCAGGTAGTTGTTGCGTTTGGCCGACAGCAAGGTGTCTTCGGTGAGCGTACCGGGGGTCACCAGGCGCGAGACCTCGCGGCGCACCACGGCTTTGTAGCCGCGTTTCTTTGCTTCGGCGGGATCTTCGGTCTGTTCGCACACGGCAACGCGGTGGTCGAGCTTGATCAGCCGCTGCAGATACTCGTCCGCAGCCCGCACCGGCACGCCGCACATCGGGATATCCTCGCCGGCGTGCTTGCCGCGCTTGGTGAGTGCGATGCCCAGGGCGCGCGAGGCGACCTCGGCGTCTTCGAAGAACAGTTCGTAGAAATCGCCCATCCGGTAGAACAGCAGGCAATCCGGGTTGGCGGCCTTGATCTCGAGATACTGGGCCATCATCGGCGTTGCCGCACCGCGCGCGGCGGCTGATTTTCCGGATTGTGAAACGCTCTGGTCCATGGCCCGCAAATTAGCAGAGGAAGCACCCGAGAGTCTTCCCGGCAAATCAGCTCCTCCACACCGATCTGAGAGCCTGACCGAAAAGTCCTGAGGTGGTTTGATTTTGCATAAATCGTTCAATTTCAAGGGTTGTTCCGCAGCCAAGGGTGGTGCCCATGGCAGGGAAGAACCCGCGGGAAGTGGGCAATTTATGCAAAACCCGTCCGGGCGGACCACATTTTGGCGCTTTTTGCCGAAATTCAGAACCAAAGGGGGCCTGCCCTATGGCTATGAATTTCAACAAAAATCACTCAAAATGTGGTCCGTCAAACCACCTCATGACTTTTCGGTCAGGCTCTGAGATTGCCTGTGCCCTACGTCACCTGTACAAGAGACGTCCATTGAGTAGGGGAGTAGCGATGACCGTTCGCAGGCGTCCGGCCAACCGGCCCAGTTTTACCGACAAGGAAGCACTCGAGTTCCATGCCCGCGGCAAGCCGGGCAAGCTGGAAGTGCGCGCCACAAAGCCGATGGCGACGCAGCGCGATCTGTCGCTGGCCTATTCGCCCGGCGTGGCGGTGCCGGTGCAGGCGATCGCCGACGATCCGGACAAGGCCTTCGATTACACCGCCAAGGGCAATTTCGTCGGGGTGATCTCGAATGGAACGGCGATTCTCGGCATGGGCAACCTGGGCGCCCAGGCGGCCAAGCCGGTGATGGAAGGCAAGTCGGTGCTGTTCAAGCGGTTTGCCGATGTCGACGCGTTCGACCTGGAGATCGACACCGCCGACCCGGAGGCCTTCATCAACGCGGTGCGCTATCTCGGTCCGACCTTCGGCGGCATCAACCTTGAGGACATCAAGGCGCCGGACTGCTTCATCATCGAAGACCAGCTGCGCGAGATGATGGACATCCCGGTGTTCCACGACGACCAGCACGGCACGGCGATCATCGCCACGGCCGGTCTGCTGAACGCGCTGAAGGTGACCGACCGCGACCTGAAATCGTTCAAGATGGTGTGCAACGGGGCCGGTGCGGCGGCGATTGCCTCGATGAAGCTGCTGGTGGCGCTCGGCGTGCCGGCGGAAAACATGATCCTGTGCGATTCCAAGGGTGTGGTTCACGAAGGCCGCGAAGACGGAATGAACCAGTGGAAGGCGGCTTTCGCGACCAAGTCGAAGGCGCGCACGCTGGCCGATGCGCTCAAGGGCGCCGATGTGTTCTACGGTCTGTCGGTGAAGGGGGCACTCAGCCAGGACATGGTCAAGACCATGGCTGACAAGCCGATCATCTTCGCCATGGCCAATCCGGACCCGGAGATCACCCCTGAGGAGGTCGCCCAGGTCCGTTCGGATGCCATCATGGCGACCGGCCGGTCGGACTATCCCAACCAGATCAACAATGTGCTGGGCTTTCCCTACATCTTCCGCGGAGCGCTGGATGTGCATGCCCACCGGATCAACGACGAGATGAAGATTGCCGCGGCGCACGCCCTGGCCGAACTGGCAGCAGAGGACGTGCCCGACGAGGTCGCGGCGGCCTATCACGGGACGCGGCTGAAGTTCGGACCGAACTACCTGATCCCGGTGCCGTTCGATCCGCGGCTGATCGTCAGGGTGCCGATGGCGGTCGCCAAGGCGGCAATGGAATCCGGCGTGGCCGGGCGCGCCATCGAAGACTTCGACGCCTATGAGGCCGAACTGTCGGCCCGGCTCGATCCGATTGCCGGATCGCTGCAGGGCATTTTTGAACATGTCCGCAACAATCCGCGCCGGGTGGTGTTTGCCGAGGGCGAGGAAGACCGGATGATCCGCGCGGCGCACAACTTTTCCGCCAGCGGCTTCGGCGAGGCGATCCTGATCGGCCGCGAAGATGAGGTTGCCAAGGCGCTCAAGGCGACCGGCCTGGAGCTGCATGAGGACGTGATCGTGCTTAACGCGCGGGTGTCGGGGCGCAATGTCGACTACGCGGCCTATCTCTACGAACGCCTGCAGCGCCGCGGATACCTGTTCCGCGACTGCCAGCGCATGGTCAACCAGGACCGCAACGTGTTCGCCGCCTGCATGATCGCCATGGGCGATGCCGATGCGATGATCACCGGCATCACGCGAAACTACCAGATCGCTCTCGACAACATCCGGCACGCCATCGATCCGCGCCCCGGCCACCGGCCGGTCGGTGTATCGCTGGCGATTGCCGGCGGGCGACCGGTGTTCATCGCCGATACCTCGGTGACGGAAATGCCGACACCGGAGGAACTGGCCGACATCGCCGAGGAAGCGGCCAGCGTGGCGGCGCGCTTCGGGCATACGCCACGGGTGGCGCTCTTGTCCTATTCCACCTTCGGCTATCCGGAAGGCGACCGGGCGCGTATTCAACGCAGTGCGGTGGCGGAACTGGACCGGCGCAACGTGAAGTTCGAGTATGACGGCGAGATGGCCGCAGATGTCGCCCTGTCGCTCAGTGCCATGGCGGCCTATCCGTTCTGCCGCCTGAGCGGGCCGGCCAACGTGCTGGTCATGCCGGCGGCGCACTCGGCGAGCATCTCGACAAAGATGCTGCAGGAGCTGGGCGGGGTGCGGGTGATCGGTCCGCTGCTGGTCGGGCTCGACCGCTCGGTGCAGATCGCCTCGATGAATGCGCGGGCGTCCGAACTGGTCAACCTGGCCGCGATTGCCGCCTACGACATCAACGGCTGAACGGCATCGTCGCGCCGGCCGCGCGCAGGTGTGAAGCGGTCGATGTAGCGCGGGGCGATCTGGGCGACGGGCAGGATCATCAACACATCGGTGGTGTTGAACTGACGATCGATGACGGCACCGTCGCCGATGCGCGCACCGGCCCTCAGATAGGCGCGGATGAGCGGCGGCAGCTGACGCATGGCGTTGCGTTGCTTGTACGCAGCGCGGGGCAGACGGTTCATGTCGATGAACCGTTCAGGAAGCGCCCGCACCCGCCAGTCCGGTGCGGCGCGGAAGTTGTGGGCAAGATAACTCAGGGGTTCGGCGAGCCGGGCGATGTCGGTGCCCGGCAGGCTGGCGCAGCCGATCATCGCACCGATGCGCCGCGTGCGGACATAGGTCCAAATGCCCTGCCACAACAGCTCGATGACCGGGCGCGACCGGTAGTCCTTGCGGACGCAGGAGCGACCGAGTTCGACGAACTCTAGCGGAGCGTGAGCGCACAGCAGCGGCGCGATGTCGAATTCGCCCTGGCTGTAGAACCCTCCGATGTTCCGTGCCCGGTGCTGGCGCAGCAAGCGGTATGTGCCGACGGCCGCAGCATCCCCGTCCGGTGCGTGAGATTCAACGAGAAGGTGGTCGCAGTGCGCATCGAACCGGTCTTCGTCGCGGCGCCGGAGACGTGCCGCAGCGCCGTGCCGGGCGCCGAGCTCTTCGTGAAACACCGAAAAACGCAAGCGCTGCGCGGCCTCGACATCAGCCGGCGTCGTTGCAAGGCGAACGGTGAGCATTCGATGTGTCCAACTATAGGAGAGCCCGGTGGTCGATCGGCGAACACTGTAGTGGCTGGCGCGGAAATGCGAAAGCCGGACGTGATCCGTCAGCGAACGCCACGATCTGGTACGGCGTTTGTGCTCAGGCCACCTTGCTGGAGTGCAGCAGGCTGGCCATGGCGTCTTCCAGGTCATTGTGGTCGAAGGGCTTGGAAAGATAGCCGTTCATGCCGTGTGCCAGGCAATCCTGGCGGTCTTCCTCCCGGGCGCCGGCGGTGAGCGCCAGGATGGGCAGCGGGGTTGGACGTTTCAGCCTGGCTTCCAGTGCGCGAATGCGGCTGGTCGCGGTCAGCCCGTTCATGTCTGGCATGATCACGTCCATCAGTACCAGATCGGGCACGGCCGTGGCCGCGCTGTCGCCGGACATCGCCTGCTCGAGGTGTTCGTAGGCTTCCCGGCCGGTCTTCACGTGAACGACAGTATGTCCGGCCCGCGACAGCACCGCCTTTGCAAGCGTGGCGTTGATCTGGTTGTCTTCGGCTAGCAGCAGATGCAGACCGGGCGACGCCTTGCCGGCCTCGCGGCGCTTGCCGCGCAGTTTGGCCGCGGCACGGGCAACCAGTATCTCGTCGCGCTCGGCCAGCTGTTTCAGCAATGTCCGCCGCCGCACCGGCTTCAGCAGGTAGCCGACGGCCGGACCTTCGAGCAGAGCCCGGCGGCTGGCGCGCTGCTCGGGCTGAAGCAGGAGCCAGATGTGGACCCGGTCGCGTCCGGGCGCCTTCGACGTGATCCACGTCGCGAGCACGTCGTCGAAGGCGGCATCGCAAATGATGTCGACATGATCCGTAGCGCTGCGCTGCATGTTCTTCAGGCTGCGGGTGAGCGTTGCCTTGTCCGAGATAATGTCGACGTCGGCGCTGTACTCACGAAGGTAGTGCTTAAGCGTATCGCAGGTTGGCCCGGCCGGCAGGGCCAGACAGATGCGGCGGCCGTTCAGGATATCCCTTCGAACCGGAGGGCATGCGGTTGCGGACTGGGAGAGCGGCAGTTCGAACGTAAAGCACGACCCCTCGCCGAGCACGCTGTCGGCTTTCAGATCACCACCCAGACGGTTGACCAGCCGCCGGGAGATCGACAGTCCCAGGCCGGTGCCTTCGATACGCCGTTCGCCGGCATTCTCGGCCTGTGCATAGGCATCGAACACTGTTTCCAGTTCCTCACCGGAAATGCCGATGCCGGTGTCTATGACGCGGAACCTGACCCGAAACTGGTCGGCTCCGGCGCTGTTGCCCTCTGCCCGGTCCACGATGATCGAAACGCCGCCCGTGTCGGTGAATTTGATGGCGTTGCCGGCGAGATTGAACAGGATCTGCCGCAGCCGGTTCGGATCGCCGTTGACCTGGCGGGGCAGGTCGGTGGATATCCGGCAGGCGATCTCGATGCCCTTGGCGTGGGCCCGGGGTGCCAGGAGCTCTGTTGCATTCTCGACCACGTCGACCAGGTCGAATTCACTGTTTTGAACATCCATGCGGCCGGATTCGACCTTCGAGGTGTCGAGGATCTCGTCGATGATCGACAGCAAAGAGCGGCCCGAGGCGTCGATCGCCGCGGCATAGGAACGTTGTTCGAGCGTCAGTTCGGTGTCGAGAAGCAGGCCGGACATTCCGATGACGCCGTTCATCGGCGTGCGCAGTTCATGGCTCATGGTGGCGAGAAAGCGCGTTTTGGCCCGATTGGCGGCTTCGGCCTGGGCGCCGGCCTGCTGCAGAGCCGCCATTGCGGTGTGCAGGGCCAGCATGCGGCGATGCATCTTGTGCCAGACGACAAGCAGAGCGCAGCCGGCAAAGCCCGCCAGGGCCGCGGCCAGCAGGGCTTTGGTGCCGAATTCATGGGTGTTTCCGGTGAGCCAGATGTTGAGCATGGCGATCATGCTCAGCACCGCGGCAGCGACGGCGGCTGCAACGCAGGCGTTGAGCCAACCAGCCGATCTCCGAGTGTCTCTTACAAACTCCACGGTCTGGTGAGATGACCCGGACTCTTGCCTAACGCGATCGTTCACGAACCCACTCCACCCGAAAAAAAACAGGTACGGGCGGATACTGGGGGATCGCGATTAGAAAAGGATTATGGACTCGCAGCTAAAGGGGCACAGCGTTTATCTGCGATGAAGGAAACAGCTAAAATTGAACCAATTCAAACCAACGTATGTTGTACCGTCCGCTCAGCTTCACAAGATGAGCAGAACGGTGAACGCTGCCGCGGCAATCGCCCAGGCAACCAGCGGCTGCCTTGGGTCCGATGACTGTGCCGGGAGATCCTGTTTCGGTGACATGGGCCTGCCTGCCATTGTTGAAATCGTTCCAGTACAACCGCAATCGAAGCACAAACCCGGCGCTGAAACTGTGGTGAAAGCCACAACGAGGCCGGGAAAATCTTGGGCATTTGACCGCTTGAGAGCCTCAGGACGCAGCGTAAACGTGGCAAATGTCACATTCTCATGGCTTTGCTGCGGGTAGATTGTCTGTCCGGCCATGAAGGCAGGGATCGTCATGCTCGGCTTGCGGCCAACCGGACCGCGGGGTCAAGCATGCCTAGCCAGCTGGCACGGAAATCCGGTCAAGCGTTTCCATATGTTTGAAAAGTGCTCTAGGGATACGGAATGGGCAAAGACGCAAAGCACAAATTCTACATGCGGCCAATGGAGCACGACGATATTCCAAGCGTTGCTCTGTGGCTCGAGGAACTGGAAGACCTGACATTGTTCGACAGCCAGTCGAGCCTGCCGGTGAACCGGGACCTCGTGCGCCGGGACTGGAAGAAAACAGTTTCGGGAAGCATGAAGCGAAACTGCTATTGGTTCGCGATTGAGAGCGGCGACGGGGAGCTCGTAGGGGTTGCCGGCATCGATGCAATCAGCAACGTGAATGGAGATTGTGTGCTTCCGATCATCCTGACACGGGATGTGCGCCAGAAGGGTCTCGGTGTGCGCATTGCCGGCATGCTGATCGATATGGCGTTTGGGGAGCTCAGACTCCACCGGATAACGACATACTACCGGGCAGACAACATCGCGACACAGAACCTTGTGAAGGCGCTCGGGTTTCAGGTGGAAGGCCGTCTGCGCCAGGCCCGGTTCGCGCATGGGCGCTATTACGATCAGATCGCGGTGGGACTGCTGGCATCGGAATGGAAACAGACACGCCCGACCATTGCCGGCGAACTCGGCGGTGGTGTGGAACTGCGTTTCGGCCGGATCGGTTCACAGACGCGCGCCTGGCCTGACAGCCACAACTTTGCGGCCGAATGAACGGGTCGCGGCAGGATGAATCCGACCGGGCCGTGGGACGGCCGTTGGTCTCGGTGTTGCCGGTCGTCTGTTTGAAGGATGGCGTGGACAACGCAACACTCGGCAACGCGTTGACGCACGACATCGTGTGCGGTCTCAAACGGTTCCGCGATGTTGCCGTGGGGCAGGGCGGTGGCCAATCATACCTTGGCGGCAGGGCAGCTGACCAATCCCGGTTCAGCGGTGCGCCGCTGCCGCGCTATGTCGTCCAGGGGAAGTTATGCGAACTTCACAACCATGCCCGACTGTGGGTCGAGCTGGTCGATGCGCAGCACGAACGTGCGTTATGGGGCGAACATTTCGATCGGACGGATGCGAACGGTTGCGGCATTTCGGGCGATGTTACAGCGGCGGTGCTGGCACGGATCGCGGTACAGATCGGTGTTGCAGAGCGAAAACGCATCCATTGCAGCGCGTCCAAGCGCCGGCGGCCCTATGGCCTGACCCTGATGGGGCAATGGCATTTGTCCCGGTATCACCGGGAACACGGCGAGATGGCGTGCCGGCTGTACCAAAGAGCAAGACGGCTGGATGCCGGGTATGCGCGCGCCGCTGCCGGGCTTTCGCGGGCATTCAACATTGCCTGGCGCTATGGCTGGATTGACGAAACCCACAATCCGCTCGGCAAGGCGCTCGAGTATGCCCGAACGGCGGTTCGGCTGGATGACAAGGATGCACGCAACCACGGTGAGCTGGGGTTCGTGCATTTGTATCGCAAGGAACACGCGGCATCGATCGACGCCTATGAACGCGGCATTGAACTGAACCCGGCTGACGCCGACCTGCTTGCCGAAATGGCCAACGCCCTGGCCTACTCCGGCCGCTCCCGGAGAGCCATTGTTCTGTTGCAGGAGGCCATGCGGCTCAATCCTTTCTTTCCCGACAAGTACCTGTGGGTTCTGGCTGGTGCGTATTACAACATCGCTGAATATGAAATGGCGATTGAAACGGTCAACAAAATGAGCAATCCGGCCGAGGGACAGCGCCTGCTGGCGGCCAGCCATGCGCAGCTGGGACAGATGCAACAGGCCAGGCACCATGCGTGCGAGGTTCTGCGCCTGCATCCCGATTTTTCTCTCAGCTCGTGGGGGCGCCATCAGCCCGACATCAACAACAATGAAATGATTCACTTCGTCGAAGGATTGAGAAAGGCGGGGCTGCACTAAGAGTCTCGACCCCAGGAGTTCTCCAGGACCGGTTGACCGTTTGCGCTCGTTGGGTAACAACTGGTTGAACTGGCTCCACGCCGCGGCGGAAAGCCTCTATGATCAGCCGCTGCCGCAACCAACAAGAATGGACAATTCGTGGGCACTGGAGACACCGACAAAAGACGTCCGGACCGCAGCCTTGGCGCCATACTGTTCGCCGACGTCGTCGGCTACTCGCGATTGATGAGCGAGAACGAACAGGCAGCCCAGGTGGCGGTGCGGCGGGCGATCGATGTGTTCGAGGCTTACAGCCAGGAGCACGAAGGGGCGATCCAGCAGGTGCGCGGCGACGGCGTGTTCGCGCTGTTTTCCAGCGCGGTGAACGCACTCAATTGCGCGATGAAGGCGCAGAAGGCGCTTGAGCATCTGAACAGTCAGCAAGACCCGAAGGTGCAGATGCGGGTCGGCATTCACCTGGGCGAGACATTGCGCGATGCAACCGGGGTGTTCGGCGACAGTGTCAACATCGCGGCGCGGCTGGAAGGGGTTGCCGACCCGGGCGGGGTGTGCATCAGCGCGGCGGTCTATGAACAGGTCAAGAACCGGCTGGATTTGGGCTTCGAGAGCATCGGTTTGCAGACTCTGAAAAACATTCGCGAACCGGTGGAAGTGTTCAAGGTGCTGGCCGAGGTGCAAGGGGGCGCCCGCCTGATGATCACCAGCCGGCGGCCGATGTTGCAAACCGAACGCCAGCGCGTGATGGACCGGCCATCGGTGGCCGTACTTCCCTTCACCAATTTGAGCGGCAACCCGGATGACGCCTGGTTCTGCGACGGCATCACCCAGGACATCACCTCAAGCCTGTCGAAGTTCCACAACCTGTTCGTCATCGCCCGCAATTCGGCGTTCGTCTACAAGAACCGGACGATCAGCGCCCGGCAGGCCGCTGAAGAGCTGGGAGTGCGCTACATTTCGCAGGGCAGCGTGCGCAAGCAGGGCAACCGCATCCGGGTGTCGATCGAACTTGCCGACGCTTATGAGGACCGCACGGTGTGGGGCGAGCACTACGACCGGGTGCTGGAGGACATCTTCGAGGTTCAGGACGATATCACCAGCATGGTCGTGGCCGGAACTTCCGTGCAAATCGATGCTGCCGAACGCAAAAGGGCGCAAATTGCACCGCCGAACCTCATGGAGGCCTATAACCTCAGTCTGCAGGGCCAGCAGCATATCATTC
The DNA here is from genome assembly GCA_965216335.1 of Aestuariivirgaceae bacterium. Lineage (GTDB taxonomy): Bacteria > Pseudomonadota > Alphaproteobacteria > Rhizobiales > Aestuariivirgaceae > JAHEJE01. The sequence continues at coordinate 2,439,348 of OZ244154.1, read as the reverse complement.
GGTATCGCCAGGAGGACAATGCCGTGGCCCAGCAACTCTACGGGCAAGCCAACGAGCTCGACCAGGAGTATGCGCGTGCGGCTGCCGGAATCTCGCGCTCTCTGAATGTCGGCTGGCGCTATGCCTGGCTCGATGAGGCGGAGAACCCGTTGGATAGAGCGCTGGAGTATGCCCAGACGGCGGTCGCGCTGGACCAGACCGACGCACGCGGCTTTGGCGAACTCGGCTTTGCCCACCTGTACCGCAAAGAGCACGATGCGTCGGTCAATGCGTATGAACGGGCCTTGCAGCTCAACCCGAACGACGCCGATCTCATAGCGGAAATGGCGGATGCCCTGACCCACTGCAGCCGGTCGAAAGAAGCCATCGGCATGTTGCAGAATGCCATGCGCCTCAACCCGTATTTTCCCGATCAGTATCTCTGGCACCTAGCGGGCGCGCACTACAACGAACGCGACTACCAGAGCGCGATTGACGCAGTTTCTAGGATGAACAACCCGGCGGAAGGGCAGCGGCTGCTTGCGGCAAGCTATGCACAGCTTGGAGATACGGAAAAAGCGGAGCAGCATGCCAAGCAGGTGATGCAGGTTCATCCGCAGTTTTCCGTCGAAAGCTGGGGGAACGTGCAGCCGGACAAGAGCAGCGATGATATGCAGCACTTTATTGAGGGTCTGAAGAAGGCCGGTCTCAAATGACCCAGAGCACTTTCCGATCATATGGAATCACTTGACCGGGTTTCCGCGTCTGCTGGCTAGGCATGCTTTGCGCCATGGCCTGGTTGGCCATAAGCGAAGGATAACGCAGTCCAGCGGGCGCGGAAATCCGGCCTTCGGTGGGCCAAATTCGCCCATTTGGTGCGTTCCGGCGCTTGCCCGATGCACCGCATCGCGCCCGCGCACCGCGCCTGCCATATGAGCGAATTTGGCGCCATCAAGTGATCCCATATGATCGGAAAGTGCTCTAGTAGACTGAATCAATTAGATTGATGGATAGAGTTTCACAAGCTTTGTTCTTGCATCGTCGTTGGTGAATTGCCAGTTGGCGATTTTGCGTTGGTTGTTGCGCTGGGTTTGCCATGCGGCGACCCTGTCTTTGAGTTTCTCCTTGCTCTCGACCCGCTCCCCCAGACATTGACGGGCGAGTACGGATAGCTCGGCCTCTGCCATATTGAGCCAGGAGCCATGTTTCGGGGTGAAGTGCCATTCGAAGCGTTCGGCCAACCGCCTTGCTTCGGCTGGTGGGAAAGTCGCATACAGTGACGCTGGGCTATGGGTGTTGAGGTTGTCCTGAACCAGAACAATCTTCTCGGCATCGGCAAAGCACTGATCGCTGAGATCAGCCAGGAAATGAGCGTAGTCTGTTTTTGCGCGATGGCTCGTGACCTTGATATGACGCAGCCCTTCAAGAGGAGCGAAGGCCATGAACAGGTTTGCTGTTCCAGCCCGTTTGTATTCATAGGTAGTGTCCAGAGTCTTTCGCACTTTTTGTCATGCGACGGCGGTTCCTTGGGGTTGGTTTTTCATTGCAGTCAGCGGGTCCATGTTCATGTAGCGCCTCGTTGACCACTGGGTTCCAGCAATGTGTCTCAACCTGGCTGCAGCCAGGTTGAGACAGGATTGTCCGTCCGGGAAAGCCCCGACCACCCTGGTTCGCCGTCTGATCTCGCGCATCAGCCGCTCCAGCGGATTGTTGGTGCGCAACTTGATCCAGTGACTGTCCGGGAACGCATAGAAGGTCAGCGTCTCGCCAATCTTGTCCTCAACCAGCTCTGCCGCCTTGCCCATGCGCTGGCGGCGCAGCTCGGCCGCGACCGCTTCGGCCTTGTCGGTGGCCGCCTGCCGGTTCTCCTGGGCATGGATGGCCTTCAGCATGTGGCTCACCTGGCGCATCTTGCCTGCCGGCACATGACTGAAGACATTGCGATAGAAATGCACCATGCAGCGCTGCCACCGGGTCTCGGGCAGATAGTCGGCAACGCTCTCCACCAGGCCACGACAGGCGTCTGATACCACCAGCTCCACACCATTCAGGCCCCGGTCCACCAGATGGCGCAGGAACGACGACCATCCGGACTTGTCCTCCTTGGCCCCCTCGCAGATGCCCAGAACCTCGCGATAGCCATCCGAGGTCACGCCAATCGCCACCAGCAGCGAGACGTTGCGCACCTCACCGGCCCATGAGCGCTTCATCACGATACCATCGAGAAAGACATACGGATGTGAGCCCTCAATCGGCTTGTGGCGCCATTCCTCGATCTTGGCATAGATCTTCTTGTTGAGGTTCGACACCGTCGACGGGCTCACCCGCGTGCCCCACAGCGCCTCGGTGATGTCTTCGACCCGGCGCACCGAAACACCCGCCAGATACATCTCGATCAAAGCTTCCTCGACGCTGCTCTCGCGGCGCTGGTAGCGTTCTATGATCGCCGTCTCGAATGTTTGTCGCCGCAGCTTCGGCACCTTCAGCTTGACCGCGCCGGCCTTGGTGTGAAGCGACCGGTCGTAGCTGCCAGCGCGTGTGTCGGTCCGAGCCTCACTGCGCTCATACCGGCCAGCCCCGCACAACCGGTCGGCCTCGGCATCCAGCATCGCATTCAAGGCTTCTTCAACCGTGCCGCGCACCATCTCGCCAAGGTGATCGCGTATCCGCGCCTCGTCGATCTGGATCACCTGACCCATCGCCTTGGTCTCCGTATCATCACTCATCGTCTCGCTCCTCTCACTCAGTGTGAAAGGAACCACCGCATCAGGCAAATGTGCGAAAGACTCTCTACGTTATCTATTCATAGTCATGGCGTGCGGTGCGCCCGGGCGCCATGGGGATTGGTAGGCGGGTTGCACCGACAAGCTGTTTGGCTGCTTCATCAAGGCAAACCAACGGCCTGTTTGGATCGTGGGCACGCGTATAGACCGACAAAACGTCTTCCATGGCCGCAACAAAGGCTGCATTCTGTTTGGGAGGGATTACCCAGTATTGGCTGCGGTGAGGCTTAAGTTCGTTTTTTTAAGCGTGCGCCCAACAGTGTTGAAGTGAACGCTGTCGACAATGTTCAGCTCAACGACCTTCTCGGCAAGCAAGCGGATTGTCCAGCGCGCATATCCTTCAGGTGGCTCGCTGCAAGCCAGGGCGATCAGCTTGGCTTCAGCCTCCCCATCGAAGATTGGCTTGATCGACTGGTGCATGCGCGGGGCACGCGCAAACACTGCCTCAAGGCCATCCATGACGAATGTCGCGCGCGTGCGGGCCACAGTTGAAGGCGACGCCTCCAACGCCCGGCAAATCTTCCGATCAGTCCAGCCTTCACCGAATTCGCCTTTATCGGCTTTCAGCAATATCCGCGCCTTCAGATTGCTCTTGGCCTTCAGAGTGCCCTTGCTGATCTTCGCCAATAGATCATTGCGCTCGTCCAACGTGAGCTCAACAACGTACCTCTTGTTCGCCATGTGCAAACCTCCGCATCCGAATCAGACACAGAGAATCAAATCCACACCCGCATCGCAACATATCAATCTAAGTGATGCAAAATACTAGGTGCAAACCAGCAGCCCGGCGTTCACTTGGTGATCAGCGGCGCATAGATCTTGTCCTGGTCCCAGTATTTGCAGTCTTCCGGCGGATTGGTGTCGACGATGGTTCCGTCGACATCGCGGAAGCCGACCTGGTACATGAACTCCGCGTAGCCGCGTTCGGGTTCCTTCTGACAGGTATAATGCGTGAACACGCCGCCGGGTTTGAGGAGCCGGAAGGCTTCGAAGGCGAAGTCGAATCGCGTTTCGGCAAACTCCTCCTGGTGGGTCGGGTACGGGTCATACAGGATGCCGTCGAATGAAGCATCGGCCAACTGGCCGACGACGTCCTGCCAGAAGCCGAGCATGGGCACCACGATCGACTTTGCTTCGCTCTTGAACTTCATCAGTTCCAGCGTGAACACGTCATGGTTCGCTTCGATGATGTAGTGCTTGTAGATCGGGTGCTTTTGCACGTGACGGGCCGAGATGCCCATGCCGAAGCCGATTTCCAGCACATGGCCGCCGCGCCGGGTGGCGAACTTGGCCAGTTCGGCCATGTAGCCGTCTTCCCAGGGCTGCATGACCGGATGCCCGTCGATCTCCAGGCCGTTGTCGTTGTACTCGGCTTTCTTGGTGGCCCAGTCCTGCTGCTTGGCAGGAAAGTCCCTGGTTTTAACCGGAGAGCCGCCCTGGGCAATGTTCATGTCGAAAAACTCCCTATCCGCATGCGACGCGGTTCCGCTCGAATGCGATGCCGTTGCTCCCGCGCCGGCTGAACCGCAGGCGACGCAGCCAGCCGCAGACGGGCAGTATAAATGATCTGCATGCTTGCGTCACAAATACCGACGCTCAGCCTGACTCACACTGGCCCGGCTCAACAGTCAGAAAAGCCAAACGCCAATGCCGCCGGCATCAGTCGCCGCTCAGCCGCGCACCGGACACCCTGGCGCCCGATACCCGCGCGCCGGAAACCCGTGCGCCCGAAACTCTGGCGCCGGAAACTCTGGCACCGGACACACGAGCGCCAGAAACTCGCGCACCCGCAACACCGGGGCTGGAATCGCAGCCTTCCATGTCGAGCAGGATTTGATCGAGCGGGCCGGTACTGACATCGAGCCGGATCGAGAAGTCGCCCTTGTCGAAGGCCCAGACTCTGACGTCGTCGGCAAACTGGAAATCGGCCGCGGCAATGCCGGTTGTGCTCAAGCCCAGTGGGGCACGTGCAAATCTCTTGTTGCCGTTATTGCCTTCAGCAGCCTTCGTAGCATCATCGCCCGGGCCATGAACCAGATACAGCGCTGGCGTTTCCAATTCATAGTAGGTGCCGGCGTAGGCAAAACCATAAATCCTTGCAAACACCGGTTTCTTGTCGCCCGCCGGCACCCCGGTTTCCTGAATGTCCTTCAACTGCTCCGACAGAAAGTTGTTGTTCGACTGAAATTTCTTGGAAAAAGGATCGCTCGCGCCTGTCTTGACTTCCAGGTCAGCAACTTTGCGACCGAACAACCAAACATTCGTGGGACTTAACAGTGTGTCTTCCGCCATGACCTCAGGTTCCTTCTTTTGCATTATACTGCCCTAGCGTAAGTATTTACGCTGAAATTACACTTACGTCAACTCATACGTGCAGCCTGTCGCGGAAATTGTCAGGTGTCACGGTTCTGTCGGAGAACAGGTGACTTTCCGCATCGGGTTTTTTCAGTCTCGGTCCCGGGTGGGCCCAGCCTATGTCGCGGGTTTCGAAGTTGCCCTTGATGATGCGGCGGAAGCGGCCGCCGGTGATTTCGGCGTCGATGTCGATCAACGCATTGCCGACGCCGCGGTAGCTGATGGTAGCCGGCTCCAGCATCCGCCAGGCATCGGCGAGGTAGGTGCCGAGATAATCGCGGGCCAGCAGCAGGGCGTCCTTGAAGCCTTGAGGGTTGCGGACATAGGCGGCATCGAACTGCCGCTGCATGATGGCGGTGTAGCTCGGGTCGTCCTCCAGCTTGTCGGACAGGTCCTCCATCTGCGGCGAAATCAGGCCGGCATCGAGCAGGTTCTCGTGGAACACGTCGATCAGCACGTCGAACATCGCTCCGGTGAGCGGCTGCGACAGTTTGTGCTCGCTGTCCCAGCCGGCGGAGAAATCCGACAGCAGGCTGTCGTTGGCGGCGATGCGGATCTGCTGGTTGTCCGAGGTCTCGGCGAAGCGGTTGAGCCGGTTGAAGGTGTACAGGTTGCCGCTGGTGTTATCGAGCAGCTTGTTGACCACCGAATCGAAATGCAGCGAAGCGATGAGCGCGGTCAGGTCGGCGGCCGATTCGTGAAAGCCGAAATACTCCGCGTTGTCGGCCTGCTCGTCGGGCATGCCGACGTTGGAATAGATGATGGCGTGGCCGACTTCATGGGCGATGACGTCGAAGTTGAGCCAGAACGGCCGGTAGACGCCGTCGACGGTGGTGCCGCCAGCTTCCAGGAACCCCCAGCCGAGGAAGGCGTTGTCGACGCCGGGCATGATCGACAGCTCGAGACGGTCGTAGTCGTTGCGGAAATGCCAGTCCAGCGGCTGGTCGAAATAACGCTCCCAGACGTCGAGGGTGAAACGGGCCGAGCCGAACAGGTGGGCGATGTCGAACTGCGGGGTTCCGGGTTCGAGATGATCGAAATGTCCTTCGGCGTCCGGTTCGGCCGGCGCATGAATGTCTCCGTCCCAGGGTGGAAGGTAGAGGAACTGGTTGCCGCCATCGCCGGTGTGCATGCCGTAATGGTGCGGCTTGCCGATCGTGTTGACCGCGTACATGCGGTCGTCCTGCGGACCGATACCGACGCTGCCCGGCGGGGACGACACCTGCACCGTTTCCGGCAGGCCGTCGTCATCGACGGCCGGTGCCTGCGGGAACAGTTTGAATCTTGTGCCTGATGTCTGTTCTGTAACGGTCAAGCCAGCCTCAGCGCCTGTGGAGAATTACCCTTACGGAAGAATTCATTGTTTTTCGCGCAATGTCAAATAAAGGTATTCGCGCGCCAGGCTGGTGTAGAAGTGCGCCGTGTCGCGAAAGCCATGCTGGCGGGCATAGTCGTTCATGTTGTCCGGCATCGGCATGCCCAGGTGCTGCTCGAAGTACCAGCCCGCCAGTTGCACCGGCAGCAGGCCGGTGTCGTCTGGACCCGCCCCGGCCAGGCCGTGCGCGGCCAGCAGTTCTGCTTTCCCGGACGCACGCGCGCGCAATTCGGCATAGCCGCCGGACAGTTGCAGGATGGCGGCGATCTGCCGCCGGGTCTGCCCGGCGATCTCCGTGCGCACGGCAGCGAGACGCACATCGTCCGCCACTAGATCGCCCAGCGCTGCCTCGGACAGGTCCTGGTCCGCCAGCCAGCGCTGAAACGCGGCGCTGGTGAACAGGCTGTGGCGTTCGCGCAGGCCGGTCAGCTGCCGCTTGTGTTCGGCCCTGTCCGCCTCGGTGCCGGTGTCGTCGGCCTGGCGCAGCGCCAGCAGGCGCTCGCGGGCGCGCAGGGCGGCCCGGTCATACCGGGCGGGCTGCAGGCGCAACTCATCGATGACCGCGTCATCCCCACCGCCGGTTCCGGCACACTCCCCGAGCAGCCGCTGCCAGACCAGCGTCGGTTCGAAGTCAAAGCCGGGCGGCGACGCGGCGGGTGTCTGCACGTTGGCGATCCGTTGCAGCATGGCGATGGCATCCGTTCGCTTCTGATCCACCTTGCCCGTGGTCAGCCATGCGGCAAAATTTTCGGCCACGTCGGGTTCGGCAATCTCGGCAACGCGGGCGGTCATGGCCTGCCAGGTTCTGTCCGGATAATGCAGGGACTTGAGATGGCTGAGGGTGCCGTGCGCCACGGCGGTGTCGAGCACCGCATCCGCCACCGCGCGGTCCATGGTCGCGCGGATGTTGACCATCGGTTCGCTCAGCGGCATGAAGCCGAGATCGGCCGGTGCGTGCTGTACCGCGACCTCGTCATCGTCCTCTAGCTCGCCACTGGCATAGTCCTCGAAGATCCGGCCGACGCCGGTCATGCCGAAGCTGTGCAGTTCGGCGGCGCGCAATGCCCCCATGCTGGCGCTGCCGAACACCTGTACGCCCTGGGCGATGGCCCACAGTATTTCCTTGTGCCAGACCGACGGGACGCCATGGAAGTAGCCATCGATGATGCCGATGACATGCGGCTTGTGGTCCAGGCAGCGGTAGACATCGCCTTGCGCGGCCGGCGGCAGGCAGACGGCATCGATGTGGGCGGCAACGTCGGCGGTCGGCAGGGTCGGGCCTGAAAAGATGACGACGGTCATGGCATGTCCGCCAGGCAGCGCCGGGCGCGCGGGCCGGGAACGTATCCGGCATCGTCGTGCGGGGCCTCGAGGCCGGGAATGATGACGCGCACCACGCTGACCGGAAACTCCGGCCGGGACAGGTCGGCGCACAGCACCTGGCCGGCATCGGCATTGCGCAACCCGGCAAACAGGCAGGCCAGGTCGTCGTCGATCGATGCCGTCGCCAGGTCCTCTATCTGGTCGAATGGACGTTGCGCCGGTGCATCGCTGGTGAGGCAGGCGACGAGGTGCTGCTTTTCGGCCATGCCGGCGGCACTGAACTCTTCGGCCATCATGTCGTCGCGGGCGCCGCTGATGTAGGTCATGCGGGTCTGCACCGCCTCCGTCAATGTACGTGCCAGGGCAACGGCCCGGGCCGGGTGGCAGCCGGCACCCTCGCCGACGTGATCGTGTTCGCCGCCGCTCAACAGGCCGTAAAACGACGGCACGCCGATTTCGGTGGTGGTGTCCCAGACCGCGATGTCGAGACCGGCGCCGGCGATCGTCTCGACAAGGCGCCGGCAATCGGGATCGCTCACCGAGTGCAGATCGAGACGGCGGGCGGCCTTGGACCGGGGACCGGCTTGGTACCACAGGCTTGTGGCGTCGCGCTCAACCACCTCGCAAATGGCGTGCACGATGGCTTCCTGCCAGGTGTTGCCGGAGGCCAGGCCGTTGCTGGAACAGGCAAAGCAGCCGTGACCGGGCGGCGGCGGCCAGGTGTAGTCGGTGTGGACCATTTCGTAGGGCACCCAGCAGGCCTGCCGGGTGATCAGGTCCTGGGCCTCGATCCACATGATCGGCAGGTTTTCATCGAACGGCGAGCCCTGGGGACGGGGCAGCGTGCCGGGATCGGCGACCGGCAGGTTGCCGTCGGTCAGGTCGCGGTAGCGCGCATAGCGCAGCGTGGCGTCTATCCGCTCGGCATGCCATGTCTCGACGGCCTCCATGATGCCGGAGGCGCGCGCGGCGTCCAGGCTGATACCCTTGCCCTGCGACACGGCCACCGAGCGGGAATTCGGCCGCATGACCATGACGACGGGGATGCCGATGCTGTCGAGCCCGGTGACATTGGCCACGCGGGTAATGCCACACCGGGCGAAGAACGGCTCCATGCGCGCAACGGTGCCGGCGGGATCAACCGCGCGATGGGCACCCTCGACCAAAAGGCCGTGCGACGGCAAGGTGTTACCGGCGGTCATGCTGTGACGCTCCTGTCCTGGCAAATGTGCAAACCGGCTGACGGAATCTTTTTCGAACATGCATCGACTTACCTAGGGGTAATTGTGCAAGACTGCAACGTAAAGCAGCGGGACGGCAGGTTGGAAGTGGGGTAACCAGGTGTGGATGTGACGCACAGCTTGCTGGGGATCAGCATATTTCAGGATCTTGACGCAGACACGTTGGAGGCCGTTACCGAGAAATGCCGCTGGCGCACATGTCCAAAGGACACGCAGATCATCCGGCATCAGGACGGCTCCGATGACATCGTATTCATGGTGGGCGGACGCGCGCGGGTGAACATCTACTCGGTCAGCGGCCGGATGGTGACGTTCCGCGATATCGGTCCCGGCCAGTTCGTCGGCGAATTGTCCGCCATAGACGGGGCGCCGCGCTCGGCCAGCATCGAGGCGCTTGAGGAATGCGTGGTGGCCTATCTGTCGCGCGATGCCTTCTGGGAGGTGCTGAAGAATTCGCCGGAGACGGTCAGGGCCCTGCTGGTGCATCTGAGCCGGCAGGTGCGTTCGCTGACCGGACGGATTTACGAGTTCAGCACCCTGGCGGTGCGCAACCGCATCCAGGCGGAACTGCTGCGTTTGTCGCGTACCGATCAGATTTCCGGCAACACGGCGGTGATTTCACCGGCGCCGACCCACGCCGAGCTGGCCAGCCGGGTGGCCACGCACCGCGAGGCGGTGACGCGTGAATTGCGCCGGCTGATCGGCCTCGAGGTGCTCAAGAAATCGGGCCGCAACCTGCATATCCTCGATCTGCAGCGGCTTGCGGATATGGTCGAGGACCCAAGCGAAAACGTCTGATGCCTGCGGCATTGGCGTTTCGTTTTACTGACCTATGTACCGCGTTGAAATGACAGCGGTTTTCCTTAGAACATGACTGGACCTGTTTAGGTGATCCCGGGTTGCAAGTTGTTCAAGCGACCATGCCGGACCGTCACGTCAGCCGGTAGTGTCAAAAAGATAACGTAGAGAGTCTTTCGCACATTTGCCTGATGCGGTGGTTCCTTTCACACTGAGTGAGAGGAGCGAGACGATGAGTGATGATACGGAGACCAAGGCGATGGGTCAGGTGATCCAGATCGACGAGGCGCGGATACGCGATCACCTTGGCGAGATGGTGCGCGGCACGGTTGAAGAAGCCTTGAATGCGATGCTGGATGCCGAGGCCGACCGGTTGTGCGGGGCTGGCCGGTATGAGCGCAGTGAGGCTCGGACCGACACACGCGCTGGCAGCTACGACCGGTCGCTTCACACCAAGGCCGGCGCGGTCAAGCTGAAGGTGCCGAAGCTGCGGCGACAAACATTCGAGACGGCGATCATAGAACGCTACCAGCGCCGCGAGAGCAGCGTCGAGGAAGCTTTGATCGAGATGTATCTGGCGGGTGTTTCGGTGCGCCGGGTCGAAGACATCACCGAGGCGCTGTGGGGCACGCGGGTGAGCCCGTCGACGGTGTCGAACCTCAACAAGAAGATCTATGCCAAGATCGAGGAATGGCGCCACAAGCCGATTGAGGGCTCACATCCGTATGTCTTTCTCGATGGTATCGTGATGAAGCGCTCATGGGCCGGTGAGGTGCGCAACGTCTCGCTGCTGGTGGCGATTGGCGTGACCTCGGATGGCTATCGCGAGGTTCTGGGCATCTGCGAGGGGGCCAAGGAGGACAAGTCCGGATGGTCGTCGTTCCTGCGCCATCTGGTGGACCGGGGCCTGAATGGTGTGGAGCTGGTGGTATCAGACGCCTGTCGTGGCCTGGTGGAGAGCGTTGCCGACTATCTGCCCGAGACCCGGTGGCAGCGCTGCATGGTGCATTTCTATCGCAATGTCTTCAGTCATGTGCCGGCAGGCAAGATGCGCCAGGTGAGCCACATGCTGAAGGCCATCCATGCCCAGGAGAACCGGCAGGCGGCCACCGACAAGGCCGAAGCGGTCGCGGCCGAGCTGCGCCGCCAGCGCATGGGCAAGGCGGCAGAGCTGGTTGAGGACAAGATTGGCGAGACGCTGACCTTCTATGCGTTCCCGGACAGTCACTGGATCAAGTTGCGCACCAACAATCCGCTGGAGCGGCTGATGCGCGAGATCAGACGGCGAACCAGGGTGGTCGGGGCTTTCCCGGACGGACAATCCTGTCTCAACCTGGCTGCAGCCAGGTTGAGACACATTGCTGGAACCCAGTGGTCAACGAGGCGCTACATGAACATGGACCCGCTGACTGCAATGAAAAACCAACCCCAAGGAACCGCCGTCGCATGACAAAAAGTGCGAAAGACTCTGGACACTACCGTCAAAAAAGGCTCTAGAGCCTTTTTTGACACTACCGAGCCATTTGATGGGTCAAATTCGTTCAGTCCGGCAAGCCATGGCGCGCCGCGCGATGCGGTGTATCGGGCAAGCGGCATGGCGCACCGGATGGGCGAATTTGTCCCACCGAAGGCTGGCTTTTCGCGCTCGCTGGACAGCGTTAGGCGGCACTTGTGGTCAACCAGACCACGGCGTGCCGCCTGCCTTGCCAGCAAACGCGAAAAGCCGGTCAAATGGCCCGGTATTGTCAAAAAAGGCTCTAGGCGCCGGCACCGCCGGTGTCAGGCGGCGGCGCGCAATGTTGCCGGGCGCTGGCGGTAGCTGAGCGCCTCGGCGATGTGGGTGCGGCGCACCGGTTCGCTCATCTCCATATCGGCCAGCGTGCGGCCGACCCTCAGCACCCGGTGGTAGCCGCGGGCCGACAGGTTCATGGCGTCGGCCGCCTCGGCAAGCAGGGCGCGGGCCGGGTCCTCGAGCAGGGCAATGTCCTCGAGCAACTGGCCGTCGGCCTGGGCATTGGTCAGCAGATCGGATCGGCCAAGGCCTTCGAAACGCTGCCTTTGTACATCGCGCGTCCGGGCGACACGGGCGGAGACCTCCGCGCTGCCCTCCGCGGCGGGCGGCAGGGCTAGGTCGCTGGCGCGAACCGCCGGGAGATCGATGTGGATGTCCATGCGGTCGAGCAATGGTCCGGAAATCCGCGCCTGATAGTCGGCGGCGCATCTGGGGCCGCGCCTGCAGGTATGGCCCGGTTCGCCGGCCATGCCGCACTTGCACGGGTTCATCGCCGCGATCAGTTGGAAGCGGGCCGGATAGGTGACGTGGTAGTTGACCCGGGCAACCGCGGTCTTGGCGCTTTCCAGCGGCTGGCGCAGGCTTTCCAGCACTCGCGGCTGGAACTCGGGCAGTTCATCGAGAAACAGCACCCCGCAGTGGGCCAGCGCCATTTCGCCTGGCCGGGCGCGCAGGCCGCCGCCGACCATGGCGGCCTGGCTGGCCGAGTGGTGCGGATTGCGAAACGGGCGTTCGGCGGAAATGCCGCGCGACGTCAGTTCGCCGGCCAGCGATTTGATCATGCTGACGTCGAGCATTTCGCGCGGCTGCATCGGCGGCAGGATGGTCGGCACCCGGCTGGCCAGCATTGACTTGCCGGCGCCGGGCGGCCCGACCATCAGCATGTGATGGCCGCCGGATGCAGCGACTTCGAGGGCACGTTTTGCGGCATCCTGACCCTTGATGTCGCGCAGGTCCACGATGTCGCTTGCCGGCCGGGCGATGGCCGGTTCAGGCCGCGACAGAACTTGCGTGCCTTTGACGTGGTTGACGATCTGGATCAGGTTGTGCGGCGCCAGAATGTCGAGATCGCCACCGGCCCAGGCAGCCTCGGGTCCGCAGCCTTGCGGGCAGACCAGGCCAAGCCCTTGCGCATTGGCGGCGACGGCAGCCGGCAGCACGCCGGCAACCGGCGCAATCGTGCCATCAAGCGATAGTTCGCCCAAAACGGCATAACGCGAGATGAAGTCACCCGGCAGCACGCCCATCGCGGTCAGCAACCCAAGGGCGATCGGCAGGTCGTAGTGACTGCCTTCCTTGGGCAGGTCGGCCGGCGCCAGGTTGACGGTGATGCGCTTGGCCGGCAGAGCCAGACCGACGGCGTTAAGGGCGGCGCGTACCCGCTCGCGGCTCTCGGCCACCGCCTTGTCGGGCAGGCCGACGATGGTGAACGCCACCATGCCGGAGGAAATCTGCACCTGGACGTCAACGGCCAGCGCCTCGATGCCCTGAAACGATACCGTCGTGACCCGCGCAACCATCACCGCCTCCCAACTGGATGCTTGACAGGCTAGTCCAATCCAAGGTCAAAAGCAAGAACAATAAAAGAACAAAATGCGATCAGTGACGTTTTACTTCTATTGCATCCCAGATCATGGCTGCGATGTCGTTACCACCGAAGCGTTTGATTTCGCGGATGCCGGTGGGAGAGGTGACGTTGATTTCAGTGAGGTAGTCGCCGATGACGTCGATGCCGACGAAGATCAGGCCGCGTTCCTTCAAATCGGGGCCGATGCGGCGGCAGATTTCCTCTTCGCGGGCGGTTAGCCTAGCCGGTTCAGGTCGGCCGCCGACGTGCATGTTGGAGCGCACCTCGCCCTTGGCCGGCACCCGGTTGATGGCGCCGGCGACCTCGCCGTCGATGAGGATGATGCGTTTGTCGCCGGCGCGCACGTCGGGCAGGTATTTCTGGGCGATGAAGGCCTCGCGGAAGGTCTGGGTGAACATTTCCAGCAGCGAGGCGAAGTTTTCGTCGCCATGCGCCAGCCGGAACACGCCGGCGCCGCCATTGCCGTAGAGCGGCTTCATGATGATGTCGCCATGGGTCTGGCGGAAGGCGTCGAGGGCTTCAGGGTCGCGGCTGATAAGGGTCGGCGGCATCAGGTCGGGATAGCGGATAATGAACAGCTTTTCCGGGGCGTTGCGGACATGGGCGGGATCGTTGACCACCAGGGTTCTCGGGTGGATGTGTTCCAGCATGTGGGTGGCGGTGATGTAGTTCATGTCGAACGGCGGGTCCTGGCGCATCAGCACGACGTCCATTTGACCGAGGTCGGCGGTGCGGCGGTCGCCGAGGGTGAAGTGGTTGTCCCGTTCGTCGCGCACTTCGACGTCGTGGCCCGCTGCGGTGAGCCGATCATGGTCTAGGGCCAGGGCATCGGGTTCATAGAAGAACAGGTCATGGCCGCGGTTCTGGGCTTCCAGCATCAATGCGAAGGTGGAATCCCCGGCTATGTCGATGGCGGCGATGTGATCCATCTGGACGGCGACACTGAGCGGCATTGTGGGTCTCCAGGACTTTTCGGTCAGGCTCTTAGGTTACCAGGCCTCGGGTGTGAAGGCGTTGGGAATGTGGCGCGGCCACAGGTAGGAACTGACGGTGACAATGTCAAAGCGGTAATCGCATGTCGGGCCCGGATCGTTTGCCGTGAGCCAGTAGCGGGCGGCATCGGCGATGCGCCGGGCCTGATGCGGGGTAACGGACAACAAGGCGGCATCATGGCTGGCGCGGGCCTTGACCTCGGCAAAGACGATCAGCGAACCGCGACGGGCGATGATGTCGAGTTCGCCCTTTGGTGTCCTGACGCGCCGGTCGAGGATTTTGAACAGCTTGGCCTGCAGCATGGTGGCGGCGATGGTTTCGCTCAAATGGCCGCGGCGTTCGGCCCTGCGGCGGCCGGAGGCGTCAGGCATCGGCATCGGACTGGCCACGCAGGGTCATGGCGAGGGCATAAACGTCCTGTTTTTTCAGTTTGTGCCGTTTGGCGACTTCGCCGGCCGCCTTGGCGGGGGCCAGGCGGGTAAGGGCATCGGTCAGTTCCGAGCGAACCTGATCGCTGTCGATCCCGGGCGAGGCCGGATGGCCCGGCGCGATCACCAGGGTGATCTCGCCTTTCAGGACATCGCGGCGCGCCAGGTCTTCACAGACCTGTTCGGGGGTGCCGCGGATCACCTCCTGGTGCAGCTTGGTCAGCTCGCGGCACAGGGCGATGCGGGCATCGGGCAACAGATCGGCGATGTCGGCGAGGGTGGCGGCGATGCGTGTGCCGGTGTCATAGGCGATACGGGTCACCGGGTCGGTGCGCCAGCTTGCGATCTGCGTCCGGCGGGCCTGCTGGCGCGGCGGCAGGAAGCCGCAGAACCGGAAGCGGTCGCTCGGAAGGCCGGAGAGCGTCAAGGCGGCAAGGGTGGCGCTGGGACCGGGAACGGTGTCAACGGCAATGTCATCGGCGAGACAGGCCTCGACCAGTTTGTAGCCGGGGTCGGACACCAGGGGGGTTCCGGCATCGCTGATCAGGGCGATGGCGGCCCCGTTCCTGAGGCGTTCGAGGATCCATGGTCGCTGTCTTGCCGCATTATGGTCGTGATAGGGCTTCACTATGGTGGCGATCCGGTAACGTGACAGGAGCCGGGCGGAGACACGTGTGTCCTCACACAGGACAAGATCGACGCCGGCCAGTGTCTTGAGCGCACGTACGGTGATGTCGTCGAGATGGCCGATGGGCGTTGCGACCAGATGCAGACCGGGCGATGCATCAGGCGCGGTGAACAACTGGCCTTCGATGGAATAGGTACGGGAAACATTCTGAGCTGCCGGCATGGCCATGTTAGTGTGCAGTCGTGATTCGGATCGAAGGTTTCGATTGGCGCGTGTTTGGTGTAACTTAACAGCGGACTTTCGCTTTGGAAATGATCTGGGACGGACGGCGGAGCAAGCTGCCGGGTGCGGGGCCGGACACAACGACAAGTGGGGCTTGATTTGACGGTTCATCAGGATTGTACCGCACCGGCTGGCGGTGCGCGCGGAATGGTACGGGCGGCGCGTATGGCCGCGGCGTGCTGTGTGGTGCTGCTGCTGGCGGCATGCGGTGGCGGAGTGGATGTCGGCGGACTGTTTAACGACAGCGGCCCGGGAACCACGCCGCAGACGCAAACGCCGCAGGTGCCGGCGGCGCCGGCCAAGGTGGCGCTGCTGGTACCGTCAGACGCGGCGGGCGAGCCGGGACGCATCGGCAAGGCGATGAAACAGGCCGCCGAGCTGGCGCTGTTCGATGCCGGCAACTCCGGCATCGTGCTGGTGACCAAGGCGACCAAGGGCACGCCGGCCAGCGCCCAGGCGGCAACCCAGGCGGCCCTGGCGGAAGGGGCGCAGATCATTCTCGGGCCATTGCTTGGCTCAGAAGTGCAGGCGGTCAAGCCGGTTGCCAAGGCCAAGGGCGTGCCGGTGGTGGCGTTTTCCTCGGTCAGCG
This sequence comes from Aestuariivirgaceae bacterium, assembly GCA_965216335.1. Lineage (GTDB taxonomy): Bacteria > Pseudomonadota > Alphaproteobacteria > Rhizobiales > Aestuariivirgaceae > JAHEJE01. Next base: position 2,423,194 of record OZ244154.1, on the reverse strand, counting down.
CGGTGGCCGGCGGCGGGGCCTATCTGATGAGCTTCCTGCCCGAGGAAGAGGTCGACAACATCGTGCGCCATGCGGCCAAGAACGGACTGCGCAACATCGGTGCAATCCTGCCGGTGTCGCAGTACGGCACGGTTGTCGAGAACGCGCTCAGGGCATCGGGGCGCACGCATGGTGTGAACGTGTCACCGATCGAGAAGTATGAGCGTTCGTTGAGCGGTGTGGCCACTCCGGCGCAGAGGATTGCCCAGGCGGGCGGCTCCGGGGCCATTCAGGCGCTGATGGTGGCCGAAGGCGGGCAGATGCTTGGCACGCTGAGCGGCCAACTTGTGCAGAACGGCTTTTCGCCGGCCAGCGTTCGGGTGCTGGGTACCGGGCTGTGGGATGATCCGTCGACGGCGCAGGTGCCGATTGCCAATAGCGGATGGTTCGCCGGGGTTGCCTCGCAGTCGCTCACCCAGTTCGAGCAGCGCTTCCAGCAGACCTACGGCGCCAAACCGCACCGGCTGGCGAGCCTGGCCTACGATGCCACCAGCCTGGCGATCATCCTGGGACGCGGGGCGGAAGGGTCGCGCTTCAGCCACCAGGCGATCACCAATCCGGAAGGGTTTCAGGGCGTCAACGGGCTGTTCCGTTTCCGTCAGGACGGGCGCATCCAGCGCGGCCTGTCGATCCTGCAGGTGCAGCAGGGCGGCAACCGGGTGATCGCCCCGGCGCCGAGCCGGTTCGGCAACGGCAGCTGATTGCGGCCATCTCCGGGCTGTTCTGAACGCTATCTGGCCGCTTCGATTTGCGGTTTGACCTCGGTTTGCAAAGTCTTGGCGCTGATCGGGCCGATTTTCTTGTGGCGGATGACGCCGTTGCCATCGACGATGAAGGTCTCCGGCACGCCGTAGACGCCCCAGTCGATGGCGGTTCCGCCCTTTTCATCGGCGCCGATGCGGGCGTAGGGGTCGCCAAGGCTCTTGAGGAACCGGCGGGCATTGGCCGGTTTGTCCTTGTAGTTGATGCCGACGACGGCGATCGAGGGGTCTTTGGCCAGTTCCATGAGAAACGGGTGCTCCTGGCGGCAGGGGCCGCACCAGGAGGCCCAGATGTTGACCAGGGTGACCTGGCCCTGTTTGAGATCGCCGGTGGCCAGGCCCGGTTTGCCGGTTCCGGCGAGTTCGGGCAGGGTGAAGTCCGGCACCGGTTTGCCCTTCAGCGCCGTCGGGATGCGCGATGGGTCGGCGGTGATCAGGCCTTTCACGAACAGCGCGGCGAGGCCGAGGAACAGGGCAACGGGGATAAACGCCAGCCAGGTGCGGCGGCCGGGCGATTTTTGCGGGCTTTCGCCGGTCTCGGGCGTGTCGTTCATGCAGTCTGGCTCTTCTTACGGCGCGGGACGCCCTGGGCGTCCAGCTCGGCCAGGCGCCGGGCGGTGCGCCGGGCGCGGGCGATGTGGGTGATGACCAGCAGCGCAATGACTGCGGCCGACAGGCCGTAGGCGGCGAGTACGAAGCCGACATGTGAAGCGGTGAAGGACATAGGCGGCCTTACCTTTGCCCGACCTGGGCGATTTCCATCTGGCGGATGCGGCGGGCGAGAATTTCCGAGCGCATGGCCGACAGATGCAGGGCAATGAACATCAGCGTGTAGGCGGCGGACATGATGAGCAATGGCACGAGTATCGAGGAATGGATGGCCGGGCCGTCGGCGCGGAACACGCTGGCCGGCTGGTGCAGAGAATTCCACCACTCCACGGAGAACTTGATGATCGGCACGTTGATGAAGCCGACCAGGGCGACGATGCTGGCGATGCGGGCGGCGCGCCCGGGTTCCTCGATGGCCTGCCAGATGGCCATGTAGCCGAGATAGAGCAGGAACAGCACGAACATCGACGTCAGGCGGGCATCCCAGACCCACCAGGTGCCCCACATGGGCTTGCCCCACAGGGAGCCGGTGGCGAGCGCCAGAAAGGTGAAGGCGGCACCGATCGGGGCGGCGGTCTTGGCGGCGACATCGGCCAGCGGGTGGCGGAAGACTATGGCCGTGGCGCTGGCCAGGGCCATGATGGTGTAGATCATCAGGGCCGACCAGGCGGCGGGCACATGCACGAACATGATGCGCACGGTCTCGCCCTGCTGGTAGTCGGCCGGCGCCTCGACCAGACCCAGGTAGAGCCCGGCGGCCAGGGTGATGACGGCGGCGGCGGTAACCCATGGCTGGACGATGGACTGGAGCCTGAGGAACCGGGTCGGGTTGGCGAACTTCTGCATGGCGATGATCTAATCCCGAAACCGCGGCCATGCAATGGCGATGCGGCGTGATGCCGTAATGCAAGGGCGGGTGATCATCGCATGTGAGCCCTGAGGGCCGCTGCGGCGGCGAGCGGCACGGTGACCAGCACGACCAGGCAGATGGCGATGAGAATGAGCAGGGACGGCATGGAGATGTCCGGACCGGCAAGGGCGGCGGTACTGGCGGAGACGCCGAAGATCAGCACCGGCACGTAGAGCGGCAGGATGAGCAGGGAGACCAGCAGGCCGCCGCGTCTGAGGCCGACGGTGATGGCGGCGCCGAGGGCGGCGAGCAGCGACAGGGCGAGCGACCCGGTTGTCATGGCCACGGCAAGCGGGACGATCAGGCCGGGATCGAGGTTGAGCAGGAAGCCGAGCAGCGGCGCGGCGATGGCGAGCGGCAGGCCGGCCGACAGCCAGTGGGCGAAGGCTTTGGCCAGCGCTACCATTTCCAGGGGCGCCGGTCCCATGGTCATCAGTTCCAGGGAACCGTCCTCGTGGTCGGCCTGGAAGATGCGGTCGGCGGACAGGAGGATGGACAGCAGCAGGGCGATCCACAGGGCGCCGGGCGCGATGCGGCCGAGCAGAGCCTGGTCCGGGCCGATGCCGAGCGGCAGCAGCACGACGACGGTGAGGAAGAAACCAAGCGCCGTGCCGACGCCGCCACCCTGGCGCCAGGCGAGCATCAGATCGCGCTTGATGAGCGCAGCAAGCACGGTCATGCGGCGGCCTCGCGGGAATCGAAGTCAAACACCTGATCCGGGGCGATGCCGATATCGATGTGGGTGGTGGCGACGATCAGGCCGCCAGTTTGCAGATGTCCGGTCATCAGCGTGCCAAGCGTTGCTGTCGAGGCGGTATCGAGGCCGACGGTCGGTTCGTCGAGCAGCCAGACCGGGCGGTGCACCAGAGCCAGACGCGACAGGGCGAGGCGCCGCTTCTGGCCGGCCGACAGCAGGGCAGCGGAAAATGGTGCCAGGCGTTCAAGATCGAAAACGCCAAGGGCCGATACGATATCTCCGCCGCCGTAGAAGCCGGACCAGAAGGCGAGGTTTTCGGCAACCGTCAGAGCGGGCTTGATGGCCTCCTGGTGGGCGACGAAATGGCAGTGCTGGGCGAGGCTCAGTTCCGGGTGGCCGCCGTTGAGGGTCAGGTCGCCAGCGGCCTGTTCGGCGAGGCCGGCGATGAGGCGCAACAGCGAGGTCTTGCCGGCGCCGTTGCGGCCCTTGAGCACCAGCAACTGGCCGGCAGCGGTGGCAAAGCTGAGGTGCTCGAAAACGGTGCGCCCGCCACGCTCACAGGTGATGTCCTTGGCGATCAGTTCCATGGCCGCTTGCTTGGCCGAGTTTGCCGGCGTGCACAAGGGGCGATTTATCGCGTCTACGTCATATGGTTGACTGGAAAACCGGTGCGAATGGGCATAGAAAGACCCTATTCCTGCCATTGAGGCCCGCCCGCAAACACACCAGACACAGGAGCATGATGCGCGATGAGCATGCAGTCCCTCGACACTTTCAAATGCCGCAAGACGATGAAGGTCGGTGCCAAGACCTATCACTATTTCAACCTCAAGACGGCGGAGAAGAACGGGCTCGAAGGGACATCGCGGCTGCCCTATTCGCTGAAGGTACTGCTGGAGAACCTGCTGCGCCATGAGGACGGGCGCACGGTGACGGCCGACGACATCCGGGCGATGGCCAAGTGGCTGACGCGCAAGCGCTCGACGCGCGAGATCGCGTTCCGCCCGGCGCGGGTGCTGATGCAGGACTTTACCGGGGTGCCGGCGGTGGTCGACCTGGCGGCGATGCGCGATGCGATGCAGGCGATGGGCGGTGATCCCAAGAAGATCAACCCGCTGGCGCCGGTCGACCTGGTGATCGACCACTCGGTGATGGTCGATTTCTTCGGTAACTCCAAGGCGTTCAAGCTGAATGTCGGCATGGAGTACGACCGCAACGGCGAGCGCTACAAGTTCCTCAAGTGGGGTCAGGGGGCGTTCGACAATTTCCGCGTGGTGCCGCCAGGCACCGGCATCTGCCACCAGGTGAACCTGGAATATCTGGCGCGCACGGTGTGGTCGAAAAAGGAGAAGGTGAAGGCGAACGGGCGGGCCAGGACGGTCGAGTTCGCATTTCCGGATTCGCTGGTCGGCACGGACAGCCACACCACGATGGTGAACGGCCTGGCGGTGCTCGGCTGGGGCGTCGGCGGCATCGAGGCCGAAGCGGCGATGCTGGGTCAGCCGATCTCGATGCTGATCCCGGAAGTGGTCGGGTTCAGGCTGACCGGCAAGCTGCCGGACGGCACGACGGCGACCGACCTGGTGCTGACGGTGGTCGAGATGCTGCGGGCCAAGGGCGTGGTCGGCAAGTTCGTCGAGTTCTGCGGGCCGGGGCTGTCGGCGCTGTCGCTGGAAGACCAGGCGACGATTGCCAACATGGCGCCTGAGTATGGCGCGACGTGCGGGTTCTTCCCCGTTTCGAACGAGACGCTGGACTATCTGAAAGGCACCGGGAGGACGCCGTCACAGGTGGCGCTGGTGGAGAAGTACGCCAAGACACAAGGGCTGTTCCGCACCCGGGCGACGCCGGATCCGGTGTTTACCGCGATGCTGGAACTGGACCTTGGCGATGTGCGCCCGTCGATCTCCGGGCCGAAGCGGCCGCAGGACCGGGTGTTGCTGGATGAGGCGGACAAGAAATTCGCCGCGGTGATGGATGGCGAGTTCAAGCGGCCCGGGCAGCTTGACAAGCGGGTGCCGGTCGACGGGGCCAACCATGATCTGGGCACCGGCGATGTGGTGATCGCGGCGATCACCTCGTGCACCAATACCTCCAATCCGAACGTGATGATCGGCGCCGGCTTGCTGGCGCGCAATGCCAACCGGCTGGGCATGAAAGTCAGGCCGTGGGTGAAGACGTCGCTGGCGCCGGGCTCGCAGGTGGTCACGGAGTACCTCAAGTCGGCCGGGCTGCAGAAAGAGCTGAACAAGCTCGGCTTCGATCTGGTCGGGTACGGGTGTACCACCTGCATTGGTAATTCCGGGCCGTTGCCGGAGCCGATTTCCGAGGCCATCCACAAGAACGATCTGGTGGTGACCTCGGTCCTGTCGGGCAACCGCAACTTCGAAGGACGAATCAGCCCGGATGTACGTGCGAATTACCTGGCCTCGCCGCCGCTGGTGGTGGCCTATGCGCTTGCGGGTTCGATGAACATCAACCTGGCGAGCGATCCGCTCGGCGAGGACCGCAAGGGCAATCCGGTCTACCTGAAGGACATCTGGCCGTCGTCGAAGGAGATTGCCGATACAGTGCGCAAATCGGTGACGCGCAAGGCCTACCAGTCGCGCTACAAGGACGTGTTCAAGGGCGATGCGCAATGGCGCAAGATCAAGGTGGACACCGGACTGACCTATGGCTGGGAAACGAAGTCGACCTATGTGCAGCATCCGCCCTATTTCGAGGGCATGTCGCTGACGCCTGATCCGGTGGAGAACATCACCGATGCGCGCATCCTCGGGCTGTTCCTCGATTCGATCACCACGGACCATATTTCGCCGGCCGGGGCGATCAAGGCGGAGAGCCCGGCGGGGCATTTCCTGCGCGATTTCCAGGTGCGGCCGGTGGACTTCAATTCGTACGGTTCACGGCGCGGCAACCACCAGGTGATGATGCGCGGCACGTTTGCCAACATCCGCATCAAGAACCAGATGGTGGCCGGCGTCGAGGGCGGTTTCACCACGCATTATCCGTCGGGCAAGCAGATGGATATCTATTCGGCTGCCATGCAGTACAAGGCCGACGGAGTGCCGTTGGTGGTGTTTGCCGGCAAGGAATACGGCACCGGATCGTCGCGCGACTGGGCGGCCAAGGGCACGCGGCTGCTCGGCGTGCGGGCCGTGGTGGCGCAGTCGTTTGAGCGCATCCACCGCTCCAACCTGATCGGCATGGGCGTGCTGCCGCTGCAGTTCGCCGATGGCGAGGGCTGGCAGCAGCTCGGTCTGAAAGGCGACGAAACGGTCACCATCGAAGGGCTTGAGGGCAAGATGAAACCGCGCCAGACGATGACGGCGGCGATCACCACGTCAGCCGGCAAGAAGATCGATGTGAAGCTCAAGAGCCGGATCGACACCGAGGACGAGCTGGACTACTTCCGCAATGGCGGCATCCTGCCTTACGTGCTGCGTAACCTGGCCGGGGCGGCGTGACGACGGGGCGGATCACCGGGATTTCACCCTAAAGTGACTCGCAGATGATCGGCGCTTGAGGCATAAGGCTGGGCATGAGGAAGCGCATGCAGATATCGCGCCGCGGGTTGCTGGGCGGTGCGGCCGGATTGGCTGCCGCCGGACTGGCGCGGCCGGCGTGGTCAGCGCGCAGCAAGCCTGCGGTGGTCGTCGAGCTGTTCACCAGCCAGGGATGTTCGTCCTGCCCGCCGGCGGATGCCTTCATGGAAGAATTGCGCCGGCACGACAATGTCATCGGGCTGACGCTCAATGTCGACTACTGGGATTACCTTGGCTGGCGGGACACGCTTGGGTCGGCTGAGTATTCGCGCCGGCAAAGGGTCTATGCCAGCAAGCGCGGCGACGGACAGGTCTATACACCGCAAATGGTGATCAATGGCCGCAGGCATGCCGTCGGCAGCCGGCGCGGCCAGGTGTTGAACGCCGTGCAGGAGGAAACCGACCGGACGGCCGGGCAGACGGTGCCGATTGACATTTCGCGGTCGGGCAGCGATGTGGTTGTCGAAGTTGCCGCCGCCGGGGACAGCGTTGAATCACGTGAAGCCACTGTCTGGATGGTGATGGTGAAGGATGCCGTGCCGATCGACATCAAGCGCGGCGAGAACACCGGAAAACAGATCACCTACTTCAATGTGGCGCGCAAGTTCATGCCGGCGGGCGCCTGGCACGGCACGGCGCTGCGGCTCGAATATCCCGAGAAAGAATTGATGGCGGCAGGGGTCAGCGGGTGCTGTGTGTTGCTGCAGGTCGATGGCAACGGGCCGATCATCGGCGCTGCCGATTATGGCCTGAAGCACGGCACCTGATCCCGTTTCTCCTGAGATTTAAGCGAACACCTTGCTCATGACGCGGGTCAGACGGTTGGCAAAGCCGGTTGGGTCGGAGACCGGCTCCCCGTCGAGGATGTGGGCCTGGTCGAGCAGGAGCTCGGCGGCGTCTTCCATTTCGGTGCTTGTGCCCGAGGCCTTGGCTTTTTCGGCAAGGGCCGCGATCAATTCGTGGTGCGGGTTGATTTCCAGAACCGGAGCGGAGACGGTGACACCGGTGCCGGACTGTTTCGACAGCAGCTTTTCGATCGAGCGGTCGAGGTTCTGGTCGTTGGCGACGAGGCAGACCGGGCTGTCGGTCAGGCGGCTGGAGGTGCGCACATCGGCCACCTTGTCGCCGAGCGACTGCTTAATCAGCGCCACCAGGGTGCCGGTGGCGGCGGTGTCTTCGGCGGGCTTGTCTTCGTCCTTGTCGGCGAGCGGAATGTCGTCGAGGTCGGCGCTTCCCTGGGTGACGGACTTGAACGGTTTGCCGTCGAAGCCCAAAGCGGTGCGGACCCAGAAGCTGTCGACGGGGTCGGTGAGCAGCAGGACTTCGAGATTGCGGGCCTTGAAGCCTTCGAGCTGCGGGCTGGCGGCGGCCTTGGCGGCATCGTCGCCGGTCAGGTAGTAAATTGCCGTCTGGTTCTCGGCCATGTTGGCGACGTAGTCCTTGAGCGAAACCGTTTCGCCGTCGCTGCGGGTGGTGCGGAAGCGGGCAATCTCGAAGAGCTGGTCGCGGCGGGCCATGTCTTCGTAAAGACCCTCCTTGATGACGGCACCGAAGGCCTGCCAGATTTTGGCGAAAGCTTCCGCATCGTTCTGCGACAGTTTCTTCAGTTCGCTCAGCACGCGGTTGGTGACCGCCTTGGTGATGGCGTGGACAGTCGGGTTGTCCTGCAGCATTTCGCGGGAGATGTTGAGCGGCATGTCCTCTGAATCGATGACGCCGCGCACGAAGCGCAGATAGGGCGGCAAAATCTCGGCGTCGTCGGTGATGAAGACACGGCGGACATAGAGCTTCTGACGGCCGCGGCGTTCCGGGTCGTACAGGTCGAAGGGCTGCTCGCCGGGCACGAATACGAGGACGGTGTATTCGTTGCGGCCCTCGGCCTTGTAGTGCAGCGTCAGCGCCGGGTCGGAATAGACACCGGAGACGTGGCCGAAGAATTCCTTGTACTGATCTTCGGTGACGTCCGACTTGGAACGCGCCCACAGGGCGTTGGCGGAGTTGAGCTGGCGGTCGACCTCCTGATCGCCCTTCAGGAGGATCGGATGGGTGATGTGGTCGGAGTAGGTGCGGACAATCGTTTCAAGGCGGGCTTCGTCAAGGAATTCCTCGGCATCGTCGCGCAGGGACAGGGTGATGGTCGTACCGCGTTCGGGAGCCTGCCGGGTCTTGTCGGCGTCGACCGAAAAACTTCCTGTGCCGTTTGATGTCCAGACCGAGGCGGTCTTGGCGCCGGCCTTGCGCGAGCGCACGGTGACGGTGCCGGCCACCATGAAGGCGGAGTAAAAACCGATGCCGAACTGGCCGATCAGGTCTGGCGTGTCGGCGCCGGCTTCGGCCTGCTGCATGAAGGCCTGGGTGCCGGAACGGGCGATGGTGCCGAGATTGTCGATCAGCTCGGCCTTGGTCATGCCGATGCCGTTGTCGGCCACGGTCACAGTCTTGGCCTGCGGGTCGGCGGCGATGGTGATCTTCAGGTCGGGATCACCGGCCAGAAGGTCCGGCTGGGCGATGGCCTGGTAGCGCAGCTTGTCGCAGGCATCGGCGGCATTGGAGATCAGTTCGCGCAGGAACACCTCGCGCTCGGAATAGACCGAATGCACCATGAGGTGCAGGAGCTTTTCCACCTCGGCCTGAAACTGGTGCTGGTTGGACTTCTTCGTTGCGGTGGTTTTTCTTGCCGGTTTGGCGGGCTTGTCCTTTGCGGTTGCCATTGCGCTTGAGACCCCTTGGTGGTGTTGATTGCCGCGGATATTGGGGCGCAGGCAAACCAGGTCAAGGGGGGCAAAAAAGAAAAGCGGCCGGTGACTGCCGGCCGCTGAAGAACTCACAAATTGCAACTCAAATCTACTGACCTACTTGGGGATCATTGGCCCGGCTCAAATGAAGAAGCTCCGGGGGCTGGGGGGCTGATAATCCGACGCCACTTCGAGCCGGGCCATTGAGGCAACGGGGGTAATTTGCATAGGGATTGCGCCAGCAAATTGATGGGATTCCGGCAAGATTGTGTTCATGCCGGCAAGAATTCGCGGCGTTGCCGGAGACAGGCAAACTTGCCAAGTGCCGGGATATGGGTCATCATCGCCGGCGTGCAGTGTTGCAGATGTTGGTTTGTGTATAGGGATATGGGCCATTGAGTGATACGGAACCGATAGTTCCGCTCCGGCCGCGGTGGTCTGGCGCCGCAGCGGAGCCCAACAGAGCCAGATCGAACGAACGCCCGCAGCAGGTAACATTCGACCGCCGGGAACTGACAACCATCCTTGATGTCTATGGACTGAAAGTCGCGGAAGGCGAGTGGCGCGACTATGCGATCAACTTCGGCCACGAACAGGCGGAATTCTGCGTCTACCGCCGCACCAGCGAGGTACCGCTGTACCGGGTCGTCAAGCAGCCCAAGCTGGCGCGCCGCCAGGGCAAGTACTCCATCGTGGCGCACGGCGGCATCATCCTCAAGCGCGGCCACGACCTGAAACAGGTGCTGAAAACCCTGCAGAAGAAACCCAAACTGATCTCCATCTACTAGCGCCGGCGGCGGCGCAGGCGGCGCTGGCGGGCATTTTGCTGACGGGTGTACCGGGCTTTGCGGGCAACGGGCATCCTCTCACGCTTGAGTGATGCGGGGGTTGTCTGGCTTGCTTTTGATGCGGCGCTGGCGGTGCCGGCAAGCTCTGGGCAAGCCAGCCGTTTTAGAACGGGTGGCGATTGCGCTGGTCAGGCCAGCCAAGCGGTCCCGTCAGCCCCCATAGGTACTGCGGCGTGGCCGGCGCAATCAGCAATTGCAGCCAACCCCACGAGGCCCGCGTTGGAACCTGTCAACATCCTTCAACTGGCATCCCGGCACAGCGGTTGGCTGGCCGTGCGCCAGAGCGTCGTCGCCGGCAATGTTGCGAACGCCGCGACGCCGGGGTTCAAGGCGCGTGAGGTCAGCGACTTCGGCGATGCACTAACCTCGGCCGGCGTGACGATGCAGGCAACCCATGTCCTGCACATACGTGGGGCCGGGGGCGAAACCGGCAGACATGACATTTCAGCCAGCCAGACCTGGGAAACCCGGCATTCGGGAAATTCGGTACGGCTTGAGGAAGAGCTGATGAAGGCATCTTCGGTCAACCGTGCGATGCAGCTCAACACCGGTGTGGCGCAGGCGTTCCACCGCATGTTGGCGACGGCGGTGAGGGGATAGCCCATGGCCGACCTTCTCGTTTCTTCGATGAAAATCGCCGGGTCGGGGCTTGAGGCCCAGTCGGCACGCATTCGGGTGGTGTCGCAGAACCTGGCCAATGCCCAGTCGAGCGGCAAGACGCCGGGTGCCGATGCCTACCGGCGCAAGACGGTGTCGTTCGAGCAGGTGCTCGATGAGACGAGCAACACGGTGAAGGTCAAGGCCGGTCAGGTGCGGCGCGACCGTTCGGCGTTTCCGCTGCACCATGATCCGTCGCATCCGGCGGCGGACGGGCGCGGCTATGTGAAAATGCCGAATGTCAATCCGCTGCTCGAACTGGCCGACATGCGCAATGCCAACCGGGCCTATGAGGCCAATCTGCAGGTGGTGTCGATGAGCAAGCGGATGCTGTCGATGACAATTGATCTGTTGAGGAGTGGACGATGAGTTCTCCGGTCAGCGGCGTATCGGCGCTTGCGCCATCGCTGGCGACGGCGCCGGATAGGATGCCGGCGGCAACGGCGGGCCAGGTGCAGGGTGCGAACTTTCAGACGGTGCTGCGCGATGCCCTGACCGAGACCGCCGGGAACATCCGGGCGGCGGAGACGGCATCTGTGGCCGGTATTGAGGGGCGCATGGACACCCGCCAGGTGGTCGATGCGGTGATGGCGGCGGAGCATTCCCTGCAGACGGCCATCGCGGTGCGCGACAAGATCGTGTCGGCCTATCTCGATCTTGCCCGCATGCAGATTTGATTGGTGAGGAGCAGATCATGAGAGCGCTTGCGATTGCCGCAACCGGAATGACCGCCCAGCAGGTCAATGTCGAGGTGACGGCCAACAACATCGCCAACATCAACACTACCGGGTTCAAGCGCGGGCGGGCCGAGTTCACCGATCTGCTGTATCAGACCGAACGGCTGGCCGGGGCACCGGAGCGCGGCGGCGAGAGTGTGGTGCCGGAAGGCGCGCAACTGGGTCTGGGCGCGCGGGTGACGGCAATCCGCAACCTGCACCAGCAGGGCAGCCTGTCGAGCACTGCCAACAAGCTCGACATTGCCGTGAACGGCCATGGCTGGTTCCAGATCGCCGGGGCCGATGGCGAGACGCTGTACACCCGGGCCGGCGCTTTCAACAAGAATGCCGACGGGCAGCTGGTGACGCCGGACGGTTACGCGGTCGAGCCGTCGATCACCATTCCGGGGAACACGATCGAAGTGCTGATAAACCAGACCGGCCAGGTGTTCGCGCGCGGTGGCGACGGGTTGCTGCAGGAGCTGGGGCAGATCACGCTGGCGACATTCGCCAATCCGACCGGCCTCGATCCGCTCGGCGGAAATCTCTACCGGCAGACGGCGGCCTCGGGCGATGCGGTGACCGGGGTGCCGGGCGATCCGGGTTTCGGGTCGATCCATCAGGGCTACCTGGAGAACTCGAATGTCGATCCGGTGCGCGAGATTACCCACCTGATTGCGGCGCAGCGGGCCTATGAAATGAACTCCAAGGTGATCCAGGCGGCTGATCAGATGCTGGCGACGGTGTCGCAGGGCCTCAGGTAGATTGACTAAAGAGGGGCGGCGATGAAACACAGCGTTCATGCGATGGCCCTGGCCGGGGTTGTGCTGATGCTCGGCGCGGCGATACCGGCGGCGGCCGGCGGCACCAAGGTGCCGGTTCCCGTGCAGGTGATCTATCCGGGCCATGCGATCAGTGCCGGCGATCTGCGCATGAAGGCGTTTCGCACGTCTTACGTGCTGCGGCGCGGACCGGTGCGCGAGGCGGCAACGCTGACCGGTAAGGTGGCGCGGCGCACGCTGCTGCCGGGCAAGCCGATCATGGCGAACGCGGTGCGCGCGGCCTACCAGGTGGAGAAGGGCCGGCCGGTGCGGGTGGTGTTCGCGGCCGGAGGGTTGACCATTACCGCCTTGGCGACGGCCCTGGCCTCGGGCAGCACGGGCGATCTGATCCAACTGCGCAACATAGACAGCGGACGCAAGCTGGCCGGCATCGTGCAGGCCGACGGTTCGGTCCTGATCGGGGGGCAGTGATGCGGCGGCTGGCGATAATCGTTCTGATGCTGTTGAGCGTGGCGCACGGCGCCTCGGCAGCGATGCGGATCAAGGATGTCACCGACATCGGCGGGGTGCGCGACAACCAGTTGATCGGCTACGGCCTGGTGATCGGCCTGCAGGGCACCGGCGACAGTTTGCGCAATGCGCCGTTCACCGAACTGTCGATGCGTTCGATGCTGGAGAAGATGGGGGTGAACGTCAACGCCGCCTCGGCGAGCACCCGCAATGTCGCGGCGGTGATCGTGACGGCCAACCTGCCGGCCTTCGTAAGCCCGGGCACGCGGATCGACGTTACGGTTTCCTCGCTCGGCGATGCGGCGTCGCTGGCCGGCGGTACCCTGGTGCTGACGCCGCTGCATGGCGCCGACGATCAGGTTTATGCGGTGGCACAGGGACCGCTGGCGGTGTCGGGATTTGCCAAGGCGGGCGAGGCGGAGAGCGTCTCACAAGGGGTGCCGACGGGCGGGCGGATTCCCAACGGTGCCATCGTCGAGCGTACGGTCGAGGGGCCATTCACCAGTTCAAAGCAACTGGTTCTGTCGTTGCGCAATCCTGACTTCGACACCGCTGTCGCGGTTGCGGATGCGATCAACCGGTTCACCAAAAAACGCTACGGCCGCAAGCTGGCGCGCGAGCGCAACTCGCGCGAGGTCGCGGTGACGCGGCCGGTCAATCAGGCCACGGCGCGATTCGTTGCCGAGATCGGCCGGTTACCGGTCGAACCGGACGTGCCGGCGCGCATTGTCATCGATGAGCGCAGCGGCACCATCGTCATCGGGCGAGACGTGCGCATTTCCACGGTGGCTGTGACGCACGGCAACCTGACGGTGCGGATCACCGAACAGCCGAGCGTGTCGCAGCCGGCACCGTTCTCGCTTGGCGAAACGGCGGTGGCGCCCCAGACGCTGATCGACGCCTACGAAGGCGACGGGCAGATGGCGATTCTCAAGGGTTCCAGCCTCAACACGCTGATCGGCGGTCTGAACCGTATCGGCCTGAAGCCGTCCGGCATCATTGCCATTCTGCAGGCGATCAAGTCGGCGGGCGCGCTGCAAGCGGAACTGGTGGTGCAATGAACTGGCTCATCGCGAGCTCGTTGGTGATCCTGGCCGCAGCGGTGGCGCCGGCAATTGCCGGCGAGCACACCGGCAAGCAGAACTACGGTCTGATCACCGGATCGACCGGCAAGGCGCCGCCGGAGGAATATGGCGCGAACTACTGCAAGAACATTGCCGATGAAGCCAGCGAGGCGCAGGTTGCCTGGCGGATGGCGAAGATTGCCGAGCTCGAGGCCGAGCTCGAAAAACGCATGGAGCAGCTCGATGCCAAGAAGGCGGCGCTGCAGAAATGGATGGCGCAGCGCAACCGGTTTCTGGAGCTTGCCCGCGGCAGTCTGGTCGACATCTACAGCCGCATGCGGCCGGACGCGGCGGCGCAACAGATCGCGGCGCTGGACGATCTGACGGCGGCCGCCATCGTGATGAAGCTCGATGCGCGGGTGGCCAGCCTGATCATGGCCGAGATCGAGGCCGAACGGGCGGCACGGCTGACGCGGGTGATCGTCGGCGCGGCGCGCTCCAAACCGGCGGGGGAAGGGACATGAGATTTCGTGGCGGCTGCGCGCTGCTTGTGTTGCTGACGCTTCCCGGATGCATGACGGATATTGCTGAACTGGGTGTCCCGCCGGGGATGTCGCCGGTGGGTTCGGGACTTCAGCGCATGGCGCTGCCCGGCGATGGCGTTCAGGACAGGATGCAGGTTCGGCCGGCCAGGGGCTACTCGCTGTGGCAGGACGATGGCGGCAGCCTGTTCCGCGACCGGCGGGCGATGGAGCCGGGCGATGTGCTGACGGTGCGCATCGAGATCGACGACCGGGCCTCGCTTGATAACTCGACCAACCGGTCGCGCGATGCGAACTCGGATTTCGGACTGGGGCTGAACTACGACTTCGAGAGCACCACGACGCCGGAGCCGTTCAGCCTTGGCCTGTCGGGTAACGGCAACATTTCGCGTGGAACCTCGACCAAGGGGAAGGGAACGATCGACCGGTCGGAGAACATCCGGCTGTCGATTGCCGCGGTGGTGCTGCGCATCCTGCCGAACGGCAACCTGGTGATTACCGGGTCGCAGGAGGTTCGGGTCAACCATGAGCTGCGGGTGCTGAACATCGCCGGCATCGTGCGGCCGCAGGATGTCTCGGGCGACAATGTGATCGGCTACGACAAGATCGCCGAAGCGCGCATCTCCTATGGCGGGCGCGGGCGGGTGAGCGATGTGCAGCGTCCCGGCTGGGGCCAGCAGCTGATCGACACTTTGTCGCCGTTCTGATCTCGCCAGGGGCAACGGAGTTGACAGTGGCAGCGGCGGACCAAGACAGCAAACCGGCAAAGAGCGGACCCGGCCTCATCATGTGGCTGGTGATGCTGACGGTGTTGAGCCTGCTGGCGGCCGGGATCGGCGGCGGGATCGGCTACATGATGCTGGACATGGTGGAAAGCCAGGTCCAGGCGCGGCTGGCGAGCGAGGAGGCGGAGGAAAAGGTCGAGCACTATGCGGCCTCCGAGCAACTCGTCATGCTGCCTGCGGTGGTGACCAATCTCACTCAACCGGCGGGAACGTGGGTTCGCATCGAAGCGGCGGTGCTGTTTGCCAAACGTTCCGAAGAGCCGCGTGACGTTCTGGTGCAGAACATTGCCGGCGACATCCTGGCATTCGTGCGCACCCTGAAGCTTTCACAGGTGAGCGGTGCCTACGGATTGCTGCACCTGCGCGAAGACCTGACGGAGCGGGCGGTGATCCGCTCGGGCGGAGAGGTCAAGGAGATCATCGTGCATTCGCTGGTCATCGAATGATGGCAACGCGGCGGGCAACCGTGTTGCTGGCCGGCATGTCGCTGCTGGGCGGCATGGCCGGGCCGGCGATGGCGCAGGTGCCGGACCTGGACGGGCTGCTGCCGCAAGCTGGCGGCGAGGTGTCCGGCCGCATCATTCAGCTGGTTGTGCT
This sequence comes from Aestuariivirgaceae bacterium, assembly GCA_965216335.1. Taxonomy (GTDB): domain Bacteria; phylum Pseudomonadota; class Alphaproteobacteria; order Rhizobiales; family Aestuariivirgaceae; genus JAHEJE01. Next base: position 2,407,397 of record OZ244154.1, on the reverse strand, counting down.
GTTGACCGTGCTGTCCGTGGCGCCGGCGCTGCTGATCATGGTGACCAGCTTCACCCGCTTCATTGTCGCCCTGTCTTTTCTGCGCACCGGACTGGGGCTGCAGAGCACGCCGGCCAATCTGGTGCTGATCGCGCTTTCGATGTTCATGACGTTCTATGTGATGGCGCCGGTGTTCGACAAAGCCTGGCAGGACGGGGTGCAGCCGCTGATCGAAAACAGGATTGATGAGACCGAGGCCTTTCAGCGGGTGGCCGGTCCGTTCCGGCAGTTCATGCTGACCCATGTGCGCGAGAAGGATCTCAAGGTGTTCGACGAATTGGACCGGCGTCGGCGGCCGGCCGATGAGGCGGAAACCGAACAAGAGATCGGCCTGCGCGTTCTGGTGCCGGCGTTCATGATTTCCGAGCTGCGGCGCGGTTTCGAAATCGGCTTTCTGATCGTCCTGCCGTTTCTAGTGATCGACCTGATCGTGGCGACGCTGACCATGTCGATGGGCATGATGATGCTGCCGCCGACGGTGATCTCGCTGCCGTTCAAGGTGTTGTTCTTCGTGCTGATCGACGGCTGGAATCTGCTGGTCGGGGGGTTGGTGCGATCTTTTTTCTGATTGCGTCGAATTCGTGGCGGCCCGTTTAGGCTTCGTCAACATTTAGCCATTATCTATACGTGCATAGCAGGTTGTATACCCGTTAAACGGGCTGCAATGGCATGATGTCGTTCTGCTTTACCGGTTGGGCCGGTATGTCCCGAAATTGGCACTCAACATCAAACAGGGGACATGACCCATGAACAGTATCAATACCAATCTGGCTGCAATGACGGCATTGCAGAACCTCAACCAGACCAACAAGTCGCTGACTGAAACACAGAGCCGTATCTCGACCGGTTTGCAGGTTGCAACCGCGACGGACAACGCAGCCTACTGGGCGATTGCCACGACGATGCGTTCCGACAATTCGGCGTTGTCGACCGTGCAGGATTCGCTTGGCCTGGGTGCAGCAACCGTCGATGTTGCCTACACCGCACTCGAGTCGACCATCGACGTCATCGATGAAATCAAGACCAAACTGGTTGCCGCCCGTGAGCCCGGTGTCGACCGGACCAAGATACAGGCGGAGATTTCCGAACTGCAGAACCAGTTGATCTCGATCTCCGACAGCGCGTCGTTCAACGGCGAGAACTTCCTGTCGGTCGATACCGGTGCAGCCGACTACAACGCCACGAAGACGGTGGTTGCCTCGTTCACCCGTGACGCAAGTGGTGTATCGATCGGTACGATTTCCATCGATATCACCACCACGGCGATGTTTGACGCAACTGCCGATGCTCTGCTGGACACTGCAGGCGCCAGCGGTAGCTCGGTGAGCGATCTCGACATCTCCGCCCTGACCGACAGCGCGGCTGATCTGACGACCCTCGAAACGCTGATTTCGGAAGTCGACACGGCGCATCAGGCGGCAATCTCGGCGGCTGCCGATCTCGGTGCCGCGAGCAAGCGCATCGATCTGCAGCAGGACTTCGTGTCCAACCTGATGGATGCCATCGATCGCGGTATCGGCCAGCTTGTCGATGCCGACATGAACGAGGAATCGACCAAGCTGCAGGCTCTGCAGGTGCAGCAGCAGCTCGGCATTCAGGCGCTCAGCATTGCCAATGCCACGAGCCAGAACATCCTGTCACTCTTCCGGTAGTCAGCTCCCTTGGCACTGGACGGACCGCGTCACTGCTTCTCGCAGTGGCGCGGTTTCTTTTTTGTGGCGATGATGCGGTTCCATGTTCGGACAAGCTTTGCCGGGCAGTCTGACGGATGAATTCGTAACGTCAGTTGATGAGTGTCGTGGCTGGGATGGACAAACTGGAACGCCTTTGGGCCGGGCTGCCGGCGTTGGGAGCCCGCCGGCTTGCGGCAGCGGGACTGATCACGCTGGCCGTGTTCATGACGGTCAGCCTTGGCGGCTACTACCTCAGCCGGCCGGCCCATGAAACGCTCTATGCCAATCTCGAACAGCGCGATGTCGCACGGATCGGTGCGGCGCTGAGCGAGGCGGGGATCGGTTTCGATGTCGGTTCGGGCGGCAAGACGGTCTTGGTGGAGATCGGCCGCAAGCGCCAGGCCCGCATGCTGCTGGCGGAAAAGGGCCTGCCGAGCGGCATGGGCTCGGGCTATGAGCTGTTCGACGACCTGGGATCGCTTGGCCTGACCTCGTTCATGCAGGAGGTGACGCGGGTCAGGGCGCTGGAAGGCGAGATTGCCCGCACTATCCAGCTGATGGACACGGTCAAGGCGGCGCGGGTGCACATCGTGATGCCGGACAAGGCATCGTTTCGCTCCGAACGTCAGCCGCCGTCGGCCTCGGTGGTGATCCGGACCAGCGACCCGGACAGCTTTTCGTCCGCGGCGGCGATCCGCTACATGGTGGCGGCGGCCATTCCGGGTTTGAGCATCGAACGGGTGACGGTTCTCAACACGCAAGGCTCGGTGCTGGCGTCGGGCGAGGATGCGGCGGATTCCGTGCCGCGCAAGATGCTCGATCTGGAGCGCATGATCGCCAAGGAGATCGGTGAGAACGTCAACAGGACGCTGTCGCCGTTCCTCGGGGTCGGCAGTTTTCAGACCAGCGTTACGGCGCGGTTGAACACGGACCAGAAGAATATCCAGGAAACCGTGTTCGATCCGGATTCGCGGGTCGAGCGTTCCGTGCGGGTGGTCAAGGAGAACAACGCCAGCAAGAACAAGAACACCCAATCGAGCGTCAGCGTCGAAGAGGAGCTGCCGGAAGGCGAGGGCGAGGCGGCACCTGGCGAGCAGTCGTCGCAGAACCGGGAGCGCCGCGAGGAGCTGACCAATTACGAGGTTAACACCAAGACGACATCCACGGTGACCAACGGCTACGTCATCGAGCGGCTGGCGGTCGCCGTGGTCGTCGATCAGAAACGGGTTCTGGCGGCGCTGGGCGAAGGTGCGACGAGCGAGCAGATCAATCAGCAGCTTGAGGAAATCCGGCAGCTTGTGGCGTCGGCGGTGGGTTTCAACGAGGCGCGTGGAGATCAGATCAAGGTTTCGGCAGTCGATTTCATCGAGACGGCCAGCCTGATCGAACCGGTGCCGCCACTGGGCATGATGGACCGGGTGACAGGCCATATGGGGACGATCGTCCAGTCGCTGACAATGCTGGCGATGGTGCTGCTGCTGATCCTGTTCGGCCTGCGCCCGGCGATACGCGCCCTGCTGCGCGAACCGGCGGCGGCTCTGGCGCAGCCGGTTGAGGGACAAGTGGCTATCGAGGGCAGCGAGCAGGTGGCGCTGACCGAACAGCAGGTAAACGAACCCAGCCTGATCGATGACGTCGCGGGCGGTGATCGCGACCGGCCGCAGAAGCGGCTGCAGCAGCTGGTCGAGCTGGATGAAGACAATGCCGTGGCGGTGATGAAACAGTGGTCGCGCGAGGCGGCGGGCGCGTGATGCCGGTGAGAGCAGCAGACAGGCTGGAGGACTTCCGCCGCTTCGAGGCCGACGCCGCATTGCCGGCCATCGTCGAAGATGCATCCGTTGTGGACCTCGTTGCCGAGGATGCCGGCGAACCGGACGACGAGGCGGCGGATGCGCCCGAAGCCGGTGAGGCTCCGGCTCCGGTCGGCGCGAACTGGGATGAGGAACGGGCACGGCTGGAAGCCGGGTTCGAGGAGCAAATGGAGACCGCGCGGCGGGCATGGGCCGAGCAGTGCGCGGATGCCATGTACCAGCAGATCGAGGAGGGGTTTTCGGACCTGACGGCGGCAATTCTCACAATGCTGCGCGACAGGGCGGCTCCGGTGTTCGAGGACCTGGTGCGGCGTGGCGCGGTGGACGGTTTTGCCGAGGTCGTCCAGCGGTTGAGGGGCGATGGGGTGAGCCTGGATATCAGCGGGCCGGACGAACTCGTCGATGCGCTGCGGATCCGCATGGCCGATGCCGGCGAAGACGTGCGCTTCAAGGTTGGCGAAACATGCGAACTGCGGCTTGAGACGGACGTGTGCGTGGCCGAAACCCGGATCGATGAGTGGCTGCGGACATGGCGGGGCGAGGTGGCATGAGCGAGCGCGAAGATACGATGGAGATCGCGCCGATCATCGTCGTCAAGCGCGGCGGCGGGCATCACGATGAGCACCATGGCGGCGTGTGGAAGATTGCCTTTGCCGACTTCATGACCGCGATGATGGCGTTCTTCCTGGTCATGTGGCTGGTCAATGCGGCCAACGAGGAAACCAAGGTGCAGGTGGCGAGCTACTTCAACCCGATCAAGCTGACCGACACACGGGCGGTGCCGAAAGGCGTGCGCGGGGCGGAACAGAAGGTAGAGCACGATGCTGAAGATGAGGCTGAAGGCCTGAGCAACGATCCGCAGATGAAGGCCAAGGACGAGAGGGGCGCCAAGGCCAAGGCCGAGGCCGACGTTGAGCAGGAGAATGCAGAGAACAAGGAGTTCAACGAAGAAGCGCTGTTCAAGGACCCGTACGCGGTGCTGGCCGAGATTGCCGGCGACGCGGGCCAGGGCGAACCGGTGCGGGTTGTCGTGCCCAAGGGGCCGTCGGATGCCGGATTGAGCGGCGGCGAGGCGTTTCGCGATCCATTCGATCCGAGTTACTGGCAGCATGGCCCGGGCCTGGTCAAGCTGTCGAAGGACGCTAAGACGCAGGATCGCGTCCCGCAGTCCGACGGCGGCTTCACGATGAGCGAGGTGCGTGAGTTTCTCGGCGCAGGGCAGGGAACTGACCGCGCTGCGGATCGTGCAGGTAACAAAGAGGCTTCGGCAGAAGAGACCAAGAAAGCGGTCGACGGCGAGACCGCCGCTGAGAGGGATGATGCGCGAGTTGCTGACGGCAAGCCGCCGATGCCCAATCCGGACAAGACGACCGCGACTGACGGGGACGAGTTGAAGCCTTCGCCGGTGAGTGCGGAACTGGCGAGACTGGTGGAGGAAAGCGGGCTGGCGCGCGGGCCGCAGTTGAGCGTCGAGGGCACCGGCGAGGGTGTGCTGGTGCGTCTGACGGACGGGCAGGACTTTTCCATGTTCTCCTTGTCGTCGGCGCAGCCGAGCAAGGCCACTGTGAGGATGATGGACCGGCTGGCGCGCATCCTGAACAAGTCGAAGGGCCGGATCATCATTCGTGGACATACCGATGGCCGGCCGTTCCGCAGCGGGACCTATGACAACTGGCGGCTGTCCACGGCGCGGGCGCACATGGCCTATCACATGCTGGTGCGCGGCGGCGTGGGCAAGGACCGTTTCGTGCGGATCGAAGGCCGTGCCGACCGCGACCTGAAGGCCAAGGGCAATCCACTGGCAGCGGAGAACCGGCGTATTGAAATCCTCATCCAGGATGAGCCGCAATGAGGCGCCTGGCGATCATACTGGCGGGGCTGGTGGTGTTCGGTGCGACCGCACAGGCGCGCCCGGCAGGGCCGGCAAAGGGCCAGCCGTTTGTGCTGATGCGCACGCTGCAGAACGTTCAGGAGCGGATTGCCCATGGCTCGCCGGTGGCGCTGAAACTGCAGAACAAGCTGCTGGTTCACATGGCCCGGGAGTTCTCGCACATGCCGATGTCGGTGTGGGCATTGCCGAAGAACGCCGCGTCGGCGGTCGGCTATGTCCTGAGCGGCGGGTATCCGGATGCGGTGCGCCACCTGCATGACGATCAGGCGCTGGCGGCGCCTTTCGACCGTCTGCTGGACGGAGCGCTGGCGTTTGCCGACGGGCGGCGAAAGGAGGCCCAGGCGGCGTTTGCCGGGATCGATGAAACCGGCCTGCCGCCGGCGCTGGCCGGCCATGTGGCGCTGATCAAGGCGGTCTTGCAGCGCAATCAGGATGTAAAGGCGGCGATGCGTCATATCGACCGGGCGCGTCTGCTGATGCCGGCGACGCTGGTCGAGGAAGCGGCGCTGCGCCGGGGCGTGACGACGGCGGGCGACGACGGCGACCGCGAGCGGTTCCTGACCTATGCCGACGACTATCTGCGGCGGTTCGAGCGCTCCGTCTACCTGCCGGACTTTCAAAGCAAGTTTGCACATGTCGCGGTTGTGGTCGATCTGGGGGCCATGCCCGGTGCCGGCGAGCATATCGACCGGCTTGTCGAAAGCCTGCCGCCGGACGGTCAGCGCCGGTTCCTTCTCGAACTGGGCCGGGTTGCGGTTGTGACCGGCGATGCGGTTCTGGCACGCGCCGGTGCGGAGCGGGCCTTGTCGTTGTCGCTACCGGGCTCACGAGACCAGCTCAGGGCGCGGGCCTATGGTGCGGCCGCGGACGTGGTGACGGAAAGGCGGGCGGCCGCGGTTGCGGCATTGAACAGCCTCGATCTGTCACGGCTGGACGGCAGCGACAGGGCGCTTGTGCGCTCGGCGCTCGGTCTTGCTGCAGAGGTTACCCGGCTGCCGGCAATCGAACACAGCTCGGGTGTACCGGCGAAGACTGGTTCCGATGCGCTGGATGACGGAGCGCCGCCCGAGATGCCGGCGGTTCTCGCCCGGGCGCAATCGCTTCTGGGCGAGGTCGACAGTTTGATAGAGGAGGCCAGTCAATGAGCGTTTCGAACATGCCGCTTCCGGCGCCGGTTGCACCGCAGGTGGCCGGGGCGAGCGGCAGGCCCGGCCAGGGACAGGCAGGATCCGGCAAACGGCTTGGGGATGGCCCGGGCGGGCAAAGCGAAGCGTTGTTGCGGCTGTCCGAACGCTTTTCTGCCAGCTTGGATGCGCTTGCAGGTGCCGATGAGACGGATACCGGCGAAGCCGCGGAGCGTGACTTGCAGCCGCAAGGTCTGGCAGCGGCGCTCAAGGCTTTGGCCGATGCTGCCGACCGGGTGCCGGCCAGGGGTTTGGAGATGGCCCGGCAGGCGGTGATGGGGGATGCCGGAGCGGCGGACGCGCAGGTGCTTCCACCCGGTGGTGCGGTGCGGAGTGCTGCCGGCACCGTTGAGACGGGCAGAGCGTCAACGGAACAAGCGGACACCGATGACGGGCCGACGGGCAGCGTTGATCGACGTACCGTGCTGCCGAAGGATGCCATGGCGGTTGCGCGAACCGGGCGTATGACTGTGCCGGACATGGCGGAAGATGCGCAGCGTTCATCACCAGCACCAGCCATGGGCCCGGCAGTGGCGGCCAAAGTGCGTGCATCCGGCCGGGCGCCTGAAACGGTCAATCCGTCCGAGGCGTTCCGGGGGCTGGAGGGGCAGGCCAGGACTGCCGGATCAGCCACTGTTGAACTGCCGGGTGCAGCAGTGGCCAAGCCCGGCTCATCTCCTATGCGTGGCGCGGTGTTGGTGAGCGATGAAATGATCCCGGCGGCGCGGGGCGGCCGTGAGGCAGGTGAGGTATCGCCGACGCCGGTCGTACCGGCCGGCGGTGGCGAGCGCGCATCGACGGCATCCGGTGATTTGGCCTCACGCAAGCTGGCGGGAGCGGAGGTCAGCGTGGTGCGCGGCTTGCCTGATGCAGCTGGATTGCCGGGCGGTGGTGAAGTGCGGCGCCTGGTAATCCGGCTTGAGCCGGTGCACCTGGGCAAGGTGACGGCGTTGCTGTCGCGCACGGGCGAGGGCCTGGAGTTGCGTTTGATGCCGGAGCAGGCCGCAGCGCGTGAAGCCCTGAAGATGGACAGTGCGGCATTGGCACGCATCCTGCGGCTTGCGGGTGTCTCCAGCGAGGCGGTTGCCGTGCAGGTGATCGATCCCGAGCGGCCTGCAGGGGTTCAGGCCAGCCCGTCACAAGGCCAGACGGCCGCAGGCGGCGGCGCAGCAGGTGGACAAGGCGAGGCCACCGGCAACGGGGCGACAGCGGAGCGCCAGCCACAGTCCGCCGGTGGCGGAGCGCAACGCGGCGCCGCAACGAAAACGGATATTCCAGATGATGACGCGACGCCTGAAACCGGCCGCGGTGCTGCTGGCGGTGCTGTCTACATCTGACCTGTTCACGCCACGGGCCAGGGCTGCCGAAGACATCTGCGAACGGCACATGGCGCACTATGCCAAGCAGCATGGCGTGCCGCTTGGCATTCTCTATGCGGTCGGGCTGACCGAGACCGGGCGGCGCGGCAGCCTGCATCCGTATGCACTGAACATCGAAGGCAAGAGCCGGTTTCCCGCGACGTTGGACGAGGCGATGACGGAATTCCGCAAGGCCCGGCGCGGCGGCGCGCGGCTGATCGACGTCGGCTGCATGCAAATCAATGTTCACTATCACGGCAAGCGGTTCAACGGGCTGAAAGACATGTTCGAGCCGCAGCGGAATGTGGCCTATGCGGCCCGGTTTCTGCGGCAGTTGCGGCAACGCGAGGGAAGCTGGACCATGGCGGTGGCGCGCTATCATGCCGGGCCGCACAACAATCCGGCCCAGAAGCGCTATGTCTGCGCGGTGATCCGCAACATGGTGGCCAGCGGCTTTGCCATGTGGACGGCCAACGCGCGTCGGTTCTGCAAGTAGGCCACAGGGTCCGCTTGCCGGCCCGGGCGGCGGAGAAGCAAAGCGATCCAAACCTGGTGTTCCTGGACTGTCAGCGCCTGCTGGCGGGCGGCAGAACATGGTTAACCCACTGTTAACGGAAATACATCTAAAAAGTGCATTATATCTTTTAACGCGCGTTATGAGTGTAGATGATAAGTTTGCGTCAACGGGTAAGGCAACGGCAACACCACCAATGAAGGAGTGAGCGGTGTACATTCTCGTGGAAGATCGTGAGATCGTGACGAAGGGCTATGAAACGGGGTTCGCCAGAGAGGGCGTGACGACGACGGGGTTTGCGTCTGCCGACTTCAAGGATTGGGTCGAGACGGTCCCGGACAACGACATGAAGGCCATCGAGGCCTTCCTGCTCGGCGACTGCGATCAGCGCCGGGCGTGTTCAAAGCTGATCAAGACACGGTCGTCGGCGCCGGTGATCGTGCTCAACGAAAACCAGAGCCTGGATCAGGTCCTGCAACTGTTTGAAGCAGGCGTGGACGATGTCGTGCGCAAGCCTGTGCATGTCAAGGAGATCCTGGCCAAGGTGGCGGCCATCGTCCGGCGCGGACTGGTCGAGGATACACCGTGCCTGGTCGCCGGCGATCTCAGGGTGTTCTTCGATGGCCGCGACCCGGATGTCGGCGGACGACCGCTGCCGCTGCCCAGGCGCGAGCGGCGGATCCTGGAATACCTTGCCAAGAACAACGGCAAGCGGGTCAGCAAGAGCCAACTGTTCGCCTCGGTCTACGGCATCTTCGACGACGATGTGTGTGAGAGCGTCATCGAAAGCCATGTTTCCAAGCTGCGCAAGAAGTTGCGGGCGCGCCTGGGCTACGACCCGATCAGCTCGCGGCGTTACCTTGGTTATTGCCTGGATGGCAACGGCACGGGCGGCCAGGCGGGGCAATCCAGTCCGGCGCAAGCTGGCAGTGTTTTGATGGCCACCGGTTAACAGTCAGAATTTGGAGAGCGGCGATGAGTTTTAACGGTGTACTGAGGACCAGCGTGTCGGGGATGAATGCACAGGCCGGCCGGCTGGCCAGCAGTGCCGACAACATCGCCAATTCCGACACCACCGGCTACAAGCGCGTCGATACGCAGTTCTCGTCGCTGATCCCGCACACCTGCACCGGGCACGTCAGTTCGGGTAGCGTGCTCACCCATGTGCGCCACGAGATCAGCACTCAAGGGGCACTGGAATACACAGCATCGGTCACCGACCTTGCCATTACCGGTGACGGGTTCTTCGTGGTTTCCGATGAAGCCGGTGCCTCGACGCTGACCCGGGCCGGCGCCTTTGTGCCGAACGCCGAGGGCGAGTTGGTCAATTCGGCCGGCTTCTACCTCATGGGCTATCCGGTCACCAATGGAGTGACCTCGGCGGTGGTGAACGGCTTTGCCGGGCTTGAACGCATCAGTGTGTTCAACCTGGAACTGGATGCCAATCCATCGACCCAGGGCGTGCTGCAGGTCAACTATCCTTCGAATGCCACGGTCGTTGCGGCTGCCGATCTGCCGTCGGCCAATGCCGCCACATCCGAGTTCACCGGCAAGACCTCGATGGTCGCCTATGACAATCTCGGCAACGAGGTGATCCTGGACGTTTATGCCTCCAAGACGGCGGCGGAAACCTGGGAGATCGCCGTGTTTGACCGGGCCGATGCCGCGCCGTCCGGCGCGTTTCCCTATGCCGCCGGGCCGCTGACGACCGAGACATTGACCTTCGATCCCACCACCGGCGATCTGACCGGCGCCAGCCCCAACACGCTGACGATTGCGGTGCCGAACGGACAGACGCTGACGATCGATCTGTCGGACGCCAGCCAGCTGGCCGCCGACTATACCGTGCTCGATGCCAGCGTCGACGGCAATGCGCCGAGCGGGGTTGAACTGCTGGAGATCGGCAGCGACGGCATGGTCTATGCATCCTATGAAAACGGCCAGAGGGCGGCGACATATCAGATCCCGCTGGCCACCGTGGCCAGCCCCGACCGCCTGCGACCGGTGACCGGCAACATTTTCCAGACTACTGACGGCTCCGGAGACATTCAGATCGGTCAGGCCGGACAGGCCGGGTTCGGTTCCATTGTGTCGGGGGCGCTTGAGAACTCCACGGTCGATCTCGCCAGCGAGCTGACCACCGTCATTGAAGCGCAGCGCGGCTACACGGCGAACTCGCGAGTGTTCCAGACCGGATCGGAACTGCTCGATGTGCTGGTCAATCTGGCGCGCTAGATGTCGGCATGTTCAATTGTTGTATTTGTAAGGCGTAATAACACCGATGACACTCACCACTGGTCTGAACATCGCGAAATCCGCACTGGCGACCGTCTCGGCACAGACCGAAGTGGTGTCCAGGAACATCGCCGGGGCAGGCGAAGCGGGCTACGTGCACCGCAGCGCCTATCCGGTTTCGCTAGAGTATGGCGGTGCCTATCTGCCGCAGGTCACCCGTGACCAGAACCAGCTCTTGTTTTCGCGTGTGCTGACCGTGTCGGGCTCGCAAGCCGGCACCAGCAGCCTGGCGTCCGGGCTCGATCAGCTGGAAGCGATCTACGGCGATCCGCAGTTCGGCCTGTCGCCGGTCGCAGCAATCGAGGAACTGGGATCGGCGTTGCAGCTGTTTGCCGAGGCGCCGCACGATCCCGCCCTTGCCGCCACCGCCGTTGCGCGGGCTGCCGATGTTGCCGACGGCCTGAATGCCGCCAGTGCGACGGTGCAGCAGGTGCGCGCCCAGGCCGATGCCGACATGTCGGCTTCAGTGGCGCGTATCAACGACCTGCTGACGCAATTCGAGGAGGTCAACACGGCGATCACCACGCTGCGGACCGAAGACCCACTGCGCAACGACTATTTCGACAGCCGCGACCGGATACTCAATCAGCTGTCCCAGGAAATCGGCATCAAGACGGCGAGCCGCGACAACGATGACATGGTGATCTACACCGACAGCGGTGTGACGCTGTTCGAGAAAGTCGCCCGCGACGTGTCGTTCCAGCCGACCAGCATATACGAGCCGGCCACGGTTGGCAGCACGGTGTATGTCGACGGCGTGGCGGTGACCGGCCAGACATCGGTCATGCCGATTGCCGATGGCCGGCTGGCCGGTCTGGCGACCTTGCGCGACGATATCGCGCCGCAGGTGCAGGATCATCTCGACGAGATTGCCCGTGGGATGATCGAGGTGTTTGCCGAAACCGACCAGAGTGCTGTGCCGGCGCTGCCGGCGGCGGCCGGGCTGTTCACCTATTCCGGCGCCCCGGCGGTGCCGGTGTCGGGCACGCTGGTCACCGGGCTGGCGGCTGACATCTCCATCAATGTTTCCGTCGATCCCGCCCAGGGCGGGGATGTGATGCGGCTGCGCGACGGGGCGATCTCGGATCCTGGCAATCCGGCCTACCTCTACAACCAGACCGGGGCGGACGGCTATACGGCGCGCTTGCGCGAGCTGTCCGAGGCGTTGGAGCAGCCAAGGGCTTTCGATCCAGCGACCGGGTTGCGCGACATGGCAAGCGTTGGGGGATTTGCCGGCGATGCCGTCGGCTGGCTCGGTCAGACCCGGACCCAAGCGCATGCCCGGGCTGAGTACCAGACCGTGCTGAAGGAACGGTCCGAACTCGCCCTGTCGCACCGCACCGGTGTGAACATCGATGAGGAAATGACACGGCTCCTGGAGCTGGAGCGCTCCTACCAGGCATCGGCGCGGCTGATCACGGCGGTCGACCAAATGTATGCGGCGCTGTTCGCGGCAGTGTGAGGACACCATGAAGACATCTTTCATTTCGACACCGGCGCTGTTCCATGCGGGACGCACGTCGTTGTTGCGCATGCAGCGTGAACTGGCTTCGCTGCAGGGGGCGCTCACCAGCGGGCGGCATGAGGACCAGGGCCTGGCGCTCGGCCATCAGATCGGCCGAACGGTATCGCTGCGCAACCGGCACAACAGGATGGCGACGCTGATCGATACCAACGGGCTGCTGGCGGCCCGACTGGACACGTCGCAGGCCGCGCTTGGCGGTATCCAGTCGATTGCCGAAAGCTTCATGGCAACAATGGTAGGCCTGCGCGACGGTACGGTCGGTGCCGACATAGCGGTGGCAACTGCGCGCTCGGCGCTCGCCGAGCTGGTTGCCTTCGCCAACACCACCCACAATGGCGGGCACATCTTCGGCGGCATCAACACCGGTACCGAACCGTTGGAGGACTACTTCGCAACCCCGGCGACCGCCGGCAAGCTGGCGGTCGACGCCGCGTTCCTTGCCGAGTTCGGCATTGCGCAGAACGACCCGGCGGTCTCAGCAATTTCCGCGGGCGACATGCAGGCATTTCTCGACGGGGCGTTCGGTGCGCTGTTCGACGCGGCGGGCTGGACGGCGAATTTCTCCAGTGCATCGGATGAGAACCTGCGCAACCGGATTGCCTCGGGGTCGGAGGTCGATGCCGGGACAAACGCCAACGAAGCCGGTTTCCGCGAGCTGGCCGCGGCGCTGATCATGGTCGCTGACCTGGGCACGGAGAACCTCAATGACAACGCCCGGCGCACGGTGATCGACTCAGCGCTGGTGACGGCCGGAGACGCCATCCAGGACATCATCGCGGTGCGTGCCGAAATGGGCCTGTCGCAGGAACGTATCGAACGCACATCGGTTTCGATCGAGCTGCAGATGAACATCATCAACGAGCAGGTTGTGTCGCTTGAAAACGTCGACCCTTACGAGACCGCCAGTCAGGTGAACCAGTTGGTTTCGCAGATCGAGGTGTCCTATGCGCTGACCGCCCGGATTGCTCAGCTGAGCCTGGTCGACCGCATCTGAGGATCAACCCACCGCCCATCGCGATAGGGACAGAGCAGGAGCAAGATGTACCAATTCTCTTACGTGGAAACGGCTACCGACGCCGCCGCCAGCGGCCGTGAGCGGGAACGCGATGCCATCAGCCGGTCGATAGAGCTGTTGAAGGCCGCTGACGCCGCGGGCCGGCGGTCGCGGCAGGCGATCGAGGCACTGCTCTACACCCGGCGGGTGTGGGCGGTGCTGATCGAAGACCTGGCCGACGACGGCAATGACCTGCCGGATAGGCTGCGCGCCGACTTGATCTCGATCGGCTTGTGGATCATGCGCGAATGCGAACAGATCCGTACCGAGCAGTCGGAAAACTTCAAGGGGCTGATCGATGTCTCGCGAATCATTCTGGAGGGCCTGAAATGAGCAGTGTCATGCGCATGGTTCTGAAGGCCGGTGACAAGATCTACGTCAACGGAGCGGTGCTGCAGGTCGACCGCAAGGTGTCGCTGCAGATCCTCAACAATGCAACCTTTCTGCTCGGCTCGCATGTGCTGCAGGCCGAGGAGGCCACGACACCGCTGCGCCAGCTCTATTTCGTCACCCAAACCCTGCTGATGGATCCGGATGGCGAAGGCAACGCCCTGGCGCTGTTCGAGGACCTGTTTGCTGCGCTCCAGGCGGCGTTCGAAAACCAGGTGATCCTGTCGGCACTGGACGAGATCGGCACGATGGTCCGGCTGGGCCGCTGCTTCAATGCCCTGAAACGCATTCGCGAGCTCTATCCTCTGGAGCAAGAAATCCTGGCCGCGCACAAACTCGTGCCGTTGGTCGATCTGTCTGAAGAAGGAAGCAAGGAACATGGACGTGACAGCAGTGAACCCGTCGGCGATCCCGTCCCAGCCGCAGCCGGCGGCTAGCAGCGCGGCGGCGGTCGACTACAACGCCTTTCTCAGGCTGCTCATCGCCCAGATGCAAAATCAGGATCCGCTCAATCCGATGGACTCAACCGAGTACATGGCCCAGTTGGCGCAGTTCTCCAGCGTCGAGCAGTCGATCCAGACCAACCAGAAGCTCGACGGCCTGCTGTCGTCGCTGTCCCTGTCGCAGGCCGACGCCCTGATTGGACGCTCGGTTTCCTCGGCCACCGGCGACGTCAGCGGTGTCGTTGAAGCAATCAATATCACGTCGCAGGGCAGCATCGCCCTGCTTGAAGGCGGCGCCAGCCTACCCCTCGGCGCCGGCATAACCATCCGCTAGTGCCTGCGGCACGGGCGGGCGTTTTTTGACGTGTGTATTTTGTGGAACGGGCAGCGGTCTTCCGGTTTGTTTGTGGAGTGTGGGTGAGTTGTGGGGGCGGCGGAGTTTCGCTTGCTCGTGAACCGAAACGAACTCTTGCGGAACAAATCCTTGAATGAAGCCGATGCTCTGGAAATGCTGCGGGCGGCGAACTGGACGGTGATTGCGGCGAGCGGGCCCGCCGTGCTGGTGGCGATGGTCGTCGGCATTTCCATCGCCCTGATGCAGGCGCTGACCCAAGTTCAGGAAATGACCCTGACCTTCATCCCCAAGATCGTCGCCATCCTGCTCACTCTGTCGTTCACGGCCACTTTCATAGGGGCCCAACTGCTGACCTTCGCGTCCCTGGCCTATGCGCGGATCGAGAACGGATTCTGATACCGCCGGTCCTGATGACGCGATGCCGGATGAACCAGCCGACCCGGGGTTGCCTGCGACCTGAGCGGCCATCGTCACGGGCCGGGCAGAGTGGCTTGCAACACCGCAAGGCCGCCGCCTAATATGTCCCGGCTACCGTATCGGTGCCTCCTGCGTACCGGCGGACAGTCCAGGTGCCCGGTAATGCGTACACGCTTTTTCATCATCCGTGATCCTCGCGCCAGCAGGTATGGGCGTTATGTCTACGACACGACGCTGGAGAGGCTGCGCGATACCGGCTGCCACGTGGATAGCACCGAGGTTAAAAAGCGCCGGGATGTTCCGGGACTGGCCCGGCAGGCCATGCTGTCGGGCGACTTCGATGTGATCGTCGGTGCCGGCGGTGAGCGTCTGGTCCACAATGTTGCCGCGGGACTTGTCGGCGGTGAGACACCGCTTGGTATTATCCCGACGGGAACGGGCAATGTCTTTGCCCATGAACTCGGATACTCGACGGCGCCGTTTTCACTGGCGAAGGATCTGCAGACCGGTCCGGTGGAACGGATCCCCGTCGGCCGGGTCAATGGCGAGGTATTCCTGTCCCTCGTCAGTGTCGGGTACGATGCCGAAGCGGTGCGGCACTTCACGGAGGAAAACCCACGCTTTCTGGGGCGTGCCTCTTATGCTTTGCCGGTGCTGCGGGCACTGATGGGCAGACCGTCGAGACCGCTCGTGGTAGAGACAGAAAGTGGCCGCTACAGAGCGTACTGGGTTATCGTTTCGCGTACGAAACGTTATGCCGGCGACCTGCTTCTGTCCCCGGATGCCGGACTGTCGAAGCCGGGCATGTATGTGATCCGGTTTTCGGGCGCAGGGCGGATGAAACGTCTGCGCCACCTGACGGCCCTGTTGACGGGACTGCTGCTGCGCGATCCGCACGTTGCGATCGAGGGCGCGCAAACCGTGACGGTGACCGGCGATCCGCGATGTGCGGTGCAGATCGACGGCCAGTTCAAGGGCACGCTGCCGCTCGACATCGACCTGCACCCCAAGCGGCTGGCGGTCGTCATGCCGATCGAGGCGGCATCCTCGCAGGACAGGCGACGGCTCCGGCGGTTTCGGGATGGGTTCAGGCATCATTGAACACCTGCTGTCGACGCGACCCCGGCACAAGCTTGATGCTGCACTCTAACCGCGGTTGAGGTCCGGCTGGTCCGGGTGGATTTTTCGGGATGGGGTTCGATGCAGCAGTTGACGGTTGCCGGGGCTGGCGGCGTTATCGACCGCAGCCGGCGGGATATCGGGTTTGCCATCGGCATTGTGCTGATCCTGACAGTGCTGTTTCTGCCGATCCCAGCGGCGCTGATCGATATCGGGCTGGCACTGTCGATTGCGCTTTCGGTGCTGATCCTGATGGTGGCGTTGTGGATTCACAAGCCGCTGGAGTTTTCCGCCTTTCCCACAGTGCTGCTGATCGCGACAATGCTACGGCTGTCGCTCAACGTGGCGACGACCAGACTTATCCTGGCCAACGGCTCGGAAGGCTACACGGCGGCGGGACACGTGATCGGCGGGTTCTCGCGCTTCGTGATGAGCGGTGATTTCGTCATCGGGCTGATCGTCTTCATCATCCTGATCACGGTCAACTTCCTGGTCATCACCAAGGGTGCGACGCGCATTGCCGAAGTCGGGGCGCGGTTCACGCTCGATGCCATCCCCGGCAAGCAGATGGCGATCGATGCCGACCTGTCGGCGGGCCTGATCGATGACAAACAGGCCCATGCCCGGCGCCAGGAACTGGAGGAGGAAAGCTCGTTCTTCGGCTCGATGGACGGTGCCTCGAAGTTCGTACGCGGCGATGCCATCGCCGGGCTGATCATCACCGCGGTCAACATCATCGGCGGTATCATCATCGGGGTGACCCGGCACGGCATGGAGCCGGCGGTGGCGGCGGACGTGTTCACCAAGCTGTCGGTCGGCGACGGGCTGGTGTCGCAGATCCCAGCACTGATCGTGTC
This sequence comes from Aestuariivirgaceae bacterium, assembly GCA_965216335.1. Lineage (GTDB taxonomy): Bacteria > Pseudomonadota > Alphaproteobacteria > Rhizobiales > Aestuariivirgaceae > JAHEJE01. The sequence continues at coordinate 2,390,472 of OZ244154.1, read as the reverse complement.
GCTGGCGGCGGGTCTGCTGGTGTCGAAGGGCGGTACGCGCGGCTCGGCAGACAAGGCGGTGATGGGCCAGTTGAGCCGCTATCCGCGCGCCCTGCTGGTGGCTTCGCTGCTGATGCTGATCCTGGCCATCACGCCTGGACTGCCGGCGATCCCGTTCATTCTGCTCGGACTGTTGATGGCGATCACAGGTTACAACATTCCACGCCGGGCCGAGCGCGAGCGGGCCGAACAGCGGGCCAGGGACGAGGCCGAGGAGCGCCAGGCCGACGAGGAGGCGCGCAATTCGGTTCAGGAACAGCTCAAGACGGCGGAGATCGAGCTGTGTCTGGGCCGCCAGCTGGCCGGGGCCTTCATGGCGTCGCACGGCGAACTGGCGCACCGGGTCTCCAAGTTGCGGCGCAAGTTCGCCCGCACCTATGGTTTCGTGGTGCCGGATATCCGCCTCGGCGACGACCTTTCGCTCGATCCCAAGCGTTATGAAATCCGCATCCACGGCACCACGGTTGCCGCCGAAACGCTGCGGCTCGGCGACATCATGGTGATCACCGGCGAGCGTGACGGGCCGGATGTGCCGGGTGACGAGACGCGCGAGCCGGCGTTCGGTATCAAGGCGATGTGGGTGTCGGATCATTTCGCCGCCGATGTCGCAAAGCAGGGGTTCACGACAGCCGACCCGCTGTCGGTGCTGCTGACCCATTTGAGCGAAGTGGTGCGCAACAACCTTTCGCACCTGTTGTCGTACAAGGACATGCGGTTGCTGCTCGACCGACTGGAGCCGGAGTATCAGCGCCTGATCGACGAGATCTGCCCGGCGCATATCTCGCATTCGGGATTGCAGGCGGTGCTGAAACTGCTGCTGGCCGAACGGGTATCGATCCGCAATCTCAACCTGATCCTGGAAGCGGTGGCGGAAATCGCGCCGCACGCCAGGCGCCCGGAGCAAATCTGCGAGCATGTCCGCATGCGCATGTCGCAGCAGATCTGCGGCGACCTGATGCATGACGGGCGGCTGAAAGTGATGCGGCTCGGCAACCGCTGGGAGCTGGCGTTCCATGAAAGCCTGAAGCGGGACGGCAAGGGCGAGGTGATGGAGTTCGACATCGATCCGCAGATGATCGAGAGCTTTGGGACGGAAGCCGGTGAGGCAGTGCGGGCCGAGATGGACAAAGGCATGACGTTTGCCCTGGTGACGGCGCCGGACGTGCGGCCCTATGTGCGCATGATCATCGAGCGGATGTTCGCGACCCTGCCGGTGATCTCGCATGTCGAGATCGCCCGCGGGGTGGATGTCGAGACGCTGGGCAGCATCTCGTGAGCGAGGCGGCGGCCCAGGCCGTGCTGGCGGGGTTTGCCGTGTTCTGCCGGATCGGCGGATGCCTGATGCTGATGCCGGGGTTCTCCAGCCGGCGGGTGCCGGTGCGGGTGCGGCTGCTGATTGCGGTCGCTGTGTCGCTGGCGCTGGCGCCGATACTGATGCCGGATGTGCAGCGGGCGGTGGTGGACGACACACCGGCGCAGGTGATGAAGCTGGTGGCCGGGGAGATGCTGATCGGCGTGCTGTTCGGGTTTTCCGGGCGGCTGTTCATGGCGAGCCTGGAAATGGCCGGTATGGCGATTGCCGGACTAATCGGCTTCGGCGGCCTGCCGGGGGCGCCGATCGATGGCGATGAGCCGGTGCCGCCGCTGTCGTCGCTGATCACGATAACCGCCACGGCGATGTTCTTCATTGCTGAGTTGCACTGGCTGGCCATCGAGGCGCTGACCGAGACCTATTCCAGCCTGCCTCCGGGGACGTGGCTGGCGCCGCGTGACGGGCTGATGATGGTGACACAGCAGCTGAGCGACACATTGATGTTGGCCGGGCGATTGGCGGCGCCGTTCATCATCTACTCGGTGGTGATCAATCTTGCCGTCGGACTGACCAACAAGCTGTCGCCGCAGATCCCGGTGTTTTTCGTGTCCCTGCCGTTCGTCGTGGCCGGCGGGCTGATGCTGTTCTTCTTTGTCAGCACCGAAATGCTGCTGGCGTTCACAGAAGCTTTCAAGGGGTGGCTGGTCAATGGCTAGCTGAACTGACGCCGAGAGGACTGAGGGCACTGGCAAAGTTGCAGACAATGCAAGCGCTTGCACTGGAAGAGATGGTCGCGGCACGCGTGCACAAGTCTGCGGCAAGCCAGGGCTGATAGTCTTGCGGCACGGTGTTTCATAATCGGGAGTCGATCCGCACCATGGCCATCTCACCGCCATCGGATATCGTACTGGACGCGCTACGGGCCGGTGATCCGGCGATCCAGACGGCACGCAGCGAACAGCTCGCCGGGCTGGCGCGGACCAGACGGGTACAGGCGGCGGGTCCGCAACCGGCACGCATGCCGTTCGATGCTGCAGCCGCCCAGGTGGCGCGGCGGAACCAGCAGGTCATCCACCCGACCGCGGCGCCGGTTCAACAGCCGTTCCGGCAGTTTGAAGCCGCAGTGCTGCAGAATTTCGTCACCACCATGCTTCCGAGCGAAGACAGCGCGGCATTCGGAAAGGGTACCGCCGGATCGGTGTCGCGCAGCTGGATGGCTGAAGCAATAGCCGGGCAGATTGCCGAGGCGGGAGGGATCGGTCTGGCTGACAAGCTGTCGGCGAGCTACGCCGGCCGGCAAGGTGTCGCCGGTGAGATTGCCGGTACGACGGCTGATGTGCAGGAACTGGCACCGGCTGCCAGTAGCGAAACCGGCTTCTTCACCTTCCTGCAGGAACTGTGGCTCGACCTGTTCGGCGGGAACACTCCGCCGCGTCCGGCCGATCCGTCTGAGTGGTCGACGCGATGACGGGTACCGGGACACGTCGCCCGGGTGGCGGTGATACTGACGGCTTTTGCAGACTGCTCGACAGATTGTCGAGCCTGCTCGAACGCGAGACCGCGGCGTTGAGGGAGGGCCACTGGGACCAGCTCGATGCGTTCAACCGGGCCAAGAACCGGGCCGTTCTGGAGTTGCGCCGGCAGCCGAGGCCGCACGCCGGCCAGATCGACGAGCAGCTTGCAGCGGACCTGGATCGGCTGCGCCGGGCGCTTGAGGACAATGCCGGCACGCTGCAACTGCATATCGATGCCGCCGTGCAGGTTTCGGAAATGATCGTCGAGATCGCCGCCGAACAGGAGTCCGACGGGACCTACTCGCGCAGCGCCGCAGTCGCGTCCGGTGCGTGATGGGCCGCATCATCTTCAGTGCGTTGTGGGTGTGCGTCATTACGGCGGCGTCGCTTTACGCCACGGTGTCGTTCATGTCCGGCCAGGAGGCGGGCAGCGAGCCGGATGAATTCTTTGGCGGGCTGGACTATGTCAAATCGCCGACCATTAGCGTGCCGGTGATCGACGGAGGCAAGGTGCAGGGCTATGTGGTGGCCGAGTTCGTCTATACGGCCAAGGCCAAACTGCTCAAGCAGTTGTCGGTGCCGCCGGATGTGTTCCTCACCGACGAGGCCTTCCGCTACATCTACGGCGGCCGGCGGGTCGACTTCAAAGACCTGAAGAAGTACGACCTGATGGCGTTGCGGTCCGGCATCATGAAGAATATCAACGCCCGTTACGGCGCCGATCTCATCCAGGACGTCCTGGTCGAGCAGTTCAATTTCGTGCCGATGAGTCAGATCAGGTTCGGCCCCAAGCGCAAGCGCGAAGAAAGCTAGGGCCTCTTTTGACAATACCGAGCCATTTGACCGGCTTTTCGCGTTTGCTGCCGGGCGGACCGGAACGGCTGATGGGCGTCACGACGCCTCGCCGAGGGTGCGGATGGCGCTTTGCAGCGTCTGTTCGCGCATGGAGATGGCGCGCGTCATGCTGTCGAAGGTGCGCGAGACCGCGATGAGATGGGTCATCTCGGCGACCGCGTTGACATTGGAGTTCTCGACATAGCCCTGCAGCACGCCGTTGGCCGTGAAGTCCAGCACAGGTTCGGCGGGGCGGTCGGGGACGACGCCGGTGCCGGCCAGTCGCTGCAGGCGGGCGTCCTCGGAGATGGAGAACAGCCCGATGGCGCCGACCTGCTTGCCGTTCTGGCTGATCATGCCGTCGCGGGCGATGGCTAGCGGGCCGGCGGACGGGTCAACCTGCAAGGGGCCGCCGCCGGCGTCGAGCACGGCAAAGCCGGTGGTGGTCATAAGGCTGCCGTCGAGGGTGATCTGCAGACGTCCGTCGCGGGTGTATGCGGTGCCGGCCGCCGTTTCGATGGCCAACCAGCCGTCGCCGTCGACGGCGACGTCGAGCAGGTTGCCGGTGTTCTGCAGCGGCCCCTGGCGGCGTGAGATGTAGGAGCTGCCGGTCGAGGCGAAATCGGTCGGCCGGTCGGTCCGGGTTGACAGTACGCTGTCGAACTTCACGGCCTCGCCGCGGAAGCCGACGGTGGTGACGTTGGCGACGTTGTGGGCGATGGTATCGAGGCGCTTGGCAAGCGCCAATTGTCCGGACAAGGCGATGTCGAGCGATGCAGCCATCCCTCAGCGTCCCGCCGGCTTCAGGCCCTGCAGGCTGGCGAGCAGGTTTGCATTGATGCCGAACTCGAGCGGCTGGGTGGCCAGGACGTTGGGCACCTGGGGCGCCGAGCGGGGATTGCTGACATCCCACAGGGTGGTGAAGCGCTCAAGGAATGCGCTGAGCTTTTGCGGGTCCTTGAAGTCCGCGACATCGAGCCGGTGTGAGAGCTGCTCGACCTGCTTGTCGATGTCGAGGGCGGATGTGGCCGGGGCGATGCCCAGGGCGGTCTGCACCACGGTGAGCAGGGCGCGGTCGGCGAGAATGTCTATCGGCGTATCGATGTCGCCGGCGCGGCGTTCGAAGTACAACGCCAGGCGCACGCCTTCGTTCTCGCGGCCGGCGGAGATTTCCAGGGACTGCCGCAGGTAGCGGTCGACGGTGCCCTGTTGTGTGCGGGTGAATGCCGTCGTGGTATCGCCGTAGCGGACGAAGTTGAAGACTTCGGCAAACTCGCGGTAACGCCGGTCGGTCAGGGTGTTGGCGAAGCTGTCGCGTTCGTCGATGCCTTCTTCCAGCACCATGCGCATGAAGGCCTTGGCGTAGGTCATGTCCTCAAGGCCGTGGGCGCGCATGGCATAGGCAAACACCCGGTCGTCGGCGAGAAAGTCGTCGATCGACTTCACGTTGACGATGGCCTGCTTGTAATAGCTGGTTTCCCGCGCGACCTGCGGGTCCTGGGCAGTTGTCGAAAGCGTGCGGGTCAGGTCGCGCACCAGGAGCTGATAGGAAGCGGAGGTTGAAAGCACGGGGCCTTTGGTCCTGTTGTTGAGTCTGGCGCCGAGCCTGCCGGAATTGGCTTGCGCCAAACTGGACCGGGTGGCGGTCCGGCGCCGGGCAAGGCTCGCGCAAGTTGGTGTGGGTAACGCTTGCTGCAACGGAATTTACTGACAGCAAGAGGTAATCGGGCGTGACCGTCATAATCGGTTTTGTGGTGACCATGGGCTGCCTGCTCGGCGGCTTTATGGCCATGGGCGGGCATGTCGACGTGCTGTGGCAGCCCTGGGAGTACGTGATCATCGGCGGCTCGGCGATCGGCATCTTCGTCATCGCCAACCCGATGAAGGTGATCAAGGATGCCGGCAAGGCGACGGTCGAGGCGCTGAAGGAATCGGTGCCCAAGCAACGCGATTACCTCGATGTGCTGGGGGTGCTGTACGGTCTGATGCGCGAGCTGCGCGGCAAGTCGCGTAACGAGGCCGAGGCGCATATCGACGAACCAGAGAATTCGCCGATCTTCCAGGCATTTCCCAAGGTGCTGGCCAATGCCGAACTGACCCACTTCATCTGCGACTACTGCCGGCTGATCATCATGGGCAATGCCCGACCGCACGAGATCGAGGCGCTGATGGACGAGGAGATCGAGACGGCGCTGCATGACCGGCTGAAGGCCCAGGCGGCGATGCAGAACATGGCCGACGGCCTGCCGGCGCTGGGCATCGTTGCCGCGGTGCTCGGGGTGATCAAGGCGATGGGGGCGCTCGACCAGTCTCCTGAGCTGCTCGGCAAGCTGATCGGTGCGGCGCTGGTCGGCACGTTTGCCGGCATCTTCATGTCCTACGGCATGGTCGGGCCGGTGGCAGCGAAGATCAAGGTCGTGCGGCAGAAACAGTTGCGGGTGTTCGTGATCACCAAGCAGACGCTGCTGGCATTCATGAACGGCGCCATGCCGCAGGTGGCATTGGAGCATGGGCGCAAGACGATCTCGTCCTACGAACGCCCGAGCATCGACGACGTTGAGCAGGAAACGCTAGGCGGCGGTGCGGCGGCACCGGCTGAATGATGGCGGCGAGTGAACAGGCGCAAGCGGCTGCGGCGGCAAGCGAGCGCCCATGCCGGCAGGCAATCATCGACCGGCTGCTCGAAACCGGCGCGGCCAAGGCCGACCTGCTGCCGGCACTGGAAACGCTGGCCGGGCGCATGGTCGAGTGCTGGGGAGGCGTTCTGACGCGCGAAACGCAGCGCGAGATCACGGCCAGCGTCGCCAAGGTCAGCGCCGACACGGCGCAGTTCTTCCTTGCCAAGACATCGCCGGACGGGGTGTCCATGCTGGTGCGGGTCGAGGACTGGGCGCACCCGGTGGTGGTCGGCGCAACGCGGCCTTTGGTATTCGCACTGCTCGAAGCGGCGTTCGGCGGCGACGGCAGCGAAGCACCGTTCACCGCCGAGCGACCGTTCACCCCGATCGAGCTTGAGCTGGCATCATGGGCGCTCAGACACCTGGCCGCCGGGGTGGAGCAGAGTTTCGCCGGGATCGCGCCGGTCGGGTTCCGGCCCGAACCGGTTGCGGGTGAACTGGATGCCGAGGCCGAAGGCCTGGAGGACTGCGGCATGATCGGGGTCATGGTGAATGTTGAGATCGGCGAGGCGATATATCAGGCGCTGATCGGCCTGCCGCAGGATGCCCTGGAGATCATTGCCGCTGACATCCTCAGGGCAGGCGAGGAACCGGTGAGGCACGATCCGGAGTGGTCGGGCCAGCTTGCCCGCGAGGTGCATCGTGCGCCGGTGGAAATCGAGGCCAGTCTCGATGGCGGCGAGATGGCCTTGAAACGGCTGACACAGCTCAAGGCCGGGGACCTGCTGCGCTTGCCGGCCAACGAGGGCAACCTGGTCGATGTGCGATGTAACGGCACCGCATTGATGAAGTGCCGGCTGGGCCAGGCCGACGGCATGTTCCATGTCAAGATCGATCATTTTGTCGCCGACCAGGCGGACATGATGGACGCCGTTCTGGCGGTGCCCGGCAGTGGCCACGCAAATTGATAGCGAGTGAGTGAGAACGATGACGGATGCGACAGACAACGGGCCTGAAACCGCAACAGCCACCGGTGAGGATGGCGCCGCGCAGCCGACGGCCGTCGAGGCGACCGACGCGATGGCGACGGGCGGTCAGCAGAACCTCGATCTGATCATGCGTATCCCGGTCAGCCTGCAGGTTGTGCTGGGGCGGGCCCGGATGCCGGTGGCCGAACTGATGCGGCTGCAGCGCGGGTCAGTGATCGGGCTCGACCAGCATGTCGGCGATCCGATCGAGCTGACGGCCAACGGCCGGACCATTGCGCGTGGCGAAGTGGTGCTGATGGACGATGACGAGACCAGGTTCGGTGTTTCCCTGACGGAGATCGTCAGCGGTGCCCTCGACATGGCCGGTTAGACATACGACGCGGCGATGCAGGCAACGATGGCGCCAGGTTTGCAGGCTTACTCCCGACCGATCAGCGGGGCCGAAAAGGTCGCCATATTGCTGCTGGCCCTGGAGCGTTCGATTGCCGGCCAGCTGCTGCACAAATTCGATCAGGATGACATTTCAGTGGTCCGGGCGGCGTCCGAGACGCTTGAGCCGATTACCGCATCGGACCTGGCCAACCTGGTTGACGAATTCGCCGAACGGTTTGCGGCCAGCGTCAACCTTCTCGGCAAGAGCGGTGAAATGAGCGAATTGCTCGACAGCGCGCTTTCCGAAGCAGCTGCCGAGGAGGCTGCATCGGCACCGCAGGCCGGCCAGCAAGTTTCGGTGTGGGACGCGGTCGGCGATGTCGACGAAGAAAAGCTGATCGCATTTATCCAGCACGAGCACCCGCAGACGGCGGCGGTGTTCCTGGCGCGCTCGGGGGCGCCGTTTGCTGCGGTCATCCTGGGCAAGCTGCCCTGCGAGGTGCGCGACGGACTGGTGCGGCGTTTGCTTGTGCTGGCGCCGGTGGGTGATGCCGTCATGCAGATGTTTGAGAGCTCGATTGCGCGGGTGCTGCTGGGCGACGACGGCTCGGCCGCGGCGGATGCGGCGCGGGCCCGGCTGGCCAACATTATCAACCTCATGGACAATGAGGAAAAGTCGGCGGTCATCGATGCCCTGCTGCAGGACAAGCCGGCTGAGGCCGAGGACGTCAAACGCCGGCTGTTCGACTTCGAGGATATCGTCGACATGCCGGACAAGGCCCGGCTGATGCTGTTCGACAAGGTGGGTACCGACGATGTGGTCAAGGCGTTGGTCGGAGCGGGTTCCGAACTCAGCGAACTGGTGCTGTCGAGCCTGTCGTCGCGGTCGCGGCGAATGGTCGAAGCAGAGCTGCGCCAGCCGGACAATGTCGATGAAAAGGACATCAAGGACGCCCGGCGCGGCATTGCCGCTGCAGCGCTGCAGTTGGCCGAACAGGGCGAAATCGAACTGCGCAAGATCGCAGACGAGGCCGCGTGAGCGTGAGGGCGGTCAATGAGTGAACCCGCCGAACAGGACTCGAAAACCGAAGAGCCGTCCGACAAGAAGATCCAGGAGGCGCTCGACAAGGGCAATACGGCGTACTCGCGCGAGGCGGCGATCGTGTCGTCGATGGCGGGGATGCTGCTGGTCGCGGCCTTCTATGCCGGCTCGGCCGTCGGCGCGCTCGCCGGGCGCCTGAAACTGTTCATGGAACAGCCGGGCGGCTGGTCGCTGCGCGCCACGGAAGACGGGCTGACACTGCTGTATGGGGTGTTCTGGGACGTACTGGGCGTTCTCGGGCCGGTGCTGATCATCCTGATGATCATGGGGCTGGCGGCTTCGCTGCTGCAGAACGTGCCACGGCCGGTGCTGGAGCGCATCCGCCCGAAGTTGTCCAAACTGTCCCTCAGCCAGGGCTGGAAGCGGATTTTCGGCCGCCAGGGTGTGGTGGAGTTCTGCAAGTCGGTGGCCAAGCTGAGCATCATCGGGGCGGTGGCGGCGATTGTGCTCAAGGGGCAATATCCCAAGGTCGTCACGGCGCTGCACGGCGAAGCCGCCGCGGCGGCGCAGTTGATCGGCGAGATTTCCGTGCGGCTGCTGGCCGGAGTGGTCGGTGCCTCGGTCCTTCTGGGTGTGGCCGACGTCCTGTGGTCGCGTTATCACTGGCGCCGCCAGCTGATGATGACCCGTCAGGAGGTCAAGGACGAGCAGAAGCAGGCCGATGGCGACCCGCTGGTCAAATCGCGGCTGCGGTCGCTGGCCCGCGACCGGTCGCGCAAGCGGATGATGGCCGCCGTTCCGCAATCCACGCTGATCATCGCCAATCCGACCCACTATTCGATTGCCTTGCGGTTCGTGCGTTCGGAAGGCGGGGCGCCGGTGGTCTTGGCCAAGGGCAAGAACCTGATCGCGCTGAAAATCCGCGAGATCGCAGAAGAGCATGACATCCCGGTGGTCGAGGACAAGCCTCTGGCAAGATCGATGTACGATGTTGTCGAGGTCGATCAGGCGATCCCGGAAGACTTCTACAAGGCGGTGGCCGAATTGATCTTCTATCTGTCAACACGCAACAAGGCGAAGGCGATCCTGCAATGATGGAAGTTGGGGTGTGTGAGGCTGATCTTGCCGTGCGCGAGGCCGCCGAGCGGGTAATTGCCGAAGGCGTGCGGTGTGTGGCGGCGGAACTGCGGCTGATCGATCTTGGCGCCTTGCTGCCGCAGATTGTCAATCACCGGCATGGCAACCTGGAAGATATCGTCAACTCCGCTGCTGAACTGTTCTTCATGCCCGGCGCCCTGCGGTTCAACCGGAGCAGCGGCGTCTCCATGGGGTGGGGCCAATGCCCGGAACTCTGTCTCGGGCTGGTGCTGGCGCACGATGAGCTGCGGGCGGCGTTCGAGCTGGTGATCGCATCGTCTTCGGCGCATGTGCGCCTCGGAACGGTTTGCACCGGGTTGGACGGCCGGCCCGGCGGCAGTCTGTCCATGATGCTGCAAAGGGCGCTGGATGCCGTGCGACTGGAACTTCCCACGGCGATGGTTGCCGAGTTGCATGCCAGTGCCCTGCGCCCCAATGAAGTTTCGCTGGCGTGATGACACGGCGACAAAACCCGAGACGGCGGACACGACTGCGTTCGGGCAGGATTGCAGACACCGACAACCGCTTCATCGTCGATTGCCAGATCGTCAACCGGTCCGAAAGCGGTGTTCGGCTGCGATTGGTCGAGATGGTCGAAGTTCCTGTGCATTTGCATTTCTATGACGACGAGCTGGACCAGGCGTTCGTTGCCGAACTTGTCTGGCGTGACGGGCGGGATGCGGGTATTCGCTACCGCGAAGAAGAGGTGCCCGACGGTTGTGCGGACGATGGCATCCGGCACCCGCTTGCCGGGCCGTTCTATGCGTTGCACCGCCGGGGCTGACAGTTATCGAGGCGATCAAAAAGGCGTGATCTTGCTCAGCTTGCAAGAATAACTTAAAAAAAGGCGCTATAGTTTCAGGATCTTTTCGGGGCAAAGATCGACGTGCGCATTTATGTCCATATCATAGCCATCTTGCTGGCGATGACGCTGGTGTCGAAGCCGTGCGTGCAAGTGCTGACGTCGCATAAATCGCCCGAAGCGATCCAAACCGCCGCTGCTTCCGGGAAGATCGTCAAGGAACAAGTGCCGGCGTGCCGGAACAAATGCCTCATAGCGCGTTCTGAGAGCTTTCGCAGGGAACTGTTCCCAACGCCCAAAGCGGCTGGCGATGGCCCCCGAAAGACTTCCGTCGACCTGCTGACCGCGCTGGCAGAACCTTTTATCGGTCAGCAGCGGATCAGGCCACCGGACAAGGCAGTCATCTGTTCTTCGCAAGACCGGCTGCATCGGATTTGCCGGCTGTTGATTTGATTTTCGTCAGATCTAGAGCACTTTTCGATCATATGGGATCACTTGATGGAGCCAAATTCGCTCATATGGCAGGCGCGGTGCGCAGCGCGATGCGGTGCATCGGGCAAGTGCCGCAACGCACCAGATGGGCGAATTTGGCCCACCGAAGGCCGGATTTCCGCGCCTCCCGGACGTCGTTATGCTCCGCTTGTGGCCAACCAGGCCATGGCGCGAAGCATGCCTAGCCAGCAGACGCGGAAACCCGGTCAAGTGATCCCATATGATCGAAAAGTGCTCTAGCGCGTCAAACGGCGCATTTGGTATAACTGATCCGTAAGAGACACGTGTCCGGGATCATTCCATTTCCATGGTTGATGGAGACAACAATGCAAAATCCTTTAGATCGCAGAAAGCTGCTGCTGAGCGGGCTGGCCCTGGCTACATTCGCCCCTTCGGCGTTGGCGGATACCCGCGCGACGGTTCGCTACAACTTCAACTCCGCGTTCAACGACGGTAAGCGCAAGCGCCGTTCGCGCTATGGCGGCAAGAAGATCATCAAGTACAAAACCCGCGAGAAGCCGGGCACGATCATCATCGATACCCGCAAGCGCAAGCTGTACTTCGTGTTGCGCAGGGGCAAAGCAATGCAGTATGGCGTCGGCGTCGGACGGGAAGGTTTCAACTGGTCCGGCACCGCTCGCATCCGGCGCAAGGCGGAGTGGCCGAGCTGGCGGCCGCCGGCGGAAATGATCGAGCGGGAGCGGGCCAAGGGCCGCGAGCTGCCGGAGTACATGCCGGGCGGACCCAACAACCCGCTTGGCGCGCGGGCCCTGTACCTGTTCCAGGGCCGGCGGGATACGCTTTACCGCATTCACGGCACCAACCAGCCGCACACCATCGGCGGGGCGGTATCCAGCGGTTGCATCAGGATGATCAACGAGGAGGTCATCGACCTCTACCGCCGCGTGCGCATGGGCGCCAAGGTGATTGTCATCTAGCAGTTTTGCCGCGAGAACAGACAGAACGCCGGACCTGAGCGTCCGGCGTTTCTCTTTGGGGTCTTAGAAATCGCTGGCTATGCCCTTTTTTTCCCAGTCGCCATAGCGGGTGGGTTCGGGGCCTTCAGGGCCACCGAGTTCAGGTTCGCGTTTCTCGGCAGGTCGGGCTTTGCGGCGGGCCTCGGCTTCCGCCAGAGCGCGCCGGGCCTCGGGGGTCAGGCTTTTCTGCCGGTTTTCAGAGTGTTCGCTCATGGCGGCACGGCCATCGTTATTGAACCTGGGCGTTGATTATCACATATGTTTGGGGACTGGAACGCTGATGGGCGTTCGGCAACAATGAGGTATCGGCGATGAATATCATGCGCACGGGACTGCTGCTGGCGGCGATGACCGGGCTGTTCCTGGCCGTCGGCTATCTGCTCGGCGGCACCGGCGGCATGCTGATGGCGTTTGCCTTTGCCATAGCGACCAACGTTTTCAGCTACTGGAACTCCGACAAGATGGTGCTGCGCATGCATGGCGCCGAACAGGCTGATGCCCGATCCCATCCGGAATACTATGCAATGGTCGAGGAGCTGGCCCGGCGCGCCGACTTGCCGATGCCCAAGGTCTACATCATGCACCAGGACCAGCCGAACGCCTTTGCCACGGGCCGCAACCCGGAGAATGCCGCGGTTGCGGCGACCACGGGTCTGCTGCGGACCTTGAGCAAGGAGGAGGTGGCCGGGGTGATGGCCCACGAACTGGCGCACATCAAGAACCGCGACACCCTGATCATGACCATCACCGCGACGATTGCCGGCGCCGTATCGATGCTGGCCAACTTCGCACTGTTTTTCGGGCGCGGCCGCGACAATCCGCTCGGCGTGGTCGGCAGCATTGCGATGATGTTCCTGGCGCCGTTCGCCGCGATGATCGTGCAGATGGCGATCAGCAGGACGCGCGAATACGCCGCCGACCGGGGCGGCGCGGAGATCTGCGGCAACCCGGAATGGCTGGCGTCGGCGCTGAAGAAGATCGCGATGGGTGCCGAGCGCATCGAAAACCACGAGGCTGAAGCCAATCCGGCGACGGCACACATGTTCATCATCAATCCGTTGTCCGGCCAGCGCATGGACAACCTGTTCTCGACCCATCCCGATACGCAAAACCGCATCGCCGCACTGATGCGGATGGGCCCTGGCGCAGGCCCCGCCGACCTGGGCGGTGGTGCAGCCGGCGGACCATGGGGCGGCCAGAACACGCCGCGCGAGAGCGGCCCCTGGGGTTAGTCCTGTTGGTCAGACAGAAGCGGCAGCGCAACAAACCAGCCGACATCAAGGGACTTGCGGCGCGCAGTCATGCGGTCAAGGCCCTGTCGCTGGTTCTGCGCGGCCGCCAGTATCTTGACGATGCACTTCACGAGGCGCGTACGGCTGGTCTTTCGGGGCCGGACAGGGCGTTTGCCCATGCCATTGTCGCAACGAGCTTGCGTCGACGGGGTCAGATCGACGATGTCCTGAAAGGCTTTCTGGTAAAACCGCTGCCGGCCAAATCGGGACTGACACGCGAAGTGCTGCACACCGGTGTTGCACAAATGCTGTTCATGGATATCCCGCCCCATGCGGCGATCGATATGGCGGTCCGGATCGCACGCCACGATCGCGCCGGGCGGCACTTTGCCGGCCTGGTCAATGCCGTGCTGCGCCGGGTGGCCGAAACGGGACCGGAAATTGCCGCCGGTCAGGATGCCGCGATGCTCAATGTACCGGACTGGATGCTGACGAGCTGGACGGCGGGTTTCGGTGCCGCGGCGGCGCGGCAATGTGCTGAGGCCTCGCTGTGCGAGGCGGCCCTGGACGTCTCAGTGAAGTCGGACCCGCAGCGCTGGGCCGGTGAACTGGGTGGCGAGGCGCTGCCCACCGGCACTGTAAGAGTGGTAAGCGCGGACCGGCGGGTCGCCGACATGGCCGGATATGCCGATGGCGCCTGGTGGGTGCAGGATGCCGCCGCTGCATTGCCGGTCAAGCTGCTCGGCGATGTGGCCGGCAAGCGGGTGCTAGACCTGTGTGCCGCACCAGGTGGCAAGACGGCACAACTGGCTGGCGCCGGCGCGGACGTTACCGCGGTCGACAACTCTGAAGACCGGCTGGAGCGTCTGCGGGTCAATATGCGGCGGCTGGGGCTGGCGCCACGAATCGTTTGCGGAGATGCGGCAACGCTGAGCGACAGCGACAGGTTCGATGCGGTTATCGCCGATGTGCCCTGCTCGGCGACGGGCACATTGCGCCGGCATCCGGACGGACTGCACCTCAAGACGCCGGACATGGCCGGCAGGCTCAGGCCTGTTCAACTGGCCGTGCTCAGGAACGCCGTTGCCCTCACCCGTCCCGGCGGCACGATCATCTATTGTGCCTGTTCGCTGGAAACCGGTGAATGTGAAGACGTCATTGAAGAATTTTTGGCGGCAGACGACCGGGTGGAGAGGGCCGGGGTTCAGGCGGACGAACTGCCCGGTTGCGGAAACCTGATCAATGCAGCGGGTGAACTGCGTGTCCAGCCGTGGCAGTCGATCGGCACCGCGACCGGCTTGGACGGCTTCTTTGCCGCCCGGCTTTTGAAAGTCTGAAAATTCGCTGATCGTTATCAAATCGTTAAGAACATCTGTCCAATCATCCCATGTCCGGGGTGCTCAAGAACGTGCGCTCCGACAAGGATTGTCCGGCGTATGAGCAGAACGAAAATAACAGCATTTGTGGCTCCCGTCAGCCTCGGTGGGCTCGTCGAAAGCGGCGCGCGGCGCATCGGCGGGCGCGTTTCGCGGCGAATCAGCACCCTGGTCAAAGCGCCGTCTGCATGCCGCGCCGGCGGGCTTGGCATTGCCATTCGACCGCTCCTGCGTGCCAATCCGGATCTGGCCAGCGACATTTACCGGGGGCGTTTCGCCTTCGGTGAAACGATCGTGGAGTGCAAGGGCCATCTGATCTTCGAACACCAGGTGGCCGATCCTGCGTTTGTTCGCGAGCTGCACGGGTTTGCCTGGCTGAACGCGCTGCAGAAGTCCGCCCGAGGCCTGCATCAGGTTCATGCCCGGGCGCTGATCGGCGAGTGGGCGCACCGGGCCCGGCAGTTCTCACCGCTTGTGTGGCGCAGCGATGTTGCCGCCCGCCGGCTGATCTCCTGGACACAGCACGCCGAGTTCCTGATCAACGGGGCGCCAGGTGAGTTCGAGGCCGTTTTCCTCAATACCGTGACGCGTCATGTGCGTCATCTCAACCGTGTGCTGGCGCGCGAGCCGATGGTCGGGCGGCGTTTGCAAATTGCGATCGCGCTCGTCTATGCCAGCCTGGGGTTTTCCGGGCTGGAGAACTCGCGTCAGAACGCCTATGGCCGGCTGGCCGCGGAACTGACGGCACAAATCCTGCCGGATGGCGGGCATGTGTCGCGCAACCCGTCGATACTGCTCGATCTGCTTCTCGACCTGCTGCCGCTCAGAGCGGCACTTGAGGCCGCGCACCTCGAGGTGCCGGAAGAACTCAATCTGGCAATTGAACGCATGGCGCCGATGCTGCGGTTCTTCTGTCATGACGATGGCGGCCTGGCGGTGTTCAACGGTGTGGCCGAAACCCGCACGGGTGCGGCGCGTGCCGCCATCGATGCCGACACCACGTTCGGCCGGCCGGTCACGCATGCGGTGCATTCCGGTTTCTGCCGGCTGCAGCAGGGTGCCTGCCGGGTGCTGATGGACATCGGGCGGCCGCCAGCGCCGGGGCTCAATCCGGGTGCTGCATCCGATCCGCTGGCCATGGAGTTTTCCGACGGCGGACACCGCATCGTGGTCAACTGCGGCACCCCACCGGTGCCCGGCAGCGCCTGGGATGCGGTGGCCAGGAAGACGGCGGCGCACAGTACCGTGTGTCTCGACAACCGCTCCGCCGGCCTGATCCTCGCCGACCGGCTGACCCAAAGCGTGTTCGGCACGCCTGTGGTGATCGGTCCGTCAGACATTTGGGCCGATGTGCAGCACGACAAGCAGGGCAGCATCGTCGAGGCCGGCCATGATGGTTATCATGCCGACTATGGCATCATGCACCAGCGCCGGCTGTTCCTGTCGCCCTGCGGCAGCGACCTGCGTGGCGAGGACAGTTTTCTTGCCGACCTGGAAAATCCCGGCAATCTGCGCACGGTGCCGTTTGCGGTGCGCTTCCATCTGCATCCGTCGGTTAAGGCGACACTGTCGATGGATGCAGCCAGCGTCATGCTGATGCTGCCGAACAAGTCGGGGTGGCGGTTCTCGGCCCGCGGCGGCCGGCTCCGGCTGGAAGACAGCGTCTACCTGCCCGGCGCCGGGATAACCCGCAAGACCAAGCAGATTGTCGTCGAAGGCCTCACCGGCCGGCCGGACCGGGTGCAATGGGCGTTCAAGAAGATCGCCCGGCGCAAGCCGAACGCGGCAGCGGCAAAGGTCAGGGCACCCCAGCTGCCACTGTGACGGAACCCGTATCGGGTCGCCCACCCGCATCTGTTGGTATGGCCAAAGGTCACGTTTGCCCCTGCCTGCCCATGTGCTATGCGCTGGATGACCTTCAGCCATCTCTAATCGCATGGACATCATCATGGCATCTTCCATCCGCCGCGCGCTTGTCTCGGTTTCGGACAAGACCGGACTCATCGAATTTGCAGCCGGCCTGGCGAAACTGGGCGTTGAACTGGTCTCGACCGGTGGCACGGCGCGGGCATTGGCCGAGGCCGGCCTGAAGGTGATGGATGTGTCCGAGGTTACCGGCTTTCCGGAAATCATGGACGGCCGGGTCAAGACCCTGCATCCCAAGGTGCATGGCGGCCTGCTGGCGGTGCGCGGCAACCCGGGCCATGAAGCCGCGATGGCCGAGCACGGCATCGCCGGGATCGACCTGCTGGCCGTCAACCTCTATCCGTTCGAGGCCACGTTGGCCGCCGGCAAAGACTTCGAGACCTGCATCGAGAACATCGATATCGGCGGTCCGGCGATGACCCGGGCGGCGGCCAAGAACCATGCGGCGCTGACGGTGGTGGTCGACCCTGCGGACTACGAGCGGGTGCTTGACGAGATGGCGGAAAATGACGGGGCAACCCTGCCGGCAACCCGCAGGCAACTGGCGGCCAAGGCCTTCGCCAGAACCGCGGCGTACGATGCCGCCGTCAGCGGCTGGCTGCTGGGCGAGGCCGGCACCGAGGAAACAGCCGGCTACCGGGCGGTTGGCGGCACGCTGCGGCAGACCTTGCGCTATGGCGAGAACCCGCATCAGTGGGCAGCATTCTATACCAACGGCGATGACCGGCCCGGTGTCGCAACCGCCGAACAGGTGCAAGGCAAAGCGCTGTCCTACAACAACATCAACGATACCGATGCGGCCTATGAATGCGTTGCGGAGTTCGATCCGGATGATGGCGCGGCCTGCGTCATCGTCAAACACGCCAACCCTTGCGGTGTGGCCGTTGCGGACTCGCTCAAGAATGCCTACGGCCTGGCTCTGAGGTGCGATCCGGTCAGCGCTTTTGGCGGCATCATTGCCTTCAACCGGCCGCTTGATGGAGAGACGGCCGAAGAGATCTCAAAGATCTTTACCGAGGTCATCATCGCGCCGGGCGCCGATGCGGCGGCGCGCGAGATCGTCGGGCGCAAGAACAATCTGCGGCTTCTGCTGACCGATGGTTTGCCCGATGTGCGCAGTACCGGGCTTGCGGCCAAGACGGTTTCAGGCGGCATGCTGGTCCAGTCGCGTGACAATACCTGTGTGGATGACATGGACCTGCGGGTGGTCACCAAACGCCAGCCCAGTGAAGGCGAGTTACGCGATCTCAAGTTCGCCTTCCGGGTCGCCAAGCATGTGAAGTCCAACGCCATCGTCTACGCCAAGGACGGCGCGACGGTGGGCGTTGGCGCTGGACAGATGTCGCGCGTCGATTCCAGCCGCATCGCGGCGCGCAAGTCGGCCGATGCCGCCGATGCCTGCGACGCCCCGGCGCCGCTGGCGCAGGGATCGGTCGTGGCATCGGATGCATTCTTTCCGTTTGCCGACGGGCTGCTGCAGGCCGCCGAGGCCGGTGCGACCGCCGTCATCCAGCCCGGTGGATCGATGCGCGATGATGATGTTATAAAAGCTGCCGACGAGGCTGGGCTGGCCATGGTGTTCACTGGCTTCAGGCATTTCCGCCACTGATCAGGCCGGCCCCAAACCGCTAACGGGAGGCAGATATGCTTGTGACGACGACAAACACCGTGGAAGGGCACACGATCCAATCCTACAAGGGGCTGGTGGCCGGTGAGGCGATCCTTGGTGCCAACCTGTTTCGCGATCTTTTTGCGTCGGTGCGCGATATCGTCGGCGGGCGCTCAGGCGCCTATGAGAAGGTCCTCAACGACGCTCGCGAGACGGCGGTCGCGGAAATGGCCGACCGGGCAGCCGAGTTGGGAGCCAACGCGGTGATCGGCGTCGACATCGACTATGAGACTGTCGGCACGAATGGCTCGATGCTGATGGTTACTGCCGCCGGCACCGCCATTGTGATCACCTGACCTAAAGCAGCTTTACTGAGCCGTCTCCACCGCAAGATCGCCGAGCTGGCTGGCAGCCACCGCCAGCTTGGCGAGTGTGAAGTCGTGCTCGCTGAGCAGTTCCTCGACACCGGCCTGGACACGTTGCAGTGACGCCGCGTGGGCCTCGGACCACTCCTGCCACGGATCGGACTTCGATGATTTGCCCGCCATCATACCGATGACGATGGTGCGCAGGGTTTGCAGGATGCCATCCAGGGTGCGGTTGACCGCAAGCTTGTTGTAGTAGCGGTTCGTATCGATCTCTCCGGCGCGCTGGATCAGCCGGTCGACGCCGAGGCCGATGCCGGTGGCGAAATACACCTTGGCGATGCGGACCGGGGGCTGGTTGACCTGGTTGGCCACCAGAACGATGTCCGGCGCCCGCAGCAGATAGCGCAGGCTTGCGGCCAGCTCAGCGGTCTTGTGCGGCACGCCCTGCTTGACGTACTTGGCGACGCGTTTTTCAATCCGCTTCCAGTTGTTGTCCGGCAGGAGCTGGTCGAGCTTGCCAGCGATCTCGTTGATCCCCTTGCGGTAGTGCACGACGGTGGCTTCCAGCCCGTCGGCAAAGCTCTCGTTGCGCAGGAACCAGATGGTGGCGCGGCGCAGGATGCGCTGCAACTGACTGTAAAGGTCGGTCTGTACGTCGCCATCGATCCTGGTGTCGAGATCATCCACGAGACCGTTGGCGGCGGTGAGTTCGAAGGCATCGCGGGCAACGGTGAAGGCGCGGGTGATCTGGGCTTCATCGTGGCCGGTTTCCTCCTTGAGCCGCAGGATGAAGGCCGGGCCGCCGCGGTTGATCATGCTGTTGGCCAACAGGGTGGCGACGATTTCACGACGCAGCTTGTGGCCGGAAATTTCATCAGCGTATTTCTTCTGCATGCGCTGCGGGAAATAGCGGAACAACTGCGTGTTGAAATAGGGGTCGTCCGGTACTTCACCGGCCAGCAGGCTGTCGTAGAGGACAATCTTGGCATAGGCCATCAGCACCGAGACTTCCGGCCGGGTGAGGTACTGGTCGTGCGCCACGCGATCGGCGATGATGCCGTCATCGGGCAGGAACTCGATATGGCGGTCGAGCAGCCCTTTGGATTCGAGATCGCGCATCAGTCGCGAATAGTACTCGACCTCGCGCGCCGCGCGCGCCTCGCTGATGGTCAGGCACAAGGTCTGCAGGTAGTTGTTGCGCAGCACCAGCTCGGCGACCTCGTCGGTCATGTCGGCGAGCAGCACATTGCGCTGCTTGCGCTTCAGCTTGCCGGCCTGTTCTGCGGCCGCCAGGGCGATCTTGATGTTGACCTCGACGTCGGACGAATTCACGCCGGCCGAGTTGTCGACGGCATCGGTGTTGATGCGCCCGCCGTTCATGGCGAACTCGATGCGGCCGCGCTGGGTGACGCCCAGATTGGCGCCCTCGCCGATGACCTTGGCGCCGACCTGCCTGGCCGTGACACGGATCGCGTCATTGGCCCGGTCACCGGCATCGCTGTCGGTTTCGCTGGTGGCGCGGATGTAGGTGCCGATGCCGCCGAACCACATCAGGTCGACCTGCATGCACATGATCGCCCGCATCAGCTCGTTCGGGGTCGCCGATGCGCCCTTCAGCCCGAGCATCTTGCGCACCTCGGCGCTGAGCGGAATCGACTTGAGCTGGCGCGAGAAGATGCCGCCGCCCTTCGACAGCAGCTTGGTGTCGTAGTCCTGCCAGCTCGACCGGCCCATGTCGAACAGCCGCTTGCGCTCGACATAGGTCTTGGCCGGGTCCGGGTCCGGATCGAGGAAGATGTCGCGATGATCGAAGGCGGCGACGACTTTGGTCTGCTCGGACAACAGCATGCCGTTGCCGAACACATCGCCCGACATGTCGCCGACGCCGGCGGCGGTGAACGGGGTCGACTGAATGTCGATGTTCATCTCGCGGAAATGCCGCTTCACCGCCTCCCAGGCGCCGCGCGCGGTAATGCCCATGGCCTTGTGGTCGTAGCCGGCCGAGCCGCCCGAGGCGAAGGCATCGTCGAGCCAGAAGCCATGGTCCTGCGACAGGCCGTTGGCGGTGTCGGAAAAGGTCGCCGTGCCCTTGTCGGCGGCAACGACGAGGTAGGGGTCATCGCCGTCGAAACGCTGCACGTCGCGTGGCGGCACAACCTTGTCGCCGACGATGTTGTCGGTGACCTGCAGCAGGCTGGAAATGAACATCTTGTAGGCCCGCGTGCCCTCGGCAAATACCTCCTCGCGGCTGCCGCCGACAGGCAGTTTCTTGGGCACGAACCCGCCCTTGGCACCGACCGGCACGATAACCGCGTTCTTGACGTTCTGCGCCTTGGCGAGACCGAGCACCTCGGTGCGGAAATCTTCCGGCCGGTCCGACCAGCGCAGGCCGCCGCGGGCGATCATGCCGCCGCGCAGGTGCACGCCTTCGATGTCCGGCGCGTAAACGAAAATCTCCGCATGTGGCCGCGGCTCAGGCAGATCCTCGATTTGCCTGGAGTTGATCTTGAAGGCCATGGTCGGCTGCAGTCCCCCGCCTTCGGCCTGCTGATAGAAATTGGTGCGCTGGATTGCGCAGATGAAGTTTTCGAACCGGCGGATGATCCGGTCCTCATCGAGCGACGGCACCGACTGCAGGATATTGTTGATCTGTTCCGACAGCTTGGCCGTCTGCGCCTCCCGGGCCTTGATGGATGCCTTGGCGAGTTCGTAACGGGCATGAAACATCTGCACCAGCAGGCTGGCCAGATTGCCATGTTTGACCAGTGTCGTTGCCATGTAGCTGGATGAATACGGAATTCCGGCCTGGCGCAGATACTTGCCGCATGCCCTGAGCAGCGCGACGTCCCGCCAGGGCATGCCGGAACTCAGCACCAGGGCATTGTACTTGTCGTTCTCGGCAATACCGTGCCACACGGCCAGAAAACAGTCCTCGAGCAACTGGCTGCGCTGCTTTATGTCGACGCCTGGTTCGCCGGCTGCCTGCAGCCGGACCTCGTGGATGAAGATCTTGCGGGTCGACTTGGTGCCGAAACGGGTGAGCGTGAAGCTGTTCTCCTCGATCGCCCGAAGCCCCATGTTTTCCAGGATCGGCATGCGGTCGGAAAGCGGCACGGCGGTATCGTAGTGATACAGCTTGAGCCGCGAAACGCCCTCGGGATCGCCGACCACGGGGTAAAACTCGACCGCAATCGTCTCGTCGTCCGACAGCGCTTCGATCTCGCGGATGTCATACAGCGAGGCCTGCGGGGTGAAGGCTTCCTGATAGCCGCTCGAGAAGGCGTCGCGGTACTTGCGCTGCAGGCGCCGGGCTTCGTCCGGGGCCAGGGCCTCCTGCATGGCCTCGACCAAACGGTCGTCCCAGGTGCGCACCAGTTCGGCGATCTTGCGCTCCAGCTTGACGACGCTGGGATTGGACTTTGCGTTGGCCTTGCGGGCGATGTTGAAGTGCACCCGCACCAGAACGCCTTCGCCGAAGTAGGGGGAGAAGTTGTCGACATGGCCCTCATAGGCCTCGGCCAGCAGGGTGCCGATCCTTTCGCGGATATCGGAGTTGAAGCGGTCGCGCAGGATGTAGACATAGGCCGACACAAAACGCTCGAAACGGTCACGGCGCACGAACAGCCGGGTGCGGGGACGTTCCACCAGACGGACAATGCCGGCGGCCATGGTGGCCAGGGTGTCGGCATCGACCTGGAAGAGCTCGTCGCGCGGGAAGGTCTCCAGCACGTTGAGCAGGCTCTTGCCGGAGTGGCTTTCCGGGTTGAGGCCGGAGCGCTCGATGACCTCGTTGATCTTGCGGCGGATGAGGGGGATTTCGCGCGGGCTACGGGTGTAGGCCGTCGAGGTGAACAGGCCGACACAGCGGATTTCACCGGTCAGCGTGCCGTCCTCGTCGAACTGCTTGATACCGACATAGTCCATGGCGACGCGACGGTGCACATTGGCCACAACGTCGGACTTGGTGATGAACAGCGGCGCCGGCTGGAGCAGGAAGGCGCGGATCTCCGGTGTCATGGAGACCAGGGTCGTGCCGCGGCGCAGCACATGAGTGTCCGGTTTGCGCAGAATGCCCAGGCCGCTGTCGTCGACCGGCTTGAGCGCCCCGGTCTCAGGGCCGCCTTCAAACCGGTACGTGCGCACACCGAGGAAGGTGAAATGATTGTCGAGCAGCCATTGCAGGAACGCCATCGCCTCGGTCAGTTCCTCGACCGGGACGGGCGGCGGATTGCTCTGGTAGCGCGACACGGCATCGCGGACCACGCCCTGCATGGTGCGCCAGTCGAGAACAGAGATGCGTACGTCTTCCACCACATCGTCGAGACCCTGCTGCAGCTCATTGCGCAGCGCGGCACTGGCGATGCGGTTGACGTGGATGTGGATCAGGCTCTCGCGAATGGTCGGCCCGGCGCCCTTGCGGCTTGCGGCGATATTGGTCAGAGCACCCGAGCGGTCGCGCTCGACATCGAGGATGGGATGCAGGACCAGGAAGATTTCCAGCCCCTTGGCGGCCAGCAGGCTGAGCACCGAATCAACCAGGAACGGCATATCGTCGTTGAGCAACTCGATGACCGATACGTCGTTGAGCTGACCTTTGGCAGCCTTGGGCTCGTAGATGCGTGCCACCGCCCGGCCCGGTTTGCGCTGGGAGATGAAAGACAGGCAGTCGCGGGACAGCTGCGCCAGATTTTCGTCGCTCAGCACTTCGAGATCTTCGGCGACGGCCCCTTGGTACATTTTGTCGGCCAGGGTGGTCAGCTTGTCGCTCCCGGCATCGGTGCCGAGCAGCTTCGTGATCTTTTCCAGGCGTGTCTTGAGCGATACCTTGCCGGCCATGCGTGAGCTCCCCTCATTGCAGATTTTTTCGTTCGCTGGTTGGCGTACCTTAGTGCGAAAGTATAATGCGTGCTAGAGACGTAATTGCCGGATTATGGGTCTGCGGCAGGTTTTCGATAACTGACCAGGGAGTTAGGCATGACCGGGCAAGACGTCGACGTCATCGCGCTGGAGCTGGAGACTGAAAGCGAACTGAGCGAGGCCCAGCAGGCCTACTTCGCCAAGTGCGAGGAGAAACTCGGTTTCGTGCCGAACGTGCTCAAGGCCTATGCCTTCAACCCGGAAAAGCTGCAGGTGTTCGCCGACATGTATAACGACCTGATGCTGGCGCCGTCCGGCCTCACGAAACTGGAGCGTGAGATGATCGCCGTCGTCGTGTCGAGCGTCAATCATTGCTACTACTGCCTGGTGGCGCACGGGGCGGCGGTGCGCCAGTTATCCGGCGACCCGGAGCTGGGCGAGCAGATGGTGATGAATTATCGTGCCGCCAGGCTCGATGACCGGCAACGGGCGATGCTGGATTTCGCCTGGCAACTGACGACGTCGCCGCAGACGATCGACGACAGCCATCGGCAGGCGTTGCGCGATGCAGGCTTCAGCGATCGAGATATCTGGGACATCGGCGCGGTCGCGGGATTTTTCAACATGTCGAACCGAATGGCCGCGGCAACCGATATGCGCCCCAATGCCGAGTACCATTCGTCGGCACGCGGCTGAATTTCAGTCCAAGGCCCGGTACCAGGTATCGGACAGCGTGTAGCCCTCGGGCCACGGGTCGCGCGGGTCGAGCACATAGTTGTGATAGCCGCTGATCCAGGCACGGCCGGAGATCGAAGGCACGATGGCCGGCGTTCCGTCGGCAAGCCGTGTTTCTTCCTCGATCACCGCGTCGAACCGCGAACCAATCACCGAGCGGGAGACGAACCCGTCGCCTTTCGACAACTGGCCTTTCGCCGCCAGCACCGCCATGCGGGCGCTGGTGCCGGTGCCGCACGGGCTGCGATCGAGCTTGCCGGGCGAGATGACGACAGTGTTGCGACCGGTGAGCTCGCCTTCAACAGTTTCCAGCGGCCGGGTGAACTCGGTGAAAGCGATGGTGTCGAGGTCGGGCATGTCCGGGTGAACGACACTCAATTGTTCATTCGCCGCCTGCTTGATCGCTTCGCCGGTCTCGACAAGCTGGCGGGCTTCGTGGGCTGCGATCTCGAAACCGAAATATCCGGCGTCGACGATGGCAAAGAATGCGCCGCCGTAGCCGACGTCCAGCCGCACCGTGCCGAAGCCGGGCACGTCGACATCGGCGTCGATGAGTGCGGCATAGCACGGCACATTCCACAGCTTGATGCGTTCGACCCGGCCGTCCCTGCACGCCGCCACGACCCTGACCAGCCCGCCCGGCGTTTCCAGCGTCATGCGGGTTTCGGGCTCCTGCATGGCGATCAGGCCGGTTTCCAGCAGGACGGTGGATACGCAGATGCAGTTCGAACCCGACATCGGCGGATAGTCGTCCGGTTCCATGATGATGAACCCGGCATCGGCGTCGGGATGCCTGGCCGGCACCAGCAGGTTGACGTGGGTGAAGGCGCCGCCCCGCGGTTCATAGAGCAGGAACTTGCGCAGCCCGTCATTGTTGTTCCACAGCCATTGCTGCTGGTCATGAACGGTATCGCCGGGCGGCGGCAGTACACCGCCGGTGATGACCTTGCCGATCTCGCCTTCGGCGTGCGCGGCGACGACATTGATGACGCGATTGGATTGCATGTCCTGCAGGTCCCGAAACCGAGTTGTGTCCGCGGAGACTAGCTCTTGTGACATCGGCCGCCAAGCAGTGACTGAAAACAGGATCAATTCAGATTGAGCCGACTCGACCCTGGTGATCAGGGAGGGGGTCAGGCGCTCTGTTGCCTGTTGGGTTCGATGACACGATTGGCCGGCAGACGGATGGTCGCAACCGTGCCCGTGTTGTTCGATGATTCGATGATCAGGCTACCGTCGTGCAGTTCGGCGATCTTCTTGGCTATGGCCAGGCCGAGCCCCAGTCCTTCAACATTGCGGGTTGTCGACATGTCGGCCTGGAAGAACGGCTTCAGGCACTCTGCGAGTCGGTCGGCTTCGATGCCGGGTCCTTTGTCGCGAACGGACAGGTCAAGGCAGTTGCCGGGCCTGAACGTGGCCCATACCTCGACGATGCCTTCGGGTTGCGAGAACTTTATGGCATTCTCGATCAGGCGATTGAAGCCGTCCAAAATCTGTCTGCGGTCGCAACTCAGCGCAATCGGTTCAAGCAGCGATTCGGCGACCAGCCTGACGCCGCTTGCGTGGGCTTGCGCCTTTGCCATGACCTGGCAGTCCTCGATGATGTCGGAGACGAAGCATTCCTCAGGCGTGGAAACCGCGGTGCCGGCAAACAGGCGGGAGTAGGTCAAGACGTCTCCAACGACACTGTTGAGGCGCATGGCCGCGTCGGTCATGTTTTCCAGATGCTCTTTTTCTTCGGCTTTGAGCTTCTTTGCCAATTCGGCCTTCAGGACGTCGGCAAAGCCGACCAGTACGTTGAGCGGCGTGCGAAGTTCATGGCCGAGAAGCTGAAACAGGTTGTCCTTTGTGCGGTTGGCCAGGTCGGCGGCAACGCGGGCCTGGCGCAACTCGCGCTCAACCTCGCTGGAGCGCAGCACGAAGCGGATCTGGTGGTTGAGCAGCGACCAGTTGATCGGCTTGGTTATGAACGACGTGGCACCGGCGGCAAACGATCTCTGGATCGCCTCTTCATCGTTGCGGCTGGTGGCGACGATAATCGGCAGGTCGAGTGTGCGCGGTGTCTGGCGCAGATGATGGATCAGCTCAAATCCGTTCAGCTCCGGCATGTTGAGATCGATGATCGCCAGATCGAAACGGGTCTCCTTGAGTTTCTTCCAGGCCGCCGCTCCGTCATTCACCGTGCAGATGCTCATCTGTCCGGTACCGAGCTTTGCTTCCATCAGCTCGCAAAGGATCGGGTCGTCGTCGGCGACGAGCACGCGATGAAGACTTCGATTGTCGGACAAGCCTGGCGCAGAAATCTGCATGAAATTTGGTTCTCGGTCGATGTTCGTTGTATCTGAGCCGGATAATAGCGTGCCGCCCGTTAAATTCGCGTTGCCGAACAGCGTTAACGCTGCAATCCGGCAGGTGATCATTAACCTCTGCCGGGCCATACTGAGACCTTCATCAACCGCATCCCGCGATTTGGACCTCAGCCTTGGCCCAGCAAATCACCGCCCAGCCGCGCCAATCCATTGCCAACAAGATCACGATGCTGGTCCTGCTGGCGGTGTTCACCTCGGTGTTCAGCGCCGCGGGGTTCTTCGTGTGGCGTCAGGCGGAAGCCAATATCGGGTCCCGCCACAACGAACTGAAAGCCACCGCGCGGGTATTTGCCGCCGTCATCGCGCCGCATGTGGCAAAGAACAACAAACAGGCCGCCCTCAGCGCCATCCGGGCGATTTCGCAAATGCCGTCCGTGCCCTATGTCCAGGTCACCGATGCCGAGAACAGATACTTCGCATCGCTGGGATCGGCCATTCTGGTTACGCACAGCCGACAGCAGAAAGTCCAAAGCGGGTCGGACACACCGACTGTGCTGTCGTTGCTCGGAGGGGCATCACTTGGCGTGCAGGTGCCGGTGATCAATGCCGGGCAGCGGGTCGGCGGTCTCTATTTGCTGGCAGATATCTCGAGCGTTCGTGACGGCGTGGTGGAAGGACTTATGGGTGTGTTCGTTGCTGCCTTTGCCGCCTGCCTGTTCGGGTTCATCGTTGCCTACTGTATGAAGCACCGGATCACCGGACCGCTTCTCAAGCTTGCCGAATCGATGACCAGGGTGCGCGAAACCCATGACTTCTCGCACCGCGCCGGCAAGCAGTCGAATGACGAGACCGGCGATCTGGTCGATGCCTTCAACGACATGCTGGACCAGATCAACCAGCGCGATGCCGAACTGTCGCAGCACCGCAGCAACCTGGAACAAACCGTTGCGCAACGCACACGGGAACTGACCGTGGCCAAGGAGGCCGCCGAGGCCGCCAATGTCGCCAAGTCGGACTTCCTGGCCACCATGAGTCACGAGATCCGCACGCCGATGAACGGTGTCATGGTGATGGCCGAGCTGCTGGCTGGCGGCGGGCTGTCGCGCCGCCAGCAGCGCTTTGCGGAAGTCATCGTGCGCTCGGGCCAGAGCCTGCTGACGATCATCAACGACATCCTCGATTTGTCCAAGATCGAAGCCGGCAAGCTGGACCTCGAAACCATCCCCTGCGATCTGAACGGCATTATCGACGACGTGCTCAATCTGTTCTGGGAAAAAGCCGCCAGCAAGAACATCGATCTGGCCGCTTATGTCGCGCCGGACGTGCCCGACCGCATTGCCGGCGATCCGGTGCGCCTCAACCAGGTGCTGAGCAATCTGGTCAACAACGCCCTGAAATTCACCGATGCCGGCTACGTCGCGATAAGCGTGCATTGCAGGCCCGGTTCGGTCCAGACCGGTTGCGTCGATTTTGAGATCACCGTCACCGACACCGGTATCGGCATCGCCGAGGATAAGCTGGCGACGATCTTTTCCGCATTTTCGCAGGCCGACCAGACGACGACCCGGCGGTTTGGCGGCACCGGGCTCGGTCTTTCGATCTGCAAACGTCTGGTCGAAGCCATGAACGGAACGATTTCGGTCAAGAGCAAACCGGGTTCGGGAACGCAGTTTACGGTGCATCTGAGCGCCGATGTCGTCGATGCGGCCGCCCCGGAACCGACCGTGCCGTCGGCGGCCGGCCCGCAGCGGTTTGCAGTCGCGGTGCCGGGAGCGGCGACGCCACATGCCATCGCCAAATATCTCACCTCGATGGCCAAGAGTTGCGATGTGTTCGCCGACAATCAGGCGCTGTCCGACCGGCTGGAGTCCTACGACGCCGTGTTCGTCGAGTCCGCATTCGTTCAGACGCTGCCCGATGCTTCTCGTGAGGGCTCCGGAAGCCGGCCGAAGATCATACTGGTCAATGAGATGGGGGATGTCGAAAGCGATCAGCTGCTGAACTGTGGCCTGGCCGACGATGTCATCGTGCGCCCGGTTTCGCGCCGCGATATTGCGGACATCCTGAGGGCGGCGGCACAGGGCAAACTGCGCGGCATCAATGCAGTCAGCGGACAGACCGAACAGCAGGCCAGCCTGCCGGACTTTCAAGGCGCCCGTGTTCTGGTGGCCGACGATAATCCGGTCAACCGCGAGGTTATCATCGAGGTGCTGCGGCGCCTGAACGTCATAACCGATATCGCTGTTGACGGCCGCGAGGCAATAAGCATGTTCCAGGCGGCGGACTATGCGCTGGTGTTCATGGATTGCAGCATGCCGGACATGGACGGCTACACCGCAACCGAGCAGATCAGGCAGATCGAAACCGGAAGCGACCGGGCACCGACACCGGTCATTGCATTGACCGCACATGTTGCCGGATCGCCGGCCGACCGATGGCAGCGAAGCGGCATGAACGGGCTGATCACCAAGCCGTTCACCATGCAGACAATCGCCGATTGCCTGCGCCAATGGGTGGGCGAGCCGGAGGTGTCGGCGGAAAAGCTTGAAACGGTCGAGGAGACCCACCGCACCGAGGGCGACCTGCCGACCGCGGAACCTGTTGGCGCGCCGGAGAACGACGGTCAGACCCGCCACATCGATCGTGAGATCATCGATGAGATACTCAGCGTGTCGGACAACGGTCCGCAGCTTCTGGGACGGACGATCGAACTTTACAGGGAGCACGCTCCAGGCGCGCTGGAGAAGGTCAGACTGCTTTCGGCCAGCGACGATCTGGCGGCACTTGCCGATGCCGTGCATGCTCTGAAGTCATTGTCGGCCAATATCGGTGCCAGCGAACTGACGGCGGAATGCAACAGGCTCGAAGAGACGGTCCGTCTCGGCCAGTCGTTCGACCTGCCGGCGTCACTTGGACGGATTTCCGGCCTGCTGTCAGGCGCCATGGACGAACTGAACACCATCTATCAGTCGCTGGATGATCGGAAATCCGCCTGATACTCAACAGACCCTAAACCAGGGCGCCGTGGCAGTGCTTGAATTTCTTTCCTGAGCCGCACGGGCATTTCTCGTTGCGGCCGACCTTGCCCCAGGTTGCCGGGTTGCCGGGGTCGCGTTCGCCCGAGGCCGGCCCCATCGGTTCGAACACCGAACCGGTGATGTCATCCTCGCCGGTGAACGGATCGAGATGGCGGGCCTCCATTTCCGGCAGGTCGTCTTCATCGAGCATGAAGTCTTCCGGCGGCTGTTCGGCCAGTTCGATGCGCATCAGATTGGCGGTCGTGACTTCACGCAGCCGGCCGATCATCGCCTCGAACAGGTTGAAACACTCCGTCTTGTATTCGTTCAGCGGGTCGCGCTGTGCAGAGGCGCGCAGGCCGATTGACTGGCGCAGGTGTTCAAGCGTGATCAGATGCTCTCGCCACAACTGGTCGATGATCTGCAAGAGCACGCTCTTTTCGACGTCGTGCATCAGCTCTGCGCCGTATTTCTCGCGCTTTTCGGCATACAGATTGTCCGCGGCCTGGCCGACGCGTTCACGGATTTCCTCGTCTGCAATGCCTTCTTCCTCGGCCCATTCGGAGACGGGGAAGTCGATCGCCAGGGTCTCTCCCAGGCGCTGGTGCAGGGTCTCTACGTCCCACTGTTCGGCATAGGCATTGTGCGGGATGTGGGTTGCAATCAGATCGTCGACGACCTGATGCCGCATGTCGTCGACGGTGTCGGATATTTCCTCGCCGCGCATGATGTCGATGCGCTGCTCGAAGATCACCTTGCGCTGGTCGTTCATCACATCATCGAACTTGAGGATGTTCTTGCGCATGTCGAAGTTGCGTGCCTCGACCTTCTGCTGCGCCTTTTCCAGGGCCTTGTTGATCCACGGGTGGACGATCGCCTCGCCTTCCTGCAGGCCGAGTTTCTGCAGCATCGAATCCATGCGTTCGGAACCGAAGATGCGCATCAGATCGTCATCGAGAGACAGGTAAAAGCGTGACTGACCGGGGTCGCCCTGGCGGCCAGAGCGGCCGCGCAGCTGGTTGTCGATGCGCCGGCTTTCATGGCGTTCGGTGCCCATGACGAACAGACCGCCGGCGGCCAAGACCTTTTCCTTGTCGGTGGCGATTTCGGCGCGGATGGCGTCGGCGCGGCGCTGGTGCTCGGCCTCGTCCTCGATGTCGGCCAGTTCGGTGGCGATGCGCATATCGGCGTTGCCGCCCAACTGGATGTCGGTGCCGCGGCCGGCCATGTTGGTGGCTATGGTAATGGCGCCTGGCTGACCGGCCTGGCCGATGATCTGGGCTTCCTGCTCGTGATAGCGTGCATTGAGCACATTGTGCGGTATCTTGCGCTCCTTCAGCAGGTCCGACAGCAGTTCGGACTTCTCGATCGAGGTGGTGCCGACAAGGACCGGCTGGCCGCGTTCACGCGACACGGCGATCTGTTCGATGATCGCCTCGTGCTT
This sequence comes from Aestuariivirgaceae bacterium, assembly GCA_965216335.1. GTDB lineage: Bacteria > Pseudomonadota > Alphaproteobacteria > Rhizobiales > Aestuariivirgaceae > JAHEJE01. Next base: position 2,359,471 of record OZ244154.1, on the reverse strand, counting down.
TTCACGCGCGGTCCGGTAGACCTCATCGTCGTCATCGACGCGGGCGACCGGCACGTTGGTCGGAATCTCCAGCACGTCGAGCTTGTAGATGTCCATGAACTCATCGGCTTCGGTGGCCGCGGTGCCGGTCATGCCGGCCAGCTTGTCGTAGAGCCGGAAATAGTTCTGGAAGGTGATCGAGGCGAGGGTGACGTTTTCCGGCTGGATCGGCACGCCTTCCTTGGCCTCCAGCGCCTGGTGCTGGCCTTCCGAATAGCGCCGGCCCGGCATCATGCGGCCGGTAAACTCGTCGATAATCACGACCTCGTTGTCCTTGACGATGTAGTCCTTGTCGCGGGTGAACAGTGCGTGGGCGCGCAGCGCCTGGTTGACATGGTGCACCAGCGAGACGTTCTCGACGTCGTAAAGGGACTCACCCTGCATGAGTCCGGCTTCGGTGAGGATGTTCTCCATGAACTCGTTGCCGGCCTCGGTCAGGGTCGCGGCGCGGTCCTTTTCGTCGAGCTCGATATGTTCGGGCTGCAACTGCGGGATGAAGCCGTCGATCTGGGTGTAGAGGTCGGAGCGGTCTTCGACCGGGCCGGAGATGATCAGAGGGGTGCGGGCTTCGTCGATCAGGATCGAATCGACCTCGTCGACGATCGCAAAAGCGTGTCCGCGCTGCACCATCTCCTCGAGATTGTACTTCATGTTGTCGCGCAGGTAGTCGAAGCCCAACTCGTTGTTGGTGCCATAGGTGACGTCGCAGGCATACTGCTCGCGCCGGTCCTCGTCGCCCAGCCCATGGACAATCGTGCCGGTGGTCAGACCGAGAAACCCGTAAACCTGGGCCATCCAGGCGGCATCGCGCGAGGCGAGGTAATCGTTGACGGTCACGACATGCACGCCGCGTCCGGAAATCGCATTCAGGTAAACCGGCAAGGTGGCAACCAGCGTCTTGCCTTCGCCGGTCTTCATTTCGGCGATGTCGCCGTTGTGCAGGACCATGCCGCCGATCAACTGGACGTCGAAATGGCGCTGGCCGAGGGTGCGCTTTGCCGCCTCGCGCACCGTTGCGAACGCCGGCACCAGCAGGTCATCAAGCGTGGCGCCATTGGCGAACTGCTCCCGGAACATTGCGGTTCGGGCCTTCAGTTCGTCGTCGCTCAGGGCTTCGAGTTCCGGTTCGATGGCGTTGATCTGCTCCACACGCGCATTGAAAGTCTTGACCTTGCGGTCGTTTGAGCTTCCGAAGACCTTAGAGGCGAGTTTGCCAAGTCCGAGCATCGGGTCGTTTCTCCATGAGGTGTGAAGCTGGCCGCATGCTGCGCAGGATCACGACGGATGGGGTTAGTTTACCAGCTTTCTAATCAACTTGCGCGGTTCGGGCAATCGCCGCGTACATGCCCCGCATGCCAGATAGGCAGGCGACCGGCCATGTTCAATGTGGCTTGTAGCCTGATCGGCGAAGAATCACGGGGAATTCATCGCAGACACCTTGAAAGATAACCGCTTTGCGATCATTGTGCGCGGTCAAACAGCTGGGATTGAAGCTTGGGGGGCGAAATGGGCGCCGGGCATATTGTTGCCGGAATTGCGCTGCAATGAGACCGAAAGTTCATCCCGTAACGAACAGACTGCGGATATCGCGCGGCTGTGGCGCAGAGGAAGTCATGAAACGAGCATTGCTGATAGCCGGGATCGTCTGCTTTACCACGCTTGGTGGTCAGGCGGGCATGGCGCAGGACAAGGAAGACAAGGCCGCCGTCAGGGTCAACGGACACACGATCACCGCCTCCGAGGTCAAATTGGCGGCCGATGATATTTTGCCGCATCTGTCGGACGTGCCGGCCAAGCTTCGATATCCGTTCATTGTTGAGTATCTCGTGGAACGCCACCTGCTCGCCCAATTGGCCGTGACCGAAGGTGTGCAGGACAGCTCCGAGTACAAGGAACGGCTTGCCTTCTATCAGGTCAAGGCGTTGCGCGACGCTTATTTCGCAGCCAAGATCAAGCCGCAGATCACCGACGACGAGATCAGGAAAGCCTACGACGCGCAGGCTGCCAAGGTGACGCCGGAAAAGCGCGCCCGGGCCCGCCACATCTTGTTGGGTACCGAGGAAGAGGCCAAAACGATCTCCGAAAGGTTGAAGGCCGGAGATAAGTTTGAGGACCTTGCCAAGCAGTACAGCGTCGACGGATCGAAGGAGTATGGCGGCGATCTGGGTTATTTCTCAGCCGGCGAAATGGTGCCCGAGTTCTCCAACGCGGTGTTTGCCATGAAGCCGGGCGATGTATCGGCGCCGATCAAGACCGACTTTGGCTGGCACATCATCAAGCTGGAAGACATCAAGGAACAGGGTGCCCAGCCGCTCGAAAACGTCAAGCCGGCGATCCGCCAGGTGCTGCTGCGCCAGGCCGTGCAGGACAAGATTCTCGAGCTGCGCAAGACCGGCAAGATCGAGATTATCGACCCGGACCTGGTCAAGCTGCAGGAAGAAACCGAAAAGCAGCGCCAGAAACTGCTCGAGCAGCAACAGCAGCAGCATAACACCACCAGCGGCGGCAAATCCGACAAGCAGGAATAGACGGTTCGCCGGGGCCAGGCGGACCGGTTCAAACCAAGGACAGCCAAAATGGCAGGCAACCTCCCCCGTTCACCGCTGGCACCGAAGAACGACGCGGCGCTCGGCCCGATTGCCGGTGTCCGCCTGGCGACGGCCAACACCGGGCTGAAGTATGCCGGCCGGCCGGACCTGCTGGTTGCGCTGCTTGACAAGGGCAGCACAATTGCCGGTGTGCTGACGAGCTCCAAGACCCGCTCAGCGCCGGTTGACTGGTGCCGCGCCAACCTGAAGGCCGGACAGGCCCGCGCCATTGTCGTCAACGCCGGCAATGCCAATGCCTTTACCGGCAAGGCCGGCGTTGCAACCGTCAAGGCAACCGCGACGGCCGCGGCGAAGGTCTTTGATTGCAAGCCATCGCAGGTGTTTATCGCCTCAACGGGGGTGATCGGTGAAACGCTTGATCCCGCACCGATCGCAAATCTGTTCGACGGTATGGCAACGCAGGCGGAAGCTGGTCAGTGGCAGGCGGCGTCGGAAGCGATCATGACGACCGATACCTTCGCCAAGCGGGCGGGTGCGACGTGCCGCCTGGGCGGGCGCAGCGTGACCATCAACGGCATCGCCAAGGGCTCCGGCATGATCGCGCCGGACATGGCGACCATGCTGGCATTCGTTTTCACCGACGCTGCATTGCCGAAGGGGATCCTGCAGAAACTCCTGACCGCCGGCGTTGAAGAGAGTTTCAACGCCATCACCGTGGATGGCGATACCTCGACATCGGATACGGTGCTGTTATGCGCCACCGGCAAGCGGCCCGATCGCCTGAAGGACCTGCGCAGCGCATCCGACCGGCGGCTGAAGTCGTTCAGGAAAGCGCTGAACGCGGTGCTGCGCGACCTGGCTCACCAGGTTGTGCGCGACGGTGAGGGTGCGCGCAAGTTCATCGAGGTGAGCGTCGCCGGTGCCGAGGACGACATGGCGGCGCGGCGGATCGGTTTTGCCATCGCCAATTCGCCGCTGGTGAAGACGGCGATTGCCGGCGAGGATGCCAACTGGGGCCGGATCGTCATGGCGGTCGGCAAGTCCGGCGAGCGGGCCGACCGCGACAAGCTGAAGATCAGCATCGGCGGGTTGCCGGTTGCCCGCAAAGGCATGGTGCATCCGGATTACCGGGAAGCCGATCTGGTGCCGCATATGCGTGGCGACGAGATTTCCATCGCGGTCGATGTCGGCGTCGGCAAGGGCAAGGCGGTTGTGTGGACGTGCGACCTGACCCACGGATATATTGACATCAACGCCGACTACAGGAGTTGATAAGAGCCTGACCGAAAAGTCCTGAGGTGGTTTGATTTTGCATAAATTGTTCAATTTCAAGGGTTGTTCCGCAGTCAAGGGTGGTGCCCTTGGCAAGGAGAAACCCGCGGGAAGTGGGCAATTTATGCAAAACCCGTCCGGGCGGACCATATTTTGGCGCTTTTTGCCGAAATTCAAAGCCAAAGGGGGCCTACCCTGTGGCTATGACTTTCAACAAAAATCACTCAAAATATGGTCCGTCAAACCACCTCAGGACTTTTCGGTCAGGCTCTAAGGCCCGGCGTGGACCGAGTTCATGATCAAGTTTGTTTCAGCGCTGTGTTTCATCTATCTGGCGTTTGTCGGCAGCCTTTACCTGTTTCAGCGCAGTCTGCAGTACTTTCCCGATGCGAGTTTCGTGCATCCCGAGGAGGTGAACCTCCAGGCGTTTTCAACCGTTCAACTCTTGGCGGCCGACGGGACCAGGCTCGTTGCCTGGCACGCCGAACCGCGCGGGACGAAGCCGACGATTGTGTATTTTCAGGGCAATGCCCAGGGCATGGCGGCACGCTGGGAGCGGTTCAGGCTGTTCAATGACCAGGGCTATGGCGTTCTGGCGCTCGGTTATCGCGGCTATTCCGGTTCCGAGGGCCAGCCAAGTGAAGCCGGTTTGCTGCAGGACGGACGGGCGGCGCTGGCGTATCTGAAATCAAAGGGAATTGGCCGCGACCACATCATCATCTACGGCGAATCGCTCGGAACAGGCGTGGCGACGCAACTGGCCGCCGAGGCCGAAACTCGTCCGGCGGCGATGATACTTGAGTCGCCCTTCACCTCGGCGGCTGACGTGGCGAGGACGCAGTATTGGTTCGTGCCGGTATCTTTGCTGATGAAGGACCAGTTCCGCTCCATCGACCATGTGCCGCAGATCGAAGCGCCGATTTTCGTCATGCATGGCGATGCCGATGCGGTGATACCGTTCCAGCAAGGGCGCCGTGTCTTCAACGCCGTGACGGCGCCCAAGGAATTTCTGCGCATCCCCGGAGGTCGCCATGTCGGCGACCTGACCTGGCCGATCTGGAACCGCATTGACGCATTTATCCAGCGGCACAGGCTGCAATAGCCAATCAGGCGGCAGACCTGTGCCGGCCGGCTGCAAAAGCCCGGGCCGCATCGCCGTAGGCTTCGAACAGTTTGACCGAGTCGGGATTTTGCGCGGCCTTGTACTCCGGGTGCCATTGAACGCCGAGGGCAAAGCCGGTGGTGCCGAGAACCCTGACGGCTTCGATAACGCCGTCCGGTGCCTCGGCCTCGACGACAAGTCCCCTGGCGAGGCGGTCGATGCCCTGGCGGTGCACGGTGTTCACCTGCGCCGTGGTCTTGCCCAGGATGGAGTGAAGCAGGCCGCCCTCGCGCACCGAGATGTCGTGCACCGGCCCGTAGCGCACGTCCATGTCGTCGTGGTCCGGGGCGCGATGGTCGAGGCGGTCGGGGGCGGTGTGGATTTCCGTTGCCAAGGTGCCGCCGAGCACGACATTGAGTTCCTGGTAGCCGCGGCAGATGCAGAACAACGGCATGCCGCGGTCGAGAACCTTGGAGATCATCTTGAGTGTGGTTGAATCGCGCTGGTGGTCATAGGGTTCATGCTGCTCGCTCGGCTCATGACCGTAGTGCGGCGGGTGCACGTTCGACAGGGCTCCCGTCATCAGCACCCCGTCGAGCCGGTCGAGCGTGGCGTCGAGATCGTGCACGTCGCCGAGTGACGGGATCATCACCGGCACACAGTGCGAAACATCATGAACGGCGCGCAGATACTTGTCGCCGATCGAGTGGTACATTTGGCCGTCCTTCCAGTAGATGTCGGACGGCAACCCGATGATTGGCTTGCTAGTGTCGGCCACTCAGTCCTCCGTATTAGCAGCAGGTTAGACTTTCGTCGCACGGCTGTCGGCCATCCCAACGATTGGTTGAGTTTCTCGGCGACATGGGCTTTATTATCCGCACTCATTGCCGGTTAACAAGGACTTTGCGACACTGTCCAGCCGGCTTGAAGGGCGCAGGGAGCACGACGGCTGACATTCCCTCCAAGGGAGCCAATCCGTACCGCCGGACCTGCACATTATGAAAGAGGGAGTTACTCAACATGGATCGTCGTTCATTCATCACATCGGCCGGCGTGGCCGCCGGTGCAACCGCTCTTGCCGCACCAGCCATCGCGCAAGGCAAGAAGGAAATGGTCATCGTTTCAACCTGGCCCAGGGACTTCCCCGGACTGGGTATCAGCGCCCAGCGGCTGGCTGCACGCATCACTGAACTGACCGACGGTGGTATCGACGTTAAATATTTTGCCGCCGGCGAGCGCGTCGGCGCGTTCGACTCCTTCGACGAAGTCGCCTCGGGCAATGCCCAGGCCTATATTGCGGCGGACTACTACTGGAAGGGCAAGCATCCGGGCTGGGCCTATTTCACCGCGGTGCCGTTCGGCCTGACCTACACGGAATGGAACGCCTGGATCAAATTTGCCGGCGGCCAGCAGCTGTGGGACGAAATTGCCGGCGAGTTCGGCCTGAAGTGCCTGCCGTGCGGTAACACAGGCGTGCAGATGGGCGGCTGGTTCAACAAGGAAATCAATTCGGCCGAAGACCTCAAAGGCCTGAAGATGCGTATCCCGGGCCTCGGCGGCGACGTGATGTCGAAGCTCGGTGCCTCGCCGGTGTCGTTGCCGGGCAGCCAGATCTATGAAAACCTCGTGTCCGGCTCGATCGACGCAACGGAATGGGTTGGTCCCTACAACGACTACTTCATGAAGTTCTACGAGGCCGCCAAGTTCTACTACTACCCGGGCATGCACGAGCCGGGTGCGGCGTTGTCCTTCGGCATGAACGGCAAATGGTGGGGCTCTCTGTCCAAGACCGAGCAAGCCATCATCACGGCTGCCGCGCATGAAGAGAACGCCGCCCAGATGGACGAGACGAATGCCAACAACGGTGCGTTCCTCAGCCGCCTGATCAACGAGCACGGCGTGGTCCTGAAGGAGTTCTCGGACGACATCTATGACAGCTTCGGTGAAGCCGCGGTTGAGGTGTTTGAAGAGACCCGTGGCCATAGCCCGCTGGCCGCGAAGATCCACGACAGTTTTGCCAAGGCCCGCGAAGAAATCGGACGCTGGATGATTGCAGCGGACGTTTCCTACAGCCAGAAGCGCAACCGCGTGGTCGGCATTAAGCTGTAAGATCAACCCAGTCGGCCCGGTGCGAGCAACTCCGGGCCGACTGTTGTCATCGTCGCACTGCCGAGGCTCGCGTGAGCCGGACAAGACGATGTGGCATGAGGGCGAAATCTTCTTATGACCGACACTGACGAGGCCCTGACTGCGAATGATGGCCCCGAAGCACCGCCGCTCAACAGTACGGTGACCTTCCTTGTGCGTGTGCTCGGCTGGATGCTGGTCGCGCTGCTGGCGGTCTATCTGGTGAACAACATCCTGACGTTCTGGCACGGTTGGCCGGGCGCCGGCGCGGCCATGCAGCAGGGTGGCGGCCTTGCCTGGCTGCAGTTGCTGACCTATGGCGCCGCGTTTGCCATCGTTTTGGCCGGTGTGGCGCGCACCCCGCACCGGGTACTGCGCGAGGACAGCCAGAAAATCACCGATATTAATACATTCATCGTCCGTGCTGCATTCTGGTCGGTATTGTTCGTCGGACTGGTCGACATGGCGATCTCGTTTCTGCGGGTCGAGAACTTCCTGCCTGTGTTGTTTGGCGCCGAACTGGCCGGCGACCTGGGGCGCTCGCAGTTCCGCGGGCCAGTCGTACACCTCCCGTTGATCGCTTTGGGTATCATTACGGCTGCATTTACGCGCACCATCGGCTTTCACTGGCTGGCGCTGCTGGTCGTTGTGGCGGAACTGGGTGTTGTCATCCTGCGCTTCGTTTTCTCTTACGAACAGGCCTTCATGGGTGACCTGGTCCGCTTCTGGTATGCCGCGCTCTTTCTGTTTGCCTCTGCCTACACCTTGCTGGAGGAAGGCCACGTCCGTGTCGACGTGCTCTATTCGGGCTTTGCCGAACGCACCAAGGGCAAGGTCAACGCCATCGGTTCGATATTGCTCGGCGTGACGTTGTGTGTTGTCATTCTGGCCGTCGGCATGAACACCAAGGCCAGCATCATCAATTCGGCGTTGCTGAGCTATGAAGTGTCGCAGGCCGGATTCGGACTGTACGTGAAATACCTGATGGCAGGGTTCCTCGGGATTTTTGCCATCACCATGCTGATTCAGTTTGCCAGCTATCTGCTGGACGGCGTAGCCGATTGGCGCGGGGAGCCCGGCAAACGCCATGTGGAGCCAAGCGGTCATTAGGATTTGAACCCTGAGGCCGGGGAGTAACAAGGGGTGGACGGGAGGCATGAACCCCCGTCGGGTTTGAGGCGATGGAACTGTTCTTTCTGTTTTTGCTGCTGGTGCTGATGGCCGCGGCGCTGGGCTCCGGGTACCCGGTGGCGTTTGCCTTGCCCGGTTCGGCGATCCTGAGCATCGTCCTTGCCGCCATCGCCGGCTGGCTGTTTGCCGGAAACCCGGATGCCTATTTCGCCCAGGGCGGCCCCTGGCAGTGGCTGAGCGCCGGTGTGACCAACCTGCGCGGCGTCTATTGGGAGGTTGAACGCGATACGCTGATCGCCATTCCCCTGTTTGTGTTCATGGGGATTATGCTGCAGCGTTCGAAGATCGCAGAAGATCTGCTGGTGACCATGGCTCAGCTGTTCGGTGCGATACCCGGCGGTCTGGGCGTGTCCGTGGTGTTTGTCGGCGCGTTGCTGGCGGCCACCACCGGCATCCTCGGTGCGACTGTTGTGGCCATGGGGCTGATCTCGCTGCCGGTGATGATGCGCAACAACTACTCTCATTCACTGGCCACCGGGACGATCGCAGCATCCGGCACCCTTGGACAGATCATTCCGCCTTCGATCGTGCTGATCATCCTCGCCGACCAACTGTCAAGCGCGGTCGACCAGGCCGATACGGCGCGCAAGAACCTGCACAAGGTCTCGACCGGCGAACTGTCGATGCCGTCGGAATTCGCCGTCACCTCGACCAGCGCCGGCGACATGTTCATGGGCGCGTTCATCCCCGGGCTGATCCTGGTCGGGCTGTACATTGTCTATATTCTCGTCGTCGCCCTGTTGCGGCCGCAGCTTGCCCCGGCGGTGCCGGTGGAGGGCGGCGTCAGCCGGCAGCTTTTGACGAAGGCGATGGTCACCCTGGTGCCGCCGCTAACCCTGATTTTCGTCGTGCTGGGTTCGATCATCGGCGGTATCGCGACGGTCAACCAGGCCGGCGCGATTGGTGCGGTCGGCGCCATGATCATGGCCGGCTACCGGCTGATGGACGGCCGGAGAGGCGCATTCTGGCCGGCGTTCCTGGCCATCGGGTCGCTGATCGTCATTCTGACGTCACTGCGCGTTCACCCGATCAACATCAAGAATATCGCAACCAGCGCCGACGTCACCTGGCTTATCTTCGTGACCATTGCGGTGATGTTATTCATTGTCGCGCTCGTCTGGAGCGGCTGGCGCACCCTGAAGATCGACAACACTCTGCACAGCGTGATGGTGGATACCGCCAAGACGACGTCGCTGGTGTTCATCATCCTGCTCGGCGCGGCGATGCTGACCGCCGCCTTCCGTGCCTTCGGCGGCGAGGAACTGGTGCGCGAGTTCCTGACCAGCCTGCCCGGCGGGTTCTGGGGTCAGTTCATCATCGTCATGGCGGTGATCTTCCTGCTCGGTTTCTTTCTCGACTTCATCGAGATCGCGGTCGTGGTGGTGCCGATCGTCGCACCGATCCTGCTCGCCGATCCTTCCGCCAATGTGACGGCGGTGTGGCTGGGCGTGATGATCGGCCTGAACATCCAGACCTCGTTCCTGACGCCTCCGTTCGGGTTCGCGCTGTTCTATCTGCGCGGCGTTGCGCCGGCGGCGGTCAAGACACTGTCGATCTACAAGGGCGTTATCGCCTTCATCGCGCTGCAGCTCGTGGCACTCGGGATTGTCGGCTGGCTGCCGAGCCTGGTGAATTATCTGCCGACCCGTCTGTCGCTGTTGTCGGAGACCGCGCCGCCGCCGGTCAACCCGCGCCTGCAGTACTGCATCGAGCAGCATGTGTTCACCCGTTTCGAAAACGAGGGCGGGGCGATCCGCTCCGCGATCGGCAAGGCAAAGGCGCTCGATGTGTCCTATCTTCCCGATAGACAGAGCAAGGACTTTGCGGCAGCCCTTGAAAAGGCAGAGTCGGTTTTCCCCCTGCTCGACGATGTGAAATCTGCGCAAGACACCCTTGAAGCGGCGAAACCGGCGTACCGGCCGCTGCACACGCAGGTGCGGGAAATCGAGCGCGACGTTCGCAAGCTGGACAAGCATCTCGAAGAGTTGAGCGTCACGCTGAGTCGTGCTCGCGGCGACGAGGCGGAAGCCAGGAGGACAGCCCTCAAGGCGGAGATCAAGAAGCTCGAAGGTGAAAAGACGGCGCTGCTTGCCAATATCCCCGGCGGCTGGGACGATGCCCGCAAGGCGTTCGGCGAGAAACTCCGGGCCGACAAGATCGCCCGGCAGAAATACCGCCGTGCCGGTGACGATGCCTATCAACCGGTCGTCAAACTGATCGACATCATCGGCGGTCTGGATGCGCTGCGGCAGACGGAACAATCGGTCACCGGCCTGCGCGATATCCTCAACTCAGCCTCGCCCACACAAGCCTCCGATGCCATGAAGGCCGTTGCGGCCGAAGTGGGCAGAGTGGAGGGCGCTGGCCCGGTGCGTTCAGCGATCAACAAGGCGAGGCGGGAACTGCGCGGCAGCAATCCGAAGGTCGAGGAAGCGAAGACCAAACTGGAAGACGCCATCGCGCTGTTCAAGGCGGATGTCGTCTGGCGCGAACGGGCGCAGACCGACCTGGCACCGCAGCTCAAGGACTACGAAGCGGCCATCCGCGATTCGATCGGTCTGCGCTCGCAGCGCCGGCTGCCGAAGGAAATCGCGCTCGAGGTGGCCTCCTGCCAGTCGCACCACCGCGATATCTCGCTGCAATTCTGACCATGGGTGTTGTGACCAAAGCGGCCGACCTGTTCGATCTGACCGGCGAGGTCGCCCTGGTGACCGGTGCGTCTTCCGGTCTCGGCTGGCGGTTTGCCGAGGTGCTCGCGGCGCACGGCGCCAGGATCGTGCTGGCGGCGCGCAGCACGGACAAGCTTGAGGCCCTCAAGACCTCAATCGAAGCGGCGGGCGGTAAGGCGCACTGCGTTGAACTTGATGTTGCCGACAGCACCGCCATTCCGGCGGCGTTCGATGCCGCTGAGGCGGCGTTTGGAACCGTGACCATCGTTCTCAACAATGCCGGCATCGCCATAACCAAGAGTGCCCTGAACACCAGCCAGGACGAGTGGCGCAAGTTGATGGCGGTCAACCTCGATGCCGTGTGGTTCATCGCCCAGGAGGCCGGGCGGCGCATGAAGGCCGCCGGAAAGCCGGGAACGATCATCAACACCGCATCCATCGCAGGGTTTACGGTCAGTTTCGGCATCGGCGCCTACTGCGTCGCCAAGGCCGGCGTGGTCCAGGCAACGAATGCTCTGGCGCTCGAACTGGCCAAGGACGGCATTCGCGTCAATGCCATCGCGCCCGGCTACATCCTGACCGAGATCAACCGGGCGTATTTCGAAAGCGATGCCAGCAGGGAGATGATCGCCGGCATTCCGCAAAGACGCATCGGCGCGCCTTCAGACCTCGATGGCACGCTGCTGCTGCTGGCGTCGGCCAAAGCGTCCGGCTTCATGACCGGCTCGACAATCGTCGTAGACGGTGGTCATATGCTGACCGGCGGCAGCTGACGCTGTTCGCCCGAACGGCAACACCGCGTGCATTGAGGCGTGTTTCATGGATTTCTCGATTTCTCCCGAATTGGAGGCCTTGCGCCTCAAGGTTCGTGACTTCATTGCCGATGAAGTGATCCCGCTAGAGAGCGATCCAGCAAATTTCAACGAATTTGAGAACATCAAACTGTCGTTACTCGACGAGATGCGGGCCAAGGCGCGTGCTGCCGGCCTGTGGGCGCCGCAGATGCCCAGGGCGCGTGGTGGACTGGAACTGCCGGTCATCGGCTGGGCGGTGTTCTACGAGGAGGCGGCGCGGTCGATTTTCGGGCCTGTCATCCTCAACTGTCAGGCGCCGGATGACGGCAACATGTCGGTGCTCAACAAGGTTCTGGCGAGCGACGCGCTAAAAGACAAATGGCTGCAACCGATCATCGACGGCAAGGTGCGGTCTTCCTTTGCGATGACCGAGCCGCATCCCGGCTCCGGCTCCGACCCCGCCGGCATGATGCTCACCCGGGCGGACCGCAAGAACGACCGCTACGTGATTTCCGGGCGCAAGTGGTTCATCTCCGGCGCCGCGGTGGCCAGCCACTTCATCGTCATGGCCCGGACCAGTGACGATCCGCGCCATGGTCTGTCGGCCTTCCTCTACCACAGGGACGACCCCGGCTGGCGCATCGTGCGGCGCATCGAGAACATGGGACCGGATGAGCACGGCGGAGTGTGCGAGCTGGAATTCGACGGGCTGGAAATCCCCATGGAACACCGGCTGCTGGAAGAGGGCGACGGATTGCGCATCACACAGATGCGGCTGGGGCCGGCGCGGCTGACCCACTGCATGCGTTGGCTCGGTATGGCCAAGAAGTGCATGGAGATCGCCAATGAATACATCAGCGAGCGCGAGGCCTTCGGCGCCAAGCTGGCCGAACGGGAATCGATCCGCATGATGCTCGGCGATCTGGCCAGTGACATCCACACCGGCCGTCTCTTGACCATGCACGCCGCCTGGATGCTCGACCAGGGATCGCGGGCCCGCAAGGAAGTCTCGATGGCCAAGATCCACGTTGCCGACGTGCTGCACAAGGCCGCCGACACCGGCATCCAGCTATGCGGCGCCAGGGGCTACTCCAACGACACGCTGCTAGAATGGATCTACCGCTATGCCCGCTGCGCCCGCCTGGTCGACGGCGCCTCGGAAGTCCACAAGATGGTGCTGGCCCGCCACTACGCCAAACACGGCGATGGCTTCTGGCACTGGGGCGCCGATTGATTGCGGTTGGTGCAACGAGGTGATCAAACCCGGCGCGGGGGTATGCGGCGCAGGGTCAGGGCGTGTTTTTCGTCCGCTGTGAAGCCGAGGCTTTCGTAGAAACCGAGGGCGCCGCGGCCGGGGCGGTTCCTGCCAGTCAACAGCATGATCTTGTAGGCGTCCGCTGCCCAGGCGGCGTCGATGGTGGCCTGCATGACCCGGCGTCCGAGGCCGCCGCGGCGATGGGCCTTTGCGGTGATGACGTTCTCGATCAGCGCGTAGGGACGGCCTTCGTAGGTCATGTTGGGCAGGATGTGCAGCACGGCGGTGGCAACCGGCCGACCACCCTGATCGAAGACGAAAACGGTCGTACCGGGGTGGTCGATGATTTCGCGCCAGCGTGTCCGGCCGCGCGGCCCGCCGATTGCAGGCACCGTGCCGCCAAACTCGTCGTAGAGCCGGACCATGGCGTCGTAGTCGTCATATGTTGCGGTACGGATCATGTCGCCACCCTGGTCACAGATCGTTGCCCGCCGCAACCGCACTCGACCAGGCCCACTGGAAATTGTAGCCGCCGAGCCAGCCGGTGACGTCTACGGCTTCGCCGATGGCGTAAAGACCGGGGAGAGTCCTGGCCTGCAGGGTCTGGGACGACAGGTTCGATGTTGCGATGCCGCCGGCGGTGACCTCGGCCTTGGCGAAACCTTCGGTGCCGCTCGGGGTGAAGGACCAGTTGGCAAGGCGGTGTTCAGCACCAGCCAGGGCGCGGTCGGACAGGTTGGCCAATTCGCCGGCGAGCGCCAGGCGGCCGGCGAGCGCCTCTGCGAGACGGGCCGGCAGATGGCCCGTGAGCGCTTTGGCAACAGGGATGCGCGGCGTTTGTTCTTTTGCCGCGATGAGCCAGCCTGACGGTGCTTTGGGCAGGAAGTCGATGGTGACTGACGTGCCAGGCTGCCAGTAGGAGGAGATCTGCAGGATGGCCGGACCGCTGAGCCCCTTGTGGGTGAACAGGGCGGCTTCCTGAAACCTGGTCTTGCCAATACCAGCGATGACCGGGGCGGCGACGCCCGACAGTTTCTGGAACAGGGCGTCCTCGCCGGCAAGTTTGAACGGGACCAGGGCCGGACGCGGCGTGACGATGTCGAGACCGAACTGCCTGGCCAGATCATAGGCGAGACTGGTGGCGCCGAGTTTGGGGATCGACAGGCCGCCGGTGGCGATCACCAGCTTGCCGGCAATGGCGGTTCGCCCGCCATGGCGTACGGTGAAGCGACCGTCAGCGTGGCTGATCTCGCGGATGGGGCTGGCGTAGCGCTCCTCGACCCGGCCGTGGGTGCATTCGGTTTGCAGCATGGCGACGATCTGTCTGGCCGAGCCGTCGCAGAACAGCTGGCCGAGGGTCTTTTCGTGCCAGGCGATGTTGTGACGGCCGACCAGGGCGATGAAGTCCTGAGGGGTGTAGCGGGCGAGCGCCGACTTGGCGAAGTGCCGGTTTTCGGATAGATAGCAGCTTGCCGGGGTGTTCAGGTTGGTGAAGTTGCAGCGCCCACCGCCGGATATGAGGATCTTGCGGCCCGGCTCCGCATTGTGGTCGATGAGCAGCACTTTGCGGCCGCGCTGGCCGGCGGTTGCGGCGCACATCAGCCCGGCCCCGCCGGCCCCGAGGACGATGGCGTCGTAGCTCTCGGTCACGCGCCGGCCTTGTGCATCCGCACCAGGGCGGCATCGAGGGCGTTGAGGAAACGCGAGCGGTCGGCCTTGGTGAACGGTGGCGGGCCGCCGGTCTGCTCGCCACCGGCGCGGACATCCACCATGATGGCGCGTGTGGCCACCGCCATGCCGATCCCGGCATCGGTGAACGGCTTGCCGTTCGGGGCGATGACGGTGGCGGATTTGTCGAGGCAGCGTTGGGCGAGCAGAATATCGGCGGTGATGACGATGCTGGCTGGCGTGGCTTGTTCGACAATGTAGTCGTCAGCGGCGTCCGGCTGATCATTGACGACAATGCGCGAGATCAGCGGATGCTCCGGTAGGCGCATGTAGGTGTTGGCAACGACGACAACCGCCGTCCCGGTACGCAAGGCCACCCGGTAGATCTCGTCCTTGACCGGACAGGCGTCGGCGTCGACGAGGATATGGATGGGTGCGGGCACGGCGGGGTCACGAACACGTCTCTCCCCCAGAAAGGGGGAGGTTAGGTGGGGGTTGACCGGGCTGTGCCACATGTTCCGATGGCTGTGTGGGCTGAAGGGCCATCAACCCCCTCCCTAACCCTCCCCCTTTCTGGGGGAGGGAATGTGCTGCAGGAGTTGGCGTCACCTAATCGACCTCACCAGCCGGGCATCGGGAAAGCAGGTTGGCTTGAGGCCGTTAGCCTGTTGCCATTTGCCGATCGAGCGGCGGGTCTTGAAGCCGGCGAGGCCGTCGGCGCCGCCGACGTCGTGGCCGTGGCGCTCAAGACGGGCTTGCATCTTCTGGACGTCGCGCCGGTTGAAGCCGCCGATCTTGCCCCATGTGCCATAGAAGTTGCCGCCCTTGCCGAAGCGGTCGGCGAGATTACCGATATAGAGGGCGTAGAGATCGGACTCGTTGTATTCCTTGAGGGTGTAGAAGTTTTGCGTGGCGATGAAGGCGGGGCCGAGGCGGCCGGCGGGCATGAGCAGGAAGCCCTTGCGCTTCATCTCGGCAGCCGGGAATGGCTTGCCGTTCGGGCGGGTGACGCCAAGACGGGTCCATTCGGCGAAGGTCTTGCCGAGGTCGGGGCCTTCCAGCGCACAGGACACCGAGGCCGGGACGTTGGCCTCAAAGCCCCAGTCGCGGCCCGGCTGCCAGCCGGACTTGTTCAGGTAGTTGGCGATCGAGGCAAGCGTGTCGGGCACCGAATCCCAGATGTCGCGGCGGCCGTCACCGTCGAAATCGACGGCCAGAGTGAGAAACTTGGTCGGCAGGAACTGCGGCTGGCCGAGGGCGCCGGCCCAGGAACCGCGCATGCGCTTGGCCGAGATGTCACCACGCTGGAGGATTTTGAGCGCGGCAATGAACTCCGGGTAGAACAGTTTTGCCCGGCGTCCCATGAAGCTTTCCGTCGCCAGGGCGCGAATGGTGTTTTCCGGCATCTTGGCGCGGCCGAAGGCGCTCTCGCGGGCCCAGATCGCCATCAGGATACGGCGCGGCACGCCATAGCGCTGTTCGATGGCCTTGAGGGTGCCGGCCCACTTTGTCATCAGCCGGCGGCCGGCCGCGGTCTGGTTGGCCAGACGCTTGTGGTTGAAATAGCGCGACGGCGAGCCGAACTCGCTCTGGCGCTGTTTCTTGGGGGCCTTTTTCGACGTGCCAGGCGGCTGCAGGTCGGGCAGTTTCCAGTTGAGTTTGAGGCCGCGAGTGGCGCGCGTGAAGGTCTTGTGCGAAATGCCCCGGCGCTTGGCATCGGGCCAGGCGGTGGTCTTGAGCCAGCGCTGGAACTGGGCCTCGACCTTCTGGCGGTAGGCGGATTGGGCATGGGCGGACGGCACCGTCATGAGCAGGACCAGCAGCAGCGTGGCAATGTGTTTGATGGTCATGGCGTCCCGGTCGTGAATCACTTCGCGAAGACCTGTTCTAACATGGTGTTGCGGCGACTGTTTAGCTTGACTTTGCCCCGGTCATGACCCTATATCGCGCTCCGTATGCGCCGGGCAGAAGCTCCGGCGTCAATTGCGCTGCCTCAGGCCGACAAGAACAACAAGGAAAAGTCCGCACCCCTAAGGGTCTTCATCCAAAGGATGTGCGGCGCCGACTGGCGCGGATGAAGAAAGAAGGATGAAGGACATGTACGCTGTCATCAAGACAGGCGGTAAGCAGTACCGCGTTGAACAAGACGACACGCTCGAGATCGAGCGTTTGGCCGGGGAAGCCGGCGATATCATTCAATTCACCGATGTGCTGATGGTAGGCTCCGATGCCGGCGTCGAAGTCGGCACGCCGCTGGTCGATGGCGCCACCGTGGCCGCCGAACTGGTCGAGCAGACCCGCGGCAAGAAGATCATCGTTTTCAAGAAGAAGCGCCGCAAGGGCTACCGCCGCCGCAACGGCCATCGCCAGGACCTGTCCAAGGTGACGATCACCGAAATCCTGACCGGCGGCAAGAAGCCCTCGAAGAAGGCCGCGGCGAAGAAGGAAGCCAAGGCTGAAGACAAGCCGGTGGCCAAGAAGGAAGCTCCGGCCAAGAAAGAGGCTCCGGCCAAGGAAGACAAGAAGGCCGAAGCACCGGCCGGTGCATTGTTCACCGCGCCCGCAGGCGAGCCGGATGATCTGAAGAAGATTTCCGGTGTTGGTCCGGTTCTGGAAAAGAAACTCAACGATCTCGGCATCACCAAGTTTGCTCAGGTCGCGGCCTTCACGCCGGAAGACATCGCCAAGGTCGATGACGCCCTGTCGTTCAAGGGCTGCATCGAGCGCGACGACTGGCTGAGCCAGGCCAAGGCACTGGCCGACGGCGAATAAGTCTGATATAGCAACGCACAAGATTTTTCAGGAGCAGAGTTATGGCTCACAAGAAGGCAGGTGGTTCATCCCGTAACGGCCGCGATTCAGCCGGCCGCCGTCTGGGTGTGAAGAAGTTCGGTGGCGAGCGCGTCATTCCGGGCAACATCATCATTCGTCAGCGTGGCACCAAGTGGCACCCGGGCGACAATGTCGGCATGGGTAAAGATCACACGATTTTTGCCGTGGCCGAGGGCACCGTGGAATTCCGCACAACCCGCAACGACCGGACCTACGTATCGGTCCTTCCGCAAGCCCCGGCAGCCGAATAACCGGTTGGTTATCGTCCGCCGGTTCCATCGACCCGGCGGATGAGCGAGCAAGACAGCATCCGATTTTATCACAGGGGAGATGGAACGCCGTCTCCCCTGTCTTGCGTCAAACGATCGGATTGGAACCATGCTCTTTCTTGCCAGGAACCGGATAGAAACCGACAGGTTGGTGCTGCGTGAACATGTCCACGATGATGCCAAGCAGATGAGCGAGCTGGCCAATATGCCAGCCATCGCGCACATGCTGGCGACGATGCCATATCCCTACGGTGAGGCAGATGCGGTGGCATTCATCGACCGTGTGAACGCCAAGGAAACGGCGCACGCCTTCGCCGTGACCCTCAAGACGCAGGACAACGTGTTGATTGGCGGTGCGGGGTATGGGCCGAACGATGCCGGCGAGATGGACTTCGGCTATTGGCTGGGTACGGATTTCTGGGGGCACGGATATGCCACAGAAGCCGGTCAGGCGGTGTTGACCCATGCCTTTTGCATCGCCCGGGTCGATGTGATCGAGACCGACTATCAGATCGACAATCCGGCCTCCGGCCGCGTGCTGGCCAAACTCGCGTTCCGGGAGGTCGGACGGCGCGAGCGGTTTTCATTGGGGGCCGGGCGCGACGTCAGGACGATGAAAGTGCAGCTGACCTGCGACGAGTGGCTGGACGCCAGGGCTTGCGCTTGATCGGGCAGTAGGGGATATCAGGCCATGCAGCGCGCAACACAACATCCGGCAGAGCAAACCCTCCCCCTTGTGGGGAGGGTGGGCATCGCGGCAGCGATGACCGGGTGGGGTTGGGGCCTTGCAGATTGTTCATCGTCGTGCCGGCCGGCACCGCTGCTCCCCACCCCTGACCCCTATCCACAAGGGGGAGGGGAACGAGTTTTGATGCCATGAAGTTTCTCGATCAGGCCAAGATCCACATCAAGTCGGGCAACGGCGGGGCCGGGTGCGTGAGCTTCCGGCGCGAGAAGTATGTCGAATTCGGCGGGCCGGACGGTGGTGACGGCGGGCGCGGCGGGCACGTCTATGCCGAGGCGGTGAGCAATCTCAACACGCTGATCGACTACCGTTACAAGCAGCACTTCAAGGGCGAGACCGGCGTGCACGGCATGGGTGCCAACCGCACCGGGCGCGCCGGCAAGGATGCGGTGATCAAGGTGCCGGTGGGCACCGAGGTGCTTGATGAGGACAACGAGACGGTGATCGCCGACCTGACCGTGGACGGCCAGCGCGTGATGCTGGCGCGCGGCGGTAATGGCGGCTTCGGCAACGCGCGCTTCAAGTCGTCGACAAACCGGGCGCCGCGCCATGCCAACCCGGGCGAGGCCGGTCAGGAAATGTGGATCTGGCTGCGCCTCAAGCTGATTGCCGATGCCGGGCTGGTCGGCCTGCCCAATGCCGGCAAGTCGACGCTGCTGGCGGCCGTGTCGGCGGCCCGGCCCAAGATTGCCGATTACCCCTTCACCACCCTGCACCCGCAGCTTGGCGTGGTGTCGGTGGACGATGACAGCTTCGTCCTGGCGGATATTCCCGGTCTGATCGAAGGGGCGCATGAAGGCGTCGGCATCGGCGACCGTTTTCTCGGCCACATCGAGCGGTGCGTGGTTTTGCTGCATCTGGTCGATGCCACCAGCGAGGACCCGGTTGCGGATTACCGCACGGTGCGCGACGAGCTTGCAGCCTATGGCGCCGGTTTGATGGACAAGCCGCAGGTGGTGGCGCTGAACAAGATCGATGCGGTGGAGGATGAGCGGCTGGACGAAATACGCTCAGCCCTCGCGGACGAGACGGATGCAGAGGTGCTGCTGATCTCGGGTGCGACGGGCAAGGGCGTGCGCGAGGCGATGTTCAAGCTTCTCACCCATGTCACGACGCGACGCGAGGCCGAGCGTGTGCCCGAGGCGGCGGCGGCCGAAGGGGGCTGGCAGCCATGACGGCGCGATTAAAGTCGGCGCGACGTGTTGTCATCAAGGTCGGATCGGCACTGCTGGTCGATCAGTCGAGCGGTGCGGTCAAACGCGATTGGCTGGCCGGCCTGGCCGAAGATATCTCGGCGTTGCGCAAGGGCGGTGCCGATGTGCTGATCGTGTCGTCCGGGGCGATTGCCATCGGCCGGCGGCTGCTCGGCCTGAAGACCGGCGCACTGAAGCTGGAGCACAAGCAGGCAGCGGCGGCGACCGGTCAGATATCCCTGGCCCAGGCCTGGTCAACAGCTCTCGGCGATGAAGGTTTGACGACGGGCCAGGTGTTGCTGACCCTGACCGATACCGAGGTGCGGCGCCGCTATCTCAACGCGCGCGCGACGCTCAACACCCTGCTCAAGCAGGGGGCGGTGCCGGTAATCAACGAGAACGACACCGTGGCGACGTCGGAAATCCGCTACGGCGACAACGACCGGCTGGCGGCGCGGGTGACCTCGATGATGTCTGCCGATTGCCTGGTGCTGCTGTCCGATGTCGACGGCCTTTATACCGCGGCGCCGGATCAGCCCGGCGCGACGTTCGTGCCGCAGGTCGAACAGATCACGCCCGATATCCTGGCGATGGCCGGCAAGCCGGGTTCCGACGTCGGCTCCGGCGGCATGGTCACCAAGCTGGAAGCAGCCCGCATCGCCATGGACGCCGGCGCCAACATGATGATAGCGCCCGGTGCCCCGCTCAACCCGCTCAAACGGGTGCTGGATGGCGGGCGCTGCACCTGGTTTGCCGCAGCGCGGTCGCCGGCGGCGGCACGCAAGCGCTGGATCGCCG
Organism: Aestuariivirgaceae bacterium; assembly: GCA_965216335.1. GTDB lineage: Bacteria > Pseudomonadota > Alphaproteobacteria > Rhizobiales > Aestuariivirgaceae > JAHEJE01. The sequence continues at coordinate 2,338,968 of OZ244154.1, read as the reverse complement.
CAAGCCTTGTTCCCGGCGGCAAGCTGCATGTCGATGCCGGTGCGCAAGCCGCGCTCGGTGCGGGCAAAAGCCTGCTGCCGGCGGGCGTAAAGAGCGTCGAGGGCCAGTTTCAGCGCGGCGACACGGTGAGTATTATCGCACCGGACGGGGCCGAAGTGGCACGCGGACTGATCGCCTATGATCATGCCGACGCGGCCAAGATCGCCGGCCGGCACAGCCGCGAGATCGCAGAACTTTTGGGCTTTACGGGACGCAACGAAATGATCCATCGTGACGACCTTGTGGTGATGGACCGCACGGGTTGAGTAACTTCAAAGGGTAAAGAGCATGAGCCTTGCACATGACATCGGCGACGTCCGCCGCGAAATGCTGGCACTGGGAGAGGCGGCCCGCGATGCCGCCCACGCCCTGGCGATCGCGCCGGAAGAGACCAAGAACTCGGCACTCATGGCCATGGCGGCGGAAATCCGGGCGCGCGCGGACGACATACTGGCGGCCAATGCCAAGGACGTCGCGCTGGCGCAGTCGCTGGAACGCAAGGCGTCGTTCATCGACCGGCTGACGCTCAACCCGGAGCGCATCCAGGCCATGGCCAGAGGACTGGAGGACATTGCCGGGCTGGCCGATCCGGTCGGTGCGACGATGAGCGAGTGGACCCGGCCGAACGGGCTGAAGATCGCCCGCGTGCGGGTGCCGATCGGCGTCATCGGTATCATCTACGAAAGCCGGCCGAACGTGACGGCGGATGCCGGTGCCCTGTGCATGAAGTCGGGCAACGCAGCGATCCTGCGCGGCGGATCGGACAGTTTCCAGTCATCGGGCGTCATTGTGTCGTGCCTGCAGGCGGGCCTGCGGGCGGCCGGGCTTCCCAAGGCGGCGATCCAGATGGTGCCGGTGCCGGACCGCTCCGCCGTCGGCATGATGCTCGACGGGTTGGACGGCACGGTCGACCTCATCGTGCCGCGTGGCGGCAAGAGTCTTGTCGGGCGGGTGCAGGATGAAGCGCGGGTGCCGGTGTTCGCGCATCTGGAAGGCATCTGCCACGTCTATGTCGATGCCGGCGCCGAGACCGGGATGGCGCGCGATATCGTGATCAATTCCAAGCTGCGGCGCACAGGCATCTGCGGGGCAGCGGAAACGCTGTTGGTCGACCGGGCCGGTGCCGACAGACACCTCGCGCCGCTGGTCGGTGCGCTGCTCGATGCCGGGTGCCGGGTGCGTGGCGATGAAACGGTGCAGGCGGCCGATGACCGGGTCGAGCCGGCGAACGAGGACGACTGGTCGACGGAGTATCTCGATACGATCATTTCGGTGCGGGTGGTCGATGGTGTCGAAGCCGCTGTGGCGCACATCGCGCATTACGGTTCGCAGCACACTGAAACCATCGTCACCGACGACGCGGCGGCCGCCGAACGGTTCCTCAACGAGGTCGACTCGGCGATTGTTCTGCACAACGCCTCGACCCAGTTCGCCGATGGCGGCGAGTTCGGCTTCGGGGCCGAGATCGGCATTGCCACCGGCAAGCTGCATGCCCGCGGGCCGGTCGGGCTGGAGCAACTGACGACGTTCAAGTATCAGGTGCGCGGGTCGGGCCAGACGCGGCCCTGATGGCGGCATGCCGGTGTTTCGAAACAGGCCGATCTCGACACTCGGGCTGCCGCCGTTCACAGGCTTGCGCATCGGCCTGTTCGGCGGCTCGTTCAACCCGGCCCATGCCGGCCACCTGGCTGTCAGCCTGGAAGCCCTGAAGCGATTGCAGCTCGACCGGGTGTGGTGGATGGTCTCGCCGCAGAACCCGCTGAAGGATCCGAGCGAGAACAGTGACTTCGCCGAGCGCCTGGCCGGCGCACGGGCACTGGCCAGGCATCCGCGCCTGGTGGTGTGCGACTTTGAGCGCCAACTGCGCACCCGCACGACGGCCGAGACCCTTCATGCCATCGAACCGGTTCTACGCGCCGGCCGGTTCGTCTGGATCATGGGGTCGGACAGTTTTGCCGGCCTGCACCGCTGGCACGACTGGCGCGACATTCCCACAACGCTGCCGCTGGCGGTGTTCGACCGACCCGGATACGCGCTGGCAGCCTTGCGGAGCCCGGCGGCGCGGCGCTACGCAGCGTGCCGGCTCGACAGCTATGACGCGGGTTTGCTGGCCGAATGCCGCGCCCCGGCCTGGTGCTTCGTGCCGATGCCGCTCCGGCCGGAAAGCTCAAGTGCGATACGCAACCGCGCTGCCGCGGTTGCGGTGTGACCAGCCGGCATTCTTTGCTTGAAACGCCGGCAGGGATGGTCTTAAGCTGGTGGTGCAAGCGAACCTGGAAACGAGGACCGCTCTCAAAAGGTGATTTGGAAAAATTCAACCACCACGGCCTGGCCGGGCGCACATGCTCCGGCGGCTGTTCATGAGGAACTGAACCCTGGCAAATGTTGCAAAGCAATCCCGTGCGGAAGGGCGCGGGAAAGAGGATCGTGTTGTGCCTGAGCGCAAGACGAAGAAGATACCCCTGGTGAACATCGTCACCGAAAGTCTCGCCGATGCGAAAGCTGAAGATGTCGTGACATTGGACCTCGATGGCAAGGCGGCCCTTGCCGATCACATGGTGGTGGCCTCTGGCCGCTCGAACCGGCATGTGGCGGCAATCGCCGAACAGCTTGAGGAGGCACTCAAGGAAAACGGCTATAAGGACCTGAAGATCGAAGGCCTGCCGCATTGTGACTGGGTGCTGATCGATGCGGGCGATGTGATCGTGCATGTCTTCCGGCCGGAGGTGCGCAGCTTCTACAACCTGGAGAAGCTGTGGTCGGCCGATGCACCGGCCGACCAGGCTGTGCACTGATACGCCAAAGGCGTGTTGTGAAACTCCATATTGCAGCCATCGGCAAGCTGAAGAGCGGGCCGGAACGTGAGCTTGCCGATCACTATTTCTCCCGGATCGGCCAGATTGCAAAACAGGCCGGCATTGCGTCGCTCACTGTGACGGAACATGCCGAATCGCAGGCCAAGACGGCGGAACTGCGCAAGACGGAAGAGGCCTCGCGGTTGCTGGGGGCATGTCCGGGCAGCGCGGTGATAGTGGTTCTGGATGAAACCGGGCGAAATCTGACCAGTACGGAGTTTGCCGGTGAGTTTCGGCGACGGCTGGAAACCGGTGCCAGCGATCTGGCCTTCGTAATCGGTGGACCGGATGGTCATTCCAGTGCCGTGTTGGCCCGGGCCGGACTGAAACTGGCGTTGGGCAAGATGACCTGGCCGCACCGGCTGGCGCGGATCATGCTGGCGGAACAAATTTACCGGTCAGTCACCATTTTGCTTAATCATCCTTACCACCGCGGCTGAAATCTTGATTCGGCCCTCTTGCGGCCGTTCGCCTGTGACAGAAGCAGGACATGACGGCTGTTGCCGGCCCCGAGTGTTTGGAGCTTCGATTGAAACGCCGAATGATGCATAGACTGGTGCTGAGCGCCGTTTGCCTGGGGGCAAGCGCGATGCTGGCGGGAGCGGGCGCCGAGGACAGCGCTCGCGAGACAACCCTGCGCAATGAACTTGGCCTGGTGAAAGAGCAGATCGTTCGCTCGACACGGACGCAGGCGGCGCTGGAACGCGAATTGTCGGCGATGCGGGATGAAAGCGCCGAACTGTCGGCGAAACTGGTTGAACTGGCGGCGAAAATTCAGCGCAGGGAAGCACTGAGCAACAGGAGCGAGGACCGGCTTGACCGACTTGCGCACGAGGAAATGGCGATGCGCAAGATGCTCGCCGGGCAGCGCCAATCACTCACCGCCCTGCTTGCCGGGCTGCAAATTCTCGAGCGCAATCCGCCACCGCCCATCGTCACCAAGCCGCGGGATACGGTGGCGGCGGTGCGTGGCGCCATGTTGTTCGGCACCATCGTTCCCGAACTCAAGCGCAGAACCGCCCGGCTTGCCCGGGATCTGGCGCGGCTTGACGAGGTACGCGCCCGCATCACGCACGAGCGCGGCGATCTGGACAAGACGCTGACAGAGCTGCGTGCATCGCAAACCGAGATGCGGACGCTCGGTGAGCGCAAGCAGAAACTGATCGCGGCCACCAGCGAGAAACTGGAGGATGCGAAGAAGCGCGCCAAGGCACTGGCCAGCAAGTCCCGTTCCCTCAGCCAGCTGATGGCGGCGGTGATCCGGCAGCGCAAGCAGCTGGCTGAAAGGAATGCCCGCCAGGCGGCGCGTGAAGCAGAGCTTCTGAAACACGAGAAGCGCCGGCTGGCGGCAACGCGCAAGGCTCCGCCGCTGAAGTTTTCGAAGGCGCGCGGCCGGATAGCCTTTCCAGCCGCCGGCACGCGTATTCGCGCATTTGGCGATGCGGACGGCTTTGGCGGGCACACCAAGGGCATCTTCATTGCCACACGCAAGCTTGCGCAGGTCACGGCACCGGCGGACGGCAAGGTCGAGTTTGCCGGCAATTTCCGGTCATATGGTGAGCTCTTGATCTTGGACGTCGGCGAGGGGTATCATGTGCTGGTGGCCGGGATGGGCGAGATTTCCGTCCAGCCAGGCCAATTTGTGCGCGCGGGTGAACCGGTCGGCCTGATGGGCAGGCAGCCGGCTCGCGCAACTTTGATTGGCGATACACTGGAAACAGACAAGCCGATACTCTACGTTGAATTCAGAAGAAACGGCGGTTCGATCGATCCCGCACCATGGTGGACGGCTAACCGCAAAGAGGCGCGCCGATAATGCGAAAAGATTTCTGGAAGTCCGTTGGTTTCGTTGCCGTTGGCGCGTTCATGGCGACGGGTCTGATGCAGGCGCTGCAAGTGGCCAGCGCATCGAATTCGGACACCTACCGGCAACTCAACCTGTTCGGCGACGTGTTCGACCGGGTGCGCTCGGATTATGTCGAAGTGCCGAACGAGGAAGAGCTGATCGATGCGGCGATCAACGGCATGCTGACATCGCTCGATCCGCACTCAAGCTTCATGAATGCCAAGCGCTTCCGCGACATGCAGCAGACAACCCGTGGTGAGTTCGGTGGCCTGGGTATCGAAGTGACAATGGAGAACGGCCTGGTCAAGGTCGTGGCGCCGATCGACGATACGCCGGCCGCCCGTGCCGGGCTGCGCGCCAATGACCTGATTACCCACCTCAACGGCGAGCAGGTGCAGGGACTGACGCTCAACGAAGCCGTCGACAAGATGCGCGGCAAGGTGAATACGCCGATCAATCTGACCATCTCGCGGCCGGGGGTCGATGAGCCGTTCGACGTCAAGGTCGTGCGTGCGATCATCAAAATTAGGTCGGTCAAGTTCGAGGTCGAAGGCGACAAGGATATCGGCTATATCCGCATTTCGTCGTTCTCCGAGCAGACCCAGGCCGGTCTCGAAAAGGCCATCAAGAGTCTCAGCGAAGAGATTGGTGACAATCTGAAGGGTTACATCCTCGACTTGCGTAACAATCCGGGCGGTTTGCTGGATCAGGCGATTTCGGTATCGAGCACGTTTCTCGAGCGCGGTGAGGTGGTGTCCACGCGCGGCCGCAACGCCGGGGAGACGCAGCGGTACAACTCGCAGGAAGGCGATGCCATCAACGGCAAGCCGATCGTTGTGCTGATCAACGGCGGGTCCGCATCGGCTTCGGAGATCGTTGCCGGTGCATTACAGGATCACAAGCGGGCCAAGGTTCTGGGTACCCGGTCGTTCGGCAAGGGCTCGGTGCAAACAATCATTCCGCTTGGCTCGCAAGGGGCAATTCGATTGACGACGGCGCGCTACTATACGCCGTCGGGTACCACCATCCAGGCGCGCGGTATCGTGCCGGATATCAAGATCGAGCAGGAACTGCCGGAAGATCTGAAGAAGTCAGCAGCAGCACGGCGCGCGCGCGGTGAATCCAGCCTGCGAGGCCATCTCAAGAATGAGGGTGGCGAAGAGGCGTCCGGTTCGTCCGCCTATGTCCCGCGCGAAAAAGACAAGGACCTGCAGCTGAAAGCCGCGATCGATCTTCTGCACGGCAAGGAGGTCAAGGCCCGGGTCGAGAACAAGACCGCAGAGCCAGCGACCTCACAGAACTAGCGTCTGCCTCTTCAACACGCTTTATGAACTGCCTGGCATTGGTGTGTGGTTGCGTAGTGTGACGAGCGTCATCGTCGTTGCGCGCGGCAAAGTATTTTGTGCCATGAACGGAATGTTAGCCAGTGACAACTAGGTTGATTCCGAATGCGGTGCTGTCGCACACTGTCTGGTAGCGCGGCAATGACTTGCGAAGCCAGCCAGGACACAGCGCGGGAGCAGCCGGCCAATGCATGACCATTGCCGCGGCTCTATCGGCACCAGCGGTGCGGCAACTACGAGATCAGGAGTTTGACTATGGAGCAGGCAGTCGCTCAACAAATGCCGGAAGCCGCAACGGGGCACGTTCAAGCGCCGATGCGGGTAAACACGGCGGAGGATACCGGCATCGAGAAGACGATGCTGATGAACCTGCTGTCGAAGGCGATGTATGTGCTCGGTCTGCAAACGGGTTCGGCGCTGTCGGACCACTTGAAGATATCGAGTTCGATCGTCAATTCACTGCTGGAAGAGATGCGGGACCAGTCTCTGCTGGAATCCCGCGGGCTGGCGGGCGCGGAAATTACATCGCAGATTCGCTATGGACTGACGCAGAAGGGCATGAGCTGGGCGCTCGATGCGATGGAGCAATCGGCCTATGTCGGCCCGGTTCCGGTGACGCTCGATGCATTTCGCAACCAGGTTGCCGCGCAACGTATTTCATCGGAACGGATCGGACCGGAAGAACTTGCGCACGAGTTGCGGGATCTGATCCTGCCTGACGACCTTGTGCATCGCCTTGGTCCGGCGGCGAATTCCGCAAAATCAATTCTGCTGTACGGTGCGCCCGGCAACGGCAAGACCTGCATTGCCGAGGGTATCGGCGCGGCGTTCAATCAGACGATCTATCTGCCGTATTGCATCGAGGTGGGTGGGCAGATCATCAACTTCTTTGACGAAACAGTGCATCAGCGCATCGAGGAGCTGAGTGCGGCGGATGATTCGCAGCGGCTCATTCCGCGCGGTCGCAGCGCACGTGACCAACGCTGGGTGCCGTGCAAGCGGCCGGTGGTGATGACCGGCGGCGAATTGACGCTCGATCAGCTCGACCTGCAGTACAGCACGACGTCGAAGTTTTACGAGGCGCCGTTGCACCTGAAGGCGCTTGGCGGCGTGTTCATCGTCGACGACTTCGGGCGTCAGAAGGACACACCGCAAGCGATCCTCAATCGCTGGATCGTGCCGCTCGAAAAGGGCGTTGATTATCTCACGCTGCATACCGGCAAGAAGTTTCCCATTCCGTTTGATGAGCTGGTGGTGTTTTCGACCAACATCCCGCCGCACAAACTGACCGATGAAGCGACCCTGCGGCGGCTCTACTACAAGATCGGCGTGCCGAAGCCGAACCGTGATGACTTCGTGACCATCTTCAAGCGGGTGTGCGCGGCCAAGGGCATCGAGTTCCGCAAAGACATGGTGAACTTCCTGTTCAAGGAGCGCTACGATGCCCTGAACATGGAGCCGTCGGGTTTTCATCCGATCTTCTTCATCGACCAGGTGATCTCGATTTGCGAGTATTACGGCACACCGATCGATGTGAACGACAAGACGCTCGGTCAGGCCTGGGATAATTTCTACGTCGAGTACGAGGCCTAGCCGGGCTGCCGGGCATGCGCCGGTGCGGCCGGATGGCGATTTTGCTCTGGCAATTTGTGCAAAGATCGTTAGGTTCCGCGCCAGCGCTGCCGGATCGGTTTCCGGCTGCCTGAAAGATGCATTCAAAGGTTCAAAGATGAAGATCAACGGCAACGAGATTCGGCCGGGTAATGTCATATTGCACAATGGCGATCTGTATGTGGCGGTGAAGACCGACCACGTGAAACCGGGCAAGGGCGGGGCCTTTGCCCAGGTCGAGCTGAAATCTATTGTCGGCAACACCAAACTGAATGAGCGCTTCCGGTCGTCAGAGACCGTTGAGCGGGTGCGTCTGGAGCAGAAGGACTTTCAGTATCTTTATGCCCAGGACGACATGCTGGTGTTCATGGATACCGAGACCTATGACCAGATCGAACTGCCAACGGACTTCGTCGGCGACCGGGCGGCCTTCCTGCAGGACGGCATGATGGTGACCGTCGAGAGCTACGAGGGCAAGCCGCTGGGTATCTCGCTGCCGGGTCAGGTGACACTGGAAGTCAGTGAAGCGGATCCGGTGGTCAAAGGCCAGACGGCGGCATCGTCCTACAAGCCGGCGATGCTGGAAAACGGCGTGCGGGTCATGGTGCCGCCGTTTATCACCGCCGGTGAAAAGATCATCGTCGATACCAATGAAGTGACCTATGTCCGGCGTGCGGAATAACTCTCGGACAAGAAAGATCTGAGTGCCGGCATGGCTTACTCCACTATCCTCAACGTCATGGTGGGCGCCGCCCGCAAGGCTACCCGGCCGCTGCGGCGCGACTTCGGCGAGGTTGAGAATTTGCAGGTGTCCCTGAAGGGGCCGGCCAACTTTGTCACCAAATCCGATCAGCGCACCGAGCGGATCATTCGCGACGAACTGGCGCGGGCGCGGCCGACCTACGGTTTCCTGATGGAGGAAGAGGGCACCATCGAAGGCAGCGACGGCCAGCACCGGTGGATCATTGATCCGATCGACGGGACAACCAACTTCATCCACGGCATTCCGCATTTCGCCATTTCAATCGGTCTTGAGCGGGCCGGGGAAATCGTCGCAGGTGTGATCTACAACCCGATCAGCGATGAGCTGTTTACGGCGGAGCGCGGCCGTGGGGCCTATCTCAACGACCGGCGGCTGAGGGTATCGGCGCGACGCAACCTGTCCGATGCCGTTATCGTGTGCGGCATACCGCATCTGGGACGCGGCGATCACTCGCTGTTCCGGTCCGAAATCGAAAGGGTGCAGGCGGCTGCTGCCGGGATCCGGCGGTTCGGGGCCGCTTCGCTCGACCTGGCCTGGGTCGCCGCGGGGCGGCTCGACGGGTACTGGGAGCGCGGTTTGTCGCCCTGGGACATGGCGGCTGGCATCCTGATGGTGCGCGAGGCGGGCGGCCGGGCCGAGGATGCCGACGGCGGGCCAGACGCGCTTGTCACCGGCAACATCCTGGCGGCCAATGACGACATCTTCACCGGCCTGCAAAAGACGTTGAAGGCCTGAATTCAGCCTAATCCGCGTCACAGGTGTTGCATATCCTTGCCGTTCGCGGGCAAGCTGGCGATGGCTGAAATTTTCGGTTAGTCTGGCATGCGGCACAGCGGCGGCGGGGGTGAATGGCATTGGTGATGGTTGAGGAAACGGACGCGGAAGTTCTGGACCGGCCGCGGATTTATCTGATCCGCATGATGGTGTTCACGATCCTGGTGGCAATGGTGGCCGCCGTGCTCTATCCGCAAATCAAGACAGCGTTTATGGCCAATCCGGGGCTGAACGGATTGATCATCTTTGTCCTGTTTCTGGGCATTGTTTACGCCTTTCGCATGGTCTGGCGGCTGTTTCCCGAGGTGAACTGGGTCAACAATTACCGGATCGCCGATCCGGGACTGGAAATTCCCTATACGCCGCGGTTGCTGGCGCCGATGGCGACGCTGCTGCGCGACCGGCAGGGCGAAACGGTGCTGTCGCCGCTGTCGTTGCGTTCGCTGCTCGATTCACTGGCGTCGCGGCTCGATGAATCGCGCGATATCTCGCGCTATCTGGTCGGTCTGCTGATCTTTCTCGGCCTGCTCGGCACCTTCTGGGGATTGCTCGACACGGTGACCGCGGTCGGTCAGGTGATCCGTCAGCTTGATGTCGCCACGGCGGAATCGAGCACGATCTTCGAAGAATTGAAATCGGGCCTTGAGGCGCCGCTGGCCGGAATGGGCACGTCGTTCTCATCCTCGCTGTTCGGGCTTGCCGGATCGCTGGTGCTGGGCTTTCTGGAGCTGCAGGCCAGCCAGGCGCAGAACCGCTTTTACAACGATCTCGAAGACTGGCTGTCGTCGATAACCGATATCGCGGCCGGCCATGGCGGTCAGCTTGGCGTGCCGGGCTACGTCAAGATGGACATGAGCGAACTTCAGAAAGGCATCGATCAGGTCAACCGGACGCTGGAAGACGCCCTCAACGATGCCGGGCAGGCGGTGAATGTCGAGGAGGCCGACACCGAATCGATGGGCAAGCTTGCCGATGCCGTCGGCGGGCTCGTGCACCAGATGCGCGAAGAACAGAAGATCATGCGCCAGTGGGCCGAGGAACAAACCGGCCAGACGGCGCAGATCCGCGATTCCATCGACAAGCTGGTGTCGCGAGGCACCTCACTTTCCGGCAAGATCCGCGGCGCATTCGATCCCCCCAAGGACGAGAGCTAGACCATGGCGGGGCTCGCCAGCCGCAGGGAGCGTTCAGCCGGCGCCGGCTACTATTGGCCGGGGTTCGTCGATGCCATGGCGCAGCTGCTGCTGGTGATCACCTTCCTGTTGTCGGTGTTCATGATCGCCCAGTTCATGCTGGCGCGGGAAATCACCGGGCAGGACACGGTGCTGACCAAATTGCGCTCGCAGATTGCCGAGCTGAGCGAGCTGCTGGCGCTCGAGGCCTCCGCGAAGGCCGGTCTTGAAACCACCCTCGCGGCGCTGACCGATGATCTCAAAGCGGCCCGCGATGAGACGTCGCAGCTGCAGGGTGTGATCGATGTCCTGCGAGCAGAAGGCCAATCATCGTCCGGCGCGCTCAGTCAGGTGCAGACGGCGCTCGAGGGCGAAAAGAAGATTTCAGCCGAGGCGCTGGCGCGGGTGGAGCTGCTCAACCAGCAACTGGCGGCGCTGCGCAGGCAGATAGCGGTGCTCAACGACGCGCTGGAGGCGGCGGAAACCCGCGACCAGCAATCGAAGACCCAGATCGCCGATCTCGGCCGCAGGCTCAATGTCGCGCTGGCGCAGCGGGTGCAGGAGCTGGCGCGGTACCGTTCGGAATTCTTCGGACGGTTGCGGCGCATCCTGTCGCAGCGTTCCGATATCCGGGTGGTCGGCGACCGGTTCGTGTTCCAGTCCGAGGTGCTGTTCACCAAGGGCTCGTCGGAGATCAACCCGGAAGGGGCGCGTGAGCTGGACAAGCTGGCCCAGGCGATTGTCGAGCTTGATCAGCAGATCCCGGAAGACATCAACTGGGTGCTGCGTGTCGACGGGCACACGGACATCGATCCGATCAGTACGGTGCAGTTCCAGTCGAACTGGGAACTGTCCTCGTTCCGGGCCATTGCGGTGGTCAAGACGCTTATTGAAAAGGGTATTCCGCCGAAACGCCTGGTTGCCGCCGGCTTTGGCGAGTTCCAACCCATCGATCCGGCTGAAACCGATGAGGCCAAGGCCAAGAACCGCCGCATCGAGCTGAAACTGACCGAACGCTAACCTGGTCGATACAGCTGCCAACCTATTGACAATTTAATTTTGCCGGGCCGCCAAGTATGTGTAGATATGTCTGCATAGCGATCTGCGACAAACCAAAAGTGCAAATGAGGGAGAGCACACATGACGCTGAATAGGGATTTGAAAAAATTTAAGAAACTGGCCGGCAAGGGAAAAATGTCCCGCCGTGATTTTATCCAGTTGTCGATGGCGGCGGGTTTCACCCTTGCGGCGTCAAAGGAGATGTATGTTTCGGCCGTGCGTGCCGAACCGCAAAAGGGCGGATCGTTCCGCATGGGGCTCGGGCATGGCTCGACGACGGACTCGATGGACCCGGCCACCTGGGCGAATTCGTTCACCGGCAACATCGGTATCGGCATTGTTGGTGACGCACTGGTTGATATCAACCAGAAGAACGAAGTCGTGCCGAACCTGGCGGAATCGTTTGAGGCCGATGCCAGCGCCAAGCGCTGGGTGTTCAAGTTGCGCAAGGGCGTGACGTTCCACAATGGCAAGACGCTTGATGCCAACGATGTCGTGGCAACTTACAACCATCACACCAACGAGGAATCCAAATCGGCGGTCAAGTCGGCGCTGGAACCGATCGAATCGGTCAAGGCGGATGGTGCGGACACCGTGGTGTTCGAGTTGAAAGCCGGCAGTGCCGACTTCCCGTATGTGACGACGGACTATCACCTGCCGATTTATGCCGCAACGGAAGACGGCAAGATCGACTGGAAGAGCGGTAACGGCACAGGGGCCTATATTCTGGAGAATTTCGATCCCGGCGTTGCCCTGCGTGCCAAGCGCAATCCCAACTACCACAATGACTCGTACTTCGAGGACATTGAGATGCTGACGTTGGCGGATGTGGTGGCGCGCAGCAGTGCGCTCACCTCCGGCGATCTGCACTTCATCGACCGGCCGGACCTGAAGACGCTGGCGCTGATGAAGCGCAACCCGAACATCGAGATCGATGAGGTGACCGGCTTCTCGCACTACGTTGCGCCGATGAACACGACGATTGCGCCGTTCGACAATCCCGATGTGCGCAATGCGCTGAAGTACTGCTTCAACCGTGAAGACATGGTCAAGAAGGTGTTGTCCGGGCACGGCATTCCAGGCAATGACAACCCGATTGCGCCGTCGATCAAGTACGCCACGCAGCCGGAGCCGATCCATCAGTTTGATCCGGAAAAGGCAAAGTTCCATCTCAAGAAGGCCGGAATGGATTCGCTCAAGGTCGATCTCTCGACCTCGGATGCCGCCTTTGCCGGTGCGGTCGATGCAGCATTGTTGATGAAGGAGCATGCCAAGGCCTGCAACATCGACATCAACGTGGTCCGTGAAGCCGCGGACGGCTATTGGTCAAACGTGTGGATGAAGAAGCCCTGGTGCTTCTCATATTGGAGCGGGCGTCCGACCGTCGACTGGATGATGACGACGGCTTATGCCGACGGCGCGGCCTGGAACGACACGTTCTGGAAAAACGCCAAGTTCAATGAACTGCTGGTCGCGGCGCGGGCCGAACTGGACGACAAGAAGCGTGCCGGGATGTATGCCGAGATGCAGCAGATTCTGCATGACGACGGCGGCATTTGCGTGCTGATGTTCAACAATTTCGTGACCGCGCATTCCAAGAAGGTGGCGCATGGCGAGTTGAACTCGAACTACGACCAGGACGGCACCTACATCTTCCGCCGCTGGTGGTTCGTTTAAGCATCGTTTCTGAGTCCGCTTTACAAAGCAGTGTGCGACCGGCAGTGTTCTGCCGGTCGTATTCGTTCGGAGAGTTGCAGCCATGAAGGACACGGCAAGAGCGGCGCAATTGGGGTTTGATCCGTTGCGGCTGGAGCGCATCCAGGACTGGATGCAGCGCTATGTCGAGGCCGGCAAGTTGCCGTTTGCGGCAACGGTGATTGCGCGCAACGACGAAGTGGCCTGGCAGGGGTTCACGGGGCTGCGCGATGTCGAAGCCGGCACGCCCTACGATCACGACACGCTTGTGCGCGTGTTTTCGATGACCAAGCCGGTGACGGCGGTGGGTCTGATGATGCTCTATGAGCGCGGCCTGTTTCATCTCGACGATCCGATTGAATCCTTTCTGCCGGAGTTTGCCGACCCGGTGGTGCTGCGCAAAGGTGCGAAAAAACTGAGCAAGGTCAAACCGGCCAAGACCAAGCCGACCATTCATCACTTGCTCACCCACATTGCCGGGCTGACCTACAGCTTCAACGGTGGTCTGCTCGGTGAAAGGCATGAGCAGGACAAGCTCGATTTTGCGCCTGCCAGCGGCGGGCTTGCAGCGACGGTCAAGAAGGTGGCGGCACTGCCGCTGCAGTTCGAGCCGGGGACACGCTGGCGCTATTCCGTGGCCAGTGACGTTCTGGGGCGGCTGATCGAGGTGATTTCCGGCCAGCGTCTCGACGACTATTTCCGCACACAGATTTTTGAACCGCTGGGGATGAAAGATACCGGTTTTGAGGTGTCGAAAGGCGAGGAGACCAGGCTGGCCAGCCTTTATACCCACAAGACCGAAAGCGGCGGCTTGAGGCTGGTTGAGAATGGCGCAGACAGCGCCTATCTGGCCGGCAGGGTCAATACGTTCTCAGGTGGTGGCGGACTGATCTCAAAGGCGGGCGATTACCTGATCTTTGCCGAAATGCTGCGGCTCGGCGGGGTTTTCCAGGGCGAACGGCTGATCTCGCCGCGCACGCTTGATTTCATGACCCGCAATCACCTGCCCGGGGATCTGGCCTCCATGGGCCCCGACACGTGGTGTGAGACATCGTTTCACGGCATCGGCTTCGGACTGGGGTTCTCAACCACGCTCAACCCGGCCATATCGCAAATGCCCGGCAGCCCAGGCGACTTCGGCTGGGGCGGCATGGCCTCCACGGTGTTCTTCGTCGATCCGGTCGAGAACATGGCGGTGCTGTTTCTCACTCAGCTGATGCCGTCAAGCTTCTATCCGCTGCGCAAGGAGCTGCGGGCCCTGGTCTATCAGGCCCTGGTGGACTGAGCGTCGCCGAAACCCAGGGTTTCGCGGATTTGCGCCGGGCTCACGCCGGCTTTGCGCAGGGAGCGCAGGGAACGGTCTTCGGCGCTTTTTGACAGCTTGCGGCCGGTGTCGTCGCTGATCAGGCGATGGTGGAAATACTGCGGTTGCGGCAGTTCCAACAGGACCTGCAAGATCCGGTGGATGCTGGTGGCGTGGAACAGGTCCTGGCCACGAGTGACGTGGGTGATGTTCTGTAGGGCATCGTCGACCACCACGGCGATGTGATAGCTGGTGCCGATGTCCTTGCGGGCGAGTACGACATCGCCCCATGCCCGTGGTGTGATATTCACCCGTCCGGTCTGGCCTTCAGGTCCGCTTTCCTGCTCGAGGAAGGTGACGGCATTGCCGGCGGCGACGATGGCGCGGCTCATGTCAAGCCGCAGGGCGTAGGGCGTGCCGGCGGTCATGAGCTGCATGCGGTCGCGGGCTGTGAGCAGCTTGCAGTAGCCCGGGTAGACGGGGGCGCCGTCCGGGTCCTTGGGGCCCTTGCCGGCGGTGAGCTTTTTGCGGGTACAGAAGCATGGATAGAGCAGGCGCAACCGGTCGAGCCGGTCCAGGGCGGTTGTGTAGGCCGGCAGGTGTTCGCTCTGACGGCGGATGCCGTTGGACCAACCAAACCCGAGCCAGGCCAAATCCTCCGCGATCCACTCGCTGAACCGAGGCTTGCAGCGGGCGCGGTCGATATCTTCGATGCGCAGCAGGATTTCCGCGTCGAGCTGGCGGGCGATTTGCTGGGTGAACAGAGCCGAATAGGCGTGTCCGAGATGCAAGGGGCCGTTCGGGCTGGGCGCAAAGCGCACGCGGGCGGTCATTGTCGGTCAATTGCTGCTGACGCGGATCATGGCATGGCTATAATCCGGCATATGGCGGATGGTCAAATGCTTCACGCTGCGGTGCCCCGGCGGATCAACAGCCAGTCGGATGTCATGGCCGGGGTGCGCTATCTGATCGAAAGCGATCCGGTGATGGCGGCTGTCCGCAATGAGGCCGGCGAACCTGATTTGCGGCGGCAGCCGGCGGGGCTCGCCAGCCTGCTGTTCATGATCACCGAGCAGATGATTTCCCTGAAAGCGGCGGCGGCTATCTGGGCCCGTGTCGAGGCGGCCTTTTCGCCGTTCGACCCGCAGGTCCTGGCGGCGGCGCCGGAGGAGGCCTACCGGGCGTGCGGACTGTCCGGTCCGAAGCTGCGCACCATGCGCCATCTCGGCGAGGTTATCTGCGATGGCCGGCTCGATCTTGCCGGGCTTGAACGGCTTGAGGACGATCAGGCGATCGACCAGCTCAAGCAGGTCAAGGGCATCGGGGACTGGACGGCTGAAGTTTACCTGCTGGCGTGTCTCGGCCGTGCCGATGTGTGGCCGGCGGGCGATCTGGCATTGCAGGTTGCGGTTCAGACGGCGTTCGAAATGCCCGGACGTCCGGATCGCAGGATGATGTGCCAACTGGCGGAAGGGTGGCGGCCGGCGCGGGCCGTTGCGGCCCGAATGCTGTGGACCTATTACCGCAAGATCAACAACATGCCGGCGAAATGAAGCGGCCCGGTCGGGGGTTCACAAGGGTGACATACCCGATATAGTAGGCAGCGCCGATCCGGCGGCGATATACGGCCGGAACGGATCGGGGTTGGTGAACTGATAAGGTGTTGAGCACATGTTGCAAGAAGCCGCCACGGCGCGGCCGGAGAATTGTCCGGCGCTGGTGCTCAATGCGGACTTTCAGCCGTTGAGTTATTACCCGTTGTCGCTGTGGTCGTGGCAGGATGCGATCAAGGCGGTGTTTCTCGAGCGGGTCAACATCGTTTCGGAATATGACACCGAGGTGCACAGTCCGAGTTCTGCCTTCCGGCTGCCGAGCGTCGTGTCCCTGAAGACCTATGTCAAACCGGCACAGTTCCCGGCCTTTACCAGGTTCAACGTGTTCCTGCGCGATCAGTTCAGATGCCAGTACTGCGGCATTGAAGACGAGCTGACCTTCGACCACCTGATTCCGCGCTCGCGCGGCGGGCTGACGACCTGGGAGAATGTCGTTGCGGCCTGCTCGCCGTGCAACCTGAAGAAGGGCGGCAAGATGCCCGGGGATGCCCGGATGCATCCGATGCAGGCTCCGGTGCGGCCGAGCGTCTACCAGCTGCACCGCAACGGACGGCGCTTTCCGCCCAACCACCTGCACGAGAGCTGGCAGGACTATCTCTACTGGGACACCGAACTGGAGCCGTAATGCCGGCAGCATTGGCGGGCGTTTTGCTGACGGGTGTATCGGCTTGAGGCGGCAGCGAGTATCCTCAGATACCTAGGGCTGGATTCAAGCTTGAAGCGATCTGCCTCTTGATGCCAGCCTGGCGCCGATGATGGCGAGGGTAGCGATCGTCAGCGAGATCACGACATTCCAGCCGGCAAAGGACAGGCCGAGAATGCGCAACTGGGCTTCGTCGCAACGCACCACGACCGCATTGTCGAGATCGGGCAGACCCCCGGACAGGCCGCCACCGCCGGCGCAGGCCTGCGGGCCCGGCCAGAAACCCCACTCGGCACCGGCCTGATAGATGCCGATACCGGCATTGGCGATCATCGCGAGGGCACAGAGGATCAGGATGAGCGCAGCCGGTCCGGCGCTTCGGCGGGCGAGCACAATGGCCAGGCCGGCCAGAGGGATCACGGCATAGTAGGCCATGCGCTGCTGCAGGCACAGCGGACAGGGCAGGTAGCCGCCGATCAGCTGAAATCCCCAGGCGCCGCAGATCGTGGCCAGAGACAGAACGAGCACCGCCAGAGCGGCTTTTTG
Source organism: Aestuariivirgaceae bacterium (assembly GCA_965216335.1). GTDB lineage: Bacteria > Pseudomonadota > Alphaproteobacteria > Rhizobiales > Aestuariivirgaceae > JAHEJE01. Next base: position 2,321,706 of record OZ244154.1, on the reverse strand, counting down.
TGCGGTAAGCGATGAACTGAACATTCACATCACATAGCGCACAGCGACAAAGCCGCCAACCAGCAGAATGCCTGCTGCCAGGGTGACCCAGCCGAGATAGCGTTCGATGAAGTCCTTGACCGGCGGGCCGAACCAATAGAGCAGGCCGCAGACGAGGAAGAACCGCAATCCGCGCGACACGATGCTGGCAGCGATGAACACCGGCAGGGCCATGTGGGTCAGCCCGCTGGTGATGGTAATCACCTTATAGGGAAACGGTGTCAGGCCGGCGAAGAACACGATGGCCAGGCCGTACTCGTTGTAGACATCGGAGAACTTGGTGAATTTGTCGGCCAGACCGTAAAAGTCGATAATCGCCTGGCCAACGGTATCGAACAAAAAAAAGCCGATTGCATAGCCAGCCAATCCACCGGCGACCGATGCGGCGGTCGCCACAAAAGCGTAGAACCAGGCCCGTGCGCGGTTGGCGAGCGCCATGGGCAAGAGCAGGGCGTCGGGCGGGATCGGAAAGACCGAACTTTCCACGAAGGATACGGCTGCCAGCACACCGGTGGCATTGCGGTGCGCGGCAAGCTGCATGACCCAATCATAAAGCCGCCTCAACATGCCAAACCGTTACGGCGGGCGGGTCGATTCGTCTACAGGAACAACGACAGGGACCGCGTGATCACTGATACAGTGTGTAGTTGATGTTGAACGCCCGGCGATTGGCGGCGAAGATTTTCTGCAACTCGGCCAGATCATCTTCCTTCAGGCGTTTTCGGGCCAACGGCAGCAGGAGAGTGTTCTCCCAATGCAGATGTCGCCGGTAGCCTTCAAAAAAGCCGCGCAGCATGTATCCGACCATATCCGGGTTACCGACCTTCTCTCCGCGCCCGAGGATGTCGAGGCATTCGCCCAGTTCCTCGGCAAAGCCCTCATCGGTCTGGTGCTCCTCGGTCAGACGCGACAGTATCTCCCCGACGTTGTCTTTTCGTTTTGCCCTTTCCCTCAAGAGTGGAAACAGGCCGTCCTCCTCATCGCGGTGATGCAGCGGCAATTCGGTGCGCAGCGTATCGGCGGTTTTCAGCGCCAACCGGTAGTCGACATCGTCCGGCAGCCCATCGGCGATGATCTCCAGCGCGTCGCAAATCTGCGCGTGCAATTGATGTGCGGCCTCAATCAGGTCCAACGGGTCCCCCGGTGGAGATTTAGTACAGGGGTGCGCTGCTTTGACATCCTTTTCTGGCGCCATGTTCGTATACAATCCTGTGCATCTTGGTCGGGAGCATGATTGCGGGAATGTTGACCGGGTGGCTTTGATACAGATCAAAGACCAAGAACCGCGTAGCGGTCTAGTCCGGATCAGCGGAGCAACCATTTTCGGGCGTGCGGACCAACGCGCAGGCGATAATTTCGAGTTCGGGGACTACTCATGGATGTCTTAGGAAAAATAGGACTGTACTTTCTCGGTCTTCTGGCGGCTTTGGTGGCTGCTGCCAAAGCGCATGACGGCTTGTTTGCGGCACACGCCTGGATTGTTGCGGTTGCGTGCGTCATCGCGATCATCGTCACTGCACGCCGCGGCGAGGGCAAAGGCGAACCGGAAGGCAAGTATCTTGACGGTGTCGTGCGCTATGGTGCGATTGCGACGTTGTTCTGGGGCATTGCCGGTTTTCTCGTCGGCGTGATTGTCGCAGCGCAGCTGGCGTATCCGGCCCTCAACCTGGAATGGGGTTGGACGAACTTCGGCCGGCTGCGCCCACTGCATACTTCCGCGGTGGTTTTTGCCTTCGGCGGCAACGCTTTGCTTTGCACGAGCTTTTATGTCGTGCAACGGACCTGCCACGCCCGCCTGGCGCTCGGAAACACCGCCTGGTTCGTCTTCTGGGGCTACCAGCTGTTCATCGTCCTGGCGGCCACCGGCTATCTGATGGGGGTTACCCAGTCGAAAGAATATGCCGAACCCGAGTGGTACATCGATCTGTGGCTGACCATTGTCTGGGTGGCCTATCTGATGGTGTTCATGGGCACGCTGTTCAAGCGCAAGGAACCGCACATCTATGTCGCCAACTGGTTCTATCTGGCGTTCATTGTCACGGTTGCGATGCTGCACATCGTCAACAACCTGGCGGTGCCGGTGTCGATATTCGGCTCAAAGAGCTATCCGCTGTTTGCCGGGGTGCAGGATGCGCTGACCCAGTGGTGGTACGGCCACAACGCGGTTGGATTCTTCCTGACCGCCGGCTTCCTCGGCATGATGTACTATTTCATGCCCAAGCAGGCTGAGCGGCCGGTTTACTCCTACAGGCTGTCGATCATTCACTTCTGGTCGCTGATCTTTCTGTACATCTGGGCCGGTCCGCACCACCTGCACTACACGGCGTTGCCCGACTGGGCGCAGACGCTGGGCATGGTGTTCTCGATCATGCTGTGGATGCCGTCCTGGGGCGGGATGATCAACGGCCTGATGACGCTTTCGGGCGCCTGGGACAAGCTGCGCACCGATCCGATCATCCGCATGATGGTGCTTGCGATCGCCTTTTACGGCATGTCGACCTTCGAGGGGCCGATGATGTCCATCAAGGCCGTCAACTCCCTGAGCCACTACACCGACTGGACCATTGGCCACGTGCACTCGGGCGCGCTGGGTTGGGTCGGCATGATTTCCTTTGCGTCGGTCTATTACCTGGTGCCGAAATTGTGGGGCCGCAGCCGGCTGTACAGCTACCGGCTGGTCAACTGGCACTTCTGGCTCGCCACGCTCGGCATCGTTATTTATGCCGCGGTGCTGTGGGTGGCCGGTATCACGCAGGGACTGATGTGGCGTGAATATGATGCCAACGGCTTCCTGGTCTACTCGTTCGCCGAGTCGGTCCAGGCGGTTCATTGGGCCTATGTGGCACGCACCTTCGGTGGCCTGCTCTATCTGGGCGGCGGCTTGGTGATGGCCTGGAATGTCTATCAGACCATTCGCGGCAAGGAACGCGAAGAAGCGGCGATGGATGTCCTCGCCCAACCGGCAGAGTGAGGAGGACAGAGCCATGGCAAAGTTTACCCATGCAGTGATCGAGAAGAACGCCACCTTGCTGATGGTGCTGTCGTTGGCGGTGGTGTCGATCGGCGGTATCGTCGAGATCGCACCGCTGTTCTATCTGCAGAACACTATCGAGAAGGTGGAAGGTATGCGGCCCTATTCGCCGCTGGAGCTCAAGGGACGCAATATCTACATCCGTGAGGGCTGCTACACCTGCCACTCCCAGATGATTCGTCCGTTCCGCGACGAGGTCGAACGTTACGGCCACTATTCATTGGCGGCCGAGAGCATGTATGACCATCCGTTCCAGTGGGGTTCAAAACGCACCGGGCCGGACCTTGCCCGGGTCGGCGGGCGCTACTCGGATGACTGGCATGTCGAACATCTGGTCAATCCGCAGTCGGTCGTGCCCGAATCCATCATGCCGCCCTATGCGTTCCTGAAGGAGACGCCGCTGCGGACCGACGACATCGTGGCGCATTTGAAGGCCAATGTCGCCGTCGGCGTGCCTTACTCCGATGAGATGATCGAGAATGCCGAGGCAGACCTGAAAGCGCAGGCCGATGCCGATTCGGACGGTGCCGATGCCGTCGCGGCGCGTTATCCCAAGGCGCAGATCCGTGACTTCGACGGCGACCCCAAGATGCTGAGCGAGATGGATGCGCTGGTGGCCTATCTGCAGATGCTCGGCACACTGGTCGATTTTTCGGTCTACAAGGCCGAAGAAAACTACCGCTAGGAGCTGGAACATGGATTACGACACATTGCGCCATCTCGCGGATAGCTGGGGCCTGGTCTACCTGATGATCGTTTTCATCGCGGTTGTTGCATTCACGTTCCGTCCGTGGGCCCGCAAGTCATATGAAGACGCGGCGAAGATCCCGCTGCAAGAGGATTGATCATGACCGACAGACACATCGACGAAATCTCAGGAACCGAGACAACAGGTCATGAGTGGGATGGCATCAGGGAACTCGATACGCCGATGCCGCGGTGGTGGCTGTGGACGTTTTACGCCACCATCATTTGGGCCATCGGCTATGTCATCGTTTATCCGGCGATCCCGCTGGTGAGCGAAGCGACCAAGGGTATCTGGAACTATTCCAGCCGTGGAGCGGTTGCCGATCAGATCAAGCAGGCCACCGATTCCCGGTCCGGCATGATCGAACGGATCAGGACGTCGTCGCTGGACGAGATCCGCAAGGATGCGGACCTCAACCAGTTTGCCGTGGCCGGCGGTGCTTCGGCCTACCGCGTCAACTGTGTGCAGTGTCATGGCACCGGCGCCCAGGGCGGCGGGGGCTATCCCAACCTCAATGACGACGACTGGCTGTGGGGCGGTTCGCTCGAAGCCATCCACACGAGTATCGCCAACGGCATCCGCTTTGCCGGAAACGACGATACGCGCAGCAGCGAAATGCCGGCCTTCGGGCGCGATGAGTTGCTGGAGACCGCGCAGATTCGCGACACCGCGGAGTATGTGCTGAAACTGGCCGGCCAGGACCATGATGCAGCCGGGGCGGCGCGCGGCGAGACGGCCTATGCCGAGAATTGTGCAGCGTGCCATGGTGATGCCGGCAAGGGCGACCAGGAACAGGGCGCGCCCAACCTGACCGATGCGATCTGGTTCTATGGCGGCGAGCGCGAGCAGCTCGTGCGGCAGATCCAGAATCCGCGCCACGGCGTCATGCCGGCGTGGGCCCACCGGCTGGATGAGGTGACAATCAAGCAGTTGGCCGTCTATATTCATTCCCTGGGCGGCGGTGAGTAAAACCGGCACAGGCGGTGCTGCATGACGACAGTCTACAAGAGTGTTGACCGTCTCGATGTCGAGGCGGTCAACTCCAAGGATAAGCGTGCCCTGTATGCGGCGCGCAAGAAGATATTTCCCAAACGCGTTGAAGGCACTTTCAGGAAACTGAAATGGTGGGTGATGCTGATCACCCTTGGTGTCTATTACATCACTCCCTGGCTGCGCTGGGACCGGGGGCCGCATGCGCCTGACCAGGCGGTATTGGTCGATCTGGCGAACCGGCGGTTCTACTTCTTCTTCATCGAAATCTGGCCGCAGGAGTTCTATTACGTCGCGGGCCTGCTGGTGATGGCGGGCATCGGCCTGTTCCTTGTCACGTCGACCGTTGGCCGTGCGTGGTGCGGCTACACCTGCCCGCAGACGGTGTGGGTCGACCTGTTTCTGGTCGTCGAGCGGTTCATCGAAGGCGACCGCAATGCCCGGATCAAACTCGACAAGGCACCGTGGGCTTTCGAGAAGATCAGAAAGCGCGTATCGAAGCATGTCGTCTGGATCATGATCGCCATGGCAACCGGGGGGGCGTGGATCTTCTACTTTGCCGATGCGCCGACGCTGCTGGCGAACTTTCTGACGTTCAACGCTCCGCTGGTCGCCTATTCCACGGTCGCCATCCTCACCGCGACGACATACGTCTTTGCCGGCTTCATGCGTGAGCAGGTGTGCACCTACATGTGCCCGTGGCCGCGTATTCAGGCGGCCATGCTGGACGAGCACTCGCTGGTCGTCACCTACAACGGCTGGCGCGGCGAGCCGCGTGGCGGCCACAAGGTGCGCAAGAAGGCCGGCGAAGGTGCGCTGGGTGATTGTATCGATTGCAATTTGTGCGTGGCTGTGTGCCCGCAAGGCATCGATATCCGTGACGGCCAGCAGCTGGAATGCATTACCTGCGCGTTGTGCATCGATGCCTGCAACGGGGTGATGGAGAAGATCGGCAAACCGCGCGGACTGATCTCCTATGCAACGCTCAATGACTATGCCTCGAACGTCAAGGGTGTCGAAGCGCCGACCCACTGGCGCTCGTTCATCCGGCCGCGCACCTTTATCTATTTCGCCGTCTGGTCGGCAATCGGCCTGATCATGGCGTACTCGCTGGCGGTGCGCGACCGGCTCGACGTTTCGGTGCTGCACGACCGCAATCCGCAGTTCGTTCTGCTGTCGGACGGATCAATCCGCAATGGCTATACCGTCAAGATTTCCAACATGCAGGCCGAGCCGCGCACGTTTACCGTGACGCTGTCGGGAATCGACGGTGCAGAGATGACGATCGCAGGCTCGGACGCGGCTCCGGCGCGCCAGATCGTCATCGATGCCGAGCCCGACAAAGTGCGCTCGATAAAGGTCTATGTGCGTGTTGTACCGGATCGCATTCCGGGGGAGCACAACGCCATCACCTTCACGGTGAGCGATGCGGCAAGTGGTGAGACGTCTGCCTATGACTCATCGTTCGCCGCACCTGACAAGGCTGCCGGGCAATGAACGACACCAACACTCCTGGCGAGCGCAGGTTCACAGGCAGGCACATGTTGTTGTGGATCTGCGGCCTGTTCGGCGTGACGATTGCCGTGAACGGGCTGCTGGCCTTTCTGGCGGTGGGCAGCTGGACGGGGCTGGTGGTCGAGAACAGTTATGTCGCAAGCCAGGAGTACAATGAGGTTCTCGATGAAGCGCGCCGGCAAGACCGGCTCGGATGGACCAGCGAATTCAGGCACGCCAAGGGCTTCGTGCGCATCTATGTGCGCAATGCCCGCGGGCGGCTGGTCGAAGGCCTGAAGGTGACCGCCCGGCTGTCGGTGCCGGCCCATGAGCACCGGGATCATGATGTGCCGCTGACCCATCAGCCCGATGGCTCCTACGGGGCAGCGGCAAGCCTTGAACCTGGGCAATGGCAAGCCGATGTCACGGCAGGAAGCCCGACGGGCGAGAGCTACCGGCAGGTGTTCCGGTTCTTTGTCAGGCAGGGTGCGTGAACCATGCCGGCGCTTGCCAAGTTCGAAAACGGCGCCGCCAAGACAGGCCGCAGTGCCTTGGCCTGGGCCGGAGACCTGTCCGGCTGGGTGACTGCCAAGGAGAACGGCCTTTCTCATCTCGATCTCCTGGTGCCCGGAATGCACTGCGCGGGATGTATCTCGCGTATTGAAAAGCGGCTAGGCGAAATCGAAGGGGTTGAGACGGCCCGGGTCAACCTGTCCACCAAGCGGGTGGCCATCGATTGGCGGACCGGGCAGCTCGAGCCCGGTAAGCTTCTGGCGGCGGTTGAGGACCTGGGGTTCGATGTCCGGCCCTTTGCTGCGGATGAACCGGCGAGCAAGGCGTCCGACGCCGTTGGCCGCGAACTGCTTCTGGCGCTGGCAGTGGCGGGGTTTGCGGCGGGAAACGTCATGTTGCTGTCGGTGTCGATATGGTCCGGCGCCGAGGCTGCGACGCGCGATCTGTTTCACTGGATATCGGCCCTGATCGCCCTGCCGGCGATCGCCTATTCGTCTCGGCCGTTTTTGCGCTCGGCGTTTGCGGCATTGCGCAACGGTCACCTCAACATGGACGTGCCGATCTCGCTGGCGGTTGTTCTGGCCGCAGGCATGAGCCTGTATGAAACGGCAACGGGCGGGGCGGATGCCTATTTCGACGCTGCGGTCATGCTGCTGTTCTTCCTGCTGGCGGGCCGTACGCTCGATCATATGATGAGGGCACGGGCCTATTCGGCGGTCAACCAGCTGGTGTCGCTGAATGCACAAGGCGCGACCGTCATTGAGCCCGATGGCCGGCGGCGGTTCATGGTGATTTCCGCCGTCCGCCCGGGTATGCGGCTGGCGGTCATGGCCGGTGAGCGGGTGCCGGCGGACGGCCAGGTGGTGAGCGGTTCGAGTGATCTCGACCGGTCGATCGTTACCGGTGAGGCGGCGCCGGAGCGCATTCAACCGGGGGACGCAGTGGAAGCGGGGACGCTCAATCTGACCGGTGCGGTGGAAATCGAAGTCTCGGCGGCGGGCGAGGATAGCTTCCTGGCCGAGGTGGTGCGGATGATGGAGGCGGCCGAACAGGGCAAATCGCGGTTCGTGCGTCTGGCGGATCGCGCGGCAGCCATCTATGCGCCGCTGGTGCATGTTGTCGCGGCGCTTACCTTCATTGGCTGGCTGGCGGCAGGGGCGGGCTGGCACGCGGCACTTTTGACGGCGGTTGCCGTGCTGATCATCACTTGTCCGTGCGCCCTGGGGCTGGCAGTGCCGGCGGTCCAGGTGGTGGCAAGCGGCGTGCTGATGCGCTCAGGCATCATGATCAAGGACGGTGCGGTGCTGGAACGCCTTGCCGGTATCGATACCGTGGTTTTCGACAAGACCGGTACGCTGACCAAGGGCAATCTCAAGCTGGAGGCCTTGCCGGCCGTCTCCACTGAAACCCTGGCTGTTGCTGCCGGTCTAGCACAGCATTCGACCCATCCGCTGTCGCGGGCGCTGGCTGGTGCGCTTGCCAATGAGCGGATCGCACCGGCGGTCGTGGAGGATGTCAGCGAGACGCCGGGGTATGGCTTGCGGGGCATGTTGGCGGGCCGCGAAGTACGGATCGGCAGCCGCGACTGGACCGGCGCGCCGCCGATGCCGGATCGCGCCGCCGCGGAGTTGTTCTTTGCCGCGGATGGAGAGGCGCCGCAGCGTTTCACCTTCCGGGACGATCTGCGTGAGGACGCGGCCCCCACCGTCAGTGCGCTCAGGGCGATGGGGTTTGAAACCATTATCCTGTCCGGGGACCGGGCCGAGACGGTTGCGGCGGTGGCCGGTGATGTCGGGGTGGACAGCTGGCATGCAGGTTTGAAGCCACAGGACAAGGCGGCCTTTGTGTCGCGCCTGGAAGGGGTCGGGCGTCAGGTGCTGATGGTCGGTGACGGGATCAACGATGCCCCGGCGCTGGCAGCGGCGCATGCCTCCATGGCACCGGCAAGCGCCAGCGATATCGGGCGTACGGCGGCCGGACTGGTGTTTCTCGGAACCGGCCTCGGATCGGTGACCAAGGCCGTGCGCACTGCGCGCTGGGCAAACCGGCTGGTGAAGCAGAACTTTGCGCTTGCCGCGCTGTACAACCTGATTGCCGTGCCGGTGGCAATTGCCGGGCTTGCCTCGCCGCTGGTTGCGGCCATTGCAATGTCCACTTCTTCGCTGGTGGTCACCGGCAATGCGCTGCGGTTGCGCTGGAAGACCGGGCCGGGTGATGCAGCAAAGGCGAGTTCGCCATGAACGGCCTGTTGATCCTCATACCCGTGGCGCTGTTTCTCGGGGCTCTGGGCCTGGCAGCGTTTATCTGGGCATTGAGGTCGGGTCAGTTTGACGACCCCGACGGTGCGGCGATGCGCATTCTTGAGGATGACGACGACGAGGTCAGCGATCAGGACGGGGGCAGGACGTGACCGGTTCGAGAACAACGTTGATGGCAACTGCGGCGGCCTTTGCTTTCCTGGCAATGCCGCAGCTGCCGGTCCTGGCGGGGGGCGATCCCGGTGATGCGGCCAAGGGAATGGCTTTGGCAACGAAGAGTTGTGTGCAGTGCCATGCTGTGAGGCGGCATGACTACAGCAAGTTGAAAGAGGCGCCGCCGCTGCGCGAGTTGTCCGGCCGGTATCCGCTCGAGTCGTTGTATGAGGCGTTTGCCGAGGGCATCGCCGTTGGTCATCCGGAAATGCCGGAGTTCATTCTCGAGCCACAGCAGATCGGCGACTTGTTGGCGTACATTCAATCGATTTCGCCTGCGGATGCCCAGTGATACCAGCGTTTCCGGCGGTTGATTTTCCTGACTGTTTTACCGCGCTGCTTTGACAACGGTTTTCCGTCCGCATTTGAGTCAAACGCAACGGTTGTGCGCATAAGGTGTGCGGTTACTGAACCGCAGCTTTGGCGAGTTGGTCGAAGATTGCGTCCAACTCGTCGGCGAGTTCCTTAAGCGCGTCGCCGCCTTCGTCCATGTAGGGCGCAAAGACGTGCGACGGCATCTTGTACGACAACGTCGCTGTGCCGCCGGAGTTCTCGGTGATGTAGACGCGGATGGGTGCCTCGATGCCGGCGGCGATGCTGGCATTCAGCATGCGCGCAGCGAAACTGGGATGATAGAGGCCCAATACCAGATTGCCCGGGATGTCCAGATTGAGCAGCCGCTTTACACCGACGGTGGCCGAGGCGCGCGAGACGACGCCGAGATTGAGGCCACGTGCGGTCTGTTCGACGCGGCCGGCGAGGGTGGAAAAACTGTGGCTTGACGGCAGCACCACCCAGCCCGGGCGCTGGGCGATTTCCGCCGATGCGCCCACGGTCCAAAGGCTCAGCAAGACTGCCGCGATGAGCCCGCGCAACGCAAAATGACGGCCAGCCATCCGTGGAACTCCTGTTTGAACAAACCCGCAATCCGATAGCGCTGCAAGATGGCAAAGCTGTGGTCACGGGAGCAGAGATCAGCGTTTCCAGGCCGGTTTGGGTGGGCGGATGGCTGTTCGGGTGGTGGTCCTTGCGGCTCGAGGGGGCGGCAACTCGCTCTCATGGTGCGCTATGCCCTTTACGGTTCGCCAAAAGCCCGGGCCTTCCACACCATTGCTGAGAATTTGCGCCAGCAGGGCCGGACTGGCCTTGACGGTCAGGAGATCGCGTCCGGGGCGATATGGCGCCGACCAGGCTGCACTCGATAGAGCGTTTTCATCATTGTCGCCGACACCGAATATCCAGCGGTCCTGGCGGTCGTAGGCGACAAAACCATAACGTCCGGCAGGAGATGGCGCGCGGTGGCTCTCGTCGGCGAATGCCAACCGGAAGAGTGGATCATTCGCCAGCCGTCGGCGATGTTCAGCCGTGGTGGTGTGGAGGGAGGTTACCGCGCTGATTGCCGGCGGCCTGGCATCTCCGCCCAGGCTGGCGGCAATCCGGGCGGCAAGGGCGAGTGAGCACCGGTGCAGTGCCGCTCCGGGTGGGCAGGCCTGTTCGGCCAGATGGACCGTGTCGGCGATGCCTACGAGACGGGCCGGTTGACCGTCCATCCCGCGGTCGACGACGTAGTAAGCGCAATCTGCCCGTTCTGCATCATGTGTTTCGATCCGGCTCCTGGCCATCGCCACGTGATGCCGGTGGATTTGGGCGCGGACCCGGGCCCGGTCGGCTGCGCGGCGCAGATAGTCGAAACCACGCGTTTCAGCCTCGCTGCTGGTGACTGCCCAGCCGTCGATCTCGACAAAATGCTTCAGCGTGTTGTTGCGCAATTGCTCGGCAAAGGCCGGTGAACATCTCACGTGCGATGTGCAAACCGCCCCGGAGTGCCGGATCATAGCGGCGTGATGATAGGCTTCATGATAGCCGGAGAACACGCCCCAGGCCTGGCCCGGTGAGACGACGGCGAACAGTTCGCCCGCGGCCGCGGTCTGGCTTGCGGGTGCCGCGGAGGCAACCAGTCCGGATGGCACCGCGGATGCCGCCGCCGTGGCCCCGGCAATTTTCAGAATGTCGCGGCGTGTGAATGACATTGGGCACATATGGTGCGTGCAGCCAGCCGGATCAACTTTATCTGGTGTCCGGCAGGATTGTTGCTTCAGGTTATGCCAGGCGAGCGAGGGTCTGTGACGATCACCGTGGTGCCCAGCGAGACGCGGTCATAGAGGTCTATGATGTCCTGGTCGAGCAGGCGGATGCAGCCGGCAGAGACGGCGTTGCCGATGGTCTGGCGGGTGCCGCCGCCATGCAACCGATAGAGGGTGTCCTTGCCGTCCTGGTAGAGGTAGAGCGCGCGGGCGCCGAGCGGATTTCCGGGCCCGCCTTCGATCTGGTAGGTGAGGCCGCCGTTGTCGGCGTCCATGCGCGATGTGGTTGTCCAGGACGGCCATTTCTTCTTGCGGGCGATGGTCGAGGTGCCGCTCCAGCCGAAGCCCTCGCGGCCGACGGCGATGCCGTAGCGCAGGGCCTGGCCGTTGCCGAGGACAAGATAGAGCAGGCGGGCGCGGGCGTCGGCGATGATGGTTCCGGGCGCGGCGGCAGGGCTCGAAACGATCTGGCGGCGCCAACGCTTGTTGAGCCAGCGCGGGTCGACATAGGAAACCGGATAGGGTTCGCGGGCCAGGCGTTGCCGGTCCGATGCGGCGAACATGGAAGCCGGCCAGGCGCAACCGGCCAGCCAAAGGGCTGCGCCGCGCGTGACCAGATGACGGCGGTCAATCATTACGCAATACTCTACTCACTCGCCGGAACAGAACAGGTGCTCCGGGCTCTGAGTAAAATTAGACCGGTCGGGATAACAATCCATTAAGCTTGCCGGTGGACCGGTTTGCGCATTGCGTACTGGACGTCAGGGCCCGATGGCACCATGTTTCAACGGCAGTATCAGCACAAAGGATAGGCTCACGTATGGCAGACCCGCGCGACACTGAAGCCAACCGGCTGACCGGCCGGGTCGGGCGCTATGCCCGGGTCGGCACCTCGGTCGGTGGGGTGGCGGCGCGGCTGGCCGGGGCGCGGCTGATGGGATCGGGCGGTGACCGGGCTGCCGAGGCGCGGCTGCTAAAGGAGGCGCTTGGCGGGCTGAAAGGGCCGCTGATGAAGGTGGCGCAGCTGATGGCGACGATCCCGGATCTGCTGCCGGAGGAATATGCTGCCGAACTGTCCGAACTGCAAAGCTATGCGCCGCCGATGGGCTGGCCGTTCGTGCGCCGGCGCATGGCGGCCGAGCTGGGGGCCGACTGGCAGTCGCGGTTCGCAAGTTTCGAGCATGACGCAGCTGCTGCCGCCTCATTGGGCCAGGTGCACCGGGCGGTGGCGCATGATGGCGCGGCACTGGCCTGCAAGCTGCAGTATCCGGACATGGAATCGGCGGTCGAGGCGGACCTCAGGCAGCTGAAGCTGATCTTTTCGGTCCACAAGCGCATGGACCCGGCCATCGACACCAGCGAGATCGCCGAGGAGATCGGTGCCCGGCTGCGCGAAGAGCTCGACTATCAGCGCGAAGCCGCGCACATGCGGCTCTATGCCGGCCTGCTGGCCGACGAACCGCTGGTGCATGTACCGCGGCACAATCCTGAACTCTCCACCAGGCGGCTGATCACCATGGAATGGCTGGGCGGAAAAGGGCTCCTAGAGTTCACCGATGCGCCGCTTGAGGTGCGCAACCTGTTGGCCACGGCGATGTTCAAGGCCTGGTGGCAGCCGTTCTGCGGCCACGGGGTGATCCATGGCGATCCGCACCTCGGCAACTATTCGGCCAGGTTGGGGGAGGACGGCATGCCGCATGCCCTCAACCTGCTCGACTTCGGCTGCATCCGGGTGTTTCCGGCGAGCTTCGTTGACGGCGTGGTGGCGCTCTATCAGGGCCTGATGCACGACGATCGGGACCGGATCGTCTCGGCCTATGAGACCTGGGGTTTCGAAGGTCTGAACAACGAACTGATCGATGTCCTCAACATCTGGGCCCGGTTCATCTACGGACCGTTGATGAAAGACCGGGTGCGGGCAATTGCCGACGGCGTCAAGCCGTCTCAGTATGGCCGCCGGCAGGCGTTCACCGTTCACAAGGCGCTGAAGGAAAAGGGGCCGGTGAAGGTGCCGCGCGAGTTCGTGTTCATGGACCGTGCGGCGATCGGGCTGGGCGGGGTGTTTATCCATTTGCGGGCCGAGCTGAATTTCTACCGGCTGTTCAACGAAGAGCTCGAGCGCTACGCCCTCGACGGGGTGGCCGCGCGGCAGGAAGCCGCCCTCGGCGATGCGGGCGTGGCACCGGCCCGGTAATGGCGAAAAACACCTGTTGTGGCAGTCTGACGCTTTGAATTCGCGGGCCGGGCATCTATAACGAGGATCACAGGGCCGCCGGGGTGAGCACCCGCGCGGCTGCGCCTGCCGTCAACGAGGGGATTTGCGCAATGGCCGAGCCGACACCGCACAGTGAACACTTTTCCGATCACCAGCACACCTACGAGGGCTTCCTGAAAGGGTCGATTGCCCTGACCCTGTGGTGCCTGTTCATTCTCGTAGCCTTGTGTGCGGTCGGTTTTGGGGCAACTCTGCCGCGCTTTACTGCCTTTGCCGGCGTGATCATCGGCACGATCTGCATTCTCATCGATATGCGCTCAGGCGCCAAGTACTGGCCGCTGTCGTTAGGCTTTCTGGCAGTTTACGCGCTGTTGACGGCCATCAACGTTTCCTGACCATCCAAGCGAGCATGCTGCCATGAAAATCTCGGTTCCTGCCGAAGACAGCGCGGTTGAAAGCCGCACCGCGATCAGCCCGGAGGCTGTCAAAGCCTATGTCAAGAAAGGTCTGACGGTTTGCGTCGAGGCCGGAGCCGGGGCCGGATCTTCGATCACCGATGATGCACTGAAGGAAGCCGGGGCCGACGTCGTCAAGGGCGCGGCGGCGACCGTCAAGGATGCCGACATCGTGCTGACGGTCAGGCGGCCGAGCGCTGCCGCCCTCAAGGCGATGAAGAAGGGTGCGGTGCTGGCCGGCCAGCTCGACCCTTACGGTGACCGCAAGGGGCTTGATGCCATCGCCAAGGCCGGCATGAATGCCTTTTCAATGGAGCTGATGCCGCGCATCACCCGGGCGCAGTCGATGGACGTGTTGTCGTCGCAGGCCAACCTGGCCGGCTACAAGGCGGTGATCGACGCGGCAGCCGAATTTGGCCGGGCCTTTCCGATGATGATGACGGCGGCGGGCACAGTGCCGCCGGCCAAGGCGTTTGTCATGGGCGCCGGTGTGGCCGGCCTGCAGGCAATTGCCACGGCGCGCCGCCTGGGCGCCATCGTTTCGGCAACGGATGTGCGCGCAGCGGCCGGCGAACAGGTGCAGAGCCTGGGCGCCAAGTTCGTGTTCGTTGAGGGCATGGCCGATGCGGCGACCGAAGGCGGCTATGCCAAGGAACTGTCAGACGAGGACAAGAAGCGCCAGGCAGACCTGGTGGCGGAACACATCAAGAGCCAGGACGTGGTCATTACCACCGCGCTCATCCCGGGCCGGCCGGCGCCGGAGCTGATCTCCAAGGCGATGGTCGAGACGATGAAGCCCGGATCGGTCATCGTCGACCTGGCGGTGGAACGCGGCGGCAACTGTCCGCTGTCGAAACCGGGCGAAACGGTCGTGCACAATGGTGTGACGATCATCGGCAATCTCAACGTCGCAGGCCGGCTGGCCGGCAATGCCTCGCCGCTCTATGCCAAGAACCTGCAGAACTTCATCGACCTGATGATTGGCGAGGACGGCAATCTGACGGTCGACTGGGACGATGAAATCATCACAGGATGCGGGCTCATTCGCGACGGCGAAGCCGTGCATCCGATCCTGAACGGTTAGGAAGGCGATCATGGCAGGTCTTACCCCACAACAAGCCGCCGAACAGGCGCAGGCCGCCGCCGAGACGGCGATGCAGGCCGCTGAGAAGGCGCAGATGCTGGCCGATCAGGCGGCGCTGGTTGCCGATGGCGGCATGGCCGATGCGGCAGGTGCCGCAACGGGTATCGACCCGTTCGTGTTCCGGCTGGCGATTTTCGTGCTGGCGATTTTCGTCGGCTACTACGTGGTCTGGTCGGTGACCCCGGCGCTGCATACACCCCTGATGTCGGTGACCAACGCGATCTCCTCGGTGATCGTGGTCGGGGCGCTGCTGGCGGTTGGCGCGGGTGCGGTTGCGTCCGGGTCAGGCCTGGCGATGACCTTCGGGTTCATCGCGCTGATCCTCGCCTCGGTCAACATCTTCGGCGGGTTCCTCGTCACCCAGCGCATGCTGGCGATGTACAAGAAGAAGGAGGCCCGGTAGCCATGTCGGCAAATCTTGCGGCTCTTCTCTATCTCGTCTCCGGTATCCTGTTCATCCTGGCGCTACGCGGCCTGTCGCATCCCGAGAGTTCGCGGCGCGGCAACCTGTTCGGCATGGTCGGCATGGGCATTGCCGTCGTCACGACCCTGCTGCTGATCGGTGCGGCATCGGGTTTTGCCTGGCTGTTGATCATTGCCGGCATCGCTATCGGCGGCGGTATCGGCGCTTATATCGCCCGCAATATCGCCATGACCCAGATGCCGGAACTGGTGGCGGCCTTCCATTCGCTGGTCGGCATGGCGGCCGTCTTCGTTGCCGCGGCGGCGCTCTATTCACCGGCTGCCTTCGGAATTTCCGATGCCGCGGGCAACATCGGTGCCGCCAGCCTGCTGGAAATGTCGCTGGGTGCGGCGATCGGTGCCATCACGTTCACCGGTTCGGTGATCGCCTTTGCCAAACTGTCGGGCAAGATGTCCGGTGCGCCGATCATGCTGCCGGCGCGGCATGTGGTGAACATCGCCTTGGCGGCAGCCCTGGTGCTGTGCATCATCTGGCTGATGGCGAGCCAGAGCGCGGTGGCGTTCTGGCTGGTGGTCATCCTGGCGCTGGTGCTTGGTGTGCTGATCATCATCCCGATCGGCGGTGCCGACATGCCGGTTGTGGTGTCGATGCTCAACTCCTATTCGGGCTGGGCGGCGGCCGGTATCGGCTTTACCCTCGGCAATACGGCGCTGATCGTTACCGGTGCGCTGGTCGGCTCGTCCGGTGCCATCCTGTCCTACATCATGTGCAAGGGCATGAACCGGTCGTTCATCTCGGTCATTCTCGGCGGTTTCGGCGGCGAGGTGGCGGGACCGTCCGGCGACGACGGCGTGCCGAAGACAGTCAAGCAGGGCTCGGCGGACGATGCCGCGTTCATGCTGAAGAACGCCGGCACGGTGATCATCGTGCCCGGCTACGGCATGGCGGTGGCCCAGGCGCAGCATACGGTGCGCGAACTGGCCGACGAACTGAAGGCAGCCGGCGTGACGGTAAAGTACGCTATTCACCCGGTGGCCGGCCGCATGCCGGGGCACATGAATGTGTTGCTGGCGGAAGCCAATGTGCCCTATGACGAGGTGTTCGAGCTGGAGGATATCAACTCCGATTTCGCCCAGGCCGACGTGGCCTTTGTGATCGGCGCCAACGATGTGACCAATCCGGCGGCCAAGGAAGACCCGCAATCGCCGATCTACGGCATGCCGGTGCTTGAGGTCTGGAAAGCCGGCACGGTGATGTTCTCCAAACGCTCGCTGTCGTCTGGTTATGCCGGCATCGACAACACGCTGTTCTACCGCGACAACACCATGATGCTGTTTGGCGACGCCAAGAAGATGGTCGAGGAGATCGTCAAGAGCTTCTGACGACGGCTGACAGCTGCAACGATTTGGGCCCGGTGGTTCCGTCCACCGGGCTTTTGTTTAGGATCGGTCCTGATGCAAATCGACGAAGGCCGTGTCACGATGGAAAAGCATTTGGCATTTGAGCGCGGCGAGTACGCAGCGCGCATCGAACGTGCACAGCGCGCGACGGTGGCGGATGGGCTCGACGCACTGGTCGTATTCGCCCAGGAGAGCATGTTCCATCTCACCGGGTACGACACCACCGGCTATTCCAAGTTCCAGGCCATGGTGCTGCCGGCAGATGGCGCGCCGGTGCTGTTGACCCGCTCGGCCGATCTGCGTCAGGCGAAACTGACCTCGATCATCGACGATGTCCGGCTTTGGGTAGACCGGGCCGACGCCAATCCGGCCGGCGATCTGGTGGCGTTGCTGGATGAGGTCGGTCTGCGGGGCAGGCGTCTTGGGGTCGAACTGTCGGCCTGGACGCTGACCGGGGCCCGTTGGGAGCTGGTGCGCACCGCGCTTGACGGATTTGCAACCTGGAGAGGTGCCTCGGAACTGCTGAGCGGACTGCGGCTGGTCAAGAGCGCGGCTGAAATCGTTCAGGTGCGCCGTGCCGCCGAACTGGCCGACCTGGCGCTCGATGCGGCGCACGAGACCATCGGGGCAGGGGTGGCGGAAAACGACGTCCTGGCCGCCATGACAGACCGGCAGCTGCGGGCAGGCGGCGACCTGACGGCGAGCCGGTGGATCCTGGGGTCGGGTCCGCGCGCTCTGATGTGCCGGTCGTTCTCGGGCTACGCTACGATCGGATCGCCGGATCAGGTGACGCTGGAATGGGCCGGCATCAGCCGGCACTATCATGTACCGATGATGCGCACGGTTCTGGTGGGCGAGGCGAGCGCGCAGCACAAGCATATGCATGCGGCCGGGTGCGCGGCGCTCGCGGCCTGTGAAGCCGAATGCCGGCCCGGGCGCACGTTCGGGGATGTGTTTGCCGCCCACGCCAAGGTTCTCGACGCAGCTGGATTGGGCGCCCACCGGCTCAATGCCTGCGGATACTCCGTCGGTGCCCAGTATCCGCCGAGCTGGATGGGACCGGAAGAACCGATGTTCTATGAGAACAACCCACTGGAGATCCAACCCGGCATGACGCTGTTCATGCACATGATCCTGATGGATTCCGATACCGGTACGGCAATGTGTCCCGGCGAAACGGTTTTGGTCACGGACAAGGGGCCGGAACGCCTGTCGCGCCATGGTCTCGATCTGGTGATCGTGGATTGAATTATCCGGGCGGGTCGGTACGATGTTGTCGGGAGCGATCAAAAGGACATCCTTGATCCATGCACGCAGATGACAATCCGGCCTTTGCGATCGAGCGGCCTGCGGCACAGACACATGCGGCGGTGTTTTCCTCGCCGCACAGCGGGTGCGAGTACGACGCGGCGTTCATCGGCCAGTCGGTGCTTGATGCGGAGGTGTTGCGTTCCTCCGAGGACTGCCATGTCGATGCGCTGTTTTCCGGCGTGTCTGCGCTTGGCTGCCCGCTGCTTCGGGCCCGGTTCCCGCGCGCCTATCTGGACGTCAACCGTGAGCCCTACGAGCTTGATCCCGACATGTTCGAGGACGCCCTGCCGCATTTCGTGAATGCCAGTTCGCACCGTGTCGCAGGCGGGCTGGGAACCGTGCCGCGGGTGGTGGCGGAGAACCGGGCAATCTACCGGCGCAAGCTGCGCTGGGCGGAAGCACATGACAGGATCGAACGGTTCTACTTTCCCTATCACAAAGCGCTGACCGGTCTGGTGCAGCAGACCGAGGAGCGCTGCGGCAGCGTACTGCTGGTCGACTGCCACTCGATGCCGTCAAGCGCGGTGCTGCACGTCACGCCGCGGTTCGCCCGGCGTCCCGATTTCGTGATCGGCGACAGGTACGGTGCGACGTGTGACAGTCAGGTCAGCGAGTTCTTGCTCGAACTGTTTGCCCGTTATGGCTTTCATGCAGTTCGAAACAAACCCTATGCCGGGGGCTACATAACACAGACCTACGGGCGGAGCGGCCACAGCAAGCAGGCGCTGCAGATCGAGGTCAATCGCGGGCTGTA
The DNA here is from genome assembly GCA_965216335.1 of Aestuariivirgaceae bacterium. Taxonomy (GTDB): domain Bacteria; phylum Pseudomonadota; class Alphaproteobacteria; order Rhizobiales; family Aestuariivirgaceae; genus JAHEJE01. The sequence goes on along the minus strand of OZ244154.1, from coordinate 2,302,633 downwards.
CATGAACGAGCGCACGCTGGAGCGGAGGCGGGACTTTTCCGCCCTGCGCAGTGCGCTGAGCCGGCTGCTGGACGACTTCCTGTGCGGGTTGGGCGGGAGTGCTGCCGAGCAGCCGATTGCCGCCGAATAGAAAAAGGGCCGTCAGCGTGATGCATGACGGCCCAAGTCTAGGGAGGAAACGCCCAAGAAGGGCGCGCGACTGATGAAAGCTGGCGCTTCCATCGCGCTATCCTTATTTGGCATTGCAACGCACAATTTTCAAGGCGAACAAGTGGTCTGCGACAAAATGACGAGAGCTTGTGCGTAAACGTACTTTATCTTATTGAAAATCAGCTATAAATTTTTTTGTGTACGGGTTTTCCAGCACTGCTTTCAGGCAAAGGAGTCAAACCAAGCAAGGATTTTTCGCGGTGCGTTGCTGCATTGCAGCGAAACAGAACGCCAAAGACTGCTCTGTGGTCGCAAGGCGGCACTTGCAACTGTTCGCCGGGCCGCCCTAAATGTCTGCTTGGGCGAACGTGGCGCCAGGGCGCCAATGGCACGCTCTTCTTTGAGAAAGGACTTTGGGGCTCATGGGCCAGTGTGTGCCGGCTTCACCGACAAATGCCTATCTTGAGTTTGCGCTGCAGCTGGCTGATGCCGGCGGTGCTGCGATCCTGCCGTATTTCCGGCAGAATGGAGCGGTTGACAACAAGCTGAGCGGCGGGTTCGATCCGGTTACCGAAGCCGACCGGGCATGTGAGCGCATCATGCGTGACATGATCGGGGCCCGGTATCCCGATCACGGTATCGTCGGTGAGGAGTTCGGCGTCAAGGAAGCGCAGGGCGCCTACCGGTGGATCCTCGATCCGGTGGATGGTACGCGGTCGTTCGTGTTCGGTCTGAGTTCCTGGACGACGCTCATCGGCCTGATGCACGACAACGAACCGATTGTCGGTGTGATGAACCAGCCTTATGTCGGCGAGAGTTTTTACAGTTGCGGTGAAGGCTCGTACTGGCGGCGTGGCGGCGAGAGCCGGCGGATCGCAGTCAGTCCGGCACCGAGCCTGGGCGAAGCGATGATTTCGGCGACGGCGCCAGCATTGTTCAAGAGCGAGCGCGAGGCGGTGTTTCTGGAGCGGATGATCGCCGGCAGCCGGGCGATCCGCTACGATGCCGATGCCTATTTCTTTTGCCTTCTGGCTGCCGGTCATGTCGATGTGGCGCTCGATGCGGGGCTGCACGCCTACGATATCGCGCCGCTCATACCGATCATCGAAGGCGCGGGCGGCATCGTGACAACCTGGGATGGCGGTTCGGCGGCCGGCGGCGGCAACATCATCGCGGCGGCGAGCCAGCAACTTTATGAAGAGGCGCTGGCGCTCCTGCCGGCCTGATGCTGGCGCGGCGGTCGGCGATAAAGCTGTCGAAGGCGGCCCAGAACTGCTCGCGCAGTTCGGTGCGCTCGTTGAGAATTTCATGGCGGGCCAGGTCGATGGTGACGACGGCGACACCGGGAACGCGCCTGGCGAAGTCGCGGCTGGCCTCAGTCGAGACAACCCTGTCGAGGCCGGCGGCGACAATCAGTACCGGGCAGCGGGGTTGACCGGACTTCGGCATCCGGGCCAACACGCCGATCGACGTGATAGCGGCATTGAGCCAACGGAAGGTTGGTCCGGCGGTGGCCAGGTGCGGGTGTTCGGCGATGATGCGCGTGGTGCGGGTGAAACGGGTCAGGTCGGAGGTCAGGCGGTTGCCGGGAAAGTCGCTCTCGAGCAGGGCGCGGCGGCCCTCGCCGGGGATCCACATGCGGCCCAGGCCGCAGGCGACGGCCAGGCGGGCGGCCAGGGTAATCACCGGGCGTGGCCATATGCGCGGACCGACATCGATGAACGGCGATGTCAGCACGGCGCGCTCGAACCAGGTGTGCCTGGCGAGCGAACGCATGAGAATGTGTCCGCCGGTGGACTGGGCGAGTGCGAAATAGGGCGGCGGACAGTCCGGAAGAACGACCTGCTGGATGAATTCGTCGAGATCGATGTCGTATTTGCGGAAGCTGGAAACGTGGCCCTTCAAGTGGTTTGAAAGCCGGCGTTCGGAGCCGCCCTGGCCGCGCCAATCGAGAATGGCGGCGCAGAAGCCGCGCTTATTGAGATCCTCGATGGTCTCGAAATAGCGCTCGATGAAATCGCCGCGGCCGGGCAGGATGCAGACAGTACCGCGGGTGTTGGACGGCACCCGGCTGATGGCATAGCGCAGTGCCAGGCCGTCTGGCGTTTGCAGCGTGTTGGCGGTCAGTCCTTCAGGGATCTCGTTGCCGGCAACCGGATATAGCTTCATTGGCCTGGAACCGCATCAAGTGGTCCGGAGCGGCGACCCCTGACCAGCGCCGGCGGAGAAACCGCAGGCAAACCTCTGACGGGCTGTTTAGCTCATGCCCGGCCCGCCAGCAAGCAGCCGCAACGCTGATCTACTGACGCGAAACGTTGGTGAGTTCGCCACTGGCTGATGACAGCTTGATGGTGAACGGCTTGCCGCCGCGCTTGGCTGCAAAGCTGTAGGTACTGCCGGAGCAGCTCTTGGCCTCGATGTTGGAAAAACCAAATCCGGCGACGATGTCCTTGGCTTCGCTGCATGAGACCGCACCCGCCTTGGCCGATGGCTCTTGGGCGGCCCGGCTCAGGCTTGATGTGTGGTCGAGACGGTCCTGTGCGTCGGGTGGCGTGACCACGGCGGTCCGGGGCGCCTCATATGACGGCTTGTAGCGTGGTTTTGGCGGTACGGCGAGGGCGCGCGAACGGCGCTGCCTCAGCTTTTCGGCTGCCTTTGGCGACAGTGCGGGCGACAGGTCGTAACGCACCCGGCGCTCGCGCCACGGGTGAGCGCGCCGGTCGCGCGGTGCGTAGGCTTCTTCGTCCTGATAAGGATCATAGACCGGCGGCGGTGGCGGATAGCCGAAGAACTGGATGCGGGCGCGGGGGCGATAGACACGCGGTTCGGCCCGGTAGTCAAAGGCTTCGCCTTCGTAGCTGCGGTAGTGATCGTAGAACCAGTGCCTACGTTGATCGGCCTGGCCCGGTGCTGCCAAAAGCAGCTGTGTGCCCAACAGCGTTGCCATCGACACCAATATCTGCCGTCGCATTGCGGGTTCCTTTCCGGCGATACAAAGCAGCCCCAACTCTCTGCATGGCCATTTAACCGCGAGATTGCGGCAACAACAGGGCTTTGGTTAATCGGGTCGAAAAGGTGCCGGTTACGTCAAAATATCTATCAATATCAGATTGATAGCTGTGCCGACGCGAATTCCTGGAATTGCCGGATGCGGCGCGACGCACGGGCAAAATCTTGAAGTTTGTGGCTTCGCGACTCACATGAAAGAGAAGTAAAATCAAAAACGGCCGGGGCGGGCTGCATGTGTTCTGCATGCGGGGATCCCAGGTACATCGAAGGAGACGTTCACATGTTTGAAGGCGCAAGTATATTTGTGCTGGTGCTGCTGGCCCTTATCCTGATCACGATTTTCCAGGGCATCAAAGTTGTGCCGCAAGGTTTCAATTACACGGTTGAGCGGTTCGGGCGTTACACCAAGACGCTGCAGTCCGGACTCGGGATCATCATTCCATTCGTTGAGCGCATCGGGTCGAAGATGAACATGATGGAGCGGGTGCTTGAGGTTCCCAGCCAGGAGGTGATCACCCGTGACAATGCCATGGTGCAGGTCGATGGCGTGGCGTTCTTCCAGGTGCTCGACGCGGCCAAGGCAACGTATGAGGTCAACGAGCTTGAAAACGCCATCCTCAACATAACCATGACCAACATTCGTACGGTGATGGGATCGATGGACCTCGACAGTCTGCTGTCGCAGCGCGACGAGATCAATCACGCCATTCTCGGGGTGGTCGATCAGGCCTCGACGCCGTGGGGCGTGAAAATGACCCGCATCGAAATCAAGGACATCAATCCGCCGCGCGACCTGGTCGACTCCATGGCCCGCCAGATGAAGGCCGAGCGTGACAAGCGTGCAGCCATCCTGGAAGCCGAGGGCAAGCGCCAGTCGGCCATTCTGGAGGCCGAGGGCGAGAAGCAGTCGGTCATGCTGGACGCCGAAGGCCGCAAGGAAGCCGCCTTTCGTGATGCCGAGGCGCGCGAGCGGCAGGCCGAGGCTGAGGCGAATGCCACAACGGTGGTGTCTCAAGCGATCGCCAGCGGCAATGTGCAAGCCATAAACTACTTCGTGGCGAACAACTATGTGAAGGCGCTGGAGAGCCTGGCGCAATCGCCGAACCAGAAGGTGTTGATGCTGCCGCTGGAAGCCTCATCGGTGATCGGTTCGATTGCCGGTATTTCAGAGATTGCCCGCGAGGCCTTTGGCGATGGCGGCGGCAGCGGCAGTGGCGGCCCTGGTACCGCCAAGCCGGCACCGCGCAAGCGTTCACCGCAAAGCGTGCCGCCGGTGTCGTCCTGAGCGCGTCGAATATGCCGGATTGTAGAAGGGAGTATCTGTCATGAGCGAACTGTTGTCCCTGTTTGGAGGTTGGACATGGTGGATTCTGGCCTGCCTCCTGTTGATCCTCGAGCTGATGGCGCCGGGTGTGTTCCTGATCTGGCTCGGCCTTGCCGCCGCCGCAGTCGGCATCATCGAACTGTTCATCGATCTGTCCTGGCAGCTTGAAATCGCGCTGTTCGGGGTGTTGTCGCTGCTGCTGGTGCTGGTCGCGCGGCCATGGGTGCTGAAGCGGCAGAACATCGACACCGACCAGCCCAATCTCAATCGGCGGATGCTGGACTATGTCGGACGCAAGTTCATTCTGGAAAGGGATATCGTCAACGGACGCGGGGCGATCCGTGTCGACGATACGCTGTGGGATGTGCTGGGGCCGGACCAGAAGGCCGGCAGCTGGATCATTGTCACCGGTGTTGACGGCTTGCGGCTGACTGTAACACCGGCACCGGAGGAAGGTGCTGCTATTTGACGCCGAGCTGCAGCAGGTCGTGGACGTGGATGATGCCGACCGGCTTGCCGTCCTCGACCACGAACAGAGATGAGATCTTGGCACTGACTTTTTCCAGTGCCGCGATCGCCAGTTCATCCGGTGTGACGGAAACCGGATCGGGGGTCATGATCTCGCGCGCGGTCCGGCTCAGCAGGTCCGGGCTCATGTGACGGCGCAGGTCGCCGTCTGTGATGATGCCGCACAGCCGGCCATCGTCGCTGAGGATGCCGACGCAGCCGAAGCTCTTGTCGGTCATGATCAGCAGGGCTTCCGACATCACGATGTCGCCGGGCACCAGCGGAACCTGATCGCCGGCGTGCATGACGTCGCGGACATGGGTCAGGGCGGCGCCGAGGCGTCCGCCGGGATGGAACGTCTGATAGTCCGACGCGGTAAACCCACGGTCATCGAGCAGCGCCACGGCGAGGGCATCGCCAAGGGCAAGCTGCAACGTCGTCGAGGTGGTCGGCGCCAGACCGATGGGGCAGGCTTCACTGGCCTTTGGCAGCTCGAGCACGATATCGGCAGCGGTGCCAAGGGCGCTGTTGGCCTTACCGGTGATGGCGATCAGCGGCACCGAGAAGCGTTTCGAATAGGCAACGACGTCCTTCAACTCCAGCGTCTCGCCGGAATTCGACAGCATGATCAGCACGTCGTGCGAGGTGATCATGCCGAGGTCGCCGTGGCTGGCTTCGGTGGCGTGCACGAACATCGCCGGCGTGCCGGTCGAGGCCATCGTGGCCGCGACCTTGCGGGCGATATGGCCGCTCTTGCCGACACCGGACAGGATGACCCGGCCCGTGGCGTTGCGCAGAACTTCAATGGCTTCGGTAAACGGGCCGCCCAGGCCGTCATCGAGGGCGTCGCCCAGGGCCTTGAGCCCTTCGGCCTCGATGTCGATGGCGCGGCGGGCAGAGGCCAGCCACTCCTTGGGCCCGGCGGGCAAATGTGCAACGGCTTCAGACATGGCGGCTAAACTACTCCGCAAATGCGGCGGCGAAAAGGGGGCGCGGGCTGGTTATTCACCCGTTAATCGCAGTGCCAACGGGGCACAGCTCGTATACGGGCTGTTAACCATGCCGCGCCTAATCTGGCGGGCAGACAGATGATGCCGCCCGAGGTCGGGAATCCAACATGCCAGCCTGCCGCAGATTGCTTGCCGGGTGCGCCTTTGGTGCAGCCCTGACGGCTGTCGTAATCGGACCGGCCTGGACGCAGAGCCTGCCCGAACTGCGGTCCTCGCTCGACCAGTTTGGTGAGCCGTTCGGCGAACAGCCGCCGATGGAAGGCGCGGCGCCACAACCTGTGCCGCAACCGGCCCCGGTCCGCCCGGCAGTCAGTCCGGTGCAGGCGAACCCGTCCGCTCCCACCTTGTCGCTCGGTGACCAGACGCATCCACAGAACGGGTCGCAGACCCGAAACGCTGGCAACTCGGCGTTGCCGCTGCCGGGCGATGATGTCAGCGTCGCCGCGCTGCCTCCTGTGGATGCTCCGCAACAGCGCCGCGCCGCGCGCGACGAGACCGATCCCTATGCGCCGCTCGGTTTGCGGGCCGGGGCGTTCAACCTGTTTCCGACGTTGGGGCTGTCCGCGGTCTATACAGACAACGTGGCTCAGACCGCGCAGGGCGAGATGGACGATGTCGGTCTGCGGCTGACGCCCGGCCTGCGGCTGGAAAGCAACTGGGTGCGGCACAGCTTCACCCTCAATGCGTCCGGTACGGCGCTGTTCTATGCCGACAACTCGGCGTTCGATCAAACCACCGCCAATGCGGCCGCGGCTTTGCGGCTCGATGTCCGGCGGACAACGACGGCGAACTTTACCGCCGATTACCAGCTCACCGAAACGTCCGCTGCCGATCGGGAAGTGCCGGATGCGGCAACCGGGCGGCGGCGCGACATGCAGTTCGGCGGCACGGCTGGGCTGAGCCACCGGTTCAACCGGCTGACGGTGACCGGAACGGCGGGCCTGCGTTATGCGATGTTCGATGATGTGGAACTGGCCGGCGGCGGTGTCGAGGACAACTCGGACCGCGACTACCTGGAGCCGTCGGTGTCGTTGCGGCTGGGCTATGAAACGTCGCCGGCGGTGCAGCCGTTCGTCGAAGTGGGATATCGCCCGCGCATTCACTCGCGCCGGCGCGACCGCGACGGGTTGCGGCGCTCGTCCCACGGCGGGTTCGTGCGCGCCGGGGCCGACCTGAACCTGTCGCCGATCTGGTCCGGCAATGTCGGCGTACGCTATGATGTGCGGGCGTTCGAGGAGCCGGGGCTGGAGACGATTCATGCCTTTGGCGGCGATGCCAATCTGACCTGGCGGCCGACCAGGCTGACCGATGTCGTGTTCACTGCCGGTAGCACCATCGACGAGAGCACCGGCGCCGGTGTCAGCGGGTCGCGCACCCTGACCGGTGGCATTGCCATCAGCCATGCCTTCCGGCAGAACCTGCGTGGCGGGGCGAGCGCCGGGGTCGAGTTCAGGAATTTCATCGTCGCAGCCGATGAGGAACTCACGCTGACCGGCGGGTTGTCGTTGTCCTATCTGATTTCGCGCGAGATCGAAGTGCTGGCGAATTACGATGTTACTGGCTTTGAGAGCACGGTGCCGGGAGCCGATTACATCGAAAACCAGATTTCCGCCGGCTTCAATTTCCGGCTATAGGCCGCCGGCCTTTGCAATGATGTCCTTCAGGGCAGCGCGGAACTCCGGACCGAGGTCTTTGCGCTCCAGGCCATAGGCGACGTTGGCGGACAGAAAACCGATCTTGTTGCCGCAGTCGTAGGTCGTTCCCTCGAATTCGACACCATAGAAGGTCTGGTCCTGCGACAGCTGGATCATCGCATCGGTGAGCTGAATCTCGCCGCCCGATCCGGGGTCCTGCCCGGCGATTTTGTCGAAGATCTCCGGTTGCAGGATGTAGCGGCCGGTGATGATCATGTTGGATGGCGCATCCTCGGGCTTGGGTTTTTCGACCATCCCGGAGATTTCGAACGCATCGCCGGCGGGATCGCCGATGCCGACGACGCCGTAGCGGTGGATTTCCTCGCGGTCGACCTGCTCGACGGCGACAACGTTTCCGCCGTGACTTTCATAGGTTTGCATCATCTGTTTCAAGCAGCCGGGGTTGGCGTGGATGAGGACGTCGGGCAGCATCAAGGCGAAGGGCTCGTCGCCGACCAGCTCGCGGGCGCACCACACGGCATGGCCGAGGCCCAGCGGTTCCTGTTGGCGGGTGTAGCTCATCTGGCCGGCAGACGGGCGGTCGTCTTCCAGCAGTTTCAGTTCGGCCAACTTGCCGCGGCTGCGCAGGGTCTCTTCCAGTTCGAACTGCTTGTCGAAGTGGTCTTCGATAACGGATTTGTTGCGTCCGGTGACGAACACGAAATGCTCGATGCCGGCTTCGCGGGCCTCGTCGACGGCCAGCTGCACGACCGGACGGTCGACGATGGTCAGCATCTCCTTGGGCATTGCCTTGGTGGCCGGCAGAAAGCGGGTGCCAAGGCCCGCAACAGGGAAAACGGCCTTCTTGATGTTCTTAACCATTGTTTGAGTTTCCGGTCTGGTGTTCGCCGCCTGGCCGTTGAGGCCGGTCTTGTGGAAAGGGTTTGTTCGCTAAATTGTGACACAAATTGGTTGCGAAATGGTGTTGCCGGGTCAACCGGCTGATGAGGATGTTGCAATGGCGGTTTTGGTTACGGGCGGGGCGGGATATATCGGCAGCCACATGGTTTGCGCGCTGGTCGACGCGGGCGAGGAGGTTGTCGTTCTGGACAACCTGTCGACCGGATTTGCCTGGGCAGTGTCGCCGTCGGCGGCCCTGGTCGAGGGTGATATCGGCGACCAGCAACTGGTTGGGAATGTCATCGATGAGCATGGCGTCAATGCGGTCATTCATTTTGCCGGCTCGATCGTTGTGCCGGATTCGGTAAGCGATCCGCTCGGCTACTATCTCAACAATACGGTGAAGTCCCGGGCGCTGATGGAAGCTTGCGTGAAGGGCGGCGTGCCGCATTTCATCTTCTCGTCGACGGCGGCCGTCTACGGCATCCCGGCCAACAACCCGGTGTTCGAGACCGAGGACAAGGCGCCGATTTCGCCCTATGGCGCCTCCAAGCTGATGACCGAATGGATGCTGCGCGACAGCGCGGCGGCCTATGACGGTTTCAACTATGTGGCTTTGCGCTACTTCAATGTGGCCGGCGCCGATCCCATGGGCCGCACCGGCCAGTCGACACCGATGGCGACGCACCTGATCAAGGTGGCGTGCCAGACGGCACTTGGCCAGCGCGAGCAGATGCAGATTTTCGGGCGCGACTATGACACCGCCGATGGCACTTGCATTCGCGACTACATCCACGTCAGCGACCTGGTGGCGGCGCATGTCGATGCGCTGGCTCATTTGCGGGCCGGCGGCCAGAGCGATGTGTTCAACTGCGGGTACGGCACGGGTTATTCGGTGCTCGATGTTATCAGATCGGTGGAGAAAGCCTTTGGCGGCCGGCTGGCGGTGAACGACGCACCGCGCCGGGCGGGTGATCCGCCGGCGCTGGTGGCCGGTGCAGACCGGGTGCGTTCGGTGCTGGGCTGGATGCCTAAACATGCCGATCTCGACGGCATCGTGCAATCGGCGCTCGATTGGGAACGACATCTGGAACGCCGCAACAACGCGGCTTAGCGGGCCGTTTTCACCCTCTGTTAAGCATGGTCACGGGATACTGTGGGCAGGCCGGGCAGTTTTGGCTGTCCGGACCGGGTTTGTGTAGTCACGGGTTCCGGGGGAAGATGTGCTCAAACGGGTTCTAGCAACGGCAGCAATCGGAGCGGCTCTGGCAGCCGGACCGGGTTCCGGCAAGGCCAGCGAAGGCGGCTATGATGTCGGCAGTATCGCGGCGCTCAGCCGGAACGCCTCATTCGAGCAGTTTGTTGCCGACTTCTGGCCGAAGGCTAAGGCCAAGGGCATTTCTCGGCGGCTTTACAAAGCGGCGTTCGATGGAGTGACGCCGAATGCCAAGGTCATCGAGCTGGGCGAGCGTCAGCCGGAGTTCACTACGCCGGTGTGGGCTTATGTCGAAAAACGGGTGACGCCGGCGCGCATCGAGAAGGGCCGCGAGAAGCGTGAGGAACTTGAGCGCACGCTTGCGGCTATCGAAAAGCGCTACCGGGTCGACCGGCATGTTCTGCTGTCGATCTGGGGCATGGAAACCAACTTCGGCGGCTACAAGGGCGAGCTCAGCACGGTTCGCTCTTTGGCGACGATGGCGTTTACCGGCCGGCGCAAGAAATATGGCCGCTCGCAATTGCTGGCGGCGCTGAAAATCCTGCAGAACGGCGATATTCCGGTCAAGGGCATGACCGGCTCCTGGGCCGGAGCGATGGGCCACACGCAGTTCATTCCGACCACCTACCAGGCTTATGCGGTGGACTGGACCGGTGACGGCAAGCGCGACATCTGGAACTCGGTTTCCGATGCGCTGGCTTCCACGGCGAATTACATGAAGATCTCCGGCTGGAAGCCGGGTCGGCCGTGGGGCTGGGAAGTCAAGCTGCCGCGCAAGTTCAACTACGGCCGGATCGGCAGGAAGAACGCCCGTTCGGTGGCATCCTGGGTCAAGCTCGGATTGAAGCCGGCGCGTGGCGGACGGTTCGGTTCGGCGGGCACCAAGAGCTGGGTGATCCTGCCGGCGGGTGCCGACGGGCCGGCGTTTCTGGTTACGGACAATTTCAAGGCGATCCTGCGCTACAACGCCTCGACAGCCTATGCGCTTGCTGTCGGGCACCTGGCGGACCGCATCCGCGGAGCACGGGGGTTTGCCGCCAAATGGCCGGTGCATCACCGCATGCTGTCGCGCACCCAGCGGGTCGAGCTGCAGGGCCTGCTGGCGCGGCGCGGGCTTTATGACGGCGATGTCTCGGGCCGGTTCGGCCGTCAGACAAGGGCCGCAATTGTCGCCTATCAGAAAACTGCGGGACTGCCGCCGGACGGTTTTGCCAATGTGGCATTGCTTGAAAGGTTGCGTAGAGAGAACTAGGCTTCCGGCCATATTCATGGCGGCATGGTGGCCATGAGCGAAAATGAGCCGGAACCATATCATGACGCGCTTGAAACTGCTGATCGCAACGCTGCTGCTGGTGATCTGGTCCGGCGGTGCTGCGGTGGCGCAATCCGAGGCCGAGGCTCAGTCCTACCTGGGTGCGTCGCGGGCCAAGTACACGATCTATTTTTTCGGCGATGCGATGGCCGGCGGGATCTGGGCCGGCAGCACGCGGATGAGCCGGGGTGATCCCCGTCTGGTGCCCAAGGGCCGCTACAAGGAGGGCTCCGGGCTCTCCCGGCCGCGGTTCTATGATTGGAGCGAGGCGCTGCCGCCGATCATTGAGCGCAACGAGGTCGATATCGCTGTGATGATGATCGGTATCAATGATGGCCGGCCGGTCAATCGAGGCGGGCAGCAGTTGCCGGTCGCCAGCAAGGAATGGCGGGAGTTTTACGTACGCCGGGTCGACTCGGTGCTGGGTGTTCTAAAGTCCCTGAAGGTCCCGGTCTACTGGCTGGAACTGCCGCCGATGGCCAATTCGGCCCGCGATGAGGTGATGAGGCTGATCAGCTCCATCCATCGCGAACGCGCGGCGGCGGCCGGTGTGCGGTTCGTTGAAATCCGCAAGGTGTTCTCCAAACAGGACGGCAGCTACACCGACAGCGGCGAGAGCGTTGAAGGACGTTTTCGGCGCTTGCGTTCGCGTGACGGTGTTCATTTTCTGAGAGCAGGCAACGACAAGGTCGCCCGCATTCTGCTCGATCAAATCGAAAAGGACATCGCGGTCGCCGACGGTACCGCGGAACCCGACCCGGACGATGCCGTCGCCCAGGCAGAACCGGCAGAAGACGCCGGATTGAAACCGATTTTCGGGCAGGCTCTGGCCGGCGGCCGGGTGGCGCTGGTCGACCCAGGCGAGTTGCCGCGTCTTGATGCGGTTGCCATTGCGCGGCCACAGACCAAGGGAGCCAGCGGTCTGGGGAGCCAGCCCGCCAGCGGGGCGGCAAGCCCGCAGCAGACGATCGAATTGCTGCGGAAAGACGCTGCACCGGGCAGCGAGGCTGAACGGCTGTTTACCAGCGGCGAGTGGACGCCAAGACCGGGCCGGTTCGACGATTTCAGCTATCAGTCCGAGTGACGGGCGACCGTCACACGACCTGATAGCCGTACTCAGAGGCCATTTCGGTAAGCCATTCCCAAAAGCTTTCGGCAAAACCGCGGAACAGCGACAGTTCGAACTGGTCATTGCCGACCTGGGCGAAGTGGACGCCGACATGGGCCATCTGGGTGACGGCGCACTGCCCCGGTCCGAAAACACTAGGATGCAAGTCGACCGGCGTGCCCTTGGCGAGAAGGTCGCGCACCCGCGGGCCTTTCAGGGAAAGAATGATGCGGCCATGGCTTTGCTCGGAGACCGATCCCGCGCCCTCGAGCCGGCCTTTCAGTTCACGGAACAGGGCACCATCTTCGTGCTTGTGCGAGATGACATACCATTGCTCCGGCCCGCACCAGTGAATGTCCACACCACGCGTCGAGGCCGATTGGCCGGGGTCGGGGCAGTCCACGCCATAGTGCTTCTTCAGTGCCGTTTTCAACGACCGCAACTTGCCCTGGCGCGCGATCACCGTGGCGATAGAGGCGGGGTGGCGCACCGACAGGGTGACGCCGGGTCCATCGGCATGATCGGCGCCATGCCGGCCATAGGCGATGACACCGTCAAGCGCCGAGACCCGGCTTGCGGTGATGGCCGGTGCGTTCACCGCTGCCTTGCGCGCCGACCGCTTCGGGGCAGCCTTCTTCGGAGTTGTTGTCCTAGCCATGGAGTTTCGCATGCTCCTTGTCGTAGAAAATCGGATCGCAGATTTCCGCCAGCATGTGGGCGCCGCGCAGTCCGTCCCAGACCTGAACGATTTCACCGTGCCGTTCGCGTCCACCGTTGAGGTAGCCAAGCGCAATCCATTGCTCGATCATCGGCGAGTAGGCGACTGCGGTGACGTAGCCCTGGTCATTGGCCATCGACGGCGTGTCGCCGCGCTTGAGCAGGTGCGAGCCGGCCTTGATCTGCAGGTCTTTCTCCAGCGGGCGAATGCCGACGAAGTGCGGCCGGTCCGGCGCGTGCAGGGCATCGCGCCCGGCCATCATGCGGCCAATGTAATCCTTCTTGGTCGACATCATCCGGCCCAGCCCCATGTCATAGACGGTTGAGGTGCCGTTCAACTCGCCACCGGCCACGTGACCCTTTTCGATGCGCATCACTGACAGTGCTTCTGTACCGTAAGGCTGGATGCCGTATTCCTCACCGGCGTGCATGATCGAACGGATCACCGCATCGCCGTAGTCCGCCGGTACCGACAGTTCGAATGCCAGTTCACCGGAGAACGAGATGCGGAACAGCCGTCCCTCGATGCCACCGGCAACAGTGACCTCCTGCGCCCCGAGATAAGGGAAGGCTTCATCGCTCAAATCCTCGGCGATGATCTTCTGCAATGTCTTGCGGGCGTATGGTCCGGCGACGGCAATCTGCGCCCATTGTTCCGTTACCGAAACATATTGCACATCAAGCTCCGGCCACAGCGCCTGGTGGCAGTATTCCATATGGCTCATGACACCGCCGGCATTGGCCGTGGTGGTGGTCATGAAATAGTGGTCTTCCGCCAGACGACTCGAGGTGCCGTCGTCGAACACCATGCCGTCTTCACGCAGCATCAGGCCGTAGCGGGCCTTGCCGATCTGCAGCGTTTTCCAGCCGTTGCAGTAAAGCCGGTTCATGAATTCCGCCGCGTCCGGCCCCTGCACGTCGATCTTGCCGAGGGTGGAGACGTCACACACCCCGACGTTGGTGCGGGTGTTGATCACCTCGCGCTTGACGCTGTCGAGCCAGTGGGTTTCGCCGGGTTGCGGGAACCATTGTGTGCGGTACCACAGGCCGGCTTCGACGAACACCGCGCCCTGCTCCTCGGCCCACTTGTGCAGCGGCGTCTTGCGCACCGGCTGGAAGTGATGGCCGTGGTAGGGACCGGCAAAGGCGCCGAACGACACCGGCGTGTAGAACGGCCGGTAGGTGGTGGTGGAAACTTCGGCAATGGACTTAGCCGTTGCCTCGGCCAGAATGGCGATGGCGTTGACGTTCGATGTCTTGCCCTGGTCGGTCGCCATGCCGGTGGTGGTATAACGCTTGGTCAATTCGACGTCGGTGTAGCCTTCGCGCGCCGCCAGCGGGATGTCCTTGGCGGTCACGTCGTTCTGGTAATCGACGAACGCCCTGCCGGTCGACTGCTTGACCCACCACAGGGGTGAGATGTCATGCGAGGCATCGTCGCGCGCCTTGGGCACGGCGGAAGCTTTCGACTTGAAGCCGCACTGGTGCGCCGCCTTGCCGCCCTTGGCCGCGCCATCCTTGAGACAGCCGGACAGCGACAGGATGCCGGCGGATGAACCCGCGGCAACGATCTCCGGGCCGACATCCGGTGTCACAAAGGCCGAGATTGCGTCATCCCAGACCGGGCGTGCACCCTTGTGGCAGGCCAGGTTGACGATCGGGCTCCAGCCGCCGGACATGGCGACGAAGTCACACGACATGTGCTCATGACCGCCGCCACGCACAAAGTCGATGCTGCTGATCTTCTTTGCCCCCTTGACGTCGGTGATGACGCCACCGGCGATGACCGGCACTCCGCCGGCATCAAGGTCCGGCGCATCGACGCGCGCATCGATCAGGGCACGCACCTCGATGCCGTGCGCCACCAGATCGCGCGCCGTGCGGTAGCCGCTGTCGTTGTTGGTGAAGACGACGCCGGCCCTGCCCGGAACCGCCGCATAACGGTTGGCCAATGTGCGGATGGCTGAAGCCTGCATGACACCCGGACGATCATTGCCGCCGAACACTAGCGGGCGCTCCTCGGCGCCGCTGGCCAGGACGATGCGCTTGGCGGCGATCTTCCACATGCGCTCCACCGGTGCATTGTGCGAGGGCACCGCAACGTGCTTTTGCACGCGCTCAAGGCAACCGACAATGTTGCCGTCATACCAGCCGAAGGCCGTGGTGCGCGGCATCAGGGAGACATCCTTCATGCCGACCAGTTCGCTCAGGACATCGGCGGCCCACTCGGCACCCGGCTTGCCATCGATTTCTTCGTTTTCATTGAGCAGCGATCCGCCGAGCAGCGCGCCCTCGTCGACCACGGTGACCCGTGCACCGGCCCGCGCCGCGCTCAGCGCCGCCATCAGGCCGGCGGGTCCTGAACCGATGACCATGACATCGCAGTGGCCATATGCCTTTTCATAGCGGTCCGGATCGGCCTCGTGGGTCGCCCGGCCGAGACCGGCGGCGCGCCGGATCAATGGCTCATAGACCTTCTCCCAGAAGGATTTCGGCCACATAAATGTCTTGTAGTAGAAACCGGCGACGAAGATCGACGAGGCCAGCGAGTTGATCGCACTGACATCGAAGTCGAGTGACGGCCAGCGGTTCTGGCTCTTTGCCGTCAGCCCGTCATAGAGCTCCTGCACTGTGGCGCGTACGTTCGCTTCCTTGCGCCCGCCTGTGCCGATTTCCATCAATGCATTGGGCTCCGACGAACCAGCCGTTATCGCGCCGCGCGGCCGGTGATACTTGAAACTGCGGCCCATCAGGTTGACGCCGTTGGCGATCAGTGCCGAGGCGACGGTGTCGCCCTGGAACCCGCTGAACGCTCTGCCGTCGAACGTGAAGTCGAGGGCGGTGTCGCGGTCGATCAGACCGCCGGAGGACAGACGCAAGCCGCTCATACCTTGCCCTTCCTGGTGTAGTCGCGCGCCGTTGTGACGCCGAAGATTTCATGGGTTTCGGTGTCGCGGTCGACCACCAGCCACGACCGGCAGCCGCCGGAATGGTGCCAGTGCTCGTGCATGCGGCCCTTGACGTTGTCACGGATGTAGACGTAGTCGAACCAGGCATCCATCGTGTCTGGTTCATTCGAAGCCGGGCGCTTCAGCGAAGCGTCACCGAGATAGGTAAACTCCTCGTTCGGGCGCTCGCCGCAGAATGGACATTTGATACGCATATCTGCCGCTCCCCTAATGCAGGTTGGGTTGGGCGCCGACGCCCTTTTCATCGACGGTGTAGCCGGTGCGGAATCGGTCGAGCCGCATCAGCGAGTTGAGCTCGTGCGGCCGGTCGTTGGCGATGGTGTAGGCGTAGCACCAGCCTGATGCCGGGGTGGCCTTGAAGCCGCCGTAGCACCAGCCGCAGTTGAGGTACATATTGGGAATGTGGGTCTTGTCGATAATCGGCGTGCCGTCCATCGACATGTCCATGATGCCGCCCCAGGAGCGCAGCACCTTGATTCGCGACAGGCCCGGGATCATCGAGACGCCGGCCTCGATGACATGCTCGACCGTCGGCAGGTTGCCCCGCCGGGCATAGGAGTTGTAGCCGTCGAGATCGCCGCCGAACACCAGTCCGCCCTTGTTGGATTGCGAGACGTAGAAGTGCCCGACCCCGAAGGTCACGACATTGGGGATGTAGGGCTTCAGGCCCTCCGACACGAAGGCCTGCAGCACATGGCTCTCCAGCGGCAGTTTCATACCGGCCATGGCGGCAACCTCCGATGAATTGCCGGCGGCACACAGCGCCAGTTTGTTGCAGCCGATGAAACCGCGCGACGTCTCGACACCGAGCACCTGGCCGTTCTCGATCCTGATGCCCTGCACTTCGCAGTTCTGGATAATGTCGACACCGCGGCTGTCGGCGCCGCGGGCATAACCCCAGGCCACCGCGTCATGGCGCACCGTGCCGCCACGGCGCTGGATCAGCGCGCCCTGGATCGGGAAGCGGGCGTTGTCGAAATCGAGGAACGGCACCATCTCGCGCACCTGTTCGCGGTCAAGCAATTCGGCATCGACACCATGGATGCGCATGGCGTTGCCGCGCCGGGCAAAGGCATCGCGCTGGGCATCGGAATGGTACAGGTTCATGATGCCGCGCTGGGAGATCATGGCATTGAAGTTGAAGTCCTGCTCCAAACCTTCCCAAAGCTGCAACGACTTCTCATAGAACGGTTCGTTGCCCGGCAGCATGTAGTTGGAACGGATGATGGTGGTGTTGCGGCCGATGTTGCCGGAGCCGAGCCAGCTCTTTTCCAGTACCGCGACGTTGGTGATGCCGTGTTCCTTGGCCAGGTAATAGGCCGTTGACAGGCCATGACCGCCGCCGCCGACGATCACCACGTCATAGGACGATTTCGGCTCCGGTTCGCGCCAGGCCGGTTGCCAGTTCTGATGGCCGGACCAGGCATTCTTCATCAGTGAAAAGATACTGTAGCGCATGAAGCTCACCCCATTCGTGCCGCGTATCCGCCCCTTAGAGGCACGCTGAAGACAATTCGGGCGAGTTCAGCAATATGCACCGGAAATGTCTTTTCCAAATGAGACATTTTCTTTTACATTCAGGCCATAGATGACGGTCTCAAACACCAGATCCCCGTACCGGGTGGCCTTCCTGCTCATTCCCGGCTTTGCGCTGATGTCCTATTCATCAGCAGCCGAGCCCTTGCGCGCCGCCAATCTGTTGTCCGGCGAAAGCCTGTTCGATTGGGTGCACGTCTCGCCTGACGGTGAACCGGCCGAGGCCTCTTCCGGCGCCACCATCGCCTGCAGCGCCGACCCTGCCAGCGCTCCGGATGTCGATCTCGTGCTGGTGTGCGCCGGCGGCAATCCAGCGGCCTTCAACGACCCGCAGGTATTTGCCTGGCTAAGGCGGTGCGACACCAGGGGCGCGGCCATCGGCGGGGTTTCCGGTGGCCCTTACATCCTGGCCCGCGCCGGACTGATGAAAGAGCGCCACATGACAGTGCATTGGGAACATGCCGCGGCGCTGGCCGAGGAGTTCCCCGACCTGATGCTGTCGCGCGCGCTGTACATCGTCGACCGCAACCGCCTGACCTGCGCCGGCGGCGTGGCGCCGCTCGACATGATGCACGCACTGATCGCCGAGCGGCACGGCAACGTGCTCGCGACCCGGGTCTCCGACTGGTTCCTGCACACCGACATCCGTCCGGCCGGCGGCCCGCAGCGCGCCTCGCTGACCGAGCGCTATGGCGTGCACCGCCTGGAACTCATCGCCGCACTGGAATTCATGGAGCACAACCTCGGCTCGCCGCAGCCTCGCCAGGCGGTGGCCGACCGCATCGGCCTGTCGGTACGGCAGCTCGACCGGCTGTTCGCCAAAGAACTGGGAGTGAGCTTTGCCGGGCATTATCGCATGATCCGGCTGGAACGGGCCCGTGACCTGTTGCGGCAGACGGCCTTGCCGGTCACCGAGATCGCGCTGGCCTGCGGGTTTTCCTCGCCGGGCCATTTCTCGACCAGCTACGGCCGCCACTACGGTTTGCCGCCGAGCGCAGAGCGGCGCGCAGGCCCGTCTCCCAAGTAAGCATTGAGGGCCGGCAAGTCACGGCGGGTGAACAGTTCAGCGGTCGGGGCGAGCGCTTCGATGGTGCCGTTGTTGAGGAAGGCGGTGTGGCTGGCGGCACGGCGTGCGTCTTCCGGGTTGTGGGTGACGAAAAGGACGGTCATCGCCTGCTCGGCCTGTATCTCGCAGACAAGGTCGAGCATGTCGGCCTTGAGCGCCGGGCCAAGGGCGGCAAACGGTTCGTCGAGCAGCAGCAGCGGCCTGGCGCGGACAACCGCGCGGGCAAGTGCAACGCGCTGGCGTTCGCCGCCGGAGAGCTGGCCCGGCAGCCGGTGCTGCTTGCCGGCAAGGCCAACGCGCTCAAGGGCCTGGGCGATGCGGGCCCGGTCGTTGGCGGTCAGCTTCAGGCTGGGCGCGATGCCGAGCGCGATGTTGGTTTCGACATCGAGATGGGCAAACACGTTGCTGTCCTGGAACAGCATGGTGATCGGCCGTTCTGCCGGTGCGCGCCGGGTGATGTCCTCGCCGGCAAAGCGGATCGTGCCGGCCTGAGGCGCCTCAAAACCGGCGATGAGGTTGAGCAGGGTGGACTTGCCGGACCCGGACGGTCCGATGATGGCAAGCAGGCTGCCGGCCGGCAGAGACAGATCGAAGCGGACCTGCCAATCGGCGTAGGCAAAGGTGAGGTCGGCGATTTCGAGGCCGCGGTGGCTTGTTGGAACGCTCATGAAACGTCTTGCCCCGAAATCGGTTGCGATATGCGTTCGGCAAGGGCGATCAGGCCCAGGCAGAGAACCATCAGGATAAGCGCCAGACCGGAGGCATCGTCAATGCGGTAGCTGCCGAAGCGCTGGTAGAGCAGGAGCGGCAGGGTGGTGAAGTCCTGCGAGCCGAACAGGGCGATGACGCCAAGATCGCCGATCGACAGTGCTGCGGCGAAGGCCAAGGCAAGAGCAAGCGGTCGCTTGAGCACCGGCAGGTCGACGAACCGCAGACGCGGCCAGCCGGTGAGCCCCAGACTGGCGCACAGCCGGTCATGGTCGGCATGGGCACGCGCGATTGCCGGTGAAAGGATGCGCAGGGCGAACGGCAGTGCCATGAGCGCGTTGATGGCGACGACCATGCCCGGCGCAATCGTTTCCACAGCCGCCACGCGATGCAGCAGGACGAACCAGCCCGCTGCCAGCACGACAGGGGGTGCAACGAGGATGAGATTGCCGGCAATGCCGGACACCGTGGCAAACAGGCTGGCGGCAATCGGGTTGTCACGATTGTCGCGGCCTGCTGCAGCGAGCGACCAGGCAGCGGCAACGCTGAGGATGGCCGAAGACACTGCGATGGCGGCACTGGTTGCAAGCGCGCGCCAGACAAGCGGATCGGCGGCGAGCCGTGTCAGACCGGCCGCAAGGCCTGAGACGATGACCGCAAGCATCGGCGAGGTGACGAACAGCGCCGCAAGAATGATGATTGCCGTATCCGCTATACGCAGCGGCACAGCCGCAAGATCAGGGCGCACAATGCGGCGGTTCAGACCGGGCGCAGCGTGCATGTCGCTGGCAAAGCGGCCGGCCAGCACAACCAGGACGGCGCACAGGCCAATCTGGACGAGCCCCAGAACGACGGCGCGGGCCGGATCGAAGTCGAACCGCAGCGCCTGGTAGATGGCAACCTCGATAGTGGTGGCGCGCGGGCCGCCGCCGAGCGTGAGCACCACGGTGAAACTGGCGATACACAGCATGAAGACGAGCGTTGCGATGCCGGGCAGACCGGAGCGGATGACCGGCCATTCGATCAGCCGGAATATGGTTGAAGGCGGCAGGTTAAGCTGGGTCGCTAGCCGCCAGGTCTCCGCCGGCACGCGCTCGAAATGCACCAGCAGCAGGCGGGTGGCGAGCGGCAGGTTGAAAAAGACATGGGCAATCAGGATGCCCGTGAGCCCGTATATGTTGAGCTGGGTATCAAGCAGGCCGCTGGCCCAGCCGGTGCGGCCCCACACGGCAACGACCCCGAGAACCGCGACCAGCGCCGGCAGGGCAAGCGGCACGGCGAACAGCCTGATCAGCAGGCCGCGGCCGAAAAAGGACTGGCGGCGGGCAAGGGCCATCGTCAGCGGAACGGCGATTGCAACGGAAAGAAGCGTGGAAAGTGCCGCTTGCCACAAGGTGAATGCAACGACGCGCCGGAAGTATGGCGAGGCAAGTTGCGCCAGGCCGGAAAGGTCGGTTGAGGCAACAAAGGCGAGGGCTGCAAAGGCGCCGGCAACGAGGACGACGATCGCCGCCAGCGCCACGGCGCCGGCGGCAAAGGGCTTGAACGCTGCGGTGTGGCGGGGCACCTACTGGCTCATGACGTTGAGCCATTCATCGATCCACGCCCGCCGGCTCTTGGCAACCTCATCGGATGTGTAAAGCAAGGTCTTTGCCGGGCTGACGAGTTTGCCGAACTGCTCCGGCAAGGCGGAGGACATCTGGCCAGCCGGGAACATCCAGTTGTTGGTTGGGATGTGGTCCTGAAAGCCCGGACCGGTCATGAAGGCCAGGAACCGTTTGGCCAACTCGGCGTGTTTCGAAGATTTGACCACTGCTGCAACCTCGATCTGCAGGTAATGACCCTCGGCAAAGGCGGCAGCCTGGTAGCGCGCGGAGCCTTCCGCGATCATGTGATAGGCCGGCGACGTGGTATAGCTCAGCACCATCGGCGCTTCGCCCTTGGTGAAAAGGCCGTACGCCTCGCTCCAGCCCGGCGTGACGGTGAGCACGCGTTTTTGCAGCTTTTCCCAGGCTTGGCCGGCCTTGTCGCCGTAGACAGACTTCATCCACAACAGGAAACCCAGCCCCGGCGTCGAGGTGCGCGGGTCCTGCAGCACGATCTTTTGTGCCGCATCGCCGTTCACCAGCTCATCGAGACTGGCCGGCGGGGTTTTCATCTTCTCGGTGTCATAGATGACGGCGAAGTGGGCATAGTCGTAGGGCAGGAAGGTATCGTCGGCCCAGTCGACCGGCAGGTTGAGTTGCGCCTCCGTGACACCGTGCGGAGCGAACAGGCCGGTGGCGCGGGCCTCGGTCATCAGGTTGGTATCGAGCCCCAGCACCACGTCGGCCTTACTGGCCCCGCCCTCAAGCTTGAGCCGGTTGAGAATGGCGACACCGTCAGCAATGGCGACGAACTCGAGCGTACAGCCGCATTCCGCTTCAAACGATGCCTTGACCTTCGGTCCCGGACCCCAGTCGGCAGCAAAGCTGTCATAGGTGTAGACAGTGAGCGTTTCCCTGGCCTGGACCGTGCCGGCAAGGGTGGTGAGGAAAACCAGTAGCAATGTGAGCAAGCGCATGTCCGCCTCCTTGGTTTGACGTTGTTGAAGGGGCGGATCTTGTCGTTCGACAACTCTTCCTCCCTCCGCCGGCATTACCCGGATCAGGTTCATCGGGTTGGTGATCGGGGCGCATGGCGCCACTCACCTCTCAGCCGTTTCCGGCACCCCGTAGAGCAAGCGTGACAATAGGAGCGGCCACCGCGGCGATCAAGTGATTTCGCGATGTGCTGGACACGCGCACGCTCTCTCACTAACTCAATGGACATGGACAACAGCACGTTCTCGATCCTTCTAGCCGGCGAATTGGTTGCCACACCACGCGTGCGCGCGCAGGTCGCCGGATCACGCGCTATTGCTGCTGATGGCGGCATCGTCCATGCCGAAATGCTGGGTCTGGAGCCGGAGGTGTGGATCGGGGACTTCGATTCCAGCGATGACGCATTGCGGGCACGTTTTGCCCATGTCGAACGCCACGCCCATCCGCCGGCAAAGGATGCAACCGACGGTGAACTGGCGGTCGACGAGGCGCTGCGGCGCGGCGCGGAACGCCTGGTGCTGGCCGGCGGCTTCGGTGGGCGCAGTGACCATCAGCTGCAGCACGTCGCCCACCTGGTCGCGCTCGCCGCACACGGCATCGGCCTGTTCATGACAAGCGGCAGCGAGGAAGCTTACCCGGTGCTGGCCGGCGAGACGGTCGTAGATGTGCCGGCTGGCAGCACCTTCAGCGTCATCCCGCTGAGCGACCTTGCCGGCCTGTCGCTCGGCAACGTCGACTGGCCGCTTGAGCGGCGCGATATACCGTTTGGATCAAGCCTCACCATGTCGAATGTCGCGCGCGGTGCGGTTGAGATCAACCTTGCGAAAGGCCGCGCCGTGCTGATCGCAGCACTTGCGGCAAGCTGACGGGCGCGCCGGCGGCACTTAGGTGTATTTCCTGTCATTGAAAATTGTTGCATCATAGTATTGCGTTTGCAGCCGGGCTGAATGTATTTTGAGGTATGCTCATACTTGGCGGGTGTTCACGCCACCGCGAGGCGTCTGCATCTTGTTCAACCGGGAGATCACATCATGTGTGGCATTGCAGGAATTCTCTACAAGGACACGGTAGCAAAAGCCGATGTCGGCAAGGCGCTGATCAACATGCTGGACGGCTGCCAGCACCGTGGCCCGGACTCTACCGGCTTTGCGCTTTATCACGATGCCGTGCCGGGTCAGTACCGGCTGCGCTTTATTGTCGACGAAGACGAGGACGTTCAAGCGGCCATCGATGAGATCAAGGAAAAGCTGGCGGAGTTCCAGGCCCAGGTGATCGACGAGGAAATCGTCGGCTCGGGCTTTCGCATAGACATCAGGTTCGAAGGCGATCTGCACAAGCTGGCATACGAAATGGAGCATGCCGCCAAGCTGTCGTCGATCGGCGAGAGTCTCGATGTCATCAAGGACGTCGGTGGTGCGCACGATGTGGACGATGTCTATCACGTTGCCCGGTTTCAGGGGACGCACGGCATCGGCCACGTGCGCCTGGCAACCGAATCCGATGTCGCGCCGGAAGCCTCGCATCCGTTCTGGGCCACCGGGTTTGCCGACATCGCCATTGTGCACAACGGGCAGATCACCAACTACTACAAGATGCGCCGGCGGCTGGAAAAGCGTGGCTACTTCTTCAACACGGACAACGATTCAGAACTGATCGCGGTCTATCTGGCCGACAAGCTGAAGAACGGCTTTTCGCTGAAAGAAGCGCTCAGGAGCACGATCGAGGACATGGACGGAACGTTCTCGTTCCTGGTCTCGACCAAGGATGAAATCGGCTACGCCAAGGACCGCCTGGCAGCAAAACCGATGGTCAAATACGAAGACGACAACATCATTGCGATCGCTTCGGAAGAGGTATCGCTCAACAAGCTGTTTCCGGGCCGGGCCCTGGAAACAACCGAACCGGCTCCAGGGACATTTGAAACATGGCAACGATCGATCTCGGCGTAACCCCGGTCCGCGAGGCCAATGAACTGATCCGGAAGTATGGCGCTGACGGCTTGGACGTTGAGGTGCTGAACCCTGATGCGCGGCATCACATCGGCGTCGGGCTGACGCATCCGATCAAGGTGAGCGTACGCGGCTCGGCGGGATACTTCTGTGCCGGCCTGTGCGATGGCGGGCCGACCTTCGAAATCGAGCAGAATGTCGGCTGGGGTCTGGCCGACAATATGCTGAATGGCACGGTGGTGGTGAACGGCAATGCCAGCGCCATTGCCGGTGTCGCCATCCGCGGCGCCGAAGTCGTGGTGCGCGGCAATATCGGCTCGCGCGCCGGTCAGGTGATGAAGGCCGGGACGTTGCTGGCCGCTGGCAATGCCAACTTCATGGCCGGTTACATGATGTACGGCGGCCGGCTGATCATCCTCGGCAATTCCGGCGAACAGGTCGGCCAGGACATGACCGGCGGGTCGATTTATGTCGCGGGCGGGCTGGGCGACCTCGGCACCGACGCCATGCTGACCGATCTGCCGCGCGATGAGCTTGATGACATCATGGCGTTCCTCGACAGGCACAAGGTGGCGTTCAACGGCACGCTGCAGAAGATCGTCAACGCGGGCAAGAAGCTGAAGTATGAGCGCAGCGAGCCGCGCGTGCGGGCCATTCCGTTCTTCGAGGCGTCCGGTGACAATGCCTACTGGAACGCCAAGGTGCAGGAAGACATCCACATCAAATCGCAGATCGGGCGCTACCGCATTCGCGGCTATGGCACCTCACGGGCATTACCACATTTGTCTGACATAGCATTTCGGCGCGGCCTGTCGGCAATCGGCGCCGATCCGACGGTGACGGAGCGGGTCAATCTGAAGACCGAGATCGGCGGGCGTTCGGGCGCCAATCCGATCAAGCTGTCGATGCCGGTGATGATCGCGCCGATGTCCTACGGCGCATTGTCGAAGTCGGCCAAGCTGGCGCTGGCGATTGCCTCGCGGCTGTCGGACATCTCGGAAAACACCGGCGAAGGCGGCATGTCGGATGAACAGCGCGAAGAGGCCAAGCAGCTGATCTACCAGTGCCTGGCCGGGCGCCTGGGCTGGAACATCCACGACATGCAGCGCGCCAACGGGCTGGAGATCTACATTTCGCAGGGCGCCAAGCCGGGGCTGGGCGGTCAGCTGATGGCCAAGAAGGTGACGCCGGAAATCGCCAAGATTCGTGGTATCCCCTCCGGCATCGACCTGCGCTCGCCGTCACGCCACCCGGATGTGCTCGGCGCCGACGACCTGGTGATCAAGGTCGAGGAATTCCGCGAGGCGACAGGCTACAGGACACCGGTGTCGGTCAAGCTCGGCGCAGGTCGGGTGCGCGACGACATCAAGATCGCCTACAAGGACGGTTTTGATTTCGTCGAGCTGGACGGTATGCAGGGCTCAACCGGTGCGGCCGGTAACGAGGTGCTGGAGTATGTCGGTATTCCGACGCTGGCGGCCATTCAGGAGGCCATGGATGCGCTGAAGGAGGTCGGCGGCGACAAGGAGATGCCGATCGTCCTGATGGGCGGCATCAAGGACGGTGTGGATGCGGCCAAGGCAATTGCGCTGGGTGCCAAGGCCATTGCGGTCGGCACCTCGGCGATCATTGCCGGTGGCTGCATTGCCTGCCTGCAATGCCACGTCGGCCAGTGCGTGGTGGGCATCGCAACCCAGGATCCCGAGCACGAGAAGCGCTACAACATCCAGGCCGAGGCCGAAAACATTCACCGTTATCTGGAAAGCATGCGCTGGCAGTTGGCGGCCATCGCCGATGCCCATGGTTATGACGACATTCACGACATGTCGCGCGACGACCTGGTGGCGCTGACGCCGGAAGCAGCCGAGATCACCGGACTGCCCTATGAGCCGGGATACCGTGCAACGTCCATGCAGGAGGCCGTGTAACGTGAGCATCACCGTTTACGACATCAACCGCGTGCGGCCGCCGAAGGTTCCAGCCGGCTTCAAGGACGACGGCCAGGATCCGCACTTCGTTGCAGCGCCCTGCCAGGTGGCCTGCCCGGTCGGCACCGACGCGCCGTCCTACATCGCCTACATCTGGGAGGAAAAACCCGAGGCCGCCTTCGAGGCGATTACCGCGACCAACCCGTTTTCATCGATCTGCGGGCGGGTGTGTGATGCGCCGTGTGAACCGGCCTGCCGGCGAGCGGACAGCGATGGCGCGCTGGCCATCCGCAACCTCAAGCGTTACGTGATGGACCAGCTCGGCAAGGATCATCACCTGCCGCCGGTCGAGGTCACGCGCTCTGAAACCGTGGCCGTGGTCGGCGGCGGACCGGCCGGCCTAACGGCGGCGCAGGATCTGGCCGAAGCGGGCTTCGAGGTGCATGTCTATGAAATGTCCGACCGGCTTGGCGGCATGATGGTGTGGGGCATTCCGGCCTTCCGGCTGCCGCCCGGCATCATCCAGGAAGACATGGACCGGATGCGAAAGCATTGTCCCGGCATCAAGGTGCATCTCAATTGCGGCCTTGGCGACGGCGTGACACTGGATGAGCTGAAGACGCGGCATGACGCCGTGCTGCTGACCATCGGTTCATGGTGGGGCAAGCCCATGGGGGTTTCCGGCGAGGACGACGACCGCATTGTCGATGGCGTTGGATTCCTGCGCGAGGTGAATGGCGGAGCGCGGCCCGAGTTGCCGGAAACGGTGCTGGTCATCGGCGGCGGCGATGTCGCCATGGACGCGTGCCGCGCCGCCAAGCGCCTGCCTGGTTGCAAAGACGTCAAGATCATTTACCGCCGCGGCCCGGATGAAATCCCCGCCCGCAAGGAAGAGCTGAAAGGCGCCATCGAGGAAGGCATCGAGGTCATCTACAACGAGCAGCCGGTCGGCGTTGTCACTGACGGCGACGGCTTTGCCCTGCGCTGCGTGAGGACCGAGCTTGGCGAGCCGGACGAGGACGGCCGCCGCCGCCCGGTCAATGTCGCAGGCTCCGAGCACGACATCCAATGCGGCATGGTGATCTCGGCTGTGGGCCAGAAGGCCGAAAGCGCCGAGCTCGAGGCGGCCGGCCTGATGGACTGGGACCGGGTCCGGACCGACTGGGACGGTATGACGACCGCCGATCCGAAAGTGTTCGCCGCCGGCGACGGGGCATTCGGCGGCTCGACCATCGTCATGGCCATGATGCACGGCCACCGGGCAGCCTACTACGTGCAGTCCCATCTCGACGGGATAGTGGATCCGTTGCCGTACCGCACGCCGTATCGCACGCGGCGGGTGCCGGTTGCCCAGGATATTCACTGGGAGGTCTTCCCGCGCATCGAACAGGACTTCCATGGCCTTGGCGAAGAGCCGGTCGAGTTTCCCGAGATCGAAACCACCTATGACCGCAAGGCGGCACTGGATGAGGCGGCGCGCTGCTATCGCTGCGATGCCGAAACCGGGTCGTTCGACTACAACGTGCGCACCCGCGAGGACATCTTCGTGATGGCGCGCACCCGGCCGGACGATGCCGCGACCCACCGTGCAGTGCTGATGAAGCGGCTTGATCTGCACGAAACCCCCTATACCGAGGATCACAAGCCGGCACTGGAAGACCTGGTGTTCCTGCCCGCCAACCTGTCGCGGCTGGTGATCGATCCCTACCGCGATCATTGCCGGGTCAATGTCGACATCTGCGATGAGATCGCGCTCGACATGCCGTTCCTGGTCGCCGGGCTCGACGATGCGCCGGATGAGGTGCGCAAAGCCGTTGCCGCCGGCATCGACGCCAAGGGTTCGGCCTATATCGGGCGCAAGGCGCTCGGTGGCGGCGCGCCCTGGCTGCAGCTCGTCGTCGATGGTGAAGACGTGCCCTCAGTCGACGCGCAGGCCCATATCGTTGCGTTCAAGGATGGCTTCAGGCCGGTTGAGCTGGCACAGGCGGACGGCGTGCTGCGCGGTCTTGCGGTCCGGGCCGGCGACCTTGAGGCGGCCATACCGTTTGCCCTCGAGAACGGTTTCGGCCTGCTGTTGCTCGACGCCACCCTGGGCATGGCCGGCACGTGGCCGGAACTGACCGGACGGCCGGACTTTACGGTGGTGCGCGACGCGCTGGCGATCCTCCGGCGGCTCAACCGCGAGGAAGACCTGGACCTGATCTACTTCGGCGGCATTCGCACCGGAACCGACGGCGCCAAACTGGTTGGACTAGGGGCCAAGGCGTCGGCGGTCGGCGTGGCCATGGGGCTGGCGGCCGGCGGGCATATCAAGGCTGGCGAGATGGCGTTCGGCGGCGACCGCACCCACGACGAGCGGGTTGACGGTGCCACCATGCTGCTGCAGGCGCTCGCGGCGGAGGCCACGATCATGGCGCGCTGCACCGGCAAGACGGACGTTCAGAACATCGAGCCGGAAGACCTGCGTGCCATTACCCTGGCAACGTCGAAGGCCACCGGCATCCAGCTTCCCGGCAAGCGCCAGGTCATCGCCAAGGCACTGCAGGCGGCAGAGTAATTGCCGCATCGCCTTACCGGCGCAAACACGCTAGTCTGTGCTGCAAAACTTCAGCAGAGAGGGATGATGCATGTCCATAGAACGTCTTGATGTCGGCGCCCGCATGAGCCAGGTGGTGACCTATAACGGTGTCGTCTATACCGCCGGACAGGTCGCCAATTCCGCAACAGGCAGCGAAAGTGTGGCCGAACAGACCGCGGAAATCCTGCAGCAGATTGACGAACTGCTGGCGCGGGCCGGAACCGACAAGTCAAAACTGCTCAAGGCGACCATCTGGATTACCGACATGAACAGGTTCGGCGAGATGAACGAGGTGTGGGACGCCTGGGTATCGCCGGGCAACACGCCGGTCAGGGCTTGTGTCGAGTCGAAGCTGGCGCTGCCCAAGTTCGACGTCGAGATCATGGTTGAAGCCGCCCTTTAGGCAGCAGGCGAATGAAGGCACTGGTGCTCGGCGCCGGGATCGCCGGCGTCACCACAGCTTATCAGCTTTTGCGTGACGGGTTCGACGTCACGGTGATCGACCGTGAACCGGAAGCGGCGAACTTTACAAGCTACGCCAATGCCGGACTTTTTGCACCGGGCCATTCATATGCCTGGGGTTCGCCGGCTGCACCGGGCATCCTGCTCAAGTCGCTGTGGCGCAACGACCAGGCGCTGCGGCTGAGGCCGAGCCTCGATCCGGCGTTCCTGAAATGGATGTGGGCGTTCTGGCGCGAATGCACCGCCGAGCGTGCCAACCTCAATACCTCGCGCAAGGCCCGGCTGTGCAGATACTCGCTGGAGGTGTTTCACGATACGCTGGCCAAGACCGGTGTCGCGTATGATGGACGGGCCGGCGGCCTGCTCTATCTCTATCGCACACCGTCTATCTTCGCGGGCGCGGTGGCAAGGACAAAGGTGCTGACGGATGCCGGCGTGCGGCTCGAGACACTGGCGGCGCAAGAAATTGCAGCGCGGGATCCGGCTTTGGCTCGCGTGTCGGGCGAACTGGCTGGAGCGATCTATGCGCCGGATGACGAAAGCGGCGATTGCCGCATATTCGCGCAAGGGCTGACGGACTGGTTGAAAGACGCCGGTGTAACCTTCTGCTTTGCAGAGAATATCGAGCGGCTGGAGGTGGACGCGGATCGCGTTGCGGCGGTGGTGACCGATAAGGCGCGTCATGCGGGTGACGCCATCGTGCTCAGCCTCGGTATCTACAGCCCGCACCTGGTGCGCCAGCTCGGCGTCGACCTGCCGATCTATCCGGTGAAGGGCTACTCGGCGACGGTGCCGACGGCGGGGCGCAACGATGTGCCGGCGATCGGCGGAGTGGATGAGGAAAATCTGGTCGCCTATTGCCCGCTCGGCGAGCGCATGCGGATCACGGCGACGGCGGAGTTTTCCGGTTATGACCGGTCGCATTCGCCGAAGGATTTCCGGCACATGATGAAGATGGCGCGCAACCTGTTTCCCGATGCGGCCGACTATGACCGGCCAGACTACTGGGCCGGTCTGCGACCGATGACGCCTCAGGGCACACCCATCCTCGGGCGCGGCCGGCACGAAAACCTGTGGTACAACACCGGCCAGGGGCATATGGGCTGGACCATGAGCCACGGTGCGGCGCGCATCACCGCGGACCTCATTGCCGGCCGCAAGCCGGCGATCCCGCTCGACGGCATGCAGATTGCCGCATGACGTTGCGGCACCTGCGCCTTATTGTTGCCAGCATGGCGAATTAGAGGCAAAAGGGTGTTGGCGGAGGGGGACTCCGGCCGGTTTGGTGTCTGCGCGGTGCGTTCGCGGGGATGCACGTGCGGCAGCGGCAACAACGGGAACGCGCCGGTGGGCGCATTGGGGTGCATGGCGACTTTCAATCCGATGAACTCGTTTACTGTCTGGCTGGCTGCCGGCCTGGCTGCATTGTTGACCGGCTGTTCGTCGGTTGAGCCCGACCCGATTACCAGCATCCCGCAGACCTCGTCCTTCACATCGCCAGCCTATGAGTATCGTCTGTCGGCCGGCGACGGGCTGAAGGTCGTGGTGTTGGGTCAGGAAACGATTTCCGGCGATTATGAAATCGATGCGGCCGGCAATATCGACCTGTCGAATATCGGCATCGTGCCGGTGGGCGGCCTCACCCTTGCCGAGGTCAAGTCCCGCCTGTCGCAGAAACTGAGCAACGGCGGCATCGAAGACCCGCAGGTGAGCGTGCTGTTCGACGCAAAAGGCTCGGCCCCGGCGTCATAACAATTTCCCCAAGGCTGATCTGGCCTGGGCGTCAGCGGTTCAAATCGCCCAGCCGCCGTCGACGATATGGGTCTGGCCGGTGACGAATGAGCTTTCGTTGCTGGCGAGGAAGACGACGACTGCTGCAACCTCCTCAGGACCGGCAAGCTGGCCGGTGGGCTGACGGGCGACGAACACCTCGCGGGCCTTGTCGTAGCCGCCCATCTCCTTGCCCAGTTCGACGATGCGCTCGCGCAGCGACGGGGTGTCGATGGTGCCGGGGCACACGGCATTGCAGCGGATGCCGTCCTTGATGTGATCGATGGCGATGGCCTTGGTGAGGCCGATGACGGCGGCCTTGGTGGCGCCGTAGGCAAAGCGGTTCGGCGTTCCCTTGATGCTGGATACGACCGACGACATGTTGATGATCGAGCCGCCGCCTGCTGCAATCATGTCCGGCAGGAAGGCCCTGATCATCCGATAGTGGGCCTTGATGTTGAGATTGAACGAGAAATCCCAGCTGTCCTCGTCGCAATCTAGGATGGTGCCGTGATGGACGAAGCCCGAACAGTTGAACAGCACGTCCGGCGCACCGACGCGCTGCTTTGCCGCTGAAATGTCATCGTCACTGAGCACGTCCAGGTGCACCGTGGTGATGCGGGCGTCTTGGCTTGCAAGCGATGCCAGGCCATCGGCGTCGATGTCGCTGGCAAACACCCTGGCGCCCTCGCTTGCCAATGCCAGGGCGCTCGCCCGGCCGATGCCGGCTGCGGCCGCGGTGACGAGTGCTGTCTTGCCTTCGACCCGTCCTGTCATGTTCGTTCTCCGTGGCTGTGCGGGCACCTTGTTGTGGCGCGACCATGGCAAATTTGCCCGGGCCACCGCAAGTGGCGATTTTGCGGGGCTGGTCTGCCGGATTGCGCCGCTGTAGGCTGGCCCTTTGCTGTTGGGAGGCGTCATGACGGGGTTGTTCGATTTGTCCGGCAAGGTGGCGGTGGTGACCGGCACCAGCCGGGGTATCGGAAAAGCGCTGGCGCATGGCTATGCGGCGGCCGGCGCGGCGGTGGCCGGCTGCTCGCGCGATGGGGCAGGCGCGGCGGCGACGGCGCAGGCGATCGGCGAGGCCGGAGGCCGGGCGATGGGGGTGGCCTGTGACGTGACGGATGCCTGTCAGGTCGACCGACTCATCAATGCGGCGGCGGAGCGCTATGGCCGGATCGACATTCTGCATGCCAATGCCGGTATCGACATCACCCAGCCGGTGCTGGACTTCAGCGCCGAAGAATTCGACACCGTGGTGCGCGGCAATCTGCATGGCGCGTTCATGTGCGCGCAGGCCGCGGCGAAGCGGTTCATTGCCCAGGGTGGCGGTGGTGCGATTGTGTTCACCTCATCGAATGCCTCGGTTGCGGCGTTCGAGCATCTCACGCCGTACTGTGCCGCAAAGGGCGGGATCGATGCGCTGGTGCGCGGCCTGGCCGGCGAACTGGGTGCGCACGGCATCAGGGTCAATGCCATCAACCCCGGTTACACCAATCATCAGATGAATCCGGCCAGCGAGGAGATCGTGGCAGAAGGTCAGGCAGACATCATTGCCCGCACGCCGCTGCGGCGGATCGGCGACGTAGAAGAGATGGTCGGACCCTCGGTGTTTCTGGCCAGCGATGCCGCGTCCTATGTGACAGGCGTCAACCTGCTGGTCGATGGCGGCTGGTGTGCAACGTGAATTGAGGCATCATGAAGAAGATTGACACGGGTGCGGTCTACCAAGGCGATGTCATGCCGGGGGCTGGCGATCTGGCATCCGACATTGGCAATGCCGGGGTCGACGTGGTCTCCTCGCCGGCAACGATCGGCTATCTCGAGATGGCCTGTCACCGTCTGCTGGAGCCGTGCTTCGAGGAGGGTGAAGCCAGTGTCGGGACCGGTTTCCGGCTGCAGCATCGTGCGGCGGCATTTCCAGGCCGGGCGGTCGATGTCCGCGCCGAGCTGGTCGGCCAGGACGGCGGTTTCACCTTCAAGGTTGCGGCATATCAGAATGGCGAGCTGATCATGGATGGCGAACACGTTCGGGCGGTGGTCAGGCTCAGCCGCTTCTTGAGCCGCAAGCCGCGGTAAGGGTCTTAGAAGTTCCGGCATCTTCCGGCCAAGGCCAGAATTGGTTGCATTTGGTCAGAATTGGTTTGCTTTTGGCTGTAAACCGAGTCAGAATTCACCATGGCCGCGCAAACACCGTCCACACCAGTTGCAAGGTTGGATTTTTCGGAACTTGCGCGGGCTGGCGGGCGATGCACAAGCTGCGGCAGACAACCCCGAATTTCACCCTGGGGAAAGAAGTTTGATCTTCATGCAAGCTTGTGCAAGGTTCGCCGTGTGTCCGCCGCTTCGGGCCAGGCACAATTTCGTAGGATGGATTGGGCCGGTGCGGGGGCTGCAGCTGGTCTGTACAGTCTGCAACGCCGGGCCCGCTGACCGGGCGCGCAACAGGTAGAAACAGGGCAAGCGGCTACTTGGGAGGATTGCCGGTTTGGAAGCGGGTTGCGAGCCAGTTTCGAGAACGGAAAAGGTTCCGGTCGCGCTTGCCCACACATAGGGGGGAGACTCCATGGGAAACAACTTAGACGCACTGACGACGGTGTTTACCGAGTTCTACTACTGGGTAACCGTTGTTTTCATGTTCCTGATTCATGTGGGCTTTTGTCTGTATGAAGTCGCCGCGAGCCGGCGCAGGAACCATCTTCACACACTGATGAAGAACACAATGGTGATCCCGCTGGTGACCGTGACGTTCTTCTTCTTCGGCTGGTGGATCTATTTCGCCTTCCCGAACGGGCCGTGGATCTTCGAAGGCAAGGGCATCGATTTTGCCGCCGCCGAAGGCGCACGTCCGTGGGACGACAACATGGGCACCAACCTGTCAGACCGAATCAACGGCGTGTTCTGGGCGGCATTCCTGCTGTTCTCCTGGACCGCGGCATCGATCGTGTCGGGTGCCGTTATCGAACGCATCCGGTCCGGTGCTTTCTGGCTGCTGGCGGTGCTGATCGGGTCTTGCACCTGGATCATCGATGCGGCCTGGGGCTGGCACTGGGATGGCTGGATGGTCAAACTGCTCGGCTATCACGACGCATATGCATCGGGCGTTATCCATGCGATCGCCGGCGGCTTTGCGCTTGGTGTTCTCGTCGTGCTCGGGCCACGTCTCGGCAAGTTCCGCCCCGATGGCACGCCGCGCGATATCCCGCCGCACAACACCTGGCTGGTGACGCTCGGTCTGTTCCTGATCTACACCGGCTTCTGGGGCTTTTACGCTGCGTGCAACGTGCCGATCATTTCGCCGGAAGGCATTGGCGGTCAGATCACCGGTGAAACCTGGACAGCGACCAACATCTATCTGGCACCGACGACCCTGTCGGCCATCACCTTCAACTTCCTTATGTCTCTGTCGGGCGGTCTGATGGTGGCCTTCATGGTGTCGAAGGGCGACCCGTTCTGGACCTATTCAGGCGGCCTGGCCGGTGTCATCTGCGCCTCGGCCGGCAATGATCTGTATCATCCCATACAGTCGATGCTGATCGGCGGCGTGGGTGCCTGGTTCGCCTACAAGGCGCATTTCTGGGTCGAGCGCAAGTTCAAGATCGACGATGCGGTCGGCGCAGTTGCCGTGCATGGTTACGCCGGTTTCCTCGGTCTGATCATCTGCGGCTTCATGCTGTGGGGTCAGCCGTCTTCGCCATATGAAGGCTACGCGGCGATCAACCCGCTGGGCATGTTCGTCGGTGCGATCATCATGTTTGGTGTACTCGGTTTCCTTCCGGCGTTCATCGCCTCGAAGATCCTCGATGGTTTCGGCATCCTGCGCATCCCGCGCAAGGTCGAACTCGAGGGCCTCGACTTCGAGGAAGAGGAAGCCTATCGCGATGCGCTTGATGAAATCCGTGAGGCTGAAAAGGCCATGGTCTCTTGAGCCGTCCAGACATTGAAAGGAGATAACTGATGTCTACGAATGGAATGGAAAGCTGGGCGGTCGATCTCGCGAAAGTCGAAGGGGTGTATCCCTTCGCCGGGGCGGAGGGCCTGCTGTACATTGCCGGCCTGGCATTCTGGATCATCTGGCATGTTGTCCAGCTGCGTCAGGAAGCCAACGAGGTGCGTCATGAAATGGACATGGACGCCAGCGGCGATCATGCCCGGGCGGCGATTGACCGTTATTAGCCGCGCTTGACATTGATACGTGATCTGAACCGGCCCTCAGGGGCCGGTTTTCCTTTGAGGAAACAGCTTTGACACTGATACAGTGCTTTGCATGAAGACAACTTGACCGTGTCATAGGGAGCGTGAACCGGTGAACGCAAAGCAGGGGGCAGGCCTCAAACAGAATCCGCACAAGGGGCAGGACGGCGATGAGCGGATGCTGGAGCGGGCGATTGGCCGGCAGGTGCATGCGTTGCGCGAAAAACTCGGCATCACGATCAGTGAGCTGGCACGCGACAGTGCGATCTCCGCCGGGATGCTGTCAAAGATCGAAAACGGCCAGACGTCTCCCTCTCTGACCACTCTGCAAGCATTGGCCCGGGCTTTGAACGTGCCCGTGACATCGCTGTTCAAGGGTTTTGAAGAAGAGCGCGACGCTGTCCATGTCAAGTCCGGGCAGGGGTTGACGATCGAACGGCGCGGCACGCGGGCCGGGCATCAGTACCAGCTGCTGGGGCATACCCCGAGCGGTTCGCTGGTGGTTGAGCCATATCTGATCAAACTCACCGAAAAAGCGGACGTGTTCCCGATCTTTCAGCATGCCGGGCTTGAGTTCATCTATATGCTGGAGGGTGAGGTCGGCTACCGCCATGGCAGCAAGACCTATGTGCTCGAACCGGGCGACTCGCTCTATTTCGATGCCGATGCACCACACGGACCCGATGAGTTGCGAAAGCTGCCGATCACATTCCTGTCGGTCATCACCTACAACCGCAATGAGTAAACTCTGTTTCTCTGCAGTAAATTATTTGTAACAAGAGTTGAACCAACATCCGCTGCCTGATAGCTTCGGGACAATGAGAATTGTTTCGCGAGAGGCAGGGCAAGCGGCCGGTAACAGTTGCCGGTTTCAACTGATGAAAATCGGCGACGGCAGGGCGCTTGCGGACTGGACGAGGCACTAGCGGGATATTGTAGTCTTTGAAATCGTGAAGCCTGGTGAAAAGCCAAATGAAGAAGATGGGGAATTGAGCAATGGCAACTGATCTGGCGAAGTTCGCAGCCGACAACGGGGTGAAATTCTTTCTGGTCAACTTTACCGACCTGTTCGGCGCCCAGCGCGCCAAGCTGGTGCCGGCCGAAGCGATAGCCGGGGCGCAGAAGAACGGCGCCGGGTTTGCCGGCTTTGCCTCATGGCTCGACATGACGCCGGGCGACCCAGACATGCTGTCGATGCCGGACGGCGACTCGGTCATCCAACTGCCATGGAAGCCCGAGGTGGCTTGGGTCGCAGGAGACCCGGTCATGGATGGCAAGACTGTCGATCAGGCGCCGCGTGTGGTGTTGAAGAAGATGATGAAGCAGGCAGCCGACCAGGGCTACATCATGAAGTCGGGCGTCGAGCCGGAGTTCCACCTGATCAACGCCGACGGCACCGACATTTCCGATCCGCGCGATATCGCCGAAAAGCCCTGTTACGACCAGTCGGCGATCATGCGGCGTTATGATGTGATCTCGGAAATCTGTACGACGATGATCCAGCTCGGCTGGGGGCCGTATCAGAACGATCATGAAGACGCCAACGGCCAGTTCGAGATCAACTGGAATTTTGCCGATGCGCTGACCACCGCCGACCAGCATGCGTTCTTCAAGTTCCTGGTCAAGGAGATCGCCGAAAAACATGGCCTGCGCGCCACTTTCATGCCCAAGCCGTTCAAGCACCTGACCGGAAACGGCTGTCATGTGCACGTTTCGGTGTGGGATGCGGCAACCGGAAATCAGAACCTGTTCCACGACGACAATGGCGAACTCGGGGTTTCGGCCCTCGGCTACAGCTTCCTCGGCGGCATCATGAAGCATTCCGAGGCGTTGACGGCGATCACCAATCCGTCGGTCAATTCCTACAAGCGCATCAATGCTCCGGTCACCACGTCCGGTGCGACCTGGGCGCCGAACACCATCACCTACGGTGGCAACAACCGTACCCACATGGTGCGCATTCCCGATGACGGCCGGTTCGAATACCGCCTCGCCGACGGTGCCGCCAATCCTTACCTGCTGCAGGCCGGTATCCTGGCGGCGGGCCTCGACGGCATCGCCAACAAGGCAGATCCCGGCAAGCGGCTCGACATCGACATGTATGCCGACGGCCACAAGGTCAAAGGCGCCAAAAAACTGCCGCTCAACCTGCTCGATGCCCTGCGCGGTTTCGCCAAGAACAAGGTTCTGCGAGAGGCACTGGGCGCGGAGTTCTGCGATGCCTACGTGAAGCTGCGCACCAAGGACTGGAACAGCTACTGCCACCACCTGTCACAATGGGAGCGCGACACGACGCTGGATTGCTGAGCGGGCGGGATTGTCTGAAACTCTGGTTGCGCCCGTCTTCGGCCGGGCGATCCGTCAGGGAATGTGTGCAGATGCTTGGATGATCTTTTTTACACAATCGCACTGTGACAGCTCACTGGTATCCAGTTGTAACCGATTGGTGCCCCATTCATGGTAGGTGCGGTTTTGGACTTCTTCCCAAGCCGGAAGATCGTGTCCGGGTTTGTCATTTCGACGTACTTCTACCCGCCGCCGATGCTCAATTTGGTCCGAGCAAATGATTTCCACATTGAGCAATCGGGCATTGCAGGCCGCTGCAGCCTGTGACCACCAGTTCCTTGTAAGCTCGATTGGATTGACCATGTCAGCCACTACGTCCAATCCATGCACCAGATTGTCCTTCGCGACAGCTATGGCAGCAAGATACCCGGCGTCTTCGACTGAACCGATGCTCAGAGTGCTGTTCTTCAACGCCGTTTCAATGGAGTCCACACGTAAGTATGTGGCACCGATCTGCTTTGCCAATGCGCGTGCAACAGTCGTCTTGCCGGTTCCCGGCAACCCCGAAAATGAGATCAGAATGGGCATTCTGTGTCGTTGGTTGGTTTGTGATCAGCCTCACCCCGCCTCGCCATCGTCCGGGTGGCCGTAGTTGCAGAACACGCCGCCGACGTACTCAATGCCGGGGTCGAAGGGGTCGCCGGGGGTGGTCTTGGCCTCGACCTTGGCGCGGTAGTCCTCGGCGGTGTCGTTCGGCATGTAGCCCAGGTGCTTGGCCTTGTGGTTGGAGAAGAATGCCTCGCGGTTGTCGGAGATGCCGTAGACCACGGTGTGGCCGATGCGTTCGGCGGTGAGGCAGCGGGTGACCAGTTGCACCAGATCGTCGAAGCTCAGCCAGGTGGCGAGGTGGCGGCGGTCGGCGGGTTCGGGGAAGCATGAGTTGATGCGCAAGAGGGCCGATTCGATGCCGAACTTGTGGAAATACATCTTGGCCAGGTCTTCGACGAAACACTTCGACACACCGTACAGTGTGTCCGGGCGGTGTTCGGTGTGTGTGTCAGCGCCTTCCTCGCGGCGGACATAGCCGACGGCATGGATCGACGAGGCATAGACGACACGCTTGATGCCGTGGCGGCGGGCAGCCTCGTAGACGTTGTAACCGCCCTTGATCGAGCTTTCGAGGATTTCTTCCCAGGGCCGTTCGACCGGGGCGGCGCCGAAGTGGACGATGCCGTCGCATCCTTCGACAACCTTCATGATGCCGTCGAGGTCGCCCAGCTCGCACGGCATGATCTCCTCGTTCGGGCCTGCTTGGCCCATGTCGGCGCGGTCGGTCAGGCGGATGGTCGTGGCCAATGGGGCCAGCCCTTCGCGCAGGACGCGGCCGAGATTGCCGGCGGCGCCGGTGATCAAGAGGCGATTGAAACGGGACATGGCAACCTCCCTAGTCCGGATGGATGTTCAAATGAGACCGGCCTCGACGGCCAGTTCACGCAGGTCGACCTGCGGCCGGGCGCCGATCTGGGAAATGATCTGTGCAGCCGCGAGCGCACCGAGGCGGGCCGAGGTGGCGAGGTCCTTGCCGTGGCTGTGGCCGAACAGGAAGCCGGCGGCGTAGAGATCGCCGGCGCCGGTGGCATCGACCACCTTGTCGAGCTTGCGCGCTTCGACGACATGGACCTCCTCGCCGTCGACAATCACGCTGCCGGCTGCCGAGCGGGTCAGCACCGCCAGCTTGCAGTCGTGCCGCACGGCCTGCAGGGCGTCGTCGAAACCGTCGACCTGATAGAGCGATTTGATCTCGGCTTCGTTGGCAAACAGGATGTCGACGTCACGCTTGATCAGTTCCAGAAAGCTTTCTCGGTGCCGGTCGACGCAAAAGGAATCGGACAGCGACAGCGCCACCTGGCGGCCGGCGCCCTGGGCGATGTTGGCGGCGCGCACGAAGGCCTGCTTGGCCTGCGGCGGATCCCACAGATAGCCTTCGAGATAGACAATGCCGGCGGAGGCGATGGCCTGGGCATCGATGTCGCCCGGCTCGAGGCCGACACTGGCGCCGAGAAAGGTGTTGAGGGTGCGCTCGCCGTCGGGGGTGACCAGCACCAGGCAGCGGGCGGTGGCCGGACCGGTGGTGGCGGCAGGCGTGTCGAAGTGGACACCGCTGGCGCGAATGTCGTGGGCGAACACCTCGCCGAGCTGATCGTCGCGCACCTTGCCAATGAAGGCCGCCTTGCCGCCGAGCTGCGCCAGGCCGGCGATGGTGTTGGCCGCCGAGCCGCCGGAGACCTCGATGGCCGAGCCCATGGCATCGTACAGGGCATGGGCGCCGTCTTCGTCGATGAGCTGCATGCTGCCCTTTGGCAGGTCCCGGGCGGTGAGGAAATCATCGTCGACACGGGCCAGGACGTCGACAATGGCGTTGCCGATTCCTAGGACATCAAAGGCGGTCGTGCTCATCGGTGGCTCCCCATGGCGTGATTTGGCGCGGGCGAGTATACGGGCCTGCCGCCGCCGGGCAAGGCTTGATGAGGGGCTTGTGCCGCGGCGAATTCGTCACTACCTGTCAGACGGGTCCTGTGACAACGACCGGGGATGACCACAGCGATGATTTCTGCTGCGCTCAAGGCGCTGGGCGATATGTTTTCACCGCGCTTCCGCAGTGTGTTGTGGAAGGCGATCGGTCTCAGCATATTGCTGTTCGTGGCGATCCTGATCGGCGTTGAGGTGGTGCTGTCGATCATGGTGGCATTTCCCTGGCCATGGCTGGAAACCGTCCTGGCCGTGGCGACGGGGCTCGGTCTGCTGGCAGCGTTCGTGTTTCTGATGGCGCCGGTGACGGCGGTATTTGCCGGGCTTTTTCTCGATGAGATCGCCGAACTGGTCGAGCAGCGCGACTATGCCGGCGATAGGCCGGGCAGGCCGCTGTCCAACTCAACCGGCCTGATGATCGGTATCCAGTTCGGCCTGCTGGTGCTGGCGGTCAACCTGATGGTTCTGCCGCTGCTGTTTCTCGGCATCGGTGCGGCGATCAAGGTCTGCGCGGATGCCTACCTGCTGGGCCGTGAATACTTTCAGATGGTGGCGATGCGGCATCTGCCAGTGGCCGATGCCAAGGCGCTGCGCAAGGCCAATGCCGGCCGGGTGTTCGCTGCCGGGTTGATCCCGGCCGGGCTGGCGCTGGTCCCGATCGTCAACTTCCTGGTGCCGCTGTTCTCGACCGCCTATTTCGTGCACATCTTCAAGAAGGTCTCTGCCGAAACGCCGGCGAACGATTCCCTCTCCTAGAAAAGGCTCTAGGGTGGGGATTGATGGCGGTGCAGCTCATTGGAATCATGATCTTTTTGCGCCGCCATCAACCCCCATCCCAGCCTTCCCACTTTCTGGGGGAAGCAGCAAATGGATGTCAGTAGACGCCGAAGACAATGGTGGACCGGACCCGCGGACGGAAGGTTACGGTATCAGTAGACCTTGTCCTTGAACTTGCAAATGTCGGAGATCAGACAGCGGCCGCACTCCGGTTTGCGGGCCTTGCACATGTAACGGCCGTGCAGAATAAGCCAATGGTGGGCGTGCAGCTTGTATTGGTCCGGTATGACCTTCTCCAGCGCCCGCTCGACCGCCAGCACGTCCTTGCCGGGGGCCAGACCGGTGCGGTTGCCGAGCCGGAACAGGTGGGTGTCGACGGCGATGGTCGGCTGGCCGAAGGCGATGTTGAGCACCACATTGGCGGTCTTGCGACCGACGCCGGGCAGGGCCTCCAGAGCCTCGCGCGTGTTCGGCACCTGGCCGCCATGCCGCTCGATGAGGGCCTTGGACAGGGCGATGACGTTCTTGGCCTTGTTGCGGTAGAGCCCGATGGTCCTGATGTGGTCGCGCACGATGTCCTCGCCGAGCCCCAGCATCTTTTCCGGCGTGTCGGCGACGGCAAACAACGGTCCGGTGGCGCGGTTGACGCCTTCGTCCGTTGCCTGGGCCGACAGCACGACGGCGACCAGAAAGGTGAAGGTGTTCTTCGAGTTCAGTTCGCCCTTGGGCTCGGGATTGTCGTCGTGGAACCGCTTGAACATCTCAGCGATTTCGGCGCGTGTCAGTCTGCTCGCCCGGGCTGCCAATTTGTCTCTCCCCATTGTTGCGCGGCGATGGTAGCCTGACCGGCAATGGCGCAGGAAGCATCGATAAGGGCTTTTCAACAATGAGCGCGATGGATCACGATGAACCCCAGTTCCGGGCGGTGCTGACGCCGAACCGATCGCTCAGTCCGAATGGCTTTGCCATTGTTATGGGGGTGATCGGGCTGGTCAGCTTTACCGCCGGGGTGGCCTTCATGCTGATGGGGGCCTGGCCGGTGTTCGGTTTCTTCGGGCTCGATGTGGCTCTGATCTATTGGGCCTTCAGACGCAACTTTCGTGATGGAGAGCGCCGTGAAGTGGTCGAGGTCACGGCGCACGAGGTGATCGTCTTTTATTGCACACCGGGCCGGCCGGTTGTCGAGCAGCGCTTTACCCGGCCTTGGGTGCGGGCAGAGCTCGTCAGGGATGATGAACGCGAACTCGTCGGCGCGTTGACCCTGTCACAAAGCGGCCGGCGGTTTGAGATCGGCAGCTTTCTGGGTGCCGATGACAAGGCGGGATTTTTCGATGCGTTGCGCCGGGCGCTGGCGTGATTTTGCAGCGCAAGTTTCGGGTGGGCGAGGGCGGTTCGGCAGGTTAGGTACATGGCAAGACAGTCACAAGGAGACGATACCATGCTCGCCAGAACCCCGGATGCCGAATTGTACAACGACCGGGCCGATTACGAACATGTCCGCAAGGCGCTGAGCTTCATCACCGACAACTGGCGCGATCAGCCGTCGCTTGAGGACATCTCTGCCCAGGCAGGGCTAAGCCCCAGCCACATGCAGCGGGTTTTCACCCGCTGGGCGGGCTTGAGTCCGAAGGCCTTCCTGCAGGCGATTACCCTGGACAATGCCCGCCAGTTGCTGCGCGATTCGGCCAGCATTCTGGATGCCTCCTACGAGGTCGGTCTGTCCGGCCCGAGCCGGTTGCACGATCTGTTCGTCACCCATGAAGGCATGAGCCCGGGCACCTACAAGGCGCGCGGCGCCGGACTTGACGTTGTCTATGGTTTCCACCCATCGCCGTTCGGCAATGCACTGGTGATGATCACCGACCGGGGGCTGGCGGGCCTGGCATTTGCCGATGACGGTGAGGAGGCGGCGGCGCTGGACGACATGCGCTCACGCTGGCCCGAGGCAAATTACATCAACGATCAGGCGCAGACGGCTCCTTACGCCAGCCGCATCTTTTCGCCCGACCAGTGGCAACCCGATACGCCCTTGCGGGTGGTGTTCATCGGCACCGACTTCCAGATCCGGGTGTGGGAGACGTTGCTGAAAATCCCGTTCGGCAAGCGGACGAGCTATTCGGACATTGCCGCCCATCTCGGCAAGCCGGATGCTTCACGCGCAGTCGGTGCGGCGGTCGGCAAGAACCCGGTCTCGTTCGTCGTGCCGTGTCACCGGGTGCTGGGCAAGTCCGGGGGCCTGTGCGGCTATCACTGGGGTCTGACGCGCAAGCGTGCCATACTGGGGTGGGAAGCCGGACTGGTTTCGGGGTGAGCGCTACATTCGATGGAGACCGTCATGACAGCAGGCAAACCGACGCAGAGCAAGGACCGCCGCGATATCGGCCAGGTGACCTTTCTCAGCGAAAAGATGGCAGCGGCGCGGGAATTCAGTTCCTGTTGCGTAGGCGTGGAAGCGGCGCTGGAAACCAACTCCGGATTTAGCGGACTGATGCGCCATCTCGCGAAAAAGGCTCGCCGGGAGAGGGCTGCCGAGGACTGACAACATTCCCTCGGTGTTCTCTCACCGCCGGAAACTGTCTGCAATTTTACATTTTGCTCTCACAGCTGATTAAGACCGCTCATGCTAGGGTCTGTGGACATTCAGGGTTATAGCGCTGGTTTGACAGGATTGGTTCAGGTTCAGGGGTGTTTGGAGGAAGGACATGCTGGCATATTCGACGACGAACGGCCCTGAAGATGGGCCAATCCTGTCAAATCCGGGACGGACGAGGCCCATGTCGCCCGTGGACGTCACTTTGACCGGCTTGAAGGGGGCGACCCATCGGCGCCGTTCAAAGCTAGCCACGGGCGAAATGGGCCTCGCCAGCACTGTAACCCTGAATGTCCACAGGCCCTAGGAATGTGCCTTGCAATGAAGTCTGTGTGAGGGAGTCGTGCTGTGCAGATCAAAGCCCCCAATGTTAGGATCGTCCGTTGGGCCTTAGCTGCGCTGATAGCATTGATGCTCAGTCTTGCGCCTGCGCAAGTCACCGGCACGAAGGTGCTTGGATCTATGCCCGTTGTTGCCAAGGCGAAGAAGGCAAAGGCTTTCCGCAAGGCAGGCCGCAAGAAAGCGCGAAAAGCCAGCGTACGCAAATTGCAACGCAAGAAGACCAAGCGGACCCGCAAGGCGACCAAGGCGCGCAAATCAAAAGTTGTCAAATCGCAGCGCAAGAAGGCCAAACGCAAAGCAAAAGCGCAACGCAAAGAGCGCAAGGCTGAAAAGCACGCCGCCCGTGACCGCCGCAAGCAGGCGCAGGCAGAGTGCCGCGAATTGCGGAACAAGGCGTTTGCCGAAGCCAAGGACATCCGCCAGAAAGGCAAGGACGAAAAGGCTGAAATCCGCCGCAAGGCTCAGGAAGACGGCACGACCGGCCTCAGGATGGCCACGGACATGACCGAGGTGTGGCATGACGTCCGCACCGAAGCGCACGATGTCCGCGAGACCGCCAAGACCAGGTGCAAGGAGCTGCGCGCCGAGGCCCGCCAGTCTCAGTAGTACCGGTGCGGCCTTGCATCAAGAACGTGACCGGTCAAGTCAGGATTTCGACATCAGCCACCGATCCGTCGGCGTTGAGCTGATAGATCAGCGGCACGCCGGTGGCGATCTCTTTCTTGATGATCTCCTCCGGGGTGAGCTTTTCAAGCCACTTCACCGCTGCGCGCAGGGAATTGCCGTGGGCGGCGACGATGACTTTTTCACCGTTCAGGACGCGCGGCAGGATGGTGCTCTCGAAATAGGGCAGGACGCGCTCGGCAGTGTCCTTCAGGCTCTCGCCACCGGGTGGCGGGATATCGTATGAGCGGCGCCAGATGTGGACCTGTTCGACGCCCCATTTCTTGCGGGCATCATCCTTGTTGAGGCCGACGAGGTCGCCGTAGTCGCGTTCGTTGAGGGCCTGATCCTTGATGGTTTCAAGGTCCGGCTGGCCAAGCTGGTCGAGCATCAGGGTCAGCGTACGCTGGGCGCGCGACAACAGACTGGTAAAAGCGATGTCGAACTGAAGCCCCTTGTCCTTCAGACGCTTGCCGGCGGCAATCGCCTCATTGACACCATTGTCGGTGAGGCCGGGGTCGGCCCAGCCGGTGAACAGGTTCTTCAGGTTCCATTCGCTCTGTCCGTGACGGACGAGCACCAAGGTGCGTTGCATCATTCCATCCTAATGTTCGTTGAGGCCGAGCACGTCGAGCATGCTGTAGAGGCCGGGTTTCTTGTCTGCCGCCCACAAGGCCGCCTTGACGGCGCCGTTGGCAAAGATGTCGCGGGACTGGGCCTTGTGGGTCAGTTCGATGCGTTCATCGGGGCCGGCGAAGATCACGCTGTGCTCGCCGACGACACTGCCGCCGCGCAGGGTGGCAAAGCCGATGTCGCCCTCGTGGCGCGGGCCGGTGTGGCCGTCGCGCGAGCGCACCGAGCGCTTCGACAGGTCGATGCCGCGGCCCTCGGCGGCCGCCTCGCCCAGCAGGTAGGCGGTGCCGGACGGGGCATCGACCTTGTGCTGGTGATGC
The DNA here is from genome assembly GCA_965216335.1 of Aestuariivirgaceae bacterium. Lineage (GTDB taxonomy): Bacteria > Pseudomonadota > Alphaproteobacteria > Rhizobiales > Aestuariivirgaceae > JAHEJE01. Next base: position 2,257,864 of record OZ244154.1, on the reverse strand, counting down.
ATTTCCAGAACCTCGATATCGAAATCGGTATCGAGGGCCGCAGCAACCTTCCGGACCATCACGGCCAGCAGGTTGACGCCGAGGCTCATGTTGCCCGACTTGACGATGCGGGCATGGCGGGCGGCAGCGGCTAGTTTTTCTTCATCGGTCTTGGAAAAACCCGTGGTTCCGATGACGTGGATGATGCGCGCCTGGGCCGACAGTTCGGCGAGCGCGACACTGGCCGTGGGCGTGGTGAAATCGATGATGCCGTCGACGCGCGTGAACAGGCTGAGCGGGTCGTCGATGACCGGCATGTCGATGTCGCCCAGGCCGGCCATCAGGCCGATGTCGTGCCCGACATGCGGCGAGCCCTTCGGTTCCAGGCCGCCGGCCAGTTCGCAGCCTTCGGTTTCGTGTACCAGACGGGCCAGGGTCCGGCCCATGCGGCCGGCGACACCGGCGATGGCAAGTCTCAATTCGCTCATGACGATCTTTCCGCTGAGGTTCGTGGCGTCGTCATACCAGCGGCAATGCCGGTTGAAAAGGCCGCCGTTGGACGTTGTCATAACAGGCACGGCTGATATGGTGCTGACACGCAGGAATGAGTGCATTCAAGGGGGATTTTCGTGATGCTAGAGGTCGTCAGACAGGCAACGGTTGCGGCGGACGCACAGACGGTGTGGGCGCTGGTCAGTGACTTCGGCAATATTGCCGATTGGCATCCGGCGTGTTCGGCATCCTTGGCCGAGACCGTCGGCGATGCCGTGCACAGAACGATTACGGTTGGCGACGGCGCACGGCTCATCGAAAAACTGGACCTGAAGGACGACGCGACGATGACACTGGAGTACAGCATCATCGAGGGGCCGTTGCCGGTGTCCGACTATCGGTCGAGTCTCAGCGTTGCCGCAAATGAAAGCGGTTCGACGCTCACCTGGTCGGGCCGTTTTGCTGCAGACGGTGCGCCGGAGGAACGGGCCAAGCAGATTGTCGCCGGCATCTATGAAGGCGGTCTTGAGGCTCTGAAGAAAAAGTTCGGTTGATCCGGGTCAGACACCTTCGACGATGACGATGTCGGCGAGGCCGGCGTTTTCGCGGTGGGCACGGGCCGACTGGTATTCGGGTGAGTTGTAGCAGGCGACGGCATCATCGTATGAATTGAACTCAATGACGACGTTGCGCGCCTTGCCGGCGCCTTCGAGTTGCGTGTGGCGGCCGCCGCGCGCCAGGATGCGGGCGCCAAATCTCTCGAAAGCAGCCGGTGCGGCTTGCGCATAGAGCTTATAGGGCTCCGGGTCCGTTACCGTAACGTGGGCGATCCAATAGGCTTTCATAGTCGTGCACCTCATATAGGTTTTTTTTATGCGTGTTATACGATCAAACGAGTTGACTTATGGCATGTGGCTATTGCCAAATACTATCGGAGCGTCTTGAATTGGAGACGGGTGAAACGAGACTGTCATTGAGGACATATAGAGACGACAGGACAGATCAACAACTGAGTTCAAAAAGGGAGGAACGTTCATGTTGAGACGGACTTTTACAAAGATTGCAGCAAGCGCGGCGCTGGCGGCCACAATGGTGGCCTATGGCGGCGTTGCAGCACAGGCCGAAACGGAACTGACGGTCTACACCGCGGTGGAGGCGGAGGACCTCAAGCGGTATGCCGAGGCGTTTAACGCCGACCATCCCGACATCAAGATCAAGTGGGTGCGCGATTCTACCGGCATCGTGACGGCCAAGCTGTTAGCGGAAAAGGACAACCCGCAGGCCGACGTGATCTGGGGCCTGGCGGCAACATCGCTGCTGCTGCTCAAGACCGAAGGCATGCTGGAGCCCTATGCGCCGGCCGGCGTCGACAAGCTCGACCCGAAATTCGTCGACAAATCGAACCCGCCGGCCTGGGTGGGCATGGACGCCTGGGTGGCGTCTGTCTGCTACAACACGGTTGAAGCCGGTAAGGCCGGCCTGACGCCGCCGAAGACCTGGAAGGACCTGACCAAGCCTGAGTACAAGGGCCATGTCATCATGCCGAACCCGAATTCATCGGGCACCGGCTTCCTTGATGTGTCGAGCTGGCTGCAGATGTTCGGCGAAGAAGAGGGCTGGAAGTATATGGACGGGCTGCACGAGAACATTGCGCGCTACACCCACTCCGGTTCAAAGCCGTGCAAGCTGGCGGCGGCCGGTGAAATTCCGATCGGTGTGTCATTCGCTTTCCGGGGTGCAAAGTCAAAGGCCGCCGGCGCGCCATTGGAAATCATCGTGCCTGAGGAAGGTGTCGGCTGGGATATGGAAGCAACGGCGATCGTCGCCGGAACATCCAAACTGGATGCCGCCAAGAAACTCGTTGACTGGTCGATCACCAAAAAGGCCAACGAACTGTACAATTCCGGTTATGCGGTTGTCGCCATGCCAGGTGTCGCCAAGCCGGTCGAGCACTTCCCGGAAAACCTGCTGGAGAAGATGATCGACAATGACTTCGAGTTTGCCGCCAACAACCGCGCGGCAATCCTGAAGGAATGGGCCAAGCGCTACGACTCGAAGTCCGAGCCGAAGGGCTAAGGCTGACGGCCGACCCGGCCCGGGTCAACAATCGCCGGGCGATGTGTGTTGCACATCGCCCGTGCGGGTTTTCCGGCCTTGTCCGGATCATGCACTCAATCCTAGGCAACAGGGTTCATGCGAGACGACCGGCACTCCTATCTGCGCATTCGCGATCTGCTGAAGAAATTCGGCGCGTTCACGGCGCTGAAAGACATCTCACTTGACATCGACGAGGGAGAGTTCGTGTGTTTTCTGGGCCCGTCCGGCTGCGGCAAGACAACGTTGCTGCGCGCCATTGCCGGATTGGACATCCAGACCGCCGGCAGCATCGAACAGGGCGGTAAGGATGTTTCCGCGTTGCCGCCGTCTGAACGTGATTTCGGTATCGTGTTCCAGTCCTACGCGCTGTTCCCAAACCTGACGATCCAGCGCAATGTCGCCTATGGCCTGGAAAACCAGGGGCTGGCGAAAGACAAGATCAAGGCCCGGGTGAAGGAACTTCTGGCGTTGGTCGGGTTGCCGGATCAGTCGAGCAAATATCCGGCGCAGCTGTCCGGCGGCCAGCAGCAGAGGGTGGCGCTGGCACGGGCGCTGGCGACCTCGCCGGGCCTTTTGCTGCTCGATGAACCGCTGTCAGCGCTCGATGCCAAGGTGCGGGTGCACCTGCGCCACGAGATCAAGGCGCTGCAGGAAAATATTGGCGTGACGACGATCATGGTGACGCATGACCAGGAGGAAGCCCTGGCCATGGCAGACCGGATCGTTGTGATGAACCATGGTGTGATCGAACAGGTCGGTACGCCAAGCGAGATTTACAGCGAACCGGAGACGCTGTTCGTGGCCGACTTCATCGGCGAGATGAACCAGATCGAGGCCGAGGTGGCGGCCGGTGGCAAGGTGGCCATCGGATCGGCCAATCTGGAGTGTGCGGCGCATGACTTTGCCAAGGGCACCAGGGTGATCGCGACCATCCGGCCGGAAGACATCGTGCCGCATGGCCGGGGGGCGAAAGACCCGGGTTCGCGCGATGTGATCAGGACGCCGGGCAACACTTTCGAAGCTCAAATCGGCGACATGGAGTTTCTCGGCTCGTTCTGGCGGGCGGAATTGACGGGCGGCAAGCTGAAGGACCAGCGCCTGATCGCCAATCTGTCGATCAACGCAGCGCGCCGGATGAAACTCACCGAGGGCAAAGAGCTCAAGATCGAGTTGCCGCCGGAGCGTTTGAAGCTGTTCGTCAGGGACGGCTGACATGGCCGTTACCGCCGACAGCGCCAACCTGCCACGGATCAAGCCGAAGCTGAGCCGCGATGATGTTCTCATGCGTGGCTTTATGGTGGTTATCGGGCTGTACCTCGTCGTCACATTGGCCATGCCGCTGTATGCGATGATGTCGAAGTCGTTCACCACCTACGAATTCGATCTGACGAACTATGCCTTCCAGGTCGACAAAGGTGAAGGCTGGCAGGCCGAGCAGACGGCGGCGGACCTCGTGGCCGCGCTCGAGCCGGATGCGGTCGACACGTCGGCGTCGAGCGATACCCGGCTGTCGGTGACCAAGCTGTTTCCGGACTTCTCATTCCGGGCCAAGACGAACTACCGGGTGCGCATCGTCAGGCCCGATGGGGTGATGCTGTTCGGATCGGAGCGTATTGCCGATACCGAGTGGCATGAGTATTCGAGCAACGACTTCCGGCGGGTGACGCTGAGGCCGGCCAAGACCAGTGGTGTCGGCAACTATCTACGCTATTTCTCAACCCCGGCGCTGTTCTACTCGATCTACAACTCTATTTTCATCGCCGCCATATCGACCATCATCACGGTGACCATCGCGTTTGGATTTGCCTATGCGCTCAACCGCTCGATGATGCGTTTCAAGGGGTTCTTCCGGCTCGTCGCCGTGGTGCCGATCCTGGTGCCGTCGCTGTTGCCGGGCATTGCACTGGTCTATCTGTTCGGAAACCAGGGGGTGATCAAGGAGCTGCTGTTCGGTTATTCAATCTACGGGCCGATCGGCATCGTCATCGGCTCGGTGTTCTTCACCCTGCCGCATGCCTACATCATCATCCAGACGGCGCTGTCGATCTCCGATGCCCGGCTCTATGAGGCGGCAACGGCGCTCAGGGCGAGCCCGTGGAAGACCTTCTGGACGGTGACACTGCCGGGGGCGCGCTACGGCCTGATCTCGGCGGCCTTCGTGGTGTTCAACCTGGTGATCACCGATTTCGGCCTGCCCAAGGTGATCGGCGGCCAGTACAACGTGCTGGCGGTCGACATCTACAAGCAGGTGATCGGCCAGCAAAACTTCGAGATGGGTGCCGTGGTCTCGGTGGTCCTGCTGGTGCCGGCGCTGCTGGCGTTCACCGTCGACCGCTTCGTACAACGCCGCCAGGTGGCTTTGCTGACGGCCCGGTCGGTGGCGCTCGAGCCCAAGCCGGACGTAAAGTTCGACCGGCTGTGCCTGATCTACTGCGCGTTGGTCGCCGTGTTCATCCTCGGCCTGCTCGGCATGTGCCAGTATGCGGCGCTGATCAAGTTCTGGCCCTACGACCTGTCGCTGTCGCTCAACAACTACAATTTCGACATCATGGATGGCGGTGGCTGGGACAGTTACTGGAACTCGATCAAGCTGGCGCTGTGGACGGCGGTGGTCGGCACTGCGGTGATCTTCGCCGGCGGATACATGGTGGAAAAGACCAATGGTTTCCGCACCGGGCGGGGCGTCTTCCAGATGCTGGCGATGATGCCGATGGCCATTCCCGGGATGGTGCTCGGCCTGGCCTACATCTTCTTCTTCAACAACCCGGACAACCCGCTCAACTTCCTGTATGGCACCCTGGCGATCATGGTGATCTGTACCGTGACGCACTTTTATACCGTGGGACATCTGACGGCGCTGACCGCGCTGAAGCAGATGGACGGCGAGTTCGAGTCGGTGTCCGCGTCGCTCAAGCAGCCGGTGTGGAAGCTGTTCTCGCGGGTCACGGTGCCGGTGTGCCTGCCGGCCATCCTCGACATCTCGATCTATATCTTCGTCAACGCCATGACGACGGTGTCGGCGGTGGTGTTCCTGTATTCGCCGGACACGACGCTGGCCTCTGTGGCGGTGCTCAACATGGACGACGCTGGCGACATCGCCCCGGCCGCGGCGATGGGCATGATGATCTTCTATACCAACGCGCTGGCGCGGCTGGTGCACATGGGGCTGAGCCGCGGCGTGCTGCAAAGAACACAGGCCTGGCGCCGGCGGTAACCTGCTGCCAACAGCCGGTTGACCGCCGATGAGGACACCCGTTGCCCGTTCAACAGGCAACACCCGTCGGCAAAGCTCCCGCCAGCGCCGCCGGCGCTAGAGCCTTTTTTGACACTACCGAGCCATTTGATGGGTCAAATTCGTTCAGCCCGGCAAGCCATGTCGCACCGCGCGATGTGGTGCATCGGGCAAGCGGCATGGCGCACCGGATGGGCGAATTTGTCCCACCGAAGGCCGGCTTTTCGTGCTCGCTGGACAGCGTTAGGCGGCACTTGTGGTCAACCAGACCACGGCGTGCCGCCTGCCTTGCCAGCAAACGCGAAAAGCCGGTCAAATGGCTCGGTAGTGCCAAAAAAGGCTCTAGCTCTGGGTGAGCGGCTGGATGCGGATCTCTACGCGGCGGTTCTGGGCGCGGCCGCTTTCGGTGGCGTTGGAGGCGATCGGGCGGGTTTCGCCAAAGCCCTGCAGTGACAGGCGCTGCGGGTTAACCTGCTGGCCGGCGAGATAGTTGGCCACCGATTCGGAACGCTGGATCGACAGGTCGAAGTTGGCCTGGTCGGAGCCGACGTTGTCGGTGTGGCCGTAAACGTCGACGACCGAGCGGTTGTACTCGTTGAGCACCAGGGCGACGGAGTTCAGCACGTCGTAGAAGCCAGCCTTGATGTCCGCCTTGCCGAAGTCGAAGGTGATGTTGGACGGCATGTTGAGGACGATGTCGTCGCCGACCCGGGTAACGCTTACGCCGGAGGCCTGCAGACGCTGGCGCAGGGCTGCTTCCTGCTGGTCCATATAGACGCCGATGCCGCCGCCAACCAGGGCGCCGACGCCGGCACCGATCAAGGCGGCTTTGCGGGTCTTGGCGCTGGTGCCCTTGCCAATCAGTGCGCCGGCAACGGCACCGCCGGCAGCACCGAGGCCGGCGCCGATGGCAGTATTGGAGAGTTTCTGCTCGCCGGTGTAAGGGTCGGTCGTGCAGGCGGTGATCGCCAGGGCGCTGGCTACGATGAGAACGGTAGGTTTCATGTCAACGGTCTTTCCCGAATGTGGTCGCGGTCTGGTGCCGGTGCTGGTCTTGTGCTCGCCGCGCAGAATTCCTGCTCTGCCCCCGGCGGTCCCGATAGACATGGGTAATGCGGCAAAATAAAGATTTTGTTAACCCTGGGTGCAAATGCCCGCCTCGGTATTTGCGTCCTGTGTCCGGCGCGAATTGATTTAAGTCATACGATAAATCCGTGTGAACGCATATTGCAGAGCACAATCAATTCAATCTGCGGAGGCTTGCATGTCGTTCAAAGACCTACTTGTTCATATCGATGACACGCCGGTGTGCGAACACCGGGTGAATGCGGTGCTTGCCCTGGCCGAGCGACAGCAGGCCCGTGTGACGGCGGTGGCGCTGGCGCTCAAATCGACCATTTCGACCTATATCGGGATCGATTTTCCGACCAGCCTGAATGAAGCGCAGCAGGAGATCGTGCGTAAGGCCAGCGAGTCGGCGGTCGCCAAGTTCAGGGCCGCTGCCGAAGCCAGGGGTGTCGAGCATGATTGTGAGATCATTGAATGCAGTGCCAGCAAGGCGCCGGCCTGGTTGTCGTTCTATGCCCGTCATGCGGATATGGCATTTCTTGGCCAGCCGGATTCCAGCAAAGCCGGGGCGGCATTCCAGGAATCGATTCTTGATGGTGTGTTGTTCGACTCCGGCCGGCCGATCTATGTCGTACCCTATATCGGCAGGCCCGACACGCAGAAGCGCACAGCTGTGATTGCCTGGGACGGCGGCAGGAAAGCGGTGCGCGCGGTGAACGACGCCATCCCGCTGCTCAAGGGCCGTGGTGGCGATGTGGTGGTGCTGGTGATCAATCCCGAACAGCGGCGCAACGTGCATGGCGATAAACCCGGTGCCGACATTGCTGCGCACCTGAAGCGCCACGGTCTCAATGTCCGGGTCGAAATCCACCCGTCAGTTGAAGTGAAGCCCGATGCGGCGATCTTGAACTTCCTGGCCGACGCCGGGGCCGATTTGCTGGTCATGGGCGCCTACAGTCACTCGCGTCTGCGCGAAAAGGCGTTCGGCGGGGTGACCGATACCATTCTGCACGACATGACAGCGCCGGTGCTGATGGCGAAATGATCGGCTGGCGGGGCCGCTGAACCGTCTTTGAGCTTTCCCCTGATTTGGCGATGTCCTAAGTTTTGGGCGGATCACTCGGGGAGAGCAATGATGGCGGAGTCCAAGGGTAAACATTTCGAACCTGTTTCGGGCATGGATGTGCCGCGTTTTGCGGGCATCGCCACGTTCATGCGGCTGCCGCATGTGGCGCTTGATGAGGCCGACGGGGTTGATATCGGTCTGATCGGTGTGCCGTGGGACGGCGGCACCACCAACCGGCCCGGCCCGCGGCATGGGCCGCGGCAGATGCGCGACATGTCGTCGATGGTGCGCCGGGTGCATCATGCCCTGAAGATGAGCCCGTTCGAGGTGGCCTCGGTGGCCGATCTGGGCGATTGTCCGGTCAATCCGGTCGATGTCGACGATGCGCTGAAACGGATCGAGGGGTTTTACGACAAGGTTGTGGCCAAGGGCATCCGGCCGCTGTCGGCGGGCGGCGATCATCTGACTTCGCTGCCGATCCTCAGGGCATTGGGCAAGGACGAGCCGGTCGGCATGGTGCATTTCGATGCCCATTCGGATCTGTGGGACAACTATTTCGGCGGCTTCAAATTCACCCATGGTACGCCGTTCGCCCGGGCCATCGAAGAGGGCGTGCTCAATCCCAAGCGCACCATCCAGATCGGCCTGCGTGGCTCGGTCTACGATTGGGAGGACCGCGACTTCGGCGCCAAACACGGCGTCAGAATGATGGACATTGAGGAATTTCACGACCGCGGCATCGAGGAAACGATGAAGATCGCCCGTGAGGTTGTCGGCGACGGGCGGACCTATGTCAGCTTCGACATCGACTGCCTCGACCCGGCCTTCGCGCCCGGCACCGGCACACCCGAAATCGGCGGCTTTACCAACCGCGAGGCCCTGTTCCTGCTGCGCCGGCTGGCGGGGTTGAACATCGTCGGAGCCGATGTGGTGGAGGTGTCACCGCCGTTCGACCCGTCCGGCTACACGGCGCTGAACGGGGTGACGATGATGTTCGAGATTTTGTGCGCGATGGTGCGGGGGAAGTGATCAGGTCAGCCACTCCCTAATCGCCTCCACAATCTCCTCAGCCGAATCCTCCTGGATGAAATGGATGCCTTTTACCGATACCTCGGTCTGGTTGGGCCAGGTGCGGCAGAAATCGCGGACTTGGCCGGTGGTGATGGCGCCGGGGGCGGCGTTGATGAAGAGTTTGGGGATATCGGATGCGGCGAGCCATTGGCCGTAGTCGGTGACGATTTGGTTGACATCGGCCGGGTCGCCGTTGATGGGGATCTGGCGGGGCCAGGTGAGGGTTGGGCGGCGGGCTTCGCCGGGTTCCAGGAAGGGGCGGCGGTATTCGTTCATTTCGTCGCCGCTCAGCGGCCGGATGATGGAGCCGGGAAGGACTTTTTCGACGAAGATGTTCTTCTCCAGCACCATCACTTCGCCGGCGGGGGAGCGAAAGCCCTCGAACACCGGTCGGGCGGCTTCGGAAAACGTTCCCAACTGTAAGGGTGAACGATGCTCTCCATGTAGGCGATGCCGGCGACGCGGTGGCGGTGGGTGTTCGCCCAGTGGAAGCCGAGGGCCGAGCCCCAGTCGTGGATGACGAGAATGACCGGGCCGTCGGGCACGAGCTGATCAATCAACGCCGCGAGATAACGGTAATGCTCGGCGAACGTGTAACGCTCCGGGCCGCTGTCGGGCAGCTTGTCCGAATCCCCCATGCCAATCAGGTCCGGCGCGATGCAGCGGTAGCCGTCCGACAGCGGTGTCATGATGTTGCGCCACAGATAGGAGGATGTCGGATTGCCATGCAGGAACAGCATGGTTGGGCCCTGACCCATTTCGACATAGGCCATTCTGTGGCCATTGACGGTGGCGAACTGCTTGTTGTCCTTCCAGGTCATGCAGTCCTCGCGATCTTGCGTTCTATCCAGGTTTCCGGATCGCCGATGCGCTGGCCACCGGCGAAGTAATTTTCGATCAGGGTGTTGAGACGTGCGCGGTCGAAGGATGTGTAGTGGCCGCCGTGGACAACCGTTACCGGCAGTTCCCTAAGGCGGTTGAGGCTTTCGCGGTAGACCTCGGTATCGGAGTGATAGAGGTTGTCGAACAGGTCGCCGTTGTAGAGGATGTCGCCGGAAAACAGGATGCCGGTTTCTGCTTCCCACAGCGCAATCGAGCCGGGGGAGTGGCCGGGCAGGTGCAGCACCTGGAAGTGGCGGTTGCCGAGGTCGACCACGTCGCCTTCATCGAGATAGCCGGTGAGAGGGGCGGGGCGGACATCGTAGGTCTGCCAGTCGAAGCCGTCATAGGGCAGGGCGGTGAAGGTTTCGGCGCGTACGAAGGGCCAATATGAACTGGGACTGCCGCCATCGTCGGCATTGGGATCGGCCATCAGGTGGGCTTCTGCCGTATGACCGAGCCGGGTGTCGAACTCGTGGCTGCCGCCGGAATGGTCGAAGTGGCTGTGGCTCTGGATGGCTGTGACGGGACGTTCGGCAAGCTGGGCGACGTCCTGTTTCAGGGGGCGAACACCCATGCCGGTGTCGATGAGCACGTCATGCTCGCGGCCGCGGATGTGCCACATGTTGCATCTGAGCCACGGTGCGACGTGCAACTCGCGGATCAGCGAAACGCCGTCGGAGACGGGAATGACTTCGTACCAGTCCTGGGCGATGTGGGGCATGCTCAACCGGCCAGTCGGTCAGCCGGCGAGCTGACGGGCGAACAGGCCGCCCCATTGCGGCAACTCGTCATCGACGCCGGCCAGGCGCAGCACGTGCCAGGCCATGGCGTGGTTGGACGAGGTGACGGGCAGGCCGGTGTCGGCCTCGATCTCCTTGACCGCTTCGGCGATGCGCACCGAGGTGCAGGAGATGAAGATGGCATCGACGTCGCGTTCGGCCTTGAGGCGGTTCACGCCGGTCCTGATCGAGTCGGCATCGATGCGGGCCACCCGGCCGTCGTCCTCGTCGTTGAACGAGCCGAATACGGGAACCTCAAAGCCGCGGGCGCGGATGTAGTCGGCAACGATGCGGTTGACGTCGGCGCGGTACGGGGTGAGGACGCCGATGCGCCTGGCGCCGAAAGCGTCAAAGGCGGCGATGGCGGCGGTGATCGGCGTGGTGCCGGCAACGTTTGGCCGGGCTTTCTGGATGTTGGCGATCACCTTGTCCTCGCCGATGGCCATGGAGGCGGCGGTGCAGCCATAGGCCACCACATCCAGCCGGCCGCCGCCGGGCAGCATGATGTCGGTGCAGTGGGTGATGCCGGGTTCCATGGCGCGCAAACTGTCAGGCGTGATGATCGGGTCGTTGGCTATGCGCGAGTGGTAGAGCGCGACACCGGGCACACTGGAAAAGATCAGCCGCCATTCGTGTTCGATGGTGTAGTCGGTGGCCAGTACGATCAGGCCGATGGCGGCGCGGCTGGCGATGCCGTCGTCCAATGTGTAGGGCAGATGCTCGATGAGCAGCATGTCGTCGGTGCTTGCGGCGTTGGTCGGGGTGGCGAGGGTTGCTTCGGCCATGGTGCGTTTCCTCCACGAAACGGATCGTTCGCGGCAGGATAAATCGAAATCGTGTTTGATGCTGCAAGAAAATTTGTTATATTATAACAATGCTAACGGACGTTTCTCCCTTTGCCAGACATGATCATGCGCGCTGCCTGAAGAGCCTTTTGAGCCGGGCTGACGAAATGTGCGTGCGGGCCGGCGTGCGGCTGACCAAACTGCGGCGCGCGGTGTTGCAGGCGGTGGCGGGCAGCCACAAGGCGATCGGCGCTTATGATATCATCGATGCCATGGCGCAGGACGGCCAGAAGCCGGCGCCGATTTCGGTCTACCGGGCGCTCGATTTTCTCGTCGCGCAGGGACTGGTGCACAAGATCGAAAGCCGCAATGCCTTTGTGGCGTGCTGCCATGGCGAGCACACGGGCGATGCGGTTCTGATGATCTGCGAGGATTGCGGTGTGGTGGCGGAGATGGATTCGGGGGCCGAACTGGCGGCGCTCAATGTGCGGGCCGAGCGACACGGCTTTCATGCCCGGCATGCGGTGACCGAACTCACCGGAACCTGTGGAGCGTGTGCCGGCGATGCTTAAGACGGCAAGCGAGGTGGCGACTGCGCCGGCGCTGATCGCGGCGCGCGAGGTTTCGCTGCGTCTGCAGGGCAACAGCATTCTCGATCGCGTTTCGCTGGAGGTGCGGCGCGGTGAGATCGTCACCATCGTCGGGCCGAACGGAGCCGGCAAGTCGACGCTGGTGCGGGTGCTGTTAGGCCTCATCGGACCAAGTCGGGGGCGGATAGAGCGGGCGGAGGGTTTGCGGGTCGGCTATGTGCCGCAGCGTTTTTCGGTGCCGGAAAACCTGCCGCTGACGGTGCGCCGATTGCTCGGTCTTACGGCGCGGATCAAGCGTGACACCCTGAAGGCGGTGCTTGAGGAAACCGGGATTATCGGGCAGATCGACACACCGGTGGCCGCCTTGTCGGGCGGCGAGATGCAGCGGGCGCTGATTGCCAAGGCACTGCTCCGGCAGCCCGACCTGCTGGTGCTCGATGAACCGGTCCAGGGGGTCGACTTCATCGGCGAGACGCGGCTTTATCAACTCATCGGCAAGATCCGGCGCGAGCGCGGCTGCGGCATCATCATGGTGTCGCATGACCTGCATGTGGTGATGGCGGAAAGCGACCGGGTGGTGTGCCTCAACAGCCATATCTGCTGTCAGGGCCAGCCGGAATCGGTCAAGGCGGACCCGGAGTTTGCGCGCATGTTCGGGCCGGAGGCGGCGCGTGTCATGGCGGTCTATTCGCACGACCATGATCACACGCATGAGCACGGCGAGGCCTGCCCTATTCACGATCATGACCACGGGGCCGGCAAGTAGATGTGGAGCGAACCGTTTTTCCTGCGCGCTCTGTTGGCCGGCATCGGCATCGCCGTGGTGGCCGGGCCGATCGGCTGTTTTGTGGTGTGGCGGCGCATGGCTTACTTCGGTGAGTCGCTGGCGCACTCGGGGCTGCTCGGCGTCGCCATCGGGTTGTTCTTCGGCATCGACACCACCCTTGGCGTGATCGCCACCTGCCTGATCATGGCGCTGTTGTTGCTGGTGTTGCAGCGCCAGCGGGTGCTGGCGTCGGATACGCTGCTCGGCATCCTGTCGCACGGCAGCCTGGCGCTCGGGCTGATCGTCGCCAGCGTCATGACCTGGGTGCGATTCGATCTGTCGGCGCTGCTGTTCGGCGATATCCTGACCGTGAGCGAGGCGGACATCGCCTGGGTGTGGCTCGGCGGGGCGGTGGCGCTCGGCATCGTCGCCTGGCTGTGGCGGCATCTGCTGGCGGTCACGGTGCATGAGGAACTGGCGATGGCCGAGGGCGTGCCGGCGCGGCGGGTGGAGATCGGCTTCATGCTGCTGATTGCCTTCACCATCGCCATTGCCATGAAGATCGTCGGCATCCTTTTGATGACGGCGCTGCTGATCATACCGGCGGCGGCGGCGCGCAAGCTGGCGGCGACGCCGGAGGGCATGGCGGGCATCGCCGCCGGGCTCGGCGTCATCGCCGTGGTCGCCGGACTGATGCTGTCGGCGGGGATCGATTCACCCTCCGGGCCGTCGATCGTCATCATGGCATGCGTGCTGTTCGTGATCACGCTGGCGGTGCCGGGCCGGCAGAAGGTCTTGCGCAAATAGCCTTGCGGGTGCAAAACCCGGTGCATCTTTGAAGACATCTTGAGGACTGGCAGAATGGCCTATTCGGCAGTGAGCGGCAGGCGCGGCAGCGTCGGGGTTATGGTCGGCAACGTGCAGGTCGGCGGCGGTGCGCCGGTCGTTGTGCAGTCGATGACCAATACCGACACGGCGGACGTTGAAGGCACTGCCTTGCAGGTGGCGGCGTTGGCGCGGGCCGGTTCGGAGCTGGTGCGCATCACCGTCGACAAGGAAGAGGCGGCAGCCGCCGTGCCGCATATCCGCGAGAAGCTCGATGCCATGGGCTGCGATGTGCCGCTGGTCGGCGATTTCCACTATATCGGCCACACGCTCTTACGCGACCACCCGGCCTGTGCCGAGGCGCTGGCGAAATACCGCATCAACCCCGGCAATGTCGGGTTCAAGGAAAAGCAGGACCGCAACTTCTCGATGATGATCGAAAAGGCGGTGGAGTTCGACAAACCGGTGCGCATCGGTGTCAACTGGGGCTCGCTCGACCAGGCGCTGCTGACCCGGCTGATGGACGAAAACGCCAGGTCGGATGAACCGGTCGATGCCCGCCTCGTCATGCACGAGGCGCTGGTGCAGTCGGGACTGCATTCGGCAGCGCGGGCAGAAGAGCTTGGGCTGGGCCGCGACAAGATCATCATCTCGGCCAAGGTGTCGGAAGTGCAGGACCTGATTGCCTGCTACCGCATGCTGGCGGCGCGCTGCGACTATGCTTTGCATCTGGGCCTGACAGAGGCCGGTATGGGGTCGAAGGGCATCGTTGCCTCGACCGCCGGCCTAGCCGTGCTGCTGCAGGAAGGGATCGGCGACACAATCCGCATTTCGCTCACGCCGGAACCGGGCGGCGACCGGGCGCGCGAGGTGATCGTGGCCCAGGAAATCCTGCAGACCATGGGCCTCAGATCGTTCGCGCCGATGGTCATTGCCTGCCCGGGCTGCGGGCGCACCACGTCGACGGTGTTCCAGGAGCTGGGCCGCGACGTGCAGGACTACATCCGCGAGCGCCTGCCGGAATGGCGCGTCGAATACCCCGGCTTCGAGACCCTGCAACTGGCCGTCATGGGCTGCATCGTCAACGGCCCCGGCGAATCGAAGCACGCCGACATCGGCATCTCCCTCCCCGGCACCGGCGAAGTCCCCGCCGCCCCGGTGTTTATCGACGGCAAGAAGGTCAAGACGCTGAGGGGTGAGGATATCGGCGAGCAGTTCAAGGGGATCGTCGAGGACTATGTGAGGGCTCGGTGGGGGAGCGGTGAAGGGGCTGATGCGGCGGAGTGAGGGGGTGAGCTATATGCCCACTGTTGCATAATGCCGCCCCTCTTGGCGATCTTCATGAGTGACCAAAAGGGGTCATTTTGTTCGAATGTATGCGCGTGATCTCATGTTCTGGTTGCACGAACGACTTGCTGAACCGGGAAGTCTTGAGCAAACGCAGAAGCGGTTTGAAGAGTTGCGGGGGTACAACCTTCTGCCTCGCGGGCGCGCAAACGCTGGTATTAGGTTGTCCAACGAGCAGGTAGCCAGTGCGGTCCTTGGCTTCGTGCATCCGTTACCTGGATTTGCTGGCCATGCTTCTCTCATATTGGGCGACTTGCGGCCCGTTGGGGGAGCGAATGCTTCCTTCAAAGGCCAACCAAATTTGCAGGGTGTAATTGCGAGTTTTATACGGATGGGAGACTCTCACTCCGATATCTTGCGACTTACACTGTCCGTCGAACGAGACTTCAGTGACGACGACTACGCCGCGGTGCTATACGTCAAAAAGGACGATAGAGTGCGGCCGGTATCGTTTGTTTCAAAATGCGCATACAGCCTTCTCGAAGATGGTGCCGAAGAAGAATATGATCACGTACGTCTCGATAAGTTGACTGCCGTTGAAAGATCATTCGGGTCCAAATTTTTTCGAGACTTGTCAGGTGCAGTGTCAATCTCTCGAGAACTCGACCGCCCTCTGAAAACTGACTGGCGCGAGTACGAGACGGAGGAAGAAAGAGATGAGTTTCACAAGCGACTCGGCGCGCAACGGTCATCTCGTTTTCTGAATCTCCGTGTGGACGCACTAGTGACTTGGCCAAAAGAGCCAACGAGAATGGAGTTTGGCGGACACCATCTGGTTTTGTTTCCGAAGACGAAAGATCATTCGCATTCAGTAAGCATTGATCTCACTCACGAACGTATCACGGCGGAGAGTGCGCGATCGCTCATTAATCGCATGCTAAGCGTGATGAGTTGGTGCGATGACCAGCCCGCATCTCTCCACGAGGGTTGGTCTGGCAATCCTGTCCCAGTGCCCGTGCCAAGGCAGAATTTGGCATTCATGACGATGCAAGGGTGGCATTTTTATCGAACGCCACCGGATGATGAAAGGCTGAAGAAATGCCTAGCCTTTTACCGTGATGGGTTGAACGCCATCTCGGTAGGCCTGGCAAGCCATGCCGTGTTGAGCTTTTTCCGAGTGATAGAAACCAAGTTTGGAAAGGATAAGCAGGCAATCGTCGGTTGGATCAACCATGCAGTCGAAGCGACGCAGCTGTCTGCATCGGATTCATTTCAGGCTTACGAATCGGATAGGCGATCAACTCGTCTCAGCCATGGTCACTTTATCTACAAGTGGCATAGAGTTGCGACTGCGCACGCAGCACTTGATGCGCCCTCGGACCCCGATTGTGCTGGAGAAATCCGACGCCTTCTCGAGGGCGCGCGGGTCATTCAACTACTTGCACGCCATTTCATAAAACAGGAGTTCAACTTCTCAGACTCATACTTGACAGACGACCCTCAGTAGTTGGCATGCCTGGACTATTGGGTGGCGTCGAAAGTTTGTGGAAGTGCTCAATGAGAAAGCGTAGATCGGAACTCTGCCATGCCAAAATTCCTCACCACCGACCAAATCGCCCATTACCACCACGACGGCTTCCTATCGCCGCTGACATTGTTCAGTCCAGCAGAAGCAGCCGACATCCGGCGGGAGCTGGAAGAGGCGGAGCGGCGCTGGCCGGAGGCTCTGCAGGGGGCGGGGCGGAACAATGCGCATTTGACGCTCACTTGCCTGGACGAGGTCGTGCATCATCCGGTTTTGCTCGATGCCATCGAGGACATCATCGGGCCGGACATTCTGGCCTATGGCAGCGTGCTGTTCATCAAGGAACCACACGATCCCGGGTTCGTGAGCTGGCATCAGGATTGCCGCTACATGGGGCTCGAGCCGCATGAGGTGGCGGTGTCGGCGTGGCTGGCGCTGACGCCGAGCAACGCGGTCACCGGCTGCATGAGCATGATCCCGGGCAGTCACACAGAGGGCGTGATGGAGCATGTCGACACGTTTTCGGAGACCAACATTCTTACGCGCGGCCAGTCCATTCAGGATGTGGATGAAAGCAAGGCCGTTGACCTCATCCTCGAGCCGGGGCAGTTCTCTTTGCACTCCATGCGAACGGTGCATGCCTCCAAACCGAACCGCGGCGACGACCGGCGCATCGGCTTCACCATCCAGTGCTACATGACGCCCGAGATGCACCAGACGATCTCGCCAACCATGGCGCAGCTGGTGCGCGGTGAAGACCGGAACCGGCATTTCGAATACGCCTCGCGGCCGGACGGCGACATGATGCCGGACGCGGTCGCGGCGCGTGAGCGCAACAATGCGCAGTGGGCCGAAATCCTCTATGCCGGCGCTGAGCAGCGGCGGGATTACTAAGAGCCTGGCTGATATGCATTCTTCATTCACTCCAGCCGGCCAGCCGTTCTTCGGCGCCAGGGGCGATGTGCCGATCGCCGATGCCGATGCGGTGGTTTTCGGGGCGCCGCACGGCACGCCCTATCCTGGGATCGACAATGCGCCCTATGCCGCTGCGCCGGATGCGCTGCGGGCGGCGTTGGCGGAAGACGCCGAGTGGACCGATCACTGGGATTTCGATCTCGACGGGCCGCTTCTGGCCGACAGTGGCTTTGTGCTGGCGGATGCAGGGAACCTCAAGACGGTGTCAGCGGATGGCGCGGGCAACCGGGAGCTGATCAGGCAGGCTGCCGCGGAGATTGCCGGCGCCGGTGCTGTTCCGATCATGTTCGGTGGCGACGATTCCACACCAATCCCGTTCTTTGAGGGGCTTGCGGCGCGCGGGCCGCTGACCATCGTTCAGGTCGATGCCCATATCGACTGGCGCGACGGGCGGCGCGGTGAACCGCTGGGATTTTCCAGCACCATGCGGCGGGCGTCAGAAATGGCGCATGTCGAGCGGATCGTTCAGGTCGGCATTCGCGGGCTTGGGTCGGCGCGGCGCCGGGAGGTCGAGATCGCCCGGGGCTGGGGGGCTGAAATCGTCACCGCGCGCATGGTACACCGGCAGGGCATCGACTGCGTCCTGGCGCATATCCCCAAGGGCGCCAATTGCGTTATCACGTTTGACTGCGATGCGCTGGATGCCGGCATCATGCCGGCTGTCATGGCGCCGACGCCGGGCGGACTGACCTATCTGCAGATGATCGATCTGATTGCCGGTGTGGCGGCCAGGGCGAGAATTGTAGGCTTCGACCTGATCGAGTTCGTTCCGGGGCGCGACCCATCAGGTACGGCAAGTATCACGGCCGCGCGGATCGTCGCCAACCTGATCGGTGCGCTGGCCCGACGCTGATCTCGCCAGGCGTGTTGACCCACGTCAATGCCGCGCGAAGTCCGTGGTTCTATGATTTCAACCATCAAGTGTTTCCGCAGTTGCCTTGCCGAAGCGCCCGGAATTTCGGGCGGCTGCGACCGGGTGGCTGCGCGGACCTCAACTCTTGCTGACAATGGGAGGTCAAGATGACAATGCAGACTATTCTCACACCGATTGACGGTTCCGAACATGGCAGGATGGCGTTGGACATGGCGACCGACCTTGCCGCGAAGTATGACGCAAGGCTGGTGGTCGTGCATGTCGGCGACCCGGACGAAGATGTGCCGGAGGAGCTTTTCGCCGCCGCGGATCACGAGTTCTCAGCCGCTGAAAACAGGGGTGCGGATACCGGCATAGGACCGCACCATTCGCGGCGCTACCGGGTTCTGCAGTTCATGGGTCAGATGATGTTGCGTGATGCCCGCGAGGAGGCCGAGGGCCGGGGTATCAAGCAGGTCGAAACGGTGATGGATTACGGCGATCCGGCGCTGCGCATTCTGCATCGCGCCAAGGCGGCGTCGGCCGATCTGATCGTGATGGGCAGTCGCGGGCTCGGCCGGCTGGCGGAGCTGGTGCTGGGCAGCGTGTCGCACAAGGTGTTCAACATGGCGCCGTGCTCGTGCATTACCGTGCATCCGAGCCAAGGCGGGGCGGGCGTTGAAGGCGTTAAGACCGTGGTTGTGCCGACGGATGGCTCTGCGGCAGCGGACAAGGCGGTCGATCTAGCCAGCGATGTGGCGGCCAAGTACGGGGCAGACGTGAAGTTCGTCTACGTCATGAACCGCGGGCCATCGCTTGAGCAATTGCGCTCTACCATCGACATGGACCAGTTGAGTGAGAGCACGCGCGATGCGCTTGCCGCCGACAAGCACCCGATTGCCGAACATGTGAGCGCGGCGATGTTTCCGCCGGTTGTTGCCGCTGATGCGCTCAAGGAAATCGGCGAGCAGGTTCTGGCGCGGGCCGCCAGGGCGGCGGCAGACAAGGGCGTCGGCAAAGTCGACGAAGAACTGAAGGAAGGCGATCCGGCCCGGGTCATCGTCGGGGTGGCCAAACATGCCGCCGCCGACCTGATCGTCATGGGCAGCCGCGGACTTGGCGGCGCGGAAGGCTATCTGGCGGGCAGCGTGTCCTACAAGGTCAACCATTCGGCGCCGTGCAGCTGCATGATCGTGCGGTAGGGGGCGGGGCTATTTCTCTACTGTCGATTAGAGCCTTTTTTGACAATACCGAGCCATTTGATGGGTCAAATTCGTTCAGCCCGGTAAGCCATGGCTCGCCGCGCGATGTGGTGCATCGGGCAAGCGACATGGCACACCGGATGGGCGAATTTGTCCCACCGAAGGCCGGCTTTTCGCGCTCGCTGGACAGCGTTAGGCGGCACTTGTGGTCAACCAGACCACGGCGCGCCGCCTGTCTTGCCAGCAAACGCGAAAAGCCGGTCAAATGGCTCGGTATTGTCAAAAAAGGCTCTAGTCCTCGGCGGTGTACGTGCGCACGGCCCGCCACATGGGCACGGCGATTTGGCTGAACAGGGCGGTGCCCCACATCAGGTTGCCGATCAGCGCCGGTACGAAGGTCACGACAGCATAGGTCAGCAGGGCCAGGCCAATACCGAACAGGCGAACACCGCCGGTGGCGAAGCGGTGCGCCTCGCGGCGTTCGACAACCGATTGAATGACCCAGAGCGCGGCGAGGTAACCAGCCAGCCCGAAGCAGCCCGCTTTGGCATATTCCACCGGGAATGGCTGCCAGAACCCGACCTTGACTTCGCCGGCGAGCGCCACCCCGACCATGACGCCGCACATCATTAGAAACAGGTGGGCAAGCCACCAGGTGACCAGCGTGCGCATCCTGCCGTCCCTGGGTTTGGCGTTGCCGACAAAGTCGAAATAGATCCAGCACATGACGAAGGTCGAAATGCCGCCGATGACGAAATTGAAAAGGACGTCCGGGCTGACCTTGTAGATGCCTTTCTCGGACAGGGTGACGACCAGCTTGAAAAAACCTTCGCCCAGGACGATCAGCGTCAGGAGGGCAAAACGTTCCGACAGGTGAACGACACGGGGCACGAAGCGCTCGAAACGCAGCGGCGTAATTGCCGGGATCATATAAACAAGCTGGGTCGCAACGACACCGGCGCCAAAGACCCAGTAGGCCAAAGGTCGGGGCAGAAAGGCTGAGATGGCGAACACCGCGGCCGTGACGGAAAGGTTACGCATCATTTCAGAGCATAGCGAACGCGTGTGTTCGTTGGTCCGGCGCGCCCGGTGATACAGGGCGGCCAGTATCAGTCGATTGGCGGCAAAGCCGAGCGCAAAGAACGGCCATGCCTTGCCGGCGATGGCGGGGATCGATGCGGCCATGAACATGACCGTGCAAATTTGAACCGACATGGCGATCCGGTGCCAGACATCTGTGGAGACATAGAGCGAGTTGAAAACGCTCAATTCGCCCCAGGCGAACCACAGGGCGGTGAAGATGCAGGCAAAGACCAGCAGGCTTTCCCAGGTAACATGATGGTGGCTGAGATAGTTGCCCAGCAGAAATATCGTCACCACATGAATCAGGTCATAGAACAGCTCCACCCAGTGGACATGATCATGGGCATGATCGAGGTCCTTGTGGTGCTGCGGCTTGCGCCACATCGGGTGGTCCTGAAGGGCCATGACTTTTCTCCGGGGCGGGTTTGGGCAGGCGGTGATGTTCGGCCGACCGGACGGCACGGACTGTTACTTTGGCGTTGGCAACGTCAGGCCGGGGGCCGGTTCCAGTGTTTGTGTCGTGAAACTCTCAAAACCCTGTCCCGTCATCTTGTAGGTGGTCTTTGAGATCCAGCCGGTCTGGCTGTTGACCCAATACTTGTAGTGGTTGGTGGCCTTGAAGTTCTGCAGCGTGTCGAACTCAGCCTCCACCACATCGTGCGCGGCGCCGTCCAGGTCTTCCGTGCCGCAGACCGCCTTGCGCGCGGTGGCGGCGTTTTCGCGCTGGTTCTTGAGCGCGTTCTTGCGGTTCTCGGCGCTGTCGACGGTTCTGAGTTTGGTCCACGTCGCGCCCTTGTCGGCAGAGGTGTACATGGTGTTGTTGTAGGTCAGCACCCAGGGCTGGTTGGTCGGCTCAATCGTACGGGTCATCCAGTGCCCGGTCTCTACTTGCAGAAAATCGTTGCTTGAGGTCATGCCGCCTTTGATTTCCTGGACCGCATGTATCTTAACCGGCGTATCGCCGTTGCCGTCCACCAGAAGGCGGGTGAAGGTTTCAAGGCAGGTTTCGGCGTGTCCCGGCTGCAGGGATGCCAAAAGACCGCCGCGGCTACAGGTACCAATCTCATCTACTTCCTCTTAGTGGTGCTGATCGTCGTTGGCCTCGGCATCAGCCTCCGGCTCCGGCCTGAACGAGCGCCAGATGCAGATGGCGCAGAAGTACAGCGAGGCGATGACCCACAGCCAGAACACGGTGGGTGAGGCGTCGACGAGTTTTTGGCCGTCGGTGTCGATGAGGACCAGGCGCACTGACGTGGCGCCCCACAGCACTGTCATGGGAATGGTGACCTGACGCCAGTCGCGCACCCGCAAAGGGTGGACCCATTTGAACGGGATGAAGGTCAGGACGCCGCAGACCGCGAGCGCAACAAGATTGAGCCAGGGGTTGGTCTGGACAATGTGGAAGGCCAGCACCACGAGGTTCCAGATCGCCGGAAAGCCGGAGAAGTAGTAGTCCGAGGTCTTCATGCCGACATTGGCGAAGGTGTAGCAGGAGACGGCCATGACGCCGGCGGCGGTGACGGTGGCCCAGCCTTCCGGCACCAGGTTGAACCAGTAGATCATCATCGCCGGCACGGCGACGTAGTTGAAATAGTCGATGACATTGTCGAGGGTGGCACCGTCAACATTGGGGGTGTGCTCGTTCACGCCTACGCGGCGCGCCAGTGTGCCGTCGATCCCGTCGACGAACAGGGCAAAACCGAGCCACATGAAGGCAGCGACCTTGTCACCCTCGAGAATGGCGATCAGGGCGAGAAATCCGAGCACGATACCTGATGCGGTAAATGCATGGACCGCCCAGGCGGCCGCGACCTTCTTGTTCGGCGGTTTGATCTTGGCCCGGTCACTCATGGGTTTAGTTTGCACAGAATTGTGGCGATGTCAGTAACTGAAACCGGGCGCGGGCGGGTTGCTCAGCAAAACGGCAGGCCGGTAATCGCCGCGTTGCGCGGTCCGCCCGGCGCGTCGACGACGAGCTCCGATTCATCGTCGGCAACGTTGTTGTCGATGAGGGCGATGGCAATGTTGTTGTCGAGGCGCGGTGAGTAGGCGGCGACGGACATGGTTCCCACCGGCTCGCCGTTCAGGATGATGCGATATGGGTGGGGATTGGGCCGGACCGGACCGCCGGCCAGAAACAGGCCGACCTGGCGGCGCTTCGGGCCCTGGCTGGCGATGGCGGCCAATGCCGCCTTGCCAACGAAATCCGCCTCGTTGTCGAGGTTGACCAGCTTGCCGAGCCGGACCTCAAAGGGGTTGGTCTCATCGTCGGTGTCGGCACCGTAGGACAAAAGGGCGCTTTCGACGCGCTCGACGTAGTTCGGCGTGCCGGGACCGATGCCATGCGGCTTGCCGGCCTCCTTGACCCGGTTCCACAGTTCGGTGCCTCTGGTGCCGTCGCAAAGGTACAGCTCGAAGCCGCCCTGCTTGGACCAGCCGGACCGGGCGACCTGCAAGGGAATGCCGTCGAGATCGAACGGAGCAAAGGCGAAGTAGCGCATGTCGCCGACCCAGTCGCCGAGCAGGGCCGCCACGACATCTTCAGCCTTAGGGCCCTGAATGGCGAGCGGTGAGACATCGGGTTCTGTGACCTTCACATCCATGCCGCGTTCGGCGCCGACCGCCTTGGCCCACAGGCAGATATCGCTGTCGGCGATGGAGAACCAGTATTTGTCGTCGGCCAGTTTCAAGGCGATGGGATCGTTGATCAGGATGCCGTCATGGGTGCAGATCGGGGCGTAGTAGCCCTGGTTGACCTTGGCCCGGGTGAGGTCGCGGGTGGTCAGGTAATCGGCCAGCCGGGCAGCGTCCGGGCCGGTCAGTTGCACCTGGCGCTCCACCGCCACATCCCACATTGCCACGCCGTTGATCAGCCGGTCGTACTCGGCGTCCGGATGGCCATAGCCGGTCGGCATGTACATGTGGTTGTACACGGAAAAATGGGTGACGCCGTCAGCGACGGTGGCCTCGAAAAACGGCGAGCGGCGGACACGCGGTCCGATCGGCAGGCGGAACTCCATGTGCGCTTACCCAGACAAGAGATTGTAGACCGCCGGTCTCTTAGCGCAAACGTTCCAGCACCGAAACATAATTCGCGACCGCGGCACCACCCATGTTGAAAATGCCGGCAAGCTCCGGGTCTTTCAACTGCATGCCGCCAGCCTCGCCGATGAGCTGCATCGAAGCCATGATGTGCATCGACACACCGGTGGCGCCGATCGGGTGGCCCTTGGATTTAAGGCCGCCGGACGGGTTGACCGGCAGTTTGCCGTCCTTGGCGGTCCAGCCTTCGGCGATGGCGCGGGCGCCCTCGCCCTTGGGTGTCAGCCCCATGGCTTCGTACTCGATCAGTTCGGCGATGGTGAAGCAGTCGTGGGTTTCGACGAAGGACAGATCGTCAAGTGTGGTGCCCGCGGCTTCATGGGCCTTGGTCCAGGCGCGCTCGCAACCCTCGAAGTTGACGATGTCGCGGCGTGACATGGGCAGGTAATCCTGGACGTGGGCGGCGGCGCGGAAGGTAATGGCCTTGTCGCGTTCGCGGGCGGTGTCGTCGTCGGTCAGCACGATGGCCGCGGCGCCGTCGGACACCAGCGAGCAGTCGGTACGGCGGATCGGGCCGGCGACATAGGGGTTCTTGTCGGAGATGGTGTTGCAGAACTCGAAGCCGAAATCCTTGCGCAGTTGCGCATAAGGATTCTCGACCCCGTTGAAGTGGTTCTTGGCGGCGATGCGGGCCATGGCGGCGGACTGGTCGCCGTAGCGCTGGAAGTAGAGATCGGCGATGCGGCCGAACACGCCGGCAAAGCCGCCCGGCGTGTCGCCTTCCTCCTTGCGGTAGGAGGCGTTGAGCAGGGCATCGCCGATTTCCGGTCCCGAGGCGGCGGTCATCTTTTCCGCCCCGACGACGAGCACGAAACGCGACTTGCCCGCGGCGATCTCGTTGAGGCCCTGGTGGATGGCGGCAGAACCGGTGGCGCAGGCGTTCTCGACCCGGGTGGCGGGCTTGAAGCGCAGCCCCGGATCGGCGTCGAGGGCGAAGGCGGCCGGGAAGCTCTGTTTTTCGAAACCGCCGAACTGGCCGACATAGATGGCGTCGATGTCGGCAAACTCGATGCCGGCATCTTCCACGGCATCGTGCGCCACCTTGGCGATGAGGGTTTCCAGTTCCTCGTCCTCCAGCTTGCCGAATTGCGAGTGGGACCAGCCGATGATGGATGCCATGGTGTGGGGCCTTTCTATGGTGAACTACCAGGTTGGATCTACCTTACTCCTTCCCCCGGAAAGGGGGAAGGTCGGGATGGGGGTTGATAGCGGTGCCACGAAGTATAAGCTTTGCCAAAATGCGCCACCGTCAATCCCCACCCCGACCCTCCTCTTTTCTAGGAGCGGATGGTTCGAATGCCATCTCCGGCGGTTCTTACGCCAGCGGCGGGATGCGCCAACTCTCGCCGGGGGTGAGGGCGCGGAAGCGGGCGTGGTCTATGCCGTGATGTTCGAGGGCTTCGGACAGATGGGCGACCGGTTCGTCAATGGCCTCGTCGGTGAGTTGCACCGTGCCGTGGTGGATGGCGAGGGAGTGATGGGCACCGAGATCGATATGGGCCTGAACCGCCTCGGCCGGGTTGATGTGCTGAGGCTTCATGAACCAGCGCGGCTCATAGGCGCCGATGGGGATGAGGGCGAGGCGGGGTGGGCCGAACGCATCGCGTACGGCGCGGAAGTGGGCGCCGTCGCCATAGCCGGTGTCGGCGGCGAAATAGACGGTGCCGTGCGGCGTCCTGATAACGAAGGCGGCCCACAGCGCCATGTTGCGATCCCACAATGTGCGTTTGGACCAGTGCAGGGCTTCGGTGGGGACAATCGAAACATCCCCATTTATGGGGATTGACTTGCCCCAATCGGCCTCGGTGATGTCGAAGGCCCGGCGAGCCTTGCTGATAATTGCGCCGTTGCCGAGCGGAGTGATTATTCGGGGTTTGTAGGCATCGTGAAGCTGCCGCAGCGCCGGCAGGTCCATGTGGTCGTAGTGGTTGTGAGAGACCAGCGCGATGTGGATCGGCGGCAGTTTTTCCATCGCCACCCCGGGTGCGTGAACCCGTTTCGGCCCGGCCCACTGCACCGGACTGGTGCGCATGGAAAAGAACGGGTCGGTCAGGATGTTGAGCCCGCCGGTCTGGATCAGCGCGGTGGCGTGACCGATGAAGGTGACGGAAAGATCGCCGCCATTGACCTCTGGCGCCGGTGCGGGGAACCGCTCATGGCGGACCCATTTCGGCCACTTGGCCGGCTGACGCTCAGACCGCCATTTCTTGAGGTCGGCGGCGGATTTGCGGGTCGAGTGGTGGGACAGATAAAAACACCGGCCATCGAAGTGGTCGGTGACGGGACCGGTGTAGTATGGATTGTTCTTGTGTTCTGCCATTGGGTGAAGATAGGTCGAGCGGCAGGCCTTTCAAGGCTGGACCGCATGGGCGCTTTCTGCTTTGGATACGGGTACAGCATCATACGGGAGAACAACGTGAGCCGGATTGTCTACGTAAACGGGGAATTCGTGCCGGAAGAAGAGGCACGCGTGTCGATCTTCGACCGGGGGTATCTGTTCGGCGACGGGGTCTATGAGGTCGTGCCGGTGATCGGCGGGAAATTGATCGACAAGGCGCCGTTCCTGGCCCGGCTGGGGCGAAGTCTCGGCGAACTGGGGATTGGCTGGCCGTGTTCCGAGGACGACTATGCCGCGTTCCACGATGAGCTGATCGCCCGCAACTCCATTGACGAGGGGCTGGTCTATTCGCAGGTAACGCGCGGTGTGGCGGAGCGGGATTTTGCGTTTCCGAAGGACGCCCCGCCAGCGGTGATGGCCTTTACGCAAAAAAAGAAGCTGCTCGACAACCCGCTGGCCGAAACCGGCGTCAAAGTGGCCACGGTGGAGGACATCCGCTGGAAGCGGCGGGACGTGAAGTCCATCGCCTTGCTCGGGCAGGTGATGGCCAAGCAACAGGCGGCCGAGACGGGCGCCTTTGAAGCCTGGATGGTTGAGGACGGCAACGTGACCGAGGGCTCATCGTCGTCGGCCTACATCGTCAGGGACGGCGTGCTGATCACCCGTCCGCTGTCGCGTGACATCCTGCCGGGCATTCGGCGCAAGGTGATTCTTGAACTTGCCGCAAAACACCAGGTGCGGATCGAGGAGCGGGCGTTCAGTGTCGATGAGGCGCTGGCGGCGGATGAAGCGTTCCTGACCTCGGCATCGACGTTCGTCCTGCCGATTGTCGAGATCGACGGCCAGCCGATCGGCGATGGGATGCCCGGCCCGGTTGCGCGGCAGATGCGGGCGCTGTACATCGCCGCCGGCAAAGCCGAAGCGGGCATGTAGGGTTCGGACCCTTGTTCCGGCGCGCGGCAGGCGGTCTTGTTATCGCCGCAGGGCGGGCTATAAAGGTTGCAACGGTTCTCCTGCAACGGGGGGCTGACAGATTAAAGGGAGGAAAGCAAAAGATGTCCAGATTGCGTTATTTGACCTTTGGCCTGGTCGCCGGTCTTGCATTGACCGCGACGGCAGGCAGCGCCTCGGCTGCCGAGTGCGAGGAGTTGCGGCTCGGTTCGGCGATCTCGCTGACCGGCAAATATGCCACCAACGGCATTCACGCCAAGAATGGCTATGAATTCGCCATCCAGAAGATCAAGGAGAACGGCGGCGTCAAGGTCGGCGACAAGTGTTACAATTTCAATGTCACCTACTATGACGATGAATCCAAGGGCGACCGTGGCGCGACGCTGGCCGAACGGCTGATCAGCCAGGATAAGATCGAATACATGCTCGGGCCGTACTCGTCCGGCCTCACCAAGGCGATTGCGCCGGTGACCGAGAAGTACAAGATCCCCATGGTGGAGGCCGAGGGTGCCTCGCGTTCGCTGTTCAATAAGGGCCGCAAGTATCTGTTCGCGGTGTTGTCGACGTCAGAGCAGTATCTCGCCTCGGCGGTGACGCTGGCGGCCGAGATGGCCGAGAAGGAAGGCAAGAAGCCGTCCGATGTGAAGGTGGCCGTGGCGGTTGAGAACGATCCGTTCTCCCTCGACATCAGGGCCGGCGTGCTTGATGACGCGGCGCGCTACGACATGAAGGTGGTGATCGACGAAAAGCTGCCGCGCGATCTGTCCGATATGAGCGCCATCCTGACCAAGGTGAAGCTCCTGAAGCCCGACCTTCTGATCATCTCCGGCCACTCCAAGGGTGCAGCGACCGGCGTGCGCCAGATCGGCGAGATGAAGATCGACGTGCCGATGATCGCAATGACGCACTGTGAGGCAGCAGACGTGACCGGCAAGTTCGGTGCCACAGCCAACGACATCCTGTGTTCGACCCAGTGGGCCGAAACGTTGTCTTACGAGGACCCGATTTTCGGCACTGCCGCGAACTACGAAAAAGAGTTCAAGGCAGCGTATCCCGAGTATGCGGAAAAGAAGGTGCCGTACCAGACAGCCCAGGCCTCGGCTGCGGTCTATGTGTTCAAGGATGCCTTTGAGCGCGCCGCTTCGCTGGACAAGGACAAGGTTCGCGACGCCATCGCGGCAACCGACCTGATGACGTTCTACGGCGGCATCAAGTTCGCGCCGGAGGGCAACAACATCGCCAAGCCGATGGTGCTGCGGCAAATCCAGGACGGTGCCTACAACGTGGTCGCTCCGTCGGCCTTTGCCTCGCACAAGCTGAACTGGCCGCGCAAGGCACAGTAGGGCTTCGGGCCAAAACGCGAAACCATTCCCTCCCCTGGAAAAGGGGAGGGTTAAGGTGGGGATTGATCGCGGCTCGTTTGTGCAAAAGCCGTGCTGCGATGCACCGCCGTCAACCCCCATCACGACCCCGGATCAGGTCCGGGGCAGGTTCTTCCCCCCTTTCTTGGGGGAAGGAGCCATTGCCGGCATTGTGCGTAGTTGCGCATAGCTTCAACATTCCGCCGATGAGGGGACGGACGGTATGGACCAAATCCTGGGAAACATCTCGCTGTTGTTCGAGTTTCCCGTCGTCAACGCCAAGATCGTTCTTGACGGGCTGATGATCGGTTGTCTGTTCGCGCTTGCCGCGTACGGCCTCGCCCTGGTGTGGGGCGTGATGAACGTCAAGAACCTAGCGCAGGGCGACTTCGTCATCACCGGCGGTTACGTTGCCTGGTGGCTGACCGGCAAGGGCGTGCCCCCGCTGCTCGGCGTGCCGATTGCCTTTGCGGTCGGGTGGGGTATCGGCTGGGTGGTGTACAAACTGGTCATCCGCCGGGTGATCGACCGGGACCTTTTCACCTCGTTGCTTGCCACCTTTGGTGTAGCGATCATGATGGCGCAGATCCTCAATCTGCTGTTCGGGTCGGATACGCAGAGCGTCAAGCTGGAATACGATACGTTGTATTTCTTCGACGGCTTCGTCGATGTGCCGATCGCCAAGCTGATCGGCGTGGTGCTGGCGGCATCGCTGGCAGCCGGGGTGATCATCTTCATGAAGACATCGCGCATGGGCCAGGCGATCCGGGCCACGGCCCAGAACCCGCGCGCGGCGCGCGTGATGGGCATCGACACGGACAAGGTCTACGGGTTCACCTTCTCGCTCAACGCGGCGATCTGCGGGGCGGCAGGGGCGATCATCGTCATGGTGTGGCTGATCCAGCCGTTCTACGGCATCACCTATTCAGTGCGCTCATTCGTGATCGTCACGGCGGCGGGGCTGGGCAATCTGCCGGGCGTCATCGCCGCCGGTCTCGGCATCGGCGTGCTGGAGCAATACGGTGCGCACATCTTCGGTATTGGCTACCAACAGGCGATTGCCGTCCTGTTGCTGCTGTTGGTGCTGCTGGTGCGGTTGCTGCAGCAACGGCGGCACCGTCAGGTGCTGAAGTGAGGAGGCGGTTATGAACAAGATCATTCTCTACGCCATCCTGCTGATCGCGACGGTCGCGGCGCCCTTCCTGTTCCCGGCTTATGGCACGCAACTGGCAACGCTGTGGCTGATGGTGATCGTGGCGCTCACCTGGGACATCACCGGCGGGCAGATGGGCTACAACTCGCTCGGCAACATCTTCTTTTACGGCACTGGCATGTACGTCTGCGCCGTGGTCGCGATCTCGCTGGTGCATTCGGTGGCGGAGTACACGGACGCGGCGGGCGGCGGCACGTTCAAGTTCACCGAGGCGCAGTATTTCACCGGCCTGTTCATCGGCTCCATCGCCGCCGGGCTGTTCTGCGCCGTCTGCGCGGTCATCATCGGCTACATCACCTTCGGTCTGCGCGGGCCGTACTTCGCGATCGGCACGCTGGGCGTGGCGATTGCCGCCGGCGAACTGGTGTCCAACTGGGACTGGGTCGGCGGCGGGCAGGGCATCGCGCTGCCAGTCTATCCGGGCGATCTCGATGATGGCAAGGTGTTCTTCTACTTCCTGTTTGCCGGGCTCGGCATCGCGCTGTTCCTGTTCGTCAAGTGGCTGTATTCGACACGGTTCGGGCTGGCACTCAATGCCATCCGCGACGATGAGGACAAGGCCGAGGGCATGGGGTTGCATACTATGCGCACCAAGCTGACGGCCTGGGCGCTGGCGGCGTTCTTCGTCGGCATTGCCGGGGCTTTTTCGGCCTATCAGCTCATCCATTTCGAGCCGCTGGAGACCGCTTATCAGACGATCAACCTGGGTATCTTCATGGTGGTGTGCGTGCTGCTCGGCGGCAAGGGCACGCTGTGGGGGCCGGTGGTCGGTGCGGTTGCCTTTCACGTCTTCAAGGAGGTGACCTGGAATTACTTCCTCGGCTGGCAGTGGGTGGCGCTGGGGGCGCTGATCGTCATCACCGTGGTCTACTTCCAGGACGGCCTGCTGGGCTGGCTGCAGCGGGTCAGGCCCGAGTGGTTCGGCCTCACCGTCGACAAATCGGGCGGCAAGACGGAGGCGGCGCAATGAACAACGCCGTTGCCGGGAAGAACATCATTGAAGTCCGTGGCGTCTCGAAACGGTTTGGCGGGGTGATCGCCAATCAGGGCATTTCGCTCGACGTCAAACAGGGAGCGATCACCGGACTGATCGGGCCGAACGGCTCGGGCAAAACGACGCTGTTCAACTCCATCGTCGGCTTCCATCCCATCGACGAAGGCTCCATCACCTTCGAGGGCAAGGAGATTTCCGACCTGCAGGTGCAGCAGATCGCCCGGCTCGGGCTGTTGCGCACCTTTCAGCAGACGCGCATCTACGGCAAGATGAACTGCGTGCAGAACATGCTGATCTCGATCCCGCACCGGCGCGCTAAGTTCATGGACATGTTTGCGGCACACTCCAGGGCAGACCACGAAAAGGCCCTGTCGCTGCTCGAATTCGTCGGGCTTTATGAAAAGCGCAACCTGCTCGGCGGCGATCTGTCGTTCGGCCAGCAAAAACTGCTCGAGTTCGCCATGGCGCTGATGAACGAACCGTCGGTGCTGATGCTTGATGAGCCGACAGCCGGCATCAACCCAACGCTGATCAACGGGCTGATCGACCGGCTGAAAAAGGCCAACGAGGAGTTCGGTATTACCCTGTTCGTCATCGAGCACAACATGCGGGTGATCATGAACCTGGCCGATCACATCTATTGCCTGGCGCACGGCGAGCTGCTGGCCGACGGCGAGCCGGACGACATCCAGAACGATCAGCGCGTCATCGACGCCTATCTGGGGGCGCATTGACCATGGCCCGAACACCCAAGAAACCAGCCAGGAAGGCTGCCAAGAAACCGGCCAAAAAGGTTGCGAAGACGCCGGCCAGGACCGCGGCGGAAAAGCGGGCGTCCGGCTATCATGCCGGGTCGGTCGATGTGGTCATGTCGGTCGATGCGGTGGCGCGCGAGGCAGCCAAGATTTCAGAAGGCGCACCGAAGCCGGACGAACTGGCGGCGATGTCTTCCGGCGAGCCGTTCGTTTCCATCGAGCATCTGCGCGCCGGTTATGGCCGCATGGAGATTTTGCACGACTTCGACCTGAGGGTCGGCAAGGGCCAGTCGCTGTGCTTGATCGGGCCGAACGGGGCCGGCAAGTCGACGGTGCTGCATTCGATTTTCGGTTTCACCAACATATTTTCCGGAAAGATCATCGTCGGCGGCACCGACGTGACCGCGCTCAAACCAAACGACAAGCTGAAGACTGCCGGCATCGCCTACATCCTGCAGGACAATTCCGTCTTTCCCGACATGACGGTGGAAGAAAACCTGTGGATGGGTGGTTTTCTGAAGGACAAGCCGGATCAAGCCAAGGAAGCGGCTGAGCGGGTGTTCGAGAAGTATGATCGCCTGGCAGCGCGGCGCAAGGCTCAGGCCAAGGTGTTGTCCGGCGGCGAGCGGCGTCTGCTGGAAATCTCCCGCGCCCTGGTGATGAATCCGGAGGTCCTGCTGGTCGACGAACCTTCCATCGGTCTCGAACCGCGCTTCATCGACATGGTGTTCGAAATCCTCCACGACTTGCAGCACGGCGACGGCAAGACCATCATCATGGTCGAACAAAACGCCAAGAAGGGGCTCGAGTTCGCCGACCTCGGCTACGTCCTGGTGTCGGGTGAACTGGCCAAGGCGGGGCCGGGTGATGAGCTTCTGGCCGATCCGGATGTGGGGCGGTTGTTCCTGGGCGGGTGACAGAAAGGCCGTCTTTCAAGCGATCCAAAATTGGGATTTGAATGCCAATTTATTTCTACTCACAAACCGACGCCTATTCTGAACTCTCGAATTTTGCACCCTTCGGTGTGGAGTTTGAAAACGTCTGGTGGCGAACGGTTGAGCACTATTTCCAAGCCCAGAAATTTCATGATGAAGCCTATCGGGAACGCATTCGTTGTGCCAGTAGGCCTAAGGATGCCAAGGCTTTGGGCCGCACACGCACAGTACCGCTGCGACGCGATTGGGAAGACATCAAAGATGAAGTGATGTACCGAGCGGTGCTCAAGAAGTTCGAAACGCACCCTGTCCCGCGGAATGTGCTTCTTGGCACTGGCGATGCGCTGTTAGTCGAGAATGCACCAATGGACTCCTATTGGGGATGCGGTCCGGACGGGATGGGTCTCAACAAGCTTGGCAAGATCTTGATGCACGTGCGTGCAGAGCTACAGGAACAGTAAGTGCTAGCGGCAACCGCCATCAGGGACCGCGTGTGACGTCTTCACGACTCTCCGACAACGCTTCGTCCAGAATCGCAATCGCGCGGTCAATCTCATCCTTTGACACGGTCAGCGGCGGGGCGATGCGCCAGACGGCGCCGCGGTCTTTGCGGCGGCGGATGTTCATGGACAGGCCGGCTTGGAAGCAGCGCTCGGTGGTGATCGCGGCAAGTTCATGGTGCGGCTCGCGGCTGTGGCGGTCCTTGACCAGTTCGACGCCGAGCAGCAATCCCTTGCCGCGGATGTCGCCGATGCATTCGTAGCGTTGCTGCAGCTCTTCGAGACCAGCGCGCAGGTAGTTGCCCATCTCGGTGGCGCGCTCGATCAGGTTGTCTTTCGCGATGGTTTCGAGCACGGCCAAACCGGCGGCCGCCGGCATGGGGTCGGAGACATGGCTGGTGTAGAACGTAAAGCCGGCGGAGTGGGCCTTTTCCTCGATCTCAGGGCTGGTCACCGTGGCGGACAGCGGCAGGCCGCCACCGAGGGTTTTCGATACTGACATGATGTCCGGGGTGACACCGACGTCTTCGGCACTGGTCTTGACGCCGAGGCAGCCGAAGGCGGTTTGCGCTTCGTCGAAGATCAGCAGCATACCGCGCGCTTGGGCTGCCTGCTGCAAGGCCTCGAAGTAACCATCGGGCGGCACGATCACGCCGCCTGCGGAGATGATCGGTTCGGCCAGGATTGCCGCCGGAGCGCCGTCGGTTGCCATGTCGAACATCCGCAAACCGGCGCGCAGGCAGGACATGTCGCAAGTATCGCGGCAGTGGCCGATCGGGCAGCGGTAGGCGTTCGGCTCCGGCAGGACATGGTTGCCCGGCACCTTGGGCCCATAGCCGCGCCGGTCGCTGGCGAAAGTGGCAGCCGCTGAACCGGCGGTGGTGCCGTGCCAGGAGCCACCAAGTGCCACAACTTCGTAGCCACCGGTCGCCAGTTTGGCCAGGCGAAGCGCTGCCTCGTTGGATTCGCTGCCCGTCGACAGGAACAGGGACTTGGTGAGCGGGGCCGGCAGCCAGTTGGTCAATTCCACCGCGAGTTGGACAACCGTCTCGGGAATCATGCCGGAAAACATGTGCAGGGCAGTTTCGCCGCTACGGTTGACCGCTTCGACAATCGCAGGATGGTTGTGGCCGATGGTCGAACACATCTGACCCGAGGTGAAATCGAGCACCTCGCGGCCCTCGTCGTCGATGACGATTGTGCCCTTGGCGGAGGTGAACAGGTTGTCAAAAGTGTCACCGCCATAGCGCACCAGATAGTCGCTGGCGGCGGTGCGAAGGTGCTGGGTCATTGCTGTTTCCAAACGCTGCGTTTGCGGAAACCATACAACACGCGCGGCAGAATGGTAGCCTAGAATTGCCTTCGAGCCTGCGCCTCCCAAAGCGTTTGTTGCTCTGATAGTGTGGCGGTCATGAAAGACATTGTCATCTGCGAGTTTTTGGATGAAGCGGTGTTGGCGGGCGTCGGGTCCGGTCTGACTTTTCACTATGATCCGGAACTGATTGCCAGGCCGGATGAGTTGCGCACCTTGCTTGGTATGGCTCGGGCCCTGGTGGTGCGCAGTGCGGCTGAGGTGACGGATGAACTGCTGGCCGCCGGGCCGCGGCTCGAAGTCGTCGGGAGGATCGGGGTCGGGCTGAACAATATCGATCTTGAGGCGTGTGCGGCGCGCGGCATCAGGGTTGTCAACACGCCGGGGGCCAATGCTGTGTCGGTGGGCGAGTATGCGGTGACAGTGGCGCTGATGCTGTTGCGCGGCGCCTATGACGGCAATGCCGCCATGCTCGCCGGCGGCTGGCCGCGGCAGGCCATGGTGGGGCATGAGGTTTCGGGCCGGCGCTTCGGCGTGATCGGCTATGGCAACACCGGGCGGGCGGCGGCTGCACGGGCCACGGCGCTGGGTTTTCACGTGGCGGCGTGCGACCCTTACGTCGCCGACGACGATCCGGCCTGGCGGCTGGTCGAGCGCATGGACCATATGGCGCTGCTCAAATCGTGCGATGTCGTCAGCCTGCATGTGCCACTCACTGATGAGACACGCTTCATGATCGATGCCCGTGCGATTGCCGCGATGCGGCCGGGGGCGATGCTGATCAACGCGGCGCGCGGCGGGGTCGTCGATGAGGTGGCACTGGCTGCGGCTCTGCGTGATCGGCATTTGGGTGGCGCGGCACTCGACGTGTTTGAAACCGAGCCGCTGCCGGCCGATGAAGCGGCCATGTTCGCCGGGTTGGACAACATCATCCTCACGCCGCACATCGCCGGGGTGACGCACGAGGCAAACCGGCGGGTCAGCGAGATGGTGATCCGCGGTGTCGTGGAGGCGCTTGATGGCTGAGGGCGCGTGTGGAGAAGGCGCCGTGCGGGAGGCTTTCCGGCAGCAGGCGGAGTGGTGCATCGGTCTTGGTTCGCCGTTCATGGCCAAGCTGATGGCGGGGCTTGGGGACGCGCTTGACCGGTCAACCCGCACGGGCGCGCGGGTGCTCAACTGGCCCGGCCGGCCGGACGCGCTGGGCGATGCCGTGCCGATCAGGCTGGCTGGGGCGCTGCATGATCTGGTGCGGCGTGATCGCGATCAGGCTTTGGCGGGCGTCTATCCGCCAAATGACGTGCCAGATGCGGACGTGTTGGCGGACGCGGCTATGACGGCCATCGCGCGCAACGACGAGGTCATCCTGCCGTGGCTCGACCTTCATCCGCAGACCAATGAGGTGGCGCGTTCGGGCGTACTCTATCCCGGCCTGATGGTCGTGGCGGCAGAAACGGGTCTACCGCTCGAACTGTTCGAAGTGGGCGCCAGCGCCGGGCTCAATCTGATGATGGATCACTTCTCCTACAATCTGGCCGGTGCTTCGTTCGGCCGGTCCGGGTCCGGCGTCAGTTTGTGTCCTGAATGGTCAGGCGCGCCGCCGGGGCGAGACACCGTTCGGATTGCCGGCCGGCGCGGTTGTGACCGCCAGCCGATCGACCTCGGCGATGATGAGCATTGTGCCAGACTTTTGGCTTATGTGTGGCCCGATCAGCCTGAACGGCTGGCGCGCGTTGCCGCAGCCATAGACATCGCGCGTGCCGGCCTGCCGCGGGTCGATACGGGCGATGCGGCGGACTGGGTGCAGGAGGTGCTGCCGGTGCGGGGCAAGCCGGGGGTCGCCCGAGTCCTGTTCCACTCGATCGCGTTTCAGTACTTTCCCGATGCGGCAAAGGAACGGATCATCCGGCACATGCAGGCGCTGGGCAGGGCGGCCGGCAGTGATGCTCCGGTTGCCTGGCTGTCGTTCGAGTTGCACGGCGAGGCGGGACCGCGCCTGACCTTGCAACTCTGGCCCGGCGGCGAAGAGCGGGTGCTGGCCCACGCCGATGCCCACGTGCGCCGGGTGCATTGGCTGTGATGTTCAGCCGTTGAACTCGGCAATCATGCCGTCCCACACCGGCACCAGGTCGAGCAGGCCGTCCCAGAAGGATTGGTCGCGGCGGCGGTCGAAATCTTCCAGGCTGGTGCCCTGTTGTTCGACCCAGGTGTAGTAGCCCAGGTTGAAGATGCGTTCGCGCGCAAAACGGGTCAGCTCGACGGTGTGGTCGGTAGCGGCGCCGAGCATGTGGCGGCCGAAGCTTTCGGCGGCCTCGAGTTCGGTGAACCTTCCGGCAAAGTACTTGTCCTGCGCACGGGCCATTTCCGAGCCGTACATGGCAGCACCATCGGTGGCGACGGTGAGCACCATGTCGTTCGGGCCCAGTGCATTGTACTTGGCGTACTTGATGGCGCCGAGGATGTTGGCGATGGATGACAGGCCGAAATTTGCCAGCCCGGCGATGGCCTCCTGGCCCAGTCCCTTGTGTTCGGCCAGGTAGGCACGGCCGGCGGAGGTGTTAAACACCAGGTTGAGGGCGTCGCAGGCGCTGTCGGAGACGCCGATGGCGAAGTCTGAGCCCATGACGTTGTGGATCAGCGGCACGTGCTTGTCGCCGATGCCCTGGATGTTGTGCTCGCCGTAGCCGTTGTAGAGCAGGGTCGGGCATTCGAGCGCTTCGACCACGCAAGTGTCGGTGCCGAGCGCCTGTTTCAGGTGATCGCCGGCGGCGAGCGTTCCAGCCGAACCGGAGGCCGAGACATAGGCGCGGGCGGTCAGGCCATCGGCGCTCAGCTTGTCGGCGATGCGCTGCAGCGCCGGGCCGGTGACGGTGCGGTGGATGATGTAGTTGCCGTATTCTGCGAACTGGTTGAGGATCAGGTTCTGCGGGTCCTTGGCCAACGCGTGGCAGGCGTCGTAGATTTCCTTGACGTTGCTCTCGGTGCCCGGCGTGCGGTAGATGTCGGACGGGTCGGTGACCCATTCCTCCAGCCAGTTGAAACGCTCCTGGCTCATGCCTTCCGGCAGCACGGCGACCGAGCGGCAGCCGAGCAGCTTGGCGACGGCAACACCGCCGCGGCAGTAGTTGCCGGTTGACGGCCACACGGCGCGGTGGCGAGTGATGTCGAAGGCACCTGACATCAGGCGCGGGATCAGGCAGCCGTAAGCCGCGAGCACCTTGTGGGTGTCGATCATCGGAAAGCGGTTGCCGAGGGCAACGACGATCTTGGCGGGAACGCCGGTGAGTTCCTCACCGAGCACGATATGGCCCGGAATGTCCGACAGCTCTTTGCGGTCTGGGCCGTTGTGCCAGTGAATGCGGAAGAGATTTCGTGGGTCCGGACCATCCGGATCGGCATCTGTGATCTCTTCGGCTTTTGCCGAAAGCCGGTTGGGAGGATCGGCCAGATCCGCAATCAGTGGCAGTCTCAGTCCGGCCTCCTGCAGGCGGGTCTGGTTGCGCTTGTAGGCGTCGTGATCGATGATTTCGGATTCGAGTCCCGGTGTCATGGCGGTGGTCCTTTTTGAACTGTTGGCACCATTCTAGCGGCAGGTTGTGCGCTGAACTCTCGTTTGAGTGCGGTAATTCGAGAAAGTCTCTCATTATTCTTCCGAATGTGATAGAATGCAGTCATCATGGAGCTGTCCAACACCGACCAAATCATCCTGCGCGGTTTGCAGGCCGATGCTCGCGCGCGGCTGGAAACGCTGGCCGAGGACACCGGTAGTTCGGTGGCGACAGTGCAACGGCGGATCAGGGCGCTGCGCGAGGCCGGGGTGATTGCCGGCGATACGACCGTCATTCAGCCGGCGGCGGCCGGCTTCACCATGACCTTCCTGATCATGGTCGAGCTGGAGCGCGAGAGCCTGCACCAGCTTGATGCCTTCAAGCGCCGGATGAAGGCCGAGCCGCAGGTGCAGCAGTGCTACTACATCACCGGTGAGGGCGACTTTGCCCTGATCGCCCTGGCGCGCGACATGGAAGACTTCCAACTGCTCACCCAGCGCCTGTTCTTTGATGATTCGAACGTCAAGCGGTTCCGTACCTCGGTCGTGATGGATCGCACCAAGACGGGCATGTCGGTGCCGATTTAGGATCTGCTGCGATTTCCGCTATCCCAACTGCCCCTGGAAGCGGTATGGCTTGCTGTGGATCACTGAGCCGGGAGGGCAGGGCCATGGGGTTTCAGAAGGCGTTTCCGCCGCAGGAGTTCCGCCGACGGGTGGATGACGTCCGCCGGCGCATGGCCGGGGCCGGGTTCGATGTGCTGGTGTGTCAGGACCCGGCCAACATGGGCTGGCTGACCGGTTTCGACGGCTGGTCGTTCTATACGCCGCAGGCGGTGGTGGTGCACCAGGACGAGGACTGGCCGATCTGGTTCGGCCGGGCGCAGGATGCCAAGTCGGCGCATATCACGACGGACCTGCCGGCAGAAAACATCATCGGGTTTTCGGAACCGCTGGTGCATCACCCAACGCAGCATCCGTTCGATGAATTGTGCGATCTGATCACCGCGCGCGGCTGGGGCGGGGCGCGCATCGGGGTGGATTTCGATGCCCACTACTACACCGCGCGGGCGCACCGGCATCTGGTCGCCGGCTTGCCGAACGCGACGATTGCCGACAACCGCGAACTGGTCAACTGGGCCCGGCTGGTCAAGTCGCCGGCGGAGCTTGTCTACATGCGCGAGGCCGGGCGGATCATCACCGACACAATGAACAATGCGCTGGCCAAACTGGCGCCGGGGGTGCGCCAGTATGAGGTGATCGCCGATGTCTACCACGATCAGGTGACCGGCTTTGACGGCAAGTTCGGCGACTACACCAGCCTGTGTCCGCTGATCCAGGTCGGCGAGGGCACCAGTACACCGCATCTGACCTGGACCGACGAACCGCTTCCCAACTCAGGGCTGATCGTCATGGAGCTGGGCGCGGCGCGGCGGCACTATCATGCGCCGCTGACGCGCACCGCCCATATCGGTCCGCCGCCCGATGAGATGGTGCGGCTGACCGATGTGATCATCGAGGGGGGTGACCGGGCGCTTGAGGCGGCCAGGCCGGGTGTGACCTGCGAGGAAGTCGAGGCGCTGTGGCAATCGATTCTGAACCGAAACGGTTTCGAGAAGCCGAGCCGGGTGGGCTATTCCATCGGCCTGAACTACCCGCCGGACTGGGGCGAGCGCACGGCCAGCCTGAGGGTCGGAGACAAGACGGTGCTCGAAGCCGGCATGTGCTTCCACTTCCAGTCCGGCGTATGGCTTGACGATTTCGGGGCGGGAATATCCGAGCCATTCATTGTCACCGACAGCGGCGGCGAACGCATGTGCAACGTGCGCCGCGAGCTGGTGGTTATCTAAAGCAGAGCATTACCGCTGACTGGTCTGCCAGTTGGGGTTGATCCACGGCTCCAGATTGGAGGCTGGCAGCATATCCTTGCCGAGGATATGGTCGGCGGCCTTTTCGCCGGTCATCAGGCTGGGAGCGTTGAGATTGCCGTTAGGGATCAGCGGGAACAGCGAACTATCGGCGACACGCAAACCCTTGATGCCGATCACCCGGCATTGCGGATCGACGACAGCCATCGGGTCGTCGGCGGAGCCCATCCTGCAGGTTCCGCACGGGTGGAAGGCGCTTTCGGCATGCTCGCGGATGAAACCTTCGATGGCCTCATCTGAGGTCGCGTGGTCGCCGGGCTGGATTTCCTTGCCTTTGAACGGGGCCATCGCCGGCTGGTCGAACACCTCGCGCGTCAGTTTTATGCAGGTGACGAAGTCGGCCATGTCGTCAGGGTGACT
Source organism: Aestuariivirgaceae bacterium (assembly GCA_965216335.1). Taxonomy (GTDB): domain Bacteria; phylum Pseudomonadota; class Alphaproteobacteria; order Rhizobiales; family Aestuariivirgaceae; genus JAHEJE01. Next base: position 2,218,014 of record OZ244154.1, on the reverse strand, counting down.
GAGGTAGTTGAAGCGTATTTCCGGCGGCTCCTTGGGGTCGGCTGAGCGCAGTTTTACCGACCCGCGCGACTTCATGCGGTTGGGCCCGACATGGGCCTGGAAGCCGTCTGTCTTGGCCGCCGACCTGCCGTCATAGCGGATGGCGCCTGGCAGGAAGTGGAACTGGATGTCCGGGTATTCGACCCCTGCCTTGGAGCGGATGAAGCCGCAGCTTTCGAAATGGTTGGTGGCGCCGAGGCCGGTCTTGAACAACAGCCATTCCAGGCCGATGAAACCCTTTGAGATCAGGCCGAGGCGGCGGTTGAGCGACACCGGCTGCAGGCATTCGACCTGCATGTAGACCTCCAGATGGTCCTGCAGGTTGGCACCGACACCGGGCAGGGCGTGGACGGGCGCGATGCCGAGGTGCTTCAGGTCGTCCGGGTTGCCGATGCCCGACAGCTGCAGCAGCTTGGGCGAATTGAAGGCGCTGGCCGACAGGATCACCTCGCGGCGTGCCGTGGCGGTCTTGATCTTGCCACCCTGTTCGTACTCCACACCCGTGGCGCGTTTGCCGTCCATGACGATGCGGCGGGCCAGGGCGCGGGTTTCCAGCTTCAGGTTGTGGCGCTTCAGGGCCGGTTTCAGATAGGCGTTGGCGGCCGACCAGCGGCGGCCGTTCCAGACCGTCATCTCGAAGGCGCCGAAGCCTTCCTGCTGGCGGCCGTTGTAGTCGTCGGTGACCGGATAGCCGGCATCCCGCCCGGCCTCGACGAAGGCCTTGTAGAGCGGGTTTTCGCGGCGGCCGCGGGTGACGTGCATCGGCCCGTCGGTGCCGCGCCAGCCGTCCTCGCCGCCGTGCGAGGTTTCCATGCGCTTGAAGTAGGGCTGGACGTCCTTGAAGGCCCAGCCGTCGGCGCCCATGTCGGCCCAGGTGTCGAAATCGCGGGCGTGGCCGCGCACGTAGACCATGCCGTTGATCGACGACGAACCGCCAATCACCTTGCCGCGCGGTGCAACCAGGGCACGGCCGTTGAGCGCTGGTTCGGGCTCTGCCTTCAGCTGCCAGTCGTAGGTCGACATGTTCATCGGGTAGGACAGGGCCGACGGCATCTGGATGAACGGCCCCCAATCGCTGCCGCCGTATTCCAGCACCAGCACCCGGTTGGCCCTGTCCTCGCTCAACCGGTTGGCCAGAACGGAGCCGGCCGAGCCGGAGCCGATGACAATGAAATCAAATTCAGCCGCCGCCATGGTGACCATCCCGGATTGACGTTTCGCTTGCCCGTGCTTCGCGCTGACCTTTGGTCCGGCCGGGCACAACCGGTCCCATTTAGCTGATAATTGATTGACTGATCAATCAAAATAAAAACACGCGCCGGCATCTGTGCGTCATGGATGTTCTCGGGCAACAAAATGCTGCCCCCTGAACCGACAATTTGTTGCACGTCGCAGATTGAGCCCTTGACTGTCGCGGCAAGGGCCTTGCTGGTGTAGGCATGGCTGGATGAGCTTTTCGATCAGGCGCTCATGGCCAGCCGCATTCTTGCGCTTTCAAAAAGGGGAGTTGCCGTGAAGATCGTGCGCACCGACCGTGAGCTGCGGACACCGATCGTGGACGAAGGTCTGCGCGCCATGGGTCATGAGCTGGTCCTGTTGCCGGATGGTGTGGCCGAAGACATTCTGGCCGCCGAGGTCCGCGATGCCGAGTTGTTGCTGATGTGCTACACGCCGGTCACCCGGCGGGTGATCGAGGCCGCCGGGCAGCTGCGCGGCATCGTCAAGTACGGTGTGGGGATCGATGCGATCGACATTCCTGCCGCCATTGAACATGGCATCGTGGTGGTCAATATCCCCGAATACGCCGAGGAGACCGTGGCCGAAGGTGCCTTCGCGCTGCTGATTGCGCTGGCGAAGAAGCTGCCGGCCCTGGGCGCGCGGATGGCGGCTGTGGGATGGGCATGGCCGGAACCGGCATGGCTCGGCCGTGACATCGCGCAGAGCACCGTGGGCATCATCGGACTGGGCCGTATCGGACGCTCGATGGCGCGCATGGCCGGGGCCGGGTTCCGGGCGCGGGTGATCGCCTATGACCCGCACGTGCCGGACGAGACGTTTCGCGACGCCGGAGCCGATCGTTGCAACGGCCTGGCGGACCTGCTGGCGCAAAGCGACTTCGTGACGGTGCACAGCGTGCTCAATGCCGAAACCCGGCACCTGCTGGGCGAGGCCGAACTACGGGCGATGAAGCCGTCGGCTTTCCTGATCAATGTGTCGCGCGGTGCGATTGTCGACGAGGCGGCGCTGATCCGGGCGCTTGATGAAGGCTGGATCGCCGGGGCCGGGCTGGATGTTTTCAGCCAGGAACCGCTGGCGCTGGAGAACCATCCCTTTGCCGGCCTGTTCGGCCGGCCGAACGTCGTCCTGTTGCCGCATCTGACCTTTTACACACATGAGGCAATGTCGCGGCTTGAGGCCGAAACACTGAAACGTTGCCGGGAATTGATCGAAGGCCGCGAAGTGCTGGTCAAGTCAACCGATCCGCGTCTCAGGGCACAGAAGACCGGCGTGGTTTTCGCCGACTGAGACGTCAGCATCGGCCTGCTCCTGACAACCCTTGAATCGGTCCGTGCCGCTACCTATCTCGACATTAGCGGATGCCAAACCTGGGTCCGCCTGTAAGAGAAATGCCCGGCCTCGACGGCGGGCCAATTGTAAACATTGCTTCTGAGGAGAATGTTCATGTTCGATCTGACACCCCTTTACCGTTCAACCGTTGGTTTCGACCGTCTGGCCCAGCTTCTGGGTGAGGCATCGAACGTCGATGCGCCGAGCTATCCGCCCTACAACATCGAGCGGCTCAGCGACAACGAGTACCGTATCACCATGGCGATTGCCGGCTTTGCCGAGGAAGACCTGACGATCGAGGTCAAGGAGCATGCCTTGACCGTGTCCGGCAGCAAGGCCGCCGAGGCCCACAGCGAAGGCCAGTTCCTGCATCAGGGCATTGCCGCGCGCAGCTTCGAACGCCGGTTCCAGCTTGCCGACCATGTCGAAGTGACGGGCGCCGAGCTCGAAAACGGCCTGCTGCACATCGTGCTGAAGCGCGAGATTCCCGAGGCCATGAAACCGCGCAAGATCGCCATCAGCGGCGGCAAGACGGCCACAAAGACCATCGAAGGCAAGAAAGCCGCCTAAGACCAACCCTTCCATTCAAACCACGTCATGCGGGCGTCCAGAGCTGGGCGCCCGTTTGCGTAGGAATGCCGGCATCGGCGGAATGCCTGCTGTCCCTGAAGGTATGCAGCGCACGGGCAGAGTCACTTCATTATACTAAAGTATACTATACCGCTACGTCAATTTGGTGCACGCTAAGGTTGGTGGTTGAACGGGACGGCATCCCAATCAAAACCCACAGACGCCTTCAGTTGCCTGGATACCGGGAAGCGCGCTGCGCGACCGACAGGCGAGGTGTGTGCCGTGTCCTCGCCAATGATCCTCTGCATGACGGAATGCAGAAATCACAGGTGGTTAAGGCCCGGCATAATCGGAAGCCGTCCCGGAATGTGGACTCAGCACCAATAGCGTGCCGTCACGTGCGTGCATTCGCGTGCGGGCGGCGGTCATAAGGTTCGCCGATGGTCATAATGCATCGGCGGCGACAGCGTGTTGGCGTGAATTTTCAGGACTGATCCCTGGAGGTGTCACGTGACGCAGAACTGGGGAGTTCGTCTATGTCTACGATCAATTTCACTCTTGGAAACAAAGCTCAAAACGATCAGTCTTCAGGTCTCCAGATTGGAGCGGATCTGGGTGGTGTTGATACAGACGTTGCGCTGACTGACCCGACCTTTAACAATCTGGAGGCCAGCGTGCTGGCTTCCGGCTACACGGCCGATACCTTGTTTGCCGAAGATATTGGCGGTGCGTTCGCGATGGATTCCGTTACCGTGGACTCGGACGGCACCCTCACCGGCGTCAAGTTCGCCGACAGCAGCGGCGGTGCTCTGGACGGTGACGACAGCGGGCTGACCACACTGGATGGCGACCGCATTCTACTCTATGCCGATGCGACAGATCCTGACACCATTGTCTACGGTGTCGTCGAAGGCACCAACACGCTTGCCTTTGCCATCGAGATGGTTGTCGATACCACCGACCCCTCGTCCTATACGATCGACTTCAACGTCATCAGCTACATTCCGATCAACCACGGCGATACGGCTGACCACGACGAGTCCGTCGATCTCGGCAACAACCTGCACATCGTGGCCACGGATGTCTCCGGGCTGTTCGACTTTTCCGTTCTAGACGCCACCAAGTTCCTGTACGGCGTCGTCGGCGGTACCGATGGCGGGTTCCTGGTGATCGGCAAGGATCCGGCAATCAAGGCGGACGGCACGCCGGTCAATGGCGGTGGTGCCGGGGATGAAATCAATACGTCCAAAGGCGGCGGCGAAGTCACCATCGGCGTCAACAATCAGCACTTCACGGCGGATGCGGACACGAGCACAGTCGAACAGGGAGCTTATTTTACCTACACCACCGGTTTGACAGCTGGAACCTACAATGACGCCGATGACATCACACCGACCGGCCTGGTGGGCGTGAATGAAGCGCGGCTGCAGGTCTCCCAGACCCAGGCGCAGAGCACCACCCCGCCCGGGATGCGCATAACCACGCTGGACTACACGCTCGACGCGGGTCAGGCTTTTGTTGGTGATCTGAACGATGCCGACCATGGCACGGCAGTGGCGCTGACAGGTTTGCGGATCTACGACAGCACGCCGGGCGGAACACCGCTGGTCGACATTGATCTGTCGACATGGTCCGTTGGCGACTCGACCACAATCGGCCAGTACACCATCATTCTGCAAGACACGAATGTTGTCGACATTATCGGCCTGGATCAGAAAGATTGGGTCGAATGGGATACCTCCGGTTTGCACAACCGTGTGCTCGTCGAGGCCCTGTCCGGCAAGTGGGACATTGGCGGATTCGAGATTGATTTGCCAAGTTCCGACTCAACTGCCGTAGGCCAGCAGATCGTATTCGATGACGACGGACCGACGGCGGCGATTGTGCAGGGTGACATGGTTCTGCATGACGAGACGGTGGGTGTCGATGCGGGTTCGGACGACCAGGGCGGCGCGCTTCCGGCGGCGTTTGGCGGTCTTGGCGGCACACTGATCGGCTGGGCTGAGAGCGACAATGCGGTGGTGAGCGACACGGGCACGGCCTTCGGCACCGACGGCGACGGCGGCACGGTGTATTCGATCGATGTGTCGTCGGCCGGTGTGGACTCCGGTCTCGACACGGTCGATGGCGCGGACATTCTTCTGACCAAGGAAGGCGATCTGGTGGTTGGCCGGGTGTCGGGGACCAATGAGCTGGCGTTTGCGATCTCGATTGACGGGACCAGCGGCGTGTTGAGCGTGGCGCAGTATCTGGCGATCAAGCATCCTGACGACAGCGACCCGGACGATGTTGTTGCGATAGCCGATGCGGCGGTGATTGCCACGGCGACGGTGACGGACGGTGACGGCGACACCGATGAGGCGACGCTTGAGATCGGCGATGCGGTGAAGTTCCGCGACGACGGACCGACGGCGGCGATTGTGCAGGGTGACATGGTTCTGCATGACGAGACGGTGGGTGTCGATGCGGGTTCTGACGACCAGGGCGGCGCCCTTCCGGCGGCGTTTGGCGGCCTTGGCGGGACACTGATCGGCTGGGCTGAGAGCGACAGTGCGGTGGTGAGCGACACGGGCACGGCCTTCGGCACCGACGGCGACGGCGGGACGGTGTACTCGATCGGCGTGTCGGCAGATGATGTGGATTCCGGTCTCGACACGGTGGATGGCTTCAACATTCTGCTGAACAAGGAAGGTGATCTGGTGATTGGCCGGGTCGATGCGATTGGTGACAACGATGTGGACGACACTGATGCAATTGCGTTTGCGATCTCGATTGACAGTTTGACCGGCGTGTTGAGCGTGGCGCAGTATCTGGCGATTGACCACGGGCCTGGCGGCGATCCTGACAACGTTGTGGCGATAGCCGATGCGGCGGTGATTGCCACGGCGACGGTGACGGACGGCGACGGCGACACCGATGAGGCGACGCTTGAGATCGGCGATGCGGTGAAGTTCCGCGACGACGGTCCGACGGCGGCTATTGTGCAGGGTGACATGGTTCTGCATGACGAGACGGTGGGTGTCGATGCGGGTTCGGACGATCAGGGCGGCGCGCTTCCGGCGGCGTTTGGCGGTCTTGGCGGCACGCTGATCGGCTGGGCTGAGAGCGACAATGCGGTGGTGAGCGACACGGGCACGGCCTTCGGCACCGACGGTGACGGCGGCACGATGTATTCGATCGATGTGTCGTCGGCCGGCGTGGACTCCGGTCTCGACACGGTCGATGGCGCGGACATCCTTCTGACCAAGGAAGGCGATCTGGTGGTTGGCCGGGTGTCGGGAACCAATGAGCTGGCGTTTGCGATCTCGATTGACGGGACCAGCGGCGTGTTGAGCGTGGCGCAGTATCTGGCGATCAAGCATCCTGACGACAGCGACCCGGACGATGTTGTTGCGATAGCCGATGCGGCGGTGATTGCCACGGCGACGGTGACGGACGGTGACGGCGACACGTCTGAGGCGACGCTTGAGATCGGCGATGCGGTGAAGTTCCGCGACGACGGTCCGAGTGTGGACATCGAGATCAAGGACGGTGCCATGCTGGTGCTGGATGAAACCGTCGGTGATGGTGATGATCCAGGTACCGGCAATCCACTGGCGATGGCTTCAATAGGTGCTGCCGATTATCTGATGACCAATGACGCAGCGGCTGGCACGGACGGAGAGAAGTCTGACGTGTGGGAGTTCGTCGACCCGTCCGGCGCGCTGTCGGATCTGGTCGATACCGAAACCGGCAACTCGGTCTATCTGTTCCTGGAAGCGGGTAAAATCGTTGGCCGTGAAGGTATGGACGCTGTAGATGCCGCAGGCGGCGAAATTGTCCTTGAGTTCAGCATCGATGCTGGCGACGGTACGGTTACGGTTACGCAAACTCGGGCGGTCATGCACGATGATCCGGACGACCCGGATGAGAGCAGTTCGCCGGAGACGCTTGGGGATCCTGGCCTCGTCGTGGTCAAGCGAACCTTGACCGACAATGACGACGACAGCGCAAGCGATATGGTCGATCTAACGGCTATCTTCAAATTCGAAGATGACGGACCAGACTTTGATATTACCCTGAAGTCCGACGCCGTGCTTCCGCTCGACGAGACAGACCCCGACGGTGACGAACAGGGCGGTTTTATTGCTCAACACACCATCACCGCCAACAATCTGTTCGAGATCACCAACGAGGACTTCGGTTCCGATGGCATGGGGGCGACACCGGTCAACTATGCGTTCAAGGATTTCCCGGCGGCAAACACCGATTCCGGCCTGATCGACAGCCAGACCGGTCTGGCGGTGATCTATAATCTGGTCGGCGGGGTCATCATCGGCACGGCCGGGATCGGCGGGCCGGAGGTCATCCGCTATGAGATCGACGCAACCTCGGGTGACGTCACCGCCAAACAGTCGCGGGCCATTACCCACACGGACACGAACAGCGATGACGAGACCCAGGTACATCCGGGCAGTTTCAAGATCGTTATCGAACGGACCATTTTCGATGGTGACGGCGATCATGTGACCAAGGAGCTTGACGTCACGATCATTGTGGAAATCGACGATGACGGTCCGTCAATCGGCGATGGTGCCGGCAATCTGACCGATCTGCAGGTCGACTTCGAAACCGGTTCGACCGACAGCACGCCGCTGAACGAGGATGGCGGTTCGGATACCACCAAGAGCATCCGGATCACCAGCTACAGCGATGGGCTTGTGGTCAACGGGGTGGCTCTGACGGCGCTGTTGTCGGATGACGAGCAGACCGTCTGGTACTTCGAGGAGAGTGGCGCCAATGCCGGTTATCAGGCCGGGGAGGACACGCTTTACTACACCTATGAAATCAAGGATGTCGAGCCGGACGGAGACCTCGATGCGGTGTTCACCGTGCACGATGTGCCGCCGCCGAGCCAGCCTGATTTCAGCCTCAACGACCTGCCGGCCGGGCAGAACGGTTTTGGCATACTGGCAAGCCGGTCCGCACCGGGCGAACCGCTCGATCCGGACGGTCCGAGCCTGGTTATCCTCGGACGTGAGGCCGACTATGACCTTGACGGCACGTTCACCAACTCCAGTGATACGATCAATACGTCCAAGGGCGGTGGCCCGACCACAATCGGCAACTCGAACCAGATGATCGACCCGCCGTCGAACAATGACAGTAATGGGGAAGGCGTCTTCTTTGCCTATGTCGATGATCCGAACGACGACTTTGTTTCGGGCATTGCTGGCGGGCTCACTCAGAACGAGGCCGACGACTTCGACAACATCCTATATTCAGGAGGGATGGTCGAGGTGACCGGGGCGTTCTTCTCGGTGGTGCAGGTGCAGGGTAATCCCAAGACGGCAACGGCGCAGATCACCGCGTTCGATCTGGCCGACAACAATCTGCAAGGCACAGATCTGGTGGATGAACTGGTGAAGCAGGGTGATCCCGGCACGCGCGATTTGACGCCGGTGCTGATCAATGAAGTCACCATTACGGATGTCAATGGTGTTGTGCAGCATACGGCTACGCTGGCTGGTGGCGACACGGCTTTTGTCGACTTCATCAGCCAGGCAGACGCGGATGCACTTCCGGGCGATGACATCACCAACGAGGATGTCGGCACCGTCATCGTGTCGGGTATCGCAGCGGGTGATACGATCTCGTTCAAGACAGCAGCGGTTCATGATGTTGCCCTGATCGACGGCCTTGCCGGCAAGTTCGACATCGGCGATTACGGCATTGATCTGTTCAACCCGACGCCGGACCAGTTGCTCGACTTCACCGTGGAGATCACCGACATGGACAATGACACCGAGACGGCGAGCCATAGTGTCGGCATTGACGGAACCGGGATTTACGACGACGGGATTATCGTGGTCTGACACCAGGGGGTGCTGGTGGCCGCGGCTGGTGTTCCGGGTGCTTGAGTTGATACCGGAACACCGGCCGTGGCATTGCTGCCAGATATGACACTAGCCACCAGTGACCGGTGGGAAGAAAGCGATTTCGCGGGCGTTGGTGATCGGGGCGTCGAGGGTGGCGTGTTCCTGGTCGACGGCGGCGCGGATGACGTTGAGATCGGCGAAGGCGGCCTCATAACCTTCATCGCGGGACTTCAGCCAGTCGATGACGTCGGCGACCGTCGCGATGTGCTCGGGCAGCTGGACGTCTTCCGCGCCGATGCCGGTGCGCTGGCGGACCCAGGCGAAATAGAGCAGTTTCATTTGTGGTCTTCCGTCAGATATTGCAGCCCGGCCCGGAAATAATCGTAGCCGGTATAAAGCGTCAAGGTGGCGGCGATCCACAGGCCGGCCAGGCCGATCTCGCTGTTATAGGGCAGAACCCGATCTCCGGCCGGGCCGGCAATGAGAAAACCAATGGCGATGAGTTGGATGGCGGTCTTGTACTTGGCGAGCTGGGTGACCGGCACCGAGACCTGCAGTTCGGCAAGGAACTCGCGCAGGCCTGAGACGAGGATTTCGCGGCTCAGGATGATGACAGCGGCCCAGATGTGCGGACCGTATATCGTGCCGTTGGCAGCGAGCATCAGGATGACGGCGGCGACGATCAGCTTGTCGGCAATCGGGTCGAGCATGCGGCCGAGCGAGGACTGCTGCGACCACAGGCGGGCGAGGTAGCCGTCGAAGAAGTCGGTGATCGCCGCGGCGATGAAGATTCCGAAGGCCAGCCAGCGGGCCTGGTGGCCGCCATAGAGCAGGCAGCCGACGATGACCGGCACGGCGATGATGCGGCCGTAGGTCAGGATGTTGGGCAGCCGGGTGAGCACCGGCGAGGGCGCACGGCTGCCGGCTTTGCCGGTCAGTTCAGTCATTTGGCGCCCTCGTTAAAGTGTCCATAGATGGTTTGTGCCAGTGAACGCGAGATGCCGTCAACCGCTTCGAGGTCGGCGAGGTTGGCGCGGGCGACCGCGCGGGCCGAACCGAAAGCCTGCAGCAGCGCTTTTTTGCGGCCCGGACCGATGCCGGCGATCTCGTCGAGAGGGTTCGATCCGATGGCCTTCTTGCGCCGGGCACGGTGGCTGCCGATGGCGAAACGGTGCGCCTCGTCGCGCAGGCGCTGGATGTAATAGAGTACCGGGTCGCGGGCTTCGAGCATGAACGAGGCCCGGCCGGCGATATGGAAATGCTCGCGACCGGCGTCGCGGTCCGCTCCCTTGGCGACGCCGACGACCGGCAGGTCTTCCACTCCGAGTTCCGCCAGCACACCGCGCACGGCATTGAGCTGACCCATGCCGCCGTCGATCAGCAGCAGGTCCGGCCAGGCCGGAATTTCGTCGGTGCCCGCATCCTCGGCCGGACGCTCGCCGTGTTCCTTCATCAGGCGCGAAAAGCGTCGGGTCAGCATTTCGCGCATCATGGCGAAGTCGTCGCCGGCAGCGGTGTCCGGTGCTTTGATGTTAAACTTGCGGTACTGGCCCTTGATCAAACCATCACGGCCGGCAACCACCATGGCGCCGACGGCATGACTGCCCTGGATGTGCGAGTTGTCGTATATCTCGATGCGGCGCGGCGGCTCTTCGAGATCGAAGACGCTGGCGATGCCGTCCAGCAGCCGGGTCTGAGAGCGGGTATCGGCGAGGCGGCGGCCCAATGCCTCGCGGGCATTGCGGGCGGCGTGTTCGGTCAGGCTGCGTTTTTCGCCGCGCTGCGGCACCAATACCCCGATGCGCCGGCCGGCCCGGGTCGACAGAGCATCGCCGATCAGATCGCGTTCCTCGATGTCCTGACTGAGCAGTATCTGTTTCGGCAGCGGCCGGTCGTCGTAGAACTGGGTCAGGAAGGCGGCCATGATCTCCTGGGGTGAATGGCTCTTGTCGGTGCGCGGGAAATAGGCACGGTTGCCCCAGTTCTGGCCGGCGCGGAAGAAGAAAACCTGGATGCAGGTCTGCCCTCCCTCCATGGCGAGGCCGAAAACGTCAGCCTCGGTGACGGTGTGCGGGTTGATGTCCTGCTGCGAGGTGACGTGGCTGAGGGCGGCGATGCGGTCGCGGTAGCGGGCCGCCTGTTCGAAGTCGAGGGCGTCGGATGCCAGCTCCATGCGCTTTGCCAAGTCGGCTTTGACAGCCGTACTCCTGCCGGACAGGAATGCCTTGGCCTCGCCGACCAGCGCGGCGTAGTCGGCGGGCTCAATTTCGCCTGTGCATGGCGCGGCGCAGCGCTTGATCTGAAAGAGCAGACAGGGCCTGGTGCGGTTGTCATAAACGCTGTCGGAGCATGAGCGCAGCAGGAAGGCCTTCTGCAGCGCGTTGATGGTGCGGTTGACCGAACCGGCCGAGGCGAACGGACCGTAGTAGCTGCCCTTGCGGGCGCGGGCGCCGCGGTGCTTGAGGATTTGGGCGGCCTCGTGGTCCTCGGCGATCAGGATGTAGGGAAAGGACTTGTCGTCGCGCAGGATGACGTTGTAGCGCGGCTTGAGCTTCTTGATCAGGTTGGCTTCGAGCAGCAGCGCCTCGGCTTCCGTCGCCGTGGTGACGAACTCCATGCTGGCGGTGTTGGCGATCATCGCGGCGATGCGGTTGGTGTGACCGCCGAAGCGGGTGTAGTTCTGCACCCGGTTCTTCAGGTTGCGGGCCTTGCCGACATAGAGCACGTCGCCCTTGCCATCCATCATCCGATACACGCCCGGCTTGCCAGGCAGGGTGCGCACAAAGCGGCGGATGATGTCCGGGCCGCTTGAAGTAGCGGATGATGTTGCGTCTGTTTCAACCGTGCTGCTCATGGCCTACACATAATCGCTCAGGCCGCGCGTGAACAGTCTCACCTCAGGCGTTCGATCTCCACGCCGACGCTGCGGGCGTCGGGAATGATGTCGGGTTTTTCCACCCGCACCCTGACGCCGGTGACCCAACTGTTCTCCAGGCAGCGTGCAGCGATCATTTCGGCCAGCGTTTCAACCAGGTGGACATGGCCGGAGCCGACGATCTCCTTGACGTGGTCGACGACGCGCTCGTAGCTCACCACATTGGAGATGTCGTCTTCCAGCGGTTCGCCGCGCTCCTTCACGGTCAGGTCGATGTTGATGATGACCCGCTGGGCCTCGAGCTTCTCGTGGTCGTGGATGCCGAGCATGGCTTTGATCTCGAGATCGCGCACGAACACGTGCCGGAAACTCTTTGGCGCGCTGGCCACGCCACGCGGCTGGCGTTCGGTGTCGTTCATCGGGTCCAACTCCTATTCATTGACACCAACCACATCCGGGGTCTGCCACACCAGATGCTGTCCGCCGTCGACGACGATCATCTGACCGGTCAGGGCAGGCGCCGACAGAATGTATCGTGCCGCATCGGCAATCTCCTGCGGGCTGGTGCCGCGATGCAGAATGGTGGCCTGCTTCTGGCGGATGAAATCATCTTCGTCCATGCGGGCATTGGGAAGAGCCGGACCGGGTCCGATGGCATTGACCCGAATGCGCGGCGCCAGGGCCTGGGCCAGGGTTTTGGTCACCGTCCAAAGCGCCGATTTGGACGCCGTGTAGGAAAAGAACTTCGGCGTCAGCTTCCACACCCGCTGATCGATGATGTTGATGATGTTGCCGTTGTGGCCGTCCGGCAACTGCGCTGCGAACGCCTGCGACAGGAACACCGGCGCGCGCAGGTTGGTGTCGAGATGCTCGGCCCAGCTGTCAGCGGTGATGCTGCCGACTTCATCGGGTTCGAACACCGAGGCGTTGTTGATCAGGACGTCGAGACCGCCGAGGGCGGCGCTGGCCTCACCGATGATGGCTTCCGGCGTTTCCGGCCGGCTGAGGTCGCCTTGTACGGTCACGGCCCGTCCGCCGTCGTTCTCGATTTCCTGGGCGACCTGCCTGGCCTCCTGGTGCGACGCGTTGTAGTGAATCGCCACCGACCAGCCGTTGGCGGCCAGGTCAAGGGCGAGCGTACAGCCAATGCGCTTGGCGGCACCAGTGATGAGAACGGTCTTGGCGGCCAAGGTTGTGTCTCCGGCTTGTTGTCTGCGCCGGCTCACAGTTAGCAGCATCCACGCGTAGTCACAAACAGTTGAATGCCGCCACTTGCGCCGGTCCTCCACTCGGGCTTTGCTGGGCACAAAACAATAGGAGAGAAATGACATGACGTCCTTTTCAGACATTGTCGATGCGGCGATCGCCCATAAGGGCGGCCATGAGGCCGTGGAGGCCCTGTTGCCGGGTGTGTCCGAGGAGACCGCATTGGCGAACACCGGCGATGACCGGCTACTCGCCGAAATGACCAGATGCATCTTTCAGGCCGGGTTCAGCTGGAAGGTCATCGACAACAAGTGGCCGGGCTTCGAAGCGGCTTTCGAAGGTTTCGATCCGCGGCGCTGGCGCATGATGTCGGATGAGGATGTCGACCGTCTGGTCAAGGACGCACGTATTGTCCGCAACGCCCAGAAAATCGTCACGGTGCGCGACAATGCTTCGCTGCTGTGCGAGCTGGCCGATGAGCATGGCTCGGCGGCACAGTGCCTTGCCCGGTGGCCGGCCAGCGATCAGATCGGCCTGATGGAGATGCTGAAGAAACGCGGCGCCCGCATGGGCGGTACGACCGGGCAGGTTTTCCTGCGCCGGATCGGCAAGGACGGGTTCATTCTCACCAAAGATGTCGTCACGGCGCTGACCGGTGCAGGCGTCGTTGACAAGCCGCCGACGTCGAAGAAGGACCTGGCAGCAGTTCAGGCGGCATTTAATGCCTGGCACGAGGAAAGTGGCAGGCCCTACGCCCAGATCAGCCGCATCCTGGCGCTGAGTGTCGGGTAGTACCGGCGGTACTGGCGCTTAATCTTTCTGACTGTTGTGCCGCACTGGTGGGACAGCGGTTTTCCGCCAGCGTTCGAGCCACGCTCAACGACCGGAAGAACAAAAGAAATGTCCCGTGCGGTGTGGGAGGAGCACCGCGACGGGACCGGGATTTTGATAAGGGCGGGAGAGACCCTTGTCTGGCAAATGTCTCTGCATCCGGTTTGAGGGAGGAGGAGGGAGGCGGATGCATGACTTAACTTGATGATGACCATAGCCGGTGTGGTTGGCCAGGAATGTGTAATTCGTCACACTGCGAGATTATTTTTGCAAAGCCTGTGCGGCGGCATCGAGATGCTTCAAGGTGATGTTGTAATCACCCTCGGCAATGCGGATATCGTGGGCCCTAGCCAGGACCTCGGCGTGGGTAACGCCGTCGGGCGGGGCGAACTTGTAGCAGGCCAGTTCCAGCAGTTGACCGAGCGGGTCGCGGAAATAGATCGAATCCATAAAGCCGCGGTCGATCTCGCCCGACGTGGCGAAGCCGGCTTTTTTGAGGTTGGCGGCGGCGCTGTTAAAGACATCGCGGTCAACAGCGAACGCAAGGTGATGCAGGTTGCCGATGCCGTTTGGATTGGGCCGTCTGTCGGGCCTCAGGTCTTCGCGGGTGAAAATGGTGATCAGCCGCCCGTCGCCGGGATCGAAATAGAGATGATTGGTATGCGGATCGTCCAGGTTGGGCTGCTCGAAGACGAAGGGCATGCCGAGAATGCCTTGCCAGAAATCAATCGACGTCTGCCGGTCGGCACCGTTCAGGGTGATGTGATGCACGCCGGCGGTGGTTGTGACAGGCATCGGGCGCTCTAGGGCCTGTGGACATTCAGGGTTACAGTGCTGGCGAGGCCCATTTCGCCCGTGGCTAGCTTTGAACGGCGCCGATGGGTCGCCCCCTTCAAGCCGGTCAAAGTGACGTCCACGGGCGAAATCGGCCTCGTCCGTCCCGGATTTGACAGGATTGGCCCATCTTCAGGGCCGTTCGTCGTCGAATATGCCAGCATGTCCTTCCTCCAAACACCCCTGAACCTGAACCAATCCTGTCAAACCAGCGCTATAACCCTGAATGTCCACAGGCCCTAGACTTTGGTTGCCGCGGACGGTGGCGTCTGCAGTTGCCGCAGGATCCGGGCCTCGCGGCGTGAAATGTACGTTGCGGCCGCAATGATAACCGCAGCGCCGAGGAAGACAAAGGGGTCGAGCGGTTCACCGAACGCGACCAGACCCAGCAGGGCGGCCCAGACCAGCTGCAGAAAGCCGATCGGCTGGGTGACGGTGATCGGCGCGGCGTGGAAGGCTTTGGTCAGGGTGTAGTGACCGGCGGTGGCGAACACCGCGGTCATCGCCAGCCAGAACACCTCTTCCAGGCTCGGCGTGCGCCACTGGTAGATGGCGCCGGGCAAAAGCGTGAGGGTGCAGAACACCGACAGCATGTAGACGATGAAGGCCGGGTCCTCATCGCGGGTCAGTTTCTTGGCGATGATGAATGACGCGGCAAACAGCGGTGCGGCGGTGAGCTGGGCGAGCTGGCCGAATGACAGTTCCTGGAAACCCGGTCTCAGAATGATCAGCGCTCCGGCCAGGCCGGCCAGAACGGCCATCACGCGGCGCACCTGCAAACGTTCGCCGAGAAACAGCGCTGCGCCGATGGTGACGAAGATCGGCGAGGTGTAGCCGATCGCGGTGACCTCGGCGATGGGGATGCGGGCCATGGCATAGAACCACAACATGACGGCGATGCCATGGACAAGGCCGCGCAGAGTGAATAGTGCCAGCTTGCGGCCGCGTGGCAGGGCAGGCCGCAATCTGAACAGCACCGGCGTGATCAGAACGAGGCCGATGACGTATCGGATGAAGGCGGCCTCTATGGCCGGCATGTCGGAACCGAGATAGCGCACGATCCCGGTCACGAAAACGAACAGAATGCCGGTCAGCACCATCCAGGCGACGCCTTGCAGCGTCGTGTTTCCTGGAGTGGCTGTGTCAGGCGGCATGGCTCGATCCGGCTTGGCTGACGGCGAAACGCCGACTATGCGGGGCGCTTGATGCCTTGGCAATGACGCTGGTGCATGGCCGCCATGCCGCTGACGCATTCAATCTGTTTGAATACGGTGTTGATGTAGCGCAATTCGGCTGACGGGCCTTGTGGGTTACTGTAAACCAGCTTGATGATTTGCATCGTATCGCGAACGGGAGACAGCCGATGATGAAAGTGAGACAGGCATGCGCAGCAGCGCTGATGCTTGGAGTTGCGGTAACGACCGGCACTGTTCGGGCAGCGGATGAGGCGGTACCGGAAGAGATCATCATATCCGCCAAGGCCGATTTCCAGACCTATTGCGCGGCGTGCCATGGCCCCACCGGGGTCGGCGATGGCCCGGTGGCCAAGGACCTGGTCACGGCACCGTCTGACTTGACACAGCTGGCCAAGACCAATGGCGGCACATTTCCAGAAGACCGGGTGCATCGGGTAATCGACGGACGCGAGGAAGTCGGCGGGCATGGTTCGCGTGACATGCCGATCTGGGGCAGCTGGTTCAAATTCGTTGCCCGCTCGGGCGGACTGGAAGACGTTGATGAGGAAACAACCGAGGTTATCGTCAGTCTGCGCATTCAGGGCATGATCGAGTATCTGAAGTCGATTCAGGCCCAGTGAAGTCAGCCGTTCGCCGGAAACGCCATTTCGGGCCGGTAGGCCTTGAAGCTCGAAAGGTGTTGGGCGTTGCATTCGGTTTGCCATTTCGAGCCCGGCATCACGGCTGAGGCACAGGGATACCGTGCCCGGTAGCCCTCGGTTTGTAAGTTTTCCTCAATGGCGATGGCGGCGATGCCGGCGACGATGCCATGCTGGCGCTCCACCAGCCGGATGGCGCCGTCCATGGTGCCGCCCGTCTCCACCCACTGGTCAGCCAGCAGGACACGGGTGCCGGGCGCAAAGGCAGGCGTGCGCATCTCCATGTCCTGGGTGCGCCCGGAGTAGTTGGAAAATGACACCTTGTCGGTGTCGACGCAAAGCTTGCCGGCCTTGCGGATCGGCAGGAAGCCGATGCCCATGCGCGTGGCGAGACCGGCGGCCAGAACAAATCCCATGGCATCGAGACCAGCGACCACGTCGGCCTCGACATCCTTCAGGTCGGCCATCAAATCGTCCAGCAGATCGTGAAACGCTGCGCCGTTGATGTAGATCGACGTCGGGTCGAGCCAGGCGAACTTCTCTCCCTTGGTATTGGGCGACATGATGGACAGGTACCAGCGGTCGTCGCGCGGGCCTTTATCGTGCGGATTGGTCATCGGGTTGTGCCTCCACCGAGGGTTCGGGTCATCGTCATGAGCCGGGTCAGGCGCGCCGGGTCGATATTGTAGAAGTCGCCGTCCGCATTGATGCCGGTGGCGACCAGGAAGGCATCGACATCGGCGTAGCTTTCGGCATTGTCCGGCGTGACACCGGATGCAAGCGCCAGGGTGGCATCGCCGATGCCGGCACGGAAGTCGCGGATCTTGGTCAGGTCGGCCTCCTGGCCGGTGGCGATGCCCGAGGTGGTCACCACATCCATGAACAGCACCGCCTCGCGGGCCGCGTCACGCCAGTTCTCGGGTGCAACTGGGCGCTGTTTCTTGAAGGCGGTGCCGCCGAAGTAGAGACCCGACCAGCCTGAGAGTTCACGGAACCGTCTGATCCGTCCGGCTTCTGAGGGGTCATCGCCGGTTTCATCGATGTGCGCGTTGTCGGCCCAATAGGCATCGACCGGCACGCCGTCACGTTGCAGGTCGCCGAGGATGGGAAAGGCATTGTCGCCGGGCACGCCGAGGAAATTCACCCCGAGCCACAGCGCGGGGAATGCCTCGCGCACCTGGCGGATGATCGGGACCAGAAGCTTCTTGTCGAAGTCGTGGTTGATCAGGAACACCCCCGCAGCACCTTCGCCGATGGCAACCCGGATGTTGCGTTCGGCCTGGGCAAAGTCGAGCACATGGATGACCGGCAGAACCACCGGGCCCGGTGCCTTGAACAGTTTGTGGAAGTCGGTTCGCTTCATGTCGCTCGCAGTCTCCTGCACACGATAGGGCAATGCCATGGGTAAGCGAAGCCATTTGTCGGTGTGGTGCTAAAATGTGGAATAGCCGCAGATATTCGCGCGGCAGTGCTGGACCGCACCGGGCAAGTGTGTGTAGCCTTGTGGGTTGATGTGCAGGGTACAATGACAACAAGCTCAGGGAGAACGAAATGTCCAAGACGAAAACAACCAGGTGTGTCGTAAAGCCGAACCGGCGCGAGGTGCTGGCCTTTGGCGGGGCGGTAACGGCCGGGCTGTCGATGCCGTTCGTCAACCGGGCGTGGGCGCAAACCGTCGAGCTTAACATGCTGGCCTGGTACGGCCATGGCGAACCCGACATTGTCGGTGAGTTCGAGGCGGCGAACAACGTCAAGTTCAAGCCGAAGTATTACGCCGGCGGCGACAACATGCTGGCGCTGATCGCCCAGTCGCCGCCCGGCACCTATGACGTGATCCTGTCGGATGCCGAATTCGTGCAGCAGCTCAACGCGGCCGGCTACATCGAAGAGCTGAACGCCGCGGACTACAATTTCGACGACATGCTGCATGACGACTTCACGCAGTTCCCGGGCCACTGGGCCGACGGCAAGCTGCATTCGGTGGTGGTGCGCTTTGGCCATCTCGGTGTGTCCTACAACAAGAACGCGATCACCGCTGAAGAGGCACAAAGCTACAAGTGCTTCTGGAAGCCGGAGGTGAAGGGCAAGGTCGGTCACTTCGACTGGCATCTGCCCTCGCTCGGCATGATGAGCCTGTACAATGGCAATGGCGCCAAGCTGTGGGATGTCGATGACGCGGCCTGGGGCAAGGTCAAGGAGACCACCATGAGCCTGCGGCCGCAGGTCGGCGGGTTCTTCGACTACGGCGGCACGTTCAACTCGCTGAAGAACGGCGAGATGCAGGCCATGTGCGGCATCGGCGACTGGATCACCGGTGTGCTTGAAAAGGACGGCGCGCCCGTCGCCTCGGTCGTGCCGAAGGAAGGTGGCATCCAGTGGACGGAGAGCTATTGCATCGGCAAGGGCTCCAAGAACGCCGAGATGGTGAAGAAGTTCGTCCAGTACATGCTGTCGCCGGAGGGTCAGGTGAAGTCGGCGCAGATGGCCGCTTATCCCGGCTTCTGCATCACCAAGGCGGGTCGGGCCAAGTTGAACGAGGTCGACAAGAAGGAAGCCGAGCGCACGGGGCAGGTCGATGGTATGGCCAACGATCCGATCACGCTTATCAACGACGGCCGCATCCACTACCGCAACATCCCGGTCCAGCAGAGCCTTGAGGACTGGAACGACTTCTGGTCGGAATACAAGAACGCGTAGGCGGGGTAATACCGGTCGAAGTCTTTTCCCTCCCCCTTGTGGGGAGGGATCAAGGGTGGGGGTTGGACAAAGAGCATGCGCGTAGCGCATTCAAGAAAAACCGGGGCCGTGTGAATGTGCACTGAATGCAAGCATTCAGTGCCCCCACCCCTGACCCCTCCCCACAAGGGGGAGGGGAACGACCGTGGCGCGACAGATGGCCGGTGATAAATCCCGACCCGACACCTACGCCCTCACCTGGCGTATGCCGATCATTGTCTGGCAGGTGCTGTTCTTTGTCGGTCCGCTGCTGTTCATGATCGCCATGTCGTTCTTCCTGGTGAAGAACTACCGCATGGAAGAAGCCTTCGAGCTCAAAAACTGGGCGAAGATGCTGGGGCGGGGGTATTTCTGGGACAGCTATTTCCTGACGCTCGGCCTGGCCGCGCTGTCGACGGCGGTGGCGACGGCGCTGGCCTTTCCCGCTGCCTATGGGCTGGCGTTCAAGGTGTCGGACAACGTGCGGCGCTGGGCGATCTTCCTTCTGATCATTCCGTTCTTCACCAGCTATCTGGTCCGCACCTTCTCATGGTACGTGATCCTGGCCGAAAGCGGCCCGATCAATGCCGCCCTCGGGTATATCGGCCTTGGCCCCTACACGATGCTGAACACAAAGTTCGGCACCATGGTCGGCTACATGACGCTGACCCTGCCGCTGGTGGTCATCCTGCAGACCCTCTCGCTGGCCAATATCGACAAGACTCTGGTCGAGGCGGCGCACAACCTGGGCTGCGGGCGGGTGCGCACGGTGTTCACGGTGATCGTGCCGCTGGCCAAGACGGGGCTGATCATCGCGGCGGTGTTCTGTTTCATCCTGTCGTTCGGCGACTTCGTAGCGCCCTACTACCTCGGCGGGTCGAAGCCGCCGACGCTGCCCATCCTGATCATCGACACCACCAAGTCTGGCCAGCAATGGCCGCGCGCTGCGGTGGTCGCGGTGATGATGATGGTGACGCTGTTGACGGTGGCGTTCACCGCCATCTGGCTGGCCTACCGCAAGAGGACCGGGTGATGAGCGACAAGGCCATCAAATGGTTCCTGCGCGGTTACGTGGTGTGCCTGTTCGTCTTCGTGTTCGCACCGATCCTGGCGAGCGTGGTGTTCTCGTTTAACTCGCAGCGCTTTCCGACCGTACCGCTGGGCAGCTTCACCTGGCACTGGTACGAGACGGTCCTTGCCGACCCGGACGTTTGGGATGCCGTCAGGACGAGCATCGTCGTCTCCTCGTGCACCGCTGTCCTGGCCACGGTCATCGGCTTTTGCACCGCCTATACCGACTACCGTTACAATTTCCGCTTCAAGGGCGCCTTCCTGGCGCTGGCGCTGCTGCCCCCGACCATTCCGCTGATCATCATGGCGCTGGCCATGCTGGCCTGGTTCTCCAGGATCGGAGCCGCCGGCGAAGTCTGGTCGGTGATCATCGCCCATACGGTGCTGACCGCCCCGTTCGCCATGGCGATCATCCGGCTCAGGCTCAACCAGATGGACGCCAATCTGGAAAGCGCGGCGTGGAACCTGGGGGCGAGCGAGTGGACGGCGATGCGCGAAGTGATCGTGCCGTTCTGCAAGCCCGCCATCATTTCCGCGCTGTGCCTGACGGCGGCGGTGTCGTTCGATGAGTTCGCAGTGGCCTGGTTCGTCTCCGGTCTCAACAAGACGGTGCCGGTCATCATCCTTGAAATCGTCCAGGGCAACATCGACCCGCAGGTCAACGCCATCGGCACATTCGTGTTCATCACCTCCATGACCCTTGTCATCATCGCCCAGGTGTTGATCATGACCCGAGGAAAGAAGGGACAGGCGGCATGAGCGAACCGCTGGTGGTGTTCGACAAGGTGGTCAAGCGGTTTGGCGACTTCACCGCCGTCAAGCAGATGGATCTCGACATCCATGAGGGCGAGTTCCTGGCGCTGATGGGGCCATCGGGCTGCGGCAAGACGACGACGCTCAGGATGCTCGCCGGGCTCGAAGCCCCCAGCGAAGGAGAAATCCGGCTCGCCGGCAGGCGCATGAACGAGGTCAAGCCGCACGAGCGCGACACCCCGCTGGTGTGGCAGTCGCTGGCGCTGTTTCCGTTTCTAGATGCGCGCGAGAATGTCGAATTCGGGCTGAAGATGCGCGGGCTCGGGGCCGCTGAGCGGCGCGACAAGGCCGTCCACTGGCTGGAACGGCTGGGGCTGGGCGAGTTCACCGAGCGCGGCGTCGATCAGCTCTCCGGCGGCCAGCGCCAGCGCGTCGCATTGGCCCGGGCACTGGTCACCGAGCCGCAAATCCTGCTGCTCGATGAACCGCTGTCGGCGCTCGATGCCCACCTGGTGATCCGCATGCAGGGCGAACTGACCCGGCTGCAGCGCGAACTCGGCATCACCTTCGTCTATGTCACCCATTCCCAGTCGGAGGCCTTCGCCATGGCCGACCGGGTGGTGATCATGGGCCATGGCGAAATCGCCCAGGTCGGCAAGCCGCGCGACATCTACCGCGGTCCGGCCAACCGCTTCGTCGCCGAATTCGTCGGACGCAACAACATTCTGAGCGGAACCGTAACGGCGACCGGGCAGACCAATGTGACGGTGGATACCCCCGCCGGCACCTACAAGGTCAAGTTGCCGAGGGACCGCACGCCGACCAAGGGCGACCAACTGAGTTTTGCCATCTCGGCCGACCTCGTGCATCTGTCGCCCAAGAAGCCGCGCGGTGACAACGTTGTGGCCTGCACGCTGATCTCGGAGGAATTCATCGGTTCGGTCATGACGTTGTTTCTCGAAAGCCCCGACGGCACCGAGTTCAAGGCCCAGGTCCAGGAGCGCGAACTGGCCAATGTCGAACTGAAATCGGGCGAGCGGCTGTATCTGCATTGGCCGGCGGCAAGCGCCCATGTGCTGGAGGACTGAGCGGTGTGTGAGGCTGCAATAGTGTCAATGTGGACCTGCGCGGTTTCCTTCCCCCAGAAAGGGGGAAGGCCGGTATGGGGATTGAGGGCCTCGCCTTGGACAAGACCGGATGTCGGATCAACCGACGGGCCAATCCCCACCCCAACCCTCCCCTTTGCTAGAGGAGGGAGCGGTGCTGCGAACCGGGGCGACCGGTCATGATCCAGAACCCCATCCCGTGGCCGAACGGCGCCAGATGCGCCTGCTGCATTTCCTTCGACATGGATGCCGACAGTCTGATCCACATTGCCC
This sequence comes from Aestuariivirgaceae bacterium, assembly GCA_965216335.1. GTDB lineage: Bacteria > Pseudomonadota > Alphaproteobacteria > Rhizobiales > Aestuariivirgaceae > JAHEJE01. Next base: position 2,195,481 of record OZ244154.1, on the reverse strand, counting down.
GGCCGGAGGACTCGTTCAACCGGCTGGCGCCGATCACCATGGGCCGCTATGGGCCGACGGTGGCGGTGCCGCGCATCCTTGCGACGTACAAGCGGCTCGGCATCAGGCAGTCGTTCTTCATTCCCGGCTGGTGCATCGAGCACTATCCGCAGGCCGTGGAGGCGATCCTCAAGGGCGGGCACGAAATCGGCCATCACGGCTGGATTCACGAAGACCCGGTGGTGACAGCCGGCCACCAGCGCGAGTGGATCGAAAAAGCACTCGATGCGCATCAGCGGATATGCGGGACAAGCCCGCGCGGCTACCGTGCGCCGGTCTACAACGTCACGCAGGAGGTCGTCGATCTGCTGATCGAGCACGGGTTCAGCTATGACTCATCGCTGATGGCCGATGACATCCCCTATCTGATGAAGACGCCCGGCGGCGAATTGTGGGAAGCGCCGGTGCACTGGGGCACCGACGACTGGCCGCCTTTTGCCCACTTCGACGAGATCGGCTACCTGATGCCGGTGCGCGGCCCGTCGGCCGGACTGGCCGGCTTCTGGGAAGAGTTCGAGGCGCAGTACGAGGCCGGCGGCTTCTTCATGCTCATCGTCCACCCCTTCCTCACCGGCCGCCTGGCCCGCTGGCGCCTGGTCGAGCAATGGCTGGAGAAAACCCTCAACACCCGCGATGTCTGGTTCGCACCGCTGGAGGAAATCATCGGCCATGTCGCGCGGCTGCGGGCAGAGGGCGGCTACGAGCCAAGGATCGAACAACTGCCGTACTTTGATGGACCGGTTTCATGACGAGAGGAAGCCATGCTGAGTGAAACGGACACACGGTTTTTGCGCATGGCCTACGAGGAAGCCCTGACCGGGTACAACGAAGGCGGGTGTCCGATCGGGTCGGTGCTGGCCGAGGGCGATCAGCTGATCTCGCAAGGCCGCAATCAGCGGGTGCAGCAGGGTGACCCGATTGCCCACGGCGAGATGGATGCGCTGCGGAAGGCCGGGCGCCAGAAGACCTACCGCAACAAGACGCTCTACACCTCGCTCAGCCCCTGCATGATGTGCACCGGCACCATCATCCAGTTTGGCATTCCGCGCGTGGTGATCGGCGAGAACACCACGTTCGGCGGCAACGAAGACCTGCTGCGCGAACGCGGCGTCGAGGTCATCGTCGCCAATGATCCCGACTGCATCGCCCTGATGCAACGGTTTATCGCCGAAAAGCCGGAACTGTGGAACGAGGACATCGGCGAGGATTAGGCGGCCTGTTTCGCGGCATCTTGCGGATCGGAATCGGCGCTCTGGGCCTGAGGCCAGACTTGCGCTCCGGCAAGTGCGGCAAGTTTGTCGCGCAGCCAGGCATCGTCCTTTTTCAAGACCTTGATGCTGAATTGCGGCGAGATGCCTTGTTCAAGTGCGATTTCGTAGATCGAATCGGACAGCGCCTCGTCGGAGTACATCTTGTTGATGGCCTTTGGCTCGACGATCAGCCATTGTGCGCGGCTCAACCAGACCGGCGTGGCAACATCGACGAGGTGCGCTGAGTTGAATCCGAAGGGGTCCAGCGCCAGAATCTCGCACAAATCGCTGCGTTCCGTATCGCTCATGCACACCTTCAGGACGGCCTGGGGGCGCAGCTCCCCGCGTTCATGCAGCATTGCCTCATGAGCGTTGAACCACTCTTCGGCCCTGGCGAGATAGGCCTTGGCCTGATCGAGCCGCATGTTTGCCGCTGCCACATTGGCGGCCAGTTGGAACGCTGAGCCTGTCGCGGTTTCGTCGAGGCTGGCTGCGGTTTCGAGGAACTCCAGCGCCCGCTCGTCGCCGGTTTCAGCCAAATGCCAGCCCATGAGGAAGTGAGCTTCCGGATTGTCGGGGTGTCCGCAAACGGCCTCGCTGAAAAACCTGGTGCGCTTGGGATGGCCGTGGATGAGGCGCGAAAGGTGAGCCCGCTCCAGGGCATCGGTGAAGGGCAGGCTGCCGGCGGCTGCTTGAGCGTCAAGATCCGCAAATGTCTCCACCTGTGTGCGAACTTCGCGGCAGACCAACGACCAGCTGTCGGACTGTTCACGGGCGAACTGTTCGTCGAAGTGCCGCGTCAGGTCCTGCCGGGCTGTGTCAAGCAGGGCCGCTGCCGGCTCGGCAACATCTCCGGGCAGGTCTTGGTCCGCGCCGATGGCGGCGAGCCGCTGATGCAGAGCGGGATGGGTATCGGTCGGGTCGGGCTGTTCGATCAGCGCCAGACCATGTGTGACCCTTGCGTCGTGGGCCCGGTTGGCATCGGCCAGGCCCTTGCAGATCTTGCCGAACAGATGGTCGGGCGGCGCGGCGGCCCGTGCGGCATTGACGATCGCATCAGCCTTGAGGCGGTCAAGTTGGGCATGGGCCAAATGCAGGCGCTTGAGCGCGTCGGAAGCCGCCGCCTTGCTCGTCGCCGCGACGGCGGCGCGGTCGGCGAAATACTCGTTGTCACGGCGCAGGGCAAACGAGTAGGCAAGGAAGCGCGGCAGGTAGAACTTGGCCAGCAGGTAGGGCGGGGCACCGGTCCAGCCGGCTGTATCTGCGATGGTCGACAAGGCAATGTCCCAGGCACGGATGGTGCGGAAGACGGCAAATCCATCGCGGCCATGTTCTCCGGAGAAATGACCGAATTCATGCGCGATGACCGATTTCAACTCATCATGCGTCAGAGCTTCCAGAAGCGGCATGCCGAGAATCAGCTCGTTGCGGGCCTGCTGCCGGCGGTTCCGCTTGGGGACGAACACCGCAGCGGCGTTGAGGTCGTCATTGACGATCACCTTGTCAATTTCCGGCGCATCAAGTTGGCGGCGCACATCCTCGATCATCGAGAAGAGCTTCGGGGCCTGCGCCTGTGTCACTTCCTGGCCTTCGGACGGCCGCGCGGGAATAAAGAAGACCCGCACCATTTTGACAACGCCGAACATGTAGATGGCCCAGCATATGTCCAGGAATATTTTCCCCGACAAAGGCCTGTCGCCCTGATAGACATGCCAGATCACGACGAGGCCGATACCCAGAAAGAACGCCATGATCACTGGAACCATCCAGTATCCGACCCATGCCATGGCGATTACACGGCGCCGGTATGCCTCAGGGTGTTTGGCGGCGTAGGATTCGCAACGCTTGACGCGCTCAGTGAAGCTCTTTCCCTCGGTGAATTCATCAAGCATTGCAGCATTTCCCCTGTACTGTCAGGTAAAGCATGCCACGTTGCTGTAAATGGATATGAAAACATGAGCTAATTACTCAAAATGCTTTGCTGTTGGTTAACGTCGCCTTTATTTTTGGCGACCAGTTCCATGATGCTTGTGTGCCTTGTGTTCACGGTAGGCCAGCAGGAGGGCACCGCCGATGATGAGGCCGGCGCCGAGGAAGGTGGCGAGCGCGGGAACTTCCGCGAACACCGCGAAGTCGTAGAACGCGCTGAACAGAACAGTAGCATAGAAGAACGGGATCATATAACTCGCCTCGCCGCGTTTCATGGCCTGGATGAACAAGCTCTGGGCGCAGATCATGCTGGCGCCGATGAGGGCGAGCAGACCCCATTGCGCAGCGCTCGGCGCTTGCCAAACGAAGCTGGCCGCACAAAGAGCGATCAGTGAGCCGAGGGCGTTGTTGATCAACAGGATGCGCAGTGGCGGCTCGCTGTCGGCAAGGCGCTTGATGGCAATCGCCTCGGAACCCTGAAACAGGGCGCCGGCAAGGGCGACCAGTGCGGCCAGCTGGAACGCGCCGGTGCCGGGCTGGATGAGGACAAGAGCTCCGGCGAATGACAGGGCGGCGGCAATCCAGCGCCACTTGCCGACCCGCTCGCCGAGCAGGGGCATAGCCAGCAGCATGGTGATCACCGGCGACACGAAACTGATGGCGATGGCATCGGCCAGCGGCATCAGTGCGGCGGCGGCGAAAATGCAGCTCACGCCGGCCCAGCCGAACAGCGAGCGGGCCGCGTGCATCCGCCAGTTTGCCCCGGCGATGGTTGGACGCAGGTACACGCTCATGACGGCCAGGCCGAGAAAGGCAAAGCAGAACCGGCCGGCGCTGACCTGAAGCGGATGCAGCGGCGGTCCGTGCAGACCCTGGCCCAGCGCCTTGGCGGTCAGGGTGGTGCCGGCGAATACGGCGCTGGCGCACAGCATCATCAATGCACCGGCGACCGTCCCGGCAAGGCGCGGCTGTGTTGTCTGCAAGATATGAACTCCGCTCCGTGCGTTCCGAACGGTTGGCCCTACGCAACGGCTGCACGAATGCCTATATTGTGGATGACTTGGCAAGCCGTTTGTTGCGGCACGAGGTACGGTCACCGACCGGGCCCGGTATCGATGAGGCATATGAACAGATGGGCTGGGCGTTTCTTTTTGTCGTCGCCGCAATGCTGGTGTGGCTGTTCATGGAATCGGGCCGCACCCGGATGGCCGCGCTTGGCCTGATCGGCTTTGCCGCTGCGGTCGCCGGTGTGTTCTTCCTCGTGCTCGACACTCCGGAACGGCGCGAAGGCTCCCGCAAGGTGACCGGCGCGGATGTTTCGGACACCGCGGCCCAGCGCGCCAAGATCGAGCGCTCGCGCACCGTACTGACACCGGCGCGGATCGCCATGACGGCAGCCCGCCTGACCCCGGGCGCCGAGACCTACTGGGGCAGCGACGGCAAGCAGCACGAGCGCCGGGATTTGTTCTCCTGGACCTTTCAGGCCAATGTCAGAAACCTGTCCGATGAGTTCTCGGCGCGGGACATCCATATCCACATCCAGCTGTTTTCCTGCCCGTCATTCTTTACGACGCCGGCCGAGGCGGTGGTGATAGACGAACTGGAGCGGCGCTGCGCCCTGATCGGTGAACGCACGACCGGCTTCTACAACGTCAACCTCAAACCATCCGCCAGCGCGGACCTTCAGGAAACCGTCACCTTCGACAACCAGCCGGAACCGCGCAACTGGCGCTATTGGGCCGACGTCGCCCGGGTCGATGCCCTCATCGAATAGGCGGGCGCGGCGCGCCAGGCGGACGCGGTGTGCCAGGCGCTCGGTCTGCTGAGTGATGTACCGTGTTGAGGTGGCGGCGGTCTTCCAAGCGGTCTCGACCCAAAGAAATCCGTTGCCATTTCAACGTGGTGCAACGGCCGGGAACATCAAACGCAGCCGATGCCGGTATGACTATTCGCTGGACGGGGCGGTCAAATTGCCGCACACTTTGCTGCTTGTTCCCCGATTTCAGGGACCGACCGATGGAAGAGAGCAAGCACATCGTTCTGACGTCGCATCCGCCCAAGGGTGCGGCCAGGCCGCCCGAGATAAACTGGGGTGCCGAAACCGCGCATGACCGCGGGCCGGTGATCGGCAGTCTCAACAATCCGGAACAGCGCAATGTCGTCGGTGTGCACTCGGGCGCCTACGGCCTTTACCGGGCGCTCGCCATTGCCGCGGGCAAGCTTGATCCGGTGCACAAGCCGGATTTGACCAACACGCTGCCGACCGTCAGCATCGGTCCGTTTCCGCAATGGGCCGATCCTGCCAAGATCGTTTCCCTCGACCCTTACGGCCACATCGTCGCGGATGTGTTTGCACAAGAGATCGAGGCCGGCCTCGATATCCGCCCGACCATTGCAATCACCCGCGCCCGCATCTCGCTGCCGGAGATGAAAGAGGCGATGGCCGCCGGTCGCATCGCGCCGGACGGCAACATCCTGCTCGACACCGGCGAGGCCAACGTCACCAAGGCGGCGCTGGAACCGGTGTGGCATCTGCCGGGCATCGCCACCCGGCTCGGCGTGGCCGAGGGCGATTTGCGCCGGGCGCTGTTCGAATACACCGGGGCGATGTTTCCCGAACTGGTGACCCGGTCGGACCTCAAGGTGTTCCTGCCGCCGATCGGCGGCATCACCCTGTACATTTTCGGGCGCATTGAGGGCCTGTGGGACGGTTCGGGCGAAGTGGCCTGCCGGGTGCATGACGAGTGCAACGGCTCGGATGTCTTCGGATCGGACATCTGCACCTGCCGGCCCTATCTGGTGCACGGCATCGAGGAGTGCATCAAGACCTCCCAGCGCGGCGGCTCCGGGCTGATCGTCTACAACCGCAAGGAAGGCCGGGCGCTCGGCGAGGTGACCAAATTCCTGGTCTACAACGCCCGAAAGCGCAATCCGGAAGGCGATACGGCGGAAGCCTATTTCGAGCGCACCGAATGCGTCGCCGGCGTCCAGGACATGCGGTTCCAGGACATGATGCCGGACGTTTTCCACTGGCTCGGCATCACCAGGATCGACCGCTGGTTCTCGATGAGCGACATGAAGTTCGACGCCATGGCCGTGCAAGGCATCAGGATCATGGAAAGGGTCCCGATTCCGGATGAGCTGATCCCGGCCGACGCCCAGGTGGAAATGGACGCCAAGAAGGCCGCCGGCTACTTCACCGACGAAACAGTCTCCCAGCCCGATGACCTGACCTCAACCCAGGGGCGCGGCCTTGATCAGTATGACTGACGAACAGCGCGCCGCGGACTGGCTGCTGAGTGCCGAGGCGGTGCGCACCCAGGCCGGAAAGGTGCTGGCAGCCGGCCGGGCCGGAAGGCTACGGCATTTCCGCATCGACGAAAGCCGTTTGCCGGCAACCGCGGACTACGTCGTGGAGACGATGCGGCAGAATTACCCGGACCTCGACACGCCCTATCATGCGCGCTGGCGGCATTTCATCGTCGATGGCCTCGACCGGTGGGCGGCTTTCGCCGATCCACTGGCGCTCGATCCGCTGGACAGGGCGCGCATGGACATCGATCTGGTGATCGTCAGCGTGCTGCTCGATGCCGGCGCCGGCGCCGATTGGCGCTATCTGGACCGTGTCACCAACGAATACATGGTTCGTTCGGAAGGCCTGGCGATTGCCAGTCTGGATGCGTTCTGCGCCGCGGTGTTCAGCGATCAGGACGCGACCGTGCCACGCTGCGATGCCGAAGTTCTGCAAGCCCTGACGCAAGACCGGCTCGGGTCGGCGTTTCAGGTCAGCAAATCCAACCCGCTTGAGGGTCTGGCCGGACGGACGACACTGCTGAACGCGTTGGGATATATCTGCCGCGAGAAGCCGCAGTTCTTCGGACCCGAAGGTCGGCCGGGCGGGCTGGCGGACTTCCTCTTGTCGCGGGCCCGCGACGGGACCATCCCTGCCGCGACAGTCCTGAAAACGGTGCTGGCGGCGCTAGGCGACATCTGGCCCGGCCGCCTGAGCCTCGCGGATCGAAACCTGGGAGACTGCTGGTACCATCCGGCGGCTACTGCCGAGGGGCCGGAAAACGGCCTGGTGCCGTTCCACAAGCTGTCGCAGTGGTTGAGCTACTCGCTGGTCGAACCGCTGCAACGGCTCGGCCTCAAGGTGACCGGGCTGGATGAACTGACCGGCCTGGCGGAATACCGTAACGGCGGCCTGCTGATCGACAGCGGCGTGCTGTCGCTGAAGCAGCAACCAGCCGTGCAAGCACCATATTTTCCGGACGACGAACTGATTGTCGAGTGGCGGGCCTTGACGGTTGCATTGCTGGACGAGATCGCCGACCAAGTCCGTCAGCAACTCGGCCTGAACAGTGATGATCTGCCGCTGGCCTCGGTGCTGGAGGGCGGAACATGGGCTGCCGGGCGGCGCATTGCGCAGGAAAAACGGGATGGCGGCGGGCCGCCCCTGAGTATTGTCTCGGATGGTTCGGTTTTTTGAACAAACAGGAGAAACATGCACATGTCTGGCGACATCACGGTCATCGACCACCCTCTCATCGCGCACAAGCTGACCCTGATGCGCGACAAGCATTGTCCGTCAGCCGTGTTCCGGCAGTTGCTGCGCGAGATTTCCCTGCTTCTGGCCTATGAGGTTCTGCGCGACCTGCCAATCACGACGCAGACCATCGAAACGCCGCTGGTCGAGATGGAAGCGCCGATCCTCAAGGGCAAGAAGCTGGTCCTTGTGTCGATCCTGCGGGCCGGCAATGGTCTGCTAGACGGGATGCTCGATCTGGTGCCGTCTGCCCGCGTCGGCCATATCGGACTGTACCGCGATCCCGAAACCCTGGCGGCGGTGGAGTACTATCTCAAGCTGCCGGACGGGCTCGACGAGCGCCGGGTGATCGCCGTCGATCCGATGCTGGCGACCGGCAACTCGGTATCGGCAGCGCTGTCCCGCCTGAAGCAGGCCGGTGCGAAGAACATCAGCTTCATGTGCCTGCTGGCGGCGCCGGAGGGCATCGAGGCGTTGTCGAAGGCTCATCCGGACGTGAAAATCTTTACCGCGGCCATTGATGACCATCTCAACGATCATGGTTATATTGTTCCCGGTCTCGGCGATGCGGGTGACCGGATGTTCGGGACAAAATAATCGCGGTTCGCGACCCGGGTTACCGCCTGTCAAGGTTTTCATGTTAATCGTGGGCGTTGGGGCCGCAACGCCAGCGACGATTCCGTCGCCGGGCTGTAACATGATGGGAAATGGCTTTGCCGTACAAGAAAGGGCTGATTACGCCCGTAATTCTGGCTGGTGGATCGGGCACGCGTCTGTGGCCGTTGTCCAATGACGAAAAGCCGAAACAGTTCCAGGCCATTGCCGGCCAGCGCAGCATGTTTCAGCAGACGGCGCTGCGGGTGACCGATCCGAACAGGTTTACGGCGCCGATCATCATCGGCAATGCCCACCACGAGCACATGATCGTCTCCGAACTGGCGGCCTGCGGCATCAAGCCCGCGGCGGTGGTTCTTGAGCCGGAAGGTCGCAACACGGCGCCGGCCGTGGCGATCACTGCGCTGCTCAATGTCGCCTGCGGTTTCGGTCAACACATTCTGATCATGCCGTCCGACCACTACATCCGTGATCCGGGTCGGCTGATTTCCGCCATCGACCAGGCACGGGCGGCAGCGGTGCGCGGTGAATTCGTCACCTTCGGAATCACCCCGGATGGGCCGGAAACCAGCTATGGCTACATCAAACAGGGCGATCCGCTCGATAGTGCCGGCGGTACCGCCAAGGACGTCAGAGGCATTTTCAAGGTTGCCCGCTTTGTCGAAAAACCGCCGCGCCATGATGCCGTGCGCATGTTGGAGGAGGGCGGTTATCACTGGAACAGCGGCATGTTCCTGTTCCCGGTCGACCCGCTGCTCAACGAGATGCGCAGCCTGATTCCGGGCATCGTCGATGCCTGCCAGCGCGCCCTGGTCGAAGCCAATGTGGACGGCAACATCGTACGCCCGTCACATGAGGCGTTCGCAACGGCGGAGAACATCTCGATTGACTATGCGGTCATGGAGCGTACCGCCCATGCCGCGGTCGTGCCGGTCGATCCGTTGTGGAGCGATGTCGGGTCGTGGACGGCCGTGTGGGAGATCTCGGAACGCGATGATGCGCAAAACGTCACGCTGGGCGATGTCATCCTGCACGACGTGCGCGGTGCCTATGTCCGTTCCGAAGGCCCGGTTACGGCGGTTGTCGGTCTGGAGGACGTTATTGTCGTGAACACCGGCGATGCGGTGATCGTGGCGGCCAAGAGCCATGCCCAGGACATCCGCAATATCGCCGAAGCCGTGCGCAACCGCAGCCCGCTGCCGGCAAAGGATACTGTTGAAGAGCGTGCGGAAGGCGCAGTTGAGAGTATCGAACCGGTCGTCGATGACCTGGCCGCATTGCCGCCGCTGAAAGCCCGAAGCGCCTGACGCTTTTTGCCGTTCTGCAAACGCAAAATGCGAAGATTCGCGAATTGATAAACGGCTTCTTCACCACTGCACCCTAGACTCCTGATGGCAAACAGTATTTTGCCGATAGTCAGGCATGTTGCCGGGTGAGTGAGTCTATATGAGTGAAGCCATGTGCAGTGCGCTGCGCTTGCAGGAAGAAACTTCGCAAGGATCCGAAATTGCCTGTGCGGACGGCTCGCCGCCGCGCGTGCTGCTGGCAGAGGATTCGATGGCGGCCAGAGTGCTCACCGCAGCGCTGTTGCGGCGCATGGGCTGCCATGTCGATGCCGTTGAACACGGCGAGGATGCCGTGTGCCGGGTACGCGACACGGATTACGATGTCGTTCTGATGGATATCGAGATGCCGGTCATGGATGGCCTGACCGCCGCTCAGGAAATCCGCGCGATCGAAGGCGAGGCGGCCGATACGCCAATCGTTGCCTTGTCGGCATTCATCGCCGATTCACAGAAATCGCACACCTGGCGCGAGTCGTTCGATATCAGCCTGCCCAAGCCGGCCGGCCGCGATCAGCTCCGCGAGGTTATCGAGACCGTCCTCAACCGGACCGATGAAGAACGGATCGACACACCGGACAAGGCCATTGTGCACGAAGACCATGCACGCCTGCTGAATGAAGACGCCCTGGCCGACCTCAAGTCGCAGATGGCAGGTGAACAATTGGCCGAATTGCTGAAAACGGCTTGCGATGAGCTGATCGGCGCGGCACGCGATCTGCGCGCCTGCATGGCCAAGGCCGACCGCGCTGGCGCTGCCGGCATCTGCCACAGGATCAGGGGTATCGCCGGGGGATTTGCAGCGCCCTGCCTGGCCGATGCGGCGCAGCGCCTCGAGACAAGGTTGCGTGGCGCTGCAGAAGACGCGCCCGAGGGCTGCGAGCAATCCCTGCTGGACAGCCTTGAGGCCACCGTTGCGGCATTGTCGGCAGTGTCGCACGCATGAGGGGCGGGGGCAGATGGTAGCGGAACGGTCCACGGACAACAGAAACGTTTTGCTCGTCGAGGACACGATTTCCCTGGCGGGCCTGTATGCACAACAGCTGCGCTCGGCCGGCTTCCACGTCGATCACGCCGCGACCGGCGCCGATGCCCGCCGGTACCTGGACACGTCCGGCCCCTATGAGGTGATCCTTCTCGATCTCGGATTGCCAGACATCCCGGGCATTGACCTGCTGCGTGAAGCGCGCCGGGACTATGCCGGTTCCAGCGTGGTGATCATTACCGCCAACGCCTCGATCGCCATGGCGGTGCAGGCGGTGCGCGAAGGGGCATATGACTATCTCATCAAGCCGGTTACCAAGGACCGCCTGGTGACGACGATCAACAACGCGTTGGAGCGGACGGCGCTCAAGCAGGCGCTGAGCTTTCCGGAGGATGGCGACAGCAGCGAGGACTTCTTCGGTTTCATCGGCTCGTCGCCTGCCATGCAACAGGTCTACCAGACCATCCGGTCGGTGGCGCGGTCCAAGGCGTCGGTGTTCATCACCGGCGAAAGCGGGACCGGCAAGGAATTGTGCGCCGAGGCGGTCCACCGCTCAAGCCCGCGGGCGCGTGGTCCGTTCGTGGCGCTCAATTGCGGGGCGATCCCCAAGGATCTCATGGAATCGGAGATTTTCGGCCATCTGAAAGGCTCGTTCACCGGCGCGATTTCCGACCGCGACGGTGCCGCCAAAATGGCCGACGGCGGCACGCTGTTTCTCGATGAAATCTGCGAGCTCGATCTGGCCCTGCAGACCAAACTGCTGCGTTTCCTGCAAACCGGACTTGTACAGCCGGTCGGGGCAACGGCGACCGAAAAGGTCGACATCCGCATTGTCTGTGCCACCAACCGTTCGCCGCTCGAGGAAATTCAGGCGGGCCGGTTCCGGGAAGACCTTTATTTCCGGCTGCACGTCCTGCCGCTGCACATGCCGCGGCTGAGCGAGCGAGGCAGCGACGTGATCGGGATTGCCGAGCATCTTGTCCGTCAGTTTGCCAGGGAGGAAGACAAGGGTTTTCGCGGCTTGAGCGACGACGCCAAGGCGGCACTCTTGCGCCATGCATGGCCGGGAAATGTGCGCGAACTGCAAAACGCCATCCGCCAAGCCATTGTGCTCAATGACGGAGAACTGATCGAGACCGGTATGCTGAGCGGCCTGTTTCCCGATCACGAGCAGACACTTTCCGGTCCGCCGGCGAATGTCGTCCCGGCGGTTGAGGTCGAAGACCTGCGCCGGGCGCAATCGGCCGGTCCCGCCGCGCCGCCGGCTGGTCTGGAACTGTGGGAAATCGAGAAACAGGCAATCGAACAGGCCATAGACGCCTGCGACGGCAGCGTTCCCAAGGCGGCAAGACGACTTGGCGTCAGTCCATCGACGATCTACCGCAAGCGCGAAAGCTGGTCAGCCAAGACGGGTGTTGCCTGACAATATTGCTCAAGGCACGATAATCGCCTTGCCCTTGACCTCGCGGTTGGCAATCGCTGTTAGGGCCTTCGGTGTATCGGCAAGCTTGTAGGTCTTGTGGACATGGGGCGCGATCCTGCCTGAAGCGTACCAGTCGACGATCTGAGCCATGTTGGCGTTGTGTCTGTCCGGTTCGCGTTCGGTATGCTTACCCCAGAACACGCCGATCAGTTGGCAGCTCTTGAGCAGCACCAGATTGAGCGGGATTTTGGGGATGTCTCCGGTGGCGAAGCCGATCACCAGGAAACGGCCGTTCCATGCGGTTGCCCGCAACGCCTGCTCGCTGAAATCGCCGCCAACGGCATCATAGACGACGTCCGCGCCCTTACCTCCGGTGATCTCCTTTAAACGGGTCTTGAGGTCTTCGGCTGCGTAGTTCACCGTCTCGTCGGCGCCAACCTTGCGGCAGAAGTCGAGCTTGTCGTCGGAAGATGCGCAGGCGATCACCCGGGCACCCAGTGCTTTGCCGATCTCGATCGCCGCCTGACCGACGCCGCCGGAGGCGCCGAGGATGGCCAGCGTTTCACCCGCCTGCAATGCAGCGCGGTCCTTCAGCGCGTACAGCGTCGTGCCGTAGGTGACGGTCAATCCTGCGGCGTGCTCGAATGCCACAGCATCAGCCACCTTCACGGCCTTTGTTTCGTCCACGACGATCTTCTCGCGGGCACAGCCGTAGATGGCATATGCCATAACCCTGTCGCCGGGTTGAAAACGAGCAACACCCCTGCCGACGGCTTCGACGATGCCGGCAGCTTCCGCCGAGGGCGAGAATGGCGGATCAGGCCGGTACTGATACTTGCCCCGGATGAGCAGGGTGTCGAAGAAATTCAGCGCTGCGGCCTTGACCCGGATGAGGATTTCGCCGTCGCCGGGCTTCGGCTCGGGCAGGTCCTCGATGCTAAGGTTCTCCGGCGGGCCCAGAACATTGCAGATGACGGCTTTCATATTGGTCGACCTGTCCGGAGAGCAACTGCGAAGAGGAAAGGCAAGACCCTATCGCAAAGCTTTGCCGGGGAAAAGCCGGCAGGCGATCCGATCACTGGCCGGATCGCCAAATTGTCGACAGATTCTGTTTTAGTGTGGAGCGGCTTGGCTGCATCAGGCCAATGCAATCTGGAAATTCGTTATCGCAATGAGTAAGGTCGGCCTTGATATGATTCGACGGTACATTCTTTCAGCAGCGGCCCTCGCATTCGGTTCGGTCTTCTTGGCCGGGGCGGCGATGGCGCAGGAACCGAAACTGGTCGGCAACTTTGGCGATTGGGCGGTCTATACCTTCAAGGGCAAGTCAGGCAAGGTTTGCTATGCCGTGTCGCAGCCGAAGGATTCAACGCCCAAGAACGTCAATCGCGATGCGATCCATTTCCTGATCACGAACCGCCCGTCCGACAAAGTGCGCGGCGAAGTCAACACGATCATCGGGTACCCCTTCAAGAAGGGCTCGACCGTATCGTTGCAGATCGACGGATCGAAGTTCAATCTGTTCACCAGCGGCGACGGCGCCTGGGCCGATAGTGCAAAGAAGGACAGCCAGGTGGTCAGTGCCATGAAGCGCGGCTCCAACATGACCGTGATCGGCCGTTCGCAGCGCGGCACCCGCACCGTCGACAAGTACTCGCTGTCCGGCGTGACCGCGGCCGTCAATTCACTCAACAGCACCTGCAAGTAGACGCAAAGCGCTGAACGATAGTTCTCACTGCGCCCGCCGCCGGTGTGCTATGAGCCATGTCCATGAGTGTTTCCATCGCCATAGACCATGGGCGCGCCCGCAAAGCGGCGTCCGGCACGGGTGAACAATCCCGTCGTTCGCTGATCGGGCTGTCGCGCCCGCAACTCCAGGAGCAGCTCGGCCAAGCGGGCGTGCCGGACCGGCAGTTGCGCATGCGGGCCAATCAACTCTGGCGCTGGATCTACAACCGCGGCGTTACCTCGTTCGAGGACATGACGGACGTGGCCAAGGGCCTGCGCGGCCGGCTGGCGGAACAGTTCAGTCTTGAGCGTCCGGAGATCGCCAGCGAACAGATTTCCAGCGACGGAACCCGAAAGTGGCTGTTGCGGCTGGCGCCCGACGAACTGGGCCGGCGCCAGGAAGTCGAGACGGTCTATATCCCCGAAGCCGACCGCGGAACGCTGTGCATCTCCTCGCAAGTCGGCTGTACGCTGACCTGCACGTTCTGCCATACCGGCACGCAGACCCTGGTGCGCAACCTGACCGCCGGGGAGATCGTGGCACAGATCCTGGTCGCCCGCGACCGCCTCGGCGAATGGCCCGGGGCGCTGGCCGACAACCCGGAGGCTCCGGCGAGCGGCCGGTTCATCACCAATGTCGTCCTCATGGGCATGGGCGAACCGTTGTACAATTTCGACAATGTGCGCACGGCCATGGAGATTGTCAGCGACGGCGAAGGATTGTCTTTGTCAAAGCGCCGCATCACGCTTTCGACCTCCGGCGTGGTGCCGGAGATCGCCCGGGCCGGTGAGGAAATCGGCACCATGCTGGCAATTTCGCTGCATGCCACGACCGATGAAGTGCGCAACCGGCTGGTGCCGCTCAACAAGAAATATCCGATTGCCGAACTGCTCGAGGCCTGCCGCAACTATCCCGGCCTGTCCAACGCGCGGCGCATCACCTTCGAGTATGTCATGCTGAAGGGCGTGAACGACAGCCTGGCCGATGCCAAACGCCTGGTCGCGCTGCTCAGGCGGATACCGGCAAAGGTCAACCTGATCCCATTCAACCCATGGCCCGGCACGGTCTATGAGTGTTCGGACTGGCCAACCATTGAGGCATTTGCCGAGGTGGTCAACCGGGCCGGCTATTCCAGTCCGGTGCGCACGCCGCGCGGCCGCGATATCATGGCCGCCTGCGGCCAGCTCAAATCAGCCTCCGAGCGTCTCAAGGCGCGCGAGCGCAAGGCGTTGGAGGACGGATTGACCGAATAGCGTCATTGAACGACAAGCGCCGAGCCCATCGAAGAGCTCGGCGCTTGAGGACACCCGTTGTCGGCGCAACGGGGTGCAAAAGTCAGCAATACGACCGCAAGTGCCGCCGGCACTACGCCCGGCCGAAGTCGTCCTCGATGCGAACGATATCGTCTTCGCCGAGATAGTCGCCGCATTGCACTTCGATCAGCACGATGTCGTCTTCGCCCCGGTTGTCGATGCGGTGCACGGCGCCGAGCGGGATGTAGATGCTTTCATCCGGCTGCAGGATGACGACATCCTCGTTCAGCGTAACATGGGCCTGGCCAGAGACCACGGTCCAGTGTTCGGAACGGTGATGGTGGTACTGAAGCGACAACTTCTTGCCCGGCGAAACGACGATGCGCTTTACCTGGTAGCCGGTGGCGTTGATGATCGATTCATAACTGCCCCATGGCCGGTGCACGACGTTGGCGGCCATGGCCTCGTGGTGGTCCGGTAGCAGAGCGGCGTTTTCATGTTCGCTGCCGGCTGCCTTCTTGATGTCGCTCATATGCATTGGTATCTCCCGTCATCCCCGGTTTGTCCATAAGCAGGCTCAAATCGTTCTGAGGCGCTCAGACATCCCCCGCAGGCAATTCATGTGCCAGCCACGGAAACCGCGCTGCATTTGTCCCCGCAGCCATGAAGTTCCGGGCTTTTTTGCATTTCGGAGTGCGGTTGGCAGCGCGCAAGGGCTTTTCGTATTGCAAACCTGTTACGCAAAAACCTTTGCAATTCGCGAAACCGACTTGGGGATCGCCGCGGAAATCCGCCGTTTTCAACTGGCATAGCGCTTGCACATTACGCGGGCGGGGAGCTGCGCATGAAGCGCAGGGAAATAAGACAATGACTGTCAGAGTGCGTCGAGAAAGGCCTGATCACAGGCGTCATCACCGAGTTACCGCACCGCTCTACGTGCGTGTAGGGGACAGTGCGGCCGTCGTTCGGGCCAAGGATTGGAGCCTTGGCGGTCTGCGCATCGACGGCTATGCCGGTCAGCTTCCATCCGTAGGAGACACTCTCGAGCTGGCGATGACCCTGCCGTTCCAGGGCTTCGACATCTCGTTCACCGCACAATCGCGGGTCGTACGCCAGGTCCCCGACATCCGGTCGTTCGCCGTCGAATTCACCGAAATCGGTGAGCGCGAACTGTCGCTGATGCACCACTTCATCGAGGATCTGGTGCGCGGATCGATGTCCGAAGTGGCCGACTCGATCCAGCGCATCGATGTACCGATAACGCCGGTATCCACCGAGCCGGACCCCAAGTCCGAAGTCGTGGTCCAGGAAAAGAAACTGCCCCTGCGCCAGATGGCCTGGGTCGGCGTCTATGCGGGTATCGGCTTTATGGTGTTCGGCTATATGGCGCTGGTGCTGTATTCCAACATCTTCCGCATGGAAGTGCAGACCGCGGTCGTGTCCTCGCCGATGGTCGAGGTGCGCGCCCAGAGCGACGGTGAAATCTCGTTCGTGCGCGCCGCCGTCGGCCAGGACATCGAACAGGGCGAGACGGTCATCTACTTCGCCGACTATGATCTGGAAAAACAGATCGACCTCGCCAAGCTGGAAATTCAGAAACGCGAAGCCGAACTGACGCATTTGCTGCAAAAGCGCGCCACCGAGCTGGAGCGCATGACCGACTATGCCGCGGTCGGCATCAAGAACATCGAACAGGTCAAGATCGACGTTGAGGCGCTCGAGGCCCAGCACGAGGCCGCCACGGCCCGTTTCCAGCGCACCCGCAAGCTGCTCAAGGAAGGCTGGGCAACCCGGGTGCAGCTTGAAGAGGCGAGTCAGTGGCTGACAGCGGCGCGCTCCAAGCTCAAGTCGCGCCGGATCGAATTGCAGGAGCAGATTCGTCTGGCCGACGCCGGGATCGGCAAGCGTTTCTACAACGGCCGCGAGTTGATCGGCGACATCGGCGAAGTCGACGCCAGGATCAAGCTGGCGCGTTATGAGATCGCCCTGTCGAACCAGAAGCACGAAGCGCTGTTGAAACACCGCGAACGGCTGGCCGTCAGGGCGCCGTTCTCCGGCCGTCTGGCCCGGATGCCGAAGCCGGAACATGCCGCCGTCAAGCAGGGCGATGTCATTGCCGTGTTCGAGAACCATTCGGAACGCAAGGTTCTGGCCTATCTGACCCAGGACGAGGTCATCAAAATCGGCATGGGCGATGAAGCCTCGATCTACTTCCCGTCCCTCGACAGGTCGCTGCGTGGCAAGGTGGTCGAAATCGACCGCACCAAGGGTTTCCACGAGGAGGTCGCGCGGCGCTATTCCTGGCGCTCGCCGGACGACCGTTCCGCGCTGGTCGCGCTGGTGATCGATGAGGATTACCAGAATCTCGTCGAGCAGGAAGTCTCACCTGGCCTGCCGGCCATCGTGCTGTTCGATGCCCGTTCGACCAGCCCGGTCCTTGCCGCCATCTGGCGCAAGGTGTCCTCGCTCCTGCTGTGACCAGCAAGTCATGAACATCAAACCGGCAACCTACCGGCTGAAGGACCCGTCCTATTGGCCCAAGGGCTTTGAGAAGTGGAACCTGACGGTTCTGATACAGATCGCGCTGTACATCAGCGTGTGCGTGATCTTTCTGTCGCTGGTGCCGAACAAGCTGTTTGATCCGGAAGTACGCCAGGTGACCTATGTTATCGGTTTCCTTGGTGCATGGCGGTTTTCCTGGTGGTTCACCCATGCGGTGCGCGCCGTCATCTACGGCCGGTTCGTCTATCCGCGCATGCGGGCCCAGGGCCGCAAGGTCATGGACAATGGCTGGCGGCCGAACCATCTGCACTTCATGATGACGACCTACAAGGAACACCGTTCGATCACCGAGGCGGTTGTGCGCGGCATCGTCACCCAGGTCCGTGAAGTCGGTATTCCGGCGACGATCTGGCTGGGCTCCGGCGACCAGTTCGACGAAGACATTATCGAGGATCAGCTCAAGGCTGTCGGCGGCGATCTCGACATCACCTTGCACATCATCCGCCAGAACGTCGGCGGCAAGCGTATGGCGATCGGTCTGGTGCTCAGGGCGATGAGCAGGGCCTGCGTGCCCGACGACGACATCGTGGTGTTCATGGACGGCGATTTCATCATGGAGTCGAACGCCGTGCGGGCCTGCCTGCCGCTGTTCAACCTGTATCCGGACCTGCAGGCCGTCACCACGGATGAAGACGTGATCGCTGAAGCGCCGCGCTGGATGCAGTCTATGCTGTCGATGCGCTTTGCCCAGCGCCGTATGGCCATGCAGTCGCATGCCCTGTCGGGCCGGGTTCTGACGCTCACCGGGCGCATGTCGGTGTTCCGGGTCAAGCACGTCAAGCGGCTGGAGTTCATCCGCCTGCTGGAGGCCGACTATCTCGATCACTGGCTGTGGGGTTCGTTCCGCTTCCTGTCCGGCGACGACAAGTCCACGCTCTACTACATGCTCAAGCACGAGGCGCGGCTGTTATACGTGCCCGACGCGATGGGCTACACCGTCGAAGTCGTCGAAGGCAACGGCGTCAACCGCATGGTGCAGAATTACCGGCGCTGGTCGGGCAACATGCTGCGCAATGGTGCGCGCGTCATCGCGCTGGGGCCAAAGCGGGTGCCGTTCTTCATCTGGTGGTGCTTCGTCGATCAGCGCATCGCCATGTGGACCATGCTGGTCAACCCGGCCGTGGCGATATCGGCAGCGGCACTGTATTCCTGGAGTTATCTGATCCAGTACTTCCTGTTCCTGGCCATCTCGCGGCTGGTGCTGTCGCTGGTGCTTTCGGCCTACGCCCGCACTGTCGATATGATGTTCCCGGTGGTGCTGTACATCAACCAGCTGATCAATGCCTCGGTCAAGGTCTACAGTATCTTCCGGCTGTCCAAGCAGCGCTGGTTCAACCGCGGCGACCAGAAATCGGCCGTTGCCGGTGACCGCATGCTGGTAATGGCGCGCGAGGGTTTTGCCGCCTACCAGACGACGGTGGCGGTGACGGCACTGTTTCTCATCGTCATACTGGCAACCGGACTGGTCGAAATGCCGGGCCTGCGGCTGATGAATTTCTTAACCAAAGGCGCATGATTTCCTTTCCCGGCCGGCATTGCCCGGGCAACCCGCGACCTATTCATAAATTTTTGAATTTCCTGTGTTTTACTGGTGGCAACGTGAGCGGGAAAACCCGCCTGAGGCAACTACAAAACAGGGGATTAAGGGGCCATGTCAAACGCCTTGCCTAAAGCACCGGATGCCGGTGGAACTTGGATCCATACAGACGAACTGATTGCCGGCGACATCAATCTGCGGCCATCAATCAGCGTGATCGGACTTGGATATGTCGGCGCGGTTTCGGTCGCCTGCTTCGCCAATCTCGGCTTCAAGATGGTCGGTGCCGATGTCATTGATGCCAAGGTCGAGTCCATTCAGAACGGCGTTTCGCCGATTGTCGAAGAGGGCCTGGAAACGCTGCTGCGCGACGGCGTGGCGCGCGGCTTGATCACCGCAACGACCGATGTCGAAGACTCGGTCCGCCAGACCGACATCACCTTCCTGTCCGTCGGTACGCCGACCGCCAAGGACGGCGGTTGCGACATGACCTATGTGCGCGCCGCGGCCCAGTCCATCGGCAAGGCGCTGAAGGACAAGGACGGCTATCATCTGATCGTCATGCGCTGCTCGGTGCCGCCGGGAACCACCATGAGCGTCGTGGTGCCGGAAGTCGAAGCCGCCAGCGGCAAGCAGCTCGACGTCGGTTTCGGCGTCTGCTTCAACCCGGAGTTCCTGCGTGAAGGGGTGGCGGTCAACGACTTCTACAATCCGCCCAAGACTGTCATCGGGGCATCGAACCCGCGCGCTGCAGCCCAGCTTGCCGCGGTCTACCGCATCGTCGATGAGAAAGTCCTGATGTGTTCGATCACCGGTGCCGAAATGGTCAAGTACATCGACAATGTCTGGCATGCCGCCAAGGTGACCTTCGCCAACGAGGTCGGCCGGCTGTGCAAGGCGGTCGAGGTCGACAGCCACGAGGTGATGAACATCTTCGTTCAGGACACTAAGCTGAATCTGTCGCCGTACTATCTCAAGCCCGGCTTTGCCTTCGGTGGTTCGTGCCTGCCCAAGGAAGTGCGCGCTGTGGAGCACCTGGCGCAGGTCTACCAGATCAAGACGCCGCTGTTCGACAGCCTGATGCGGTCGAACAAGCTGCAGATCGAGGAAGGCCTGAAGATGATCCGCCGGTTTGCCGGCAAGCGCATCGGCTTCCTCGGCGTTGCCTTCAAGTGCGACACCGACGACCTGCGCGAGAGCCCGGCTCTTGAACTGATGGCCGCGCTGATGGCCGACGGTCAGGAGTTCTGCGCCTTCGATCCAAACCTGAGGGTGAATTCCTCGACGCGTTCGCACTTCGAGTACATGCGTCATGCCCGCCCGCATCTGGCCGATCTGATGGACAAGCTGCCGGAGGTTCTGCGCCCGTCCATCGACGACGTGTTCGCCAACAGCGATGTCGTGGTGGTCAGCCATTCGCGCGACGACTACCGCAAGGCGATCATCCACCGCCGCAAGGGCATCCAGGTGATCGATCTGGTCAGGCTGTTCGACGAACTGCCCTACGATCCGGACTACCACGGCATTTCCTGGTAGATCCCGGCGGGACCGGCCCCAGCGGGCATTCCATTGGAATCAGATGCGGCACTGGTTACGACCGGTGCCGCAATGGGTTTGACCTGCCCGGATGAAAATGCCCGCAGGCAACTCGCGCGCGGCTATGCCGACGGCGATAGCAGAAACAGCAGGCGGGTCGGTGTGAGGATTGTGGAAACTGACTGTTCGCCGATCAACGCCACCGGTGACGATCACCGGAGCGGATCATGCAAATAAGCGGATCTCGGTGATCAGCGCTCGGAAGGTGTATCTTCAGATTTGCCCTGCTCGAGAGCCTCGAGCATGTGCAGTACTTCGCGCAGTTCCGGGCTTAGGTCCGGTTTGCGGATTGCATCGCGATCCAATCGTTGGGCTGAACCGAACTGGCTCATGGTTTGATTAACTCCGTACATGGCTTTCGCCTCCTTCAAGCCTGTCTTTCAGGATATGACAAAGGTTCTAAGGAAAGCCTAAGCCAACGCCGGTGAATAGGAACGGAATCGACCGTTCACCGGCTGTTCATCTCCAGAATGTCGTGGCAAAGTGCTGCCGCCGGGGCGCGGTGTTAGGCCCGGTTCGTGGCTACATTGCGACGGGGAGGCGGAAAAGCTGTGTTACCTGAGCTGAATGACTATCAGGCCATCCGGCAGGCGTTTCGCTGGCAGGTTCCCGAGCGGTTCAATATCGCCACGGCGGCCTGCGACCGCTGGATGCGCGATGATCCTGAACGGGCCGCGCTCATGCTGTCCGGCAGTGATGGCGCGGTTAGCGAGATCAGCTTTCGCACGATGACGCAAACCGCCAACCGGCTGGCCAACGTGCTTGCCGGCCATGGGATCAGGCGTGGCGACCGGGTGGCGCTCTTGCTGCCGCAGTCGCTGACCACGGCCGCGGCGCATCTGGCGATCTACAAGCTGGGTGCTGTCGCCGTGCCGCTGGCGATGCTGTTCGGTCCCGATGCACTGTCCTACCGGCTTGAGAACTCCGGCGCGCGGGCCCTGTTCCTGACCAAAGCCAGCGTTGAGAAGTTCGCTGGTATCCGTGATGAATTGTCAGGCCTGCAAACCGTCCTGTGCGCCGATGGCGCCGGCGACGGCCTGCTCAGTCTGCCGGATGAACTGGCGGGCGCAGCCGATGAGTTTGAGACCGCCGATACAGCGCCTGACGACCCGGCAATGATGATCTATACCTCCGGCACCACCGGTCCGCCCAAGGGAGCGCTGCATGGCCACCGGGTGCTGCTCGGCCATGTGCCGGGCTTCCAGTTTGCCCATGAGTTCCTTCCCAAGCCGGGCGACAGGACTTGGACGCCGTCCGACTGGGCCTGGGCCGGCGGGCTGCTCAACATCCTGCTGCCGTCGCTCTATTTCGGCGTGCCGGTGGTTGCGCACAGCTACGACAAGTTCGATCCCGAGCATGCCTGGTCGCTGATTTGCGATCAAGGCATCCGCAACGTCTTCATTCCGCCGACGGCCCTGAAGATGATGCGCGGTGCCGGCGGCAGAGACCTGCGCAACCGCCACAACCTGCGCACCGTATTCTCCGGTGGCGAAAGCGTCGGCAAACCGCTGCAGGACTGGTCGATGGAGACCCTGGGTCTGCCGATCAACGAGGTTTACGGCCAGACCGAATGCAACCTGGTTCTGGAAAGCTGCGCCAGGATCGGTGTGCTGAAGCCAGGGGCCATCGGCAAGCCGGTGCCTGGTCACGAGGTCGCGGTGATCGGGGCGGACGGCGGACGCCTGCCGACGGGCGAGGCCGGCACCATCGCCGTCAGGCGGCCGGATCCGGTGATGTTTCTGGAATACTGGAAGAACCCTGAAGCCACGCGCGACAAGTTCATCGGCGATTGGATGCTGACCGGCGACCAGGGCATCGTCGATGACGAGGGCTACTTCTCGTTCTTCGGCCGCGATGATGACGTCATCACCTCAGCCGGCTACCGCATCGGCCCAGGCGAGATCGAGGATTGCCTGATCTCGCATCAGGCCGTCAAGCTGGCGGCCGCCGTCGGCAAGCCGGACGAACTGCGCACTGAAATCGTCAAGGCCTTCGTGGTGCTCAACGATGGCTTTGAGGCCTCCGACGACCTGGCCGAAGACATTACAGCGCACGTGCGGACCAGGCTTTCGGCACACGAGTATCCCAGGGAAATCAGCTTCGAAGACGACCTGCCGCTCACGACGACGGGCAAGGTGATCAGAAGGCTCTTGCGCGAACGGGCCTGATCGGCAAGACTTGACCGGCGGGGACGAGGGCTACCCATCATGGGTCGTGGGGCGCCAAACAAGGAGACGATCAATGTACATGGGAAAAAAGACGATTGCCGCTATCGCCGGAGGGGTGCTGTTCGCCCTGTCGCTGGGCACCGCGCACGCCGATGCGATCACCGACAGGCAGGCGGCAATGAAGGATGTCGGCAAAGCCATGAAGGCGCTCGCCGCTATGGCCAAGGGTGAGGCGGAATTCGATGCCGCCGCCGTCAAATCCAATGCCGAAACCATTGCTGCGAAATTCGAAGCCGCAAAGGAACTGTTTCCGGACGGTTCGGACAAGGGGGAAAAGGAGACCTGGTCCAAGGCCGAGATATGGCAGGACAAGGACGGTTTCCTGAAAATTCTCGATGACGGCATCGCCGAAGCTCAAAAGGTGGCGGGAGCCGCGGACCTCGACGCGTTGCGCCCGGCGCTTGGCGGGCTGGGCGGCAAGGGGTGCAAGGCCTGTCACGACAAGTTCCGGCGGCCCAAGGAATAGGACCGGCGGTTCTTCAAAAACGGTGATCTGACATGAAGAAGGCTGCGGCGCTGCTGGTCTTGCTGATGCTGGTCGGCGCTGCGGTCGGTCTTTATGTCAGTCACCCCCGGCCGCTCTACCCGTCGGCGATGATCGAACACGCCGGGGATGCCGAAAACGGCAAGCGGCTGTTCACCGCCAGCGGCTGCCTGTCATGCCACAAGCCCGGCAAGGATGCTGCCGGTGCCAATCCGGAACTGCCGTCCGGGGGCTTTGCGCTGCACACGCCGGTCGGGACCTTTCATCCGCCGAACCTGACACCGGATGCAGCAACCGGCCTTGGCGACTGGTCGCAGGCTGACTTCGCCAACGCGATGACGCGCGGGCTGTCGCCGAACAAGCAGCACTATCTGCCGGCGTTTCCCTACACGTCCTACGCCAGGATGAGGATGACCGACGTTCTGGATATTTTCGCCTACTTGAAGAGCCTGCCGCCGGTCACATCCGAAACTCCGCCCCCGGACATTCCACTGCTGCCCGCCGTGCGGCGCGGCACCGGGGTGTGGAAGGCAGTCGGGTTCTCCAGGCAACCTTTCCAGCCCGACCCTGGGAAATCCGAAAGCTGGAATCGCGGTGCCTATCTCGTCAAGGGCGCTGGCCATTGCAGCGAATGCCACACGCCGCGCAACGTGTTGATGATCCCGGACGGCGACCGCTATCTCGCCGGCGGTCCGCACCCTGAAGGCGGCAAGGCCAAGGTGCCCTCGCTGCGCAACCTGATCGGGCGCAAGCGCTACAAGGACGCCAAGGACCTAGTCACGGCCTTCCAGTGGGGCGAGGCCTTCGGCTACGACAAGATGTCGAGCGGCGGGATGGCGGCGGTCCAGACCAACCTGTCCAAACTGCCACAGGAAGACCTCGAAGCCATCGCCGAATATCTCACCAGCCTGAAATAGGCTCAGGCTGCCGACGGCTTGTCGTCCTTGCCGTAGTAATAGTTGGCATCGCGGCCATAGATCAGGCCACGCAGAGTGCGCCTGAGGGTTTCCGACCTGCGCAGCGGATCGATGATGGTGCGCGCGGCATCGTGCGCGAACACCTTGGCGGCATCGGCAACAGGCGAAACACCGGGAGCGGCCTGGGGCAGGTTGAAGCGGCGCAGCGTGCCGTTCATCAGGCGGATCTTGTTGGCCCGCAGCACTGCCGGCGTCTTCCAGGTCATGGCCATGGAGATGGTGTACTCATCGCCGGTGCGCACCCAGTGCGGCCACAGATAAGGGATGTGTACGGCATCGCCGGCCTTCAGCGAGAACACCTCGGCACGGTCTTCGTAACTGTCCCGGTAGTGCTGGTTGCGGTGCTTGGACGGCGAGATTTCCATTGCTTCTTCGCTGACCAGACTGCGGTCCTCATTGTCGAAAATGTGGACGAACTTGTCGCCCTTGATCTGCACCAGGATGTTCTCCTCGGCATCGACATGGAACGGTGTCGTCGAGCCGGCCGAGGAAATGAAGATGAAGCCCTTGGGATCGAAAAACGGCTCGGTGTCCGGACCGGCGGCGGTACTGACTTCCTTGAGGAAGCGGCGCAACAAGGCCTTGTAGGCCGGGTCGCGCTCGACACCCTTGATGACCATCCAGGCGCCGGCATGTTCGATGTTGCGGATCACCTCATCGGCCGGCATGTCGATCTGCGGCACGGCGTCGGGCGCCTGATCGATGGCAACCTTGCCGGAGGCATATTCGATATGGTCGCGCGGCATCGCCTGGGCCAGCTTGACCAGCCGCGGCAGGCTGAACAGGTCGTGACCGGCGAGCCGGTGGGCGAGCTGGAACGGACGCTTGTGGAAGTGAGATCTGGCCTTGTCGTCCTTGATGTTCAAGAGGCTCATTTCATCGGTCCTTTCAGAAAGCGGTGGTAGGCGGCCTTGGCCCGATGCCGTGCCGCTCGTTTTGTCTTTTCGGCTGCAGCGATCAGCCTAAAGGCGGTTCTGGATGTTCCCGGCGTGGCAACCAGCAGGTCGCACATGGCCAGGCGGTCGCGCCAGATGCGGTTGATCATCGGATGATCCGGTATGGCAGAGGAATCGACACATGTGATGCCGGGCCTGGTGAGCAGGTCCTTGGTTGCTTCCAGCACCAGCAGCACCCCTGGCGAGTAGCGGGCAAACTCTTCATCGAAGGCGATCTTGCCGAGCCAGGCCCGTGGGCCGGACACCATGGCGAACAGCATCGCCAGCGGCCTGTCGTCGAGCGCCAGCTTCCAGAACATCAGGTCGCCGGACCGATGCAGGCGGGGCAGGGCAGAATTGAAGAACGCCGTCATGTGATTGGCACATGCAAGTGCCGTACCACGCCGGCCTTTCCAGCCGGCCTGCTCGAGCGCCAGGAATTCACCGACCCAGGCCGTGGGGTCGCCCTCCTGCTGCAGCGACAGGGTCCGCAGTTCACCCTGCTCGCCGAGGCGGTTGTGCAGCCGGCGGAACTCCTTGCGTTTCTTGGTCTTGAAGTTTTCCGCATACCAGCTGTCCCAGTCTCGGCCGGTGACAAGACAGGCGCGCTCGAACGGCTCCAGGCGCATACTGGGGCAATCGATCGAAGCCGCGGCGGTCTCCAGGTGGCAGGCAAATGCACCGTCACCCGTTACCATGCGAAACAGTATGGCGCGGGCAGCAAGATGCTCACGCGCAGCGACAAGTACGCTGGCGATGGCCTGTTGCGGATTGGCCCTGGAAACCAGCGGCGTACCGGCAAAGAAGAAATCGTTGTTCCATGAACTCAGGCAGGTGAGCGGCGCCAGCCAGCGGTTGGCCTGCAGCTTCAGCGGCATGAACGCGGCAAGCGGGCCTTTCGGAACAGTGGGCACACAGATGATGCAGGCCTTGCCGGTGTCCGGGCCGGGGTTCTCGAACATCGGCGCCAGCCAGTCCGGTGCGGCGCAGATCGAGGGTTCGAGCGGGTCGGCGGCAAGCCGGCGCCATTCTTCGCTCCAGATAGCGAGCTGATCGCCCGATGACAGGATTTCCACATCCCCTGCAATGCGGGATGCCTTCATTCTCGCGCCGCGTGCGGCAGCACCAAGCGGAGCATTGCTGGATTGGACGGTCATGGCTGTGCCGTTTCGGATGATGCCGGCGGGCGTGAAACCCGGTTGGCGACGATGAACAGGGTGAGGGCCTCCAGTGCGAATGCGGCGGCGGTGGCGCTGGCGGCGCCGGTCAGCCCGTACTGGGGAATCAGCAGGAGATTGAGGCCGCCATTGAGGACGACCGCGGCGAACATCACCACGGCAGTGATGTTCTGGTGTCCGGTGACCACAAGCAGGCCCTGCGATGGCCCGGCGGCGGCGCGGGCCAGAATGCCGATGGCGAGGATGAACATCACCGGGTATCCGGCGGTGAATTCGGGTCCGAACAGCCACAACAGCGGCTTGCCGAGCACCAGAAGGCCCAGAATTCCCAGAGCGGACGGCCACAGGGTCCATTTGCGGGCCTGGCGCAGCAGGCTGCGAATGGCCTCGCCGTCGCCGCGGGCATGGGCGGCGGAAAAGCGCGACATCACCGCGGCGGAAACCGCGAAGTGAATGAATGCGACGAGCGAGATGGTGCGCACGGCGGCGAAATAGATACCGATCTGCTCCGGTTCGACGAAGACCTCGAGCACCAGAATGTCGAAGTTCATCATGAACAGGCTGAAACTTTCCATGGCCAGAACCGGCAGCGAGACTGTGGTCCACAATCGCAAGTCATAATCGCGCGGTCCGGCGGTCAGGCCGTCGCTGATCTGTTTGTGCTGCAGGACGTACTGCAAGCCGGCGGCTGCCCAGGTTGCAGCCGCGAGTGCGGCCACGCCGACCTGTGCGCTCGGCTGGGTGCCGGCGGCGGCGGCCAGGCCGACCAGCATCAGCACCAGCAGCGGGCGCAGCATGTAGCCGGGTACGAGCGCCAGATCGAGCCGGTTCTGGGCCCGTCCGAAACCGTCCATGAATTCGATCATCGCAAAACCGGGCAGGCAGATGATCGCGAAGATCAGCGGTGTGCGGTAGTGCTCCGGCACCAGGTCGGGTGCGGCCAGCAGGATCACGGTGCCAATGACCGCACAGATCAGGCCGGCCCCGCCGGAAACATAGCGCCCGAAACGCAAGAAGCCGCGGGCCAGCGCGTGGCGGCCTTGTTCGAGGTACTGCGGCAGGAAGCGGATAACCGTGGATGACGTTCCCAGCGGCGCGAGAACGGCGACAACGCAGAGCCAGACCCACATGTAGGTGTAGATGCCGAACTCATGTGCGCCCATCCAGCGCGCCAGCAGAATCTGTGAGATAAAGGCAAATGCCGCAGCGGCGATGCGTATGGAAAAGGCCAGCAGCGCGCCGCGCCCGGAACGGGCCGCATCGTCACTCCCCGCCAGGAGCCGGGTGAGAAGGCTGCCAATCGAAGTCGGCAGCGCGCCAAGCACCTTGTCCATTATCTGATCCGCCTGCCTGTCCGGCGCCTCGTGGGGCGGGCGCCGTTTACGCATTCACTGGCGGGCAGGGTAACCGACAGGCCTTAATATTCCGCTGGGATCGCCGGCGTTTTGCCGTTCGGTTAACGGATGGTTTCAGCCGGCAAAACCGCCGGCCTCCAGGAAGGCGATTTCCTCCGGCGTCGAGGTTCGCCCCAGTAATTCATTGCGGTGCGGAAAGCGTCCGAAGCGGCGGATGATATCGGCATGCTCGACGGCATAGGAAATGTTGTCGTCCAGTCCGGCCTTTGTGCATAGCTCGATGCACCGCTCCTGGTCGGCAAGGTCTTCGGAATGCATGAACGGCATGTAGAACCATAGCTGCCGGCCATCGGCGAAGGCCTTGTCGTGACCGTGATCGAGCGCATGTCTGGCAACACCGAGCGCCCGGGCATCGCCGGCAAACATTTTCGCGGTGCCGCGATAGATGTTGCGGGTGAACTGATCGAGCAGCAGCACCAGCGCCATGCAACCGTCGGGCGTCTCTGCCCAGTCGCCATAGCCGCCGTCAAGTGCGTGCCCGACATCATCCCCGAAGCGCGTCTCAAGCTCGGCATCGAATGCCGGGTCCTTGGTGAAGTAGGCCTTGGGATCGAGACCGAACCAGAAGCCGGTGATGGTGTCAGGGGTTGTCATGGCTGTTCTTCAAAGGCCGAAGCCTGCTCCCTTGATGCCGGTGATGACGAACTGTACCGCGAGTGCGGCCAGGATCATACCCAGCAGTCGGGTCATGGCCCGGATCGCGGTCGGGCCGATGAAGCGTTTCACACGGTCGGCCAGCAGGAACATGGCCAGAGTAATCAGCAGTACGCCGAGCATGACGCCGACCACTGCCGCCTGGCCGGCGGGATTGCCCTGCTGTGCGCCCATCAGCAGGATGACCGAAGCTATGGCGCCGGGGCCGGCAATCAGCGGCAGGCCGAGCGGGAACACCCAGATATCATCGTGCGGCGAGTGTGTCTGATCGGCGCTGGCCTCGCGGACGTTCTTCTCGCGCCGTTCGGAGCGCTTCTCGAACAGCATTTCCAGTGCCGTCAGGAATAGCAGCAGCCCGCCGGCAATGCGAAAGGCCGGCAGCGAAATGCCGAGAAAGTCCAGAACCGCGCTGCCGGCAAGGGCAAACACGACCAGGATCGTGGCTCCGAAGCCGACCGCATAAAGCGCATTGCGGCGCCGGGCACGGCCATCGAAGCCTTGTGTCAGGGCAAGAAACATCGGCATCAGGCCGATCGGATCGATGATCACGAAAAACGTCGCAAAAGCCGGAACGGCGACCTGTGTCCAGATTGCATCCATCGGGTATTCATCCAGCGGCAGGGGTGTAGGATTGTCCGGTCAGGCTCTAAAGAATACCGGCCTCGGCGTCCTCGACCGAAATGCCGAGGCGGTCCAGTCCTTCTTCCAGGTAGTCGGCGAGCAGCGGCACTTGCAGCAGGTACTTGGCCGTCGGGTTAACGCGTTCGGAGCGGGCGATGTCCTTGACCTCTTCCAGCTCCTCGGGTTCGTAGCTGCCGCGCCCGATCCACATCAACGCCACCAGGCTCACCTGTTCGTCGACATTGAGCCGGCGGATGAAGGCCCGCAGCTCGCGCCGCGTCGCGTCCTGGCCGAAATCCTCCAGGATCGATTCCGCCTCGTGCACGTCGCTCTCCTCATCCCACGGCGACACCTTGGCATCGATCTCGCGGGCGCGGACGATCACATGAGCAACTTTCTCCGGTGCAATGTCGAGCATGGACTTGAGCCCTGTTGATTGAAGTTATCCGGCAAGTCGAATGACAGCACGCAGCCGGGCAGGGATCAAGAAGAAACGTGCTCCAGCGCGCGGGAGACTGACGAAAAATCCCCGGATGATCCGGCCTGGCCCTGCCAAACCGCATGGATAAGGATCTTTCCGCGGCGACCACCCTTTACCGCGTCTGGCCCGTCATACCATCGGGGTTTGGACTCATTTCCGGCGCAATTGTCGCATTGACCTCAAGCAAGCGCTTTCCGCACTGTCGCGCGCACGCGTTTTGAGATTCGACACACGCGGCAGTACCGGCTCTCTGCATACGGCACAGCCTGGACTTTAACACTCTGGCAAATTTTTCGGCCTCTTCCGCCATGCAAATCTATCTGCCGATTGCCGAGCAGTCGCTCAATGTTTTCCTCGTCCTGGGGATGGGTGGTGTCGTCGGCTTTCTGTCCGGCATGTTCGGTGTCGGCGGCGGGTTCCTGATGACACCGCTACTGATTTTCTCCGGCATTCCGCCGGCTGTTGCCGTGGCCACCGAGGCCAATCAGATCGTCGCCTCGTCTGTTTCCGGATCGATTGCACAATGGCGCCGGCGCAATGTCGATGTCCGGATGGGGTTGGTGCTGCTGGTTGGCGGCGTGGCAGGCTCGGTGGCCGGTGTGCAACTGGTCAAGGTGCTGCGCGAACTCGGCCAAGTTGACCTGGTGATTTCTCTGAGTTACGTGTTCTTCCTCGGCATAGTCGGCGTGCTGATGCTGCTGGAGAGCATGCGCACGCTCTACAAGAGCCGGTCCGGCCAGCTGCCGCCGCGCCGCACAGGCCAGCGCGGCTGGATTCGCCATCTGCCGCTGAAGATGCGTTTTCACCGGTCCAAGCTCTACATCAGCATCATTCCCCCAGTGGCGGTCGGGTTCCTGGTTGGTGTACTCGCCGCAGTGATGGGCGTGGGTGGCGGCTTCATCATGGTGCCGGCGATGATCTACCTGCTGCGCATGCCGACCAACGTTGTGGTTGGCACATCACTGTTCCAGATCGTGTTCGTTACCGCGTTAGTAACTGTTCTGCATTCCACGCAGAACCAGACGGTGGATGCGGTGCTTGCGCTCCTGCTCATGGCCGGCGGCGTCATCGGCGCCCAGCTCGGCGCGGTCGCCGGCCAGAAGCTGAAGGGCGAACAGCTGCGCGGACTGCTGGCCCTGATGGTGCTGGCAATGTGCGTGAAGATCGGCCTCGACCTGATCCTCCGGCCGAATGAACTGTTCACCGTGCTGACGCTGGCGGGAGGGCACTAGGAATGAAGGCGTTGTTGCGTATTGCGCTGCTGCTCGCTGTGACCGCCCTGCTCGCGACAGCACAAACCGCTCCACGGGCCGGCGCGGAAACGCTCGAAGCCGATCTCGCAACCCACCACGTCGCCGTCAAGACTGACTTTGCCGGGGTGAAGGTTCTGCTGTTCGGCGCCGTTCTCGACGACGAGATTGTTCAGCTCGCCGGTCCGCGTGACATAATCATCGTCATCCGCGGCCCTAGGACACGCACACTGGTGCGCCGCAAGAAGAAGGTTGCCGGCATCTGGATCAACAGCGACCCGGTCGCGTTCGAAAACGTTCCAGGCTATTACGCCATCGTGTCCAACCGCCCGGCAGAAGACATCGCGTCGTCCTATGTGCTGCATGACAACGGCATCGGCCTCAATGCGCTCAAGGCGGATGTCATCCTGTCAGCCGGCGGGTTCAGTACCGAGAACGCCAAGGCCTATGCCGACGCCATCGTCCGGGTGCGCACGCGCGACCAGCTCTATCAGCGTCTGGTCGGCGGGGTCAGCTTTTCCCGCCGGCACCTGTTCCGGGCCGAATTCGAGCTGCCGGCGAACGTGCCGCTGGGCGAGTACTCCGCCGATGTGTTCATCTTCCGGGCCGGCAAGGTCGTCACCAAGTCCTCGACCAGTCTGGTGATCGAGAAAAGCGGACTGGAAAAGCTGATCTACAATATGGCCCACCAGCAGCCGTTCCTGTACGGTGTCCTGGCTGTGCTTGCCGCCGGCCTGGCCGGCTTGGCGGCGGCGGCGGTGTTCCGCAAGGTGTGATCCGCCGGCCATAGGGCTGGCCAATCGGGGAACGGACCCATGGCAGAACGCAAACCGCGCAAGATCAAGGAAGCCGGCCACCGCCGCAAATTCCTGGTGGTCGTCGACGAAACCCCCGAATGCGAGGCAGCGGTGTATTTCTCTGCCTGCCGGGCGCGCAATACCGACAGCGACCTGACGATGTTGTACATCGTCGAGCCGGAAGGTTTCGAACACTGGTTGCAGGTCGGTGAGCTGCATCGCCAGGAGGGTGAACAGAAGGCGGCGGTGATCTTCCGGCTTTATCAGCGCAAACTGCACAACTGGGGGCTGGAGAGCGTGCCGGTGCACGAAGTTGTCCGCCATGGCGACAAGCCGGAGCAGATCGTCGAACTGATCCATGACGACGAGGACATCGCCTTCCTGGTGCTTGGCGCCTCATCGTCGACCACCGGTCCTGGCCGCCTGGTCAGCCAACTCGCCGGCAAGCAGGCCGGCTCGTTCCCGGTCCCGATCGTCATTATTCCCGGCTCGCTGGATTTGAGCGAAATCGACGCTCTGGCGTGACGCGGCGCGGTGGCCGCGGCGACACATCCCTCCCGCATGCCGTTGCCTGGGCTGGTCTGCCGGGCGGGCGAACAGCAGTCGGCTACTTGACGACCAGAACCGGGCATTCGGCGAGGATCTCGACGCGGTGCGAAACGCCGCCGCGCAAGTAACCCTCCAGGTCGCCCATACCACGCGATCCGACCACGATGAGGTCTGCCGCGATGCGCTTGGCGCAAGCCGCGATGGTGCGGGCGATGTGGCCATCATCGATTTCGATCCCAACGCTTGCAACCCCGGCGGCGCGCAATTCATCGGCATATGGCTCCAGCATTTTCCTGGCGCCGGCCTTCATGAACTCGACAATGTCGGCGTCGCGGTCGGCGAAGTGTTCCGCCTTGGCGAACTGGTGCATAGCCTCGGGGATTTCCTCGCGCTTTGCAACGTAAAGCAAAACCACCCTGGCCCCAGCTGCCGCCGCAATCGGTGCGCAAAAACTCACCGCCTTGCTGGAATGAGGGGACCCGTCAACCGCAATCAGAATTACCTTCATCATCAATGTCGCCTTCTTCAGGTCAATTTCATCGGCTGTTGATAACAAATTACAAGTTGCCAGAGCACGCCTTGCAACCGCGCTCGTCAACAAATGACGCCATGCTTGAGCTTCGGCAAATCATTCAAACTTTGCAATCAAAATCAACCACAAGGCTGCTAGGGCGACGTCCTTTCCGAATGCGCCCCCCCCCTCACCCCGCCACGAGCATGTAATTCACATCCATATCCCGCACCCGTTTCCACTCGCCGCTGAACGGGTTGTACGCAACTCCTGTCTGATCCTGCACGGCCAACCCGGCCTCCTTCAACCACCCCGTCAGCTCCTCGGGTGTGATGAACTTTTCCCACTGGTGGGTGCCCTTGGGGAGCCAGCCCAGGACGTATTCGGCGCCGATGATGGCGAGGCCGAAGGCCTTCAGGGTCCGGTTGAGGGTGGCCATGAAGAGCCGGCCGCCGGGTTTCAGCAGGTGGGCGGTGGTGGCGATGAACTGGGCCGGGTCGGCGACGTGTTCGATCACCTCCATGTTGAGGACGATGTCGAACGTCGCGCCTTCCTCGGCGAGCGCTTCGGCGGTGATGGCGCGGTAGGTGATGGCGAGGTTCTGTTCTTCGGCGTGGACGCTTGCCGTGTTGATGTTTTTCTCCGACGGGTCGATGCCGGTAACTGTGGCGCCGAGGCGGGTCAGGGGTTCGCACAGCAGGCCGCCGCCGCAGCCGATGTCAAGTACGCTCAGGCCCTCAAGCGGCCGGCGCTGGTGCGGGTCACGGGCGAAATGGGCCGTGGCTTGTTCGCGAATGTAGGTCAGGCGTACCGGGTTGAACTTGTGCAGCACGCCGAACTTGCCGGTGGGGTCCCACCACTCGGCGGCGATCCGGGAGAACTTTTCGACCTCGGCGGGATCGAGCGAGGCGGCGGCTGGGTTCGGCATGGCGGGCCCCTGAGTGTGCAGTACGGTTGGCGTTTGCGTGCAATTTTGCAGGATCGCGCCGAGCAATATTGCATAAATCGCATGTGGCGCGTATGACTAGCCCCGCGTCGAAGCGGCGCACAGCAGTTTTAACACATCCCTCACGGCAAAGCTCCCCGGTGACGCTTTGAACCGGTCCTGAAAGAAGGGCAGGCTATGGGCCGTTTGGTCATGAAATTCGGCGGAACGTCGGTCGGCGATCTCGAACGCATCCGCAACGTGGCGCGCCATGTCGAGCGCGAGGTCAAGGCCGGCAACTCGGTGGCTGTGGTGGTCTCGGCGATGGCCGGACAGACCGACCGGCTGGTCGGCTGGTGCCGCGAGGCGGCATCGATGCACGATGCCCGCGAGTACGATGCCGTGGTTGCCTCGGGCGAACAGGTGTCGGCCGGGCTTTTGGCCATCGTCCTGCAGGATGCGGGCATACCGGCGCGCTCGTGGGCCGGCTGGCAGGTGCCGGTCAGGACCGACGGCGTGCATGGCGCGGCCCGCATCACCGAAATCGACGGCGAGGAACTGCGCAAGCGCATGGACCAGGGCCAGGTGGCGGTGGTCACCGGCTTTCAGGGCATCGGTCCCGACAACCGGATCACCACCTTGGGGCGTGGCGGTTCGGACACCAGCGCGGTGGCGCTGGCGGCGGCGCTCGAGGCGCAGTGCGATATCTACACCGATGTCGACGGCGTCTACACCACCGACCCGCGCGTCGTGCCGGGGGCGCACAAGCTCGACCGGATCTCCTATGAAGAGATGCTCGAATTGGCTTCGCTCGGCGCCAAGGTGCTGCAGACCCGCTCGGTGGAACTGGCTATGGTATATAAGGTACCGTTGCAGGTGCGTTCGACCTTCGAGGCGCCCGATTCGCCGCATCAGAATTCGCACAACGGCGACGGACCCGGCACTATCGTATGCGATGAGGAAGATATCGTGGAACAGCAGGTTGTAAGCGGCATTGCCTATTCAAAGGACGAAGCGCAGGTGTCGCTGCGCGCGGTCAAGGACAAGCCCGGCGTGTCGGCGGCGATCTTCGGGCCGCTGGCCGAGGCCGACATCAGCGTCGACATGATCGTGCAGAACGTGTCCGCCGACGGCGACACCGCCAATCTGACCTTCACGGTGTCGGAAAAGGATCTGCCGCGCGCCCTTGAGGTGCTGGAGGCGGCCGCCGACCGGATCGGCTATGGCGAGATCACCCACGGCACCGGTGTGTCCAAGGTGTCGGTGATTGGCATCGGCATGCGCTCGCACGCCGGTGTCGCCTCGACGATGTTCAAGGCGCTGGCCGACAAGGGCATCAACATCCAGCTGATCACCACCTCGGAGATCAAGATCTCTGTGCTGATCGACGCCGCCTACACCGAACTTGCGGTGCGGGTGCTGCATTCGGCCTATGACATGGATGCCGCCTGATGCCGTTCAAACATCACATCGTTGATGTACTTGCAGCGGCCTGTTGGGTGCGAATGCACCCGGGGACAGGGAACACCGTGTAATGCAGCATACCGCTCAAGGCCCGCGTGTTCTGCTCAGACGGTTGCGCGAGGTCATGGCGGGACCTCAGGCGGCCCAGGACCGGCTCGACCGCATCGCCACGCTGATCGCCTCCAACATGGTGGCCGAGGTGTGCTCGATCTATGCCATGCGCGACGCCGAGACGCTGGAGCTGTTCGCCACCGAAGGCCTGAAGCGAGAGGCGGTGCACCGGTCCAAGCTGCGCATTGGCGAGGGTCTGGTGGGTGTCATCGCCAACGATGCGCGAATGCTCAACCTGACCGACGCTCAGAGCCATCCGTCGTTCAAATACCTGCCGGAAACCGGTGAGGAGATCTATTCCTCGTTCCTCGGCGTGCCGATCCTCAGGGCCGGTCATACCATCGGCGTGCTGGTGGTGCAGAACCGGGCGGCGCGGCACTACAGCGAGGAAGAAGAAGAGGCGCTGCAGACCACCGCCATGGTGCTGGCCGAGCTGCTGGCGGCTCAGGAGTTCGCCCTGGCCGGCACCGAGCATGCCGACGAGGCGGCCCTGTCGGCACCGGAGCGCATGCATGGCGAAGCCCTGGTCGAGGGCATAGCGCTCGGCCACATTGTGCTGCACGAGCCGCGCATCGATGTCAGCGAACTGATCGCGGAAAGCATTCCCGACGAGCAGTTGCGCCTGGAGGAGGCGATCGACACGTTACGCGAGCAGGTCGACACGCTGATCGCCCGCACCCGGATCGAGCGGGCTGACGAATATGACGATGTGCTCGAAACGGTGCGGATGTTCGCCTACGACCGTGGCTGGATGCGGCGCATGCGCGAAGCGGTTGAGACCGGCCTGACGGCGGAAGCCGCCGTTGAACGGGTTCAGAGCGACAACCGCGCCCGGCTGCAGCGCCAGCCCGACCCCTATCTGCGCGAACGCATGCACGACATCGACGATCTCGCCAACCGGCTGTTGCGCATCCTGACCGGACAATCGGTCGCCGGCGCCAGCATGGACCTGCCGCGCGATGCGATTATCGTCGCACACAACATGGGGCCGGCCGAACTGCTGGACTACGATCGCACCAAGGTGCGAGGCCTGGTGCTCGAGGAGGCGGGCAACACTTCCCATGTCGCCATCGTGGCCCGGGCGCTGGGCATCCCGGCCATCGGCCAGGTCGCCAACATCGTCGGCCGGGTCGATGCCGGCATGCCGATCATCGTCGACGGCGTTAGCGGCGACGTGCACATCCGGCCGAGCGATCCGGTGCAGGACGCCTATGCCGAAAAGGTCCAGCTCTATGCCCGCAAGCAGGCCAAGTATGCCGAGCTGCGCGACCGCCCGGCGGTGACGGCGGACGGCGAACGGATCAGCCTCAACATCAATGCCGGACTGCTGGTCGACCTGCCGCACCTGGAGGACTCCGGTGCCGACGGCATCGGCCTGTACCGCACCGAGCTGCAGTTCATGGTGCTGAACGCGTTTCCGCGCCGCAGCGAGCAGGAGGCGCATTACCGCGCCATCTTCAATGCCGCCGGCGAGCGCCCGGTGGTGTTCCGGTCGCTCGATCTGGGCTCAGACAAGATCCTGCCCTACATGCGCACCATTAAGGAGGAGAACCCGGCCATGGGCTGGCGGGCGCTCCGGGTGTCGCTCGACCGGCCGGCGCTGTTCCGCCTGCAGGTACGCGCCCTGCTGGCGGCGGCGGCGGGACGGGTGTTGCGGCTGATGTTCCCCATGGTGGCCGAGGTCGACGAGTTCATCCGCGCCCGGCGGCTGGTCGACAAGGAGCGCATCTTCCTGCAATCGCGCGGCTATGCACTGCCCCGGCGCATCGAACTCGGTGTGATGATCGAGGTGCCGTCGCTGATCTGGCAACTCGACCAGTTGCTGCCCAAGCTGGAGTTCATCTCGATCGGCTCGAACGACCTGATCCAGTTCCTGTTCGCCTCTGACCGCAGCCATCCGCGCCTGGCCGGGCGCTACGACCCGCTGAGCCCGGCGGTGCTGAACGTCATCGCCGATGTGGTCGCCAAGGCCGAGCGCCACGGGGTATCGCTCAATCTGTGCGGCGAGATGGCCGGCAATCCGCTCGAGGCCATGGCGCTGATCGGGCTGGGCATGAAGTCGATCTCGATGGCCCCGGCCGCCGTTGGTCCGGTCAAGTCGATGGTGCTGGCCACCGACCTCGCCAAGCTGCGCGACTTCATGAAACCGCTGATGAGCCGCACCGACCACTCGGTGCGCAGCGACCTGCAGCAATTCGCCCGCAACAACCGCATCCCGGTGTGATAGCAGCGGTATTGGCGATCGGCTTTCCGATGTGTGTACCATGTTGGTATGACAACGGTCTTCCATCTGGTGACGAGTCAAGTTGAAGTGCCGCAGGCATGAATTCAGCGATGCCGCCGGTTGCCTGCCAGGCATTTCCTCCCCTTTCTGGGCAGGGCTGTCGCATATGGATATGAACCTTGTGTTCTGCCTTCCTCAGGTCAAATCCACTGCTGTCCGGTTCAACGATGATTGCTCCTTCCCACAGTAAGGGGGAAGGCTGGGATGGGGGTTGGCAGCGGCTCAAAACACAATGAAATCAATGCGTTGCACCGCCATCAACCCCCACCCTAACCCTCCCCCTTTCTGGGGGAGGAAATGAATCGAGCGTTTTCAGCTATACGTCCGGCATATGTAAGAACCGCTTTGGTATTTGTTCTTGAACGGCTTTTCACAAACATCAGGACGCTGAACCGGACAGTAGTGGGTCAAGCCCGAGGAAGGCAAGATTGCGCTGCCGATCGGACAGCATCAACGGCATTTGCGATAGCCCTGCCTTTCTGGGCGAAGGCGCTGTCTTAGATGCCGGCGCTACTTCTTGCGCTCGATGATGAAGCGGGCGGCGTCGGCGAGCAGCGCTGCCTTGTCGCCATAGGGCGCAAGGCCGGCCACGGCCTCGTCGACCAGTTCACGGGCCCGGGCCTTGGCGCCGTTGAGGCCGAGCAGGTCGATGAAGGTGGCTTTGCCGGCCTCGGCGTCCTTCTGGGTCTGCTTGCCGAGCATTTCAGGCGTCGATTCAATGTCGAGGATGTCGTCGGCGATCTGGAATGCTAGGCCGATGCGGTCGGCATAGGCGCGCATGGCGGTGCGGTGGGTGTCGTCGGCTTGCGCAAGGATGGCGCCGGCTTCCAGCGAGTAGCGGAACAGGGCGCCGGTCTTGAGGCTCTGGATGGCGATGACCTCGTCGATGGTCTGGCCGGAGGTCTTTTCGGCCTCCAGATCGAGCATCTGGCCGCCGACCATGCCGTCCTTGCCGGCGGCCCTTGCCAGTTCCAGCACCAACTCGCTGCGCACCGCGCCATCTACATGGGTGGCCGGGTCGCTGAGGATTTCAAAGGCGAAGGTCAACAGTCCGTCGCCGGCCAGGATCGCCGTTGCCTCGCCGAACGCGATATGACAGGTCGGCTTGCCGCGGCGCAGCGCATCGTCATCCATCGCCGGCAGGTCGTCGTGGACCAGCGAGTAGCAGTGGATGCACTCAAGCGCTGCCCCGGCGCGCAGCGCGCTCTCCTGGTCGGCATCGAACAGCTGTGCACTCTGCATGACGAAGAACGGCCGCAGCCGCTTGCCCTGGCCGAGCGATGAATAGCGCATGGCCTCGGCAACGCGCGGCGCCATGGCGCCCTTCAGGCCGATCAGTCGGTCCAGCAGGGCATCGACGCGCTGTGCGGTGTCGGTCAGAGCATTTTCAAATGACATGGCAATTTGCCTGCGACAGGTTATTGGGTTTGTGCGCCCATCGTCTTAAGGTCGCATGGCAGCAACATCAACCTTTGATCAGACGGCACCATCTT
Organism: Aestuariivirgaceae bacterium; assembly: GCA_965216335.1. Taxonomy (GTDB): domain Bacteria; phylum Pseudomonadota; class Alphaproteobacteria; order Rhizobiales; family Aestuariivirgaceae; genus JAHEJE01. The sequence continues at coordinate 2,156,317 of OZ244154.1, read as the reverse complement.
GGCCAGCGATGTGAAAGTTCCACCGCCCGATGAGCGGCCCAGCCGGTTCAGGCGGATCGTCAGGTGGCTGGTCATCCTGGCGCTGGTGCCGTTCGGCCTGACGCTGGTCTACCGGTTCGTGCCGCCGCCGACATCGACGCTGATGCTGGCCCAGCGCCTGTCCGGTCAGTCGGTCGATCAACGGTGGATGCCGTTGTCCGGCATTTCGCCGCACCTCGTCTATGCGGTCGCCACCGCCGAGGATGCCCGTATCTGCCGTCACAGCGGTGTCGATTGGGATGTGCTGCGAGGTCTGGTCAGGGATGCGCTCGGCGATGACACGGACCCGCCGCGCGGCGGTTCGACCATTGCCATGCAGACCGCCAAAAACCTCTACCTGTGGCCGCAACGCTCCTACATCCGCAAGGCGATCGAAATTCCCTTAAGCCTGTGGATCGATCTGGTCTGGCCGAAAAAGCGTACCGTCGAGGTTTATCTCAACATCGCCGAATGGGGGCCGGGCATCTTCGGCGCCGAGGCGGCCGCGCAGCACTATTTCTCCCGGCCGGCCGCCAGGCTTAGCCGCCGGCAGGCGCATCTGCTGGCCGCCAGCTTGCCCAATCCGCACATCTTCAATCCCGGCAAGCCTGGCCCGAAACTGCGCCGCCGTACCAGACGGCTGACCAAGCGCACACCGGCCAAGCCGGCGTATCTTGGTTGTCTGCACTGAAGTGGGCACGCGAAGGTGATTTGCGGTGTTTCTGCTCTTTGCTTTTTGCCCGCAAGGTTGTATAAGCCCCGCACCGAACACGTAACTGACGCTGGGCGGACGCATCGGTTTGCGCAGACGCACAGCATATCTGGAGTGAGATCCATGGCCGTTCCGAAAAGAAAAGTCACGCCGATGAAGCGTGGCAACCGCCGCTCCGGCCACACCAAGGAGCAGGTGACCTATGTCGAAGACAAACAGACCGGCGAACTGCGCCGCCCGCACCACATCGACCTGAAGACCGGCATGTACCGCGGCCGCCAGGTGCTGGAGCCCGAAAGCGACTTCTAGTATTTTGCATCACTTAGATTGATATGTTGCGATGCGGGTGTGGATTTGATTCTCTGTGTCTGATTCGGATGCGGAGGTTTGCACATGGCGAACAAGAGGTACGTTGTTGAGCTCACGTTGGACGAGCGCAATGATCTATTGGCGAAGATCAGCAAGGGCACTCTGAAGGCCAAGAGCAATCTGAAGGCGCGGATATTGCTGAAAGCCGATAAAGGCGAATTCGGTGAAGGCTGGACTGATCGGAAGATTTGCCGGGCGTTGGAGGCGTCGCCTTCAACTGTGGCCCGCACGCGCGCGACATTCGTCATGGATGGCCTTGAGGCAGTGTTTGCGCGTGCCCCGCGCATGCACCAGTCGATCAAGCCAATCTTCGATGGGGAGGCTGAAGCCAAGCTGATCGCCCTGGCTTGCAGCGAGCCACCTGAAGGATATGCGCGCTGGACAATCCGCTTGCTTGCCGAGAAGGTCGTTGAGCTGAACATTGTCGACAGCGTTCACTTCAACACTGTTGGGCGCACGCTTAAAAAAACGAACTTAAGCCTCACCGCAGCCAATACTGGGTAATCCCTCCCAAACAGAATGCAGCCTTTGTTGCGGCCATGGAAGACGTTTTGTCGGTCTATACGCGTGCCCACGATCCAAACAGGCCGTTGGTTTGCCTTGATGAAGCAGCCAAACAGCTTGTCGGTGCAACCCGCCTACCAATCCCCATGGCGCCCGGGCGCACCGCACGCCATGACTATGAATACAAACGGGCTGGAACAGCAAACCTGTTCATGGCCTTCGCTCCTCTTGAAGGGCTGCGTCATATCAAGGTCACGAGCCATCGCGCAAAAACAGACTACGCTCATTTCCTGGCTGATCTCAGCGATCAGTGCTTTGCCGATGCCGAGAAGATTGTTCTGGTTCAGGACAACCTCAACACCCATAGCCCAGCGTCACTGTATGCGACTTTCCCACCAGCCGAAGCAAGGCGATTGGCCGAACGCTTCGAATGGCACTTCACCCCGAAACATGGCTCCTGGCTCAATATGGCAGAGGCCGAGCTATCCGTACTCGCCCGTCAATGTCTGGGGGAGCGGGTCGAGAGCAAGGAGAAACTCAAAGACAGGGTCGCCGCATGGCAAACCCAGCGCAACAACCAACGCAAAATCGCCAACTGGCAATTCACCAACGACGATGCAAGAACAAAGCTTGTGAAACTCTATCCATCAATCTAATTGATTCAGTCTACTAGAGCACTTTCCGATCATATGGAATCACTTGACCGGGTTTCCGCGTCTGCTGGCTAGGCATGCTTTGCGCCATGGCCTGGTTGGCCATAAGCGAAGCATAACGACGTCCAGGAGGCGCGGAAATCCGGCCTTCGGTGGGCCAAATTCGCCCATCTGGTGCGTTGCGGCGCTTGCCCGATGCACCGCATCGCGCTGCGCACCGCGCCTGCCATATGAGCGAATTTGGCTCCATCAAGTGATCCCATATGATCGGAAAGTGCTCTAACACCGCTCAATTCATGATCAACCAGGGCCAGCCTTCACGCTGGCCCTTTTTCGTTGCGGTTCTAATGCCTTGACGTAGTACCGGCGGTGTTTGCGGTTGATTTTCTGACTGGTGTACGGCGCTGTTGTGACAGCGGTTTCCGTTCCGGTATGGGCCGGAATTGAATGCTACCGGTACTATTCTTTCCTCATTTCTTGACTCTGGTTTTCAATTCTGGAATCAATAAGAACAAATAACGAACATTTGTTTGTACGTATCCATGCAAACCGTTCATCAGACATCCGGGATTACCCAGCTCCATGCCGCGCTTGGCCGGCTTGGGGGGCACGGGCGAGTGCCGGGGCAGGGCGGGCAGGGGCCGCGCTTGCCGCTCGATGGCGGGGTCATGGACGCCTGCTTGAGCGGCGGCCTCATGATCAATGCGCTGCATGAGGTGCGCTGCGGGCTGGCGCGCGATGCCGGGGGTGCGGTCGGGTTTGTGCTGGCCTTGCTCAGCCTGCTGACGGCTATCCGCCAGGGCCGGGTATTGTGGGTCAGCGATCCGGCGGTGACGGCGGAGAATGCCAGCCTGTTCCCCCATGCCGTACACGCTTATGGCCTTGATCCGGACCGCTTCGTCACCGTCCAGCCGCTCGACACCCGCACCGCCATGTGGGCCGCCGACGAGGCCGCCGGGTGCACCGGGCTGATGGCCTGTGTGCTGCACCTGAAGGGTAATCCGCCTGCCTTCGATCTCACCGCCGGCCGCCGCCTCATGCTGCGCGCGCGGCAAAGCGGCGTCTTCACCATCGTGCTGCGTCAGAGCGGTCAAGCCGAAGCCGGTGCGGCGGTCACCCGCTGGTGCATCGCTCCCGCCGCATCGCATGCGTCGCATGCGTCGCACGCATCGCACGCAACGCAGTCATCGGATGCGTCGCACGTATCGGATGGCTTGGCGCGGGCCATCGGCCATCCCCGCTTTTCCCTCACCCTTGAACGCAACCGCAGCGGCCAGACGGGACACTGGACCGCCGCCTGGAACCCTTTGACCAAGAGCTTCGGCCATGTCGCAACAAACACCCCGGCGCATCCTGTCCCTGCATCTGCCCTGCCTGCCGAGCGACCGCATCGCCCGCCAGAAATGGGGCGCATCGTGGCGTTCAGCCGGCTTGCCCGATGACGCCCCGCCGCTTGCCATCACCGCGCGCATCAAAAACGCCCAGCGCCTCGCCGCGCTTGACGAGCGCGCGGCAGCTCACGGCCTCGCGCAAGGCCAGTCGCTCAGCGATGCCCGGGCGCTGGTGCCCAATCTGGAGGCTGTCGCCGAGGACCCTGCCGCCGATAACGCACTGCTCACCACCATCGCCGCCTGGTGCGACCGCTACACGCCACTTGTGGCCCTTGATGATACCGGTGGCCTGTTCCTCGACATCACCGGCTGCACTCACCTGTTCGGCGGCGAGCGCACCCTGCGCGATGACCTCCTCCACCGCCTCACCCGCCAGGGCCTCGCCGCCCGCGCCGCCACCGCCGACACCCCCGGCGCCGCCTGGGCCCTGTCGCACTATGGCGAACAAACCATCGCCGCACCCGGCAAACAACACGACGCTATAGCCGGTCTGCCACTCACAGCCTTGCGCATCGATATCGCAACCATCGACGGCCTACGCCGCATGGGGCTGCGTACCATCGCCTGCATCGCCCGCCTGCCACGCGCGCCCCTCACCGCCCGCTTCGGCCCTGACCTCCTCACCCGGTTCGACCAGGCATTGGGCCGGCTGGACGAAACCATTTCACCGCTCGTACCAGTGCCCGAACTATCCTCGGAAAAGCGCTTTGCCGAACCGATCGCCCTGCAGGACGATATCGAGCGCACCGTCACGGTGCTTGCCGGCAACCTCGCCCCGCTGCTTGAGCGCCGCGGCCTCGGCGTCCGCGCCCTGGCGCTCAAGCTGTTCCGCGTCGACGGCGCCCGCAGCCGCCTGCAGGTCCGCACCGCCGCCCCATTGCGCGATCCGGCCCGCATCACCGCCCTGTTCCGCGAACGCCTCGCCGCCCTGGCCAGCGACTTCGATGCCGGCTTCGGTTTCGACATCGCCCGCCTCGACGTCAGCCAGAGTGAACCACTCGCCCAACCCCAGAGCGACCTCATCGACGGCACTCCGCCCGATGAAGCCGTCACTGCGCTGATCGACCGGCTCGGCGCCCGCCTCGGCACCGGCCGCATCCGCGCCTTTGCCTATAACGACAGCCACATCCCCGAAATGAGCTTCACCACCCTGTCGGTCAGTGCCGATGTCCGCAACACCCCGGCTGACCTGCTTACCGCCGGCAACCCGGACGATGACACGCCGCCAACCCGTCCGCTGCTGCTGCTCGCCACGCCGGAACCCGTCGAGGCCGTCGCCGAGGTTCCGCTCGGGCCGCCGGTTCGGTTCCGCTGGCGCAAGGCCGCCTACCGCGTCGTCCGCGCCGAGGGTCCCGAGCGCATCGCCTGCGAGTGGTGGCGCTCCGGCCGGCGCGCGCTCACCCGCGATTACTTCCGCATCGAGGATGCCGCCGGCTACCGTTTCTGGCTGTTCCGCCACGGCCTGTACGAGCGCGAGACCGCCGACCCGCGCTGGTACCTGCACGGGATCTTCGCCTGATGCCCCGCACCGCCACCAACTACACTGGCTCCTATGTCGAACTCTCCGCCGCCAGCAACTTCTCGTTCCTGCGCGGCGCCTCGCATGCCGAGGAGATGGTCGCTCAGGCCACCCGCCTCGGCCTCGACGGCCTGGCCATTGCCGACCGCAACTCGCTCGCCGGCGTCGTGCGCGCCCATATGGCGGCAAAGGAGGCAGAGCTGCCGTTTGCCCCCGGCTGCCGGCTGGTGTTCACCGATGTCACGCCCGATATCCTCGTTTGGCCGACGAACCGCGCCGCCTATGGCAACCTGTGCGAACTGCTCACCCTGGGCAAGCGCCGCGCCCCCAAGGGCGAGTGCCACCTGATGCTCGACGACCTCACCGCCCACGCCACGGGCCTCCTCATGGCCGTCGTGCCGCCGGAACGCGTCACCGCCGAAACCCTCGCCTGCGCCCCGCAGCTTGCCGAACATTTCCCCGGCCAGGTCCACATCGCGCTCACCCGTCATTTCGCCCGCAACGATGCCCGCCGCATGGCCCGCATCGCCGCCTTCGCCGGCAAGCATGCCCTGCCGCTCATCGCCACCGCCGATGCGCTCTATCACAAGCCGCATCGCCGCGCCCTGCAGGATGTGCTCACCTGCATCCGCGAACACTCAACCCTCGCCACCGCCGGCACCCGCCTTCACCCCAACGCCGAACGCCACCTGCGGTCGCAGGGCGACATGGCGCTCCTTTTCAAGGGCTACGAGGCCGCGCTGGCCGAAACCGCCCGCCTATTCGCCCGCCTCGACTTCTCCCTCGATGAACTGCGCTACCAGTACCCGGACGAACCGACCGGCAGCGCCGCTCCGCCGCAACACACCCTGGAACGCCTCACGCAGGACGGCCTCGCCGAACGCTACCCGCAAGGCGCCCCGCAAAAGGTCCTCGATGCCATTGCCCATGAAACCGCGCTCATCGCCCGGATGAACTACGCGCCCTATTTCCTCACCGTCTACGACATCGTGCGCTTTGCCCGTTCGCGCGGCATCCTGTGCCAGGGCCGCGGTTCGGCGGCCAATTCCGCGGTGTGCTATTGCCTCGGCATCACCGAGGTCAATCCGGACAAGTTCGACCTGTTGTTCGAGCGCTTCATCTCCGAGGAGCGCGGCGAGCCGCCCGACATCGACGTCGACTTCGAACACGAGCGCCGCGAGGAGGTGATCCAGTACATCTACGAAAAATACGGCCGCGACCGCGCCGGGCTTGCCGCCACCGTCGTCACCTACCGCTCGCGCTCGGCAGTGCGCGAGGTCGCCAAGGCGTTCGGTTATTCCGAAGACGTCATCGTCGCACTGACCCGTACCCGCTGGGGCAGTTCCTCTAGCGACATTACCGACGAACACGCCGCCCGCGCCGGCCTCGATGCCAGCGATGAACGCCTGCAAAAGATGTTCGCGCTGACCAACCAGCTCATCGGTTTTCCCCGCCACCTGTCGCAGCATGTCGGCGGCTTCGTCATCACCCGCGACCGGCTGTCCTCGCTCATTCCCATCGAGAACGCCGCCATGGACGACCGCACCGTGGTCGAATGGGACAAGGACGACCTGGAAAGCCTCGGCATGCTCAAGATCGACGTGCTGGCGCTCGGCATGCTGACCTGCATCCGCAAGGCCTTCAGCTTCCTCGCTCAGCATTACCGCCGCCACGAAACCCTCGCCTCGCTGCCCGACGAAGACGAGAACACCTACGACATGATCTGCCGCGCCGATACCGTCGGGGTGTTCCAGATCGAAAGCCGGGCCCAGATGTCGATGCTGCCGCGCCTCAGGCCACGCAGCTATTACGATCTGGTCATCGAGGTCGCCATCGTCCGCCCCGGTCCCATTCAGGGCGACATGGTGCACCCCTACCTGCGCCGCCGCCAGGGCCTGGAGCCGGTCGAGTTCCCCTCACCGGAACTGCGCCAGGTGCTCGGCAAGACCCTCGGCGTACCGCTGTTCCAGGAGCAGGCCATGAACATCGCCATCGTCGCTGCCGGCTTCACCCCCGGCGAGGCCGACAAGCTGCGCCGCGCCATGGCCACCTTTCGCCGCGTCGGCACCATCCAGACGTTCAACGACAAGATGGTCGAGGGCATGGTCGCCAACGGCTATGACCGAACCTTCGCCGAACACTGTTTCCGCCAGATCGAAGGTTTCGGCGAATACGGTTTCCCGGAAAGCCACGCCGCCAGCTTCGCCCTCTTGGTCTATGCCTCGTGCTGGCTCAAGTGCCACTACCCGGATGTGTTCTGCGCCGCCATCCTCAACTCCCAGCCGATGGGCTTTTATGCCCCGGCGCAACTGGTCCGCGATGCCCGCGAACACGGCGTCGAAATCCGCCCCGTCGATATCAACCACTCCAACTGGGACGCCACCCTGGAGCCGGACGCCGAACCGCGCCCCATCGCCGCGCAACACAAATCCATGGCCGGCATCATGCGTCACAGCCACGCCGTGCGCCTCGGCCTGCGCCTCGTCAAGGGTTTCGGCGAGGCCGATGCCGAAGCCCTCATGACCCGCCGGGCGGGCGGCTATGACAGCGTCCGCGATCTGTGGCTGCGCTCCGGCCTCACCCGCTCGGCCATCGAAAAGCTCGCCGACGCCGATGCCTTCCGCTCCATCGGCCTCGACCGGCGCGATGCCCTGTGGGCGGTACGTGCGCTTGACCCGCTCAGCGCCGTCGAGCGCCTGCCGCTTTTCGCCGCTGCCGGCGCCGCCAGCCTGCAAAACGAGCCGGATGTCGACCTGCCGCCGATGCCGCTCGGCGAGCACGTCATCAACGACTACCGTTCGCTGTCCCTGTCGCTCAAGGCGCATCCGGTGTCCTTCGTGCGCGACTGGCTCACCGCCCACCGCTACGCGCCAAACAGCGCGCTCCACGCCACGCCCTCCGGTAGGCGCATTTCCATTGCCGGCCTGGTGCTGGTGCGCCAGCGGCCCGGCTCGGCCAAGGGCGTGGTGTTCGAAACCATCGAGGACGAAACCGGCATCGGCAACGTCATCGTCTGGCCAAAGGTGTTCGAAAAATACCGCACCATCGTGCTCGCCAGCCGCTTCGTCGGCATCCGCGGCCGCCTGCAGTCCGAAGACGGCGTCATCCACCTGGTCGCCGACCGCCTGGAAGACCTCACCCACCTGCTCGTCGACATCGCCGGCGAGGGCGAAGACATGGGCGGCCTGGCCAATGCCGACGAGGTCAAAAACCCGTCCCAGGACATCCGTCAGAAAATCAAACCCGCCACCCGCCTGCCCAAGATCTTGAAGACATCCCCAACCCGCCGCACAGCCCGCGCCCTGCCGGGCGGGCGGAACTTTCATTGAGGCGTTAAGTCAAACGCGCCTTTTCACTTGCCAACACGCAGTATTCGCAAGACAGTGTATTGCATGTCAGCTGTACTCAAGATTGTCGAAAAGTCGTTAGGCCGGCCGCAAGAGGCAACATTCGAGCTGCGTCTCGTCAGCGAGCGTATGACCGGGCGTGAGATCATCGCCCGGCACATCGCACAAGAGGTCACCCGCCAGAACGAAAAGCGCAGCGCGGCCTGGACCGGTCACCGCCGCGCAGGCTCCTTCATGGTCGGCTTCGAGCCGCATCCGGCGGAGCAGAAACTGAACCTGGCCAAGCCGGTGCGGCGCCCCAAACTGCTCGACCCGGCTGCTGAACACAAAGCAGCCCTCGCCGCCTTTGAAAGCAACCGCATGATCATGCTGCTCGACGACCGGCAGATCGAGGATCTGGACGCCGAAATCACCTTGCGTGACAACAGCGAAGTCACCTTCCTGCGCCTCGTGCCCCTGGTCGGCGGATGAACACCGCACGCGACCGGCTCGAGAAGGCCCTCAGCCTGCCATATCCAGTTCTGTATGTGAACCCGGCCGCAGACGCCGCCGTGAAAAGCATCGTCCTTGAACTCCTGGCTGAAAAAACGGCGGATTTCCGGGGTGCACAAAACTTGAAGAACTCCAAGACATGGATAGTCGCTCAACAACAACCACCTGAGTTTCTTGCCGACATCGCCTTCGCAGCTGGGATACAACTCTTTGAAAGGCATTTTACGGTCACAATCCGTGGTCCGGATGACCAAGTGAAAGATGACGTTCCCCGCCGTATCACGGCTCAGTTGTTTCGGCGACGGCTACCATTCACCGAGCGGCATCTGACCCCGACCCTCCACCTGATTGCCAGGAGTTATAGTGTGGAGCATGATTTCCCTACCCGAACACTGATCACCGCCTGCGAGCGCTTTTGCGCCGGCAACACAGCTAGCGGCGAGTTACGCAGAGTCCTTCAACTCGTTATGGCGCGGCTCGATTACGATGCACAGCAATACTACCTGACCCAATCGCTGCAACGCCTGCGGGATCGCATCAAATGCCTGCTCGACCCGTCCATGCGTGAGGACGCCGCCGTTATCCCACCGGGACCGTGGGGCGAAAATGTCAAAGCCTGGCTCACCGGCCAGTCCGACGCCAAACAGGCGGCATGGTCTGCCTTGTTCATTCACGCTGCAACCGCAGGCGACAAATCCCGCCCAACCAAGACCTGGCTGAAGACCGCCCAGCCGTTGGTGTCCAAAGTCACTCGGCCGGTTTTCGCTTCCCAACTCCGTGACTGGCTCGACGACCTCAAGCCGGACCCGGACGTCAACGATCCCAGCCTCGACGTCCTGAAAGGCCTGATCTGGGCCGCGCAGTCGCTCGACCCCGAAGACATCGCCACGGCCATTGGCCGCTTCGCCACCGTGTGCTTCCGCAAGGTGCCGAACGTCGGCGCCCGGTCGGTCAAGCTGGGCAATGCCTGCATCGTGGCGCTCGAAGGCATGTCGGACAACGGTCTGGCGGTGGCCGAGCTCGTCCGCCTGAAGACGGCGGTTAAGTATCCTTCGGTACGCAAGCTTCTCGACGGCGCGCTCGACAGGGTTGCGTCAGCCACTGGCGTCACCGTTGCCGATCTCGAAGAATCAACCCTGCCAACATTCGGCCTCGATGCCGCCGGCACGGCTGAAGTCATGCTCGGCGATGCCGTTGCCACGATCACACTCGATGATGACGGCACCACACTTGCCTGGCGCACCGCCGACGGCAAGCCGCGCAAGGCGCCGCCCGTCGCCGTCAAGCGCGACCACGCCGAGGCCCTCAAACAGCTCAAGGCCCGCGTCAAGGACATCGAGGCGGCCCGCGCAACGCAAATCAAACGCCTTGAGGCATCCTGGCTGGAGGATCGCTCGTGGCCGCTGGCACTGTGGCGCGAACGCTTCGTCGATCATCCGCTGCGCCACAGCCTAGCCAGCGGCTTGATCTGGTCGGTGGTCGCCGGCGACAAGACCGCCGCCGCCATGCTGGACGACACTGTGCTGCGGGCGATTGACGGCAAACCGGCTTCAACAAGCGATGATGTTGTGATCCGGCTCTGGCACCCGCTCGATGCAGACCCCGCCGCCGTTACGGCCTGGCGCCACCACATCATCTCGCGGGACATCGTCCAGCCGATCAAGCAGGCGCACCGGGAAATCTATGTGCTGACCGATGCCGAACGGGCTACTGAAACCTATTCCAACCGCTTTGCCGCCCACATCCTGCGCCAGCACCAGTTCCGTGCCCTGTGCCAGGCGCGCGGCTGGGCCTATGATTTCATGGGCGGATGGGACAGCTGGAATGTTCCGACCCGTGAGGTTCCGCATCATCTGTTGGCCGTCGAGTATCATGTCGAAGCGGTGGAAAACGACGAGCGCAGCGAAGCCTATATCCCGCTGCACCTTGCCTCAGATCAGGTTCGCTTCGTCACCTCACGCGGCGACCGGCTGGCGTTGGAGCACGTTCCGCCCATCGTCTTTTCCGAGTTGATGCGCGACGTCGACCTGTTCGTTGCCGTGTCCAGCGTCGCCAACGACCCGGACTGGACGGACGGCGGACCCGAGGGCCGGTTTGGCGACTATTGGCGCGAGTATGCCTTCGGCGAACTGACCCAGACCGCCGCCACCCGGCGAGAACTGCTGAGCGACATCGTACCGAAGTTGTCGATTGCCGACCGCGCCCGCCTCACCGAACGATATCTGGAGGTCGACGGCACACGGCACAGCTATCGCATTCACCTGGGCTCCGCCAACATCCAGATCATGCCGGAGAACCGCTATCTGTGCATCGTGCGCGGCCGCATGCCGAAAGGCGCCGGTGAGGTACGCCTGCCGTTCAGCGGCGACACCACGCTGTCGATCATCCTGTCCAAGGCCTTCATGCTGGCGAACGACGACAAGATTACCGACAAGACCATTCTTACGCAGCTTTAAAACAGCGCCGGCGACCCAAACTGGCATCACCGTATGGACCAATCTGGCGGGTGGATTCCTCGCAGGCAGATTACTATCTTCAGGCTACACAAGTTTCGCCCGTCCGGGCTGTACGCACCTGTCCAAAAGGATTCCGCCAATGAAAATGACCACCGAAGAAGCCTTCGTCAAAGTCCTGCAGATGCATGGCATCGAGCATGCCTTCGGCATTATCGGCTCGGCCTTCATGCCGATCTCAGACCTGTTCCCGAAAGCAGGCATCACCTTCTGGGACGTGGCGCATGAGACCAATGGCGGCCTGATCTGCGACGGCTACACCCGCGCCACCGGCAAGATGGGCATGGCGATTGCCCAGAACGGTCCCGGCGTCACCGGCTTCGTCACCGCCATCAAGACGGCTTACTGGAACCATACCCCGATGCTGCTGGTCACCCCGCAGGCGGCCAACAAGACCATCGGCCAGGGCGGCTTCCAGGAAGTCAACCAGATGCCGATGTTCGCTGAAATGGTGTGCTACCAGGAAGAGGTCCGCGATGCCTCGCGCATCGCCGAAGTGCTCAACCGGGTTATCCTGCAGGCCTGGCGCGGTTCGGCTCCGGCCCAGATCAACGTGCCGCGCGATTATTGGACCCAGGTCATCGACATCGACCTGCCGCAGATCATCAACTTCGAGCGTCCCTCCGGCGGCAAGCAGGCCATCGCCGAAGCCGCCAAGCTGTTGTCGGATGCCAAGTTCCCGGTCATCCTCAACGGTGCCGGTGTGGTTCTCGGCGGTGCCGTCGATGCCTCGCGCCAGCTGGCCGAACGCCTCAGTGCGCCGGTGTGCTGCAACTACCAGCACAACGACGCCTTTCCCGGCAGCCACAAGCTGTTTGCCGGCCCACTCGGCTACAACGGCTCGAAAGCCGGCATGGAGCTGATCAACAAGGCCGATGTCGTATTGTGCCTGGGCACCCGCCTCAACCCGTTCTCGACCCTGCCCGGCTACGGCTTCGACTACTGGCCCAAGGACGCCAAGATCATCCAGGTCGACATCAACGCTGACCGCATCGGCCTGACCAAGAAGGTCGCCGTCGGCATCCAGGGCGATGCCAAACAGGTTGCCGAGCAGATCCTTGCCCAGCTTTCCTCGTCTGCCGGCGATGACGGCCGCGACGAGCGCGAGGCCCTGATCCATCAGACCAAGTCGTCCTGGCTGCAGACGCTGGCCAGCATGGACCATGAGGACGACGATCCCGGCACCACCTGGAACGAGCGGGCGCGTGACCGCGATGCCGACCGGATGAGCCCGCGCCAGGCCTGGCGCGCTATTCAGGACGGCCTGCCCAAGGACGCGATCATCTCGTCCGACATCGGCAACAACTGTGCCATCGGCAATGCCTACCCGTCGTTCGAGCAGGGCCGGAAGTACCTCGCCCCTGGCCTGTTCGGCCCGTGCGGTTATGGCTTTCCGGCAATCATCGGTGCCAAGATCGGCTGCCCGGACACTCCTGTGGTCGGCTTTGCCGGCGACGGCGCCTTCGGCATTTCCATGAATGAGATGTCGTCGGTCGGCCGCGAGGAGTGGCCGGCCATCACCATGGTCATCTTCCGCAACTACCAGTGGGGTGCGGAAAAGCGCAACACGACGCTGTGGTATGACGACAACTTCGTCGGTACCGAGCTCGACCCGCACCTGTCCTATGCCCGCGTGGCAGAAGGCTGCGGCCTGAAGGGCGTCACGGTCAAGACCCAGGCGGAACTGACCGAAGCGCTCGACACCGCGTGCAAGGCCCAGGCCGAGGGCGTCACCACCTTCATCGAAGTTCTGCTCAACCAGGAACTCGGCGAACCCTTCCGCCGCGATGCCATGAAGAAACCGGTCGAGGTTGCCGGGATCGACCCGGCCGACTTCAAGCCGCAGCAGGGGGCGTTGTAGGTATCGATGCACCAACTGTCATCACCCGGTTCAACCGGGTGATCCAGTAACCACTGCCGCTGATCGTGATCCACAGCGCCGCCGGTTACTGGATGGCCCGGTCAAGCCGGGCCATGACAATGCTTTGGATGTTTTGGGCGTGCCGCATTCGTGACCCACGCGTGAGTGGCCCACACCGCCCTGCCGGTGTATGACTCCTCACCATGATCGAAAACGAACCCCTCATCCGCATGTCCGTGTTCGGCGGGGTGCTGGCGGTGATGGCCATCAGCGAGGCCATGCTGCCGCGCAAGGACCGTACCCAGGCGCGCGCCGGCCGCTGGTTCACCAACCTGGGGCTGGTCGTCATCGACACGCTCACCCTGCGCCTGCTGTTTCCGGTGCTTGCCGTCGGCATGGCCGAGGTCGCCACGGCGAACGGCTGGGGCCTCATGTCCTGGACCGATTGGCCGTTCTGGCTCGAGGTCGCCATCGCCGCCATCCTGCTCGACATGGCGATCTACTGGCAGCACGTCGCCTCGCACAAATTCCCCATCCTGTGGCGTCTGCACCAGGTCCACCATGCCGACCGCGACATCGATGCCACCACCGGCATCCGATTCCACCCGGTCGAGATCGTCCTGTCGATGCTCTACAAGTTTGTGGTCATCATTGCCCTTGGCACCCCGGCGCTCGGTGTGTTCATCTTCGAGGTGCTGCTCAACGGCTCGGCGATGTTCAACCACGCGAACGTCAAACTGCCACTGTGGCTCGACCGCATCCTGCGCAGCCTCATCGTTACGCCCGACATGCACCGGGTGCACCATTCGGTCGTCCACCGCGAGACCGACAGCAATTACGGCTTCAACCTGTCAGTCTGGGACCGCCTGTTCGGCACCTATATCGACCAGCCGCGCGACGGCCATGATGCCATGACCATCGGTCTCAACGAATATCAGGACGACAACCCGTCACGCCTCGACTGGAGCCTGCTCCTGCCGTTCAGGAAGTGATTACAGCGGCGGCAGTCCCTTGACCACGCCTTCCTGAACGACCTCGGGATCATACGGCGTGCGGGCAAACACCTCGCGCACCATCGGCTCGAAGAACTCCAGCGGCTCGCTGTCATAGTCGGGATCGAACGAACTCTGGTCCCAGCGCTCGCAGAAATCGGCGCAGGACTGCCAGCACGGATGGTCCTTGAATCGCTCGCGGGCGTCCTTGTCCCAGCCATAGTGATGGGCATAGTAGAACATCTGGAAGATGCCGTGATGCTCGACCGTCCAGGCGACCTCGTCGCGCACGAAGGGTCGGATCACCTCGGCAGCGAACCGGTCGTGATTGCGCGGCGCCAGGCCGTCGCCGACATCGTGCAGGAGCGCGCCGACCACCCAGTCGATGTCCGCTCCCTCGCGGTAGGCCCGCGTCGCGGACTGCAGGCCGTGCTCCAGCCGGGTGATCCGGTAGCCGGACATGGTGTCCTCGCCCTGCTTGGCCAGCTCGGCCAGCACCCGGTCCGCCGTCAACGCCACATAAGGATGCTCCAGTTCGGCCAGGAGTTCATATTCCTCCTTGGTGCCGTCCTTCATCTGGGTGAACTTGACTGTATCCATGCGCGCCACTCCTCTTATTCGGCCCCGCCAGCATAAAGCCCGACGGTCTGCTCGGCGCCTTCGGCCAGTGCCACCGCCTGATCCTTCATGATGTCGTTATACAGCGCCATCTCGTTGGCGCCAAAAGCTTCCGACGGCGGCGCGACATTGATCCAGTTGCCCTTGCGGTCGGCACCGCGCACCAGCATCGCGTAGTCGCGCTCGGCGACCAGCGGCTTCACATCCGGGGTGATGTAGCGGATCGCCATGCCGATGCGCCGGTCATCGGAGAGGTTCGGTCCGGAGGCATGGAACAGCCGGCCATGATGCAGCGACATCTGGCCGGGCTTCAGCTCATCGAAGACCGCCTCGTTCTCATCCACCTTGACGGCGATCTCCTGACCGCGCGACAACAGGTTGTCGTCGCTGAAGGTGTCGGCGTGCGGTACGATGCGCTGGTGGTGCGAACCGGGAATGAACCGCATGCATCCGGCCGCCCTGCTGACGTCGGAAAAGGCGATCCACGCGGTCACCTCCTCGTTGGTCTCGCCCATGCCCCAGTAGGTCAGGTCTTGGTGCCAGCTCACCACCTTGTGCGTGCCCGGCTCCTTGATGAAGAACTCGCACGACCACACCATGAGGTCCGGCCCGAGCAGGCTTTCGACGCAGTCGAGGACCTCCCTGCGCTGCGCCAGCCGCGCCATCAGCGGCAGCACCACATGGCCGTTGATGCGGAAGAACTGGTTGAGCGGAAACCCGCCGGCGCCATCGGCATAGTCCTGCTCCAGCGCCTCGATGTCCACCCGGACGCTTAGCGCCTCATCGCGCGAAAACACGTCGATTGGCATCACGTAGCCATCGCGCTGGTACTGTGCAGCCTGGGCTTCGCTCAAGCATCCGGCCATGTGTCGTCTCCATCGCAAATCTCACCACGCAAATATCTGACCCCGGCGGGGCGGGAATGGAAAGACGAATATCTTGCCGCCGAGCATAAGTTCAGCTTAATCTCCTGTCGTATGAAGTCATCCCGCATTCCCTCGCTCAACTGGCTGCGCGTCTTCGAGACCGCGGCCCGGCTGGAGAGCTTTGCCCGCGCCGCCGAGGTGCTCAACATGAGCCCGCCGGCGGTCAGCCAGCAGATCAAGGCGCTGGAGGGCTATCTCGGCAAGCCGCTGTTCGTGCGCGGGCCGCATCACGTCACGCTGACCGACGAGGCGCGGGCCTTCCTGCCGAGCATTCAGCTTTCGTTGTCGTCGGTCGAGACCACGGCGGCGGCCTTGTTCGGCAGCAGCGACAGCGCGTTGCTGACCATCCGTGCGCTCTATCTTCTGGCGGCAAGCTGGCTGCCGCAGCACCTGGCGGACTTCGAACGCCGCCACCCCGGCATCCGCCTGCAGATCAACGGTGGCAACGCGGCTGTCGATTTCCACGGCCGCAACGACGACCTGCACATCGCCTTCGGCTCGCCGGCCGATTTTCCCGGAAATGCCGTGCGTCTGTTCGGCGAAGAGCTGTTCGCGGTAGCGGCACCGGACATCGCCCGCACGATCGCCGGCCCGCGCGACCTGCTGGACCATCGCCTGATCGAGGTCGCCGAGCATCGCAGCGGCTGGTTCCAGCTGTTGCAGCAGACCGGGGATATCGACGTCAGCACCGCCGACATCATGTTCGCCGACACAACCGTCATCGCCATGGCCCTGGCCGCGGCCGGCTGCGGCATCGCGCTCGCCCGCGCCCCTGTGTCCGATCATCTGATGCGTCTCAACGGCCTTGAGCCGTGTCTGCCGGAACTGAAGGTGACGGGCCTGCAGCACTACTACATCTACAGCCCGGCGCCGACAGATATGAAACCGGCAGCACGGGCCTTCATGGACTGGATGGTCAGCCGGGTCGAATGACCATCCCGGCGTCGCACTTGTGGATTAGACCTGACAAACCAGCTCACATGGCCCAGCCGTCATTCCGGTGAAGGCCGGAATTCAACAAGGCGTTCCCGCAAGTTCAAGGCCCGCATCCGGACTCCGGCCTCCGCCGGGGTGACGTGACAGTTGGCGTACGCCTTTGCACCGTCGATGTCAGTCCATCGCCTTGAAGTGGAACTCGCCGCCTTCCTTGAGGCCGGAGGGCCAGCGGGCCGTCACTGTCTTGGTGCGGGTGTAGAAGCGGAACGAGTCCGGGCCGTGCTGGTTGAGGTCGCCGAAGGCTGATTTCTTCCAGCCGCCAAAGGTATGATAGGCGAGCGGCACCGGGATCGGCACGTTGATGCCGACCATGCCGATGTTGACCCGATTGGCGAAATTGCGCGCGGTGTCGCCGTCGCGGGTGAAGATGGCGGTGCCGTTGCCGTATTCGTGATCCATGGCAAGGCCGAGGGCTTCTTCGTAGCTGCCGGCCCGCACGGTGGACAGGACGGGACCGAAGATCTCCTCCTTGTAGATCGACATCTCGGGCGTGACCCTGTCGAACAGGGTCGGACCGACGAAGAAACCGTTTTCGTAGCCCTGGATCTCGAAACCGCGGCCGTCGACGACCAGATCGGCGCCTTCTTCGACGCCCTTGTCGATCAGGCCGAGGATGCGCTGCTTGGCGGCGGCGGTGACCACCGGACCCATGTCGACATCATCACCGGAGGTGTAAGGGCCGACCTTGAGCTTTTCGATGCGCGGCACCAGCTTGTCGATCAGCGCATCGGCGGTCTGGTCGCCGACCGGCACGGCGACCGAAACGGCCATGCAGCGTTCGCCGGCTGCGCCGTAGCCGGCGCCGACCAGGGCGTCTGCGGCCTGATCCATGTCGGCGTCGGGCATGACGATCATGTGGTTTTTGGCGCCGCCGAAGCACTGGGCGCGCTTGCCGTTGGCGGTGGCGCGGGAATAGATGTACTGGGCGATCGGGGTCGAACCGACGAAGGACACGCCCTGGATGATCGGGCTGTCGAGCAGCGCATCGACGGCTTCCTTGTCGCCGTTGACGACCTGGAAGACGCCCTCGGGCAGTCCGGCCTCGACGAACAATTCGGCCAGCATGACGGGCACCGACGGGTCGCGTTCGGACGGCTTCAGGACAACCGCGTTGCCGCAGGCCAACGCCGGTCCGACATGCCACAGCGGCATCATGGCCGGGAAGTTGAACGGCATGATGGCGGCGACCACGCCGAGCGGCTGGCGCATGGAATACAGATCGATGCCGGGGCCGGCTGAATCGGTGAACTCGCCCTTCAGCATCTGCGGTGCGCCGATGCAGAATTCGACCACTTCCAGGCCGCGCTGCACATCGCCCTTGGCGTCGGGGATGGTCTTGCCGTGTTCGGAGGAAAGAGCTTCGGCGAGCTTGTCCATGTCGCGGTTCAAGAGGCGGACATACTCCATCATCACCCGGGCGCGGCGCTGCGGGTTCATAGCGGCCCATTTCGGCTGGGCTTTTTGCGCGGCGGCGATGATCGCGTCGGTTTCGCCGGCGCTGGCCAGGGCCACATTGGCCTGCACATCGCCGGTTGCAGGATTGTAAACCTCAGTGGTGCGTCCGCTTGTTCCGGCAACCTGCTTGCCGCTGACGAAATGACCGATTTCCTTCATTGCACCTTCCCCGTTTTGGTCTGAATTCAAGTGTCGGCGGGCGTAACCCGCCCTCGGATTGCGCCAAACTAGCCGGGCGCCAATTCAAGAGCAATATGGCATTGGTGTAATATGACGGCAGACCCAAAATGCCCCGATATTAGGGGCCAGAGGTCTGACCGGCTGGCAAACGGGCCGGCTACCGGACGAGGCCGGCCAAACCTGTTCAGCCGCGCAGGTCGCGGGGGCGTGGTGTGATGACAATCGTGCGCCGGGAAACCGGCCGGACGGCCGGTACCGGGCGCCGGTCCGGTGCGGGCATGATGCAAAGTCCCGTCAACGGCACCAGCGTCAGCAGGCCGAGCAAGGCCGGCTTCATGGCCGGTGAGCCGGTCGCGGCGAGCAGCAGAACGATCAGCAATCCGGCGCCGAGCATGTCGGCAAACAGTACCCAGCCGTGCCGTTTGATCCAGCTGCGCGGTCCGTCTTGCATGGCCAGTGTCCTTCCTAGTCCGCCGACATGTTGCACGTTTGTAAACGCACTGTGCCATCCTGGCACGGATTTGTCAGCCCATGACCCTATTCAGCAAGCGGGGTGCCGGGGACGTAGACATAGCCGTCGTCGTCGATGATGTAGGCTTCGCGCAGGCCGTGCGGCTTGTCCATGGCTCCGTCCAGCACCGTCCAGCCGCCATCGCGGGCTGCTTTCTCGCAGGCATCGGGGTCGAGGCCGTAGAGGCGGATTTCGGCACCGGCGCCGCGCGCCTCGATGCCGGAGATGACGCCAGTCATCGGGTGGTCGCGATAGGTGTGGTCGGCATGCACCATCCATTGCCCGCCCACACAGCGGAACACGGCAATGTCGGGGTCGGCATAGGTCGTGGTGGCGCCCAGCACCTGTTCTGCGAACCGCACGGTGGCCTCGACCGAACGCACCAGAAGGTTAATGCCGATGCCAGAGGCGAGCGTGCGCCCGAAGGCCGTCGGCGCCATCCACGGGTCCTGATCGGGCGGTCGCATTTTCATGGCGGGGAATCAGGCGGTTTGTTTCAGTCTGACTTTACGCCGCCCGGCATCGTAGGTGACGGTGCAGGGTGCAATACCGGTGCCGGTGTCGATGCCGTTCTGCTTGAGGCACAACACAAACAGTGCCGCGGCATTGCCAGCCGCCTCGGCCAGGTCGGCAGATGATTGGCCGGCGCTCAGGGCTTCACGCAGCGCCGCTGCCAACTCGCCCGACAGGCGCGCCAGATCGGCCCTTGTCAATTCTTCGGCGGCTTGCAGGCCCTCGTCGAGTTCCTGAGCGGATAGTTCCGCGAGTATGCTGTCGCCGACCAGCAGCGGCAGTCCGCCACGCGCGCTAATCTGCCGGCTCGCGGCATCATCGGCCGCATCGGGATTGTAGGCCACAAGCGCCGAAGCGCCGCGCTTGCGCCGTCTGGCCGGTACATCTGCTGTCTTCATCGCTCGTCCCGCATCATTCATCCGGCCTCCGCCAGGCCCCGCATTGACAGTTTGCCTGCATTGTTCTTTACGAAAGATTAACCATAATGCAAAGCCTGCGGCCAGGTCTTGATGGGGCGGTACGGGCCGGGTGTCGGATTCCGCTTCGCTTTGGTCGTTCAGTCTCACGCTTGTTGAGCCATGCTCACTATTGTGTCGCCAGAGCGGGGCGAAGCGCCCACCGGTAAGAGGAAAACGGAAATGAAATCACATGCGCGGGTTGTCGTCATCGGGGGCGGTGTCGTTGGTGTGGGCACATTGCATGCGCTGACCAAGAAGGGCTGGGACGATGTGGTCCTGGTCGAGCGCAACGAGCTGACGTCGGGCTCGACCTGGCATGCGGCCGGGCTGCTGCCGCTGTTCAACATGTCCTATTCGGTCGGCAAGGTGCACCAGTACTCGGTTGACTACTATCACACGCTGGAAGAAGAGACCGGCCACCACGTCGGTTTCCGTACGGTGTCGAACATCCGCCTGGCGCAGACGCCGGATCGCTGGGACGAATTCATGTACTACGCCGGCATTGCCGAGACCATCGGCGTCAAGGTCAACATCCTGACACCCGACCAGGTCAAGGAAATCTGGCCGATGTGCAACACCGACGGCCTGCTCGGCGCCATTCAGCACCCGGACGACGGCTACATCCAGCCGGCCGATCTGACCCAGGCGATGGCTGCCGGCGCGCGCGCCAAGGGGGCGCAGATCTATCGCAACACCCAGGTCATCGGCATCGAACAGAAAGCCAATGACGAGTGGGTGGTCAAGACCGACAAGGGCGACATCACCTGCGAACATCTGGTGACGGCGACCGGCAACTTCGTGCGCCAGACCGGCGAGATGCTGGGTCTGGACATTCCGGTCATTCCGGTCGAGCACCAGTACATCGTTACCGAGCCGCATCCGGAGATCAAGCAGCGCCATGCCGACGGTCTGCCGGAAATGGGCGTGCTGCGCGATGCCGACTCGGCCTGGTACATGCGCGAGGAAGCGGGCGGGCTGATCCTCGGGCCGTATGAGCCCGGTGCGCCGTGCTGCTATGTCGACGGGCCGGCCCAGGATGCCGAGTACGAGCTTTTCCAGGAGGACCTGGACCGCATCGCGCCGCATATCGAGAGCGCGTTTCACCGCGTGCCGGCGTTCGGCGAAGTGGGCATCAAGAGGGTCTACAACGGCGCCATCTGCTACACGCCGGACGGCTCGCCGATCATCGGTCCGGCCTGGGGCAAGCGCAACCTGTGGCTCAACGAAGGCCATTCCTTCGGCATCACCGCGGCGGGCGGTGCCGGCTGGCAGCTGGCGGAGTGGATGGTCGACGGCGAACCGACCATCGACATGATCGGCGTCGATCCGCGCCGCTTCGGGCCCTACGCCTCGCGCGGCTATCTGAAGTGCAAGAACGAGGAAGCCTACCGCAACGTCTTTACGCCGCACTATCCGGACGAGGAGCGCTGGGATGCGCGGCCGCTGAAGACCGCGCCGTGTCACGACCGCATGAAGGCGCTGGGGGCGGTGATGGGCTCGGTCTATGGCTGGGAACGGCCGAACTGGTTTGCCCCGTCGGCCGATTACGGGTTCGAACCGTCCGAGATCGAGCGGCCCGACGTCATCACCAAGGAAAACCATGCTCCGGCCAAGGATGGCGAAAAGGTCAAGGAACTGTGGTCGTTCCGGCGCTCGAACTACCACGAGCATGTCGGCAACGAGGTCGCGAACGTCACCGAGAATGCCGGCCTGCTCGACATGTCGGCGTTCGCCAAGTGCTATGTGACGGGGCCCGGGGCCGAGGCCTGGCTCGACTCGCTTTTTGCCAATCGCATTCCCAAGGCGGTGGGGCGGGTCAACCTGTGCCATCTGTTGACCGCGCAAGGCGGTGTGCGATCGGAGTTCACAATCTACAAGTCGGAGCCCAACGGATATTATCTGGTCTCGCCCGGCGCATTTGAACGCCTCGACCATGACGAGTTGCTCAAACGCCTCCCGGATGACGGCAGCGTGCGGATGTATCCGTGCACGAACCAGTGGGGTGTGCTGGTGCTGGCCGGTCCGAAGTCGCGCGACATTCTGCAAAAGCTCACCGACACGTCCCTGTCAAACGACAACTTCAAGTGGCTGACCGGCAAGTTCATCAATGTCGGCATCGCCCAGGCACATGCCTTGCGGGTCAACTTCGTCGGCGAGCTGGGCTGGGAGCTGCACCACCCGATCGAGATGCAGAACACAATCTTCGACCTGGTGATGGAGGCCGGTGCCGAATTCGGCATCAAGCCGTTCGGTATCCGGGCAATGACCACCATGGCAATCGAGAAGTCCTACCGCCTGATTGGCCGCGAGCTGTCGATCGAGTATTCGGCCTATGAGTCGGGGCTCGACCGCTTCGTGCATCCGAACAAGGGCCAGTTCATCGGCCGTGACGCGTTGGTCGAGCGCCATGCGGCGGGCGATCAGTGGAAATACATCACCATGGAAGTGCATGGCATCAAGGACTGCGACGCACGCGGCTCGGAAGCGATCTACGACATGGACGGCAACCTGGTCGGGCGTGCCACCTCCGGCGGCTACGGCTGGCGGCTCGGCAAGTCGCTTGCCCTGGCGATGGTCAAGCCGGAGCACGGTGAGGTCGGCAACAACCTGCAGATCAAGATTCTTGGTGAGCTGTTCAAGACGACGATCATCGAGGAATCGCCCTTCGATCCGGAAAACGAACGCCTCAGGGCCTGAGGCTTGGCACCTATTGCTCCTTCCCCCAGAAAGGGGGAAGGTCGGGATGGGGGTTGATGGCGGTGCCAAACGTGGCCCCTTGCTGTGAGGCACCGCCATCAATCCCCACCCTGACCCTCCCCTTTTCTAGGGGAGGGAATTGTCTTTGGGCGATGGGTGGATTCGAATGACTGAATCAGAGCAGTTCTTTTCTGATGGCTGGTGCCGGTTCGGCTTCGACCCGGTGCTGGCCGGGTGGGTCGAGCACACCCTGCCGGCGGCGCGCGCGGCGGTGGCGGACCCGGCAAATGCCCGGTGGTTGCGCTACGGCGGGACGTGGTTTGCCGGGGTGAATGTGCTCACCAACGATGCGAACGGCGCGGTGGCCGGCGGACCGCCTTTGGCCGGTGAGGCGGTTTCGTTCATCAGTGACGTCTTGCAATTGCGTGACATTACCTGGGACCGGGCACAGGTGTCGGTATGCTACCCCGGCTATCCGCAGCCGATGGCGGGTGAAAGCGAGGCCGTGTTCAATTACCGTGTCAGGCGTGACGCGGCGCATGTCGATGGCTTGCTGCGCGACGCAAACCGACGCCGATTCATCGGCGAGCGTCACGGGTTCATCCTCGGCATCCCGCTGGTCGAGACGAGCGGGAACGCCAGCCCGCTGATCGTCTGGCGCGGCAGTCCCGAAAAAGTACGCGTTGCGATGCGGGCGGCTCTGAGGGGCGTTCCGCCGGAGGACTGGTCCAGGATCGACGTCACCGATGCCTACCACGCCGTGCGCCGCGAGATTTTCGAGACCTGCGAGCGGGTCCCCGTCGCCGCCCGGCCCGGCGAAGCCTACCTCATCCACCGCCTTGCCCTGCACGGCGTTGCGCCATGGACCGAAGGCGCCGAGGCCGGCCCCGACGGGCGCATGATCGTCTACTTCCGCCCTGAGACCGGACTTGCGGCAGATTGGCTGGAGGGGCGGTAGCAGCCAGCAATCCGCACAGGTCAGATGTGGCTGTTGTCTGCGCAGTGGTGTAGCCTGCCAGCGATGACAAGTTGGCTGGACAAGGTGAAAGAGCTTGCCCAGGCCGAGCCGGGGGTGGTTGAGCGGCTGGCCCGGCTGCAGCCGGCGCGGTTTCCGGCCGGGGCGGTGATTTTCCGGCCGGGCGACGATACCGAATGGTTCCCGGTCGTGCTGTCGGGCCGGGTCGATGTCTACCTCACCGGACGCACCGGGCGCGACATATTGTTGTACTCGGTCAGCCCCGGTGAGACCTGTGTGCAAACCACTCTCGGCCTGCTCGGCCAGCACGCCTATGCGGCAGAGGGTGTTGCCGCCACGCCGGTTGAGGCGGTGATCATTCCGGGCACGCTGTTCAACGAACTGGTCGGCAGCTCTCAGGCCTTTCGTCGCTATGTTTTTGCGGCCCTGGCCGGGCGGTTGCATCTGGTCGTCGAACTGCTGGAAAAGGTTG
Source organism: Aestuariivirgaceae bacterium (assembly GCA_965216335.1). Classification (GTDB taxonomy): domain Bacteria; phylum Pseudomonadota; class Alphaproteobacteria; order Rhizobiales; family Aestuariivirgaceae; genus JAHEJE01. Next base: position 2,132,144 of record OZ244154.1, on the reverse strand, counting down.
CCTTCGTTTCCATCGAGGCGCGTCTGGCGGCTGTCCTCCTGCAGCGGGCTGACGCCAGCGGCGTGGTGCGCAACACGCACCAGGAACTGGCAACGGCGATCGGTTCGGCACGCGAGGTGGTCTCGCGGCGCCTTGAAACGTTGGCCGGGCGCGGTTTGCTGCATCTCGAGCGCGGCGAGGTGCGCATCGTCGACGGAACAGGCCTGAAAACACTGGCCTCGGCATAGTACCGGCGGTACCGGCGGTACCGGCATTTGACCTTTCTGACTGTTGTGCCGCGCTGAGGTGACTGCGGTTTTCCGTCGGCGCAAGAGTCGGGGGCAACGGCCGTGCGGATAAATCCGGAACCTTTGTGATCAAGTCACCGACGGGCGTGGCGGCGGTCACTAGATTGGTGCCACAAGCGGCCTGCATGAGGTTCGCGAAAACAGGAGAAATGTCATGTTCAAGACCAATGTCGGTTCGGTGGACCGGATTTTGCGCATCGTTGTCGGCCTGGCTCTGTTGGTCGGCTTTTTCACCTTTCCGGAATCGCCGTGGCGCTACTGGATGCTGATCGGCATCGTGCCGCTGGCCACCGGCCTGATGCGCACGTGCCCGGCCTACTCGATCTTCGGTATCTCGACCTGCCCGTTGAAGAAGGCCTGATGGCCGCTGGTACCGGGCTCTGAGGGGCACTTGCGGTATGGCACGTCAAGGAAAAAGGGGACGGCGGACCGTCCCCTTTTCAGGTTGCTGGGAGGAAACTACGCTTTACGCGTTCTTGTATTTCTTGATCTCGCCGCTCTCGATACGGGCGAGATAGGACTCCAGCTCGCGTTTGACGATCGGGGCCAGGAAGTACAGACCCAGGATGTTCGGTACGCAGATCAGGAAGACCAGGGCGTCCGAAATATCGAGGATCGGGCCAAGCTGGACGATGCAGCCGAGGGCGACGAAAGCGCAGAACAGCAGCTTGTAGACCGTCTGGCCTGTCGCGCCTTCGCCGAACAGGTAGGTCCAGCCTTTAAGGCCGTAGTACGACCAGGAGATCATCGTCGAGAAGGCGAACAGCACACCGGCAAAGGCCAGCGGGATCGGGAACCAGGACAACTGACGCTCGAAGGCGGCCGATGTCATGGCGATGCCCTTGGCGTCGCCGGCAAAGCCCGGGTCGGCAACGGCTGAGGTGCCGATGACCAGCGCGGTGATGGTGCAGATGACGATGGTGTCGATGAACGGCTCGAGCAGCGAGACCATGCCCTCGGTGACCGGCTCGTTGGTGCGCACGGCCGAGTGGGCGATGGAGGCTGAACCGATGCCGGCCTCGTTGGAGAACACCGCACGCTGGAAGCCGATGATCAGGGCACCCAGTGCGCCGCCGGCAACGCCTTCGCCGGTCAATGCACCGGAGAAGATGTTGGCGATGGCCTGCGGGATCGACGAGAAGTTCATGAAGATGACGATCAGCGCGAACAGGCAATAGAAGATCGCCATGAACGGCACGATCTTTTCGGTCACCCGGGCAATCGACTTGATGCCGCCGACGATGACGGCGAACACGATGGCCGCCATGATCAGGCCGACCAGCCAGCCGAGACCGTCCAGGCCGCCGCCGGCGACGTTGTTGAGCTGCACGTAGGCCTGGTTCGACTGGAACATGTTGCCGATGCCCAGCGCACCGATGAAGATGCCGATGGCGTAGAACGTGCCCATGAACTTGCCGAAGCCTTCCATGCCGCGTTCGCTGAAGCCCTTGCGCAGGTAGTACATCGGGCCGCCGGAGACCGAGCCGTCCGGGTTCTCGTTGCGGTATTTGACGCCCAGCGTACATTCGACGAACTTGGTCGACATGCCGAGAAAGCCGGCCATAATGAGCCAGAAGGTGGCGCCCGGACCGCCGACGGTCACGGCAACGGCGACGCCGCCGATATTGCCGATGCCGACGGTGCCGGACACGGCAGTGGCGAGCGCCTGGAAGTGCGAAACCTCACCGTGATCGTCGGGATTTGCATAATCGCCGCGCACCAGTTCGATGGCGTGCTTGAACCCGCGCAGGTTGATGAAGCCGAGATAGATGGTGAAGAAGATGGCGCCGATGACCAGCCACAGCACCACGAGCGGCAACTGGGCGCCGAAAACCGGAATCTTGAAAAACACGATCTCGCCAATGATTTTGGCGATCGGCGCGGTGGCCGAGTTGATCGCCTCGTCGATCCCGGCCATGGCCGGCACCGAAAGGCAGACAAGCGCCAGCAGCGCCAAGACTATACGTTTCATTTTTCCCCTCCCTGGAATGAATGGATTTGGATCGCCGTCCGCAGAGTTTGCTAGAGCACTTTTCGACAATATAGAATCACTTGACCGGATTTCCGCGTCTGCTGGCTAGGCATGCTTTGCGCCATGGCCTGGTTGGCCATAAGCGAAGCATAACGCAGTCCAGCGGGCGCGGAAATCCGGCCTTCGGTGGGCCAAATTCGCCCATCTGGTGCGTTGCGGCGCTTGCCCGATGCACCGCATCGCGCTGCGCACCGCGCCTGCCATATGAGCGAATTTGGCTCCATCAAGTGATCCTATATTGTCGAAAAGTGCTCTAGGGAACCACGGTGACCGGCACGGTTGATGTCTGCACCAAGTTCGATGCCACCGAGCCGAACAGCAGTTCCTTCAGATTGGAATCACCCCGCTGGCCGATAACGATCTGGCGGCATTTGTTTTGCTCAGCAAGCTCGATGACCGTCTTGGCGATGTTCCCGTGACGGACTTCGGTTTGCACCTTGATCCCGGCGGCAGATATCTTGGCGGCAACGGGCTCGAGGATGGATGATTGCGCCCGGGCCAGTTCTTCTTCGCGCCGTTTGTGGCGCATGGCGTTTTCTTCCGGGGTGTTGAAGGAATAGGGCGACCACTCGATGACATGCGCCAGGACGATGTCGTCGCCGCCGCGCTCGGCACGCTCGATGGCGAAATCAACCGCCTTGGCGCTGCCGTCACTTCCGTCTACAGCAAGCAGAATGGAACTTGTCATGCGTACCTCCCCGTATCGTTGCATGTCGGCTGGTCCCACGATCCGGGATAAGCCCTGACGATTGACGCTAGATCACCTTTGGGTCCAGATGTAGGACCAGATTGTGCCGTAGTATTAGTCCAAAGGTCTAAAACGTGGCCCTTTTGGTCCTATGCAATTGATTGTGCTGGCTAATCTATGGCTAGTGGATATTCAGGGTCCCGCCAGCAGCTCAACTCTGAAGGTCCATAGGCCTTAGGTGCACCTGCGACGTCAAAGCGATGCGGGGTTACCGCCTTGTGTAGGGCCGGAACATGTCCTCCAGCTCTGCGAACCCCGCCGCGGCGCGGGCAAAGTTGAATGTGCCGGGGCCGGCCATCTCACCGGCAGCCTGGATCAGGCCACCGTAGGCGAGGCGGGCCAGTGCGGACCCGACGCTGATGCGTTTGGCGCCGGCTTCAGCGATTTCGGCGACGCTCAGCGCGCAGCCGGGCAGACCCATCACGACGTTGACCGGCTTGGTGAGGGCCGAACAGATGGTCCTGATGCTGTCGGTGTCGCGCGGGCCGGGCGCATAGAGCACATCGGCGCCGGCGGCCTCGTAAGCCTGCAAGCGGGCGATCACGTCATCAAGACCCGGGCGGTCCCACAGCAGGTTTTCGCAGCGTGCCGTCAAAATGAAATCATGCGGCAGATTGCGGGCCGCCTCGGCGGCAGCCGCGATACGTTCAACGGCAAGAGAGACTTCGAAGATCGGATCGTCCCGGTTGCCGGTGTGATCTTCGATCGAGCAGCCGGCAAGGCCGGTTGCGGCAGCGGCCTGGATTGTTTCGTAGGCGCTTTCGGGACTGTCGCCGAAGCCCTTCTCCAGATCGGCCGACACCGGCAGAGGTGTGGCGCCGGCGATGTCGCGGCAGTGGTCCAGCACGGCGTCGCGGTCCAGCCGGCCTTCCGGCAGCCCCTTTGAAAATGCAAGTCCGGCACTGGTGGTTGCCAGGGCCTTGAAGCCGGCGGCGGCGAGAATGCGCGCCGAGCCGATATCCCAGGGGTTGGGAACGACGAAGGTGCCCGGCGCCTCATGCAGGGCGCGGAACGTCCGGAAAGGATCAGTCATGGGATATCCGCCTGCTGCAGTTGTCATTTCACCGATGCATCGTAGCAAACCGCTACTGACAGGTGTGTGTCAGCAATCCCCGGTAACGCCATGTTGATTTGAACGATCGATACAACACCGCCATGTGGGAGCGACAGCAGTCAAGGAGCTTACAGATGCACACGACCCTCACTCCCGGCCAGCAGGTGCCTGGCCTTTCCGTCGAACTGGCCGGCGGCGGCCGGTTTGTTCTCAATGAAGACGCGCCGACGCATTTCACCATGATCATCTTCTACCGCGGCCTGCACTGCCCCATCTGCCGTGGCCAGCTCAGCGATTTTCAGGGCAAGCTGTCGGCATTCGCCGAGCTTGGCATCAATGTGGTTGCGATCAGCATGGACACAGCCGAACGTGCCGAGCAGACCAAGACAGACTGGAAACTCGATAGTCTGCCTCTGGGCTACGGGATGAGCGAAGACACGGCACGCGCCTGGGGTCTGTACCTGTCCGACGCGATCAAGGATGGCGAGCCGGCGGTGTTCAGCGAGCCCGGAATGGCGATCGTCCGGCCGAACGGCGAGCTGTATCACTGGTCGCTGCAAACGGCCCCGTTCGGGCGCGCCAAGGCGGCTGACCTGGCCGGCATGCTGAAGTTTGTCATCGAAAACGACTACCCTGTCCGGGGCCGGCGTGCGGCTTGAGGTTCAGCCGGTCTTGCGGACGACCTTGTAGATGGCACCGGCGTAGTCGTCGGTGATCCAGATGGCGCCATCGGGCGTTTCGAAGACATCGACCGGCCGTCCGATGACGTTTTCATTCTCCTCAAACCCGGTGATGAACGGTTCCTCGGTCACCTGACCGCCGGCATGAAACCGCAGCCGGACGACATCATAGCCGGATTTCGTGGTCCGGTTCCACGAGCCGTGCCGGGCCACGATGGCCACTTCGCCAGGTGCAATGGTGGGGTCGTGGCGCAGAAACCGGATCGACAATGGTGTCGAGTGGGCCGTGAACATGTGCACCGGCGATGTGAAGTCCACACCGGCCGGCGGGTCTTTGCCGTAGTCCGGATCGGGAATGTTGTTCTCGTTGACGAACGGCCAGCCGTAATGCTTGTCCTGCTCGACACGGTTCAGCTCCTCGCGCGGGAAGTCGTCTCCGAGAATGTCCCTGCCGGCATTTACGGCGTAGAGCATGTTGCTGCCCGGCTGCCAGTCGAGTCCGACGGAGTTGCGCAATCCCATGGCGAACACTTCCGGCTGCCCGCCCTCGGTAAAACGGATCACCGTGGCGCGCCAGGGGTGATCTTCGATGCAGACATTGCAGCTTGACCCGACCGACACGTAGATTCGTCCATCCACACCGCGGATGATCGTGCGTGTCGAGTGACCGCCATCGTCGGGCATGCCGTCCAGCGCCGTACGCAGGCGCTCCAGGCGTACCTTGGATGGCTCGCCTTCATCCTTGAGCGCATAGACCGAGATGCGATGACTCTCGGCGACAAACACCGTGTCGCCTTCGATCATCAGGCCATGGGGGCGGTTGAGGCCGTCCAGCAGGCCGATGACGCCATCGCTGCGGCCATCGCCATTGCTGTCGGCGCGCACGAACAGAACCTTGCCGTCGCGTGCCGCCGTGACGATGAAGTTGCCGCCCTGGGTCTGCCTGATGACCCGGGCCCTGCCCAGACCGGTGGCGAACAGGTTCAGCCGGTAACCGTCGGCAATCGTCAACCGCTTGAGCAGGGCGGTTTCGTCACTGTAGCCGATGACGGCGGCGCGAACCGGCACATTGACCGTCGGTGCGAACGCGAAATATCCCGCTGCGGCGACAGCGGCCAGAGTGACGGCAAAGATAACGAAGCGGAATCGCATAATGCCGATCATACAGCAAAGGGCGCGAAAGAAGACCTTTCGCACCCTTGTTTAATGTTAAATTTCCGCAAGTGCCGCCTGGACGCCTGACCGAAAAGTGTTCCAGCACTACGATTCCAACGACAGCTGCACCGTTCCGTCACCCCGGCGAAGGCCGGGGTCCAGAGCCACAAGTGGTGGGATTCGCTTGAAAAACTCCTGGATTGCGGCCTTCGCCGGAATGACGGGCGCCTTTTCAATACGGACTCATTTGTCTTGAATGACCCCTAGAACAGCCCCTCGATCTCGCCATCGTCGTTGAGGAGGATGCTCTCGGCGGCAGGCTTGCTGGGCAGGCCGGGCATGGTCATGATCTCACCGCAGATCGCGACGACGAAGCCGGCGCCGGCCGACAGGCGGACTTCGCGGATCGGCAGTGTGTGGCCGGTCGGTGCGCCGCGCAGGTTCGGGTCGGTGGAGAACGAGTACTGCGTCTTGGCCATGCATACCGGCAGACTGCCATAGCCCTGGTCTTCCCACTGGCGCAACTGGTCGCGGATCTTCTTGTCGGCGATCACCTCATCGGCCCGGTAGATGCGCTTGGCAACGGTCTCGATCTTCTCAAACAGACCCATTTCATCGGGATACAGCGGAGCAAACTGAGCGGTGTCGGCGTCGACCAGCTCGACGACCTTCTTGGCAAGGCCGATGGTGCCTTTGGAGCCATGCGCCCAGTGCTGGCACAGGATTGCCTCGGCGCCTTGGCTGGCGGCAAATGCCCTGACCGCCTCGACCTCGGCGTCGGTGTCGGTGATGAAATGGTTGATCGCCACCACGCACGGCACGCCGAACTGCTTGAGGTTCTCGATGTGGCGGCCGAGGTTCGAGCAGCCCTTTTCGACGGCTGCGACATTCTCCGGCCCAAGATCGGCACGAGCGACGCCACCGTTCATCTTCATGGCCCGCACGGTGGCGACCAGTACAACGGCCTTCGGCTTCAGGCCGGCCTTGCGGCACTTGATGTCGAAGAACTTTTCAGCGCCGAGGTCGGCACCGAAGCCGGCTTCCGTGACCACGTAGTCGGCGACCTTCAATGCGGTGGTCGTGGCCATCACCGAGTTGCAGCCGTGGGCGATGTTGGCGAACGGGCCGCCGTGCACGAAGGCCGGGTTGTTCTCCAGCGTCTGGACAATGTTGGGCTGGATGGCGTCCTTCAGCAGCACGGTCATGGCGCCGTCGGCCTTGATGTCCCGGCAATAGATCGGTGAGCGGTCGCGGCGGTAGGCAATGATGATACTGCCGAGGCGTTCCTGCAGATCGGTAATATCGGTGGCCAGACACAGGATGGCCATGACCTCGGACGCCACGGTGATGTCGAAGCCGGCTTCGCGCGGATAGCCGTTGGCGACACCGCCGAGAGAGCAGACGATCTCGCGCAGGGCGCGGTCGTTCATGTCCATCACCCGGCGCCAGGCGACGCGGCGGGTATCGATGCCCAGCTCGTTGCCCCAGTAGATGTGGTTGTCGATCATCGCCGACAACAGGTTGTGGGCCGAGGTTATGGCGTGGAAGTCGCCGGTAAAGTGCAGGTTCATGTCCTCCATCGGCACAACCTGCGCATAGCCGCCGCCGGCGGCGCCGCCCTTCATGCCGAAGCAAGGGCCGAGCGAGGCTTCGCGGATGCAGATCATGGCGTTCTTGCCGATGGCGTTGAGCCCGTCACCGAGGCCGACGGTGGTTGTCGTCTTGCCTTCGCCGGCCGGCGTCGGATTGATGGCGGTGACAAGGATCAGATTGCCGTCATCGTTGCCCTGGACGGACTTGATGAAGTCGGCGGAGATCTTTGCCTTGGTATGACCGTAAGGAATGAGATCGTCGCCGGAGATGTTCAGCTTCGCCGCCACCTCGGAGATCGGTTTCATGTTTGCTTCGCGGGCGATCTGAATATCGGTCTTTACCTCGGCCATGGCTTGCGCCTCCCTCTGTTGGCTGAATCTGCTGTGCTGCCGCCAAATAATAGGAAAAATGCGGCAAAGTCTGTTGTTCCCGACGCTCAGCGGCACTCCGTCACGGTGTGGCTGGCCATCACGTTTCAATAGGTGAGATTGGCCGCTGCACGCTACATGGGGATGCTGTATACCTGACGGAACGCGGACTTGGGAATAGATGAAATAAAGGCAGGTGGCATGAGAAATTTTCATGATGGCGGACGATCGACGGCCCATGCGGCGAACGGCATGGCAGCGAGCTCCTCGCCACAGGCCACTTTGGCAGCCCTGGACGTGCTGCGGGCCGGGGGCAACGCGGTCGATGCCGCGGTGACCGCCTCTGCGGTCCTGTGCGTCTGCGAGCCGCCAATGACGGGCATCGGCGGTGACTGTTTTGCGTTGATTGGCGATGCAAAGGGCAATGTGCGCGGACTCAACGCATCCGGGCGGTCGTCAATGCGCGCAGACGGCGACTGGCTGAAATCGTCCGGTTTGAAGGACATCACCGAGGACAGCATTCATGCCATTACCGTGCCGGGCGCGATCGACGGCTGGGACGTGCTGTTGCGCGAGCTGGGCACGCTCACGCTTGGCGAAGCATTGACCCCGGCGATTGCCCTGGCCGAAAGCGGCCTGCCGGTCGGCCCGCGCACGGCCTACGACTGGGCGGAAACCGAGGATGCATTGTCGCAGGATGAAGGCGGCAGGCTGCACTATCTGGTCGACGGGGGAGCGCCGAAAGCCGGGGAACTGATGGCTTTTCCGGTGCTGGCGCGGACGCTGTCGATGATCGCCAGGGAGGGGCGCGATGCGTTTTACTCGGGTGAGATCGCCGAAGACATCGTCAGCCATCTGGCGGCGCGGGGGTCGTTGCTGACGGTTGAGGACTTTGCCGCTACCGAGGCAACCTGGGTTGAGCCCATTTCAACGGAATTCCATGGCCGGGAAGTGTGCGAAATTCCGCCGAACGGCCAGGGACTGACGGCACTGATTGCCATGAATGTCCTGAGCCGGTTCGATCTGGCGCAATATGCGCCGGAGAGCGTGGAGCGGCGCCATCTCGAGGTTGAGGCGGTGCGGCTGGCCTGGGTTTTGCGCGACCGGCATATCGCCGACCCGGCGTTTGCGGACATCCCGCTGGACGATCTGTTGAGCGATGAGACAGCCGACGGACTGGCCGCGATGATCGATCCGGACCGGGCGCTGGTCGCGCCGGAAAGCACCGTCCCGATGACGGGATCGGACACGGTCTATCTGAGTGTGGTGGACAGGGACCGGCAGTCGGTTTCGTTCATCAACTCCATATTCAACCATTTCGGCTCCAAGATCGTCACACCGAACACGTCCATCGCCCTGCAGGACCGTGGTGCCGGCTTTGTGGCGACGCCGGGCCACCCGAATTGCATCGAGCCGGGAAAGCGGCCGCTTCATACCATCATTCCGGCCATGCTGCGCGAGAACGGGCGGGTCACCTCGCCGTTCGGTGTGATGGGCGGCACCTATCAGCCGATGGGGCATGTCGCTGTCATGGTCAACATGGCGATATACGGCATGGATCCGCAGGAGGCTCTCAGTTTTCCGCGCGCCTTTCACGAGGACGGCCAGCTCGACATCGAGGACGGCGTCAGTGATGAAGTGGCTTCGGCCCTGGCGGCCAAGGGTCACAAGGTGGCGCGCCGGCAGACCCCGCTCGGCGGCGGCCAGATGATCACCATCGATTGGCAGGGCGGCACGCTGACCGGCGGATCCGATCCGCGCAAGGACGGCCTGGCGCTGGGGTATTAGGCCGCGCCCGGAGCGGTGAACCGCTGGGCTGCCGTTCAGGCCACGAAATTCGCGAATTCGTTTCGCGTTTCTTTACCAATATGCCTGTATTTTCCCTTTCAGATTTAACAATCAGGCCGCCACGTCCGGTGATGGGGCGCATTCGGCCTGCTGAAATCGAGGATTGTGGAGGCCCCGTGAGCGCGCCGCTGACCGAACAAAACTCTCCCGCCAACCTGGAACAGGCCAAGACCGGCGGCAAGCCGGCAGCAGGGTCTGCGGACGGCGCCCTGGCGGCGATGGCGCAGGCACGTGACATTGCGGAACTGGAACGAATGCGCCGGGCTGTCGAGGCGACCGGCGGTGCCACCTACCACTGGCACATCTCCAGCGATGAAATGCTGTGGAACTCCGAGGCGGCCAAGATCCTGGATGTTTCTGAACCGGACAACCTTTCCACCGGCCGCAAGTTCGCCGATCTGCTGGATTCGGAAAACACCACAAGCCGCTTCGAAGTCGTCATGCGCTCGCACGACGCCGACAACGGCTCCGGTGTGCCCTATTGCATCGAATACCGCATGCGTCCGCATGGCCGCCAGATGCGCAAGGCCATCTGGGTCGAGGACAGCGGTCGCTGGTTTGCAGGCGCCGACGGAAAGCCGGCGGAGGCTTTCGGTGTCATCCGCCGGGTCGACGACCGGCATCACCGCGACGAACGGCTGGAGTTCCTGAGCAGTTCCGACCCGTTGACCGGAATGATGAACCGCGGGCGGCTGTCGGACGAGTTGTCGGCGTCCATTGCCCACTGCAAGGAACAGAACCAGACCTGCGCGCTGCTGATCGCGGTGATCAACAATCTTGCCGTGGTCAACGATGCCTATGGCTTCGATGTTGCCGATGAGGTCATCGTTGCGGTCGGCCACAAACTGCGCCGGGTGGTGCGCCAGCACGACCACATTGCCCGGTACTCCGGGGCCAAGTTCGCGATTCTGCTCAACGACTGCACCGAGGAGGAAGTATCGTTGGCGGCCGAACGCTTCCTGCGGGTGGCGCGCGACAGCGTCATCGAAACGGACATGGGGCCGGTTTGGGCGATGCTGTCGATCGGCGGCATATTCCTGCCCAAGCATGCGGAAACCGCCAATGCCGCACTGGCCTGCTGCGAAGAGGCGCTGGCCGAGGCAAAGCGCAAGAGAAACGACAATTTCGTCATCTTCGAGCCGTCGCCGGAGCGTCTGTCCGTGCGCGAGCTGAATGCCCGGTGTGCCGCCGAGATCGTCGGGGCGCTGCGCGAAGAACGGTTCTCGCTTGCCTTTCAGCCGATCGTCGATGCGGCATCCGGCGAAGTGGCGAGCTATGAGGCCCTGCTGCGGATGAAATGCGATGGGGACTCCGTCATAGAGGCCTCTCATCTCATTCCCATCGCGGAAAAACTGGGTCTGGTCAGGCTGATCGACCAATCGGTGGTCCGCATGGCGGTGCGGGTGTTGCGGAAGTTCGAGCAGACCAATCTTGCCGTCAACGTTTCCGGTGCGACAGCGACCGATCCGCGCTGGTTCATCGAACTTGCTCAGGAACTGGCCGAGAATGCCGAGGTGGCGTCGCGTATCATCATCGAAGTCAACGAGGCAGCGCTGCTGGGCGATATCGAAAGCGGCGCGGCGTTCATAAACCGGGTGCGCGAACTCGGTTGCAGGGTTGCCATAGACGATTTTGGCGCCGGCTTTTCGGCTTTCCGCAATCTCAAGGCGCTCAATGTCAACATGGTCAAGCTGGATGGCACCTATTGCGAACAGTTGAGCAGCAACCAGGAAAGCCAGTACTTTGTGCGTTCGCTGATCGATCTTGCGCGCAAGTTTGACCTGCAGGTGGTTGCCGAGTGGGTTGAGACCGAAGAAGACGCCGCCATCCTGCGCGACATGGGGGTCGATTACCTGCAAGGCAAACTGTTCGGAGAGCCGATGCTGGTGGGGGCCTGGTCGGATCAAGCCTCGGCGGGTAAAGAGGACGATGAGAGAACCGTCTTGCCGCGGGAGCTTGTCGAAGCCGGCGTCGACCCTTGCGTTCCCGCGACGCCGGCCGGCGATCCTGCAGACTCCTACGAGCTGCCGACTTTTGCGGACGACGAGACAGGGCCGGCGAGAGATGACGAACAGCCCGGATTCGATGCAAGTGTCGAGCGGGTCGCGCGCGGCGTCGGCGAAGGCTATGCTGTTCCTGCCCTGCCGGCGCTTCCGCTCGAAGAAGAAGCAAAGTCCAACTGGCTGTTCGAGACCAAGCCGGACTCACAGGACATTCAAGCCGGCTTGGCGTCTGAAGCCAGCAGCGATGACCTGTTCGTGCCGGTCATTGATGCTGCCGGTGAAAACTGTGTGACAGCTATCCCGCAAGATGACGAACAGCAGGAAATTCGCGCCGAGGCAGTGACAGCCGGCGAGGAAGCCTCAGGTTCGCCAGCGGCGGGCATCGCCAATCCCTTCGCAAGCGACCGTGCCGAAGCCGCGGATACCGAACCGGCCCTCGACCTGTCCCGTCTGAAATCGGCAATGTCGGCGCTGGACGCCCGTTTCGACCGGAGCACTCCGGAGGCTTCCGGTACGCAGGATTCAAACCAGGCTGCAGACGTGGGCATCGCGACGGGCGATCAGGAAGAGCAGACGGCCGATGAACCTGCTCTTGACATCGCCAAGGCGATCTCCAGCCGGCTGGGTACCTAGAACTTTTCGATACTGCCGATATCAGACGAAACTGCGGACGGCGGCGATCAGGGCGTCAACGTCCCCGGGCTGGGTACGAAATGACGTCACCAGCCGGATTTGCACCTCCTCATCGCCTGGTCTGTCGATGCCCGAGCCATAGCCCGGCCAAACGGCAAATTTGGCGCCGGCGGATTTCAGGTGGTCGTGCAGTTTGCGTGAGACAATAGGGAACAGCTGGTTGGCTTCGGCGCCGAGGGGGGTGCGGATGCCGGGCAGGTCCTTCAGGCCATCGTGCAGCCGGGCGGCGTGGGCGTTGGCGGTGCGGGCGTTGGTCAGCCACAGGTCGCCGGTCAGGTAGGCTTCCATCTGGGCGCCGAGGAAGCGGCTCTTGGAGAACAGCTGGCCGGCGCGCATGCGGCGGTGTTCGAAGTCCCGCGCCAGGTCGGTATCGAAGAACACCAGTGCATCGACACCCATGGTGCCGTTCTTGGTGGCGCCGAACGACAACACGTCCACACCGGCTTTCCAGGTGATGTCGGCCGGGGCGCAATCGAGGGCGGCGACGGCATTGGCAAAACGGGCGCCGTCCATGTGCAGCTTGAGGCCGTGCGCCTTGGCGACTTGTGAAATCGCGGCGACCTCGTCGACCTGATAGACAGTGCCCAGTTCGCTTGACTGGGTGACGGAGACCGCCGACGGCTTGGAGTTGTGTTCCGCCCGCACGAAGGTCGCCAGACAGGCTTCAAGGCCGGCGGCGGAGATCTTGCCGTAGGGCTCGGTGATGCCATAGAGCTTGGCGCCGCCGGTGAAGAATTCCGGCGCGCCGCATTCATCGACCATGATGTGGGCATCGCAATAGGCCAGGATGGCGTTGTACGGTTGGGCGATGGTCGACATGGCCAGCGCATTGGCCGCCGTGCCCGTCGCCACCAGGTACATCGCCACGTCGCGCTCGAAGATGTCGGTCATGAGCGCCCCGGCGCGCGCGGTCCAGTCATCGGCGCCGTAGGACAGCGCGGTCAGCGGCCGGTTGGCCTCGATGATGGCCTGCATGACGGCATCGTCGACGCCATAGAGATGGTCGGAGAGGAAGTTCATTTCAGTCACGTCCGGCTGTTGGGAAGGCCGGGACATTCTCACAACCAGTAGCGCGCAGCAAGACCGTAGCCGATGGTCCAACTTGCGTTTGCGGCGTGTGTCTGGCATAACCCCGGTCAGATAGGACAGTGTTACTGTCCTTTTTGTCACTGTTGCGCAAACGGGTTTGATGTCCATGACCAGTGCCGTCATACGATCGACACGCCGTTGCGCGTCCGCACCCGGCCTTGAACCGGCTTGTGCGCCAGGCCGAAAATAGCGGCCGAGGTTGCCCGCCGGTACGGTGGGATATGCCGACGGCAGCTTGGGTCTTGACCCTTGGGGCGAGCGCCGGCAATCCCGCCACGACATTGCGATTATTTGCCGGCAGGCAGAGCCATGCCTGCGGTAATGCTGTATGCTGTACAGTGAGTGGGAGACGCGGACATGAATTCGGACCGGACACACACGGCACAATCGGGCCCGGGCAGCCAGCCGGCAGGCTTGCCGGCGGCGCGTGGACTTTACGATCCGCGAAACGAGCATGATGCCTGCGGCATCGGGCTGATTGCCAACATCAACAATATCCAGAGCCATGACATCATCGCCAAGGGTCTGGAGATCCTGCGCAACCTGGAACACCGCGGGGCCGTCGGAGCCGATCCCAAGGCCGGTGACGGCTGCGGTATTTTGCTGCAGATCCCGCATGACTTCTATGTCGCCGAGGCCGAGCGGCTGGAGTTCGAACTGCCGGAACCGGGCGACTATGGCGTCGGCTTCCTGTTCATGCCGCGCCAGCCGGCAATCCGCCGCGACATCGAACAGATCTGGTGGCAAACCTGCCGCGAGGAGGGCCTGAAGATTCTCGGCTGGCGCGATGTGCCGGTGGATGACAGCGTACTCGGCAAGTCGGTGAAGAAAACCGAGCCATTCTCGCGCCAGGTGTTCATCGGCCATGGCCCGACCATCGCCGACCAGGCGCATTTCGAGCGCAAGCTGTTCGTGGCCCGCAAGGTGGTGTCGAACCGCATCCGCGCCAACATGGGGCGCATTCCCGCCTATTTCCCGGTATCGGTTTCGACCCGCACCATCGTTTACAAGGGCCTGGTGCTGGCCGATGCGCTCGGCAAGTACTACACCGATCTCGCCGATGAGCGCGTTGTATCTGCGCTGGCGCTGGTGCATCAGCGGTTTTCCACCAACACCTTCCCGAGCTGGCCGCTGGCGCATCCTTACCGGTTCATCTGCCACAACGGCGAGATCAACACCCTGCGCGGCAACTACAACTGGATGGCGGCGCGCCAGGCCAACATGAGCTCTGAGATCATAGGAGAGGATCTGGAGAAGCTGTGGCCGGTATCCTACGAGGGCCAGTCGGACTCGGCCTGCCTCGACAACGCGCTGGAGTTCCTGACCCGCGGCGGCTATTCGCTGCCGCACGCCATGATGATGCTGATCCCGGAGGCCTGGGCCGGCAATCCGCTGATGGATGAGGACCGGCGGGCGTTCTATGAATATCACGCCGCGCTGATGGAGCCGTGGGACGGGCCGGCGGCGATTGCCTTTACCGACGGCAAGCTGATCGGTGCGACGCTCGACCGGAACGGCCTCAGGCCGGCGCGCTACCACGTCACCGAAGACGGCTTCTTCCTGCTGGCGTCGGAAATGGGCGTGCTCGACTTTCCCGAGCACAAGATCGTCGAGAAGTGGCGGCTCGAGCCGGGCAAGATGCTGCTGATCGATCTTGAGCAGAAGCGCATCGTGTCGGATGAGGAACTCAAGCACGATCTCGCCACCCGCAACCCCTACCGCACCTGGCTGGAGAACACTCAGCTCGAGCTCAAGGACCTGCCGCCGACCCGGCGCGTCCGTCCGAAGAGCCCGGTGCCGGTGCTCGACCGTCAGCAGGCGTTCGGCTACACTCAGGAAGACCTGAAACTGCTGATGACGCCGATGGCCCAGACGGGTCAGGAGGCGCTCGGCTCGATGGGCAGCGATACGCCGGTGGCCGCGCTGTCGGACCGGCCCAAGCTGCTCGATACCTACTTCCAGCAGAATTTCGCCCAGGTGACCAATCCGCCGATCGATCCGATCCGCGAGGACATCGTCATGTCGCTGGTGTCGTTCATCGGCCCGCGGCCCAACCTGCTCGACCTGCGCGGCACCTCCAAGCACATGCGGCTCGGCGTCACCCAGCCGATCCTGACCAACGAGGCGCTGTCGCGCATCCGCAACATCGCAACGGTGCGCGACAACCCGTTCCGCACGGTGACGCTCGACATCACCTATGACGTGGCCAACGGGCCGGACTTCATGGAGGCCAAGATCGAGGCGATCTGCGCCGGGGCCGAGCGGGCGGTGCGCGACGGCTACAACATCATCATCCTGTCGGACCGGGCGATCAGTCCGGAGAAAGTGCCGGTGCCGGCGCTGCTGGCGACCTCGGCGACGCATCATCACCTGATCCGCAAGGGCTTGCGTACCTCGGTGGGGCTGGTGGTCGAATCGGGCGAGCCGCGCGAGGTGCATCAGTTCTGCACCCTTGCGGGCTATGGCGCCGAGGCGATCAACCCCTACCTGGCCTTCGAAACCCTGGAAGCGCTGCTGCCGCAGATCAAGGGCGATCTGACACCGGAGAAGGCCTTCAAGCGCTACATAAAAGCGGTCGACAAGGGGCTGCTCAAGGTGATGTCGAAGATGGGCATCTCGACCTACCAGTCTTATTGCGGGGCGCAGATTTTCGATGCGGTTGGCCTCAGGTCCGAGTTCATCGAGCGCTACTTCACCGGCACCGCCAGCCGCATCGAAGGTGTCGGTCTCGAGGTCATCGCCCGCGATGCCTTCCGGCGTCACGCCGATGCGTTCGGGGAGAACCCGGTGTTCGCCGATGCGCTCGATGTCGGCGGCGAGTATGGCTACCGGGTGCGCGGCGAGGCGCATATCTGGGAGCCGGACGCCGTGGCGCAACTGCAGCACGCGGTGCGCGGTAATTCGGCGGACAACTATCGCGCCTTTGCCAAAATGGTGAACGAGGCCAACAGCCACGCCAAGACTTTGCGCGGCCTGTTCCGGATCAAGGCGGCGGACGAGCTGGACCGTGCA
Source organism: Aestuariivirgaceae bacterium (assembly GCA_965216335.1). Classification (GTDB taxonomy): domain Bacteria; phylum Pseudomonadota; class Alphaproteobacteria; order Rhizobiales; family Aestuariivirgaceae; genus JAHEJE01. The sequence goes on along the minus strand of OZ244154.1, from coordinate 2,115,582 downwards.
CCGGTGCCGCTCGATGAGGTCGAGCCGGCGGCGGACATCGTCAAGCGGTTCTCGACCGGTGCGATGTCGTTCGGCTCGATCAGCCGCGAGGCGCATACCACGCTGGCCATCGCCATGAACCGCCTCGGCGGCAAGTCGAACACCGGCGAGGGCGGCGAGGAGCCGGACCGTTTCACGGCGATGGCCAACGGCGACAGCATGCGCTCGGCGATCAAGCAGGTGGCGTCCGGCCGTTTCGGCGTCACGGCGGAATACCTGGTCAACGCCGACCAGATCCAGATCAAGATGGCGCAAGGCGCAAAGCCCGGCGAGGGCGGTCAGCTGCCCGGCCACAAGGTCGATGCCACCATCGCCCGGGTCCGGTACTCGACGCCCGGTGTCGGGCTGATCTCGCCGCCGCCGCATCACGACATCTATTCCATCGAGGACCTGGCGCAGCTCATCTACGACCTGAAGAACGTCAACCCTGCAGCCGACATCTCGGTCAAGCTGGTGTCGGAAGTCGGCGTCGGCACGGTGGCCGCCGGTGTCGCCAAGGCGCGTGCCGACCACATCACCATATCCGGTTTCGAGGGCGGCACCGGCGCCTCGCCGCTGACCTCGATCAAGCATGCCGGCAGCCCGTGGGAGCTGGGCATCGCCGAGACCCAGCAGACGCTGGTCGCCAACCAGTTGCGCGGCCGGGTGGCGGTGCAGGTCGACGGCGGCCTGCGCACCGGGCGCGACGTGGTGATCGCGGCACTGCTCGGCGGCGACGAGATGGGCTTTGCCACCGCGCCGCTGATTGCCGCCGGCTGCATCATGATGCGCAAGTGCCATCTCAACACCTGTCCGGTCGGCATCGCCACCCAGGATCCGGTGCTGCGCAAGCGCTTCCGCGGTGCGCCGGAACACGTCATCAACTACTTCTTCTTCGTCGCCGAAGAGGTGCGCGAGCTGATGGCCGAACTGGGTGTGCGGGCGTTCGACGAGATGGTCGGGCAGTCGGACTGGCTCGACCAGCGCGAGGCCATCGAACACTGGAAAGGCGAGGGGCTCGACTTCGCCAACGTGTTCGCCCGGGCGGAGAACGACGACAAGCTGCCCGAGCATCATGCCGAGGTGCAGCAGCATCCCATTGACGGCGTGCTGGACCGCAAGCTGATCGAACTGAGCGCCGATGCGCTCGACAATGCCAAGCCGGTGGAGATCTCCCTACCGATCGGCAACACCGACCGTACCGCCGGCGCCATGCTGTCCGGCGAGGTGGCGCGCCGGCACGGCCATGACGGCCTGGCCGAGGACATGATCACGGTCAAGCTGGAGGGCGTGGCCGGGCAGAGCTTCGGCTCGTTCGTGGCGCACGGCGTGACGCTGCAGCTGACCGGCGAGGCGAACGACTATGTCGGCAAGGGTCTGTCGGGCGGCAAGCTGATCATCAAACCGTCGCCCAAGTCCGGCATCGTGCCGGAGAACGCCTCGATCGTCGGCAACACGGTGCTCTACGGGGCGATTTCCGGCGAGTGCTATTTCCACGGCTGCGCCGGCGAGCGCTTCGCGGTGCGCAACTCGGGCGCCGTCGCCGTGGTGGAGGGCATCGGCGATCATGGCTGTGAGTACATGACCGGCGGTGTCGTGGTGGTGCTCGGCGAGACCGGCCGCAACTTTGCTGCCGGCATGTCAGGCGGTGTCGCCTACGTGCTCGATGAGGTCGGCGACTTCGCCAAGCGCTGCAATCTTGCCATGGTCGACCTGGCGCCGGTTCCGGCGGAAGAACATGAGCTTGAGTCGCTGCACCATCACGGCGGCGACATGGAGCATCATGGTCTGGTCGACGTCACCGCCGACATGACCCGGCACGATGCCGACCGCATCTGGGAGCTGGTTTCCCGGCATCTCAAGTACACCGGATCGAAGCGGGCGCATGAGATCATCGACAACTGGGACCGCTACCTGCCGAAGTTCGTCAAGGTGATGCCGGTCGAGTACCGCCGCGCCCTGCTCGAACTGGAAAAGGCTCAGGCCGAGAGCGATGGCCTGCAAATCGGCATGGCGAGGAGTGCGTAAGCGATGGGCAAGATCACCGGCTTTCTGGAAATAGACCGGCGCGAGCCGAAATACGCGCCGGCCGCCGACCGCATCCGCCACTACAAGGAGTTTACCCTGCCGCTGGAGGACGAGGAGCTCAAGCAGCAGGCGGCGCGGTGCATGGACTGCGGCGTGCCCTACTGCCACACCGGTCCGGGCTGTCCGGTCAATAACCAGATCCCCGACTGGAACGACCTGGTCTACCACGGCCAGTGGAAGGAGGCCGCCGTCAACCTGCACTCGACCAACAATTTTCCGGAAATCACCGGCCGCATCTGTCCGGCGCCGTGCGAGGAAGCCTGCACGCTCAACATCGAGGATGCGCCGGTCACCATCAAGACCATCGAAGGCGCGATTGCCGACAAGGCCTGGAAGGAAGGCTGGATCGAGCCGCAGCCGGCGCCTTACCGCACGGGCAAGCGGGTGGCGATCGTCGGCTCGGGTCCGGCCGGCCTGGCCGCGGCCCAGCAGCTGGCGCGCGCCGGCCACAATGTGCATGTGTTCGAACGCGAGGAGAACGCCGGCGGCCTGCTGCGCTACGGCATCCCTGACTTCAAGATGGAAAAGCACTATATCGACCGGCGGGTCGAGCAGATGCGGGCCGAGGGGGTGCAGTTCCATTTCAAGAGCAACATCGGCATCGAGCGGCCGCTGCAGTCGCTGATCGACACCTACGATGCGGTGCTCATGGCGTGCGGCGCGGAACGCCCGCGCGATCCTGAAATCCCCGGCATGGAGCTGGATGGCTGCCATTACGCCATGCCTTACCTGGTGCAGCAGAACAAGCGGCTCGGCGATGAGTATATCGGCAACGAAGATGACATCCTGGCGCGCGGCAAGAACGTGGTGGTGATCGGCGGCGGCGATACGGCATCCGACTGTATCGGCACGGCGTTCCGCCAGGGCGCGACCGCCGTCACCCAGCTCGACATCCGCCAGATGCCGCCGGAGCGCGAGGACAAGATGCTGGTGTGGCCGTACTGGCCGACCAAGATGCGCACATCCTCATCGCAGGCCGAAGGGGTCGAGCGCGAGTTCGCCTGCGCGACGCTGGAGATCGTCAGCGAGAACGGCCGGGTGAGCGGCGTCAAATGCGCCCGGGTCGAGGAAGACCGGGTGCCGATCGAAGGCACGGAATTCATCATCAAGGCCGACCTGGTGCTGATCGCCATCGGCTTTGCCGGCCCGCTCGAGAAGGGTCCGCTGGCCGAGATGGATTTCTCGCGCGATGCCCGAACCAATGTCGCGGCCAACACCGATGACTACAAGACCTCGGTCGAGAACGTGTTTGCCGCCGGCGACATGCGCAAGGGCCAATCGCTCATCGTCTGGGCGATCCGCGAAGGGCGCCAGGCGGCGCGGGCGATCGATGAACACCTGGAAGGTCATTCCGAACTGCCGCGGTAATCTGGTGATACAAATGTGGGTGTAGTGCCGGCGGGGTGGCATGGCCGGATGGGAGGTTGTGGATGGCCGGTCGTGATGAACGCAGCACCGGCGCCGAGCACGATCATCTGCTCGGCGCCGTCTACGATGCGCAAAGACCTCAGGAAGTGGCCGAACTCTATGACCGCTGGGCCGCGACCTATGACGGCGACATGGCCTCGGTCGGCTACCGGCATCCGACGATCTGTCTCGCTCTCCTGGCGCGCTATGTGCCGCGCGGCGCCGAACCGATCCTCGATGCCGGCGCCGGCACCGGCGTTGCCGGGGAGTGGTTGTCGATCATCGGTTATCCCCGCATCGAGGCGCTCGACATTTCCATGGGCATGCTCGAGGTGGCGCGCGCCCGGCGGGTCTACTCGCGGCTGCATGTCGCCACTCTCGGTAATGCCCTGCCGTTCGCCGACAACTGCTTTGCCGGCATCCTGTCGGCCGGGGTGTTCACCACCGGTCATGTCGGCACCGAAGGGCTCGACGAACTGGTGCGCATCTGCCGACCCGGCGGGGCGATTGTTCTGACCGTCAAGACCACTTTGTGGAACAGCGGTTTCGTCAGGCACATCGACGCCCTGATCGGGGATGGCCTGGTGGAGCTTGCCGAACAGACCGCTCCTTACGCCTCCATGCCGGGCGGCGACACGTCGGTACCCAGCCTGGCCGCCGTCCTGCGTGTGTTGCGTTAATAAATGCGTCGTTGCGCCTGACACTGCCGGCACTATCCGGACACAATCTCCGGCGTCATCTCGATGATCGTCGGGCGGTCGGCGGCAAGGGCTTCGGCAATTGCGTCCTTCAGAGAGGCGAGGGAGGCCGGGCGTTCGCCGTGGCAGTTGTAGGCCCTGGCGAGGGAGACGAAGTCCGGGTTCACCTGGGTGACCGCGTTGGGCTGGATGCCCTTTGAAACCATGTCGGCATGGATGGCGCCGAGAAGGTTGTTGTTCCAGATGAGTATGGGCAGGGCCTGACCCAGCTCGGCGGCCGTGGCCAGTTCGTTGATGGTGTATTGAAAGCCGTAGTCGCCGGCGAGCGCCACCACGGCACGTTCGCCAACCCCGGCCTTGGCGCCGATGGCGGCTGGCAGGGCGTAGCCCAGGGTGCCGAAGCCGACCGGGTGCAGCCAGCAATCGGGCTGCTCGACCGGAAACAGTTCGTTGCCGGCATAGGCGATCAGCGTCATGTCGGTGGAAACGATGGCATCTGCGGGCAGCGCCTCGCGGATTGCCTCGAGAACCGGGCGCAGCAGCTTGCGGTCGTCGCCGTCGGCGGCCCGCACCGCCTCGGCCAGTTCTGCCACTTGCGCCTTTGCCGCGGCAAGGTCGACGGAATGCCCGGCCAGCCCGGCCGCGATGCGTTCGAGGCTCGATGCGGCATCGGCGCGGATCGGCAGGCTTGCCGGGTAGGGCCGTGCCAGCGAGCCGGGGTCGAGATCGATGCGGATCATCGGGCCGGAAATGTCGAACGACTGATACCACAGATCGGTTTCGGAAATCTCCGTTCCGGCGGCGAGCACAAGATCGGCCTCCATGATGATGCGCGTCGCCACCGGCTGCGGCAGCACCGGGCCGGCGCTGAGCGGATGGCTGTCCGGCACCGCGCCCTTTGCCGCCGTGGTGGTGAAGACGATGGCGCTGGTGGACTCGGCGATGCGGACCAGTGCATTGCCGGCGTGACGGGCGCCGCCGCCGGCGACGATCACAGGCGACTTCGCCGCCTTGAGCATGTCGATGGCGCGGGCGATCTCGTCGGCGTTTGCCGCCGGCGGCCGGGGCAGGGCGCGGACACCCCAGCCGTCACCGGCATCGGCGCTGAGCACATCGATCGGCACCTCGATATAGTCCGGGCGCGGGCGCTCGCTGGCAAACGCGGCAAAGCTCTCGGCGATCAGGTCGCGGGCATCGCGGGCGGTCAGAGCGGTGGCGGCACGCCGGGTCACCGTGGCGGCGGCGCCGCGCTGGCTTTGCATCTCGTGCAGGCGGCCACGGCCCTGTGCCGCGTCGCCTACATCGAGTGTACTGGCGACGACCAGCATCGGCATCGAGTCGGAATAGGCCTGGCCGAGCGGGGTCATGATGTTGGTCAGGCCCGGCCCGGTGATGATGAAACACACGCCCGGCCGGCCGGTGGCGCGGGCATAGCCGTCGGCCATGAAACCGGCGCCCTGTTCGTGGCGCGGCAGAATGTGCGTGATACCGGAGCGCGGCAGGGCGCGGTACATCTCAACGTTGTGAACGCCGGGAATGCCGAACACCGTGTCGACGCCATAGCCCTCCAGCAGGGGAACGATCGCTTCACCGATGGAGAGTTCAGAACGGGCCATTTGCGCTTCTCCTCATCATATCCGGCTCGCTCGCACTGTTGTCCGGTTTGGTTGTGATTGCTCCTTCCCCCTTTCTGAGGGAGGGAAAATTTCGGACCACGCTGGTTCCAGGTCCGGCAATCAAAGCAATTGCTTGGAGTCTGACATTGCCGAAAGCATCGCGGTTGCGCAAGCATTATTGTACAACTGTACAATAATTTCACTGCCGGAAGCGTGCCGGGCTGATGGCGTCGGCTGTAACCCCCTCAGCGGCGATGTCATCGGGGACCGGGCTGCCGGTGACCAATGCCGCTGCGGTGCGCGCCATGGCCGGGCAGGTCTGGATGCCGTAGCCGCCCTGGCCGGCGAGCCAGAACAGCCCGTCGATGTCTGGGTCGAAGCCGACGACCGGGCCGCCGTCGGGGGCGAAGGTGCGCAAGCCGCCCCAAGTGTGTTCGAGCCGGGTGACCTCGATGTCGATGGCATTCTGCAGGTGCTCGATGGACTCAGCAATCGCCATGTCTTCGGCCCAGGCGTCATGCGGGTCGACAGGCGTGGCATCGGCCGGCGACACCATCAGCTTGCCGGACATTGGGCGGAAGTAATAGGTCTCGCCGGCGCCGAAAACCAAAGGCCAGGTGCTGACGTCCCAGCCTTCGGGGATGGGAATGAGCGCGGCGCTGCGGCGTTTCGGTTGGATGCCGAGCCGGGCCGCGCCGGCGGCTGCCGCCACCTCGTCGGCCCAGGCGCCGGCGGCGTTGATGATGACGGCGGCGGTGAATTCGCCCTTGGGTGTGGTGATCCGCCATGACCCGTTGCGGCGGGTGATCTTGTCCGCCCCGGCATCCAGCACCAGCTGGCCGCCGGCGGCGCGGAAGGATTTCAGGAAGCCCTGGTGCAGGGCATCGACGTCAAGGTCCTCGGCTGACGGGTCATAGAGGATGGCGCTGAACGCCTCCGGCTTGAGCGGGCCGACAATGCCACGGGCCCGCTCGCAGGAGATTTGCTGCAGGCCATCCTTGAGGCCCTGCTCGATGTGAGCCTCGTCGCCGGGGCCGGCCAGCATCATCTCGCCGCGCGGTGAAATCAGCGGGTGTTCGGTGAAGCCCTGTGGCGGAGAGCGGAAGAACGGCTCGCTGGCCCGGGTCATGGCGCGCATGACGGGCGGACCGTAGGTCGGCACATAGGTGGCAGCCGAGCGGCCGGTGGTGTGGTAACCGGCAACGCTTTCCATCTCCAGGATGGTGACGCGACGGTGCGGTGCCAGTTCGGCGGCAACCGACGCGCCGGCGATCCCCGCACCGATGACAATGATGTCGCTTGATGTTTGCATGAAAACCCGCTGATAGTCGTTAGGGTCTTGACCCTTGACGCACATTGCCGTTTGCCGGTCGAACTTTCAACTCACTTGGAGAAACATATGAGCGACGCCATCCTGCATTTCCCTCGTGCCGAATATGACGCGCGCATTGCCAGGACGCGGGCCGCGATGGCGGCGCACGGGATCGACGTGATCCTGGTGTCGGACCCCTCCAACATGTGCTGGCTGACGGGCTATGATGGATGGTCGTTCTACGTGCACCAGGGCGTGCTGCTGGGGCTCGAAGGCGAGCCGGTCTGGTGGGGCCGGGCAATGGACGGTAACGGCGCCAGGCGCACGGTGTTCATGGCGCATGACAATATCGTCGGTTATCCGGATCACTATGTGCAGTCGACCGAGCGGCATCCGATGGATCACCTGAGCGGGGTGTTTGCCGAGCGCGGTTGGGACAAGGCCTCGATCGCCGTCGAGATGGACAACTACTGGTTTACCGCCGCCGCCTTTGCCTCGCTGCAACAGCATTTGCCCAACGCGCGGTTTTGCGATGCGCAAGGGCTGGTCAACTGGCAGCGGGCGGTCAAGAGCGACAACGAGATCACCTTCATCCGCCGGGCTGCCCGCATCGTCGAGGCCATGCATGCGCAGATCGTCGAACTGGCCGAGCCGGGTCTGGAAAAGCACAAGCTGGTGGCCGAGATCCAGCGGACTGCCGTGCTGGGCGCGGACGGTCATTGGGGCGACTACTGCGCCTTCGTGCCGATGCTGCCGTCCGGCATGGACGCCACCGCGCCGCATCTGACCTGGGATGACCGGCCGTTCAGGCAGGGCGAGAGCACGTTCTTCGAGATCGGCGGCTGCTACCGGCGCTACCAGTGCCCGCAGTCGCGCACGCTGTTTCTCGGCAAGGTGCCGCAAAAGTATCTCGATGCGGAACAGGCGGTGCTGGATGCCGTGGAGGCCGGTCTCGAACAGGCCAAACCAGGCAACCGGTGCGAGGACATCGCCAATGCATTCAACGCGACGCTGGGCAGGCACGGCTTCGTCAAGGACTCACGCTGCGGCTATTCGATCGGCCTGTCCTATCCGCCGGATTGGGGCGAGCGTACCATGTCGTTCCGGGCCGGCGACCGCTCCGAATTGAAACCCGGCATGGTGTTCCACTTCATGCCGGCGCTGTGGCTCGACGACGGCGGGCTTGAGATCACCGAACCGATCCTGATCACCGAAACCGGCGCGGAGTGCCTGTGTATGACCGAGCGAAAATTATTCGTGAAGTCGTAAATCTTGCGGATGCCCAATCTTGGGTCTGGTCCCAGGTTCCCGAGCTTAGCTCACGACCTTGAACGATGCCTTGCCGCGCTTGCCGAGGCGGGCATCCGGCGGACTGCCGTGTGTCGCACTGCTCTGCAGCCAGACGACGCCCGGTCCGGTCAGTTGCGCCAGCCGGCCGGACACCTCCTTGTCGCCGCGGCGCCGGCCAAGGCGGGGGCTGGCGGCGAGATCGACCGTGGCCGACATGGCGACAAGGGCAGCGGCGTTGATGTTGACGGTTTGTCCGGCCGAAAGCCGGTGTCTGAACACTTCACCATCGGAATGCAGGAAAGCCCAACCGTCTCCGTGAAGGGCCAGGAACTCAAGATCGCCATAGGCGTGGGTGTTGTGCCTGGCATGACTGGTGGTCATCACGCCGGGACCGGTCGCCAGGAACCTGGAGCTGCGGCAAACCAGTCGGCGGGCGTAGTGCACCAGGTCGAAGGCGCCAACGCAGCCGTACAGGCCTTTTGAAAGCACAACCGTCTGTGCCGGCTTGCTGGTTGTGTTGACCAGCAGACGTGTGCTCTGGGACAGGCTCGGCCATGACCGCACGGAAATGCCGTCGTCGAGCAGGCGAACGTCATCGAAGTCGCACAGGATGCTCTGTTCCGGCGCCAGTTCGAAGGTCACCAACGGGGCCAGAGCGCCTGAAACACTGTAGGTAATGTCGTTCGTCACGCCGTTGCGGGCGACGATGCGACTGGGTTCGGCGGTGTGCAGCGCTGCGAACGGCATTCGAACTCCGGACAGATGTGCAATGCGGTCGGTCGGCGGCAAATCTAGTATCTGCCGCCACCGACTGCGATGATCCTCGCCGAACATGCTTAACACCCGTGCGAAGTGCATTGCGCCGTCCCTGTCGGGTGGGTCAATCTGTCTTGTTTTGCCGACACGATTTGGCCACGAACGCGGAGCAAACAGCGCCGCGTTTTCCAACATACCTTAGGAGTGAGTGATGAGAGCAGCTTTGCTGGCTGTGTCGATGTGTGCCGCGTTGTTCGTTGTGAGCGGCAGCGGACTTGCCGACACGATTCATAAAGGCAATGCGGGGGTTTCTGCATCGGCAAACTACAATTCGGCCAAACAGGCCTACAAGTCCAAGCGGACAACACGCAAGACCAGCGCCCGGCGCAACAAGCGCGGCGGGGCATCCAAGGCCCGGTCGGCCCGTCGCGGCAAGTATCTGGCCATGGCCCGCTCCATGAAGCCGCGCGGCCTGCCGATTTCGCTGGTCGACGCGGTGATCTCGATGGAAAGCGGCTACCGGCCGAATGCCAGGGGCCGGGCCGGTGAAATCGGTCTCATGCAGATCAAGCCAGCCACCGCACGCATGGTGCGTTCGCTCACCGGCGTGCGCGGCGGGTCGCTGTCCAATCCGCGCACCAATCTGCGCATCGGCATGGCCTACCTCAACTGGTGCCGCCGCAAGGCCAAGGGCAATGTGTCCGCCACCATCGGCTGCTACAATGCCGGACCGGGCAACATGTGGAAGTGGCAGAAGTTCGCCGTCACCCGCAAGTATGTCCGCTACGTCCGCGACCGCATGCGCGGCAACTAGGGTCTGTGGGGAATCAGGATTCCCAAATCAGTTGATTTGTGATTCAGACTTCCTTTTGAGGAGGTTTTGATGATCCGGACAGTATTGACTGACACTCAATGGGCCAAGATCGAGCCGCACTGCTTGGGCAAGAAGTCTGACCCTGGGCGCAGCGGGACCAACAACCGTCTTTTTCTCGAAGCGGTGCTGTGGAAGGCGCGTACAAGCAGCCCGTGGCGTGACTTGCCAGAAGCCTTTGGTAACTGGAGTACGGTATTTCGCCGGTTTCGCGACTGGTCTGCAGCCGGCGTCTTTGAACGCATATTCGAGGCGGTCTCAGACGACCCCGACATGGAATATGTCATGATCGATGCAACGATAGTCCCGGTTCATCGTCATGGACATGGCGCTAAAGGGGGACTCAAAGCCAGGCGATAGGCAAATCGAAAGGTGGCTGGACGACAAAGATCCTCGCCTTGACAGATGCTTTGGGTAATCTCGTGCGCTTCGGTCTGCTGCCAGGAAACCGATATGATACCATCGGTGTTGCACCGCTCATTCACGGCCTTAACTTTGATGCTGTGTTGGCAGACAAGGCCTTCGACAGCAATTGGATCATTGAAGAGCTGGATGAGCGCGGAGCAGTGATCTGCATCTCGCAACGGCCGCAGCGAAAGCACCCATTGCAGATCGATCTGGAAATCTACAAGTGGCGCCACCTGATCGAAAACTTCTTCTGCAAACTCAAGGAATTCAAGGGCATCGCTATGAGGTCTGAAAAAACGGACACACACTACACATCGATGATCTATGCCTGTGCTGCCGTCATAAACTCAAGATGAATCCCCACAAGCCCTAGAGTATCCGTGTTGGTCAAGAGTTGGCTTCGGTCCAATTTCGGTTGTCGCGGATTAGGGCGTTGGCGATTGTGATGAGCTTTCGCATGATTGCGGTGATTGCGACTTTGCAGGGTTTTCCGGCGTCGATGAGAGCCTGGTATTTGGTTTTGAGTTGATGATTGAAGCGCACGGCGACCAATGCCGGCATGTAGAGCGCCTGGCGGACATGTTGTCTGCCGCCCTGGATGAAGCTGTTGCCGCACCATTTGCCCGACTGACGTGTGACGGGTGCCAGGCCTGCCAGTGAGGCGGCCTGTCGTTTGTGCATGGTTCCAAGCTCCGGCATTTCAGCCAGCATGGTCATGGCGGTGACTTCACCGATGCCGGGAATGGACAACAGGATGGCAAGCCGGGCCTGCAGAGCCTGATCTGCTTCGACGCGCCTGCGGCATTCGCCATCGATGGCCTTGATGTCGGCCTCGATCTGTTTCAGGCGCCGTCTTGCCTGTGTTTTGAGCAAGGCTGATGAGAGATTGTGGCGGCGGTTCTTGGCTGCGGTCCTGTCCTTGACCAGGGCACGCCGGGCCGCAACCAGTTCGCCGAGAGCTTCAATGGTCTGGCTGCGGGTCACGGTTGCCTGCGGCTCGAGCACGGCCCCGAACCGGGCCAGCATCATAGCGTCGACCTTGTCGGTCTTGACCAGGGTGCCGGCGGCCTCGGCGAACCGGCGGGCTCGACGGGGGTTGACCTTGGCATGGCTGATGCCGGCCTCAACCAGGCAACGCTCCAGATTACGGTGATAAGCACCTGTCGGTTCAAACACAACGCGTTCGACCTTACCGGCCCGCATCCATTCGATCAGTGACCTGTGGCCCTGTTTCGAGTTGGCGAACCTGATGCTGGTCCCATCAGGCAGGCGGTGAACGTCGAGATGGTCTTTCGAGATATCGATACCGATGATAGTATGGGTCATCTTTTCCGTGTCCTATGCTTGTCATCCGGGCCGCAAGTCCCGGGTATCCGTTCAGGCCGCAGGGAAAAGACAGGGGTGATCACACTCTAGCCCGGCCCGTCAAACGGCCAGCACATTCGCGATCCGTCCCCTGCCGCTGCCCGGCGAGTGTCGTCTCGCCAGCAGCGGTTCCTTCTTGCACTGAACGATGGCAAAATCATAAGACAAGCACTTTCCGATCATATGGGATCGCTTGATGGAGCCAAATTCGTTCATATGGCAGGCGCGGTGCGCAGCGCGATGCGGTGCATCGGGCAAGCGCCGGAACGCACCAGATGGGCGAATTTGGCCCACCGAAGGCCGGATTTCCGCGCCCGCAGCCTGTCCCCGCGAAGGCGGGGATCACCATGCTCAGCTTGCGGTCAACCAGACCGCGGCGCCAAGCATGCCTAGCCAGCAGACGCGGAAACCCGGTCAAGTGATCCCATATGATGGGAAAGTGCTCTAGTATTTTGCATCACTTAGATTGATATGTTGCGATGCGGGTGTGGATTTGATTCTCTGTGTCTGATTCGGATGCGGAGGTTTGCACATGGCGAACAAGAGGTACGTTGTTGAGCTCACGTTGGACGAGCGCAATGATCTATTGGCGAAGATCAGCAAGGGCACTCTGAAGGCCAAGAGCAATCTGAAGGCGCGGATATTGCTGAAAGCCGATAAAGGCGAATTCGGTGAAGGCTGGACTGATCGGAAGATTTGCCGGGCGTTGGAGGCGTCGCCTTCAACTGTGGCCCGCACGCGCGCGACATTCGTCATGGATGGCCTTGAGGCAGTGTTTGCGCGTGCCCCGCGCATGCACCAGTCGATCAAGCCAATCTTCGATGGGGAGGCTGAAGCCAAGCTGATCGCCCTGGCTTGCAGCGAGCCACCTGAAGGATATGCGCGCTGGACAATCCGCTTGCTTGCCGAGAAGGTCGTTGAGCTGAACATTGTCGACAGCGTTCACTTCAACACTGTTGGGCGCACGCTTAAAAAAACGAACTTATACGCACGGCAGTGAGGTTTGACTCTTTTTGGATTCCCAAATCAGTTGAGGAATGATTCATAGGGTTGGCAAGGGAGGATTTGCCATGCCGAGAATTGGGATTTCACTTCGTGACGACTACGATGCCGGCGCCTGCCGGGGCTTGGCCAAGGCCAGCAAGGATGTCAGCCAGAGCCGTCGGCTGTTGTCGATAGCAGCGGTGTATGAAGGCGCCAGCCGGGCCGATGCGGCCAGGGTTGGCGGGATGGATCGTCAGACGCTTCGCGATTGGGTGCACCGGTTCAACGCCGAAGGCCCGGACGGGCTGTATGACCGCATGCCGCCGGGCCGGCAGCGTTGGCTGAGCGATGAGCAGATGCGCGAACTATCACAGATCATTGAGACCGGGCCGGATCTGGAAACCGATGGCGTGATCCGCTGGCGGCGGGTCGATCTTGCGCGGGTTATCGAGGAGCGTTTCGGCGTCGTCTATGCCGAGCGTTCGATCTCGCGGCTTCTGACCGAGCTTGGGTTCTCCCACATGAGCGCCCGACCGCAGCATCCTGAGCAGGACAGCGCCGTTATCGATGCATTCAAAAAAACTTCCAGCGCACCCTTGCCGCCCACATAGCCGACCTGCCGCAAGGCACGCCGGTCGAGCTGTGGTGGCAAGACGAAGCGCGCATCGGCCAGAAGAACAACCTTGTGCGAGTGTGGGCACGCAAGGGGACCAGACCCTGTCAACCTGCCGACCAGCGCTATAAATCGGCCTATCTGTTCGGCGCCATCTGCCCGGCCCGCGGCACCGGGGCCGCCATCATGATGCCCAGAGCCAATACTCATGCCATGCAACTACATCTTGAGGCAGTCAGCGATACCGTGGCCTCCGGCGCCCATGCCGTCGTGCTGATGGACCGGGCCGGATGGCACACGACCAGCAAACTCAACGTGCCGCATAACATCACCATCATCCTACTGCCGTCCAAGTCGCCGGAGCTCAACCCGGTTGAAGACATCTGGCGATACATCCGTCAGAATTGGCTCTCAGCCCGCGTCTTTGCAGACTACAACGCTATTCTCGATGCAGGCTGCGATGCATGGAACAGGCTTCTTGCCCAGCCACAAACCATAACCTCAGTCGGAACAAGGAAATGGGCAACCATGGGTCAGCCCTAAATGCCGTGCGTATTAAGCCTCACCGCAGCCAATACTGGGTAATCCCTCCCAAACAGAATGCAGCCTTTGTTGCGGCCATGGAAGACGTTTTGTCGGTCTATACGCGTGCCCACGATCCAAACAGGCCGTTGGTTTGCCTTGATGAAGCAGCCAAACAGCTTGTCGGTGCAACCCGCCTACCAATCCCCATGGCGCCCGGGCGCACCGCACGCCATGACTATGAATACAAACGGGCTGGAACAGCAAACCTGTTCATGGCCTTCGCTCCTCTTGAAGGGCTGCGTCATATCAAGGTCACGAGCCATCGCGCAAAAACAGACTACGCTCATTTCCTGGCTGATCTCAGCGATCAGTGCTTTGCCGATGCCGAGAAGATTGTTCTGGTTCAGGACAACCTCAACACCCATAGCCCAGCGTCACTGTATGCGACTTTCCCACCAGCCGAAGCAAGGCGATTGGCCGAACGCTTCGAATGGCACTTCACCCCGAAACATGGCTCCTGGCTCAATATGGCAGAGGCCGAGCTATCCGTACTCGCCCGTCAATGTCTGGGGGAGCGGGTCGAGAGCAAGGAGAAACTCAAAGACAGGGTCGCCGCATGGCAAACCCAGCGCAACAACCAACGCAAAATCGCCAACTGGCAATTCACCAACGACGATGCAAGAACAAAGCTTGTGAAACTCTATCCATCAATCTAATTGATTCAGTCTACTAGCGCTTTATGAATGATCAGCAGCAAGGGGCCGACAAAGGCCCCTTGCTAATCCTCTTCGTCGCTGACGGCGGGTGCATTGCGCCGGCGGACCAGCATGTTGAGGACTTCGACGCCGAGTGAAAAGGCGATGGCGAAGTAGATGTATTCGCGCGGGATGTGGAAGTGCATGCCGTCGGCCACCAGCGCCACGCCGACCAGCAGGATGAAGGCCAGCGCCAGCATCTTGACCGTCGGATGCTTGTCGATGAATTCGCCGATGGCGCGGGCGCTGACCAGCATCAGCACGATAGCGAAGACATTGGCCAGGATCATGATCGGCAGCACGTCGGTCAGGCCGACGGCGGTGATGATCGAATCGAGCGCAAAGATGAAGTCGATCACCATGATCATGAAGATCACCCCGGCGAACGAGGTGGCATGCGCCTGTTGCGGCCCTTCGGTGCCGCCTTCGACTTCCTGATGGATTTCCGAGGTGCCCTTCCACAGCAGGAACAGTCCGCCGAGCAGCAGAATGACGTCCCGCCAGGTCAGGGTGAAGTCGCCGAACGTCGCGATCGGCGCCTTGAGCTTGGTCAGCCAGACCAGCATCGACAGCATGGCGATACGCAGCACGAGGGCACCGATCAGGCCGATCTTCTGTGCCTTTGGGCGCTGTTCGCGCGGCAGTTTCGAAGCCGCAATGGTCAGGAAAACCAGGTTGTCGATACCCAGCACGATTTCCAGCAGGGTCAGCGTCGCCAGGCCGATCCAGCCCTCGACAGTGAACATCCAGCCGAACCAGTCAACCATCCGCGGCGTCCCCGAAATTGCACCCCAACAATGAATGTAAGCGCTTACTTAGGCTCCGGACGGCCGGATTTCAACCCTGCAGGCGGCAAAGGCTGCCCAACCTATCCTTGGCGGCAACCCGGACAGCCGGCAAATCATGACGTAAGTGCGGTCAATCCGCGGCAAGGTGGCCGCCGGCGGCATCGCTGCCCTGAAATCGCCGCCAAAGTTCCATGGCGAGACCGCTTGCCGCTCAACAGGCGACCGCAAACCGGCAGCACCATCAGCCCCGGATCGCACAGCCGGTCCGGGCGGGCCGAATGACCGGTGCTGCCCATCACATGTCACTTGAGGAGGGTTAAACATGACCAAGACGTTTGCAGCTGCTGCCATCGCCGGCCTTTTCGCATCTACCGCGGCGTTTGCCGCTGAGGCCGACTTTGCCAGCGCAGACGCCAACAGCGATGGCGCGGTAACCATGGAAGAGGTGCTCGCCGTTATGCCCGGCATGACCGCCGAGCAGTTCAACGCCGCGGACGCCGATGGCAGCGGCACGCTGTCCGAGGAAGAATTCAAGGCCGTCACCGGCTGACGCTGAGCGCTGACTCCAGATCGACGACACGTCCCGGCGGCCCCGTCACTATGTGTGGTGGGGCCGTTTTGCCGTGTGTTGAAGCTTGTCGGCCAAACGGCTGATTGACTTGGCCGACAGACATGCTAGAAGCGCGCCGTCTACGTTTTGCCTGTTGAAGGGACACGACGCATCATGTGGCTTGCCGCCGCTGGAACCGGACTCTTTTCAGAGCTTGCACCCGCCAGCGCTGCGAAGTCGTGCGTCAAGACGAAGACCACCACCACCAAAACGCTCTAGCACCTTGTCCCCGGCCATCTTCTCCCTCGGGGATGAAAGGTGGAACCGAATGAGCCCGGCGGCAGGTGATGAATTTCCCTAGGGAGCGGGACCAGAAAAGGGACAGACCCCATGGGTTACAAGGTTGCAGTTGTCGGCGCGACGGGAAATGTCGGCCATGAAATGCTCAACATCCTCGCCGAGCGCGAGTTTCCCGCCGATGAGGTGTTCGCCATCGCGTCGCGCCGCTCGGTCGGCAAGGAAGTGTCGTTCGGCGACGCCACCCTGAAGTGCCAGGACCTGGAGCAGTTCGAATTCTCTAAGGTCGACTTCTGCCTGATGTCGGCCGGCTCGGAAATTTCCAAGACGTGGTCGCCGAAAATCGGTGCGGCCGGTGCCATCGTCATCGATAACTCGTCGTGCTGGCGTTACGACCCGGAAGTGCCGCTGATCGTGCCGGAGGTGAACGCCCACGCGCTCGAGCCCTACATGGCGCGCAACGACCGGCGCAACATCATCGCCAACCCGAACTGCTCGACCGCGCAGCTCGTCGTGGCGCTCAAGCCGCTGCACGACGCCTTCAAGATCAGGCGCGTGGTGTGCTCGACCTACCAGTCGGTATCCGGCGCCGGCAAGGAGGCCATGGACGAACTGTGGGATCAGACCAAGGGCATCTTTGTCACCGATGCGCCGGAGCCGAAGAAGTTCACCAAACAGATTGCCTTCAATGTCATTCCGCACATCGATGTGTTCATGGAAGACGGCTCCACCAAGGAAGAGTGGAAGATGGTCGCCGAGACCAAGAAGATGCTCGATCCCAAGATCAAGCTGACGGCGACCTGCGTGCGTGTGCCGGTGTTCGTCGGCCATTCCGAGGCGGTAAACATCGAGTTCGAGACCGACGTCAGTGCCGATGAGGCGCGCGACATCCTGCGCGAGGCGCCGGGCCTGCTGGTGGTCGACAAGCGCGAGGACGGCGGCTACGTCACGCCGGTGGAATGCGTCGGCGACTTCGCCACCTTCGTGTCGCGCATCCGCGAGGACATCACGGTCGAGAACGGCCTGGCCATGTGGATCGTCTCCGACAACCTGCGCAAGGGTGCCGCCCTCAACACGGTGCAGATCGCCGAAACGCTGATCAACCGTGGCCTGATGTCCAAACAGGCCGCCTGAGGCGGGTTATTCGACCGGAACCACCTTGAAACCCTGCTGGCGGATGAGGGCGACCAGGCCCTCTTTGCCCGGCAGGTGCAATGCGCCGACGGCGATCACGATGCCGCCCTGTTCGAGATGCGGTTTGGCGCGTTCGGCCATCGTGTGGTTGCGCCTGACGACCAGCTTGTCGATGAATTCATTCATCGCCGCCGCATCCTGATCGGCGGTGGCAGATTTGAGGTGGGCCGCCTGAAACGGCAGCAGGGCGGTGATATGGCGGTTCAGGTAAGCCTGGACCATGGTTTCCATGTAGTCGTCAATTTGGGGGTAGAGCTTGACGGAGCTCACCAGGAACGCGGTTTGCGCTTTCATCGACATGGAGCTCATGGCGCCCAGTTGTTCCTTTACGGTCTCCAGCCCGACAATCTTCTTGCCGGCTTCACCGGCCTGTTCCGCTACGACCTGATCGACCCCGGGGTGACCTTTGGCGGCGCGCTGGGCAATGCACGGGGAGACGGACAGCATGGTCGCCAAGAGCCATGGCTGCAGCGGCGCGGCCTGCTCCTTGGCGATGCCCACGGCGGCCAGCTGCTTTTCGACTGTACCGGCGGCAGCCGAATCCATTTGATCCCATAGTGACTCGCCCGACGGCAGAAGGATGATCGACGGGTCAGACATGGCTTGCTTCGTCATTTCGGCCTTGTCGGCAATATTGGCCACTTCCAGCGCCACGGCCTGGGCGCTCTTGATCGCCTGTCTGACAGCCGGGCTCAGCGTCGTCACCCGATCGTCACTCAGGTGGATGGTGCCGAGCAGCCAGGACGGCTGGCCGTTCGATGCTCCATCGATGCGCCAGAACATGGCCTCGCCGTTGGGTTCCTGTGCCGCCTTGGCCATCACGTCTGCAAAGACACCGGGCTGGTCGGCCTGCATCCGGGCAATCAGGTCATGACCCTTGCAGGCTGGCTCGTTGGCACTTGCGCCAGCGGGGGCAAGCATCAGCGCCAGCACGATGGCGAAGAAACTCAACAGGACCTGACGCATTGGGGGAACCTCGCTTATTTGACGCTGCCGGCGCGGGGATGGGCTTTGTTATACTGCGCCAGAAGGTGAGCCCGGTCCACCTCCGTATAGACCTGGGTGGTCGACAGGCTGGCATGGCCGAGCAGTTCCTGGATCGAACGCAGGTCCGCCCCGGCCGATAGAAGGTGACTGGCAAAACTGTGCCTGAGCGCATGCGGCGTTGCCGTATCGGGCAGGCCGAGCGCGCCGCGCAGGCGCTGCATCAAGAGCTGGATCAGCCGCGGGTTCAGCTTGCCGCCGCGCGCGCCCCGGAACAGCGGCTCGCTGCCGGCCAGCCGGTAGGGGCATAGTTCAATGTAGCGCGCAATGGCGTTCCGCGCGGCAGCGAGCACCGGCACCAGGCGCGTCTTGCCGCCCTTGCCGGTGATGCGCATGACATCCTGGCGGGCATCGAGCGGCGCCTCGATGCGGGTCATGTCGAGCGCTTCGGAAATGCGCAGGCCGCAACCGTACAGCAGCGTCAGCACCGCCAGGTCGCGGGCCTCGATCCACGCCGGGGTATCGCTCGTCGCCCGCACCGCATCCGGCGACACGACATCGAGCGCCGCCTGGGCATTGAGCGGCTTGGGCACCAGATGGCCGAGCTTGGGCGATTTCAGCGCCGACAGGGCCGGGTTCTCCAGCACCCCGTTGCGCTCCAGATAACGGTACAGCGAGCGGATGGCCGAGAGCTGGCGGGCCAGTGTCCGGCTGCCGATGCCGTCATTGCGCCGCGCCGCCAGAAACGAGCGGAAATCGCGCGTCTTCAAGCCCGCCAGGGTCTTCAGGCCGGGCGGTTCACCCATATGATCGGTGAGAAATCCGCAGAACTGCGTAACATCGCGGGCGTAGGCCTCGACCGTCTTTGCCGCCATCCGGCGCTCACCGGCAAGGTAGCCCAGCCAGTCGGCAACCCCGTCCGAAGCATCCCGCGCCGCACCAAAGCGGCAGATCTCGACATTCGCAACCATGTCCGAGACTAGCCCGCAGCGGGTTAACAGAGTCTGTTGTCATTCAAACCCTCCCCCTTGTGGGGAGGGTGGGCAGTGCGCAGCACTGACCGGGTGGGGCCAGCGGCAGTCGCTTTGAACAGGACTGGCCGATGCTAACCATTCCTGCCCCCCACCCCTGGCCCCTCCCCACAAGGGGGAGGGGAACCACCTGTCACACGATCTTCTGCCCGGTCTTTTCCCAATCGGCCAGGAACGCCTCCAGCCCCTTGTCGGTCAGGGCGTGCTTGACCAGGCCCTTAAGGACCGATGGCGGCACGGTGGCGACGTCGGCGCCGGCGAGCGCTGAATACTTGACATGGTTGGCCGAACGGATCGAGGCGGCGAGGATCTCGGTGGTGTAGTCGTAGTTGTCGTAGATCTCGCGGATTTCCTCGATCAGCTCCATGCCGTCGAGGCCGAGATCGTCGAGCCGGCCGATGAACGGCGAGATGAAGGTGGCGCCGGCCTTGGCCGCCAACAGCGCCTGGTTGGCGTTGAAGCACAAGGTCACGTTGACCATCGTCCCAGCCTGGGTCAGCGTCCGGCAGGCCTTCAGCCCGTCCCAGGTGAGCGGCACCTTGATGCATACGTTCTTGGCGATCGTGGTCAGCTGCCCGGCCTCGGCGACCATGCCGTCGGCATCGAGCGCGGTCACCTCGGCGCTCACCGGGCCGTCGACGGTGGCGCAGATTTCCGCAACCACTTCCTTGAAGTCGCGCCCCGACTTGGCGACCAGCGACGGGTTGGTCGTTACGCCATCGAGCAGCCCGACATCGTTCAGTTCGCGGATCTCGTCGATTTCCGCGGTATCGGCAAAAAATTTCATGTGCGGTTCCCTCAACACCCAGGTGATTTGCGGCGCAAACTATCACGGCTTTGGCGGCGCTCAAACACCGATCGACACAATCGTCGGGTCGAAAACCCCTAGCGACTCTTTTTGATGGATTCGGTTCCCTCCCCTAGAAAAGGGGAGGGTCAGGGTGGGGATTGATGGCGGTGCACCACGCGTCGACGGCAACACTTTGCACCGCCGTCAACCCCCATCCCAACCTTCCCCCTTTCTGGGGGAAGAAGAAGAGTGAGCGCCGGGCGCGGTGTCCAGGATGCTCATGCAACAGGTTCTGTCACGGTGCGATTTGCCAAGGACAAATCGGCCATTGATCGCGCGCGGCCGATCGCCCACCTTGGCCGCATGGCGGACGATTCTTCAAAACCGCGGATTGTCGAGGTGCTGCTGCCGCTGGCGCTGGACGGGGCCTATTCCTACAGGGTGCCGGATGACATGGTGCTCGGCGAGGGTGATTATGTGTGCGTGCCGCTCGGTCCGCGCCGCATGACCGGCGTCGTCTGGTCGTGCGGCGGTGCGGTGCCGGACAGCGTGAAACTGCGCGATGTCGTTGAACGCTACGACGTGGCGCCGATGCCGGCGCTGCACCGCCGGTTCATCGATTGGCTGGCGGCCTATTACCTCGAACCGCCCGGCCAGGTGCTGCGCATGTGCCTGCGCGCGCCCGGCGCTTTCGAAGGCCCGCGCGAAAAACTGGCCTACCGGGCGACCGGCGCGACGCCGGACCGCATGACCCCGCAGCGCCAGCGGGTGCTCGAGGCGGCCGCTGAAGCCGGCATGGCGCTGTTGCCGCGCGATCTGGCCGAGATGGCCGGCGTCGGCACCGGCGTGGTGCGCGGTCTCGCCGAGGCCGGGGCGCTGGAAGCGGTTGCCCTGCCGGCGCTGGCGCCGTTCGCCAGACCCGATCCGCTGGCCGATCAGGTGCACCTGTCGTCATCGCAGGAAGCCGCGGCGGCGGAATTGCGCAAGGCGGTGACGGCGCGGACGTTCTCCACCAACCTGCTTGACGGCGTCACCGGCTCGGGTAAGACGGAGGTCTATTTCGAGGCCATGGCCGCGGCCCTGTCGGCGGGCCGGCAGGTCCTGTTGCTGCTGCCGGAAATCGCACTCACCGGCCAGTTCATCGCCCGGGTCGAGCAGCGCTTCGGCGCCGCGCCGGCGGAGTGGCATTCCGATGTCCGGCCCAGGGAGCGCGAACGGGTGTGGCGCGGTGTGGCGTCGGGCGAGGTGAGGATCGTCGTCGGTGCCCGTTCGGCGCTGTTCCTGCCCTGGGCGCGGCCCGGGCTGATCGTCGTCGACGAGGAGCACGAGCCGGCCTTCAAGCAGGACGACGGCGCGAGCTACCACGCCCGCGACATGGCTGTCGTCTATGGCGCGCTGGGCGGCTTCCCGGTGGTGCTGGCTTCGGCCACCCCGTCGCTGGAAAGCCTGGTCAATGTCGACCGCGGGCGCTACGGCCACATCACCCTGAAGGACCGGCACGGACGTGCCGAGCTGCCGGACATCGACCTCATCGATCTGACGCGCGAGGCGCCGCCGTCCGGCCACTGGCTGTCGCCGCCCCTGCACGAAGCGGTCGGCCGGACGCTGGCCGATGGCGACCAGGTGCTGTTGTTCCTCAACCGGCGCGGCTATGCGCCGCTCACCCTGTGCCGGACCTGCGGCCACCGGGTGGAATGCCCGAACTGTTCGACATGGCTGGTCGAGCACCGCTTCCGGCGCCAGCTCATGTGCCATCACTGCGGCCACATCGAACCGGTGCCTGACGCCTGCCCCTACTGTAAGACCGAAGGCTCGCTGGTACCCTGCGGTCCCGGGGTCGAACGCCTGGCCGAGGAGGCGGCGGTTCAGTTCCCCGACGCCCGGCTCGCTATCCTGTCGAGCGACCTGCAGCGCGGCGCGACCCTGCGGGCCACCATCGCCGATGTGGCAAAGGGCGCCTACAACCTGGTCATCGGCACGCAGCTGGTTGCCAAGGGGCACAATTTCCCCGGCCTGACGCTGGTCGGCGTCGTCGATGCCGATCTGGCGCTGGAAACCTCGGACCCGCGTGCCGGCGAGCGCACCTGGCAGTTGATGGCCCAGGTCGCCGGCCGGGCCGGGCGCGGCGACAAGCCGGGCCGGGCGCTGATCCAGACCTTCAATGCGGCCCATCCGCTGATGCAGGCCCTGAAAGCCGGCGACCGCGACGGCTTTCTCGACCATGAAAAACACATCCGTCAGGCTGCCGGCCTGCCGCCCTACGGTCAGCTCGCCGGCATTATCATTTCCGGCAGCGATGCCGCGGAAACGGAGAGTTTCACCCGCAGCCTGGCCCGCCAAGTGCCTGCGACCGGCGACGTCCACGTGCTCGGCCCGGCGCCGGCTCCGCTGCACATGGTGCGCGGCCGCCACCGCTGGCGCTATCTGGTGAAATGCACCCGCGATGTCGATATCCAGGCCTTCCTCACCGCCTGGCTCGGCGGCATCAGGACGCGCGGCTCGCTGCGCCTGGCGATCGACATCGATCCCTACAGTTTCATGTAGAGCCACCCTGTTCCTGGCCCGGCATTCATACTCTGCTTACCATTTTTCTTCATTGTGTGTTCAGGAACAACCGTCCGGCGGCCGGGGGCGCTTTCGGCACGATCGGCCGGACATTCGAGACAGATTAAGCCATGAACACCCACTCGCAGAGCGACTTCCAGGCGGACTTCACATTCTTTCGGCCAAAACCGGATGGCGATATCGACCCGGCCGGAGAGGCCGGATGGTTCATGCAGCGCGAGCGCGAAGGCCGCCGCCTGTCGCTCGAGCAGGCCGGCGAGCAGTGCGGCATTCATCCCCTGCATCTCGAGGGGATCGAACTCGGGGATCTGACCAAGCTTCCGGCCCGTTCCGAGGCCCTGCAGCTGATCGGCCAGTATGCCGAGTATCTCGGCTTCGATCCGCAGCCGCTGGTCATGCATTATGCCCAGTTCCTGCCGCAGCCGATCCCGACGCTGCGCAAGCGCCGGGTCAAGAAGCCGCGGCCGCTGTCGAGTGCGAAAATCCTCAGTTTTCCGGACCTTTCAAAGCTGAAAGCCATGGGCACGGGTGCCGGCGGCATCGTCGCTTCGGTGTTTGCCGCCATCCTGGTGTTCGAGGGCGGATTGTACCTGTTCAGCGGCGACGCCGGTGCACCGGCCCAGCTCGAACAGATGGCCGAAGCCGAAACCGCGCCGCTGCCGGTCAGCGTCGGCGCCGGAACCGCGAGTGCCGGCAAGGACGGTGAAATCGTCGCCTCGATCTCCAAGGTCGACGAACAGCCGCTGGCCGACGACGCGATGACCAAGCTCATCCTGGATGCCGAGCAGTCGGCGGGCGGTTTGACCGGCCTGACCGAACTCATTGAAAGCGACAAGACCAAGGTGGCGATCCCGCTGCCCAAGGCCAAGCCGACACCGCCGGCGGCGGCGGCCAAAACCAGGGCGGCCACGCCTGCACCGGCCAAGAAGGTCGCCAACGTCGCTAAGCCGGCGCAAGGCGCCACCGGGCGCACCTTCGGGGCCGACAACAAGGGCGCACGCCTCGTGCTGACAGCCAACGACAACGTCTGGGTGCGCATCGAGGATGCCGAGGGCAATGTCGTGATGACCCAGACCCTGCGCAAGGGCGACCGCTACCGGGTTCCAGCCCGTGACGGCCTGGTGGTCATCGCCCGCGACGGCGGCCTGCTCAACTACTCCATCGACGGCAAGGCCATGGGTACGCTGGGCGAAAACGGCGAAATCCTCGTCGGCCGTCCGCTGAACGTCAGCGCGCTGTCGAGCAGTCGCGGCTGATACCGGCGGTATTGGCGTTTGGTTTTCTGACTTGTGTACCGTGTTGATATGGCAGCGGTTTTCCACCATTGCAGCCCCTGGGCCCATCGGTCGCGCGGCTGATGCCTTATCAGCGTAAATGACCGTTCAGCGCTTCGGACATGCGCCGGACGAGACTTGCAATCCGCGGCCCCGGAGCACAGGTGAAACCCAGAACAAGTCCCGCTCTGGCCGGCGGCCTCATGCAGTAGACGGATAACGGCAAGGACTCGATGCCTGCAGCAAGCAAGGCCCTGTGGGCGGCCCGGTCGTCGATGCCGTTCTTCAGCCATGCCAGCATGTGCATGCCGGCATCCGTCGGCTGCGGTTCCAGGTGGTCCAGACATTCGCGCGTCAGGCATTCAAACAGAATGTCCCGGCGCTCGCGGTAGATGCGGCGCATCCTTCTGATGTGTTCGACGAACCGGCCGTCGTCGATAAAGCGGGACAGGGCCTGTTCGACCACCGCCGATGATCCCTGGCCGAGCAGGTTGCGGGCCTTTGCGAAACTCTCCACCAGTCCGGGCGGCAGCACGATGTAGCCGATGCGGATGGCCGAGAACATCGATTTGGAAAACGTGCCGACGTAGAACACCCGGCGTTCGCTGTCGAGTGCGCTCAGT
This sequence comes from Aestuariivirgaceae bacterium, assembly GCA_965216335.1. GTDB lineage: Bacteria > Pseudomonadota > Alphaproteobacteria > Rhizobiales > Aestuariivirgaceae > JAHEJE01. Next base: position 2,090,780 of record OZ244154.1, on the reverse strand, counting down.
GCCGGCAGCGGCCGCCCGCGATAGCGGAACTCGCTGTCATAGTCGTCCTCGATAATCCAGGCGCCGGTCTCTTGCGCGCAGTTGAGCAGAGCAAGGCGCCGGGCGAGGCTCATCGTCGTGCCCAACGGCTGCTGGTGCGACGGTGTGGCAAAGATGATCGATGGCCGAGGATGCCTGTCTGCGGCAAACCGAAGGTCCATGCCCTCACTGTCGATCGGCACCGGTGCGACGTTGGCGCCCATGATCTGCATGACGTCGCGGCCGGCAATGTGGCCCGGGTCTTCATACCAAACCGTGTCGCCCCGGTTGAGCAGCACAAAGCCAATCAGCACGAAGGCCTGCTGGGCGCCGGACGTGATGACGATCTGACCGGGGTCGACCGACATGCTGCGGGCGTCGGTCAAATGCCTGGCGATGGAGGCGCGTAGCGCCGCGCTGCCGTTGACCTCGCCGTAACTCAGGTCGTGGCGGTCGTTGCCCGCCATCGCTTCGGCCAGATATCTGCCCCAGGTCTTGACCGGAAACACGTCCAGCGCCGGAACGCCGGGGCGGAACGGGCCGGTCTGGCCGTGCCGCGCGCTGGCCATGGACGACATGATCGCCCGGGCACGGTCCGAGACCTCGATCTCAGGCGGCCGGCTTGCGCGGCGGCGGCGCTTGAGCCTCGGTGCCGCATCGATGTCCAGGCCCGGGGCGATAAACGTTCCGGCCCCGGTCCTGGCCTTGGCATAACCTTCGGCGACCAGTTGCTCGTAGACAGCCTTGACGGTCACCCGCGAGACGCCCAGCTCGGCCGCGAGCTCACGGGTCGACGGTAGCTTCTGACCGGCCGCCAGGCTGCCGTCCAGAATGAGACGGCGCAGCGACGCATCGATCTGGCGGTAGATCGGAACCGGACCGTTCCGGTCGATCGAGAAGCCGGCGAGCAGGACCCCTCCAGGAGACTTCGGCACGACATCCTCCAAATGGGCTTATACAAAGTTCGATAATGGGTATATCCATAAATCCAATACCGATTACCCTGTAACCTGAATCCGAACCTCGCACAAATGCCGGGAGGTGGCAGGAGATGATCAGGATCGAAGACTACGCCGCGCCGCACGGGCTTCACCTGCTGTCGCGCTGGCAATCGGGCGATGCAGAAGCCAAGCGGGAGCTGACCGGGATTTTCGATGCGGCGATTGCCGGCCAGTTTGATGCCAACTTCGCGGTGCCGGCACCGGCGGATGAAATACACGCCACGGCCTCGGTCCATATGCTGGCCTTGTCGCTATTGTTCGATTTGTATGACATTCAGTCGGAGGCGTATTACAAGACCGATCCCTATCGCTACGTGCGTGCCAATCTGACGGTCGCCCGCCTGCTGGGCATGAAGAAGCTCTACATGACCTGGGCGCTCTATGCGATGAGCTGCGAACCCCTGGGCCAGCCGATGATGTACCCGGACCGGTTTCCGCCCGGGGCCGATCCCGACATCATGCTGATCAACAAGCAGAACTGGCGCTATCTCGGAACGCCGGATTTCACCACCGGGGTTCCCAGGGCCATCGACGGCATCATGCGGGTGACCAAGGAGCTGACCGGCATGGCGCCGCTGTTGCAGATTTCCGCACCCTACAGCCTTGCCGCCGACATCTACGGACAGGAGCCGCTGCTGGCCGACGTGGTGCACGACCCCGGCAATGTCAATGCGCTGCTCGACCATCTTGGCGATGCGGTTCTCGGGCCATGGATGGATCACCATATCGAGACCTTTCCGAACGGCTGGATCGAGCTGTCGGATGCATCGGGTTCGCCGTTCTTCATCGGGGCGGAAAATTGCCGGGACATGTCGATCCGCTCGATCCGGCACATGCTGCGGGACAAGCGTTACGCCGAACGCGTCTATGACAACAACTACCGCGGCGACTTCGTGACCCAGGCGCAGAAGAAGGCCCGTGGCGGGCGGCGGCGCGCGGCGGCGAAACCGGCCGGCGGGCCGGCCGGCGGCGTCGGTCTCAAGGAACTCACGCAGGCCAAGGTCAGCGTCAACCCGGTGTTCATCATGCGGCTCGAAGCCGACAAGGTCGATGTGGATTTCTATGCCGACGAGGCGATCGCCCGCAACATCCCGCTCACCAGCGGTATCGGCTCGCCGCAGATCGACCGCAACAGCATCGCCGATCTGGACACGGCCAAGGCGGAAATCGCCGAATACGCCCGGTCCCACGTCGCCGCCATCAAGCGGGTGTGCGAGACCATCGATCTGCCCGAGGACAATTTCGTCATGGACCCCTGGCCGAGCCACATCTATTTCGAAGACGTCAACGGCCAGTCGCAGTTCGATCTGGTTGAAATCGTTCTGGAAGAGGTCGGATGCGGCGGGACGTTCGTCCGCAAGTCGTAGTCCGGGCGGTCCCGACCTGCCGGCCTCGACCTCACGCAAACATTCGCAAAACAGGTTTCCCCCACCCGGATTGTGCTCTAGAAGACGGGGCGTGTTCCTTGTTTCATCCGGTCCGTCCGCCAATGTCCGTCCACCGATCCGAAAAAGTCGACCAGATTCTGGACCGCTTCTCCACGCTTGAGCAGGAGATGGCGGCCGGTGCCTCGGGGGAGGAATATGTCCGGTTGTCGAAGGAGTACGCCGAACTCGACCCGGTGGTGCAGACGGCGCGGGCGATGCGCGAGGCCGAGGATGAACTGACGGGCCTGCGCGAGATGCTCGATGCCGGCGAGAGCGGCGAACTGGCGGAGATGGCCGAGCTGGAAATCGGCGAGCTGGAGGAAACGCTTGCCAAGCTTGAAGACAAGCTGAAAATCCTGCTGCTGCCCAAGGATGCCGCCGACGACCGCAATGTCATTCTGGAAGTGCGGGCCGGCACCGGCGGCGACGAGGCGGCGCTGTTTGCCGGCGACCTGTTCCGCATGTACCAGCGCTACGCGGCGATCAAGGGCTGGCAGGTGGAGATCATCTCGGCAAACGAGGCCGGCGTTGGCGGCTACAAGGAAATCGTCGCCAACATAGCCGGGGCCGGCGCCTATGCATTGCTGAAGTTCGAGAGCGGCGTGCACCGGGTGCAGCGGGTGCCGGAAACCGAGGCCCAGGGGCGCATCCACACCTCCGCGGCCACCGTGGCGGTGCTGCCGGAAGCCGAGGACGTCGATGTCGAGATCGACGAAAAGGATCTGCGGATCGATGTGTTCCGCGCCTCCGGCCCCGGCGGGCAGTCGGTCAACACCACCGACAGCGCGGTGCGCATCACCCATCTGCCGACCGGCCTGGTGGTGTCGCAGCAGGATGAGAAGTCGCAGCACAAGAACCGGGCCAAGGCGCTGAAGGTGCTGCGCGCCCGGCTGTTCGAGGCCGAACGCCAGCGTCTGGCCGACGAACGCTCGGCGGAACGGCGCGGCCAGGTCGGTTCCGGCGACCGCTCGGAACGCATCCGCACCTACAACTTTCCGCAGGGGCGTGTCAGCGATCACCGCATCAACCTGACGCTCTACAAGCTCGACCAGGTGATGCAGGGCGAGGCGCTCGATGAACTGATCGAGGCCTTGATCACCGAACACCAGGCCGAACTGCTGGCGGCCAGCCAGGAACCGGCCGCCGGCCAGGGCGATGCGGCCTGACCACCCGAAAACCGTTGCCGGGATGCAGCGCTGGATGCGCGACATCCTCGATGCGGCCGGTATCGCGACGGCAGCCCTTGATGCCCGGCTACTGCTGCAGCATGCCTTGCAGGCCGGCCACGAGTATCTGGTGGCGCACCCCGATGCCGAACTGGATGTCCGCCAACGGGAGGTGGTCCAGGCTTCGTTGGCCCGCCGCATGGCGCATGAGCCGGTGTCGCGGATCATCGGCGAACGGGAATTCTATGGCGGCAAGTTTGTCATCGGCCCCGATGTGCTCGATCCGCGGCCGGATACCGAAACCCTGGTCGAGGCGGCGCTCGAAGCGGCAGGGCTGACCGTGCCGGACGGTGCAAGGCGCCGCCTGCTCGACATCGGCACCGGGTCCGGGGCGATTGCCGTCAGCCTGCTGAATGAGCTGCCGGACTGGCGGGCGGTGGCGAGCGATGTGTCGGGCGCGGCGCTTGAAATCGCACGGCGAAATATCCGGGCGCACGGCCTTGCCGATCGCCTCGAACTGGTGCACACCAGCTGGCTGGACGGCCTTGAAGGCAAATTCGACCTGATCGTCAGCAACCCGCCCTACATTGCGACGCCGGAATTGGCGGACCTCGACGCGGATGTGCGCGACTTCGATCCGGTTGCAGCGCTCGATGGCGGCGAAGACGGATTGCAGGCCTACCGGGCCATCGTTCCTGCGGCATATGCCGTTCTCAAGCCGGGCGGCTTCCTGTGCGTTGAAATCGGCGCCGGCCAGGAAAGCCAGGTCTGGCACCTGTTCGCGGCAGCGGGATTTTCGCAGCATCCACAGCGTCCTGCCCGCAGCAACGACCTGGCCGGCCATGTGCGTGTGATCAGCGGCTGGAAACCTTGATTTCGACAAACATTTGGACCAGATAAAAAGGGACTTGGAAACCGGCGCAATTCACGCTAGGTTCTAGCTAGGTTGAATGTCCTCCTAAAGACGCATCGCGACATCACCCGAAAGGGATGGCCGAAGGTCAGTCGATAGCCTTTTTGGGATTAGGAGGGCCGCGCAGATGATGCCGCGGGGCGGCGGATCGAAGTGGCCAGACGGCATTGACGTTTCCGTATCCGGCTAGAACCGATCAGTGGGCGGAGTTCGCAGAGAGCGAAACAGTTTCAGCAATGATCCGGCCAGGGCACCGATGGTGCATGCTGGCGGCACGAGAGACAGCAGCGGCCGGCTTGACCGGGGTAGACTTTCAGTATCCACAACAATGGTGAAATGACAGAATGAGACAGGGGCAGCACAAGGGCAGACAACGCAACCGCGGCTCGCGCCGCCAGGGCGGCAACCCCTCCAACCGGGTGTTCGAGAGCAACGGACCGGACGTCAAGGTGCGCGGTACGGCGCAGACCGTGGCGGACAAGTATATGCAACTGGCCCGCGATTCGATCTCATCCGGCGATACGGTGACGGCGGAAAGCTATTTCCAGCATGCCGAGCACTATCTGCGGATCATCGCGGCAAATCAGTCTCAGCAGCAGCAGAACCAGCAGCAGCACAACAAGCAGCAGGCCGCTCAGGACAAGCAGGCGGGCGAGGCCGGCCAGGAGCCGGCGGCGCAGGATGCGGCCAAGGATGCCAGGCAGTCCAGGCCGGATGACGCCCCGGGCAGCGGGCCGCAGCCCGACATCGCCGACAGCAAGCCGGCAAAATCCGCCCGTGCCAGCGAAGACCGTGACAGCGCCGGGTTCGATGGTCAGACGCCGGACTTCCTGGCCAAGCCGGCCACGACCGAAGAGCCCGTTGCGGATGCCAAGCCGAAGCGCACCCGCAAACCGTCGACCCGGTCGCGCAGCACGGCCAAGTCCAATGGCGCCAAGGCACCAGACGGGCCTGAAGGGTCCGAGGCCAGTACGGCCGGCGAAACCGCCGGCGGTTCACCGGATGCCGAGGCCGTCGCCAGCTGACGCAGCAGCGTTGTTCGACACCACCGCAATCTTGTCGCCGGTGCCGATCGTGCCGGGCGCTACCGCCGTCAGGTAGACACCGCAATCATCGCGTTCGAACGCCTCGGCGAGCATGCGCGGAATGTGCATGTCTCGGGCGCCCGTCGCCGGGTCGACATTGGTCGCGGCACAGCGGCCGATCGGTTCGGCAATCCGAAACACCGCATCGCGACCAACGGCCAATGTTGCGCCGATCAGCTTGCGCTCGGCCCAGGGTTCCCAGCCGTCGACATAGATGTTTGCCCGGAAACGCAGCGGATCGATGGTGCGTCCCGCGGCGCGTTCCATTTCGCGCAGGCTGGCCAGGTTGATCAGTGAGACGAAGCGGTCGGGCACGTCGCAGAAATGGTGATTATCGGCGGTGACGACCTTCAGGCCGCCGCGCACATCATCCTTCATGTAGGCCGACAGGAACTGCTCGATCAGGGTGCGGCCGATCGGCTGGCTGAGATTGCCGGCGGCGACCTGCTTGCCGTCGCGGATGATCTTCAGCGTGCCGGTTGTGTCATCGAACTCGGTGTCGAGCGTGGCGAGTTTTTCGTTGCTCATCAGCTGCAGGAATTTCGCCTTGGTGAGGTACTCCGGCGCGATTGGATCGAAGCCGCTGGCGCCGTTTTCGATGGCAAAGGCGCGATCGAAGGGCAGCACCGCATCGGCTTCCACCTCCGCCGAGGTCAGCGGCTGGGGGCTGAGGCCCTTTACCGGGTAGCGGTAAATGGCTGAAATGGTGGCCTGATTCATGTCCGGTTCCGTCTCGTTAAGGATGCGCATTTGATCTTGCGCAATGCCTTGTGGTGCAAATTAGCCACACTATATCTGTTACGTGAGCATGGTCCACGGATTGTATGGTGCTGCTGTGCAGGCCTGTTGCAGTTCGCAGGCAATGTTCACGGTAAACTGGGTTCCAATGAAGACGCATGAATGCGGTGCTTGAGGTCAAGGCCGCCCGGCATGCGGGCCGAGGAGTGATAACATGGATTTCGAAAAGTTCACCGAGCGGGCGCGCGGCTTTGTTCAGGCTGCGCAGAATCTGGCCTTGCGCGAGGGCCATCAGCGCTTTTCCCCCGAACATATTCTGAAGGGTCTGCTGGATGACGACCAGGGCCTGGCGGCCGGGCTGATCAAGTCGTCGGGCGGCGATGTGAAGGCGTCCCAGTCGGCGACGGCAGCGGCGCTGAAGAAGCTGCCGAAGGTGGAAGGCGCGGGCGCCGGCCAGGTCTATCTGGCGCCGGAGACCGCGCGGGTCTTTGAAGCCGCCGGGCAGTTGTCCCAAAAGGCCGGCGACAGCTTTGTGACCGCCGAGCGGCTGCTGCAGGCCCTGGCGATTGAAAAGAGCGAAGCCGCGAGCGCCTTGAAACAGGCCGGCGTAACGCCGACCGGGCTCAACAAGGCGATCGACGAGTTGCGCAAGGGCCGCACGGCCGACACCGCGTCGGCCGAGGAAGGCTATGACGCCCTGAAGAAATACGCCCGCGACCTGACCGAGGCGGCGCGCGAGGGCAAGCTCGATCCGATGATCGGGCGCGATGAGGAAATCCGCAGGGCAATCCAGGTGCTGTCGCGGCGGACCAAGAACAATCCGGTGCTGATCGGCGAGCCCGGCGTCGGCAAGACGGCGATCGCCGAGGGCCTGGCGCTCAGGATCGTCAATGGCGACGTGCCGGAGAGCCTGAAGGACAAGCAGCTGATGGCGCTCGACATGGGCGCGCTGATCGCCGGTGCGAAGTACCGCGGCGAGTTCGAGGAGCGGCTCAAGGCCGTGCTGTCGGAAATCCAGTCGGCGGCCGGCGGCATCGTGCTGTTCATCGACGAGATGCACACCCTGGTCGGTGCCGGCAAGGCGGACGGGGCGATGGATGCCTCCAACCTGCTGAAGCCGGCCCTGGCGCGCGGCGAACTGCACTGCGTCGGTGCCACGACGCTGGATGAGTATCAGAAACACGTCGAAAAGGATGCCGCCCTGGCGCGGCGCTTCCAGCCGGTGTTCATCTCCGAGCCGACGGTCGAGGATACCGTGTCGATCCTGCGCGGCCTTAAGGAGAAGTACGAACTGCACCATGGCGTGCGGATCACCGATACGGCGCTGGTGGCGGCGGCCAACCTGTCGAACCGCTACATTACCGACCGCTTCCTGCCCGACAAGGCCATCGACCTGATGGACGAGGCCGGATCGCGCCTGCGCATGCAGGTCGATTCCAAGCCGGAGGAACTGGACGAACTCGACCGGCGCATCATCCAGCTCAAGATCGAGCGCGAGGCGCTGAAGAAGGAGACCGACAAGGCTTCCAAGGACCGGCTGGAGAAACTTGAAAAGGAACTGGCCGATCTCGAACAGCGTTCGACGGAATTGACCCAGACCTGGCAGGCCGAAAAGGACAAGCTCGGCACCGCCCAGAAGATCAAGGAAGAGCTCGACCATGCCCGCCTGGAGCTGGAACAGGCCCAGCGCGGCGGCGATCTGGCCAAGGCCGGCGAGCTCGCCTATGGCCGCATTCCTGAGCTGGAAAAGCAGCTCACCGAGGTCGAAGCCGTGTGCAAGCCGGCCAATCCGATGATGGAAGAGGCGGTCACCGAAAGCCATGTCGCCCAGGTCGTGTCGCGCTGGACCGGCATTCCCGTCGACAAGATGCTGGAAGGCGAGCGCGAAAAGCTGCTCAAGATGGAAGAGGCTCTGGCAAAGCGTGTTGTCGGCCAGTCGGAAGCCGTTACCGCAGTTTCGACCGCGGTGCGCCGCGCCCGCGCCGGGCTGCAGGACCCGAACCGGCCGATCGGCTCGTTCATGTTCCTCGGCCCCACCGGCGTCGGCAAGACCGAGCTGACCAAGGCGCTCGCCAACTTCCTATTCGACGACGAGCAGGCGATGGTGCGCATGGACATGTCGGAGTTCATGGAAAAGCATTCCGTGGCTCGGCTGATCGGCGCCCCGCCCGGCTATGTCGGTTATGACGAGGGTGGTGCGCTCACCGAGGCCGTGCGCCGCCGGCCCTATCAGGTGGTGCTGTTCGACGAGATCGAAAAGGCCCACCCGGACGTCTTCAACGTGCTGTTGCAGGTGCTCGACGACGGCCGCCTGACCGATGGCCAGGGCCGCACCGTCGACTTCCGCAACACGGTGATCATCATGACCTCGAACACCGGCGCGGAATTCCTCGTCAACCTCAAAGAAGGCGAGGACGTCGACAAGGTGCGCGATGAGGTGATGGCCGTGGTCAAGGCCTCGTTCCGGCCGGAGTTCCTCAACCGGCTCGACGAGATCATCCTGTTCCACCGCCTGAAGCGCGAGAACATGGCGGCGATCGTCGACATCCAGACCGCGCGTCTGCAAAAGCTGCTCGACGACCGCAAGATCACCCTCGACATCGACGATCAGGCCCGCGCCTGGCTCGCCGACAAGGGCTACGACCCGGCCTACGGCGCGCGTCCGCTCAAGCGGGTGATCCAGAAACACCTGCAGGACGCACTGGCCGAACACATCCTCGCCGGCACCATCGCCGACGGCGAAACGGTAAAGGTTTCAGCCGGCGACAGCGGCCTGGTGATCAACGGCGAAACAAGCGAGGCGGTGGCGGCGTAGGCGGTCGTGCTCAGGGGCGACAAGATTGGTCTACCCAACCAGAAAAGCCAACCGTCTCAGTCCACTAGTCAACCCTCCCCCTTGTGGGGAGGGTGGGCAGTGCGCAGCACTGACCGGGTGGGGCAGCAGCGGTGCGATCAAGCAGTGAATGACCGAAGTTAGCCGTTCACTGCCCCCACCCCTAACTCCTCCCCACAAGGGGGAGGGGAACACGTTGCGACTTACCACCGCCCGCCCGGTTCATTTGCTGATCGCAACGCCACGCTCACGGACGTCGTTCACGACAAAGTCGTTCCCGAGCTAGCTCATCCTGCGGAACGGTATGCCGGTGCCATTCATAACCGGCGTTGTATGGTGAGAGGCGGGGAGATCGCAATAGGATCAGCGTTTGACCATTCGTTGACAATCCAGCGCAACAACGTACGGAACTCCACATGAGAAGTTTCACCGACCAGCAGCGCAACGAACTACGCCTCCTCAAAGATGCGTCAATTGAGATTTTGGCCTTCTTGTCCAAACACCACCCTGAATCGAGACAGGCTCCCGGACTCGTGGAGAAATCTGTGACCGAAAAGATAGAATATATTGAGAGTGCCCACCTTGGGGTTGACAAGCAGCTCGAGAAAGCGGCCCCTTCAGATATCTTGCGTGGCTGGCACGAGGCACTGTCCGATATTCTTGAAATGGTGCGTGATCTCTCAAAGCAGGATCGCGCAGTTCTTGACAAACTGCTTTGGTCGAAGTTCGGCTTCAATACACAGTCAGAATCCCGCAAACAGCAAAAAGCAGTCATGGCAATCTTGAAGCGAGGCAAGGTCAGGCATTCCCATGAATATCGCCTCCTTGAGAGGCGCATTGAAGAACTCATAGCCGAGTCCTGCACGAGCCGTGAAATTGAGCAAATCAACGAAGTGCTTGCCACTGTATCCGAACCCTTCCCAGACGACTGAGACCGCTTCCCTCCCCTAGAAAAGGGGAGGGTTAGGGTGGGGATTGATGGCGGCGCCACAAATCGATGCCCCAACGTTTTGCACCGCCATCAACCCCCATCCCGACCTTCCCCCTTTCTGGGGGAAGGAGTGACGTTCGGCCATTGACATCCCCGCCATTTTCCCTCACATACGCCCTCGATTTCAAAAGACGCAACACACGTCTTTCGTCCGGCTCACACATGGGACTTGAACATCCCCGGGAGGTGAGTGGGACAACACCCGCCAGCGATGTTCGCCCGCGGGTGCGTTTTGCGTTGGAGCGTGGCCCGAAAAGGCCGGTGCCGGACTTGATCCGGTATGGGCACCGGTTTTCGGATCAGCTGCGCGACCTTAGAAAGAGCAACAACTAACAGGAACGAGTTCCTTGTTTGAGACCCTTCAGGACCGCCTCGGCGGGATATTCGACAAGCTCACCGGGCGCGGGGCGCTGTCGGAGGCCGATGTCGATGCCGCCATGCGCGAGGTACGCCGGGCGCTGATCGAGGCCGACGTGGCGCTGGAAGTGGTGCGCGAGTTCGTTGGCCGGGTCAAGGAACGCGCCGTCGGCCACGAGGTCGTGAAATCCGTCACGCCGGGCCAGCAGGTCGTCAAGATCGTCAACGACGCCCTGGTCGAGACCCTGGGGTCTGAAACCGAACCGCTCAACCTGAAGGCCGCCCCGCCGGTTCCCATCCTGATGGTCGGCCTGCAGGGCTCCGGCAAGACGACGACGACGGCGAAGATTTCCCTGCGCCTCAAGGACAAGGAAAAGAAGAAGATCCTGATGGCCTCGCTCGACACGCGGCGTCCCGCGGCCCAGGAACAGCTGAAAGTCCTAGGCGAGCAGGTTGGCGTAGACACCCTGCCTATCGTCAAGGGTGAAGACCCGGTGGCCATCGCCAAACGCGCCATGTCTGAAGCCCGGCGCGGCGGCTACGACGTGGTGATGCTCGACACTGCCGGGCGTCTGCACATCGATGAGGAGCTGATGGCCGAAACCGTCGCCATCCGCGATGTCGCCAAGCCGAACGAGACCCTGCTGGTCGCCGATGCGCTGACCGGCCAGGACGCCGTCAACCTGGCCAAGAGCTTCAACGAGAAGATCGGCGTCACCGGCATCGTGCTGACCCGTGTCGACGGCGATGGGCGCGGCGGTGCCGCCCTGTCGATGCGTGCCGTCACCGGCAAGCCGATCAAGCTGATGGGCACCGGCGAAAAGCTCGACGGCCTGGAGGACTTCCACCCGGGCCGCATTGCCTCGCGCATCCTCGGCATGGGCGACGTCGTCTCGCTGGTCGAAAAGGCCTCGCAGACGCTCGATGCCGACAAGGCGATGGATATCGCCAAGCGCATGAAGAAGGGCATGTTCGACCTCAACGACCTGGCCGAACAGCTCAAGCAGATGAAGAAGCTCGGCGGCATGTCGGGCGTGATGGGCATGCTGCCCGGCGTCGGCAAGATCAAGAAACAGCTCGAGGGCCAGGACCTCGACAAGACCGTGCTCGACCGTCAGCTCGCTATCATTCAGTCGATGACGCCGAAGGAGCGTTCCCGGCCCAAGCTGCTCAACGCCTCGCGCAAGAAGCGCATCGCGCGCGGCTCCGGCACCGAGGTGCAGGAAATCAACCGCCTGTTGAAGATGCACATCCAGATGGCGGCGATGATGAAAAAGATGGGCAAGGGCAAGGGCGGCATGCTCGGCAAGATGTTCGGCATGGGCGGCGGCATGCCCGATGCCGCCGAAATCGAAAAGATGCAGGCCGAACTCGGTAACATGGATCCCAACGCCCTGCCGCCGGAACTGCAGGACATGGCCAAGGGCGGCGGCCCGGGGGGCCTGCCGGGCCTGCCCGGATTGGGCGGCGGCCTACCGGGCCTGGGCGGCAAAGGATTACCCGGACTGGGCGGTGGTGGCATGCCTCGCCTGCCAGGGAAGAAAAAATGACACCCAGCCTCGACACACAACACCTGACGCTGCGTGGCTGGACCCTGGCAGACTTCCCGGCCTATGCCGCTTTCGTCAGCGGCAGCGCGCGGATGACCTATGTCGGAGCTGGCGCGCTGACGCGCGAGCAGGCCTGGCATGCCTTCTGCGCCATAATCGGCGAGTGGCAGTTGCGCGGCTACGGCACGTTTGCGCTGGAGGAAAAATCCAGCGGCGCGCTGTGCGGTTACGCCGGCTTGTGGCATCCGGCGACGTTCGACGAACCGGAACTGTGCTGGGGCCTGTTTGACGGTTTCGAAGGCAAGGGGCTTGCCCGCGAAGCGGCCGACGCGGTGCGGCTGTGGGCCCACCGCACGTTGGGCCTGCCGGCGCTGTTCAGTCTCGTCCACCCGGACAATGTGCGCTCCAAGGCTCTGGCCGAGAGGCTCGGCGCCTGCGTCGAAAAGCATGACACCTATCGCGGTATGCCACGCCTGGTCTACCGCCACACCTTACCAGCAACCCATCACACCTGATCGCAACGAAAGGAAATCACCCAATGTCACTGAAGATCAGACTGGCCCGCGGCGGCTCGAAGAAGCGGCCGTTCTATTCCATTGTCGTGGCCGACTCGCGGTCGCCGCGCGATGGCCGCTTCATCGAGAAGGTCGGCACCTGGAATCCGATCCTGCCGAAAGATTCCGACGCCCGCGTCACCCTCAATGAAGAGCGCATCAAGCACTGGCTCGGCCATGGCGCGACGCCGACCGACCGCGTCCTGCGCTTCCTCGACGGCGCCGGTCTGGCCAAGCGCGATGCCCGCAACAACCCGCAGAAGGCCCAGCCCGGCAAGAAGCGCCTTGAGCGTGAGGCTGCCGCAGCCGAGGCCAAGAAGGCCGCAGAGGACGCCGCTGAAGCTGAGAAGGCTGCCGCTGAAGAGGCCCCCGCCGAAGAGGCCCCGGCTGAAGAGGCGCCGGCTGAAGAGGCGGCTGCCAGCTAAGGCCGATCGGTCATGCCGGACAGCAACAGCGTTTGTGTGGTGCTGGGCGTCATCACCGGCGCCCACGGCATCCGTGGCGAGGTGAAGCTGAAGAGCTTCACTGGAGATCCTGAAGACATCGCCGGCTACGGACCGCTTGAGACCAGCCACGGCTCGGTGATCGAGATCACCGCGCTCAGGCCGGTTAAGGGCGGGCTTGTCGCCAGACTGAAAGGCATTGTCGACCGCAACCAGGCCGAAGCCCTGAAGGGCGTTGGGCTGTTTCTTGCCCGCGCCAAGCTGCCGCCGGCCGAAGACGGCGAGTTCTACCACGCCGATCTCGTCGGCCTGACGGCGCGAACAGCGGATGGCTCGCCCTATGGCGAGATCACCGCGATCCACGATTTCGGCGCCGGCGACCTGTTGGAGATCCGCCGCGCCGAGACCGGCAAGACCGAACTGATCCCGTTCACCGTGGCCTGTGTGCCGGTGGTGGACATCGAGAACCGCATGGTGGTCGTAGCGCCACCGGAAACGATGGAAGACGAAGAGACGTAACGCGCAAATCCCCTCCCCTAGAAAAGGGGAGGGTTAGGGTGGGGATTGATAGCGGTTCCGCAACTTCAGGCACCTGCCTTTTGGCACCGCCATCAACCCCCATCCCAACCTTCCCCCTTTCTGGGGGAAGGGGTTCTGCACCGCCCGACCGCCACACCCATGCCCTTCACCGCGACCATACTCACCCTCTATCCGGACATGTTCCCGGGCCCGCTCGGCGCCTCGCTCGCCGGCCGCGCGCTTGCGGACGGTGTGTGGTCGCTCGAGACCCGAAACATCCGCGATGCCGCCCCCGACAAACACCACACTGTCGATGACACTCCGGCAGGCGGCGGACCGGGCATGGTCATGAAGCCGGACGTGCTGGCCGCCGCTATCGACGCTGCCTCGCGCGAGGACGACCCTCGCCCCCGCCTGCTGATGAGCCCGCGCGGCGCCCCGCTCACCCAGGCCCGGGTCCGCGAACTCGCCGCCGGCCCCGGTGCGGTCATCGTCTGCGGGCGTTTCGAGGGCATCGACGAACGGGTCATCGCAGCCCGCGACCTCGAAGAGGTCAGCATCGGCGATTTCGTGCTGTCGGGCGGCGAGCCGGCGGCCCTTGCCCTTCTCGATGCCGTCGTCCGTCTGCTGCCGGGCGTCATGGGGTCCGAGCACTCCGGCCACGACGAGAGCTTCGAGGACGGCCTGCTCGAACATCCGCACTACACCCGGCCGCGCATTTTCGAAGGCCGCGAGATCCCGCCCGTCCTGTTGTCGGGCGATCATCAGGCCATCGCCGGCTGGCGCCAGGATCAGGCAGTTGCGCTCACCCGGCAGCGCCGGCCCGATCTGCTGGCCGCCTGGGAGGCGAAAAAATGAACCATTCCGGTCCAAGGGCCGCAACAACGATTGATTTTTTGGTCAGGCACGGGTAAAGACCCGCCATCTCATAAAGGACAACTGTCATGAATATCATCCAGCAGCTCGAAAGCGAGCAGGCCGCCAAGATTGCTGCCAAGCGCGAAATCCCGGATTTCGCCCCCGGCGACACGGTGGTCGTGGCGGTGCGCGTCACCGAAGGCACCCGCTCGCGCATCCAGAACTACGAAGGCGTGGTGATCGCCCGCAACGGCGGCGGCCTCAACGAGAGCTTCACCGTGCGCAAGATGTCCTATGGCGAGGGCGTGGAGCGGGTGTTCCCGCTGTATTCGCCGCTGGTCGAGGGCGTCAAGGTGCTGCGCCGCGGCAAGGTGCGCCGGGCCAAGCTCTACTACCTGCGCGGCCTGACCGGCAAGCGCGCCCGGATCACCGAGAAGAAGCGTGCCGTGCCGACAACCGGTGCCGCCCCGGCTGCCGAGGAGCTGGCGCCCGAGGTCATGGACGATATCTCGCTGATCTCCGGCATCGGCGACACCATTGCCGAAAAGCTCGCCGCCGAGGGCGTCAACAGCCTCAGCCAGATCGCCTCATGGACCGCCGACGACATCGCCGACTACGACACCAAACTGTCCCTCGGCGGGCGCATCGAGCGCGAGGAATGGATCGAGCAGGCCAAGGAACTCCTGGCCGGCGAACCGCCGCGCGCCAAGGTCGACCAGGCCAAGGCCGAAGAAGGCGAATAGTACCGGCGGTACAAACAACTGAATTCACAAGGGCCGGCCATCGCGCCGGCTCTTTTGTGTTTGCAGATGGATGCCACCTGAACCCTCCCCCTTGTGGGGAGGGTGGGCAGTGCGCAGCACTGACCGGGTGGGGTAGGGCGGTGCACAAACTGAAAGCGTGCACCAATTGGCGGAGCTGCTCCCCACCCCTACCCCTCCCCACAAGGGGGAGAGGAAAACTGTAACCACTCGCAAGATCAGCGCGTCATCGCTGCACGATCACCCAACGCTCATTTCCCTTCCGCCACCACCCCGACAATCGGTCCCATCGGACGGCCCCAGTCGGAGCGGTTGAGGTCGGGGGCATAGAGGCTGGAGACGGTGCCGTCGAAAAACAGGGCGTTTGGCGTTTTCAGCTTGTCGCGGAACAGGCGGCCGAATTCGTGGAAGGTCACCACGCCGTCGGAGATCGCGAACACCACCGTTCTGCCGCCGTCCTTCACGCCGACGCCGTTGCGCCGCTTGCGCGAGGTCGAATCCTTGCGGAACTTCGGGTGCAGCTTGCCGCCGATCACCAGCATCGGGCCGGACTGGCTGGCCAGCCGGGCCTTTGGCCCACGCTCGAGATAGCGCCTGGTCTCCATGACGCCGGCCCGGTTGCCGGCGACGTAGAACACCCCGTTCGGCATCAGGTGAAAGTTGCCGGGCCCTTTGCGGGTGTTGGCCTTCTTCAGCTCCTTGCCGTTCTCCACATAAAGTCCGATCGGCGCCAGCGTTTCGGAGTACATGCCGGCATTCATGGCGAATGTCAGCTGCTTGCCGTCCTGGCGCAGCTTGGCGTCCAGGCTGGCGAAATCGCCGTAAGGCTGGTTGTCCTCGTTGGACCAGAACAGCTCGATCCGGTTGCGGGTCACATCGAACGTGCACACCGTATAGGCATTGCCGCCGTGGCTGACAGGCGCACAACTGCCGCCGGCCGGCGCTTCTGCAAACGCCAGGCCGATGCCGAGGGCGAGCGCCGCAATGGCGCTCAACCGGATGCCTGTTGACGCACGGGTCATGACTGTCCAGCAAAGTTGCCGTTGCCTGCTCACTATCAACTGGCGCGCCCGGGTGCAAACCGGAAATGGCCGTTGAGGGTGAAGGCGAACAGCCGGTCTTCCAGCCGCGTACCGGCGCCGATGTTGTGCACCACCAGCGGCCGGGTGCCGTCGCGGTTCATTTGACCGGTGACGATGGCGATGTGCGGCAGGTTGCCGGGCAGGCGCTGGGTCACCAGGTCGCCGGGCCTGTAGTCGCGTGCATCGCCGCTGATCGCCAGCGCCGCGCCACGCCGCTTCAGGAACACCTCCAGGTTCGGCACCCGGCGATGATCGATGTTGCGGTCCGGCCGCTTCAGGCCCCAGATCTTCGGATAGCGCGAAAAATTGGCCGCCATATCCTCATGCACCAGCTTCTGCAGATCGATGCCGAACGCCTCGCGGTAGGCGCGGATGACCACGTCGGTGCACACGCCGCGCTCCATGTCGATGTCGCCCATCGGGTAGTTGAGCCGCACATAGGCCGGGTCGTAGACCGTCGTGCGTCCGATCTGGCCGATGGCGGCCTCGATCAACCTGCGCGCCCAGGGCTCGACCGGCGTTGCCCGTGCCGGAGCCGGCAAGCCTGCCGCCGCCAGTGCCGCCAACCCTCCTGAAAATGTGCGCCGCGATATCATCGGCCTGTTCCCTGAAACAATCATCCAAGTCCGGCGAAGCTGCCGTCACATTGCGGCAGAACTGAGCCTGAACCGTGCAATCAGGGGCGCCAGTCCATGGTTACATGGCCGGGCTGATCTCGCACCCGCGTCAGCCAGGCCGCGACCTGCGGAAACCCCGTCAGATCGAACAATCCGTGATGCGCCACATGCGTGTAGGCATAAAGCGCGATGTCGGCGATGCCGTATGCGCCGCCGGCAAAGAAGTCGAGACCGGCCAGATGACCGTCCATGACCGCAAGCGCCTGCTCGCCACGGGCCCTGAGGTCCGGTTCGCGATCGGCAATGTCCTGCGGCCGCCGGGCGATGTGGTGCCAGTAGCGCAGTACGGCGATGTAGGGCTCGTGACTGTACTGCTCGAAGAACATCCACTGCAGGGCCTTGGCCTGTCCGAAGGTGTCGCCGGGAACAAGGGCGCTGCCCTGCGCCAGATACCACAAGGCGGCGTTCGATTCGGCGATGATGCGGCCGTCATCGAGCTGGAGCGTCGGCAGCTTGCCGTTCGGATTGAGCGCCAGAAACCAGTTGCTGCGCGTCTCGCCGGCCAGCATGTCGACATCGTGCACCTCAAAGGCGATGCCAAGCTGCGCCATCGCCAGCCGCAGCTTGTAGCAGTTGCCCGAATCCTGAAGCTGATAGAGCCGGTGGGTCATGGCTGGTGCCTCCATGTCGTTGGGGTGACATTCATCATAGCGCGGTCTGGCCGCATGCATTGGTCAATTTCCGCCCCGCAAAACATCAACGGCGTTGATGACCGCCCACTGCCGCCGGCTTTGATTTAAGGGCTGACAAACGCCGCGCCAGCCACTATTTTCGCCGCACCTTCAAGTGACCGCTCAAGGAACACCAAGCCATGGCCGCGCCGCGCACGCTGTATGACAAGATCTGGGACGACCATCTGGTGCACGAGGCCGACGACGGCACCTGCCTGATCTACATCGACCGCCACCTCGTCCACGAGGTCACCAGCCCGCAGGCTTTCGAGGGCCTGCGCATGGCCGGGCGCAGCGTGCGCCACCCGGAAAAGACCCTGGCCGTCGTCGACCATAACGTACCGACCACCGACCGCTCGCACGGCATCGACGACCCGGAAGCCAAGGAACAGGTCGACGCGCTGGCCCGGAACGCCGCCGATTTCGGCGTCGACTATTTCAACGAACTCGACCGC
Organism: Aestuariivirgaceae bacterium; assembly: GCA_965216335.1. GTDB lineage: Bacteria > Pseudomonadota > Alphaproteobacteria > Rhizobiales > Aestuariivirgaceae > JAHEJE01. The sequence goes on along the minus strand of OZ244154.1, from coordinate 2,072,681 downwards.
CGCCAGGGCATCGTCCACATCATCGGCCCGGAACAGGGCTTCACGCTGCCCGGCACCACCATCGTGTGCGGCGACAGCCACACATCCACCCACGGTGCCTTCGGCGCACTGGCGCACGGCATCGGCACTTCGGAAGTCGAACATGTCCTCGCCACCCAGACCCTGATCCAGAAAAAAGCCAAAAACATGCGCGTCACCGTCGACGGCAAGCTGGCCGACGGCGCCACCGCCAAGGACATCATCCTCGCCATCATCGGTGAGATCGGCACCGCCGGCGGTACCGGCCATGTCATCGAGTTTGCCGGCGAGGCGATCCGCGACCTCACCATGGAAGGCCGCATGACCGTGTGCAACATGACCATCGAGGGCGGCGCCCGCGCCGGCATGGTGGCGCCGGACGAAAAGACCTTCGCCTACCTCAAGGACCGCCCGCGCACGCCCAAGGGGGCCGACTGGGACACTGCCGTAAAGTATTGGGAAACGCTGACCTCCGACGACGGCGCCCATTTCGATGCCGAGGTCGCGCTTGATGCCGCGTCCCTGCCGCCCATCGTCACCTGGGGCACCAGCCCGGAGGACGTTGCCGCGGTGACCGGCGCGGTTCCCGACCCTGCCGGCGTCGAGGACGAAACCCGCCGCCAGGCCCTGCTGCGCAAGCTCGACTACATGGGGCTCACCGCCGGCACGAGAATGACCGACATCGCCATCGACCGGGTGTTCATCGGCTCGTGCACCAACGGCCGCATCGAAGACCTGCGGGCTGCCGCCGCCATGGTCGATGGCAAGACGGTCAACGGCCATGTCAACGCGATGATCGTGCCGGGCTCCGGCATCGTCAAGGAACAGGCCGAGGCCGAAGGCCTCGACAAGGTGTTCCGGGCCGCCGGCTTCGAGTGGCGCGAACCCGGCTGCTCCATGTGCCTGGCGATGAACGCCGACAAGCTCAGCCCCGGCGAGCGCTGCGCCTCGACCTCGAACCGCAATTTCGAAGGCCGCCAGGGCTACAAGGGCCGCACCCACCTGGTGTCGCCCGCCATGGCGGCCGCAGCGGCTATCGCTGGGCATTTTGTCGACATCCGCGAGTGGAACTAGTTGCGATACCGGTCACGGCGCGCTAGAACGGGATAACACCGGAGAAAAACAACAACCGGTGCACGGAATGTGACATCTGTCACAGATTTGTGGGGCGTCCGGGGGCACTTTCGGACAGCATAGACAAACAAACCACCGGCGCGTTTATCTCGCCGTAAGGGGAAAAAGCTATGACATCCGCGCGTACAACGCTCGATCCGAAAGAACTGGGGACGTCAGACGTGACTTTCACACCCGAGGCCGACACACGGTTTCTGCGCCGCATCCTGTGTGCGCTCGTCATCTCGACCATAGCCACCGGCGCCGTCGCCGCCTACGCTTCGGTCAACGAAACCCAGACCGGCCACGTCAACTTCGTCCTGCCCGTGCTGGCGTCCCGGTAAGAGCCTGACCATCGCCCTTGACCAGAATGGCGTTTCCGCGCAAGAAGCACGTGGTACAGTCAAGCCTTGAAAGGTCTGGTCCATGGACAAGTTCACCACGCTGACCGGCGTTGCAGCACCCATGCCGCTGATCAATGTCGACACCGACATGATCATCCCCAAGCAGTACCTGAAGACCATCAAGCGCACCGGCCTCGGCACTGCCCTGTTTTCCGAAATGCGCTATGACGACGACGGCGCTGAAAAGCCCGAGTTCGTGCTCAACAAGCCGGCCTACCGCTCGGCCCAGATCCTGGTCGCCGGGGAGAACTTCGGCTGCGGGTCGTCGCGCGAACATGCCCCCTGGGCGCTGCTCGATTTCGGCATCCGCTGCGTCATCTCCACGTCCTTCGCCGACATCTTCTACAACAACTGCTTCAAGAACGGCATCCTGCCCATCGTCCTGCCGCAGGCCGATGTCGACAAGCTGATGGACGACGCCGAGCGCGGCGCCAACGCCACCCTCACCGTCGATCTCCAAGCCCAGGAGATCAAGGGCCCCGACGGCGGCAGCATCGCCTTCGACGTCGACCCGCACCGCAAGCACTGCCTGCTGAACGGCCTCGACGACATCGGCCTGACGCTGGAGAAATCCGCCTCCATCGACGCCTACGAAACCAAATCCGCCGAGGCCCGCCCTTGGGTGTGATGCGCGGCATTCGCACCAGGGCTTTCCCTCCCCTAGAAAAGGGGAGGGGTAGGGTGGGGATTGATGGCGGTGCCGCTCCTCAATTCGGTGCTGAAATGCACCGCCATCAACCCCCATCCCAACCTTCCCCCTTTCTGGGGGAAGGGGTAAAGGTCCGCGCGCTTGCCCTCACGATCGCTCTCGCCGCGGGCCTCATTGCCCCCGCCGCCGAGGCCCGCTCGATCGCCAAGTGCGTCGCCGGCCTCAAGTCCGCCGCCATCCGCTCCGGCGTGCCCAAGTCGATCGCCAACCAGGCGCTGAGCAACGTCAAGTTCGACGAAAAGGCCGTGCGCTTTTCCCGCTCGCAGCCGGAGTACCGCACGCCGATCTGGGACTACATGGCCTTCCTCGTCGATCCCGCGCGCATCGCCGACGGCAAGGCGATGATGAAGAAGCACGCCAAGACCCTCAGCGCCGTCGAAAAGCGCTACGGCGTCGACCGCCACATCGTCGCCGCCGTCTGGGGCATTGAGAGCAACTACGGGCGCCACCGCGGCGACTTCTTCCTGCCGCACGCGCTGGCCAACGTCATCTGCGCCGGCCGCAAGCCGAAATTCTTCCGCCGCGAGCTGATCACCGCCCTGAAGATCGTGGCGCGCGGCGATGTCCGCCTGAAGGACCTGACCAGTTCCTGGGCCGGTGCCTTCGGCCAGACCCAGTTCATCCCCTCGACCTATGCCCGCCTCGCCGTCGACTTCGACAAAAACGGCCGCCGCGACCTGATCAATTCGGTGCCCGACGCGCTCGCCTCGACCGCCAACTTCCTGAAGAACGCCGGCTGGCGCTCCGGCCGCCCGTGGGGCTACGAGGTCCGGGTGCCGAAAGGCTACCGCGGCACCAAGGGCCGCAACCGCCGCGCTTCGCTCGCCACCTGGTCCAAACGGGGCCTGAGACGCCTTGGCGGCGGCCGCCTCAAGGGTTCGGGCAAATACGCCCTCATCCTGCCCGCCGGCCGCAACGGCCCCGGCTTCCTGGTCACCCGCAACTTCAACGCGCTCTACAGCTACAACGCCGCCGAAAGCTACGCCCTCGCCATCGGCCACCTCTCAGACCGCCTCAAGGGCCGCGGCAAGATCGCCAAACCCTGGCCGACCAACGACCCCGGCCTGACCCGCGCCGAACGCCTCGACCTGCAAAAACGCCTCATCCGCGCCGGCTACGACATCGGCGAGGCCGACGGCCGCATCGGCCCCATCACCAAACGCGCCATCAAGAAGGTGCAAAAGAAGCTCGGCATGAAACAGAACGGTCGGCCAAGCCGCAAGGTGTACGAGGCCCTGAAGTAATACCTGCGGTATTGGCGTTCGATTTGCTGACGTGTGTATCGTGTTGAAAGGACAACGGTTTTCCATGCTGGTATGGGGTGGTTTCGGTTGTTGCTGGGGGTACGGACTGGGATTTTGGGCGGGAAGTGTGAATTCGCCGCACTCGCGAACCGGACTGGCTACTTCGCTGACAGCGGTCATCCAGGCGATCATAAGAGCCCATTCTTTTCTGCGACGCCACAAGGCGGCTTCGGAGCCCACCCCGGACTCTCGAGTTGCGACCGACGGACGGCAGTCTCATTCTTGAAAGCTGACTTTGCCGCCGCGGGCGTAGCTGAACCAACGCGCTTAACTGGTGACTGCTACCACCTCTGCAACTACAATCATCAACAACTCCCGACCTACAGCAACGATGTTGAACTGGAAGCCAAACTGGCAGAATGGGAGCGTTTCTACAATCTCGCTAGACCCCATGGCGCTTTCCATGGCAGGACGCATTACAAAGCTCTCTGGGTAAAGCATTAATCAACACGCGGCGTGTCCCCCAGAGCGACTGCATATTTATCAGAAGGCTCTTGGGCCTGTAATCCTGAAGGTCCACAGACCCTAGTCCGGCATTCCCGCCATGCGCAGGCCATCGACATAGCGCCTGAGCTCAACCTTGTCGCTGTACGGTTCACCATCTGCCCACTGGCTGATTGAAAAGCCTGGGTTGAATTTAAGGAAGGCGGTTGCAGCAGAACGAGCATCGTCAAGGCGGCCGGCCTGTGCGTAGACGGCTGCCATTAACCTATGCGCTTGTCCGGGCGAGGTCATATGTTCGACAGCCTCTATCGCATCATCGTAGCGGCCGAGATGGTAATAACTGAAACCCAAGTGCCACCAGTACCAATCCGGGCAATTCGGGTTTAGGCGAATGGCCCGTAGGCTGTGTTTCAATGCCGCTTCCGGTCGGCCGCAGTAAACCAGAAAATCTGAAAAGTCGGAGAGCACATTGGCATCGTTAGGGTTGATCTGGAGGGCCCGTTCAAACTCGGCAAGCCCCTGAGCTTGCCGCCCTGAATAGGCAAACAACCGGCCGAGCACCCAATGGGCGAGGTATTCATCCGGATCAAGCTGCAGAGCGCGCCGGGCCAGGTTCTGGGTCTTTTCCCAAACATCTGCAAAAGACGCAGTCAGATAAACCTTGAAGCGCTGCGAATTGAGCAAGGCGAGCGCGGAGTAGGCGCGGGCAAAGCCCGGATCCAGCTCAATCGCTTGTTCATAGAGTACCTCGGCTTCGTCGAAGCCGGCACCATGGCGCCGGTAGAAGTGCCTCTGCGCCTGCAGATAGCAATCATAGGCCGAGAGATTTGTTGCTGCGGTTCGATTTGCCTTTCGCCACACCGATCTTTCGATGGCGCCGTCAATAGCGCCGAGGGCGTGGACAATGGAACTGACGATCTCGTCCTGCACGGCAAAGATATCATCGATCTCGCGATCATATGTCTCGGCCCAAAGATGCCGTCCGTCTGTAGCATCGACAAGCCTTGCGGTGACGCGCAGGTGCTGGTCGGCCGTACGAACGCTGCCCTCCAGGACGAATTGCACATCCAGGTGCTCACCGATATCGCGCAACGGCTTTCGTCTGCCCTTAAAGGCGAAGGCCGACTTTCGCGAGATAACCGACAAATGCGGGTTCTTGGACAGACCGATGGTGATGTCTTCGCTGATGCCGTCGGCAAAATACTCCTGTGCCGGATTGTCTGACAGGTTGGCGAAGGCCAGGACCGCCAGATACAGGGATGGCGAGGTGGGAGTTCTTGTTTTGTCACAAGCAACTGGCCTGTTGATTTTCCAGATGCCGCCCAGATACCGGTAACCCCGGCCGCGCACCGTTTCTATGAAGCGCGGTTGCAAATGATTGTCACCGAGCGCAACACGAAGGTCATGGACGTATTCCTTGACCAGACCTTCCGACACACAGACATCACCCCACACGCCTTCAAGTATACGGTCCTTGGTCAATAGCTGGTTTGGATTGTCAACGAGCAGTTTCAGAAGCTGAAAGGCCTTATTGCTCAGCCGAATGGGCTGGCTGCCATTCCAAAGCCGTTCATCAACCGGATCGAGCCTGTATTTTGTCGTGTCCACTTCAAACGCCCCTGTATCGAGGGCAACCAACGCCGTTAGTCCGATAATCCGGCACTGAGTCCAGAATCCACCAAAACTCCACCGCAATTCAACACAACATCCAGCTTACGATACGACAATAGGCCCCGCGCGCAAACTCGTCACAACCGCGCATGCACCATTGTGCGCAGCAGAACGGTTTACTGCGCGAGGACATACCATGGCAAAGCAACGCGACACCGTTCGCACCTACGCGCCGGGCGAACATCCTGAACTGCCGCCACCGGCTTTGACCACCGGTCCGCTGTACTGGATTAAGAAGAACCTGTTCTCCAGTTGGCTCAACATCGCCCTGACGCTGCTCACGGTCTGGATTTTGTGGATGGCAGTGCCTGCATTTCTGCAGTGGGCCTTCATTGAAGCAGTGTTTCAAGCGTCCAGCCGAAACGAATGCAGCGAACTGGGTTCCGGCGCCTGCTGGGCCTTTATAACGGACCGGTTTTCGGTTTTTGTTTTTGGCTTTTATCCAGCAAGCGAGCGCTGGCGGGTGGTCCTCGCCTTCATCCTGTTGTGCGCCGCCTTGTTCTTCCTGCTCTTCGATCGGGCGCCTTATCGAAAATACGGCTTAATCTACACGTGCACCTATCCTGCGTTTGCATGTTGGCTCTTGCTTGGCGGCCTGGGACTCAAAGAGGTTGAGACCCATGCATTCGGCGGCGTGATGTTAAATCTGGTGATCGGAGTAACCGGCATCGCCTGCTCTCTGCCGGTCGGCATTCTGCTGGCACTCGGACGCCAATCCAACCTGCCGGTGGTGCGCATCCTCTGTGTGCTTTTCATTGAGTTCTTCCGCGGCGTGCCGCTCATCACCATTCTGTTCGTGGCCTCAACAATGCTGAGCTACTTCTTGCCACCAGGTTCGCAGTTCGATCTGCTGCTCAGGGTGCTGATCATGGTCACGCTGTTTTCGGCAGCTTATCTGGCTGAGGTGGTTCGCGGTGGGTTGCAGGCCATCCCCAAGGGCCAGTTCGAGGCAGCGGATTCCTTGGGCCTGAAGTACTGGCAATCGATGCGCCTAATTGTGTTGCCACAGGCCTTCAAGATCTCCATCCCAGGTATTGTCAACAGCTTCATCGATTTGTTCAAGGACACCACGCTGGTGCTCATCATCGGCATGCTCGACCTGCTGGGACTGGGGCGATCAGCGCTTGCAGATTCGCGTTGGAACGGCCTGTCGAACGAGGTTTACATTTCGGTGGCCTTGTTCTTCTTCATCTGTTGTTTCGCCATGTCGCGCTACTCGCTGTACCTTGAGCGCAAGCTGGATACTGGCCACGGGCATTGAGCGATTGCAAAGAGTGGTCCAGCAATCTCGCCAGCAACTGCTGTAATGCACGACATCTCCTGACGCTCATCGCATCTCATTTCAGGTGTTCATGAGACCGGGGCGGTTCAATCCCGGAAGTCCGCTCTTTCTGGAAAGCGTCTGTTTAGCCATCAGACCGGAACTTCAGTCGCCACCGGAGACCGGTCAAGAAGTCCGCAAAGGCGTCCTTCAAGGCAGAGTTACTCATAAGCGCTGATGGATGTCGGATTTTGGATGCCGCAGTGCAAAAACAGAACAACACTCGAACGTCGGCAAAGGGCCGTGACTCCCAATCGGCAAATTCACGTCGAGGTTTCGAAGGAAGCATTTGTTGGTTCCCATCAAGGAAATATGTTCCATTTTTGTTCTTGACAAATATCCTTGGAAAGGGTATCCTCCCCACACCTCCTGCCGGTTTACGGGTGGTATCCTAGGTCGCTTTGGTATCGGGCAGGGGGCGGTGTCTGAGGGGTGGTGCGTGTTACGAGACGCAGTTTCCTTTCAGAGGTTCGTCGAGGTCCTCCGCCCCGGAGGTTATTCGTGAGATATCCGGGGCCGCCGGCAGCAGCGCTGGCTTGAGGCTGTGACAGGTTCGAGGTGTTGCATATGATGGTGTTCGCATCAGCCGATTTGGGTGGACATCTTGGGGCGGTTTCCGCCCCGGCGCCTTGGCGCGTGGCGGGTCCGGTTTGCCGGGCCGCTGCGAGACGTGTGAGGGTCTGGCTGGCGTCGGGCCGGCTGGCGGAGCGGGGCGGGACATATCGCGCGCCGCTGCTCCTTATGGCCGGTTCGTGCGCGAACCCTCACCGGCATGGCAGGAAGCGGGACCGGTTCCCAAAACCACCGGAGCGGAGCGCCCCCGGCGTTCCGGGGCCGTCGGAAAGCTCGGCCCCGACAAGTAGACTTTGAACGTTCGATAAGGATATCCGCGCCGGATCAGGCGCTCCGCTCGACCCGTTCATTCCTTCTCCCCCGCAGGCCGAAAGGCCGGGCGGCGGTAAGGCCGTGCCAGCCCCCCGGCACAGCCGGTCCCCTCCCCCTTGTGGGGAGGGCTAGGGTGGGGTGCGGCGGTTGCGGCATTCACAAACGGTGGAACCCCGTGGTCAGGCCCAAGCCCCACCCGGTCAGCGCTGCGCGCCGCCCGTTTGAACCTGCAATCGCTCCACTGGAGCGATTGCTGATCGGTTCTCACCCCCACAAGGGGGAGGGTTGCGGTACACTCCACCGGCGGCCCGCGTGGTCAGGCCCAGACCCACCCGGTGAGCGCTGGGCACTGCCCGTTTGAACCTGCAATCGCTCCACCGGAGCGATTGCAAATCGGTTCTCACCCCCGCAAGGGCGAGGATTGGGATGGCCACAGGAGCAAACGCGATGTTACCGCCACAACGTCATCCGGCACCGCTGCCCGCAACCGCCAGCCCGGCATTGCCGGCCCGCGTGCGGCTGGGCGAGGGTGTTAGCGTTTGCCGATCTTGATCTTCTTTTCCGCCTTCACCGCCTCGGCGCGCTTCGGCAGCGTGACGCGCAGCACGCCGTTGTCGAGGGCGGCTGCGACGTTTTCCTCATCGACCGTTTCGGGCAGCCGGAACGAGCGGCTGAAGCTGCCGTAACTGCGCTCGGCGACATGGACGTCGTCGCGGTCCTCTACGCGTTCGGACTTCTTCTCGCCCTTCACGGTGAGAACGCCGTCGCGCAGGGAGATGTCGACGTCGTCCTGTTCCATGCCGGGCAATTCGGCCTCGACCACGATTTCGGTGTCGTTCTCGCGCACATCGACGCTCGGCACGACCATCGCGCCCTTGCCCTCGCCGAGCAGGCCTGGCAGGCCTGGCAGGCCGGGCATGCTGCCCCAGCCGCCGCCGAGGAAGTTGTCGAACACGCGGTCCATTTCCGCCCGCATGGCGCCGAACGGATCGGGATAGCGCGGCGCCGGGGGTTGCGATGCTTCAGGTTTCTTGATGTCTTGGGTCATTTTGGTGTCCTCTCACAAGTTCGATCATGAAACGACAAGTCGCGCAGTGCTTATACCAAAGGAAGAAATTGTTGATCCAATTTGGCCCACCGAAGGCCGGCTTTTCGCGCCCGTTGGACGTTGTTACAGCCCACTTGTGGTCAACCACACCACGGCGTGGTTTGTGCCTAGCCAGCAGACGCGAAAAACCAGTCAAATGGGTCAACAAATTCTTCCTTTGGTATTATTGCACCGGCAACACGATCATCGCCAAATGCCGGGGTTTTCACCTTGATCAGGATCAAAATTGCGGAAGGAGTGCGCCTCTACCGCTGTCCGTCCAGCAGGGCTTGTGCCGCGGGGCGGGTTTCCGCGGTGAACCAGCCGTCGCGCGCCGGGTCGCCGGCGTGCAAGGCGATGCGGTAGCGTTCGACCGTTTGCGCCCGCACCTGCTGCTTGACGGCCGCATAGGCCCGCGGCGGTATCCGGGCGTATTCTCCGGCCCTGGCCAAGGCGGCACCGGCAACCTGATCCGGCGCGGTCACCGCGTCGACAAAGCCCATCCCGAGCGCCTCGTCGGCGCTGACGTTCTGCCCGCCGAACATCAGCCGCCGGGCCGCGCTGGCGCCAAGTTCGTGCGTGGCGATGACGTTCGGCACGGCCGGGAAAGCGATACCGACCCGCACCTCGGTGAGGCCCAGTTTCGCCGCCGAACTGACAATGCGCCAGTCCGCGACCAGGATAAGGAACAGCCCGCCGGCGATGGCATGGCCGTTGGCCGCGGCGATCAGCGGCTTGGGAAACTCATAGGCCGCCGCGAAACAGCGGTTGAGCGCCTCGGCCATGGCCGTTTGGGCCGGGCGGTCAAAGGCCATGGCCTCCTTCAGATCCATCCCGGCCGACAGCACCTTGCCGGTTCCGGTGAGGATCACGGCCCGCACCGCGTCATCGTCGCGCAGGGCCGCCAGGGCATCGGCGATGTCGTTGAGAAACGCCGGGTTCAGCGCATTTACCGGTGGACGCGCCAACCGCAGCTGCGCGATGCCGTCCGCGATGGTCGTCAGTTCAATATGATTAGCCATGGAGGTCTGCTCTCTCCGCCGGTTCATTTCATGGTAAAGGCGCGCCCGGCCCGGAGCACCGTCTTGCCGTTGCGGGCGACGCTGAACAGCGCCACATAGCGCCCGGACGGCCACCGCCCTGCCTTCAGCGATCTCCCGGAAAAAGAAACATACTGTGCCTTGCTCGCCGGGATCACCTTGGAAGAGCGGGCCAGTTCGCCATCCGGGCCATTGAGCACAATCGCCACCCGGTCGCCGGCTTCCACATTGATCATCCAGCCCCAGGCCACCAGCGCCTTGGCGGTGGCGCTTGGAACGAATGCCTGGGCGGCGCCGGTCTCCACGTCGGCCAGCTCTAACGCACTGTCGGCAAATCCGACGTCCAACACCTGGCCGCGCTTGTAGGTAAGGGCTTCCAGCACCGTCGGCGACCAGAGCGGTTCAGGGCCGGCAGCACAGGCAGAAGTACTGCCGGACAGACCCAGGAATGGGTCGACCGGCTTTTCGTCCTTCAGGACGCCCAGATGGACATGTGGAAATGCTGCGGCACCTGAGTATCCGACCAGTCCCAGGGCATCGCCGGCCCGCACTGTTGCGCCTTTGGCCACCCGGACCGAGCCTTTTCTCAAGTGGCAGTAATAGGTTTGCCAGCCGCCGCCATGATCAAGGACAACGCCATTTCCGCAACCCTTGCCGTTCAGTGCGGCCAGCTCTTCAGCGGTGCGGGCGAACTTGTCGGCTATACCGTCGCGGGTCCGCAGAACAACGCCGGATGCCGCTGCCAGCACTTTGACCCCGGTTCTGGCGTCTGCTGCGGTCTTCACCCTGAAATCGGTGCCTTTGTGGCCGTTGTAGGTTTGACCGGAGCAGGTATAGTCGCGCGCACCGCTGCCGGGGTCGGTATCGACATACTGCTGGATGAAACAAGTCTTGCCGACTTCACAATCAATCGGCAACCCCAGCACCGGCGCCTCCGCGACAGCGTTTCCGCTCCACGAAACCACAACCGCAATTAGCCCGGCCAACACTCTTGTCATAGTGATTTCCACGCTCTAAGCATTTGCCGACCATAGCAGGTCGACCGGTGAACACCGAGACCGGTCAAACTGTTTTCTTCCGAAAGGCGATCATATCATGGCGACCCATAAGCTGTTTCTGCTGCCCGGTGACGGTATCGGCCAGGAGGTCATGGATCAGGTTCAGCGCGTCATCGCATGGTTCAACGACCGTGGCGTGGCGGCCTTCGAGACCGAGCAGGGCATGGTCGGCGGCACCGCCTACGATGCCCATGGCGAGGCGATTTCCGATGCCGACATGGCGCTCGCAAACGCCGCCGATGCGGTGATCTTCGGTGCTGTCGGCGGGCCGAAGTGGGACGGCGTTCCTTATGACAAACGCCCCGAAGCCGGCCTGCTGCGCCTGCGCAAGGACCTGGCGCTGTTCGCCAATCTGCGCCCGGCGATCTGCTATCCGGCGCTGGCCGAGTCCTCCTCGCTCAAGCGCGAGCTGGTCGAAGGCCTCGACATGCTGATCGTGCGCGAACTGACCGGCGGGGTTTACTTCGGCGAACCTAAGGAGATCACCGATCTCGGCAACGGCCAGAAGCGCGCCGTCGACACCCAGGTCTACGACACCTACGAGATCGACCGCATCGCCCGTGTCGCCTTCGACCTAGCGCGCACCCGCTCCAACCGGGTCGCCTCGGCGGAAAAGCGCAACGTGATGAAATCGGGTGTGTTGTGGAACGAGGTGGTCACCCAGGTGCACGCGGAAAGTTACCCGGATGTCGAACTCGAGCATGTGCTGGCCGACAACTGCGGCATGCAGCTGGTGCGCAATCCCAAGCAGTACGACGTGATCGTCACCGACAACCTGTTCGGCGATGTGCTGTCCGATGTCGCGGCCATGCTCACCGGCTCGCTCGGCATGCTGCCATCGGCCTCGCTCGGGGCGCCGGACGAGACGACCGGCAAGCGTAAGTCGCTGTACGAGCCGGTGCATGGCTCAGCTCCCGATATCGCGGGGCAGGGCAAGGCCAACCCGATCGCGATGATCGCCTCGTTCGCCATGGCGCTGCGCTACTCGCTGGGCATGGCCGATTGGGCCGGCAAGCTGGAGGACGCCATCGCCGCGACGCTGGCCGGCGGCTTGCGGACCGGCGATATCATGCAGGACGGCATGACCGAGGTCGGCACCCAGGCCATGGCCGATGCCATTCTCGCCCAGCTGGACGGGCTTGCCTGAGACTATTCCGGCGCGGTCCGAAAGGCTTCTGGCACGAAGAACACGAAGTCCTGGTCGGCCATGCGAATGTGGCACTGGTGGCAGTACTCTACCTGCGGTGCTGCGTCGCCGGCACTGTCGCCGAACAGACTACCGTCGGGCATGATCATCACGTAGCGCCAGTCGGCGGTCGACGGGCTGGCGCCGCCGGCCAGCTTTTCCATGACAAACAGAGCGCCGGGAAACACCTTGCCGGCCTTGGTGACGGTGAAGCTGTCCTTGGCGAACACCGCGCCCTCGGCAAAGCGCTCGCCAGCCTTGAGCGCGCCATAGCCGCGCACCTTGCCGTTGGCATAGCTGTTGACATAGCGGTTGCCATGCGTGGCCGACAGGTAGGGCAGGCGGTTGTAGCGCTGCCATTTCATGTAGTCGCGCGCCACAGCGAGGTCGGACAAGCCGTAGCCGTCGCGCATCTGTGCGGCCAGTTGCCGGTAGGCGTCCTGGATCGGCCCGTCACCGGGTTGCCCGGGGTTTTCGATGGTCAGATGTCCGTCTTCCTGGGCATTGCCTGCCAAAATGGTGGTTGCAAGGATGCCGGCAACCGCCAGCATCGACGCCACAAAGCTGTTCGTCCAGCGCATGAACTGCCTCCAATCGCTGTCATGGTGCATCATATGTTGGGCGCAAGGATGTGAAATTTGCCCGGTTTCACGCGCTATTGAAAATCGCTCACGCTCATGTGTAATGCCGGCGGGGCCGGTGGCCCGATGCGCCAAACCACGGAGATCCAAAGGATGAGACCTCTCGAAGGAATGCGTGTTCTGGACCTGACGCACGTTCTGGCCGGGCCGTTCACGACCTTTCAGCTGGCCACGCTGGGGGCCGAGGTGATTAAGATCGAAGGGCCGAACTGCCCCGACATGACGCGTATCGAAGGCGTGGTCCCTGAGCTCAACGAGCAGCTGCGCGGCACCTATTTCATGGCCCAGAATGCCGGCAAGAAGGCGATCACCCTCAACCTGAAATCCGTGGAAGGCCGGGAAATTCTGCGCAGGCTCGTGGCCACCAGCGATGTCCTGGTCGAAAACTACACCGCCGGCAAGATGGAAGAGCTTGGGCTTGGATACGACGCTCTGAGCCTGGACAATCCGGAACTGATCTACTGTTCGATCACCGGGTTCGGCCAGACCGGCCCAAAGCGCTGTCATCCGGCCTACGATGTGGTGATCCAGGCCTATTCAGGACTGATGGCGGCGAACGGCACGCCCGAGACGACGCCGGTTCGGGTCGGCCCGCCGATGGTCGACTACGGCACCGGGGCGCAGGCGGCACTATCGATCTGTGCCGCCCTGCTGCAGCGCGCACGCACCGGCAGGGGCCAGCGCATCGATGTCGCGATGCTCGATTGCGCGCTGATGCTGATGTGCGCGTTCGTGACCGACACGGTCAAGCTGGACCAGCCCCCCGAACCGCATGGAAACGTCCACCCGCGCTATGCCGGCTATGCGACCTACGACACGGCCGACGGCATGCTCATGCTCGGCGCCTGGACCAACCGGCAACTGGCCAGCGCCCTGGACGTTCTCGGCCTGAGCGCCGAAGCTGCAGACGTGCGTACCGCGCCGCGCGCCACGATCGGCGACCGGCGCGCCAAAGACGCCGCAGCGATTGCCGGAATCCTCAAGACCCGCACTGCCGACCACTGGGAGCAAGCGTTCAACGCCGCCCACGTGCCGGCGGCGCGCGTGCGCACCCTCGACGAAGCCCTCAGAGAAGCCCAGGTCGCAAGCCGCACCGTGCTGCAATCACCGCCCTCCGGCCTGCCTGCATCGGCACCGCAGAGGTTTCCCACGGCCGGCTTCAATTACGCGCACGGTTCCCCAGCCCTCGACCGCCCGCCACCGGCGCTCGGCGAACATACGGCCGAAATTCTCGGACAACTCGATTACGCGGAGAAAGATATCGAGCGGCTGCGCAAGGCCCGGGTGGTTTGACGGCCTCAGGACTTTTCGGTCAGGCGCTGAGGTTCAATCCGCCTCAACCCGCTGGCGCAGTTCGGTGAGCAGGCGTGGCCGGTCGAGCGGAAAATCCTCGGCGATCCACCAGTCCTCCAGCTTCATGAGCAGCTTGCCGACCTTGGGGCCCGGCGGCAGGCCGAGTTCCAGAACATCGGCGCCGGTGAGGGGAAACTGCGGTGGTTCCCAAGTGTCCGCAAATTTGTATAGCTCGAGCCAACGTGCCGCTTTGCCGGGCTTGTCGGAAGCGGCCCAGCGGTAGCGCACGGCATCGCGGTAGGCATCGCGGCCGTGCCGGTAGAGGGTCAGCTTGCGCTCGGCCTCGCTCAGCTTGGGCGAGATGGAAATCTGCATGAACTTGAGGCGCTGTTCCTGCTTGTTCGACAGATGCAGGCGACTGGCCAGCACCGGAACGGCACCGTAGAGTGCCGCCAGGCGCAGCAGCGCATCGCCCGGCAGTGCGTTGCCGCTGTCGATCGCGATCATCCGCTGCAGTCTGTCCGGATCGGCCTTGCGGTCCAGTGCGGCCCGCAGAATGCCGGTATCCGCCATCAGCTCAACCACTTCTGCGGCACCGGGCGCGACAAGGGTCTTGAGCAGTTCGTCGCGGACGCGCTCGCGTGACAGTTTCGCCAATCCCTGCTTTTCGGCGATGCAGGCCTCAAGGCCCTTGCCGTCCGGTGCACCGGAGCCGTAGCGGGCATGGAAACGGAAGAACCGCAGGATGCGCAGATAGTCCTCGCGGATGCGCGCCTTCGGCTTGCCGCAGAACCGCACGGTGTGCGTTTCGATGTCGGCCAGTCCGCCGAGCGGGTCGAACACATTGCCGTCGGCATCGCAGTACAGCGCATTGATGGTGAAGTCGCGCCGCGCGGCATCGGCCGCCCAATCCTCGGTGAAGCCGACCTTGGCATGGCGGCCGTCGGTTTCCACATCGACGCGCAATGTCGTGACCTCGTAGACCGCCGGCTCCGGTTCGGCCCGCGCCACGACGGACACTGTGCCATGGTCGATGCCGGTGGGATGCACGGCAAGGCCGGCGGCCTGGCATCGCGCCGTCACCTCATCGGGCCGGTGCACGGTGGCGATATCGATGTCGTTGACCACTTCATCGAGCAATGCGTTACGCACCGCACCGCCGGCGACGCGGGCCTGACCATCGGCACCGCCGAGCACGGCAAGGACCGCCTGCAGCGGTTGGGTGGTCAGCCAGGCGCAGCCGGTGAGAGAGGGTTGTTCAGTCTTTGCCATAGAGTCGCTCATAAAGGTTGCGGATCATGCCGGCGGTGGCGCCCCAGATATAATAGCCGTCATAGGGCATGGCGTAAAAGCGCCGTTCGACGCCCTGCCATTCGCGGGTGTGATGCTGATGATTGGTTGGCGTCATCAGGAAGCGCAGCGGCACCTCGAAGATTTCGGCCACTTCGCCCGGCTCCGGCACCAGCTGAAAGCCGGGCCGCACCAGGCTGACCACCGGCAGCACCCGGAAGCCGGTGCGGGTCTGGTAGACATCGAGATAACCGATGGTGTCGACGAACCCTTCGGCCAGGCCGGTTTCCTCGTGGGTTTCGCGCAGGGCGGTGGCCACCGGGCTGGTGTCGCCAGCGTCGATCTTGCCGCCGGGAAACGCCACCTGGCCGGGGTGCGACGGCAGGTGCTCGGTGCGCTGGGTGAGCAGAACGGTCAGCTCCGGTTCGCGCATCACCACCGGCACCAGCACTGCTGCCGGGCGCGGATCGGGGCAATCGAATGTCGCGCCCAGGTGGGTGTTGAGATCGTCATCGCTGACCTTTGCCGGGCGCATTGTGTCAGCCAGTTCAACCGGCACGTCACCGTGCAGGCCACGCTGCGCCCGGCTGCGGAAGTCGGCAAGGCTGAAACGTGTCAGGCGATCTTCAACGGCGCTCATTCCGCCACCTCCCCGGCCGGGGCGATTGTCCAGAAGGTTCCGCCGGACCACAAGCCCAGCATTTGCTGTCCACTCTCAACGGCAGTGTCGCACATCGCCATCAGGTCGTAGTAGACCGCCCGGCCGATGCGGGCCTCAAGCCCCGAACGCACGGTCACATAGGGCACGTAGGCATCGCCCCGGCGTGAGAACCGCAGCGCATGACCATCGTCGCAGTGCACCGTGTCGCCGAGATTGGTGGTGAACGCCAGCACCTGTTCCGGTCCGGCATCGTGCACCGACAGGCCGACGGCGACGAACGGCACGTCGGCGACCTGGATCAGGCATTTCTCGACAGGCGTCACCAGCGCATAGCGGCCATCGTCCTCGCGCCTGAGGATCGAGGCGAACAGGCGGACCATTTCGGGCCGGCCGATCGGCGAGCCGAGGTAGGACCAATTGCCTTCGCGGTCGATTGCCATGTCGATTTCCCGGACGTTCTCGGGATGCCAGGCTTCGACCGGCGGGCGCGTGCGGCCGGTCGAGCCGAGCACTTCGAGGCCGGCGATGGCGCGCTCCGGATCGGGCGCTGGAAATTCGGGATTTCGGTTCATGTCACGCTGAATTGATCCTGCATCGCCGCGGGGGCGTATAGATTTGCAGGTAGCCCCAGTCCTGCCCCACAGAAGCCATGGTTGGCAACCAAGCTGTTCTCCTGCTTGTCCGGGTCGGTCCGGCCGGGGTTTTTGCGCTCGCGTCACCAGCAAAGGCAAACTATAGTCCGCGACATGCTCACGATCAATGAAACCGACAAGAAAGTCCTCGAACAACTCGAGGCCATGGCTGACAAGCTGACCGGCGTGCGCGATGCCGTCGGCCAGGTGATTTTCGGCCAGGACGAGGTTATCAACCTGGCGGTCACTGCCATTCTGAGCGGTGGCCATGCGCTGCTGGTCGGCGCGCCGGGTCTGGCCAAGACCAAGCTGGCGACGACCCTGGGCAAGGTGCTGGGACTTGATGAAAAACGGGTGCAGTTCACCCCGGACCTGATGCCGGCGGACATTCTCGGCACCGAGGTCATGGAGGAAAGCGAGACCGGCAAGCGTGCCTTCCGCTTTCTGCCCGGTCCGGTGTTCACCCAGCTTCTGATGGCCGACGAGATCAACCGGGCCAGCCCGCGCACCCAGTCGGCGCTGCTGCAGGCGATGCAGGAACACCACATCACCATCGCCGGGGTGCGCCATGACCTGCCGCGCCCGTTCCATGTGCTGGCGACCCAGAACCCGATCGAGCAGGAAGGCACCTATCCGTTGCCGGAAGCCCAGCTCGACCGGTTCATGCTGGAGATCGACGTGCCCTATCCGGACCTTGAAGCCGAGCGCCGGATGCTGTTTTCGACCACCGGCAGCGACGAGCCGGAGGCGCCGGACGTGCTGACGCGCGATGAACTGATGCTGGCCCAGCGGCTGCTGCGGCTGATCCCGGTCGGCGAATCGGTATCCGATGCGATCCTCACGCTGGTGCGCTCGGCGCGTCCGGACGACAATGCCAGCGATTTCGTGCGCCAGAGCGTATCCTGGGGACCGGGTCCGCGGGCCAGCCAGGCGCTGATGCTCGGGGTGCGCGCCAGGGCGTTGCTGGACGGCCGGCTGGCACCGTCGGTCGACGATGTCCTGAGCCTGGCGCGACCGGTGCTGCGCCACCGCATGGCGATCAACTTTGCCGCACGCGCTGACGGCACCTCGCTCGACGATGTTATCGACAAGCTCATTGCGGATATCGGATAGGACCCAACGACGTGGACGCTGCAGCAGCATCAGGCAGGGCGGGCAGCGCGACGCTGGCCCGGCGGCATGAAGCTGAAACGCTCACCCGGGCGTTTCCGCCGCTGCTGATCGCCGCCGAGCGCATTGCCAACGCCACCGTCCACGGGGCTCATGGCCGCCGTCGGGCCGGGCCGGGTGAGGACTTCTGGCAATACCGGCGCTACAGCCCCGGCGATGCCGCCCAGCAGATCGACTGGCGCAAGTCGGCGCGCAGCGATCGGGTGCTGATCCGCGAGAACGAATGGGAAGCCACCAACACCCTGTGGATCTGGGCCTCGCGGGCTCCGGGCATGCAGTATCGTTCAAAACTGGCCGGCAGCTCGAAACACGACCGCGCCGTCACCCTAGCGCTAGCGGTGGCCATTCTGGCCGTGAAGGCCGGTGAGCGCGTTGCCGCCATCGGTGCGCCGTTTGCGCCGGGCGCCTCGGATCTGAGCGTCAACCGGATGGCGGACTGGTACGCCGGCGCGCCGGGTGTAACCGACGACACATTGCCGCCGCCGGCCCAGTTGCCGCGCTTTTCCACCTGCCTGCTGATCGGCGACTTCTTCTCCGACCTGGACGCCGTTGCCGCAAGCTTCGCCGCCCTGTCGGCGCAGGGCATATTCGGCCACGTGGTGCAGGTGATCGATCCGGCCGAAGAGGCCTTCCCGTTCGAAGGACACACCGAGTTCGCCGAGTTCGCGGGTGAGCGCAAGCTGCCGGTCGGCAAGCCGCAAAGCCTGCGCGCGGCATACATTGAACGGCTGGAGCAGCATCGCGCCGGGCTTCTCGACCTCACCCGGCGGCTTGGCTGGAGCTTCATGGTGCATCATACCGACCAGCCGGCCGAGCGGTGCCTGATGCCGCTCTATGGTGCGATTTCGCGCGACGAGCGGGTGCACCGCGCCGGCGCCGGCGGGCCTTGAGGCATGGGCGCGCTGTCGGCATTGAGTTTCGCCAACCCGGCGGCCCTGCTGGCGCTGCTGGCACTGCCGCTGATCTGGTGGCTGTTGCGCTACGTGCCGCCCAGGCCGGAAACCGTGCGGTTCGCCCCGTTCCGGCTGCTGCTCGATCTGGTGGCGCGCGAAGAGGACACTGAAACGACACCGTGGTGGCTGATCCTGCTGCGCCTGGCGCTCGCCGCACTGGTCATCCTGGCTGTGGCCCGGCCATTGCTGCCGGACGACCTGGTCAATCTGGCGGCGAAGACACCGGTACTGATCGTTGTCGACGACGGTTGGGCATCGGGCAATGACTGGCGCGAGATCAGCGCCACGCTGGACGGCCTGATCGATGCCGCCGGACAGGCGCAGGCGCCGGTGACCCTGGCGACCACCGCGCCGCGTACCCAGCCGCGCGATCTGGCGGCAAAGGCGGCGGCGGCGGTGCGCGAACAGGCCGCAACGCTGGCGCCCAGGGCACTTACCCCGGACCGGGCAAAGACACTCGTCGAGCTGCAGGCGGGTTTCGCAGATGCCGAGGCATTGCGCGTCTTCTGGCTGTCGGACGGCCTCGACCATGGCGCGGCGAAGACATTTGCCGAGGGCCTGGCCGGACTGGCCGGCGACAATGCGCAGGTTCAGGTGTTCAGGCGCGGGGCCGGCGACATGCAACCGGCACTGGCAACACCGGCCCTTGCGGGCGGGGTTCTGAAAGCCGGTGCGGTGCGCAATGCAGGTGCTGCCGCGAGTGAGGTCACCGTGGAGCTTCTGGCTCGCAACGGCCGCCGGCTGGCCGAGAAGACGCTGACCTTCAAGGCCGGCGAGACCGCCGTGTCCGGCAACATCGATCTGCCGCTGGCGCTGCGCAACGAGGCCGGCGAAATCCGGCTGGCCGGCCAGCGTTCTGCCGGTGCGGTCTACCTGCTCGATGACCGCTGGCAGCGCAAGACGGTGACGCTGCTGACCGGTTCATCGCTCGAGCTGGCCCAGCCGCTGCTGTCGCCGCTCTACTACGTGTCGCGGGCGCTTGAGCCCTCGGCCGAGGTCAATGAGCTGGCCAAGGCCGGCGATCTCGGTGAGGCGATCGAGGCCGGAACATCGCTGATCGTGCTGGCCGATGTCGGCAACCTGCGGCGCGGCGAGCACGACGCCCTGTCCGGCTGGGTCAACAATGGCGGCGTGCTCTTGCGCTTTGCCGGCCCGCGCCTTGCCGGCGGCAATGACGAACTGGTGCCGGTGAAACTGCGCGCCGGCGGCCGGGCGCTTGGCAGCGCCTTGTCGTGGGAGCAGCCGCAGCGCATGGCGCCGTTCGCCGACGACAGCCCGTTTGCCGGCCTGGCCATCGATGACAGCGTACTGGTCACCCGACAGGTGCTGGCCGAGCCGGATGGGTCGCTGCGCGAGCGGGTGTGGGCGAGCCTGGAAGACGGCACGCCGCTGATCACCGCCCAAAAGCGTGGCAGCGGCCTGCTGGTGCTGTTCCACGTCACCGCCAACGGCGACTGGTCGAACCTGCCGTTTTCCGGGCTGTTCGTCGAACTGCTGCGGCGCATTCTCGATCTGGCGCCGGGCATCGGTGCCGAAACCACCGCTGCCACGACCGCAGCGCAAACCGCCGGAACCTACGTGCCGCAACGCCTGCTGGACGGTTTCGGGCGGCTCGGAAATCCGTCCGGCGATGCCGCCCCGATCGCCGCCCGCGACATTTCAACCGCGGTGGCCAGCGCCGGTCACCCGGCCGGATTGTACAAACAGGCCGGGTCGTTGCGGGCCATCAACCTGGCTCTGCCGCAGGACAGGCTGACCGCTCTTTCGGACCTGCCGGGACGTGTTGCAACTGCCGGATACACCGCCCGTGGCGCGGTGTCGTTCACCGGGCCGATCCTGGCCCTGGCCTTTGCCCTGTTCCTGGCTGACTGCATCGCGGCGCTGGCGCTGTCGGGCACCTGGCGGCGTTTGCGCACCGGTGGCGCGCTCGGTGTAACGCTTGCCCTGCTCGCATCCGGCCTGTCGGGAGATCCTGCACTGGCGCAATCAAGTGGCGAAACAGCCACCAGCGCGGCTGAGGAGCGTTTCGCCCTTGAGGCGGTTCTGGAAACCCGGCTGGCCTATGTGGTGACCGGCTCGCGGAACGTCGATGATGTCAGCATGGCCGGGCTCACCGGTCTCACCCAGGTTCTGCGCCAGCGCACC
This sequence comes from Aestuariivirgaceae bacterium, assembly GCA_965216335.1. GTDB lineage: Bacteria > Pseudomonadota > Alphaproteobacteria > Rhizobiales > Aestuariivirgaceae > JAHEJE01. Next base: position 2,051,656 of record OZ244154.1, on the reverse strand, counting down.
TCCATCGAGCCCGCCGCACCTGTTGGCATCAACATCGAAACCGACGAGATCGTGTTCTTCCCGCTGCTCTACTGGCCGGTGCTGGCCGATGCCCAGCCGCCGTCGCCGGCGGCGATTGCCAAGATCGATACCTTCATGAAGAACGGCGGCACGATCTTCTTCGATACCCAGGACAGCCAGTCCGGCCTGTCGGCGATCACCGGCGACGCCAGCGCGGCGACCCAGGCGCTGCGCCGCCTTCTGGCGTCGCTCGACATCCCGCCGCTCGAGCCGGTGCCGCCGGAACATGTGCTGACCAAGGCATTCTACCTGATGCAGAGCTTTCCCGGCCGCTGGGCCGGCGGCGATCTGTGGGTCGAGGCATCGGGCCGCGGCAACACACCGGCGGCCGGCAACTCCGATGGCGTTACCGCGATCATCATCGGTTCGAACGCCTACGCCGCGGCCTGGGCGCGCGACTTCTCCGGCCGCGCGCTTTATCCGGCGGTGCCCGGCGGCGAACGCCAACGCGAGTTCGCCTACCGTACCGGTGTCAACGTGGTGATGTATGCTCTGACCGGCAACTACAAGGCCGACCAGGTGCATGTGCCGGCATTGCTCGAACGGCTCGGGCAGTAGCGCCATGACCTGGTCGATCGAGTTCGCCCCCCTGCTGCCGCAACTGGCGATCGCCGCTCTGGCGCTCGCCGGCCTGGTGCTGGTCGGGCTCGGCCTGTGGGGCCGGGCGCGCGGCGGCCTTCTGCGTGTGGCGACCCTTGCCGCACTTGTCCTGGCGCTGCTCAACCCGTCGGTCCGCAACGAGGATCGCGAACCGCTGAACGATGTCGCGGTGCTGGTCGTCGACCGCTCTCTGAGCCAGGAGATGGGCAACCGGGCCGAACGCACGGGCCTTGCCGAAAAGCACCTGCAGGAAGAACTGTCCGAACTTGGCAACGTCGAGGTCCGCCAGGTCGAGGTGCGCTCCGGCATCACCTCGAGCCAGGACGGCACGCGGGCCTTCGAGGCCCTGAAATCGGCGCTCAGCGACGTGCCGCCGGAGCGTTATGCCGGCGCCATCATGATCACCGACGGTCAGGTCCACGATGTGCCCAAGGCGTTGTCGGAGATCGGTTATGACGGACCCTTGCATGCCGCGATCACCGGCAAACGCGATGAGAACGACCGCCGGGTGGTGCTTGAAGCCTATCCGCGTTTCGCCATCGTCGGCCAAAGCCAGACCATCCGCTTCCGTGTCGAGGGCACCGGCGGTGCGGCATCCGGCGGCCAGGTGCTGGCCACGGTGCAGACCGGCGCCGGCGAGCCGCGCGATATCATGGTCGATGTCGGCCAGAGCGTCGAAATCGACATTGCCATCAAGCACGGCGGTCAGAACCTGACGGAGATTTCCGTTCCCGTCGCGCCGGGCGAACTGTCGGCCCAGAACAACCGCGCGGTTGCCGTCACCGAAGGGGTGCGCGACCGCCTGCGGGTGCTGCTGATTTCCGGCGAACCGCACCCGGGCGAGCGCACCTGGCGCAACCTGCTCAAGGCGGACGCTTCGGTCGACCTGGTGCACTTCACCATCCTCCGGCCGCCGGAGAAACAGGACGGGACGCCGATCCGCGAACTGTCGCTGATCGCCTTTCCGACCCGCGAACTGTTCGTTGAAAAGCTGCCCGAGTTCGACCTGGTGATCTTCGACCGCTACCAGCGGCGCGGCGTGCTGCCGATGGCCTATCTGGCCAACATCGCCGGCTATATCGAGCAGGGCGGCGCGGTGCTGGTCGCCGCCGGGCCGGACTATGCCACCTCGCTGTCGCTGTACCGCACGCCGCTCGCCACCGTGCTGCCGCTGACGCCGAGCGGTGAGGTGGTCGAGCAGCCCTACCGGGCGCGGATCACCGAAAAGGGCGAGCGTCATCCGGTCACCCGCGGCCTGCCCGGGTCCGATCCCGTGGCGCCGAGCTGGGGCCGCTGGTTCCGGTTGATCGATGCCGAGGCGCGCGAGGGCGACATCGTGATGTCTGGGCCGGACGACAAGCCGCTGATGGTGCTGGCGCGGCGCGATGGCGGGCGCATCGCCCAGCTCATGTCCGACCATGCCTGGCTGTGGGCGCGCGGCTATGACGGCGGCGGTCCGCAGGCCGAGCTGCTGCGCCGCCTGGCCCACTGGCTGATGAAGGAGCCGGAGCTTGAGGAAGAGGCGCTGAGCGGCAAACAGGACGGCGGGCAGATCCTCATCGAGCGCCGCACCATGGCCGACGATACGGCCTCCGTCGATGTGACCCTGCCGAGCGGCAAGGCGGAAAAGCTTGACCTCAAACAGGTTACACCGGGCTTGTGGCATGCGGCCATGGCGGTCTCCGAAGCCGGCATCTACCGCTTGAGCGACGGCACCCTGGCCTCGGTCGTTGCGGTCGGCAGCGCCGACCCGCGCGAGACGGCGGAAATCCATGCCAGCGACGACAAGCTGAAACCCATCGTCGCGGCATCGGGCGGCGGCATCGCCTGGCTGGTATCGGGCGCGGCAGACAGCCTGTCGCTGCCCCGTCTGGCCAAGGTCAAGCCGGGGCGCAGCATGGCCGGATCAGGCTGGCTGGGCTTGAAGGCCAACGGCAAGTACCGGGTACGCTCGGTTGAGCAGATCCCGCTGTTCGGCACCCTTCTCGCCCTGGCCGCTCTGCTCGGCCTGCTGTGCACCATGTGGTACCGCGAAGGCCATTGAGTACCGGCGATACCTGCGGTATTGGCTTCAGTCTTGCTGACGGGTGCACCGCGCTGAAGTGACAACGGGTGTCCTCAGGCGGTGGCGGCGAATCGGCTGGGTGGCAGGACCAGGCCGTTGCACGCGGCGAGGCTGCCGGCGGCCAGTTCCAGATAGAGCAGGCGGTCGGGGTCGACCGGGCCGGGCATCAACAGCTTGCCGTCCGGCACGCGGGCAAAGCCGACCCGGGCATAGTACGGCATGTCGCCGACCAGGATGATCAGTTCGTGGCCGAGCCGTTGTGCCTCGGCAATGCCGTGCCGCATCAGCGCGCGGCCGATGCCCCTGGCCTGCAGTGCCGGGTCGACGGCAAGCGGTCCGAGCAGCAGGGCCGGGCGGCCGTCGTCGCCAATGCGCAGATGCCAGAAGCTGATGGCGCCGGCGATGCCGCCGTCCGGCAGGACCGCGGCGAACGACAGGCCGGGCACAGCGGTTTCGCCCTCGCGGAAGCGGTACGACGTCTTGGTGTGGCGGGCCAGGCCGAACGCCCGGTCGAGAATGGCTTCGATGGCGGGTTGATGGTCCGGCAGAGCCGGCACGATGGTGACGGAGCATTCACTCATGATTTTCGAAGGACCTGCATGAAACAGTGGACAAGGGCCGGCGCCAGGCGCGGGCCTTGTTCACTCCGGTCAATCTGTGGTCATCCGAAAGAGAAAGAAAAGGCGCAAGCGCACGTTCACCGGCCGGTGGCGGCTGGCTGAGCCGGTCGTCGTCGCAGAGTTCTTGAACCCGAGTGTGCCATGTCATGCTCTGTTCTCTAACAGGTCCGCTGCAGATAGCATGGTGTCCTGCAGGCGTCCAGCGGCATTGTTGCCGGTGAGAACGGCGAACGATTCTCCGCGGTGAGTTGTGTTTGCGCCCGCGAATCAGTAAACAGCGCCGCACGTTCCTTTGAATATGGTAGACTGATTGCCATGACCTCGACCAGCGAACAGCACAAGCCCGATACGCTCAGACGTCCGATGCGCAAGCGTGTCAAGAAATACGGCAAGCGCCTGACCCGGGCACTTGCGGCGACGCTGTCGAAACAGTCGATCGTACCGGACACGCCGGTGATCCCCAACGCTCACTTCTCCTTCCTTGAGCCGTTCGAGACCGAATGGCAGACGATCCGCGAGGAGGTGCGCGAAATCCTCAAGCACCGTGAGGACATTCCGGCGTTTCAGGAAATTTCGCCGGACCAGTATCGCATCTCGCAGGGCAAGAACTGGCGCACCTTCGTGCTCTACGGTTTCGGCCAGAAGATGGAGCGCAACGCCGCCCAGGCGCCGGTGACGACACGGCTGCTGGAACAGGTGCCGAACCTGCAGACGGCGTGGTTCTCGATCCTGGCGCCGGGCTACCATATCCCGGCCCACCGGGGTGTCACCAAGGGCATCCTGCGCAGCCATCTCGGGCTGATCATCCCGCGCGAGCGCGAGAAGTGCCGCATCCGGGTCGATGACGAAATCTGCGTGTGGAAAGAAGGCGAGATGTTCGTGTTCGACGACACCTACGAACACGAAGTGTGGAACGAGACCGATGAGGAGCGGGTCATCCTGCTGTTCGACTTCGACCGGCCTATGCGCTGGTGGGGACGGTTCCTCAACGCGACCTTCCTGAGGCTGATGAAGTTCACCGCCTTCTACCAGGAACCACGCAAGAACCTGCAATCCTTCGAGGACCGCTTCGAGGCCGCCACCCGGCGCGCCGATGCAAACCTTGAAAAGCTGAGCGACTAGGCGGCATTGGGCGTCCGTATCCACAACCGGCAAAACCGCAGGTCTGACCCGCGATGCTGAAGGTCTTCAACATCTTCTTCAGGGCGGAAGGAACAAGGCCGCTCCTGGTGCTGGGGTGTCTGGTGCTGGCCAGCATCTTCGAAGCGGTCAGTCTTTCGGCATTGCTGCCTGCGGCAACCCAGATCAGCGGCGGGTCCACGGACAACTCCTCGCCCCTCAACGAACTGGTCACCGGCACCCTGTCGGGGCTCGGCATCGCGCCCGGCCTGCCCATTCTGATCGTCGTGGTCGTCACTGCCATGGTGATCAAGAGCGTGCTGTCGTTCGCCGCGCTCACCTATGCCGGATATGCCGAAGCCGTGGTGGCGACGAACCTGCGCCGGCGACTGCTCAAGGCGCTGTTCAGCGCCGACTGGGGCCATTTCTCCGGCCTGCAGACCGGCATGGTCGCCAATGCCATCAGCGTCAATGCCACACGCGCCGGGCAGGCCTATCTCAAGGCGGCGCGGTTCGTCGCCCTGACAGTGCAGGGTCTCGTCTATGCCCTGGTGGCGTTCTTCGTGTCCTACAAGATGGCACTGGCCGGCTGTGTCGTCGGCCTGCTGCTGGTGGTTTGCCTGCAGGGTCTGGTGCGCCTGGGCCGCCGGGCCGGTTTCAAGCAGACCGACCGTACCGGTGAACTGGTGGCGCATGTGACCGATGCGCTCGGCAACATCAAGCCGATCAAGACGATGGCGCGGCAGTCGCATTTCCTGGCTTATTCGGCAGACCGCATCCGCAAGCTCAAGCGGGCGTTGATCAATCTGGCCGTGTCGCGTGAGGGCCTGTACTACGGTCAGGATGCATTGTCCGCGGTGGCGATCGGCCTCGGAGTTTATGTGGCGACGACCTACTGGCAGGTTCCCCTGGCCGAACTCGTGGTGCTCGGGATCATCTTCTTTCAATCGATCGCCATCATCCGCAAGGTGCAGCAGACCTACCAGAAGGTTTCGGCACTGCAGGGCGCCTATGTGCGCACGCGCGAACTGATCGACGAACTGGAAGCAAATCCCGAGATCGACACAGGTACCCGTGTGCCGCAGCTGCGGCACGGCATCGGCTTTGCGGACGTGTCGTTTGCGCACGGCAAGACACCGGTCATTCACGACGCCACGCTGGAGGTTCCCGCCGGCGGCATCACCGTGCTGCAGGGGCCATCGGGGTCCGGCAAGACGACACTGATCGATCTGATGATCGGTCTGTACCGGCCGGACAAGGGCGTGATCAGCATTGATGATGTCCCGCTCGGCGATATCTCTCTGCAGGCCTGGCGCGAGATGATCGGCTACGTGCCGCAGGAGCTCAATCTTTTGCACGGCTCGATCGCCACCAACGTCACCATGGGCAAGGAGAACACGACAAGACAAGAGGTCGCCGCAGCGCTCGAGGCCGCCGGGGCGATGGACTTTGTCGCCGATTTGGCGGACGGTATCGACGCCATGGTCGGCGAAGGCGGCACGAAGCTGTCCGGCGGCCAACGCCAGCGCATTTCGCTGGCCCGGGCATTGGTGTTCAAGCCCAGACTGCTGATCCTCGACGAGGTGACCAGCGCGCTCGATCCCGAGACCGAACTGGCGATCTGCGATCACGTGTCGGCACTCAGGGGCGACTACACCATTGTCGCGATAACGCATCGCCCGGCCTGGGCGAAGATCGCGACGCGGCTCTATCAGGTCGAGGCGGGTCACGTGACGGATGTGACGAAACATCCGGGCGTACTTGCCGCCACAGATGGCTGAGGACAAGACTACAGTGTCCTCGCTCATCAAAGTCGAACCGGTCCGCGATGCCCGCAGTCTCGATGACTTTCTGAACGTGCCGCACAAGGTGTTTGCCGGAGACCCGCAATGGATTGCGCCGCTATATCTTGAACGCAAGGAGCATCTCAGTCCGGCCAAGAACCCGTATTTCGAGCACGGCGAGGCGCAACTGTTCGTGGCCTATCGCGATGGCGAGCCGGTCGGACGGATATCGGCCCAGGTCGACCGGCTGCGGCTTGAGCGCTATGGCGACGCAACCGGCCAATTCGGCTTTCTCGACGCCGTCGATGATGAGGCGGTGTTCGCGGCGTTGTTCGATGCGGCGTGTGATTGGCTGAGGTCCCGCGGCATGGCCGTGATGCAGGGCCCGTTCAGCTTTTCGGTCAACGAGGAATCCGGCCTGCTGGTCGACGGTTTCGACACCCCGCCGCGCATCATGATGGGCCATGCCCGGCCACACTATGCCGGACATCTCGAGCGGCTGGGCTTTGCCAAGGCCAAGGACCTGATCGCCTATGACTACGACGGCCTGAACCCGCTGCCGCGCGCCATGCAGGGCATGGTCCGCAAAGTCGCGGCGTCCGGCGACCTCGCCATCCGCCCGTTTTCCAAGGCCAACCTCGCGCGCGATCTCAAGATCATCATCGGCATCTTCAACGATGCCTGGAGCGACAACTGGGGTTTCGTGCCGATGACCGAGGCCGAGATCACGGCATTCGGCAAGAATCTGAAACTGCTGGTCAAAGAGGGCTACATCGCCATTGCCGAGTGGCAGGGCGAACCGGCGGCGATGGCGGTGACCCTGCCGGACATCAATCAGTGGGCCAAAGGGCTGAACGGGCGGCTGGCGCCGTTCGGCTGGGCGAGGTTTCTCGCCCGCATGCTGTTCAAGCCGCCGGCGGCGGTGCGCATGCCGCTGATGGGGGTGCTGAAAAAGCATCGGTCCTCGCCGGTCGGCGCAGCGCTGGCCTTGAGCGTCATCGATGCGGTGCGGTCCTACCACGTGGCGCGCGGTACGACGCGGGCCGAGCTGTCCTGGATCCTCGAAGACAATCACGCCATCCGACGGGTCATCGAAGGTCTCGGCGGCGTGCCCTACAAGACCTACCGGATTTACCAGCGTGACCTGTGACCGGCAGAAATGGACCGCAGTGATCCTGGCCGGCGGACGCGGGCCGGACGACCCGCTGGCCAAGGCGTTTTCGGTCAGCCACAAGTGCCTCTTGCCGGTCGGCGGCGTGGCGATGCTCAAGCGGGTGTTCGACGTGCTTGCCAGTCACCCGGCCATCGAACGCATTCTGGTGTCGATCGATGATTTCGATGTGGCTCATCGCGCGCTTGGCCGTGATGCGACAGCGGAATTGCTGCCGACCGGACCGGGTGCTGCCCATTCTGCCGCCATGGCGGTGCGCGGGCTGGGCGATGAGTTTCCGGTACTGCTGACCACCGCCGACCATGCGCTGCTCGATCACGCCATGCTCGATCATTTTCTTGCCGGGGCCGATGCCGCGTCCTGCGACCTCGCCGTCGGACTGGCGCGGGCCGAGACCATCCTGGCCGCCTACCCGAACGCCAAGCGCACGTTCCTCAAGCTCGGCCCGGACCGGGTGTCGGGCTGCAACCTGTATGCCATGAACACGCCGGAGGCGCTCAAGGTCATCGAGTTTTGGCAGGGCCTGGAGCGCAACCGGAAGAACCCGCTGTCGCTGGTCAGGGCGTTCGGGCCGGGTGCCCTTGTGCGCTATGCAACCGGCCGGCTGACGCTGGGCAGCGCCTTTGCCTATGCCTCAAAGCGCCTGGGCGCCACTGTCTCGCCCATCCTCATGCCGCAGGCCAACGCCGCCATCGATGTCGACAAGCCGCAGGACAAGGAACTGGTCGAGCGCATTCTGCGTGGCCAACCCAAATAATCAGCGGGCCGAACAGGACACCCGTTGTCCCCACGCCCGGCATCACCCGTCAGCAAGGCTCACGCCGGTGCCGCCGGCACCCAGGTGTGGACGAGGTGGCGGGCGTGCTGCAGGTCGACGGGGAAGTCGACCTCGCACCAGGACTGGCCGGTGAGGTCGCAGATGCCGACATCGGTGTGCAGGGCGAGGTGGCCGATGGCCGCCGGGAACCACTGGTTGAGACCGGAAGGCTGGCGCATCATCTGATCGAGAACGTCACGGTACTGGGCCGCGCCAGTGCCCTTGAACACATAGAAGCCGATGGCCTCGGCATCGACCGCCTCGACCGGCAGCTTCTTGCCGATCTCGGTCAGGCGCTGCTCGTCCAGCATCACCTTCATGTCATCGGCGTCGTACCGATCCTTATAGTTGATCGCCACGGTGATTTCGCGGTCGGCATCGGCCAGCAGCGCTTCAACCAGACCGGCCTGGAACACGTTGTCGCCGTTGACCTGGATGAAGTCGCCGGTCATTTCATGGCGCGCCATCCAGCAACTGGCGAGATTGTCGGACACGGCGTAGAACGGATTGTAGACCGTGCGGATAGACAGCTTGCGTTCCGCGGCGATTCTGTCGAGCTCGGCCTGCATGTCGCCAGCGCCATAGCCGGTAATCACCACGAACTCGGTGATGCCGCAATCGGCGAAGGCATCGACCTGGCGGCCGACGAGCGAGCGTCCGCCGATGTCGAGCAGGGCCTTGGGCAGGTCAGCGGTCAGCGGCAGCAGACGCTTGCCCTGGCCGGCGCCGAGAATAACAACTTTCACGATGCTTGAACCACGATGCTTGAACCACGATGCTTGAACCCTGGATCGCTATGGGCGTATAGGGAGCGCAGGGCATTGCCCCCCGGTCCCGTCAGACCGGTGCTTCCATCGCACCCGTAACCTGCGAAGTCAACGCCTCAGCCCATGTTCACGCTCGCCCACCTGTCGGACGTCCACCTGGCACCATTGCCCCGGCCGGGGGCGGGCGAGCTGTTGTCGAAACGGGCCATCGGCTTTGCCTCCTGGCATTTGCGGCGCAAGAAGATACACCAGCGGCACATCGCCGACCGCATCGCCGCCGACATCGTGGCGGCAAAGCCGGATCATGTTGCGCTGACCGGCGACCTCGTCAATATCGCCCTGGCGCGCGAGTTCGAGATCGGCACGACATGGATGCAGGATTTCGGCAGCGGTGCGCAGATCAGCTTTGTGCCGGGCAATCACGATGCCTATGTGCATGTCGCCTACGAGCAGGGTATCGGGCGCTGGGCCGACTACATGACATCCGACATGAACCTGCTGCCGGCCGAACTGCGGCCCGCCGACCGGCCCGGCTTTCCGTTCGTGCGCCAGCGCCGCAACATTGCGCTGATCGGTGTGTCGAGCGGCGTGCCGGCGGCCCTGCACCGGGCCAGCGGAACGGTGGGAGCAGGCCAGATCAAGGCCCTGGCACACATTCTGCCGGTGTTGCGCGAGCGCGGGTACTGCCGCGTCGTGCTGATCCATCACCCTGCCTTGCCGGGCCAGTGCGTGCCGCGGCGCGGGCTGGACGACGCCGGAGCGCTGGCCGAGGTACTGCACCGGCACGGCGCCGAGTTCGTGCTGCACGGCCACAATCACACCCACATGCATGAAGCGTTTGCAACCCGCACCGGAACCGCACATGTGCTAGGGGTTCCTTCAGCCTCCGCGGCACCGGGCGGACACAAACCGGCTGCGGCCTGGTACCGTTACAGCATCAAGCGGACGTCCGGTGTCTGGCAGGCTGAGGTTCAGGTGCGCGGTTTCGAGGCAGCAGGCGACAAATTTGTGCCGGAAAGAACATTCACTTTGACGACCGGTTGAGTATGCTGGCCCAAATCGGACGGTGAATTTCAGGATCAGCGATATGGCAAACGAAACACAATTGAAGTTCGGTTATCCGGGCAGCGTGATTGCCGAATACGGGCGCTGGTGCGTGCTGCTGCGCCCGGCCCAGGCGACGCTCGGGGCGCTGGTTCTGGTGTGCACCGAAAAGGCCCAGGCCTTCAGCGAACTTTCGACCGAGGCGTTCAGCGAACTCGGCCAGGTGGTCGGCGATGCCGAACAGGCCCTCAAGGCATTCCGGCCCTATGACAAGATCAACTACCTGATGCTGATGATGGTCGATCCGGACGTGCATTTCCACGTCCTGCCGCGCTACGCCGAAACCCAGGAGCATGGCGGCAACGCCTTCCCGGATCCCGGCTGGCCGGGGCCGCCGGAGCTCGGCGAAGCGGTCAGCCTGCCGCCGGACGATTTCGCCCGGCTGGCCGACACGATGCGCAATCACTGGCCGGAAACAACGCCGGGCGCGGCTGCGTGAGCGGCGGCTTCGGCATTCCCGTCGCCGACCGCTATGTGGTCCGCCAGGTCATCACGCCGCTGGCCGTGGCGATGTCCATCGGCCTGCTGGTGCTGCTGTCGGAGCGGCTGGTTCGGCTGCTCGATGTTACGCTCGGCAAGAAGAACTCGTTTGCGGTGATCTTCGAGCTGCTCGGCTACCTGGTGCCGCACTACCTCGGTCTGGCACTGCCGGCAGCGCTGTTTCTCGGGCTGCTGTTCGGCTTCAACAAGATGTCGAAGGATTCCGAGATCGATGCCTTTCTGGCCGGCGGTGCCGGGCTGCACCGGCTGGCGCGGCCGCTGATCGGCCTGTCGATCGTGCTGAGCGTCTTGTCGCTGGCGATCTTCGGCTGGCTGCAGCCGCACACACGTTATGCCTACCGCGCGGTGCTGTATTCGGTGAAGAACGTCGAGGTGTTCTACCTTGCCGAGGAAGGCGTGTTCATGCAGGCCGGGTCGCGCACCTTCATTCTCGACAAGCTGGAGCGCGGCAGCAACGCGTTTGAACGCATCTTTCTGTTTGACGACCGAGGTGCCGCCGGCATGGAAACGGTGACCTCCAAGAACGGGTCGCTGATCGAGCTGCCGGATGATCCGCGCCCGGTGCTGCGGCTGGAGAACGGCCATCGGCTCAAACTCGACGGGCGGCCGGGCGGCGATGACAAGGCCCGCCTGCCGGTGTCGACCTCCGGCACCTTCCAGCGCGTCGATACTCCGCTCGGCAAGATTTCCGGCACCGTGTTCCGGGCGCGCGGCATCGATGAACGCGAGATGACACTGACCGAACTGTGGAGCAATGCGGCTACACCGCGCAAAGAGGCTACGACCGATGAAATGCGCGGTGAATTCCACAAGCGCCTGGTGTCGGTGGCGACAATCCTGATCCTGCCGTTCCTGGCCCTGCCGTTCGCACTCGGCACCCGGCGCGGCCAGCGTGCTTACCGGTTTGCGGTGGCGCTGGTTATCCTGGTTGCCTTTCACGAGATCATCGAACAGGGGACTGTGATCACCAAGGTCACCGGCACATCGCCATACCTGACGATCTGGCTGCCCTTTGCCTGCCTGGCGGCCTTCGCCCTGTGGCGCTTTGCGAATGTCAGCTTCTGGCTGCGCAAGGACCGATTGCAACCGGTCTATGACCGCATGTCGGAGTGGGCCGACCGGCTGCGCACGGCCGTGTTCCGGCGTATGGGGGTCAGCCCGCGATGACGTTTCTATGGCTGCTCACCCGCATGGTCACGATCCGCTTCCTGGCGATCCTGCTCGGCATCTCAATCTTCATCATAACGCTGGATGTCTTTACCTACGCCGACGAGATCCTCAACCTGCACAACCAGCAGCTGTCGGCCCTCGGTGAGTACGCCGTGCTGCGGCTGCCAGCTGTGCTGGCGACCTTCTTGCCGATCAGCATCCTGCTGGCCCTGCTGTTGACCCTGGTCGAGCTGAGTTACCGCAGCGAGGTCACCGCACTGTGGGCGACGGGAACATCGCCGCTGCGGGTCATGGTCATGCTTTTGCCTTTGGGCATCCTGCTGGGCGGCGTCAACTTCCTGATCAATGACCAGGCGGTGCCGCGTGCGGCGCCGACGCTGCATGCCTGGGGCATCGGCGATTACGGCTCCAAACAGCTCAAGATCGGTGAAAAGGACCCGATCTGGATGCGTGCCGGCAACGATATCCTACGGGCCAGAGAAGCCAATGCCAAGGCGACCCGGCTCAAGGACGTCATCATCTTCCGGCGTGACGCCGCTGGCCTGCTGGTCGAGCAGATCACCGCCCGGCGGGCCGAGCTGAAGAACGATCGCTGGGAGTTGTTCGACGCCGTCGTCTATTATCGTCAGAACCTGCTGCCGAACCGCCTCAACAAGCTGATCTATTCCGGCGCCATGCGGCCGGCGGCGGCCGGGGCGCGTTCGGGCGACCCGGAAGAGATGTCGTTGAGCGACCTGGAGTACTTCATCGTCAATTCCGGTTTCGGCATCCGGCCGGCCCATGTCTATCAGACCTGGTGGCACAAACGCGTTTCGCTGCTGGCATCGGCGTTTCTGATGATCGCCCTGTGCGTACCGCTTGCGGTGCGGTTCAGGCGCGGTGGCGGTATAGGCATGCTGTTCGGTATCGGCGTGGCGCTGGGCTTTGCCTACTTCATCTTCGACGGCATCTCGCTGACGGTGGGCGAGTTGGGCATCGTGCCGGCCTGGATGGCGGCCTGGTCGCCGGTTCTGGTGTTCGCCGGCCTGGCGGCGGCATTGACCCTGCGGGCCGAAACCGTTTCCTGAGCTTGCTCGCGTCACCGTTGACGCATCCTGAGAATGGCTCCAAAACAAACCGGCAATGTCCCGACTGGCAAACAACAACGGTAAGACGACGTGACCAAGGCGGCAAAGAAACCCACGCGCAAGCGGCCTGACACGGCGGACAAGGCGGGCTCTGCTGCGTCGGCCGCAGACGTGCGCCCGGACCTGCCCGAACGGGTGTTCGAGCCGGCACTGTGCTTTGTCGGCGAGGCCCAGCCCGGCATCTGGGGCATGACGACGCGTGACCGGCTGATCCGGCAGTTTGCCCGCGAAGGCATCGGCGATGTCGTTGCGCTCGATCAGGCAGCCAGGCGCAACGGACCGCTGATCTTGCTGCGCGCCGATGCGGTGATCGATCCGCCGCTGGTGCCCGTGCTGATCAGGCGGCCCAACCTGGCCCTGACCGATCCGTCCGGCGAGACCGTGCAGGTCGTCGCTATCACCATCGGCTCGGACAACGCTGCCGCAGCCGCCGGGGTGATGCGCAAAGGCGGCCTGCCGGGCGACGAACTGAAACTGCTGGTGCGCGCGCCGGACGATCTTGAGACTTCGTTCTGGAAGGGGTTGCGCAAGCGCGAGGTGCCCTATGCCCGTATCGTTTTGCCGGACAACAAGGCTGACGTCGAGTGGCGGATGTTCATGGGCACCTACAAGGGCGCAACCGACCTAGTGACCAAATATGTCTGGCCGCGGCCGGCGTTTCACGTCACCCGGCGGCTTGCGCCGACATCCATCACGCCGAACATGGTGACCACGCTCAGCGCGCTGTGCGTGGCGCTGGCCTTCTGGCTGTTTCTCGAAGGCCATTTCCTGACCGGCCTCCTGGCAGCCTGGATGATGACTTTCCTCGACACCGTGGACGGCAAACTGGCCCGCACCACCCTGACCTCGAGCAAGTGGGGCGACATCTTCGATCACGGCATCGATCTGATCCATCCGCCGTTCTGGTACATCGCCTGGGGCTATGGCCTGGCGGCGTCGGGCCATGCCTGGAGCGGATCGTTCCTGTGGCTGGTGCTCGGGGCGATCCTTGCCGGCTATGTGGTGCAGCGGCTGATGGAGGGCGCTGCGATCAAATGGCTGGGACTGGAAATCCACATCTGGCGGCCGATCGACACGTGGTTCCGGCTGATCACCGCCCGGCGCAATCCCAACCTGGTGCTGCTCAGCCTGGCCACTGTCGCAGGCCGGCCCGATATCGGGCTGATCGCCGTTGCCATTTGGACAGTCGCGTGCCTGGCGCTGCACGGCCTCCAGCTGCTGCAGGGCTTTGCCGCAAAGAAGGGTGCGGACGGCCTGACGTCGTGGATGAGCCAGCCGGTCAGGCCGGAATGAGCGCCGGGCTGATCGTCAACCCCCTGTCGGCCAAGGGCAATGTGCGCGGCCGCCGGCTGGCCGGCATGTTGGCAGACACCGCGGACGTCGAGATTTGCCTGCTCGACGACTTCGGCAAGCTCGACGGCTTTCTGCAGCGCCTGGCGGGCATGAACGCGGAAACGATCTTCATCAGTTCCGGCGACGGCACGATCCAGGAAATCCAGACCCGGCTGGCCGAGGGCGGACCGTTCGAGACCCTGCCGAAACTATGCCTGCTGCCGCATGGCACCACCAACATGACCGCCGCGGATTTGGGATTCCGGGACAAGTCTGTCGAGCGGCAGGCTGGCTTCATCGCCGCTCATGCCGGCACCGGCGTGGCAAGTGAACTGCGCCGCCGCCATACGCTGCGGATCGCGAACCCGGCCGGCGGCAAGCCGCGCCATGGCATGTTCACCGGCACGGGTGCTGTGTGGCGGGCAACCGAGTTCTGCCAGCAGGCCGTGCACCGCACCGGGCTCAAGGGCGATTTTGCGACATTTGCGACCCTTGCCCTGTCGCTTGGCCGGGCGCTGCTGACACCGGGCAATCCGCAGGATCGCGAGCGTATCGACCGGCCTTACCCGATGACCGTCACCACCGCAGATGGCGAGATCGCGTCGGGCGGCGAACTGATGCTGCTGGCGACGACGCTCGACAAGCTGATCCTCGGTGCGCGGCCGTTCTGGGGCGGCAAGTCGGCACCGGTCCGGGCCAGTATCTTTCCCTATCCGCCGCCCAACCTGGTGCGCTGGGTTTACCCCACGCTTTACGGCCGCGAGGACCGGCGGATGCCCGATGGATGCCATAGCTTTTCCGCCGACTGGATCGAGATTGCCACCGACTGTCCGTTCGTGCTGGACGGTGAGTTCTTCGACCCGCCCGCCGGTGTGCCGCTGCGTATCGAATCCGGCCCCGAATTGACCTATGTTTGCCGCTGACGATACCTGCGGTATATGCGTCGGATTTTCTGACTTGTGTGCCACGTCGTTGTGACAACGGTTTTTCACGCGCGAACGGTTCAGGCCTCGGGGTTTTGGCATGATGACGACTGACGATCCACTGGCCAGCCTGATCGCGGCACATATGCCGGACAACCTGCCGGGGCCTGTGACCGGACTTGCCGGGCAGATTGCCGCCCGCCATGCCGGTGTCGTTGCCGTACTGGCCTATGGCTCGTGCCTGCGCAACAAGGCGCCCGAGGATGGCCTGATCGACTACTATGTGCTGACAGACAACCTTGATGGCGTCAGCGGCAGCGCTCTGTCGCGCCACGCCTGCCGGCTGGTGCCGCCGAATGTCTACTATGCCGAAGCGAAGATCGGCGGCACGGTGTACCGTGCCAAGTATGCTGTTCTGCCGCTTGGCCTGTTTCAGAAGAAGGTCGGCACCGGCACTAGCAATCCATACTTCTGGGCCCGCTTTGCCCAACCGTCCGCCATCGTGTTTGTCCATGATGAACAGGCCCGCGTCCGGGTGCTCGGCACGCTGGCCACGGCCTGCCGCACCGCCCTTGCCGCCTTCCGGCCTCTGTCTGCGCCCGGCGATGCTGCGGCGAACATCTGGCAGCGCGGGCTGGAGCACACCTATGCCAGCGAACTGCGTTCCGAGGCTATCGACCGGGCGCAGCAGATCGTTTCAGCGGATGCGGCCTACTACGAGGCGGTGAGCGAGGCGGCCGGCGAAGTGACCGCCAATCCGCTCGACTGGCGCAGCGTGCAGCGCACCGGCAAGCTGCTGTCGGTGCTGCGGCTCGTCAAGGCGGCGTTCACGTTTCAGGGTGGTGCAGACTATATCGCCTGGAAGATCACCCGCCACTCCGGCCAACCGGTCGAGGTCAGGGACTGGCACCGCCGCCACCCGATCCTGGCGGCGCTGGTGATGCTGCCGAAGCTTCTGAAGTCCGGCGCCGTCAAATAGGCTTTCGCCTAATTGCCCTCGAAGCGGGCGCGAAACACGTTGCGCAACAGGATGGTTATGGCCAGCCCGGCAAGGAAGCCGCCGATGTGGGCCCACCAGGCGACGATCACCTCACCATCGGGCTTGGTGAACAACAGGCTGGCGACCTGAAACACGAACCAGCCGGCCAGCGCCCAGACCGCGGAGATGCGCAGCGGCAGTTTCATGAACACCAGCACCCAGACCCGGGCGCGCGGAAACAGCACCAGATAGGCCGCCATGACGCCGGACACCGCGCCTGAAGCCCCGATCAGCGGGGCCTGGGAACTGGGTGTCATGTAGGCATGCGCCAGCGCCGCCGCGATCCCGCAGATCAGGTAGAACAGCAGGAAGCCGAAGTGGCCGAAGCTGTCTTCGACATTGTCGGCAAACACCCACATGAACGCCATGTTGGCGATCAGATGCATCCAGCCGGCATGCAGGAACATGTAGGTCAGGAGTGTCGCTTTTTCCGGAATGCGCTGCAGCGACGGATCGAGCCGGGCGTTGTCCGTGATCACCGCCGGGATGGCCCCGAATGAGGTTGCGATGCTGATCTCGTTGGCGCCGCCGGCGGCATAATGCGTGTAGAGGAAGAGCAGGACATTGACCACGACGATCAACCCGGTGAAGAACTGGAAACGGATCAGCCGCAGCGGTGTGTTGTCGTGCAGGGGAACGAACATGCTGGGATCAGGCCGGCTTGGCGGTCAGGCCGGGCAGCCATAGCAGGTCGCCATGATGGTGGGCATTCACCCACCGGCTGGCGACGAAGAACAGGTCCGAAAGCCGGTTGACGAACTGCAGGGCCGGCTCGGAAACCGGTTCGCCGTCGATGGCAGCCAGCTCGCTGATCAGCCGCTCGGCGCGGCGGCAGACGGTGCGGCACACGTGAAGTTGGACGGCTGCCGGATGGCCGCCCGGCAGCACGAACGAGCGCAGGGGCTCGAGATCGGCGTTCAGCTCGTCTATCTCGGCTTCCAGGCGTTCAACCTGATATGACGTGATGCGCAGCGGTTCGTAGTCAAGCTCTTCGCCCCGGTCGGGCACGCACAGGTCGGCACCGAGATCGAACAGGTCGTTCTGGATGCGCGACAACATCACATCGAGCGGCGCGAACCTATCCCCGTGGGTGTGCAGACGGGCCACGCCGAGCGCCGAATTGGTCTCGTCGACCGTGCCGTAGGCGGCAATCCGCAGGTGCGACTTGGCGACCCGCTCCCCGGTGCCGAGCGCCGTGGTTCCGGCATCACCGGTCCTGGTGTAGATCTTGTTGAGGGTAACCATACGCCCGGTCTCGTTTGCTCCTTTGAGGTTCCACAGGTACTGCGAGACGCCATGCAAAGCAACCTTGGCGCTATCGCAGCACCGTTTATTCGGTGCGCAGCACCCGGGCCGGGCGGGCGGCCAGGCTGCGCCAGGTGGTGGCAAACCCGGCCAGCAGGGTGAGGATCGCCGCGATCAGCGCCGTTACCGCAGACAGGCCGAGGTCGACAGCGAACGGCATTTCCAGCACGAAGGTCATGATGCCCCAGGCGGCCAGGCTGCCGAGGCCGATGGCGAACGCGGCGGCGACCAGTCCGAGAACGGTGAACTCGATCATGTAGGCGCGGGCGAGCTGGCCTCGGGTCGCGCCATGGGTCTTCAGCACCACGGCGTCGTAGATACGCCGCGACAGGCCGGTGGTCATGGCGCCGGCCAGCACCAGAATGCCGACGATGAAGGTCAGGCTGGTGGCATAGCGGATCGCCACCACCAGGTCGGCGAGCAGCTTGTTGACCGCGTCGAGGACGTCGCGCACCCGGACGGCGGTCACCGTCGGATAGGCCTTGGCCACCTTGTTCATCAGCGCACCGGCCTGGTCCTCAACCATGTTGACGGTGACGATGTTCATGTGCGGTGCGCCCTTGAGCGTGTTGGGCGAGAACACCATGACGAAGTTGATGTTGAGCGAGCGCCAGTCGACGCGCCGGAAGCTGGCGACCTTGGCGGTGACTTCGCGGCCCAGCACGTTGACGGTGACCTCGTCACCGAGCTCAAGGCCGATTCCTTGTGCGATGTCGTTGGTGAACGACACCAGCGGCGGGCCGTCATAATCCGGCGGCCACCACTCGCCGGCCACCAGCTCGGAACCGGCGGGCAGGTCCTGCGAGTAGGTCAGGCCGCGGTCGCCGCGCAGCGCCCAGCGGGTGTCCGGCGTGGCATCGACCTTGCCCGGCTTGACCCCGGCCACCGACACCATGCGGCCGCGCAGCATCGGTGCCGTCTTGACGCCCGCGATGCCGGGATGGCCGTTGACCAGATCGACGAACGCCTCGCGGTCGCCGCTGGCGACGTCCAGGAAAAAGAAGCTCGGCGCCTCGGCGGGAATGGACGAGCGCAGCTCCGCCGAGATGTTCTTGTCGACCAGCGCCAGGGTGACGAACAGGGTCAACCCGAGGCCGAGCGACAGGATGATCGACGGGGTCGGCGCGCCGGGCCGGTAAAGGTTGGCAATGGCGTAGCGGGCGGTGGCGCTGGTGGCGCTCAGCCGGGTTTCGGCCAGCATCATGACCAGCCGCGCCAGACCGGTCAGCAGACAGAAGCTGGCGATCACGCCGCCGGTGTACCACAGGGTTATCCGGCCGTCGGGGAGCGTCGTGTAGGCAAGGGCGCTGACCAGCGCCGCGCCCAGCGCCGTTGCCGCCATGTAGGGCCAGCCCGGCCAGCCGCGCGCCTCTGCGACCTGATCGCGGAACAGCGCCGATGGTGCCACGGCGCGCATGCGTCCCAGCGGCCAGGCGGAAAACGCCAGCGTGATGAGGTAGCCGAAGGCGGCGGCGCGCAGCAGCGGTACGGGCTCGATGCCGGCCGACACCGGCACCGGCAGCACATCGCCGAACAGCGCGGCGGCGGCAAAGGGTGTCGCCGCCCCCGCCGCCAGCCCGGCAGCGATCCCCAGGGTGGCGACGATGGCAATCTCGGTCGCGTAGGCCGCCAGCACCAGCCGCGATGGCGCGCCGATGCACTTCAGCGTGGCGATCGAGGATCGCCGGTTGTCGATGAACGCCTTGACCGCATTGGCGATGCCGACGCCGCCGACGATCAGCGCGGTCAGGCCGACAAGGGTGAGAAAGAAGGTCAGGCGTTCGACGAAGCGGTCGACGCCCGGCGCGGCGCGGCTCGAGGTACGGATGCGCCAGCCGGCATCGGCGAACTGTTGTTTGGCATCCCCGACCAGGCGCTTGATCGCCCGTTCGCCCGGTGCCGGCATCTTGATGCGGTAACGCCAACGCACCAGGCTGCCCGGCTTGATGAGGCCGGTTGCGTGCAGCGCCGCCTGGCTCATCAGGGCGCGCGGGCCGAGGATGAATCCGTCCGACACCCGGTCCGGTTCGCGGGCAATGATGCCGAGAATCGTGAAGGCCACCTCGCCGATCTGCACCGTGCCGCCCGGCGCAACGCCAAGCCGGTCGGCCAGCGTCGGTTCGATGTAGAGACCGAAACCCCGTGTGTTGGCGTCGTGCACGGCGGTCGGGTCGGCGCCGTCGGCGATCTCCAGCGCATCGTAGTGCGGGTAGACCATGTCCACCGCCTTGATCTCGACCAGACCGCGGTTTTCGCCGGCCGACGCCATGGCGCGCAAGGTCGCGACCTCGCTGACCTTGCCGGCGGCCGTCAGGAAGGCCAGCTCATCGGACCGGGCGCGGCGGTGGACGAAGGAGAACTCGACATCGCCGCCGAGTAGGGCCTGGCCGCGGTCGCGCATGCCTTCTTCAATCGCCGCCGACAATGACCCGACAACGGCAATCGCTCCGACGCCGAGAAACAGGCACATCAGGAAGATGCGGAAACCGCCGAGACCGGAACGCAGCGATCTGAACGCAAGTCTGACCGCGCTGGCACCTTCGGCGCGGGTGATCATGTTACCCGGCCGTCGCGGATTTCCACCTGGCGGCCGCAACTGGCGGCAAGCTGGCGATCGTGGGTGACCAGTACCAGGGTGGTGCCCCGGTCGGCCTGCAGACTGAACAGCAGGTCCATGATGGCCTGGCCGGTTTCGTAGTCGAGATTGCCGGTCGGCTCGTCGGCCAGGATGATCGATGCCCCCGCCGCCAGCGCCCGGGCGATGGCGACGCGCTGCTGCTCGCCGCCGGAAAGCTGACTGGGATAGTGTTCCAGCCGGTGGCCGAGACCGACATCGCCGAGCACCGCGCGAGCGGCGTCGATGGCATCGCGCCGGCCTTTGAACTCCATCGGCACCGCGACGTTTTCCAGGGCCGTCATGGTCGGGATCAGGTGGAAGCTCTGGAACACGATACCGACATGGTCGCGGCGGAAACGGGCCAGTTCGTCCTCGTTCATTGCGGTCAGATCATGGCCGGCAACGGTGATCGCGCCATTGGTCACGGCCTCCAGACCGGCGGTCACCATGAGCAGCGTCGTCTTGCCGGACCCTGACGGCCCGACGATGCCCAGCGATTCGCCCCGCTGCACCTGCAGGTCGAGGCCGCGCAGAATGTCGACCGGGCCGGCATGGCTGGTCAGCGTGACCGAAACATCGCTGAGACTGATGATGTCTTCCGGCTGCTGTGCAGCGGGGGGATCGGCCGGCTGAACGCGAGTGTCCATGGTGTTCCTTGCTAGGGCCTGTAACCCTGAATGTCCACAGACCGTTGGGCTGGGCAATCACATCGGATCAGAGTGCGCACAATACACGGTTTGAGGCACTTGCCAGCCTGGCGGGGCGAGCATATTTTTTGGAATGATGTTTAGAAACCTGATTTTCAAGTTTGTTACGATAATTTCATTGTGTGCGTTTTTGGCTAGTGCGGAACAGGCGCTGGCCAAGACGCTCAAGATCGTTGCCCTGGGCGACAGTCTCACGGCCGGCTACCGGCTCGACCCGGGCCAGGCCTTTCCCGAACAGTTGCAGCGTGCGTTGCGTGAGCGCGGCCACGATGTTGCGGTGATCAATGCCGGTGTCTCGGGCGATACCGCGTCGGGCGGGCTTGAGCGGCTGAGCTGGGCGGTGCCGACGGGAACCGATGCGGTGATCCTAGAACTCGGCGCCAACGATGCCCTGCGCGGCGTGCAGCCGGAAAAGACCTATGAGGCGCTGACCAGGATCGTCGCTGACCTGAAGAAGCGTCACATCAAGGTGCTGATCGCCGGCATGAAGGCGCCACCCAACATGGGCAAGGACTACGTGCCGGTGTTCAACCGGATCTATCCGTTCCTGTCGGAGTATCATGGCGTGCCGCTGTATCCGTTCTTCCTGGATGGGGTTGCCGCAGATGCCAGCCTCAACCAGCCCGACGGCATCCACCCGACGGCCAAGGGCATC
The DNA here is from genome assembly GCA_965216335.1 of Aestuariivirgaceae bacterium. GTDB lineage: Bacteria > Pseudomonadota > Alphaproteobacteria > Rhizobiales > Aestuariivirgaceae > JAHEJE01. The sequence goes on along the minus strand of OZ244154.1, from coordinate 2,030,173 downwards.
GCGGTAATCGTCGAGCGTATTCTGCCTTATGTCGAACGGCTTATCGAACAGGTGCGTGCAGGCCAGGGGTGAAACATGCCGAGACTGTTCACCGGGCTTGAGGTCCCACGCGATGTCGCCGACGGGCTGATGCTGCTGCAGGGCGGTCTGCCGGGGGCGCGCTGGATTTCGCCCGAAAGCTTCCACATCACTCTGCGGTTCATTGGCGATGTGCCGGATCATGCGGCAGACGACCTGTTGCAGGCGATGGAAAGGGTGCGTTTGGCGTCCTTCGATGTGCAGCTCAGGGGTGTGGGATATTTCGGCAGCCGCAGGCCGCATTCGGTCCATGCGCTGGCCACCGGCAATGACAGCCTGACCGAGTTGCAGCTCGTCCACGAACGGCTGTGCCAGGGCATCGGGCTGCCGCCTGAGACGCGCAAGTTCAAGCCGCATGTGACGCTGGCCCGGCTGCGCGGCAGCGCCACGGCGGATGTCAGCAGCTATGTGGCCGGCAACAGTCTGTATGCCAGCCGGGCGTTCAGCGTGGACCGGTTCGTGGTGTTTTCTTCGCGACCGTCGCGCGGCGGCGGTCCTTATGCGGTCGAACAGGTCTACGATCTCGATCTGGCGATGTGATCGGCCAGGCCACGGGCGCCGACTTCCAGCAGATCGAGGCAGGTCGAGAACCCATCCTCGTTGCCGTAGTATGGGTCGGGTACTTCGCGAACCGGCAAGTCGCGGGCAAACTCCAGCATCAGCCGCACACTGCCTTGCCGGCCGGCGGTTGCATGGGTACGTAGGGCGGCAAGGTTGTTTGCATCCATGGCCGCGATGATGTCAAAGCTGTCGTAGTCCGATGGCGTGAACTGTCGGGCGCGCTGGCTGGAAATGTCGATGCCGCGTTCAGCGGCGGCGGCTACGGCGCGGGGGTCCGGAGGGTTGCCGATGTGCCAGTTGCCGGTACCGGCGGAATCGACACGCACCCCGACAATGCCGCGCTGCGCCAACTCAACCCGCAAGACACCCTCAGCCATCGGCGAGCGGCAGATGTTGCCCAAACACACAAAAAGCACGCTGTTCTCGGCTGACATTTCAGTTTCCTGTGTGAATTCGCCGGATAGGCGTTAACCGTTACCAAGTCGTAACTTGAAATCCAACGCGGTTTTCTCCATATTCCGCTTGAGGTTTCATCCATTGTTCAGGGAAAACACATGGCAGACTACAAGCTTCGCACTGCAACCCAGACCCGCGCCGGCACTCGCGAGATCGACGAGGGCCTGCGCTCGTACATGCTGGGTGTCTACAACTACATGGCGCTCGGCGTGGCCGGCACCGCCATCATCACTCTGGCCGTGGCGCTCAGCCCGGCGGCTCTGGCGACTGTCTATTCGCTGAAGTGGGTGTTCTTCATCGGCATCCTGGCGATGGGCTTCATTGCGCCTCGGATGATCTTTTCCGGCAACGCCGCCTTGGCGCATGGTGCCTACTGGCTCTATGTCGGCCTGTGGGGCCTCGGCATAGCGCCGATGGTCGGCCACTATCTCGGCGTTGATTCCGGTATGGTGTTCCGGGCCTTCCTGATTGCCGCGGCAACCTTCGGGGCGACCAGCCTGGCGGGATATGTCACCAAGCGCGACCTGTCGGCTTTCGGCACCTTCTTCATGATGGCCACAATCGGCATCATCATCGCCATGGTTGTCAATGTGCTGTTCGTGCAGAGCACCCTGATGAGCCTGATTACTTCCTGCGTCACGGTCCTGCTGTTTGCCGGCGTGACGGCTTACGAGACACAGGCGATCAAGGAAATGTACGTCGAAGGCGACGGAACGGCGGCAGCCCGCTCCAAGTCGATCTTCGGTGCCTTCATGCTCTATGGCAGCTTCGTCACCATCTTCATCCACATCCTGAACATCCTCGGGATCATGGACGGCGACTGAGCCTAAGTCACACCGGCCCCGGGTAGGGCAAAAAGACAACGGCGCGGATCATCTCCGCGCCGTTTGTTGTTTGGCCCGGCCCGTCTTCCAATTCAGCCGTGAAAGAGTACACGTTGGGCCGTCGGAGCACCGCTCCGGTCGCAAAGTGCTCTACTGGTGCGAATCAAACACCTACGCTGCATTGCGTCACCCAGGCAAAAGCCGGGGCCCAATGCAGCAACCACCTGAGATTGTTGATATGCCCTGTAGATGCCGGCCTTAGCCGGAATGACGGTTTATCCTTTTTGCACGGACCCTGCGGTCAGGCGGCGGATGCCTGCGATTGCAACCGCGCGATTTCGTCCTTCAGCCACAATTTCTGGCGTTTCAGCTCGGCAATATGCAGATCGTCGGAAGAAGGATGAGCCAATTCGCGGGCAATTTCCTCCTTCAATGCAGTTCGCTTTGCTTCCAGTTCACCGATATGTGCTTGAAGTGACATAAACGACCTCCGTTCTGCGATTCACCCGGCCAAAGTATGCCACATGGCTGCCGGATTGTCGAATGAGGCGGCGAATTGGCGTAAACAACCATGCGGGTCTTGCAGGCCTGACGGGGCACAGTCGCCACTTGTCGTCGCCGGTGCAAGAATGCATGATACTGCCGGTTGCCGCCAGAAATCGACTGGCAGGGAGAGGCCTTGTGGGCATTGATCAGGATGAACTGCGTATCCGTATCGCACAGCTGCGTGAGCGGCATGGCGATCTCGATGCGGCCATCGACAGCCTGTCGGCCAGCGGTACCGCCGATCAATTGCAGTTGCGGCGGCTGAAGAAACAAAAGCTGATGCTCAAGGACCAGATCGCGACCCTTGAAGATCAGTTGCTGCCGGACATCATCGCCTGATACCGGCGGCATTCGCGTATGACTTTTTGACTGGTGTACGATGCTGAGGTGGCTACGGTTTTCCATCAACCTATGAGTCAGGCACAGGAACGGTTCGGATGAACCGCCGTTTGGCGCGGCCAAGGCCATTGCACTCGGCGGCGGCATCCGGTAATCGGCTGCTTTCGCAGCGTGGCGAGGGGATATCGACATGACCAGCAAAGCCGGGATCAGGGTCGCGGTCATCATGGGCAGCCAGTCGGACTGGCAGACCATGCAGCATTGCGCTGCCACACTGGACGACCTCGGCATCGCCCATGAAACCCGCATCGTTTCGGCCCACCGCACACCGGACCGGCTGTACGAATTCGCCCGCGGTGCGCGCGATGAGGGTTTTCAGGTGATCATCGCCGGCGCCGGCGGCGCGGCCCATCTGCCCGGCATGACCGCGGCCATGACCCCGCTGCCGGTGTTCGGGGTGCCGATCCAGTCGCAGACCCTCAGCGGCAAGGATTCGTTGTTGTCGATCGTTCAGATGCCGGCCGGTGTGCCGGTCGGCACCCTGGCCATCGGCAAGGCCGGGGCGATCAACGCGGCGTTGCTGGCCGCCTCCGTTCTGGCGCTGCATGACGCCGAACTGGCGAAACGGCTCGACGGCTGGCGCAGTGCCCAGACCGGGGCGGTTGCCGAACGGCCCAGCGATGACGGCTGAAGCTTCGCCACTCCCTGGCGGTGCCGTCATCGGCATCATGGGCGGCGGCCAGCTCGGCCGCATGCTGGCGCTGGCGGCGGCCCGGCTCGGCTTCAAGTGCCATATCTATGCGCCTGCCGGCGACAATCCGGCCTTCGATGTCGCTGCCGTCCATACCTGCGCTGCCTATGACGATGCAGCCGCGCTTGCGGCATTTGCCCGGTCTTGCGATGTCGTCACCTACGAGTTCGAGAATGTCCCGGTCATTAGTGCCGAGGCGGTGGCGCGTCACACACGGCTGGCGCCCGGCGCCAATGTTTTGCGGGTCACCCAGGACAGGTTGTCGGAAAAGACCTTCCTGAAGGATGCTGGCATCGACGTGGCGCCGTTTGCCGCTGTGTCCAGCATGGATGAACTGCAGTCCGCCCTTGCCGGGATCGGACGACCGGCCATTCTGAAAACCCGGCGGCTCGGCTATGACGGCAAAGGCCAGGCAGTGATTTCGCCGGACAGCGATGCCGGCGAGGCCTGGGCGGCCATGGCCGGGGCACCGGCAATCCTGGAGGGCTTCGTAGCGTTCCGCTGCGAGGTGTCGGTGATCGCCGCACGCGGCCTGGATGGCGGGTTTGCGACGTTCGATCTGCCCGAGAACCGGCACGAGAAGCAGATTCTGCGCACATCGCATGTTCCCGCCGGCATCAACCCGGCATCCGCGGAACAGGCGCGGCAAATGGCGTGCAAGGTGGCGGAGGCCTTCGGCTATGTCGGCGTCTTTGCCGTCGAACTGTTCGTTGCCGGCGAGGGCAGCGGCGAACGCCTGATCGCCAACGAGATCGCCCCGCGCGTGCACAATTCCGGCCACTGGACCGAGGCGGCGTGTGCCGTGTCGCAGTTCGAACAGCACATCCGGGCCATTGCCGGCTGGCCGCTGGGCGATCCGGCCCGGCACAGCAATGCGGTGATGCACAACCTTCTCGGCGACGAAATCGACGATTGTGCAGCCCTTGCCGCCGAGGCCGGTGCGGTGGTGCATGACTACGGCAAGGCCGAGGCCAGGGCGGGCCGGAAAATGGGCCATGTGACGCGGCTTTCGCCCCTGGAAAATGACGCCTGAATTGCCGCTTGCCCCTCGACAGTCGGCGGCAAACCTGTTATCACCCGCGCAAATCGGACGGCTGTTTGGCCGGTCCGGAGGGTTTCTTGTACCGGATGACTCCGGCCGCGGGAAACCGGACAGACACGATACGCATTGACACGACGGTCAAGACGTAAACGCGGAGTAGAGCAACCGTGCAGGTTATTGTACGCGACAACAATGTCGATCAGGCGCTCAAGGCGCTGAAGAAAAAGATGCAGCGTGAAGGCATTTTCCGGGAAATGAAGCTGCGCGGGCATTACGAAAAGCCCTCGGAAAAGCGGGCGCGCGAAAAGGCCGAGGCGATCCGCCGGGCCCGCAAGCTGGCGCGCAAGAAATTGCAGCGCGAAGGCCTGGCCCCGGGCGGCCGCCGCTAAACTTCAAGTCATACATCGAAGTGGCAAAGCTGCGCTTGATGACCTTGAGCGCGGCTTTTCGTTTGCCCGGCGTTTGGCGCGTTCACAGTATTGGCGGGCGGACGGGACTCGGGTATCCTGCAGATGAGAGGGTCTTGAAATGCGCAGAGCTTTCATCTGGCTAGCCGCCGCGGTGTGTATCGCAGCCCTGGCATCGTTGCCGGCCCGGGCCGATGCGGTGATCAGCGGTCCGGCCTGCGTGGTTGACGGCAACCGCATCCAGATCGGCGGCAAGGTGCGCGACGGGTTCTGCTGGGGCGGAATCGACGTCATTCTGCATGGATCACGTGCGCCGGGCTATCACGACAAATGCCACAACAAGGCCGGGATCGAATGGGATTGCGGACAAACTGCCATCGCGACGTTGAAGTCGATCATCAGGCTGGCGACGGCGACCTGCTACCATATCGACGGCGAATTCGAAAACGGCATTCCGATCGCCACTTGCCTGACCGGGCGTCGCGACATCTCACGCGAAATGGTGCGCGCCGGCATGGCCAAGGCCGGGGCTCATGAGTCGAGCCGCTACCTTGATGACGCCAAAGAAGCCAAACGCCGCCGTAAGGGCATCTGGAAGTAGCGGCAGGGCCCGGGACTATAATCCCGGTCAGCGCATCAGCGCATCCGAAATGATCTCATTGAGTTCAGCCGGGTTCAGCAGCACCAGGCCGCCGCGTGTCGATTCTACCAGTCCGCAGCGTTTCAGGGCCGAGATCTCCCGGGTCACCACTTCGCGCTGGGTGCCGATGCGGTCGGCCAGGTCCCTCTGCAGCGGTGGTGGCGAGACAATCCGCTCGACCTCGGAATTGGCCCGCGGCCGCGACTGGCGGATCAATTCGGCGCACAACCGCTGCCGCGTGGTCAGGAACGTGTGCTCGCCGAGCCGGTGATTGAGGTCGCGAACCCGCGACGACAGCAGCTTCATCACCTCCAGGGCGATGTCGCCGTTTTGTTTCATGAGGTCTATGAACAGCGTCGCCGCGATAACGCACACCCGGCTTGGCTCCAGCGCAGTGGCGTTCGCAGAACGGCTTGACCCGTCGATGGCGGCCATTTCGCCGAAGAACTTGCCCGGGCCGATCTCGTCCAGGATCACTTCCTTGCCGGTCGGGGTCCGCAGCAGAATGCGTACCTTGCCGGATACGACGAAACGCACCTCGGCCGACGGCTCGCCGTAATCGATGATCAGCTCGTTTGCATCATAGTTCGCCCATCGCACTTGCCCTGAAAGGGCCTCGGCAGCCGCTGCGCTGAGGTGCCTGAGCAATGGAATGTCAGCTAGCTTGTCCATGCCCGGCATCTTGGCAGGAACACGGCGCGGGTCAAGCCGGTTGTTGTGTCGCACATGTCGAACCGGTGTTTTGGCGCGTGACCGATTGCACATCCAGGCGGTCGGGAGCCGCCTATAACACACTCAACGAACACACGAGACAGCACTGGAAAGACGACAACGCCATTCAGAACCCGCAACCCACATCGCAGGATCCAGAACCAGCCGTGCAGTAAACCCCTCCTCCCACTCTCCCCGCACTGCACCAGGTTCCGGTAAAGGTCCGGAAAAGCCACTCCCCCTCTCAGGGCTCGTTCGGACCAAGTTGCAAAGACGCGAAGCCGCCACTTCGCGTCTTTGTGCTATTTGGTGTCGGGTGGGATCGCGAAACGGGAGCGCCCGGATGACGGCAGGCAGGCTTGGCTGGAGCGACTATGCGATGGGTGTCGGCGTGGCCTTCGTCTGGGGCATGGGGTTTGTCTTTGCCAAGGCGGCGATCGATCATTTTCCGCCCATTCTGCTGATGGCCTTTCGCTTCCTGCTGACTGCGCTGCTGATGGTCTGGTTCGTGCGTCCGCCACTCGGCATGATCACTAAGATTTTCGGCATCGCCTTCATATCGGCGGCCATCCAGTATTCGCTGACCTTCACCGGCCTGAAGGGGCTGGATGCCTCGATCGCGGCGCTCGTCGTGCAGCTTGAGGTGCCGTTCCTGGTCATCCTGGCAATGGTGCTGCTCAAGGAACGCCCGGGCCTGCGCAAGTGGCTGGGCATAGCCCTGGCCTTTGCCGGGGTGGCGCTGATTGCCGGGGAGCCGCGCATCAACAATGCCTGGGTTTCGCTGCTGCTGGTGGTCGGCGGGGCGTTCACCTGGGCGCTCGGCCAGGTGCTGATCCGCATGCTGAAGTCGCTTGATGGCCTGACCGCGGCGGCCTGGGTCGCGGTGTGCGCAACGCCGCAGCTGTTCATAATGTCGGCGCTGATCGAGACCGGGCAGTTGGAGGCCGTGCGCCAGGCCGGCTGGGTGGTGTGGAGTGCCGTGATCTATCTCGGCGTGGTGATGACGGCGATCGGCTATGCCATGTGGTACACGCTGGTGCGGCGCCATCCGGTGTCAATGGTGTCGCCGTTCCTGCTGTTGTTGCCGGTGTTTGCTGCATTGGGCGGCATGCTGTTCCTCGGCGAAACGATGTCGGCAATATCCATTCTGGGCGGCGCAATCGTTATTGCCGGGGTGGCGATCATTGTGGTGGAGCGGCACCCCACCGCGGTGGACGATGCCGGACAGACCGAGCGTTATGCCTGGGACGACGGCAGCTTCTACGAGGGCGAATGGCTGGCGGGGGTCATGCATGGCAGCGGCCGCATGACCTGGGGGCCGGGCAGTCCCTGGCCGGGCCTGACCTATGAAGGCGAATGGCAAGACGGCAAGCCGCATGGCCGCGGCGTCTATACGGCAAGTGACGGACGGCCGATTGAATTGCCCGGTCCCGAATAGCGGTGCTGGCGGCGGGCAGGCTATGATGTGCGCCGAATCACAAGGGCTGACACATGACTGAAGACAACCGGACCAACCGCCAGACCGCCTCGCGCTCATACCGGCTGCCGGCAGAGGACCAGGATTTCCTGCTCGGCGACAGCATGCGCGGTGTGCGGTTCATGCTTGAGTACGCCAAGGCCGAGGAATACCTGCGCGCCGCCAGGATCGAATCGACCATCGTCGTTTTCGGCAGTGCGCGGTTTCACCCGGATGACGGCGGCGAGCGGGCGCACTGGTACAACACCGCACGCGCCTTCGGCAAACTCGCGTCGTTGAACGGCGGGGCGCTGGAGTCCAAGAACAATGGCGGCATCCACCGCAACGTCATCGCCACCGGTGGCGGGCCGGGCATCATGGAGGCGGCCAATCGCGGGGCGCTCGATGCCGGGGCGCCGAGCATCGGCTTCAACATCACTCTGCCGCACGAACAGTTGCCGAATGCCTATACGACGCCGGAATTGACCTTCCAGTTCCACTACTTCGCCATGCGCAAGATGCATCTGGCGATGCGGGCCAGCGCGCTGGTGGTGTTTCCCGGCGGCTTCGGCACCATGGACGAACTGTTCGAAATCCTCACCCTGCGCCAGACCGAAAAGATGGCCCACGTGCCGATCGTGCTGGCCGATGAGACCTATTGGTCGTCGGCAGTCAACTTCAATACCTTCGTCGACCACGGCACCATCGATGCCGACGACGTAAACCTGTTCGCCTACGCCGATACTGCGGAAGCGATCTGGTCAACCCTGCTTGAGCGGGGATTGAAGGTGTGAATGCGGGCGTTTCCGGCAGGCCTGAGGCAGTGCGCCGGTGCGGCGGCGAGATGGGGCAGAGCGGTCGCCAGTGCTGTCTGTGTGTGCGTTTCAGCCGACTTCGCCGGTGCCGAGGGGGCCCGGGCCGATCTTGAAATCGTGCTGGCCGTCGATGCATCGGGAAGTGTCAGTCCGGCTGAGTATGCGTTGCAGCTGGGCGGCATTGCGGCGGCGTTTCGCGATCCGTCGATCCAGCAGGCAATCGTCTCAGGCCCACGCGGCAAGGTGGCTGTGGCGCTGTTGATCTGGTCGGATGCGGCACTGCGCAAGTATCAGAGCGAGTGGCACATGCTGGACGGTCCTGCGGCGGCGGTGCGGTTTGCCGATGTCGTTGAGACCTTCACCGAGCGGTCCGCCGGCGGCACCAGCATCGGCGATGCCGTCGGGCATGCCATCAGGATGATCGACGGTAACGGCATCGCCGCACAACGCCGGGTGATCGACGTTTCGGGTGATGGTGTGGAGACAACGCCATGGTTCGCGCCGGCCATGGAATTGCCCGAGGCCAGGGCGCTTGCGATATCCAAGGCCGTCACCATCAACGGGCTGGCGATCGTCAACGACATCCCCTTTCTCGACGCGTGGTATCAGGAGAACGTGGCAACCGGACCCGGCAGTTTTGTCATAAGGGCGACGGACTACGAGGATTTCAAGCGGGCGATCCGCGAGAAGCTGTGGCGCGAATTCGCGGTGGTGATCGGGCAGGCCGGTTGAGCTGCGCAGCGATGCTTTTTCGATTGCACAGGTGCAGTTTCCGTGATGCACTGACGCCGGTACCGACTGTTTGGGAGATGGAGCCATGGTCCTAGATCCTGCTGCCCTGAAAACGCAGTTCGACCTCGACGGGTATCTGGTGGTCGAGAGGTTGTTTGGCGATGATCTCATCGCCGAATTGCGTGAGGTGACCAATGCATTCGTGACCGGGGTTGCCGATGGCACCGTGGAAGGCGAGAAGATTGATGCCTTTGCCGGCGCCGACGGGGTGCGGCAGCTGCGGCGCATCGTGGATCCGGAAAGCGTGCATGAGACCTACGACAAGATCATGCGCCACGAACCGCTTGTCGATCTGGTGCAGGCGTTGCTCGGCGGCACGGTTCGTTTCGACCATGGCAAACTGAACTTCAAGCCGCCGTCGGGCGGCGCGGCGGTGGAATGGCATCAGGACTGGGCGTTCTATCCGCAGACCAACGACGACATGCTGGCCGTCGGGGTGATGATCGAGGACTGCACGCTGGAGAACGGACCGTTGATGGTGGTGCCGGGATCCCACAAGGGGCCGGTCTATGATCATCACAGGGATGGGCATTTCGTCGGCGGCATTCATTGCGATCTGCTGGAGGATGTCTTGCCAGACGCCGTGACCTTGACGGCACCGGCCGGGTCGATCTCGATCCATCATGTGCGCACCCTGCACGGCTCGGCGATGAACAAGAGCGCCATCAACCGGCCGCTGCTGCTGTTCAACTATGTCGCCGTGGATGCGTTTCCTGTATTCCACAAATATGACTGGGACGAATTCAACGCCCGCATCCTGCGCGGCGAGGTGACGTTCGAGCCGCGCATCGAACAGGTGCCGATCCGGGTGCCCGACCCGACGCCGAAGCCGAAGGACGGCTACTCGACCGGCTCGCTGTTCGACCTGCAACAGGACATGGACGGGGCGGTGTTCACCTGACCGGGCTCAGCGCTTGTGCTGCCTGCAAATGCGGCTGAGCGCCGCGGTCAGCACGAAAGCGCAGCGGACCAAACGCAGCATGTCTGCATCATCGAAACTTCACCGGATACGCCATGACGATAACCCATCCGCTTGACCCGCTAACCGACGATGAAATCACCCGCGCTGCCCGAGTAGCAAGCACGCAGGGCGGGCTCGATGAAACAGCGTGGTTCGAGACGATCACGCTCGACGAGCAGACACGCGACCGGCGGCGGGCCTATGTGTGCTGTTACGAGCGGTCCTCGAACCGGACGTTTGCCGGTTTTGTCGAGCTGGACAGCGGCGAACTGGTCGACTGGCGCCATTGCGTAGGCGAACAGGCGCGGATTGTGACCGATGAGTTTGCTGCGGCCTGCGAAATCGCACGGACCGATCCGCAGGTTCGCGCGGCGCTGGCCAAGCGCGGCATCGACGATCCTTCCAAGGTGCTGATCGAAAGCTGGGCGGCCGGGCATTTCGGCAAGCCGGAAGAGGACGGCAAGCGGCTGGCCTATGGCCATTGCTGGCTGATCAACGAGGCCGGCGACAATCCGTACGCCCGGCCGATCGCCAACCTGCATCCGGTGTTCGACCTGCAGGCCGGCAAGGTAATCCGGGTAGACGATTTCGGCGTGGTGCCGCTGCCGCCCGACCCGGGGCCTTTGCGGCGGGAGAACGAGCGCAGCGATCTGAAGGAGATCGTCATCAGCCAGCCGGACGGGCCGAGTTTCGAGGTCGACGGCTACTCAGTGCGCTGGCAGAAATGGCACATCCACGTCGGCTATGCGCTGCGCGACGGGCTGGTGCTGCATGACATCGGCTATGAGGACAAGGGCCGCGTGCGGTCGATCATGAAGCGCGCGGCGATGGCCGAGATGGTGGTGCCCTATGGCGACCCGGGCGGCGGCAATTACCGGCGCAATGCCTTCGATACCGGCGAATATGGCATCGGCCAGATGCTCGACAGCCTGAAACTGGGTTGCGATTGCTTGGGCCACATACATTATTTCGATGTCTGGACGCATGACTGGCACGGCACACCGCGGCTGGTCGAGAATGCCGTGTGCATGCATGAGGAAGATTTCGGCATCGGCTGGAAGTTCACCGCGGGCGCTCTCGGCCAGACGTCGGTCACCCGTTCGCGGCGGCTGGTGATTTCGTCCATCGCCACCATCGGCAACTATGTCTACGGCTTCTTCTGGTACTTTTATCTCGACGGCACCATCGGTGTTGAGATCAAGGCAACGGGCATTCCGTTTCCGACCGGCATCGCGCCGGATACGCCATCGGAGTACGGCGCGCTGCTGGCACCGGGGATCGACTCGCACACCCATCAGCATGTCTTTTCGTTCCGGTTCGACATGGCGCTCGATGGCGACCGGAACAGTGTCAAGGAAGTGGACTTCGAGGCGTTGCCGGAGGGGCCGGACAATCCGTACGGCAATGCCATCAGGACCTGCGAGCGGCTGCTCGAAACGGAAAGCAAAGCGCAGCGCGAAATGGACTTTGCCCGGGCGCGCTACTGGAAGGTGATCAATGCGAACTCGCTCAACAATCTCGGTCAGCCGGTGGCCTACAAGCTGGTGCCGGGGGTCAATGCGCTGCCGTTCCAGTACCCGCATTCGCCGGTCGGGCGGCGGGCTGGGTTCATGTACAAGCACCTTTGGGTGACGCAGTACCACCCGGGCGAGCTCTATCCGGCCGGCTGGTTCCCAAACCAGCATGCCGGCGGCGACGGGTTGCCGAAATGGGTCAAGGCCGACCGCAGCGTTGACGATGAGAACATCGTCGTGTGGTACACGCTCAACTATCACCACCTGCCGCGCCCGGAAGACTGGCCGGTGCAGCCCACCGTCTATGCCGGGTTCCACTGGATGCCGTCCGGGTTCTTCGATGAAAACCCGGCGATGGACGTTCCCAAGCGCAAGAATTGAAGGCCGCGGACATGACAATATTGCATCCCACCGGCATCATCGGCCGGGTCGAGGCGATCCTGGTGAATGGCAATCGTGCCGACGACAGCATCGAGACGGCCCGCATCGAACGGGTGGAGGTGACCTTCGAGGGCTTTGCCGGCGAGCGCCATTCCGGCCTGGTGACCAAGTCCGATGTGCGTTACCGCAAGCAATACGCCAAGGACACGCCGATCAGGAACACCCGTCAGGTGTCGATGCTGTCGGTGGAGGATCTGGCGGCGATTGCCGGCAATCTGCGTGTGCACAAGATTGCGCCGGAGTGGCTCGGTGCCAACCTGATGGTGTCGGGCATTCCGAGGTTCACCGAGGTGCCGCCATCGTCGCGTCTGCTGTTTTCATCCGGTGCGGCGCTGGTGGTCGACAATGAGAATGAGCCTTGCCGCTACCCTGCCGATGTGGTCGAGCAGCACCACCCGGGTGCCGGCTCAAGGTTCGTTGCGGCAGCGAAACACTTGCGCGGCACGGTCGGCTGGGTCGAGCGTGAGGGGGCGATTGCCGTCGGCGATGAAATAGCGCTGCACATTCCACCGCAGCGGATTTATGATCCCGGCGCATGAACACGCGTGATATCGAAGAGTTCACCATCCTGCCCGATCCGGACGATGAACGGCTGTCCGACGCCGTTGAGGGCATCGACCAGGACGGAAATCCGGTGTCCAGCCGCGTCGTGCACGAGCGGCCGCTGACAATCTTCCTGAATGGTCAAGAAATCGTCACCGCCATGACGATCGGCGATCACCCGGACTGGCTGGCGATCGGTTATCTGCTCAACCAGGGCATGTTGAAACCCGATGATGAGATCACCGGTATCGACTATGACGAGGACCTCGAACTCATCGTCATCCGCACCGCCCGGCAGACCGACTACGAGGAGAAACTGAAGAAGAAGGTCCGCACCTCGGGATGCGCGCAAGGCACGGTTTTCGGCGATATGATGGAGGTTTTCGAGACCATCGAGCTGCCGCGCAGCGCCATCATCAAGACATCGTGGCTGTACACGCTGACCAAGAAGATCAATACCGCGCCGTCGCTCTATTTGAAGGCCGGGGCGATCCATGGCTGTGTGCTGTGCCAGGAGGACAGGCCGCTGGTCTATCTGGAGGATGTCGGGCGGCACAATGCGGTCGATAAGATCGCCGGATGGATGTTCGTTCACAGAATTCCGCCTACTGACAAGATTTTTTATACCACTGGTCGGTTAACATCGGAAATGATCATCAAATGTGTCGGCATGGGCATTCCGGTTCTGGTCTCACGATCGGGTTTCACCGCCTGGGGTGTGGACCTCGCCAGACAAGCGGGCCTGACGCTGATCGGCCGGGCGCGCGGCAAACGGTTCGTCGCTCTCTCGGGGCAAGAGCGCATCGTGTTCGATGCCGATGCCGCCATGGCCGGTGACGAAGAGGCAAAGCATCGCCGCAAGAGTGCGATGGAGGAGCGTTAGTTTGAGTATCGATGAAACACTTGGCTGTGTGCTGGCCGGCGGACTGTCGCGGCGCATGGGTGGTCTGGAGAAGGCCTTTATTCCATTGGGCGGACGCCCCTTGCTGATGCATGTGCTGATGCGCATCGAGCGGCAGGTGGGTATGGCAATCCTGAACGCAAACGGTGCGCCGGACCGGTTTCTCGGCGTGTCGCCGAATGTCGTTCCCGACACGGTTGAAGGTTTGCCCGGTCCACTGGGTGGCGTGCTGACAGGCATGGAGTGGGCGCGCGAGAACATGCCGCACATCAAATGGGTTGTCACGGCGGCGTGCGACACGCCGTTCCTGCCGCGCGATCTGGTGCACGGCCTGTTTCAGGCTATGGAAAGCGAAGGTGCAGACCTCGCATGCGCGGCATCCGGGCGGCGCACCCATCCGGTGTTCGGGTTGTGGCCCGTGGCGCTGGCAGATGAGTTGCGCGCGGCGATTGTCGATGAAGGGGTGCGCAAGATCGATGCATGGACGGCGCGTTACAAACTTGCTGTCGCGAACTTCCCTGTGACGCCCTATGATCCGTTCTTCAACATCAACCGGCCGGAAGATACCGGCGCGGCGCAGAAGATCCTGCAGGAGTATATTGTATGAGCCAACGGGTGATCGGGGTGACCGGCTACAAGAATTCCGGCAAAACCACCCTGGTTGAACGTCTGGTTGCGGAACTGACCAAACGCGGATTGCGTGTCTCCACCATCAAGCATGCGCATCATACATTCGATATCGACCATAAGGGTCGCGACAGTTTTCGGCACCGCAAGGCCGGTGCCGGCGAGGTGGCCGTCGTGTCACGCTTTCAGCTGGCGCTGATCCGTGACATGAAGCACGAGGACGAGTTGTCACTGAGTGACATTCTGGCGCGCATGACGCCATGCGACCTGGTGATCGTCGAAGGCTACAAGCGTGACAGTCATCCGAAGATCGAAGCCCGCAATCTGGAACTGGACCATCCGCCGCTGGCCCCCGAGGATCCGACAATCATCGCGATTGCCGCCAGCGGGCCGCTCACCGGTGAAGGCGTCCCGGTCCTGTCGCGCGACGATATCTGCGGGCTTGCCGACCTGGCTCTGCGCCATGTAGGTTTGCCGGTGGAATGACCGCTGCCCGCCGCCTGATCGACGATTGCTTCTTGCACGACAAGGACCGCCTGCGCCACGACGATGTACTGGCGTTGCTGCGGGCGCGTGTGTCTCGTGTCGTGGACAGCGAGGCCGTCGGCCTGGGTGATGCGGCTGGGCGGGTGCTGGCAGCGCCGGTTGCCGCACCGCGCGATGTGCCGGCGTTCACCAATGCGGCAGTCGACGGTTATGCCTTTGCCGCATCGTCGCTGGGGGCTGGCGAGACAGCACTCCAAGTGAGTGCGCGCATCCAGGCCGGGGCGGCGGATACCGGCCATCTGGGGCGCGGTCAGGCGGCCCGGATTTTTACCGGCGCGCCGATGCCGCAGGGCGCCGATACCTGCATCATGCAGGAAGATGCGCAAGTCGACGGAACCACGCTGACCGTGCCGGCGGGTGTCAAGCCGGGCATCAACGTGCGTGCGGCCGGCGAGGACGTCAAAGCCGGCGATGCCGTCGTTTCGTCCGGCGTGCGCCTGCAGCCGCAGCATCTGGCAGCGATTGCTTCGACAGGAACCGCGAGCATAGAGGTCTTTCAGGCACTGCGGGTGGCTGTGGTCTCCACCGGAGACGAGATCGTCCGGCCCGGCACACCGCTTGAATCCGGCGAGGTCTTTGACGCCAATCATTTTCTGTTGTCCGGCCTGCTCAAGTCCACAGGTGCGCAGATGACCGATCTCGGCATTCTGCCTGACGACCGCTCGGTGGTGCGTCAGGCGATCGAATCGGCAGCGCGCGACCACCATGTGATCCTGACCACCGGCGGCGCCAGTCGCGGTGAAGCCGACTACATGATAGAAACCATTCAGGCGCTGGGGTCGCTGCATGCCTGGCAGCTGGCGATCAAGCCGGGCCGGCCGATGGCCTTCGGGCAGGTCGGCGACACGGTGTTTCTCGGCCTGCCGGGGAATCCGGTGGCGGCGTTTGTGTGTTTCCTGCTCTACGTGCAACCTGTTCTGGCGGCGCTGCAGGGGGCAGACTGGCATCCGCCACAACGGTTTCCGGTCGCTGCGGGGTTCGACATCGCCCGCAAGAAACCCGACCGGCGCGAGTTTCAGCGCGGCTGGATCGAGGGAAGTGGTGTTCAGAGTGTTCTTTGCAAGTTTCCCCGTGACGGCTCCGGCCTGATTAGCGGTTTGACCCAGGCCACCGGTCTGATCGAAATTGCCGAAGACACGATACAGGTCCGGTCCGGCGACATTCTCAACTTCATCCCGTTCAGCGAGTTCGGCCTGTAACACTTGCGGTGTTTCCGTTCTGCTTTGCCGATTGGTGTGCCGCGTCGAGGTGGCGACTTCGGTTCATAGTTAATGAGTCGTTTACGGCGATTTTCCGGCACCGGCAGCATCATTAGATATGCAAGCAATGCTTGTATTCCCATTTATAATTCTATTAAAAATTGATTAACGCCCTCCGTACACGTATAAATATCAACCAAGGGGTTCTGCCCGTTATAGGGGTGTGGTTCGACTGACTTCGCATCGCTCGGGTGCGGCGTAGGGAGGCCTGCGCTGTGCCGGTGACGGGCCAACGGTTGGGAGGCCATGAATGCCAGACGTTTGGTGGGGTCGGTTTGTGTTTGTCGGGTGCGGTGCTGCTGGAGGGGTGCTTGCCGCATCCGGTCCGGCGTTGGCCATTCCATCGCCCGAGTTGGTGATTGGATCGGTATCGAGCCTTTCGCAATTGGGTGCGCTTTTGGCGGCAATGTTCGGCGGCAGCGCCGTCTTTGCCGGATTTCGCGCCCGCATGCGGTCTGACGGCACGTCTGGCCGGTCCCGCTTGGCCTGGCGGCTGTGTCTGGCCAGCATGTGCCTTGCCATGTTGCTGGGCGGCCTGAATGTCTATCAGTTCACCTCCAACACCGCCACCGAGGTGGCGCGGCTACAATCGACGCTTCTGCGGCCCTCGCGGCTGCCCGGCCAGGCGGTGCTCGATCCGACGTTGCGGCAGATTTCGTTCGCCGATCAAAAGACCCATCCACTGGGTATCGATACCACCGACGCGGAGGCGTTGGTGGCCAGTGGCAAGGCGCTGCTGCTCGACGTGCGCGAAACCGGGGAACACGAGATGGGCACGCTGCCCGGCGCCCGGCACGTGCGGTTTCCCGATCTTGCCCGGTCCGGCATCGACCTTGCGGGCCGCAAGGTGGTGCTGTTCTGCCACAATGGTAACCGCAGCTTTGAGACCTGCGAGCGGCTGGCGGCCATGGGGATCGACTGCCGGTTCATACGTGGCGGCATTGAGAAATGGATCGTCGAGGGGCGCCCATTCACCGATCCCAAGGTGCGCGGTCTGTCTGATTTGAGATCGCTGCCGGAGTATCCCGGTGCCCAGACCTTGATCGGCACGCAGCAAGCTTCGCAACTGATCGCCAACGGCGGCACTACCATCGTCGATGTGCGTTATCCCGGCGAGTTTGCCGCAAGTCATTTGCCGGGAGCGGTCAACATCCCGATCCGCCGGCTGTCGACGGCCGATCTTGCAAAGACGATTGCCGACTTGCCGCGCCAGCCGGTCGTGGCGGCCTGCTATGACCGGCGCAGTTGCTTTTCTTCGCAGGTGCTGGGCCTGGAGCTGAGCCGGGCGGGGCTGGAATTCATCGGGCGTTACACGCTGCCCTGGGAGTACTATGCCAAGAAACCGCCGAAACCGCATGTGGCGGCGTGGATGGCCGAACAGCGGCGTGGCCTATGGCAGACGGCGATCGACACCCTGGCCGGCTGGCTGGAATTCCTGGCCGGCAAGACCGGCGTCGTGATTGCGATCCTGATTGCCGCCGTCCTGTCGCGGCTGGTGGTCCTGCCGGTGGCGCTGAAGGCCGAGCGGGACCAGATTGCCATGCGGGCCAATGCGGCTGAGTTGAAGACGCTGAAGGTCCGACTGAAGGGCGATGCGGCGCGCATGGGGCCGGCGCTGAAGGCGTTCTATTCCCGCCACGGTATCACCCCGATGCGCAACATGCTGGCCCTGCTGTTCCTGCCGGTGATGATGCTCAACCTGACCGCCATCGGCCAGATGGCCGGGGCCGTGCCGGCCGGGCCCGCCTGGATGGAAAGCCTGTCTGTGCCTGATCCTGTCTACGCCCTGCCGGTGCTGTTCGCGGTGCTGGGCGGGGCTTATCTCGACCAGGCCTTTGTCAAGACGCGCCGCCAGCGCATGCTGGTGTGGGCGTTGGCGGTGCCGGCCCTGGCAGTGCTCGTAGCCGGACTGCCGGCGGCCGGCACACTTTATCTCGCGGTCAGCATGGTGCTGTTGCTGGTTCAGCGCGCCTGGGTGCTGCAGTGGCCGCACTGGCTGTTCGAAATGCCCCAGTTCCTTCAGGCCTACCGGCAGGACCGATACTTTGGTGAAGGCGTGATCCCGTTGAGCGATCCCCGGCGGCTGGCCAATTGCGGCAACAAGACCTACCACCTCGCCATTCTGGCGCGTGAAGGCATAGCCGTGCCGCAAGGTGCGGTGCTGAGCGCGCGGTTCCTCAAGGAGCTGGCACGCTATGCCCCCGAGGCACGCGAGACCCGTCTCGATCGTGTCTTTGCACGGCTCGATCTGGGTCGCGTGGCGGTGCGGTCGTCAGCCGAGGGCGAGGATGGCGGCGCACACAGCTTTGCCGGTGTGTTCGAGAGCGTGCTGAATGTTGATGCTTCGCGTTTCGCGCAAGCCGTCGATATGGTCGAGCGGTCGTTTGCCTCGGTGCGGGCCGGCAGCTACCACCACAAGGCGGGGTCCGGCAACATTCTGGTACAGCAGATGATCGATGCCGAGTACTCCGGCGTGCTGTTCAGCCGCGATCCGGCCCATCCCGGCGCCATGCTGGTGGAAATGGTTGAAGGCATCGCCGAGGATCTGGTTTCGGGCCGGGTGACGCCGCTATCCTGCCGCTTCGGACGCGGCTCGGGCGACCTGCTGGACGGTGATGCGCCCGATCTCGACCTGGCGCCGCTGCTGGCAATTGCCCGGCGCTGCGAGGCGATCTTCGGTGCGCCTCAGGACATCGAGTGGGTCTACGCCGGCGGCCGCTTCATGATCGTGCAGACCCGCGATATCACCGCCACGGCGCAGACCGGGAGCGATCCGGTTGCCGTCGAGTGGGCGCGGCTTGCCGGTCTAGCCGGCGACGGAGCGGGCGACGAGGTCATCCTGCAGCAGGATGAAATGTCTGAGGTTCTGCCGCGCCCGACGCCGTTCTCTCTGGCTCTCATGCAGCGGCTATGGTCGGCCGGCGGCAGCGTTGAGATGGCCTGCCGCAGGCTCGGTCTGCGCTATCCCCTGCCAGTGGACGGCGCATGCCACCTGCACACCGTGTTCGGGCGGCTCTATGCCGACACCCGCACGGCGCGTGACATCCAGGTCAAGGTCACCGCGTTGGCGGCCAGGCGGATGCGGCGCTCGCCGCGGTGTATTGCCGATGAGTTCACCAGCGGCTTTCTGCCCGGTTTCCTTGAAGACATGGCGGTGTTGCAGTCCGCCGACGTTTCGCAGCTCGACCGGCATCAGTTGCTCAAACTGGCGCGCACAACCATCGAGGAATTCGTGAACGTCACACATGTCGAGGTCGAGATCATCAACATCGCGGCCAGCTTCTACGCCGGCGATGCCCGCACGCGGTTGCAGCAGGCGGGGCATGATCCGGCATTGTGGCTGGCGGCGGAGGACAGTAATCCGCTGATTGCGGCGCTGCAGGAGGCCAAGCAGAAGTCAAACGGCGATTGCGACCGGCTTCTCCGCCAGTCGGCGGGGCATCGATCGATGTTCGATTACGAACTGTCCGCGCCGCGCTACGCGGAAGACATCGAGGCGCTGCGGGCACAGGCCGACGCACTGGCCCTGCATCCGGTGCGGTCCCGCGTAACCTGTGCAGTGGCTGCGAACATGAAGAGCCTCGGGCCGGCGCTCGCCGATGCCGTTGAAATCGCCCGGCTCTATCAGGGCCTGAAGGAAACGGCCAAGCATCATGCCCTGCGCCAGCTGGCTGTTCTGCGCAAGTTGCTGGTCCGCCTGGATGAGGACCTGTCGCTCGACGGCGGCATCTTCTTTCTGCAGCCCGACGAGCTGGCCGGTCTCGGCCACGAGGCGCATGCGGCATTGCTGGAATGGATCGCGCATCGCCGGCAGCACAGCGAGGCACTGCTCGAAACACCGGCCCTGCCGGCGGCTCTGACGCGCAGACGGCTGGAGCGGGGCATGCTGGCCGATGCGGCGGACACCGCAGCCGATGACGGCGCCATCGCCGGCCAGCGGGTGGCTGGCAAGGGTGCGGTGTTCGGCCGGGCCAGGGTCATCGATTGTGCCGACAGCGAACGCGGCATCCTGCGCGGCGAATTCAGCCGCGGTGATATCCTGGTGTGCAAGATGGCCCATCCGGCCTGGCTGGCCGAGATGCTGAAATCCGGCGGTGTGGTGTGCGAAGTGGGCGGCTGGCTGTCGCACATGGCGATTGTCGCCCGCGAGCATGACATCCCGATGATCACCGGCGCCCGGGCCGCCTTGAGCATTCCCGAAGGCGCCCACATCCGGCTGTTGCCCGATGGCCGCGTCGATTTGCTGGACACCAATGCCGGCACTGAAGACAGGGCACATGTAGTGGCGCTCACGGGATAGAGCGTATTGGTCCTTACGAACAGGCACTGACGAAAGACGGCCTGCTGGTCCGGCAGGCCGTTTGTCGCAGTTCATCAGTCTTGCCGGGCTGTCATGCTGCGCATCGCTTCTGCAGTGCAGACTGTGATGCAGCGAACGCCCGGTTGAAGGCTTCGGGTCGGTCCGGTTCAGCACCCGCCTTTATCCTGTCGCGGCACGAGCGGCACAGTTCGGCAAGGTGCAGGGCGCCGACATTGGAAGCGCAGCCTTCCACGAGATGGATCAGTTTGCGGAGTTCTTCAGTGTCGCCGTGTCCGATGACCAGGGCAATCTGCTGCAGCGCCTCGCGTGTTTCCAGCTCAAAGCTTTCGACGATTTCCAGAAATGCCTCGCTGCCGAATTCCTCCAGCATGCTGTCCACGCGGTCGTGATCAAGGATATCGCCCGGCACATCGTCCTGGCATGTGTCGGCTGTACCGGGTTCCGGTTCAGCGGGTTCGATGTCGGGTAGCATGTCGACGATGGGCAAGCATGCCGGTGCGGCCGGCTGAGTGGCGTCCGAGGCGCGTCTCACGGGCTGCGGATTCAGTGTTTCCACCGCCCGGGACTTTGCCTCATTGTTGGGTGACGGCAGCCAGGTGTGAATGGCCGACAGCAGACTGGCCTTGGCGACCGGCTTGGTCAGGTGGTCGTTCATGCCGACCGACTGGCTGTGCTGCTTGTCCTGCCGTGTGGCATTCGCGGTCAGCGCGACGATTGGGCACTCCGGAAGATTTTCGGCAGCTTCATGAGCGCGGATGAGTGTGGTTGCCCGATAGCCGTCCATCTCCGGCATGGAGATGTCCATCAGGATCATACCCGGGGGACTTGCCTTGTAGAGTTCGACCGCCTCACGGCCATTCCCGGCGAACAAGATCTCAACGCCGGTGTTGTTGAGCATCTTGTCGATCAGCAGACGGTTGGTGCGGTTGTCTTCGGCGACAAGCAGCGGTTGCCGTCCGGCCAGCCGTTCGAGTTCCTTTGGAGGCGGTGCCGGGCGGCAGAGGCAATGCGAGGCGCCCGGTGGCGGGGTCAGCACCGTTGTGATGGTCGCCAGCAGCTGGGAAGACCGCACGGGCTTCAGCAATGCCTTCATGATGCCGGTGTTGGGCCGGTCGAGGTCGACACTCATCATGTCATGGGACGATAGCAGGATGGCAGGGATTTCCTGGTAGCCGGTCAGTGTCCGGATCGATCTGGCCAGTTCCTTTCCGGTCATGTCCGGCATGTGGTAGTCGAGCACAACCAGATCGAACGGAGCCGAACCGGCGCGCGCGGCGCGCACCGCGGCAAGGGCCTCGGTGGCACTGGCGCAGCAGGTCGCCTGCATGCCCCAGGCCGCCAGGCGTTCGCGCAGGATGGTGCGGTTTACCTCCTGGTCGTCGACGACCAGGGCGTGCCGGCCCTGCAGCGCAACCGGATCGCTGACGGTCTGGCGAAGGCTGCAGTTGCTTACCGGCAGAGACACCTGAACGGTAAAGCACGACCCCTTGCCGGGCGTCGAGGTTGCCGTGATCGTCCCGTCCATCATCTCGACCAGCCGCTTGGTGATGGCCAGCCCAAGGCCGGTGCCTTCAAATCTTCTGCTGGTGGCGCCGTCGACCTGTTCGAAGACGCTGAAAATGCGCCCGATACTCGCGGCGTCGATGCCGATTCCGGTGTCGCGGACATCAATGCGCAAGTTGGCCTTTGTTGCGAGCTGCACGCCCGATACGTCCAGGATGACCTGGCCGCGTTCGGTAAACTTGACGGCGTTGCCGAGCAGGTTGGTTATGACCTGGCGCAGTCGTCCCGGATCGGCAGTGAACACTTCCGGCAGATGCGGGTCATAGCGGGTCATCAGTTCAACGTCCTTGCCAGACAACCGGGCCGACAGCAGAACGCCGACATCTTCGATCATGTCGCGGAGGTTGAACTCGCTGGTCTCCAGGAGCATCTTGCCGGCCTCGATCTTGGAGAAATCGAGGATGTCGTTGATGACGGCCAGGAGAGCGGTGCCGGAGTTGGCGATGGTTTCGGCATAGAGGCGCTGCTCCGAATCAAGCTTGCTTTCGAGCAGCAGTTCCGACATGCCGAGGACACCGTTCATCGGCGTGCGAATCTCATGGCTCATCGTCGCCAGGAACTCGGACTTGGCGCGGTTTGCCGCCTCTGCGCGCTCGCGGGCAAAGTGCAGCTCGGCTTCGCGCTGTTCGCGTTCGGCGAGCATCAGGTCGAGCTTGTCGACCGAGTCATTCAGGGCGACCAGTTCGCGTGCCGCAAAGCCGGGCAATGGCTGGGCTGTGGTGGCCGATTTGTCATGTGTCGCGGTGAGGCGGCGGTGGATTGTCGAAAGCGGATGGACGATCAGACGCGCGTTGAGGATGGCGATCAGCAGTGCCACGACCAGCATGACACCGCCGGTGTAGACGCGGGCCACGGTAACGCTTTCAGCAATGCGCCTGGCAGCCGTCTCGTCGGACCAGGTCAGGTTGATCCTGCCAAACACTTCGCCTTCAAAAACCACGTCGGCCTGACGCTGTGTCTGATGCGCACCGTCGCCGCCGGGCGACGTGCCGGCCTTGGCGAGCGTTTGCCCGCTTTCGTTGATCACCGATATGGCGATCAGCGACGGGACGTGCTGCAGAGCCTGGTTGAGGGCGGTCTCGATGATCGGGCCGTCCTCGACAATGATGGCTTCGACCGTCAGGCCCGTGATGATCGAGATCAGCTGATTGGTCTGTTGCTGTATCTCATGCTCCGTTCGCGTCTGCTCGACGCGGCGTACGATTTCGCCGGCTGCAACTCCGACAACGATGACTGTGATCGCCAGTGCTATGAACAGCTGGGATATGAGGCGCAAACGCTGCATGGGGTTAGCCACCGAAGCGGGCGCTGTCGCGGATCGCCTGCCGTATCGGGTCGAAATCGTTATCCGCTGCGGCCAGGAAGCCGGACTTTTTCAACGCCCCCAGGGCTTTCTTGTCCTTCAGGCCGAGCAGCGCACTCCTGAGGGCGCTGCTCAGTTTGGCAGGCAGCCCGGGGCGGGCAATCCAGGGTTTGGTGACATTCGGAAACTTGGCAATCGCCTTGATAGGCTGGGATTTGCGCACCAGCTTGCGGAATGTGCTCTCCTTCAGGGCGCCGGCGTCGAACTCCTTGCTAGCGACAGCCATGCCAACGCGGTCGTGACGGCCAAGATAGTCGAAGCGGCTGAGTTCGGAGGCTGTGATGTCGTGGGCAAGCAACTGTTGCTGCGACAGGTAACGGCCGATCGTCGACAGCTTGCTGCCGAAGGCGAATGAACGCCCGCGCAGGTCGGCCAGAGTCTTGAGCGAACTGTCGGTATGAACGCTGATGACGCCATTGAAGGTCTTGCGGCCCGAGATCGCTTCCATGGCGAGCAATGAAATGCCCGGGTGGCGTTGCTTGGCCGTGATGTAGGAGGCAGGCCCGAAACGTGCGAAATCGACGCGCTGTTCAACCAGGTCGTCAATGCCAGCAGCGTAAGTCGCAGCGATCTGGGTGGAAATGCGGACCTGTTCGCCAAGCCGTTGCGACAATGCGGTTTCCAGAGCGCCGAGGACGGGCTTGAACTTGCGCACCGTTGCCGTCGGCTTGTCGGCGGTATACGTGCCAAATGTCAGGTGCACGTCGGCCCGGGCGGTCTGGCTTGCAGGAACGGCCGATACGGCGAGCAAGCACCCCGCAAGAGCGAACAGGGCACGGCGATGTAGCGCGGGCCGGTCGGCGATGGTTGTGACGGATATGTTCATCAAGATTCTCCTGGTTGATGTGCGCGACTTGCAGGCATGCGCTTGCCGCGGGCTTGTGTGACACCAGCCGTGCATGCTGGTGCGGCTGGGACGGAGAGGCCTGCGGTCGCCGCAGAAATCAGGCCAGCCGTACAACGTCTGCCAGACAGGACGTTTCGAGCCGGTCACGCATGGTCTGCAGGGTCTCTTCGAGAGGGTGCGGCTTGCTGATGAAGTAGCCCTGGGCATACCGGCATTGCTCGGCCGCCAGAATATCGAGGCAGGTTTGGGTTTCCACGCCTTCGGCGACGACGGTCACCCCAAGGCTGTCGGCCAGCAGCAGGATCGACTTGACGATGGCCAGGTCGGCATCGTTCTGATCGAGGTTGGTGATCAGGCTGCGGTCGATCTTGATGCCGTTGAACCGGAAGTTGCGCAGCCGGCCGATCGAGGCGTTGCCGGTGCCGAAATCGTCGAGGAATATGCTGAAGCCGGCATCGCGCAGCGCCTCCAGTTTGGCATTCATCTGGTAGCGCTCATCGACAACCACGTCTTCGGTGACCTCAAGCGCCACGCGGCCGGTCATGTCCGGATGTTCGTCCGAGATGTCGCAGATCGTCTTGACGATCGAGGAAATCTTCAATTGCTCCGGCGACAGGTTGATGTTCACGCTGATGTCGTCAAAACCGGAGGCATCGAGGCGACGCAGATCAGTGAACACCTGCGACAGTACCCAGACACCGATCGACTGAATGATGCCGCTTGCCTCGGCGATCGGGATGAAATCGGCAGGCGGCACCAGGCCGAGTGTGGGATGCTGCCAGCGCACCAGGCCTTCGAGGTGTGAAATGACGGATTTCTGCAGATCGTAGATCGGCTGATAGTGGAGCCGCAGTTCGCCTTTCGCCGGTGCACTGCGCAGTTCGTACTCGATCTCGCGGCGGCGGTCGAGCTCGCCGGCCATGTTGCGGTCAAAGAAATGGACGGTGCCGCGGCACACGGTCTTGGCCTGCTGAAGGGCCAGGTCGGAGTGATGCAGGGTTTCTTCGAAGTCGGCGTGCGAACTGGCATCCGAAACGGCGATTCCCACGGTCAGCGAGGGGTAAAGCTCGATACCGTCATCGATGATCGGCTGACTGACGGCATTCAGCACCCGGTCGGCGATGTTGAGGATCGCGGTTTCGTTCGAAATGTCCGGCATGAGAATGGCGAACTCGTCGCCGCCGGTGCGGGCAACGAGATCCTCGGTGCGAACCGAAGCCCTTACCCTTCGGGCAACTTCCTGCAAGACGAGATCACCGGCCTTGTGCCCGATCGTGTCGTTGATCTGCTTGAAATAGTCCATGTCGAGCGTGATCGCCGCGTAGCTGCACGGCGGTCCGATTGTCCGGTGGAGGATTCTTGTTGCGGCCTGCATCAGACCCTGCTTGGTCAACAGACCTGTCATGTCGTCGCGGCCAACGGGGGGCGATGCTGAAGCGGGGGAGGACTGTGAACGTTGCAGAACGTGCTCGAGGACCGATCTCATGAGGTCTGACATGACTTACTCCACCTATGCGACTTACCCAATCTAGACCCGCTTCAAATCGGGCGTCGGGGCAGAGGCTGTGCTGATGCGCGAAGCCGCTGCAAATTTCCCCTATAGGTAGCATTTCATCCATAATAAACTTTTAACGTGTATCAATCATGGTGATGCACCCATAAGGATAGTTCAGCGAGGAGGTACGATCTTGATCAGTCAGTTCTCATCCGGCCAAACGACTGTCATCAGCGTCGATGGCGACCGCATCGATGCCTCAATGGCGATGGAGTTCCGCCAACAACTGCGCGATATCATTGACGCAGGGCAACGTGAGCTGGTGCTCGATCTGAGCAATGTGGACTTCATCGACAGCAGTGGTCTTGGGGCGATCGTCGGTGCGTTCAAACACCTTGGCAATGCCGGCCATTTCGTGCTGGCAGGCTTGTCCGAGCCGGTTCTGCAGTTGTTCGCCCTGACGCGAATGGACCGGGTGTTCCAGATCTATCCGGACGTGGCGGCGGCCGCTGCGGCCGGGCCCAGGTGAGGCAGGCAACCATGCCTGAGGCAGGGTGTCAGAACCGCGGTGGCGGCTGTGTGTCGAGAACGCTTGCAGCCGGCAGCGACCTGGCTGAAGCCTGTGCCGTCGCGCACGAGATTGCCGAATTCTGCCGCCAGCATATGCCGTCGCGCCTAAGGCGCAGTTTTGCCGGGTCCGGCATCGAACTAACGATAACCGAGGTTCTCACCAATATCGTCCGGCACGCCTATGGCCTGTACCATGCCGGGCCGATTTTCGTGGAGGCCCTGGTTGAGCGCCAGCGCATCAAGATCGTCGTCCGGGACCATGGCAGGGAACTGCCGTTTGGCCGCCTCATGGCGAAATCGATGGCCTTCGAACCGGATGACACGGAAAACCTGCCGGAAGGCGGCTTCGGCTGGCCGCTGATTGTGCAGCAAATGGACGATGTCCACTACTGCAGAAAGGACGGTGAAAACCTTCTCGTGATGATCAAGGAACTGGGGTGCCCGGACAGCAACGCACCCTGCGGTCTTTGTCTGTCTGAAGCAGTAGCCCCCTGACTTTACTTCTTTTTCTCGGCGAAGGATTGCAGCTGACGCTGCAGTGCATCCATCTGCTCGCGCAAGGCGCTGAGTTCGTCGCGTGACGCGGCGGCTTCGTCCTCGTCGGTAGCGGGCGTGTCGTCCTGCTTGTCGGGTTGGCTGTCGGCCATGACGGCAAACGGATTGAACATCTGCATGGCCTGCTGGAACATCGCCATATTGCGCTTTGCGTGCTCTTCCATGGCCTTGAACGGTTCACCGCCGAACTCGCCGAGCTGCTGGCGGAAGCGTTCCTGCTCGCGGGCCAGGGACTCCAGCGAAAACTCCAGGTAACTCGGCACGAAGGCCTGCATGTTATCGCCGTAAAAACTGATCAACTGCCGCAAGAAGTTGATCGGCAACAGGTTTTCTCCCTTGCTTTCTTCCTCGAAGATGATCTGGGTGAGTACCGAGCGGGTGATGTCCTCGCCGCTCTTGGCGTCAAAGACCACGAAATGCTCGCCCTGCTTGACCATCGCGGAAAGATCTTCGAGCGTCACGTAGGTGCTGGTGGCCGTGTTGTAGAGCCGCCGGTTGGCGTACTTCTTGACGACGATCGGGTCGTCCTGGCTGGTCGCTTTTTCCGTCAACTGATTGTCCTCCCGTTGTCCCAAGGCCGCAATTGTCGAGAAACGCCGGCCCGGAAGTCAGTCCGCTGTCTTCTGCCCATAGTTTGTGCGGCTTGCAGTGCACAATTGCAAGTGCAAAGCGATTGCGATGCACTAGGCGGGCCGAGCAGCTTGCTGTGCCTTTCGACCAAAGTCATGTGGCAAACGGTGCAGCAATCTGGGATATTGTGCGTCGCAACATAACCCGTTAACTGTCAAATAGATTGGCAATTCCCGGTGAAAGGTGTTTGGATGCCTCATCGGGAACGCGGTAAAATTCTGGAGGAGGTGAAAAATGGCCGGATCTGATACATCAATCGTAATTGCTTCTGCGGCACGTACGCCCGTGGGTTCGTTCAGCGGCAGTCTGAGCGGCGTGTCCGCATCTTATCTCGGCACCGTGGCGATCAAGGCCGCGATGGAGCGTGCCAACGTCGATCCCGGAGACGTAAACGAAGTGATCATGGGCCAGATCCTCACCGCCGGTACCGGCCAGAACCCGGCCCGCCAGGCTTCCATCGGTGCCGGCATTCCGGTCGAGGCGCCAGCCTGGGGCATGAACCAGTTGTGCGGTTCGGGTTTGCGCTCCGTTGCGCTGGGCGCCCAGCAGATTGCTGACGGCTCGGCCAATGTAGTGGTTGCCGGCGGACAGGAATCGATGAGCCAGGCGCCGCATTGCCAGCATCTGCGCAATGGCGTGAAGATGGGCCATTACGAAATGGTCGACACGATGCTCAAGGACGGCCTGTTCGATGCCTTCAACGGCTATCACATGGGTACGACGGCAGAGAACGTCGCCGAACAATGGCAGATCACCCGCGAACAGCAGGACGCTTTCGCCGTGGCCTCGCAGAACAAGGCCGAAGCGGCCCAGAAGGCCGGCAAGTTCAAGGACGAGATCGCGCCGGTGACCATTTCCACCCGCAAGGGTGACATCGTCGTCGAGGAGGATGAGTACATCAAGCACGGCGTGACCATGGAGAGCGTGCAGAAGCCGCGCCCGGCCTTTGCCAAGGACGGCTCGGTCACGGCGGCCAATGCCTCGGGCATCAATGATGGCGCGGCAGCGGTGGTGCTGATGTCTGAAGCCGAAGCCGGCAAGCGCGGCGTGACGCCGATGGCGCGGATCGTGTCCTGGGCCTCGGTCGGCCTCGATCCGTCGATCATGGGCGTCGGCCCGATTGCCGCGTCGCGGGCTGCGCTGGACAAGGCCGGATGGAGCCACGAGGACCTCGATCTGGTGGAAGCCAACGAGGCCTTTGCCGCCCAGGCGTGCGCCGTCAACAAGGACCTCGGCTGGGATACCGACAAGGTCAATGTCAATGGCGGCGCCATTGCGCTCGGCCATCCGATCGGCGCCTCGGGCACGCGGGTGCTGACCACGCTGCTCTATGAAATGCAGAGACGCGATGCCAAGAAGGGTCTGGCGACCCTGTGCATCGGCGGCGGCATGGGCATTGCCATGTGCGTCGAGCGCGACTGAGCATCGGCTGAGCCACGAACGGACAGCGGCCCGGGCGCACGGCCCGGGCGGCACAATCAACATCATCATCTAGAGAGGACACAATACATGGCACGCGTAGCGCTAGTGACAGGGGGCAGCCGCGGCATCGGCGCGGCGATTTCGAAGGCATTGAAGGAGGCGGGCTGCTCCGTTGCCGCCAACTATGCCGGCAATGATGAGGCGGCCAATGCCTTCAAGGCGGAAACCGGCATACCGGTCTACAAGTGGAGCGTTGCCGAGTACGACGCCTGCGAAGCCGGCATCAAGCAGGTCGAAGCCGACCTGGGTCCGATCGACATTCTGGTCAACAATGCCGGCATTACCCGCGACGGCATGTTCCACAAGATGACCGCCGAACAATGGAATGCCGTCATCAACACCAACCTGAACGGCCTGTTCAACATGACCCGGCCAGTGTGGGAAGGCATGCGCGAGCGCGGCTTCGGACGGGTCATCAACATTTCCTCGGTCAACGGCCAAAAGGGCCAGATGGGCCAGTCGAACTATTCCGCCGCCAAGGCCGGCGATGTCGGCTTTACCAAGGCGCTGGCCCAGGAGGGTGCGCGCAAGGGCATCACCGTCAACGCCGTGTGCCCGGGCTACATCGGCACCGAAATGGTCCGCGCAGTGCCTGAAGAGGTGCTGAACAAGGCCATTCTGCCACACATCCCGGTCGGCCGCCTCGGCGAGCCGGAAGAGATCGCCCGGTGCGTGACATTCCTGGCCAGCGACGAGTCCGGTTTCATCACCGGCGCGACGATTTCGGCGAATGGCGGGCAGTACATGATCTGACCCGCCGCCGCATGCGGGGAACACCGGCCCGGCACGTTTGACGTGCCGGGCTGTTTGGTTGGGGGTGGGGTGCGTTCACAGAGCGCTAACCATCCTTGCGGCATAGTGCGGTGCGAGGGGGTTTTCCTTCAATGGTGACGACCCCACATAGGGGATGACTGCAAGAAAGCATCTTACGCATCGAGGGCGGTTGATTTGATCCTTTCACTTCTTGGCGGATTCGTTCTGCTGCTGGCCGGCGGCGAGCTTCTGGTGCGCGGCGCCAGCGGGCTGGCGGCGCAACTCGGCGTGTCGGCACTGGTGATCGGTATCGTGGTGGTCGGTTTCGGCACGTCCGCGCCGGAACTGGTGACATGCCTGCAGGCCGCACTGAGCGGCGTGCCGGGGCTGGCGATCGGCAACATCGTCGGTTCGAACATCGCCAACATCCTGCTCATTCTCGGTGCCGGCGCCGTGGTCTACCCGATGACCTGTCCTCGCGACGTGCTCAAGCGTGACGGCGGGCTGGTGGTGGCGACCGCCTTCATGCTGGCCATTGCCGGGTATCTGGGCGGCCTGACGCGTATTGCCGGGATCATTTTCATCGCCGGGCTGGCCTACTACATGTGGTCGCTGATGGCGCGGGAACGCCGGATCGGCAAGGCGGCGGCGGCGATGGCCGGCGAGCCGATGCCCGTCATCGACCTCAAATGCCCCAAACTGTGGTCGAGTGCCGGGCTGACCGGGGCCGGGACGGCAGCGGTGATCTACGGCGGCAAGCTGCTGGTCGAGGGGTCCGTCGAACTGGCGACCTATTGGGGCGTCGCAGATGAGGTGATCGGCCTCACCGTGGTGGCGCTCGGCACATCTTTACCCGAATTGGCGACATCGATGATCGCCGCGTTCAAGCGCCAGTCGGACATCGCCCTGGGCAATGTTCTGGGTTCCAACGTCTACAACATTCTCGGCATCGGCGGGGCAACGGCGGCGGTGTCGCCGTTCGCGATTTCACCGCAGGTTCTGAGTGTCGACATTCCGCTGATGATTGCCCTGTCGATCATCATGGTTGCCGTGGCCGCGATCTGGAACGGCATCAACCGCTGGACCGGTGCGGCGTTCCTGGGCGGGTACGGCATCTACGTGACGATGCTTCTCGGCTGATCTTATGCTCTAGAAACTATCCTTGCGCCGTCGGATCTCCGCAAAGACATCCGCATCGCTGGCGTCGACCATGCCCAGGTGAGCGCGGATGGCCGGGTCGTCCGGGCGCAGGAACGGGTTGGTCTCAAGCTCTTCGGCAATGGTCGTCGGCACCGTCGGCCTGCCGGCGGCGCGCAGGGCATCGATGTGTTCGGCGCGGGTCCTGAGAGCGGCGTTGTCCGGATCGACAGACAGGGCAAAGCGGGCGTTGGCCTGGGTGTATTCATGGCCGCAGTAAACCACCGTTTCACCCGGCAGGTCGCGGAACTTGTCGAGTGATGCCCACATCTGGGCCATGGTACCCTCGAACACCCGGCCGCACCCCAGGGTGAAGAGCGTGTCGCCGGCAAAGGCCACGCCATCGCCGGGGAAATAGTAAGTAATGTGGCCGACGGTGTGTCCCGAACTGTCGAACACCCGGACTTCATGGCCGGCGAACTCGAAGGTTTCGCCGTCCTCGACACGGACTTCGATGCCTGGAATGCGCGAGGCATCCGCCGCATTGCCGACGACGACGGCGCCATAGCGCGCCTTCAGGGCCGGGATGCCGCCGGTATGGTCGGCGTGGTGGTGGGTGACCAGCACATGGCTCAGGGACCAGCCCTTTTCCTCGAGCGCTGCCAGAATGGGTTCCGCCTCAGGGGCATCTATGCTGGCGGTCGAGCCACTTTCGGGGTCGTGGACAAGTACGCCGTAGTTGTCGCCCAGGCATTCGAACTGATGGATCTCAAGTCTTGCCATTTGCGCACCTCCCATGGCGGTTCAATGATATATTTGCCATTCATGGCATAAGGTGAGACCTAGGCCAACCGGCAACAAGTACGCAAGCGCATGGACGTCGTTGATCTGAAAGAATTCTACCGCAGTCCGCTCGGCCAGACCGCGCGGCGGATGATCGCTCATCGCATCATGGTGCGCTGGAAGGGGCTGACGGGTGCAACGATCCTGGGGCTGGGATATCCGGTGCCCTATCTGGACGCCTGGCGGGCGACATCCGAGCGCTTGATCGCTTTCATGCCGGCACGCCAGGGGGTGATGCACTGGCCGCCCGGCGGGCCGTCGGCCACGGCTCTCGTTGACGAGGCCGAATTGCCGCTCGATGACGGGTCGGTCGATCTGGCGCTGGTGGTGCATGGCCTGGAACTGACCGACCACCTGCCCGATATGCTCGGCGAGTTGTGGCGGGTGTTGTCGCCCCAGGGCCGTGCTCTGTTCATCGTGCCCAATCGCCGTGGCATGTGGGCCCGGTTCGACAACACACCTTTTGGTCACGGCCGGCCGTTTTCGCGTCAGCAGCTGACCAGGATGCTGCGCGATGCCCAGTTCTCGCCGTCAGGCTGGGCGAATGCGCTGTTCGTGCCGCCGGTCAACCGGCGGATAGTTCAGCGTTCGGCGCCGGGAATCGAACGGGCCGGCTTGTGGGTTTCGCCGGGCTTTTCCGGCGTCATCATGGTCGAGGCGATCAAACAGGTCTATGCGATTTCCAAGACCCGGCGGTCGCGCGAACTGGTGCCGCAGTTGAAGCCGCGCATCCTGCCGGTGCCGGCGCGACAGATGCAGGATGGGCTCTGACGGGCCTCCACCGTCCCGGCGGTGCGTGCGGTTTGCTTTGATTTTCCGGCTTTGTGCCCATAAGACATAACTCCGACTATCAGCAGGGCCCGACATGGACGCAGAATCCGACAGCGCCACCGACCTGGATGCCATCCGCCGCGAGATCGACGAGATCGACGCCGGGCTGCTCGAGTTGCTGCAACGCCGGTTCGCCATAAGCGAGCGGGTGCGGGCAGCCAAGAAAGCACGCGGCGAGGATGGCGGGTCGCCGGTGCGGCCGGGCCGGGAAGCCGAACTGATGCGCCGCCTGATCGCTGCCCGGCGCACACCCTTGCCGCTCGATGTTGTGGTCGCGGTGTGGCGTGCCATTCTGGCCGGATCGACCATGCTGCAGGCATCGACGCGTCTCCACCTCACGGCGGAAACCGCTGGCAACGGCTCGCTGCGCGACATGCTGCGCAAGCATTTTGCCAGTACGCCGATCGATGTTCATTCCGGCGAGGAGGACGTGTTGACTGCCGTTGGCGCGGACCCCGGCGCGATTGGCGTTCTGACCCCGATCGGGCATTGGCCGCGGGCATTGGCGCAGATGGACGCCAGCGGCCTGTCGGTCTCCGGCGCGTTGCCGTTTCTTGCCGGCAATCCGGTTCCCGACCTGTTGGTTGTTTCACATGCACCGGCCGAACCGACCGGCGAGGATGAGACGCTCATTCTTTCCGCCGGCCAGTTGCCGCGCGATTTCACGCCGGCGCCGCTGTGGCGTGCCAAGCTGGATGGCGGACATTGGCTGACCAGCCTGCCGGGCTTCCTGGCGATCAGCGAAATGCCCCTGGTATCGCTGACCCACGGCAACGACGACCTTGCCTTGCGGGTGCTGGGGCGTTATCCCAGCCCCCTTGCAATCGAATAGCGGAACGCCGCCCATGTCCAAAGGTCCCAACCCGCAACCAGGTATTCTGGATATCTCCGCCTATGTGCCGGGCAAGAGCAATGCGCCCAAAGGGGTGAAACTGCATAAGTTGTCGTCGAATGAATCTCCGCTCGGCCCCAGCCCCAGGGCGATGAAGGCCTACAGCGCGGAGGCGGAAAACCTGCATCTCTACCCGGATGGTGCGGCCACGGCGTTGCGTGCGGCGCTGGCGGCGCGGTACGGCCTCAATGCCGATCGCATCGTGTGCGGTGCCGGGTCGGATGAGTTGCTGGAACTGCTGGCCAAGGCTTACCTGGGGCCGGGAGACGAAGCGGTCTACACCGAGTATGGTTTTCTGGTCTATCCGATTGCCATCAAGGCCAGCGGTGCCACGCCCGTCATCGCCAAGGAAGTGGACAACGCTGCAAATGTCGACGAAATCCTGAAGGTGGTCAGCCCGCGCACGCGCGCGGTGTTCCTGGCCAATCCGAACAATCCGACCGGCACCTATGTACCGTTCGATGAGGTCAAGCGGCTGCATGCCGGATTGCCGGATGATTGTCTCTTGGTCCTCGATGCGGCCTATGCGGAATATGTCAGCCGCAACGATTACAGTGCCGGAATCGAGCTTGTCGGGACCTCCGACAACGTGGTCATGACGCGGACATTCTCCAAGGCCTACGGGCTGGCCGGCCTTCGGCTCGGTTGGGCCTATTGTCCGGCGCACATTGCCGATGTGCTGAATCGCATCCGCGGGCCGTTCAATGTTTCGCTGCCGGCGATCGCCGCCGGGGTGGCGGCTGCGGAGGACACCGGCCATCTCGATGCGGCAGTGCGCCATAACGAGCACTGGCTGCCCTGGGTCAGCGAGGAGCTGCGCGCACTGGGCCTCAAGGTGACCCCTAGTGTCGGCAACTTCATCCTGGTCGAGTTCGACGGCCGCGACGGCAAGATGGCAGCGGCGGCCGATCAGTTTCTCGTTGCGCGCGGGCTGGTGTTGCGCCAGGTGGCCGCATACGGGCTGCCCAATGCCCTGCGCATGTCCATCGGCACCGAGGAAGCCAATCGCGGTGTGGTCGAGGCCCTGAAGGATTTTCTTGCGGGAACGGCCGGAAACGATGAGTAACCCGATGTTCAACCGTGTCGCACTGATCGGCCTGGGTCTGATCGGTTCGTCTCTGGCCCGCGTCATGCGGCGGGAGGGTCTGGCCGGGCATATCGCGGGTCATGCCCGCAGCGCTGAAACCCGTGCCACGGTCACGCGGCTTGGCTTTGCCGACAGTGTGCACGAAACCGCCGCGGACGCGGTCGCGAAGGCCGATCTGGTGATCCTGTGTGTGCCGCTCGGGGCAAATGCTGCTGTGGCGGATGCGATTTCACCGGTCCTGGCATCGGGCGCCATCCTGACCGATGTCGGGTCCGTCAAGGCGGCGGTGGTGCGTGATGTGTCGCCATTCGTGCCGGAGGGTGTGCATTTCATCCCGGGTCACCCGGTTGCCGGTACCGAGCAGTCGGGACCTGAAAGCGGCTTTGCCGAGCTGTTCGAGCACCGCTGGTGCATACTCACGCCGCAGCCCGGCACGGATGAGGCCGCGTTGGAGAAGCTGCGCCGGTTCTGGCAGGCATGCGGCTCGAACGTCGACATCATGGATGCCGACCACCACGACCGGGTGCTGAGCATCACCAGCCATCTGCCGCAATTGATCGCCTACAACATCGTCACCACGGCGGCCGACCTGGAAGAGGTGACTCGCCAGGAAGTGATCAAGTATTCCGCCGGCGGCTTTCGCGACTTTACCCGCCTGGCGGCGTCCGATCCGACCATGTGGCGTGATGTCTATCTCAACAACAAAGAAGCTGTGCTTGAACTGCTGGGCCGGTTTTCCGAGGATCTGACCGCCCTGCAGCGGGCCATCCGCTGGGGCGACGGCGACATGCTGTTCGACACCTTCGAACGCTCACGCGGTATCCGCAGACGGATCATCGAAGCCGGCCAGGACACCGCAGACCCCAACTTCGGCCGCAAAGACTGATGCCTGCGGCATTGGCGGGCGTTTTGTGGACGCGTGTCCTGTGTTGAGAGGACAACGGTCTTCCTTTGATGGCGAAGTGTGGTGTGAAAGTAGCGGGTGTGGTGCGAGTGGCCGCGTTGGTTGACGTTCTACGGACATGTGGGCAGGGTTGATGCAGTAGCGGTCTTTCTTCGTCTGCAAATGGGTCGAAAAGGCCAAGCGCATCGCGCCTACGACAGTAGGTGCACCGGGCGATATACTTTTACCACCTCCGTGACGCAGATTTGTCATCCCGGCCGAGCAGAGCGAGAGCCGGGATCTCTGAACGTCTCGGAAAACGCTCTAAGATCCCGGATTATGGTCTTGTGGCCATTCCGGGATGACACAGATTCAATTGAATAGCCCGAAGCTCTAATACCGCGGTACTGGCATCCCACATTCTGACTGATTCACCGCGCTGATGTGATGCCGGTTTTCCGACAGGGCATGAGTCAGGCCCTGCAACCGAGCGTATGAGGGTGCTTAGGCGCGTACTTAGCCTTCTGATGCGGCACGGGTTGTGCGTCACCGGAAGTCAGCAACGACAGTTTGATCGATAAATAACGAATTGCCTTACATATAAATGTAAGTCTATAAAGAAACGACATCCGTTGACTTGGATACCTCTTCGCATAAGTCCGCAAGACTCCACCAATGCAGCAGGCATCAGAACAGTGGTGCGTGCTGGCCGAGTTTGAGCGGGCCCCAGTAGATTTTACCGTCCTTGAGGCGGAGATCGGCGGAGACGCCCTGTTCTGTCTTGAACAAACCCAACAGGGCGCCGGCGGTTGAGGCTTGCTTCTTGGACAACAGGCCGCGTTCCTGCAGACCGGACATCACAGGTGCAGGATCATTGATGATGGTCTTGATCGTACCGGTGACCAGACCGTTGCGGGCGATGCTGGCGGAACCGCTGGCGGTTGCCTTGAACTGGCCGGCACCGGCCTCGAGACGATCGATGGTCATCGTGCTGCCGCTGTCGGCCAGAGCCCGAAGAAGCATTTCAAACGTGCCGCCGGTTCGAGCGGGAAGCTTGTCGAGATTGGCTTGCCCGGTCAGTACATCGAGTGTCACAGCCGGCGCACCGGACGGTGTTGCGGCCAGGCCCGCGGCCTGCAGTGCGAAGTCGATGCCGGTTCGCGGGGTATTGGCCGGGCGGGCGTGAAGGACGATTTCGTCTGCCGTCATGGCAATGGCCCGATCGCGCAATGTCAGGTTCTTGACGCGCGAGGTGGCGATCTTCAAGCGTCCGCCGGACAGTTTGACCCCGGTCACGGCCGGTAAATGTACGGCTTCCAGCGAAACGGCTTTCGCTGGATTGGCAATTCGGGTCGGTCCGGTCAGGCGGGCGATGATGTGGGTCGGATTGTAGGCGTGGGCTAGAATGTCGAGCCGGTCGGCGAATATCTGCGTTCCGGACTTCCTGAGGGTGATGTGCGGTCCGCGGCACGTAAACAGAATGCGATAGGGATAGCCGCCCCAACTCTCGTTGCTGCAGTCGATGCGCAGCCTGTCCGCTTGGAGCTGGCGCGCTTCGGCAAACTTGGACTGGGCGAAGCTGCTCGCCCACCACCACCAGGCGGACCAGATGGCAAACAGGACGACGACGGCGATCAAAGGAAGTGCGATCCGCCAGCGGGGTGTTGTCTGTGCCATTGCCGGGCCGGTTCCTGATTTGCGATCTGCGGTGCGCGCGGGGTGCTGGGCGCACCTGCGGTCTGCCTGATTGAGGTCTTTCTGCCTGCGCGGCAGGTCAGCGTCAACGCATTTGCACGTGGCCGACGGAAATTGCATTTGACTCCTTTGGCGGGCGTGCCGCATTCACGAGACCACGAGCCCTTGCAGACATTCGGGGGAAGTTTGTTCGTCAGTGGCGCATTGGCCGCCGGCGATCCGGGGAAGATAAGCGAATGAGCGACAGGTTCTGGGTATTCGGCTACGGTTCGCTGATGTGGCGGCCCGGTTTTGCCTTCGTAGAGCGGCATCAGGCGCTGGTGCATGGCTTCAACCGTCGCCTGTGCATCTACTCTTACCATCACCGCGGCACGCCGCAGCGGCCCGGCCTGGTGATGGGGCTCGACCGCGGCGGCGCCTGCCGGGGCATTGCGTTCCGGGTGGCAGAATGCGACTGGGCCGAAACGGTCGATTATCTGCGGGCCCGAGAACAGGTCACGATGGTCTATTTGGAACGCACTGTGTCGGCGCGGCTGCTTGACGACCGCCGCCGTACCGTGCGGGCGCTGACATACATCGCCGACCGGGCGCATGAACAATATGCCGGTTCGCTCAGCCTCGACGAACAGGAACGGTTCGTACGGCAGGGCCGTGGCCAATCCGGGCCGTGCAATGAATACGTCCACTCGGCTGCCGAACACATTCGCGAGATGGGGTTGGAAGACCACATGCTCGATCAGCTCAGTGCCCGGCTGAAAAGTGCCAGCGGCACCGGCAGCACCGGCGACACTGGCAGTACCGGCGACACTGGCAGTACCGGCGACACCGGCAGCGCCGGCGACACTGGCGGTGTCAGCGGTTGACATTGCCGATACTTGCGCCGTGTCGATAGGGCAGCGGTCTTGCTCCGGACGATGGCGGGAAAGCAAGGGCTGCGCGGACAAACCCTCAAGCCGTGGAGGTTGACACCAAATTTCCACCACCTGTAGAGGCTTGCGGCTGGTCAAAGGCGAACAGGTCGGCCAATGGTTCGTCTAGGCCGGCCGGGGTCAGGGGTGTTGATCGTTCTTGCGCCTGGTGGTGAGAATGGGCAGCACCGAACAGCGCGGTCTGCAGGTCTTGCAGGATGTCGACCGCCTCGGACCTGCTGCGGGCCAGCATGTGCACATGCAGCTCGTCGTGACGGGACCGGCCTTGAGGGCCGTTGGAGTAGGGATGGAATTCATCGAAATGGCCGGTGCCAACGGCGTGGCGCTCACCGGCGGCGTCACGTCTGACGGCAATGTAGATGGTACCGGGCAGCGGCGGACAGGCTTTGGCCGGATAGACCGAATGGATGTAGGTCTGGCCGGACGCGCCCTGCCAGTAGCAGAAGCGGTCATTGAGGTCGGCATCGTCGCAGATGCGGGCGGGGCGGGCGTGCTGATGAGTCGTCATAAGAACAAAACTAGTACAATGTTCTCGTTTTGTCAACGACAATTACAACTGGCTACCCGCATTTCGAGTAATTGCATGACAGGCAGGTGGCGCAGCCTTCCTGGAAAGCCAGGCTCATTTCGCCGCATTTGGGGCATTGCCTGAGGCCCGGCGGCGCCTCGCCGACGGCAACGGCACGGTTGGCCGCGCCGTCAGGGTCGAGCATGCCAGCCTCTGCGGCCTGGAGAAAGCCGGTGTCGATCATGTGGCGTTCGATCACGCCGCCGATGGCCGCCAGCAGGCTGGGGACATATTTGCCGTCCATCCACTGGCCGCCGCGCGGGTCGAACACCGCCTTGAGCTCCTCGACCACGAAGGAGACATCGCCGCCGCGCCGGAACACGGCCGAGATCATCCGGGTCAGCGCTACGGTCCAGGCGTAGTGCTCCATGTTCTTGGAGTTGATGAAGATCTCGAACGGCCGGCGCCGGCCGGCCTCGACGATGTCGTTCATGGTGATGTAGATGGCGTGGTCGCTGTCGGGCCACTTGAGCTTGTAGGTGAAGCCGGGCAGCACGCGCTCGCGCTCGAGCGGCTGCTTCATGTAGACCACGTCGGCCTCGCTGGACGGGGCGGCGGGTAGCGGCGCATCGAGCGGCAGGGCGGCCTGAGCGGCCTGTGTCTGTTCTGCGGCGACGGACAGGACCGAGCCGGTGACATCGTTCGGGCGGTAGGTGGTGCAACCCTTCAGTCCCAGGTCATAGGCTTCCTCGTAGACCGCCTTGAAGGCCTCGAAGGAAATGTCTTCGGGGCAGTTGATGGTCTTGGAGATCGAGGAATCGACGTGCGGCTGAAGTGCTGCCTGCATGACCAGGTGTTCGTGCGGTGTCAGGTCGTGGGCGGTGACGAACCAGTCCGGCAGTTCGGCCTCTGCGCCGAATTGGGCGCGGTAGGCGCGCGCGGCATAGTCCTCGACAAGCTCGGTGCGGTGCGAACCGTCGGGCAGCAGCACCTTGCGTTCATAGCGGTGCGAGAACACCGGCTCGATACCGCTCGACACATTGCCGGCGAACAGGGAAATGGTACCGGTTGGGGCAATGGAGGTGACGAGTGCATTGCGCATGCCGTGTTCGGCGATTGCCGCGCGGACCTCCTCGTCGAGCCCCGAGACGTGGGCGCCGGCCAGAAAGGCGTCGCGGTCGAACAGCGCGAAGGCGCCCTTTTCCTCGGCCAGCGCGGCGCTTGCCAGATAGGCCTCGCGCTCGATGCGGGCCATCCATTTTTTCGCCAGGCAGGCGGCGCGCTTGCTGCCGTAACGCTCGCGGCACATGGCAAGGGCGTCGGCCAGGCCGGTGACGCCGAGGCCGATGCGGCGCTTGGCCTGGGCCTCGCGGCGCTGGGCGTCGAGCGGGTAGCGCGACACGTCGATGACGTTGTCCATCATGCGCACGGCGGTGTGCACGGTTTCGGCCAGCGCCTGTTCGTCAACCCGGGCGGTCTCGGCAAACGGCTCGGTTACAAACCGGGCCAGGTTCAGCGAGCCGAGCAGGCAGGCGCCATAGGGCGGCAGGGGCTGCTCGCCGCACGGGTTGGTGGCGTGGATGGTCTCGCAATAGGCCAGGTTGTTGGCGGCGTTGATGCGGTCGATGAAGATGACGCCGGGCTCGGCGTAATCGTAGGTGGCGCGCATAATGCGGTTCCACAGGTCGCGGGCGCGCACGGTCTTGTAGGTGACCCCGTCGAACACCAGCGGCCAGCGGGCGTTGGTCTTGACGGCAGCCATGAAGTCGTCGCTCACCAGCACCGACAGGTTGAACATGCGCAGGCGCGCGGCATCGCCCTTGGCGGCGATGAAGTCCTCGATGTCGGGGTGGTCGCAGCGCATGGTGCCCATCATCGCGCCGCGCCTTGAGCCGGCCGACATGATGGTGCGGCACATGGCATCCCACACGTCCATGAAGCTCAACGGGCCAGAGGCATCGGCGCCGACGCCGCGGACGGGTGCGCCTCTGGGCCGCAAGGTCGAAAAGTCATGGCCGATGCCGCCACCGCGCTGCATGGTGATGGCGGCTTCCTTTAGACCCTGGAAGATGCCGTCCATGGAATCGTCCAGCGTGCCCATGACGAAGCAGTTGAACAGCGTGACCCGGCGCCCCGTGCCGGCGCCGGCAAGTATGCGTCCGGCCGGCAGAAAGCGGTACCCAGCCATGGTGTCGTGGAACGTCTTCGCCCAGGCATCGCGCGCGCCGGCGTCCTCGGCTTCAGCCAGCGCCGCGGACACCCGCGCCCAGGTATCATTGACCGTTTCATCGCCGCCCGACCCTTCGGCCGGCGTGAAACGGTATTTCATGTCCCAGATGGCGTGAGCGATCGGGTCGAGAATGAGGTCATTACGCATTACAGAACCGCAGTGATTTTTCGTCAAAGCCACTCTAACACACAACGTTCTGGTTTTGTACTAAAAAGACTCTAGCTCGCAATGCGGCTACCGGCGCAACAAAGGGAAAATGGCGGTATGCCAGCCGGCACGAACCATGCCGGTTCCGCGGTCAGAACGGCGCCTTGGGGTCGAAGTCGGGCTTGCGCTTTTCCCTCAATGCGGCAAGGCCTTCGCGGACCTCCGGACCGGAAAAGCCCATGAACTCCATGGCCAGCGAGGCATCGAAGGTCGGGCCGGCCATGCGCAGCCAGTTGTTGAGGGCGTACTTTGTCCACTTGATGGCGGCCGGCGCGCCGTCGGCCAGCTTGCCGGCCACTTCATGGGCCTTGTCGACCACCTCGCCGTCCTCGGCCACCAGCGAAACCAGGCCGATCCGTTCGGCCTCCTCGCCGGTCACGGTTTCGCACAGCATCAGGTAGTACTTCGCCTTGGCCATGCCGCACAGCAGCGGCCATACGATGGCCGAATGATCGCCCGCCGCTACGCCGAGCCGGGTGTGGCCGTCGATGATCCGCGCCGTGCGTCCGGCCACGGTGACATCGCAGACCATGGCCGCTGCAAGGCCGGCACCGACCGCCGGGCCTTCGATGGCCGCAACGATCGGCTTTGAGCAGTTGATGACGTTGTAGACAAGCTCACCCGCCTCGCGCCACACCCGCGAGCGCACCGCCCAGTCATCCGCCATGTCCGCGACCAGCTTGAGATCGCCGCCGCCGGAAAACACCCCGCCCTCGCCGCGCAGCACCGCCACGCTCACCGCATCGTCGCGGTCGATGTCGCGCCACACCTCGGCCAGCTCGCGATGCCCGTCATGGTCGAGGGCATTGAGCCGGCCCGGATTGAACATGATGACTTCGAGCACCCGCTCGCGCGCCCAACCGAATTTCAGTGCCGAGTAGTTCTTCTGCCAGGCCGACATGGTGTTTCTCCGCTTGCCAAATTGTTTATACTTGCCGGTTACGACAGTGTGCCACGCAACCCAATGCCGCGCCGGGGGTAAAGAATGTCAGCAAACCAGTTTTCCCTGCTCAAGACCAGCCGCTTCGCGCCGCTGTTCGTGACGCAATTCCTCGGCGCTTTCAACGACAATGTGTTCCGATTCGCCACCTCCATCCTGATCACCTACAAGCTCTTGTCGGGCGACCAGTCGTCGGCGACCATGCTGCTGGCCATCGCCGCGGCCATGTTCACCCTGCCGTTCTTCCTGTTCTCCGGCACCGCCGGGCAACTGGCGGACAAGCATGACAAGGCCTTGCTGTCGCAGCGCATCAAGCTGGCGGAAATCTTCATCATGGCGCTGGCCGCCTTGAGCCTGTGGCTCGAATGGGTGCCCTTGATGATGCTGGTGCTGTTCCTCACCGGCACCCAGTCGACCTTCTTCGGACCGATCAAATACGGCATCCTGCCGCAGCATCTGCGTGAGGAGGAACTGGTCGGCGGCAATGCGCTGATCGAGACCGGCACGTTTCTCGCCATTCTGCTCGGCACCCTGTTTGGCGGCATGCTGATCACCCAGCCCGGCGGCTTGTGGATCATCGCCGTGGCAATGATCGGACTGGCCACCATCGGTTACATGTTTTCGCGCCGGATTCCGGTTGCCGAACCGCCCGAGCCGCATATCGACATCGACCTCAATCCGATTGCCGCGACCCGCAAGGTGATGGGTTACGGCACCGAAAAGCGCAATGTGTTCAATTCCATCCTCGGGGTGTCGTGGTTCTGGTTCCTCGGCTTCATCTTCCTGACCCAGATACCGGTGTTCGCCTCATCCACGCTTTATGCCAGCGAGGCGGTGTCGAACCTGTTCATCGCCACCTTCACCGTCGGCATCGGCGCCGGTTCCATGCTGACCAACCGGCTGCTCAAGGGCGAGGTGTCGGCGAAGTACGTGCCGATCGCGGCCATTCTCACCACCGTGGCGATTATTTTCTTGTGGCTGGTGGCGCGCGGCGTCCCGGCCCCGGCTGCCGATGCCGGCCTGATGGGCATAGGCGATTTCCTGGCCACCTCGACCGGCTGGAAGGTGCTGATCGCCCTGGCGCTGATCGCCATGTTCGGCGGCTTCTTCGTGGTGCCGCTCTATGCCTACATGCAGGCCCACAGCCACCCGGACCACCGCGCCCGGGTGATCGCCGCCAACAACATCGTCAACGCGGTGGCGATGACGGTTGCGTCGGTCATGACGGCCATTGCCGCGCTTGCCGATCTCACCGTGCCGCAGATATTCATGGCCGTCGGTGCCGCCAATGCCGCGGTCGCCGTCTACATCTGCAAGCTGCTGCCGCAGGAACTGGTCAAGTATCTCGGCCGCCGCATCCTGCGCCTGTTCTTCCGGGTCGAGGTCAAGGGCCTGGAAAACTACAAGGCGGCCGGCGACCGCGCGGTGATCGTCGCCAACCACACCTCGTTCCTGGACGGCCCGCTGCTCGGCGCCTTCCTGCCCAAGCGAGCCAATTTCGCCATCAACACCGTCACTTCGAACCACTGGTGGGCGAAGCCCGCCTTTGCGCTGTTCGACCTGTTGCCGATCGATCCGACCAACCCGATGGCCACCCGCACCTTGGTGCAGGAATTGCAGAAGGACCGCCATATCGTGATCTTCCCGGAAGGCCGCATCTCGGTCACCGGCGCGCTGATGAAGGTCTATGAAGGCCCCGGCACCATCGCCCACATGGCTGATGCGCCGATCCTGCCGATCCGCATCGACGGGGCGCACGTGTCGATGTTCTCACGCCTGCGTGGCAAGTTGAAACTGCAGCTGTTCCCCAAGATCACCATCACCATCCTGGAGCCGCACAAGTTCGATGTGCCGGAAGGCATGCGTGGCGCTGCCCTGCGCCAGCATCTGGCACAGGGGCTGTACGACATCATGACCGATATGGTGTTCCGCACCTCCAAGTTCGACCAGCATCTGATGCAGGCGCTGTACGATGCCAAGAAGACCCATGGCGGCGGCCACAAGGTGATCGAGGACATCAACCGTGCGCCGCTGAGTTACTCCAAGGCGATTGCCGGC
Organism: Aestuariivirgaceae bacterium; assembly: GCA_965216335.1. Lineage (GTDB taxonomy): Bacteria > Pseudomonadota > Alphaproteobacteria > Rhizobiales > Aestuariivirgaceae > JAHEJE01. Next base: position 1,986,144 of record OZ244154.1, on the reverse strand, counting down.
TGCTTCGTGCTCGGTCGCAAGCTGGCGGCGCTGACGCCGAACGAGAAGTTCGTCGGGGTGCTGCTGCCCAATGCCAACGGCTGTTTCGTCACGGTGTTCGGCCTGCAGTGCTATGGCCGCATCCCGGCGATGCTGAATTTCTCCACCGGTGCCGTGAACATGGCCGCGGCGTGCACCGCCGCGGAGGTGCGCACCATCATCACCTCGCGCGCCTTCATCGAGCAGGGCGGGCTGGAAGATGACGTCAAGCTGCTGTCAAAGCAGGCCCGTATCATCTACCTGGAGGACGAACGCGAGACCATCGGCACGATTGCCAAGCTGCGCGGATTGCTGACCAGCAAATTCGGCCCGCGCGTGCTCGAGTGGGCCGGCGCCAATCTCGACCCCAGGGCGCCGGCGGTGGTGCTGTTCACGTCCGGTTCGGAAGGCGTGCCCAAGGGCGTGGTGCTGTCGCACCGCAACCTGCTGGCCAACCTGAAACAGATCGCCGCGCGTATCGACTTCACCGCCCAGGACCTGGTGTTCAATGCCCTGCCGATGTTCCATGCCTTCGGTCTGACCGGCGGTACGCTGCTGCCGATCCTGTCCGGCGTCAGAACGTTCTTCTACCCCTCGCCGCTACATTACAAGATCGTGCCGGAGCTGTGCTACGACACCAACGCGACCATCGTATTCGGCACAGACACCTTCCTCACCGGCTATGCCCGCAACGCCCATCCGTACGACTTCTACAATGCCAGGTTCATCGTTGCCGGTGCGGAGCGGGTGAAGCCCGAGACCCGCCAGATCTGGATGGACAAGTTCGGCCTGCGCATTCTGGAAGGCTACGGCGCCACGGAATGCTCGCCGGTGCTGTCGGTCAACACGCCGATGCAGTTCAAGATCGGTACCGTCGGCCGGCTGATGGATGGCATCGAGCATCGCATCGAACCGGTCGACGGCATCGACGACGGCGGCAAGCTGATCGTCAAGGGTCCCAACGTTATGCTCGGATACCTGCGCGCCGATGATCCCGGCGTTCTCGAACCTCCGCCCGATGGCTGGTACGACACCGGCGACATCGTATCCATCGACGATCTGGGCTTCGTCACCATCAAGGGCCGGGCCAAGCGCTTCGCCAAGATCGCCGGCGAAATGGTGTCGCTGACGGCCGTCGAGGCCAAGGTGCAGGAGGCGTTTAAGGAAAATGACCATGCCGTGGTCTCGGTGCCCGACCCGAAGAAGGGAGAGCAGCTCGTGCTGCTGACCACACTGGAAGACCTGACGCGCAAGCTGCTGTCCGATACCCTTAAGAAAACCGGTGTGGTGGAACTGATGATCCCGCGCACCATCGTGCCGATCGATGAACTGCCGGTCCTTGGCTCCGGCAAGACCGATTATGTGACGATCAACTCCATCGCCCGCGACAAGACCGGGACCTGACCCGTGGGCGCGCTGCTCGAACTGCGGCCGGACGAACAGGCCCTGCTCGACGGCGCCGGGGGTCCGGCCATGCAATTGGCCATGCAGCTGGTCGTTCAGGCCGCCCGCATCATGACGGCGCCGCGGTTGATCCGGGCGACCTTTGCCCATATCGATGCCTGCTTCTACGCCGGCCAGGCGCATGTCGATTTCGCCCGCTTTCTGCTCGACAACGGTGCAGCCTTCGCGGTACCGACCTGGACAAACAATGGCCTGGCCAGCCTGGAAAAACCTGAACTGCGCGCCGGCCGCGGCGATGAGCAGACCATGGACGGCGCGCGCGAACTTATGGCTCTGTACAAGGAGTTGGGCGCGCGTCCGGTCTGGACGTGCGCGCCCTATCAACTGCCCGGGGGCCCGCGCCTTGGTGATCAGATCATCGCCGCGGAAAGCAATGCGGTCTGCTACTACAATTCCGTGGTCGGGGCGCGCAGCAACAAGTACGGCGACTTCCTTGACGTCGCCTGTGCCCTGACCGGCAAGGTACCGTTCGCCCGCCTGCACACGGACGAGGGCCGCCGCGGCCAGTTTCTCATCGAGACAAGCGCCATCCGCGATGACTTCAAGCGCGAAGACATTTTCTATCATCTGCTCGGTTATGCCGGCGGTCGGCTGTCGGGCAGCCGGGTGCCGGTAATTGCCGACCTGCCCCGGACGGCCAACCGTGACAACCTGAAGGCCGCCTCCGCCGCTCTTGCCGCAGCCGGCGGCGTCGAGCTTTGGCACGGCATCGGGGTGACGCCGGAAGCGCCGGAAAACCGGTACGGTTTCACGGCCGAAACGACTTTCAGCATCGGCATGTCCGACTTGTCGGAGGCCCGCACCGGACTGACCACCGGCCGCGACGGCCCGCTCGACATGGTGGCACTGGGCACGCCGCATTTTTCGCTGTCCGAGTTCGCCACCCTGGCGCCCTTGCTCGACGGGCGCAAGGTCGCCAGTGGAACCAAGACCTACGTCTCCACCAGCCGCTTTATCCGAGACGAGGCTGCCAAGCGTGGCTTTATCGCACCGCTCGAAGCCGCCGGTGTCGACATCATCACCGATACCTGCACCTATTTCACTCCAAACGTTGCCGGCTGCACCGGCCGGGCGATGACCAATGCCGCCAAATGGGCCTACTACGCTCCCGGCATGCTGGGTGTCGAGGTGTGTTTCGGCAGCCTGGCCGAATGTGCCGAAAGCGCCGTGCGCGGCGAGGTCTGGCGCGACGAGCGCCTGTGGCAGGGCCTGGCATGACGGCAACCCTCAAGGCACGGGTACTGGTTCGCGGACAGGCCAGCGCGCAGGTGTGTTCGCTCGGCGAACCGTTGAGCTTCTGGGGCGGCTACGACCCGGTGACCGGAACCATCCTCGATGTCCATCACCCGCAGTCCGGCATCTGCCTGGCGGGAAAGATCGTCGTTCTGCCTTCGGCACGCGGCTCCGCGGGCACCCCGGCCTGCATTGCCGAGGCGATCCGGCGTGGTGTCGGCCCGGCCGGTTTCGTGCTCGGTTCTCCCGATGTCAACATCGCCACCGGCGCCCGGGTGGCGCATGAACTGTATCGGACTGATTGCCCCGTTGTCTGTGTCGCCGCGGACGACTATGACAGGTTGGCAAACGCGGCAGCTCTGAGTGTCGCCGCCGACGGGACAATCACCATCAGGGAGACCTAACATGGACAAGCAACGCTTCGACGACGGCCTGGCGGCCCGCAAGTCGGTTCTGGGCGCGGAGTATGTGGAAAACACCTTGGCCAATGCCAGCGACTTTTCGCGGCCGTTCCAGGAGCTGCTCACCGAATACTGCTGGGGCGCCTGCTGGGGCGACGACACGCTGAGCTACAAGCAGCGCTCGCTGCTCAATCTCGGTATGCTGGCCGCACTTGGCCGGATGCACGAATGGGGCCTGCATTTCCGCGGCGCCATCAAAAACGGCCTGACCCGCGACGAGCTGCAGGCCATCGTCACCCAGATTTCGGTCTATTGCGGCGTGCCCGCCGGCGTCGAATGCCACCGCATCGCCAACCAGATCTTCGCCGAACTGGACGGTGCCGAAGATTGACATCGGCACGACCTTTGAGCGTGACTCAATCGCTGCTGAAAACCCGTTGCCATATCAGCTCGGTACAACAGCCGGGAAGATCGAACGGCAATGCCGCCGGCCTCACCTGGCGGTGCCGACGCGGCCCTGGTTGCGGTAGTTCTGCGCCTTGTCGAAGTGGCTGCGCAGATGGGCGGATTGCTTGGCGATGGCTTTTCTGGTCCGCTTCAGATCGCCATCGGCAATCGCGTCGACAATGCGCTGGTGCTGCTTGATGATCTTGGCGCGGTCGCGGAGCCGGAAGATTGTCTTCGTTTCTACCGGTTCAAGCGCTTCGATCACCGCATTCATGACAAAGCCCAGCATGTCGTTGCCGGCAGCATCGGCCAGCGCGCGGTGAAACCGCACGTCGGAGGCGCAGAACTCCTCGTCACTCAGATCCGGATGCAACTGGATGTCGACCTCGGCCCGCAGGCGCGCGACATGACCGGCGTCGCGCCGTTGCGCGGCCAGCCGTCCGCACACCTGCGCCAGTTCCTCACGCGCCTCGGCGATTTCGGACAGATTGAACTCGCCCAGGGATATCAGCAGGCCGGTCGTGGTCGCCAGGTCACCCTGGGCCTCCTGTCCGGTGGGGCGTTTGACGAACGTGCCGCCGGTCGGTCCGCGCCGCGAGCGCACCAGGTTCTGCGCGGCAAGCAGTTTCAGGGCTTCGCGGATCGTCGGCCGCGACACGCTGAACTGCGCCGCCAGATCGTGTTCCGACGGCAACCGGTCGCCGGATTTCAGCCGGCCCTCAAGAATGGATTCTCTAATCTGCTCTGCAATCTGCCGGGTGATGCTCGTCGTCACCACCGGCTCGAATTTTACCGCCATGATCAGCACTCCCTCGAATCACCGGCGTAGTATTGCCGCTTGCTATTTGCATGACAAATATTATTTTAGAATTGGCACTGACTGATTGACGCACATCCGGCCGGACTACCGATTGACCCGCTGTGTCCGCAGACCGGACCGGATGATGTTGCGGCACCAGCCGGGCCGCATCGCCACCAGGGGCGCCGACTTGCAAATCGACCATTTTTTGATCAGAATCCGGGGTTATCAGATGATCCAGCGTTTAATGCTATGAGGGACGCCGTTTTCATGAGGAAGACCCTACCGGCCCTGACGTTGGCCGCCGGCCTGCTCTATGGCGCCGCGCCGGTCGTGGCCCATCCGCATGTGGTGATCGAAAGCTGGTCCGATGTCGTGTTCAACGATGCCGGCAGGATCGAGGCGATCTATGTCGAGTGGGCTTTCGATCAGAATTACTCCGAGCTGGCCATCGAAGGGCTCGACGCCAACAATGACGGCCATTATTCCGCTGCCGAGCTCGATGTCCTGACCCGCGAGAACATCGTGGCGCTGAAGGACTACAACTATTTCGTCTACGCCAAGGCGGACGGCAAACAGCTCAAGTACGAAGACGTCACGGAGTACAACCAGACGCTCAGCGGCAAGATCCTGAAGATGCATTTCAAGGTGCCACTGGCCGAGCCGGTCGACCCGAAGGCGGTTTCGTTCGCCTACAAGATTTACGATCCGAGCTTTTACATTGCCATCGACTATTCGGCAAAAAGCCCGGTCAACACCATCGGCACCGTACCGAAGGGCTGCGCGGTCGAACTCGGCAAGGTGGTGGCCGACGAACAGACCGAGGAAACCCGGCAGATGCTGTCGACCAAGGACCAGGACTGGCAACCCGACGAAAACGAGGATTTCGGGGCCATGTTCGCCCAGCCGGTCTTCGTCAAGTGCAAGCCGAAGACCACCTGAGCCCGCATGACCCGCTGGATCGTCATCTTCGCCGCATGGCTGTGTCTTGCTGCTGCACCGCTGCACGCCTCGACGGTTCGGCCGGCGCCGCTGGTGCCGCCGGCGCTGCCCGAGGCATCATCCGTTGCCGTCCAGGCCGCCTCGAAGATCGATCCCGGAAAACTTCTGGTGCGCCCGCGCACCGAGGCCCCCTCGCCCTGGCGCGACCCGCTCGGCTGGGTCAACTATCAGCAGCGCGCCTTCACCGAAAAGATGCGCACATCGTTGCGGGATATCCGCAAGGGCAGCGCAACCAAAGCCGCCTGGACTCTTATCCTGCTGTCGTTTGCCTATGGTATCTTCCACGCCGCCGGCCCCGGCCATGGCAAGGCCGTGGTTTCCGCCTGGCTGCTGGCCAACGAGCGTCAACTGCGCCGCGGCGTGCTGATCGCCTTCATGGCGGCCATCGTGCAGGCCGTTACCGCCGTGGTGCTGGTCAGCGTGCTGCTCTATGCCGTCAAGGCGGTCGGAACGACGGCGCGTGCCTTCGCCGGATACCTGGAGGCCGCCAGCTTCGGCCTGATTGCGCTGGTCGGGCTCTATCTCATGTGGCAGGCGCTGGCCTGGTTGCGCACCGGTCCCGCACTCGCCGTGTCGGGTCACCCGCACGCCCACGGGCACGGTCACGATCATGACCACGATCACCACCACCACACCGGCGAAGACTGCGCCTGCGGCCATGCCCACATGCCCGGCGCCCAGGATGTCGATCAGGACTGGTCGCCCGCGAAGGCTTTTTCTCTGGCATTCGCCGTCGGCATCCGTCCCTGTTCCGGCGCCATCCTGGCCCTTCTGGCCTCCAGCGCCCTCGGCATCTACTGGGCCGGCATCGCGTCGACCTTCGCCATGGCCGTCGGTGTGGCGATCACGGTGTCGCTGATCGCCGTCCTCGCGGTGACGGCGCGCAATGTCGCTTTCAAGCTCAGTGGCGGCAATGCCATATGGCTCGACCGCACCGCATTCGGCCTCAAGCTGGCCGGCGGCCTGTTCATCACCGTGCTCGGCACCGTGCTGTTCTGGAACGCCCTCAACAACCCGATGTCGTTCACCTGAGCCGCATAGGCATCTGGAGTTCGCGCATCACCGGATGTGTGAGTCTTGACCTTTCCGGTTGTTTTGCGTCACGGCCGTGTAGAAGTCGCGGGCAAGGGAAAGCTGGTCGGGGATAAACGTAGCCCCGGCGCCGAACAGCCAGCCGTTCCAGAAGTCGCTGCCTAAGGTGAACGGGTTGGCGTGGTCGGTGCCGCGGTAGGAGATGACGGTGGTGCCGGCGGCAAGCGTGTCGCTGCCCTCACCGACGGCGCCGGTCAGGGTGTAGGCGAGGGCGTAGAAGCCTTCAGAAACCTCCGTGCCAGTTGGGTCTGAGGACGAGCGCGCGGAGATTGATGCATTGCCGATTTTTGTTCCCGACGCATCCCCCAAGCCATCTGGATCCTGCCCAGTCGTGTCTGCGATACCTGCGCCATATCCACGATTGTAGGAATCCAACGCCAAGATTGCGAGGAACAGGTCTTTTGAAATCGTCATTTGCAATCTCCTACCTTAAAAGCGCCAGCGCCCAATGTCTCGACGAGCTCGTTGCTTGTTATTGCGATGCTTGTAGACCCGCTTAATCGGGCCCCAGCTTTTCGCAAACCACACCACCACCCCAACACCTTCTCCACCCGCCCGCTGGTCACCGGCTCGTCGGTGGTCTCGAGCGTCAGCGACGTCAGGGCGTAGCCGGGGCCGAAGGTGGCGGCGAGGTTGGCGAGGTCGACGCGGGTCACGCTGGCCGGGTCGGCGATGTCGGTGAAGGTGACCATCAGCGGGTAGTTTTCGCGCGCCACCTGGCGCGATGCCCGCCGGTCCTCCATCGCCTCGGCCCACTCGACGAAGTCGCGCGGATAGCCATCGCGGAAGGTGCGGCGCGACAGTTCGTGGAAATTAGTCAGCAGCACGAACAGTTAGCGCCCGGGCTTGACCTCCAGCACCACCGCCTCGCCGGAAAATGCGGTCTGGGCGCGGTGCTGGTCCATGGCGCCGAAAAAGCCGGTATTGACCCACTTCTCCATCGCCAGCACCGAATGGGCCCGCTTCACCCCGTCCGGCGTCGCCACCTCGACGGCCAGCTTCTCATGCCACTCACCGCCCTCGCTGCAGGCGGCGAGGACGGTGCAGACCAGGGCGGCAAGGGCGAGCATCGCCACGCGCCGCAAGCGGTGTGTTGTTGTGTCAGCCAAGTACGGGCGCATGGAGCGGCCTCCGCATCATCGGCCCTACAATGACGCGGCAGTCCCTAAGGAAAGGTGACCGGCGCGCCGGCAATTGAAAAGGGGCACGGCGATGATCGCCGTACCCCTGGTTGCATCTGCCTCGCGGCAAAGACCCGTTCTGCCGGTTTGCTACATGGCTTCAAGGCCTGCCTCTTGGCCTAAGGAAGACCGTTGTCATATCAACACGGCACACCAGTCGGAAAATCGACCGCCCGCGCCGCCGGCGCTACTTCTGAAACCGGTGGATCAGGCGCTCGGTGGCGAGGACGGCGCGGTAGATGGTTTCGGAGATGAACATGGACAGCGTCAATGAGGAGCTGGGCAGGTGGTTGATGTGGGTGTTCATGGTGGTTTCTCCTGGCTGAATTGGCTTTGTCTGATGGGAGGAATATGTCAGCTCTGGACAAATCGGACAAACGATGCTTTCTGAAGTGACACATTAGATAAACTAATAAATCATTTACAGGTTGTTCACCATGAGACGGCTTCCCCCTTTGAATTCATTGCGTGCCTTCGAGGCGGCGGCGCGGTGGTTGAGTTTTTCTAAGGCTGCCGAGGAGCTGTTTGTGACCCCGGCAGCGGTCAGCCAGCAGATCAGGCAGCTTGAGGACTATCTCGGCATCGCCCTGTTTCACCGCATGACCCGGGCGGTGCGGCTGACCGAAGAGGCCAGGACAGTGCTGCCGCTGGTCACCGAGGGCTTTGACAAGCTGGCCGAGGCGGTCGAGCGGCTGTCGCGCGAGGACGAATCCGGGCTCCTGACCGTCACCAGCGCGCCGACTTTCGCCGGCACCTGGCTGTTGCAGCGCCTGCCGGGTTTTGCCGATCGGCATCCCGAGATCGACGTGCGGCTCGATGCCTCGCTCGATACCCGCGATTTCGAGCGCGACGGCATCGACGTCGGCATCCGGCTCGGAATGGGCGACTATCCGGGCCTGCATGCAGAAAAGATCTTCAGCGAGGAGGTCAGCGTGGTGTGCAGCCCGAAGCTGTTGAACGGAAGCCGGCCGCTGCAGACACCGGACGATCTTCGCCACCACCGCTTGCTGCATGTCGACTGGGGCAGTTTCGACACCCCGCTGCCCGACTGGCGGATGTGGACCAAGGCGGCCGGCGTGGAAGGCATCGACGTGGAACACGGGCCGCGCTTCACCGTCGAAAGCATGGCGGCCGAGGCGGCGGCCAGCGGCGCCGGGGTGGCGCTGGTCTCGCATCATGCGATGGCGGAATACCTCGACAGCGGGCGCCTGGTGCGGCCCTTCGACCTGGTGCTCAAGGCCGACTTCGCGTTCTGGCTTGTGTGCCCGCCCGAACACCTGCGCCGCGCCAAGGTCAAGGCCTTCCGCGACTGGCTGCTGGAAGAGGCGGACGAACACATACAGGCGAAAGGCGGCGTTGCGCGGGGGCCGGCGTGACCTACTTCGCCGCCTTCGCCCGCTCGATGGCCTCGAGAATGCGGCGTTCGGCGTCCTTGTGGTCGCCCCAGCCTTTGGTGGCGGCCCACTTGCCCGATTCCAGGTCCTTGTAGTGGGCAAAGAAATGCTCGATCTGCCTGAACTGGATTTCCGGCAGGTCGGCGACGTCCTTGATGGTCTCATAGCGCCGGGTGATGCGCGACACCGGCACGGCGACGATCTTTTCATCGCCGCCGGACTCGTCGGTCATCTCCAGCACACCGATCGGGCGGCAGGCGACGACGGCGCCGGGCACCAGGGTACGCTGGGTGACCAGCAGGATGTCGACCGGATCGCCGTCTTCCGACAGGGTGTGCGGGATGAAGCCGTAATTGCCGGGATAGCGCATCGCCGTGTACAGGAACCGGTCGACCACCATGGTGCCGGCCTGCTTGTCCATCTCGTACTTGATCGGCTCGCCGCCGATCGGCACCTCGACGATCATGTTGACTTCGTGCGGCGGGTTGTCACCAATGGTAATGGCATCGAGACGCATTTCGAGGTTCCTGTGCAATGGACGTTGGCTCAAACAACCGCAATCGCCGTGACGCCGCAATAGGCAATCCGGTGCATAGGCGAAAGTGCATTGCCCTGGCCGCCGGAGCCATTCTCGTCCTGGCCGGGCTTGTTCCGGCAGCACCGGCAGGCGAAGTTGCGAGCCGATACTCATCGCTGGCGGTTGACGACTGCCGCCAGATCGCCGCCGATGAGGAAAGCGGCAGCGTGCAGTTCACCTGTGACGGGCTTGGCGGTGTTCCGGTGTGGCTGGCGGAAGGCGATTTGCGTATCTTCATCGGCTATGGAGCACAACCGCGCCGGCAATGCGTGTCGCAGCAGACCTTCGGTTCGTTCAACACGGTCGGCGACAAGCTTGAATGGCGTCTGGACGGCGGCAAGCCGGTGGCCACCATCGTGCGTTACCGGCTGGACGACGGCCAGGGAAACCGGTCAAGCTTTCTGGCGGTTACGGCGCTCAAGCAAGAGCAGGCCTGCCATATCGCCTATGTCGACGGCGGGCTGCCGGAACACAACAGCATTGCCCGGATGCTGGCCGACACCCAGGCGCGCGGTTTCGATTGCGCCAAGGACACGCCGATGCTGCTGAGCAAGCGGCCTCTCCAGCTGTCGCACATGGTGTCAGGCGCACCATGCGCCGATGACGCGGCGATGAAATTCCAGGAGTAAAGGTGCTCTATGCGACTTCGTCCGCCGCAGCACGGCTGGCGCGTTTGCGTTCGTGGGTGTCGAGCAGGCGCTTGCGCAGGCGGATGGAGCTTGGGGTAATCTCCACCAGTTCATCGTCGCCGATATAGGCCAGCGCCTTTTCCAGCGTCATCCGGACCGGCGGGGTGAGCTGAACGGCATCGTCCTTGCCGGCGGCACGGATGTTGGTCAGCTGCTTGCCCTTCAGCACGTTGATCTCCAGATCGTTGCCGCGCGTGTGCTCGCCGACGATCATGCCGGCATAGACCTTGGCGCCTGGCTCGATGAACATCGGGCCGCGGTCCTCCAGCTTCCACAGGGCATAGGCCACGGCGACACCGTCGGAATTGGAGATGAGCGCGCCCGTGTGACGCGCCGGTATCGCCCCGGCATGGGGCGCGTAGGCATGAAACAGGCGGTTCATGATCGCCGTGCCGCGGGTGTCGGACAGCAGTTCGGAGTTGTAGCCGATCAGGCCGCGCGTCGGGGCATGAAACACCAGCCGCTGGCGGCCGGCGCCGGACGGGCGCATGTCGATCAGCTCGGCACGGCGCTCCGACAGTTTCTGCACCACGGCGCCTGAGAATTCCTCATCGACGTCGATGATGACTTCCTCAATGGGCTCAAGGCGCTCGCCGGTCTCCTGGTCATTGCGCATGACCACGCGTGGGCGGCCGACGGTGAGCTCGAAACCCTCGCGGCGCATGGTTTCGATCAGGATGGCGAGCTGCAACTCGCCGCGGCCGGAGACCTGGAACGTGTCGGCCTCGCCGGGCACATCGGCGATCTGCAGGGCGACGTTACCTTCGGCCTCGCGCATCAGCCGCTCGCGGATGACGCGGCTCTGCACCTTCGAACCCTCGGTGCCGGCCAGTGGACCGTCGTTTATGCGGAAGCTCATCGACAGGGTCGGCGGGTCGATCGGCTGGGCCTCGATGGCGTCGGTGACGGCCGGGTTGCAGATGGTGTCGGCGACGGTGGCCTTGGTCAGGCCGGCAATGGAGATGATGTCGCCGGCTGTGCCTTCCTCGATCGGCTGGCGTTCAAGGCCACGAAAGGCCAGGACCTTCGAGACCCTCCCTTGCTCGACAGTCTTTCCGTCGCGCGACAGGGCCTTGACGGTCTGGTTCGGCCTGATCGTGCCGGAACGCACCCGGCCGGTGAGTACCCGGCCGAGGAACGGGTTGGCCTCGATGGTGGTGGCGAGCATGCGGAACGCGCCGTCTTCGATGGCCGGCTCGGGAACGTGCTCCAGCACCATGTCGAACAGCGGCGCCATGGTCTGCTTCGGGCCGTCCGGCCTGTCCGACATCCAGCCGTCCTTGGCCGAGCCGTACAGGATCGGGAAGTCGAGCTGCTCGTCTGTCGCATCGAGCGCGGCGAACAGGTCGAACACCTCGTTGACCACCTCGACGTGGCGCTCGTCCGGCTTGTCGATCTTGTTGATGGCGACGATGGGTTTGAGGCCGATCTTGAGCGCCTTGGCGAGCACAAACTTCGTTTGTGGCATGGGTCCCTCGGCCGCATCGACAAGAAGAACGGCGCCATCGACCATGTTGAGGATGCGCTCGACCTCGCCGCCGAAATCGGCATGGCCCGGCGTATCGACGATGTTGATGCGGGTGTCGTTCCAGTCGATCGAGGTCGCCTTGGCCAGAATGGTGATGCCGCGCTCGCGCTCGAGATCGTTGGAATCCATGATCCGCTCGGCAACCTTCTGGTTGTCGCGGAAGGCGCCGGACTGGGCCAGCAGCCGGTCGATCAGGGTTGTCTTGCCATGATCGACATGAGCGATGATGGCGATATTGCGCAGGGACATGGGTGACTTTCGCGAACGGTGGGATGCTTGAAGCTGAGCGCCATGTAGCGGTTTGCGGGCAGGATTGAAAGGGGCAACGGTCCGCGATGCCGCGCGAACGGCGTTTCCGTTGGCGTCCCAGGTCCGAATTCTTTCGCGGCTGTGGCGCCCAGCTGGGAAAATCGCTCTGACGAAAGAATTTGTTCTCATCAAATTCCGTGCCGCCTGTGATCTAACGCACAGAATGCCTCTGCCAGATGCCTTAAAATTACGTTACGGCAATAACCCTTTTGAGAGGTATTCCATCATGCGCACTTCTTCAATTCTCGCTCTGGCGGCCCTTGGCCTGCTGCAATCCACCCTTGCCGCGTCGGCCCAGTCGCTGCCGCCGGCCACCGATGCAAGTCCCGGCCTGTCCAACCTGCCGTCGTCCTACACCAGTCAGGCCATTCGGCAATTGCCGAAGGTCGAATACAAGACCTGGACAAAGAGGTCGATCAAGCCGCGCGAACTGGTCATCGACAAGGGCAACCTCGACAACATCGGCCGGGAGAAGGCCGCAAACAGCGGCGGCACCGTCAACAGCCTGCCGTTCGTCGTGCCCGACACCATGATCATCCAGTTCGCCGCCAAGACAACGCCGGCCGATGTCGAGGACTACCTGAGGACCAACAACCTGAAGGTCGTGCAAACCTACCCCGGTATCGGCGCCGTTCAGGTCAAGGCGGATCTGACGAGGTTCTTCCAGCCGAAACTGACCGACACCAGCGTGAATGATTCCATCATCCGCGGCATGACCGAAGCGGCAAAGGAGTTCAAGAAAGACAGCCGCATCCGCTCGGCGACACCGGACATTCTGCTCACCGACAAACAGGCCGATGGGGACAGCATTGAAATCACCAACGTCCTGCATCCGACCGACATCATAACCGCGCTCGTCGAAACCGATGCCAGCGAAGTCTCGGACTGGGGCATCGCGGATATCGAAGCCGACCAGCTGTGGACCATGCCGGGCGCCAACGACGGGGTGATCTTCGGTGTCATGGATGTCGGGTTCGGACGGCACAACGATCTTACCTTCATCAGCTTTCCGACAGCGTCGGGACGCGACAATCATGGAAACCATGTCGCGGGGATCGGCTGCGGACGCCATGATGGCGTCGGGACAAAGGGCGTTCTGCCCAACTGTTTCGTGCGGGCGCGCTCAGGTGATGTGTTCTTTGAAGGCGCCGGTGGAAATCCCCAATTGGGGTTCATGGTTCTGTTCAGCCAGATACTGAGCACCCTCGACCGGTTCGTTACCGAAGAAGAGGATGTCTCGGCATTCAACGTGAGCCTCGGCTATAACTGGCGCAGCAATTTCGGCATCAATCCGGACCTGCCCGAATCCGGCCAGTGGCGGCAGCTGGTTGAAATGCAGGGTACGCTGCTGGTGTCGCTGCTCGAACTGGCGCAGAGCAAGGACAAGATAATCTTTTCCGCAGCGGGCAACGACAGCACCGGTCTCGATACGCCAATCGGTGCGAAGTACGCCAGCCCGTTCAATTGGGCCGCCATCGTGGCGCGCGAACAGGGCCTTGCCACAAACGGTGTCATCGTTGGCGCCCATGGAACCGATGGAACCCGGGCCAGCTTCTCGAATTCCGGCGCCGATATCTCCTGTCCGGGTGTCAACATCATGAGCACGCTTGCGTTCGATGCATCCGATCAGCCGTCAGCTTCGTCCTACGGCAAGATGAGCGGGACCTCGATGGCGTCGCCTTACTGCGCGTCCGCCTACATCCTGTTCCGCCTGGTGCGCCCGGGCTACACGAGCACCGAGGCGATGCAGTGCATGCGGCAGTCAGATCAGAACAATGGCGAAGGCACACCACGCCTCAAGCTCACCCAGGCGCTGACTGCCTGCCCGGCCCGCAGCTGACGCCTAAGCAACACGAGATTGCCCCTTTCGGCTGGCGCAGGATGTTGAGTTCCAGTCAGCCTGTACCAGGCGGGAGGGGCGGTTGGTGCCCAAAAGCCTGACCGGACGGCGATATCAACAACTCAATGAAGGATTCAATCATGTCATTCCACGCAAACCGTTCGATGCTTGCTGCCGCAGTGTTCGCATGTCTGACCATCAGTGCACCGCTTGGCGCAAAAGCTGGCTTTGAAGGCGAACTGGTTCTCAAGCCGGACGGATGTGAAGCCGATGGATTATGCACAGTCGATGAGGATTTCGGTTTCGTGGACTCCAACGACGTGGGCTGGCAGGCGGCCAAGGGCCTGTTGACCGACGGCGCATCAATCCCGCCGTGGGCGCAGCCGTTCGTCGGTGAGCCTTTCGCGGCGGCTTTCATCAAGGCAGCCGTCATTCACGACCACTATTGCGACCGGCATGTGCGTCCGTGGCGGCAGACCCACAAGGTGTTTCACGAGGCGCTGCTGGAAAGCGGGGTCTCGCGCGCCAAGGCCGGCATCATGTACTTCGCCGTCATGATCGGCGGGCCGAAATGGGTGAAGCTGATCAAGGGCAAGCCGTGTCCGGTCGGAACCGGGTGCATCAATCAGTTCGATATCAGCGCCTCCATGCCCGGCAACGCCGTCGCCTTCGGCAGTGGCGGTCAACTGCTGATGACACGGGCCGACGAATACGGTTCGGCGCGCTTTGCCAACACCATGGAAAAGACCCTTCCGGAACTTGAAAGCCTGGGCGATGCCCTGACCGCGGAAAGGGTCGAAGAGCTGGCCAATGCGGCGATGGCCGAGGACTTCTACTTCCTCAACGAAGACGAGGTCGGGACCGGCCTGGAGGTCAACTTCAATGTGGAATGAGCCTGCGCTCGCGGTGGCTCACATCTTCGAATTTCGCGCCGCCAGGGTCCGCAGCCTTAGAGCGTTCAACTTGATGAAGCCTGCGGCGTCCTTCTGGTCGTAGGCGCCTTCGTCGTCTTCGAAGGTGACCAGCGTGTCATCGTAGAGCGACTTGGGCGACTTGCGGCCGGTAATGATGACGTTGCCCTTGTAGAGCTTCAGACGCACGGTGCCTTCGACGTGCTCCTGGGACTTGTCGATCAGGGCCTGCAGCATTTCGCGTTCCGGCGAGAACCAGAAGCCGTTGTAGATCAGCTTGGCGTACTGCGGCATCAGGCTGTCCTTCAGGTGGGCCGCCTCGCGGTCGAGCGTCAGGCTTTCGATGGCCCGGTGGGCAGCAAGCAGGATGGTGCCGCCCGGGGTCTCGTAGATACCGCGCGATTTCATGCCGACGAAACGGTTCTCGACCAGGTCGATGCGGCCGACGCCGTTGTCGCGGGCCAGGTCGTTGAGCTTGGCGAACAGTGTGGCCGGGCTCATGGCCTTGCCGTTGAGGGCGATGGCATCGCCGGACTTGAATTCGATTTCGATCTCGGTGGGCGAGTCCGGCGCCTCGGTCGGATCAATGGTGCGCTGGTAGACATAGTCCGGCGCCTCGACCCAGGGGTCTTCCAGCACTTTGCCTTCGGAAGACGAATGCAGCATGTTGGCATCGACCGAGAACGGCGCTTCGCCTTGCTTGTCCTTGGGCACCGGGATCTGGTGCGACTGGGCAAAGTCGATCAGGTCGGTGCGCGACTTGAACGCCCAATCGCGCCACGGGGCGATGATCTTGATGTTGGGATCGAGCGCGTAGGCCGACAGTTCGAAGCGCACCTGGTCGTTGCCCTTGCCGGTGGCGCCGTGGGCGATGGCATCGGCGCCGGTCTCGTGGGCGATCTCGATCAGCCGCTTGGAGATCAGCGGCCGGGCAATCGAGGTGCCGAGCAGGTAGACGCCTTCATAGACCGCATTGGCGCGGAACATCGGAAAGACGAAATCGGCGATGAACTCCTCGCGCAGATCGTCGATGTAGATTTCCTTGATGCCGAGCATCTCGGCCTTCCTGCGGGCCGGTTCCAGCTCCTCGCCCTGGCCGAGATCTGCGGTGAAGGTCACCACTTCGCAGCCGTATGTGGTCTGCAGCCACTTCAGAATGATGGAGGTGTCGAGGCCGCCGGAATAGGCAAGCACGACTTTGTTGATATCGCTGGACATGGGCGCGCAATCCGCATTGCTGTAAGGTTGAAATCCGGCGCAATATAAGCGCGCGGTATTGAGTAGCAAGAGGGAGTTTGACGCATCATGGCACGCCTCGATTTCTGGTTCGATTTCGCGTCGACTTACTCCTACCTCAGTGCCATGCGGATCGGGCCGCTGGCCCAGGCGGCAGGCGTCGAGGTGCGCTGGATGCCGTTTCTGCTCGGGCCGGTGTTCAAGGCGCAGGGCTGGGACACCTCGCCGTTCAATATCTACGAGGTAAAGGGCCGCTATATGTGGCGCGATGTGGCGCGCCAGGCACATGGCTACGGCATCGCATTCAAGCGGCCGGACGTGTTTCCGCAATCGGCGCTGCTGGCGACGCGGGTGTGTGTGGCAGCGGCGCGCCGGCCGTGGCTGGCGGAATTCTGCCATGCAGTGTTTGCGCGCGAATATGGCGAGGGCGACGAAATCGCCAGCCGCGAGGCGGTGGTGGCGGCGCTTGAAGCCTGTAATGTCAAGCCGGATCACTGGCTGGAGCGGGCCGGGGCAGCGGACGTCAAGCAGGCGTTGCGCAAGCGCGACGAGGAGGCTCGCGGATTGGGGATTTTCGGTGCGCCATCGTTCGTCACCGCCGACCGGGAACTGTTCTGGGGCGACGACCGGTTGGGCGAAGCGCTTGCCTGGGCGGCTGGCAGGGGGCATAAGTGAGTTTGCAGGTCAGGGCGTTTGCCCGTCACCAGAACTCAAACAGACCGGGGTCATCACATGTATCGGAAACTGAACTGCCTCATCGCAGTCGTCGCTGCGCTTTTCGTGCTAGTCATCGCCCAGCCGCAGACCGCTCATGCCGCTGAATGCAAGGGCTTGAACAAATCGTCCTGTCAGGCGGCTCACGAATGCTCGTTCGTCAAGGCACATAAGCGGTCCGACGGCACCAAGGTATCGGCCTTCTGCCGCCGCAAGCCAGGCCAGGGGATAGCCAAGTCCAGTGAGAAGAAGGCCGCCGGCAAGAAGAAGGCGGCTGAAAAGAAGGCCACCAAGTCGGAGACCAAGAGTGCCAAGAAGTCGTCGGACGACAAGGCCGAGAAGGTGAAGAAGACCAAGAAGAAGGTGTCTGACAAGAAAAAGACCGCCGCCAAGAAGAGCGACGACAAGGCGAAAAAGACCACGAAGAAGTCGACGGGCAGCGCCTCGAAAAAGAAGAAATCCACCTCCAAGTCCAAGAAGGCCAAGAAGAAGTCGTCAGGCTCGAGCTGAGAGTCCGTTTTGAAACTGCTGTCCCATCCCGCTCCCCCGCCCGAACCAGCCACGAGGGTATCCTGATCGGGTGGTTCGGGCGGGGGAGCGGGATGGGACAGCTCTCAAAGTCCCCAACCTGGGGACTTTTCAAACGGACACTGAGTTCCGATTATCCGCACCGGATGGCCGGGCTCTGTTTGCACGATGCCGCACATGAGCGGACTTGAAATCAGAACACAGACCGCCGGTGATGGGCCGGCCATTCGGCACCTGTTGCTGGAGGCCTTCGACACGGCGCTGGAGGCCGACCTGGTTGAACGTCTGCAGGAGGATGGCGATTGCGTCTTGTCGCTGGTCGCCGCCGATGGTGGCCGTGTAGTGGGGCACATCGTGTTTTCGCGCATGAGCGCGCCGTTCCCGGCGGCAGGCCTTGCGCCCGTGGCGGTGGCAGCGAGCCATCGCCGGCAGGGTATTGCCAGCCGGTTGATCGACGCGGGCATTGCCGAGTTGCAGCGGCGTGGAATTCATGGCGTTTTCGTGTTGGGTGATCCGGCCTTTTACGGGCGATTTGGATTCAGCAAACAGGCCGCTGAAAACTATGCCTGCCCCTACGCCGGACCCTACTTCATGCTGCTTCGGCTGGGTGGCAAAACGGAACTTCCCGCGTCCGGCGCTGTCAACTATGCCCCCGCCTTCGCCGCCTTTGAATAATACCGGCGGCCCTCAGTGCCTATTGCGCCGGCGGTTCGTTGCCTTTGCGCATTTCATCGAGCGTTTGCCGGGCGCGCTCGGTGTGCTCCGGCTTGATATGCGAGCGGATCAGGCCGTAGGCGGTGGCCAGCACGGTCAGGTCATCGGTGAAGCCGAGACCGAGTATGACGTCGGGCAGCACGTCGACCGGCATGATGAAATAGGCCAGCGCGGCCAGCAGAATGCCTTTGGCTTTCAGCGGCGTGTCGGGGTCGAAGGCGCAATAATACGCGGCCACGGCCTTTTCGGCAAAAGGCACGCGGGCCAGGAACTTTTGCAGTTTCGGCCAAAAACCGTTGCGGACGGTCTCCTCGTTGCGCTTGATCGTTGACGGCAAGGCAATATCCTCTGCCTCAAGATCCGGCGCGGCCTGATGTTTCGGCATCTCGATACCCCGGTCTTGGTTGGGTTTCCTGATACTAATATGGAATTGCCAAGCGGTTTCGACAAGGTTACCCCTGCGCCAGGCTTTGATGAGGGTAAACAGCTATGCAAATCAACGAAACGGTCAGCGCGGTTGTAACCGGCGGCGCATCCGGGTTGGGCGAGGCAACAGCGCGGCGGCTGGCGGGGCTCGGCGCCAAGGTTGCGATCTTCGATATGAATGCCGAGCGCGGTGAGATGGTCGCCGGCGAAACCGGCGGGGTGTTCTGCAAGTGCGATGTCAGCGATGCTGAAAGCGTCGAGGCGGCGTTCTCGGCGGCGCGGGCCGCCCATGGCCAGGAACGCATTGCCGTGAGCTGTGCCGGCATCGCGGTCGGCGAGAAGACCGCTTTTGCCGACAGGAAGACCGGCGAGCGGCGGGCCCATGATGCGGCGGCGTTTCACAAGGTTATCGCCATCAACCTGATCGGCACGTTCCACGTCGCCTCGATGGCGGCAGCCGGCATGCTGGGTCTCGACCCGGTCGATGCCCACGGCGGGCGCGGGGTGATCGTCAACACCGCGTCGATCGCAGGGGTCGAGGGCCAGATCGGGCAGGTGGCCTACGCCGCCTCCAAGGGCGGCGTTATCGGCCTGACCCTGCCGGTGGCGCGCGACCTGGCGCGCGACGGCATCCGCTGCTGTTCGATCATGCCGGGGCTGTTCGACACGCCGATGGTGGCCGGGCTGCCCGACGATGTGCGCGCCGCGCTTGCCGCCGGCATCCCAAACCCGTCGCGTCTCGGCGATCCGGACGAGTACGCCAGGCTGGCTCAGCACATCATCGAGAACGACATGCTGAACGGCGAGTGCATCCGCCTCGACGGTGCCCTGCGCATGGCGCCACGTTGAGAAGGCAAGCGTTTCTCACCAAGCCGTAACATGACATTTGCCGCGAATGTGCTATTGACCGGCTGACGCCGCCTGCATGTTGCAGGGGCAAACCGAAAGGCTCCAGCACATGTTCTTTTCCAACCGGCGGATTTCTGTGGCGCGCGCCGGCGCTGTTTTCACGGTTATCGCCGGACTTTCCGCCCCGGGCCTGGCCGAGGAGGCCAAGGTACTGGCGACCGTCGACGGAACGCCGATCACCAGCCAGGACATAGCCCTGGCCAGCGAGACTTTCGCAGAAGCGCTGAAGCAGGTGCCCGAGGCGCGCCGGCCGGAACTGCTGCTCAACACGCTGATCGAGGCGAACCTGCTTGCCAAGGCGGCCGAAGCAGAAGGGCTGGACCAATCGCAGACGTTCAAGCACCGTATGGCCTGGTTCCGCCAGCAGGCGCTGCGCGATGCCTATGTCACCGGCAAGATCTCCGGCGCGATCAGCGATGCGGACGTCAAGGCGCGTTATGACATGGTGATCGCGGCACAGCCGGCGGAAACCGAAATGCGAGCCCGGCACATCCTGGTCAAGACCGAGGACGAGGCCAAGGCGATCGTCAAGGAGCTTCAGGGTGGAGCGGATTTCGCCGAACTGGCCAAGGCCAAGTCGACCGGCCCGAGCGGGCCGCGCGGCGGCGATCTGGGGTTCTTCGGCAGGGGCCGCATGGTGCCGGAATTCGACAAGGCCGCCTTCGCGCTCAAGGCGGGCGAGTTTTCGCAGGCGCCGGTCAAGACCCAGTTCGGCTGGCATGTCATCAAGTCCGAAGAGGTGCGCGAAAAACCCAAGCCGGCCTTCGATGCGGTCAAGGGCCGGGTGCGCGAAAGCCTGCTGTCCGAACGCCTGCAGGGCGTGGTCAAGGAACTGCGGGCCAAGGCCAAGATCGAGGTCAAGTAGCCGGAGGCTCAAATGGCAGGTGAGACACCGCGCACGCTCGACTACTCGATGGGTGTCGAACGGCTGCGCGATGACGGCAGGCTGGATGCACCGGCCTTCCACCGCAACAAGGATGCCATTGCATCGGTGCTGATCGAGGCCGGGCAGGGCAGGCCGGCGAACCTGCTCGAGATCGCCTGCGGCACCGGGCAGCACGCCTCGTATATCGCCAGGATGTGGCCGGAGGTCATCTGGTGGCCGACGGACCTCATGGACAGTCATCTGGTGAGCGCGGCGGCGTGGGCGGCGGCGGGCCGGGTCGGCAACGTCATGGCGCCGGTTGCTCTCGACGTTTGCGCCAGGGCCTGGACTTCGGGCACGGCGCTGGACGGTCTGCCGGAGACCTTCGACATCGTCTTTGCCGCCAACATGATCCATATTGCCGACTGGCAGGTGACGCTGGACCTGTTTGCCGGCGCCGCACCGCGACTGCGGCCGGGTGGGGCGGTGATCCTCTATGGCCCGTTCATGCGCGGCGGCCGCCATACGGCGGACAGCAACGCCCGGTTCGATGAGAGCCTGAAGGCGCGCAACCCGGCCTGGGGCGTGCGCGACCTCGATGATATCGAACGGGTGGCGGCCGGCCATGGCCTGTTCCTGCGCGAGGACATCGCCATGCCGGCCAACAACGGCTGCGTGGTGTTCCGGGCCAACTGAAAAAGCGCGCCGGCCGACTGTGCCGCCGGCGCTACATCTCCGGCGTTTCGACGCCGTGAATGGCAGAGGCGGCGCGGACGGTGTTGTGCAGCAGGCAGGCAATGGTCATCGGGCCAACACCGCCGGGTACCGGGGTGATCGAGCCGGCCACCTCGGCGCACGAGGCATAGTCGCAGTCGCCGACCAGCTTGTTCTTGCCGTCGCGCTCGATGCGGTTGATGCCGACGTCGATGACGCAGGCGCCGGGCTTGAGCCAGTCGCCCTTGACCATTTCCGGACGGCCGACAGCGGCAATGACCAGGTCGGCGCCGCGCACCACCGACGGCAGGTCCCTGGTGCGTGAGTGGGCGATGGTCACCGTGCAGTTTTCCTTGAGCAGAAGCTGCGCCACCGGCTTGCCGACAATGTTGGAGCGGCCGACGATGACGGCATTGGCGCCGGTCAGGTCGCCCATGGCGTCCTTGGCGAGCATGACGCAGCCGACCGGGGTGCAGGCGACCAGCGCATCCTGGCCGGTGGCCAGTTTGCCGGAGTTGACGATGTGAAAGCCGTCGACATCCTTGGCCGGGTCGATGGTGTTGATGACCTTTTCGGTATCGATCTGCTTGGGCAGCGGCAGCTGCACCAGAATGCCGTGCACGGCCGGGTCGTTGTTGAGCCTGTCGACCATGGCCAGCACCTCGGCCTCGGAGGTGTCGGCGTCGTACTTGTACTCCCAGGAGTTCATGCCGGCTTCCCGGGTCTGCTTGACCTTGTTGCGCACGTAGACCTGGCTGGCCGGGTCTTCGCCGACGATCACCACCGCCAGGCCCGGGGTGATGTTGTGGGCGTCTTTCAGCTTGGTCACCGCGCCGCCGACGCGTTCACGCAGGCCCGCGGCGAATGCCTTGCCGTCGATTACTTTCGCGGTCATTTTGCAATCCTTTTCGCTTCGAGTTCGTCGAGACCGGCCACCAGCGCCCTTGCAATCTGTTCGGCCACACCGGCGATCATGATCTGTTTGTTGCGGCTCGTTGTTCCCGAGACGAGGCCGAGCGATGATTTCGCAAATCCGAAGTGCTTTGCCAAGAGCGCAATTGCCGCTTTGTTGGCCTTGCCCCTGTCGGGCGGCGCTGTGACGCAGACCTTCAGGGCCTGGGCACCGTCGGCGGCGGTGAAAATGCCGTCGATACGGTTGGCGCGGGCGCCGGGTTGCACACGTATCGCCAGCACGACGCCATTGGCCGTGCGGCGCCAGCAGGCCATCGCGCGCGGTCCGGCGGCTACATGAACATCGGGGCGTAGTGAATGATCAGCCGCTGCAGGAAGATCAGGCCGATCAGCAGGATCATCGGCGAAATGTCCATGCCGCCGAGATCGGGCATGAAGCGGCGGATCGGGCCGAGCACCGGCTCGGTCAGCCGGTAGACCAGATAGTGCAGCTGGCGCACGAACTGGTTTTGCATGTTGACCACGTTGAAGGCGATCAGCCAGCTCAAGACCACCATGATGATGATGATCCAGAAATAGATGTCGATAACCGCCAGGATCAGCCAGAGAAACGGGTTCATGCTCGCACGCTCGCCATTGGTGATGTGTGTCCCCGCAGATGTAGCGATGCGGCCCGCGCAAGGCAAGGCGCAAGCTCCGCAATCGTTGATGTTGACTTGGCGGCCCGCAGCGCTTTAAGAACGCCGGCACGGATGGGGCCGTAGCTCAGTTGGGAGAGCGCGTCGTTCGCAATGACGAGGTCGTCGGTTCGATCCCGATCGGCTCCACCACCGCCGGCGGCGGGCGCTGAAATGGATGTGAAACCGTCTCGCCTGTTGGCAGACCGGCCTACCGTCAGCCGTTGCGATGCTGCCGGTAGATATCCCTTACCCACCGCATGACCGGGCGATCCGACCAGTCCTCAACCTGTTGCGCCAGTTTGTCCGGCATCCGCATTTGCTTGTAGAGCGGCATTTCGTCGGGCAGGGCGAAGGGCGAGATCAGGCTGGCGGCCATCAGGTCGAGACGGGAAAAGCCCTTGCCGTCGATGAAGCCGCCGCGCGCGTTTAGCAGGCCCTCCAGCCAGTCGAACTCGGCCAGCAGGATGTCGCGGGATTCCTGCTCGGCGTTGCCGTCCGTGCGGTAGCCCTTGACGATCAGCTTCTTGGTCAGCGGCCACATGGCCAGGCCCAGCAGGCGGTGCATGGGCGAGGTATTGGCGAACAGCATCGGCTTCACCAGGTGCGCGTTGTCCGGCAGCATGTGGGCATAGGTCAGGCGGCGGACGTTGACGCCGGTCAACCTGTCGAGACGTTTCTCGATCTCGGCGGCGTCCGGCGCACCGAGAGCCGACGTCAGGCTCGCCACGTCATCCGGTCTTAGCGCCTCGGCCCAGTCGAGGATGTCGCCGGTGCCCTCGATCACCGCATCGCCGGTCAGCACCATGGGTACGGATGATCTCTTCGCGCCGGCGCGTTTGGCCAGGAAACGATGCACGCCCGGCGGCCAGCCGACCTCGGTGTAGGGAACCTTGCACCAGTCGAGCGTCCAGCGTCCGGCCTCACAATAGTGCGACAGGGCAAAGGTGATCAGTTTGACCGGGGCGGGGGCCATCAGTTCTTCGGCGCCAGGGCGGCGGGAAGTTCGTTGAGGGAATTGAGCAGGCGCTTGGGCCGACCGGGGATGTTTTCATCCGCCAGGCCGAAGCGGTTGATGCGCGCCACCTGAAAGCCGAAATTGGCCGCGGCTTGCGCATCCCAGGTGTTGGCGGACACGAAGCAGACTTCGCTCGCATGACCGACGTCCGGGCAGTCGACCACCATCTGATAGACCTTCGGGTCGGGCTTGTAGATGCCGACGCTTTCGATCGACAGCACATAGTCGAGATGATCGCCGATGCCGGACGAGCGGATGGCGGCGTTGAGCATGCCCGGGCTGCCGTTCGACAGAATGCCGGTGGTAAACCCGGCGGCCTTCAGATCGGCCAACGCCTCTCGGGCATCGGGGTAGGCATCGAGCGTCATGTACAGGTCCATCAGTTCCTCGCGCAGCGGCCGGTCGTCGATGCCGTGCGCGGCCAGCGCATAGTCGAGCGCCTCTCCGGTCACCTGCCAGAACACCGCGTGCTCGCCCATCAGGCTTCTGAGCCAGGTGTACTCAAGCTGCTTCTGCCGCCACAGGCGAGAGACCGCGTCGGCGTTGTCGCCGATCTTCACCGCCACCGCGGCGACCGGGGCATGGACATCGAACAACGTGCCGTAGGCATCGAAGAAACAGGCCTTTATGCCAGTAAACTCTTTGCTCATGGTTGACCTTTCTCTCGCGCGGGCCCGCCTCCTGTCTTATGCTGGACGCTCGGCCAATGAAAGTCTGCGGGACAATATATGTCACAGGACGAAACGCATCATCACGATCACGAGACCTCCGAGCTGAGCGAAACCGCGCTGCGCGTCAAGGCGCTGGAATCGCTGCTGGTCGAAAAGGGCTACGTAGACCAGGCCGCGCTCGATGAGCTGATCGACACCTATCAGAACCGCATCGGCCCGCAGAACGGTGCCAGGGTGGTGGCCAAGGCGTGGAGCGATCTGGAGTTTCGCGCATGGCTGCTGGAGGATGCAACCGCTGCCATCGCCTCGCTCGGATTCACCGGCCGGCAGGGCGAACATATGGTGGCGGTCGAGAACACGCCCGACGTCCACAACATGGTCGTGTGCACCTTGTGCTCGTGCTACCCGTGGCCGGTGCTCGGCCTGCCGCCGGTGTGGTACAAGTCCGCCCCCTACCGCTCGCGCGCCGTCATCGACCCGCGGGGCGTGCTGGAGGAGTTCGGCGTGACGATTGACGATGACGTCTCGGTGCAGGTGTGGGACTCGACCGCCGAGGTGCGCTACCTGGTGATCCCGATGCGCCCGGCCGGCAGCGAAGGCCTCAGCGAAGAAGAACTCGCGCGCCTGGTGACGCGCGATTCGATGATCGGCACAGGGTTGGCCCTTGTGCCCGGCGAGACATCATGAACGGCGCCCAGGACCTTGGCGGCACCATGGGACACGGCCCCATCGCGCCCGAGCGGGACGAACCGGTGTTCCATGCCGACTGGGAACAGCGCGCCTTTGCGCTGACTTTGGCGATGGGCTTTTACGGCCAGTGGAACATCGACCGCGGCCGCTTCGAGCGTGAAAGCCTGCCGCCGGCGCAATACCTGTCTTCGAGCTACTACCAGATCTGGTTCGCTGCTCTGCAAAAGCTGATCGTTCAGGCGGGCTTTGTCACGAAGGAGGAGATCGCCACAGGCAAGGCCGTGATGCCACCGCGCGATCTGCCGCATGCGACCGTCCGCGCCGATGAGGTTGCCGGCATCCTGGCGCGTGGCGGTCCGGCCAATCGGGATGCGCCCGGTCCGGCCCGCTTCAAGCTCGGCGATAGGGTGCGCACCCGCAACATCAATCCCGAAAGCCACACCCGGCTGGCGCGCTATCTGCGGGGCCGCGAAGGCGAGATCGTCGCCGTGCACGGCGCGCACGTGTTCCCGGACTCATCGGCGCATGGCAAGGGCGATGATCCGCAGTGGCTTTACACGGTGCGGTTTTCCGCCCGCGAGCTGTGGGGCGAGGACCGCAATCCGAACGACCATATTTGTGCTGACCTGTGGGAGCCCTACCTTGCCTGACGACGATCCTCTCCCCAGCCGCATCCTGCCGCCCGACATGTCCGACGACGGCGGACCCGGTTTCGCCGAGCCCTGGCAGGCCCAGGCCTTCGCCATGACCGTCAAGCTGCACGAAGAGGGCGTGTTTTCCTGGCCGGAATGGACCGAGGCCCTCAGTGCACAGATCAGCGCAGCGGGTGAGGACGACACCGGCGCGCGGTATTACGAGCACTGGCTGACGGCGCTGGAGAAACTGGTCGAGGCCAAGGGCGTGATGACACAGACCGAACGTCTCGCCCGCCGCGATGCCTGGGACGAGGCGGCGCGCGCCACCCCGCACGGCCAGCCGATCGAACTCAAGCGGAATTGATGAGATTGTCATTTGAACCGCTAAAGGGTTTGGCGTAACGCTCTGGCCAGTTTGAGGGACAATCCGGGCTGGATAACGGTGATAATGGACCTTGGCGACATCGATGAACCGCTGCTGATCTGCGGCGGCGCCTATGGCAACCTTGAGGCTCTCGAGGCGCTGGAGCGTTGGGCCGGTCTGCATGGCTTTTCCAACCGGCAAATCATCCACACTGGTGATGCCGTGGCCTATTGTGCCGATGCCGCCGCCGTTTCGGCGTTCCTGCGCGACCGTGGCTGGGCCGCCATCAAGGGCAATGTCGAGGAGCAACTCGGTGCCGGGGCGGATGATTGCGCCTGCGGTTTTGCCGAAGGCTCGGTGTGCAACGCCATGTCGGCGCAATGGTTTACCCACGCCGACCGGACCATCACACCCGGCGACCGGTCGTGGATGGCGATCCTGCCGGACCGGCTAACTTTCACCATGAACGGCCGCCGCTTCATGGTGGTGCATGGCGGTGCCGACCGCACCAACCGCTTCATGTTCGAAAGCCTCGGCGACGCGGCGTTCACCGTTCAGCTCGATCTGGCAGAATGCGATTGTGTCATCGCCGGACACACCGGCATCCCCTTCACCCGCCGGATCGGCAACCGCGTGTGGCACAATTCCGGTGCCCTCGGCATGCCGGCCAACGACGGCACGCCGAGGGTATGGTTCTCCACCGTCACGCCGGACGGCGATACCATCCGTTTTGCGCACCATGCTCTGGTCTACGATCACCGCACGGCGGCGGCAAAGCTGCGCCGGGCCGGATTGCCGGAAGGCTATGCCGACGGCCTGGAAACCGGCCTGTGGCCGTCGCTGGACATCCTGCCGGACGCCGAGCAAGGGCAAACCGGCAAACCGCTCAGGCCTGCCGGACATGTCTGGACGCCACGGCTGGCCGAGGCGGTCTGAAGCCTCTCGTCCCAAGCCGGGGGTGCAGCCGGGTCGCGAGACCGGCGGTTACCGCGAGCCCGGCGGCGGCTGCGGCAAAGACGAACGGTAGCGGGGCGACCGCCAGCACCAGGCGCGCGATGCCCGGCGTCACGACACCGGACACATCGCGGAAGGTCGAGTAGACCGCTGACATCTCGGTGCGTTCGGACGGCTTGACCGCCATCAGGAACGGCAGGCCGCCCGAGACGTCGAGGACGATCAGGCAGAACGATCCGGCAAATAGGCACAGCATGGCGAGCGGCGGTATTCCGCTCAGGGCCGTCGCCAGGCCAAACGCCGCCGCGCTACCGCAGAAGCCGGAGATGATGAGGGTGCGGATGGTGTATCTGTGCATGGCGCGCAGGATGAACGGGGTCAGGAACAAAAAACCGTTGGTTACCGACAGCGCCAGGCCGCCGAGTTGGCCGCTGTAGCCCTGTTCGACCGCATAGATCGGCAGATAAACGCAATAGACCCACCAGCCACACGAGCGCACCACCGCTATGATCCAGCCGGTGATCAGTCTCGGCTGATTCAGGAAACGCGGCAGATAGGCCAGCGGACTCGTTGCGGCCTGAGTGGTGCGGTGGATCTGCTTGCCGTTGCCCAGGCGGAGAAACCAGAACACGCCGAGCAGCGCGGCGGCTGAAACGGCCGAAATCAGAAACGGCGCCGGGTGCCAGATGTCGAGCAGAAGAATGCCGAGGTAGGGACCGAGCGTCCAGCCCGCCGCCGAATAGAACAGCCGCAGGGTTTCGCATTGACCGAGCGATGAGCGGGCGATGAAGTCCATGACATAGGCGCTGAAGCACACCTGCATGACCACGGTCGCAATCGTGGCGGCTACAAGGGCAATGGGGATCATGGCGTCGGCGCCGCTGGCACCGGCCAGGCCGGCGGCGATCATCGCGCCGGATGCAAGGTTGTACAGCCAGAAGCGCGGCACGCGGCGCGACAGCCACGGGGTGGACAGTGCGGCAAACAGCGAGGCCACACCGATGGCGAAGTAGACTTCGGAGACCTGTTCAGCGCTCTGAAACACCCGGTACATCTCGATCGGAAAGACCGAGGTGAGGATACCGCGGGCCATGCTCTCCAGGCCGCCGAGCACGGCGAAACCGCGCACGCCGGGCGTCGGGGCGTGGCGCATCCATTCTGGGATTCGGCGCTGGAACATGCCGTTGGCCCACCGTGCAAGCCATGAACTTTGCTGCAGATTGCAACCGGCGGGGCGGGCGGTTCTGTTTCGTTAGCGACACGGTAGTCTGTTTGCGACATCAAATTTGCGCCGCCGACCGCCATGGCAACTGAGTGCAATTGAGCGCGCGCGGGGGCGTTCAGACTTCTTCCGGCTCGTCGCCCGCACCACGGAAATTATAGCGGCCGACCAGGCGTTTCATGGTCAGGCCCTGGACGATGATCGAGAACACCACCACGGCATAGGTGGCGGCCAGAATGACCGGTTTTTCCGGCACATCGGGCAGCGACAGCGCAAGCGCCACGGAGATGCCGCCGCGCAGGCCGCCCCAGGTGAGGATGGCGATCGAGCCGTCCTCGAATTTTTCGCGGATCGACAGCAGCTTGATCGGGATGGCCACGGCGACATAGCGCGCGAACAGGGCGATCGGGATGGCGGCGAGCGCGATCGGCAGGTGAATGAGATCGCGCCCGACGATCAGCACCTCGAGGCCGATCAGCAGGAACAGAACCGAGTTGAGGATCTCGTCGGACAGTTCCCAGAACTGGAAGACATGGTCGCGGGTCTTCCTGGTCATGGCGAACTTGGCACCATGGTTGCCGATGAACAGCCCGGCGATGACCACGGCGATCGGTCCCGACAGGTGCAGGCGCAGGGCGATCGAGTAGGACACGAACACCACGGCCAGGGTGATCAACACCTCGATATTGTGTTCATCGATGCGGCACATGGCCCAGTAGGCGATATAGCCGGCGACGATACCGAGCAGCGCGCCGCCGAGCGCCTCGCCGAGGAACAGCTTGGCGACGGTCATCACGCCGACCTCCTCGCCGTGTCCGCCGCCGCCCACGGCGATGGCCACCATGATGGTGAAGACAACGACGCCGACGCCGTCGTTGAACAGCGACTCACCGGCAATCTTGGCGCGCAGCAGGGCCGGAATGCGGATGGTTTTGAGCAGGCCGAGCACGGCCACCGGATCGGTCGGGCTGATCAGCGCGCCGAACACCAGCGCCCAGATGAACGGCATGTCGATGCCGGCCAGCTGCATGATGAAATACATCGTGCCACCGACCAGGAACGTCGAGGTGAGGACGCCGACGGTGGCCATGATCGAGATCGCCCATTTGCGCTGGGCCAGCTCGTCGAGGTCGATGTGCACCGCGCCGGCGAACAGCAGGATCGACAGCATGCCCTCCATCAGCGTGGTGGCGAAGTCGATCTCGATCAGCTGCGAGCGCACCGCCTGGGTGATGCCGAACTGGGGAAAGGCGAAGTCGGCGGCAATGACTATGCCCGACGCCCCCAGCGCCATGATCACCAGGCCGATGGTGTGCGGCAGGCGCCAGTAATAATGGTTGATGGCACCGAAAGCGGCGGAAAGCCCGAGCAGCAGGGCCATGATCTCAAACAGGGTCATGGCTCGCTCTTAAACGATTCACCCCAGCGTGGCGAGGCCGGGGAACATTTCGATCATCCAATAGGACAGGGTCTGCATGGTGCCGGTGAGGAACATGACGCCGGTCAGGACCAGCAGGCCGCCCATGACCTTTTCCACTGTGCCGAGGTGGCGGCGGAAGCGCTTGGCGAAGGCCAGGAAGCGGTCAAGGCCTAGGGCCGCCAGCAGGAACGGCATGCCGAGCCCCATGGAGTAGATGAACAACAGGTAGGCGCCCTTTGAAACGTTTTCTTCGGATGCGGCTATCGACAGGATGGCGGCGAGCACCGGGCCGATGCACGGGGTCCAGCCGAGCGCGAAGGCCAGGCCGATGACATAGGCGCCGAGCGGCCCCGCTGGCCGTGCGGCGGGGTGGAAGCGGGCCTCGCGGGACAGCAGTCCGAAACGGAACACACCGAGGAAGTGCAGCCCCATGACGATGATCGCGACACCGGCAATCTGAGCCAGTACTTCGAAATGGTCGCGGAGCAGCTGGCCGAACGCCGATGCCGTCGCGCCGAGACCGACGAACACCGTCGAAAAACCGAGCACAAAGGCAAAGGCCGGCACCAGGATATGACCGAAGCTGATGGCCTGCGCGCCGTCGGCCGTCAGCTCCTCCAGCTCGCTGCCGGCCAGGAAACACAGGTAGGGCGGCACCAGCGGCAGGACGCAGGGCGACAGAAAGCTCAATATACCGGCACCGAAAGCGGCCCAGAGCGTGACGTCCATGAAACTCGTTCGCCCGTTAATGACGTTTGCGCGCGCACCTTGCCGCTACGCGGCTTCACATTCAACATGCAATTGTGTGATTAGAGCCTGACCTCAAGACTTTTCGGCCAGGCTCTCAGATTGAACAGGTCACGTGTTGACGCATCCGCTCGGGCGTGGCACTAAATGTAATAATATAACAATTTGAGATCGGTTCGAGTCATGTTTAAGACCTACAATCTGCGCTTGTTTGGCATCATGGTGTGTCTGGCCGCCGGGGTGGCGGGTGCTGAGGCCGCGCCGCGGGTCAGCGTCACGATCAAACCGCTGCATGCGCTGGTGGCCGGGGTGATGGACCGGGTCGGCCAGCCGGAACTGATCTGGAGCGGTGCGGGATCACCGCACGGCGCACAGTTGCGACCGTCGCAGATGCACATGATCGAGAACGCCGACGTGATCTTTCAGATCGGCGGCGGACTTGAACTTGCGCTGGCGGAAAGCCTGGAACGGCGCAGGGCGGCCGGCGCGCGGGTGATGTCGCTGGCCGATATCGATAGCCTGACAGTCTATCCGGTGCGCGAGGGCGGTGTGTGGGGCGACCATGAGCATCATGACGAGGATGAACATGGTCACGGCGAGGAGCAACATGGCGACGAGGACCAGGCCGCTGCCAGCGATCCGCACATCTGGCTCGATCCGCAGAACGCAAAGGCGATGACGCTGGCGATCGCCGAGGAACTGGCGGCGGCGGACCCGGCCAATGCCGAGCAGTACCGGGTCAATGCCTCTGGCATGATCGTCGGGCTGAATGCTCTTGGCCGCGAGATCGGCGCCGTTCTGCGGCCGGTGCAGGACCGCCCCTACGTGGTGTTTCACGACGGTTATCAGTATTTCGAAAAGCGCTTCGGCCTGAACGGGGCCGGCGCTATCACCGTCGATCCGGAACGGTCGCCGGGCGCCAAACGGCTCAAGGCAATCCGCACCGAGCTCGCCGGGCGCGGTGCCGCGTGCGTCTTTGCCGAACCGCAGTTCGAAGTCAGCTATGTGGAAACGGTCAGCGAGGGCACCGGCGTGCGGACCGCGACGCTGGACCCGATCGGCGCCAACACGCCGGCCGGCAAGGAGGCCTATGCGGCGATCCTGTGGGGCATGGCGAAATCATTCGCCACCTGCCTGGCGCCTGAGGATACGCAATAGACGGCAGGGCTATCGCATATGGATTTGAACTTTGTTTTCTGCCTTCCTCGGGCTTGACCCGAGGACCCAGAGTGCAGCGAATTCGGCGCAAGTGGCTTTCTGGATCCTGGGGTCAAGCCCACTGCTGTCCGGTTTAACATTGGGTGAGAGCACATTTCTTTCATTGTATCAGATAGTTGCATGCCCCCAAGAAAGCTCCGGCCTGATTCCAGGTTGGTTCCGAGGCATTCCCTCCCCTAGAAAAGGGGAGGGTTAGGGTGGGGATTGATGGCGGTGCAAAGGATTGAAATCGTTGCCGAATTGCACCGCCATCAACCCCCATCCCGACCTTCCCCCTTTCTGGGGGAAGGAGCAATCATCGCTTAACCGGACAGCAGTGGGTCAATCCCGAGGAAGGCAAGATTGTGCCGCAAACCGGAAGTCATCACTGGCATATGCGATAGCCCTGCAATAGGCAGCAGGGGCCATTGCCCGGTGCGGGCCAAGTCGACTATCCTGCCGCCGCAAAGGTAACTTGAGGATGGCAGATGGACCAGGCGGCCGGCAGGGATTTCATCATCCGTGATGTTTCGGTGTTCGACGGCTCAGGCGGCGACGCTGTCACAGCCGATGTCGCCGTGCGCGACGGACGCGTAACAGCGATATCGGCTTCAGCGGATGGCACAGCACCGGAGATCGACGGCAGCGGCCTGGCACTGGCGCCGGGCTTCATCGACGTCCACACCCATGACGACCGGGCGCTGATCGACAGCGCCATGTCGGCCAAGACCAGCCAGGGCGTGACCAGCGTCGTCACCGGCAATTGCGGTGTGTCGCTCGCGCCGCTGATACTCGACGGCCCGCCACCACCGCCGCTCGATCTGATCGGCAACCAGCAGCAATACGCCTATCCGGCGTTTTCCGATTACCTCGATCGGCTGCGCGACACGGGCATCGCCGTCAATTCGGTACCGCTGTGCGGCCACTCGACGTTGCGGGCCGGTGTCATGGACCGGCTCGACCGTCCGGCCACCGGGGGGGAACTGGACGAGATGAAACGCCGGCTGCG
This sequence comes from Aestuariivirgaceae bacterium, assembly GCA_965216335.1. GTDB lineage: Bacteria > Pseudomonadota > Alphaproteobacteria > Rhizobiales > Aestuariivirgaceae > JAHEJE01. The sequence continues at coordinate 1,953,637 of OZ244154.1, read as the reverse complement.
GGCCTCCCTTCAAGCCGGTGCGGCGGGGTTCTCCACCGGCCTCGACTATGCCCCCGCCAAGCAGGCGCCGCGCGAGGAAGTCGAAGAACTGGCCAGAGTGTGCGCCGACCATGGCGGCATCCACACCACCCACATCCGCGATGAATCCGACCACATGATCGCAGCGCTCGATGAGGCCTTCACCATCGGGCGCAACGCCGCGTTGCCGGTGGTGATTTCGCACTTCAAGTGTTCCGGCATGGGCAATTTCGGCAAGGCCGCCGAACGGCTGGCGTTCTTCGATGAGGCCCGCGAAAGCCAGGAGCTGAGCCTCGATGCCTATCCCTATGCCGCTTCGTCGACTGTGCTGAAGCCGGATTATGTCGCCGAGGCCAGACGCATCCTGATCACCTGGTCGACGGCGCATCCGGAAATGGGCGGGCGCGATCTCGACGAGGTTGCCGGCGAATGGGGTGTCAGCCGTCTTGAGGCCGCCGACCGCCTGCAGCCGGCGGGCGCGGTCTATTTCGCCATGGACGAGGCCGACGTACAGCGCATCCTGGCCCATGACGACACGATGATCGGCTCGGACGGCCTGCCGCACGACGCTCATCCGCACCCGCGGTTGTGGGGTACGTTCCCGCGCGTCGTCGGCCACTACGCCCGCGACACCGGTCTGTTCCCGATGGCCGAAGCGGTCCGCCGCATGACCAGCCTGCCGGCGGAGCGGTTCGGACTGACGGGCCGTGGCGTCGTCGCCGAGGGCGCCCATGCCGATCTGGTGCTGTTCGATCCGGTAGCGATCAAGGACACCGCGACGTTCGAAAACCCGGCCACCCCGTCGGCCGGCATCCATACGGTATGGGTGAACGGCACGCCGGTGTGGCAGGGCGGCAAGTCGACGGGCGCCCGCCCAGGTGAGGTATTGCGGAGGCAGGCGGCATGAGATTTCTTCGTTTCCTGATCGCCGGGCTGATGTGTCTTGCGCTGTGGGTACCGACGCAGGCCCAAACCGTTGCCGGCGACGACACGCCCCTGCAATTCGGCCGTTTCGAGTATGAAGGAAAGGCCCGCTACGGCTTCCTCGCCGTTGGCGGCGTGCACGAACTGTCCGGCAGTTTCTTCGATCCCGAAACGGTCACCACCGGCCGGGTGATCCCGCTTGAGGACGTCAAGCTGCTCGCGCCCGTTGAGCCGACCAAAGTCATCGGCATTGCCTTCAACTACAAGAGCCACGGCGGCAAGACGTCCGACGACCTCGCCTTCTTCGCCAAGCTGCCGAGCGCTGTCGTCGGACCGGACGCCGAGATCGTGCCGCCGCCGGGTTCGAGCGACCTGCACTACGAGGGCGAACTGGTGATCGTCATGGGGCTCAGGACCCGCAACGTCTCCGAAAAGGATGCCCTTGCCCACGTCTACGGCGTCACCATCGGCAACGACGTGACCGAGCGCGGCTATGGCACCTCGCCGTTTGCCGTGCTCAAGGCCAAGGGGGCCGATACGCTGAGCCCGATGGGGCCGTGGATCGTGCCGGGCCTCTACTACGACAAGCTGAAGCTGGAAACGCGGGTCAACGGCAAGGTTGTGCAGAAGACCTCGACGTCGAAAATGCTGCGCTCGTGCGCCAGGATCATCGCCGAGCTGTCGCGCTACATGACGCTGGAGCCGGGCGATGCGATTTACACCGGCACGCCGGGCAAGACCGGTCCGCTCAAGCCCGGTGACGTGGTCGAGGTGCAGCTTGAAGGCGTCGGCATCCTGAAGAACACCGTCGCCAAGCCGGCCGGTGACTGACTTGCGCACTCAGGTCGTGATCATCGGGGCGGGGCCGTCGGGTCTGCTGTTGTCGCAGCTGCTGCACCTGGCCGGCATCGACACGGTGGTGCTGGAACGGCGCAGCGCCGCCTACGTGCTGGGCCGTATCCGGGCCGGTGTGTTGGAGCGCGGCATGGTCGATCTGTTGCGCCGGGCGCAGTGCGCCGACCGCCTCGATCAGGAGGCTCTGATCCACGATGGCTTCGAGATTGCCTTCATGGGCGAGCGCCTGCACATCGATCTGAAGGACCTGAGCGGCGGGCACAGTGTCACCATCTATGGACAGACCGAGGTCACCCGCGATCTGATGCAGGCGCGCGAGGCGCTCGGCGGCAAACTGATCTACGAGGCCGAAGCTGTCACGCCACATGACTTTGACGGTGCGGACCCTTACGTCACCTACCGCAAGGACGGTGCCGAGCACCGCATCGACTGCGACTACATCGCCGGCTGCGATGGCTATCACGGCATCTGCCGCGCAAGCATTCCCAGGAACGCCATCACCACGTTCGAGCGGGTCTACCCGTTCGGCTGGCTCGGCTTGCTCACTGAACGCCCGCCGGTCAGCGATGAACTGATCTACAACGCTCACGAACGGGGCTTTGCCCTGTGTTCCATGCGCTCGCAAAGCCGCAGCCGGTATTACGTGCAATGTGCACTCGAGGATCATGTCGATGCCTGGTCCGACGACCGTTTCTGGGACGAGTTGCGCCGCCGATTGCCGAAGGACGCCGCCGAAGCGCTCAAGACCGGCCCGGCAATCGAAAAGGGCATTGCGCCGCTGCGCTCGTTCGTGGCCGAGCCGATGCGCTTTGGCCGTTTGATGCTGGCCGGCGATGCCGCCCACATCGTGCCGCCGACCGGTGCCAAGGGCCTGAACCTTGCCGCCTCCGACATCCATTACTTGTCTCAGGCCCTGATCGCCCGCTACAAGCACGGCGATACCGGCCTGCTCGAACGCTACTCCGAAACCGCCCTTGCCCGTGTATGGAAAGCCGAACGGTTTTCCTGGTGGATGACCCGCCTCCTGCATTCGTTCACGGGCGACGATGGTTTCGTGACCCGCTTGAAACAGGCCGAGTTCGACTATCTGAAGACGTCCCGCGCCAGCCGCACATCGCTGGCCGAGAACTACGTCGGCTTACCCTACTGAGGACCCCAATTCCATGGTGCAACCCAAGCCCCCCGTTGCCGAGACGAAACCCGTCACCGACACCCACCACGGTATGACACGCAGCGACAACTATGCCTGGCTCAGAGCCGAAAACTGGCAGGAAGTGATGCAGCAGCCGGACACCCTGCCGGGGGATATCCGGGCCTACCTGGAAGCGGAAAACACCTACACCGACGCCATGATGGCGGACACCGAAGCGCTGCAGGAAACGCTGTTTCAGGAAATGAAGGGCCGCATCAAGGAGGACGACTCCTCCGTGCCCTCCGCCGATGGGCCTTACGCCTATGGCGTCAAGTACATTACCGGCGGCCAGCACCCGCTGATGATCCGGACGCCCCGCGCGGGTGGTGAGGAGACGGTGCTGATCGATGGCAACACTGAGGCCGAGGGCGAGGCCTATTTCCGCCTCGCCGGTTCGGCCCACTCCCCCGACCACAAGCTGATCGCCTGGTCGTTCGACGACAAGGGCTCGGAATATTTCACCCAGAAGCTGCGCGACGCCGAGACCGGCAAGGACCGCGACGACGTGATCATCAACACCTCCGGCAGCTCGGTCTGGTCGGCCGATGCCCGTCACCTGTTCTACGTGCTGATGGACGACAATCACCGGCCCTCGAAGCTCTACCGCCACGAGATCGGCTCCGACCCGGCAGGCGATGTGCTGGTGTTCGAGGAAAAGGATCCCGGCTTCTTTCTCGGCGTCGGCAGGACCCAGTCGGATGCCTTCATCGTCATATCGACCCATGATCACGAGACCTCTGAAAGCTGGCTCATCCCGGCCGACGACCCGACCGCCGAACCGCGCCTGGTGGCGGCCCGCGACCCCGGCGTGGAGTATTCGCTCGATGAGACCAACGGCACGCTTTACATCCTCACCAATGCCGATGACGCGATCGACTTCAAGATCGTTACGGCCCTGACCGACGCACCTGACCGCGACAACTGGCAAGACCTTGTCCCGGTCTCGCCCGATGCGCTGATCCTGTCGCACACGGTGCTGAAGAACCATCTGGTCCGGCTGGAGCGCGCCGCCGGCCTGCCGCGCATCGTCATCCGCCGCCTGTCGGATGGTGTCGAGCACGAAATCGCCTTTGACGAGGAGGCTTACTCGCTCGGCCTGATGGGCGGTTATGAGTTCGACACCACCGAGATCCGGTTTTCCTATTCCTCGATGACCACGCCAAGCCAAGTGTTCGACTATGACGTCGAGACCCGCCAACGCGTCCTGCGCAAAGAGCAGGAGGTGCCGAGCGGCCACAATGCGGCCGACTACGTGACCCGGCGCATCATGGCCCCGGCGAACGACGGCGAGACCGTCCCCGTGTCGCTGCTCTATCACAAGGACACACCGCTCGACGGCTCGGCGCCCTGCTGGCTCTATGGCTACGGTGCCTATGGCATGGCGATGCCGGCCGGCTTTTCCACCGCCCGCCTGTCTCTCGTCGACCGCGGCTTTGTCTACGCCATCGCCCATGTGCGCGGCGGCAAGGAAAAGGGCTACCGCTGGTACACCGCCGGCAAGCGCGAGAGCAAGCCCAATACGTTCAGCGATTTCCTCGCCGTGGCCCGTCATCTCGCTGCCGGCGACTTTACCGCCGAAGGCAACATCGTCGCCCATGGCGGCTCGGCCGGCGGCATGCTGATGGGCGCCATCGCCAACATGGCGCCGGAGTTGTTCAAGGGCATCATCGCCGACGTCCCGTTCGTCGACGTGCTCACCACCATGCTCGACGACACCCTGCCGCTCACCCCGCCGGAATGGCCCGAATGGGGCAACCCGGGTGCTTGTGAAGAAGACTACCGGACCATCGCCGCCTACAGCCCCTACGACAATGTGACCGCGCAAGGCTACCCGCACATCCTCGCCATCGCCGGTCTGACAGACCCGCGCGTCACTTACTGGGAACCCGCCAAGTGGGTGGCCAAACTGCGAGCCCACAAGACGGATGAAAATCTGCTGCTCCTGAAAACCCACATGGACTCAGGCCACGCCGGTGCCGCCGGCCGCTTCGACAGCCTGAAGGAGGTCGCGCTCACCTATGCGTTCGGGTTGAAGGTGTGCGGGTGCACAGGGAAATCCGTCTGATTTACCGTCATTCCGGCGAAGGCCGGAATCCAGACCAGTGTTGGCAATCCGTCACAGCCCTCGTTCAGGACCCCGGCCTTCGCCGGGGTGACGGGGAAATGGCAATGAGCCAATGCTGACTTGCACTGAACCTTTCTCGGCACACCGGCAGACGGTAGAAGGTGGCCTGACAGACCCTGCCATGCCATAATGTCGCAGCGGCCACCCACTTGGGCGCGAGGGGAAACAGCGAACAGGGGTCAGCATGGTCTTTGAAGTCTTTGCCATCAGCGCGGCATTCGTGCTCGGGGTCGCGGCGCGCCAGGTCGGCCTGCCGCCGCTGGTCGGGTTTCTCGCTGCCGGCTTTGCCATCAACGCCATCGGGCCGCGCTTCGGCATGCCGGGCACCACTGGGCCGATCCTGGACTACCTCGCCAACCTCGGCGTACTGCTGCTGCTGTTCACCATCGGCCTGAAACTCAAGCTGAAACAGATCACCGAACCGCACGTGGTCGGCAGCGCGGTGATCCACTTCGTCCTGTCGATTGTGGTGTTCGCACCGATCATCCGCATGTTCTTCACCGACGACTGGATGGCCGCCATGCTGGTCGCCATCGCGCTGGGGTTTTCCTCCACCGTTCTGGCCGCCAAGATGCTGGAGACCAAGCGCGAACTCGGTATCTTCCACGGCCGCACCGCCATCGGCATCCTGATCGTGCAGGATATCCTGGCGCTGGTCGTGCTGGCGATCTTCGCCGGCAAGCTGCCCGGGCCGTGGGCGCTGCTAATCTTCGCCGCGCCGCTCCTGCGCCCGGTGCTCTACAAGCTGCTCAGCTTCGTCGGCCATGACGAGGTGCTGGTGCTCACCGGCATGCTGCTGGCGCTGGTGGTCGGCGGCGTCGGGTTCCAGCTCATCGGCCTGAAGGGCGAGATCGGCGCGCTGGTCATGGGACTGCTCCTGTCCAACCACCCGCGCGCCGGCGAGATTTCCAACGCCCTGTGGTCGCTCAAGGAAGTGTTCCTGATCGGCTTCTTCCTGTCGATCGGCATGTCCGGCCTGCCGGACGGCAACGCGCTGATCTTCGCCATCGTGCTCGGCGTGTTCCTGCCGCTCAAGGGCATCCTGTTCTTCTTCCTGCTGGTCGCCTTCAAGCTGCGCGCCCGCACCGCCTTCCTCGCCTCCCTGTCGCTCACCGCCTATTCGGAGTTCGGGCTGATCGTCGCCGCCGGCATTCCGGCCGCGGAAAGCTTCCTGGTGCCGCTCGCCATCGCCGTGTCGGTGTCGTTCCTGATTGCCGCCCCGCTCAACCGCTTCGCCCATCCGCTTTATGAACGCCATTACAAAAAGCTGATGCCGTTCGAGCGCCACACCCGTCACCCGGACGAGGTGCCCAAGGATCTGGGCGATGCCAACGTCATTGTGTTCGGCATGGGCCGCACCGGCTCGGCCGCCTACGCGGCGCTCGAAGAAGACGGCAAACGCCCCGTCGGCCTCGACGCGGACACCTACACTGCCCAGGCCCATGTCGAGGCCGGCCGCAACGTCATCTTTGCCGATGCCGAGGACACCAATTTCTGGAACGCCATCAACCTCACCGGCATCGAATCGGCGGTGCTCGCCATGGACGACATCGAAGCAAAAGTGATCGCCGCCCGCTCCCTGCGCTCGCACGGCTTTACCGGCCCGATCATCAGCCACGCCCTGCACGCCGACCACGCCCAACGCATAACCGACGCCGGCGCCGACCAGACCTACCTGACCATGCAGGAGGCAGGCCGCAGCCTGGCCGCCCATGCGGTGGAGGCGGTGGAGGGGGAGGGGTGACGCTCCCGTTTTTCCCCTTCCCCCAGAAAGGGGGAAGAGCCTGTCCCCGGCTTGAACGGGGGTCGGGATGGGGGTTGACGGCGGTGCAAGCCCGCAAAGCCTCAGCGCCCTGCACCGCCATCAACCCCCACCCTAACCCTCCCCCTTTCTGGGGGAGGGAACACGCACTCAACGACATCCACGCGTATCCGGTCTGCATAGTCACACACCCCAAGTTGTCATTGCCCGGCTCGACCGGGCAATCCAGTAACCCCGGGCATCGAACCGAGGCACCGCCTGCCCACACACCAGCGCCAGCGGATACTGGATCACCCGGTTAAACCGGGTGATGACAATCTCTCGATTGCACGAGCCCCGTGCAAAGGCCTTCAGGTCGCCTCGACCGGCCAGATTTTGTTGAGGTCGGAAAGCCCGGTTTCGACCAGCCGGGCGAGGACCGTCATGTCGATATCGGCGAGTTTGTTGATGTAGAGGCAGGATTTGCCGAGTTTGTATTTGCCGAGATCGGCGAGGATGTGGCCGTAGTCCTGATATCCGGGCATGATGTACACCGACAGACTGGCCTTGCGCGGGCTGAACCCGGTGGCGAGAAAATCCCCCTCGCGCCCGGTCTTGTAGCGATAGTGATAGCGCCCATAGCCGATCATCGCCGGCCCCCACATGACGGGCTCAAAGCCGGTCACCTCCCGAAACATCCGGTCAAGCGCCAAGCCATCTACCCGCCTGCGCTCCGGCTCGACAGCCGCAAGAAACGCCAAAACACTCGCACCCGTGGCCTTCGTTTTGTTCTCCGCCAAACCTCACCTCCGGTGGTTTCATCCTGGACCCCGTCCGGCCGGGGCACTCTCACAATACCCCAATCCAACATCACCCATCCCCCATTTATCAACACCCAACCCCACGGTCATTGCCCACTCCAAGTTGTCATTGCCCACCCCTAATTGTCATTGCCCGGCTTGACCGGGCAATCCAGTAACCCCGGGCATCGAACCGAGGCACCGCCTGCCCACACACCAGCGCCGGCGGATACTGGATCACCCGGTTAAACCGGGTGATGACAATTCTCAATTCTGCAATCCCGACCCGTCATTCCGGCGAAGGACGGAATCCAAGCCTGACGCCCAAAATGACGAAGACTCACATCTGGACCCGAGCCCTACAAGCCGGAAGGGGTTTGTAACCCCTTCCAGAACGGTTCAGATTCGACCCCTCAACCCCAAGTTGTCATTGCCCGGCTTGACCGGGCAATCCAGTAACCCCGGGCATCGAACCGAGGCACCGCCTGCCCACACACCAGCGCCGGCGGATGCTGGATTACCCGGTTAAACCGGGTGATGACAGCTTTTGTAGCTGGAAGGGGCTGTCACCAGAAACGCACCGAACACTGGAAATGGGCATGGGCCAACCCCAACAGCCCCATCAAGATTTTGGTGCGTTGGGGATGAGAACCGTTCCGGCCGGGGTTACAAACCCCGTCCGGCACCAATCCCTTGCCACAACAAGCCGGAAGGGGTTAGCAACCCCTTCCGGAACAGTACCGAAAGCTCGATTGGCTTCCCCAAGTGCCGTGCAGCATGCGCGCAACGAACCCCGAAATGGACACCCGCCAACCCGACCAGCCCCATCAAGCTCATATCGTGCTGGTAACCCAAACCGTTCCGGCCGGGGTTACAAACCCCGTCCGGCACCAACCCCGCGCCAGAGCCGGGGTGATGGTTGTCAGCCGGAAGGGGCTTGCAACCCCTTCCGGAACAGTACCGAAAGCTCGATTACTTCCCAAGCGCCGTGCAGCAGACGTGCATCGAACACCGAAATGGACACCCGCCAACCCAACCAGCCCAATCAAGGTCATATCGCGCTGGTAACCCAAACCGTTCCGGCCGGGGTTACAAACCCCGTCCGGCACCAACCCCTTGCCACAACAAGCCGGAAGGGGTTTGCAACCCCTTCCGGAACAGTACCGAAAGCTCGATTACTTCCCAAGCGCCGTGCAGCAGACGTGCAACGAACACCGAAATGGACACCCGCCAACCCAACCAGCCCCACCAAGGTCATGTCGCGCTGGTAACACGAACCGTTCCGGCCGGGGTTACAAACCCCGTCCGGCCGGGCTACGCGCTACCCCAAGTCATGGTTACAAATCCTTTTCGGTGGAGTAGGCTCGAATTTACTCAAACCGTAAGTTAAATATGGATGAATTGAGGACGTCTGTGACAGATTTTGAAAAAGACGTATTGGAGTTTCGACGTCAGTTTGAAGACGAATTCCATGAGAGATTCAAACGCGGTCTCGCGAAGTTTAACGACGATCAACAAGAATCAAGGAGTGCTGTTGAGGCTGATCTTTCTGGTTACATCCCGGATTTTAGTGACGCAACGAGTTGGGCACTAGACAACATGCCTGAAGGTTTGTGGTTTGCTGAAAACTCACAGCGAATTCACCTAGCGCTTGAGAGTATGGCGGATTTGGAATTCTTTCCTGAAATTCCGCAAGAATATTTAGATTGGGCGAAGAGTGCGGACTGGTCAGATCCAGAGATGTGGATGCCGGAAGTATTGGGTCGCCTTGAATTATACAAATTTGGGAACTTTTTTCAGATACTCATGACGTATTTCCAAGCTTATTTTTCGGAGATTCCAGACACAATCGAACACGTAATCGCATATCAATCGCCGAAGGATGGTCGAGTTTGGTATGCTTGTAGAATGGTTCAAGCCATTGCGGAAGCGTATCAGTGTCAAGAGCGAGTTAAGGATGAAATACTTTCTAACGAGGTCGATGCGGAGTACGACTTAAAGGAAAAACTAAGCAAAGCGACACAAGCTGCATTCACGATTGGATGGCTGCATCGAGACCGTTGGTGGATGGAGCGACATGGTGAGGCAGCAGCAAAATACTACGATAGAGCGACATTGCTTGCAGAAGCCCAGGAGAAGGGAGCTGGAAGTACAAGGGAGAAATACTCTCGGCTTAAATCAGATTGTCTGGGCTTTTATCGGCAAGCCTTCGAGGAGAGGGGTTTTGCATTCGTTGGGGCACCAATTTCCGTCGTAGCAGAAACAATCCGCGAAATCGCATTGCGGGAACGGGGAACAGAATATGTTGGTCCCGGCGGCCAACCTCTCAGCCTGAAATGGTTTCAAGAAACACTCGAGGATTTTCAGGCGGATGGACGCCATGCCCGTGCTTTGCAAGACGCCCTAACAAGAAAGGGCTAATAGCCCTATGCGAAATTTTCGCATTGCTTCACCCCTGAACCGTCGTACGACAGGGCTGTCAGATCTCAATTTTTCCCTTTTAAAACAATGTGTCAAGGTTGATACTGGAATGCGCCCAATCGCTTCGACGAGGTTCAAACTTGAGCAGCAATCTAGCCGATAAGAAATCAAAGGAGCGAAGCCCCCTAGTGATTACAGTACCGGTGCCTTGGACTTCCAATCCAGTCACCATAGAAATGTCATTTGGGGTCGCTTTGGTCTTTTGGGCGATGATATTCCTAGCGCTTCTTTGCGCTGTTATGGTCTTTTGAACAACAAGGCCAATTGGTTCGTCGTCAGCGTTGGACCGCTCACAAGACGAAACTGGCATAACCGTGTGGCATGAGGACATAACGCTATCGGTTCACATTCAAAACCACTCTCTGCAAATTCCTCTGCCTCAAAGCTCCGCACGCTTCCCCACCCCACATTGCACCGCATCAAAAGTTCCCCCATATTACGCCACCATCCCAATTTCGCGAGGAACCCGCCATGTCCGAACCCGCCGTCAAACTCGACACCGCCCGTGCGGCCCATTTCAACTGGGAGGACCCGCTCGGTCTCGAAAGCCTGCTCACCGAGGAAGAGCGGATGATACGGGACAGTGTGCGGGCTTATTGTGAGGACAAGCTGGCGCCTCGGGTGCGGATGGGGTTTCGCAATGAGACGTTTGAGCGCGAGATCATGACCGAGGCGGGCGAGCTGGGGCTGCTCGGGATCATGACCGATCCGGCCTATGGCGGGCATGGGCTGGGCTATGTCGCCTATGGGCTGATCGCGCGCGAGATCGAGCGGGTCGATTCAGGCTACCGTTCGTCGATCAGCGTGCAGAACTCGCTCGTGATGCATCCGATTGAGGCCTATGGCACCGAAGCCCAGAAGAAGAAGTATCTGCCCAAGCTGGCGACCGGCGAAATGGTCGGTTGCTTCGGCCTGACCGAGCCCGATGCCGGCTCCGATCCCGGCGGCATGAAGACCCGGGCCAAACGCACGGCGGACGGCTATGTGCTGAACGGCGCCAAGATGTGGATCACCAATTCGCCGATCGCCGACATCGCCATCGTGTGGGCCAAGCTGGAGGACGAGGGCATCCACGGGTTTGTCGTCGAGCGCGGCCCAAAAGGGTTCTCGACGCCGAAGATCGAGGGCAAGCTGAGCCTGCGTGCCTCGGTCACCGGCGAGATCGTGCTGGACGATGTCGAGGTGCCGGAAGACGCCCTGTTGCCCGGCGCGCGCGGCCTGTCCGGCCCGTTCGGCTGCCTGAACAAGGCGCGGTTCGGCATTGCCTGGGGCGCCATGGGGGCGGCGGAGGCCTGCTGGCACGCGGCGCGCGACTACACCATGGAGCGCAAACAGTTCGACCGGCCGCTGGCCGCCACCCAGCTGGTGCAGAAGAAGCTCGCCGACATGCAGACCGAGATCGCCCTTGGCCTGCAGGGCGCGCTGGCGCTCGGCCGGGCGCTGGAGGCCGGCACCGCGGCGCCGCCGGCGATCTCGCTGATGAAGCGCAACAACTGCGGCAAGGCGCTCGACATCGCCCGGGTGGCGCGCGACATGCACGGCGGCAACGGCATCTCCGACGAATACGTCGTCTTCCGCCACATGGTGAACCTGGAAACGGTGAACACCTACGAGGGCGCCCACGACGTGCATGCCCTGATCCTGGGCCGGGCGCAGACGGGCATTCAGGCGTTCTGCTGAGGCCAGCGGTGCTGGCGCTCAGCTTTGCTGACGGGTGTCGCGAGTTGATGTGGCAACGGGTTTCCTCCGGGACCTGCGCCGAACATTTTTCGGGACGGGATGAATCCGTCTTGCCGCCACCAGCTTTTCTTGCCGCCCAGAACACAAGCCGCTAGTGTGCGGTCCTGACTTGTTGACCAGCAGAGGAGCTTTCCGCACATGGCATTCGAACTTCCCGACCTTCCTTACGCCTATGATTCCCTCGGGCCCTACATGTCGGCCGAGACGCTGGAGTATCATCACGACAAGCACCATCAGGCCTATGTCACCAACGGCAACAACCTGCTGAAGGACTCAGGGCTGGAGGGCAAGAGCCTGGAAGACGTGTGCCGCGAGAGCTTCGGCAACAATGCCGGGCTGTTCAACAATGCCGGCCAGCACTACAACCACATCCACTTTTGGAACTGGATGAAGGGCGGCGGCGGCGGAACCTCGCTGCCGGGCAAGCTGGCTGCGGCGGTCGACAGCGACCTCGGCGGCTACGACAAGATGCGCGCCGACTTCATCAACGCCGGCGTCACCCAGTTCGGCTCCGGCTGGGCATGGATCGCGGTCAGGGACGGCAAGCTGGAGATCATGAAGACACCGAACGGCGAGAACCCGCTGGTGCACGGCGCCTCGCCGATTCTCGGCTGCGACGTCTGGGAGCACTCCTACTACATCGACTACCGCAACGCGCGGCCGAAATACCTCGAGGCCTTCGTCGACAACCTGGTCAACTGGGAGTACGTCGAACAGATGTTCGAGGCGGCGACGGCTTAGTGTGAAGGCCAGTTTTTCAACCCTCCCCCTTGTGGGGAGGGTGGACGGTGCGCAGCACCGGCCGGGTGGGGTAACGGCGGTACAGACAAGGCGATGCCGTGCCGTTCAGTGAAGCTGTTCCCCACCCCTAACCCCTCCCCACAAGGGGGAGGGGAACCCGGCATCTCAACCCGGTGAGCCACCCCCATGTCCTCCAGCTTCGCCTCCCGCCTTACCGTCTCCGCCTCGATGCCGCGGTTCGGCGTCGGGCATGAGCGGCGGATCAAGGTTGGCTTCCTTGCCCCGCTCACCGGCGATGTCGCGTCCTGGGGCCTGCCGGGCCTCAACGGCTGCGAGATCTGGGCCGACTGGGTCAATGCCGCAGGCGGCCTGCTGGTCGGCGGCCAGCGCCACCACCTGGAGATCGTCCCCTACGACTGCCGGTACGATCCGGAAAAGGCCGCCCGCGGCGCCCGCAAGCTGGTGCTGGAGGAGGGCGTCAAGCTGCTGATGATGCTTGGCGGCGACACCTTCCGGCCGATCGAGGATTTCGTGCGCCAGCGCAAGGTGCTGACCTCCACGCTCTTACCCAGCGACCTGTCGCCCGACACGCCCTACCTGATCGCCCCGTCAGAGGTGCACCCGATCTACAACGTCACCGGCGTCGACTGGCTGGCCGAGCACAAGCCGCACCTCAAGACCGCCGCCCTGTGCGCCCAGCGCGACGCGCTCGGCCTGCCGTCTGCCGCCACCTACCGGGCCGCCTTCGAGGCCGCCGGCATTGCGATCACCCGCGAGGTGCTGTTTGCACCCGATGAGGCCGACGTGCCGGCCATCGTCAGCGCCATGCTGCGCGATGCGCCCGACATCCTGTGCTGGACCACGGCCTACGAACCGCTGGTTCACGCCCTTACCGAGGAGGCGCACCGGCAGGGGTTCACCGGCCAGCTGATTTCGTGCACCGCCGACAACTACCCGCGCCTGGTCGAACGGCTGGGTCGCGACTTCATGGAAGGCTTCGTTTTCCAGTTCCCGGATTTCGACGACCCGCGCCTCAACGACGAGGGCGTCAACTTCAACCGCCCGAACGCGTTCTTCGAGGACTACACCGCCCGCTTCCCCGGCACCTGGAGTGCTGTGTCGTGGGAATACGTCGCCATCCTCGCCCTGTGGCGCCAGGCCATCGAACTGGCCGGCACCGTCGAGCCGGTCTCGGTGCTCGCCGCCATGAAGGCCGGCGGCCGCGGCGGCCACGCCTTCGGTGCGGCCGAATGGTGGGGCTCAACCCTGTTCGGCATCGACAACGCCCTGGTCGGCGACTGGCCGGTGGTGACGATCCAAAACGGCAAGGCCCGCATCGCCACCTTCCGCTCCATCCCCGCCTGGCTCAAACAACACGGCGCCCTACTCGAACACCACATGCGCGCCCTCGGCCAGATGTGGGACCAGCGGGTCGGGGCCCGGAAGGATGACGAGGAGGAAGAGGCGAGGTGGTTTTCGGTGGAGGGGGTGAGGGTGGAGTGATGTCCGTTCGCGCAACATGCTTGCCCGACTTTCCAGGCTTTGGGATCACACAGACTAGCCTTGGCGAGCGCTAGTCGGCAGCGCATGTGTACGACGGGGTCAAATGAATCTACAAACTGGCGCGTTGTATGACCTGGATTGATGTGGCAATCGTTACTATTCTCGCGCTGCTTGCCGTAATGACATTTGTCTCCAATCTCGCCCTGCCCAAGGGGCTGGTGCGGGTTTGTGATTTTCCCCGTGTGCAGATCGCGCTTCTGGCAACAAGTCTGGGTATTGCCTCCTGGTTCGTCCTTGTGCCCGATGGCGGCCCTTTCGGCCTTGTGGCGCTCAGCCTGGCGGCGGTGGTCGTCACCGTTCAGGTCTGGCACATCGCGCCCTATACACCGTTTTGGCCGGTGGAAAGCCGGAATGCTTCAGGCATCAGCAGGAAAGGTACCTTGAAGGTGCTTGTGAGCAATGTCCTACAGACCAACACAAACCACCTGGCAGTCGCCGATCTGATCCGGGAAAGATCGCCCGATATTCTTGTTCTCATGGAAGTTGACGAAACCTGGATTTCAGCCCTCAGAAGGGCGACCCGCGACTATCCATACAAGTTAGAGGTGGCGCTAGACAACCTCTACGGCCTGGCACTCTATTCCAGGCTAGAGTTGATCAATCCGCAAGCCATGTACATCTTGCGAGACGATATCCCGTCGATCACCACAATTTGCAGGCTTCGCAATGGTCGGCTGATACGTTTCATAGCTGTTCATCCTGAGCCACCATTGCCGCACACCGGTACGGAAGATCGAGACTCCGAGATCATCATTGCCGGCCAGATGGCGCTCGCCGATGAAGTTCCAGCGATCCTCACCGGCGATTTCAACGATGTCGCATGGTCACGAACCAGCAGACGCTTTCGCCGTTTGAGCGGTCTACTCGATCCGCGTATTGGCCGCGGTTTCTACAACACCTTCAACGCAAATTGGCCAATTCTGCGCTGGCCACTTGATCACCTTTTCCACGACCAGCATTTCTCGCTGGTAGAGATGTCGCGGCTACCCCATGTCGGCTCCGATCACTTCCCGATTTATTTTGAAGTAGCCCTCGGTCCATTTGATGATGGCGATGAAGTCGTTTCTGCGCCCAGACAAGCCGATCTCGACGAAGCACGCGACCTGTTAGATGACACCGATCATCCGACGGAAGACACCCTTGAGCCAGCCAAAAAGAATGTTTCCGGCGAAGATTCGTCCGGCAGAGATAGTCTGGCTTGCATTGGGGACTAAACCCCATCCAGTATGGTTGTTCGTGTATGCCTGTTTTGGCATTGCCGGGGCTATTGCAGAATTTGAAGGCCGTTCGCGCTGAGCCGTGTGAGCCTGGATCACCGGGGCACGCTCGGCGATGACGCCGGTTGGGGTGCGTCCTTGCGGGCAGATGCGGCGCCCCCTCCCCCTTGTGGGGAGGGTTAGGGTGGGGAGCAGCGGTGCAACGCATCCGGCCCCGAGACTTATGGCACCGCCCGGCCCCACCCTAACCCTCCCCACAAGGGGGAGGGGACTTCGCTGTGCAGGTTTGTTCGTCGTGCCTTGCGTTGTTTTTGTTCGGCGAATGTTCTTGACAAAATGGAACAAATGATGTACAAATACACTCACCCGTCGCCCTGCATCCTGCAGAGGGAAACGTCGACAGCCAACTCTGGCGGTGGTGGCGGGAGCGGTTCTGGAGTTTGGGGCGGCGCCTGGTAGGACAGGTTGAAAAGGGTCCGCCCCCGAGGATGGAGGTGTCAGCGAAGATGGATTGTGTCTCACAGATTGGACCGGTTCGTCGTGTTGGCCCTGGAGATCAGCCCGAGCGGAGCGTAAGCGAGCACGGACAAGCTGATCGTTCCATTTGGCCCTCCTCAGGGTTCCAGCATCCGGTGTGCGCCCCTGGTGCGAAAGCACCAGCGTCTATCCAAGGCGTTTGGCGGTGAAGGGTTTGCCTACTATCTGTTCAAAGGCCGGCCCCGAGCAGCCGAACGATGAGCGCGTACATCGTCGTATGTAATAAACCGTGACGGAATGCCGGGTTGGGCGGCAGCCTATCCCCTTCCTTCTTCCATAGAGACGTCTCATGCCACCCGATTTCGGCATTCCGTCTTTCCCTGAAGTTTCCGTGCGGATGTTAAGCCGTGCCCGGTGCGCAGCCGTGCCCAATGCCCCTCTCCCCAAGGCGGGAGAGGGAGGGGCCCGCGGTCCGCAGGACCGTGGGAGGGTGAGGGGGTCGGCGGTGCAATTATCCCCATCCAGCGCAATCGGCACCGCCCACCCCCTCACCCTAACCCTCTCCCGCGAGGGGAGAGGGGACATGTCAGTGCTTGAGCAGGCGCACGAGGACACCCGTTGGCCGCTCCAGATGGAGCACCCGTCAGCCAAACAAAAGCCCGCGCCGCCGGCGCTAATCCTCCTGCATCAGCAGGCGCTGTTCGTCCATCAGGTGGAGTTTGACGATCTCGACGGCGCTTTCGATGTCGCGCAGGGCGATGGCGTTGAACAAGGAGTTGTAGCGGCGCTGGTAGTCTTCGATGCGTTTGGGAGGCAGGTGGCGTTTCTGCTGGGCGGTGCGGACGTTGTGGCGGCGCACGCCGGTGATCAGTTCGTAGCAGGCGGTGAGCAGCGGGTTGCCGGTGCCGCGGGCCAGCTGCAGGTAAAAGTCCTGTTCGAGGCGGACGTAGCCGGGCGCGTCGGTGCGGATCGCCTCCATCTGCGAGACGATTTCGCCAAGCGCGCCGATGTCGCGCGGGCTCATGTTGATGATCGCCAGGCGGACCATTTCCGGCTCGACGATGGAGCGCATGACCTGCAGTTCGAGCGGGCTGGTGTCGGCGGCGATGTCGGCGCTGCCGCCGGGCTGGCCGGCATCGGCGGTGTCGGCGAGCGCCAGGGTGTCCTGCCAGGTGACGAAGCTGCCGGCGCCGGCGCGCCGGGTGATGATGCCCTTGCCTTCCAGGAGGTCGAGGGCTTCGCGCACGGTATTGCGGGCAACGCCGATTTCGGCCGCCAGATTGCGTTCCGACGGCAGGCGGGCATCGAGCGGATAATCCTCGGAACGGATGCGGGCGAACAGGGTTTCGGCCACCATGCGCACGGTGGCCGGCACCGACTGGTCGGCGAACAGGGCGGAGGCGGCGTCCTTCAAGGCGACGTTCAAACGGGGGTACTCCTGAAACCAATGGGGCCGGCCGATTGCCCGGCCGGCCCACATATTGCTACATCAGTTGCGCTCGGCCGGAAACGCTTATTCTGCCGCCTCGGTCTGCAGATAGCTCTCCAGCGAGTCGTCGAGGGCATCCTTCCACGGCGTGTGATGCGGCGGGGCAACGGTGCCGGTCATCACCGACTTGTAGCCGTTGTTGCGGAAGGTCATGATGTCCTTTTTCTTGTGCTTCTTCCACTGGAAGAAGGCCTCGTTGGCGCCGTCGATGTCGAAGCTGGGATAGTCGGTCTCGTCGATCAGCTCCTGAACGTAGGCGCCCTGGTAGCGGATGCAGGCGTAGTCGTCCTCGTTGGCATCCTCGGCGGTGACGCGGTCGACGACGTCCTGGGCGCGGGCGTCGCGGTCCGGCACGGCGATGCGGTCGAGGATGATGTCGCGCACATACCAGGCCTGGGCATCGAACATGTTGAAGGTGTACCACTGGTCCTGCATGCCGAGGTAGAACAGGGCCGGGTTGTCGACCCAGACCACGCCCTTGTAGAGGTCGGCGGTGGCCAGCCGGTTGGCGGTCCTGAGCTTCAGCTTGTCCTCCATGAATGGGAAGTGATGGATATAGCCGGTGCACAGGATGATGGCGTCGACCTTGGCCGTGGTGCCGTCCTTGAAGTAGGCGGTGTTGGTGTCGACGCGTTCGAGCAGTGGCACCTCCTTCCAGTTGTCCGGCCAGTCATAGCCCATCGGCGCGGTGCGGTGGGAGACGGTGACCGACTTACAGCCGTACTTCCAGCACTGCGAGCCGATGTCCTCGGCCGAATAGGAGGTGCCGATGATCAGGATGTCCTTGTCCTTGAACTCCATTGCGTCGCGGAAGTCATGGGCGTGCAGGACGCGGCCGTTGAAGCTGTCGAAGCCGGGGTATTCCGGTACGTTCGGAATGGAGAAATGGCCCGAAGCGCAGATCACGTGGTCGACCTCGTCGATCACTTCTCTGTCATTCTCCAGATCCTGCACGACGACGGTGAACTTGCCGGTCGCATCGTCGAAGGTGACCCGGCGCACGGCGTGGTGGAACTTGATCCAGTCGCGCACGCCGGCTTTTTCCATGCGGCCCTTGATGTAGTCGAACAACACGGCGCGCGGCGGATAGGAGGCGATCGGCTTGCCGAAGTGCTCCTCGAAACTGTAGTCGGCGAACTCCAGGCCTTCCTTGGGGCCGTTCGACCACAGATAGCGGTACATCGAGCAATGCACAGGCTCGCCATATTCATCAAGCCCGGTGCGCCAGGTGTAGTTCCACAGGCCGCCCCAGTCGTCCTGCTTTTCGTAGCAGACGATTTCCGGGATGTCCGCACCCTTGGCCTTGGCCGACTGGAACGCACGCAATTGCGCCGTGCCTGATGGTCCTGCCCCAATGATTGCCACTCGTTTGCCCATGGGTTCCTCCTTGGTGTTGATGACTGCCCCGCCGCTGGAACCGGACGGGTTTTGCTATTATTGGTATGAACCAATAACGTGCCTTTAGGAACCAATCAACAGGAGAGTTGAACCAATTTTGTCGAGTTGGTGTTTCCAGCCGGATTTGCCCAGTTCTGCCGGTCGAAAGCCGACTTGGAAAAACGAGAAAGGGTGAGCGCCTGTTCACCTGGTGAGGCGAACGTGCCGGGCCGACCGGAATGAAAGGGTTCAGGCCTTGGTTCTACTGATTGTCGGCGCGGGCGACGCGAGTGGAGCGGGGTGCGGCCTTGGCGAGAGCCATGACCCTGGCCTTGTGCTTCTTGAAGCGGGCCAACTCCTTGCCCTTGAGCTTGGTGAAGCTTGCGGTACGAATGCGCTTGGGATTGATCGGCTTGTTGCCGCGGCGCACTTCATAATGCAGGTGCGGGCCGGTGGAACGGCCAGTCGAGCCGACATAGCCGATGACCTGACCCTGGCGCACCTTGTGGCCGCGCTTCAGGCCGGAGGCGATGCGGCTCATGTGCGCATAGAGCGTCGTGTAGCCGTTCGAGTGCTTGACCATTACGGTGCGGCCATAAGCGCCGCGCCAGGCGGCATGCTTGACGACACCGGAACCGGCGGCGCGGATCGGCGTGCCGCGCGGCACCGCGAAGTCCATGCCGGTATGCATCTTGGAGTAGCCGAGGATCGGGTGGCGGCGCATGCCGAAACCTGAAGAAATCCGGGCGCCGGAAATCGGTGTGCGCATCAGCGAGGAACGCGACGCGCTGCGGCCGTTTTCATCGTAGTAGCGGGTCTTGCCTTTGGCTGTGGTGTACCGGAAGTAGGTCTTCGGCTTGCCGCGGACGTTCAGCTTGGCGTAGTGCAGCACCTTGCGGTTCTTGGAGGAACCAGACAGCGGTTGACCGTAGAACATCTCGAACTTGTCGCCGGACTTGACCTGGCGCTGAAAGTCGATGTCGTAGGAGAACGCCTTGATGGCCTGGTTGATGATGTAGTCCGGAACGCCACCGTCGATGGCCGTCGCATAGAGTGAGGAGCGTACCCTGCCGGCGGCGAGATAATGCGGTGCGGCAGCGTAGCGTGATTTTGCACCATCCGCGGCGCCGTCGACACGGGCGATGAAGCGGCCATCCTCATCGGCCTCGACGACAATCTCTTCGCTGGGGCCAGGCGAGAAGTTCACCTGCACCGGGTAGATGACCTCGTTGCCGTAGAAATCCTGCTGGCGGTCGATGGTGATGGTGAAGCTCTGGCCGGCGCGCAGCAGTTTGGCTGGGAAAACCGGCTCCAGCGCTGAGGTCAGGGCCTGAGCGGTGCGCGGGCTGATGCCGAGTTCCTGCAGCTTGCGCCCAAGGGTTTCACCGGCGTCGAGAGTGATGGTCTCATCGGTCGGCTCGGCAGGCGGCGACTTGGAGATGGTCGTGATGTTCGAGGTGTCTACCGAGGCAGCGCCGAGTTCGCCATCCAGCACATAGGGTTGTGTGCCCTGTGTGTAGGGCAATTCTGCCTCGTCGACTTCCGGATACTGGCTGAGAGAAGCGGTGGTCAGCATCGGCTGCCCGGTCAGCACCGGCGCGCTGCGGACAATAGCGCCATCCTGCTGATAGACGGAAGGCATCTTGTTCAACGGCTGGGGGGCGATAGCCTCGGCAATTGCGCCATTGAAATCGCCTTTGCCGGACACAGACGGGCGCTGCCACAACTCGGTGGGTCCGGCCAACTGGCTCGGATCGACCGAAGCATAGGCGGCGCCTCCGGTCGGCTTGCTGTCGCCGAACAGGCCAACGATGGCACCGGCAATAATCAGGCAACCGGTGATGCCGGCCACGCAGGTGGTTGCGAGCCAGCGGCCTTGGCTGGAGGCCTCATCGTCAAACGGATCGTGATAGTCGGCGGTGAATTCTTCGATATGACGGATGCGGCCCGGCGCGGTCCCGGCATCCGCATTCGCGCTGCGGCTATTTGCAAACCAGCTCTTCAACAACCGCCCGCGTCCCCATTACTCCGGCGAAACTCTGTTACGCCAATCTTATCGCGCCCATCACCCAAACCCGTACCGCACACATCTACATGGCAGCCGGGCGAAAATAAGGCCAACTCGGCGGCCGATGCCGCATTTTCGTGGCCCCAGACTCAGTCCCGCTCGTCCAGAGCAGCGCGAATGTGCACCGGGCGCGAAAACCTGTCAACCGTTACAGTCCGACTTTAGATGGAAAAAGCGAACAAAAACCGCGCCTTAAACGACATATCCACATGTCTTTGCGTCAGTCTTAGTACCAGTCCCACCTAGGCCGTCAACCTGGCCCATATTGTGGCCTGTTTGTGGTTGCAGAAGCGTTAATGACAAGAGCGTCAATCGTGCCAGCTTGGGGCAGTGCAAAAAGACAGCATTGATACAGGTCAAGCAGAATGCACTGCCCTTTCATAAGACTTGCCCGCATGGATTGGCGGACAATGCTCAGCGATATTGCTGCGCGGGCCCCTTGCCGGCTTGCGGAGCCCCTTCCAATTCCTATGTCTTTCACCATATAACCCCGGTCATGACTGGAACCGGCATACCATTCCGCAAGATGAACGGACTCGGCAACGATTTCGTGGTCATCGACGGACGTGAGCGCGAGATTGCGTTGACGGAAGAAACCGTGCGCGCGGTGGCCAATCGCGAGACCGGTGTGGGGTGTGACCAGCTGATCCTGATCGAGCCGTCGGTGAAGGCGGATGTGAAGATGAGGATCTGGAACAATGAAGGCGGCGAGGTGGAAAGCTGCGGCAATGCCTCGCGGTGCATTGCCGATCTGCTGATCAGGGAAACCGGCAAGCAGACCGTTACCGTCAACACGCGCGGCGGCCTGCTGGTGTGCTATCCGGCCGGCGAAGGTCAGATCACCGTCGACATGGGCGTGCCGAAGTTCGGCTGGCAGGACATTCCGCTGGCCGAGGAGTTCCGCGACACGCGCGGGATCGAATTGCAGATCGGGCCGATCGATGCGCCGGTGCTGCATACGCCGTCGGTGGTGAACGTGGGCAATCCGCACTGCGTGTTCTGGGTCGATGATGTGGAGCGCCACGACCTGGCGCGCTTTGGCCCGCTGTTGGAGAACCATCCGATCTTTCCGGAGCGGGCGAACATCTCGCTGGCGCAGGTGGTTGCGCGCGATCACATAATCCTGAAGGTGTGGGAGCGCGGCGCCGGGCTGACGCGGGCCTGCGGCACGGGGGCGTGCGCGGCCCAGGTATGCGCGGTGCGCAAGAAGTTTACCGATCGGGTGGCGACGGTGACGCTGCCCGGCGGCGATCTGGTGATCGAGTGGCGTGAAAGCGACGATCACATCCTGATGACCGGGCCGGTGGCCTACGAGTTTGAAGGTGAGCTGCCGGCGGTCGGCGCGGATGCCGGAGCGGCCGGGTGATGGGCGCCGAGGTGATCACATTCGGTTGCCGGCTCAATGCGTATGAGTCGGAAGTGATGCGCGCCGCGGCACCGCACGGCAGCGTGGTGATCAACACCTGCGCGGTGACGGCGGAAGCCCAGCGCCAGGCGCGCCAGGCGGTCAGGCGGGCCAGGCGGGACAATCCGCAGGCACGGATTATCGTGACGGGATGTGCGGCGCAGATCGATCCGGCGTCGTTTGCCGGGATGGATGAAGTCGACCTGGTGCTCGGCAACGAGGAAAAGCTGCGGGCGGAGAGTTATGATTTCGGGATCGGCGCGGAAGAGCGGGTGCGGGTCAACGACATCATGTCGGTGACCGAGACCGCACCGCAAATGCTGGACGGTTTTGCGGGCCGCACACGCGGTTTCGTGCAGGTGCAGACCGGGTGCGATCACCGCTGCACGTTCTGCATTATCCCCTATGGGCGCGGGAACTCGCGCTCTGTGCCGGCGGGCGAAGTGGTTGCGCAAGTGCGGCGGCTCACCGGGAACGGCTACAAGGAGATCGTGCTGACCGGGGTCGACATTACCTCTTATGGTGCGGACCTGCCGGGTGAGCCGAAGCTTGGCAACCTGGTGCGGCGCATCCTGAAGATGGTGCCGGAGCTGCCGCGGCTGCGGCTGTCGTCGATCGACTCGATCGAGGCGGATGACGATCTGATGGCGGCGTTTGCCGAAGAGGAGCGGCTGATGCCGCATGTGCATCTGTCGGTGCAGGCCGGTGACGACATGGTCTTGAAGCGGATGAAGCGGCGGCACCTTCGTGCGGATACGATCCGGTTCTGTGCGGACATGCGGCGGGTGCGGCCGGACGTGGTGTTCGGCGCCGACATCATTGCCGGGTTCCCGACCGAGACCGAGGAGATGTTTGAAAACTCGCTCAGGCTGGTGGACGAGTGCGGGCTGACCTATCTGCACGTGTTTCCCTATTCTGCGCGGCCGGGGACGCCGGCGGCACGGATGCCACAGGTGAACGGCGCGGTGGTCAAGGAACGCGCCGCACGGCTGCGCGAGGCTGGCGGGGCGGCAGAAGCGCGGTTCTATGAGAGTGAGATCGGCAGGGTGCGCGATGTGCTGGTTGAGAGTGCTGAGGCCGGGCGCACGGCGCAGTATGCGGCGGTGCGGCTTGCGCGTGAGGCCGAACCGGGTTGCATCGTGCCTGTCGAGCTGACTGGGCATGGGGCAGGCGGGCTTGAGGGGCGGCTGATCTAGTGGCGGGATTTTTCAAGAAGCTTTTCAACCGGGTGACCGGCAAAGGCGACGCGGCGGAAACACCGGCGCCGGAAGAGGCGCAAAAGCCTGACGCACTGCCCGCGCCTGAGCCCGAGCCGGCCCCCGCACCCGAGTCGGCGCTCGAGCCGGAACCGGCACCGGAACTCGAGTCTGTTGCCGAGGCGGTTGCAGCGGACCCGGCGAAAAAAGGTCTGGTTGACAGGCTGAAGGAAAAGATTACCTCTGCTCCAGAGCCAGAGCCAGAGCCAGAGCCAGAGCCAGAGCCAGAGCCAGAGCCAGAGCCAGAGCCAGAGCCAGAGCCAGAGCCAGAGCCAGAGCCAGAGCCAGAGCCAGAGCCAGAGCCAGAGCCAGAGCCAGAGCCAGAGCCAGAGCCAGAGCCAGAGCCAGAGCCAGAGCCAGAGCCAGAGCCAGAGCCAGAGCCAGAGCCAGAGCCAGAGCCAGAGCCAGAGCCAGAGCCAGAGCCAGAGCCAGAGCCAGAGCCAGAGCCAGAGCCAGAGCCAGAGCCAGAGCCAGAGCCAGAGCCAGAGCCAGAGCCAGAGCCAGAGCCAGAGCCAGAGCCAGAGCCAGAGCCAGAGCCAGAGCCAGAGCCAGAGCCAGAGCCAGAGCCAGAGCCAGAGCCAGAGCCAGAGCCAGAACCGGAGCCTGAGCCGAAACCCGAACCGGAACCGGAACCAGAGCCGGAGCCTGAAACGGAGCGCGAGCCTCAGCCGGAACCCGAGCCCGAGCCTCAGCCTATACCGGAACCGGAACCTGAGTCTGGACCTGAGCCGGAACCAGAGCCTGCTCCCGAGCAGGAGCGGCAGGGTTGGTTCAAGCGGTTGCGCAAGGGGCTGTCGAAATCATCGAATGCGCTGACCAGCGGCATCACCTCGATCTTCACCAAGCGCAAGCTCGATGCCGATACGCTGCAGGATCTCGAGGACATCCTGATCCAGGCCGATCTCGGAATCGACATGGCCGAACGGGTGACCGCGGCGGTGTCCAAGGGGCGCTACGACAAGGAGATCGATCCGCGCGAGGTCAAGCGCATCCTGGCCGAAGAGGTGGCGAAGGTTCTGAAGCCGGTCGAAATCCCGTTCAATTTCGGTGAGGACGTGCGGCCGTTTGTCATCCTGGTGGTCGGGGTGAACGGGTCGGGCAAGACGACGACAATCGGCAAACTGGGCTCGATTGCCGTTGCCGAGGGCTTCAAGGTGAAGCTGGCGGCGTGCGATACGTTCCGGGCCGCGGCCATCGAACAGCTCGGGGTGTGGGGCGAGCGGATCGGGGCGGAGGTGATTTCGCGCCCGACGGGGGCCGACGCGGCCGGGCTTGCCTTCGATGCGCTGAAGGCGGCCAAGGAGGACGGCAGCGACATCCTGATCGTTGACACCGCCGGGCGGCTGCAGAACAAGGCCGACCTGATGGCCGAGCTGGAAAAGATTGTGCGGGTGCTGAAGAAGCAGGATGAAAGCGCACCGCATGCGGTGCTGCTGGTGCTCGATGCCACGACCGGGCAGAACGCGGTGGCGCAGACCGAAGTGTTCAGCAAGATCGCCGGTGTCACCGGGCTGATCATGACCAAGCTGGACGGCACGGCGCGCGGCGGCATTCTGGTGTCGATTGCCGAGAAATTCGCCCTGCCGGTGCATGCCATCGGTGTGGGCGAGAGCGTCGACGACCTGCAACCGTTCGATGCCGATCTGTTTGCTGCGGCGATCGCCGGGATCGATGAGGACGAGGCATGAGCGAGGTCGTTACGGAAAAGAAGATGCCGCACGGCATCAAGCTGGCGACCGATTTCGGCCCACTGCTGGCATTTTTCGTCGCCAATTACCTTTGGGGCATCTACGCAGCGACCGGTGTCCTTATGGTGGCGATTGCCATCGCCTTCGCCATCACCTGGCGGATGACGCACAAGGTGGCGCCGATGCTCGTCGTGACGCTGGTGCTCGTTCTGGTGTTCGGCGGGCTGACCATCTACCTGGCCGACGACAGGTTCATCAAGATCAAGGTGACGCTGGTCAACGGGTTGCTTGGAGCAGTTCTGCTGGCCGGGCTGTTGTTCGGGCGGTCGCTGCTGAAGGTGGTGATGGGCGAGATGCTGAAGATGGACGACGAGGGCTGGCGCAAGCTGTCGCTGCGCTGGGGCATCTTCTTTGTCTGCCTGGCGGGCATCAACGAGATCGTCTGGCGTTCGGTTTCGACCGACACCTGGGTGACGTTCAAGGTGTTCGGACTGATGGGCCTCACCATGGCGTTCGGCATGGCGCAAATACCGCTGATGACAAAGCACATGACCGAGGAACCGGACTCCTAGAGTATCCGTGTTGGTCAAGAGTTGGCTTCGGTCCAATTTCGGTTGTCGCGGATTAGGGCGTTGGCGATTGTGATGAGCTTTCGCATGATTGCGGTGATTGCGACTTTGCAGGGTTTTCCGGCGTCGATGAGAGCCTGGTATTTGGTTTTGAGTTGATGATTGAAGCGCACGGCGACCAATGCCGGCATGTAGAGCGCCTGGCGGACATGTTGTCTGCCGCCCTGGATGAAGCTGTTGCCGCACCATTTGCCCGACTGACGTGTGACGGGTGCCAGGCCTGCCAGTGAGGCGGCCTGTCGTTTGTGCATGGTTCCAAGCTCCGGCATTTCAGCCAGCATGGTCATGGCGGTGACTTCACCGATGCCGGGAATGGACAACAGGATGGCAAGCCGGGCCTGCAGAGCCTGATCTGCTTCGACGCGCCTGCGGCATTCGCCATCGATGGCCTTGATGTCGGCCTCGATCTGTTTCAGGCGCCGTCTTGCCTGTGTTTTGAGCAAGGCTGATGAGAGATTGTGGCGGCGGTTCTTGGCTGCGGTCCTGTCCTTGACCAGGGCACGCCGGGCCGCAACCAGTTCGCCGAGAGCTTCAATGGTCTGGCTGCGGGTCACGGTTGCCTGCGGCTCGAGCACGGCCCCGAACCGGGCCAGCATCATAGCGTCGACCTTGTCGGTCTTGACCAGGGTGCCGGCGGCCTCGGCGAACCGGCGGGCTCGACGGGGGTTGACCTTGGCATGGCTGATGCCGGCCTCAACCAGGCAACGCTCCAGATTACGGTGATAAGCACCTGTCGGTTCAAACACAACGCGTTCGACCTTACCGGCCCGCATCCATTCGATCAGTGACCTGTGGCCCTGTTTCGAGTTGGCGAACCTGATGCTGGTCCCATCAGGCAGGCGGTGAACGTCGAGATGGTCTTTCGAGATATCGATACCGATGATAGTATGGGTCATCTTTTCCGTGTCCTATGCTTGTCATCCGGGCCGCAAGTCCCGGGTATCCGTTCAGGCCGCAGGGAAAAGACAGGGGTGATCACACTCTAGCCCGGCCCGTCAAACGGCCAGCACTTTCGCGATCCGTCCCCTGCCGCTGCCCGGCGAGTGTCGTCTCGCCAGCAGCGGTTCCTTCTTGCACTGAACGATGGCAAAATCATAAGACAAGCACTTTCCGACCATATGGGCGAATTTGGCCCACCGTAGGCCGGATTTCCGCGCCCGTAGCCTGTCCCCGCGAAGGCGGGGATCACCATGCTCCGCTTATGGCCAACCAGGCCATGGCGCGAAGCATGCCTAGCCAGCAGACGCGGAAACCCGGTCAAGTGATTCCATATGATCGGAATGTGCTCTAATCAGCGGTTGGGCCTGGCCTCTGTCATGTCGCCCCATTCTCCGGGTGGGTTGGTGAAGGCGGGAAACGATTTTTGGCCTTTGATCTGGTCGTAGTGTGTCAAAGCCCAACGGACCGAGGGGAAGGCGAGGGCGTCCCAGGGAATGTCCTCCCAGGCGAATAGATCGACCTCCAGACTCTCTTCACCGGCAGCGATACCGGGCCGTGCCAGACGGGCGATGTGCATGACCTGAACCTGCGAAATGCGCGGGATGGAGTATACCGCAAGGACGGCCTCGATCTCGATGTCGGCACAGGCCTCTTCGCGGGCTTCGCGGCGGGCGGCAGCGGTAACGCTTTCTCCCAGCTCCATGTAGCCGGCCGGCAGGGTCCAGAAACTCTTGCGCGGATTGATGGCGCGGCGGCACAGCAGAATGCGGCCGTCATGCACGACGACGGACCCGGCGACGATCTTGGGGTTCTGGTAATGAATGAAGCCACAGGTGCCACAGACATCACGTTCGAGCGTGTCACCGTCCGGTGTCGTACGAAGAAAATGTTCGGGCAGATCGGAAATCGCGGTACTCCCACTTTGGTCTTGCTGGGTGACCAGGTATCACATCTGACCCAATCCGGCAGTTGACCGCAACCGGTTTCATTGAAGGCGTCGTATATGCCCGGTTTGCCAGGAAAAATGGACTCAAACCATGCTGTAAGCAACAGCAACGAGCAACGACCTTATGTATTTTCAAGAGGAAAAACATCACAAATAATAGGCGCAAATTCGTGTAACGTTTTATATAGATTTAGTATTGGTTCAACGCGTTTACAACCAAAGCTCGACTTGTGGGCGAATATCGATCATGCTCTCAATCACATCTGCGGCTTTCGGGATGCTCGCATCTCAAAGCGTTAATTCGATTGAACTCTGCAACTAATGCGTTAGGTTGAGGGAAGGATAACATATCCTGTGGGTTTGATGCTGCGCGGCGGAATGAGGCACCGCCACCACGTGCGCGCGTCAATTGGGAGAGGGCGACCCCGCATGTATTGCGGCAACAGGAATGGGGTCAATGACCGGGCACAAGTACGTAAAGAAACTGGAAAAATCGCCATATTATCTGCTTAAGCGCGCCGCTCAGTTTGCTGCGGACATCTATTTTGCCAATGCAGGCAAGAACGGCTTGACACAGCGACAATTCACCCTGCTGACGGTTGTCGATGCGCATGAAGGCGTCAGTCAGACCGAATTGGTGAGGTTGACAGGTATCGATCGTTCGACGCTGGCGGACATGATCTCGCGGCTTACGGCACAGGGCTATCTGCAGCGCAACCGGTCCAAGCATGATGCGCGCACAAATGTGGTGCGGCTTACCGCGGCGGGGCGGTCCGCCATGATGGCGGAGCAGCCTGATGCGGCGCAGGTCGACCGCAAGATCATGTCGGTCATACCAACGGACAAGCGCAAGGAATTCATCGAGGTGCTGCAACTCCTCGCAAACCAGTCGGACCCGCATGATACGCCCGCTGGTCAGAAGACTGCCCGCCGCAGGCGGACGTCGCCAGAGCGAGTCTGATTGACAGCGGTCATCCGCCGTCCAGCAACTGTCGGATGATCGCGTCCAACACCATGCGGCCGTTCCGGGTGGCGGTTAGCCGCCCGTCCTCTTGAGAGCGAACCAGTCGATGGGCGGTCAACTGTGCAACCCGGTCTGCGTCAATGGTCTTTCCGGAGATCGCGCGATAGCGTGATAGATCAAGGCCTTCAGCAAGCCGCAGTGCCATCATCGCGTACTCCTCGCCAGCCTGATCCCGGGTCAACGGCGTTTCCTCCATGATCGCGTGACCATGCCGGGTTACGGCTTGCGCCCAAGCTTGCGGCAAAGCTTGTGTGTGCAGGCCGATGCGTCGGCCATCCGGACCAATCAGGCGTGAATGGGCGCCTGGGCCGATACCGGCATATTCTCCATAGCGCCAGTAGACCAGGTTGTGCCGGCATTCCATGCCCGGTCCGGCATGGTTGGAAATCTCATACGCCGGCAGCCCGGCTGCGGTGGTGAGGTCCTGGGTGACCTCGTACATGTCGGCTGCGGCTGTCTCGTCCGGTATCGCCAGCTTGCCCGCGGCGTGCCAGCGAAAGAATGCCGTTCCCGGTTCGATGGTCAGCTGGTAGAGCGACATGTGGCCTTGCTGTTCGCCGAGGGCCTGCGCCAGTTCCTGGCGCCAGTCATCGGTACATTGGCCGGGCCGGGCATAGATCAGGTCGAACGATGTGCGCGGAAAGATCTTTGCGGCCATGCGGTGCGCGGCAAGGGCCTCGCGGGCACTGTGCCGACGGCCGAGGGCTTTCAGGTCCCGGTCGTTGAGGGCCTGAGCGCCGAGCGACACCCGGTTGACGCCGCCGGTGCGGTAGCCGCGGAAGTTCTCCGCCTCGGCGCTGGTCGGGTTGGCCTCCAGGGTGATTTCGATGTCGTCGGTGAAGGACCAGTGACCGGCCGCCGCATCGATCACCCGGGCAACGATGTTCGGTGGCATCAGCGACGGTGTGCCGCCGCCGAAGAAGATGCTGGTGAGGGTTCGCTCGGGCGTGCGGGCGGCAAACCAGGCCAGTTCTCGGACCAGTGCGTCGCCAAAGGGCGTGATGTCCGTTCCGGCGTCGCGGACATGTGAGTTGAAATCGCAATAGGGACACTTGGCCAGGCAGAACGGCCAGTGGACGTACAATCCGAACCCGGCCGGGTCACTGGCGGGGCCGGTGCTGTCAGGCATCGCCGAAGACATCGGCGATCAGCTTGGCGAACGCGCGGGCGCGGTGCGACATGGCGTGTTTTTCCGCCGGATCGATCTCACCAAACGTCTGATCGAGGCCTTCCGGCACGAAAACCGGGTCGTAGCCGAAACCGTTGTGGCCGCGCGGCGGCCAGGTGAGGGATCCCGACACGCGGCCTTCGAAGACGGCGTTCACACCGTCCGGCCAGGCAATGCACAGTGCACAAACGAAATGCGCGGTCCGGTCTTCCGGTTCAACGGCACCCTTGGACTGCAGCTTTTCCTCCAGATTGCGCATGGCCAGCGCGAAGTCCTTGTCGGGCCCTGCCCAGCGGGCCGAGTAAATGCCCGGCGCGCCGTCAAGTGCGTCGACCGCCAGACCGGAATCATCCGAAAGGGCCGGCAGGCCGGCGGCTTCGGCGGCGGCCTGCGCCTTGAGGATGGCGTTGGCGGCGAAGGTGGTGCCGGTTTCCTCGGGTTCCGGCAAAGCAAGTTCACCGGCCGAGATGGCCTCCACCCCGTAGGGCGCCAGCAGTTCACCGATCTCGCGCACCTTGCCGGGATTGTGGCTGGCAACGACGATGCGGGTTCCTCTGGCGATTTCACGCATCGGCCTGCTATTCCTCAAGAGCCAGGCGCTGCAGGCTCGTCAGTTCGGCGATGCCGCTTTCAGCCAGCCCGAGCAGTTCGAGGAACATGTCGCGGCTGAACGGATCGGCTTCGGCGGTGCCCTGAACCTCGACGATGCCGCCGTCCGCCGTCATGACGAAGTTGGCATCGGCTTCAGCCGAGCTGTCCTCGGCGTAGTCGAGATCGCACACCGCCTCGCCCTGGTAGATGCCGCAGGAAACGGCTGCGACCTGTCCGGTCAGCGGATCCTTCTCGAACATTTCGCGCTGCCGCATCCAGGCTATGCAGTCAGCCAGGGCAACCCAACCGCCGGTGATGGCGGCGGTGCGGGTGCCTCCGTCGGCCTGGATGACATCGCAATCGACAGTGATCTGGTGTTCGCCGAGCCGGTCGAGATCGACGACGGCGCGCAGCGAGCGGCCGATCAGGCGCTGGATCTCCTGGGTGCGGCCGGACTGCTTGCCGGCCGTTGCCTCGCGGCGCATGCGCTCGCCTGTCGAACGTGGCAGCATGCCGTACTCGGCCGTGACCCAGCCGCGCCCCTGGCCGCGCAGCCAGGGCGGCACACGGGCTTCAAGCGAAGCCGTGCACAGCACATGGGTGTTGCCGGACCTGATCAGGCAGGACCCTTCGGCGTGACGCGAATAACCTCGTTCGAAGGTCACTTGGCGCAACTCGCCGGGTTTGCGTTCAGACGGTCGCATGCTTGAAGTCCTCGTGCTCACCAATCGCCGATGCGGCGTTCTAGAACGCCGGTCAGGCCAAGGCAATGACTATTGATTGAGCCGGTGGCGATGCCTAGATTCAATGAGCGGGCGATGATGCCCGCCGAAGGTGTTCAGTTGCGAATTGTGATGGTGCAGGATCAGAGCAAGTTGGGGGAAAAGCTGTCCGGCCTGGCAGGGCTGGACCAGCGGTCGCGCGAAATCTTCCGGCAACTTGTCGATACCTACATCGAAACCGGCATGCCGGTCGGCTCGCGTACCCTGTCGCGCGATCCGCTGATCAACCTGTCGCCGGCCTCGGTACGCAACATCATGGCCGACCTGGAAGAATTCGGTCTGCTGGCGGCGCCGCACACCAGCGCCGGACGCATGCCGACCGAACTGGGCCTGCGGTTTTTCGTCGATGCGATCATGGAGCAGGGGACGCTGTCCGGCGATCAGCGGCGTTCGATCGACCGCGAGCTGTCCGGTCACGACAGCGGCAAGAGGGTCGAGGATGTCCTGACCGATGCAACCAACCTGCTGTCCGGCCTGTCGCAGTGCGCCGGGGTGGTGGTGGCGCCGAAGCTCGCCATGCGGCTGCGCCACATAGAGTTCGTCAAGTTGTCCTCCGACCGGGCGCTGGTCGTCCTCGTGGGCGACGACGGTACGGTGGAAAACCGGGCTATCGGCATTCCACCGGGCCTGCCCGCCTCGACGCTGACCCGGGTGTCCAACTTCCTGTCAAGCCGCCTGCAGGGCAAGACCTTGGCCGAGGCGCAGGGCTACATTGCCGGTCAGGTCCAGGTGCTTGAAAGCGAGCTTGACCAGCTGTCGGCCAAGATCATCGAAGACGGGTTTGCGGTGTGGAGCGGCGATGGCGGCGACCGGCGGCTGATAGTCAGAGGCCAGTCAAATCTGATCGACGATCTCACAGCGATGGAAGATCTTGAGCGGGTGCGCAGCCTGTTCGACGAGCTTGAGCAGAAGCGCGATCTGCTGCGCCTGCTCGATCTGACCGACGAAGGCGAAGGCGTGCGCATCTATATCGGCTCGGAAAGCGATCTGTTCTCGCTGTCCGGGTCATCGCTGATCGTGGCGCCGTATCACGACAAGGAGCAGAACGTCGTCGGGGTGCTTGGCGTCATCGGACCAACGCGGATCAACTACGCCCGCATCGTACCGATGGTCAATTATACCGCCAGGCTGGTGGGTCGATTACTGTCTTGATTTTTCGCCGGTGAGGCCTGATATCCCTGTGCAAGAACACCGAGATAAACGGTACAGGCAGCCAGTGCCGAACCAAACGGATACAGGAACATGAACAACAACAACGCAAACGCGCCAAAGGGCGATGAAGAGGCGGTGCAGGACAGCGCCGCGGAGACGGACGAGTTTGCCGAAGCCCTGGCAGAGGCGCTGTGTGCGCCGGAGCCTGTGGAGGCGGCCGAGCCGGATCCGCTTGAGATCCTGAGCGACGAGAACGCGGAGCTCAAGGACAAGGTGCTGCGGCTGGCTGCCGACATGGAAAACCTGCGCCGGCGTGCCGACCGGGAAAAGGCCGAGGCGACGCTCTATGCCGCGAGCAATTTCGCGCGTGACATGCTCGGTGTCAGCGACAACATGGACCGGGCGCTCGAGGCGGTCACCCCGGAACAGCGCGAGGCGGCCGATGCGGTGACCCGCAACCTGCTGCAGGGTGTCGAGATGGTGCAGCGCGAACTGCTCAACACGTTCGAGCGGCACGGCATCAAGCGGATCAATCCGCTGGACGAACGGTTCGATCCCAACCTGCATCAGGCGATGTTCGAAGTGCCGGACGAGACCCGGCAAAGCGGCACGATCGTTCAGGTCGTACAGCCGGGGTTCGTGATCGGCGAACGGGTGCTGCGGCCGGCCATGGTCGGCGTGGCCAAGGGCGGACCCAAGGCGGCTCGCGAGGTGACTGTGGCGGTTGACGCAGATGCTGCGGCGAACGACGACGAAGCTGCGGCGTCGTAGGTTCTAGGCGAGATTCTTCGCGAGGCCGGTACTTTTACAGCATTCTACATGATGCAAATTGACTATAATTTGGCTCTGGACAACCAGCAACCATTCATGGATGTTGCCGCCTGCTGCTATTGGCGGAGAAACAACAACAAATACTGCTGATCGGAGCAAACAACGCAAGAATAGACATGAGGGTGAGGAATGTCCGAGGGGAACGCGGAATATTACCAAGACCGGAAAGGTGAATGGCGCTGGCGCAAACGGGGCGGCAACGGCAGGATCATCGGCGCGTCGTCGGAAGGCTATGTGGCACGCAAGGATTGCGAAGCCAACGCCTGCCGCGACAGTTCAAAAGATAAGTGGGAATTCTATGCCGACAAGCGCGGTGAGCACAGGTGGCGCACCTTTGCCAGCAACGGCCGCCAGGTGGGCCGGGCTTCGGAAGGGTTCCGTACCAAGCGGGCGTGCCAGAACAACGCCCGGCTGAACGGCTGGAGCGGCTGATCCGGGCGGGACCGGCTTGTTGCTTGTGATTGGTGTCGCGTGTTGAACGGGCATCGGGCTTGCATTGCCGCAACGCCCTCTAGGTCATTTTCTGTTGCGCCGCGAGATCGGCACAATGCCGTGTCAGCATCTCTGCCTCAGGGTTTGAATGAGGAGGAGACCATGAGCGGACACGGTACGTTTCACTGGAACGAGCTTCAGACCAACGACGTAGGGGCTGCCAAGGCGTTCTATGCGGCAACGCTCGGTTGGAGCTTTGATGCATTCCCAATGCCGGATGGTGGCGAGTACTGGGTGGCCATGGCTGATGGCAAGCCGGCCGGCGGCGTCATGACCATGCTGGAAGGCGCATCGAGCAGCGATCCGCAATGGTTCGGCTATATTGCCGTGGACGATGTGGATGCGCGTGTTGCGATGGTCGCCGATGCCGGCGGCAAGGCCGTAACCGAGCCGTTCGATGTTGACATGGTCGGGCGTATCGCAATGGTTCAGGACGCAAGCGGCGCGCATGTCGGGTGGATCACTCCGGCGGTGCAATCGTAACCCGCCGGAGCGTGAGATTGATCCGGCCGCCGTTGGCAAGCAGGGTCGATGTGCCGGGCAGTATGCGGTCGATGCCGTGGTAGGCCAGTCGGGCCTTACCGGCGAGGATGACGACGTCGCCCGAGGACAGCCTGAACGACCGCGTCTTGTCCTTGCGTGCCGGGCCGCCGATGCGGAACACTGCGGTGTCGCCGAGTGAGACCGATACGACGGGTGCCTCGAGGTCCTCCTCGTCGGCATCCCTGTGCAAGCCCATGCGGGCGCCTTCACGATAGAAGTTGATCAGGCAGGCTTGCGGCGGGTGCGGGTAGGTGCCCACCTCATCCCACAGCCGCAGCAAATCGGAGGGGATGGCCGGCCAGGGTAGGCCGGTATCCGGATGATGCGGCTGGTAGCGGTAGCCCGCCTTGTCCGAAACCCAGCCGAGCGGGCCGAGGTTGGTCATGCGCACCGAAAACGGCTTGCCGGTGCGTGGCATGACCGGGGTGTACAGCGGCGCGGCGCGAGTGGCGCTGCGCAGGCTCTCGACGAGCTGTTGTTGGCGTGTCCGGTCGAAGTAGCCGGGATGGTAGCCCAGGCCGTCGATCTCAAGCGTCATCGAGATATCTCCGGCCGCGCCGCTCGTCAGCCAGCGAGAAGGCGGCGAACAGGGCGACGCTGACAACAATCACCGCACCACCGACAAGCGTCGCCGGAGGCGGTGTTTCGGCCACCACCAGCCAGACCAGAAACGGACCCAATACCGCCTCGGTCATGATCAGCAACGTGACCTCGGCGGTGGGGATGTATTTCGACGCCATGGTGGCGAAGGCGAATCCGGCTCCGACCTGAAACACGCCGGAGATGAGGGCAAGCGCAAGATCAGGCAGCGGGACGTGCAGGGCACCGCCGGCCAGCCAGGCGGCAACGGCCAGTCCGATCAGACCGCCGAAGCCGGAGGCCACAAAGGTGTCGATGCCGCGGGCGTGGCGCAGCATGATGACATAGGCGACGTAGGCGACCATGGCACCAAGCGCATAGATGTTGCCGAGCATGCCGCCGGCGCCGATGCCGCCCAGGAACATGACAGCGATGCCGCCAACGGCAGCGGTGAGCGCCGCCATGCCGCGCAGGCTGAGCCGTTCGCCGAGGATGATCCAGGCGGCAAAGGCGGCGAACACCGGTGATGAGCCGACGATGAAGGTCACGTTGGCCACAAGTGTATTGAGCAGTCCGAGGACGTAACAGATCTGGCCGAAGCCGACGGCGACGGCGATCGGGCCGATCATCCAGCCGATCTTGCGGGTTTCGACGGCTAGACCCCTGAGCGATCCGGCGCGCCAGATGGCGATCGAGACCATCAGCAGCATAAAGCCGTAGCTGCGCCAGGCGAGGAACTGCCAGGATGTGGTTTCCTCACTCAGCAGCCGGACAATCAGACCGCCCAGGCTCAGCGATATGCCGCCGAGCAGGCCGAAAACGATACCCAGCAGGTGAGGGTTCATCGAAGCCCGGTGAGGGCAATCGTATCGGCGATTGCCTGGGTCGACTGCATCGGCGCCATGATGTGAACGCCACAGATGCCATCGATCTCCTTCAGCCCGGCGATCAGCTCGGCGCAGATGGCGCGGCCTTCGGCTTTCTGGTCGCCGGCCGATTCCATCCTGTCGATGATGGCATCGGGAATGGAAACGCCGAACAGGTTCTCATCCATGAACCGGGCCTGTTTGGCCGACAGCAGCGGGCCGATCCCGGCGATGTATTTCAGATCGTCGGTGATGCGGTGGTCGACGAGCCGAGAAAAATAGCGGCGGGTGACGTCGAGATCGAAACAGAACTGGGTCTGGGCGAACCGGGCACCGGCGGCGATCTTCGCCTTCAATCCGCCGGGCTGCCAATCCTCCGGCGGATCGAAGGGCGCATCGGCGCAACCGATAAAAAACGATGGCGGTTCCTTGACTTCACGTCCGGAGGGCAGCTGGCCATCCTCGCTGAGCCCGCGGGCCAGGGCCATCAGTCCGCGCGAATCGAGATCGAAAACCGGCTTGGCATCCGGCATGTCGCCGTTCTTGGGGTCGTCGCCGTGCAGGATCAGCATGTTTTCGATGCCCTGGGCCGCCGCTCCCAGCAGGTCGCAGGTGATGGCGATGCGATTGCGGTCGCGGCAGGTGAGCTGTAGCACCGGCTCGTAACCGTTGCCGGCCAGCAGGGCTGAGGCGGCCAGGCTCGACAGGGCAGGGCGGGCGCTTGCCGCATCGGTGACGTTGATCGCATCGGCCAGTCCCGCCAGCGGTTCGGCAGCTTTCAGGAAGCGGTCTGCCGACGCGGTCAGGGGAGGTGCGATTTCCGCTGTGATGACGAAGTCGCCACGCGCAATCTTTTCACGAAGTGTTGCCATTTGTGCTCCCCTGCCTGTGCCGCCGGCGGCCGGATGTGTGGCGACGAAGGCGCGATGTTCCATTTGGTCAGGGGAGATGTCAACAAAAACACCGCACTGAACTTGTCGCGATGCTTGCATCGCCGGCGTCCTGGGCCCATTGTACTGGCACGGCAAAAACATTCCGGGGAAGCGCTATGATGAGACGTATCCTGATCTCAGCCTTTTTGTTGATCGCCATGTTGGTTCCGGCATCGGCTGGCGCGATGCTCAAGATGGAAAGCCCTTACGGCGTCAAGATGACACTCGACCGCTTGGAGGATGTGTTCAAGGCCAAAGGTATCACCATTTTCACCCGCATCGACCATGCCGCCGGTGCCGCATCGATTGGTGAGACAATGCCGCCCACTGAGCTGATGCTGTTCGGAAACCCCCGGCTCGGCACGCCGCTGATGATGTTGAACCGCGAAGTTGGCTTCGATTTGCCGATGAAGGCGTTGGCCTGGGAAGATGCTGACGGCAAGGTCTGGCTGGCGGTGACCAATCCGGCTGAGCTCAACCAGGTCTATGCGCTGGCTGGAGCCGATGGCGTCATCGAGAAGATGAGCGAGGCCATAAAGGCACTGACTGCCAAGGCACTGGAGAAGTAGTCGTCTCGCCGGATCAACTGGCGCTCACGTTCCGCACACATAGCTTTGAGTTGCATGTTCAGGAACCTTGGTCGATGAACATTCCCATATGTTCATCACCGCATCCGTGGGTGCGGATACCACAAGGAGTTCCTGCAATGTTGAAGCAAAGCCTGACAACCCTGTTTGTCCTTGCCGCCCTATCCGGCCCGGCGCTTGCCGGAAGCGGTAGCTTTTCCGGTGCCTCCGGCCACGTCACCAAGGGTACCGCGACGGTCAGCAAGTCCGGCGGCAAGCTGGTGGTGAAGCTCAGTGGCAATTTCTTCCTCGATGGTGCACCGGATCCGTATGTGGCGCTCGGCAACGGTTCGAGGCCGGTCAAGGGCGGCTTGCTGGCCGTCCTGCGCTCCAACAAGGGGGCGCAAAGCTATTCAGTCGCCGCCAGTCCGGCGCTCGAGAAAGCCGGGCAGGTGATCATCTGGTGCAAGAAGTACTCCGTGCCGCTCGGCGTTGCGACAGTCAAGTAGCCACCGTTCGGACCTATCAGCAGCTTTCTGTAGTGTCGGTCACAACCTGCGGGCACACGGCACAAGCCTGCGCGCCTGCTTGATGAAACCAGCGGCAAGATGCGCGAATCCCGCATGATTGAAGCGATGTATCGGCTTCCGGGGGTATCGCAGCTATAACACGGTCAATAACACCGCAGCGACCATCTGCCCACTGCCTGCAGTCAGACTTTACGCAGGGTGCGGAAAAGCGGAACCGTTTCTCCAGGGCGCGCCCCTTGCCGGCTGCTTCCAGGAACTCAGAATCAACAGACAGAGGGCGGCCAACGATCCCGACCGTACCATCGCTTTGAACGATGCCAATAAGAATGGCGCCTTCCTCGGCCTTGGCGCTCGGACACAGACAAGCCTTCGAAGATTCTGAGATTTCTGTTTCTTCAACGATGGCCATGGTCTACCGGGGAGCAAACTCCGAATGAAGTTTGTCTTCGAATCCGACGTCGTGACCGATGTCTATCCAGATTCCGATCCATTCCTTAGGAAAGCGCGCCACCAAGTCCCCGCGGAAGTCAATGGTCGCGAGTGCGCCGAGGGCGGCCTTCTGAACAGATGCCTCAATCTGCCGGACCTGAGCATCAGACAGTTCAACCTTTCCCAAATCCACAATAAAGCGATTTCTAGACATGTTCGACCTCCTTCATTCTCGGGTGGCCTGCAGGCAGGCCATTTGCAGAAACCAAAATTGGCCCTCCCAAACAGGGAAAGTACAGTGTCTTTACCTAACGTAAGATTGTGGCCGTTGCTGGGCAGACCGTAGGTGAGGTTGCATCAAGCATACTGTTTATGCCAGACGGACGGCGGCGTGCGACAGGTCTCAGCGGACCCTAGTTTGCAACGTCAGTCGTACCTGCGTCGATCATCGATCACCTTGCCGTCGTTGGCGAGACTGCCGGGAGGCACCAGTTCGACATCGCCGCGCAGTTTGCAGATGTCGCGCAGAGTGGCGGCAACAGTATCGCGCAGGCCGTCTGAAGTCTCGGGGCTTTCCGCCTTCAGGGTCATGACATCCTGCTCGTCCTGGCGCTCAACCTCAAGGCGCAGACGGCCGAGCCCAGCGTGGCGCTTGGCGATATCGGCGATCTGGGACGGGTGGACGAACATGCCCTTGATCTTTGTCGTCTGGTCGGCGCGTCCCATCCAGCCCTTGAGCCGCGTGTTGGTGCGACCGCAGGGGCTTTGGCCCGTCAGCACCGCCGACAGGTCGCCGGTGCCGAAGCGGATCATCGGATAGACCGGGTTCAGATTGGTCACCACGACCTCGCCCACCTCTCCATCGGGCACAGGGTCGCCGGTGCCCGGGCGGACGATCTCGACGATCACGCCTTCATCGACGATCATACCCTCCATGGCCGGGCTCTCGTAGGCGATCACCCCGACGTCGGCGGTGGCGTAGCATTGCAGAACAGCGACACCGCGCTCGGCGTATTCAGCGCGCAGGGACGGAAACAGTGCACCGCCGGATACCAGTGCCCGCTTGATCGAACCGGCATCCCTGCCAAGTTCACCGGCCCGGTCGAGCAACACCTTGAGATAGTCAGGCGTGCCGGTGAAGCCGGCCGGTTTCAGTTGGGCGATGACGTCCACCTGGGCATCGGTGTTGCCGATGCCAGCGGGGATGACGGCGCAGCCTAGGGCGCGTGCGCCGGCGTCGAGAATGAAGCCGCCGGGCGTGAGATGATAGGCAAATGCGTTGTGCACCATGTCGCCGGCCCGGAATCCGGCGGCGAACAGCGCACGGGCGCCGCGCCATGGGTCGGGGCCGGTGCCCATGGGCTCAAAGATCGGTCCGGGCGACATGAACACCCGGCCGTAGCTTTCAGGTCCACCGAGCGTGAAGCCGGCGAACGGCGGATCGCGTTCCTGAAGTTCTTTGAGTTCGCCCTTTCGCAGGACTGGCAGGCGGGCCAACTCGTGACGACCGGCGAGGTCTGCGAGGTCGGCTCCGGCAAGGAACTTCCGCCAACCCGGCGCGTTGGCCACGATATCCGGCAAAGTGGCCCGGAGATCGGCAAAAAGTGCTGTTTCGCGCTGCTCTGGGGAACGCGTTTCCAGGGTGTCGAAAAACTCTGTCATTGTTTTGTTTACCAAGTGATCTGAAGCCTGCAAACATTAACATGATTGGAAGCCGGTTTGGCTACAGTGTGCGCTGATTTTGCGCATCGCTCGGCGGTGCGTGCCTCCAGGTGACCAGGACAACGGTGGTGGTATGCCGAACAACCGGGATCATCCCAACGACGTAACTGCGTTGGCATTAGCCGATCTGGCGCCTGCCATTATCGGCAAGAACCTTGATCCGGACGTGTTCAGGGCCCAACAGATTGCGGCGATCAAGCGGACAACGCCGCATATGATGGTCGCCAACATTCTGTCTGCAGTTCTGATTTCCATGGTCGGATGGGGCACTAGCGCTGCTGCCACCGTGCTGTTGTGGGGCGCGCTGATGGCGGGCGTATCCATGTACATGCTGGTTGCGGGCATGGAGCGCTTCAAGCCGGCCAGCAAGCGTGGACGGCCGGCACCGGTCCGTGCCAGTGTGCGTGCCACGAGAAAAGCCAACATCTACGCTGGCGTGCTGGGCGGACTTTGGGCGCTGCTGCCAGCGGCAACATTCAACTCGGCCCCGCTGGAAGTCAGTTTCATTATCATGGGCGTCGTGATGGGCGCCTGCGGTCTCGGAGCGTTCAATCTTTCCCGTATTCCCTCTGCGGCGATCATCTATGCCGCGATCGTTACATCAGCACTGGCGGCGTCTTCGTTCATGCTGGGTGGATCGGTCGGCATAGCGGCTGCAATCCTCGGGCTGATCTACGGCGTCGCACTGGGCGTGATGATCCTGCAAAACCATCATAAGGACATCAAGCGGGCAGAGGACGAACTGGCGCTGGAAGATCAGAACAAGATCATCGGACTGCTGTTGCGCGAGTTCGAATCGGGGACCAAGGACTGGCTCTGGGAGACCGATGCTTCAGGAAAACTCACCTATGCCTCGGAGCGGCTGGTGCAGCTGTCCGGCCGCAGGCCCAGCCGGGTCATTGGTGCTACGTTGTGCCAAGCGGTTGGGGCCAAACGGAACCAGAAGGGATGGACGCAGCTCATCAAGGCGGGCACGGCGCAACAACCGATTGAGATGATCGAGGTTCCGATCAAGGCGGATGGCCGCGAGACGTGGTGGCAGATCAACGCCAACCCGAGCTTCGATGAATCCGGGCACTTCACCGGGTACCGTGGCGTCGCGGTTGACATTACCGAAATCCGCAGCCGTACGGCTGAACTGGAGAAAGCCAAGAAGGTGGCTGAACGGGCCAGCCAGTCCAAATCGCAGTTCCTGGCGATGATGAGCCATGAGCTGCGCACACCGCTGAACTCGATCATCGGATATGCCGAACTGATCGCCTCGCAATGCAAACCGCCGGCGGGCAACGAGGCGCATCGCGAGTACTCTCAGAACATCGCTGATCAAGGTAAGCATCTCAACCA
This sequence comes from Aestuariivirgaceae bacterium, assembly GCA_965216335.1. Lineage (GTDB taxonomy): Bacteria > Pseudomonadota > Alphaproteobacteria > Rhizobiales > Aestuariivirgaceae > JAHEJE01. Next base: position 1,912,415 of record OZ244154.1, on the reverse strand, counting down.
GCTGATCAGCAATATCCTCGACATGACCCGGCTGGAACGGGGGCGGATTTCGCTTGTCGAGCAGGAAGTCCATCTCGATGAACTCGTGGATGCGGTCAGCAGGATGTTTCGCATCCAGGCCAAGACGAACGAGGTTACACTGGTCCGAAAGGACTGCAAGAGTGGCGTAGTCGTCCGCGCCGATCTGACCCGCGTCAAACAGATTCTCATCAACCTCACGGCCAACGCGATCAAGTTCACCCCGGTCGACGGACTGGTGGAACTCAGTATTGCGACCGATGCCAGCGGTTGCCCGCTGATAACCGTTGCCGACACCGGTATCGGCATCGATCAGTCCAAGATAGATCTGATGTTCGAACCGTTCACGCAGGCCGAAACGAGCACCGTGCGCCAGCACGAAGGCGCCGGACTGGGGCTTGCGATTTCGCGGGAGCTGGCCCGCATGCATGGCGGTCACGTTGCCTTGGAGAGCACCGTCGGCAAAGGGACGCGGGCAACGCTACTGTTGCCGGTGCACCGGGTCGTGAAACCGGGCGGCGGGCAGGAACAGGCAGCCTGATCAAGCCAGCCAGCGCTTGCGGCGTTTGTAAGCTTTCACATTGCGGAACGACTTGCGGTCGTCGCCGGCGACACCGAGGTAGAACTCCTTGACGTCTTCGTTCTCGCGCAGTTCCGAGGCCACGCCGTCCATCACCACCCGGCCGTTTTCCAGGATGTAGCCGTATTTGGCGTAACGCAGCGCGACGTTGGTGTTCTGCTCGGCGAGCAGGAAGCTGACGCCCTCGTCCACGTTCAGTTTCTTGACGATCTCGAAGATTTCCTCGACGAGCTGCGGAGCGAGCCCCATGGAGGGTTCGTCGAGCAGGATCATGGTCGGACGAGACATCAGGGCACGGCCGATGGCGCACATCTGCTGTTCGCCGCCGGAGGTGTAGCCGGCCAGAGACGAACGGCGTTCGCGCAGCCGGGGGAAATAGCCGTACACCAGATCGAGGTCGCGGTTGACAGCGCCGGAGCCGTCCGTGCGGGTGAAGGCGCCGGTGAGCAAATTTTCTTCAACCGTCAGGTGCTCGAAACAGTGCCGGCCTTCCATGACCTGGATGCAGCCCCGCTTGACCAGTTCATTGGCCGAGAGATGGTCGATGCGGTCGCCCTTGAATTCGATCGAGCCCTTGGTGACGTCGCCGCGTTCGGCGCGCAGCAGATTGGAGACGGCCTTCAGTGTCGTCGTCTTGCCGGCGCCGTTGGCCCCGAGGAGGGCGGTGATGCCTCCCTCGGGAACTTCGAGTGAAACGCCCTTCAGCACCAGGATCACATGATCGTAGATCACCTCGATGTTGTTCACCTTGAGCAGCGGTTCAGCCACTGCTGTTTCGGGTGTCGGAGGTGATGCGGTCTGTGTCATGGCCTGAAGGTCCGTTTGTGGATTAGCCGCAATCGCGCGGGGTGAGGTTGTTCTCCTTGGCGTAGGCACCGGAGTCCTCGGCGATCAGGGCATCAACGACCTCGCGGTCGGCGTCGTAGAAGTCGGTCACCTTGTTCCACTTCTTGGCGTTGGCGTCCCACTGCTGCAGGAACACTTTGCCGGGGCCGCCGTGGTTGGCGCAGGTGATCTTGATCGGGATGGTGAAGCCTTCCAGACCGAGCTCCTTGAGGCGGGCCTCATCGACATTGAGGTTTTCGAAGCCGTCGCGGACCTGGGAGGCGGTCGGCGAATCCGTGTTGTGCATCTTCATACCGGTGCGGATGGCTTCGGCCTGCCAGGCCGCGGCGATAAGTCCGCGGTTGTACAGTACTTCGCCGATGCGCTCCTTGTCGCCGGCGCCGCTGCCGGCGTCATAGACGTGCTTGACGATGTCGGCATGGACCGGGAAGTCAGCGCCCGAGCCGTGGAAGGTGCCCGACAAATATCCGTTGGCGGCATCACCGGCCGGCAAAACGTCGTTCTCGGAACCTGACCACCACACGCCGATGAAGTGATCCATCGGATAGCCGATCGAAGCGGCTTCCTTGATCGCCACCTGGTTCATCACGCCCCAACCCCACATCAGGGTCCAGTCGGGACGCTCGCGGCGGATCTGCAGCCAGGTTGATTTCTGTTCCTGACCGGGATGGTCGACGGGCAGCAGCTGGAGCGAGAATCCATGCTTTTCCGATAATTTCTCAAGCGTGCGGATCGGCTCCTTGCCGTAGGCGGAATTGTGGTAGACGAGGGCGATCTTCTTGCCCTTCAGCTTGTCCATGCCGCCTTCCTTTTCGCCGATGTACTTGACGAACACGGAAGCCTGGTCCCAGTAGGTTGCGGGGAAGTTGAACACCCATTCGAAGACCTTGCCGTTGGCGGCCGACGTGCGGCCGTAGCCCATCGAAAAGACGGGGATTTTGTCGACCGAAGCCTTGGGGATCAACTGGTAGGTGATACCGGTCGACAGCGGCTGATACATCAATGCGCCGGTGCCCTGGCCCTTGGTGTTCTCGTAGCACTCAACGCCCTGTTGGGTGTTGTAGGCGGTTTCGCACTCAACCAGGTTCACCTTGGAGCCCTCGATGCCGCCGTCGCGGGCATTGAGCAGCGCAAAATAATCGGCATAGCCATTGGCGAACGGAATGCCGTTCGGGGCATAGGGGCCGGTGCGGTAGACGAGTGACGGCACGGTCAGTTCGGCAGCCAGCGCTGTGCCCATGAGCAGGCCAGTCGTCAGCGCCGCGGCGCCCAATCCGGTTGCGATTTTCTTCATCATCATGATTTGATCTCCCTGTTGATGGTTCCCTGTGCGGCCTAGTAGGGGAATGGCCACAGTCTAAGCTTTTCCTTGGTGATTTGCCAAAGCCGGTTGAGGCCATGGGGTTCGGCGATCAGGAAAAGGATGATCAGCGAACCGAGCAAGACAAGCTCCACATGCTTGGCGGTGGCGACGGTCATGGCGAGACCGCCGACCAGGACGGACTTGAGCAGGATCGGCAGCAGCACCAAAAAGCCGGCGCCGAGGAACGAACCGAGGATCGAGCCCAGTCCGCCGATAATGACCATGAACAGCACGTTGAAGGATACCGTGATGCCGAAGGCTTCGGTCGGCTCGACGGCGCCGAGCCACACGGCGAACAGCAATGCGCCGGCCATTCCGACGTAGAACGACGACACGGCAAAGGCCGACAGTTTTGTCCACAACGGGCGCACGCCGATCAGCTCGGCGGCGATGTCCATGTCGCGAATTGCCATCCACATGCGGCCGATGCGGCCGCGGGTGATGTTCTTGGCGACCAGCGCGAACACCGTGACCAGGATCAGGCAGAACAGGTATTTTGCCCACACCGGGGCACCCGGACCGGTCACTTCCAGACCCAAGGCGGTGCGCGAAGGCGCCGAAATCTGACCGGTGGCGGAGTAGTTGAAGAACCACGGCACCTTGTTGAACAGCCACACCAGGAAGAACTGCGCGGCCAGGGTGGCGACGGCCAGGTAGAAGCCCTTGATGCGCAGCGACGGCAGACCGAACAGCGCGCCGACGGCAGCTGTAACGAGGCCGGCCAGAATGACGACTACGGCGAAGTCGAGACCAGGAAATGCGGTCATCAGCTTGTAGGCGGCATAGGCGCCGACGGCCATGAAGCCGCCGGTGCCGAGTGATACCTGGCCGCAATAGCCGGTCAGGATGTTCAGGCCTAGTGCGGCCATCGAATAGACCAGGAAGGGCAGCAGAATGGCGTTGGCCCAGTAGTCGTTGACGATGAAGGGGACTACGAGGAAGGCGATGGCCAGCAGCACCGCCATGCCCCATTTGTCCTGCGGCAGGCCGAGGATCTGCTGATCCGAGGCGTAATCGGTGCGGTACTGGCCGGTTTCACGGTAAAACATGACCTACACCCTTTCGATGATCTTTTCGCCGAACAAGCCCTGAGGGCGGAACAGCAGGAAGGCGAGGGCCAGCATGTAGGCGAACCAGTTTTCGATGGCACCGCCCAACGCAGGGCCCCAGTAGACCTCGGCAATCTTCTCGCCAACGCCGATGATCAGGCCGCCGACGATGGCGCCGGGCACCGAGGTGAAACCGCCGAGGATCAGCACCGGCAAGGCCTTCAGGGCGATCAGCGACAGCGAGAACTGAACGCCGGACTTGGTGCCCCACATGATGCCGGCGACCAGGGCGACAAGGCCGGCGACGGCCCACACGATGATCCAGATCTTCTCCAGTGAGATGCCGACCGACATGGCCGCCTGGTGGTCATCGGCGACGGCGCGCAGGGCGCGGCCGATACGGGTCTTCTGAAAGAAGATGGCCAGTACGGTAACGAGAATGGCGGCAGTTACGGCGGCGACGATCTCAAGCTTTTCGACATACAGCCCCGGCCCGTCGAGCAGCCATTGCGAGGCGCCCTGGGGAATGCCGAGGTTGACCACCCGGACGTCGGAACCCCACAGGATGTCGCCGGTGCCCTCCAGAAAATAGGCCAGGCCGAGCGTGGCCATGAACAGGATGATCGGCTCCTGGTTGATCAGGTGGTTGAACACCAGTTTCTGGATCAGCCAGGCGAGCCCGAACATGATGATCGCGGTCAGGATGATGGCCAGCCAGCCGGGGGCGCCGAAATTGTCCATGATGCCGGTCAGGGTGAGCGCGGCGAACAGCGCCAGCACGCCTTGTGCGAAGTTGAAAATGCCGGAAGCCTTGTAGATCAGCACGAAACCGAGCGCGACAAGGGAATACATCACCCCGGCCATGACACCGGAGATCACCGTCTCGGCAAAGAACAGCGGCATGTCGGCCCACATCTTGGCGAAGGGCTCGAACAGGAACGGATAGAGCGCGTCGAACATGTTCAGCTCCCCCTAATCGTGCGCCACGCCGAGATAGGCGTCGATGACGTTCTGGTTGGCGCTGACCTCGTCGGGTGTACCGTCGGCGATCAGTTCGCCATGGTCGAGGACGACGACGCGGGTCGATAGGTCCATGACCACGGCCATATCATGTTCAATCAGCGCGATAGTGGTGCCGAACTGCTCATTGACGTCGAGGATGAAGCGCGACATGTCCTCTTTTTCTTCCAGGTTCATGCCGGCCATCGGTTCATCGAGCAGCAGCAGCTCAGGCTCGGCAGCAAGCGCCCGGGCCAGTTCGACACGCTTCTGCAGGCCGTAGGGCAGACGCCCGACAGGCACCTTGCGGATGTGCTGGATTTCCAGAAAGTCGATGACCTCCTCGACCTTGGCGCGATGCTCGATTTCCTCGGCCCGGGCGGGGCCGACATGCAGGGCCTGCCAGAAGATGTTCTTGTTCATCTTGGTCACGCGGCCGGTCATGATGTTGTCGAGGGTGGACATGCCGCGGAACAGGGCGATGTTCTGGAAGGTGCGGGAAATGCCCTGGCTGGCGGCGATGTAGGGTCGCATTTCCGAACGCTCGACACCCTTGAACCTGATCTTGCCCTGCTGGGGGTTGTAAAAGCCGTTGATGACGTTCAGCATCGATGTCTTGCCGGCGCCGTTGGGGCCGATAATGGCTCGGATCTCGCCCTTGTGGATGTCGAAGCTGACGTGCTTGATGGCCTGCACACCGCCGAAGGACAGGGTGACGTCCTCAACGGCAAGCAGCACTTCCGGTTGAGTGGCAGGGGCAGACTTTTCGAGAGCAGCCATGGTCACTCCGCTGCCTGTTTGAATTCGGCAACCGGGGCGTGGAGCGTCATGTCGCGGATTTCGACATCGCCCTCGATAACGCCCTTGCGACCGTCCTCGAAAGTCACCTCGGTCTTGATGTGCTGGCTTGCCTTGGCCGGATCGTAGAGGGCATCGATCAGCGGGGCGTAACGTTCGGTAACCAGCGAGCGGCGCACCTTGTTGGTGCGGGTGATCTCACCGTCATCGGGATCGAGCTCCTTGTGCAGGATCAGGAAACGCTTGATCTGGGCGCCGGCGACGCGATCCTCTCGCGACAGCTCCCGGTTGACCTCATCGACATGGGCTTCGATCATCTCATAGACGCGCGGATGGCCGGCCAGTTCCTGGTAACTGGCATAGACCAAGTTGTTGCGCTCGGCCCATGAGCCCACCGCCGTCAGATCGATGTTGACAAAGCAGGCGACATAGTCGCGTTCGTGCCCGAAGGCGACCACTTCCTTGACGTTTGGAAAGAACTTCAGCTTGTTCTCGATGTACTTCGGCGGGAACATGGTGCCGTCGTTGAGGCGGCCGACGTCCTTGGCCCGGTCGATGATTTTCAGGTGATTGTGTTCGTCGAAGAAACCGGCATCGCCGGAATGCACCCAGCCGTCCTTGGTCTTGGTCTCGGCGGTGGACTTCTTGTTTTTGTAGTATTCCTTAAACACGCCTGGCGAGCGGTACAGCACTTCGCCGGAGTCATCGATTTTGATCTCGATTCCTTCAAGCGGCTTGCCGACGGTATCGGCGTAGATTTCGCCGTCCGGCTGGTTGGTCACGTAGACGGCGGCTTCGGTCTGGCCGTAGAGCTGTTTCAGGTTGATGCCGAGCGAGCGGAAGAAGCGGAAGATTTCCGGGCCGATGGCCTCGCCGGCGGTATAGCCGACGCGCACCTTGGTCAAGCCGAAACGGTTCTTCAGCGGGCCGTAGACCAGCAGCTCGCCGAGCCAGTAATTCAGGCGCGCCATGAACGGCACAGCCTCGCCGTTGAGGATCTTTTCGCCGTATTCGCGGGCCACGCCGATGAAGTAGTCGAACATCTTCTTCTTCAGCTTGCTGGCGTCCTCCATGCGCACCATGGTCAGGGTGATGATGTTCTCGTAGATGCGTGGCGGGGCGAAGGCATAGGTGGTGCCGATCTCGCGGCGGTCGTCTACCACGGTTTCCGGGCTCTCCGGGCAGTTGACGCAATAGCCGGCGGCGTAGGATTGGGCGTAGGAGAAGATGTGGTCGCCGACCCAGGCCATGGGCAGATAGGCGATCACCTCCTCGTCCTTACCGAGCTTGTCGAAGCCGTTGGCGACCTCGGCGGCCCACATCACCGAACGCATGGTCAGCACGACGCCCTTGGGCTTGCCGGTGGTGCCGGAGGTATAGAGGATGATGGCGGTGTCGTCCGGGCCGCCCTTTGCGACCTCTTCGAGCCAGGCCTGTTCGCCGCCCGGCGCCTCAAGGGCCGTGCGGCCGAGTGCCTGGACCGCTTCGAAGCTCTGCACGCCATCGACCTTGTACAGCTTCAGGCCGCGGTCGTCGTCGTAAATGATGTGATCGATCGGCTGTCTTGCGGTCTCGCGGATCTCCAGGAGCTTGTCGACCTGCTCCTGATCCTCGACGACGGCGAAGGTGGCATCGGCGTGGTTGAGGACATAGCCCATCTCTTCTGCGACCGAGTCCTGGTAGACCGGCACGGGAATGGCGCCGAGTGCCTGGGCGGCGCACATCGACCAATAGAGGCGCGGGCGGTTGTCGCCGACGATGGCCAGCGTCTGACCCCGCTTCAGGCCGAGCTCGCGCAGGCCCATGGACAGTGCTCGCACTTCCTCGAGAACATCGGCCCAGGTCCAGCGCTGCCAGATGCCAAGGTCCTTTTCGCGCATCGCCGCACGGGTCGCGTAGATGCGGGCATTGCGCAACAGCAATTTCGGAAATGTGTCTTCAGACACGGCCTGGGCCGCCCTGGATGCCATTCGCGCTTCCTCCCTCACGCTGACCGGCTCCTCTTGACGGGAGATTTCAGTCTCTCGCATTGACCATCAAAGTGTTACCGATTTCAAGGTCGCAAGATAAAATCTGTATCACAATGAGGGCTGTCCGCTTTATGCCCCAATGCTGTTTTTCAAACCATAGAACGGAAGTCGTAGGCCGCCAAGTAGAGAAAGCCGGGACAGATACCGCCGCGGCAATTTGTGCTCACCCGTGAATGGGTCATTCCGCCGCCTGCGGCAGCGGGGCACGGGTTTTGCCGGCACGCCAGGCGGAGAGCAGTTCGCCCCGCCGGGCATCGGCGGCGGCAAGGTGTTGTTCCTTGACATGGCCGTAGCCACGAATCTGTTCGGGCAGACCGGCGATGTCGGTGGCAAGGGCCAGGTTCTTGGCCGTCATGCCATCGAGTATCTCCTCGATGGTCTTGCGGTACTCTGAGATCAGGGCGCGCTCGCGCTTGCGCTCGGCGGTGTAGCCGAAGATGTCGAAGGCCGAGCCGCGCAGTCCCTTCAATAGGGCGAGCAGGCTGAACACCGTGGCAATCCACGGGCCGAATTCGCGTTTGCGCAGGTGACCGGTGGCCGGGTCGCGCTGGCCGAAAATCGGCGGGGCGAGGTGATACTTCACGGTGTAGTCGCCCCTAAAGCTGCGGGCGATCTGGTCGGAAAACGCCTTGCCGGTGTGCAGCCGGGCTACTTCGTACTCGTCCTTGTAGGCCATCAGCTTGAAATAGTAGCGTGCCACAGCCTCGCTCAGCCGGGTGGACTTGGCGTTGACGGCGGCCTCGCGTTCGCGGACTTGCTCGACCAGCGCGAGATATTCCTGCGCGTAGGCTTCGTTCTGATAGTCGGTCAGGAATCTGACGCGGCGGGCAATCATTTCGTCGAGTGTGTCGGGTGCTGCCCTGGCGCCGGCCTCATGGCGTTTCAGGATCGCCTCAAGTGCCGGCAGATCGTGGGCGGCGCGGCGGCCCCATTCGAAGGCCTTGGCGTTCATCGCCACGGCCACGGCGTTCAGCTTGATCGCCTCCAGGATGGCCCGTGCGCTCACCGGGATCAGGCCGCGCTGATAGGCATAGCCAAGGGTGAACAGGTTGGCGGCGATGGAGTCGCCGAGCAGTGCGGTGGCGATGCGGGTGGCGTTGATGAAGTCGGCGGCATCCGGCCTGACCCGCGCTTCGATTTGCAGGGTCATCCGCGAGCTCGGCAGCTCGAAGTCGGCATCATGGGTGAACTGAGCCGGCATCTGCTCATGTGAGTTGATCACCGCATGGGTGCGGTCGCGCGAGGCGCGTGACAGGATGCGGTCGGAGGCCGAGGTGACGATGTCACACCCGAGGATGAGATCGGCGCCGCCGGCGGCGATGCGGATGGTCGAGATATCCTCAGGCCGGGCGGCGATCTGCATGTGGGTCACCACGGCGCCGTTCTTTTGCGACAGGCCGGCCATGTCGATGATGCCGGCGCCCTTGTTCTCCAGCCGGGCGGCCATGCCGATGAGTTGGCCGACGGTAACGACGCCCGTGCCGCCGATGCCGGTGATCATGACGGCCCACGGTCTGTCGAGCGGCGGCAGTTCGGGCTCGGGGAGGACCGGGAAGGGCGTATCGTCGTCGACAGTATGCGGCTTGGCAACACCGCGCACCAACTCGCCACCCTCAATGGTGACGAAACTCGGGCAGAAACCATTCAGGCAGGAGTAGTCCTTGTTGCACACCGACTGGTCGATCTGGCGCTTGCGCCCGAACGAGGTGTCCAGCGGGGCGACGGCAACGCAGTTGGATTGCAGGCCGCAATCGCCGCAGCCTTCACACACCAGCTCGTTGATCAGCACGCGCTTCTTGGGGTCCGGGAAGGTGCCGCGCTTGCGGCGGCGGCGCTTTTCGGCGGCACAGGTCTGGTCGTAGATCAGCGCGGAGATGCCCGCAACGTCCATCATTTCAGTCTGGACCGCCTGCAGGTCGTCGCGGTGGTGGAAGGTGACGTACGGCGGAAAGGCCGTGCCGGCGAATTTGTGCGGGTCGTCGGAAACCACGGCAATCCGGTCGACGCCTTCGGCGCGCACCTGCTCGGCAATCGTCGGCACGTCGAGTGTGCCTTCGTGCGGCTGGCCGCCGGTCATCGCCACGGCGTCGTTGTAGAGGATCTTGTAGGTCATGTTGACGCCGGAGGCGACGGCGGCGCGGATGGCCATCAGGCCGGAATGGTTGTAAGTGCCGTCGCCGAGGTTCTGGAACACGTGGCGGCGTTTTGAAAACGGCGCCTCGCCGATCCAGTTGACGCCTTCGCCGCCCATGTGGGTGGCGCCTTCGGTGTTGCGCTCGGGGATGTACTGCACCATCCAGTGGCAGCCGATGCCGGCGTAGCCGCGGCCGCCTTCAGGCACAACGGTCGAGGAATTGTGCGGGCAGCCGGCGCAGAAATAGGGAATGCGGGCGGCCAGGTCCGCGGTGTTGGAAACATTGCCCATGACCGCCTTGATGGTTTCGAGCCGGCTTTCAAGGGCCTTGCTCTTGCGCCGTTTCAGCACCCGTTCGGCGATCGCCACGGCAATCTGGTTGGGCTCCAGGGTGCCCGGTGCCGGGAACAGATGATTGCCGTCCTTGTCCTTCTTGCCGATCACCATCGGCGCCTTGTTGTCGTTGCACAACTGCTCCTTGATCTGCGATTCGAGCAGCGAGCGCTTTTCCTCGACGACGATCACCAGATCGAGGCCGGCGGTGAACTCGTCGATAACCTCGGGATCGAGCGGCCAGACCATGCCGATCTTGAGTAGCCGGATGCCGAGCCGGGCAGCGGCGGCTTCATCAATGCCCAGGCTGTCGAGGGCCTGGCGGACGTCGAGGTAGCTCTTGCCGGTTGAAACGATACCGATTTTCGGCGCTTTGCCGCCGCCCATGACGATCCGGTCGATGTTGTTGGCGCGGCCGAAGGCGGTGGCGGCGAAGCGCTTGTAGAGATGCAGGCGCTGTTCCTGCTCGTGGCGGTCGTCACTGGCGCGGATGTTCAGGCCGCCCTGCGGCATCTTGAAGCCGCGCGGTGTCTTGATCTTCACCCGGCTCAGGGAACCGTCGACGATGGCTGTCGACTCGATATTGTCGTGCACCGCTTTGAGACCAACCCAGCAGCCGGAATAGCGCGACATGGCAAAGCCGATCTGACCGTAATCGAGGATTTCCTGCACACCGGCCGGGTTGAGGATCGGCATCATGGCATCCATCAGTGCAAATTCGCTCTGATGCGGCACGGTGGAGCTTTCCGCACCGTGGTCATCGCCCATCAGCGCCAGCACGCCGCCATGCTTGGAGGTGCCCGCGGCATTGGCGTGGCGGAACACATCACCGGAACGGTCGACGCCGGGGCCCTTGCCGTACCAGATGCCGAACACCCCGTCATATGCGCCTTCGCCGCGCATCTCGGCCTGCTGCGACCCCCACAGGGCGGTGGCGGCGAGGTCTTCGTTGATACCCGGTTCGAATTTCACATTGGCCCGGGCGATGATGTCGGAGGCCCGCATGAACTGCTGATCGACGGTGCCGACCGGCGAGCCGCGGTATCCGGTGACATATCCGGCGGTGTTCAAGCCGGCGCGTTCGTCACGCGCCTTCTGCATCAGCGTCAGGCGGACGATGGCCTGAATGCCGGACATGAACACTGGTGATTTCGAGAGGTCGTATTTGTCGCTGAGGCTGACTTTTGCCAGGGACATTCGCATCTCCATAAATATGTCAGCAATACTGACATATTTTTTAATGCAGGTCAATCCTGAACCATCCGGCAGTGGCGCCGTGCAGGGTGTGGTTTCGTGGCGCCTGTCGCAAGCCGAATGACCCGGTTGTGAACGCGAGCGTTTGTGCTAGTCTCCGGCCTGCGGGGCTGCGCACGGCCGCCCCGTCAGGCATCACGCCCAAGCGCCGTTCGCTTCTTTTTATATGGAAGGGAATGGAAATGGGTGATTTTTCCGTATCACATGATGAGTTGCTGGCGATGATCGAAGGGGCAAATCCACCGCCGCTACGCGACGTGCGCAAATTTCCGGCATACGGCGCAAGCAACATTCGTTTGCCGGACGCGCAATGGCGCGATCATCTCGATGTCGCCAACTGGGCCGATGAGTTTCAGCCGGGAGGCGTGGTGGTCGTGTACTGCGTGCATGGCCATGAGGTGAGCCAGGGCGCGGCGGCGGCTTTGCACGAGTTGGGCATCGATGCCCGCTTCCTTGCCGGCGGGATCGAGGGCTGGTGCGAAGCAGGATTGCCCGTCGAGGACAAGTCATGAGTGATGTGGCGGCTGTTTCCTTTGCCGAGGCGGTGCGGGTGTGGGCGCGCATTGGCGTTCTTTCGTTCGGCGGGCCGGCCGGCCAGATCGCGCTGATGCACCGGATGATCGTCGATGAGCGGCAATGGCTGAGCGAACAGCAGTTCCTGCATGCGCTCAACTTCTGCATGCTGCTGCCGGGACCTGAAGCGATGCAGCTTGCGACCTATGCCGGCTGGCGCCTGCACGGTGTCAAGGGCGGGCTGGCGGCCGGTCTGCTGTTCGTTCTGCCGGGTGCCGCGGTGGTGTTGGGCTTGTCGATGTTCTACGGTTGGTTCGGCAAGCTGGCACTGGTGTCGGCGATCTTCTTCGGCATCAAGGCGGCGGTGCTGGCGATCGTCATCGAGGCTCTTGTGAAAATCGCCCGGCGCGCACTCAAGAGACCCTTCGACTGGTGGATCGCCGGTGCGGCGTTCCTGGCGCTGTTTGTCTTCAACGTACCGTTTCCACTGGTGGTGCTGGCGGCCGGGCTGGCAGGATACTGGGTCAGCCGGCACACCGCGCCACTGCCGGGCCGTGTCGAGTTGGTGACCGTGCGGTGGACGCAGACGGTGGGTACGGTCATCGTGTGGCTGGTGGTCTGGTTCGCGCCGGTCGTTGCCGTGGGGCTGCTGGTCTATCCCGACCACGTGCTGGTAACGGTCGGGCTGTTCTTTTCCAAGCTCGCGGTGGTGACCTTCGGCGGTGCCTACGCAGTGCTGGCCTACATGGGCCAACAGGCCGTGGAGACCCATGGCTGGCTGAGCGCCAGCGAAATGGTCGACGGGCTGGGACTGGCCGAGACGACACCGGGTCCGCTGATCCTGGTTACCGAGTTCGTCGCCTACCTTGCCGGCTTTCGCGCCAGCGGTCTGCTCGGTTCGCCGCTCGGTGGGTTGGCAGCGGCCGCGATGTGCCTGTGGGTGACATTCGCGCCTTGTTTCCTGTGGATATTCGCCGGTGCGCCTTATGTGGAACGGCTGCAGTCCATGCCCAGGGTGTCCGGCGCGCTTGCGGCGATAACTGCCGGTGTGGTCGGTGTCATCCTCAACCTGACCATCTGGTTCGGCTTGCACGTGGTGTTCGGCGAGGTTGCGAAGGTCTCCAGCGGCCCGCTCGACATGTCCTGGCCAGTCTGGACAAGCGTCAACTGGGCGGCGCCGGTTCTCATCGCGCTGGCCGTGGTGTTACTGTTCAAGGTTCGCATTGGAATTCCGCTGACGCTTGCGGCATGTGGCGTTGCCGGGGCGGCTTGGATAACGCTTGCGGCGTGATACGGCCATGAAAACCTTTTGTTCACAATGTCTTGAAGATGTGGCGTGAGGCTCGGCAAAATACAGCGGCGGAACGTCGCTGTTGCTTGTTTGGCGCGTTGAGACGTTCTATATCTAGCGCTGAGAGGGTGTGAACATGTAATTGACGCGGGGGCACTTATCCCGCCAAAGGAGTGAGGATTTCGATGAAGAAGGTATTTCTGACGGGCGTTTTGTGCGCCGGTCTTGTGGCGGGTGCGGGTGGTGCATTTGCCGAAGGCGATGCCGAAAAAGGTGCGAAGGTGTACAAGAAGTGCAAGGCTTGTCACACCGTCGACAAGGAAAAGAACAAGGTTGGCCCGCATTTGGTGAACATCATTGGCCGTGCCGCTGGTTCGGTCGAGGGCTACAAGTACTCCAAGGCGATGAAGGCCAAAGCCGAAGAAGGGTTGATGTGGGATGAGGCCAACCTCGATGCCTACTTGAAGAAGCCGAAGGATTTCATTCCGAAGACGAAGATGGCCTTTCCAGGTCTGAAAAAGGATGACCAGCGGGCGGATATTATCGCCTATCTGAAATCGAAGGCTATGTAACGTTCAACCGACTTAGCGGTTTCCGAAGGGGCGGCCTAGGCTGCCCCTTTCAGTTTGTGGGCCGCGATGGTGTCGACGAAGCGCTTGAACAGATAGTGGCTGTCCTGCGGGCCGGGGCTGGCCTCGGGGTGGTACTGCACCGAGAACACCGGACGACCCGTGACCTGGATGCCGCAGTTCGAACCGTCGAACAGCGATACGTGGGTTTCCTCCACGGTGTCCGGCAGGCTGTCTCGGTCGACGGCGAAGCCGTGATTCATCGAGGTGATCTCAACCTTGCCGGTGGTGTGGTCCATCACCGGATGGTTGGCGCCGTGATGGCCCTGGTGCATCTTCATCGTTTTGGCCCCAAGCGCCAGGGCGAGGATCTGGTGGCCGAGGCAGATACCGAACAGCGGTTTGCCGGAGGCGGCCAGTTTTTGCACCTCGGGCACGGCATACTCACCCGTAGCTGCCGGGTCGCCCGGTCCGTTCGACAGGAAGATCCCGTCCGGCTGCATGGACAGGATGTCTTCGGACTTGGCGGTTGCCGGAACCACTGTCACCTTACAGCCCTGTGAGGCCAGGCAGCGCAGGATGTTGCGCTTGGCGCCGTAGTCGACGGCAACGACATGATGTAGCGGGGCCTCCTGCCGGCCATAGCCCTCGTTCCAGGCCCACAGGGTCTCGTCCCAGTCGTAGCGCTGGCCGGCGGTGACCTCGATTGCCAGGTCCATGCCCACCAGACCCGGCCAGGCAGCGGCTTCGGCCTTGAGTTTTTCGAGGTTGAACGTGCCCTTGGCATTGTGGGCGATGACGGCGTTGGGCATGCCGTGCTCACGGATCAGCCCTGTCAGCGCGCGGGTGTCGATGCCGCAAATGCCGATGATGCCACGGGCCTTCAGCCAGTCGTCGAGATGCCGGGCCGCGCGGTAGTTTGAGGGTTCGGTGATATCGGTTTTGATCACCATGCCGCGCACGCCGGAACTGGCGGCCAGGTTTGATGTCTCGATGTCCTCGTCATTGGCGCCGACATTGCCGATATGCGGGAAAGTGAAGGTGATGATCTGGCCGGCATAGGACGGATCGGTGAGGATTTCCTGATAGCCGGTCATGGCGGTATTGAAGCACACTTCACCAACGGCGGAGCCCTCGGCACCGATGCCGAAACCTTCGATGGTCGTGCCGTCGGCCAGCACCAGAACGGCGCTGCGTTTGCGTTCGGTCCAGGCGGCGGCTTGCGGGCTGCGCGATTGGGGGTTCGCCTTTGATGCCATTTGAGTGCGCTCCGGTTGCTGGCGTGTGTTATGGCAAGTTCAGCGGTGAGATCAAGCCTCGACAGGTGACAATGCACTGTCCTGTGCCGTTTTCTGCCAGCGGTTGCACATCAAGCTGTGCGGGTTTATCAGATTGGATCAGGACGGAGCCGGGGGCGGACATGGTTGAGGGACTATGGGCGAATCACTACGCGACAAGATCAATGCCGAACTAAAGCAGGCCATGAAGGCGCAGGACAAGCGGCGCATGGCAACCCTTCGTCTGGTCAATGCGGCCTTCAAGGACCGCGATATCCAGAACCGCGGCACCGGCAAGGACGAGGCGCCCACCGAAGCCGATCTGCAAGGCATCCTGTCGAAGATGATCAAGCAACGCCGCGAAAGCGCCGAGACCTACGACAGGGGCGGGCGCCCCGAGCTTGCCGAAGGCGAGCGGGCCGAAATTGCCGTCATCGAGGAGTTCCTGCCCAGGCAGCTCAGCGAAGAACAAATGCGGGCAGCGGTTTCCGGTGTGGTCGACGAACTGGGCTGCGACGGCCTTAAGGACATGGGCAAGGTCATGAGCACGCTGAAGGCGCGCTATGCCGGGCAGATGGATTTTTCGAAGGCATCGGCTCTGGTCAAGGAGCTGTTGAGCTGACCATGCCGGCAGGCAAGACAAGCAAAGCTGAGCGTGCCGAGCGTCTGGCCGCGGCGCTGCGGGCCAATCTGCGGCGGCGCAAGGCGCAGCTGCGCGGCCGGCGTGAAGACTGCGAAAACACACCCGCGGACAGCCATGTCGATGGCCACGAGGAGATTGAAAAGCCCGCCTGAGCAGCGCCCTTGTCATGGACTGCATGGTGTTTGCACCGAACTTGCTGGCTTTATTGACTTGCCCGGTGCTTTGAAAGTGTGCTCTTAACTGCCGCCACCTCACCAGCTACCCGAAGGGCCGGGAAGCTCATCTTAGCGGGATCACATCATGGACCGGATTCGCATTAGCGGCGGCAACAAACTGAACGGCTCGATAAGGATCAGCGGAGCCAAGAATGCCGCGCTGCCGCTGATGATCGCCTCGTTGCTGACGGGTGAGAGACTTACCCTGAAGAACCTGCCGCGTCTGGCCGATGTGGTTCAGCTGGGACGCATTCTGCGCAACCACGGCGCCGACATGTCGATGGACGGCAAACGGGCCGGCGGCAACCGCCAGCACGGCGAGACGCTGCACCTGACGGCGACGGCGATCGTCGACACCGAGGCGCCCTATGAACTGGTTTCCAAGATGCGGGCCAGTTTCTGGGTGTTGGGGCCGCTGGTGGCGCGTTGTCATGAGGCGCGGGTGTCGCTGCCAGGCGGTTGCGCCATCGGCACGCGGCCGGTTGATCTGTATCTGATGGCACTGCGGCAGCTCGGTGCTGAGGTCGAGCTTGAGGGCGGTTATGTCGTTGTCCGGGCACCGGGCGGGCTGACCGGCGGACGCATCGTGTTTCCCAAGGTTTCGGTCGGTGCCACCCACACGGCACTTATGGCGGCGACACTGGCCAAAGGCGAGACGGTGATCGAGAACGCGGCGCGCGAGCCGGAGGTGTGCGATGTCGCCGAGTGCCTGGTGAAGATGGGCGCGCGCATTGAGGGCATCGGATCGTCGACGCTGCATATCGACGGTGTGGACCAACTTGGTGGTGCGGTGCATTCGGTGCTTCCGGACCGCATCGAGACCGGCACCTATGCCATGGCAGCGGCGATGGCCGGCGGTGACGTGACGCTGGAAGGCACCCGCGCCGACCAGCTCGATGCCTTCCTGGCGGTTATGGAAGAAGCCGGTGTATCCATCGAGACGACAAACGACAGCATGCGGGTGCGGCGCAACGGCAACGGTCTGCGACCTGTCAGTGTTGAAACGCAGCCTTATCCGGGGTTTCCGACCGATCTGCAGGCGCAAATCATGGCACTGGTGACCCGTGCCGACGGTGTGTCGACGATCCGCGAAACGATCTTCGAGAACCGCTTCATGCATGTCCAAGAACTGGCTCGGCTGGGTGCCGACATCTCGCTGCATGGCGACACGGCGCACGTCAAGGGCGTGTCGCGTCTTGTCGGCGCACAGGTCATGGCCACCGACCTTCGCGCGTCGGTGTCGCTGGTCATCGCCGCGCTGGCGGCTGAAGGCGAGACGGTACTCAATCGGGTCTACCATCTCGACCGCGGGTTCGAGGCGCTCGAGGACAAGCTCGGAGGTTGCGGGGCCGACATCGAACGCCTGTCCGACTGAACCGGTAGCGGGGGAGAGTGGATATGCGGCGGTTGAAACTGGTGGCGCTCGACGACGATGATCTGGCAGTGCTCTCGGCGCACCTGCAGGACGCGGTGATGCTGGTCGGCCAGATCAGATATCTGCCTGGCCGTCGCACGTTCACCATTGTCGTCAACCGGTTCGACTGGGACGGCCAGCGCGAGCGCAGCGCCGGAAACGGCGAGCGGCGCATGACCGCCGTGCAGTTCAACGCTGTCACGTCGGCACAGTCGCGCAATATCCGCCGCGACCGTCCGGATGCGGTGCTGTCGCTGCTTCAGCTCGTCTTCAGCGCTGGCGAGACGCCGCCGGCGGGGACAATCGAGCTGGTGTTTGCCGGCGGAGGGTCGATCGCGCTTGATGTCGAATGCGTCGATGCCGCGCTTGAAGACCTTGGCCCGGTATGGGAAACCGGCAATGTGCCGGCGCATGATCTCGAGTGACGGCGCAACCGCTGGGGGAGATTCATCATGTCAACTTGGCTGAACGGCTCCGATGACGATTTCGAAGCATCTTTCGCGTCCCTGCTGGCGGCCAAGCGCGAGAACGATATCGACGTCAACGACGCGGTGCAGACGATCATCGCCGAAGTGCGCCGGGACGGCGATGCGGCGCTGGTACGGCTGACGGAGAAGTTCGACCGGCACTTGCTTGATGCCGGCGGATTGCGGTTCACGAAAGACGAAATCGCCGCGGCCGCGGCGGCCTGTCCGGACGATGTCCGGGCAGCGCTGGAACTGGCCGCTGCACGTATCCGCGCCTATCACGAGACCCAACTGCCCGGTGCGGCGCGCCATACCGATGCCGCTGGGGTGGAGCTCGGACACCGCTGGACGGCGGTCGAAGCGGCGGGGCTGTACGTTCCGGGCGGCCTGGCGGCTTATCCGTCATCGGTTCTGATGAACGCCATTCCGGCCCGTGTCGCCGGGGTCGACCGGCTGGTCATGGTGGTGCCGACACCCGATGGCACGGTCAACGCCCAGGTGCTGGCGGCGGCGAATATCGCCGGTATCGACGAGATATACCGCATCGGCGGTGCCCAGGCCGTGGCGGCGCTGGCCTACGGTACACAGACCATCGCGCCGGTGGCCAAGATCGTCGGGCCGGGCAATGCCTATGTCGCGGCTGCCAAGCGCCAGGTGTTCGGCCAGGTCGGCATCGACATGATCGCCGGGCCGTCGGAAGTGCTGATTGTTGCCGATGCCGAGAACGACCCCGATTGGATCGCCGCCGACCTGCTGGCCCAGGCCGAGCACGATCAGAGCGCCCAGTCGATCCTGATCAGTGATGATGAGGACTTTGCCCGCGCTGTGGAAGGCGCGGTCGAGCGCCAACTCAAGACATTGCCCAAAGCCGATATCGCTGCGGCGAGCTGGGCGCAGTTCGGCGCCATCATCATTGTCGATGATCTGGACGGCGCCATCCCGCTGATCGACCGACTGGCGCCGGAGCACCTGGAAATCGCCACGGCAAATGCCGAGGCAATGGCAGCCGGGGTACGAAACGCCGGGGCGATCTTCATTGGCGCCTTCACGCCCGAGGCGGTCGGCGATTATATCGGCGGGCCGAACCATGTGTTGCCGACGGCGCGCAGCGCGCGGTTTTCCTCCGGTCTCAACGTGCTTGACTTCATGAAACGGACCTCGATCCTCAAGTGCTCAGCCGAAGCCCTGCTGGCCATTGGCCCGGCAGCGGTGACGCTCGGACGAGCAGAAGGTCTGGAAGCCCATGCACGTTCGGTGGCAATCCGGCTCAACATGCCATAAGTTGCCGGCCTTGCGGGTACGGTTATTGCATAAGACATAGGATCATGACTGCAACCGATACGAATGGAACACAGGCCTCGGCTGTCGATGATGGCGCCAAGCTGGTCGCCATCGAACTCGACCGGTCGCTGGCTTCGGTACCATCGCCGGACATCGAGCACGAGCGCCAGGTGGCGATCTTCGATTTGTTGCAGGAGAACGTGTTCCGCGTGGTCGGCAAGCCGAGTGGGCCGTACAAACTGGTTCTGTCGATTGCCGAGGGCCGGCTGGTGTTCGACATCTCCGATGTCGACGACAAGCCTTGCACCGCCATCGGTCTGGCGTTATCCCCGTTCCGGCGTATCGTCAAAGACTATTTCTTGATCTGCGAGAGCTATTTTCAGGCGATCCGTACCGCTACGCCAAGTCAGATCGAAACCATCGATATGGCTCGGCGGGGCCTGCATAACGAAGGCAGCGAGATCCTCAAAGCAAGGCTTAACGACAAGATCGAAGTCGACTACGACACTGCCCGGCGCCTGTTCACACTCGTGTGCGTGCTGCATTGGCGCGGTTGAGGCGGGTAGGGCCGGCCGATGCCCAGTGACCTGCCCGGCGCCGTGCTGTTTGCCTGCAGCCACAATGCCGTGCGCTCGCCAATGGCGGAAAACATGATGCGCCACCTCTATGGCCGGCACGTTTTCGTGCAGTCCTGTGGTGTGCGCCCGCAGGATATCGACGGGTTTGTCATTGCGGTGATGGACGAGATCGGTATCGATGTCACACGACACACGTCGCGCAGTTTCGACGATCTCGAAGATTCCAGCTTCGACCTTGCTATTTCACTGTCACCGGAAGCTCACCACCGGGCGCTGGAGCTGACCCGAACCTCAGCGATGGAGGCGGAATACTGGCCAACCCTCGATCCCAGCGACGTCATGGGCAGCCGCGAACAGATCCTCGACAGCTACCGCCAGGTCCGCGATCAGCTCTGGCAACGCATCAAACAACGCTTCGGCACGCTGGCGGCGCCGGGCGTGTAGCGGCGCGTCGTTCAACTGTCCAGTGCCGCGATTTCGTCGATCAGGTTTTCGATCATGCCCAGCCCGAGTTGCCAGAAGGCCGGGTCGGCGGCGTTGAGGCCGAAGGGGGCAAGCAGTTCGGAATGGTGTTTCGTGCCACCGGCCTTGAGCAGATCGAAGTATTTGTCAGCAAATCCGTCTTCAGCTTCCCGGAACCGGGCATAGAGCGAATTCACCAGGCAATCGCCGAAGGCGTAGGCATAGACGTAGAACGGTGAGTGGATGAAGTGCGGGATGTAGGCCCAGAAGGTCTCGTAGCCGTCCTCGAACTCGATCGCGGGGCCGAGGCTTTCGCGCTGGATGTCCATCCAGATTTCGCCGAGCCGGACAGCGGTCAGTTCACCGTTGCGGCGTTCGGTGTGGACCTGGCGTTCGAAACAGTAAAAAGCGATCTGGCGAACCACGGTGTTGAGCATGTCCTCGACTTTGGAGGCCAGCAGGGCCTTGCGTTTGGTCGGGTCGGATTGGGCCTTGAGGATCGACTGGAAAGTCAGCATTTCGCCGAATACGCTGGCGGTCTCGGCCAGCGTCAGCGGCGTCGGCGCCATCAGCGGGCCTTGCGCGCCGGCCAGCACCTGGTGCACGCCGTGGCCCAGTTCGTGCGCAAGGGTCATGACATCGCGGGTCTTGCCCTGGTAGTTGAGCAGCACGTAGGGGTGGGCCGACGGCACGGTCGGATGCGCGAATGCGCCGGGTGATTTTCCGGGCCGCACGGGTGCGTCGATCCAGTTGTTGTCGAAGAACTTCTTGGCGATGCCGGCCATCTCAGGGGCAAAGCCGGCATAGGCTTCGAGCACGGTGGCCTCGGCCTTGTCCCAGGGCACCGGGGTTATGTCCTCATCGGGCAGGGGGGCGTTGCGGTCCCAGTGTTTCAGCTTGTCCATGCCGAGCCATTTCGCCTTCATGGCATAATAGCGGTGCGACAGGCGCGGGTACGCTGTGCGTACGGCGGAGACCAGTGCGTCCACCACTTCCGGCTCGACCCGGTTGGCCAGATGGCGGCTGCCGGCGATGTCCTCAAAGCCGCGCCAGCGGTCGGAGATCTCCTTGTCCTTGGCCAGCGTGTTGGTGATCAGGGTGAACAGGGAGATGTTCTTCCTGAACACCGTGGCCAAAGCCTCGGCGCCGGCCTGTCGCTTGGCAGTGTCGGGATGCACCATCAGGTTGAGCGTTGGCTCCAGGCTGAGTTCCTCGCCGTCGACCTCGAATTTCAGCCCGGCCATGGTTTCGTCGAACAGCCGGTTGAAAGCTGCGGCCCCGGTGAGGGACTTTTCGTGGAACAGCTCTTCGATCTTGTCGTCGAGCTGGTAGGGGCGTTCCTTGCGCAGATCGTCGATCCACGGCCGATAATGGGCAAGATCGGCACTTTCCAGGGCGGTCTGCATGACCGCGTCGTCGATCTTGTTGAATTCAAGCTCGAAGAACAGGAGGCCGGTCGAGATATCGGTGAGCTGCTGCTGGGTATCGCCGTAGAACTTGCCGCGGGCCGGATCGGTAGTGTCGCCGACGTAATAGAGCATGGCGTAGGAGCCTATGCGTCCGAGCAGGTCCGACAGGGTTTCGTACTGACGCACTGCCTCAACCAGCGTGCCGCCGGCGGCGGCGCTGGCCAGTTTGCCGCGCCAGGTGCCTGAAAACTCGGCAGCGGTTTTTGTCGCGCGGCCAAGGTCTGCCTGAAATTCCGCACTGTCAGGCCCGGGATAAAGGTCATCCAGAGCCCACTCGGGCAGCGCGCCCAGTGAGGGTGCGGCGGTTGTGGTTGCGTTTTGACGGGCACTGACCGGTTCCATGCGGTTCTCCTTTGCGCGGGCGGGTTGCTGGACCGACATATGGCCGTTTCGCCAAGCCTGCTCAAGGGCATTGCGCCAAGATGCCTTCACGTTTCAGTTTGATCATGATCTTAAGCGCCTCTTTACTCTTCAATGCCAAAGTGCCGGGCGACGGCAGATTTAGGTGGAAGAAGATACGCCGGGATGGGGCGCCGGGGATCTCAAGACGATATGCACCTTTACTCTATCAGTTTGTTTCAAGAGTAACTTGTTCCGGTAAAGCATGACGCATCGAATTCTCATCATCGAAGACGACCCGACCCAGCGGCGGCTGCTCGAAGAAGCGGTCAAACGGTTCGGCTGCGAGGTCACCAGCGTGGATGGCGCAGAGGCTGGGCTGGATTATCTGGCCAGCCCGGAAGGCAGCGGCACCGAGCTGATTGTCCTCGACCTCGTCATGCCGGGTATGGACGGGCTTGAATTCCTTGAGAAAATTCAGGGACATCAGGTGCAGTTGCCGGTGATCGTGCAGACCGCGCAAGGCTCGATCGAAACCGTCATCAAGGCGATGCGGGCTGGCGCGGACGATTTTGTCGTCAAGCCGGTCAGTCCGGAGCGCCTCAAGGTGTCGATCCAGAACCTGCTCAAGGTCACGGCGCTGACCCAGGAGGTCAAGCGGCTCAACAGCAAGGTGGCCGGCGGGCTGAGCTTCGATGAACTTATCGCCTCGGGCCCGGCGATGGCCAACGTCAAGCGGCTCGGCACGCGCGGTGCGCAATCCAACATTCCGATCCTGATCGAGGGCGAGTCCGGTGTCGGCAAGGAAATGGTTGCGCGTGCCATCCAGGGCGAAAGCGAACGCGCCGGCAAGGCCTTCGTGGCGGTCAACTGCGGCGCGATCCCGGAAAACCTGGTGGAGAGCACCCTGTTCGGCCATGAAAAGGGCTCGTTTACAGGTGCCACCGGCAAGCACATCGGCAAGTTTCAGGAGGCCGATGGTGGAACGCTGTTCCTCGATGAGGTCGCAGAACTGCCACTCGACATGCAGGTCAAGCTGTTGCGTGCCCTGCAGGAAGGTGAGATCGACCCGGTCGGTTCACGCAGGCCGGTCAAGGTCGATATCCGGCTGATATCGGCGACCAACCGCGACATGATTCAGATGGTCAAGGATGGACAGTTCCGCGAAGACCTGTACTACCGGCTGAATGTCTTCCCCATCCTGGTGCCGCCGCTGCGGGACCGACTTGAAGATATTCCCGCTCTTGTCGAGCACTTCATCGTGCGTTTTGCCGCAGAAGAGGGCCGCAAGGTGCGCGGGGTGACACCCCAGGTCCTGGAGATGCTCAAGGCCTATCCCTGGCCCGGCAATGTCCGCCAGCTCGAGAACACGGTGTTCAGGGCGATCGTTCTGTGTGAAGGCGATGTGCTGACGATTGAGGACTTTCCCCAGATTGCTGCCATGGTCGACGGCTTTGAGGTCAGTGTGCCGGCGGCCCCCGCACCGGCACCGCAGCCGGAACTGCCATCCGGACAGGCGGCGGTTATCGGCGGTCCGGAAGTAGTTGCGCGGTCGGCTGGTGCCGAGGTTTCGGACGGAATGGCCTATGGAATTGCGGCGGTCACCGATGGTGGACATATCCGCCGTCTGACCGATGTGGAAGCGGATATGATCAGGCTTGCCCTGCATCGCTATCGTGGGCAAATGTCTGAAGTTGCACGCAAACTTGGCATTGGCAGGTCGACGCTCTATCGCAAGATGCGCGATCTTGGGCTTGATGCAAAGGCGTAACAGTCGCGCAGAATTGAGACTTCCGATAACTGTGAAAGATTGCGCAGAACCGCCAGGCCGACTACGGTAGGCGTTGATCCGCCAAGAGATCGACCGGGGACATGGTATGTACATGAAGCGTCAACTGAAGCAGCATTTGCTGGTTTTTTCATCTGCGGCACTGGTTCTGGTGGCCGGTGTTGAGAGCGGTCGGACCGAGTCGCGGGACTTCCCGCAGGCGAAAAAGGTCAGACCAGCCGGCAACGATGGCGGGTTCTTCAACTTTCTTGATTTTTCTCGCCGTACGACCCGGCGCCGCGACTATCAGGACGGCAATTTTTTCGGCGATGAGCCGCGTAGGAGACGCGTACGCCGGCCGGCGACCAACAGCTTTGCTGTAAAACACTACACCTACAAACCTGACCGCTATTCGGTCATCCGGGCGGCAGGTCTGCAACTGCCCCTGCCGGACGCCCGGTCGGGCACGGGGGACGTGCCGGGTCGTCAATCTGATGACGCGGCTTCCCGGTCGGCCAAACTCGACAATTCGCTGGCGCAGATGATTTTCGAAAGCCTCAAGGCCGGACTGGCCGACGTGCGGGTCACGGCAGCGCAGCGCAAAGCGATCGTCGATGCCTATCGCGGCCGGGTGTTCGAACCGCTGTGGACGTCCATGGATGGACTGGAAGACGGCGGGCGCGGGCTGATCGGCTTGTTCGCCAGGGCCGAGGCCGAGGGTTTTGATCGTGAAGACTACCGGGTGCCGGTGCTCAGCGAGCAAGGTTCGGTCGACGAGGTCGAAAGCAATCTGGCGGCGATCGCCCGGCTGGACATCGAGCTGACGGCACTGGCGGTGCGGTATGCCAGCGATGCTTCCGGCGGTGCCGTGGTGCCGAACCGGCTGAGCGGCTATCATGACCTGAAACCGCCACGGCTGGCTGCGGCCACGGCGCTGAAGCGGCTGTCGGCGGCAGTGGACCCGGCGGCCTATCTCGCCTCGCTGCAACCGCGCCATCCGGCGTACGTCAGTCTGCGCGAGGCGTTGGCCGAGGCAAACAGCACAATTGTGGACGTTGACGAATTCGAACCGCTGCCCGCCGGGCCGACCCTTCGGCCGGGCATGACCGACGACCGGGTTGGTCTGGTGCGTGCGCGCCTGATCACGCTGGGCCATCTCGATGCCGGCGAACCGCAGGGCCAGGATGCCAACATCGAGCCCGCGGCCCAGGAACTTCCGGTCAGCGAAACTGTCGGCGACAGCTTGCCGGCGGCTGAGGACGATACGTTCTACGACCGGGACATGATCAAGGCGGTACGTTCGTTCCAGCGCGAATCCGGTTTGAGGCCGGATGCCCTGATCGGGCCGGCGACATTGCGGGCGCTGAACGGTCACAAGCAGGACAGTTTCGACCGGATGGCCCGGATCAAACTCAACATGGAACGGCTGCGCTGGCTGCCGCGTTCGCTCGGCCAGCGGCACATTTTCGTCAATCAGGCGTCCTACCGGCTAAAGGTCGTGGACAGCGGGCGCACGGTCTGGCGGACCAAGGTGATTGTCGGCAAGCCGAGGCATCAAACGGCGTTCTTCTCCGACACCATGGAGACCGTGGTGTTCAACCCCTATTGGGGCGTACCGCAGTCGATCATCGTCAATGAAATGCTGCCCAAGCTGCAGAATGATCCCGGCTATCTCGACCGGCAGGGCTATGAGGTGATTTCTTCGAGCGGACGCAAGATCAGCTCGTACAATGTGGACTGGTGGCAGTACTACGACAAGGTGCCAGTTGGCGTGCGTCAGCCGCCGGGGCGGCGCAATGCGCTCGGCGAGGTGAAGTTCCTGTTTCCCAACAAGCACGCGATCTATCTGCACGATACGCCGACCAAGAAGCTGTTCTCGCGGCGCGAGCGTGCATTCAGCCATGGCTGCGTGCGGGTGGAGAATCCGCGACAGCTTGCCAAGGCCGTTCTGGGCTGGGACGAAGGCCGCATCGCCTCGACCATCGCGACGCGCAAGAACACCAAGGTGCCGCTCAAGCGCAAATTCAAGGTGCACCTGACCTACTTCACCGCCTGGCCGGGGGCTGGCGGCAAGGTCAGTTATTCCCGTGATGTCTATAGCCGTGACGGCCGGCTGGCGAAGGCGCTTGAGGCGACTCGGGCGGCACGCAACTGACACCCGGTTCCGGCTGTTGCGCTGCGCTCAATTACCGCATGTCTGGGCTTCATGGTGGCTTTACGGCAACATTCCGCGTTTTTAACAGCCCATTAAGCATGTTGTGGCATTATTTTCGCCACAAACCGGCTGCCTAAAGGTGGCCGCAATCTTGTGACAAATCCCTTTGTCGTGTAGTCCTGTGAGTCTAGGACGTGGGAGTTATACAAGGGGATCTTAAGTGGGGAATCGGGGACACCTCCGGTTAGTTAGTTGAATGCGTTGGCGTAACCTGTCCGCCGAATACCCTCGTGCATCCGAAAATCGTGTGAAGACACCGTATCTGCAATATTTTGCAGCAGCCCTAGTGGCTGTAATGTGGACGGCGGCAACCGCGCTCGCGCCTGCTCAGGCGGCCGGTGAAACACGCACGCTTTCGCTGTATTTCACCCATACCAAGGAAAGCCTGACGGTCACTTACAAGAAGAACGGCCGCTACATTCCTTCGGCGATGAAAAAGCTCAATCATTTCCTGCGTGACTGGCGCCGCAACAGGGCGACCCGCATGGACCCCAAGACCATCGACCTGATGTGGGAACTGCATGCCGATCTGGGCTCCAAGAAGCCGATCCACATCGTTTCCGCTTACCGCTCTCCCAAGACCAACGCCATGTTGCGCCGCATCGGTCGCAAGGTGGCGCGCCGCAGCCGTCATATGCGCGGCCAGGCGATCGACCTGTTCTTCCCCGACATTCCAACTTCGCGACTGCGTGGCAGCGCACTGGTGCGCAAGGTGGGCGGCGTTGGCTACTATCCCCGTTCCGGCGCCAAGGGCTTCGTGCATATCGATTCCGGAACGGTGCGCCACTGGCCACGTATGTCCAAGAAGCGCATGGCAAAGGTCATGCGGGATTACCGCAAGACGGTCGGTGCCCGGCGCTACCGCAAGGGTCAGCCATCCGTGATGGTCGCCTCGGCCGCTCCGAAAGGCCCAATGTCGATTACGCCGAAAGGTTTGAGCACCACAGTTGTCGCCAGCGTGCCGGTGCCACGCCCGCGGCCGATGGAAGTGGTGATGGCGGCGGCTGCCATGGCTGATGACCTGCAGATCACGCCAGCATCGGCTCCGGTGCCGCGCAAGAACTTCGGTGCCACGGCCTCTGTCATTCGGGATGATGCATTGGCCACAACAGCAAGCCTGGGTGAAATGATCAAGAGCACCCTCAGCCCGTCGTCGCCTACGATCAACAGCGCAGCCAAGGGCAGCTTTGCCGCGGCGATCCGCAATGGCGATGTGACCACGACACCGATCATACGTCCGTTGCTTGCTGCCCAGCGGGCGCCTGAAGCCGACAATTCCTGGTGGGACAACCTGTTCTCGGCCGGCGACCGGGCGATGCGTCACGACGGCGCGCCGCAGCCCTTCACCAACGGTGCTGCAGTCGCCAGCCTTAGCAAGTCGGACGAAGCCGCACTGCAACGGATGATCGCCAGCCTAACTGGCCAGGACGTGATTTCGACAACCAGCGAACCGACCCGCTCCGGCAAGGCTGACCGGCTGACAGTCAACCGTTCCGGCAAGGGTGATCTGGTGGCGCCTGCGGCTCTGCCGGTGCTGCGTCGTCAGTCACTTTCCTATGGCACCACGACAACCAAAAAGGTTGCGCGCTCCGATGCCGCAATACTGATGCAGGGCACCCAGCCGCTCAGCTTCGAGTAGTTTCCACGTTTCATGCCGGCGGCGCACATGTTTGCCCCACTGCTGGAAGTGGGTTTCTGCCATCCTCGGGCTTGACCCGGGGACTCAGAGCAACAGTGCACTGCACCATGCCGCCTTGGGTCTTCGGGTCAAGCCCGAGAGAGAGGCCGGTTTCAATTGACAAGGTTGGTTGTTTCAAACCTGCGGACCGTTGGCCTGGCGCCGCTGAACACGACACAAACCCTTCAAATGGCTTGGTACTGTCAAAAAAGGCTCTAAGTGTCGAGCGCCAATGCTGCCGGCTTCAGACGGCCTGACCCTCTGCCGTGTCACTCGGTTCCGGCGCCATGCCAAGGGCGTGCATGTAGAGGTCGAGCATGGCTTCCTCTTCCTCGCGCTCGGTTCGGTCCTTCTTGCGAATGGTGATGACCTTGCGCAGGATCTTGGTGTCGAAGCCGTTGGCCTTGGCCTCGGCATAGACTTCCTTGATGTCGCCGGCTATGGCCTTCTTGTCCTCTTCCAGGCGTTCGATGCGTTCGACCAGGCTTCTGAGCTGGCCCTGTGCGAAGGATGCAGAGGTGTTCATTGGCGGGTTTTGCCTCAATGTCTTGGTGGGGTTGTGATTGGTGGTGGTTGACGGCGATTCGTTCAGTCGTGCTTGGGATGGGTTATCTCGTAAGCCGCGAGTTGCTCTTTGGTTGCCTCCGATTGGAATTTGTCTTTCCAGTCACCGTAGGGCATGCCGTACACGATCTCGCGGGCGGCTTCCTTGTCGAGCGCCAGGCCGCGCTCATCAGCGGCTTCGCGGTACCAGTTCGACAGGCAGTTGCGGCAGAATCCGCCCAGATTCATCAGGTCGATGTTTTGTACATCGGTGCGTTGCTGAAGATGAGCGACCAGACGGCGAAACGCGGCGGCTTCAAGTTCGGTGCGGGTGGTTTCGTCGATATCGGTCATCAGTCGTCTCCATAGGGGCGGGGGTCGCTATGCAGCTCAGGCGAAGACATGAACTTCGGCAGCGTATCGTTCAGGCGTCCGGCCCACTCGTCGATACCGGATTGATCTGCGACCAGGTCCTGGCGGATTTCCAGCAGGGCGTGGGCCAGGCCGCGTCTTGTGCCGTGCTTGTCCATGCTGTCGCCGGACAGGCCGCCGGAATAAGGGACATTGTCGCCGACCACCAGGCGGCGGTCCTCGGCCAGCCCGGCAATCAGCGGATTGGCAAACCGGTTGTCGCCGTGGTCCCACAGAATGCCGGCGTGCCACGGCCTCGGCACGCCTTTCCAATGGGCGGTGAAACTGTGAATCGACAACAGGGCGGGAACAATGCCTGCACTGTGGAACTGCTCTATCAGGTCTATGACGGCGTTGTGATAGGGCTGGTAGTAGCTGTCGATGCGGAACTGCCGTTCGGCTTCGGTGATTTCGGCGTTGCCGGGAACGATGGCGCCGTCTGACAGCTTCATGATCAGTGTCGGGTCGTCGAGGCCACGGTTGGGATCGATGAGTAAGCGCGAGTAACGGGTCATGATCGCCGGCACGCCAAGGCTGGCGGCAACCTGACGGGTTACGCCCTCAACCCCTATGTCGAATGCAATGTGGCGGGTGAATTCCGAGGCTGGCAGGCCGAGATCGCCGTAGCGCGGGGGCAGGGTGTTGCGGGCATGGTCGCAAATCAGCAGCAGGCCATGTGACAGGTCGCCGGAAACCACCTCGTGGCCGACGAATCCATCATCATCTGCAACAGCCAGATGATCGTCCACTATCGTTCTGGGCGACTGCTTCAACATCCTGGAAATCTTTATAAGGCCGCCAGCGGCGCTGGCAATGCGCGCGTTGCGGCCCTTGCCATATAATTGGTTGAAAACAGCTTCGAAAACAAGCCATCTTGGTGCCAATTTTCACATGATAACGTGAATGCCGGAAAATTGCCCCCGCGCTGGCGGATGCTCTCGATGTCGTCCGGGGAAATTCACATCTGGACTGTGGCACAAGGAATGCTATGAAGAATACGGAATCGGTTGGGGAGACGGTATTGTCGATGTTTTTCAAGTTCCGGTCACTCATTCTCATCGCTGTTGCCTGCGGCATGATGAGCACTGCCGCCAAGGCGGACCTGAAGCTGTGCAACAACACGCAGAGCCGGGTCGGTGTGGCGCTGGGCTACAAGGATCAGGAAGGCTGGGCCAGTGAGGGCTGGTGGAATATCGGGCCGAACGCCTGCGAAACTCTGCTGAAGGGTCCGCTGATCGCGCGCTACTACTACATATTTTCCGTCGACTATGACAAGGGCGGTTCGTGGGGCGGCAAGGCGATGATGTGCACCCGGGACAAGCTGTTTACCATTCGCGGTCTGAAGGACTGCGTTAGCCGTGGGTATCAGAAGACCGGCTTTTTCGAGGTCGATACCGGTGAAGAGCTCGACTGGACGATTTCCCTCTCAGGCGCGAAGACCTCGCAATGAAGCGCAACCGGCGCGTCAAGATCATCGCAACACTTGGGCCGGCTTCATCCTCCGCAGAGATGATCGAAGCCCTGTTCGTTGCCGGCGTCGATGTGTTCCGCATCAATATGAGCCATTCGACGCATGAGGCGCTCAAGGAACGACACAAAATTATCCGGCGGCTGGAAACCGAACACAACCGCCCGATCGGCATCCTGGTCGATCTGCAGGGCCCGAAGCTGCGGATTGGCACTTTCGCCAAGAATGAAGTGACGATCCGCGCCGGGAACACGTTCATCCTCGACACAAATCCCGAACCGGGTGACGAGACCCGCGTTTACCTGCCGCACCCGGAGATCTTTCAGGCGGTCAAGGCGGGTGATTTCCTGCTGCTCAACGACGGGAGGCTGCGTGTCGAGGTAACAAGGGTCAGTGACGATGCGATCACGACACAGGTCATCTTCGGCGGTGAATTGTCGGCGCGCAAGGGCGTCAACCTGCCCGACACCGTAGTGCCGTTGGCGGCGCTGACGGAAAAGGACCGTGCCGACCTCGAGTACGCCTGCGATCTGGGTGTCGACTGGATCGCCCTGTCGTTCGTGCAGCGGCCGGACGATGTCGCCGAAGGCCGCAAGATGGTGCGCGGCCGGGCCGGTCTGATGGTCAAGATGGAAAAACCGGCCGCGCTCAAGGAACTGGACGGCATTCTGCAGCTTTGCGACAGTATGATGGTGGCGCGTGGTGACCTCGGGGTCGAACTGCCGCTGGAAGCGGTGCCGGGCTGGCAGAAGGCATTGACCCAGGCGGCGCGGCGGGCCGGCAAGCCGGTGGTGGTGGCCACGCAAATGCTTGAATCGATGATCGAGGAACCGGTGCCGACCCGCGCTGAGGTGTCGGATGTCGCCAATGCGGTATTTGATGGTGCCGATGCGATCATGCTGTCGGCGGAGTCGGCCATGGGGGCCTGGCCGCAAAAGACGGTAGCGACGATGGACAAAATCGCCCGGGCGGTCGAGACCGATCCGAACTACCGCGCCCATATCTATGCCGAGGACGTGATCCCCGAACCGACCAGTGCTGACGCCATCTCGGCAGCCGCGCGCACCGTTGCCGACACGCTCAACCTGGCGGCCATCGTCTGTTACACCGGTTCCGGCTCGACGGGTTTGCGGGCCTCGCGCGAGCGGCCCGAGGCGCCAATCATCGCGCTGACCCCAAACCCGTCCACCGGGCGACGGTTGTCACTGGTTTGGGGTCTGCATTGTGTGCTGACCGAGGATGCCAAGAGCCTCGACGACATGGTGTCGCGGGCCTGCCGCATCGCGCTTGAGGAAAGCATCGCTCGGCCCGGCGAGCGCATCATCATCACCGCCGGCGTCCCGCTCGGTACGCCCGGCGCCACAAACATGCTGCGCATCGCCTATGTCGGCCAGTTCGCCCAAACCGACCAGCAGGCCGCGCTCATCTAGGTGCCTGCGGCACGGGCGGGCTTTTTGTAGAGTGTGGTGCCGTGTTGAGGGGCAGCGGGTTTCCTATGACTGAACCGCGCCTTGGCACCGGCTCGGCAAACCCCATTCCTGAATGGCGGGAGGACGCCCGTTGTCGTCGCAACACGGCACCACAGTCAGAAAGACGAACGCCCGTGCCGCAGGCACTTAAATGCGTTGTTCGAAGTCGGTTTCTAGTTCCTGAACGGCGCGTTTGGCAGCGGGTAAGTGGGGGTGGATGACCAGGGCGCGGCGGAATGCCTTCAGGGCCGCGGCGTCATCGCCCTGTTCGCGGCGGATCAGGCCGCGGCCGGACAGGGCGCCGAAATGGCGTGGTTCCAGGTCGAGGACCTTCTCGATATCGGCCAGCGATTTCTCAAACTGGCCGTCAAGGTAGAACGCCGTGGCGCGCTTGTTCCAGGCCTCGGCGAAGTCCGGCTTCAGCTCGATTGCTGTATCGAGCAGTCGAATGGCGGTGCGCAGGTTGCTGGTCGACATGGCCTTGCTGGCCTGACCCAACAGGGCATTGGCGGTCGGGCTGGAGGATTGCGACCACAGGCCCCAGATGCCTTTTTCGATGGCCTTCGCCGTGTTTTCGTTCTCAGCCTTGTGCAACTGGGCAAAAAGGCGGTCGAGCAGCATTTGCGGATCGCTTGCCCGATCGGTGGCCGGCGGGGCCGATTGTATTTGGGCGGGCGGTGCCGGCAACGGATCAGACTGGGCAAATGCCGCGCTGGCGGTGCTGGCGAGTGTCCCGGCCAGGGCGATGCGGTGAACATGACGGAGCCAATTCATCGTGCAAGCATACAGCACATGCCAGTGCCAATGAAATCAAAACGCCGCGACGGTGTCCCCATCACGGCGCTCAAGTCCGGTCAACCGGTGGCAGGGGCGACGGTGTCAGCCCTGGCGTGCCTTGAAGCGGCGGTTGGTTTTGTTGATCACATACAACCGGCCACGGCGGCGAACGACGCGGTTTTCACGGTGGCGCTTGGCCAGCGTTTTGATCGAATTGCGGATTTTCATCTTCGTGCACCTGAAAACAACAAAACGGCCAGCCGTTGGGGCTGGCGGAATGTGGCGGGACAATAGTTGCAACGCCGGGCGAAGTCAACACCGCCGGGCCATTGACGAACAAGCCGGCAGCCCACACATGGCACAGACGATGGAATGGACCCTGACGATACTGGCACTGGCCGGCGGCTGCGCTCTCGCCGGGCTGATGGCATGGCTGGAAAAGCGTCCGCGCGTCGATCTCGAACCGCGCCTGGTGCCGACGACGCCGGTGATGTTCGCCGGTATCCTGATTGCCATCATGGCACTGGTGCACATGCTGACACTGGCGGGTATCGAACTGCCGGACCGGATGCGCTAAGCGGAAACCAGCCCGCGTGCGTTCAGGGCATCCGTAATCTCGCCGAGGATCGCCGGATCGTCGATGGTTGCCGGCATTTTCCAGTCTTCGCCGTCGGCGATACTGCGGATGGTGCCGCGCAGGATCTTGCCGGAGCGGGTCTTGGGCAACCGGGCGACGTTCATGATGATGCGTAGCGCGGCAACCGCGCCGATCTTCTCACGCACCAATTGCACGCATTCCTTCTCGACGTCCTCGGGCGCCTTGTCGACACCGGCCTTGAGCACGATGAAGCCGACGGGAACCTGGCCTTTCAGTTTGTCGGCAATTCCGACAACGGCGCATTCGGCAACGTCCGGGTGGCCGGCCAGCACTTCCTCCATACCACCGGTCGACAGGCGGTGGCCGGCGACGTTGATGATGTCGTCGGTGCGGGCCATGATGTACAGATAGCCGTCCTCGTCCATGTAGCCGGCATCGGCGGTCTCGTAATAGCCGGGGAAGGCGGATTGATAGCTTTCCTTGAAGCGCTCATCGTTCTGCCACAGGGTCGGCAGGCAGCCGGGCGGCAGGGGCAGCTTGACGCAGATGGCACCCAGTTCCCCGGCAGCCAGCGGCTGACCGGCCTCATCCAGCACCTGAACGTCATAGCCCGGCATCGGAACGGCCGGCGAGCCGTATTTGACCGGCAGGGCGCCGAGGCCCATCGGGTTACCGGCGATGGTCCAGCCGGTCTCGGTCTGCCACCAGTGGTCGATCACCGGCACGCCGAGCTGATCTTCGGCCCAGTGGATGGTGTCCGGGTCGGCCCGTTCGCCGGCCAGGAACAGGATGCGCATCGAGGAGACATCGTACTTCTTGATGTACTCGCCGTCCGGATCCTCCTTCTTGATGGCGCGGAAAGCGGTCGGGGCGGTGAACAGGGCGGCGACCTTGTAGTCGTCGATGACGCGCCAGAAGGTGCCGGGGTCGGGGGTTCCGACGGGCTTGCCCTCGAACACGATGGTGGCAGCGCCATGCAGCAGCGGGGCATAGACGATGTAGGAATGGCCGACGACCCAGCCGACGTCGGAGGCGGCCCAGAACACCTCGCCGGGATCGATGCCGTAGATCGCCTTCATGGTCCATTTCAGCGCCACCATGTGGCCGCCATTGTCGCGCACCACGCCCTTGGGCACGCCAGTGGTGCCGGAGGTGTAGAGAATGTAGAGGGGGTCGGTGGCGGCGACCGGCACGCAGTCGGCCAGGCGGCCATCGGCCTTGGCGGCCGCAACAGCCGATGCCCAATCGACATCGCGCCCGTCGGTCAGCTCTGCCGCGGCCTGTTCACGCTGCAGGATCAGCGTCCTGTCCGGCTTGCTGTCGGCCAATTCGATGGCCTGGTCGAGCAGTGGCTTGTAGGCGATGACCCGGCCGGGCTCGATGCCGCATGAGGCAGACAGGATGGCTTTGGGTTTGGCGTCATTGATGCGGGTCGCCAGTTCCTTGGGTGCAAAGCCGCCGAACACCACCGAATGCACCGCGCCGATGCGGGCACAGGCCAGCATGGCGAACAGCGCCTCGGGCACCATCGGCATGTAGACGATCACACGGTCGCCTTTTTCGACACCGAGATCGTGCAGCACCGTGGCCAGCGCGGCCACCTCGGTCAGCAGTTCAGCATAGGTGTACTTGGCCTTGCTGCCGGTGATCGGGCTGTCGTAGATCACCGCCAGCCGGTCGCCGTTGCCGGCTTCGACGTGGCGGTCGATGCAGTTGTAGCAGGTGTTGCATTCGGCCCCGGCGAACCAGCGGTCGAGACCATCCATCCTGGCGTAGACGTCGTCTGCCGGCTTGATCCAGTCGATCTCTTCTGCCGCACCGGCCCAGAAGGCGGCGGGATCCTGTTTCCAGGCTTTGTAAACGTCGTGATAGCGGCTCATTTATTGGATCTCCCCTGCAAGACGGCCCTTCGGTCAATTTTCAGGAATCCATGCCGCAGCGCAAGACCCCAAGCCTAAGACTATGGCACTAGCCTGCCGGTCGATGCGCCGATTTCGCGTGTAATCGGGCGGAAAGGTCGCACTGAACTGGCCGGTCGGACGATTGAACCCTTCCGCTTCGAAGGCAGCATTGCATTGCCGCACCATATTTGCTTTGGTGCGGCGCAGCATGTGCAATGGAATGTGAGGAGAGTGCGGGCGCCATGGCCAATGCATACGAAACCGATCTCGACAAGAACCCGGCGAACTACCAGCCGCTGACGCCGATCAGCTTCCTGGCCCGTTCGGCTGCCGTCTATCCCGACCACACGGCGATCATCCACGGCAACCGGCGTTTCAGCTATGCCGAGTTCTATGCCCGGTCACGCAAGCTGGCCAGCGTGCTGGCGGCACACGGCATCGCCAAGGGCGACACGGTTTCGGTGATGCTGGCCAACACCCCGGCGATGCTGGAATGCCATTACGGCGTGCCGATGACCGGCGGGGTGCTGAACACGCTCAACACCCGGCTCGATGCCCAGATCATCGCCTTTTCGCTCGACCATGCCGAGGCCAAGGTGCTGATCACCGACAAAGAGTTTTCCGCCACGGTCAAGGAAGCGCTGACGCTGACCAAGACCGTAAAGCCGCTGGTCATCGACTATGATGACCCCCAGTTCGAGGTCGCAGGCGAACGGCTCGGCGACACCGAGTACGAGGACTTCATCGCAGGTGGCGATCCCGAATTCGTCTGGGCGCCGCCGGACGACGAATGGCAGTCGATCTCGCTCAACTACACCTCTGGTACCACCGGCAACCCCAAGGGCGTGGTCTACCATCACCGCGGTGCCTACCTGCTTGCCCAGGGCAATGTCATCACTGCATCGATGAAGAAGCATCCGGTCTATCTGTGGACATTGCCGATGTTTCACTGCAACGGCTGGTGCTTTCCCTGGACCATGTCGGTGATCGGCGGCACCCATGTGTGTCTGCGCTGGGTCAGGCCCGATGCGATTTGGGCGGCGCTGGCCGAGCACAAGGTGACCCACCTGTGCGGCGCGCCGATCGTCATGTCGACGATCCTGAACGCGCCGGACGCGGACAAGCGTCCACTCGAGCACGAGGTGGAGTTTTTCACCGCCGCGGCGCCGCCGCCGGAAGCGGTGCTGGCGGCGATGGTCGAGGCCGGGTTCAACGTCACCCACCTGTACGGCCTGACCGAAACCTACGGTCCGGCGGTGGTCAACGACTGGAATGCCGATTGGGATGCGCTGGCCTCGCCGGAGCGTGCGGCAAAGAAAGCACGCCAGGGTGTGCGATATGCCGCGCTCGAGGCGCTCGATGTCATCGATCCGGAAACCATGCAGCCGGTGCCGCGTGATGGCGAGACCATCGGCGAGGTGATGGTCCAGGGCAACATCGTCATGAAGGGCTATTTGAAGAACCCGGCAGCATCTGCAGAGGCTTTCGGCGGCGGGTGGTTCCACACCGGCGATCTCGGGGTGATGCACGCTGACGGCTACATCCAGCTCAAGGACCGTTCCAAGGACATCATCATCTCGGGCGGCGAGAACATTTCGTCGATCGAGGTTGAGGATACCCTCTACAAGCACCCGGCCGTTCAGGCCGCGGCCGTGGTCGCCAAGCCAGACGACAAGTGGGGCGAAACGCCCTGTGCATTCATCGAGGTGAAGCCGGGCGAAACGCTGTCGGAGCCGGATGTGATCGCGTTCTGCCGCGAAAATCTGGCCCATTTCAAATGCCCGCGCCATGTGGTGTTCACAGAGCTGCCGAAGACATCCACCGGTAAGATCCAGAAGTTCAAGTTGCGCGAAATGGCGGCCGGCTAGGTTAGTGGCTGGTAAACCGGATCGGTAAAGTTCTCGGATAAGCTTGAACCGAAAAACCATCTGTATTTCATATGCTTACTCCCGCAGAAGAATTGTGAGTGCGGGAGCAGAGCATGCGCGCGGGGCGCTGGGCTGCAGCTGCTGTAGCAGCTGTAACTGTGGTGTTTTCAGTATTTGGAATTGCTGAGGCGCGGATTGCGCCGGGGGCGGAGCATGCCGTGTTGGCAACGCCGCCTGCGCTGCTCGAACGGCGCGACCTGAAGCGTGTGCGCTCTTCGACAACCCACTTTATCAGCCCTCGGATCAGCGGCCGCCTTGTGCGCAATGTTGCAGCGCCGGCCCGTCACCGCCAGCTTGCCGTCGCCGTGCTGCGCTCGCCGGCCTACCGGCTGCCGTCTGTCGTGGAACTGGCCGGAGCGCCCGCTCATGTGCCGGCGAGGTTCAATGCAACGCCCGATCACAGGCTGCAGAGTGCCAAAACGCTGATGCCGGAGGTTCGGCCGCATCTGTTCGCCCGCGACGGCCTGCCGCGCCAGACCGGCTGCATGGCGCTGGCCATCTACTATGAAGCACGCAGCGAGGACGCGCTGGGTCAGATTGCGGTGGCTCAGGTCATCCTGAACCGGGTGCAAAGCCGCAAATATCCCAACTCGATCTGCCGGGTGGTGTTCCAGAATGCCCATTGGCGCAACCGCTGCCAGTTCTCGTTCGCCTGTGATGGGCGCGTCGAGGATCCTCGCCATGTCCGGGCCTGGCGGTCCGCCGTGCAGCTGGCGCAGCGCCTGAAGTGCGGCAACAGTTGCCGGGCCATACCGCGCCGGCTCAATCCGCTCAACAGGCTTCCGGAAGTCTTGCGGCGCGCGACCCACTATCATGCCGACTATGTGTCACCGCGCTGGGCGCGCAAGCTGCTGCGCGCCGAGCAGGTCGGCCGCCACATTTTTTACATTTCCCGCCGCGTCTGGTCGTAGCGTCCGACACGATGCCGCAGCGACATGTCGGTGGCCGGTTACCGAAGTGTGAATCCGACCCCCCGCCGGGTCCGAGATCGGTGCAAGAATTCGATCAGTACAGTTCGCAGTAGTGTTTGCTTTTCGGCACCGTTGAGCGCCTAATGCAAATCACACATCCCCTTGTGTGATCTGCGAAGCACGAACTTCACCGGGCGGTTGCCATTTTCGGCGCCGCCCGTTTTTCATGCCAATGGTTGGTTGAAGACAGCGATTCTCTTGATGTGCGCTGCGGCTATAATGCGGACGGCGAATCACTTTGGCTGGGTCGGGCAAACCACCTTGGACATGCAACCTGACGATTTCAGGCAACCCTTGAAACGCCGCGGCTGGCGCGAACGGCTTGCGGCGCTGAAACCGTCGGCGCTGATGTCGGCCACCGTGCTGACGATCGGCGCTTTCGTTGCCGCCGGAGTTTGGGCCGTTCGGCATGAGCCGGTGGTGCGCAACGAGCCGCTGGCGATGGTCAAGGTGCAAAAGGTCGACCCGACCATTACCGCCTCGGTGCAGAAAGCGCCTGAGCCCGAGCCGGAACCGCAACGGGAAGACGTTGCGGTCGAAGAGGTTCCCTACGATCCTTCCAACGAGGTCATCGATCTCGATCTGTCCGGGGATGAACCACAGCGTTCAGCTGCCGTGGTGCAGCCGCGCCGGCAGAGGCTGGCGGCGGCGCCGATCAAGTCGGTGAGCGAACGCGGGCCGCACGGAGTCTTGCCGCGGGTGTCGAAGGCAGGCAAGAAGCCGTGGCTGGTGTATGCCGCCAAGACCAGCCGGGCAGTGCTCAATTCAAACATCCCGAAGGTGGCGATCGTGCTCGGCGGCATGGGTATCAATGCCAAACTGACGCAGAAGGCGATCGAAGAGTTGCCCGGTGAGATCTCCCTGGCCTTTGCGCCCTATGGCAAGGGGCTGCAGCGCAAAATCAACAAGGCCCGCCGGGCCGGGCATGAAGTCATCCTGCAACTGCCGATGGAACCGTTCGGCTATCCGTCTGTCGATCCCGGGCCGCGCACGCTGCTGACCGGTGCGGCGCCGGCCAAGACGCTCGACGATCTGAAATGGCACATGAGCCGGTTTGCCGGCTACACCGGTGTGATGAACTATCTGGGTGCGAGATTCTCGTCGGACGGCGAGAGCTTCGCGCCGGTGTTGCGTGAGTTCAAGAAGCGCGGCCTGGTCTATCTCGACGACGGGTCGTCCGGGCGCTCGATGGCGCCGGCGCTGGGCCAGGTGATCGGGCTGCCGGTACGCACCGCGGTTGAAGTGATTGACAGCGAACCGAACTACAACGGCATCAGCGCGGCTCTGGCGCGGCTGGAGGTCCAGGCGGCCCGCGACGGTGTTGCGATCGGCACCGGCACCGGTCTTGCGGTCACCATCGATGCCCTCGATTCATGGCTGCGCGATCTGTCGGCCCGGAATATAACACTGGTTCCGGCCAGTGCCGCCTATCGCGGCCGTGCCGGCTGACATACGTAATACTGGGAAGAGACCGTTGGTAAAACACGAAGACCTGCCATACCGGCCCTGCGTCGGTGTCCTGCTGTTCAACGCCGACGGCAAGGTGTGGATCGGCCATCGCATTCAAAAGCCCAAGGATGCCGAGGCGTCGGGCATCGGCATGTGGTGGCAGATGCCGCAGGGCGGTGTCGACGAAGGCGAGGATCTGAGTGATGCGGCGATGCGTGAGCTGACCGAGGAAACCGGCGTCACGTCGGCCGAGATCATCGAGGAAGCACCGGACTGGTTCTACTATGACCTGCCGCCGCATCTGCTGGGCGTGTCCTGGAAGGGCCGCTACCGGGGCCAGAAGCAGCGCTGGTTCGCCATGCGGTTCACCGGAGACGAAAGCGAGATCGACATTTCCGGCATCGGCCACA
Source organism: Aestuariivirgaceae bacterium (assembly GCA_965216335.1). Classification (GTDB taxonomy): domain Bacteria; phylum Pseudomonadota; class Alphaproteobacteria; order Rhizobiales; family Aestuariivirgaceae; genus JAHEJE01. The sequence goes on along the minus strand of OZ244154.1, from coordinate 1,872,907 downwards.
AGGCGGAGTTCAAAGACTGGCGCTGGGCCGACCTCAACGAACTGCCGGAACTGATCGTACCGTTCAAACGCCAGGTCTACGAGCAACTCGTTGCGGCGTTCGCCCATCTCGGGCGCTGAGTTCGCGACATCACATTAACGTAAATGTCATCGCCCGCCATTGATCCACCACCGCCTTGGATGGTAGGACGGGTGCTGGTGAAGAGGTGGGCGTCCAGCGGTCTTGTTATCGGGCCGGGTTGGTGAGGTTCGACTTGGCGACACGGAAGAAGCACGTTTCATCTCTCATGAGATTTCTGGCTTTCATCTTTTCGCTGCTGGCGTTGGTGGCGCTCAAACCGGCTGTCGCAGCGCCGAGCCTGGTGTTCGACGCACGCTCGGGAGATGTGCTGCTGGCGCAGGAGGCAGGCGAGGCCTGGCATCCGGCATCGCTGACAAAGCTGATGACGGCCTATGTGACATTCCATGCGCTCAAGGCCGGAACCCTCAAGCTCGATCAGGACATTGTTGTGTCCAAGCGGGCCTCTCAGGAACCGCCGAGCAAGCTGGGCGTCAAACCGGGCACCAAGATCAAGCTCGACTTTGCGCTCAGCTATCTGATGGTGCGATCGGGCAACGACATCGCGGTGGCCATTGCCGAGGCAGTGGCGGGGAAGGTTGAAAAGTTCGTGGAGATCATGAACGCTGCGAACCGGCGTCTCGGCATGACCGCGACCCATTTCGTCAATCCGCATGGCCTGCACCACAAGGATCAGATCACCACGGCGCGCGACATGGGGCTGCTGGCGGCTGCGCTGGTGCATGAGTTTCCGCAATACCGCAACTTCCTATCGCAGCCCTTTGTCAAGGTCGGCAAGAAGAAGCTGCGCAACCGCAACAGGCTGATCGGCCGCATGGACGGCGCCGATGGCATGAAGACCGGCTTCATCTGCGCTTCCGGCTTCAACCTGGTGGCCAGTGCGACCCGCCAAGGCCGGCAGCTGATTGCGGTCATCCTGGGCCGCAAGAGCGCGCCGGCGCGCACCGAAGTGGCCGAGCTGCTGCTCGAAGCCGGGTTCGCCAAGAACGGTGAAAGCTACCTTGGCGAGGGCGGACGGGTGGCGCAGATCGCCAACATCGACGGCGAACCGCAGAACATGCGCAAGAACGTCTGCACCAAACTCGGCGTGAGGCTGATCAAGCCGGCTGACATGGGCGGCTGGGGCGTTACGCTCGGAAGTTACAAGAACCTCAGCATAGCCGATGCGATGCTCAATGCCGAGATCATCTTGACCCGCAAACTGATCGGACAGGGCAATGCCGGGGTTGTGCGGGTACCGTTCACCAAGACCTATGTGGCGACCTTGTGGGGCATGCTGCAGCCAAATGTCGAGGAGCTGTGTGCGCATCTGAAGAACCGTGGGCGGACATGCGACGTGATGCAGCCGGATGGATTTGCCGAGATGGCGAAACAGGCCGAGGCAGAGGAGGTCAAACGCAAGCAGCGGCTGGCGGCCAAAAAGGCCAAGCGCAAGAAGAAGCGCCGGAAAAAGAAGCGGCGCCGGAAGAAGAAGAAGAAACAGTGAGCGGTTGCGCGGTGATGCGGCTTGCGCCAAATTGCCCGCACGAGGCAGAGCCCGGCTGTGGGCCGGGTGCCAGGGAGAACGGTCATGGCGCAGAGTGAGCTGCCGGCAGGCGCGCCGGTGCCGGTTTCGGTGCTGACCGGGTTTCTCGGGGCCGGCAAGACAACCTTGCTGAACAGGTTGCTGCAAGATTCCGGCATGGCCAATACAGCCGTCATCATCAATGAATTTGGCGAGGTCGGGCTCGATCACCTGTTGGTCGAGGCGGCGGACGATGATGTGTTCGAGATGGCCTCGGGCTGTTTGTGCTGCACAATTCGCGGCGATCTGGTCGATACGCTGATCCGGCTGATCGAACGGCGCGATACAGGCGAGATCAAGGCGTTCGACCGGGTGGTAATCGAAACCACCGGGCTGGCCGATCCGGCGCCGGTGCTGCACACGATCATGAACCATCCTTACCTGCTGCAGCGTTACCGGCTGGAGGGGGTGATCACGGTTGTCGACGCCTATAACGGCCCGGCAACGCTTGATGCCCAACCGGAGGCGGTCAAGCAGGTGGCAGTAGCCGACCGGATCGTGCTGACCAAGGCGGACCTTCTGGTGGGGGTGCCGGGGGAGAACCAGCTCTTTGCGATTGTCGGTCGGCTGCGTAAGCTCAATCCGGCGGCGCGGCTTCTGGAGGTGCAGCGGGACGTGTCGCCGGAGCGGTTGTTCAACTGCGGGCTCTATGATCCCGAGAGCAAGGCGCCGGACGTGGCGCGCTGGCTGGCGGCGGAGGCTTATGAGGTGCCGGAGCGGGCGGCGCGCGGCAAGCGGCGGCGCAAGTCTTCCGGGCACAAGCACGACGGCCATCATCATCATGACGTCAACCGGCATGACGAGCACATTCGCTCGTTTGCGATTGCCAACGACAAGGCGATCAGCCTGTGGGGGTTCGAGCTGTTCCTTGAGTTGCTCAAGAGCTACCACGGGCCCAATCTGCTCAGGGTCAAGGGGATCGTGAAGCTGGACGATGACGAAGAACGGCCGATGGTGATCCACGGTGTGCAGCATATCTTCCACCCGCCGGCGCGACTTGATGGCTGGCCGGACGGTGACCGTCGCTCGCGGCTGGTGTTCATCACCCGCGACATCGATCGCGAAGAGTTGGACAAGCTGTTTCAAGCATTCACCGATCCGGTGCGTGGTGGCGCGGATGCGTTCCGCGACGACACACTGTCTTTGCGTCGCGGCGACGGGTGAGGCTCATGAAACTTTACGGACTGAAGAATTGCGACAGTTGCCGCAAGGCGCTGAAATGGCTGAAGGCGGTCGGGCAGGATGTCGAGTTCGTCGACGTGCGTGGTGCAGAGATGGCGCGGGTAGATGTCGAGCGGGTCGTAGCCGCGGCGGGCTGGCAGGTGGCGCTTAACCGCAAGAGTGCGACCTGGCGGGCGCTCGGTGAGGCTGACAGGATGGTGGAGAGCGATCAGGCGGCCGTGGCGCTGATTACCGCCCATCCTGCGGTGATGAAGCGGCCGGTGATCGACGTGGACGGTGAGATTATTGTGGGCTTCGGGGCCGGGGAACAGGCGCGGCTGGCAGCGCTCCTGGGCCGAAATGGCTGATTGCACATGAGGTGCGTGCACTAGGCATGATTTTTTCGAATGATGAAGATCAATTCTTCGTCACTCTGCATGGTGCTGAGCAGATCGTGGCCGGCTTCGTTGCAAAAATGTGGGAAGTCGATAGCAGCCGCGAGGTCGGTGGCGATGACTTTCAAAATTTGGTTTTCTTTCATTGATTTAAGTTTCTTCTTCGCCTTCAGGACGGGCAACGGACATAGCATGCCGCGGACATCGATAGTGTCATCAACCGGCGGGCTGGCGCTTGTGTCGTCGGCCATGTTGGTATAGTCCTGAAATGCGAAATTATCATTGTGCGGTACAGCCTGTAAGTACCGTGCAAGTTTGATAGCATAGAGTCGTGGCAAAGGCATCTTGAGGAAGGGTTCGGCGGCAAGGCGGGGCCCGGTCAGGCGGAATGAACCAGCATACACCTTCACGAAATTTCAAGCCGGTGCGGCCCGGGCGCGGCGGCAAGGCCAAGGCGCGGGCGTTTCCCAAGGGGCGCCAGACCGATCCGCGCGCGCTGGCCGAGGTCGAGAAGCTTCTGAAGGGAATATCGCTGCAGCGCGATCTGCTGATCGAGCATCTGCACGCCATTCAAGACAAGTTCGGGCATCTGTCGGCGGGGCATCTGGCAGCGCTGGCGTCGCTAATGCGGCTGGCTCAGGCGGAAGTCTATGAGGTGGCGACGTTCTATCACCATTTCGATGTGGTGAAGGAAGGCGAGGCGGCACCGGCGGAGGTGACGATCCGGGTGTGCGATTCGCTGTCGTGCGAGATGGCCGGGGCGCAGGACATCATCAGGAAGCTGGGCGACAAGGCTCCGAAATACGTCCGCGTGGTGCATGCGCCGTGCATGGGGCTGTGCGACCAGGCGCCCGCTGCCGCCGTCGGGCGCAACTACCTTGGCAACATTTCAGTGCCCAAGCTGCTGAGGGCGGCCAAGGCGCGCGACGTCAAGCCGGCAAAGCCGCGATACCAGACCTACAAGGCCTATGTGAAGGCGGGCGGGTATCAGGTGCTGAAGGGCCTCAGGGCTGGCAAGCAGACGCCGGATGAGGTGATCGAGACGTTGCTTGAAAGCGGCCTGAAGGGGCTGGGCGGGGCGGGATTTCCGTCCGGCCAGAAGTGGAAGTTCGTGCGCGCCGGCAATGGTCCGCACTATATGTGCATCAACGGCGATGAGGGTGAGCCGGGCACGTTCAAGGACCGGCATTACCTGACCACCAAACCGCACCAGTTTCTCGAAGGCATGCTGATCGGCGCCTGGGGCGTGGAGGCCGATAAGGTCTACATCTACATGCGCGATGAGTATCCGGCAGTCCTGGCATTGCTCGCCAAGGAAATCGGGGTGCTCGAGAAGGAGGGCGTGATCGCCCCCGGTTACATCGAAGTGCGGCGCGGCGCCGGCGCCTACATCTGCGGCGAGGAATCGGCGATGATCGAGTCGATCGAAGGCAAGCGCGGCCTGCCGCGCCATCGTCCGCCTTACGTCGCACAGGTCGGACTGTTCGGCCAGCCGACCCTCGTCCACAATGTCGAGACCGTTTACTGGATGCCGGAGATCCTCGCCAAGGGGGCGGATTGGTTCATCGGTCAAGGCCGCGAGGGTCACAAAGGCAACCGGTCCTATTCGGTGTCCGGCCGGGTCAAGAACCCCGGCGTGGTGCTGACGGCCGCCGGGGCGACGGTTGAAGAGCTGATCGAATTGTGTGGCGGCATGGTCAAGGGGCACACCTTCAAGGGCTATCTGCCCGGCGGCCCGTCGGGCGGCATCCTGCCGGCGTCAATGGGCGACATTCCGCTCGACTTCGGCACCCTGCAGCAGAAGGATCCGAATGCCTTTGTTGGTTCGCACGCGGTGGTCATTCTGTCGGATAAAGACAACATCCGCGACGTGGCGGTTAACCTGCTGAAGTTCTTCGAGGACGAAAGCTGCGGCCAGTGCACACCGTGCCGGGTCGGTTGCGAAAAGGCGGTCAAGCTGATGGGCAAGAAGAAGTGGGATCAAAAACTGCTGAAGGAGTTGTCCACCGCCATGGCCGACGCCTCGATCTGCGGTCTCGGGCAGGCCGCGCCCAACCCGATCATCACAGCGATGAAGCATTTCGAGAAGGATGTGTCGTGATGTCTGACAAGATCACCTTCAATCTCGACGGAAAAGACGTCACCGCTGAAGCGGGCGAGACCATCTGGCAGGTGGCCAAGCGTGAGGGGACGACCATTCCGCATCTGTGCTGGAAGGATGCGCCGGGCTATCGGGCGGACGGCAACTGCCGGGCCTGCATGGTGGAAATCGACGGCGAGCGGACCCTGGCGGCATCCTGCGTGCGTACGCCGTCAGAGGGCTTGGTGGTCAAGAGCCAGTCGAACCGCGCAAAGATGGCGCGCAAGATGGTGATCGAGCTGCTGGTTGCGGATCAGCCCAAGCCGGCCGATGCGCACGACACGCAGTCGGACTTCAACACGTGGGCCAAGGCGATGAATGTCAAAACATCGCGCTTTCCCAAGGACAAATCGCCGAAGCCCGATGTGTCGCATCCGGCGATGGCGGTCAATCTCGATGCCTGCATCCACTGCAACCTGTGCGTTCGCGCCTGCCGCGAGGTGCAGGTCAACGACGTGATCGGCATGGCCCATCGCGGCCCGCATGAAAGGATCGTGTTCGACTTCGACGACCCGATGGGGGCCTCGACTTGCGTGGCCTGCGGGGAGTGCGTTGCCGCCTGTCCGACGGGTGCGCTGATGCCGAAGACCATCGTCGACAAGAAGGGCCGCGGCGGGCGGACTTGCGACCGCGAGGTCAATTCGGTGTGTCCCTATTGCGGGGTCGGGTGCCAGATCACCTACAAGATCCGCAAGGACAAGAAAACGGGCAAAGAGCATATCGCCTGGGTCGAAGGTGCCGGCGGGCCGGCGAACGAGAACAGGCTGTGCGTCAAGGGGCGGTTTGGCTTTGACTATGTTGCCTCGCCGGAGCGGTTGACTAAGCCGCTGATCCGCATTCCCAGCAAGCCCAAGGGCATCAACATGGACCCGCTGAAGCCGCTCAAGCACTTCCGCGAGGCGAGCTGGGAAGAGGCGCTCGATGTCGCCGCCAAGGGGCTGGCCGACATCCGCGACACGCACGGCAAGAAGGCGCTGGCCGGGTTCGGGTCTGCCAAGTGCTCGAACGAAGAGGCTTATCTGTTCCAGAAGCTGGTGCGCACCGGGTTCGGCTCCAACAATGTCGACCACTGCACCCGGCTGTGCCATGCCTCATCGGTGGCGGCACTGATGGAGACCATCGGCTCCGGCGCGGTGACCGCGCCGTTCACGGCGGTGAAGGATTCAGATGTCATCGTGGTCATCGGCGCCAATCCGACGGAGAACCATCCAGTTGCCGCGACCTATTTTAAACAGGCGGCCAAGCGCGGGGCGGAACTGATCATCATGGACCCGCGTGGCACGGCGATGAAGCGCTACGCCAGCCACATGCTGCAGTTCAAGAACGGCGCCGATGTGTCGATGCTGAACGCCATGATGCATGTCATAGTCGAGGAAAAACTCTACGACCAGCAGTACATCCAGGCGCACACGGAAGGGTTTGAGAAGCTCAAGACGCATCTGAAGGCTTTCACTCCCGAGGCGATGGAAAAGGTCTGCGGCATCGCTGCCGATGAATTGCGCACCGTGGCGCGCAAATATGCCCGGGCCGAGGCGGCGATCATCTTCTGGGGCATGGGCGTGTCGCAGCACACGCATGGCACCGACAATGCCCGCTGCCTGATCTCGCTGGCGCTGATGTGCGGTCAGACCGGGCGGGCCGGCACGGGGCTTCATCCGCTGCGCGGGCAAAACAACGTGCAGGGCGCCTCCGATGCGGGGCTCATCCCGATGGTGTTCCCGGACTATCAGAAGGTCGGCGACGGGACGCTGCGCGCCCGCTTTGAAGACCTTTGGAAGATTGAACTCGATCCGGAACCCGGTCTCACGGTGGTCGAGACCATGAATGCCATCCATGACGATAAGGTCAAGGGCATGTACATCATGGGTGAGAACCCGGCGATGTCGGACCCGGACGCCAATCACGCCCGGGCCGCGCTTGCGAAGCTCGACCATCTGGTGGTGCAGGACATTTTCCTGACCGAAACGGCGATGTTCGCCGACGTCGTCTTGCCGGCTTCGGCCTGGGCGGAGAAGTCGGGCACGGTGTCCAACACCAACCGCCAAGTGCAGATGGGCCGTCCGGCCTTTGCGCCGCCCGGCGATGCCCGCCAGGACTTGTGGATCACCCAGGAGATCGCCCGGCGCATCGGCCTCGATTGGAACTATGCCGGCCCGGCGGATGTGTTCGCCGAGATGAAGCAGGCGATGCCGTCGCTCGACAATATCACCTGGCAGCGGCTGGAGACCGAGAACGTCGTTGCCTATCCGTGCCCGGCGCCGGATCACCCGGGCCAGGATATCGTGTTCTCCGACCGCTTCCCGACCGCCGATGGTCTCGGCAAGTTCGTGCCCGCCGAGGTGCTGCCGCCGGACGAAGTGCCGGACCGCGACTACCCGTTCATCCTGTCGACCGGCCGCCAGCTCGAACACTGGCACACCGGTGCCATGACCCGGCGCTCGAACGTGCTCGATGCGGTCAATCCGGAAGCCGTGGTGCAGATGAATGCCGCCGACGTGGCCAAATTCGGCATCGAACCGGGCGACAAGGTGCGGGTGTCGACGCGGCGCGGCTCGGTCGAGATCAAGGTGCGCCAGGACGAACAGGTGCCGCCGGGCGTGATTTTCATTCCGTTTGCCTTCGTCGAGGCCTCGGCCAATGAACTGACCAACCCGAGCCTCGATCCGTTCGGCAAGATCCCCGAGTTCAAGTTCTGCGCCGCCAAAGTCGAGCCGGTGGGCAAGGGGCGTTTGCAGGCAGCGGAATAGTGGGCGCTACCTCACAGCGCTCGCCGGTTTGGGCGCCACGAAGCGTTCGGCCAGTTTGCGCAGCACGCCGCCGGAGCTGAATTGCGTGACGGCTGTTTTCGAGTAGCTCGCGGTACCGGTAATTTCGCCGGCCGCCATCAGCGCGCTCTCGATGGCCGGGCCGATGCCTTCGCCAAGATCGACGGTGGCCAGACCCGCTGCATCGCCGATCAGGTAGCAGCGGTCCTGCTTGATTTCGCCGTGCTCGGAATTGAGATAGTAGGGATGGCCGGCTTCGCCGAAGTTCTCGATTGCTGCCGGATCGAGCAAGCCCTGTTCAACAAGGTCCGACAGGAACCGCTTGAAGTGGGTGTGGATGTTGCCGTCCGCCTTGCGGAAAAAATTCGCCTTGCCGCCCAACCCGATGTTCACGAAGCCGTCGCCCTTGGGGAAGTACCAGGCATAGGCCTTGGCGCCGTAGTGCAGGAAGTACAGGTGGCAGATGTCGGCGCGGGCGGGGTATTCGAACTCGCGCTCGAGGGTGACGACCTGGCGGAACTTGCGACGGTTTTCCGGGAACATGATGCGGCGCACCGGGCATGCAGTTCCGCCGGCACCGATCAGGTTGTCGCAGGAGTAAGTTTCATCGACGACAAACCGCCCACCGTCGCGGCGGATGGCCTTCACGGTGTGGCGGACCGTCTCGACGCCTGATCGTTGGCGCAGCCAGTCGTCGAATTCGATGCGGCGGATCGAGAAGGTTTCGCCCGGGATCGGCGAACCGTGGCAGGCAAACGGCAGGCCCTTGATGTGCGAGTGAATTTTGATGTTGAGGATGGCATACGGGTAGTCGTCCATCGTGAATTCGAGATCGTTCATCACCTTGGGCGTGATCCATCCGGCGCACAGCTTGGTGCGCGGAAATTCCGCCTTGTCGAGCATCAGCACCTCGCGGCCCTGGCGGTTCAACTGCCAGGCGCAGGTGCTGCCGGCTGGACCGGCGCCGACGATGATCGTCTCGATGTGTTGCATGTCCATTCCAATACGAGGCTGCGAGACGTGCCGGTGCACATCATCTTGCCGCAAACCGTTCCCGGGTGGGTTTATTGGTGTTGGCTGTGCTGTGTCAAACAGTGAAATCGCCGCGTGGCTGATAGCGGGCCTGCCTTGCGTGTGGCTAGCGTGGTGTGCACAATGGTTCACGTAAAACCACCGGCCCGTTGTGACAGCGGGATGCGGCTGTGCACGCTGACACATGAGAACAAGTCTGGGGTGAAAGCCGGCGCGGTGACCTGGGATATCATCGACACCGGTTCCGGCGGCGGTGCGCGCGGTGGTGTCGAGAGCATTCTTGAGCCGCTCGACTATGACATGATCGATGTCTCGAAGTTCGTTGAAGGCACCTATCTGCCGGCCTGCGTCGGTACAATCACCTTCTCGACTGTGTTTGCCTACAACACCGAAACCTATGCCGATGCCAATGCGCCGAAGTCGTGGGCGGACTTCTGGAATGCCGAGAAATTCCCGGGCAAGCGATCCTATCGCGCCAAGTATCGCGGTGCCCTGGAACTGGCGCTGATGGCCGATGGGGTGGCGCGCGACAAGGTTTATGAGACGCTGTCGAGCGAGGAAGGCATCGACCGGGCGATCAACAAGATCCGTGAACTGAAGCCGCATGTGGCGATCTGGTGGAAGTCCGGCGCCCAGCATGCCCAGCTGATGAAAGACGGCGAGGTCGACATGACCACGGGCTGGAACGGACGCTTCGACGTGGCGATCAAGGACGGCGCCAAGGCGGCCTATAACTATGACAATGCGCTGCTCGACTACGACTGCTTCGGCATTCCCAAGGGGGCGCCGAACAAGGAGCTGGCGATGAAGTTCCTGGCCGAGGCCAGCAAGGCCAGCTACCAGGCCGCGATGCCGCAGTACATCACCTACGGGCCGACCAACAAGGATGCCTATGATCTCGGCATTATCGATGACAAGATCTCCGGCATGCTGCCGTCGCATCCCGCCAATGCCGGAAGCCAGCTGGTGGTCAACAACGACTGGTATGCCAAGTGGGAGAAGATCGCGGCTGCGAAGTATCAGGACATGCTGAGCGAATAGCAACAGCCGAACGGACCGGGCGGTACCCAGCCGCCCGGTTTCTTTTTCGATAAGAATAGCAATGAGAGGCTGCGGTGGAGTCATCCCGGCAAAAGGGTGAAGCGCTTCCGATCTTCATCCGCAAGGCGACGAAGACCTACGGCAAGGTCTTTGCGCTCGACAATGTGTCGCTCGATATCAAGAGCGGTGAGTTTCTGACGCTGCTCGGTCCGTCGGGGTCGGGCAAGACCACGCTTTTGATGGTGCTGGCCGGCTTTACGCGGCCCGACCACGGCAGTCTCAAGTTCGGCGATACCGAAATGGTGCGCACCCCGCCGCACAAGCGCGAGGTCGGCATGGTGTTTCAGAACTATGCCCTGTTCCCGCACATGAACGTGGCGGCCAATGTCGGCTTTCCGCTGAAGCTGCGCAAGACGCCGGCGGCGGAGATGGTGGAGCGGGTCGAGGCGGCGCTGGAAACCGTGCAGCTCGGCGGCTACGGCAGCCGGGGCATCGACCAGCTGTCCGGCGGCCAGAAGCAGCGCGTGGCGCTGGCCCGGGCCATCGTGTTCGAGCCGCGTATTCTCTTGATGGACGAACCGCTGTCGGCGCTCGACAAGAAGCTGCGCGAACACATGCAGATCGAGCTGCGACGCCTGCACGACCAGCTCGGCATGACCACGGTCTACGTCACCCACGACCAGCGCGAGGCGCTGACCATGTCGGACCGCATCGCGGTCATCAATCACGGCAAGCTGATGCAGCTCGACGAACCACGCCGGCTGTACGATTACCCGGCCAACACCTTCGTGGCCGATTTCATCGGTGAATCGACCTTCGTGCCGGTCGAGGTGCGCGACGGCAAGGCGGCCTACAACGGCAAGGTGCTGAAGGTCTCGGTCAAGCCTGAGAGTGCCGACGACCACAGCTTGCTGATGCGCCCAGAGCGCCTTGCCGTCGTCACCGGCCGGCCGGGCAAGGACATCAACATCTTCAAGGCAACCGTGCACGATCTCGTGTTCCAGGGCGAAAGCTATCTGATGTACGCCGAACTGCCCGATGGGGTACAGGTGGCGGTGCGCGGCAGCACCCGGCGCGGTGTGATGGACGGGATTCCGCCGGTCGGCGAGCCGGTGACGCTAGGGTTGCACAAGGACGATACCGTGCTGATAGCGGATGCGGACTGATGAGCACACTCAGCGCACACCAACCCGCTGCCCCGGCCGGTGAAGTCAGTCATTCCGCCCCCCATGCCGAGGGACTCAAGCAGGATGCCTTTCTGGAGCGGCTGAAGCTGTTTGACCTTGCCTCGCCGGCCTTGTTGCTTGTGCTGGTGATCATGATTTTGCCGGTCGGCTGGCTGTTCTACATCTCATTTCTCAGCGATGAGGGCACGTTCTCGCTGGAGCACTACCAGCGGATGATCGATTCGAAATCCTATGCACGGATATTCTGGACCACGTTCAAGGTGTCGATCCTGACGACGCTGATTTGCATCGTGATCGGCTATCCGCTGTCCTACTTCCTGGCTCAGTTGCCGCGGCGGGCGGCGGCCATCTGCATGATCACCGTGCTGCTGCCATTCTGGACCTCGCTGCTGGTGCGCACCTACGCCTGGCTGGTGCTCTTGCAGCGCAAGGGTATCCTCAACAACTGGGCAATCGATATCGGCCTGTGGGATGAGCCCCTCAAGCTGGTGCACAACCTTGCCGGCACGCTGATCGGCATGGTGCACATCATGCTGCCGTTCCTGGTGCTGCCGGTCTATGGCTCGATGAAGGCGATCGACAGCTATTATGCCAAAGCCGCAGCAAATCTTGGCGCAACGCCGGGCCAGTCGTTCTGGCAGGTCTATTTCCCGCTGTCGCTGCCCGGTCAGTTCGCCGGGGCGCTGATCGTGTTCGTGCTGTGCCTCGGGTTCTTCGTCACCCCGGCAGTGCTCGGCGGCGGCAAGGTGATCATGGTCTCGATGCGGATCACCGACAACATCGAGCTGTTCTTCAACTGGGGTGCGGCAAGTGCGCTCGGCGTTGTCCTTCTGGCGCTGACCATGGGCATCCTCTATGCCTCGTCGCGGCTGTTGAAGCTCGACCGCATTCTCGGTGGAGGGCACGGCTGATGAGTTGGCTGCGTTCACCGGCATCGGACACCCAGATCACCCATCTCGACCGGCTGTGGCTGTACATCTTCGCCACGCTGGTGATGATCTTTCTGGTCGCGCCGACCCTGATCGTCATTCCGATGTCGTTCTCGGAGAGCCAGTATCTGGAGTTCCCGCCGCGCACCTGGTCGACGCGCTGGTACGATCACTACTTCGCCTCCGACAGCTGGATGTCGGCGACATGGACGTCGCTCAAGGTGGCGTTCCTGACCATGCTGGTGGCAACCCCGCTGGGGATCATGGCGGCCTACGGGCTGTTCGTGTCAAACCTGCGGTTTGCCCATCTCATCTTCATCACCCTGATTTCGCCGATGATGGTGCCGGTGATCCTGATCGCTATCGGATCGTTCTATGCCTATGTGAAGCTCAGTCTGGTCAACACCATACTGGGGCTGGTGCTGGCGCATTCGATCCTTGCCATACCGCTGGTGCTGATCATCATTTCCTCGGCGCTCAAGAGCTATGACATGAACCAGGAGATGGTGGCGCGCAGTCTCGGGGCCTCGCGGTTCAGGGCGTTCATGGTGATCACCCTGCCGCAGATCCGTTTTGCGGTGATCTCGGCGGCGCTGTTGTCGTTCATCACATCTTTCGACGAGGTGATCATCGCCATGTTCGTATCCGGCGGTGACAACTCGACGCTGACCCGCAACATGTTCAATGCCCTGCGCGACCAGATCGATCCGACGATTGCGTCGATTTCGACCATCATGGTGCTGGTTTCCTCGACACTTCTGGTGATCGCCCAGATGTTCGGGCAGGACAAGAACAGCAAGTGAAGCTCTAGGATCAGGACCCTAACTGCGGGCGTCTTTCCAGCGGTAGTAACTGATCGACGGGGCGAGGAACCATGGTTTGCCCCAATAGTAGGGCCGCGACTGGAAGGCCATCTGCTCCAGCGGGCTGCTGCCGTCCGGGTGGCCGATGACCTTCTGGCCGATGCGCATGCCGAAATAGCTGGCCAGCGAAACGCCGGAGCCGCAATAGCCCATGGCGTAGTGTACGCCGCCATGGACGCCGACATGGGGCATGGAATCGAAGGTGTAGCCGACGAAGCCCATCCAGGCATGGGTCATGAAGATATGCGCCAGGTCGGGAAAGATCTTCACCATCTCGGCGTGCAGGGCAGGTGCGGCAGCCACCGGATCGCTTTCGGTGATCGACACGCGGCCGCCGAACAGGATGCGTTTGCGCTGCGGACAGGTGCGGTAGTAGACCACCAGCTTGCGGCTGTCGACGATATTGCGCCGGGTCGGCAGCAGCCGATCGATCAGGTCCTGCGGCAATTCCTCGGTGGCCAGCATGTAGCTGCCGATGGGAATGATGCGGCGGCGCTGCCAGGGGGTGATGGCGCCGGTATAACCGCTGGTGGCGACGATGACGTCGCGGGCGCGGATGGTGCCTTTCGATGTTTGCAGCCCAAAATGGCTGCCATCGCTGCGGATGCCGGTAACGCGGCAGTTGCCGATGACCGTTGCGCCGGCGTCGCGGGCGACCCGGTACAGGCCGAGGTGATAGCGGGCCGGGTGCAGCGAGCAGTGGTGCGGCTGGACTGTGCCGCCGTGGTAGAAATCAGTGTCGATCTCCTTGGCCTGATCGGCCTTGGCCACCAAGTAGGCATCCGTCTCCAGGCCCGCGGGCACGGGCTGATCGAGGTCGCGGGCCATGCGCTCATATTGCCTGGGGCTGTGGGCGCCGTAGTAGCGGCCGCATCGGATGAAGTTGCAGTCGATATTTTCGCGCGCGACGAATTCGCCGATCCATTGCAGGGCAGTGTGGCCCTCGCGGGCGATCTCAAATCCGAGTTTGTCGCCATAGGCGGCCACCAGTTCGGCATGGGACTTCTTGATGCTGGTGCTGATCTGGCCGCCGTTGCGCGACGAGCAGCCCCAGCCCGGCGTCTCGGCATCGAGCACCACCGTATTGCGGCCACCGCGGGCGGTCTCGATGGCGGCATTGAGACCGGTGAAGCCGGAGCCGATGATGGCGACATCAGCGGTCCCGGGCAATGGTCCGTCGGCATCATCGGGGCGCGGTGCGTCCTCCCACCAGTAGGGGTGCGGTTTGAAGCCGGGTGTGAAGAGGGTGCTGCTCACGTCAGGTATCCAGTTCGCTGATCTGATACTGCGCATCGGCGAGCCAGTCGGGGCTAACCTCGACACCCCAGCCCGGCGCGTCGGGGATTGCCACCCTGCCATCGGTCACCTCAAAGGGCGAGGCGACAAAGAGCCCCTCCTGCCAGGGATAGTAGTCCGGCCCTTCGATGGAAAACTCCAGGTACTTGCCGGCGTTCGAGATGGCGCGCAGCAGGTGCATGGTGAACAGGGTGACCATCGACAGATTGGCGCAATGGGGCGTGCAGGGCAGGCCGGCCCTGGCCGCCATGTCCGCCACCTGCATGGTGCGCACCATGCCGCCGAGGTAGCACACGTCCGGCTGCACGATGTCCACCGCGCGCATGTCGATCATCCTGCGCCAGATGGTCAGGTCGCAATCCTGCTCGCCGCCGGTGACGTCGATGGTGAGGGCATCCGTTACCTGCTTGGTCTGCTCCAGTTCCCAATAGGGGCAGGGTTCCTCGAAGTGCGAGATGCCGTTATCTTCGAGCATCTGCCCAACCTCGATGGCCCGGGCCGGCGAGAAGCCGGAATTGGCATCGACGAGCTTGGCCACGCCGTCGCCAAGTGCTGCCGGCACCACCTTGACGATCTCCTCGGTGCGGCCGGGCCATTCGTCGATGTCATGGCCGCATTCCGCCGCCACGCGGAACTTGAAGGCATCGAAGCCCTGTTCATCGCGCAGCCGCGCCAGCCGGCTGGCCTCGTCCGCCGGTGTGATATCGCGCTTCATCGACGAGGCGTAGCAGCGCAGCATGCCCCGGGTGCCGCCGAGCAGTTCGCACACCGCCTTGCCCTCGCGCCGGCCGCGCCAGTCCCACAGAGCGGTGTCGAGTCCGCCCATGGCGCGGCGCAGGTATGAGCCGGGAAACTTGTGCTCGCGCTCGGGGATGAGCTGCATCAGCCTGGCGGTGTCAAAGGCATCCTCGCCCAGTGCGTAGGGTGCGACCTGGCGATGCAGCACCATTGCCGAGATGTCGGAATGATAGGTTGAGACCTGGCCCCAGCCCTGGCTGCCGTCCTCCACCGTGACCCGCACGAAGCCGACGAACTCCGTCGTAAAGGATTCAATCGCAGTGATTTGCATGCCCGCCCGCGCCTCCTTGTCCGGCCGCGATGTTCGCCGGGAATGCATCAGCACGCAAGTCCAATCCGCGCTCAACTATCTCATTCTTGAAGGGGGAAGTTGGTGATGGGGATGGGCGGTGCAACATGGTATGTGCCGGTATTTATCCGCACCGCCGTCACCCCCTCCCTGACCCTCCCCCTCTGAAGAGGGAGAGGGGACTTCAGGCCTTAGCCACAAGCTGTGGATGGGGTTCATGCATCGCGGCCATGTTTCACGAGATGGGTGTGGGCGGCGTGGCGGGCTTCGTCGTTGCCGCCATCCAGGCCATAGACGTAAGCTTGCGTGAACAGAAAGCACGCCGCATTGACATCGCCTTCGGCCAGCTTCAGTTCCCCGGCCTGCAGATAGAGCGCGCTCAACCGGGCGCGGTCATCGGCGTCATGCGCGGCCATGATGGCCGTATCGAGCGCCATCGGCGGGAGGGCTGTCACGTGGTCAGCGAGAACCGCTCGGCCACCCACTCATGGAAACAGTGGGTGGCGTTGTCCATGACAGGGGAGAACTTGCCGCCGTCGAACAGGGAGGCCGAGCGGCCCTTCTGCATGCCTTCGATGACGAAAATGTCCTCCACGAACACCTCTTTCCATTGGGCGGCGTGGGTCTCGCGCAGGTCCTTCAGGTCGGCGCTCAGCATGTCCTCGCTGGCATAGTAGATCTCGATGCGCTCGACGGTGCGGTTCTGCGCGACGGGATCGAGCAGGATGGCGAAGGTGTGGTCCTTGTGCACGCCGAGCAGCACGTTGGGGTAGAGCGCGATATATTCCGCCGCCTTGTTCCACTTGTCCGACAGGCCGCCGAACAGCGAGAAGGTGCGGCCGGTGTCGTCGAGCTGCGGATTGTAGACCAGCGTGCCCTGACCGGAGAACGCCTGCGGCTCGACGATGTTGTAGTGATCCTCCAGGCGCGAATAGCTGTTGAGGCCGGGGTGGACCCAGGGCAGGTGGTAGCTTTCGCAGTAGTTCTCCACCGCCAGCTTCCAGTTGGTATTGGCCTCCAGAACCATCGACGACGTCTTGCCGCCGTGGAACAGCGGCCGGTCGACATATTCATGCCAGCGCTCGAACAGCTTGGCGTGGGTGTCGCGGAAGTCCGGTGCCTTGCCGTCCATGTTGACGAAGATCACGTCCATGAACACTTCGGAGCGCACTTCCAGCAGACCAAGCTCCTCGCGGTTGACGCAATCATGCAGATTCCTGCCCGGCCCGCCGACATGCGGCGTGGTGCGCAGCGAGCCGTCGAAATTGTAGCACCAGGAATGGTACGGGCAGCGGATCGTGCTGTTGAGCGTCGTCGGCTCCGACACCAGAATCATACCGCGGTGGCGGCAGACGTTCTGGAACACCCGCAGCGCCCCGTCCTTGCCGCGCACCAGGAGCAGTGGCTGGCCGAGAAACTCCACCGGCTTGACGTCGCCGGGCCCGGGCACGTCCTTGCCGAAGCCGACCGCGGCCCAGGTCTGCGCGAACAGCACCCGCTTTTCGGCCTCGAACACATCCTCATCGGTGTAGAACGCATTCGGCAATCCGCGCGCCCGCTCAATCGGTGCTTTGACGGTATTGAGGGCTTCGGTGTCGACGATGGTCATGGGGCTCGGTCCTTCGGATCAGGAGTTGCAGGCCCAGACTACGCCCGACCCCGCCCGCCTGTGAAGCCAAATTGCGCCACGTTTTGACACGGCAACGGCGTCGCTCAACAGGTCCTGAGCCTCATGGCCTTTCCGGCAGAAGCGAAGGGGTTGCGCGGTGGTGGCGGGAGAAGAGAGCTGGCGGTGTGTGAGGTTGGTCTGTCGGCGCTGCCTGCCGGCGTGTTAGGATGCGTCTGTCATCAACGCAGGCCATGCGCTGGCGAAGGCCGGGCTTTCGTGGCAAAGGAGAACTCGCCCTATGACCTACAAACTCTACTATGCCCCCGGCAGTGCCTCGATGGGCGTGCGTGTGCTGCTGGAGGAGATCGGGGCGCCCTATGAGCTGATCGATACGACCATCGACATGGACAAGCCGCGTCCGCCTGAGCAACTGGTGCTCAATCCGAATGGTTGGGTGCCGGTGCTGATCTGGGGGGAGCGGGCGATGTATGAGTGTGCGGCGATCACTATTTTCCTTTGCGACCGGCACCCCGAGGCCGGGCTGGCGCCGGCTGCGGACGATGATGACCGGGGACGTTTCTTGCAGACGCTGGTTTATTTCTCCAGCTCGGTGCAGAACGCCTTCCAGCTCGACTACTATCCCGACCGCTTCGCCGACACGCCGGCCGATGAACCGGGCGCCCAGCGCCGGGGCATCCGCCGGCTGCGCGAGACTTGGGCCGTGATCGACGACCAGATCGGCGACGGCACATGGATCCTCGGCGACCGGTTCAGCGCCGCCGACATCTATCTGTTCATGCTGACCACCTGGCTCAGAACGTCGCGCGGCCAGCCTTCGGCAGATGAATTCCCAAACGTGAAGCGGATTGCCGACGCCGTCATGCAGCGGGCGAGCGTGCAGCTGATCTATGAAGACTGGATCGCCGAGAACGCTTAGGGGTGACGGCTCCCTTGTGATGCGCTATCTGCGGAGCGATGAAAGACGGCATTGAGACATCCGAACTGGCACAGCACATTCGCTCCGGCAACCGGGCCGCACTCGGGCGGGCGATCACGCTGGTGGAATCGAACCGGCCGGACCATGAGCGCGGAGCGCAGGCGCTGCTGGCGGAGTTGCTGCCGCACACCGGCAAGGCGATCCGGCTGGGGCTGACGGGCGTGCCCGGAGCCGGCAAGTCGACGACCATCGATACGCTGGGCAGCCGGCTGACGGGCGAGGGCCACAAGGTCGCCGTGCTCGCCGTTGACCCAACCAGCCAGCGCACCGGCGGTTCGATCCTCGGCGACAAGACGCGCATGGCGCGACTCGCCATCGACCAGCATGCCTTCATTCGTCCATCGCCGGCCGGCGCCACCTTGGGTGGTGTAGCGCGGCGAACCCGCGAGACCATGCTCTTGTCCGAGGCGGCGGGCTACGACGTCATCATCGTCGAAACGGTCGGCATCGGCCAGTCGGAAACCACCGTTGCCGGGATGGTGGATTTCTTCGCCGTCTTGATGGTGGCCGGGGCGGGCGATGAGCTGCAGGGCATCAAGAAGGGTGTTTTGGAGATCGCCGACCTGATCGCCGTCAACAAGGCCGACGGCGACAATGTCACCCGGGCGGAGCGGGCCGCCGGCGACCTGCGCCAGGCGATGCACATTCTCACGCCCAGCGATCCCAACTGGACGCCGCGGGTGATCACCATGTCGGGCCTGCACGACACCGGCCTCGATGAGCTGTGGGGGGCGGTGATGGAACACCGCGCCACGCTGACCGCCTCGGGCGCGCTGGCCGAGAAACGCCGCGACCAGCAGGTGCGCTGGATGTGGACCCTGCTCGACGACCGCCTGCAGCAAATCGTCCGCCGCCATCCGGATGTGTCAGCCCGGCTGGAGGCCTTAACCGAGGAGGTGCGCTGCGGCAGCCTGACCGCCACCAGCGCGGTCAACCGGATTATTGAGGGGCTGGGGCTCTAGAACATGGCCCGGCCAGATGCCTTGGTCATGTCATCACTCATCCGGTTTCTGCGCACTGTGGTCTACAGTGTCCTGTTCAATCTGACGACGCGTATCGATGATGCGGCGGGCGGCCTGGTCCGGGACGCCGATGCCCATCAGGACCATTTCACCCAGTTGCAGGCTTGCCTCTATGGTTTCGGGAATGGCGTGGCTGGCGCCGCGGGAGATCAGCCGTGCCGCATGGGCGCGGTCGCGGGCACGGGCATAGATCAGCAGATCGGGCCAATGCTGGCGCGCCGTCTCCACCACCTGTTCCACCACGTGCGGGCTGTCCATGGTCACCACCAGCGCTGCGGCCTGGTCAACGCCGAACTTGCGCAGGATGTCCGGCCGGTTGGCATCGCCGAAGAAAATGCCGCCGCCGGCCGAGCGATATCGGGCGACCAGGTCCGGATCGATGTCGAGACCGATATGCGGCAGTTCCTGGCCATCGAGCACTGACCCGAGCATCTGGCCGACACGGCCGTAGCCGACGACGATGACATGGCCGCCAAGGCCGACCGGAATATCGGCCTCGTCCTGCTCGAGATCCGCCTCGCGGGTTTCGACGGCAAGCGCCAGCCTGCGGGCGAACTGCGCCACCGGCGGCGTCGTCATCATGGTGAGGCCGGCAACGATCAGCATGAATTGGGCGGTGTCGTTGGGCATCAATCCCAGGCCATAGGCCATGCCGACAACGAGGAAGGCGAACTCGCCGCTCTGGCCGAGCAGCAGCCCGGATTCCAGCGCCACCGGACGGGACTCGCCGAACGCCCGTGCCAGACCGTAAACGATCGGGCTCTTGATCGCGTACAGCCCGAACACCGAAGCAATGAGCCACAGCGGTTCAGCGGCGATCTGGGCCAGGTCGATGCCCATGCCGATCGATACGAAGAACAGGCCGAGCAGCAGGCCCTTGAACGGCTCGATGTCGACCTCGATCTCATGGCGGTATTCGGTCTCGGCGAACAGGAGGCCTGCGAGGAAGGCGCCCAGCGCCATGGACAGGCCGAACTGCTCTGTCGCCAGCGCCGTGCCGACAATGACCAGCAGGATAAGGGCGAGAAACATTTCCCGGCTGGCGGTGCTGCCGACAAAGCGGAAGACCGGTCGGATGATCAGGCGGCCGATGGCGAGGATGACGGCAACGGCAATCAGCGCTTTGCCCATGGCCCAGGCGAATGCCGGAAGCACGGCTGCATCGCTCTGGGCGGCAAAGACACCGACCAGGAACAGGATCGGCAGAACGGCCAGGTCCTGACACAGGAGAATGGCGAAGCTGACGCGGCCGGTCGTTGTGCCCATGCGACGGTTTTCCGCCAACAGCTGCATGACGATTGCCGTCGATGAAAGCGCAAAACTGGCGCCCAGCACCACGGCGACGGCAAGCGGATTGTCGAACAGCCGGGCGATGACGGCGATCACCGTGCCGGTCACGACGATTTGCGCCCCGCCCAGTCCGAACACCCTGCGGCGCATCGCCCACAGGCGGTCGAGCGAAAGCTCAAGGCCGATCATGAACAGCAAGAAGACCACGCCCAATTCGGCGAGCGGGCGCACGCCTTCAAGATCGGTGATCAGCACATTCTGCAGCCATGGCATGCTGTCGGCAAAGCGGGCGAGACCATGCGGTCCGATCGCCAGGCCGACGATGAGAAAGCCGAACACCGGACTGATCCGCAGGCGCCGGACCAGCGGAACGACAATGCCGGCGGCAAACAGGAAGACCATCACCTCGCGTAGGTTCAGCGCCTCGTGCATGGAGTTTTCCACCCTCCGCGTCTGCAGGTTCAATCATGCCCGGCAATCAAGGCAACGAATACTCTACTGTCAGTACGCGCAACCATTTTCCGGCAAGATTGAGAGCCTTTCAAGCTCCAGGCCATCTTTTGCCATCCGCCTCTGCTTGCCAGTTGAGCGAATGACGGCTGTCGAGGGCAACCGGATCGCTGGTCACGCCTCGGGTGCTTGAACCACCAGGTAGTGCGCTTCGGTACGGCCGCCCAGGCTGATCGGTTCTTGCGAGTGGTGCCGGAGTTGTCCTGCTTGGATGGAAAATGCGCTGGCGAACCCGCCCTCCTGCCACACCGCATCGGCGATCACGCAGGCCAATATCCCGCCGGGGCGGAGGATGCGCATGATTTCCGGCAATGCCGTGGCGTCGACGTGGCCGGTGGTGAAGGTGCCGGCGGAGATGGCCGCGTTATATGCACAATCGGGCAGATCAAGCGGCTCCAGCAGGTTGGCCTGAAGCGTTTGCGCATAGACCGCCTTGCGGCGGGCCACGGCAAGCATTTCGGGCGACAGATCGAGGCCATCCAGGTGGCTAAAGCCGAGCTGCTGGAGGGCATGGCCGACCAGCCCGGTGCCGCAGCCCAGATCGATGATGTGCGCGGTCCGGTCGGGCAGGTGTTCGGCCAGCAGTTCGGCAATCCGGTCGCTGCCGATGAAGTTCAACTCGCCGGCAATGTCGCGGTCATAGTCGCGTGCCCAGTCGCGGTAAACCGCAAGAGCATCCTTGGGGCCGGCGATGCGGCGGGCCCGCTCGACCCGGTCTCTTGCCTGCTTTCGCGTCATGCCCTCACAGCTTGCGGAAGACGTAGAAATGCCCTTCCGGGTCGTCGGTGGAGGCATAGTAGGTGTCGCGGGTGTGCGACAGCCGCTTGAGCACGCCGTCTGCCGTCAACCCGGTGAGCTTGTCTGTGAACCCCAACTCGTCATGAACGTCCCGGTGCACGGTGAACGCAAAGATCGCGCCCGGCCTGAACGTCCGGATGAGTTCATCGAGACAGGCCGCGCCGACGTGGGCGTGGGTGAAGGTGCCGGTGCAGATCGCGCCGGCATAGCTGGCATCGGCGATGGGCAGGGTCTTCAGCAGATCGCCGGCCATCAGGTCGCGGTAGATGCCGCGCCGGCGGGCCACAGCCAGCATGTCTTCGGAAACGTCGATGCCGTCGATGGTGGCGAAACCCAGGGTACTCAGTTCGTATCCGGCGAGGCCCGTTCCGCAGCCGACATCAAGCACCGGTGCGGCCTTGTCCTCAAGTTGGCCCGCCAGCAGACGGGCGCATTTGGCCGGCGAGGTGTATTGCAGCCCGCCGACCATCGCCTCGTCATAGCTCTCGGCCCAGTCCCTGTAGAGCGCGCGCTGCTCGTCCTCGCTGGCGACGGTGTAGGCGCGCTGGACCAGGTCGGTGGCCGGATCGTTTCCGGGGGGTGGTTTGCCCATGGCTTGCAGTCCTCAGTACAATGGTCAATGTAACCGGGCGATACCTGTCCGGCAAGAAAGCGCCCGCAAGCGATGGAACTCATCCTCATCACCGTCATACCGGTTTTCGCCCTGATCGCGCTGGGATACGGGGCAGGGCGGTTCAAGCTGTTCACCGCGGCGGGCGAAAGGGCGATCAACCTGTTCGTGTTCGGATTCGCCATCCCGGCCCTGCTGTTTCGCACCCTGGCGAAGGTCGATGCCGGGGCGGCGCCGTGGGATCTGTGGGGTGCATATTTCGCGGCCGGGGCCATCGTCTGGCTGCTGGGCATCGCGGTGTCGCGCTACCTGCCGCCGCTGGCCGGGGCCGGCGGGGCGCCGGCGGCCATTGCCTCGTCGTTCAGCAATCTGGTGCTGCTCGGCATTCCGCTGGCGGTGAGCTATTTCGGCGAGGCGGCCGCCCTGCCGGCCGGGCTGATCATCTCCATTCATGCGCCGATCCAGTGGCTGGCGGCGACGCTCAGGGCCGAGACTGCCGGACGCGGCCGGGGCCAGCCGGTCTCGGCGATGCTGGGCAAGCTGGTGCTCGACCTGTTGAAGAATCCCATCGTCATGGCGATCGTCGCCGGCAGTCTGTGGCGGCTGACGGGGCTCGGCATTCACCCGATCGCCGACCGCACGATCTCCCTGCTCGGCCAGGCGGGGGTGCCGACGGCGCTGTTCGTGCTCGGGCTGTCGCTGACAGCGTTCGGCTTCAAGGGCAACGTGCGCAGCGTCACGGCCATTCTGGTGCTGAAGATGGCCGTGTTCCCGCTGCTGGCGGCGGTCGCCGCCTTCGGCATTTTCGATCTCGACCCGGTGGCGGCCGGGGTGGTGGTGCTGTTCGCCAGCCTGCCGACTGGGGTCAATGCCTTCATGTTCGCTGCAAAGTATGAAGCCGGCGTTGCCCCTGTGTCCGGCGCCATCGCGCTCGGCACCGCCCTGTCGGTGTTCACGGTGTCTGCCGTGCTGTGGTTCGTGGCGCCGTAGGGGTGATGGTGATGCCATGTGGCAATAGTTGAGTTGGTAGCACCGCGGGCCCCCTCACCTAACATTGTCATCCCGGAAGGACCGGCAGGTCTTGTCCGGGATCTCTGGACGATGGGGCAAGGCACAGAGGTCCGGGCTCGCGCTGCGCTTGGCCGGGATGACAACTTGGGACGCGGCTTCATTTCTGGCACGGACTAACTTCCGTGGGGAAATCGTTTCCGCACCCTGCGAGTGGCGGCTATCGTAATTGGATTGGAACTTTGTTTTCCGCCGTCCTCGGGCTTGACCCGAGGACCCAGAGTGCAGCGAATTTCGGCGCAAGTGGCTTCCTGGATCCTCGGGTCAAGCCCGAGGACGGCAAGATTGTACCGCCAATCAGATTTCATCACCGGCATATGCGATAGCCCTGCCGCAAGGGGAGAGGGCTTTGGGCACGGCTTCGCACCTGGCACGGACTAACTTCCGTGGGGAAATCGTTCCCGCACCCTGCGAGTGGCGGCTGTCGCAATTGGATTAGAGCTTTGTTTTCTGCCTTCCTCGGGCTTGACCCACTGCTGTCCGGTTTAGCGATGAATGCTCCTTCCCCCAGAAAGGGGGAAGAGCCTGCCCCCGGCTTGAACGGGGGTCGGGATGGGGGTTGATGGCGGTGCAATTCGGCAACGATTTCAATCCTTTGCACCGCCATCAATCCCCACCCTAACCCTCCCCTTTTCTAGGGGAGGGAATGCTCGGGAGCCAAGCCGGAATCATGTCGGAGCTTTCTTCAGCGCATGCAACTATCCGATGCAATGGAAGAAATGTGCCTTCACCCAACGTTAAACCGGACAGCAGTGGGTCAAGCCCGAGGACGGCAAGATTGTGCGGCCAATCAGATTTCATCACCGGCATATGCGATAGCCCTGCCGCGAGGGGAGAGGGCTTTGGGCACGGCTTCGCCCTTGGCACGGCGTGACATCCGCGCATGAAACTTCAGGGAAAGACGGAATGCCGTATGTCGGTCGGCATGAGACGTCTCTATGGAAAGGAAAGGGGATAGGCTGCCGCCCAACCCGGCATTCCGTCACGGTCTGTTACATACCCTTAAGGCGTTCCGCCTTGCGGGAGTCTTTGATTTCCGCCCGCGCCTCCGCGCGGTCGTGCGTTCGCGGGCTGGCGCATTGCTTCGCAATGCTTGCCCTGCCACGCAGGGAGGGTGCCTGACGGCGCCCGCCCGAAACCGGTTACCCGGCTGGGTTTTTGGTTTCCGCTCTTGCCTCCGCAAGAGCGTGCGTTCACGGACTGGCGCATTGCTTCGCAATGCTTGCCCTGCCACGCAGGGAGGGTGCCTGACGGCGCCCGCCCGAAACCGGTTACCCGGTTGGCAAATCGCCAGGTGTACGCGCTCATCGTCCGGCTGCTCGGGCCTGGCCTGAACAACAGACCGACCGGGCCTTTCACCGCCGGACGCCTTGGATAGACGCTGGCGCTTTCGCACCAGGGGCGCACACCGGATGCTGGGACATGGCTCAGGTCCATCGGCGCCAACACGACGAACGGCCTTAATCTGTGCAAGCCTGCTCATCTCCGCTGACACCTCCTTTACCGGGGCGATCGGTTTCTCCTGTCCAACCAGGCGCCGCCCACTTGCTCCAGAACCGCTCCCGCCGCCGCCGTAAGAGATGGGCCGTACGTTTCCCTCTGCAAGACGCAGGGCTGCGGGTAGCACCGTATGTACATGATTTGTTCTGTTTTGTCAAGGAGTAAATTTTAAAACACACTGTGGATGGCCTTTTTGCGCGTTGAGGGATCGTCTGTGGTCGCCGGGCTTGACTTCGTGTCGTTCTGTTATTAGGTATTGATCGTTCTTTTTAACGAACGATTGCGAGTGGAGCTCATGTTTCAGCCAGGTGAAGAGCACGTGACAGGTCCGAACGCTGGCGACGTCGCCGGGCTCAATCAGCTCAGCAAGGTTAATGCGGCGCGCGAGGTTGTCCGGCTGGCGCTGGAGGCGGCGCAGCGGCCGCTGGTGACGACGAAGTTCGGGCCGCAGTCGGCGGTTCTGCTGCATCTGGCCGGCGAGCAGATGCCGGACATTCCGGTGGTCTGGGTCGATACCGGGTTCAACACCCGTGCCACCCTGGCATATGCCGAGCGGCTGCGCGGGGAGCTCGATCTCAACCTTCATGTCTACCGACCGGCCGAGGCGTGGAGCGGGTGGGTTCCGGCGCCGGACGAAGACGGGCATGAGGCGTTTACCGGGCAGGTCAAGCTTGAACCGTTCGCCCGGGCGCTCGACGAGCTGCGGCCGGACGTGTGGATTTCATCGCTGCGCTGGGAGCAAACGGCGCATCGGGCCGGGCAGGACCATTTCAACATCTCGACATCGAATCTCCTGAAAGTGTGCCCGCTGATCCATTGGAGTAACCGGGATGTGGAGGCCTATATGCGGCATAACGACCTCGTCTACGACGCCGATTATCACGATCCGACCAAGGCCGGACCAAATCTTGAATGCGGGTTGCATTTAACCTACTGACCTATTGCGAATTGCCTTAAAAGCGGCCAAAAGTTCGCCCATTGGACTTGCCGGACGGGGACGGCGGACGCGGTGCGCGGGCTGGCCTTGACGAGACGGCGCCCACTCGACAGACCGAGCTATTGACGGTACATGGCTGTGCGGCCCGACGCGCCGCAGTTGGCAGAGGACAAATTCTGAAATGAACCATCTTGACCGCCTGGAAAGCCAGAGCATCTACATCTTGCGCGAAGCGTTTAACCGCATCGACAACATCGCGATGCTGTGGTCGCTCGGCAAGGATTCGAACGTGATGATCTGGCTGGCCAAGAAGGCGTTCTTCGGCCATGTGCCGTTTCCGGTGATGCATGTCGACACCGGCAAGAAGTTTGCCGAGATGTATGCGTTCCGCGACCGCTACGTTAAGGAATGGAAGCTGAATTTCATCCGCGAGGAATGCCCGGATATCTCGCAGACCGATGCCGAGCTGCCGCCGGCCGCACGGGCAGCGGCGCGCAAGACGGAGGGCCTCAAGCAGGCCGTCGCCAAGCATGGCTTCAATGGGCTGATCACCGGCATCCGCCGCGATGAGGAGGCGACACGCGCCAAGGAGCGGTTCTTCTCACCGCGCGGATTGCATGGCAACTGGGACTTCCGCGACCAGCCGCCGGAATTCTGGGACCAGTACAATACCGAGTTTCCCGACGGCACGCATGTGCGCATTCACCCGCTGCTGCAGTGGACCGAGCTGGACATCTGGGAGTACACGGCGCGCGAGAACATTCCGCTGATCGATCTGTATTTCTCCAAGAACGGCAAGCGCTACCGCTCGCTGGGGGACGAAGACATCACGTTTCCGGTCGACAGCGTTGCCGGCACGGTGGATGAGATCATCGACGAGCTGCGTTTGACCAGGATATCCGAACGCGCCGGGCGGGCCATGGACCACGAAAGCGAAGACGCCTTCGAGCGGCTGCGCCAGGACGGATATATGTAGGGCTTGAAGGAACAGGACAGATGAACGCAAAACCGAAACATTCCGCCAAGCCCAAGCTGAAGGTCGTCGAGCCGGCCCGCGAACTGGCCCGCATCGTTGTGACCGGGCATGTCGATCATGGCAAGTCGACCCTGGTCGGCCGGCTGTTCCACGATACCGACAGCCTGCCGGATGGCAAGTTCGAGGCGATCCAGGCGTCGTGCAGGCGGCGCGGCATCGACTTTGAATGGGCTTTTCTGATGGATGCCTTTCAGGCCGAGCGCGACCAGGGCGTGACGATCGATTCGAGCCAGGCATGGTTCAGGACCAAGGCGCGCGACTATACCATTATCGATGCGCCGGGCCATCGCGAGTTCATCAAGAACATGCTGACGGGTGCTGCCCAGGCCGATGCGGCGCTGGTGGTGATCGATTGCCTTGAAGGGGTTCAGGAACAGTCGCGCAAGCACGGCTATCTGCTGCACCTGATCGGTATTTCGCACGTGGTGGTCGCCGTCAACAAGATGGACGCCAACGGTTACGACCAGGCACGGTTTGAAGAGGTGGAGGCGGAGTACCGGAGGTTCCTGGCCGGGCTCGGCATCCATGATGTGCACATCGTGCCGGTTTCGGCACGCGAGGGCGACAATGTCGTCAGCCGGTCCGGCAACATGCCCTGGTACAAGGGGCTGACGCTGATCGATGCGGTCGACACCCTGCCGGTGCATGCGCCGCTGAACGATCAGCCGCTGCGCATGTCGGTGCAGGACGTCTACAAGTACGATAATCGGCGGATCATTGCCGGACGCATCGAATCGGGCCAGCTCAGAGTTGGCGACGAGGTGATGTTCTCGCCGTCGAACAAGACGGCGCGGATCGCAAGCCTTGAAGTGTGGCCGGAGGACGCAGAACAGCCGCGGCGGGCGGTTGCCGGGCAGTCAATCGGCCTTACGCTGGATGTGCAGACCTTCGTCGAACGCGGCGATCTGATGTCGCATACCGACGATCTGCCGGTCGAGACGGATGTGTTCGAGGCGCGGGTGTTCTGGTTCGGGCGCAAGCCGCTGACGGCCGGGGCAACCTACAAGGCCAAGATCAACACGACCGAGGCGCGGCTGGTGGTGGAGCGTATCACAAGCATTGTCAACGTCGATGACCTGTCGGTGTCAGATGCCGAGCATGTCGAGCGCAATCAGGTGGCCGACGTGGTGCTGCGTGCCAAGCGGATACTGGCAGTCGATGAGTTCGAGAGCTTTGCCCGCACCGGGCGCTTCGTGCTGCATGAGGATCACAACATCGCCGGCGGCGGGGTGATCGCCATGCGCGGCTATGCCGACCAGCGCGACCTGATTACCCAGCGGGCGACCAACATCACCCGGGTCAGCCACGGTGTCGACCGCGAGGAGCGCGAGAAGCGCAATGGCCACACGGGCGGTGTGTTGTGGTTCACCGGCCTTTCGGGATCGGGCAAGTCGACGCTGGCGGTGAGCCTGGAGCGGCGGCTGTTCGACCTGGGCTACAATGCCTTCGTGGTGGATGGCGACAACGTGCGGCACGGCCTCAATGCCAACCTCGGGTTTTCGCCGGAGGACCGGGCCGAGAACATCCGCCGGGTGGGCGAGTTGTCGGCGCTGTTCGCGCGCTCCGGCATGCTGGTGATCACGGCGTTTATCTCGCCCTACCGCTCGGACCGCGAGCGGGCGCGGACGGCGACCGGCGGGCACTATCACGAGATCTACATCAAGGCGGATCTTGCGACCTGCGAGCAGCGCGACCCGAAGGGCTTGTACAAGAAGGCCAGGGCAGGCGAGATTCCCGACTTTACCGGTATCAGCGCGCCATACGAGGCGCCCGATGCGCCTGAGTTCGAGGTCGATACCGCGGCGAAGTCGGCGGAAGACTGTGTCGATGAGCTGATTTCCTACGTTGAGACGCATTTCCGCAAGCGGATTTGAGGCTTTGCGCAGCAGGGCGGGCGAACGGCCGGCATTTGTGGGCCGGTTGTTACTCGTATTTGTATGACAATTGGGTTGAGTCCGAACTCCTGAGATGAGCGTCTTCCATTCTGCCGTGATCTTCGATGTCGACGGGCCGCTGCTCGATCTGACGCCACCGGAGGAGGAGGCGTTTTTTCATCCGTTCCGGGCACTTCACGGCATCACCGGGCTGTCGAACGACTGGGACAGCTACAAGGTGCGCAATGACCGGGAGATCATCCTGGAAATACTGGAAGGTCATTTCGGGCGGGCGGCGTCGGAGGATGAATACCGGGCTGTCCTGGCCGAGTACCGAGACCACCTGGAGGACGGCTTTGCGTCGGGACGGTTGCGTGTGAGTGCCATTCCCGGGGCACGCGACCTGCTGATCCGCCTGGGCGGTATGGGTGGGATTGCGCTCGGCACGGCGACGGCGAATGTGCGCCATGCCGCCGAGGTGCGTCTTCGCGCGGCCGGCATGTGGGACATGGTCAAGCAACATCCCGGTGCGGCCGACGAGGGCGGGGCCAAGCGGGATGTGCTGGCTCGCGTGATCGACGGGCTTGGCCTGGCGCGCGATCGGATCGTGTTCCTCGGCGACAACCTCAACGATCTCGATGCCGGCACCCACAACGGAGTGCACTTCATCGGGTTTCATGTCGATGCCGCGCGGCGCCAGCGGCTGGCAGATCATGGGGCCGAGATCACCTGTGGGGATCATGGCGAGACATTCGGGATTATCTCCCGGCTGCTGAAAATCATTTAGAGCGTCGGGCGATTTGATTGAATCGGTGTCATCCCGGAATGGCCGCAAGGCCATATCCGGGAACTCCGGGCCGTGCCGCACTGCTCAGAGGTCCCGGCTCTCGCTCTGCTCGGCCGGGATGACAGACTGAGGCTGCCGGCCACGTAATGGCGTTTGCGGGATTTCAAAACCGGGTTGTGAGCCGGTAGGCGGCCGGGTGGAGCATGCGGGCTAAGGTGATGGGTCTGCCGTCGAGCCAGGTCATGCGTTCGGCGGCGAAGACGGCTTCGCCGGGGGCGATGCCGAGGAGCTGGGCCGCTTCGGCGCTTGCGGTTTCGGCGGAAAAGCTGATCTGGCCGTCGCTGTAAGGCACCTGGCGGACCAGCCATTCGTTGGCGCTGATGGCTTCGAACGGTTCGCCGGCGGCGTCCGGCACGGCGGCGAGATTGATCCAGCGGTCTTCGAACTGGTAGGGGCGGTTGTCGGCGAGGTGCAGGCTGCGGATGTGAACCATTGGTTCGGGCCGGTCCAGGCCGAAGCGGACGTGCAGCCAGTCGGGCGCCGGGGTTTCGGTGCGGCTGAGGCGGGCATACCGGTATTTGGCGCCGGTCGCTTCGACTTCAAGACGGATGACGGGAATGTCGATGCGGGCCTGACGCACCGGGTCGCGCACGACGCGGGTGCCGGCGCGGCGCTTGCGTTCCAGGATGCCGGCTTCGGCCAGTTCGCGCAGGGCCCGGTTGACCGTTGCGCGGGCACAGTTGAACTGCTCGGCGAGATCGCTTTCCGCCGGGATTTGACCGCCGAGCGGCCAGGTGCGGTCGCGGATGCGCTGCAGGATGGCCTGCTTGATGTCACGGAAGCCGACGGATGGGACGCTTGCCGTCATAGCGTTGCCGTCAATTCGCTGAGGACTGAACGGTAGCGCGCCGACACGGCGCCGCGGGCAATGTGGCGGCCATCCTGCACAACGTGACGGCCGGCCGACCAGACATCGCGGACGACGCGGTCGTCGGCGGCAAAGATCCAGCCGGACAGCAAATGCTTATCGGCGAGCCCGAACAGGCGGTCGTCTTCATCGTCGACAGCCACGAGGTCGGCGAGCAAACCCTCGCGGATGGCGCCGCAGGGACGGCCGAGGGCTTGTGCGCCGCCCGCAGCGGCTGCGAGATAGAGGGCATCGCCCAGCGAGCCTTCGTCCATCAGCAGGACGTTGCGGGCCCGGTCGCGCAGGCGCTGGCTGTATTCGAGCTGGCGCAGTTCGCCGGACAGGCTGATGTGGATGTTTGAGTCGGTGCCGATGCCGAAGCGGCCGGCCTGCGACAGGAAACCGGTGCCGTTGAAGATGCCGTCGCCGAGATTGGCCTCGGTGATCGGGCACAGGCCGGCGACGGCGCGCGATGCGGCGAAACGGTTGGTTTCGTTGTCGGTCATGTGGGTGGCGTGGATCAGGCACCAGTTTTCGGAAACGTCGATGTTGTCGATCAGCCAGGCGATGGGCCGGTCGCCGAGCCATGTGCCGATCTCGTCGACCTCACGGAGCTGTTCGGAGATGTGAATGTGAAATGGCACGTCATTGTACTGCCGGGCGGCTTCGGCGAGGTGCGCCGGGCTGGTGGCGCGCAGGGAATGGGGCGCGACACCGACACGGGCGTCGTTGGCAAGTTCCTGCGCCACACGTTTCCTGATGTCGTCGACGAGACGGGCAAAGCGCTCCGGATCGTTGCCGAAACGCCGTTGCCCGCCCGTCAGCGGGGCTTCGCCGGCGCCGCCGAAGGTATAGAGGACGGGCAGGTGGGTCAGGCCGATCCCGGTCTGTTTCGCAGCCGAAATGGTTCGGTTGGACAGTTCGGCTCGCTCATCGTAGGGCGCGCCGCCGGGCTGGTGGTGGACGTAGTGGAATTCGCCGACGGCGCCGTAGCCGGCTTCCAGCATCTCCATGAAGGCCTGGGCGGCAATGGCTTCGATGTGATCCGGGGTCAGATGGTCGAGGAACCGGTACATCAGTTCGCGCCAGGTCCAGAAGCTGTCCCGGCTGGCCGAGCGGTACTCGGTCATGCCGGCCATGGCGCGCTGGAAGGCATGGCTGTGCAGGTTCGGCATGGCCGGCACCAGTACGCGCACGCGTTGGGCATCCGCCGGCGCGTCGGCCTGGTCCGGCGAGACGGACGCAATGGTGCCGTCGGCGGCGATATCGATCAGGACGTTGTGGCGCCATCCGCTGTCGGTCAGAGCACGGCCGGCAATGATTCGAGTCATGGAATCCTCGATATGTATAGACATAATATCATTATACGCTTACAAAATAATTGCAATGATCAAGACGGATGAAACGCCTGGCGGAGATGGCACGAGGGTGCTGACCAATGCGCGCATCGCTACGATGGCCGAGGGCGCGGTGGCCTTCGGGGTGATCGAGGACGGTGCGATCGCGATTGAAGGGGAGGCGATTGCCTGGGCCGGGGCTGCGGCGCAGTTGCCTGGTCAGTTTGCGGACACGCCGCGCGAAGACCTCGGCGGGCGGCTGGTGACACCAGGGCTGATCGACTGCCACACCCATCTGGTCCATGGCGGCAACCGGGCGCGCGAGTTCGAGTTGCGGCTGGAAGGGGCGAGCTACGAGGAGATCGCGCGGGCCGGTGGCGGGATCGTGTCGACGGTTTCCGCGACGCGGGCAGCGGGCGAGGACGAACTGCTGGCGTCTGCCGGGCGGCGCCTGTCGGAGATGATCGCAGAGGGCGTGACGACGGTGGAGATCAAGTCCGGCTATGGGCTGGACGAGGCCAATGAGCTGAAGATGCTGCGGGTGGCGCGGCGGCTTGGCGCGGCGGAGCCCGCCGATGTCGTCACCAGCTATCTTGGCGCTCATGCGACGCCGCCGGACTATGCCGGGCGCGACGATGCCTACATTGACGAGGTTGCGATCCCGGCACTGAGGGCAGCGCATGCGGCCGGGCTGACCGATGCGGTGGATGGGTTTTGTGAGGGGATTGCCTTTTCGCCGGCGCAGATTGCACGGGTGTTTGATGTGGCCCAGGAACTGGCGCTGCCGGTGAAGCTGCATGCGGAGCAGTTGTCCAACCTCGGCGGTGCGGCGATGGCGGCGGGCTATGGCGCGATGTCGGTCGATCACATCGAGTATCTTGATCAGGCCGGTGTCGATGCGATTGCTGAAGCTGGCACAGTCGCGGTGCTGCTGCCGGGGGCGTTCTACACGTTGCGGGAAACGCAGGCGCCGCCGGTCGAGGCATTGCGCGCGGCGGGCGTGCCGATGGCGGTGGCGAGCGACTGCAATCCCGGTTCGTCGCCGCTGCATTCGCCGCTGCTGGCGATGAACATGGCCTGCACCCTGTTCCGGCTGACGCCGCAGGAGGCGCTGGCCGGCATGACACGCCATGCGGCGCGGGCATTGGGGTTCGATGACCGGGGCGTGATCGCCGCCGGCATGCGGGCCGATCTGGCGGTTTGGGATGTCGTGGAACCGGCGGAGCTTGCCTACACGATTGGCCTCAATCCGCTGTTTCGGCGATATCATGGAGGCCGGGCATGAGTGGGCTGGTGTTGCGGCCGGGCAATGTTTCGCTCGGCGAGCTGGAGACTGTTTACCGCAGTGGAGCGCCGGCGGTTCTGGATGAGGGATGCCGGGCAGCGGTTGAGCATGCCGAACAACAGATTGCCGAGGCAGCGGCGGGCGAAGCGCCGGTCTATGGGGTCAACACCGGGTTCGGCAAACTGGCCTCGATGCGCATCGCAACGGAAGATACCGCGCAGTTGCAGCGCAATCTGGTGCTGTCGCATTGCTGCGGGGTCGGGGAAGCGATCCCGGCAGCCATCACCCGGCTGATGATGACGCTGAAACTGGTCTCGCTGGGGCGCGGGGCATCGGGGGTGCGCTGGGAGGTCATCGCGCTGATCGAGCGGATGCTGGCCAGGGGCGTTCTGCCGGTAATCCCGTCGCAAGGTTCGGTCGGGGCGTCCGGCGACCTGGCACCGCTGGCACACATGGCGGCGGTGATGATCGGCGAGGGTGAGGCGGTGTTCGGCGGCGAGGTTCTGCCCGGGGGCGATGCGCTCAACAGGGCGGGACTCGAGCCGGTGGTGCTGGGCGCCAAGGAAGGGCTGGCGCTGATTAACGGCACACAGTTCTCGACCGCCTTTGCGCTGGCCGGACTGTTCGGGGCCTGGCGGGCGGCGCAGAACTCCTTGATCATCGCGGCATTGTCGACCGATGCGATCATGGGGTCGACGGCACCGCTGCAGCCGGAGGTGCACACGCTGCGCGGCCATCGCGGCCAGATTGAAGCAGCAGCGACGATGCGCGCAATTCTTGCCGGATCGGTGATCCGCGAGAGCCATCGCGACGGCGACACGCGGGTGCAGGATCCCTATTGCATCCGCTGCCAGCCGCAGGTGACGGGTGCGGCGATGGACCTGTTGCGCCAGGCTGCGGTGACCCTTGAGATCGAGGCCAACGCGGCAACCGACAACCCGCTGGTGCTGGCCGAGACCGGCCTGATCGTGTCGGGCGGCAACTTTCATGCCGAACCGGTGGCGTTTGCCGCCGACATCATTGCCCTGGCGATCGCCGAAATTGGAGCAATCGCCCAGCGCCGGGTGGCGCTGATGGTCGATCCGGCCTTGTCGTTCGATCTGCCGCCGTTCCTGACGCCGGATCCCGGTCTGAACTCGGGCCTTATGATTGCCGAGGTGACGACGGCGGCGCTGATGAGCGAAAACAAGCACCTGGCCAATCCGTGCT
This sequence comes from Aestuariivirgaceae bacterium, assembly GCA_965216335.1. GTDB lineage: Bacteria > Pseudomonadota > Alphaproteobacteria > Rhizobiales > Aestuariivirgaceae > JAHEJE01. Next base: position 1,838,593 of record OZ244154.1, on the reverse strand, counting down.
CGACCGATTCGACGCCGACCTCGGCCAATCAGGAGGACCATGTGTCGATGGCCGCGCATGGCGCCCGGCGGCTTGAGCGGATGGCGGACAATTTGAACGCCATACTGGCGGTCGAACTGATGTGCGCCGCGCAAGGCGTGGAGTTTCGCGCGCCGCTTGAAACGAGTGCGCCGCTGCGGGCGGTGATCGCGCGAATGCGCGCAGAGATCGCACCGCTCACCGGCGACCGGTATCTGGCCGGCGACATGACCAGGGCCGCAGGACTGGTGGGCGCAGGCGCATTGCTCGAGGCCATCACCGTTGCCATGCCGGACCTGTCCGGCGCACAGGAGACGACATCATGACCGCATCCGATCCGCGCAAGAACACCCGTGACGTCTACCCGCCGACCGGGCCGGACATCACCGCCAAATCGTGGCTGACGGAAGCGCCGATGCGCATGCTGATGAACAATCTGCACCCGGAAGTGGCGGAAAATCCGCACGAGCTGGTGGTCTATGGCGGCATCGGCCGGGCGGCGCGGACCTGGGCCGATTTCGATCAGATGGTCGAGACCCTGAAGGGTCTTGAAGATGACGAAACGCTGCTGGTGCAGTCGGGCAAGCCGGTGGGGGTGTTCCGGACGCATCTGGACGCGCCGCGGGTGCTGATCGCCAATTCCAACCTGGTACCGCACTGGGCGACCTGGGCGCATTTCAACGAACTGGACCGCAAGGGGCTGGCGATGTACGGCCAGATGACGGCGGGCTCGTGGATCTACATCGGCTCGCAGGGCATTGTGCAGGGCACCTACGAGACCTTCGTGGAGGCCGGGCGGCAACACTATGGCGGCGACCTGAAGGGGCGCTGGATCCTGACGGCCGGGCTGGGCGGCATGGGCGGTGCGCAGCCGCTGGCGGCGGTGATGGCCGGGGCCTGCTGCCTGGCGGTGGAATGCAATCCGGACTCGATCGATTTCCGCCTGCGCACCCGCTATCTCGATGAAAAGACCGACAGCATCGATGAGGCGCTGGCGCGGATTGCGGCATGGACCGAGGCAGGCGAGGCGAAGTCCATCGGGCTGCTGGGCAATGCTGCCGACATTGTGCCGGAACTGGTCAGGCGCGGCGTCAAGCCCGATCTGGTGACCGACCAGACCTCGGCGCATGATCCGGTCAATGGCTACCTGCCGCAGGGCTGGACGATGGGCGAATGGCGCGCCAGGCGCGAGAGTGACCCGGCGGCGGTCGAGGCGGCGGCGCGAGCGTCCATGAAGGTGCATGTCGCGGCCATGCTGGCCTTTCATGGCCAGGGCATCCCGACGGTCGATTACGGCAACAACATCCGCCAGGTGGCGCTGGAGGAGGGGCTGGAGGATGCCTTTGCGTTCCCCGGTTTCGTGCCGGCCTACATCCGGCCGCTGTTCTGCCGCGGGGTCGGGCCGTTTCGCTGGGCGGCGCTGTCGGGCGATCCGGAGGACATCTACAAGACCGACGCCAAGGTGAAGGAGCTGATGCCGGACGACGGGCGTCTGCACACCTGGCTCGACATGGCGCGCGAGCGGATCAGCTTTCAGGGGCTGCCGGCGCGCATTTGCTGGGTGGGGCTGGGCGACCGGCACCGGCTCGGCCTGGCGTTCAACGAGATGGTGGCGTCGGGCGAGTTGTCGGCGCCGGTGGTGATCGGGCGCGATCATCTGGATTCCGGCTCGGTGGCGTCTCCGAACCGTGAGACCGAGGCGATGCGCGATGGCTCGGATGCGGTGTCCGACTGGCCGCTGCTCAACGCGCTGCTCAACTGTGCATCAGGCGCGACCTGGGTGTCGCTGCATCACGGCGGCGGTGTCGGCATGGGGTTTTCCCAGCATGCCGGCATGGTGATCGTGTGCGACGGCAGCGATGCCGCGGCGCGGCGCATTGAGCGGGTGCTGTGGAACGATCCGGCCACCGGGGTGATGCGCCATGCCGATGCGGGCTATGAGAAGGCGATTTCCTGCGCCCGGGACCATGACCTCAACCTGCCGGGAATTCTCAAGTAATGTCAGCGGTATCGGCGGCCGATTTTCCGTTGGTGCACATCGTTGATATGACAACGGGTTTCCATGCAGCTGAGGGTCAGCTCAAAACACTATTGACGCCCGGCGCGCGCGCCCTATGATCGCCGGCGATTTGCGGCCCCTCTGGCGGAACTGGTAGACGCGCGGGATTCAAAATCCCGTTCACCTGGTGAGTGCCGGTTCGATTCCGGCGGGGGGCACCATTTCCTGGTTGAGGTGGTCGGCGGCTTCTCACGTGCGCCTGTCGCAGTTCAGTTGTCCCAACTGCAGCGATGCGTTGGGGAGGCCCGGTCAGGCCTCCTGCAACTCGCTGTGCTTGCCAGCCTGCATTGCCCGAATCAACAGGGGCATCATGAACATCGGGAACTGCGAAACCGCGACATAGATCATCATTTCGGGCGGGAAGATGTCGTTCAGCAGAACAAAGCTGATCGCCACATTGCGGTTGGCTGACAGCATGCCGACCGTAACGGCCTGGCGCCTGCCATGCCGCAGAAACAGCAATGCGCTTACGCCGAACATGATGAGCGATGCAACGATTGCAACGCCGGCGAAGTTGATCACTGTGCTCAGTTGATGATCGATGGCATCATTGATCGTTGTCATGATGCCGGCACAGAACACCATCAAAGAAAACGTCGCGCTCCAGTGCAGGGTTTTGCTGACCCGGGCGCGTGTTTGCGGTGCCCAGGTCGACTTGACACGCCAGAACAGCATCGATGCGGCGATCGGGACAAGAATATAGATGACGATCTGCGTGAAGTAGTGCTGGAAGGAAAGCTTGCCGGGCAGAACACCATTGAGCTCGCCGAACACCAGCAGGGAAATCGGCACCATCAAGGTTGAGAAGACCATGGCCCGGGTTGCGAGCCGATGGTCAAGCCCGACGATCTGAACAAGAGCCGGACTTGCAAAGGCTGAACCTGCGGTCACCGTTGCCAGCAGGATCATCGTAAGCATCGACGATGCATCCAGGACATAGCATGCGATTGTCACGCCAGCCGGCAACAGGAGCATTTGCCACATTACAATATGGATCGTCAGGGGATCGAGGGAGGACACGATCTCCGTTGGCCGATCCTCGAGATTGCCCAGCGAAAACAACACAACGAAAAACAGCGCTATGAACACGACCGGAGCCAATGCGCTCGCCAAGGCCGGAAACGCCAAACCGGCACAAATCGCGCCTGCCACCAGGAGCGATGCATAGGTCCGCTCCTTTCCGCTGATAGAAAACTCTGTCACTGTTTGCCCTCACACATTGAACATGTAGAAGGCCCTCCTGCCGGGCCCGCACCAGTGAGCGATACTGTGGGATGTTTATGAAAATATGGTTCTTTCTATATGGGTAGACTTGATCAATCCCCATTAGGGCAAAATTTTCGTTAATGTGCAGGCAAGAAACTGATTGTTCAAATCAGGAAGTGTTTATCGCAATCGCAAGAACCCGGTCGAACGTCGCGACAGTACTTCAGATCAAGATGCCTGGTGATGCGAAAAGTCTTTATAAGATAGTGTGTTATGAGAATTGTTGCGTTCTGATCGAGGATTGTGAGTTCATAGTTCTTTAGATGGTTTCATGTATCACCACACACGCTATTGAGTTCGGGAGGGCATTCTCATGGAAGCGGCAACCGAGAGGGGCAAGCAGCACGCTGGTATGATTTCAGCGCATCAGTCGGACGCAGGGCAGGTCGTTGTCATGCTCAACGACTTGCTGGCCGGTACCGATGCCGGCCTGGCCCTGTTCGACCGCGAAATGAAGCTGGTCTTTGCCAACAACAAATACCTTTCGCTGTGCGGCTACAGCGCTGAAGAAGCAGCGCCGGGAACCTCACTGCTCGACCTTGCGCGCCTCAGCGTGCAGCGCAGCGATGATGCTGCAAATGTTCTGGAGGGCACGATCCGGCGCGGCATCCAGCGCCTGTCGGAGGTCGGCGCCTACTCGTTCCGCTTCAGAGCCGGATCGGGCGAGCAAATCAGCGTTCATCGCCGATTGCTCGACAGCGGGCAAATGGTAGAGACCGTCCGCCCGGCTGGCGATGCCGGCGAGGCCACGCATACCGGTGACCGGCTGGAAATGATTGCGCAGGCGGCCCGTATCCGCATGGCGCATGCCCTGGAAGCCATGGCGGACGGCTTTGCGCTTTACGACGCCGATGACCGGCTGATTGTCTACAACAAGCAGTACATCGATCTGAATCCGCACATCGCCGACATCATCTCGCCCGGCTGCAAGTACGAGGACATGCTGAGAGTCGGCATGAAGCGTTGCGGCTACGAAACCAACGGCATGACGCGTGAAGAGTTCATCAAGTGGCGATTGGAGCAGCATCAAAATCCCGGCGAACCGCATGATCTGCTGATGACCGACGGGCGTTGGGTTCGGGTCCATGAAAAGCGCACCAGTGACGGCGGCATCGTTGGAACGCGTGCAGACATCACGGAATTGAAGCAGCGTGAAGCCGAGATCTTGAGCGTCAGCCACGAACTGCGCCGACGCAACATCCACTTCGACACCGCGCTGAACAATATGATCCAGGGGCTGTGCATGTTCGATTCAGAGCAGCGCCTGATCGTTGCGAACCGCCGCTATCTGGAGATGTACGGGTTCTCGGAGGATGTCGTGAAGCCGGGCATCAGACTTCCCGAGATCATGGACTACTCGGTAAGGATCGGTAACTACTCCGCCGAGGACGCCAAGCGGGCCAAGGAGGAACGTCCCGACCATGCGCGCCTGCGCAAGCGTGCGACTTTGAAGCAGTTTCTCAGGGACGGCCGTGTGATTGCCGTGATGCATCAGCCGATGCCGGATGGTGGTTCGATCGCGACCTACCAGGACATCACCGAACTGGAGCGCCATGAGGAGGAACTGCGGCAGTACACGCAACGTCTGGAGGCCAGTAACCGGGAACTGGTTGAGTTCGCCTATGTGGCTTCGCATGACCTTCAGGAGCCGTTGCGCAAGATCGAAACCTTTGGCGATCGTCTGGTGCAGAAGTACGGCGCGGACATTCCCGAAGGCGGCAAGACCTACCTTGACCGGATGCAGAACGCGACTGCCCGGATGCGCCTCCTGATCAATGATCTACTGACCTATTCGCGGGTCACGACCAAGGCCAAGCCGTTTGGCAGGGTCGATCTGAACCAAGTGACCGAGGGCGTGATTTCCGATCTGCAGATTCGTATCGAGGAAACCGGAGCGCGTGTCGAATTCGATGGTTTGCCGACCATTGATGCGGACCCGACGCAGATGCGCCAGTTGCTGCAAAACCTGATCGGCAATGCACTGAAATTCCAGGAGCCGGATGTCCAGCCGGTCGTGCGGATTACCGCGGAGATCATCGAAGGCAACTTCATGACCGGGACACCGGACGTCTGCAAGCTCAGCATCGCCGACAACGGCATCGGCTTTGACGACAAATACAAGGATCAGATCTTCACGATCTTCCAAAGACTGCATGGGCGCAACGAGTACGAGGGAACCGGCATTGGACTAGCCACATGCCGCAAGATCGTCGAACGCCACAGCGGGACCATAGACGCCATCGGTAGCGAGGGCGAGGGGGCGACTTTCGTCATAACGCTGCCGGTGCGACAAGCCGGCAGAACCATGGAGTAGGGGGAAAAAATCCATGCAACGCAACGGTTCACCAATAACCATTCTGATCGCTGATGATGATGCTGACGACCGGATGCTGATCGAAGACGCTTTCGAGGAAAGCCGGCTGCAGAATCCCTTGCACTTCGTTGAGGATGGCGAGGAGCTGATGTCCTATCTCAGGCGTACCGGCAAGTATGAGCATCTCAAGAGCGAGCTCTACCCGGGCGTCATTCTGCTGGATCTCAACATGCCGAAAATGGACGGCCGCGCGGCGCTCGCGGAAATCAAGAAGGACGAACATCTGTGCCGGATCCCGGTGGTTGTTCTGACGACCTCGAAGGCGGAGGAGGACATTCTGAAGACGTACGGTCTCGGGGTGAGTTCTTTCATCTCCAAGCCGGTAACGTTCGAAGGCCTGGTGGAAGTGGTGAAGACCATTGGACACTACTGGATCGAGATTGTGGCTCTTCCGCCGGAGTGCACGGGTAGTCACTAGCAATGATCGGGCCGACCAAAAAACAGCAAACGTTGCACGTGCTGCTCGTCGAGGACGACGAGGACGATTATCTGATCGCCAACGAAGTGCTGGCCGAGATCACCGATTACGAGGTCAATCTGACCTGGATCGAAGGCTATGATCTCGGCTTGTCGTATCTTGCGCAGGGCAAGGTCGACATCTGTTTGGTCGACTATCGCATCGGCGCCCGCAATGGCCTGGAGTTCGTAGAAACCGCAAAGGCACGGGGCATAAGGTGCCCGATCATTCTGCTGACGGGCGTCGGACACCACGACATAGATGTCGCGGCGACGGAGGCCGGTGCTGCGGACTTCATGGAAAAGTCAGCGCTTTCGGCGTCGATGCTCGAGCGCTCGTTCCGGTATGCCATGGCGAATGCCAGGGCGATGGACGCGCTGTCGGAACAAACCAGCCTGTTGGAGACGACGCTGGAAAACTCCGGTGCGGGCATCGCGGCGCTTGATGCCAGTGGAAACATTGTTGCCAGCAACAAACTGTTCGATGATCTGATGCCGCGGATCGTCAGTGCGTATCGGTCCTGCGGCGCTGTGCCGATGGATGATGACGGCAGGCGCGAGTTGCTGGATACGATCGATGCGAGCTCCCGCGGCATCGAGGTGGAAATCGAAGGCAACTGCGTTTACGAAGTGCGGCGCAACAGGACCCCATATGGCGGTTCCGTGATATCCATTCTTGACATTTCGGCGCAGAAATCCCTGCAGAAGAACATGCTGCGCGCCAAGACCGAAGCCGAAATGGCAAGCCGCGCAAAATCCTCGTTTCTGGCCAATGTCAGCCACGAGTTGCGCACACCACTCAACGGGATCATCGGCTTTTCGGATCTGATCGTCAATCAACGGGCATCGATCGATGTCGCGGAGTGCGCCACCCAGATCAACGACAGCGGCAAACATCTGCTGGATCTCATCAATGCCGTGCTCGACTACACGAAGCTGGAGTCGGGACAGCACACTTTGGATGAGGACAGCCTTTATGATGTCGACCTGATCGCCAAGTTTGCCATACGCCAGGTTCAAACCCAGGCTGAAGAACGCGGTATCGAACTGGCTCTGCATATAGACGAACGATTGGGCGGCATCCGTGGCGATGAAATGTCGCTGAGACGGATCCTGATCAACCTGCTGTCCAATGCCGTACGATTCTCGAACGATGGCGGCAAGGTCGACGTATCGATGAGAGTTGATGAGGACGGCAGCGTGTCGGTGAGCGTTCGCGACGAAGGCATCGGCATGGACCCCGAACGCGTTGCCGATGCCTTTATCCCGTTCAACCAACTGCATGACTCGCTCGACCGGCAGTACGAGGGAACAGGTCTGGGGCTGTCTATCGTGCAAACGCTGGTCCAGCTTCATGATGGCAGCGTCAAGATCGATTCGGCGCTCGGCGAAGGCACGACTGTACGGATCACCCTGCCGCCGGACCGTTGTATCGGAAACGATGGTGCGGGCAGCAATGAACCGCCTTCCAGCTTGGGGCTGGCGAGCTGAAGGTTAACGGTTCGTTACTGATAGCGCTCAACTTTTGCGTTTGTCTTCAGCCTCTTTACACCAAGATTGAAACAACTTCTCGATATCCCGTTCTGCCTGCATAACGCATTGAATTTATTGAGTTATCTCGAGAGTCTCTGGGTTGATCTTTACTGCAAATAAAGACAATTCCGCTATAGATAGTCCGGAAAAACAAGGGATTAGAGGCGACAGGCGATGGGAGTTTCGGTCGAAATAGAAGAAGAACGCCGAATTACAACGCGGCGAATTCTGGAGCGGGTCCAGGCCGGACGCCGCAAGACGGATCGTGAGCGCCATGATGTGCTTGAGGACAATGAAGGCGAGCTGCAGGGTGCGATAAAGTTCAGCACTCACTATGTGCTGATGCTGGCGGCAGTGTTCATTATCGGGCTCACTGCAATCAATTCAGCGAATTCCTTTCTTGCACCTCTGCTTCATGACGAAAAGCAGATCGACAAGGTGGCAAAGATCCTGGCCGACGGCCGCAGCTATCTCACGTATGACCTCAACATCGAGACCCGGCGGCTGCGCCACGAGCATATCCGCAATCTCGATCATCGCCCGCGCGTTGCGGTGATGGGGGCAAGCCACTGGCAGGAAGGCCACAGCGACATCGGCGGCCCGGTAAAATTCTACAACGCCCATGTCCATCGCGACTACTATGAGGACATTCTGGCGGTTGCCGGCGTGTTCGCGCGCTACAACAAGCTGCCTGACCGTATGGTCATCACCATCCGGGACAACCAGTTTACGCCGGTCGATGACCGTACCGATTTCCTGTGGGTGCCCACGCTTGCCGACTATCGCTACATGGCGGCCCGCCTGGGGCTTGCTTCGCACTTGGCTTACGCTTCGGGCATTACGCCGCAGCTGCGCCAGAAACTGTCATTGCCGCTGCTGCAAGCCAACGTCGAACGCTACCTGCAGGCGGGCACCAAGCCTCAGGCGTCCACACTCATGGAACACCCGACGCTGGATACCTTGCGTCCCGATGGATCGATCCAATGGTCGTATCTCCACAATGAAGCCTTCACCCAGGAGCGTGCGCGGCGTGAGGCATTGGAGTTCGCTGCGCACAAGCGCAACAATCCGCCCATGGTGGACCCGTTCGGGCTGAAGTCAGTCGACACGCTGATCGCGTTCCTGGTCAAGGAAGGGGTCGATGTACAACTCGCCCACCCGCCGTTCAATCCGATCTACTGGGATGCAGTGCAGGGTTCGCCCTATGCCGAGGGTCTCAAGCGCATTGAAAAGATCGCGCAGGATCTCGCCGACAAGTACGGCCTGAAGATCGTTGGCGGCTTCAACCCCTACAAGGTGGGCTGCACCAAGGAAATGTACATCGATGCAGAGCATTCGCGGCCCGAATGCCTTGCCAACATCGCCCGGCAGTTCATGAAAAACCTGCCACCAGTGCGCAACGATCAAGGCTGACGGGGACAAGACGATGGTGTTCAATTCATTCCAGTTTTTGCTGATCTTCCTGCCGGCCTGCTACTTCGGCTTTCTGCTGGTGCATCACTTCATGGGCTGGCGCGGCGTGTTTCCATATCTGGCGGCTGCCTCGCTGGTGTTCTATGCCCAGTTCAGCGTCACCCTGGCAGTCATTCTGGCAGGCTCGGTGGTTCTCAACTACGTCGCCGGCATGGCGATCATCCAGGTGCAGGAAAACCGGCGGACCGCCGGCCTGATTACCGCAAGCGCGGTCGCAGCCAACCTGTTCGCTCTCGGGTACTTCAAGTACACCAACTTCCTGATCGACATCGCCAATTCGGTTGCCGGCACCGGCTATTCGCACCTGCAGATCATCCTGCCGGTCGGTGTGTCGTTCTTTACCTTCATTCAGATCGGCTTCCTGATCGAGGCGTTCAACGGCCAGGTCAAGAAAGTCGGGCTGGGACGCTATGCGCTGTTTGCCGCCTTCTTTCCGTGCGTTACCGCCGGACCGCTGGTTTTGCAGCGCGAGATGTTCGAGCAGATGGAGAAAAAGTCCGGCTCGGCCTTTTCGACAGCTGCGCTTTCGGCCGGCCTGACCATCTTCAGCATCGGCCTGTTCAAGAAGGTCGTGCTGGCAGACACGATTGCACCCTACGCCGACACCGCCTTTGACGGAGTTGCCGCCGGTGCGGCCATCGATGCGGTGAACGCCTGGATCGGTTCATTGAGCTATTCGCTGCAGCTCTACTTCGACTTCTCGGGCTATTCCGACATGGCCGTCGGCCTTGGCCTGATCTTCGGCATCAAGCTGCCGCTCAACTTCAATTCGCCGTTCAAGGCAACCAGCATCTCCGATTTCTGGCGCCGCTGGCACATGACAATGACGCGCTTCTTCACCACCTATGTGTACACGCCGCTGGCGATGAAGATGACCCGGCGCGCCGCGCAGGCCGGCATGAGCCGCAGCCAGCGCTTCATGCTCGCCTCGGCAATGCCGATCACCTATACCTTCGTGATTGCCGGCATCTGGCATGGCGCAGGCTGGACCTTTGTGGTGTACGGCCTGATCCACGGCGTGGCGCTTGCCATCAATCACGCCTGGCGGGAATTCAAGCTGCCCGATCTCGGCCGGCATGCCGGCTGGCTGGCAACGATGAGTGTCGTCGTCACGGGTTTGGTTGTGTTCCGTGCCCCCGATCTGCAGACGGCCGGTGTGATGCTTTCGGCAATGTGGGGTGTGGACCTGCTCACCGGGGCGGCCGCAAGCTTCGGCCAACTTACCCACGCCATGATCTGGCCCGCGGCTCTGATCGCCGCTTTGGGGACCCTGGTGCTGAACATGCCGAATTCTCAGGAAATACTGCGCAACCAGTGGGTTAGCTGCGATCCCGAACCGCAGGAAACGGCCAAGAGCGGCGCACTGCGGTGGGTGCCGAATGCGGCCTGGGCCGGCGCTACGGCGACCGTACTGCTGGCTGGCTTTGCCACCCTGGGTAACAACACCAGTTTTCTTTACTACCAGTTCTAAGACGAGACAGAGGCGACAGGAGTCAAAAGAATGAACCAGATGCTGACAGGAATGATCGAAACGGTTGTCGACTTGCCCAAGCAGGTCGATCCAGAAGTCGCGAGCGACATCGAAAAGGAATCGGTGTTCGTGTCGCCCAATCTGGACCGGATCAAGGTCAACGACGACTGCAAGAGTGCGGTTCTCTACATCAAGTCCGCTGCCCATTCCGAAGAGGTGATCGACAAGGCCATGCGCTATCTGCAGGTCATGGCGAAGCAGATGACCGGGTTCGACATCAAGGTGTTTCTGGAAAACAAGCGCAAGGACACCGGTCCCTATTTTTGCGGTGTCAACGAGGAACTGGTCAAACGCGGCTGGGTGCACGACTACGGCAAAGGCCAGATTGCCTACAACGGCCCGGTCCTCAAGCTCGCCCGACTGATCAACGAAAAGGCCGGCAAACTCTACGAGAAGCATTTCAATGCCAAGGACGGGCATTTTCCGGCCTTCGTCGATGCCGAAACGCTGCACAAATGCGGTTATTTCGACTCGCACCCCAACGCGGTGACGTTCGTCGGCAACATGATTGAGGACTTCGATGCCATCGAGGAATTCCGCCGCGCCAATTCGTGCTCCGAAGGCGCGCTGATGCCGCCGCAAGAGCATGTCCATCATGATGGCATGTGCATGAATCCGGCCGCCTGTTTTCCGGCTTATCCGACGCTGACAGGCAAGACGATCGGCGAGGAAGGCCACGTTGTCAGCTGGCTCGGCCGGGTGTTTCGCTATGAGTCGCGCAACATCTCCGGACTTGACCGGCTTTATGAGTTCAACGTTCGCGAGATCGTGTTTGTCGGTACCGAGGACTTTGTGGCCGGTTGCCGCAAGAAGGCTTTGCCGCTGGTCGGCGAGCTGGCGGCGTTCGTCGATCTCGACATGCAGCTGCAGACGGCGACGGATCCGTTCTTCGCCACGGTTTCGGCGGCCAAGAAGTTTTTCCAGCAGGCCCAGGAGGTCAAGAACGAGATTCTCATTCCGGTGCTCAAGGAAGACGGCAGCGAGAAACTGCTGGCCTGCGGGTCGGTCAACCTGCACGGCAACTTCTTCGGCGAGAAGTTCGACGTGACCGCAGCGGACGGCCAACCGGCCAATACCGGGTGCATTGGCCTGGGTATCGAACGCTGGATTCTGGCGGCCTTCACCCAGCACGGCTTTGATCCGGCGCGTTGGCCGAAGGCGGTCCGTGAGCACATATTTAATTAAGAAGAATCGACTATAATTCTGCAGAATCGCCTGACAAACGAGGATTTCAATGAAGCTGGAAACCATCATCGCAAATGTTTTGTCGATCAGTGAAGACCTGCTGAGTGACGAGTCGAACGCGAAGAACACTCCGAACTGGGATAGCGCCCGCCACATCGATCTGATGCTGGCCGTGGAAACAGCCTATCAGGTCCAGTTTTCAATGCCGGAGATCACCGGGTTGCAGAACCTTGGTGACATGCGGCGCCTGTTGCAACAGAAGGGGGTCGCTGCCTAAACGATATGCCTGGTATGGATATCCGCAAAACTCCGGCGGCTGGGAACTACCACGATTTGGTGATAGCCGGTGCGAGGATTTGCGATATAGTGCCGACCAAGTCGCAAGTCGATTTGTTCAATTGAATGGCAGAAAAAAGCGGCGATGAAAAAAATGTATGCGTTCGCGGGGAAACCGAGGAGAGCCAAATGAAGTGGATTAGCAAGGTAGTATTGGCCCTTGTTGCGCTTGTTTTTGCTGCCGGCGTGGCACGCGCCGACACCATCAACTGGAACATGGCCAACGAGTACAATGATACTTCGATCCATGCCGAGGGAGACAAGTTTTTTTCCAAGACATTGGAAGAGAAGTCCGGCGGCAAGATCAAGATCACCCATCATTTCGGTGGCTCGATCGGCTTCAAGTCGAAGGACCAGCTTGACGCCGTAGCTGACGGGGCACTGCCGATTGCCGACACCTATGTCGGTCCTCTCGGCGGTATCGACCCGATGTTTCTGCTGCCGTCTCTGCCGTTCCTGGCACAGAACGCGGAAGAGGCACGGCGTTTGTACGAGATCGCCAAACCGGAGTACGAAGCGGTGTTTGCGGCAAACGGGCAAATTCTGCTCTATGCATCGCCCTGGCCGCCGTCCGGGTTCTGGGCCAAGAAGCCGCTCGACAGCGCTGATGCGCTGAAGGGGCTCAAGATCCGCACCTACGATGCCAACGGTACGGTGACCCTGAAGGAAGCCGGCGCGGCACCGATCCAGCTGTCCTGGGCCGATGTGGTTCCACAGCTCAGCACCGGCGGTATCTCCGGGGTTCTGACTTCAGCCGAGAGCGGCACGAACGGCAAGTTCTGGGAGCATCTGTCGCACTTCACCGAAGTGAACTATGCCATGCCGATGAACATGGTGCACATCAACAAGGGTGTGTTCGACGCCCTGCCGGAAGACCTGCAGAAGGCGGTGCTCGATGCGGCCAAGGAAACCGAGGAACGCCAGTGGGAAGCCGTGGTGAACCGCGTGGCGCAGAACTACGCCGAGATGAAGGAGAACAAGGTGACCGTGGTCGACAATGTTTCTCCGGAGTTCCTGAGCGGCCTGCGCGAGGCTGGCAAGAAGGCGCTTGAATCCTGGCTGGAAAAGACCGGGGACAAGGGTGCTGCCATCATCAAGAAGTACAACGGCGAGTGAGCCTTTACAGCTTGAGCCGCTAAAGATGCAGAGGCATCGGCGCCTGCGCGCCGGTGCCTCTTTGCTTGTGTGTTTTGCACCCGGCGCAATGTGCGGCGGAAGAAACTGCTTAGTGCAAAGGCCCGAATCAGCGATAACCGGAACGATTCGCTCTTCCGGGCCGGTTTGCCGGGTGTGGGCGTATCCGGTCCCGGCAAGAGGGCCGGCTGTGGCCGGGCTTGCGAACCGGCATGCAGGGGTGGGGAAACAGTTTGGTGCTTGATCGCATTGCCACAGCGATAAACCGCACGGCAGGCGCCGTTTCTGCGCTGATCCTACTCTACGTTCTCGGCCACATTCTCTACGAAATCGCCCTGCGCCACTTCTTCGATTCCTCGACCTATGTCCTGGATGAGTTTGTCGGCTACGCCATTGCTGCCATGACATTCCTGTCGCTTGGCTATGCGCTCGACACCGGCAGCCTGATCCGCGTCGACATTGTTCTTGGTCGGCTCGGGCAGCGTTTGCGGCGGATCATGGAGCTATTCTGCATCGTATCGACATTCGGCATCACCGTGTTCTGTGCCTGGTGGGTGGGGCGCAACGTGCTGCGCGACTGGAACAGGGGCGCCGTTTCGGAAAGCGTTGCCGAGGTGCCGTTGTGGATCCCGGTTAGTGCCGTCTGGCTGGGGCTGGTGTTGTTTGCCTTGCAGCTTGTCGTCTATTTCATCCGCATCCTGTCGGGCGGCCCGATGGTACATGAAAAGGCCGAGGACTAAGCGATGGAAGCGCTGCTGACCGGTCTGGTCGTCCTGGTACTGATCCTGTTGTTCCTGGGTTCGGGCGTGTGGGTGTTCGTCGGCCTGTTGCTCGTTTCCACGACCGGGCTGTCGCTGGTGCTTGACTTTCCGCCACAGCGCATCGGTGTCATCATTTCGAAGATCCTGTTCCGGAGCGCCAGTTCCTGGGAACTTGCGGCCATTCCACTGTTCGTGTGGATGGGCGAGATCATATTCCGAACCGACATATCGGAACGGCTGTTCCGCGGCCTTGGGCCCATCACGGCGCGCGTTCCGGGCGGTCTGATCCACACCAACGTTGCAGGTTCTGCCCTGTTTGCAGCGGTGTCGGGATCGAGCGCGGCGACGACGGCCACAGTCGGCAAGATCACCACGGTGGAGCTCGCCAAGCGTGGCTACGATCACGCCCTGTCGATCGGCTCGCTGGCCGGGGCCGGCAGTCTCGGACTGCTGATCCCGCCGTCGATCGTGATGATCATCTACGGTGTGCTGGCCGAGGTTTCAATTTCCAAGCTGTTCGCCGCCGGCGTCGTTCCCGGCCTGCTTGTCGCGGGGCTTTACTCGGCCTACATCGCCGTGCGCTGCATGCTGAATGGCGAACTCGCCCCGATCCAGGCCAAGAAGAGCGATGCGACTTCGTTGGTGCACGCCTTTATCAACCTGCTGCCGATCCTGATCCTCATCGGGGTCGTGCTGACGGCGATCTACACCGGTTTTGCCACGCCCTCGGAGGCAGCGGCGATCGGCGTTGCTGCGACGCTGGTCGTGGTCACGGTCATGGGACAGCTGACCTGGTCGATCATGACAGACTCCATCATGGGAGCCGTGCGCACATCGTGCATGGTCTGCACCATCATCGTGGCGGCGTCGTTCCTGTCGACGGCAATGGGGTTCCTGCACGTGCCCCAGGATGTTGCCAAGGGCATCGCGGCGCTGGACCTGGGTCCCATCGGTCTGATTATCGTGCTGGGGGTGTTCTACATCGTGCTGGGACTGTTTCTGGACGGCATATCGATTACCGTGATGAGCCTGCCGATCACTCTGCCGCTGGTCGTCTCGATGGGCTTCGATCCGATCTGGTTCGGTATCTTTCTGGTGCTGATGGTCGAGGTCGGGCAGATGACCCCGCCGGTTGGCTTCAACCTGTTCGTGATACAGGGCCTGACCGGAGACCCGATCGGCAAGGTGGCCGTGGCGGCATTGCCGTTTTTTGCGCTGATGATCGTTGCCGTGGCGATCGTGGTGGTGTGGCCGGAACTGGCGCTATGGTTACCCGACCGGCTGTTCAGCACCGACGGATAGTGGCTGCGGGACTGGCGCTTTGCCCCGTCAGACCGCGCGGCCTCTTCAAAAAAGGCTCTAGTGGAACAGGGAGGAGACCGATTCTTCGCGGGCGGTGCGGCCGATGGCTTCGCCGATCAGCGGGGCGATCGACATGACGCGGATGTTGCGGGATACGCGCACCGCCTCGGTGGCCTGGATTGAGTCGGTGATGACCAGCTCCTTGAGCTTGGACGAGGTGATGCGGGCAACGGCGCCGCCGGACAGGACGCCGTGGGTGATATAGGCCGAGACGTCGGTTGCGCCATGGGCGAGCAGTGCGTCGGCGGCGTTGCACAGGGTGCCGCCGGAATCGACGATATCGTCGATCAGGATGCAGGAATGGCCCTCCACCTCGCCGATGATGTTCATCACCTCGCTCTCGCCGGGCCGGTCGCGGCGCTTGTCGACGATGGCCAGCGGGGCGCCGAAGCGCTTGGCCAGGCCCCTGGCGCGTACCACGCCGCCGACGTCGGGCGATACCACGGTGACCTTGGAGGTGTCGTAGTTGTTCTCGATGTCGCGCACCATGACCGGGGCGGCGAACAGGTTGTCGGTCGGAATGTCGAAGAAGCCCTGGATCTGGCCGGCATGCAGGTCGACGGTCAGCACCCGGTCGGCACCGGCGCGTTCGATCATGTTGGCGACCAGCTTGGCGGAAATCGGCGTGCGCGGTCCCGGCTTGCGGTCCTGGCGGGCATAGCCGAAATAGGGCACGACGGCAGTGACCCGTCGGGCCGAGGCGCGGCGGCAGGCATCGATGATGATCAGCAGTTCCATCATGTGGTCGTTGGCCGGGAACGAGGTCGACTGTACGACGAAGACATCGTCGCCGCGCACGTTCTCCTCAATCTCGACGAACACCTCCATGTCGGCGAAGCGCCGCACCAGGCATTTGGTCAAAGGTGTATTGAGATAGGTTGCGATGGCCTCAGCCATCGGGCGATTGGAGTTGCCTGATACCAGTTTCATGTCAATGAACGTCCCGCTCGCACGCCGCCAAGTAGTGGGCGCGCCCTTGCCCAAGCAAGAGTTTCTATAGCAACCGGGTTTGCTGGTTGCCAAGGGCGGATTGACGCTGGTCCACAGCTAGCAAGGCGGGTGTCGAGATTGAATCTGTACCATTCCGCGCAATGCTCTAACGGAATATCAGCGCAGTTTGCCGACCAGCTCGAAGATGCCTTCAGCGCCGGCCTGGGCGGCGTAGCCGGCGGTTTGGCCCCAGCCGCCGTCGAGCGAGCCGGCGGGCACCTTGTTGGCCTGGCGGATGGTGCCGAGGTTCTTGCCGTCCGGCGAGGTGACGGTCCAGGCGAGTGCGACCTTCTGGGTGGCGCCGGCGGGCTTGGAGAGATCGACCCTGCCGGCGATGTTGAGGGCATCCGGGCGCGGTTTGTCGTAGACCGGCCAGCCGGCCTTTTCGAGCGCGCTGCGCATGGCGTGGGCCAGTTCGCTGTTGCCCTTGCCGGGTGAGCCCCTGACGCCGGTGACCGTGACGCCGCGAATGGCCTTGGCGCCGGGTTTTGCCTTTCGGGCCGGCTTTGGCGCGACGCTGGCGGTGCGGACCGGTTCGCCGGCCGTGGCCGGAGCGGTCATTTCGGCTGCCGCCAGCTGGTCGTCGCGGGCAGCGGCGACCGGCGGTGCGGTTGCTCCGGGTACGGTCGGCTGGCCGGCAGCCACGTTGGCACGGTGGCCGTAGATGGTCTCGTAATCGAGCTCCTTTTCGGCGTTCGGGCCGGCGCGGGAATAGGTGTCGGAGGGCGGGGCAAGGCCGGCAACCTGGGTGGCAAAGCCGAGCTGCGACAATCGGCTGGCGAGGTTTTCCGCGGTGTAGCCGGCAATGGCGCGCAGAGCATCCGGCGAGACCGCGTTCCATGGATCGGCACCGGCGGGACCGAGGTCCTGTACGGCGCTGATCTGGTGCACCGTCTGGCCCTTGCCGTCACGCAGCGACCAGCCGTAGACGAGGCCTGCGGTGCCGTCCGGATCGCGCTGGGGCAGGAACTCGCCGGCCAACTTCCAGGAATCGCCGAAGTCCTGATCGATCACCGCGACATCGCGCTTGGCGGCAGATTGCTGGATGAAGTTGGCCAGCAGCTTGGCCTTGTCGGCCGGCAGGCCGTTCATGGCAATGATGGACACGGTGGGCGGCGGGCGCCCGGACGGGCCGTTCGACTTGGAGAACGGCTTGTTGCCGCCGGCGCCGCAGGCGCTGAGCGCGGTCAGGCAAATGGCTGCCAGCAGTACGGGCAACGCCCGCAGCACGCCATGCGCCATCATGTGATTTGCAACCGGCATCCCGATCCCGTTGTCCCCACAACCTGATCAGCATCGTATCAGATCAAGTGAATATTTCGATAAAGGCTCCGGCACCTTTTTGCCGACGATGTAGCTGCGGCCCAGCGTCATGGCGGTGCCGGTGTCGGAGTCCATCAGGATCATATGGACAAAGAAGACCATCTTGCGGCGCAATTCGACATCGTTGCCGTGATAGAACATCGGGAAATCCATCCAGCTCGGGGTGAACTTGGCGCCCATGGAATAGCCGCAGGCATTGAGCCGGTGGTCGCGCATGCCGTGAGCGTCCATCACCGCGGCGTGGGCGTCGAACACATCGCCGGCGGTGCGGCCGGGGCGCAGTTCGTTCTCGCAGGCCTCAAGGGCTTCTCGGGCGGCTTCGTACATTGCCAGATGGCGCTTTTTCGGCTTGCCGACGATCAGGGTGCGCATGAAGGCTGCGTGGTAGTGGCGGTAGACGCCGGCCCATTCGAGGGTGAGCTGGTCGCGCTTGGACAGTTTGCGGCGGCCGGATTTGTAGCGGCACAGCAGGGCGTCGCGCGACGAGCCGATGATGAATTCATTGCCGGGATAGTCGCCGCCGCCGGAAAAGATCGCCGCATGCTGGGCGGCCAGGATGTCGCCTTCATCGGCCCAGGCATGGGTGGCATCGACGGCGGCCTTGAGGGCGGCATCGCCGAGCTTGCCGGCCTTGCGGATATAGGCCAGTTCGGCATCGGACTTGACCATGCGGATGCGGTTGACGAGGTCGGAGGCATCGGTGAGCCTGCAGAAACCGCGCATCGCCGCATCGACCGCCCTGCCGTTGGCATGGGTCAGGCCATAGGCGGCGTTCTCGATTCCGAGCTTGCGGCCTTTGGCGCCGAGGTCGTCGAGCATGTCGCGCAGCTGGCGGGCCGGGTCGGCGCCTTTTTCGTCTGTCCAGATGCGGACGTCCTCGATATTGGAGGTGTGCCGGGCCTGGCGCAGGTCGGCGGAACGGGTGAGCAGGGCCATCTTGCCGTCGCAGCCGAGATAGAGGCACTGAAAGAAGCAGAAACCGAAGGTGTCGTAGCCGGTCAGGTGGTACATGCTCTCCTGATTGAACATCAGCAGGCCTTCGAGCCCGCGTTCCTCGAGTGCCTTGATAGTGTTGCGCACCCGGGTGCGGAACTCTTTTGCTTCGAAATGCAGGGCCATGAGGCGAGCTCCCAATGTTGTTTATGTTGCGATGACGATGGCCGACATCTGGCGGCCGTAGTCGGGTTCGTTGCGGTGGGTGGTGCGGCGGTAGCTGTAGAACTCGGTTTCGCCGGCGTAGGTGCAGGTCTCTGCATCCCAGATCGAGGCCAGGCCGAGGCTGTCGAGAACGGTTCGAACATATCCCGGCAAGTCAAACATATAATGGTCTGGCTTTTGTGAATTCACGAAGAATCTCGCGTTGTCCGGGTTCTCGCCGACGAAGCGCGCCTGGAATTCAGTGCCGACCTCGTAGTTGGCCTGCGAGATGGTCGGGCCGATGGCGGCGTGGATGTCACCTGGCGCGGTACCGAGCGCCTGCATGGCGGAAACCGTCGATTGCAGCACACCGCCGACGGCGCCTTTCCAGCCGGCGTGCGCGGCGCCGACGACGGTGCCGTCGGAACTGGCAAACAGCACCGGCGTGCAGTCGGCGGTGTTGATGGCAATGGCGATGCCGGGTGTGGCGGTGACCAGGGCATCGGCGCGCGGCGACTGGTCGTCGCTCCAGGGCTCGGTGACGGTGACGGCGTCCGGGCTGTGGATCTGAAATGGCGTGAGCAAGGCATCGGCACCGAGCGCGCGGCGTACCTTTGCACGGTTGGCGAGGACCGTCTCACGGTCGTCGTTGGAGCCGAGGCCGGTATTGAGACCTTCGTAGATGCCGGTGGACAGGCCGCCCGTGCGGGTGCAAAAGCCGTGCCGGATGGCGGGGATGTCGTGCAGGGCGGGTGCTGTGATCATGACTTTGCGGCCTCGGCCATCTGGGCGAATGGGGCGGGTTCGGGCACGTCCGGGTGGGTGACCGCCAGGACCTTGAACAATTGCCCCATCTCGTTGCCGGCGACAAGCCGCTGGGCGGCCCGCTTCAGGGTCATCCGGGTGCGGGCATCGGCGCGCCTGCACAGTATGTCAAGGCGCTCGGCCAGGCCCAAGCCGGCGAGGAAGCGGCTCTGGGTGATGGGGCCGTGGGTGGTGAGCCCTTCGGCATCGAACAGGGCCTTGGCGGCGGCAAAATCGACATGGGCGGTAAGGTCGGCCTCGCCGGGCTGGTGCAGGATGCCGACCGGCTGATGGTGCTGCACGGCCTGCAGTGTGTCGCCGATGCCGGACGCGGTGTGTCCGTAGTCGATCAACAGGGCAGCCCCAGGGTCGGACCCGAGACGGGAGGCGATGGTGCGGCAATAGGCATCTCGGGCCGGGGCCAGTTCGGCAATGCTGCCGGGTGCTGCGCGGTGCGCCCAGTCGGGGATGAGGTTTGCCGGCAGCGGATCAGCCGCCAGGCCGAGGGTCAGCTGTCCGTCCGCATCGAGGCCGACCATACGCTCGTGCCAGCCGGCCTCGCCGCGCTCGATCTGGCGCACGGGCAGCGCATCGAGGAATTCGTTGGCGACGATCAGGGTGTTTCCGGCAGGCACTTCGTCGATGTGGCTGTGCCAGGCGATGTCGAAGCCGGAGCGGGCAAGGGCCTTTTGCTGGCGGGCGGCGAGGGCCGGGCTGGTGTCCACCAGGTGCACATGGGTGCTCTCATCGAAGCCCGGCATGATCTTCGTTGCCCGCAGCAGGTCGGCCATCAGGGTGCCGCGGCCGGGGCCGAGCTCAACCAGGTGCAGGTCGTCGGGCGCGCCCATCATCTGCCAGGTGGAGATGCACCAGATGCCGATCAGTTCGCCGAATATCTGACTGACTTCCGGAGCGGTGGTGAAATCACCGGCGCGGCCGAGCGGGTCGCGGGTCATGTAATAGCCATGCTCCGGATGGCCGAGGCACAGGGCCATGTAGCGCTCGAGCGGTATCGGTCCGTCGAGGCGGATCGTTTCGGCGATCTGGCGGGCAAGCGGTGTCATGCGGGCCTCCGGGCGCTGAGCCTGACCGAAAAGTTCTGAGGTGGTTTGACGGACCATATTTTGAGTGATTTTTGTTGAAATTCAGAGCCATAGGGTAGGCCCCCTTTGGCTTTGACTTTCGGTAAAAAGCGCCAAAATATGGTCCGCCCGGGCGGGTTTTGCACAAATTGCCCACTTCCGGCGGGTTCTTCCTTGCCAAGGGTACCACCCTTGGCTGCAGAAAAACCCTTGAAATTGAACAATTTATGCAAAATCAAACCACCTCAGGACTTTTCGGTCAGGCTCTGAGCGTCAGCCAGACGCCGACGGCGACCAGCGGCAGCGACAGCACCATGCCCATGGTCAGCCAGCCGCCGGCCAGGTAGCCGATATGGGCATCGGGGGTGCGGACGAACTCGACCAGGATGCGTGACAGGCCGTAGCCGATGGCGAACACGCCGGCCGCAGCGCCGGGGCGCGGCAGGACCTTGAAGGTGTGGGTGGCGATGCGCACGGCGATGAACAGGGCAAGGCCTTCCAGCGCGGCCTCGTAGAGCTGGCTGGGATGGCGCGGCAATGGTCCGGCGCCGGGGAACACAACGCCCCAGGGCAGGTCGGTCGGCGCCCCCCACAGTTCGGCGTTGATAAAGTTGGCAACGCGGCCCAGCCCCAGGCCGATCGGCACGCTGGCGGCGCCGAGATCGAGCAGCTGATCGAGGCCGATCCCGTGGCGGCGGCCATAGAGGAGGCAGGCGACGACGACGCCGAGGAAGCCACCGTGGAACGACATGCCGCCCTGCTGGATCATGACGATTTCCAGCGGATTGGCGAGGAAGTAGGCCGGGTTGTAGAAGGCGACGTAGCCGAGCCGGCCGCCGAACACCACGCCGAGTGTGCACCACAGCAGCAGGTCGTCGAGCTGGTCCGGCGTGGCGCTGGGTGTGCTGCCGGGCCACAGGGCCCGGTTGGTCACCAGCCGTTTGCAATACCAGATCGCCAGCAGCAGGCCGAAGATGTAGGCCAGCGCATACCACTTGACGGCGATCGGGCCGATGGAAAAGACATCGGGACCGATGTCGGGGAACGGAATGGCGGCAAGGCTCGACATGGTGCGGCGACAGTGGTGTGAGTTGGCCCGGCGGTCAAGCCTTGGCCGCTTGAACTCCACGGTCAGGCATCCTAGCTATAGGAGACGATCACTGAGGACGCACAACCATGACCACCACATCTTCCCGCTTTTTCGATGAAGTCGCCAAGCTGATGACCAACGCCGCCGGCGCCGCGCAAGGTGTGCGCAACGAGATCGACACGCTGGTCAAGACCCAGGTCGAGCGGGTGCTCGGCGATCTCGACGTGGTGCAGCGCGAGGAGTTCGAGACGGTGCGGGCCATGGCCGAACGGGCGCGCGAGGAAAACGACGTTCTTGCCGCACGTGTTGCCGAACTGGAAGCCAAGCTGGCCGGGACAAAGGCCCCGGCCAAACGCGCGGCGGCCAAGAAGACGGCAGCCCGCAAAACCGCGGCAAAGAAGACGGCGGCCCGCAAACCCGCGGCGCGCAAACGGGCGGCCAAGAAACCTGCCAAGTAATCAGTCCCGCAATTCACATGTGGAGGAATCACTCCGCATGACAATTGCCGCTTGATGCCAGACTCACCATCCGGCAACCTCCCATCTGTTGTTGAGCGACTGATTCGGACCACGATATGTTGTGGTTGCCGGGATCAGGGATGCGCTCCCTGCGGCGGGAAATGATGGGAGATTTGCGATGGCGGCGGCCGTTTCCATGTTGCGCGAACAGGTCAATCCGCTCGATCGGATCGAGGGGTTGGCATCGCGATATGACTGGCTGGTCGACCGGCCGACCGACGACGAAGTCAACATGGTCGTGGACGGTTCGTGGAGCGATCTGCATGTCAGCCTGAACTGGCACGGCGAGCTGGAAGGCCTGCACATGGCCTGTACGTTTGATCTGAAGGTGCCGTCCGGACGGCGCGAAGAGGTGCGCCGGGTGACTGGCATGATCAACGAACAATTGTATTTCGGGCATTTCGACATCTGGCCCAACGAAGGTTCGCTGTTGTTCCGCAACGGGCTGCTGCTGACCGGCGGGGCGGAAGCCTCCGATGCCCAGTGCGAGGCGCTGATCGCCCATGCGATCGAGGCCTGCGAGCGCTACTTCCCGGTGTTCCAGTTCGTGATCTGGGCCGGCAAGACCGCGGAGGAGGCGCTGCAACTTTCGCTGCTGGAGACCCTGGGGGAAGCATGAGTCTGGCGTTTTCCGGCAAGCTTGTGCTGATCGGCGCCGGCAAGATGGGCGGCGCGATGATGCAGGGCTGGCTGGAGGCGGGACTGCCTGGCGGACAGATCGTGGTGCTCGATCCCGGTCCGCCGCCGGAGGTCGCAGAGCTGATTGCCGCGAACGGCGTGACCCACAATCCGCCGGTCGACGGGTTAGAGGATGTTTCGGTGGTGCTGGCCGCCGTGAAGCCGCAGATGATGGACGAGGTGCTGTCCGGGCTCGGCGCGCTGGCGGGGCACAGGCCGCTGGTGATCTCGATTGCCGCGGGCAAGACCATTGCCAGCTTCGAGGCGCACTTCGGCGCCGATGCGGCGGTGATCCGAACCATTCCCAACACGCCGTCGGCGGTCGGGCGCGGCGTCACGGCGATCACCGCCAATGCCAACGTGTCCGAGACGCAAATGGCGCTTGCCGAGGCGCTGCTCAGCTCGATCGGCGAGGTGGTGCGGGTCGATGACGAGGCGCTGATCGATGCGGCGACGGCGGTGTCGGGATCGGGGCCGGCCTATGTGTTCTACATGACCGAATGCCTGGCGGCGGCCGGCGAAAGGGCCGGGCTGCCGGCGGATGTTGCGGTGAAACTGGCCCGGGCCACGGTTGCCGGGGCCGGCGAGCTGATGCGGCACAGCGGCATCGCGGCGGAGACCTTGCGCGAGAACGTGACTTCGCCGAACGGCACGACTTATGCTGCCCTGCAGGTGCTGATGGCCGATGACGGGCTGGGGCCGCTGATGGACAAGGCGGTCGAAGCGGCACAAAAGCGCTCGGCAGAGCTTGCGGGCTGACCCCGGTTTGTGGCCTTATGGGCCATGGCAAGACGCAAGGCGAAAACTCTGGAAGACGTGGTCGATGTGGCGCTCAAGCTCGCCGCCGACCGGCCCTGGCGCGATATCCGCGTCAATGACATCGCCGGTGAAGCCAAGCTGTCGCTGGCGGAAATGCAGGCGCTGGGAGCATCCAAGGCCGGCATCCTGAAAGCCTTTGCCCGGCGCACCGACCAGGCGCTGCTTGCATCGCTGGAGACCGAACCGGTCGAGGGCGATGGTCATGACCGGCTGTTCGACATCCTGATGCGGCGCATGGAGATGCTGGAACCGCACAAGGCGGCGATCCGCAACATCATCACGGCACCCGCAGACGGGCTGAGCGACTGGGCGCTGCTGATGGCGAGCGCGGCGGAGAACCAGTCCTGGGTGTTGGCGGCAGCCGGCATGGACGGCGCGGGTCCGCGCGAGGCGTTCAAGCGGCACGGGCTGACGCTGGTGTCGGCGCGGGCGATGAAGGTGTGGGCCGATGATGACGATCCCGGTCTGGCGCGCACCATGGCCGAGCTGGACCGGCAATTGCGCGACGGCGCGCAATGGCTGTCGCGTCTGGAAGCGCCGGTGGCCTTGTGCATGGCATTGGGCAACATGGCCAGGAACCTGGTTGAGCGCCGGGCGGCGAGCCGCGATGAGACGGCCCCCGGTGAGAGTGGACAACCGGACAGGTCATGAGCAGCGATCAGATTTCCTTTGACGACTTCATGCAGGTCGACATTCGGGTCGGGACGATCATCGAGGCCGAACCCTATCCGGAGGCCCGCAAGCCGGCCTACAAGCTGAAGATCGATTTCGGTCCGTACATCGGGGTGAAGAAGTCATCCGCCCAAATCACCAGGCACTATAGCTGCGAAGGGCTGGTCGGCCGGCAGGTGGCCGCCGTGGTCAACTTCCCGCCCCGCCAGATCGGCAAGTTCATGTCCGAGGTCCTGACGGTCGGTTTTCCCGATAGCGACGGCGAGGTGGTGCTGCTGATGCCGGAACGCCGGGTGCCGGACGGCGGGCGGCTGTATTGATACCGGCCATAAAGGATTGATCTCGCTCTGAGCATCGATGATTGCGAGTGCTCGCCATCAGCGGGTTTGTCCCGATGCAGTCCGGTTTGATGGTGACCACTCCTTCCCTCAGAGAGGGGGAAGGTTGGGATGGGGGTTGATGGCGGTGCGGAAAGCATACAGGCGTTGATGGGTTGCACCGCCATCAACCCCCACCCTAACCCTCCCCCTTTCTGGGGGAGGGGATCTTTTGAGCCATGCAGTTTCATGTCCGGCGATCAAACTGTTCGCTTAGAGCCTTTTTTGACAATACCGAGCCATTTGACCGGCTTTTCGCGTTTGCTGGCAAGGCAGGCGGCGCGCCGTGGTCTGGTTGACCACAAGTGCTGCCTAACGCTGTCCAGCGAGCGCGAAAAACCGGCCTTCGGTGGGACAAATTCGCCCATCCGGTGCGCCATGGCGCTTGCCCGATACACCGCATCGCGCGGCGCGACATGGCTTGCCGGACTGAACGAATTTGACCCATCAAATGGCTCGGTATTGTCAAAAAAGGCTCTAGAATTTTGATTACCCCACACGCCTTGTCCGAGGAAGACCGTTGTCACATCAACAGGCAACACCAGTCAGCAAAACGAACGCCGGTACCGCAGGTACTATTGGACGGGGATGTGGATGCGGGCGCGCAGGCCGCCCAGTTCGCTGTCGCTGAGGACGATGTCGCCGCCGTGGGCCTGGGCGATGTCCTTGGCGATGGCCAGGCCGAGGCCGGTTGAGATTTCGTCCTGGTTGCGGGCATCGTCGAGGCGCACGAAGGGCCGGAACACCTCGTCGCGCTTGTCGGCCGGGATGCCGGGGCCGTCATCGTCGACCGTGACGATGAGATAGCGGCCTTCAATGCCGGCGGCGACGGCAATGTTTCTGGCGAAACGGGCGGCGTTCGACACCAGGTTGGCGATGCAGCGCTTGAAGGCGTCGGGCTTAACCGGGGCGGTGAGGTCTTCGTCACATGCGACGGAAATCGCGGCAGGGCTGCGGCGCAGGCTGTCCCTGATCTCGTTCATGACGGTGCAGATTTGGGTTGACCGGGTGACCTCGCCGCCGTCGCCGCGCACGAAGGCGATGTAGCCTTCCAGCATGCGCTGCATTTCATCGACATCCTGGCGCATGGCTTCGGCGTGCGGCATGTCGCCGGCGACCGCCAGTTCGAGCTTGAAACGGGTGAGGATGGTGCGCAGGTCGTGGCTGACGCCGGCCAGCATGGCGGTGCGCTGTTCGACATGGCGTTCGATGCGCCGCCGCATGTCGAGGAAGGCGTAGGCGGCTTCGCGCACTTCGGTGGCGCCGCGCGGTTCGAAATGCGGTACCTCACGGCCCATGCCGAAACTCTGGGCGGCCTCGGCCAGTTGCACGATCGGGCTGATCTGCTTGCGCAGGAACAGCACGGCGACGGTGAGCAGCACGAGCGCCGAACCGACCATCCACAACAGGAAGATGTGGGTGTTGGAGGCCGAAGCGCGGTCCTGGTTGGTCAGGAAGCGGAACACGGTGCCGTCGTCGGCTTTGATGCGCACATCGACATAGCCTGACTGGCCGAGGGTATCGAGCCAGAACGGCTTGCCCGAGTAACGGGTGATGTACTTGGACAACTTCTTGTCGAGCAGCGAGAAGAACGGTTTGGGCGCCGGTGGCGGCAGGGTGCCGCTCCGTTCAATCTTGAGACCGAGGGCCAGCTTTTCATTGGCCATGTGTTCAAGCCAGGCGATCGATTGCGCATCGCGGGGGGAATTTTCGTAGACATCGACGACGAAGGCCATGTGGCGCGCCACGCCGCGCGACAGCGACTTGGTGACCTTGTCCCAGTGGCGCTCCATGACGATGAACGCCATGATCGACTGCAGCAGCACCATCGGTGCGATGACGATGATCAGCGAACGGCGGTAGAGACCGCCCGGCAGCTTGCGCTCAAGGAAGCGGTTGAAATGCCAGTAGAGCCCGCGTTTCGGCGGGGGCTGGGTTTGATCGTTCTCGGCCAGTACGCTCACGCATCCTGCTCCTGGACAGGTATCGGGGGCTTGCCATCGCCCGGCAACTTATACCAGCGACATTGGCGACTGACATTACCTCAATCGACGTGCAATGTGTATCCCACGCCCCGGATGGTCTGCAGGTAGACCGGCACGGCCGGGTTGGCCTCGATCTTGCGGCGCAGGCGGTTGATGTAGACATCGATGCTGCGCGGGCTGTCTTCGATGCCGGGCTGGACCAGATCGAAGCGCGAAACGGTTTCGCCGGCCCGCTGGGCGAGCATGCGCAACAGATCCCGCTCACGGGTGGTCAGGCGCACGGCCTCGCCGGCACGGCGCAGGTCGCCGCGCTGCAGGTTGAAACTGCAATCGCCGAAGGTGACCTCGTCGGCAGTGGCCGGCCCGGCGTTGCGCTTGAGGATCGAACGGATGCGCAGCAGCAACTCTTCCGGTTCGAACGGCTTGGGCAGGTAGTCGTCGCTGCCGGACGACAGGCCCTTGATACGGTCGTCCGTTTCGGCAAGCGCCGACAGCATGAGGATCGGCACGCTGTTGTGGCTGTCGCGCAGGGACCGGGTGAGTTCCAGCCCGCTTTCGCCGGGCATCATGATGTCGAGCACCAGCAGGTCGAAGGCCATGCCGCGCATGATGCTGCGGGCCTCGCCCGCGTTGCCGGCGGCGCTGACGCGAAAACCGTTCTGCGACAGGTAGGATTTCAGCAACTCGCGGATGCGGGTGTCGTCGTCGATGATCAGGATGTGCGGCTGGGCCTGCATTGCCGTGCGATCAGCCGCGACCGGGCAGGGGCCGGTTTTCGCGGATCAGGCCCAGTACGTGTTCCCGGTCGTCTTCATCGATCATCTGGAACAGGATGTCGTGGCAATGTGCGGCGGCTGCCGGATCGCCGCTGTTCAAAGCACCGGCTATGCGTTCGACCTGCGGCGCCATGAGGCGTGTGTGCAGGTGCGTTCCGGCATCGGTGAGATACAGCAACCGCTGGCGGCGGTCGCTGGCGCCTTCGTTCTGATAGACGAAGCCCTTTTCGATCAGCTCGCGCAACACCCGGGCCAGGCTCTGTTTGGTAATGCGCAGGATGTCGAGCAGTTCGGCCACCCGGATGCCGGGGTTGCGGCCAACGAAGTGGATGACCCGGTGATGCGCCCGGCCGAAGCCGTAATCCTGGAGAATTTCATCCGGGTCGGACACGAAGTCGCGATAGGCAAAGAACAGCAGTTCGATCAGCGCGACGATGTCGGCATCGTGACCGGTCGGCGGGCTGGCCGTCTTTCCGGCAGGATCGGGAGCGAGATTTATGTCAGCCATATTGACATATTTTTTCAGCGTTGTTACGACTTTGCAACTGAATTTTTCGGGTTATAGGCCCAATCGGCGTCTGCTTGCAAAGGGGTGGGCGGAGCAGAACGAGACAGCCGCACGGGCCGGCAGGAAAAGGGAAGGCGTGATGGCCATGTTGCCGTTCGATCAGCGCGATGGAGTTATCTGGTACAACGGCGCGTTTGTGCCATGGGGAGATGCCAAGCTGCATGTGCTGTCGCACGGGCTGCATTACGCTTCGGGCGTGTTCGAGGGCGAGCGGGCCTATGGCGGCGAGATCTTCAAGCTGAGGGAACACACCGAGCGGCTGTTCTATTCGGCCGAACTGATGGACATGAAAATTCCCTACACGGTCGAGGAGATCGATGCGGCGTGCAAGCAGTGCCTGGTGGAGCAGGGCTTCAGCGATGCCTATCTCCGCCCGGTCGCCTGGCGCGGTTCGGAGATGATGGCCGTATCGGCCCAGCACACCACGATCCACGTCGCCATCGCGGCCTGGGAATGGCCAACCTATTTCGATCCCGAGCAGCGCCTGAAAGGCATCCGCCTGGACCTTTCCGACTGGCGCCGGCCGGACCCGCAGACCGCGCCGTGCCATGCCAAGGCGGCGGGCCTGTACATGATCTGCACCCTGTCCAAGCACGCTGCGGAAAAGAAGGGCTACGCTGATGCGATGATGCTCGACTGGCGCGGCCAGGTGGCCGAGGCAACCGGCGCCAACGTGTTCTTCGTCAAGGACGGCGAACTGCACACGCCGACTCCGGACTGTTTCCTGAACGGCATCACCCGGCGCACGGTGATCGACCTGGCCCATGCCCGGCAGATCAAGGTGACCGAGCGGGCGATCATGCCCGATGAGATGGCCGGCTTCGAACAGTGTTTCATCGTCGGCACGGCAGCCGAAGTGACGCCGGTATCGGAGATCGGGCCGTACAGTTTCGAGGTTGGCGACATCACCAAGACGCTGATGAACGACTATATGGACGCGGTTCAACCGAAGGAGGCTGCGGCCTGACGTCCCGGCGTCCGTCTGCCGATTGGTTTTCGCAGCGGATTCATGTAAGAGCCTGACCGAACAGTCCTGAGGTGGTTTGATTTTGCATAGATTGTTCAATTTCAAGGGTTGTTCCGCAGCCAAGGGTGGCGCCCTTGGCAAGGAAGAACCCGCAGGAAGTGGGCAATTTATGCACAACCCGCCCGGGCGGACCATATTTTGGCGCTTTTTGCCGAAATTCAAAGCCAAAGGGGGCCTGCCCTATGGCTCTGAATTTCAACAAAAATCACTCAAAATATGGTCCGTCAAACCACATCAGGACTTTTCGGTCAGGCTCTAACAACGGACAACGGTCCCGCCGGCAGGTGCTGCGGGGCCGTTTCGTTTGCCTGCAAGTGAGGGGATCAGGGAATGGCCAATGTAGTCGTGGTCGGCGCCCAGTGGGGCGATGAGGGCAAGGGCAAGATCGTCGACTGGCTGTCGGAGCGCGCCGATGTGGTGGTGCGTTTCCAGGGCGGGCACAATGCCGGACACACGCTGGTTATCA
This sequence comes from Aestuariivirgaceae bacterium, assembly GCA_965216335.1. GTDB lineage: Bacteria > Pseudomonadota > Alphaproteobacteria > Rhizobiales > Aestuariivirgaceae > JAHEJE01. The sequence goes on along the minus strand of OZ244154.1, from coordinate 1,808,793 downwards.
GCGGCGAGGTTTACAAGCTGTCGCTGCTGCCGTCCGGCATCGTGCGGCCGGGCAAGCTTTCGGTGATCGGCAATGGCGTGGTGATCGATCCCTGGGCTCTGGCCGGAGAGATCGAGCAGCTTACCGGGCAGGGTGTTGCTGTGTCGCGCGACAATCTGCGGATTGCCGAGAACGCCACCCTGATCCTGCCGCTGCACCGCGAGCTGGACGGCATCCGCGAGGCCGCCGCCGGGGCCGGCAAGATCGGCACCACGGGCCGTGGCATCGGGCCGGCTTACGAGGACAAGGTCGGGCGGCGGTCGATCCGGGTCTATGACCTGAAGAACATCGACACGCTGGGCGCCAAGATCGAGCGCCTGCTGACGCACCATAACGCGCTGAGACGCGGGCTCGGCGTCGAGGAGGTCTCGGCCGATGAACTGCGCGGCCAGCTCGTCGAGGTGGCGCCGAAGGTGCTGCCATATATGGACACGGTGTGGGACCTGCTCGACCAGGAGCGCAAGGCCGGCAAGCGTATTCTGTTCGAGGGTGCCCAGGGCATCATGCTCGACATCGATCACGGGACCTACCCGTTCGTCACGTCATCCAACACCATCGCCGGCCAGGCGGCCAACGGCTCGGGGGTCGGGCCTTCCGCCCTGAGCTATGTTCTGGGAATCGCCAAGGCGTATACCACCCGTGTCGGCGCCGGTCCGTTTCCGACCGAACTGCATGACGAGATTGGCGAACGGATCGGCGAGCGCGGCCATGAGTTCGGCACCGTGACGGGCCGCAAGCGGCGCTGTGGCTGGTTCGATGCGGTGATGGTGCGCCAGGCCATCAAGACCGCCGGCATCACCGGCATTGCGCTGACCAAGCTGGATGTGCTGGACGGCTTCGATGAGATCAAGGTGTGTGTCGGCTATGAGCTGGACGGCGAGCGCATCGACCGTCTGCCGGCCGGCCAGAATGTCCAGGCGCGGGTCAAGCCGGTCTATGAGCGCTTTGAGGGCTGGCAGGAAACGACCGCCGGGGCGCGGACCTGGAACGAACTGCCGGCCCAGGCGGTCAAGTATGTGCGCCATGTCGAAGAACTTATCGACTGCCCGGTCGCCTTGTTGTCGACGTCGCCGGAACGCGACGACACGGTTCTGATGCGCGATCCCTTTGAAGACTGATGTCGGCGTTCTAGGGTCTGTGGGGAATCAGGATTCCCAAATCAGTTGATTTGTGATTCAGACTTCCTTTTGAGGAGGTTTTGATGATCCGGACAGTATTGACTGACACTCAATGGGCCAAGATCGAGCCGCACTGCTTGGGCAAGAAGTCTGACCCTGGGCGCAGCGGGACCAACAACCGTCTTTTTCTCGAAGCGGTGCTGTGGAAGGCGCGTACAAGCAGCCCGTGGCGTGACTTGCCAGAAGCCTTTGGTAACTGGAGTACGGTATTTCGCCGGTTTCGCGACTGGTCTGCAGCCGGCGTCTTTGAACGCATATTCGAGGCGGTCTCAGACGACCCCGACATGGAATATGTCATGATCGATGCAACGATAGTCCCGGTTCATCGTCATGGACATGGCGCTAAAGGGGGACTCAAAGCCAGGCGATAGGCAAATCGAAAGGTGGCTGGACGACAAAGATCCTCGCCTTGACAGATGCTTTGGGTAATCTCGTGCGCTTCGGTCTGCTGCCAGGAAACCGATATGATACCATCGGTGTTGCACCGCTCATTCACGGCCTTAACTTTGATGCTGTGTTGGCAGACAAGGCCTTCGACAGCAATTGGATCATTGAAGAGCTGGATGAGCGCGGAGCAGTGATCTGCATCTCGCAACGGCCGCAGCGAAAGCACCCATTGCAGATCGATCTGGAAATCTACAAGTGGCGCCACCTGATCGAAAACTTCTTCTGCAAACTCAAGGAATTCAAGGGCATCGCTATGAGGTCTGAAAAAACGGACACACACTACACATCGATGATCTATGCCTGTGCTGCCGTCATAAACTCAAGATGAATCCCCACAAGCCCTAGAGCCTTTTTTGACAATACCGAGCCATTTGACCGGCTTTTCGCGGTTGTTGGCAAGGCAGGCGGCACGCCGTGGTCTGGCTGACCACAAGTGCCGCCTAACGCTGTCCAGCGAGCGCGAAAAGCCGGCCTTCGGTGGGACAAATTCGCCCATCCGGTGCGCCATGCCGCTTGCCCGATACACCGCATCGCGCTGCGCGCCATGGCTTGCCGGACTGAACGAATTTGACCAATCAAATGGCTCGGTATTGTCAAAAAAGGCTCTAGGGTGAGTGATTTGAGGCCTGGGTTCAGAGCTACAAGCGGCCCGGCCTCGCTGGAATTCTCCTGGATTCCGGCCTTCGCCGGAATGACGGATGGGGTTTGAAAAAACTCTAGCCGGCGGCTTTTTGCGACGTGGCGGTGCGGTGGGTGTCGTCGTTGTCGCCGGTGCCGAGTTGCTTGCGGAAGTCGACGATGATGCTTGCGGCAATCTCGGTTGCCGATTGCGGCTTGCCGAGATAGTAGCCCTGCCCGGTGTCGCAACCCAGTTGGGTCAGGCGCTCGAGCTGCTCGATGGTCTCGATGCCCTCGGCGGTGATCGGCAGCTTCATGGTGCGTGCCAGTTCGACCATGGTCATCAGGATACCGGCAGCCTGGTCGGAGTGTTCCATTCCGGCGACGAATGAGCGATCGATCTTGATCTTGTCGAACGGGAATTGCCACAGGTAACTCAGGCTCGAGTAGCCGGTGCCAAAGTCATCGAGCGCGATCTTGATCCCCATGTCCTGAAGCTGAAACAGCTGGTCGCGAATGCTTTCGGTATCGCTCAGCATCAGGCCTTCCGTGACTTCCAGCTCGAGACGTTGGGGATCCAGGCCGGTGTCGACCAACGCACGGTGAACGGTCTCAACCAGATTGCCGGCTTCGAACTGAACGGGGGACAGGTTGACGGCAACACTCAATGGCTCGGGCCAGTGGCAGGCGGTTTCGCAGGCCTTGTTTATGACCCAGGCGCCCAACTGCTCGATCCGGTTCAGGGACTCCGCAATGGCGATGAATTTGTCCGGCGGGACGAAATTGCCGTTTTCGTCGCGCATCCGTGCCAGTGCCTCAAAGCCGCATAGCCGCTGCGGTGCAAGGCAGTACAGCGGCTGGAAGTGCAGTTCGAACAAATCGTTGTCGCAGGCATCCTCGACGAGGGTTTCCAGATGGTGCATTTCGGCGAAAGCGGTGGCGGTGTCGTGATCGTAAAAGGCGTACTGGTTGCCGCCGCGCTGATGGGCGATGAACTGCGCCAGGTCGGCGCGCTGCAGCAGGGTCTGGTAGTCGGTACCGTCCTGCCCGTGCAGGGCAATGCCTATGCTTGCCTTGAGATGAATGTGCTGCCGGGTGATGCCGGCCAGTGCGCTGATCGCCAGGTTGATGTTCGATGCCCACTGTTCCGCCTCTTCGCGGCCGGCGACGCTTGGAAGAAACACACCGAAGGTGTTTCCGCTCAGGCGCGCGGCAAAACCTTGTGAACCACAGCTCCGGTGCAGGACATCCGCAACAGCCCGCAGGACTTCGTCGGCACAGGCGTGACCGAAGGTGTCGTTGATCTCGCGAAAACGATCGATCTTGACGACGAGAATGGCCGGGCGCGACGCGGTATGCGAAGGGTCCGTCACCGGCTTCTGCAACCGGCTCTGCAGCTCATGGGCAAAGCCGATGCGCGACGGCAGTCCGGTGAGTTCATCGTGCCGTGTTTGGGAAATCGAATGCTGTTTGGCAGCCCTGGCCAGCAGAGTGTAGAGGAACCAGCAGCCGAGCAGAGCAAGGTTGACGAGCACGAGGATCTCCAGGGCTGCTTCACGGGCCACCTGCAGGAGCAGGCCCCGAGTGTGGCTCTGATCGATACTGATCTTCAGAATGCCGATCTGCCGGCTGTCGGAAAGTATGGGGGCTGTTGCGCGGTAAATGGTGGACGGGTCAACATCCGGACGGGCGGTTGCCGCCTGTGTGGCCGGCGCGGGCTGAGGCACAGTGTAGGAAATTGCCGTGTTGCCGTTCCCGTCGAGAATTGCGACGTCGCGCACCGGGTGGATCATGGCACCGCGTTGCAAGCCGAGCAGGATCGATTTGTCCGGCCTGTGAGTGCTGATCGCCTCGGCGAGGCCGGTGCCGAGTTCTCCGACGTAGGCTGCCCAGTTGTGGGCGATCGTTTCAGCCTGGCGATGCAGCAGGGCATTGGAATGCTGGGTGAAGATGTTGACGACGGAAAGCGTCAACAGGCCGGCCATGCACACAAACAGGGCTGCCGCCTGACGTTTCATGATGTCGTATTTGGTTTCTTTGTACACCGCCAACGAACCAAAATCTGCCGCCCCGTACTTCAGGAAGCCTCACGGGGCTGCAAGATGGGGTTAAGGCCGGCGTGATTTCTCCGGATTGCGGCAGAAAACGCCTGCAATGGTTTACGGACGACCAGACGGGTGCATCAATTCCGCACAAGTCATCTGATGTTGAGGTCCTAGGCGCCTTGCTGGTCAAAGAACGAGGCGGATGAGGGTTTTTGCGGCAAACGGATATCGAAGGGTACCGAGCGCACGCGGCCGGTTTCGCGGCCGCGGACGATGAGGCCCTCAAGCCGGCTTGGCACGGGGTTGGGCGACAGGGGAATGGCATCCTCGCTGGAATATACCGTGATGAACAGGGTGCGCGGCTGGGCGGAGCGGTTGGGGGCCGAGCCGTGCAGGAGACGGGTATGCATGAAGCAGCAGGAACCGGCCGGTCCGGTGCAGCTAACCGCATTTGCCTGACAATTTTCAGCGACGCTGTCATCGATTGCCGCGGTGAACACATCGTCATGCCACAGGCTATGGATTTCGCCGGTGTGACTGCCGGGGACGATTTCCAGCGGGCCGTTCTCGGCCGTGACGTCATCGACGAACAGCAATGCGGTGATGAGATCGTCGTTCGAGTGGGGCGTGAACGGGAAGTCCTGGTGCCATTTGACGACCGTGGCCGCGCCGGGGAGCTTCGAGTTGATCTTGGAATGATGGTACTTGATATCCGGTCCGATCAGCTCGGCTACCATGTCGGCCATGGGCGAGTTGAGCATTGCGTCGTTGTATGCCTCTGAAACCTCGACCGGAGAGTTTATGCGCCGCAGGGCCGGTTTGTCGGCGCTGTGGCCGGTCTCGACATCGAACCGCGGCCGGCGGTCGAACGTGGCGCCCCATGGGCCGGAATGGGACCTGCTTTCCTCGACCCAAGTGGCAAAGTCGTCGCGCAGAGCCGAAAGCTGATTCTCGGAGACGGCATCTTCGACCAGCAGATATCCGTCTGTGCGGAACTGGTCCTTTTGCTCTGATGACAGGTGCTGCACTGAACATCTCCTAAGGTAAGACTAGGTCTGTTACACGTCCTTGTGAAGCAAAAATGCAAAAAAAATTGGCCGATGCATGCACACATCGGCCAGAACTTGTGAAAGAGTACTGCTCAACCGGGCAAATACGTCATGCGGACGGCAATTCGCGGGCGGCGGCCGTCATTGCGGCCTGGACCTTTTCGAATGCCCGCACCTCGATCTGGCGGATACGCTCGCGCGACACATCGAATTCCTGCGACAGCTCCTCCAGGGTCAGCGGATCTTCCTCGAGCCGGCGGGCCTGGAAAATGCGCTTTTCCCGGTCGTTGAGGTCGCCCATGGCGTTGCGCAACATCTTCATGCGCAGTTCGAACTCCTGGCTTTCGCCCAGTTCGGCTTCCTGGTCGTCGCTGTCGTCGACCAGCCAGTCCTGCCATTCGCCGCCGCCTTCGCCGTCCATGCGCATTGGCGCATTGAGCGACGTGTCGCCGCCGAGCCGGCGGTTCATGGAGACGACATCGGCTTCCGGTACACCGAGACGTTCGGAAATCTCGGTCACGTGGTCGGGGTGCAGGTCACCATCGTCCAGGGCCTCAATCTGGCCCTTGACCTTGCGCAGATTGAAGAACAACTTCTTCTGGCTGGCGGTGGTGCCCATCTTCACCAGGCTCCACGAGCGCAGGATGAACTCCTGGATCGAGGCGCGGATCCACCACATGGCATAGGTTGCCAGGCGGAACCCCTTGTCGGGATCGAAGCGCTTGACGGCCTGCATGAGGCCGACATTGCCTTCTGAAATGACCTCGGAGGTCGGCAGGCCGTAGCCGCGGTAGCCCATGGCGATCTTGGCGACGAGGCGCAGATGGCTGGTGACCAGCTTGTGCGCCGCCTCGCGGTCGTCGTCCTCACGCCAGCGCTTGGCCAGCATGAATTCCTCGTCCGGCTGCAGCATGGGAAACTGGCGGATTTCCTGCAGATAGCGCGTCAGGCCGCCAGCACTGGCAACCGACGGCAGGTTTTGGGTTTTTCCGCTCATATTCAACTCCCGGTCAACTGTGTTCTGGTTGGCGGGTATGCGTGTGCATTCCCCGGCCATTGATCGTCATATAGTCATGAATGGAGAACATTTTAAGATCATCGGGCTTGTGTGGAGATTAATTCTTGTTCATGATCAATGAAATAATGTTTACGTAAACGTTAGTCAATCCTCCGACCACCCCTGCAGTCTGGATACAAGAACCCGCAATTTCTCAGGCATTTCCGCGGTGAACACGAGCTTTTCCCCGGTTTCAGGATGCTCGAACCCAAGGCTGACAGCGTGCAGGGCCTGCCGGTTCAGGGTCGCGAGCGCGGTCTGTATCTGCTCCGGGAGGCGGTTTTGCGACGCCTTGAAGCCTGATCCGTAGACCCGGTCGCCGAGCAGCGGATGGCCGATATGGGCCATGTGGACGCGGATCTGATGCGTTCGGCCGGTCTCCAGGCGGCATTCGACAAGGCTGACACGGATGCCCGGTCTGCCGGCGTGCGCGGGGTAGGTCTCGCGCAGTTGGTAGTGGGTGACGGCGCGGCGGGCGGTTGCGGCCCGGCTCACCGCCATTTTCTGGCGGTTGGACGGGTGCCGGGCAATGGCGGCGTCGATGGTGCCGCGCCGGCGCCCGGGCATGCCCCAGGCCAGGGCCAGATAGCTGCGTTGCAGCCTGCCGTCACGGCCATGGCTGGCAAACTGGGCGCTGAGGCCGGCATGGGCCGCATCTGTCTTGGCGATGACCATGACGCCGGAGGTGTCCTTGTCGAGGCGATGGACGATGCCGGGACGCCTGATGCCGCCGATGCCGGACAGGCTGGCGCCGCAGTGGGCGATGATGGCGTTGACCAGGGTGCCGGTGTGGTGGCCCGCGGCGGGATGCACCACCAGCCCGGCCGGCTTGTCGATCACCAGCACATGGTCGTCCTCGAACAGGATGTCGAGCGGGATGTCCTCGCCTGCCGGTTCGGCCGGTGCCGGCGGCGGGACCCGGGCAATCACCGCATCACCCGGTTTGACCCGGTGTTTGGCCTCCAGTATGGTCCGCGCGTTCACCGTCACATGGCCATCGGCGATCAGCGACTGGAAGCGGGCTCTTGAGATATCGGCAAAGCCGTCCGCCAGCGCCCGGTCAAGCCGCCCGGCGGTGGCGACGGTTAGGTTGAGCGTATCGCCGATGGGTGAGGACATGGCTGACGAGAACAATTCCGGTTTGAACGACGGCGCCGGCGGGACGGACGAGTTCGCGCCGGACCCGCGCAACGTGCGGCTGCTGAAGTGGGCGATCTATATCATGAGTGCGCTGCTTGTCATCGGCACGATTGTCGTTGTCGTGACCATTGCCAAGCGGGCATCGCGGCTGGCGGACAAACCGCAGGGCGGGTTCGGCGACGTTGAGCTCAAGCTGCCGGGTGCGGCGCAGGTCACTGACATGGAAATGGATGGCGACCGGATGGCGGTTCATACCTCCGGGCCGGGCGGACGCCAGATCATCATCCTCAACGTTCGGCGCGGCACCGTCGAAGGGCGGTTCTCGATCACCCACGATGAATGATCCTGCCTGCCCGGCGATCATCACCGCTTGAACTTTGTCGGGCACGCTCCTATAGAAGAGCGACTGACGGTGCGCACGCCGATCCGGATTTTGCGATCCGCCCGTGCAACGCTTTTGCCCCCATCGTCTAGTGGCCTAGGACGCCGGCCTCTCACGCCGGAAACAGGGGTTCGAGTCCCCTTGGGGGCGCCACTCCATTTATCTCTCGGCTGTTCCTCGCTTCGCTCGGGCCTGCGATGGCGCGGCCTGTTCGGCCGGCGGGGGTTCGCCCGCTGTGGCGTGCAATGACGCGTCGTGGCGAACTGCGTCCGAGCGTCTTTCTTCGAGGCGTCGCCATGGTGGGGCCGGAGCTCGTGTCTTGTGTTTCAAGGCGACCCAAAGTACGCCCTTGTCATCTTGTAGTGGGCATCGCAATTTTATCAGTATACTGATTGCCCGGTTCGTCGTTGGCCGGGAATCCAAACGGGCCGGCTGGGCTGTTCCTCCAGTGGGTCGGGCAGCGCGCGTTGCAAAATTCATCTGTATACAGAGCGAACTCCAGCCCTCTCTCATCGGTGGTCGGCAGGGGCGGTGAGTTGTGTTGCGCGCGAATACCGAAGCGCTGTCTGCATGTGACAAGACCACGAAGCCACCCTTTTGCCGGCGGTTGCAAGAGGGCGATGATCCGCATTCGCCGGCAACTTTCTCCGGGTCCACATGTCGGGGGATTGGCTGTTCGCAGACCGCCTGACAGATCGGCTCGGTGGGTCAAAACCGTTCCTAGAAATGCTCCGTATACGGATGATAGCCGGGTACACGGCACAGCGTGTACCCGAAGTCGAGCTATGCGCGACCTGAGCGCATATGAGTTGGGCATGCGATTTAAAATCACGTGCCTATTTGCTTCGAAACTGACAAAAACCGCGCAAATTCTCGTAATATGAATCGATATGGGCGATTTGAAACTTTTTACTTGATGTACCCATAAATGCACCATCGGATTTTTTCGATCCGGTTGGCGGTTTGCTCTGTGCGGCGGTGGAAGGCCTATGACTTTTACGGCCCTGCCCGGGTCACGATGGCGGTGACCTGGTCTGCCCAGGCTTGCAAGGCCTGACGTTTCTGGTCGGCGTCGGCGGCCAGTTGGTAGATGCCGCGCAGGCCGCTGGCCGGGCTGGTGCGGACGTTCAATATCTGGTCGAGCAGGTCGGGCGGCGTGCCGAGCCGGGCCATGCTGACGGCGGCGGTGCGACGCAAATCCTGGGTGCGCCAGTCGTCCACGCCGGACAGTCTGGTCGCCCGTTCGGCGGCTTTTGAAAAACCAGAAATCGGCCGGGCGCGATCGCGCGGTGACGGAAACACAAGCGCGCTGGTCGAGCGCGGCAAGGTGGTGAGGACTTCCATTGCCTCGCGCGACAACGGCAATTCGTGCGTGCCGCCGGACTTGGTTTTGGCGTGCGGCGGGCTCCAGATCTGGGTGGTGAAACCGATGTCCTCGAGGCGCAGGCCGGCGATGTCGGACCGGCGCTGAGCGGTCAGCAGGATCAGTTTGAAGATCGCGCCGTAGGGGTATCCCATGGTCTCCCAGGCCTGCCACAGGGACGCGATCTCGGTCTCGCTCAGGGTGCGCGAACGGACTTCCTCGCCGGCCGGCGCCGACACCCCGGAGGCCGGTGAGTTGGTGACCATGTCGACCGACAGACCCCAGGCGAACATCTTTCTGATCAGCGCCAGACGCCGGTTGGCGGCGTAGGGATGGCCACGCGCCATGACGTTTTCGAGCAGGGCGAAGACATCGCGCCGGGCGATCGATCCGGCTGGGCGGCGACCCCAGGCAGGGATGAGATCGTTGTTGATCATCGCCTGATCGGCCTGCCAGCTCTTCTTGTTGCGCTTGGCGTGGCGTTCGAGATAGGCGCGGGCAAAGCTCTCGAAGGTCAACTGGCCACCGGTGATGGCGATGCGTTCAGCGGCCGGATCGTCGCCACGGGCGATGGCATCGAGCGCCTGTTGGGCAGCTTGCCGGGCAAGGCTGAGCGACAGGGTTGGATAGTCGCCGAGGCTGAGACGGCGCTTGCGTCCGCCGGAGCGGTACATGAGCTGCCAGACCTTCTTGCCGGCCGGTGTGATGCGCATGCCGAAGCCCGGCATGGTCTCGTCCCAGAATTCGGCCCGGCCGGATTGTGGTGGCTTCCAGCGCGCGACGGCCTGATCGGAGAACTTCTTGCGTGCCATGATACGCGGGACGGCTCAGCGGGTGCCGGCGTCTGGCGCTTTGCGCGGCGCCTGGGACGTGGCCGGTCTGGCCGGCGGATACAGTTCGTCGAGCGGCACCGAACGGGCGTCGCCACGGGCGATGCGGACATGGTGGCGCCTGAGGTCACGAGGATGGGCAGCACCGCAGGAGTGGGAGATCATGCCGACACCGTAGCGGATCTTTTTGACAAAATTGGCCACCCGCTCGGCCTTGTCGGCTGGATCGAGGCCGCGCTGCAGGTATTCGTCGTGGGTGGTGATGCCGGTCGGACAAGTGTTCTTGTTGCACCTGAGCGACTGGATGCAGCCGAGCGCGAACATGAAGCCGCGCGCCGAAACGGCAAAATCGGCGCCGGCGCAATAGGCCCAGGCAACCTCGGCCGGGGTGATCAGCTTGCCGGAACACACGACTTTTATGCGTTCGCGCAGGCCATGGCGGACAATCACGTCGATCAACAGCGGCAGAGCCTCGCGGATGGTCATGCCGACATTGTCCATCAGCGGCATCGGGGCGGCGCCGGTTCCGCCATCGCCGGAATCGAGCTGAATGTAGTCCGGGGCGCTCTCGATGCCGCGTCGGTTGATCTCGCGGCACAAATCCTCCAGCCAGTCGAACCCGCCGGTGACAGCCTTGAACCCGACGGGCTTGCCGGTGATGCTGCGGACATGGCCGATTAGGTCGAGAAGGTCGGCGTTTGAGTGCACCTCGGCGTGGCGGTTCGGCGAGATCGAGTCCTTGCCTTGCGGAATGCCGCGGATTTCGGCGATTTCAGCGGTAACCTTGGAGGCGGGCAGAATGCCGCCTTTGCCGGGCTTTGCGCCCTGGGAGAGCTTGATCTCGAACATCCTGACCTGGTCGATGGCGGCGATCTCGGCCAGCCTGGCATCGCTCAGCCGGCCGTCGGCGTCGCGCACGCCGTACTTGGCCGTTCCGATCTGAAAGACGATATCGCAGCCGCCTTCCAGATGGTGAGGCGACAGGCCGCCTTCGCCGGTATTGAGCCAGCAGCCGGCCTTCTTGGCGCCGCGCGACAGGGCTTTCACCGCCGGTGCGGACAGCGAACCGAAGCTCATGGCGGAAATATTGATGATGGATGAGGCTTCGTATGGTGTCTCGCAGTAGGGGCCGATCACCACGGCAGGTGGTTCCGAGGTCTCCTCATCGAGCGGCGGATAGGCAGCATTGGCGAAAATCGGCGTGCCGGGCGGCGTCAGGCTGCGGGTCGAACCGAAGGCGACAGTGTTGTCGACACCTTCAGAGGAATGTTCGACCCAGTCCCGCTCGGCCCGGTTGAACGGCATTTCCTCGCGGTCCATGGCAAAGAAGTACTGCCGGAAGAACTCGCCGAGCGTGGAAAAAATGGTGCGAAATCGGCCGATTACCGGATAGTTGCGCCGCACCGCGTCGTGGCTTTGTGAAATGTCTATGACGAAGATGACGGCCAGCGCCAGCGCTGCAAGGCCGATGAGGACGATGAACAGCGCGGCGAGAAAGCCGATACCCGTTGCGGTGATGCCGGACCAGATGCTCATGCTGTGAATTTACCCGGAAAACCGGCTGGACACAGCAATTCCTGTGCTAAATCCGCAGCTTTTCAGCCACAGGCAATCGGCGAGAAGCCTTCGGACACGCGCCATTGCCGGAAGCAGCAGTCGCAGCCGGCTGTTGCGGAGATTTTTGTGCGGTCAAGCAATTGTCATAATGTCAGACATTAAGGCAGCGTGCGAGTTATCTGCACCCCCTGCCTTCGAACTGGACATCCCCGGAAGCCGTCATCGCCGGGCTCGACCCGGTAATCCAGGGCCGCAAGCTATTGATTTGTTGTCCTAAATTTCGGGGCAAACTCGGCAGTGACGACGTTTGGAGGTTTCGGAGGTCTCCAACTATCATCCCGGCCAAGCAGCGCGCGAGCGGGACTTCTAGAGCCTTTTTTGACAATACCGTGCCATTTGACCGGCTTTTCGCGTTTGCTGGCAAGGCAGGCGGCGCGCCGTGGTCTGGTTGACCACAAGTGCTGCCTAACGCTGTCCAGCGAGCGCGAAAAACCGGCCTTCGGTGGGACAAATTCGCCCATCCGGTGCGCCATGCCGCTAGCCCGATACACCGCATCGCGCGGCGCGACATGGCTTGCCGGACTGAACGAATTTGACCCATCAAATGGCTCGGTATTGTCAAAAAAGGCTCTAGCCTGTCTGGCAAGGTTCAGAGATCCCGGATATGGCCTTGCAGCCATTCCGGGATGACACAGATTCGGTTGTATCGCCTGATGCTGTCAAAAGAGGTTTAGTCGGCCGTCTTGCGTTGCAGTGCACGAATGCGGGCAGCCAGGGAGATGACGTTCTGAAAACTTCGACCCGATGGCTCCGTCTCTTCATTGCCGTCGTCGTCTTCGCCTTTTCCATCGGATTTGCCGTTGACGTTATCGGAAATTATCTCGTGGGCTTTCGTTCCCCGGCCGGCTGCCTTTTGCAACTCATCAAGTTTTTCGGTCCAGATATCGTCGAGTTTGGCCAGTTCGCTCTGCAGGTCGCGGGATTCCTGCTCGGCGCTGTCGATCTTGGCTTCCAGTTCGCTGTTGATTTTGCCGACGACGCTGAGTTTTGGCGCGGGCGTGTCCGTTGACGACATTCGACCCCCGCCCTTCTTTGCTGGCGCCTTCCTCGATGCGGTTTTCCTGACGGACGGTTTGCGCTTGCGCCCGGTCTGCGTTTTCGGAGCATCTTCGTCTACCTGTTTGTCAACGTCCGCCGTATCAGTGGCTTTGGCCTTTGATGATTTTGCCGCGGCTTTGCGGCCTGGTCTCGCCTTTGGTTTGGTCTTTCTGGCCGATTTCGACTTCGACTTCGTCTTGGGCTGATCGGCACCGAGAGCGGCGCGCTGCTGTTCGATCCGGGCTGACAATGCGGTCAACTCGGCGATGCGCTTTTCAACCCGGTTGTGCGCCTCGGCAGCCTGAGCCGAGAACTCGGGCACGTCCGGCATGCCGTCCAATTCGTCGCGCAATGCCTTGATTTGAGAATCCTTAAATGAGTTTTTTCCTTCCAGCGCGGTGATTTCGTCACGGAGCGTGGCGATTGTCGCTTCAGCGTCGCTGAACTGCTGCTTCAATTCCTGGACGCTTTGGGTGCGGTTTTCCAGCTCTTCCTCAAGCGGACCGATCTGCTCGTGGAAGGTGGCGATCTGCGCGTCACGTTCGGCAAGGATCTGTTCGCGCTTTTCGACCTGTTTGACCATGTGGTCGATGCGGTTGCGGTTGCGCGACACCTCGGCGGTCTGCTCGGCCAACTTGGTCTTAAGGTCGTCCAGGCGCATCTCCAGCTTGCGCGACAGCATGGCGTGTTCGGCGCGCAACTGGTCGCGTTCGGCTTCGAGGGTGGCGATCTTGGCCGGCGCATCACGCTCGGTGCGCTGCTTGCGCAACTTTTTTGCCGTGACCAATCCAATTCTGCCGAGGAACAACGCGGCCAGTGCCAGAAGCACCAGGGCCAGGACGACATACATGATCGTCTCAATGTCAGGCATGAATGCGTTCCGATCGATCAAACCCGCAACTGAATGGAGCAAAACCTCAGCGTTTTCGGCCGTCGCGGCCGGTCGCGTGGCTGCGGGTGCCCCAATTCACATTACAGGTTTATGTGGTCCGGGCGGGAAATGCAAAGTTTGCAGCGCGGGGCTCTGTTTGAGCGGTCACTGCAACAAGAGCGCCGATGCCTTGCGTTCGTTTTGGTCAGAATGGGTTCCAGGTCGGATGGTCGGTGTATTTCAGGTAGCCGACATTGGCGCCGAGCCTGGCCCCGACGCCGGTGCGGATCGGTGCCAGTTTGAGCTTTTCGTTGGACTGGAAGTTGACCCCGACACCGCCTACCAGATAGGCCGAACCCTCAACCCCGACGAAACGGTCGAAGATGTCGCGCGGGGTGTCCATGTCGTAGACCAGCACCAGAGAGCGTGAGCCGTTGCCCCCGAAGTCAAAACCGACAGAGGGACCCTGCCAGAACACCTTCTGCTGACGGCCGTCCTTCATATACAGCGTGCCTTCGCCATAGCGCAGGCCGCCTATGAAGGCGCCGGCTCCTTCTTCACCGATGATATAGCCGTTCGGCTGGCCGGCGCGCTGGAAGACGTACTCGACCGCCTGGGCCAGACCCTTGGTGGTGGTGCCGAAGAACTGATGCCCGGCGGTGACGATCTCGTCGGACGAATAGGTGCCGGCTTCGGCCTGGCTGGCCGGCGGTCGGGCGCCATAAGTGGCATCGCTTTCGGAAATCGCCGCGGCCTGGTGCGGCATGGCGGTCATCAGCGAAAACACCGCAGCTGCGGCCAGAGTTGAAAAGGTGAACTTGCGGATCATTTCCATTCCCCATCCTGAAGGTGCTGTGCGGTGGCCTGTTTCAGTGTCCAGCCGGCATATCTCAATAAAGAGCAGTGAACCTGCCCGTCTCCCCGCTTGACGAATCTGGCGATAATGCCCGGCGATTGGGGCCAGAGCGTGGAGACCCTGCGGCAATCCTAGCGCGCAGCGGCTTTCCAAGCCGTTAACGAACTGGCAAGGTTGATAAATAATTAGCGGCTATGACCCCAGGCGATGAAACCGGGGTTATCGAAGCCGCGTTCGCGCTTTCCGTAGGTGAGGGGCGGTCCGTCTTCGCACATGACCTGGCCCCCGGCGGCGGCGAGGACGGCGTGGCCGGCGGCGGTGTCCCATTCCATGGTGCGGCCGAAGCGCGGATAGACGTCGGCCTCGCCGGCGGCAACCAGGCAGAACTTCAGCGACGAGCCGGCGGAAACGAGATCGCCGATGTCATGGGCAGTGAGCCAGGCGTCGGTCTTTTCATCGCGGTGTGATCGGCTGGCGACGGCTTTGCAGGGGGTGCCGCGCTTGCTCGTGGCGATGCTGTGCCATTGTGCGGCTGCGACATCGTCCTCGACAGCCAACTGCGCCTCGCGGGCGCCCGCGCCAATGGCGCCGGCAAACATCCGCCGCCGGGCCGGGGCATAGACCACGCCGGCGACGGGGACGTCGTCTTCGATCAATGCGATATTGATGGTGAACTCGCCGTTGCGCGAAATGAACTCGCGGGTGCCGTCGAGCGGGTCGACAAGGTAGAAGCGGGGACCCGATACTGGTTCGGCACCGGCTGCGGTTGCTTCCTCGGAGATGACCGGGGTCTGCGGATCGATGGCCCGCAATCCGGCAAGGATGACCTTTTCGGACGCCAGGTCGGCGGCGGTGACCGGCGTTCTGTCGTCCTTTTCGGCGACGTCATGGTCCGTCTCGTAGATGTCCATGACCGCGCGGCCGGCGGCGTGGGCGAGTTCAACCAGTTGCGCAAGCAAGTCGGATCGGGTCATGGGTCCTCGGTTGAAGTATCAGCGGTGATTCGCCGCTCTGTGCGCATTTGCGCCGAAGCAAGGGGCGCGGTGACAGCGGGTGAATGGCAAATTTTGCGAGTCGGCACAAGGGGTTGCACCGAACGACCCGGGTCGGCTTTGCTTTGCGTACCGCAACGCATTAAAAACAAACGCTGAATCGGTTGGAAACGGGATTGCTTGCGGAGGGCATCGATGACGGACTTCAAGCTTTTGGACGATCTGGACCTGGCGGCACTGTTGTGCTCGCGGGTGTGCCACGATGTGATCTCGCCGGTCGGCGCGGTTGCCAACGGTCTTGAAGTGCTCGAGGAAGAAGATGACGAGGAGATGCGCAAGATCGCCATGGACCTGGTCACCCGGTCGGCCAAGCAGGCATCGGCGAAGCTGAAGTTCTGCCGCATAGCATTCGGTGCCGCCGGATCGGCCGGCGCCAACATCGATGTCGGCGAGGCCGGTGACATCGCGCAGATGTTCGTCGGCGATGAAAAGATTAGGCTCGACTGGCAGGCGCCGCGCGAAACGCGGCCGAAGCAGGAGGTCAAACTGCTGCTCAACATGATGCTGATGGGCATGTCGGCGGTGCCGCGCGGCGGCACGGTGACGGTGGATATGGGTCCCGGCGGCCTGAGTGTGCGGGCCGAAGGCGAGCGGGCACGCATTCCTGAGAAGTCGCAAATGCTGTTGGACGGCAATCTCGATCCCGAGGAAATGGATGCCCGGCTGGTGCAGATCTACTACGCCACCCGGCTCGCCCAAAGCGCCGGTTACGACCTCACGGCTCACATGGACGGGGAAGCGGCGCTGATAGCCGCCCGGCCGAGGGCGTCAGCTGCTGCCTGAGCCTGACGCCGGCGTTTTAGGCCAGCGGTTGGTGTTGCCCGCCGAGGTGGGCCAGACGGCGGGTGGTTGCTCAGCGCTCTATTGTCGGACAAATTAGATCCCTTTTCAGGACGCTGTGGCGCCAGACCGCCTTCCGCGCCTGGATCTTAACGGGTAATCGCAGAAGCGCTGTGATTATTTTATGATCTTTATATAAATATATATATGTCAGGCAAATAGGAAGTTAAAGCGCCGTGTTTGAGAGTCAGGTGTCTGGGTCGGGTTTGCCGCTCGGGGCTGATGCCTTGCTCCCATGGCGGCGGCAAAGGCGATTGGTCTCTTCATTGTCCTTGGATTTCTGAACGCAGCAGGTTTTCTGCAGGTGGCAGGGTCCAAGCTTGTTGGCCTTTGGTCGCGGCATGCGAACAGACGTCTGCGCAAACCGACATCGCCTGGCTTGATGCACTGCTGTTTGGTTCAGCAGGCAGTAGTGGGGCAAATCCGGTAAATACGGAATTGGGAGTGGTCGGCAGTCTGCATTTGGACCTGAGCGGGTCAGGCGGGGCTAGAGCCTTTTTTGACAATACCGAGCCATTTGACCGGCTTTTAGCGTTTGCTGGCAAGGCAGGCGGCACGCCGTGGTCTGGCTGACCACAAGTGCCGCCTAACGCTGTCCAGCGAGCGCGAAAAGCCGGCCTTCGGTGGGACAAATTCGCCCATCCGGTGTGCCATGCCGCTTGCCCGATACACCACATCGCGCTGCACGCCATGGCTTGCCGGGCTGAACGAATTTGACCCATCAAATGGCTCGGTGTTGTCAAAAAAGGCTCTAGCCACCGCGCGCAGGGAGGGTTCTCTGCGGGTCGGGTTTCGGCCGGGAGCAAGAGCCGGGTCGGGGGGCGGTTGCTGAAGGTGGGCAGACCGAAGTATCGGCAGCGTTACCGCCGCAAAAGTGAACCCAGCAGGCCGCGGACCAGGGCGTTGCCGAGTTGGCGGCCGACGCTGGAGGCCATGTTCTTGACGAAGCGTTCGGTGGCGGACTGGCGTTTGTAGGACGAGCGCGAGGAGCTCTTCTTGGCCTTTGCCTCTTTTTCACGCTGCTTGGCGGCCTCGGCCTCTTTTTCGGCCTGAACGCGTTTGGCGGCGACCTTTTCGAGCAGTTCATAGGCCGACTCGCGGTCGACGGCCTCGTCATACTGACCGTAGACCGGGCTGTTCTTGACCAACTTCGCACGTTCGGCGGGTTCGATCGGGCCCATCTGGGTCGACGGCGGCCGGATCAGGGTGCGCTCGACCATGCTGGGGATGCCCTTGGGGTCGAGGACCGACACCAAGGCTTCGCCGACGCCGAGCTGGGTGATCGCCTCCTCGGTGTCAAAGGAGGGGTTCTGGCGGAAGGTCTGGGCGGCGGCCTTGACGGCCTTCTGGTCGCGCGGGGTGAAAGCGCGCAGGGCATGCTGGATGCGGTTGCCGAGCTGGGCCAGGACCTCATCGGGGACATCGAGCGGGTTCTGGGTGACGAAATAGACGCCGACGCCCTTGGAGCGGATCAGGCGGACGACCTGCTCTACTTTTTCCAAAAGCGCCTTGGGGGCGTCGTCGAACAGCAGATGCGCTTCATCGAAGAAGAACACCATGACCGGCTTGTCGGGATCGCCGACCTCGGGCAGTTCCTCGAACAATTCCGACATCAGCCACAGGAGGAAGGTGGCGTAGAGCTGCGGCGACTGCATGAGTTCGTCGGCAGCCAGCACGTTGATGTAGCCGCGGCCGTCGCGGGTGGTGCGCATCAGGTCGCGGATGTCGAGGGCCGGCTCGCCGAAGAAATGCTCGCCGCCCTGCTCCTCCAGGACGATCAGGCGACGCTGGATCGCGCCGACGGTGCGGCGGTCGACATTGCCGTACTCGCTGGAGATGGTGCGGCCACGCTCGGTGAGCTCCGACAACAGGGCCTTCAGGTCCTTCAGGTCGAGGACCAGCAGGCCCTCGTCGTCGGCGATGCGGAACGCGATATTGAGGGCGCCTTCCTGGGCCTCGGTGAGGTTCATCAGCCGCGACAGCAGCAGCGGCCCCATCTCGGAGATGGTGGTGCGGATCGGATGGCCCTGTTTGCCGAACAGGTCCCAGAAGATCGTCGGGAAGGCATCGAAGCCATAATCGCCGAAATTGATCTTGTCGGCGCGTTTGAGCAGGAAGTCCTTCGGTTCGCCGGCCTTGGCGATGCCGGACAAGTCGCCCTTCACATCGGCGGCGAAGACCGGCACGCCGGCTTCGGAGAAGCCTTCGGCGAGGATTTGCAGGGTGATGGTCTTGCCGGTGCCGGTGGCGCCGGTCACCAGGCCGTGCCGGTTGGCGCGGGACAGATACAGCACCTCATCCTTGCCGCTGCCGCCGACGAAAATTGTTTGTTCAGACATTCTGTTGAGACCCCCAAAAGGCTGGCAAATCGTTCGCGTCGCCGGGCAATCTGCTATAAAACCCGGTGACACGCAAACAAACTGAAGAGGAATCCCCAAAATGGACGAACTTGTAGCGAAAGTATGCGCGGCAGTCGGCCTTGACGAGGCGACGGCCCAGCAGGCGATCGGTACCATTCTGTCGCTGGTGCGTTCGAACGGCGACAGCGACAAGGTCGCGGCGATGTTCGATGCCATTCCGGGGGCAGCGGAATTTGCCGATGCGCATGGCGACGGGGGCGACGGCAGCGGCGGGCTGCTCGGCAAGATCGGCGGCGCGCTCGGCGGGTCGATTGGCGCACCGATGGAGGCCATCGGCAAACTGCAGTCGGCCGGGCTCGATATGGACCAGATCAAGCAGACCGGTCAGACGGTTCTGGACTTTGCCAGCGAGCAGGCCGGTGAAGACACGGTCAAGCAGGTGATGAACTCGATCCCCGGGCTGAGCAAGTTCATCTGATCCGACGAACTAGGTTCCGACCAGGGCTATCGCATATGCCAGTGATGATATCCGATTGGCAGCACAAACTTGCCTTCCTCGGGTCAAGCCCACTGCTGTCCGGTCAAGCGATGATTACTCCTTCCCCCAGAAAGGGGGAAGGCTGGGATGGGGGTTGACGGCGGCGCAAAACATAATGAAATCAATGCGTTGCACCGCCATCAACCCCCACCCTAACCCTCCCCCTTTCTGGGGGAGGGAATGCCCAGGAGCCAACTCGGGATCATGTCGGGGCTTTCTTCAGCGCATGCAACTATCCGATGCAATGGAAGAAATGTGCCTTCACCCAACGTTGAACCGGACAGCAGTGGGTCAAGACCGAGGAAGGCAGAAAACAAAGTTCAAGTCCATATGCGATAGCCCAGATTGCGACGAAGGCATTGCTTGCCGGGACGGATATTGCGGCTATAACGGGTGTTGCAGTGCAACGAGTGCGTGGGAGGGCGTTGCCCCGTGAGTTTGCCTCTGGCATCGGAGTTTCCGGCCTACAGTGAAAGCGACTGGCAATCAGCGGCCGAGGCGGCGCTGAAGGGCAAGCCGCTGTCCAGCCTGACGACCACCAGCATGCATGGCTATCAGACGGCGCCGGTTTACCCGCCGGCCGGCGATGCGGTGCGGGTTGACGGCCAGCCCCGCCAAGGCGGTGATGCAGCCTGGGACGTGATCCAGCGGTGCGATGTTCCCGACCTGGCGAAAGCCAATGCACAAGCGCTTGAGGATCTCGCCGGCGGTGCAACCGGGCTGGCCCTGGTTCTTCCCGGCGCGGTTACGGCCGGGCCGTATGGTGTGCCGATTGCCTCGCCGGACGATCTCAACCGGGTTTTGCGCGATGTGGAGCTCGATCTGATCGGGCTGAGGCTGGATGGCGGCCGGCTTGGCCGGGTCGTGGCGCCGTGGCTTCTCGAGCTGTACCAGGCGCGCAATCTCGATCTGTCGCGGTGCGAACTGAACCTGGGACTCGATCCGATCGCGGCATTTGCCCGCAGCGGGTACATGGTGGCACGCAGCGACCTGGTTGGGCGGATGGCGGAAATTGTGGGCCTTGCCGACGCCGCCGGTCATCGCGGTCCGGTCTTTGTTGGCGATGTCAGGGTCTATCAGGAGGCCGGAGCATCGCCATCGCAAGTGGTCGGTCTGATGGCGGCGACGTTGCTGGAAACTCTAAGGCTGCTGGAGCAGGCGGGGTGTGCGCCGTGCGATGCCGTGCGCCGCATTGGCGTTGTTGTGTCGGCAACCGCCGATCAATTTGCCGAAATCTGCAAGATGCGGGCACTGCGTCTGGTTTGGCGGCGGATCTGCGAAGCCATGCAGCTTGACGCGCCGCCATTGCGGATCGACGTCGAGACCGCTAACCGGATGATCTCGCGCGAAGATCCGCACGTGAACATGTTGCGCACGACAAGCGCGGTGTTCGGGGCCGGTGTCGGCGAGGCTGACAGCATCACCGTGCTGCCGTTTTCTACCGCCCTGGGCGTGCCGGACGGCTTTGCCCGGCGCATGGCGCGCAATATCCAGCACATTCTTTTGGAGGAGTCGGGCATCGGCCGGGTTGCCGATCCGGCTGCCGGGTCGGGCTATGTCGAGCATCTGACCGGCCAGTTGGCCCGGCAGGGCTGGAGTGAGTTGCAGAGCCTCGAACGGCAAGGCGGGATGGTTGCGGCACTGGCCAAGGGCTATGTTCATTCGACAATTGCCGACATGGCCAGAACGGCGCGACGCCTGGTGTCGGAGCGGCGGATCAAGCTGACCGGTGTTTCCGAGTTCGCCAGCCTGGAGCAGCCGCGGGTCACGGTCTGGGATATGCATCTGCCCGATGATTGGCCTGAGACCGTCGAGCGGATATTGCCTGCACATGATCCCGATACCGACCTTTCCTGTGACCGGCTGGTGCCGCACCGTCTGTCGCACGATTTCGAACGCCTGCGCGATGCATCCGGTTGCTATGAGGGTGTCCACGGCGAGACGCCAAAATGTGTCTTTTTGGTCAAACTTGGCGATCCGGCGGAGCACTCGGCGCGGGCTAGTTGGGTTGAGAACCTGCTGGCGGCCGGTGGCATTGTCACCCATGGCCATGAGCTGACGGCGATGTCCGAAGATCTTGGAGCGGCGTTCAAGGCTTCGGGATGTCCGCAAGCCTGCATTTGTTCGAGCGATGCCCGTTACCGTGAGATGGCCGGGGATGTCGCGGCGGCTCTGAAAGGTGCCGGCGCAACGTATGTCTGGCTGGCGGGAAAGCCACCCGGGGACGAAACCGAGCTGCGCCAGCATGGTGTCGATGGTTTCATGCATGACGGCGCAAACATCGTCGGGATACTGCAGAGCATTCATGCGCTGAGCGGTGTCGAGAGGCCGGGGAGGTTGACGGATGACTGACATACCGTCCTTTGCGGAGATGGAGTTTTTGGTATCCGGCGATCAGAACACGTCTGGCGCCGGCGGCGAGGGCTGGCCGACGCCGGAAGGGTTGACGCTCAAACCGAGCTACGGGCCGGACGATGTGGCCGGGCTGGACTTTCTCAATACCTGGCCGGGACTGCCGCCGTTCCTGCGCGGGCCGTACCCGACCATGTACACCAACCAGCCGTGGACCATCCGGCAGTACGCCGGGTTCTCGACGGCGGAGGATTCGAATGCCTTTTACCGGCGCAACCTGGCAGCCGGTCAGAAGGGCCTGTCGATCGCCTTCGATCTGGCGACGCACCGCGGCTATGACAGCGATCATCCGCGGGTGGCCGGCGATGTCGGCATGGCCGGGGTGGCAATCGATTCGATCTACGACATGCGCACGCTGTTCGACGGCATACCGCTCGACAAGATGAGCGTGTCGATGACCATGAATGGTGCGGTGCTGCCGGTGATGGCGCTTTACATCGTGGCGGCGGAGGAGCAGGGCGTGGCGCCGGAAAAACTCACTGGCACGATCCAGAACGACGTGCTGAAAGAGTTCATGGTGCGCAACACCTACATCTATCCGCCGGATGCGTCGATGAAGATCATCTCCGACATCTTCGCATATACCAGCCGGAACATGCCGCGCTTCAACTCGATTTCGGTGTCGGGCTATCATATGCAGGAGGCCGGCGCGACGGCGGACCTGGAACTGGCCTATACGCTGGCCGACGGGGTGGAGTATGTCCGCGCCGGGCTCGAGGCCGGGCTGGAGATCGACAAGTTCGCGCCGCGCATCTCGTTCTTCTGGGCGATCGGCATGAATTTCTTCATGGAAGTGGCCAAGATGCGGGCGGCGCGGATGCTGTGGGCCAAGCTGATCAAGCCGTTCGGGCCGCAAAGCGCCAAGTCGCTGTCCTTGCGCACCCATTCGCAGACCTCGGGCTGGTCGCTGACGGCGCAGGATGTGTTCAACAACGTGACGCGGACCTGCATCGAGGCGATGGCGGCGACACAGGGCCATACCCAGTCGCTGCACACCAATGCGCTCGATGAGGCATTGGCGCTGCCGACCGATTTTTCGGCCCGCATCGCCCGCAACACCCAGCTGTTCCTGCAGCATGAGGCCGGCACCTGCCGGGTGATCGACCCGTGGGGCGGCAGCTATTTCATCGAGCGGCTGACCGCCGATCTGGCCGAGAAGGCCTGGGGACACATTCAGGAGGTCGAGGAACTGGGCGGCATGGCCAAGGCGATTGCCGCCGGGGTGCCTAAGCTGAAGATCGAGGAAGCCGCGGCACGGACGCAGGCGCGGATCGATTCAGGCGAACAGACCGTCGTCGGGGTCAACAAGTACCGGGTCGAGGACGACACCGAGATCGATATCCTGAAAGTGGACAATGCCGAGGTGCGGGCGCGGCAGATCGAAAAACTGGAGCGGCTGCGTGGCGAGCGCGATCAGGCGGGGTGCGATGCGGCGCTTGCTGAGCTGACCAGGATCGCCGAGACCGGCGAGGGCAATCTGCTGGCTGGAGCGGTCGAAGCGGCACGCGCCAAGGCGACGGTGGGCGAGATTTCCACAGCTCTGGAAAAGACCTGGGGCCGGCATGTGGCCGAGATCAAGACGATCCAGGGCGTTTACCGCAAGGAGGTGGGCAAGATGTCCGATGCGGTGGAGAAAACCCAGGCCATGGTCGATGCGTTTGCCGAGGCCGATGGCCGGCGACCGCGCATTCTGGTCGCCAAGATGGGTCAGGACGGCCACGACCGCGGCCAGAAGGTGATCGCCACGGCGTTTGCCGACCTCGGCTTTGACGTCGACATCGGGCCGCTGTTCCAGACCCCGGAGGAGGTGGCCCGCCAGGCTGTGGAAAACGATGTGCATATCGTGGGGATATCGTCGCTGGCGGCGGGGCACCTGACGCTGGTTCCGGCACTCAAGGCGGCATTGGATGCGGAAGGGCGTGGCGATGTGATGATCGTGGTCGGCGGGGTGATCCCGGCGCGCGATTTCGATGAGCTCAGGCAGGCCGGCGCCTCGGCGATCTTCCCGCCGGGCACGGTGATTGCCGAGGCGGCGCAATCGCTGCTCGAGGAACTGAACCGGCGCCTGGGTTATTCACAGGCTGCGGCTGAATAGAGGCGGCTATGCAACATCACGAGATCATCATTGCCGGCGGCGGGCTGAACGGCCTGGCGGCGGCGGTGGCGCTGGCCGGGCAGGGGGCCCGGATGCCGTTCGAGGTGGTGATCGTCGATGCCGGCGATCCTGCGGCGTCGCGCGACCTGAAAGCGGACGGCCGGGCGCTGGCGATTACCGCCAGTGCGCGCAACCTGTTTACGGCGCTCGGCGTGTGGGCGCCAATCGCGCCGCATGCCCAGCCAATGAACGAGATTATCGTTACCGATTCCACGCCGGCGGCGCGCACGCGCCCGTCGCTGCTGCAGTTCGGCGAGGATCATGCGCCAGGGCAGCCGTCGGCCTACATGGTGGAGATCCACCATCTCTATGGCGCGCTGCTGGATGCGGCGGAGGCATCGGACAACATCACCATTCGCCGGCAGTGCCGGATTGCCGACTATGGGTTTTCGGCGCACAAGGCCGAGGTGACGCTTGAAGACGGCGAGGCGTTGAGCGCCCAGCTGCTGATCGCCTCCGATGGCCGCAACTCGCCGGCCCGCGCCGCGGCGGGTATCGATACGATCGGCTGGGACTACGGCCAGTCGGCCATCGTGTTCAGCGTCGACCACGAGCGTGCCCATGGCGGGCGGGCGGAAGAGCATTTCATGCCGGCCGGACCATTCGCCATCCTGCCGCTGCCGGGCAACCGGTCATCGTTGGTGTGGACGGAAACCCACGGCGAGGCCAAGCGCATTCTGGCGCTGGACGAGGCCGGGTTCCGGGGGGAGCTGGAACAGCGGTTCGGTGATCATCTGGGCAAGGTGACCCCGGCCGACAACCGGTTCAGCCATCCGCTCGGGCTGCAAATATCCAAAGCGTTCACCGGCGAGCGGCTGGTGCTGATCGGCGATGCGGCGCACGTGGTGCATCCGATTGCCGGACTGGGGTTCAATCTTGGGCTTCGCGACGTTGCGGCGCTGGCCGAGGTGCTGAACGATGCCCTGAAAATCGGCGGCGATTTCGGTGCTCCTGATGTGCTGGATCGCTACCAGAGCTGGCGGCGGCTCGATACGGTGATGGTGGCCGTGGCGACGGACGGCATCAACCGGCTGTTCTCCAACGACCGCAGTGAGCTGCGCCTGCTGCGCGATGCCGGGCTAGGCCTGGTCAACCAACTCGGCGGCCTGAAGTCCGCCTTCATGCGCGAGGCCGCCGGGCTGACCGGGCAGTTGCCGAAACTGCTGGCTGGTGAGGTGCTGTAGGGCCTTCGGGTGGTTGTGGGGAGGTTCAGCAATAAGCGGGAAATACGTCTTGCTCTCCTTCCCCCACAAAGGGGGAAGGATGGGATGGGGGTTGATGGCGGTGCAATACGGCAAACGGTTGGACAAATCGCGCCGCCGTCAATCCCCACCCTAACCCTTTTCCAGGCGAGGAGACTTTACCTCGGCCAGGCGACGCTCTAACGGCTCAGCCCCTCGGCTTTCAGTTTGCCGAGATAGGCCTGCCAGATTTCGTCGTGGTCGCGGCCGAGTTTGGCGAGGTAGGCCCAGGTGTACAGGCCGGTGGTGTGGCCGTCGGAGAAGTTGATGCGGGCGGCGTAGTTGCCGACCGGTTCGACGCCGGTGATGGTGACCCATTGCTTGCCGGGCACGGTGACCTCCTGGCCGGGCCCGTGGCCCTTGACCTCGGCGCTGGGGCTTTCGACGCGCAGGTATTCTGCGCTCAGCTCATATTGCTCGGCGGTGTCGAAGGTCACGATCAGGCGGGCACCGCCATCGGTGACGCGCAATTCCTCGGGCCAGACGGCTTCTTCACTTTCGTTCTGCATCGCTCAACTCCCGGGCTTCTTCACGCAGCATGATGGGGATGCCGTCGCGCACCGGATAGGCGAGACCGGCGGCTAGGGAGACGAGCTCCTGCTTTGCGGCATCGTAGGACAGCGGTTGCTTGGTCACCGGGCACACCAGGATTTCCAGCAGTTTGGGGTCCGCCATTGGTTGAGTGGGTTTGTCGTCAGTTGCGGCCATGGCCGTGTTCCTATTGCAAGACCGGGGTGTCGTCGTCGGATTGGCGGGCCAGGTTCATTTCGGTCAGGGCGACCAGGACGTCGGCGCGCGATTTCAGGTCGAAGGCCTCCAGCAGAGCCTGTTTTTCCCTGGGCGGATAGGGGCTGAGCATGGACAGGGCATTGACCAGGGTTTCGTTGGAAGCCGCGGAGATTTCGTTCCAGTCCGCATCCATCGAATTGGCGTCGAGAAACGCCTTGAAGGTCTGCAGCAGGCCGGCCCGGTCGACATCGTCCTGGCCGGCGCCCGGCACCAGGTCGCCGGCAAACGGAGCATAGTTGACTTGCGCGCAGCGGTAGGCAACCGGAAACGCCTGCTCCTGGGAGATCTGAAAGCGGCAGATGCCGGTCAGGGTGATCAGCAGCCGGTCGTCGGGCGCTTCGGCATAACTGGTGATGCGGCCGCAGCAGCCGACGGCGGCCAGGGCCGGGTCCTGCTCGTGCACGGCATCGGCATCCGGGTCATCAAGCTGCACCATACCTATGATGCGGTGGCCGGCCATGGCGTCTTCGACCATGTCGAGATAGCGCGGCTCGAATATGTTGAGCGGCAGCTGGCCGCGCGGCAGCAGCAGGGCGCCGTTGAGCGGGAACAGCGGGATGACCTGCGGCAGATCGGCGATCGACTTGTAGCGGTCGGACACATCCATTGGCGTTTGGGCCTTAAGAAAACAGGATCGACGACAGCTGGCGGCGCCCGGCAACGGTCATCTCGTCGGCGTGGCCCCAGGCCTCGAAAAACTTGAGCAATTGCTTGCGCGCGGCATCGTCGTTCCAGGCGCGGTCCATGCGGATGCTGCCGATCAGCAGCTCAAGCGCTTCTTCGCGCTGGCCGGCGGCGTTGAGCGCGGTGGCCAGATCGAGGCGGACCTGCTGGTCCTTGTCGTTGCCGGCAAGGGCGGATCGCAGGGCGGCGATCTCGGCGCTGTCGGACGGGGTGCTCGCGAGTTCAAGAGCAGCCATGGCGCTGGCGATTTCGGCGTCGTTCTGCTTGTCCGCAGGCACCATGGCAAGCGTTGCCTGGGCGGCCTCAAGGTCGCCGGTTTCGATCTGGACCTTCGCCAGCCCGGCAAGGGCGGAGATGTTTGACGGGTCGGCCTGCAGGATGGTGGCGAACATCTGGCCGGCGGTTTCAAGATTCTTGTCGCTCAAGGCTGCCTGGGCGGCGTCCAGCAGCTGGGCGATCTGTTCGTCCTGGCTGCTCGGGCCGGCGATGCGGTCGATGAACGCCTTGATCTCGCTTTCCGGCAGGGCGCCCATGAAACCGTCGACGGGCTGGCCGTTGGAAAAGGCATAGACGGCGGGGATCGACTGGATGCGCATCTGGCCGGCCAGCGCCTGGTTCTGGTCGATGTCGACTTTGACCAGCCTGACCCGCCCCTTGGCCTCGCGCACGGCCTTTTCCAGCGCCGGACCGAGCTGTTTGCACGGGCCGCACCAGGGCGCCCAGAAATCGACGATCACCGGCACCTGGCGCGATGCTTCGATCACGTCGGTCATGAAGCTGGCGGTGTCGCTGTCCTTGATCAGGCCTGCGTCGGCGGGTCCGGCGCCGTTGCCGGAGATCTGGCCGCCCATGCTGATGATTTCTCCGTCGGCTACCATTGGTGTGGTTCCAATCTGAAAAGATGCTGTGGAATTCAGCGCTATAGATGGCCAATCAGGCCGGCGATTGCAATGGGCGCAGGCTATCTCAGGTCAACGACCTGCGGATCGTGGCCGCAGGCGCGGATGAAGGCGAGGAGATCGCTGGAGGCAATCGACGTCGTGGCAGTGTTTTCCAGCGGATGGTAGTTGACGGTCTGGTGGTCCATCATCGCCTTTTCGAGCACGACGTTGACCCGGGTTTCGGTGTCGTTGATCAGTGCGAAGGGGGTGACCGAACCAGGTTCGACGCCGAGCACCTCCATCAGCAGTTCCGCCTTGCCGAAAGAAATCCGTGCTGCGCCGATCAGTGCCGGCAGGCCTTTCAGATCGACGGTGGTGTCCTCCAGGCACACGACGAGCCAGAGCTGGCCCTTCTTGTCCTTCAGGAACAGGTTCTTGCAGTGGGCGCCGGCGATTTCGCCACGCAGGGCGCGGGCCTCCTCGACGGTGAACACCGGGGGGTGGTTGCGGGTCTCGGCGGCAATGCCGAGCTCGGCGAAGCGCTGCATCAGATCGGTGCGGGTGGCGGGCATGGGGCAGTGCTCTTTGGTTGATGATTGCGGCAAACAAACCGCTCGTTGCGGTGCGCATTGCTATTGCATTTCTCATCATGTTGCGCAATAACACGGCGCGCCGGGCCATGGAGCGGCCGGCACATCGCCGAGTGTATGCGCAACTTTACTTTGCGCCTAAGCGACGCGGGCGTAGCTCAGGGGTAGAGCACAACCTTGCCAAGGTTGGGGTCGTGAGTTCGAATCTCATCGCCCGCTCCAAATTTTGCAACAATATCAATAACTTTTGCGAGAGCATCTTGCTCTCTTTGGTTGCTGTTGGGGTGCTGGCAATCAGATAGCAATCAACAGAAACTCTCGCAGATATGGAAAAGTTTGTGTTTCGACACCGTTCTTGAATCCCTTTTTGTAGCTGCATCTGAGATCTGTGATGCGCGTGAAAAGGTTGAGGTTCATATGCCATGGAGCAGCCGATCCATAGGCACTTTCGGCCCATAGCTGCCGTTCGCAAGGGCAATTCGGGATGCCCGTTTCCGGACATTCGCTGCACCTGCTTCATATCCCATAGCCCGAGGTCGGCAACGCGGACATTTTGACTGGACGTGGGTAGAACGCTGAATGTCCGATGTTGGTGGCGGAGTGGACATTTTATTGGACTAGCAAGCTTCCGGGTTGTGCCAAAAACGGCCGTCAGCCGTTTCGCAATGCAGGTCATTATCAATCAGGATGCCCGAAGTTGACTGTGGCTGCTGATTAAACTTGCGCGCGCGCGAACCTGCATCTTCTTCGGAAAGTCTCCTGCACTTGTTCAGCAAATGCGGCGACCCGTCGAGGTTGGGCTCGACTTGGCGGAAACATCATTTGCAGCGGAACCGGCGGTGGCAAATAATCGCTCAACAGCGAGACAAGTCGGCCACTCCTGATATCATCTCCAACATCGAGCTCCGACTTGAGCACAATCCCGTGCCCCGCAAGTGCCCAAGCCCGAATGAGCGAACCGTCGTTGACGATGCAATTTCCACGAACCGAAACCTGAACCGGATCACTATTTGATCCAAACCGCCAGACATTGTCGAGTGTTCCACCGAATCGCATGACCATACAATTGTGCTTTGTAAGCTCCTCGGGGGAACGTGGCTCGCCGCGCCGTTCCAGATAGCTCGGGGCCGCACATACCAACCGTTGGAAACTGCCCAAATCACGGATGCGCAGAGAGCTGTCTGATATGATCCCAAACCTGATTGCAAGGTCGTAGCCTTCGCCGACAAGGTCGACGTAGCCATCTGACAGCGATAGCTCGATCGAAATTGCTGGGTTCTCCGTTGTGAACTTCGTAATCAGTTCTGACACGATGCTGCGACCCAAATCGATGGGTGCACTCATTCGAATTGGGCCGGACAGCGTTTGAGCACCAAAGCGGATCAACGCATCGAGATCGGCCTCTTCACTCAACAAGCTCTTTGCGCCATCGACGAGGCATCGCCCCTCTTCGGTCAGGCTAATTGAACGCGTCGTTCGATTGAAAAGCGTCACTCCGTAATGCGCTTCTAGAGCTGCCAGGCGCTCAGAGACTGTGGTGTTCGATAACCCGGTTTCCCGAGCCGCCCCAACCAGGCTGCCCTTTTCAACAATTGTCAGGAAAAGCCGCAAATTGTTCAGCAACATTATCCGTATTTACCGGATTGTTATTTCGAATTATGCCTATTTATCCGATCATAGCGGCTTTGTAAATGAGGGTTACTACAAATTTGAAACAGGAGACGACGCAATGGCCAAGCTAACTATAGTCGCCAACATCACAGCAAATCCCGACCAAATCGATCTGGTCAAAGCTGAATTGATGAAGCTCATTCCAACCACACGCCAAGAGGAGGGCTGCATCAATTACGACTTGCATCAGGACAATGACAATCCGGCTCATTTCGTCTTCTACGAGAACTGGGAAAGCCGCGACCTTTGGCAAACCCACATGAGCGCCCCCCACTTGGCAGCCTACATGAAGGCCACTGACGGAGCAGTTGCCGAGTTCACATTGAACGAGATGACGATCATCGGCTGATCGAACCAATAGGGAGTGACATGTCATGAAAGCTGTCGGATATCGCCAGACTGGGCCAATTCACCGACCTGATGCGTTGGTCGATTTTATCGCTGACAAGCCGAAGGCAACCGGCCACGACTTGCTGGTCCATGTGCAAGCAATCTCAGTCAATCCGGTTGACACGAAGATCCGACAGAGACGGGCGCCAGAAGGTGATCAACCAGCCATTCTCGGTTGGGATGCGGTTGGTGAGGTCGAAGCCGTTGGCACGTTAGTTTCGCGTTTTAAAGTTGGCGACATCGTTTGGTATGCAGGCGCGATCAACCGGCCAGGCACCAATGCCGAATACCACTTGGTCGATGAACGGTTTGTTGGGCTTGCGCCCAAATCCATCCCCGCGTCTGCTGCTGCGGCATTGCCACTTACAACGCTCACCGCATACGAAATGCTGTTTGACCGGCTTCGCGTAAGTGAAGCGGTCGGGTCAGGTGCAGCGATTGTTATCATCGGCGGCGCAGGCGGAGTTGGGTCAATTGCAATCCAGCTGGCACGCGCTCTGTCTGATCTAGCCGTTATCGCAACGGCATCTCGAAATGAGACCAAAGCCTGGGTTCAGAGCCTCGGAGCGCACCATGTGATTGATCACCGTAAGCCCCTTACAGAACAAATCGAAGCACTCGCTATCGGAACGCCAGAGTTTGTCTTTTCCACCAACCACTCGGAGAACTACAGCGTTCAGGCTTCAGAGTTCATGGCACCCCAGGGTCGATTTGGATTGATCGATGATCCCACCGCGTTCGACATCATGCCATTCAAGCAGAAGTCGATCTCGGTTCATTGGGAGTTCATGTACACCCGATCACTGTTTGAGACCAAAGATATGGCGGCCCAAGGAGAGGTTTTGGCAAAGGTTGCAGACCTCATAGATGCAGATATGATTCAATCCACCGCGACAGAGAGCCTTGGCACGATCAACGCTGCAAACCTGACCAAAGCGCACACGTTCCTCGAAAGTGGCAAGGCAAAAGGCAAGCTGATTCTGGAGGGATTTTAGCATGCGGATCCGGAAGCTCGATCATGTGAATCTTGTAACGGCTCGCCTATCGGAGATGGTGGCTTGGTATGAGGAAATCCTTGGTCTGGCTTCAGGGCCACGGCCCGATTTTCCGTTCTCGGGAGCATGGCTCTATGCGTGCGATACGGCCGTTGTTCATCTTGTGGAGGATAAGGGCAAGCCGAGAGTTGGTTCAGAGGTCGCATTGAAGATTGAACACTTCGCCTTGTCCGCGACCGGAATGGATCAGTTTGAAAAAATCCTTACTGAGGCTGGACAGCCTTTTGAGCAAATAAATGTACCGGGCACAGATCTGGTCCAATTTCATCTGGCCGATCCAGACGGCAATCATATCCACGTGGATTTTTTGGGCAAAGTTGACTAGGTGGCTGCTGCTTTAAAAATCCAGCCCGATATCGCGATAATCCGAAATTCGGCCACTGGTGTGAAGTGGCTACTGACCGCCGATGTCTGTTGCGGGTCACAAATCCCCGTCCATGCAATGTCAGCTTTCAAGCGTGAATCTGACATCCGTGGGGACAACGCTAATGTCTCGGATGGGCTCGAAGCCGACTTACGGGAGGACAACAGGCATCCAGATTTCCAACGCGGTGCCGTGTCATCCGACGGCCCAGAGCTGACGTTCTCGCTAGAATAGATTACCACGCCACCGAACTCGAAAGCGGACATTCGCCAGATGCAATGTTATCTGCATCGTGGAAGCCGATAAGCGGACTGTCCGTCGTCAGATGTTTTGGGACAATCTGCAGGCTGAGCTAAGAGAGTATTTGGCTCATCTGGTTGATCATTTTATGCGGCTGCTCTGCGGTGGTGCAAGCGCCGGTTTTCGAGTGTGTGTCGTTTGATCCTTTCTCTTTGCAGTAAGATTGTCTGGCCACGCCCGAAGTAGACGTCGGCCGGCGTGAGGTTGTTGAGGCTCTCGTGATAGCGCTGGTGGTTGTAATGATCGACGAACGCTGCAATCTGGGCCTTGAGGTCGCCTGGAAAGAAGTAATTGTCGAGCAGGATGCGGTTCTTCAAGGTCTGATGCCACCGCTCGATCTTGCCCTGTGTTTGCGGATGATAGGGCGCACCACGGACGTGTCCGATGTCCCTGTCCTCCAGCCAATCGGCCAGGTCCCCGGAGATGTAGCTGGACCCGTTGTCGGACAGCAATCGCGGCTTGTGAACGACATTGGCCTGGTCACAGCCTGAGGCTTGAAGCGCCAGTTCGAGCGTCTCGGTTACATCACCTGCTTTCATCGTCGTGCACAGTTGCCAGGCAATGATGTAGCGTGAGAAGTCATCAAGGATCGTTGACTGTCCGTCGTCAGATGTTTTGGGACAATCTGCAGGCTGAGCTAAGAGAGTATTTGGCTCATCTGGTTGATCATTTTATGCGGCTGCTCTGCGGTGGTGCAAGCGCCGGTTTTCGAGTGTGTGTCGTTTGATCCTTTCTCTTTGCAGTAAGATTGTCTGGCCACGCCCGAAGTAGACGTCGGCCGGCGTGAGGTTGTTGAGGCTCTCGTGATAGCGCTGGTGATTGTAGTGATCGACAAACGCTGCGATCTGGGCTTTGAGGTCGCCTGGAAAGAAGTAGTTGTCGAGCAGGATGCGGTTCTTCAGGGTTTGATGCCAACGTTCGATCTTGCCCTGCGTTTGCGGATGATACGGGGCGCCGCGGATATGCCCCATGTCTCGATCTTCCAGCCACTCCGCCAGATCGCCGGAGATATAGCTGGACCCGTTGTCGGACAGCAATCGCGGCTTGTGAACGACATTGGCCTGGTCACAGCCTGAGGCTTGAAGCGCCAGTTCGAGCGTCTCGGTTACATCACCTGCTTTCATCGTCGTGCACAGTTGCCAGGCAATGATGTAGCGTGAGAAGTCATCAAGGATCGTTGACAGGTAGAACCAACCCCAGCCGATCACCTTCAGATAGGTGAAGTCGGTTTGCCACAGCTGGTTCGGTGCTGTGGTCTTGTCGCGGAACTCATCGGCCGCCTTGATGACGACAAAGGCCGGGCTGGTGATCAGGTCATGAGCCTTCAAAAGCCGGTAAACCGAGCTTTCCGAGACAAAGTAGCCCTGCGTATCGGTGAACCGTACCGCCAACTCGCGAGGGCTCAGCTCCGGCTCATTCAATGCCAGATCGATAACCCTTGCGCGAACATCATCAGGGATACGGTTCCAAGCCCGTGACGGTCCACAAGATCGATCCTCCAGCGCTTGTGGGCCGCCTGATTGATACTGACCGTACCAGCGGTAGAAGGTGCTGCGAGGAATGCCCAGCTTGTCCAAGGTGCGCCTGAGCGGCAAATGGGACCGTTCGGCGATTGTGATGATCTCCAGCTTCTCGGATGCGGAGTACCTCATTCTTCGTCGCCCCCATCCGCGATCATGCTTTTTTTGAGCAGCCGCAACTCAAGCGCCTGTTCGGCAACGACCTCTTTCAGCTCGCGAGCTTCACGGCGAAGATCCTTGACTTCATCTGTGGACGCGGCCCGTGCAGTATCGCCTGCAAGCCGGCGCTTTCCAGCTTCCAGGAACTCCTTCGACCATTTGTAATAGATGCTTTGAGCAATGCCTTCGCGCCGGCAAAGCTCGGCGATGGTCTCCTCGCCACGCAATCCATCCAGCACAATACGGATCTTCTCTTCGGCAGAGTACTGCTTACGCGTCGCGCGGCGGATGTTCTTGATGGTCTTCTCAGAGGCTGTGCCTCGTGGCCCGGATTTATGTCTCATCTTCACTCCTTGGTGGTTACGATGAGCCAAAAATCCTCCCTTATGCGATTCTACAAATCTGTCCCATAGGCGCTGACGTCAGACACTCGAAGATCGCGTTCTGGCGCAATTTACCCGACTCCAAGGCCTACCGCATCGTTGCCCAGCAGGCAGCAAAGGATCAGCAGCAAACAATGCCGCCGGCGACGTTGAAGGTCGATACCGAATCGCCCCAAGATTAGATCAGAATGAAGGAACGCCCCTGGTCGGTGCTGCTATTTTTGCGTTTCAGCCTTGTCGGGTTTCCTTGCCTTCTGTTCCAACAACTTCAGCGTTCTCTCAAGGCGCAGTGCGCTAGCAGATTGCCTTGAGGCGCTGGGGCACCACTTATTGATGAGCTGGACCAACTCCTTTGAGACGGGATCGTCAAGCTTTCCCCTTGCATTGCCGATGATCTTGAGTGCGACTGATGTCCCGCCATTCGTTGCGACCCAAGATCCAAATCCGGCATCAAATGCTCGCCCTTCAGGCACGATTGTGCGATTTTGGAGTCGGCTGACAAGATGCACTGCGCGCTCATAGTCCTGGGACCGCGCGCTATATGTCTGAAGCATCGTGTCAGACAATTTGACGTTGTAAACGTAGACCTTGCCTTTTTCGCCAATCAGGCACCCATAGTTGACATATCCCCAAGCGCCATTCTGGTATCCGAATGAAAAATACGGGCGGCCATCTTTGCCAAGCCGCTCTCTGTGCTGCTTAATCATCCGATCAAAACCAACGATTCGCTCGCGACCCTCACTGTGCCGGCGCATTGCGTCATCCTGGCTGCGTTGCCGGTTTGCGGCGATTGCAGTCACGACGGCGTCAAGCCTGTTCAGATCGGCCTGCGCAACGAGGTACTGATCGCTGTCCTTGTTGCATTGGATCTTGATGGCCTTTTCCAGCGCTACTCGTGCCCGGTCAGATTGACCGCGCAAGATATACCACTGTCCCGTGAAGAGCATGGCGCTGCACCGGTCGAAATCCGGCAACACGTTTGCTGGAACTCCATTGTTGAGGAAGAAGTCCATCAACGCGCGCTGAGGATCGTCTTTTTTGACTTTGCGCGCCAACGTCCGCAGGTCGCGCAACGGGTTCGCCTTGCCAAGCCGCACTCGCGCCAAATGAATCCAGGATTTTGCTTCACGTTCCCGGTAATCACTCTTGCTCCATTGCTCAAAGTCAGCGATCGCATTCTCGTAGTCACCGAATGCAAAGCGGACGAGGCCCAGCCTGCGATAAGCCCCCCTACGCCGCCCCAGTTTCGCGGCTGTCAGGCAATCAGCCTTTGCGTCTTCGAACGATCCCTTGTGCGCATACACACCGCAGCGCGCCAGGAAATGCTCGTGCATCGAATCGAACCGAATGGCCTCATTCAAATCATCGATCGCGCGCTCGTAAGCCCCGACTGAATGATGGACTTTTGCACGTTCAGCAAGGGTCTTTGCCCGCAGTTCAATTGATATGTCATTTTCAACCTTCAACAGGTCGTCAAATCTCTCTTTCAACTCCTGCGCAATGTCACGCTTCGGAGAAGCATCCTGCTCTTTGCCTCGTGCCAACTCGAGCCCGGAAAGCCTTTCAAGGTCGGCCTTGGCAGCTGTCTTCATCCAGAAGTTCGGCGGCAAATAGAAGCGGTTTGCGGGACAGGCCGCCGCCGCCGAGGTGAGCGCGGTCCTTGCTTCATTCAACTCACCCTGGAACAGGTACCATTGGCCCAGATAGAACCGGCTCTCACATCTACGCGGATGGCGCCACAACAGTTGAGGTGGTTTCCGACCAAGTAAAACCTGAACGACCGGTGCCGGCCACTTGGACGACTTCAGCATCAGCGCATTTATTCGCAGTTCTTCGTCCGCCGTCCTTATCCCGGCACGCTTTTGGCTGATATACAACCACAAAACGGCACGCGCTTCTCTCGGGAGTTTTGACCGCAGAAGAGTGAAATCGTCGGTTGCCGCTTCCATATCCCCAACGATGTAATTCAGATATCCGCGGCGGCGCACATACTCTTGCTGGTCATACACCTGAACAGCACTTGTATAATCAGCAAGTGCATTTGCGAACTCGCCGCGCCTGGCAAAGATCACGCCCCGATAACTCAAGGCTGTCCAGTTTCGTGGATTGAGTTCGATCGCCCTGGAGAAGTCCACGAACTCCCTGTCTTTCACATTATCTCCAGGCCAGCTGATTCCTCGATTAGCGTACAGAGTGCTGTCGTCTGGCGACAGCTCAATTGCCGAGGAGTAGTCGGCAACGGCCAGATCAAGTTGGTAGGCCATCCGATGTGCAAAACCACGCTTCCTGTACGCATAAACTCTCTCTTCGACCGATAGTTTGTCACCCTTGTCCAAGAGGCGGGTGCAAGCGTCGATCACTTTGTTTTTTTGGGCGGCGGAAGATGCCCCTCCCGGACTCATTCCGCACACTGTTCGGTCGGAATCTCTTTGCGCCGCTGCGGCGTATTGTATGCTCAGTACACACAGAAGAAGCACTGACAGACATAAATGGGACGTTCTCATGCAAACATCCTCCCTTATGCGATTCTATAAATCTGTCCCATAGGCGCTAACGTCAGACAATTTGGTAGCGGGGGAGGGACTTGAACCCCCGACACGCGGATTATGATTCCGCTGCTCTAACCAGCTGAGCTACCCCGCCGCAACCAAATGTGCCGCATAGTGAAATCCTAGGACCAAGTGTCCTTGCGGCTCGGCGCGATTTACGGGGAACGGCGGGGGAAAGTCAAGCGTCTGAATGGGACAAGCGCCGGCGGATTGGCGGGATCAGGCGGTGCTCGATATGAAACCGCCGCCGAGGACGCGGGCGCCGGGCTCAAGCCCGTCGTAGAGCACGCAGGCCTGGCCGGGAGAAACGCCGTATTCCCCTTCGTTCAGATGGACGCACGCGCCGGTGTCGCGGATGGCAAGCCGACCGGGAACCGGGGGGCGGGTCGAACGGATCTTGGCGAAAACCGGGACGTCGCTTGCCTGCGTTCGCGTTGCCCGGCCGCCGATCCAGTTGACGTCGCGCAGGTGCAGCTCGCGGCGCAACAGAGCTTCGCGCGGGCCGACCACGACGCGGTGGGCCGGCGCATCGATGCGCACCACATAGAGCGGGTCGCCGCCGCCGATGCCGAGGCCGCGGCGCTGGCCGATCGTGTAGCCGACAATGCCGTCGTGATGGCCGAGCACGCGGCCGTCGACGTGGACGATCTCGCCCGGCCGGCCGGCGTCGGGCCTGAGCCGGGCGATCACGTCGCTGTAGCGGCCGTTCGGGACGAAGCATATGTCCTGGCTGTCGGGCTTGTCGGCGACGCTCAGGCCGAGATCATGAGCAAAGCTGCGCACTTCGGCCTTGGTGAAGGCGCCGAGCGGGAAGCGCAGATAGTCGAGCTGATCCTGGGTGGTGGCGAACAGGAAGTAACTCTGGTCGCGCTGCGGATCGGCGGGTGTGTGCATGTCACGGTGGGCGGTATCGCCGGGGCGCGGGCGGCTTTCCACATAGTGGCCGGTGGCAAGGCAGGCCGCGTCCAGTTCGCGGGCCCGGGCCAGGAGGTCGGCGAACTTTACCGTCTGATTGCAGGTGATGCACGGCACCGGGGTTTCGCCGGCCAGGTAACTGTCGGCGAAGCGGTCGATCACCGCCTGGCGGAAGCGCGATTCATAGTCGAGCACGTAGTGGGGAATGGCGAGCCGGGCGGCGACGTTGCGGGCATCGTGGATGTCCTGGCCGGCGCAGCAGGCGCGCGCGCGCTGTACCGCTTCACCATGATCATAGAGCTGCAGAGTGATGCCGACGACATCGTAGCCGGCGTGCTTGAGCAGTCCCGCGGTGACCGATGAATCCACACCGCCCGACATGGCCACGACCACGCGGTGGCCGGCCGGTGCGCCGGTGAGCCCCATGGCGGCGTGCAGTTGGTTGAGTTGCCGGTCGGTCAGTTTCATCGGTGGTGGCTTGCACAGTTGTCAGAATGG
Organism: Aestuariivirgaceae bacterium; assembly: GCA_965216335.1. GTDB lineage: Bacteria > Pseudomonadota > Alphaproteobacteria > Rhizobiales > Aestuariivirgaceae > JAHEJE01. Next base: position 1,770,917 of record OZ244154.1, on the reverse strand, counting down.
CCCCGATATAGTCTGCAGCGGGCATGAACTCAATCCGCTGCCGGTGCATGTGTGCTGTTTTGGGGCACTTGGGAGTGAGTTGTTTGCCATTTGTTTGCACCTGTTTAGACCTTTCTTAAGCGCGGTGGCGTATGCTGGGGCCTGTGTATCGAGTAAGTTAGTTCAGGTGTTCTGCGTAATGAACGGTCAGTTGCGTCCACGCGTAAACTATGTCATCGGGCCCGATGGCAGCCCACTCACGATTGCCGATCTGCCGCCGCCCGGCACCCACCGCTGGGTGATCCGGCGCAAGGCCGAGGTCGTTGCGGCAGTGCGCGGCGGCCTGCTTTCGCTTGAGGAGGCGTGCGACCGCTACACACTGACGGTTGAGGAGTATCTCGGCTGGCAGCGTTCCATCGACCGGCACGGGCTGCCCGGCCTGCGCACCACACGCATCCAGCACTATCGCGGCTGACGGCCTCTCGAACGTCCGTCCGCCATTGCCAGCCGCGCGCAAATCGCGGCATTGTCCGGCTTTAAACTGATACGAAGGTTCCGGGCATGGCCAAAGGCACGCACGAAGCTCTTGCCGATCCGCGCAACGAGCACATACTGATCTCCATAAACGGCGAACTCATCGAGCGCGGCAAGGCTGTGGTCTCGGTGTTCGATTCCGGCTTCATCCTCGGTGACGGCGTGTGGGAGGGCCTGCGCCTGCACCATGGCGGCATCCCGTTCCTCGACCAGCACATCGAGCGGCTCTACGAAGGTGCCAAGGCGATCGACATGGACATCGGCATCGAACCGGGCGAACTGGTTGCGCGGCTGTTTGCCGTTATCGATGCCAACGGGATGGACGACGGCGTGCACATCCGCCTGATGGTCACCCGCGGTATCAAGGCAACGCCCTACCAGGATCCGCGCGTGACGATCTCGGCGCCGACCATCGTCATCATTCCCGAACACAAGGTGCCGAACCCCGGAAAGCTCGACAACGGCATCTGTCTGTACACTGTTGCGGTGCGCCGCGGCTATCCGGATGTGCAGGACCAGAAGCTCAACTCGCATTCCAAGCTGAATTGCATCACCGCGTGCATCCAGGCCGCCAAGGCGGGCGCCGACGAAGGCCTGATGCTCGACCCGCACGGTTTTGTCGCCACCTGCAACTCGACGCATTTCTTCATCGTGCGGCGCGGTGAGGTTTGGACGTCATCCGGCCAGTTCTGCATTCCCGGCATCACCCGCCGCGCCATCATCGACCTGTGCCGGGAAAATGGCATCCCGGTGTTTGAGCGCCAGTTTTCGCTGCACGATTGCTATGGCGCGGATGAAGCCTTCGTGACCGGCACCTTTGCCGGGCTGGTTCCGGTGCGGCAAATCGACGGCCGGCCGATCGCCAACCCGCTTGAGCGCCAGCCTGATTGGACCGGCGCCGGCCCGGTGACAAGACGCCTGCTGAAGCTGTACGCCGACAAGATCAAGCACGAGGCCAGGCGCCCATGACCGATGACCGCCCCGTTACCCGCATCGCCATGTGGTCGGGACCGCGTAACATCTCGACCGCGATGATGTATTCCTTCGCCAGCCGGTCCGACTGCGCCGTGTGGGATGAACCGTTCTATGCCTTCTATCTGTCCGTCAGCGGCATAAGCCATCCGATGGACCAGGCGGTTATCGATGCCGGCATCGAGAGCTACGATGAAGTGGTCGCACAGTGCGTTACTGGGCCCGTTGAACCTGCCCCGGTGTTCTACCAGAAGCACATGACGCATCACATGCTGCCCGGTTATGACCGCAGCTGGATGCGCGAGATTGCCAACGCCTTCCTCATCCGCTCCCCCGAACGGGTGCTGGCGAGTTATGCCAAGAAACGCGCCGAAGTCAGTTTGCGCGACATCGGTTTTGTCGAACAGGCGGAAATCTTCGATGCCGTCGCCCAGCATCTCGGCGAAGCCCCGCCGGTCGTCGACGCAGATGACATACTTGCCGACCCGCGGCGCGTTCTGACATGCTTGTGCGAGCGTCTGTCCATTCCGTTCGAGGAAGCGATGCTGAAATGGCGTGCCGGTCCGAAATCCTACGATGGTGCCTGGGCGCCGCACTGGTACAACGCAGTATGGCAATCAACCGGCTTCAATGCCCGGCCTGCAGAAGATGCCGCGTTGCCTGACCGTCTACGCAGGATCGCCGATGAGGCGCGGCCTTTGTACGAACAGCTGAAAGTCCATCGGCTGTAACGTCGAAGGTGCCCGGGAACGTGGAAACCGGACGAGGCTGCTGACCATTGGGCAAGCAGCCGGGTCTGTGTGTTTGTTGGTGTTAGGTTGCCGCGTGAAGGCCGTTTCCGACCTGCTGTTCTTCGCCGACCGGCTGTGCGCCGCCTTCCTTTTCGACCATCAGTTCAACCTTGCGCAATTCGGCTTCGGCTTCGGAGGCCTGCTCGTTGGCATCGCTCAGCTGGGCGTCGAGTTCGGAAATTGACTTGGCCAGGTTGTCGCGGCGGCCGCGGATCGATTTGGCGGTCATGGAATAGTTGAAATGCGCCGGGTCGCTGACGCCGGTGCGGTCTTCTTCCATTTCGATCTGCTGGTCGAGGTCGGTCATCTTGCGGTTGAACTCGGCGATCATCAGCTCGATGTCGGCAACCTGCTGGCGTTTTTCCTCAAACCGGAACCGCTGCAGCCTCAACATTGTCTCTTTGGAACGCATGGACAGATACTCACTTTAATCGACGCCACTCACACACGACCCCGGGTTCGGATAGGCCGACCTGCAGAGACGCTGCCTGGCCGATGGCTTGAACCTGCGATCAATCGCTTTGATAGTTTTGCCGAATCAACTAACGTGCCGATTCGATCTGCAGTCAGTATGAACGAACAGACTTAAGGCCGGGTAAAGCGTCCATTTATATTGGGTAAATGCCATGTGCCACGCAGGCGGCACCATCGCCTATTGAGTCGATGTACAATGCGGCCAGTTCGTACGCCGGTTTTGCCGTTTTGTCGAAAGCGTTAAGTTTGTTGCGAAAATTAGGTTTTGTTAACCTTTGCAGGCTTATCTTTGCCACTAGTGTTAATCGAAAGTTTCGTCTTCTGCCGCCCAAGCGTTTATGGCGCCAGCAGTTTATGTCCGAGGACGGACGATCCGAGAGGGGATTGGAATGCGCGTTCTTCTTATCGAAGATGATTCAGCCACCGCCCAGAGCATCGAACTGATGCTCAAGTCGGAAGGCTTTAATGTTTATACCACCGACCTGGGCGAAGAGGGCGTCGACCTGGGCAAGCTTTATGACTACGACATCATTCTGCTCGACATCAATCTGCCGGACATGAGCGGATATGAAGTGCTGAAGACGCTGCGGGTCTCAAAGATCAACACGCCGATCCTGATCCTGTCGGGCCTGGCCGGCATCGAAGACAAGGTCAAGGGACTGGGCTTCGGAGCCGACGATTACATGACCAAGCCGTTCCACAAGGACGAACTGGTGGCCCGTATCCAGGCCGTGGTACGCCGTTCCAAGGGCCATGCCCAGTCGATCATCACCACCGGCGAACTGCAGGTCAATCTCGATACCAAGACCGTCGAGGTCGGCGGGCAGCGGGTGCATCTGACCGGCAAGGAGTACCAGATGCTGGAGCTGCTCAGCCTGCGCAAGGGCACGACGCTGACCAAGGAGATGTTCCTCAATCATCTCTACGGCGGCATGGACGAGCCGGAGCTGAAGATCATCGACGTGTTCATCTGCAAACTGCGCAAGAAGCTGGCCAGCGCGGCCGGCGGCAAGAATTTCATCGAGACCGTCTGGGGCCGCGGCTACGTGTTGCGCGAGATGGACAACGACAACGAAATGCGCGCCAGCGCCTGACGTTTCAAGCAAACGTCGGGAATGGGGGAAATGCCCCGGCCGGTCAGGCCGGGGTTTTTCGTGTTTGGGGAAAGGGTCTTTTCCTGGTTTATTAGCAGTGCTAATAATCGCTTATGGAGTTTTCAGACTGGCTGGCCAACAGCGACATGACGCAGGCCGGAATGGCCAAGGCGCTGGGGGTGACCCAGGGCCGGGTGTCGCAGTTGGCGAGAGGGGCAGTGCCGTCGCTGGAACTGGCGGTCAGGATCGAACACATCACAAAGGGGAAAGTCCGCGCGAGCGATCTGTGCGCGGGTGGCGAGTATATGAATGCAGACAATGGGCTGGACAGCGTCGAGGCGGCCATCGTGGCGGTCAAGGCCGGCGAGATGGTTGTGGTGGTCGACGATGACGACCGGGAAAACGAAGGCGACCTGATTGCCGCGGCGAGCAAGATAACCCAAGAGCAGATGGCCTTCATGGTGCGGCACACATCGGGGATCGTGTGTGCGCCGATGACGCTGGGGATCGCCCGGAGGCTGAAGCTCGATCCGATGGTTGCGAGCAACGACGCTCCGCTCGGCACGGCCTTTACGGTGACCATCGACTACAAGGAAGGACTGACCACGGGCATTTCGGCCAAGGAACGCTGCGCAACGGTGCACGCGCTGGCCAACGACAATGTGCAGGCGTCCGATTTCGTGCGACCGGGGCATGTGTTTCCGCTGATCGCCAAGCGCGGCGGGGTGCTGATGCGCTCCGGCCACACCGAGGCGGCGGTCGATCTGGCGCGGTTGGCGGGCGAGCCGCCAGTGGGGGTGATCTGCGAACTGGTCAATGATGACGGCTCGGTGAAACGCGGTGCGCAGGTGCTGGACTTCGCGCGCGCGCATTGCCTAAAGATCATCTCGGTTGCCGATCTGATCGGCTACCGCCAGTCGCGTGAACGGCTGGTGGAGCGCCAGGACGACTTCAGCGTTGCGACACCGGCGGGCGAGGCGACCGGCTATGCCTACGTAACGCCGTTCGATCCGGTGCAGCATCTGGCGCTGGTGTTCGGTGACATATCAGGCGAGCGCGACGTTCCGGTGCGGCTGCACCGTGAGGACCTTGTCGAGGACGTGTTCGGCGACCGCGATACGCTCAGCCGGGTCTATGAGGTGTTCAAGCAAGAGGGCCGCGGGGTGCTGGTCTACCTGCGCGAGGGAACGGCCGGGGTGCCGGCTTCGCCGCTCAATGAAGACGAGGAACGCGAGACGACGGGTAGCGCGCTGGCGCGTGAGCAAACCTGGCGCGATGTGGGACTTGGGGCGCAGATCCTGCGCGACCTCGGCGTGCGCTCGATCCGGCTTCTGGCGTCGTCGTCGCGGCACTATGTCGGCCTGTCGGGCTTCGACATCGAGATCACCGAGACGGTGCTGCTCGATGGTTAGGACAAGGCTGGCCAAGTCAGTAAAGCCGGTCAAGCGACGGGCGCGCAGACGACGCGAACCAACAGTGGCCGGCTGGCGCGAGGTGGTGTTCCTGCCGGACATGAACCTGGGACCGGTCGTCGCCAAGCTCGATACCGGGGCGCGCTCGGCGGCGCTGCATGCGATCAATATCCGTACCTATGACACCGAGGATGGACAGCGGGTGCGCTTTGATGCTTTCATCGACAACACCAAGGCGCACGTCCAGCCCTGCGACCTGCCGGTGCAGGCGCGGCGCAAGGTCAAAAACACGGGCGGTGTGGCCGAGGAGAGAATTGTCGTTCGCAGCCGGCTCAAGATGGGCAAGTTGAGCTGGCTGGTGGACATTACGTTGACGGACCGGTCGGACATGGGCGTGCCGATGCTGCTCGGCCGGTCGACGATCAAGCGGCGGTTTTTGGTGCACCCGAGCAAGATGTATCTGGTGACCGCGGGGGACCGCATACGTAAAAAGAAGGCCATACCGGCACGAGAGGGAAAGACGTCATGAAGATTGCGCTGATGACTCGCAACGCCAAGCTGTATTCACACCAACGGCTGATCGAAGCGGCCGAAGCGCGCGGGCACGAGATCAATCCGGTGGATTATCTCAAATGCTATATGAACATCACGTCGCATCGGCCGGAACTGCGGCACAACGGCGAGCGTTTGACCGGATACGATGCGGTCATCCCGCGCATTGCCGCATCCCGCACCTATTACGGCCTGGCGGTGCTGCGGCAGTTCGAAATGATGGGCGTATGGCCGGCCAACGAGAGCGTTGCAATCGGCCGGTCGCGCGACAAGCTGCGCTCGATGCAGCTCCTGGCGCGCGACGGCATCGGCCTGCCTGTGACCGCCTTTGCGCACGACCCCAAACAGACCGACGATGTGATCAAGATCGCCGGCGGGGCGCCGGTGGTGATCAAGCTGCTGGAAGGCACCCAGGGCATCGGCGTGGTGCTCGGCGAAACGCAGAACTCGGCGCGTTCGGTGATCGAGGCGTTTCGCGGCGCCAACATCAACATTCTGGTGCAGGAGTTCATCAAGGAAGCCTCGAGCACCGACATCCGGGCGTTCGTGATTGGCGGCAGGGTGATCGCTGCCATGGAGCGCCGCGGCGCCGAGGGCGATTTCCGTTCCAATCTGCATCGCGGCGGCAGTGCCAAGTCGATCAGAATCACACCCGAGGAGCGCTCGACGGCGATCAGGGCGGCCAAGTCCATGGGTCTCAATGTCGCCGGTGTCGATATGCTGCGATCCAATCATGGCGCGGTGGTGATGGAGGTCAATTCTTCGCCGGGCATCGAGGGCATCGAGAAGGCGACCGGAATCGATGTTGCCGGCAAGATCATCCAGTTCATGGAGAAAAACCAGAAGCCGGGCCGGACCCGTACGAAGGGTAGGGGATGACCACAAGCAAACGGTCGGTGCGGCCGACACGAACGGCGCGGCCGAGGCGACCGGCGCGGCCGGCCTTCGAGCTGGGCGGTCATTCCATTGCCGCAGGTACCCGCCAAACCGTCGACCTGCCGGTTTCGGTCCTGTCGAACCACATTCCGGTTTCGCTGCCGGTGCAGGTGGTGCACGGCAAGAAGGATGGACCGGTGATGTTTGTCTCCGCGGCCATTCATGGCGACGAGGTGCTCGGCGTCGAAGTGATCCGGCGGGTTCTCAAGCACCCGGCGCTGCGCAACCTGGCCGGGACGCTGCTGGCGGTACCGATCGTCAATGCCTACGGGTTCATCAACCATTCGCGCTATCTGCCGGACCGGCGTGACCTGAACAGGTCGTTCCCGGGATCGGATCAGGGGTCGCTGGCCAGCCTCTTGGCCGACATCTTCATGCGCGAGGTGGTGCAGCGGTGCACGGTCGGGATCGATCTGCACACCGCCGCCCTGCATCGCACAAACCTGCCGCAGATTCGGATTTCGCCGGGCCGTGCCCACCTCGACGAGCTGGCTCAGGTGTTCGGGCCGCCGGTCATCATGGTCTCATCGCTGCGCGACGGCTCGTTGCGCATGACGGCGACGGATCATGATGTGGATGTGTTGCTGTTCGAGGGCGGTGAGGCTCTGCGTTTCGATGAGTTGGCGATCCGCGCCGCGGTGTTCGGCACCTTGCGGGTGATGAAGCATCTCGGCATGCTGAAAGCGGCATCGATCAAGCCGGCGCGCATCAAGCCCGTGCACAGTCATGAGAGCGCTTGGCTGCGGGCGCCGAAGGGCGGGGTACTGCGGGCGTTTCGAACCTCGGGCGATTTTGTGGCAGAAGATGAAATCATCGGCATCATTTCCGACCCGTTCGGTGAAGCCGAAACCGAAATACAAGCGCGTTTCGGTGGTGTCATCATCGGGCGCACCAACCTGCCGGTGGTGAACCGCGGTGATGCGCTGTTCCACGTCGCCCGCATCGATGCCCCGCGCGCTGCCGAGCGCCGGCTCGACGAGATTACCGGTGAATTGGAGGCGGCCAGGCTGTATGACGAGGACGAGATTTTGTAGGAACGGGTTCAAACCGTGCTGATGTCGGCGCAGATTTTCCAAGGGTTTGCGCTCATTGCGCCGGCTTCGTTTGTGCGCTTTCGGCTTCGCGCGTATAAGTGGATACCTTTGGTCGCCGGATATCAGAAGCCGGGTAGTGCCGGAAGGACTGTTGCGCGGCGGGCCGTGGGCAGCTTGGGAAAGGAAGGCAGCGTTGTCTGGCGTTCTGACTGATAGTGAAATGGCTTTGGTCAAGGGTACGGCTCTGTTCAGTGGCCTGAATTCCGAGCTCTTGGATACTTTGCTCAAAGCGGCAAGCGTCCATACGATTGCGCAGGGTGAAATCCTGTTCATGCAGGGTGATGATGCGACCGGCTACTATATTGTTCTGGATGGTTGGGTAAAACTCTACCGGCTGACGTCATCGGGAAATGAAGCGGTTGTCGCGGTGTTCGCGCGCGGCCAGAGTTTTGCCGAGGCAGCGGTGTTTTCAATGCGCAGCTATCCGGTATCCGCCGAGGCGGTCGCCAAGTCAAAGCTGCTGCATGTGCCGCGCAGCACGCTGTTCGAAAGCGTGCGCAAGAACCCTGAGTTCGCTTTTGCCATGCTTGGTTCGACGGCGCTGCATCTGCAGGATCTGGTACGCCAGATCGAACAGCTCAAGACGCATACCGCAACCCAGCGGGTCGCAAGATTTCTGGCCGCATTGTGCCCGAAGGAAGAAGGCCCATGCAGAATCGGGCTTCCCTATGACAAGACGCTGATTGCCGGGCGTCTGGGGATGAAGCCGGAAAGCCTGTCGCGCGCCTTTGCCCGGCTGCGCAATCTGGGAGTGAAGGTTGATCACAGCGCCGCCATGATCGCCAATGTCGAGCGGCTGCGCAGCTATGCCAACGAAGACCGACAGCATTCGAAGTTTCTGTGACCATGACAGACGCCAGGCTTGTACGCGTGTTGGAGCTGATCGACAGCGCCAATGCGCAAGACCCGAACAGCATCGATGATGGCGGCCGCTGCCGCCCGGCGGAGCTGGTTTATGGCGAACGCATGACCGAGGCTCTGAGCCGTCTGTGTGCCAACCCCGGCGAAGCTCTCCACATTGCTGCACGTGCCCAACATCTCGAACGCTGGACGTCGCCACGTTCGAGCTATCCGGACGGCCGTGCGGGATATCTGAAATGGCGCACCGAACTGAAGGCCTATCACGCCCGCCGGGCAGGCGAGCTGATGTCCGAGGCGGGTTATGCACAGGAGGACATCGACAGGGTTTCGGTGCTGATCAACAAGAAGGGCATTAAGCGCGACCGGGACGTCCAGATACTGGAGGATGCCGTGTGCCTAACGTTCCTGGAGCACTATGCAGCAGCGTTCATCGCCAAGCACGAAGATGGCAAGGTTGTCGATATTCTGGCCAAGACGGCGCGCAAGATGTCGCCGCAGGGATTGGCTGCAGCCGGCAAATTGCCCCTGGAGGGTCGATTGGCGCGGCTGCTCGGCGTGGCGCTTACGCAGCATTCCGGTGCCTGACGGTCTGGCGACTGCCTATACGCCGAGCATCTTGTGCAGGCGGGCGTCCTTGGTCTTGAAGTGGTTGACGAACCAGTCGCGCACGGCGCCGGACAGGGCCTCGTCGTAGTTCTGGTAGTGGCCCTCTTCGAAGTCGTCCATGATGTCGCGGATATCGTCGAGCAGTTTTTCGTGGTCGGTCTTGTGGGCTTCGTACTCATCGTAGCCGTGCTTGCGCATGACGGATTCTTCCAGCGCGAAATGGGCGGAAATGCGTGCGAAAACTTCGCCGAGAAAGGCGCTTACCGTGTCCGGCTCAGCCTCGCTGCCCACCTGACTGTGCATTTCGTTGATCAGGTCGATCAACTCGCGGTGTTCGAGGTCGACGTCGGCAACGCCGGTTTCGAAATCTGACCGCCATTCAATCAGGGTCATGGAACATGTCTCCTATCTGAACTGAAAACCGTCGATATCGGCCTTGAAGTCGATTGCCAGGTTCTGGAACGGTTTCAGCGTCGCGGTGTGGGTCTTCTCGTAGTCGAAACCTTCGGTGCGCTTGGTGTCGCGTAGTCTGGCCGTCACGGTGTGTTCACCGGCCGGCACCAGGAACTTGCGGTAGGTGCGTGACGGGCCGTCACTTGACAGGCCGGTCGCCTCCAGGAGCTCATCATACAGGATTTCGCCATCGATGGTGAGTTGAATGTGAACCGGAATGCGCTCCCGGCTGCAGGTGTTGGGCCGGCGCTCATTGGCGGGCAGCTTGGCGATTTCCTGCGGCGTCAGGCGGCGGCAGTCGACTTTGCGGGCGCCGCCATGGGCAAAGCTCAGCTTGATCTGCGCCATACCGTCGGGCACCTGCTGATACACGGGCCGTTGTGAAAAGTAGGCGATGAACACCGCTATGGCGGCGAGAAAGACGGCCTGGCCGGCATATCGCAGAATATCAGGCATCGGCGGGCTCCGGAGACGCTGTCGGCGAGGGCCGTTGGGGGCGGCTCGCCGGCCGGGTTTTCGGCGGCAGGGTTTCGAGATGCTTCGCCAGGTCGGCAATGGCCTGCTTCAGGGTGCTGCTTCCCATCCTGCCGCACCACACGGTGACGAGGCGTTCGCGCGGCACGCGCTTGCGCAGATGGGGATCGCGCTCTCCGGCCAGACGGTCGTTGGTCCATCTGATGCCGTAGCGGGCGTCGCAGGCATCTTCTCGGCAACCGGTGAGAACGACGCCATCTGCCAGATCCTTGCTCAGGACATAATCGATAAAGGCCGGCGGCAGCTGGCCGATGCAGGCGAGCGGCACGACGCCGACGGTGGCCGAGGCGACGGACTTGAGGGCCGGGCCGTGATCGCAGCCGAACACCATGATGCGGGTGTTTCCGGTCAGGCCCAATGCCTGCTGCTCGGTGCGCTCGCGCAGGCTGGAGATCGTCCAGTCCGGCAGGTCTATGCCCGGGGACAGATCGGACAGCCGCCGGAACGGCATGGACGTGGGGCAGGAACCGGCGCAGATGCCGCACGAAACGCAGTAGGATGGATCGACCACCGGCTCGCGTTCGAAGGCCGTTCCGTCGGTGCGGGCAACAAGGGTTATGGCGTTGTAGGGGCAGTCGTTGTAGCAGCGTGCGCAGCCGTTGCAGTTCGACAGATCGACCACCGCCGGTTTCGGCTTCTTCATCGGCGGCAGCCAGGGAATGGCGATCATTATGATGAGGAAGCAGGCGCTCATGCCCCAGGTGAGGCTGCCGGGCAGGTTTTCCAGAAGCGGGAACAGCGGCAGGTAAAACCAGTCGAGCCCGACCTTGCCGGGCACGACGGCGAGATCGGCTGGCGGCTGCGACAGAGCCGGGTGAATGAGCGACAGGGCCATGAGCATGCCGAACACCGAATAGGCCAGCCCGCGCGGCGGGTTGATGCGCGGTTTCGTGACCCGCTGCAGGTGGACCCACAGGATCGCCAGGGCAATCAGCGGAATGGCGATGTGCATGAAGATCATCAGGGTGAAGAAACGGCTTTCCAGCGCGTCGGGCGACAGGAAGTTGCGGGCGATCGGCTCGCCGAAGATGCCCAGCAGGTCGAGCCATTCCGTTGAGACGATGGCGACGTATTGCGCCAGCTTGTCCCACACCAGCCAGTATCCGGAGATGCCGGCGATATAGACCATGATCAACACCGGAATGCCGGTGATCCAGCTGAACCATCGCACACCCCGGTAGCGGTCGTGCGAGAACTCGCGCAGGATATGCAGCAGCATGACGATGACGAGGGCATCGGAAGCGTAACGGTGCAGGCTGCGCATGATGCCGGCCAGGTACCATTGCTCGTGTGTCATGTACTCGATCGAGGCATAGGCATTGTGCACGCCGGTGTCGAAGAAGATGTAGACGTAGATGCCGCTGGCGGTAATGATCCAGTAAAAGAAGAAGCCCAACGCGCCGAGATTGACCATAGGGTTCCAGGCCGGCGGAAAGAAGCTGCCCAGCGCGGCTTCGAGGAAGTCAAAGACGCGGCGCAGAACGGCACGCAATGCACTCATGTGTGGGCGCCTCCGCCTGGCCCGCCGGGCCCGCCCGACAGGCGGATTTCGCGTGCGATCCAAAGTCCGGCCAGCAACAGACAGGCAATACCGATGCCACTGCCGATGAACAGCGAATAGTTGAAGTAGTAGCGTCCGGTGTTCGGGTTGTACACCGTACAGAACAGTTTGATGCGCTCGGTGATCCCCTCAATGGAGAGCATCGGCCGGCGGTTGTCGAACATCAGATCCTTGAGCGGTTCCACGACGCTTGGCGGATTGAACACGCCACCCATGATCTGCTGGTAGATGACGCCATCAGCATCGACCACGCTGACCTGGGCCATGTGGTCGAAACCGCCGGCGGACGGCACGATGGTGAAGCCGACAGCCTCAGCCAGCTTGTCGACACTGACCTGGTCACCGGACAGGAACAACCAGTTGGGCAGGTCGACTCCGCGAGTGCGGGCAAACGATCGCATGCGCTGCGGGGTGTCATTCTGGGCGTCGAAGCCGAAGGTGAGCACCGTGAAACTGTCTTTGCCCAGAGCGTCCTGGGCGATCTCGATGGCCGGGCGGAGGTTCTCGATTATGGCCGGGCAGGCATCGGTGCAACCGGTGTAGACCAGGGAAACGAGGACCGGTTTGCCGCGGAGCTCAGTCAGGGCCAGCGGCTTGTCATCGGCCGTCGTGAACCTGAGATCGGGAAGCGGATTTCCGATGGCAGCCTGCGACAGGCGTGCTGCATCATCTTCCATCGATTGTGCATTTGCGTTTGCCGTTGTGAACGCAAGCAGAGCTGCCAGCACGCACAGGACAAACTTCATATGAAGCCTCCAACCATCCGGTCGGCAACGGCGCCGCCGAGCAGCAGGGTGAGCTGGATGAGCGAGGCGAAGAAGTTGCGCAGGGCGGCGTGGCGCTGGGGGAAGCGGACCAGATTGACCGAGGTCCAGGTGAACATGGCGCCGCCGATCAGCGCGCCGGCCAGATAGATGGGGCCCATGCCATAGAAAGCCGGCACCAGCGCGAGCACGGAGAGCACGACCGTGTGAGCGAGGACAACCCAGGCGCACACGCGGTTGCCGGCGACCACCGGCAGCATGGGCACACCGGCGCGCTGGTAGTCGTCGCTGGAGACCATGGCCAGGCTCCAGAAGTGGGGCGGCGTCCACAGGAACAGGACGACGGTGAGGATCAGGGCCTCGATGCCGATGGCCGGATTGATGGCAGCGGCACCGGCAAGCACGGCAAAGCTGCCGGCCATACCGCCGATGACGATGTTGGTCCATGACCGGCGCTTGAGCCACATGGTGTAGACGACGCCATAGGTAAAGGCGCCGAGGAAGGTGTAGAGCGCAGCCCACCAGTTGGTGGCAAGGCCGGCCAGGGCAACGGAACCGGCCAGGAAGCCGACAATGATGGCCAGCCAGGCCGGGCCGGCGGTGAACTGGCCGGTAACGAACGGCCGGTTGGCCGTGCGCTTCATTCGCGCATCGAGATCGGTCTCGATCCACTGGTTGAAGGCGCCGGCGGCGCCGGCGGCCAGGAAGACGGCGATGGACAGCAAGGCCAGTTGCCAGAACGCCGGGGCAGGGCCCGGAGAGACAGCGATGCCGCCAATGGCGCTCAACATGATGGCCACGGCGATGCGTGGCTTGAACACCATAATGGCATCGCGCATCGTTGCTGGTCGTTCGAGGGCTACTGCTGTCATCGAAATCGTCTCCGGATCAGAACTCCGGCGCCAGTGGAGACTGGCGCCGGGATGTTGTGCAGGCCTAGCCGAGTTGCCATAGCTCGGACAGGTACTTCCAGTTCACGAAGTAGTACAGCACGAAGGCTGTAAAGAAGATCGTGACCAGGATGTAGGTGCCCGGCAGGTGGAAGGTGCCGGCGTTGCCGTAGGACTTGACGGCATCGGACATCTGCTTTTGCGGTGTCGGGCCCAAGGCGGCAACGATGTTGCTGCCATCGACCTTCTTGCCCCACAACACACTTGCGACGATGATGATCACGAACAGACCGCCGCCGATGGCTGCCAGAATGGCCGACATGCCGTTCAGGCCGAGCATCAGGAAGGCGGCTGGCGGATAGTCGAAGCTCAGGGCTGCATCCGAGAACGTGATGTCCCAGTGACGCCGCGAGACACCCAACGTACCCGCACCCATCATGAACAGCGAGATGCCGGCGGCACCGAGCCCGAACAGGTAGGGCTGCCACTTGGCCAGCGTCGGCCAGATGATCTCACGCTGGAAGATCAGCGGCACCAAGAGGTAGGTGATGGCCATGAAGGCCAGCGTGGTGCCGGCAACCACCGTGGCGTGGAAGTGGCCAGGGACGTACAGGGTGTTGTGCAGCATGATGTTGATCTGCTCGGTGCCGAGCACGACACCGGAGATGCCGCCAAGGAAACCGAACAACACCAGCGACAGGAACATACCGGCAAAGGCCGGGTTGTTCCACGGCGCGCGGCGCAGCCATTCGAACACACCGTTGGTGAAGCCGTTGCGGCGCTGGGCCGCTTCAATCGCACCGGGGATCGACATGCCGTGGATCATCGAGCCGAGAACGGCGAGATAGATCGCGTAAGAGGTGTTGAACACCTTCCATTCCGACGAGATGCCCGGTTCGACCAGCATGTGGTGGGCGCTGGCGAGCTGCAGGAACAGGATGTACATCAGGAAGGCCGAGCGCGAAATCTTCTCAGACAGCGGCTTGGCGCCCAGCAGCATTGCCGGGATGGCGTACCAGATGGCGACCTGTGCGGCCATGTTGATCTGCTGCGAGGAGTGGCCCATGGCCCACCACACCAGCTTGTACATCACCGTGTCGATGTGGCTGATGTAGCCCAGCGACCACAGCCAGGTCGGGATCAGGATGATCGCGCCCGAGGCGATGGTGAAGATGGCGATGATGCAGGCGGTCAGCGCACCGAAGGTGACCAGCGGGATCGAGCCTTCGTAGGTCCCTTCTTCCTTGGCGATGACCAACGTGCCGAGGAAGATGAAACAGCCGATCAGCGCACCGACGGCAAACAGGATGATGCCGAGGTAGAAGTTCGGCGGCGCCTTCAATGGCACGTAGCTGGTGAACATGACGCTGGCTTCGCCCTGCAGCACCGTGATGTTGGCCAGCAGCGCGCCGACGAGCATCAGCGCGAACGCCACCCAGGCGATCTTTGGTGTCGCCAGACGACAATTCAGCAATATCGCCGAGGCGAAGTAGAGCACCGCGATTTCGAAGAAGATGATCCATACTAGCAGCACATCGAGACCGTGCGCCGTGAGGACCAGATAGAACAGGTCGGATGGCAGCAGATGCACCGCCTGCCAGCGGGTCAACGCCACCAACAGCCCGAATACCCCGCCGATGGCGAGAAACACGATTGCCGCCACAGCGTTGGCCTTGATCAGCCGTTCTGCGGCCAGGTCGACCTTTAGGCCGGTTGCGGGACAGGTTCTAAATTTGGCAGCGATGCCGCCGATAATACCTGTTTCAGCCGTTACACTCATTGTCTTTCCTCCGCCCCGGCTCAATCAACGACGTGGATGCGGCCAACCATGGTGTGGTGGCCTTCGCCGCAGAATTCGTTGCACACGACGCTGAACTCCCCGCTCTGGGTCGGGGTCAGCGTTACGACATGTTCGAGGCCGGGGTGAACCTGGATGTTGATGTTGGTCGGTTGCAGCGAGAAGCCGTGCTGCCAATCAAGCGACGACAGATGCAGCCGGTAGGTCTGGCCCTTCTTGAGTTCCAGGATCGGCCACCATTCCCACAGCCGCGACAGCATGTAGACCTCGGCGCCCGGCTCGGGCTTGGCGACCGGCATGCCGGCTTCCTCGCGCACGGTGTACTTCTCGGTGAAGGCTTCCGTCCGCTCCTCGAATTTCTCGGGCGAGATGCGGTAAACCTCGTTCGACAGGTTCTGGTTACCCTCAAGGTGCCACCAGACCATCATGCCGAACATGAAAACGCCCCAGCAGAAGGCGATGACGACCCAGACCAGTTCGGCCCGCCCGACCGGCAGGTTCCACCAGACTTTGGTTTCAGGAGATGTGAGTGCCATTCCCGTTGCCCTCCTATTCAGCGATGGGGATTTGCGACAGCTCCATCACGCCCCACAGGGTGTAGAGCACCGTGGGTACCGCGACACCCAGGAAGAGCAGCAGAAAATGATTGTCTAACAGCCGCTGCATCGGCGGAATGTGTACCGATTCTTCAGCGGCTTCCTTTTTGGAAGTTGCTTTGGCCATTTGGAGTCCCTCTCTTGCAGAATGGACCATGGCAAGGGGGCGCCGGGGCCTCCTTGATAAAAGTCAAGTTGGGAAAATTGTCGGAAGGGATTGGTCTCAAAGCGGTGGATAAGCCGCAGTGGTCAGGCCGATTGACGCAATGGCCGGGGCGGGTCGCTCAATCCGCAGCTGTATCCTTTAGCGATGGGCCGGTGAGAATCGCTAGGTAGGACGCTGCAAAAATGACAAATCCGGCAATCCAGCAGATACCGGCGAGGAATATCACCGTGAAGTAGTTTTGCGAAAACAGCCCGAGAGCCAGCCCGCGCAATGCCGCGGCGGCGGCGATCAGAAGGTAGGCCATGGCCACTGGCCGTGTCACGACCAGCGCGCGGCCGGTGTGGCCGAGCGGTGCCCGTGTCATCATCGCAAGTGTCATGCCGCCGACCGCGCCTACCGCCAGGATATGTTGGGCGGCACCGTGCGAGAACCACCCGGTCAGCAAAGACGCAGCAATGCCGGCCAGGCCGGCAGGAAGCCAGAAGTAGGCGAGATGCAGGCTCCAAAGGATCGGGGCGTCAAGCGTGGACTGCCAGCGCCACAAGGCCAGGCGGACAAGGTTCAGCAAGGCTGCAGCGCCGGCAGCGACGCCGGTAAGGGTGCCGGACAGGCCAAAGACATAGGACACAAGCACCAGTGCGACGCTCGCTACACTTGCGGCGTCCAGCCACATGATCTTTGTCGGGTGCGGCTGGGATATGCCCTTGCGCACGAGCGCATTGCGGGTGAATGCCGGTACGATCCGCCCGCCGATGATCGAGATCATCAGAATGACCGTCATCAGCGACACCGAAAGACCCCACGACGCCGTATCGTCGTGCCAGCCGAGCCACTCGCCGTGAACCGCGCCGTTGGCAGCGATCAGGACGCTGAGCAGCAGGACGAAGACCAGGTTCTGCGGAACCGGACGAAGGGCCAGGGCGCGGGCGACGATTGCCGCGAGCACAACCAGAAAGCTCATGTCGGCAATGGCAACCAGTGCGCCCGGAAGTATGTTCGAAAACCACATCGCGCACCTGCCGGCCAGCCACAACGCCGCCAGAGCCGCCAGCGGAGTGCCCGCCACCCGGCGGGCGCCGGTCCAGCCGGGCACCGCCGTCAGCATGAACCCGGCAATGACCGCGGCGGCAAAGCCGAACAGCATCTCGTGGCCGTGCCATTGATGGGCCGGTACCGCAATGGTCGGGGTGATTATGGCGGCGCCTGAGGCATGCAGCATCAGCCAGAAGAGCCAAGCCGCCATGCTGACGAACGCGTAAAGTCCGGCGAGCAGAAAGAACGGACGAAATCCGAATGAAAGAAACGGGATCTGATTGTCCGGATCGTTGTTGAACATAGTCGTTTCCTGTCGTGCATCGCTTGCCGGTGTGGACATCCCGTGTGTTTGCCGTTGCCTGCCCCACCAATAATGATTCGTGCCAGGCAACGGACTTCCAGCAACCGCTTTCCGAAACGGGTCGGTGTGGATTTCGCCACTATGGCAAGACCCGACCGGCAATTTTCTTGACCAAAGTCAAGGAGCCCGAAAGGGTGCGGTGCAATGTATGGTTTGCGGGAGACCGTCGGCTTTGCGGCTGCGGAACACATGCGGGCGGACGTTGAGCATATGGTTGACCGCGGACAGATCAGGATGTGAATTCTATTTGCCCTGATCCGGTCTTTGCGTTCTGCGTCACTTGCTGGATTGGGCAAATTCCAATGCGCGCAAGATTCAACAATGAAGGGCTGGACAGGGTTTCGAGCGTTTCAGTTTTGCTGAGGGAAAACCAGATATGAAGAAATACGCACTCACCACCGCCACTCTCGGTATGGCTTTTGCCGGGGCGTTGATGGCTGGCGCGTCTTCGCTGGCGCTGGCGCAAGAGCCAACGCTGTCAGAAGAGGCGTTTGAGCACTCCAAGAAACTGTACTTCCAGCGCTGCGCCGGCTGTCATGGCGTGCTGCGCAAGGGGGCCACGGGTAAGAACCTCGAGCCCGTCAACATGAAGAAGCTCGGCCAGGAACGGCTCGAGAAGATCATCTCGATCGGCACCGAAGGCGGCATGAACAACTTCGACGACCTGTTCTCGCCGGAGGAAATCCGCGATCTGGCGACATATATCCAGCTGCCCGCCCCGCCGCCGGCCGAAATGACCCTGGCGGAAATGAAAGAGCGCTGGAAGGTTGTGATTGAGCCGAAGGATTATCCCAAGGAGCCGGCCCATTCGCGCAACTGGGAGAACTTCTTCCTGGTCATTCTGCGTGACGCCGGCAAGGTCGGCATCATCGACGGCGACACCAAGGAAGTCGTCGCCAAGGTCGATACCGGTTACGCCGTGCACGTCATGAAGGAATCCTCCGACGGCCGCTTCTGGTACACCCAGGGCCGCGATGGCCGCATGACCAAGATCGACCTGTGGATGGACCCGCCGCAGGTGGTGGCGGAAACCCAGGTTGCTTCGGATGCCCGTGACGTCGCCGTGTCGCATTATGGCGAATGGAAGGACAAATACGTCATCGGTGGCGGTTACTGGCCGCCGCACTTCGTCATTCTTGATGCCGAGACCATGGAACCGTTGAAGGTGGTTTCGACCCGCGGTGTCGATATCGAAGGCAATTACGTCAACGAAGCCCGCGTGGCGGCGATCTACAACACGCCGAATGCCCCGACCTGGGTTGTTGCCGTGAAGGAACTGGGCCAGATGTGGCAGGTCGACTATTCCGATCTCGACAATCTGCGCATCGAGCAGATCAACACCAACAAGTTCCTGCATGATGGGTTCTTCGATCCGACCCAGCGCTACTTCCAGATTGCCGCCAATGCGTCCAACCGCATGGAAATCATGGACACCGAAACCCGTAAGGGCGTTGCGTCCATCGAAACCGGCAAGAAGCCGCACCCGGGACCCGGTGCCAACTGGACCGACAAGGAATGCGGACCGGTGGCCGGCACCACCCATCTGGGTGAAGGCAAGGTGACCATGTGGGGCAACGATCCCAAGGGCCATCCCGACCAGGCCTGGAAGATCTGCTATTCGGTTGAGACCGACGGGCCGGGTCTGTTCATCCGCACCCATCCGGAATCGCCATACGTGATCGTCGACCAGACCAAGCACCCCGATCCGGAAGTGCAGCAGTCGATCCAGGTGATCTCCAAGGAAACCCGCGAAATCGTCAAGACCATCCAGGTCACCGACCAGGAAAAAGGCCTTGCAACGCACATCGAGTTCAACAAGGACGGCTCGGAGTTCTGGGTTTCGGTCTGGGTCCGTGGCGGCAAGAAGAACTGGGAAAAGGGCGAGATCGTCGTCTACAACTCAAAGACGCTTGAAGAAAAGGCCCGCATTAAGGGGCTGGAGACGCCAACCGGCAAGTTCAACGTCTATAATCGCAAGAAGCACGTCACCTGATTGGCGTGCACCTCCCGTGGGGCGGAAGCAATTCCGCCCCTTTTTTCCTGTTGTCTGTAGCCCCCCGAACTTCAGCACATAACAAGACAGTCCTTTCGGAGGCACCATGGCCAAGCCTGACGACGCACCTGTTTCCGGATTCTCCAAGTGGAAACGTGCTCTGCTGTTCGGCGTTCCGCTGACCAGTGCGGCGGTACTCTTCGTTGCCGGAATCATTTTCTGGGGCGGTTTCAACACGGCCATGGAAGCCACCAACACGATGCCGTTCTGCATCTCGTGCCACGAGATGGAGGACAACGTCTACAAAGAGTACAAGACCACCATTCACTACCAGAACCGCACCGGTGTACGCGCGACCTGCTCTGACTGCCATGTTCCCGATCCTTGGGTGCACAAGATAGTGCGCAAGGTGCAGGCGTCCAACGAGCTGTGGCACAAGGTGCTGGGCAGCATCAGTACGCCGGAGAAGTTTGAGGCCAAGCGGCTGAAGCTGGCCAAGAATGTCTGGCATTCAATGAAGAAGACCGATTCTCGTGAATGCCGAAACTGCCACAACTTCGAATCAATGGCGCCCGAATTCCAGCGTCCGCGGGCCCGCAAGCAGCATCTAAACGCCTTTGAAACCGGCCAGACCTGCATCGACTGCCACAAGGGCATCGCCCACAAGAACGTTCGCGACCAGTTGGCCGAAGAGGAACTGGAAGAGCTTGAAAAGCCCAACCCGGCATTCAAGCGTGAAGTGCCGGAACTGTATCTGGCCAGCCTTAAACGCGTCGAAGAAAAGGAAGCCAAGATGGCGGCCGACAAGAAGCAGCAGGAAGCCGCTGCTGCCGCCGCCGTGGAGGACCGCATAACCGCCGCGGTCGCCGCCAAGGTTGCCGAACTGCAGGCCCAGGCCACCTCTGACGGCGGCTCCGGCGACCAGCCAGCCGCCTCTGCCGGCTCCGGCAGCTCGGGCGCGGCCGGTGATGTCTCCGGCAATATCGACTGGTCCGGCATCGCGCCCAAGACCGTCACCCTGTTCTACCCCGGCCAGGCCTCGTTCGAGTGGGTGCAGACCGGCAAGGACCATGGCGGCGCACGGGCATTCGCCAAACTCGGCGACCGCTGTGCGAACTGTCACGCCAAGGAAGTCGCCGACATGGGCGCCAAGATCGTGTCCGGCGAAAAGGCCGAACCGACACCGATTCCTGGCAAGCGCGGTCATGTCGACGTTCAGGTTCAGGCCGCCCACGACGCCGACAATCTCTACATGCGGTTCGAGTGGACTGATGCGCCGCACACCCCCGTGCCTTTCGTGGATGGTGGCAAGATGGACCCGGACAACCAGGTCAAGATGGCGATGATGATTGCCGGACAGGGCATCGACAAGATCGAGCAGGCCGGCTGCTGGGCAACCTGCCATCATGATTCGCGCTACATGCCCGATCACCCGGAAGCCGCCGCGATCACCGAGGCCGGCGATGCGGTCTCGACGATCGATGTTGCCGACGGCATCACCAAGTATCTCGCCGACAGCCGCACCAAGGTTGAAATCAAGGGCCGGCGCAAGAAGAAGCGTGGCGGCTGGGACAAGCTGAAGCCGGCGGAAGAGACAGATGGCCTTCTCAAGGCAGGCAGCGTCATGGACCTGCTGCGCTTCCGCTCCGGTGGCGAGGCCGAGAACGGCCATGTCCTGACCCAGCGCGTCATGAAAGATGCCGGTGAAGTGGCCGCGGCGGGCAGTCTGAACGGCAACACCTGGACGGTGGTCATGCGACGGCCGCTTGCCGCCACCAACCCGGGCGATGTGCCGATAGAGCCCGGCGGCCTTTATACGGTCGGATTTGCCCTGCACGATGACTTCACCAGCGCCCGCTTCCACCATGTCTCGCTCGAGTTCACGCTCGGCCTTGACAACGCAGAAGCGGAGATCAATGCCGTTGGCAAGTGATCGTCAAGGGAGGTGAACATGGCAACGAGAGCAATTTTGACGCTGGCTTCGGCGGCTGTTTTTGCCGCATTGAGTGCCGTTCAGCCGGTTCATGCCGGTGCCGACGACGAAGCCAAGAAGCGCATGAAGAGGTGTGAGAAGGCCGAGAAACGTTACCAGAAGCTGTTCGGCAAGCCGTCAGCGGAGGAAGATGTCACCGTTGTCAAGATGTACAAGTACACCTTCTGTCCGATCGAGGTTGAGGTCAAGCAGGGCGCCACGGTGCGCTGGGTCAACGTCGACAAGCGCACCAGTCACTCCGTGTGGCTGAAGGAGGCCGGCAAGGAGGAATCCGACCGGCTGTTCTCTGAGGAAAAGGTTGAGATGACCTTCGACATGCCGCCCGGCGAGTATCCGTATCTGTGCGGTCCGCACTGGAAGGATGAGGGCATGATCGGCACAGTTCGCGTGGTCGAGTAACGCGCCGGAAAATTTGACAATAATCAAGGCGATAGGGCAGGGGTGATCCCTAGTATGATGCCGGTTGCCGGCAAGGATTTGTGTGCCGGGCAGAGAAGGCTTGGCGGTCTGGGCCATCAACATCGAGAGTTCGGGTGGCGATTTGAAAACTATCGGAAAAGTGTTTCTCGTTGGTGCGGGTCCAGGCGATCCGGAATTGCTGACTGTGAAGGCAATGCGCTGCCTTGAGCACGCCGACGTGGTGGTTTACGACCGTCTGGTATCACCTGAAGTGCTGGCACTGGTGCCGCAGGGGGCCGCCCGCATCTGCGTCGGTAAGCAACCGTCGCATCATCCCGTGCCACAGGCCGAGATCAACGACCTGCTGATCCGCCTGGCCGCCAGCAACCGCAACGTGGTGCGGCTGAAAGGCGGAGACCCGTTCATCTTCGGGCGCGGCAGCGAGGAGGCGATGGAGCTGTCGCGGGCCGGCGTAGATTACGAGGTCGTGCCCGGCATCACCGCGGCGCAAGGCTGTGCGGCATCGCTCGGTGTCCCGCTCACCCATCGCGGCCTGGCGACCAGTGTGCGCTATGTCACCGGCCATTGCAGACAGGACGCCGAACTCGATTTTGACTGGCAGGGTCTGGCTGATCCTGATACGACGCTTGCGGTCTATATGGGTCGTACGAATATCGCTGAAATCACTGCCCGGCTGATCGAGAACGGACTGGAAGGGTCAACGCCGGTGCTGGCCGTGTGCAACGGTACCACCGGGCGCGCCCAGCAGGTCCTGTCACGGCTCGATCGGGTTGCCGGCGATATCGAGCAATGTGAATTCAGCGGGCCGGTGCTGTTCATTGTCGGCAAGGTGGCAAGCCTTGCCCGGATCACGGAGCCGCAAGTTGTCCAGTCTGACGACATGGTTGCATCGGTTGGTGCTTAGCGCGCCTGTGGCCTTGTGCTTGGGGGCAACGGCGTTCGCCGGTGGTGAGCCCGATCAGGATCGCCGCCAGGTGCTGCACAACATGGTGGTGCAGGACTGCGGTTCCTGCCATGGTCTCACCTTCAAGGGCGGGTTGGGCAGTCCGCTTTTGCCGGGTGATCTTGAGGGCGTGGATGACAGCACCATCGCGGCCATCGTTCTGGATGGCGTGCCCGGCACGCCGATGCCGCCGTGGCGCGGGTTGCTGAGCGAGAGTGAAGCGTTGTGGATTGCCAGGGGCCTGAAAGCCGGAGTGTTCCAATGAGCCTGTTGCGTGCCCTGAGCCTATTGGTCGCCACCACGGTGTGGTGCCTGACGGCTGCTGCCGAAACCGCGTTGCGCGGCACCGGTGACCTCGGCGTGATCATCGAGCGGGCCGATGGCTCGGCCTGTATCATTTCCACCACTGAACGGACCATCCTGTCCTGCGTCGATGGCCTCGGCGACCTGTCGCATGCCTCGGCCGTGTTCTCGCCTGACCAGCGCTATGCCTACATCTTCGGCCGCGACGGCGGGCTGACCAAGCTGGACCTGCTGGAGCGCAAGATCGCCAAGCGGGTGGTGCAGGGCGGCAATTCCATCGGCGGAGCGATTTCCGATGACGGCACGCTGGTGGCGGTGTCCAACTACAAACCCGGCGGCGTCAAGGTGTTCGATGCAGTCACGCTGGAACAGGTCGCCGACATTCCCGCCACATACGGCGACAAGGGCGAGCTGTCCAAGACCGTCGGGCTGGTCGATGCCCCGGGCCGCCGCTTCGTGTTCACGCTCTATGATGCCGGTGAAATCTGGATGGCCGATTTCTCTAGGTCCGGTGCGCCGGCGGTTACAAGACTGGGCACCGCCGGCAAGCTGCCCTATGACGCGCTGATCACCGGCGACGGGCGCCACTACATCGCCGGTCTGTTCGGTGAGGACGGCCTGGCACATATCGATCTGTGGGCCGACAAGCCGGTGATCGAACGCATCCTCGACGGCTACGGCAAGGACGATCCGGCGATGCCGGTCTACAAGATGCCACATCTCGAAGGCTGGGCATTGGCCGGCGGCAGGTTCATCCTGCCGGCGGTCGGGCACCCGGAGCTGTTGGCGCTCGATGCCACGACGTTCAAGGAGGCCGGGCGCGTCAAGGTGCACAGCCAGCCGGTGTTCGCCATCGCCCGGCCGGACGGCCGCCAGGTGTGGGTCAACTTCGCCCACCCCAAGAACGACACCATTCAGGTGGTCGATGTGCCGAGCCTCGAGGTCATTCACGAGTTCAAGCCCGGCCCCGCCGTGCTGCACATGGAATTCACACCGCGCGGGCATGAGGTTTGGGTATCGGTGCGCGACGCTGACCGGGTCGACATCTACGACGCGCGCAGTTTTGAGAAACGCGCTGAACTGAAACTGCGCAAGCCAAGCGGCATCTTCTTTGCGGCCCGCGCTGCGAGGACGGGCCTGTGAGCGCGACCATCAACAGTCCCGCCCTGGCGCTCGCCGATGCCTGGCAACGCGGCTTTCCGCTGGTGCCGGAGCCGTTCGCGGAGCTGGCGGCGGCCAACGAGCTTTCGACCGGCGAAGTGCTCACCATGATGCAGGCGCTGAAGGACCGGGGCGTTCTCGCCCGTATCGGCGCGACCGTGCGCCCCAACACAGCCGGAGCCAGCACCCTTGCCGCCATGGCCGTTCCGGCAGAACGCCTCGACGAGGTTGCGGCTATCGTCAATGCCGAGCACACGGTCAACCACAACTATCACCGCGAACACGACATCAATCTGTGGTTTGTCGTGACCGCCGGCTGCCGCGAGGGGGTCCAGGCAACGCTGTCGCGGATTACGCAGGCAAGCGGCCTGCCGGTGCTCGACCTGCCGCTGGAGCGCGCCTACCACATCGACCTGGGTTTCCGGCTGTCGGGCAGGCGCCGCCAGGGTTTCGGCGTGGCCGGCCAAGTCGATCCGTGCGCCATCGGTGAAGCCGACCGCGCCCTGCTGAGCGCGCTTGAGGATGGCCTGCCGCTGGTTGACCAGCCCTATCTCGTCGTCGCCAACCGGCTGGGCTGGAGCGAGGGGGAGGTGCTGACACGGCTCGGCGAACTGATCGCGTGCAGCGTGATCACCCGCTTCGGCTGCATTCTGCGCCATCGCCGCATCGGCTACCAGGCAAACGCCATGTCGGTGTGGGACGTACCCGATGAGCGGGTGGACGAGATCGCGGCGCGGCTGGCGGAGCGGGACGAGGTGACCTTGTGCTACCGGCGCACCCGCCGGCTGCCGGACTGGCGCTACAACCTGTTCGCCATGATCCACGGCAATTGCCGCGATACGGTGAGGCAACAGATCGCCGATGCCGGGTGCGAGACCGGGCTGGACCGTTATGAGTCCGCCATCCTGTTCTCGACCCACTGCTACAAGCAGCGCGGCGCCGTCCTGTCGCCCCGCATGAAGGGAGCCGCATGATGGCACGGCAAACAGGTGGCGACATCACGCTTGACAATACCGACCGGGCGATCATCAATGGTCTCCAGGGCGGTTTCGGTTTCGGCGAGCGTCCCTATCGCGATGCCGCCGAAAAGCTTGGTCTGGACGAGGCCGATCTGATCGCGCGCATCGGACGGCTGGTTGAGGGCAAGGCCCTGTCGCGCTTCGGGCCGATGTACAATGCCGAACGCCTGGGCGGGGCGGTGACGCTCAGCGCCATGGCGGTGCCCGCGGAGCGCTATGACGAGGTGGCCGAGATCGTCAACGCGCACCATCAGGTCGCCCATAACTACGCCCGCGCCCACGACCTCAATATGTGGTTCGTGGTGGCCTCGGAAGACCCCGACGAAATCGCAGTCACGCTCATGAATATCGAGGCCGAAACGGGCCTGCAGGTCTATGACTTCCCCAAGCAGCAGGAATTCTTCATCGGGCTGAGGGTCGAGGCATGACGGATCAACCGGCACTCAGACTTGACGATATCGACCGCCAGATTATTGCGGCAACGCAGAACGGCCTGCCGCTTGCCGCCAGGCCCTATGATGAAGTGGGCCTGGCCATTGGTCTTGCCGGCGCGGAGGTGCGCCGGCGCATGGCGGCGATGCTGGAAACCGGTGTGATCCGCCGCAACGGCGCGGTGCCGAACCACTATGCGCTGGGCCTCAGCGCCAACGGCATGTCGGTATGGGATGTCGCCGATGACCTGGTGGACGAACTGGGTCCGCGCATCGGTGCGCTTGAATTCGTCAGCCATTGCTACCGCCGCCCGCGCCACCTGCCCGTCTGGCCGTACAACCTGTTTGCCATGGTGCACGGCCGCTCGCGCGACGAGGTTACCGAAAAGGTCGAGGCCATCGCCAAGCTGCTCGACCCTGCCGTGCGCGCCCACGATGTGCTTTACTCGACGAGACTGCTGAAGAAGACAGGCCTGCGCATCGCAGCCTGAAGGAGACAAAAATGTTCCGGCTGAGCCAATACCTGCACGAAATCGCCGATCCCAAACCGCTCGGACCGGCCCGCACGCCACCCGGCCCGGTGGTGATCTGGAATCTCATCCGGCGCTGCAACCTGATGTGCAAGCATTGCTATTCGATTTCCGGCGATGTCGATTTCCCCGGCGAACTGTCGACCGACGAGGTGTTCGAGGTCATGGACGACCTCAAGGCGTTCCGCGTCCCGGTTCTCATTCTGTCAGGCGGCGAGCCGCTATTGCGCAAGGACATCTTCGATATTTCACGGCGCGCCAAGGACATGGGCTTCTATGTCGGCCTGTCGTCGAACGGCACCCTGGTCACCGAGCACAACATCCGGGAGATCGCCGACGTCGGTTATGACTACGTCGGCATCAGTCTGGACGGCATGCGCGACACACACGACAAGTTCCGCCGCCACGATGGCGGTTTCGATGAGGCGCTGGCCGGCATCCGCCTGTGCCGCGACAACGATATCAAGATCGGCATGCGTTTCACCGTCACCATGGACAATGCCGATGAACTGCCCGCCATGCTCGATCTTGCCGAAGCCGAGCGTATCGACAAGTTCTACCTGTCGCATCTGGTTTATGCCGGACGCGGCAACAAGAACCGCGGCGACGACGCCCGGCGCGACATGACACGCTGGGTCATGGACACGCTGATCGAGCGCGCCTGGGCCGACGCCAAGTCGGGGGGCAACCGCGAGTTCGTCACCGGCAACAACGACGCGGACGGCGTCTACCTGCTGTTCTGGGTGCGCAAGCATTTCCCCGAACTGGAAGACCACATCCGCGCCAAGCTGGCCCAGTGGGGTGGCAACTCGTCCGGTGTCAACATCGCCAATATCGACAATCTTGGCGAAGTGCACCCGGACACCTTCTGGTGGCACTATCCGCTCGGCAATGTGAAGACGCGGCCGTTCTCCGAGATCTGGAACGACACATCCGATCCCATCATGGCCGGGCTGAAGCAACGCCCGCGCACCGTCGGGGGACGCTGTGGCGAATGTAGCTATTTCGACGTGTGCGGCGGCAACACCCGGGTGCGCGCGTTCCAACTGACCGGCGACCCCTGGGCCGAGGACCCGGCCTGCTATCTGACCGATGCGGAAATCGGCGCGACCGGCGATGGTGCGCGTCTTGAAGTCACACCGTTCAGGGGAGTACGCCATGCGCCGGCTGCTGAGTAGCCTTGCCGCGATTTGGCTTGGGCTCGCTGTCGCGCCTGCCGGCGCCGAGGAGGCGGGGCCGATTGTGCTCTACAATACCCATTGCGCCGAGTGCCATGGCGCCGACCGCCTCGGCAAGCTGGGGCCGGCCCTGCTGCCGCAGAACCTCAAACGCCTGCGCAAGAAACGCGCCGTCAAGGTCATCGCAGATGGCCGGGCTGCGACCCAGATGCCGGCCTTCGGCGAAACACTGACCGGTGATGAGATCGCCGCCCTGACCGACTACATTTTCACCCCGCTCAAGGAGGTGCCGCGCTGGGGCGAGAACGAGATCGACGCGACCCGCAACATCGCCATCGAGGTCGACCAGTACATCAAGGCGCCGATGTACAAGGCCGACCCGCTCAATCTGTTCGTCGTGGTCGAAACCGGCGACCACCATGTTTCCATCCTGAATGGGGATACCTTCGAGGTCATCCACCGCTTCAAGAGCCGTTTTGCCCTGCACGGCGGGCCGAAATTCACTCCCGACGGGCGCCATGTCTTCTTCGGCTCGCGCGACGGCTGGGTGACCAAGTTCGATCTCTACACCCTGGAAATCCTCGCCGAGGTGCGCGCCGGCATCAACACCCGCAACATCGCCATTTCGCCGGACGGCTCCAGCATAGCGGTGGCCAACTATCTGCCGCACTCGCTGGTGATCCTCAACTCGACGGACTTCGCTGTCGAGCAAATCTACGACGTGAAAAGCACAGATGGCGAGTCCTCGCGCGTCTCCGCCGTCTACCAGGCGCCCAAGCGCAACAGCTTCATTGCCGCGCTCAAGGATGTACCGGAGATATGGGAAATCGAACTCGAGAAAGGCGCCAAGCTGCGCCGCATCAGGATCGACGAACCGCTCGACGATTTCTTCTTCGATGATGATTACAAGCACCTGCTCGGTTCGTCGCGTGACGGCCAGAATGCCGTGGTGATCGACATCGACGCGGGAACATCCATCGCCCGCATCGGCCTGCCGGGCCTGCCGCATCTCGGCTCCGGTATTTCCTGGGACTATCAGGGCCGAACGGTCATGGCGACGCCGCACCTCAAGGAAGGCAAGGTCTCGGTCATTGATCTGTCCGATTGGTCGATCCTCAAAACCATCGAAACCAAGGGACCGGGCTTTTTCATGCGCGGACACGAGAAGTCCCCCTACGTCTGGACGGACGTGTTCTTCGGCCCGAACAAGGATGTGCTGCATATCATCGACACCCGCACTCTTGAGATCGTCAAGACCATCACACCGGCGCCGGGCAAGACGGCGGCACATGTCGAGTTCGACAAGGATGGCAGCCATGCCATCGTGTCGATCTGGGAGAAAGACGGTGCTATTGTGATCTACGATGCCAAGACGCTCGAAGAAGTAAGACGCATCCCGATGTCCAAGCCGTCCGGAAAGTACAATGTCTGGAACAAGATCACATTCTCGCGCGGGACCAGCCATTGACCGGCCGGCTGAGCCGGTTCTGCTGATTGTCTCGCACGGCGAGCGTGGCGGAGCGCGTGATGATCTGTTTGCTCACGATCTTGTCAAACGGCTGCGCGGTGTTGCGCGTTTTGGCGATGTGCGGGCATGCTTTTTGTCAAAGGAACCATCACTGAAAGCAGTCAGCGCCGGACTGCCGCCCGGACCGGTGGTGATCTATCCGCTGTTCATGGCCGACGGGTATTTCGTCAATGTCGCGATCCCGCGCCAGTTGGCGAACCAGGATGGCCGTGCCGTGCAGGTGCACACGCCTCTGGGCCTGCACCCTGAGTTGCCCCGGCTGGTCGCGAACCTGGCGCTGAATGCCGCCCATGATGAGAACACTGACCCCGGCACACACGAGTTGCTGCTCGCGGCGCATGGTTCCAAGCATGAACCGGCGTCGCGTCTGGCATCCGAAGACATGGCGGCCAAGCTGCGCGCCTTGGGGATTTTCGCCGGTGTGTCGGTCGGTTTCCTGGAAGAGGCTCCCTTCGTAGCCGATCAGTTGAGTGCAATTTCACGGCCCGTTATCGTTGTCGGGTTGTTCGCCGGCCAGGGTATGCATGGCGCAGGCGATGTGCCGCAAGCGGTGCGCGAGAGCGGCCGTGCCGATGTCATCCTTGCGCCACCGCTTGTCTCTTCCCCCGGTCTGACGGAGCTCGCCATCCGGCAGATCGAGGAGCACTGCAAGCCGCAGTTTCAGCTCGAGCAGGTTTGACATCATGTAGTTGCCGTTCCCGGCTGGCGGGTTCGGCTTGACCACTGTCAAGGAATGCTGCGCCAGGCGCGTGCTAGCCATTTCTTCAGACAGCAAGGATGCTGGTTAGGGACCGGAATGGTCAGGATTTCATACATTTTCGCGGTGCTTTGCGCTGTGGCTTTCCACCTTGCTGCGGCGTCAGACGCGCGGGCTGAAGCCATTATCAGCCGTTTCCTCGACAAGGTGCCGGCCAGTGAAATCTTGTCCGGTGCCGAGGGTTACGGTGCGCTGCTGGCAGACTTGCCCGTCGCCCCGGTGATGAAGGGCGGCGAAATTGCCGGCTATGCCTATCTGACATCGGATTTCGTCACCACAATCGGCTATTCCGGCAAGCCGATCCACGTTCTGGTGGGCGTCGACATGGACGCCAGGATAACCGGTGTTCGGCTGGTCAAGCATTCCGAGCCGATTGTGCTGATCGGCATTCCTGAAAGCCGCATCCGCAAGGTGACCGAAGGCTACGCTGGGCTCGACCTGATCAAGGAGGCCAAGGCAGGCGGATCGGGCCATGAGCTCGACATCGTATCCGGCGCCACGGTGACCATCATCGTGATCGATGATTCGATCGTCCGCGCCGGCCTGAAGGTAGCGCGCACGCTTGGGCTTGGCGGGTTGAAGGCGGATGCCGTGGCCGCCGGCCCGCAAAAAGTGCTGAAGGCTGTGAGCGAACCGCAGGCGAGCGACTGGCAGACGCTGGCCGGCGATGGTGCGGTGCGCACGCTGGCCCTTGACGTCGGTCAGGTCAACGAGGCGTTTCGCGCCTCCGGAGATGAACGCGCCATTGCCCGGCCGGAGAAGGGCGCGCCTGGGGATACCTTCATCGACATGCATGTCGGCCTGATCAGCGTGCCGGAAGTCGGCCTGAGCCTGCTTGGAGCTGCCGAACACGGCAATCTGAACAGGTGGATGAAAGACGGCGAGCACGCCATCCTGCTGCTCGGGCGCGGACGCTATTCGTTCAAGGGATCGGGCTATGTGCGCGGCGGTATCTTCGATCGCATCCAGCTCATCCAGGGCGACAATTCGGTGCGCTTCTTCGACAAGCAACATCGCCGCCTGGGCGCGGTCGCCGCTGCCGGCGCGCCGAGTTTCAAGGAATTGGACATGTTCAAGATCCCCGCCGACGCCGGGTTCGATCCTGCAAAACCGTTCCGCATTCAGTTGCTGGTGCAGCGCGCCGTGGGGCCGGTCGAAAAGACCTTCACGACCTTCGACCTTGGCTATGCGACGCCGGATCGTTTCCTGGAAACCGTTGCGCCGGCCAACCCGGCCCCGCCGCCGGCGACCGGTGCCGGCGTATCCGACCCCGCCGAGCTGACCCACCTGTGGAAACGCATCTGGCAGGACAAGATGCCCGAGGTCATCGTTGTGGCAGTGGCCATCGGCGTGCTCACTCTGGCGTTCTTCTTCCAGATGCAGCTCACCCGTTCAGAACCGCGCGCCTTCTGGTTCCGCATCGCTTTCCTTACCTTCACGCTGGGCTTCATCGGCTGGTACGCCAATGCCCAGCTTTCGGTGGTCAACATCCTGGCCTATTTCTCCGCCGTCACCACCGGCTTTTCCTGGTCGGCTTTCCTGATGGACCCGCTGATCTTCGTCTTGTGGTTCGCCGTGGCAGCCTCGCTGCTGTTCTGGGGCCGGGGGGTGTTCTGCGGCTGGCTGTGCCCGTTCGGTGCGCTGCAGGAGTTGACCAACCGGCTCGCCAAGCTGGCCCGCATTCCGCAGTACACGGTGCCCTGGGGTCTGCATGAGCGGCTGTGGCCGCTGAAATACATGATCTTTCTCGGGCTGTTCGGCATGTCGCTCTATTCGCTGGAACTGGCCGAACGCTTCGCCGAAATCGAACCGTTCAAAACCGCGATCATCCTGAAGTTCCAGCGTGACTGGCCTTATGTGCTGTTCGCCCTCGGACTGCTCGGTGCCGGCCTGTTCGTCGAGCGGTTCTATTGCCGCTACCTGTGTCCGCTCGGTGCGGCACTCGCCATTCCGGCGCGCCTGCGCATGTTCGACTGGCTCAAGCGTTATCGTGATTGCGGCAACCCGTGCGCACGCTGCGCCAAGGAGTGCATGGTTCAGGCCATCCATCCGGAAGGCAACATCAACCCGAACGAATGCCACCAGTGCCTGCATTGCCAGGTGCTCTACCAGAGCGAATCCAAATGCCCTGTCTGCATCAAAAAGGCAGCACAGCGCGCCAAGCTTCTGCGCATGTCGCAGCCCGACGTTTCGGGCGGCGCTGCGCGCAAGGCGGCCGAGGTCAAGGCCGCAGAATGACTTCAAACACCAAAGGCAGAAGAGGAGAAAGGTTATGAGTAAGACGGAACAAAAAAGTGGCATGAACCGCCGTGATTTGATGGCCGCTGGCGCAACCGGCGCCTTGCTGGCAGGTTCGGGTGCAACCCTCACCCTGACCGGTGGAACCGCCCGCGCCGCCGATGGCCCGGCGGCCCATCTGGCGCCTGGCGAGTTGGACGAGTATTACGGTTTCTGGTCATCGGGCCAGACCGGCGAGGTGCGCATCCTGGGTGTGCCGTCGATGCGCGAACTGATGCGCATTCCGGTGTTCAACCGCTGCTCGGCCACCGGCTGGGGCCAGACCAACGAGTCCAAGAAAGTCCTCACCGAGGGCCTGCTGCCGGAAACCAAGGCCTATCTGAAGGCCCAGGGCATGGAGACCTACGACAACGGCGACCTGCACCACCCGCATATGTCGTTCACCGACGGCACCTATGACGGGCGCTATCTGTTCATGAACGACAAGGCGAACACCCGTGTTGCCCGGGTGCGTTGCGACGTCATGAAGTGCGACAAGATCATCGAGATCCCCAACGCGCATGATATTCATGGCCTGCGCCCGCAGAAATTCCCGCGCACCGGCTACATCTTCGCCAACGGCGAGCATGAGGCCCCGCTGGTCAATGACGGCAAGGTGCTGGACGATCCTTCGCAGTACGTGAACATCTTCACCGCCATTGATGGCGACACGATGAAGATCGCCTGGCAGGTCATCGTCTCGGGCAACCTGGACAACACCGACTGTGACTATCAGGGCAAGTATGCGTTCTCGACCAGCTACAACTCGGAAATGGGCATGAACCTGGCCGAGATGACCGCATCGGAAACCGACCATGTCGTCGTGTTCAACATCAAGGAAATCGAGGCCGGTATCGCGGCCGGCGACTTCCAGGAGTTGAACGGCGTCAAGGTCATCGATGGGCGCAAGGAGAAGAACAAGAACTACACCCGCTACATCCCGATCCCCAACTCGCCGCACGGTGTCAACACCGCGCCCGACAAGAAGCACGTGGTGATCAACGGTAAGCTGTCGCCGACCGTGTCGATCATCGACGTGACCAAGGTCGATGCGCTGTTTGCCGACAACGCCGATCCGCGCTCGTGCATCGTCGGCGAGCCGGAACTGGGCCTCGGCCCGCTCCACACCGCCTACGACGGCAAGGGCAATGCGTTCACGACGCTGTTCCTCGACAGCCAGGTGGTGAAGTGGAACATCGACAAGGCGATCCGCAAGTTCGCCGGCGAGGACGTCGATCCGATCATCTCCAAGGTCGACGTGCACTACCAGCCGGGCCACAATTCGACCTCGATGGGCGAGACCGCCGAAGCCGACGGCAAATGGCTGATCTCGATGAACAAGTTCTCCAAGGACCGGTTCCTCAATGTCGGCCCGCTGAAGCCCGAGTGCGAACAGCTCATCGACATCTCATCCGATGAGATGAAGGTGGTGCATGACGGAGCGACCTTCGCCGAGCCGCATGACAGCATCGTCGTGCACCGCTCCAAGGTGAACCCGGCGGTTGCCTGGGACCGCAACGACCCGATGTGGGAAGATGCCCGCCAGCAGGCCGCCGTCGACGGTGTCGACCTGGAGGAGGGCGCCGAGCAGCCGATCCGCGATGGCAACAAGGTGCGCGTCTACATGACGTCGACCGCACCGACCTTCTCGATGGAGAAGTTCACCGTCAAGCAGGGCGACGAGGTCACGATCTATGTCACCAATCTGGACGATATCGACGACCTGACGCACGGCTTCTGCCTGGCCAATTTCGGCATCGCCATGGAGGTCGGCCCGCAGGCCACCGCTTCGGTGACCTTCGTTGCCGAGCGTCCTGGTGTACACTGGTACTATTGCCAGTGGTTCTGCCATGCCCTGCACATGGAAATGCGCGGCCGCATGTTCGTAGAGCCCCGCGCGTCGTAAGGTGTGAAACATGAAGGCACACGCAATCTTCCTCACCGCCGCTTTGGGCCTCGGCGCCCAGGCGGTGGCGGCTGCCGAGATTCAGGTCCCGGCAGACGCGGGAGCGCTTGCGCGTGCCATTGCAACAGCGCAGCCGGGGGATACCCTCCGGCTGCACTCCGGCGTCCATGAGGGCGCAGTCATCATCGACAAGCCGCTGGCGCTGACCGGCGCGGCAGGGGCCGAGGTCAATGGACCGGGCACCGGCACGGTGATCACCGTCGATGCGCCCGATGTCGAGGTGTCGGGCCTGACCGTAACCGGCTCCGGCCGGTCGCATCAAACACTCGACGCCGGCATCAAGCTGACCCAGAAGGCAGCCCGCGCCAGGGTGCGCGGCAACACTGTGACCGGCAACCTGCACGGCATCGACATTCACGGCGCGCGCGATGCCCGGGTGTCCGGCAACACCATCACCGGCCGCCGCGACAAGCGCATGAACGAGCGCGGCAACGGCATCTATGTCTGGAACGCGCCCGGCGCTACCGTTGACGGCAACACCGTGCGCTACGGCCGCGACGGCATTTTCGTCAACACCAGCCACCACAACACATTCAGCGGCAATACCTTCTCTGACCTGCGCTTTGCCGTGCACTACATGCACGCCAACGACAGTACCGTGAGCGGCAATGTCTCGCGCAACAACCACCTCGGCTATGCGCTGATGTTCTCCAGCCGCCTGCAAGTGAAGGACAACTCTTCCATCGGCGACCGCGATCACGGCATCATGCTGAACTACGCCAACGACGCCGTCGTCGAAGGCAATGTCGTGCAGAACGGCGGCCGCAAGTGCCTGTTCATGTACAACGCCAACAAGAACCTGATCCGCGGCAACCGCTTCGAGAAATGTCCGATCGGCATTCATTTCACCGCCGGCTCGGAACGCAACGCGTTTTCCGGCAACGCCTTCATCGGCAACCGCACCCAGGTCAAATACGTCGGCAGCCGCAACCACGAATGGAGCGCTGACGGTCGCGGCAATTACTGGAGCGATCATGTCTCCTTCGACCTCAATGGCGATGGTGTCGCGGACCAGGCGTTCCGGCCCAACGACCGCATGGACGAGGTTCTGTGGACCCAGCCGGCGGCGCGCTGGCTGCTCGGCTCGCCGGCCATGCAACTGCTGCGCTGGGCCCAGCGCGAGTTCCCGGCCCTGCTGCCCGGAGGTGTCGTCGACAGCGCCCCGCTGATGCGGCCGCAGGCGCGTATGGACCATAGCGAGAGTACCGTGCAATGAGCGACCGGCTGCTCGACATACAAGGCGTGAGCAAGCGCTTCGGCACGGTGCCGGCCCTGCACGGCGTGTCGCTGCGTCTGGAGGCCGGTGAGCGCCTGGCCCTGCTCGGCCATAACGGTGCCGGCAAGACGACGCTGTTCCGCACCATCCTCGGCTTCATCGCGCCGGACGACGGTACGCTCAGCATCGCCGGATATGCGCCGGGATCGCTGGAGGCGCGCAAGGCCGTCGCCTTCCTGCCCGAAAGCGTTGCCTTCGCCAAGACGCTGACGGGCCGGGAGATCCTGCGCCTGTTCGCCCGGCTGAAAGGTGAGCCGGCATCCGCCGCCGACAGCGCGCTGGAGCGCGTCGGGCTGGCGGAGGCGGCCGGCCGCCGCTCTGGCACCTATTCCAAGGGCATGCGCCAGCGCCTCGGTCTCGCCCAGGCGCTGCTCGGCAGGCCGCGCCTTCTGGTGCTCGATGAACCGACCAGCGGCCTCGACCCGCTGTCGCGCAACGATTTTTACGCCATTCTCGGTGAGATATCGCATCTCGGTTCCGCCATCCTCCTGTCGTCGCACTCGCTCAGCGAGGTTGAAGCTGAAACCGACCGCGTCACAATCATGCGCGCCGGCCGTGTTGTCGCCGATGCCACCCTGCGCAGCCTGCAGCAGGACGCCGGGCTGCCGATCCGCATCCGCGTCAAGGCGCACGAAGAAACCATCGGCGAGGTCAGTGATACCCTCGGCGGTACGCGGATGAACGGCGCTTCGCTGGAGCTGCTGTGCCCGGCCGGCGACAAGATGGCCAGGCTGGCGGCGATCTCGCGGCTTGGCGCAAAGGTCACCGATGTCGATATCTCCACGCCGAGCCTGGACGATGTCTACCGCCATTTCTCCACCCGCGGCGGAAAGGAAGAGCGGTCATGAGCGCGCATATCCAGGCCATCGCGGCAACCGAATGGCGCATCGGCATGCGCAACCGCTGGGTGCTGCTGGCAACCGGGCTGCTGCTGCTGTTTTCGCTGGTGCTGGCCTTCCTCGGCACCGCACCGGTCGGCGAGGTCAAAGCCGGCCGTCTGAGCGTCACCATCGCCAGCCTGACGACGCTTTCGGTCTATCTCGTGCCGCTGATCTCGCTGCTGCTCACCTTCGACACCATCGCCGGTGAAAGCGAGCGCGGTACGCTGCCGCTGCTGCTCGCCACCCCGGTATCGCGTGTCAGCGTCATTGCCGGCAAGTTCCTCGGCCACGTCGCCGTGCTGGCGTTGGCCATCACCATCGGCTTCGGCGTCGCCGGTGGTCTGGTGCTGGTGCTTTACGGCGGCAACGCGGGCGATGTGCTCGCCCTAGCGCGGCTTACCGCCACGGCGATTGCACTGGGTGCGGCCTTCGCCGCCATCGGCACCATCATCAGCGCTTCGACGCGCCAGTCCGGCACGGCGGCGGCCCTTGCCATCGCCGTGTGGCTGATCGCCGTGGTGCTGTACGATCTCGGTTTGCTCGGGTTGTTGGTCAGTGCCGGCGAGAGCGCCTTTGCCCGCGACATGTTTCCGTGGCTGTTGCTGGCCAACCCGGCCGATGCCTTCCGCCTGTACAACCTTTCAGCGCTCGAACTGGGCGGCGCGGCGACCGGCATTGCCGGCGCTGCCGATGGCCTGACCTTCCCGCCGGTTGTTGCCCTGGGCGTGATCGGCCTTTGGATCGTTGCCGCACTCGGCGTCGCTGCCGCCGTGTTCAGGAGGCTGGAACCGTGAAACCGCGCACCATTCTGCTCGCCGCTCTGGTTGTGCTGGCTGCCTGTTCGGAAGAGGTGCAGCCGCCGCCCAAGGCCGTGACCATGACCGATGAAGCGGTCGGCCACTACTGCCAGATGCTGGTGCTGGAGCACAAAGGCCCCAAGGCGCAGATCCACATCGCCGGCCACGAGCATCCGCTGTGGTTTTCCCAGGTGCGCGATGCCATTGCCTACATGCGCAGCCCGGAGGAAACCGCCCGGGTGCGCGCCGTCTATGTCAACGACATGGGCCGGGCCAAGACCTGGGACAACCCCGGCACGGACAACTGGATCGCCGCCGACGGCGCACACTTCGTTATCGCCAGCAAGATGACCGGCGGCATGGGGGCGCCCGAAGCGGTGCCGTTCGGCGATGAAGCCGCTGCCCGCGATCACATTGCCAAGCATGGCGGCAGGCTGGTCAAGCTCGGCGACATTCCCGATGCCTATGTGCTGGGCCCGGTCGACGTCTCCGGCAGCCAGTCGCACCAGCCGGCTGGACATGACATGCAGTCGCACGACATGCAATCCCACGGGACATCGACGCAATGACCATCTCCCGCCGCAGGTTCATCTCCGTTACCGCCGGCCTCGCCGCTGCCGCGTGTCTGCCGGGCCGGGCCGGGGCAGGGGGGCGGATGGCCCGCTGGTCCGGCATCGCCATGGGCGCACGGGCCTCGCTCGCCATTGCCGGCCGCTCTGAGGCCGAGGCGCGCGGGCTGATCGCTGCCGCCGTGGCCGAAATCGCCCGCATGGAAAACCTGTTCAGCCTGTACCGGCCCGGCAGCGCCCTGTCGCGGCTCAACCGCGATGGCCGGCTCGACCATCCGCCGGCCGACCTTTTGCGCCTGCTGGGTGAGTGCGATACCGTCCACCGCCAGACCGCCGGCCACTTCGACCCGACCGTCCAGCCCGTGTGGACCGTGATGGCCGAAACCGCCGGCAGGCCCTCCGCTGCTGCGCTCGCGGCGGCCTATGAGCGCACCGGCTGGGGCCATGTCCGCTACACCCCTCAGCGCATCGCCCTTGCCCGCCCAGGCATGGCCGTCACCCTCAACGGTATCGCCCAGGGCTATGCCACCGACCGTGTCGCCGACCTGTTGCGCGCCGCCGGACTTAAGAACGTTCTCGTCAACATCGGCGAAATCGCCGCCCTCGGCGAGCGCACCCCCGGCCAGCCCTGGCGCGTCGGCATTGCCGAGCGCGGTGACGGCGCTGCCGAAGAGAGCGTCGCCCTGAGCGATGCGGCAATCGCCACGTCAGCGCCTCTCGGCACAGTCTTCGATGCTGCCGGCACCGCCGGCCACATCCTCCCCATGACCCAAGGCGCACCGCGTCCGGCCTGGCGCCGCATCACCGTGATACACCGCTCCGCAGCCATGGCCGATGGCCTGTCGACCGGGCTGTGCCTGATGGATGAGGCCGGCATCGGGCAGGTCGCGCGCCGTCTGCCGGAGGCAAGGATACTCACCGCGCGGATGTGAACGCGGCCGTGCGCATGAGCGCGGGCGGTCCGCGATGGGGCGCAATACTCACGCCTCAGCGCGGCCGGGAAAGGCGGCGCGTGGATCGCAGAAACAGGCTCGAGCGGAGTGCCTCTGATGGGGCACCGGGTCCGGATCGATCTATGTCAGTTGCCAGAACCGGACTTACCGCCGGTTCCGTCGGGTGCCGCCAGGCACTCCGCTCCGGTGATCGGGGCTGGCAATCGGCCCCAGGCTCCGGTCCCGCTTCCTGCCATGCCTGTGAGTGTTCGCGGCGAACCGGGCGGACGCGCCGCGGTGTGCGATATGACACACCCGGACCTGCCGACCGGGCCGCCGCCAGCCTGAACCTCACACGTGTCGCGGCTGCCCCGGGCAAAGGGATGGTCTCCCTGAGCGCTGGGCGCGCCGCGCGCAAAAGATGTGCCGGGGCGATTTGCACCCCATCGATACTGATCGGATATGGCTGAAACCAGCACCGTCATACCAGACACCTTTCACGTTCATGGCCTCAAGCCAGCGTTGCTGCCGGCGGCCCCGAGCATCTCGCGAATGGCTCTCAGGGCGGAGGACCTCGACGAACCTCCGGAAGCTGAAGCGTCTCGTATGACACCCAACCCCCAGACACCGCCCCCTGCCCGATACCGAAGCGACCTAGGATACCGCCTGTGTGGGCGGGAGGTGAGGCGGAGGGTAGTGTATACAAGGATATTTGTCAAGAACAAAAATGGAACATTAGAAGATGCTTTTGTGTCACCCTTGGGCGGATTCCAGGAGTTGGTTGCAGCCGCGAAGTGGCCAATCGAATTTCCACAAAGTGGACATTGGAAAGATCTGTTTGCACGACCAACAGTCGATCGCAACGAGTGGAACGCGAACGTGGGCCAACTCTTCGGTGAGGTCAGCTTTGCGCTAGAAACGGAATTGGTCACCATCTGCTGAGAACGTCCGCTGACGGATCAACAACAGACCCTAATGTCAGCAGTGTGTCAGGACCGCAGTTGACCCATTCCGGACATCCGCATCAAACAAGCGGATCAAAATTTCAAGCCTCACAGATAAAGCTGTAAGTCAGCATTCGGCGCTCCCGCAAAGCTATAAGCTGGTTGGTTACCATCGTGCGAAATGTGTCGCCGAACAGAATTTGGGTCGTCACTGGCAGTTGACTTGCTGCACCTGAACTCGCAGTTCGGGCTTCTAACCACCCAAGGCTGGCCGTTGTCGAGTCGATCGCCTTGGCGATTCTAAAACCAGCGTTTGAAAGCAACCTTTCCATCTCGTCGGGTGTCGCGAGGTGACTGATTGAAGGATCACCAGCCCAGGGAGCGGGATAAAGCATGTCGCCGCCATCACCTTGGAGGATATCATATACCGCGAACACTCCATCCGGCTTCAGTACACGCCGGGCTTCCTCGTACATCTTGTCCTTTTGCGGAATATTCATTGCGACGTGAACAGTGACTGCCCGGTCAAACTGATTGTCCGCAAAGGGCAAGTCCGTTGCGTCGCCTTGCTGAAACTTGGTCTTGTTGTCGAGTTTCACCCATCGAGAGATCGCTGTCGCGGCATCACAGAATTCTTCAGTGAGGTCAATGCCGGTCACTGGACAGCCCGCAACGTCAGCGACGGTTCTCGCAACTCCGCCAAGGCCACTCCCGATATCAAGAACTGTAGTGGTAGCCGTCAGCCTCATCTCGGATATGAGCTCCAGCGTTGCAGCCCGCCCCCGAAAGTGAAACTCATCGATAGACTCAAGCTCAGCCGCGTTCAGGTTGCAGGGTTCCAAACCGCTATCTCTCAAGCCGCTTGCAATCTTGTCCGTAAGCGAACCATCAGCGCTGTAGTGATTGGATACTCTTTCGTTCATTCGACTCGTCCTTGGGCGAAGCAGCTTGCATGTTGACGGGGTCAAATTTCTAGCTTCACCGCACCCCTGCGTATCCACACCAGTTTACTGGGATGACAACTTTCTGCAAAGACCA
Source organism: Aestuariivirgaceae bacterium (assembly GCA_965216335.1). Classification (GTDB taxonomy): domain Bacteria; phylum Pseudomonadota; class Alphaproteobacteria; order Rhizobiales; family Aestuariivirgaceae; genus JAHEJE01. Next base: position 1,730,518 of record OZ244154.1, on the reverse strand, counting down.
CCTTCACTTGCCCGTGAACTGAGGAGATCCAGCGACGATGTCTAGTTTGCGCTCGCCAGTAGTTGCTGCCGTGGCGAACAGAACACTTCAATTCGCAGCGTTTACGTCTTTGAAGATGGCCCGGTAACGCGGAGCAAAGAAAGACGAGAATGCCCGAACCTCGGGGCGGCGGTAGGCATCAGGACTGATCAGCAGCCACGAACTTGCCGAAGTCCCTTCCGGCGGTGCAATGCAGCGCAGAAGCGTGCCATCGTCCTGAGCCATGGAAGTGGACACAATTCCTATGCCGATCCCGGTTTTGATTGCAGCAATCATCGCCTCTGCATCAGAGCACGTCGATACGATCTGGGACTTCTCGATCCGCTCCATTAGCCATTCGTTCACGCCTATGCTGCTGGAAAAGCGGTCATAGACGACGAACCTGTGGCCCTCAAAGTCCAAGTCTGAGGTTGGAACACCGTTCCGATCGGCATAACCCTGCGAGGCGTACAGGGACGCTGTAACCGTTGTTAGCTTTCGGCAGATCAACTTCTCGTCGTCAATCCGTTTTGCGATCCGAACCGCCACATCGGCCTCTCCGCCTGTTAAATCAAGAATGTCGTAAGTTGAGAGGAATTCAAAGTGAACTCCAGGATACTGGGCACAGAAATCAGCAATGATCGCCGCGAAATTGGAAGAGAAGTTTGTCCTCGGCATTGTTAGGCGTATGGGTAACAGGTCGGCTCTTACCGAGTTGTTCGCTTCGTTCCAGAATTCCTCTGTCGAGGCTTCGATTTTTTCTGCGGCGGCTTTCAACCTGAGAGCAAATTGGGTCGGCTTGAAGCCGCGAGTATCGCGATCGAACAGCGTTAATCTCAATGCATGCTCCAATGCATCAATGCGTCGGGCAACTGTCGGCTGTGCCATCCCAAGCTCCTTGGACGCAGCCAGGGTCGACCCTGTTCTGAGAACTGCAAGAAAGACCCTCACATCCGACCAATTGTAAAAAGGGCTCTTCATTTTTGAAGAACAGCACAACGTTGGGACGGATACCAGCACAATCGCCTTCCATGTAGTGTCCAACCACACAAACAACTGCGCGGGAGAATCAAGATGTCAACGCAAGCCACCTTTCCAAGCTTCTGGAAATCTCTAGGCGGAAGTCTGTTTGCGCCTTCGAGCAAAACCGAAAGTAACAGTTCGGATAGCAGGATTGAGAGCAAAATCAGGCAAGCCGAACGTGATTGAATGAGAGATATGATATGGAGTAATCCCGAAGCATTTGCGGGTGAGCTCGATATTCATTTCCTGGCTTCGCGATGCTGTGGAAGGTTTTGAAGATTGCCGATCTTAGATGGACAAACGGTGTCCGCGTCACATGTCGTTAACGCCGCCGATCACTGGATCCATGCGCGCGTTTCAAGTCCGCATTTGGCACATCGCGGAAGAATAGAGCGTTGTCAATCATAGACCGTTATCGAGGGTGAAGCGGACGTCGTGGGTTGGTCCTCTGAGAGACCGTTTAGGGGCAAAAGCCCCCTCAGGGCGGGCCGTCGACCAAATTTGCAAAGTCCGAAAGTCGGTCGGCTATGATTGATACATGGAACCTTCAACGAATGTCCGCATTATTGTCGCTGCATTGCAGCACCAGCAATCGATATCAAAGTCGGCTGTGGGCCGGTGCTCCCAATCAGCAAACATACGCGAAAGTCCCGACCGGGCTCTGAACTCTCCTAGCGGCATCGGCGACTATCGCTTATCGTTGGCTGCTCGAATGTCTCGAGCAGTGTGGCGTGGAGGAAGCGGATCGGAGGAACCGCTATGTCTGCTTCGAACCTGCCCATGATCATCCCGTCCAAGAAAGCTTGGAACCATGGCCGCATTATCGGTCAGAGACGACCGTTGCTTCCCAAGCACGTCTGGGCCATTCGCGTCCGGCTTGAGTTGGCCGGAGCCACCCGTGATCTTGCCTTGTTCAACATGGCCGTCGATAGCAAGCTCAGAGGCTGCGATCTTGTCTGCCTGAAAGTGGCTGACGTCTACGCCGCCGGAGCGGTCAAGGAGCGCACATCGATCCTGCAGAGCAAAACCAACACACCTGTGCGCTTCGAGATCACGGATGGAACGCGTAAATCGCTAGCCGACTGGCTCACTCATCCCCTCATGTCGGGTCACGAGTATCTCTGGCCAGGTCGGTTCCATGACCGACCACACATCTCAACGCGGCAGTATGCTCGAATGCTGAAAGGCTGGGTCCAATCGATAGGGCTGGAATCTAGTGCATATGGAACCCACTCCATGCGGCGCACAAAAGTTGCCCAGATATATCGTAAGACGGGCAACCTGCGGGGAGTGCAGCCCTTGCTCGGACACGCGAAGATGGACAGCACCGTCCGCTATCTTGGCGTTGATTTGGAAGACGCGCTCGCGATCTCGGAAAGCGTTGAAATTTGAGGCGCCGGGCCGGTGGCAACGCCGGCCCTATGCGGATCTCGAAGTTTTAATGGTTCGCTGCAACGCAACGTTGGGTAAGTCGACATTCAGGCTTGTTGATGCATCATCCGCCACCAGAGAACCGCTAAGCGCGGCCGTGCCGAAGCGGCTCCTGAGATGCCCGAAGTTGACGTTAGCACAAACGCTTTTCGCGAATGTCGCATGAGTCTTATGTGGCTGGAGGGGACATGGTAGCCCGATTGGACATTCCGATTCTTCTCGAGCCAGCTTATAGAACTCGAATGTCTGGCCGCCGTATCGGTTGCTTCGGAAGGATGCAAACCAGAACTAACCGTTGCGCAGGGGGTTGGTTGCGCTGAGCATTGCGACGATGAGGGCGTCACGGGTGGCCGAAGCTTCGGCAACGCTCAGGCCGGCGGCTTCGTCTGTTACCCCCTGACTCAATTGCTCAATCACATGCGGCTCCAGCCGGGTCCCGCCGAGATCGTCCCACCAACGTTCGAAACTTGCCTTGTAGCGCTTGCAGAACTCCTCCAAACCGCCGGGCCCCGCGCCGAGATGAAACAACATATGTGGACCCATCGCGGCCCAGCGCAGGCCAGGCCCCGCCCAAACCGCCTTGTCGACATCCTCCACCGAGGCCACGCCGCTCGCGACAAGATGGATGGCCTCGCGCCACAGGGCAGCCTGCAGCCTGTTGGCGACGTGGGCCGGCACTTCCCGCCTAACCCTGATCGTGACCTTGCCTGCCTGACGATAGAAGGCTTCCGCGGTCTCAAGGACACCATCGGCTGTACGCTCATTGGCCAGCAATTCGACCAGTGGAATGAGATGCGGCGGATTGAACGGATGGCCGAGCAGAAACCGCGAGGGGTCTTTCCAACCTTGCTGCATTTCCGAAACCATGAGACCGGAAGCCGATGAGGCAACGATTGCCTCCGGCGCCAGTCGGGGTTCAATCTCGCCGTAAAGCGCATGCTTGATGTCGATGCGCTCCGGCACGCTTTCCTGCACGAACTGTGCGTTGGCCGCGGCGTCGCCGGCGCTGGCGTGAAAGCTGATCGCATCGGGATTGCCGCGGCTGGTCATGCCAAGACTTTCCAGCGTCGGCCAGGCGCGGGCAACGTAGTCCTTTACCAAGCGCTCGGCATTGTCGGCCTGGTCGTAAACATTGACGGACATGCCGGCGGCAAGGAACAGGGCGGTCCAGCTTGCGCCGATCACCCCGGCGCCGACAACGGCAACGCGTTCAAAGATCTGCATCAGAATAATCCCGGATTGAGTGGAGACGCTGCGGTGAGACCGCCATCGACGATGTAACATTGCCCGGTGGCAAAGGCGGCATCGTCACTGGCCAGCCAGACGGCGAGGCTTGCGATGTCGGCCGGTCTTCCGAAGCGGCGGGCGGCGTGTCGTGACAGGGCGTCGGACCTAGCCGTTTGCGGATCGCCGGCCAGATCGAAGCCTGCATCCAGCATGCCGGTTTCGATCCAGCCCGGGCAGATCGCATTGCAACGCACATCCGGCCCGTGGTCGACGGCAATGGAGCGGGTGAGACCGTGCACGAAGGCCTTCGAAGCATTGTAGAGCGCCATGGCCGGGTCGGCGGTGTTGCCTGAGATCGAGCCGATGTTGATGATTGCGCCACCCTTGGCCATCACCGGAATAAAAGCGCGGCAAGCGAGGAAGACCCCCTTGGCGTTGACCCCCATCAGCGCGTCCCAGTCATCGTCACAGGTGTCGAGCACCGTTTTTGCGATCTGAATGCCGGCGTTGTTGACGAGCACTGACGGCGCACCGAACTGCGCCAGCACAGCATCCTTGAGCGCCTCGATGTCCGCAGAATTGGCCACGTCGACCGTCCGCCAGACAATGTCGTCCGGCAAGTCGTCCGGTCGCCCGCCGCGCCCGCAGGTGAGCACCCAGGCGCCCTCGGCGGCAAAGGCATCGACAATACCGCGTCCGATACCCCGGCGCCCACCGGTAACGACGGCAACTTTTCCCGCAAGCCGGCCCATCAGTGCGCGATCATCACGTGGCGGATCGAGGTGTAGGCGTCGAGCGCATAGACCGACATGTCACAACCGGTGCCTGATCCCTTCATTGCAGCCCACGGCATCTCCGGTGTGCCGACCCCATGGGTGTTGACCCAGGTAAAGCCGTAGCGCAGGCGGCTGGAGACATCCATTGCCCGGCCGACATCCCTAGTCCATACCGACGACGCCAGGCCATAGCGGCCGGCATTGGCGACCCGCACCGCCTCGTCGGCATCGGCAAAACGCGAGATGGTGACTACCGGACCGAATACCTCGTTGGTGGCGATCTCGGCGTCGTTGTCGACATTGGCCACCACCGTCGGCTGGTAGAAGAAACCGCCGCCGTCGGCTGCCGCCCCACCGGTGACAATCTCGGCAGAGCCGCGCGCGGCGTCGACAAAGGCGCCAACGCGTTCGCGCTGAGTAGCGGAGACGATCGGTCCCATCTCGGTGCCCTCAGTCTTCTGCGCTCCGATCTTGATCTGCTTGACCTGCGCTTCAGTTGCCGCCACCAGCTTGTCGTAAACGCCCGGCGTTGCCATCACACGGGTGGGCTGGGCGCAATCCTGGCCGGCATTGAAGTAGGAGCCGTAGCGGATAGTCTCGGCGACTGCGTCGATGTCCGCATCGTCGAACACGATCACCGGCGCCTTGCCGCCGAGTTCCAGGTGCACATGGCGAATCTGGTTCGAAGCCGCCCGCATCGCCGCCATACCGGTGGCCGGCGAGCCGGTAACAGTGATCGCTTCGGCTTGCGGTGAATTGATCAGCTGATCGCCAATCGTCGAGCCGCGGCCATGGATGATATTGAGTACGCCCTTGGGCAACACGTCCTTCAACAGCTCTGCCGCCCGCAGTGTCGACAGTGGAGTGATTTCCGAAGGCTTCAGCACCACCGTGCAACCCGCCGCGATGGGCGCTGCCAGTTTCCACGACGCCATCATCAGCGGATAGTTCCACGGTGCGATTGCCGCCACCGGGCCGACCGGGTCGCGCCGGATCATCGAGGTGTGGCCGGTGACATACTCGCCCGCTGCCGAGCCGGTCATGGTGCGCGCAGCTCCGGCAAAGAACCGGAAGGTGTCGATGGTGAGCGGCATCTCGTCGTCCAGAGCCGATGGCCACGGTTTGCCGACATCGAGGCTTTCCAGCTCGGCCAACTCCTCGCCGTTGGCTTCCAACACATCAGCGATTTGCAGAAGAAGGGCCGAGCGCTCCGCTGGCGTGGTGCGCGAAAACGTCTCGAAGGCCTCGCTGGCCGCGGCAACCGCCGCTTCGACCTGTTCGCCAGTGGCTTCCGCAACCTTCGTCACTTCTTCACTGGTTGCCGGATCGACGATACTCAACGCCTCACCACCTCCTTCGACCAGTTCGCCATTGATCAGCATATTCGTCTGCATCGCTGCCTCCCTAGAACTTCACCCGGTCACCACCCTTGAGGGCCAACCGCTTGCGTGCCTCTGCCGGTGTCGCGACATCCAAACCCAGGTTCTCGACAATAGAGCGGATTTTGCGCACCTGCTCGGCGTTCGATGTCGCCAGCTCGCCCTTCCCGATATACAGGCTATCTTCAAGTCCTACGCGCAGGTTGCCGCCGAGCATGGCTGACTGGGTGGCAAACGGCATCTGGTGGCGGCCCGCCGCCAGCACCGACCATTCATAGTTCTCCGGCCCAAACAGCCGGTCGGCGGTGTGGTGCAGGTGCACCATGTGGTCCAGTTCCGCGCCCATGCCACCAAGGATGCCGAACACCATCTGAATGAAAAATGGTGGCTTGATCAGCCCTTTGTCGACGAACCATTTGACGTTGTAGAGATGGCTGAGATCGTAGCACTCGAACTCAAACCGTGTTCCGTGCCCTTCGCCCAACTCCTTCAGCGCATACTCGATGGTGGCGAAGGTGTTGGGGAAGATGAAGTCCCTGGTCATCTCTAGGAAGGCCGGTTCCCATTCGTGCTTCCAGTCGGAGTACTTCTCCAACAACGGAAAGATGCCGAAGTTCATCGAGCCCATGTTGAGCGAAGCCATTTCCGGACTGGCCGTAGTGGCGGCCCGCAAACGCTCATCCATGGTCATGCCCAGCCCGCCGCCGGTCGAGACATTGACCACCGCGTCGGTGGACTGCTTAATGACCGGTAGGAACTGCATGAAGGTTTCCGGCCGCGGATCGGGCTTGCCGGTTTCCGGATCGCGGGCGTGCAAATGGATGATCGACGCCCCGGCCTCCGCCGCCTCGATCGCTGCTCTGGCGATCTCGCTCGGCGTGATCGGCAGATGCGGCGACATGGTCGGCGTGTGAATGCCACCGGTCGGCGCGCAGGTTATGATCACTGATTTCGGCATCGCCGGCGCTCCCTACAGCTTCATCTGTTGCACTTGCGCGGACAACCCGCCGTCGAGCACCCAGAGCTGGCCCGAGGCATAGCGTGCCTCGTCGCTGGCAAGCCAGTTGACCAGGTTGGCGATGTCCTCCGGCGTGCCATAGGTCCGCATCGGATGCACATCGCGCACCGCCTGCTGCAGGGTTTCAATCGTGCCGCCCCCGCCGCCGGAGCCGTCACCGGCAAAGAAGCTTTGCAGCATCGGCGTGTCGATGTAGCCCGGGCAGATGGCGTTGACCCGGATGCCCTCCGGCCCGTGGTCGCAGGCCATGGCCCGCGTCAGCGCATGCACCGCCCCCTTGGTGGCGCAATAGGCCGCCAGGCCCGGATCGGCGATGAAGCCGTCATAGGAGCCGAAATTGATCACGCTGGCGCCGCTGGACTTCCGCAACAGAGGCAGGGCGTGCTTGCACGTCAGGAAAGTCCCCGTCACGTTTACGGCGAACGATCGATTCCACTCCTCAAGCGTCGTGTCCTCGATAGTTTTTTCGATCTCGATCCCGGCAGCATTGACCAGCACATCGAGTTTGCCGTTCTGCTCGGCCACCGCTTGCATTGCAGCTTGCACATCGTCTTCCGACGCTACATTCATTTCCAGGAAACGGCTGCCGTCATCGTCGTGCGCGGCGAGCGAGCCGTTCGGCGTCAGATCGGCGGCATAGACCTCGGCCCCCTCGCGCATGAACCGCGCACAGATCGCCCGCCCGATGCCGCCGCGCCCGCCGGTCACCAGTGCCACCTTGCCGTCAAGCACACCCATCACGCAGCGGCCGCGGTGCGGTAGGCGTCGAGCACCAGCCCGTGGAAGTGGTGCACCGCGTGTTCCGATTTACCCGATCCGTCCGGGTCGTGCACGATCCGGCCCTGGTCGAAGGCCGGCGTGCTCATGCCGCGCTGCACGCTCTCCACCAGCCCGATGTCCTCGACCTGCAACACCTCGTCGAGATAGCGGATCGCTTCCAGCTCCATGGCGTCCGGATCCGGCGTCTCCAGGAAGAAATCATAGGTCTCCAGCGTCCGGTCAGCTCCTGCCGGAATGATGTTCAGCACGATCATCGACGACCGGCCCGGATAGCGCATCAGGCAGGTGTTCGGCCACAGCCACCACACCGCATGGGTGCGCACCGTAGCGTTGGACACATCGTAGGCCGAGTTCGTGCCTTTGCCGGCTTCGGCCATGTGGCTCGAATAGATGCCGTGCGTGGTCACCTTGTAGGTGTCCATGTCGACCAGCGAACAGAAGTCTTTATGCGCCACCGGGCAGTGGTAACACTCAAGGAAGTTGTCGACGACATTCTTCCAGTTCGACCTGATGTCGTAGGTCAGCCGATGTCCGAAGGTCAGCTGATCGATGTCCGGCGCCCAGTGGCGGATTTCCGTTTCCAGATCGCCGGTCTGCGAGGCGAGCGACGCCGCGTCCGGGTCGAGATTCACATAAATGAAACCGCAGAACTCCTCGATCCGCACCTGGTCGAGACACACATCCCGGACATCGAAACCGGCAAGGTTCTCCGTCTCCGGCGCCCGGCGCAACTGCCCCGTCAGGTCATAGGTCCAGGCGTGGTAGGGACACATGATCTTGTTCGTCCGGCCCTCGCCTTTCAGCAGCTCATGTGCCCGGTGCTTGCACACGTTGTAAAACGCCCTGAGCCCGCCATCGCCGTCACGCACGATGCAGATCGGCTGACCGGCGATGTCGATCGTCACGAATGATCCCGGCGCACGCAGTTTCTCGACATGGCAAACCCACTGCCAGGTGCGCCGGAAGATCGCCGCGTATTCAATGTCCATCCAGCGCGGCTCGGTATAGGTCTCGGCTTTGAGCGAGTACGATTGCTTCGGGTCCGCCGAATAACCGTCGGCAACCCGTTCAAAGTCCGCCATTGAAGGACGAATGGTCATGATGTTTGCCTCCTGTCACAAGACGCGTAGAAATGCGCTGGTTTGTGCCTTCTTAGAATAGACAAGCACGGCACGCAGTTTGCGATGATATTCGCCATTGAATATGCTAAATTCGCCAAATGGATCATCCGAAGACAGCCGAACCGACGATCAAAAGCAATCCGGCCGGGTCGTGCACGATCGCCATGCTACTGTTGGAAAACTTCAACAACATGGCCGCTCAGGCCTTCATTGATCCGTTCCGAGCCGCAAATTACCTAAAGGGTCAAGCCCTCTACAATTGGCCATGGCTATCACTGAATGGCAACTCCGTCATCGCCAGCAACTCCGCCGGCCTCGGCCCGGCTCAGCCATTTGATCAGTTTCAAGGTGTACCCGACTTCCTGGTCGTCAACGCAAGTTGGACGCCTGAGCGGTATCGCACACCCGGACTGCAAAACTGGTTGCGCCGACTTGCAAAACACGGCGCGGTCATGTGCGGTCTCGATACAGGCGCCTTCGTACTCGCTTATGCCGGGTTGATGGACGGCTACAAGGCCAGTGTCCACTACGAACACATCGCCGCCTATCGCGAACTGTTTGCGCAAAGCAGCACCGGTGAAAATCTGTTCACTTTCGACCGCGATCGTCTAACCTGCTGCGGTGGCCTGGCTGCCGCCGACATGGCGCTGGAAATCATTCGTCTGCAGCAGGGCCTCGACCTTGCTAATGCCGCCGGCCGTTACATTTTTCATGAGCGCGTCCGCGCCGGCGGCGAGGGCCAATTGCCGGCAATGTGCGAACCGGTCGGCTATGCCGCTCCAAAACGCCTGCGCGGGGCGATCCTGTTGATGGAACGCAACCTCGAAGAGCCTCTGTCCGTCACTGCCATCGCCGAACACCTTGGCGCATCACAGCGCCAGCTGGAGCGTCTGTTCCACATCCACACAGGCGTCTCGCCGTTGCGCTACTACATTGACGTGCGGCTCGATCGGGCGCGCGGATTGCTCACCCAAACCGATCTGCCGGTTTGTGAGGTGGCCGCGGCCTGCGGGTTCAACTCCCCGGTGCACTTTTCGAGAACCTATAAAGCCCGTTTCGGCATCACCCCCACGCGCGATCGCACCGAAGGCCGGGTTCCTTTCCAGTTTCGGTCGTTTCCCAATCATGCAGGCGTGTGAATCCAGTCCAGGCCACACTACGGATCTCTACACACTTCGCTACAATTAAACGAGGCGGCTTTGGGTCAACATTCCCTTCAGCCTGACGAAGAATTTGCAAGGCAAAACTGCGATTCGGAAAAAACTTTGCACGCCGCTCCTGCTTGGCGAGCCTACGCAAGGCGCGTTTGCCTCCCAGCGTCCGCTTTGCGGGCAACTGTTGAATGCTACACAACAACAACGAAAGACCGCTCCCCGCCCGAATTTCCAGTTCGGCACCATAACGAGAATGTCTCCATAGTCCGTATTGCCGAAGTCCGAACAAGCTTGGTGTATTTCCGGGTTAAATCATGAATCTCCATCAGGCCTTCGGTGAGTTTGGAGATCAAAGCGGACGTGGGCGGGTTTGGCTTGGAGTTCAAACCATTCCCACAACGACCACTGGGCTGATTGCGGTGATGCCCGCCTGATCAATGTCCGCTCTGAGAATGACGCACTGCGAAATGCGCAGCGCTTATGAACGGCCGGTTTGGGCTGCGGATGACGCGGCACCGCGTTGGAAATCTGGATGCCTGTTGCCCTGCCGAAATTCGGCTTCGAGCCCAAAGGCGACCAAGAGATTTTTCGCTGCGTGCACTCGCAGCACAGATCTTGCTGCATTGGCACAAAATTTCTTTCCGCTTCTTAGTGAAAAATGCCGTCATTCATACGAAACATTGAGAGATTTCAAAAGTTTTCTTTTAGTTCGTGGACTTTCCGCCTTTGGCGTTCTGAACACCATCAGCCAATTATTGGCGAGGGAATGTTAGACGTGCGACTGAACGGAGGTATTGGGTTTACGGTCAAAGTGCTTCGTGCATCAGATGATTCAAGTTTGCATCAATTTCCTCGCCTGTTCGACAAGCCAATTTTTGACGTCTCTGCACTGTCCTTGTCGTCTTCGCTAACGAACAGATAGTAGTTCGATGACGATGGTATAGTGACGTACGAGATCGGGCTGATGCGATCCATGACTTCACCGCAGCTTTGAATATTTCAAGCTAGGCACCAAATTTGTCGAGCACGTTTCGGGTTATCTGCTCGATCTGAGGGTCTCGCCGGATCAACCCTGCCACCCACTCACAGGTGGCTGCGGTGAAAATCTCGCCTTTGCCGCGTTTCCACGAGATGATCATCCCGTTGCCTCGTTTGCATGCATCCAGCGTTTGGGCGGTGACCTCCCCTAAGAGAGTCTGTGCCTTGAAAGCAGCGTCCGCCGATCCGATATACAGAGTTTCGCCCCAAACGCCGTGGTCATCCTCGATATTGGTCGCAAGACCCATGGCAAGGATTTCAATCTCCGGCACGGCACCATCGGTGCAGGTCGGATAGGGCAAACCATCCTCAAAGCAGTAGTCGAGCCCATCGACCTCGTATCCGAACACACGCGACCCAGCTCCCAGAACATCGCCATACCCAATCTTCGCGCCTTCGAATGCCCAATGATCCGGACGGTAGACTGTAAAGCCGCCAGATCCTCCGCCAACGCAATTGCCCAGACCGGCATAGACACCGCGCAAAGCATTGATGCCAAAGGTCAATGCGCCCGGGCGGTTGACCGGCTCAACCTCGAACGCGCCTGAAACAAAATGCTCGCGATCGGTTCCCATCAATGGGTCCTGATCAGCAATATACTTGTAGCAAATCTGGGTGCGCCCCTCGTCTTCGATCCGGGTTTGCCAAAGGAAGTTTCCAGCGAACCGGGCCACATTCCCACCGCCCTCGACATAGACATCGACGGCATCGCGCATCTCGGCGCTCCAATACTCGTCGTGCCCAACAAAAATGGCGCACGAATAGCGGCCCAACAGATCAGGATCACTGTGCAGGTCATGCAGAGCGATCACGTCGAAATCGTAACCCTCACTCTCGGCCCAGCGGGCAAAGTGGCGTTCGTAACTGGCCCACCCGGCCGAGGCGTATTTCTTGGAATAGCCATAGGCATAGGCCCATTCCATATAATGATAGCGCACCATATCGCCAGGTCTAGGTGGCTGTTCAGGCAGCGCGCGTGGCGCACCCTCGGGCAGTTTGCAGAAGCCGCGTGACCATGGGCGCTGGGTTGAAACCACGGGGGAAAATTCGTTGCCATCCGGCCCGGTGATGCCCTCGTAATGGTTCGAGCCGCCCCAACAGTTATAGGCCAGCCAGGTGCCCGTGGCGCAGATCAGCGCATAGGACGGTGGGGTATCTGCGGCACTGCGCAGCAGGATTAGGTGATGCTCTTCCGCCTTGTCGCCCCCACGCCGGGCGTGAAAGGTAATCAAGTAGCCCCCGGGGGGCCAGTCAACAGGGATGGTAAAGGCATGGGCCTCGGGCCAGTTGCAACCGGTGATCGAGCAATCTTGCGGTGTGGCGTGATGCCGCCCGCGTAACCCGACCTCCCGAAGCATAGGCTGATAGGTCAGCCCGTCGCGGCCCACCTCCAGCTCCCACTTATCAGCAGTGGTTGAGACATGCAGCGCCACACGGTCGCCGGTGGCATAGCTCATCCTTGGCGTATAGCCCCAGATTTCCAATACCGCATCATCGCGCGCGGGGCCGATATAGTAATGATCCAGAATGTGCCGGGCCCGTGCGCGGGTGCGCGGTATGATCGTGGGCCCAGGGCGTTCGTCTGTCATTTCACTCACTCCGGCAGGTAGCGGTGCGACCATGTTTCAGCTACTGTTCCGGCCTCGATCATGCCCTCGATCTGCGCGTCAGTATAGCCCAGCCGCGACAGGATCGCCCTTGTGTCCTGTCCAAACTTGGGCGCAGGGCCGGGGATAGTGATCGCGGCCCGCTGCGGGCGCACCGCATTGGGCGCGGCCAAGTCGCACCAACGACCCATCGGGTGGGTGTCATGGCGCACGGCGCGATAGGTGGCCTGGGCGATGTCTGTTTCACCCGTGCTTTCCACGTGCAAGAACTGATCGCGGGTTTCCAGCATTGAGGCCAAAGGCACAACCGTTGTTGCCCCGCAGTTGAGTTGCTCTTGCCAATGAGCCAGCGGTTGAGTGGCAAAGCGCGCAGTCATGGCTTCGATCAGCGCCGCGCCAGACAGGCCCACCAGATTCTGCAGCTCGGGCACATCGGCCAGCATCGCGTCCTGTTTGGTTGGAGTTGCCAGGAAGAACCAGCCATCCGATGCCTCATAGCAGTGATAGAAAGGGCCTTCGCCAAGGGCTTGGCGACCGGACGCCTCATCAAAGGCAGCGCGCTCGTCAAAATCATACATGAATCGGGCCTGTATCATGCCACCCGCTGCCGCCAGCGATGACCGCGCCACATCGGTGCGCCCGGTCGCCTGTTTCTGACAGAGGGCCGCGCCCAGCGAGACACAGGCCGTCAGCCCAGCCAGTACGTCTATGGTACCCGCGTGCGCGTGCTCTTCCGGCGTGGCCATGCCACCGCCAAAGCGCACCATGATACCGGTGGCGGCCTGCGCCAGATCATCATAGCCCAGATGGTCGGATTTCGGCCCACGCAGCGGCCCGCCAAAGGCATCCAACTGCACAAGGATGGCATCGGGGTTAATCTTCGCCAGCGCCTCTGGCGACAGGCCCAGCCCGTCGCGTTGTTCGTCGGTGGCGTTCAGCGTCACAATATCCGCGCCCCCGATCAGCTGCCCCAACGCGGCGCGGCCATCCTCGCTGCGAAGGTCCAACAGAATGCTTTCCTTGCCCCGGTTCGCCTGCAAGCCAAAGACAACTGTGTTCCACGGATCGACCGAGGGGCGCACGGGCTGCACATGGGTGATATCAGCGCCATAGCGTGCAAGGGTCGAGGCAATCGTCGGCCCGGCAATGACGTTGGTCAGGTCCACCACCTTGACGCCCTGAAGCCAGCCTTCTGTCTGTTCAGCGTCATCCGGGCCGCCATCACGGGCGGGTTCCGACAATATGCGTTCCATGATTGCTGGGTCATGCGCCACCGCGCGTTTTTGCGTGGCGGGTGTGTCGCCTGCCAGCCAGGCGACGTTACCCATCTGTTGCATCACACCATGGGCGGTGCCCTCGACGCTGAGGATCAGGCCAGACGCGGCGGCATGCGGATCATGCAGCCATTCCTTAGTAGTGCGTTGCGCCGTGGCCGGGGCTTTGGCTGCGCCAAACAGAACATCCCATTCATGGGCCGTCTTGGTCAGGAAAGCCGCCTTCATCGCCGCTGCCACACGCGCGCGGTCTCGCGCACCCACCGGATAGTTGCTGAGAGTCCATTCATCTGGCCAGTTGGCGGTATCAAGATAAGGGTCAAAGTCCGGTAACTCTGCCAGCAGGTCCTCCAGCCCCAGCGTTTTCAGCACCCGCGCCGGGTGGGTGGCGACACTGCCTGAGACCACATAGAACCCGCGCCCGTCCTTGCAGATATAGGTGCGATAGAAGGGGTCAAGGAATTCTGACAGCTCTTCAAACGCCAGATCGCAGGGCTCACCCGTGCGTGCGCGGCGATCAAGCTCCAACTCTCGCGGAGATTTGTAGCGGTCCGGGTAACCTTCGATCTGTTCGTGGTTATAGGCCAGCCCTTCGAATAGGGCAGAGGCCAGCGGCACCTCAATCCGGTCGCCGCCCATGCGATCACGGGCGCTCAGCGCAAAAAGTACCGACATCGCGCCATAGCTGGCCGCATAGGCCGAGGCCAGCGTCAGCGGCGAGAATGATGCCTTGATCCCCATAAGCCGCCGGTTCAGTCCCATATCGGTAAACTGACCGGTGCACGCGGCCACCACGGCCTCCCACGCGGCCAGACCTGCCAGATCGGGATCGGTGGAGGCAAACCCGGGCAGGGAGAGATAGATCAGCTGAGGGTTCGTAGCCCGCAGGACATCGGCCCCAACACCAAGGCGATCCATCACGCCGGGACGGAAGTTTTCAACCACCACATCAGTGCGCTGCGCCAGTTCGATGGCGGTGGCGCGATCCTCCTCGGATTTCAGGTCCAACTCTATCGCGCTCTTGCCGCGCGACAGCATCTCAAAGGCCGGATCATCCCAACGCGGCCCGCCGGGTGGGTCAATGCGGATCACCTCGGCTCCCATATCGGCCAGCATCATGCCGACCAGTGGCCCGGCGAGGTATTGGCCGAAATCCAGCACGCGAACCCCCGACAGGGGACGATGTTCAGTCATGGGTGGTTCTTTCCTTGGGCGTGTCGCCGTGGCCCATATGGGCCAGGTAAGTCTGGTGGAAATGGCGTATCATCGCCTCGGAAAATTCGATATTTTCCCAATCCACGATGTACCAGCCCTGATCGAACGAGCGTTGCGACATGCCTTCTTGAACGGATAGCAGGAAAGAAATATCTTCGGGTTGAAGCACATCGCGCCCCCAAACCGCCCGCTTTTCCTACCGCTCGCGCATTCTCGGATCGGTATCCTCAGAGGGTTCCAGATTGATACTCCAGCGCAGACCCCGATCCGTGCCGATGGGGTTCCATTGGAACAAAGTGATATTGGGTACACCGGCAAACTGGGAAATGCCCACATTGGGGAACAGGAACCAGAAATGCAGGTCGGTTTCGTCATGGTCCAGATCCAGTGGATAGGCCATGTTGTCGGCTTTGCCATTGCCCGGAATAAAGTTATAGGCGGCATTCTTTGTCAGCTCGTAAGTCTGATTGTTGATGTCCAGCATATCGGTAAATGAAAGATGCCCATGTCGGCAGTGCTGGCATTCCAGATAATTGTCGATCTGGATCTTCCAGTTGGCCGCCACGTCTACCTCGTGTATGGCCGCCGCCGTATTACCCAGAACATAGCTGTCCACATTTGGGCATTTTTCGCGCACCTGAGCCTCGATCCCCGGCCAATATTCGGCAATCGGTTCAGCGTTCGGGTCGAGATTGACAAAGATAAAATCCAACAGGCGATCCACCCGAACCGTTTTCAGGCAGACCTCCTTCTGTTCCGGTGTGGCGCTGGTGTCGCGCTTGCGCATATGGCGCAGCGACCCGTCCAGAGAAAAGCTCCAGTGATGGTAGGGGCAGACAATGGCGCGGGTCTGGCCAGTGCCCTCCACCAGTTTATGACCGCGATGCGGGCAGATGTTATAATAGCCACGTATCTCGCCATCCTGATCACGGACAACAAAGACATTCTGCCCCAAGATGCTTGTTGCCACATAGTCGCCAGGATCGACCAGTTCGCTGACATGGCAGGCATATTGCCAGCTTTTGAAGAACAGCTTTTCGCGTTCCTCAGCGAATAAATCCTCGCTGAAATAATACTCGGCTGCAAGCGCACGCAGGTTTTCTGTACTGGGTTTATCAATCCTTGAAGTCATGACGGCATCCTGTTTGTTTGTGACACTTACTGTTCGGTCGAAATTGTCGGATATCTATTTTCTTTGCGACATCAGGTTCGGTTCGTATCGCTGAGACGCCGTTAAGGTGAACTTGGGCCAACAGAAATCGTGGTAGTGTCCAGAGTCTTTCGCACTTTTTGTCATGCGACGGCGGTTCCTTGGGGTTGGTTTTTCATTGCAGTCAGCGGGTCCATGTTCATGTAGCGCCTCGTTGACCACTGGGTTCCAGCAATGTGTCTCAACCTGGCTGCAGCCAGGTTGAGACAGGATTGTCCGTCCGGGAAAGCCCCGACCACCCTGGTTCGCCGTCTGATCTCGCGCATCAGCCGCTCCAGCGGATTGTTGGTGCGCAACTTGATCCAGTGACTGTCCGGGAACGCATAGAAGGTCAGCGTCTCGCCAATCTTGTCCTCAACCAGCTCTGCCGCCTTGCCCATGCGCTGGCGGCGCAGCTCGGCCGCGACCGCTTCGGCCTTGTCGGTGGCCGCCTGCCGGTTCTCCTGGGCATGGATGGCCTTCAGCATGTGGCTCACCTGGCGCATCTTGCCTGCCGGCACATGACTGAAGACATTGCGATAGAAATGCACCATGCAGCGCTGCCACCGGGTCTCGGGCAGATAGTCGGCAACGCTCTCCACCAGGCCACGACAGGCGTCTGATACCACCAGCTCCACACCATTCAGGCCCCGGTCCACCAGATGGCGCAGGAACGACGACCATCCGGACTTGTCCTCCTTGGCCCCCTCGCAGATGCCCAGAACCTCGCGATAGCCATCCGAGGTCACGCCAATCGCCACCAGCAGCGAGACGTTGCGCACCTCACCGGCCCATGAGCGCTTCATCACGATACCATCGAGAAAGACATACGGATGTGAGCCCTCAATCGGCTTGTGGCGCCATTCCTCGATCTTGGCATAGATCTTCTTGTTGAGGTTCGACACCGTCGACGGGCTCACCCGCGTGCCCCACAGCGCCTCGGTGATGTCTTCGACCCGGCGCACCGAAACACCCGCCAGATACATCTCGATCAAAGCTTCCTCGACGCTGCTCTCGCGGCGCTGGTAGCGTTCTATGATCGCCGTCTCGAATGTTTGTCGCCGCAGCTTCGGCACCTTCAGCTTGACCGCGCCGGCCTTGGTGTGAAGCGACCGGTCGTAGCTGCCAGCGCGTGTGTCGGTCCGAGCCTCACTGCGCTCATACCGGCCAGCCCCGCACAACCGGTCGGCCTCGGCATCCAGCATCGCATTCAAGGCTTCTTCAACCGTGCCGCGCACCATCTCGCCAAGGTGATCGCGTATCCGCGCCTCGTCGATCTGGATCACCTGACCCATCGCCTTGGTCTCCGTATCATCACTCATCGTCTCGCTCCTCTCACTCAGTGTGAAAGGAACCACCGCATCAGGCAAATGTGCGAAAGACTCTCTACGTTATCGAAATCGTCAAATGACCGGGTTTTAGGCCAAGCTGGCAAAGCTGTGTTGTTCTTGTATGGCCGCTTTCCCATTTTGTGGATAGCTTCAGCTTGCGTAGTCACGGCCGCGGGCATCCAGTATGCGAATAAGGCCGGGCCATTCTGTTTTTCCATTGTAATTATAGTGTTCGGACGCTGCCATCTGATCCTGATATCTCGCGACTTTTTGCGGATCGATCAAATGCAGGTCGCGGCCCATCGACAGCGTCTTGATCTGAGTGCTGCAAGTCTGCCGCAAGAAATAGGCGCGGAAGAACGCGGCAGCGGCTGTCTCGCCCAAGGCATAATAGCCGTGGTTCCGGCTGATCAGGATTTGATTATCACCAAGCTGCTCTACAAAATGGGCGCCAAAGGCCTCATCCTCCTCGAACTCGTACTCGATATAGCCGGTGATATTCCCCAGATAGACCGCGGGTTGGCTGAGCGGCAAAAACCCTTCCTTGATCGAACCAACGGCCATGACTTCTTCCTCGTGTCCGTGGACGAAGAAATTTGCGTCGGGCCGCGATCCCAATATCCATTGGCAGAGGTTCTGCACCCCATCATTAAGCCACGGCGCATCCGGGTCTACCGGCTGCCCGGCAGCGTCGATTTTTATCATGCTCGAGGCGCGCGCCTCTTCCCAGAACATACCGTAGGGATGCACGAGATAGTGGTCGGGTTCGTCGGGAACCCGGGCGCAAACCGCTCCATTTGCAAGATCGGACATGCCGTAATGGGCAATGATCCTGAAAAGCGCGGCCAATTCCACCCGGGTCTGCCATTCGGCCTCCGAACAGTTTTGTGGCGTCTTGATCTGTGTAACGGACATCGGTGTTTCCTTTCGGGTAGCGCGGGCGGTGCGCTGTTGACGTTTGAGCGTGCGAATGCGCGAGTGCAAATCGTCGCGATCCGAATAGATGCCTTCGATAAAACGCGCACCACCCTGGGCGTCGTAGCCTGCGCGCCCGTGCAGCGCCCGTCGGTTGTCAAAGGCCAGCAGATCGCCCGGTTCATAGCGGAACTTCATCTGATATTCGACGCTTTGCGCGCGTATCGAAAAGGCGCGATAGGCTTTGTAGGCCCGCGCCTGGACCTCAAGCGGCGCTTTCATGGGCGCACGCAGGAATGTGTTATAGCGCACGCCCGTGATGGCGCCTGCAGCATCGGTTTCAATCACCGGGCCACGGCCGCGGTAATCGGATGTTTTTGACCTGTTATTGTATTCCCAGATATCCGTGACCAGCGAATGAAAGTGGTCTGGCTCGGCCTGGCGCATATCTTCGGCCACGCGGTAGGCATCGACATAGAGACCTTCTCCGCCGGTTGTTGTGTTCTCGCGCGTGTAAAGAAACTGAAGCCCGAAAGGCAGCTCTCGTGTCGGCAGGTCGATATGCTGAAGCAGGCTGCCGGATGTATAGGCCTGGCTGTCAGGATCGTCCTTGATTTCCAGCACGTATTGCCGCCCGAAATTGCTTTCCCGCACCGGTCCGATCCGCGTCACGATCTGTTCCAGCAGGCCATCTTGCTGTGGCAGGCCGCGTAAACGGGCAACCCCGTAAGCGTGCAGCGTTTCGAGCCAGGCCAGAAAGATATCTGCATCTTCCAGCGCTGCGGGACCGTCAAATGTGGGTGGCTCGGGCTGGTCTCCGGCGGTCCACAGGATCAGCTGCGCCGGTTTTTCCTCGCCAAACCAAGCTGTACCGCGAAGCCAGCCGGGATGATACTCGGACTGCAGCCCATCAGAGAATTCCACCCACACCGCGCCTGACGCCTGCAATCGGGCGTCAATGATCTGCAGGTCTTCGGGGATATCTTCGGGTCCGATCGCCATTTCGCGTGCCTTGGGATGTGTGGTGACCGGATCGGGGCTGTTTTCGCGCAGCAAGAGCGCGTGATGATGGCTTTGAGAGCCATCGGACCAGGTAATCGCAAACGCATCGCCTGAATACGACACGTTCTGTACCGTGTGTCTGACGGGCCAGATGTCAAAATCGGGCGTCATCGGCAAAGCGGTCATGGTGCGATCCTCCTGCACCCGAAAATACTATCGAGGTTTACAATCTTCTTGATCTTGGAAAGCAAAAAATTGACGCTAAAATACAATGTTCCGGAGATGCCATGCCAAGCGTTGCAATTGTTCTGACAGACAGTTTCCCGATCCTGTCCCTGACGCTGGTCACCGAACCCCTACGCGTGGCAAACCGCGAACTGGCCGAAAAGGCATGGCAATGGCGCATCATGTCGGCATCGGGCGGCGTGATCCGCAGCTCAAGCGGGTTTGAGATGCACACCGGCCGGTTGGACGACGCGCCCGATGATATCGTGTTGCTGATTTCGTCCTACGCGCCCGAAAGCGCCCTGACCAAACCGTTGCTGGCCTGGCTGCGGCGGCGCGCGCGTGTCGGCACGCTGATGGGCTGTGTCGACACCGGCGCGATGATCTTTGCTGAGGCTGGGTTACTGACGAAAACCCCCGCCGCTGTTCATTTCGAAGCCTTGCGCGGATATCGCGAAGCCTATGCTGATCAGATGTTTGTGGATCGTATGTATGATCTCTCAGACAACCGTTGTTCTAGGGCTTGTGGGGATTCATCTTGAGTTTATGACGGCAGCACAGGCATAGATCATCGATGTGTAGTGTGTGTCCGTTTTTTCAGACCTCATAGCGATGCCCTTGAATTCCTTGAGTTTGCAGAAGAAGTTTTCGATCAGGTGGCGCCACTTGTAGATTTCCAGATCGATCTGCAATGGGTGCTTTCGCTGCGGCCGTTGCGAGATGCAGATCACTGCTCCGCGCTCATCCAGCTCTTCAATGATCCAATTGCTGTCGAAGGCCTTGTCTGCCAACACAGCATCAAAGTTAAGGCCGTGAATGAGCGGTGCAACACCGATGGTATCATATCGGTTTCCTGGCAGCAGACCGAAGCGCACGAGATTACCCAAAGCATCTGTCAAGGCGAGGATCTTTGTCGTCCAGCCACCTTTCGATTTGCCTATCGCCTGGCTTTGAGTCCCCCTTTAGCGCCATGTCCATGACGATGAACCGGGACTATCGTTGCATCGATCATGACATATTCCATGTCGGGGTCGTCTGAGACCGCCTCGAATATGCGTTCAAAGACGCCGGCTGCAGACCAGTCGCGAAACCGGCGAAATACCGTACTCCAGTTACCAAAGGCTTCTGGCAAGTCACGCCACGGGCTGCTTGTACGCGCCTTCCACAGCACCGCTTCGAGAAAAAGACGGTTGTTGGTCCCGCTGCGCCCAGGGTCAGACTTCTTGCCCAAGCAGTGCGGCTCGATCTTGGCCCATTGAGTGTCAGTCAATACTGTCCGGATCATCAAAACCTCCTCAAAAGGAAGTCTGAATCACAAATCAACTGATTTGGGAATCCTGATTCCCCACAGACCCTAGTGCGGGGGGCGTGGCAACCTTTGACATGACGCTTGCACTGATCGAACGGTTCAATTCGCGTGATCTGGCCACCCGCGTTGCCGAAATCCTGACCTATCGCCCGAGCGGGCATACCGGGCCACAGCAAAAAATGCTGTCCGAGACGTCGTTGCTGAGAATGGACCGAAACCTGGGCCGCGCGGTTGACCTGATGCTGGCGCATCTGTCCGAGCCTCTGAGCATCGCCAGGCTCTGCGCACAGGTGGGGGTGCCGAAATGGACGCTGGTGCGGTTGTTCCAGCGCCATCTGAAACAGTCACCATCCGCGTATTATCGCTATCTTCGCCTGTTACAGGCAAGGAACCTACTGTTAAATTCAAGCTATCGGATCAATGAAATCGGGGCGCTGTGCGGCTTCGACAATCCAGAAAGCTTTTCGCGAGCCTACAAAAAACAGTTCGGAGAGACTGCTTCACACGCGAGAATCCCGACGCCCCTCACCATCTCAGAGGCAAACTATAGACCTAGATGAATGAGATTCCGCCTAGCCCCACTCCTCGATAAAGTTGATCAGGAGCAGCGCAAGAGCGGTTTGAAATCCGGCGAGACAAAAAAAGTGAACGTCTGGTTCGATGAAATCCGCCGCATCGCCAAAAATTTACCGCTGCAATTGCGAACGTTTTCTGCGCTGGCGAAAGCTACTTCAGCAAAAGGCGGCTGTGAGTCCGCAAAGGCGTCCTTCAAGGCAGAGTTACTCATAAGCGCTGATGGATGTCGGCTTTTGGATGCCGCAGTGCAAAAACAGAACGACACTCGAACGTCGGCAAAGGGCCGATTTTGATGAAAAAGTCCCCGATACGTAGTTTCGAAGCCTTAGCGGCTATACGCACTCGAAATTAAGCAATGATTTCAATGGTCGAAATTGTGGAATTGCGAATCGGCAGACCCAATTCAAGGTGAAACCGACTTTTTCATCAAAATCGGCCGAAAGCGGGTGTTGAGTGTTTGTGAAGCGGTCTTGGGTAGCTTCGCTGGGTTTGGACCGGGCGGCTTGCGCTGCTCCCCCTCATCCGTCGCTTGTCTGGCGACAAGCGCCACCTTCTGTTGATTATTGTTTTCCGCCCGCGCCTCCGCGCGGCCGTCCGTTCACGGGCTGGCGCAAAGCTAAAACGCTTTGCTGGCCCTGCCACGGAGGGTTGGAGTGATGCGGTCACCTTCTCCTGCGAGGGGATAGTGGGAGTGGGGGATTGTTATTGATGCTTTTGGATAGGAGCTGCCGCTTCCCCACCCGGTCATCGCTGGCGCGATGGCCCGTTCGAACCGGCAATCGCTCCACTGGAGCGATCGCTGATTGGCTCTCACCCCCACAAGGGGGAGGGGTGTGGGAGACCGTTGTCCCAGCCGCTTGCGGCACACGTCTGCGGAGCTTACGCCGCCTAGCGCTGCTAGGCGCTGAAGCCGTCCCAGAAGGCTTTTGCCTTGGCGAAGAAGCCTTCGGATTGGGGGGAGTTGTCGCGGGCCTGGGCGTCGAACTCCTTGAGGAGCTCGCGCTGTTTGCGCGACAGGTTGACCGGGGTTTCGACGCTCGCCTGGATGTACATGTCGCCGCGCTGGGTGGTGCGCAGGACGGGCATGCCCTTGGCTTTTAGGCGGAACTGCTTGCCGGTCTGGGTGCCTTCGGGGATGGCGACGCGGGCCTTCTTGCCGTCGATGGTCGGCACTTCGATGTCGCCGCCGAGTGCGGCGGTGGCCATGGAGATCGGCACGCGGCAGTAGAGATCGGCGCCGTCGCGCTGGAAGAACTCGTGCGGCTTGATCGACAGGAAGATGTAGAGATCGCCGGACGGGCCGCCGCGCACGCCGGCCTCGCCTTCGCCGGCCAGGCGGATGCGGGTGCCGTCCTCGACGCCGGCGGGGATGTTGACCGACAGGGTGCGCTCCTTGGTGACGCGGCCCTGGCCGGAGCAGGCGGTGCACGGGTCGGTGATGGTCTGGCCGCGGCCCTGGCAGGACGGGCAGGTGCGCTCGACGGTGAAGAAGCCGGAGGACGAGCGCACGGCGCCGGCGCCGTTGCAGGTCGAGCAGGTGGACGGGCTGGTGCCGGGCTTGGCGCCGGAGCCGTCGCAGGTGTCGCAGGTAATGGCCGAGGGTACACGGATCTGCGCCGACTTGCCGGCATAGGCCTCGGTGAGCGAGATTTCCATGTTGTAGCGCAGGTCGGCACCGCGCGCGGCACCACCGCGCCGGCCGCCGCCGCCACGGCGCTGTCCGCCCATGAACTCGCCGAACAGGTCCTCGAAGATGTCGGACATCGAGGAGTTGAAATCGGGGCCGAAACCGCCCGGGCCGCCGGGTCCGCCGCCGCCCTCGAAGGCGGCGTGGCCGAACTGGTCGTAGGCCGAGCGGCGCTGCGGGTCCTTCAGGACCTCGTAGGCCTCGGCGGCTTCCTTGAACTTGGCCTCGGCGGTGGCGTCGTCCGGATTGGCATCCGGGTGATACTGCTTGGCCAGCTTGCGGAAGGCGCTTTTCAGGGCCTTCTCGTCGGCTGAACGCTCGACGCCGAGAACTTCGTAGTAGTCGCGCTTAGACATGGAACGCTTTGTCCTTGTGCCGGATGGGCAAGGCCCCGCCCGTGCGCATGGATGTCATTTGCACAGGACGGGGTGTCATTGCTCAAAACGTCCCGTCAGGCCGACTTCTTGGTGTCGTCGGTGTCGTCTTCGCCGACCTCCTCGAAATCGGCATCGACGATATCGTCGTCCTGGGCGGCAGACGGGCCGTCACCGGCATCGCCGCCGTCGTCGCCGGCACCGGCCTCGGCCTGGCTGGCCTGGTAGACGGCTTCACCGAGCTTCATGGAGGCCTGGGCCAGGGCGTTGGTCTTTTCGGTGATGGCTTCGGTGTCCTCACCTTCAAGGCTGGTGCGCAGCTCGCTCATGGCGGTGTCGATGGCCGACTTGTCGGCATCGGAGATCTTGTCGCCATGCTCGCCGAGGGTCTTCTCGGTGGAGTGGATGAGGGCCTCGGCGTGGTTCTTGGCCTCGACCAGCTCCTTGCGCTTCTTGTCCTCAGCCGCGTTGGCCTCGGCGTCCTTGACCATCTGCTCGACTTCGTCGTCGCTGAGGCCGCCGGAGGCCTGGATGCGGATCTGCTGTTCCTTGCCGGTGCCCTTGTCCTTGGCCGACACGTTGACGATGCCGTTGGCGTCGATGTCGAAGGTGACCTCGATCTGCGGCACGCCGCGCGGGGCGGACGGGATGCCGACCAGGTCGAACTGACCGAGCAGCTTGTTGTGGGCGGCCATTTCACGTTCGCCCTGAAACACCCGGATGGTGACGGCCGACTGGTTGTCGTCGGCGGTGGAGAACACCTGGGACTTCTTGGTCGGGATCGTGGTGTTGCGGTCGATCAGGCGGGTGAACACGCCGCCGAGCGTCTCGATGCCGAGCGACAGCGGGGTGACGTCGAGCAGCAGCACGTCCTTGACGTCGCCCTGCAAAACGCCGGCCTGGATGGCGGCACCGATGGCGACGACCTCGTCCGGGTTCACGCCCTTGTGCGGTTCCTTGCCGAAGAAGTTCTTCACCGTTTCGATGACCTTGGGCATGCGGGTCATGCCGCCGACGAGAACGACCTCGTCGATCTGGCCGGCCGAGATGCCGGCATCCTTGAGGGCCGACTTGCACGGGTCGACGGTGCGGTTGATCAGGTCTTCGACCAGGCTTTCCAGCTTGGCGCGGGTCAGCTTCAGGGTCAGGTGCTTGGGGCCGGACTGGTCGGCGGTGATGAACGGCAGGTTGATCTCGGTCTGGGTCGAGGACGACAGTTCGATCTTGGCCTTTTCGGCTGCCTCCTTGAGGCGCTGCAGGGCCATGGTGTCGCCGCGCAGGTCGATGGCCTGGTCCTTCTTGAACTCATCGGCCAGGTAATCGACGATGCGCATGTCGAAGTCCTCACCGCCGAGGAAGGTGTCGCCGTTGGTCGACTTGACCTCGAACACGCCGTCGCCGATCTCGAGGATCGAGACGTCGAAGGTGCCGCCGCCGAGGTCGTAAACGGCGATGGTGCCGGCTTCCTTCTTGTCGAGGCCATAGGCGAGCGCAGCCGCCGTCGGCTCGTTGATGATGCGCAGCACTTCAAGGCCGGCGATCTTGCCGGCATCCTTAGTGGCCTGGCGCTGGCTGTCGTTGAAGTAGGCCGGTACGGTGATCACGGCCTGGGTGACGGTCTCGCCCAGCGAGCGCTCGGCGGTCTCTTTCATCTTCTGCAGGGTGTAGGCGGAAATCTGGGCGGGGGCATATTTCTCGCCGCGGCCTTCGACCCAGGCGTCGCCGTTTTCGGCCTTGACGATCTTGTAGGGGACAAGTTCCTTGTCCTTCTTGACCATCGGATCGTCCCAGCGCCGTCCGATCAGGCGCTTGATGGCGAAAAAGGTGTTTTCAGGATTGGTGACCGCCTGGCGCTTGGCCGGCTGACCGACCATGGTCTCGCCGTCTTCGCCGAAGGCTACGATGGACGGCGTGGTGCGCGCGCCCTCGGAGTTTTCCAGAACTTTCGGGGTGGTCCCGTCCATGACCGCGACACAGGAATTGGTGGTGCCCAGGTCGATACCGATAACTTTCGCCATTTCGTCCTCCTTATGGCCGGCCTTCGCTGAAAGCCTTAAAACTTAAGCACTTTCCTGCCCCGCATCGGGTGGGGGAGAAGGCCTCCGGGTTAGTCAAAAATCAACCGGCGCCGGATGGGTTTTGGCGATGCTGCACACCTCCGGCGACGTTCGCAGCTTATATAGGAAGCGGATTTGCGGGCATCAACAGGCAAAACAAAGAGAATTTGCCGGCGGGGGCCGGTTTGACCGGTCCGGTCAATGCCGCCGCGGCGCCCGGGTCCGGCTGGTATCATCGTTGCCGCGGATCAGACCGGATTGCAGCACGGCGCAGGAGCCGAGGTACAGAATGACGCCGGCCATACCGATCAGATCGAAGACATCCACGTTCTGAAACATTCCAAAGCCCCAGTTTCCTGTCGCCGCATTATGGTAGGCTGATACTGAGGGAAACCCTGGAGGATGGATGTGATATTCATCATGTGGTTGTGAACGCAAGAGAGGTTCGACGATGAAGGATGCAGAACTGTGGCAGCGCATCTCGGCGCATGGGTTTGACGATCCGCAGGCCGCCTTTCCATTCTCCGCGCGGCTGGCGCGTGAGAACGGGTGGAGCCGGGCGTTCGCACTTGAGGTGATCGAGGAGTACAAGCGGTTCTGCTATCTGGCGATGGTGGCGGGCCACGAGGTGACGCCGTCCGACGAGGTCGATCAGGCCTGGCACCTGCACATGACCTACACGCGGGACTATTGGGGTGCATTCACCGATGCACTCGGCCAGCCGCTGCACCATGGCCCGACCAAAGGAACCAGCAGCGATAAAGCCCGGTTCGATGAAAACTATGCCGCAACTCTGGCCAGCTATGATTGCGAGTTCGGCCATCCTGCCCCCGCTGCCATCTGGCCGCCAGCGGAAATCCGCTTTGGCAAGGCGGCTTCGTACAGGCGTGTGAGCGCGGCCGACCACTGGATCGTGTCGAAGAATGCGGTACGGTTTTCGTGCGGAGTGGCAATGCTTGTTCTGACCGCATGGATCGTCAGCACCCAGTCACTCAGCGCAGCGCAGGACAACGCTGATAGCGGGCGACTGCAATTGTGGTGGATAGTTGTCATCCTTGCCATCGCATTTGGCGGCTTCAAACTGCTTGGCATGATAATTCCCAAAAGCAAGCGCCGTAACAAGAAGGGCACGAACGGTTCATCGACAACAATTGGCGGCTGTGGAACGGATGGTGGCGGCAGCGGATGCGGCGGCGGCGGTTGCGGGTCCGGCTGATATTCTTCAAAGGAGCGCTCAAGTATGAGAACCCGGAACACACTTTGGCGACGGATTTCGGCTTACGAGTTTGATGATCCGCAGGCCGCCTTCCCATTCTCCGCGCGGCTGGCGCGTGAGAACGGGTGGAGCCGGGCGTTCGCACTTGAGGTGATCGAGGAGTACAAGCGGTTCTGCTATCTGGCGATGGTGGCGGGCCACGAGGTGACGCCGTCCGACGAGGTCGATCAGGCCTGGCACCTGCACATGACCTGCACGCGGGACTATTGGGGGCCGTTCAAGACGGCACTGGGCCGGGCGCTGCATCACGGTCCGACGCGCGGCGGCAGGGGCGATGAGGCGCGGTTTGCGGGCAACTATGCAGCGACACTGAGATCCTACCAGCGCGAGTTTGGCGTGCCGCCGCCCGCAGCCATCTGGCCGCCGTCCGCCATCCGCTTCGGCAAGGCGCCGACGTTCAGGCGGGTGAGCGGCGCGGACTACTGGATGGTGCCGAAGCGGGCCGTTCTGGTGGCTGCAGCCGTGATGGCGGCGGGGAGCATCGTGTGGGCGGCGCTGCAGCATGTTGCATTGGCCGAGGCTTCGCAGACCAGATTCTTTCCGACGTCGGGACAGGGCTGGCTGTGGCTGATCATACTGATCGGCGTGTTGATTGCCGTCATTGTGATCGCCAGCAGGCGCTCCAAGAAGAACCGCGGCGGCTGCTCCACCGGGGGCGGCTGCAGCACAGGATGCGGGGGCGGCTGCGGGGGAGATTGAGCATCAATTCATCCCCCGCAACGCCTGTTCATAAAGGCCAAAGCATTCAGCCTCGGTCAGCGGCACCGGGTTGCCGCCGTTGGTCGGGTCGATGACGGCCATCGCGGACATCTGCTCGAAGCGGCTGTCGTCGGTGACGCCGAGGTCGGCGATGGTGTTGGGGACGGCGAGGTCGTGGCGCAGGGTCATGACGTAGGTCATGAAGCCGTCGAAGCCGCCGGCGATGCCGAGCCAGGCAGCGAGGCGCGTGATCCGCTCCTCGATTTGGTCGCGGTTGTGTTTCAGCACGTAGGGCATGAACACCGCGTTGGTGAGGCCGTGGTGGGTGTGATAGAGGGCGCCGACCGGGTGCGACAGGGCGTGGATGCCGCCCAGGCCCTTCTGGAAGGCGACGGCGCCCATGGCGGCGGCTGACAGCATGTGGCCGCGGGCCTCTATGTTGCCGGGCTCGGCGTAGACGATCGGCAGGTTCTCCTTCACCAGCCGCATGCCCTCAACGGCGATGCCGGCCGACATCGGGTGGTAGAACGGCGAGCAGTAGGCCTCCAGGCAGTGGGCGAAGGCGTCCATGCCGGTGCCGGCGGTGATGACCGGCGGCAGGCCGGTGGTGAGTTCGGCATCGCAGATGACCACGGCGGGCAGCATTTTCGGGTGGAAGATGACCTTCTTGGTCTGGGTTTCCTCGTTGGTGATGACGCCGGCGCGACCAACCTCGGAGCCGGTGCCGGCTGTGGTCGGCACGGCGACGATGGGGGCGATGCCCGACGGATCGGCGCGGGTCCACCAGTCGCCGATGTCCTCGAAGTCCCACATCGGCCGGGTCTGGCCCTTCATGAAAGCGATGACCTTGCCGCAATCGAGACCGGAGCCGCCGCCGAAGGCGATGACGCCGTCGTGGTTGCCGTCTTTGAAGACTTTCAGGCCGTCGGCGACATTGGTCTCGGTCGGATTGGGGTCGACCTTGGAGAACACGGCCACCTCCAGCCCGGCGGCGCGCACGGCTTCAAGTGCGGTTTGGGTGATCGGCAGGTTGACGATGCCGGGGTCGGTGACCAGCAGCGGCCGCGACATGCCGGCGGATTTGCAGGCTTCGCCGAGCTCGGAAATGCGGCCCGGGCCGAAGCGGACTTCTGTCGGGTAGGACCAGTTGGCGGTGGTGGTCATCGGTGTTGTTCTCCGGATCGGTCAGTTGGTGCTGGTGCGGAAATGGAAGCTCTTGGGCCGGGTCAGGGCCTCATAGCCGACGCGCGACAGGGCGCAACCGCGGCCGGTGTTCTTGACGCCGGTCCAGGCGAGCGCCGGGTCGAGGTAGTCGCAGCGGTTCATGAACACGGTGCCGGTGTCGAGCCTGTCGCCGATGGCCTGTGCGGCGGCGGCATCCTCGGTCCAGATGGCGGCGGTGAGGCCGAGGTCGCTGTCGTTCATCAGGCCGATGGCCTCGTCGTCGCCTGACACCTTCATGATGCCGACGACGGGGCCGAAGCTTTCCTCGGTCATGACGCGCATCTGGTGGCTGACGCCGGTCAGCACCTGCGGCGCGAGATAGGCCGAGCCGGGAGCGTCCCTGTCGAACTTGCCGGGGTCGATGTGGGCGGTGGCGCCGTCGCCGACCGCCTCGTCGATCTGGCCGCGCACGAAGTCGGCGGCGGCCGGCTTGATCAGCGGGCCGAGGGTGGTGGCCTCATCGAGCGGATTGTCGAGAACGTACTGCCGGGTGAGGTCGACGACGCCGGAGACGAAGTCGTCATAGACGCTTTCATGGGCATAGATGCGCTCGATGCCGCAGCATGACTGGCCGGAATTGAAGAACGCACCGTCGACGAGGTTTTCGACGGCATGGGCCAGATTGCAGTCATGGCGGACATAGGCCGGGTCCTTGCCGCCGAGCTCCAGGCCGATGGGGATGAACCGGCCGGCGGCGGCCTGTTCGATCTGGCGGCCGCCGGGCACCGAGCCGGTGAAGCACACCATGTCGGCCAGGCCGCCGGAAATGATGTCGGCGGTCTTCTGGTGGTCGAGGACCAGATTGGCGAACAGGCCCTTGGGCAGGCCGGCGGCATCGAAGGCCTGCTGGAAGCGCTCGCCGATCAGCAGGGTCGAGGAGGCGTGCTTGAGGATCACCGCGTTGCCGGCCATCAGCGCCGGCACGATGGAGTTGACGGCGGTGAGATAGGGGAAGTTCCACGGGGCGATGGTGAACACGGTGCCGAGGGGCTCGCGCGAGATGTGGCGCTGAAAGCCGTCCTTGGGGCCGGGGTCGATGTCGGACAAAGCGTCCTCGGCGATGGCGATCATGTGGCGGGCGCGTTCCTCGAAGCCACCCAGTTCACCGGCGCCGAAACGCACCGGCCGGCCCATCTGCCAGGCCAGCTCGGGCACAATCTCGTCCGTCATGGCGAGCATGGCATCGACGGCCTTGCTGCAATAGGCAGCGCGCTCTGCGATGGACAGGGCACGCCAGTCCTTGCGGGCACGACGCGCGCCGTCGAAGGCGGTGGCGATCTCCAATCCGGTCGCAACGGGGCGCTCGGCATAGGTCGAGCCATCGACGGGAGAGATGCATTTGATGATCTGGCCGGGCATGCCTTTCAACTCCTCTCAAAGCCGCGGGTGACTTCCCAGTCGGTGACGCGGCGGTCGTATTCGAACTGTTCCCAGTTGGCGGCGTGGACGTAGTGGTCGATGACGTCGCTGCCGAAGGCGGCGCGCAGCATCTTGGACTTGTTGAGCGCGGTGGCGGCGTCGCGCAGCGTCTTGGGGATTTCGCGCACCCGCTTGGAGGCGGCGTAGGCGTCGCCGGTGAATTCCGGTTCGAGCTCCAGCTTGTTTTCGATGCCGGAGATACCGGCGGCAAGCAGGGCGGCGAAGGCAAGGTAGGGGTTGAGGTCGGCGCCGCCGACACGGCATTCGACGCGCACCGACTTGGAATTCTCGCCGCACACCCGGTAGCCGGCGGTGCGGTTGTCCATCGACCAGATGGCCTTGGTCGGGGCGAAGGTGCCGGCCTGGAAGCGCTTGTAGGAGTTGATGTTGGGGGCGAGAAAGTAGGTCAGTTCGCTGGCGTGGGTGAGCAGGCCGGCCATGTAGTGGCGCATCAGCTGCGACATGCCGTACTCGGCATCCGGGTCGTAGAAGGCGGCGGCGGTGCCGCTGTGGCTCCACAGCGACTGGTGGATGTGCGAGGAGTTGCCGGCAAGCTCGTAGTCGGGCTTGGCCATGAAGGTGATGGCTCGGCCCTTGGACCAGGCGATTTCCTTGCAGCCGTTTTTCAGGATGGCGTGATTGTCGGCCATCTCCAGGGCATCGTTGTAGCGGACGTTGATTTCTTCCTGGCCGCGGCAGGCCTCGCCCTTGGAATTCTCGACCGGAATGCCGGCGCCCTGCAGGCCGGTGCGGATCGCCTGCATGACCTCTTCTTCCTTGGAGGTTTGGAAGATGTGGTAGTCCTCGTTGTAGGTGGAGATGGTCTCAAGGTCGCGGTAGCCCTTGGCGTGGGCATCCTCGTAGCTGTCGGCGTACAGGAAGAACTCGAGCTCGGAGGCCATCATGGCCTTCAGCCCCATGTCCTCGAGCCGGGCGATCTGGTGCTTGAGGATGGCGCGCGGCGAATGGGGCACCGGCATGTGGGTGTGATGATCCAGCATGTCGCACAGCACCAGCGCTGTTGAATCGAGCCACGGGATGCGGCGCAGCGTCGACAGGTCGGGCTTCATCACGTAGTCGCCGTAGCCCTTTTCCCAGCTCGAGGCCTTGTAGCCCGGAACGGTTTCCATTTCCGCATCGGTGGCCAGAAGGTAGTTGCAGCTATGGGTCTCCTCGTGGGCGCTGTCGAGGAAGAACTCGGCCTGGAAGCGCTTGCCCATGAGGCGGCCCTGCATGTCGACCTGGCAGGCCAGAACGGTGTTGATCGAGCCATCGGCGACGGCGTCGCGCAGAGCTTTGAGGGTGAGGTGTGCGGACATGAGAGATGGCTCCTGATCGGTCGTTGAGCGGTCGCCTGCGGTTAACCGGAGGCGGCGTGGGGATCGGTTTCAGCGGCTTGCAGCAACCGGGTGCGTGAGGTTTCGAGCAGCCCCTTGAGGCGTTCGGCCCATTCGGTCTGGCCGGTCTTGGTGTCTATCAGGTCGTTGCGTACTTCCAACATGACATTGAGCAGTCCGCGCTGGTGGCTGTGCATCCTGAGTGTGTGGGTGACCCCGTCTTCGGGTCCATAGGGGTCATTGCGGCCTGTGGAGTATGACGGGTCCAGTGCTGCAGCGTCGAGCATGGCGTCCGCGAAGCGGGCGTCCTCGTCATGGACGATACCGAGTTCCACCTTGCGCTGTCTGCCGTGATAGATGGGCGTGAAGCTGTGCATGGTGACCACGATCGGATCGACCCCGCCGGCATGGCGTTCATCCAGCATCGCGGAGACCTTGGCATGAAACGGAAAATAGAGATCGTCGGCGCGGGCCTTTTTGTCGGTCTCAGACAGGTTTTCGTTGCCGGGAATTCGGGTTGCCTCGCTTGCCTCGGGAATGGCGGCCGGCGCGCCGGGCGGACGGTTGCAGTCGAACACTAGACGGGAGTAGCGCTGCAGGACGAGCGGGGCATCGAAGGCCTTAGACAGCAGGCGGGCGACGGCGGCGGCGCCGATATCCCAGGCGATGTGGCTGCGCCGTTCGGCCGGCGACAGACCCATGGTGCCGAGGACGGACGGGATCTGCCGGCTGGCATGTTCGCAAATGAAGAAGAAATCCGACTTCGCCTTGCCGTTGACCACCAGAGCCGGTGTGCCGTCGTCAGCGTATAGCGAAAACCTGTTGCGCATGCCTGCAAGTCCAAACCTTGTTTGGAACATTCTTTTCAGAATGCGGTCCGGCAGTCAATTTCATTTCAGAGCACCGGTGTCAGGCGGATCATCTGAAAACCCGGTCACAGGACCGGTTCGCGTCCGCATTGCCGCATCCGTTGCAATGCCGGCCGAGCGGCAGCGGGAGCCGGGGGCTCTGGACCTGGCTGAACCTTTCAGAGTTCCCGGACAAAGCCTGTCGGCTTTTCCGGGATGACACGTTAGTGGAGGGATCAAGCGCTTGCCACACCGGACCCCGGCCTTCGCCCACTGTTGTCCGGTTAAGCGATGATTGCTCCTTCCCCCAGAAAGGGGGAAGGCTGGGATGGGGGTTGATGGCGGCGCAAAACACAATGAAATCACTGCGTTGCACCGCCATCAACCCCCACCCTAACCCTCCCCCTTTCTGGGGGAGGGAATGCCCGGGAGCCAACCCGGAATCATATCGGAGCTTTCTTCAGCGCATGCAACTATCCGATGCAATGGAAGAAATGTGCCTTCACCCAACGTTAAACCGGACAGCAGTGGCCTTCGCCGGGGTGACGCGGGGGGCGCAGGCGTTCGGTTCGTACCGCTGGCGATGGGTGCTTTCGTCAGACCCAACCCGAAAGCTCGGTGCGGATGAGGGTTTCGAGCAGGCCGATCGACAGGTCGCTGTCGTTCAGGCAGGGGACAACGGAGAAGTTCTCGCCGCCGTGTTCGTGGAAACTTTCAGCAACACCGATGGCGATTTCCTCCAGGGTCTCGACGCAGTCGGCGGAAAAGCCGGGGGTGATGACCAGCATG
Source organism: Aestuariivirgaceae bacterium (assembly GCA_965216335.1). GTDB lineage: Bacteria > Pseudomonadota > Alphaproteobacteria > Rhizobiales > Aestuariivirgaceae > JAHEJE01. The sequence continues at coordinate 1,697,200 of OZ244154.1, read as the reverse complement.
TTCTTCACGCCTTCGCTGGCGAGCTTTTCGACTGTCTTGTCGGTGTAGGGCTGGAGCCACTCGGCCTTGCCGAAGCGGGACTGGAAGGTGAGGATCAGTTCGTCCTCGGACATGCCCATCCTGTCGCGCAGCAGGCGGGCGGTCTTCTGACACTGGCAGTGGTAGGGGTCGCCCTTGAGGAGGTAGTCCTTGGGCAGGCCGTGGAACGAGGCGATGATGACATCCGGCGCCCACCCGAGCCAGGAAATGTGCGCCTTCAGGCTTTCGGCCAGAGCATCGATGTAGGCCGGGTGGTCGTGGTAGGGCGGCACGGCGCGGATGGTCGGCTGCCAGCGCATGGTCTTGAGCGCATCGAAGGCTTTGTCCATGGCCGTGGCGGTGGTGGCGGCGGCATATTGCGGGTAGAGCGGGAACAGCAGAATGCGCTCGCAGCCCGCCCTGGTCATGCGCTCCAAGACCTCGCCAGTCGAGGGCAGCCCGTAGCGCATGGCCCAGTCGACGACGATGCGTCCGTCATCCGCAAGGGCGGCGGCAATCTTCTCGGCCTGGCTGCGGGTAATGGTCTTGAGCGGCGATTCGTTCTTTTCGTGATTCCAGATCTGCTCATAGGCTTCGCCGGAACTTTTCGGCCGCTTGGTCAGGATGATGGCGTTGAGCACGAACCACCAGACGGCCCGGTTGGTCTCGATGACGCGCGGGTCGGACAGGAACTCCTTGAGATAGCGGCGCATCGGCCAGTAGGTCGTTGCCTCCGGGGTGCCGAGGTTGATCAGCAGGACGCCGATCTTGCCGCAATTGACCGGCGGGTGGTCGGCCGGCAGGGCGACGGGCGGGCGTTTGGCGATCTGATCCACTATCGGGTTACTCTGATTTCCGTGGCTTGCGTGACCGCATGAGTTAGACGGGATTGCCGGTGAGCACAAGTTGCTGTTGCGTGATGCGGGCGGCCACGCCACCATGGGGCTGGTGAGGCGGCTGCCGGGTGGTGAAAGGAACAGTGATGATCAAGAACATGCTGCATGGGCTTTGCGTTGTGCTGACGGTCTGTTGTGCCTACGCGGCCGCCGGGCTTGCGGATCAGGTGCGCAGCGAACGCCTGACGTTCGTTCTGGTGTGCGACATCTACAAGATGCAGCCGCGGGGCGACGGCCGGGGCGGCATGGCCAAGATTGCCGCGGTCATTGCGGCGGAACGGGCGGCAGGGCCGAATGTTCTGGTGGCCCATGCCGGGGATACGATCTCGCCTTCGCTGATGTCGGGGATCGATCAGGGTGCGCACATGATCGATCTGCTGAACATGATCGAGCCGGACATCTTCGTGCCGGGCAATCACGAGTACGATTTCGGTCCGCAGGTGTTCGTCAAGCGCATGGCCGAGGCGGCGTTTCCGGTTTATGCGGCCAACCTGGCCGGTGCCGACGGCAAGCCGATTGCCGGGATCGGTGCAGGCAAGCTGATCGAGATGGGCGGTGTGAAGGTGGGGGTCGTCGGGCTGACGGCGGAAGATTCCGTAAAGCGGTCATCGCCGGGCGATCTGGTGTTCAGCTCTTCGGTCGAGACCGGGCGCAAGCTGGCCCGGGCGCTGCGCAAGCAGGGGGCCGACCTGATCGTCGCCGTCGTCCACGCCAGCCGCAAGATGGACCGCAAGCTGGTCAAGGCGGCGTTCGCCGATATCATCCTGTCGGGCGACGATCATGACCTGGTGCTGGAATATGACGGCGACACGGTTCTGGCCGAGGCGATGCAGGATGGATTGTACATCATTGCCGTCGATGTGGAGGTGCGTACCAAAGACGACGGCAAGCGGCGCAAGGTGTCGTGGTGGCCGAACTTCCGGCTGATCGATACTGCCAATGTTGAGCCGGATGCGGCCGTGGCTGAGCGTATCGCCCACTATCAGGGGCTGCTCGATGCCGAGTTCGATGTGGCGGTGGGCAAGACGGCGACGGAACTGGACAGCCGCAACGCGGCGGTGCGCGGCGGCGAGGCGGCGATCGGCAACCTGATCGCCGATGCGGTGCGGGCCCAGACCGGGGCCGACGTGGCGGTTCTCAACGGCGGCGGCATCCGCGGCAACAAGGTCTATGCGGCGGGCAGCGAGATCACCCGGCGCGATGTGCTGAGCGAACTGCCGTTCGGCAACAAGACCTATGTGCTGGAAATGACCGGCAAGGCTTTGACAGCGGTGCTCGAGCAGGGGCTGGCCAGGGCCCACAAACGCACCACGGGTGCGTTTCCCCAGGTCAGCGGCATGACGGTGAAGGCCGATACCTCGCGCAAGAAAGGCGAACGCATCGTGTCCCTGATGATCGACGGTGTGCCGGTTGATCCCGGCAAGGTTTACAAAGTGGCGACGAACGACTTCCTGGCCGGCGGCGGCAATGGCTACAAGGGCTTTGCCGGCATGAGGCAGCTTGTCGGAGACGCCGACGGCAAACTGGTGGCCAACCACGTGATGGCCTACATCAAGGCGGCCGGGACGGTGGCACCGAAGATCGAAGGCCGTACGGTGATTGCCCGGGAGTAGTCGCGACGATCAGGCTTTCGGGTTGTCGGGGCCGCCTGGCGATACTCCGGTGCGCGGACTCGTCATTGCGAGCACCGCAATGAGGCCGGGCAGAGCAAGAAGAAGGCTGGCCGCGAACAGCCAGAAAGCGACGGCGGTGGCTGTTTCGGTGGTCAGGCCATCCTCGAAGCCGGACCAGTTGGCGATGATGCCGGCGTAGGATGCACCGATGGCATAGCCGGCGCGCTGCAGGGTGGGTGCAGCCGAGGCGGCAATGGAAGATTGCGCGTCCGGTGCTGCTTCCACGACGTGGCGGATGATGAAGGGCCAACTCATGCCGAAGCCGGCACCGAGCAGGAACGGCCAGACCAGCAGCACAAGGAACGGGCCAGTGGCCATGGTGAGCATCGCTCCGGCGAGACCGGTGACGACGCACAGCATTCCGGCGCGAATGAAGCTGCGCTCGAAACGCTGCGGCAGGCTGGCGACGGAAATGGACGCGAGCGACCAGCCGATGGATTCCAGCGCGATGATGTAGCCGGCGGCGATCAGGCTGATGCCGTGCAGGGTCTTCATCAGCGTGGCGGCGTAGACGGCATAAGACACCGTTGCGGTGGTCATCAGCAGTACGGCGAGCAGGCCGGCGCCGAGGGGGTGGCGCGGGTCGAGCGGGCGGGACGGCAGCAAGCGGTTTGGGCCGCTGGCAGCATCGCGTTTCAGGAACAGCAAAAAGGCGACGACGCCGGCAAGGATCAGCAACGGCGAGGTCGCGGGGTCGACGTCGATACCGGCCGCGGCGATCATGACGATGGCTCCGGTCAGGAGCAGCAACCGAATGACCGGCAGGCCGGACGATGCCACGGGTGGTTTGCGGTCCGGTTCGGCCGGCAGGGCGACGGCTATGACGACGATCAGCAGGGCGGCCTGGATGGCGAAAGCGAAAAAGCTCCAGCGCCACAGGCCGAACTCGGCAAACAGACCGCCGATCAGGGGCCCGAGGAAGGCCGACGAACCCCAGACCACCGACATGATGGCGAACAGCTTGGGCCACAGATTGCGTGGGAAGTAGATCTCTGTGGCGACGAAGGCTACGGCGATGAGCCCGCCGCCGCCTAGGCCCTGCAGGGCGCGGCCGACCAGCATGATCGGCATGGTGGGGGCAAGACCGGAGATCAGGCAGCCGGTCATGAACAAGGCCGCGGCACCGATCATCACCGGTTTGGGGGCCGAACGCCCGATCAGCCAACCTGTGGTGGCGCCAGCGGCAATTGCGCCGGTCTCATAGAGGGCGAAAGTCCAGCCGACCAGATTGAGGCCGCCGATATCGTTGACCACGGCCGGGACAATCGTCGCGATGATCAGTTCATCGGCGGCATGCAGCCAGATGCCGAGGCACAGCAGGCCGAAGCGTCCGGCAAGGCCGGATCGCCAGAGGGCGGACCAGGTGGCGTCTGCAGGCGGCTGCGGCATCTTGTGGTGACCTTGGTGTGGGCAGGCAAGAAAATACCCCGGACATACATCCGGGGTATTGTTTTTCCAGCCATTTGTGAAGAGGCAGGGACGTGCAACGCCCGGCGGCGTCAGACCATCCACCAGCGCTCCATGATGCGGCGACCGTCGAAGGCGCGGACCCAGGATTGGCCGGCGTGGGCGATCTTGTCGTTGCGGGCGATGACCGCGTTGGCGAACATCGGGGCGATGACGCCGCCCTCGTCGCGCAGGATGATCTGCATGTCGCGGTACATCTCGGCGCGCTTCTTCTCGTCCAGTTCGGCGCGGGCGGCGACCAGCAGTTCGTTGAACCTGGGATCGTCCCACTGGGTGTCGTTCCAGGCCGCACCGGCGGCATAGCCGGTGGAGAACATGGTGTCCTCGGTGGTGTAGCCGCCCCAGTAGCTGGCGCACCATGGCTTCTTGCCCCAGACGTTCGACCAATAGCCGTCGGCCGGTTCGCGCACCACGTTGATCTTGATGCCGGCCTTGGCGGCCGAGGCCTGGTAGAGCAGGGCGGCATCGACGGCACCGGCAAACGCGGCATCGGAGGTGCTGAAGTCTATGGTGATGTCGCCGAGACCGGATTTCTCCATGTGGTACCGGGCCTTGTCGGGATCATAAGCCGTCTGTTCGATGTCGGCGGCATGGTAACGGTAGGACGGGCCGATCGGGTGATCGTTGCCGACGACGCCGTGGCCGATGAGGATCTTCTTGACCATTTCCTCGCGGTTGAGCGCGAACTTCAGGGCCTTGCGCAAATGGGCATTGTCGAAGGGCGCGGTCTTCATGCGCATGGGGAAGACGTAGTGCAGCGGGCCGGCACCTTCCTCGACCGTAATGCCGGGGCGTTTGGCCAGCAGGTGCACGGTCTTCAGGTCGACCTGATCGATGACATCGACGGCACCGGTGACGAGAGCATTGTTGCGCGCGGTGGCATCGGCGATGGTCAGGAGTTCAATGGTGTCGGCGTGGGCGCGGCCGTCCTTCCAGTAGTTGGCGTGGCGCTCGAAATCGAGGCGTACGCCGGGGTTTTCCTTGGCGAGCTTGTAGGGGCCGGAGCCGCCGGCGGCCCAGTCGATGCCGTTGTCCTTGGCCGGGTAGATGCCGAAGGTGGCCTCGTTGAAGTTGAACGGGAAGTCGGCGTTGCCGCCGCTGAGCTTGATGACCACGGTGTCGGGTCCGTCCGCCTTGACATCGGTGACGGCTTCCATGATCGCCTTGCCGACGGACTTGGTGTCTTCGCCGCGGTGATGGTTGATCGAGGCGATGACGTCGTCGGCGGTCATGGTCTTGCCGTTGTGGAACTCAACGCCCTTGCGCAGCTTGAAGGTCCAGGTCTTGGCGTCGGGCGAGGCTTCCCAGGCGGTGGCGAGCGCCGGAACCAGCGAGCCGTCGACGGCCAGTTCGGTGAGCGTGTTGGCGACGCCGTAGGCGGCAACCCACTGGGCGCCGTTTTCGATCTGGGCCGGGTCGAGGGTGTCGGTGGTCGAGCCGTGGCCCATGGCCAGGCGCATGTGGCCGCCCTTCTTGGGCTCGGCGGCGCGGGCCTCGCTGAACAGGGCGGTGCCGGTGGTGAGCGCGATGCCGAGGGCGCTGGCGCGGCCGAGGAATTCGCGGCGCGAGATGCGGCCCTGGCGGGCCTGATCGATCAGCCATTGGGCTTGTGGGGTCTTTGGCGTAGTCATGTCATCCTCCGTTTTGAGCAGTTGCATGCCGGGTGCGGCCCGCTTTGGTGGTCAAACAAGATTGCGGGCGATCTTCTTGTTCCAGTGTTTCTCGAACACCCGTTCGCCATCGCTGAAGGCCCGGACCGAGGCCTTGAGGTGGAAGTGGGTGGCGTCCGAGGTCATTTCGGTTGCGGTTTCGACGCGCGCCGACCAGTCGTCGCGGGCGGTTTCGAAAACCCAGTCGGCGCCGGTGACGGCCGACAGGGGATCGCCGGGCGAGATGTCGTAGTAGTGGTGGGCGCGGCTGTCGGTGACGAGGCCGTTGGAGGTGTCGATCACGCGGCCGAGATCGTCGTGGATTTCGATTGCGGTCCGGCCGTTGGCTTGTTCGCAGGTGCGGGAGTTGGAGGGCGCGCGCAGGGTCTTGAAGGTTGTGTCCGGCAATGGGGGCGGTGCGGGCGTCGCGATGCGGTTCTGTCCGGCCTGGCGTACCGGCAGATGCAGCGCGCTGCCGGCCAGGCGGACGGTTAGGGTGGCCTGGTGCGGGGCGGGCCAGACCATCGGCCAGTAGTTGGAGGACAGGGCAAGGCGGATGCGGTGGCCGGCGGGGAAGATGTAGCCGGCATCGCACAGCTTGAAGCGCACGCGGTAGACCCTGCCGGGCTCGAGCGCCTCGGGGTGTTCGTGCGAGGTGTGATGGGTGAGGTTAAAGGGGTTGTGGCTGACCCGGGTGCTGGCGCCGTCGGGAGCGACGTCGCACAGGCGGGCGGCGATGAGGGCGACGGGCCGGTCGGCGGCGATCTCCAGTTCGACTTCGGGCGCGCCGAGGATGGCCAGGTCCTGGTCGAGGGGCGATGTGTCGAATACAACGGACTTGGCGTCGTCGGCCTGCTGGTCGCCGGGCAGTTCGTCGTCGATGCGCATGCCGGGGCAGAAGTTGCCGCAGGCGAGACCGGTGTCGAGGGGTGAACTGATCTGCACCACGCCGCCGGTTGCGGTGTCGCCGGCGAGACCGGCTTGGGTGAGGTGGAGGGTGCGGGTTTCAGTCTCCGGCGATGGCCAGGCGGTTTCGGCAACCCAATGACCGGCGCGCGGGCTGTTGTTTTCGGAGGCCGGAGCGGCCTTGATCAGGTAGGCACGCAAGGCCGGGTCCCGGTCGACGCCATTGTCGATGCCCTTCAGCCAGTGATCCCACCAGCGCACGGCTTCATCGAGAAAGTCGATGCCGGGGGTGACCTTGGCCATGTGGGGATAGCGGTGTTCCCATGGGCCGATGATGCCCCAGGCGCGGCCGGGCAGGCCGGCGACGAGGCGCGGGATGGCGTTGGTGTAGCTGTCGTACCAGCCGCCGACGGCAAGCACCGGGGCCTTGATGGCGGCATAGTCCTCGCACACCGAGGCGTGTTTCCAGAAGGCGTCGCGGTGCTGGTGTTCCAGCCAGTGGGCGGCAAGGAACGGCATGTTGTCCAGCCGGGTGAGCCACAGGTCCCGCCAGCCCTCGCCGATCAGCGCCGGGTCGGGCGGCCGGGTTGAGTAGTACAGCATCTGCTGCGACCAGGTGGTGTTGTCGTTGTTGAGGCAGCCGCCCATGAAGTGGATGTCGTCGGCGTAGCGGTCGTCGGTCGAGCACGAGGTGATGATGGCTTTCAGGGCCGGCGGGGCGAGGGCGCCGACCTGCAGGCCGTTGAAGCCGCCCCAGGAGTGGCCCATCATGCCGACATTGCCGTCGGACCAGTCCTGCGCGGCAATCCAGGCGATGACCTCGGTGCCGTCGGCGAGTTCCTGTTCGGTGTATTCGCCGGTCATCAGGCCGTCGGACTCGCCGTTGCCGCGGATGTCGACGCGCACGCCGGCATAGCCATGGCGGGCAAAGTGCGGGTAGGCGATGTCGTCGCGCTGGTCGCTGCCGCCGCGTTTGCGGTAGGGGATGTATTCCAGAATGGCCGGGACGGGCTGAGTATGGACCTCGTCGGGCAGCCAGATGCGCGCCGCCAGCCGGCAGCCGTCGCTCAGCTCGATATACTCGTTCTCCAAGACGCGATAGCCGTAATTCAAGGCGTCCATCGGCCGCTTCCTTGCGCGTTTCTCCCCCGCTTCAAACTCCCGCGAAATGGCGGGACACTCAATTGCGCGCCTTCGCTCGACTTTGCGCGGGTTTATGCTAGCATCGCTTAAACTCGCTGCAGATCGAGCGGCCTCGGCTGCGATTGCGGATGTTTTTGAGGACTATTGCGATGGAAGACGGCGATCTGGCCCGGAATCTCCGGTTCCTGTGCGGCTATGAGAAGTCGGTGTCGGAGGTGTGCCGGGCGATCGGCATCAACCGTCAGCAGTTCTCCAAGTATCTCAACGGCACGTCGCGGCCCTCGCCGTACAACCTGCAGCGCATATGCGGGCACTTCTCGATCAGGCCGGCTGATCTGATGCTGCCGCATGGCGAGTTCGCCGGGCGGTTCGCAAATCCGGTGCAGGATGGCGGCGGGCCGTATGGCGAGCGGACGCGGCGGGTGTTTGCCCGGGCGTTCCCCGGCGACCGGATGGGCCTGCGGCGCTATGCGGGATATTATCTGACCCATTGCCACTCGTTCAGCTGGGACGGTTATGTGCTGCGGGCCATCAGCCACGTGTTCGAGCAGGACGGGCTGTTCGGCACCAAGACCATAGAGCGGACACGCGACCCGGAGGACGGGGCGCTGTTCCTGTCCAAGTACAATGGACAGATGTCGCTGCTCGGCAACCGGCTGTTCGTCGTCGAGCATCAGGGCCTGGCCAACGATGCGATTGTCGAGACGGTGCTGTACCCGACCGCGCGCAGCCAACTGACGCTGCTGCGCGGGGTGACGTTCGGTGTGTCGAGCAAGCAGCGCAATCCTTATGTTTCGCGTTCGGTGTGGAAGTATCTCGGCACCTCGGTCGATCTCAGGCAGGCATTGCGGGCAACCGGGCTGTTCGCCATCTCCGGCAGGGAGATCGATCCCAAGGTCATGCGCATCCTTGGCCGGAAAGCCTTCCCGAACGACCTGTTGCACTACGACCTGGAGCCGCATGGCGGCCTGACCTGAAACCGCTCCGCGAGGCGGCGGGTTCGACATTGCCGAAGTGGCGAATCCGAGCGTTGAATTTTTCGAATCCGACCGGGATTTCTGCCGCCAAAGCGCCGCAAGGTCGGCTGGTCTGTGGACAACTGCTGCACAGCTTTGGCTGATTTCCGCCACCGGCCTTGCAAAGCTGCCGTTTCGGTAGTTAAATAAACACAAGAAAGCGCATTTTTTTGCAATGCAGCGCTTGACAGGTGATGGGGGAGGCTCATATAACCCGCACCACTGAAGCGCACACACCGCTTGGGCGGGGTGAGCGTCTTCGCGCTTCCTTTGCAAAAGATCAAGGAACGAAGCGCCGTTAATCTGGTGCGGCATTCTTTGTCGGCTGCAAAGGGTAGAGAGACCTCGATCCGCGAGGGCTCTCCGGCTCTTTGACATTGTTGATGAAAGAAAGAGAAACGCAGGCGGTGGTGTCCTTGCGGTTCGGGTATTCCTTTAAGGGATGGCCGGACACAAAGAGACGCAACGCTTAGCGTTTGAGAAGCCAAATTTCGACAGAGTTCTTGGAATTGCCGGGCAACCGGTGAAACCTTAACCAAGTCGTTACAAGGTAACTCGTCAATTCATGCTAAATTAGCAAGATACGCAAAGCGAACAGACGGTGTCGGTTCTTTAAGAATCGGTGCTGAATGAGCAAAACGTTTCAAACTTGAGAGTTTGATCCTGGCTCAGAACGAACGCTGGCGGCAGGCCTAACACATGCAAGTCGAACGTGAAGCTGGAGCTTGCTCCAGTGGAAAGTGGCAGACGGGTGAGTAACGCGTGGGAACCTACCCAGTAGTATGGAATAACCATTGGAAACGATGGCTAATACCGTATACGCCCTTCGGGGGAAAGATTTATCGCTATTGGACGGGCCCGCGTTGGATTAGCTTGTTGGTGAGGTAAAAGCTCACCAAGGCGACGATCCATAGCTGGTCTGAGAGGATGAT